>NZ_PPEI02000001.1:0-782747 GCF_002899895.1 Chryseobacterium oncorhynchi
ATAGAGGGCTTCCCACCACCCGTATGACAGATTATCTGGATGGATTTCAGTATTCCTATCTAGAAGATGGAAGCACATGTTCTACATGTAGAACAGAATCTGCATATGAAATACAGGCCTACTCGAAGGCTATTGGTCCAATAATTTCAAAACCTAAGTGGAACCTAGATTTTGTACCTACTTCGGAAGGACTTTACAGTTTCACGGAAAACCGTTATATTTACCAGTATAAGGATCACTTGGGTAATGCAAGGGTGAGCTTTGCCAAAAACAGCGTAGGTGCTCTTGAAGTTACTGATACCAATAATTATTATCCGTTTGGATTAAACCATATTGGAGGATCTTCTTCAAACATTGGAAGTTACCACAGCTATAAGTACAATGGCAAAGAGCTTCAGGAGACTGGGATGTATGACTATGGTGCAAGGATGTATATGGCAGATCTGGGAAGATGGGGCGTTGTGGATCCGCTGGCGGAGAAGTATCCAGGATGGTCAACCTATGTTTATGTTAATAATAATCCTCTTAAATATATAGATCCCACAGGTATGTATCTTGAATTAGGATACTTGTTAAAAAAAGGAAATGAAGAGCAGTATAAAGCTTTTGTTTTATTTGCTAAAACGAAAGATGGTCAAGCATTTCTAAGTAAATTCATGGAAAAAGGACAGAAAATATCTTACGGTGGGAAAACTGTATTTGAGGCCAAAAATGATGGTGAATATCATAAAGAGGGTGTTAATTTAGTATATAATGTTAGAAATAATGAAGAAACAGGAAGTCATACTTTAATGCAAAGAACAACAGACAGAAGAGGAGAAAGGAATATTGTTGTTAGTTTATCTAGAAAACCACATGGTACATCGGGAAGTAATATGTTTAATACGGTGGGACATATTGCGCATGAATCTTTTTTCCATGCAGAAGATGATGCAGAAGACTTTTTAGATGATGGATATTCAAATAACTCAACTTTACCTAAGGAATATAGACAATATGATAATGTTCTAGGGTCACAAAATGCAGATCATTACTATATTTCTAAAGAATATATTAAGAACCCAGAAAGCACGAATGTTAATAAAGTTTATAATGTTTTAAAACAAGCTAATGAACAATTAAAACTTAAACTTGGAAATACTCAAATAAAGACGCAGGTTTGGAATTTTGATGGATCATTGGTAAAAGTAAATAGAGATGGAAAAGAAGAATATAATGCTAAAAAGTAGTTGGACTTTTTTACTCATTTGCTTAATGTTGTCAGGATGTGGTAAAAAAGAAATAGAATTTATTGAAATAACTGAAGGACGTAGTACGAATCCATCAGAGCCTAGAATAGGAATAAAAGTTACATCTAACAATGACTTATATTTGTGTAGAGAGATAATTATTGACGGAAGAAAAACTGAAAGATACATATATTATAAAAATATTGAATCTGTTAATTTTGAAAAATTTAAAAAGGATATTGTTGATAATTTTGAAACAAAAATAGACCCCACTTATATTAAAGCCAGCGATGCAAAATATTACCAATTGTTTTACAAGGTTTCGTCAAAAGTATATAAATCAAGGTTTATTGAAAGTGATTTAACAGACGTACAAAATAAAGTATTATTTGAAATAATAAATTTATCTAAATTGAGAAATTATAAAGAGATACCGAAATATGAATTTTCAAAAGAGTTGTTACAGGAGAAGCTTCCTCAACCCCCACCTTTATAATCTCTGCTGAGCTCATGACAGGAAGTACCTGGCTTTCGTACGATTGTATCGTGTGGCAGAAACAAGACCATCGCAATTGCGATGGTTTTTTATTTTATAATGCTACTGCGTTTTTAGCAAAAAAATCTTTAAATTTTTGCTAGTAATTATTTTATTTATCATTTTAAAAATCATGAGCTTAAAGACAAGGGTTTTGTATTTTTTCCTACTGCTGAGGGTATTATGATTATAAAAAAGATCAGTATATTTACCAGTATAAGGATCACCTTGGAAATGCAAGGGTAAGTTTTGGTAGAAACAGCGTAGGAGCTCTTGAGATAACAGATACCAATGATTACTATCCTTTTGGGATGAATCATTTGAAAACGGGAATTCGTTTTAAGGGTTCTTACAAGAACTATAAGTATAACGGTAAGGAGCTGCAAGAGACGGGTATGTATGATTATGGTGCAAGGATGTATATGGCTGACCTTGGTAGATAGGGTGTTGTTGACCCACTAGCGGAACAATATCGTAGATGGTCACCTTACAACTATGCTATGAACAATCCAATCCTTTTTATTGATCCTGATGGTCGAGGTACAGAAAGCACTCATACAGATAAATTTGGAAATGTAGTGAAAGTTATAGAAGACGGAGATTTAGGGATTTATCGTCATAACGGTAATACTAAAGAAACCCAACAGGAGCTTAATCAAAAATATTCGAAAGATAATACCTCGGGAGGTGGTGAGAGAATGGGAAGAACACTTGTTTGGAATTCATTTACTCAGTTTGATGGAGATAAAACACCAGCAGGTAAAATAAATTTTGGTTCTTACCAGGCAAGAGACTGGCTTAATAATTTTAGTGATGCAGTCTCTAAAGATACTGAGGCCAATGGAGGATTTGTAGCAAGGATGAATTATGCCTGGAATGGCGGCGGCGATAAATTTGATTATAAAACACAAAATGGAGGTGGGTTGTACGCTGGTTCACAAATAGCAGAGGGGATATACATTTCAGCCAGAGATGTTGGAAATTTTGCGGCAGGTAGGGCAGCTGCAATAACAGGACAAAATAAAATGGATTTCATGCTGAATGCAGGAGGGTTTAACATATCGAGGAATAGTAAAATGGGGTTTATATTTAACAATTCACACTGGAAAAATGAAGCCCAAAAAGAAGATTTTCCTGCTTATGGAGAACATTTTAACTCCAATCTATTTCAGCGTTTAGGGTATGAAAATGTAACAACAGCTCAAGGAATGATCAAAAAAAGCAAAATAATATGGGGGGACAAAAAATAAAAAGTATCTATTTGCTTTTACCATTATTGCTATCACTTATAGGATGTGGAAATTCCAATTTTGATAAATTGGAAGGCACCGGTTTTTCTTATCAAATAGGTGCAGGCAAAACAGATATAGTGCGTGTTAGATATACTACTGATGAAGGAGCACCTACAATACAACTTTTTGATACAGAAGGAAATTTTAAACAACAGGCTACCATTACTCCTTATAGTGGTTTAAAGTTGACCTCAGTAAAAAACGACACTATACAAATAACCTATATTACTGGAGAAAACGACCAGATGTTTTTAAATTGGTTTAAAAGAATTAATTATATTAATCCTACTCGCATAGGCAATTACTCGATCCGCTATAATTATGAAATACGAAATGAATATAATATAGATCAAGATTCACTACACGTAGATTCATTATATATTGATAAGAATACACAAATGATGTCCTTATTTTTAAAACAAAAATTAATAGCTAAAAAGCCGATGTATTTGTTTATGATCAGGTCTTCTGACATTGCACTCTACGACCCATTAAATAAATCAAATATACCCTATACATTTGCAGATAATAAAAGTATTGTTGAGGAGTATCTTAAAAAAGTTCTTGCTTTGTATTAATAAGGGGGCTCGCACGATTGCAACGTGTGACATAAATAACTAGGTGACTAGTTTTATAATTCAAATAGATTTAAATCAGAGTAGGATTTTTCCTATTCTGATTTTGTTTCTGTATAGTAGATAAATTAAATTGTAAAACTACAAAAAAAGAGCAGGACATAATCCCACTCTTTTTTATTAAATATTTAAAAATGATTGTTTTATCTTTCAATCAGAATATTCCTTACAATACTTTGTCCATCTGCCTTTAAAATTCCAAGATATACACCATTTTCTAATGTGGAAACATTAATTTTTGTTTCATTATCTACCTTAAGCAAAGACCTCCCAGTTAAGTTGGTAATTTCAAAGCTGAAATTTTTGGCCTTAAGATCGGATAGCTCAATATTGAGAAGATTATTTGCTGGGTTGGGGTAAAATTTTACTGATTCCAGTGTATTGGTAGATGCTGTTTTATTTGCTGTCAAGGTAACAGATGCAGACGCAAAATGTTGTAAAGCTCCTACAGTAGCCTTTCCAATTTTATACACATATACTGGGTCGACATTGGCAAAAGTATCCTTTGAAGTGTGAGGGTAGTTGCTTCTTATTCTTTCAAAAAATCCGGTGATAACTTCACCTTTCTGTTCAAAAGGAATATAATCTGTATCCTCAGCAGGATCTACTTCAGTGAGTAGAGTAGAGTAAAGTGCAGTACAGTTTCTAAGCTGTTGTGTTACAGAAGCAGAAGCCGCATTGTTGCTGGAAAGTCCTCCCATGTCTTCATCACAATACACCGTATTATTGTTATTGCCTTTTACACCTCCAACCTGATCAAGATTAAAGACCATTTTAATATCCAATTTACGTACGCCTCCCTGATATACAACATTATTTACGTAATGACTGCTTCCTATCAATCCTTGTTCCTCACCAGAAAAGTGGATAAATTTGATGGAATATTCTGTAGGTACATTTTTCAAGATTCTGGCTGCCTCTAAAATAATAGAAGTTCCACTTCCATTATCATTCACTCCAGGGCCATTAATCGTATCAAAATGTCCGCAAATAATCACATATTTGTTTGGGTAAAGTGTTCCTGTTTTTGTAATGATAAGATTTTTGGAAGTGGCAGATCCGTAGGTAAAAGGACTCTCTTCAATTTGACTGGCAGTATATCCGTAAGAGGTATATTTGTTTTTAATCCAGTTTAAAGCATTCGTATTGGCAACTGTTCCGGTTTTTTTAATACCAAAACTACCGAAATCCTGAAGATTGGCAGTAATGTTGGCCTGGGTTACCATATCAGCCCTGTCTTTATAAGTCTGGATAAAAGATTGTGCTACCATGCCCTGAATCATTAATGAGGTACATAATAATGTAGTAAATTTTTTCATATTATTTATTTTAGTTTGGTATTGCGAATGTAGTAATTAAATCACAATAAAGTGTTTAATATTTTATGGATAACATAAATTTTTAATACTAAAATAGAAATAGAGGTGATTGAGAAATGGATAAAGTATTGATTTATAATTATTCTCTATAATAATAAAAAAGCCCTTGAATTACTTCAAAGGCTTATATTTTTCTAATTATTAATAATAAACTTATTTAGCTACAAGAACTTTTCTCACCACAGTCTGATCTCCAGCCTTTAAAACACCTACATAAGCACCATTTTCAAGACTTGAAACATCAATTTTTGTTTCATTTGAGGTCTTAAACAAAGAGCGTCCTTGGAAATCCGTAATCTCAAAACTAAAGTTTTTTATTTTAGAGTCAGGAAATTCAATATTTATGAGGTTCTTTGCAGGGTTAGGGTAGATGTTTATCCCTTCCAATGAATTTTTTGAAATTACTTCATGGGTACCTAATGTACCTGTAGCAACTGCAAAATGCTGTAATGCTCCCACAGAAGCTTTTCCGATATTATAAATGTATACCGGATCTGTATTGGCAAAAGTATCATTAGCAGTATGAGGAAGATTACTTCTTATTCTTTCAAAAAAACCTGTGATAACTTCACCTTTTTGTTCAAAAGGAATATAATCTGTGTCCGCTGCAGGATCAACTTCTGTCTGAAGTGGTGAATATAAAGCTGTACAATTTCTTAATTGCTGAGTGACAGCAACAGATGCAGCATTGTTACTTTGGAGTCCTCCCTGATCTTCATCACAGTAAACAATTGTATTATTGGCGCTATTGCTCATTTTTCCGCCTACCTGATCAAGGTTGAAGACCAATTTAATATCCATAACACGGGAGTTTCCCTGATACGCAACTGTGTTGGCATAGTGATAACTGCCTTTTAAACTTTGCTCTTCTCCTGAAAAATGGATAAACTTAATGGAATATTCAGTAGGAATCGTTCGGAGGATTCTTGCTGCTTCTAGCATTATAGTAGTGCCACTACCATTGTCATTGACTCCAGGGCCGTTTATGGTGTCAAAATGCCCGCAAATAATCACGTACTTGTTAGGATATACCGTACCTGTTTTAGTAATAATAAGGTTCTTCGAACTAATTCCTGAAAAACTAAATGGATCCTCTGCAATTTGATCAGCAGTATACCCATAGGAAAGATATTTGTTTTTTAGCCAATTCAAAGCGTTAGCGTTTTCCTGAGAACCGGTTGTTTTTACTCCAAAACCAGCAAATTGCTGCAGATTGGTGATAATATCCGTTTGAGAAACAGCATCAGCCCTGTCTTTATAAGCTTGAATAAAAGTCTGTGCACTAATGCTTTGTGCTATCATTGAGGTTAGTAAGAAAGCAGCGATTTTCGTCATTATTGATTATATTTCTGAATTGCTAATATAGCAATTAATTATAAAATAAAATCAATAATTTAAAGAGATAGAGTGTATTTAGTTGTTTTATTAATAATAATATAAGTTATTATGTTGTTTATCATTATTTTAATTTAAAATCTTTTCATTTAGGAGTATCAATTAATTTTTTACATCTTATTGGCTTTTTGAATGATACTTTTACGGTTAAGTATCACTTAGCTGGTGTTGATGAATTAGGGAAATAAAAAATCCCGGGCAAAACCCGGGACCTATATTGATAACAAATACTATTCTACATTATTTTACTTGATCTACAACAGCTTGGAAAGCTTCAGGGTGATTCATTGCTAAATCTGCTAAAACTTTTCTGTTAAGTTCGATGTTGTTCTTTTTAAGAGCTCCCATAAATTGAGAGTAAGACATTCCGTGCTCTCTAGCTCCCGCGTTGATACGAGTGATCCAAAGTGCTCTGAAGTTTCTTTTCTTCTCTTTTCTACCACGGTAAGCATATTGCATTGCTTTTTCTACCGCGTTTTTAGCTACAGTCCAAACGTTCTTTCTTCTACCGAAAAAACCTTTAGCTTGCTTAAAAATTTTCTTTCTGCGAGCTCTTGAAGCTACGGCATTTACTGATCTTGGCATAATTTAAATTGTTTTTTTTGAAAAGGGCGGTAACTGTTGTTACTCTTTATTAGCACCGTTTCAGGGTTAAATTGTTGAATTTGTTTTGAATTCTTATAAACCGAATATAGATTTATAAAAACTACTTAATTGCTAATTGACGTTGAACGCTTTTTTCGTCCACTTTAGCTACGTAAGAAGTAGTAGTAAGATTTCTCTTCTGCTTAGTTTCTTTCTTAGTTAAGATGTGGCTTTTGTAAGCATTTTTTCTTTTGATCTTACCAGAACCAGTAAGAGCAAAACGCTTTTTAGCACCTGATTTCGTTTTTAATTTTGGCATTGTTTTGCTTTTTTATTGTTTTTGTTATCAATATCTGTTTTGGTTACCCCTAAGGACATTAGGAATAATAGTGTGCAAAGATACAAAAAAAATCAATTCGAACTTCCATAATCTTCGATTTTATCATATCTGTATAAAATCCCACCTCTGTAAACAAGCCGCTATTGTTTTTGATTATTTTAAGAATACTCATTAAAGCTTATCGGTTTTATTAGTGCTTTCCTTTCATTATTACTCTCCGAATAATTTTTATTATAACATTGTAATCTATTCATAATGAATATCTTAAGCAATTTTTAATATCTCTGGATTAAAAACAACGTCATTAATAGCTTAGTTTAAGTACAAAAGCCACATCCTATAAAATGTGGCTTTGAAATAGTATATAATTTAAAGATTATGATTTGAAGAATGCTAAAAGATCTTTATTGATCGTTTCCGCTTCAGTAGTCGGCATTCCATGTGGGAAACCGGGATAAGAAATAAGTTTTCCATTCTTAAGCAGGGTAGCAGCTACTTTACCTGTTGTTTCAAATGGAACAATTTGATCATCCTCACCATGCATTACCAGGACTGGAATATCCACACTCTTAAGGTCTTCTGTGAAATCTGTTTCAGAAAAAGCTTTTACACAATCATAATGAGCTTTAATAGAACCATTCATACCTTGTCGCCACCAATTTCTTTGGATGCCCTCAGAAATATTGGCTCCTTCCCTGTTATATCCATAAAAAGGGAATGTGATGTCAATAAAGAATTGCGACCTGTGTTGAGCTGTATTATTTCGGATGTCATCAAAAACAGAAATAGGAACTCCATTTGGATTATTTTCATTTTGAACCATGATAGGAGTTACTGCACTCACTAAAACAGCTTTTGCAACTTTTCCATTGCCGTGTTTGGCTACATATCGGATCACTTCACCACCACCTGTAGAGTGTCCAACATGGATTACATCCTTTAAATCTAGGGCTTCTACAATTTCGGCAACATCAGATGCGTAAGTGTCCATATTATGCCCGTAAGGCGTCTGTTCTGATCTTCCATGTCCTCTTCTATCGTGAGCGATAACTCTGTAACCTTGCTCCAGAAAGAAAAACAGCTGCGCATCCCAGTCATCACTGGATAGCGGCCATCCGTGGTGAAAAAATATAGTTTGTCCTTTTCCCCAATCTTTATAATAAATCTCTGTTCCGTCTTTTAAGGTAAGTGTACTCATTGTTTCTTTTTTTAATTATTAATAAATTGATTTGATTATTATAACAAATGTATGACTAAACCTTTTTATATGAATTGATGTAAGGTAATATTGAATAAAAAAAACCTCAAATTACTTTGAGGTTTTATATTTAAAATAATGACTTAATTATTTTGCTGGTTTTTTAGGACTCATCATCATAATCATCCTTTTTCCTTCAAGCTTAGGAAGCTGATCTACTTTCCCAACATGCTCTAGTTCTTGAGCTAGTTTTAAAAGCAAAATTTCTCCCTGATCCTTAAAGATAATCGAACGTCCTTTAAAAAATACGTAGGTCTTTAATTTAGAACCTTCTTCAAGGAATTTTTCAGCATGCTTTTTCTTAAATTCATAATCATGGTCGTCAGTCTGAGGCCCGAAACGGATCTCCTTTACTACCACTTTTACTTGCTTTGCTTTAAGTTCCTTTTGTTTTTTCTTTTGCTCATATAAGAATTTTTTATATTCTAATATTCTAGCAATAAAAGGTTCTGCTTTATCAGAAATTACTACTAAGTCCAATTCTTGTTCCGCAGCAATCTGTCTTGCTTTGTCAATTGGATAAATTCCTGGCTCTACGTTATCGCCCACCAAACGAAGCTCTCTCACACGAATTTTATCGTTGATCAAGTGTAAGTCCTCCTGTACAGGACGTCTTTGTGGGCCCCTGTTGTTAAATCTTTGTGCTATTGTATTATAATTTTATTGGTTAATTTTCTATTTAAATATTTAAAAATCAAATGATTAAAAGACTATTTTACTTTAGGTAATTTTGTTTTTTAATCTTTAATAATTAAATCGCTGCTTCCTTTTTGAAGTAAGTTACGAAATCTTCAAGTTTCATTACTCCAAGATCTCCTTCACCACGTCTTCTTACAGAAATCGTGCCTTCATTTTCTTCATTTTCTCCTACTACAAGCATGAAAGGAATTTTATTCAATTCAGCATCACGGATCTTCTTACCTGTCTTCTCGTTTCTATCATCAATCTGACCGCTAATATCGTGATTTTCCAAAAATTGTGAAACTTTTTTTGAATAATCTACATATTTTTCACTGATAGGTAGAATAATAAACTGATCAGGGCTTAACCACAGTGGGAAATCTCCGGCAGTATTTTCAAGCAAGATAGCAATAAAACGCTCCATAGAACCAAATGGCGCTCTGTGGATCATCACTGGTCTGTGCTTTTCGTTATCATTTCCGATATAGTGAAGATCAAATCTTTCCGGTAGGTTATAATCCACCTGAATAGTTCCTAATTGCCATTTTCTTCCTAATGCATCTTTCACCATGAAGTCAAGTTTAGGACCATAGAATGCTGCTTCTCCGTATTCAACAACTGTTTTTAAACCTTTCTTCTGAGCTGCATTGATAATTGCACTCTCAGCTTTTTCCCAGTTTTCATCAGATCCGATATACTTTTCTCTGTTTTCAGGATCTCTTAATGACACCTGAGTAACAAAATCTTCAAAACCTAAAGATTTGAAAACATATAGCGTTAAGTCGATAACTTTTTCAAATTCTTCAGAAAGCTGATCCGGAGTACAGAAAAGGTGAGCATCATCCTGAGTAAATCCACGAACTCTTGTTAATCCGTGAAGCTCTCCACTTTGCTCATATCTGTAAACAGTACCGAATTCTGCATATCTTTTTGGTAAATCTCTGTAGCTCCATTGTGAAGTCTTGTAGATCTCACAGTGGTGCGGACAGTTCATTGGCTTCAACAAAAATTCTTCTCCTTCATTTGGAGTTTTGATGGGCTGGAAGCTGTCTGCTCCATATTTATCCCAGTGTCCGGAAGTTACATACAATTCTTTTGCCCCGATATGTGGTGACATTACGAATTCATAACCTCCTTTTTTCTGAGCATCCGAAAGGAAATTCTCTAATTTTCTTCTTAAAGCAGTACCTTTTGGTAACCAAAGTGGTAGTCCTGCACCTACTTTTTCAGAGAATGCGAATATTCCAAGTTCTTTACCTAATTTTCTATGATCTCTTCTTTTTGCTTCTTCCAATCTTTCAAGATATTCAGTAAGGTCTTTCTGCTTAGGGAAAGAAATACCATATACTCTTGTAAGCTGAGGGTTCTTTTCATTTCCTCTCCAATATGCTCCTGCTGCATTTAAGATCTTAACTGCTTTTACAATTCCCGTGTTAGGAATATGTCCTCCACGGCATAGGTCTGTAAAGTTATCATGGGTTACAAAAGTGATTTCTCCATCATTAAGATTAGTGATCAATTCTACTTTGTAAGGATTGTCTGCATATGTTTTTAAAGCATCTTCTTTAGAAACCGGATACAAAGAGAAAGTAGAACCTTTCTTTGCATTTTCAAGGAGCTTCTTTTCAATCTTCTCAAAATCTTTTTCAGATAAGCTTTCATCCCCGAAGTCTACATCATAGTAGAATCCGCTTTCAATTGCCGGACCAATGGTCAACTTAGCATTAGGATAAAACTCAAGGATAGCCTGCGCCAAAAGGTGGGCAGAAGAATGCCAGAAAGCTTTCTTTCCAAGATCATCATTCCAGGTCAAAAGTTGTACCGTTGAATCCGTGGTTATAGGCGTGGTCGTCTCTACTTGTGTACCGTTAACAATTGCGGAAATGGTATTTCTAGCCAATCCCTCGCTTATCGATTTTGCCACATCTAGAGGAGTAACTGCTCCTTCGAATTCTTTGACACTACTGTCTGGAAGTGTAATTTTTATCATTGTTTACTAAGAAATTTTAAGAGGCAAAAATACGCATTTTTTAGATAAAATACTATATTAGCATATATTTAGAATGATAATTAATATTAAAAATGAAAAAGATACTGGTTGTTTTTGTCTCGCTGAGTTCTGTATTTAGTTTTTCACAACAAAATACATCCAAGTTTTCTGTTAATTACAATAAAAATATTGAAACTTATTTTCTGGCAGAAATCCTTTCAGCAGAACACCGAAAAAATAATAAAGATTTCGAACTCTATAAAATAAAAGAATGTTCTGAATACCAGCCTATTGTAAAGAGTGCGTTATCGAAGTATAAGAGATTGAAAAACTCAGATATTGCTATTTCTACAGCTAAAATCAATGATGTTTTGCTGGAAAAATATGGTTCAGGAAACGATATTCTGATGAAATCCTTACTATACCATAAAGAATTTCCTTCCACAGAATGGCTCAATAATTATGAATATAGCAGCAACAATCTGACAAAGGAACAGAACGAAGAAATTACTCAATTAATTAAAAATTATCTCTCAGAACTTTCAAAATTTTATATTCAGGAGAACATTGAACAGTTTTTTACAGAAAATAAAAGCTTTTACAGTGGTGGAATAAAAGAGTACAGCAAGCAGATTCCGTCTGGTTTTACCAAGGCAATGGAACAATTTTATGGTGAAAGTTTTAATGCGTATACCATTCTTATTTCACCCATGATGATGTGGCCTATTGAGGATAACGAAGGGAGAGGAATTGGTACAGACGTAGTTTTAAAATCGGGACTTAAGGATATTTATGAGATTGCAAGCCCGTTTATGAAAGTTCAGAAAGAAGGACAATTTGGGTATGATAACCAGTTTCAGGCAAGATTTCTAAGCATTCATGAGTTCGGGCATTCATTTGTTAATAAAGAAGTATACAAACATAAGAGTAGCCTCGAAAAATTCAAGAACTTGTTTGAAACTTCAAAATTAAAGGAAACAATGATCAAAACAGGTGGCTATGGCGATTATCAAACGTGTGTTGCTGAGCATTTGGTAAGATTGGGGGAAATTCAAACGGCAAGAATTCAAAAAGATTTTGAAAGAGCCAAGAGACTGGAGGAGTATCATTTAAGAAATAACTTCATTTTTATTCCACAGTTAGAAGAGAAATTGAAAGAATATAATTCCAATAGAAAAAAGTATAAAACATTTGGGGATTTTGTTCCTCAGTTGTTAGAGGTTTTTGAAAATAGCAGTATTGAATTTATCAATAATGCGTTGACAAGCGACAAGAAAGAAAAACCATAAATTGCATCTAACTATGAATACAATAAACATTGACTTACACTGCGATCTACTATACCATTTACTAAGAGCAAATTCAACCATTGATGATAAAGAAATAGGCTGTTCATTACCTTATTTAAAAGAGGGAAATGTAAAGCTTCAGGTGATGGCTATCTATTCTGGAACAGGCATAGATAGTACTGTTTATGGATTAGAGCAAAGCAAATTATTTTCAAATTTGATCAAAAATGAAAACTTTTTTCTCTTTGATCATGAGAATTATAAAAATCCAGAAAATAAAAATCGGGTAGGAGTTATTGCTTCCATTGAAAATGCTTCTTCTTTTTGTGATGAAACTGAAAGTCTGGAATCTGGTTTTAAAAAGCTGGAAACCATTATCCAGAACACCCAAAAAGTTCTTTATATAGGAATTACCCATCATTTGGAAAATCGTTTTGGAGGCGGAAACAATGCTAAAGCAGGCTTGAAAGAGGATGGAAAGATATTAATAGATTATATTGCTGATAAAAAGATTGCTATTGATCTTGCTCATACCAGTGATCAGTTAGCCTATGATATTTTCACTTATATTGATCAAAAAAATTACTCAATACCAATTCTGGCAAGCCATTCCAATTACAGAACAATCTATAAGAACAACAGAAATCTGCCGGATGAATTAGCTAAAGAAGTGATTAAAAGAAAAGGATTGATTGGTCTCAACTTTATCAAAGATTATATTGATCTTGAAAACTCCGAAAGACTGTATGAGCATATCCAATACGGCCTTGATTTGGGTGGAGAAGACTGTATTGCCTACGGAGCAGATTATTTCTACTGGAAAGATCACCCGGACACCTCGCGCCATCCGTTTTTCTTTGAAGAACATTCCAATGCTTCAGTATATCCGGCAATCAATAGTGAAATTGAAAAGAGATTTTCTTCTGAATTGGTAGAAAAGATCAGCCACAAAAATGCTTTGGATTTTATAAAAAATATCTATAAATAAAATATTGTACTAGAATATTTAAGATCATTTATTCGCTCACAGATTTAGCAAATTAAGCAGTTTTTTTGTATGCCTGCGATGTCAGCTAAATCTGTGAGGGAGTATTATCAAAATAAATTATTCATTTTTTTTAGGTTTAATTATACATTAAATAAAATATTCTAATATATTTTGATATAGTATTTTACGATATTTTATTTAATGTTTTCTTTTGTACTTTACTTTCTGCTTAATAATTTCAATTACATCCACATTCTGTACTTTAGATCTGATCCATCCATGAATATCAATATAAAATAATGAACGTCTGTAATATTCATTGTTAGAGAATTCTTCCAGTTTTTTATCAAAACTTTCAAATGCTTTTTGTCTTTGATCCAATACTTGATTATTAAGATTCTTAAAAAACTGAATACTTTCAAAATGAAACTCCTCCGGCTTTTTCATTTTTTTAGCAAACTTAAGCGTGGAAGTGATAAATTCATCATAATCTTCATCATTTCCTGACTCATATTTAGACATTAAAATCAATATTCGGGTATGGAATAGCAGATCTTCCTGTACATTACCTTTCGATTCAATGACACGCATGGAATATTCAATAGCTTTCTTATACATTTTACTTCCAAAAAACATGGCAGCCATTTTAAGGTAAAGGATCATAAAATGGTGTTCATCAATTCTCTCCCGAAGCTTTTCCATTTTCAATTCAATCTCCGGAATAAGCTTTGTCCCTGTGAAAAATTCACCTTTTACAAAATGAATATTCATCAATGTGTTGTAGCGCGTTAGAAAAATAAGGGATTGAAGGTTTTCATTTTGGGAAAAGTTTTCGGCATTAACCATGGTATTAAAATCTTCAAAATTCTCCTCTAGAATATCGATATTTCCATACAGGAAAAGAATTTTCAGTAGGTAAGTATTGCCTTTTATATACCAAACAGGATGGCTATGGATCATTTCAGGATTTTTATGAAATAAATCTACCCATTGATAAGCGTATTTCAGAGTATATTTATAATCTTGCAGAAGCTGATTTTTCCAAACATGTGCCTTAAAATACCAAAGTTTTTCAGTGAAATTCAATCTGTCAAATCTGATATTTTTAATCTGAGCATTAAAAACCTCCAGAACTTCTTCCCTGTCTACACCGTTTTTTACATAGCCATGAGTTAGCATTTCACTGTATAACTTCAGAGAAAGATTAGAAAGTTTTGTGGTATATCGATTCTGTTTACTAAGCTCCTGAGATTGTCTGATTAGCTCTTCAGCTCGCCCCTCAATACTTCTTGTAATAAATTGAGATTCAATTACTTTTTCAAGATCAATGATTTCAGAGGCAATACTTTTTTCATCAAGTTCCAGTGCTGTCTGCTTCGTTTTGTCAAGAATTTTTAAAGCTTGCTTATAAAGTCCTTTTTGATACAGAATATTTGCAAAATCAAGCTGTTCCCGAAGTTGAATCCTATAATTCTGATGACTCGGATTCATGCGGAGACTTACCAGAATTTGCTTATAAAGATGTGCCTTTAAATTGGAAAGCTGCTGCTTTGTAGATATTTTTTTCTCAATGATGATAGCTTCATCATACTCTTTCATCTTGTCCATTTCAGAAAAAAGGAGTAGAAATTTGGCATCTACGTTAATACCGAGACGGTTAACATACAACTTAAACTGTCGTTTCTCAGAGGTGGTCAATGACTTTACCAATACAAACAAAAAATCTTTCTGCAATTCTGCCATTGTAAATTTTTGGAATTTAAATAATTAATTATCAATTAGATAAAACTATCTCTTCAACTATTGAATATTGTAATTTTTAGGGAAAATAAAAATTTTAAAATATTGCAAGCTGTAGTTTTGAACCAAAATTAAGTAAAAAACTTCATTTATGAATTCCGAAAAAATTGAAATTTTTGATACCACACTGCGAGATGGGGAACAGGTTCCAGGATGTAAACTGAATACGGAACAAAAACTGATTATTGCTGAAAGGCTGGATGAACTAGGAGTTGATATCATTGAAGCAGGATTTCCGATTTCAAGTCCGGGAGATTTTGAATCTGTTTCTGAAATTTCAAAACTGGTAAGAAATGCAAAGGTATGCGGACTGACAAGAGCTAATAAAAAAGATATTGATACAGCTGCTGAAGCTTTAAAATTTGCAAAGAAACCAAGAATACATACCGGAATCGGAACTTCTGATTCTCATATCAAGTATAAATTCAATTCCACAAGAGAAAATATTATTGAACGTGCTGCTGAAGCAGTACGATATGCCAAGGGTTATGTAGAAGATGTAGAGTTTTATGCTGAAGATGCTGGAAGAACGGATAATGCTTATCTGGCTCAGGTATGTGAAGCAGTAATAAAAGCAGGAGCTACTGTTCTAAATATTCCTGATACTACAGGATATTGTCTTCCAGAGGAATATGGTCAGAAAATCAAATACCTGAGAGAAAATGTAAAGGGAATTGAAAAAGCTGTTTTATCATGTCACTGTCATAATGATCTGGGTTTGGCAACAGCAAATTCTATTGCAGGGGCCATCAATGGAGCCAGGCAGATAGAATGTACTATCAACGGATTGGGAGAAAGAGCAGGAAATACAGCTTTAGAAGAGGTTGTGATGATTCTGAAACAGCATAAAGATTTAAATCTGCACACTAATATCAATCCAAGAATGCTGAATGAAATGAGTACAATGGTTTCTGATCTGATGGGAATGTCTGTACAACCCAATAAAGCAATTGTGGGAGCTAATGCATTTGCACACAGCTCTGGGATTCATCAGGATGGGGTAATCAAAAACAGAGAAACCTATGAGATCATTGATCCTGCAGAAGTAGGTGTAAATGCTTCTACCATTATTCTTACAGCAAGAAGCGGGCGTTCAGCATTGGCGTATCGCTTTAAACATATTGGTTATGATGTAACGAAAAATGAGCTTGATTATCTGTATCAGGAGTTCTTAAAGATTGCAGACCTTAAGAAAGAAATAGACAATGAAGATCTAGCCTTGATCATGGAAATCTGCAGCAGAAAAATAGTATAGGTTTGATTTAATTCAAGATAAAGTAAAAAATGAACAACGATAAAAAGACACTTTTTGATAAGGTTTGGGATGCTCATGTGGTGGACACGGTACCTGACGGACCGCAAATTATTTATATAGACAAACATCTGATTCATGAAGTAACAAGTCCACAAGCCTTTGCAGAGCTTGAATCCAGAGACCTGAAAATATTCCGACCAGAGCAGATTGTAGCCACTGCTGATCATAATGTGCCAACACTTCATCAAGAGGAGCCTATTCGGGATGAGTTATCAAGAAATCAGGTTCAGCAACTGACGGAAAATTGCCAGAAAAACAATATTGAATTATTCGGGCTAGGCCATCAATATCAAGGGATTGTTCACATTATTGCGCCTGAGCTTGGTATTACACAACCTGGTATGAGCATTGTTTGTGGTGATAGCCATACTTCTACACATGGAGCATTTGGAGCTATTGCATTTGGAATCGGAACCAGTCAGGTTGCACAGGTTTTTGCCAGCCAATGCTTATTGCTTAACAAACCAAAATCCATGAGAATTACTGTGAATGGTAAGCTTAATGAAAATGTTCAGCCTAAGGACGTTATTCTTTACATTATTTCTAAAATAGGAACAGACGGCGGAACGGGATATTTCTGTGAGTATGCAGGAAACGTATTCGAGGAAATGTCTATGGAAGGAAGAATGACTGTCTGTAACATGAGTATTGAAATGGGAGCCAGAGGGGGAATGATTGCCCCTGATGAAACGACTTTTGAATATGTACAAGGACGAGAGTTTGCTCCAAAAGGAGAGGGTTGGGATGAAAAAGTAGCCTATTGGAATACCTTGAAAACAGATGAAGGAGCCGTTTTTGATAAAGAACTTTCCTTTGATGCTTCAGGAATTTATCCAATGATTACCTATGGAACAAATCCGGGGATGGGAATTTCAATCCGCGAGACTATTCCTGCACCACAAAGTGAATCTGAAGCAAAAGCTTTACAATATATGGGGCTGAAAGCAGGGCAGGCTCTTTCCAGTATCAAAGTAAATTATGTATTCATAGGAAGCTGTACCAATGCCAGGATAGAAGATTTCCGTTCTGCAGCTCAATATATTAAAGGGAAAAGTAAATCAGAGGCGGTAAAAGCATTGATTGTTCCCGGTTCACAGCAGGTTGTAAAGCAAATTTATGAAGAAGGATTGGATAAAATCTTTAATGAAGCCGGATTCCAGATCCGTCAGCCTGGTTGTTCTGCTTGTCTGGCTATGAATGATGATAAAATTCCTGAAGGAGAATATTGTGTGTCTACTTCTAACAGAAACTTTGAAGGAAGACAGGGGCAAGGAGCAAGAACTATTTTGGCAAGCCCGCTTACGGCAGCTAAAGCAGCAATAGAAGGTAGAATTTCAGCCTTTGAAAACTTAAACTAGATAGAGAAGTACATGCAAAAATTAGTTATTATAAAATCCCGAGCAGTTCCATTGCCGGCAGAAAATATAGATACAGACCAGATTATTCCGGCAAGATTCCTGAAAAGTATAGATAGAAAAGGTTTCGGAGAAAATTTGTTCAGAGATTGGAGATTTAATATTCATACAGGAGAACCGAATTCTGATTTCGTTTTAAATAATCCTAAATTCGAGGGTAAGATTCTGGTGGCAGGAAATAATTTTGGTTGTGGAAGTAGTCGTGAGCATGCAGCCTGGTCTTTAACGGATTATGGCTTTAAAGTGATTATTTCCAGTTATTTCGCAGATATCTTTAAAGGGAATGCACTGAATAACGGACTTCTTCCCGTAAAGGTTTCCGAAGGTTTTTTAAAAGAGATTTTAGAAGGAATCAATGAAAATCCTGACAATGAAATTGCTATTGATGTGGAATTACAGTCGATCAGCTTTAAAGATGCCACTGAAACCTTTGAACTTGATTCATACAAAAAAATATGCCTTTTGAACGGCTATGACGATATTGATTTTTTAATCAGCAAAAAACAGGCGATTACAGAGTTTGAACTAAAAACACAGAAAACAAATGAGCAACAATTATTTTAAAATCGCGGTTCTTCCAGGAGATGGAATTGGGCCGGAAATCATTAGTGAGAGTATCAAAATTCTGGATGTCATTGCGGAAGCTTTTCAATATAAGTTTCACTTTGACTATGGGTTAATTGGTGCAGAAGCAATTTTTAAGACTGGTAATCCTTTACCTGAAGAGACTTTAAAAATCTGTAAAGAATCAGATGCTGTACTTTTTGGGGCGATAGGAGACCCGATATTTGATAATAATCCTGACGCCAAAGTAAGACCTGAGCAAGGGTTATTGAAACTCCGTAAAGAACTGGGATTATTTGCAAACATCCGTCCATTAAAAACTTATGCTTCACTGATTGATAAAAGTCCGCTTAAGCGAGAAATTATTGAGGGTGCTGATATTCAGATTTTCAGAGAGTTAGTAAGTGGAATTTATTTCGGTGAAAAATTTACGGATCCTGAAGGCGAATATGCTTATGATGTATGCAAATATAGCCGTGAAGATATTCTTCCTATTGCTCATATGGCTTTTCAGGAAGCTCAGAAAAGAAATAAAAAACTTACTCTTATTGATAAAGCTAATGTTCTTGATACATCAAGATTGTGGAGAAAGATATGTCAGGAAATTGCTTCAGAATATCCGGATGTACAACTGGATTATATGTTTGTGGATAATGCCGCCATGCAGCTGATTCTTAATCCAAAACAGTTTGATGTGATTGTAACAGAGAATATGTTTGGCGATATTATTTCTGATGAAGCCAGTGTAATCGGAGGGTCTATAGGATTGCTTCCATCTGCGTCCGTTGGTGAGAATAATGCGTTATTTGAACCTATTCACGGATCTTACCCACAGGCAAAAGGAAAGGGGATTGCTAATCCTATTGCCTCTATTTTGAGCGTGGCGATGATGCTGGATCATCTTGGTTTGCAGCCTGCAGCCAATAAACTGAGACAGTCTGTAGAACATGCTATTGAAAATAAATATGTCACCATTGATCTTAACACGAAGCAATATTATTCTACCAGTGAAGTGGGGAACTTTATTGCAGACCATATCAGGTATTCTGAGAAGTCGTATTATAATTTTGAAAATGTAAAAATCGGAAAATCTACCATTGTATAGTTTATAGTTCACTTAAATTAGATAGTTAGTAGAAAGGTTCTGCCTCATAATGAGACAGAACCTTTCGTCTTTTTAATTATAAATAAGCTTTAACAGCTTTTTTATGTTATCTGTTTTTTCTGATCAGCCTCCAGTTTTTCCCGATTTGCTGGCGGAAGACTTTCGAATATCCTCTTTTTCAACTTTTTTAGGGGATGATTGGACGTTTTCTGATTCTTGTCGAATCTCTTCAGTTTCAGATTTGTTTTTAATGTTTTCTTTTGGATCCATAGTATTAAGTCTTAGAGACCTAATATACTAACTTTTCCGGTTTTATCCTCTATTGTATAATTCAGGGCTTTAGCCAAAACGAAGATATTATTAAGATTCTCTATGAGCTGCTTACGTCCCTCATTTCTCAATTGATTTTGATCAATGGATTTAATCGCAGTCTCCTTGGCCTTTACTGTTACATTTTTAATATCTTTTTCTGAAATTCTATTAAAAAAAGAGTCGTCCAAAGATTGAATTTCGACGCTCGGTGTAATTCTAATATCTGCATCAGGAAGTTCAGTAATAATGAGCTTTTTATTTATGGAATCTACTTCAATCTTCATTTTATTCAGATCATAGGATACCTGTGCATTGGTCTTTGTATAAGTAATAATGCTATTGCTGGATACTTCCTTACCCAATACTTCATATCCCATTTTGGTTTTCTGCATGCTGGAACTGTTTTGTTCCATCACTACCATTTTATTCATCTTGGAAATCTGGTTGGTCAGAATATAATAATCCGACTTCTCCGTTTTTTCACCAAGATTCAGGCAGGATTTAAGACCAAAGAACAGAAGAACCATAGCTCCTGCACCTGCAACAAATGATATGATTGTTTTATTATTTCTCAAAATCTATTTAAAAATTTCTTTAATTACAGAAGAGTCGTTCTTTTTCAAAATTTCAGCTAAATCTCTTTCAATATAACCGCTGGTCGGCATTTCTACAATTCTTCCTACCTCTTTTCCGTATCTTTTAAGGATAATGGTTGGAACTTTCTGTATATTATAAAGAGTTTCATCTCCGGCAGGAGATTCTTTTTTACGGTTAACAGCAATAATCGTTAGTTTGTTATCAGGATAGCCTATTTCATCCAGTATTTTCATTAATCTTGGAAAATCTCTGTGACTGTCTTCACACCAGGTTCCAATGAACGTGATGATGTCATAGGTACCTAGTTTTTCTTTTTTAAGTTCACTGATAGCTTTTTGATCAAGGGCATACTCATCATGCTCCTTTACATACCAGTCTGCATAAGGAGCTTTTAAGAATTGTGCTTTTAGTTGATTCCCCAAAAGCATTTTCCCGTCTTTCTGAGTTTCAACCTCGCGATTAACCACTACTTTTTGAGCGCTAAGCTGCTGAGTAGCTAAAAATAAACTTGAAGCGGCAACAATATTTGTAATAAATTTTTTCATATTTTATTTCTCAATAATTGATTTTAAATCAGCAGGAGAGTAGTATTTGTTCTTTAGCACTTTATGATCTGCCTTTCTGTATACATTAAATTTTTCTCCAGACTTTTCATAAAAAGATTCTACTTCCTTTTCTTTGTAAAATTCAACAGTTTCATTGGCCTGCTCTTCATTATCACATGCTTTCGACATATTAGAACGCTGAACTTCGTTGAATAGCTCTACAAATTTATTGCCAAGTCCAAATTCCAGCACTGCACCACTCAAAACATACTGTAAATCGGACAATGCATCTGCAATTTCTACGATATCGTTATCTGCAATGGCTTGTTTCAGTTCATTTAATTCTTCCTGTAGAAGTTCTACTCTAAGATTGCATCTTTCTGGGGAAGGGATTTGTGGGGTGTCTAGAATAGGGGCTTTGAAAGTAGTATGGAATTCTGCTACTTGGTTCAAACTATCAATTTTATCCATGAAATTTTTTATTTATGACAAAGATAGAAAACGATTTGTTAATGGTAAAATGTACAGCGTAAAATATGCCTATGAGAGAGAAAGAATAAGATATTATAAAAACACAAAAGCCACAACTTTGAAATTGTGGCTTTTGAATTAAAATTTATGATTGGTATTCAATTATTCTGCTTCTTCATATTCCCAGATTCCGGAAATGTTTAAGACCTCTAATCCCGGTTGCCATTCACCATAGCTAAATACACAAATATATGTTGATGAGCAAGATAAACAATTGGTTCCGAAATATAAGGTGGGTAAATCATTTACGGTAAGTTCCCCAAAATGCTGCATCCTTTGTGAAGTTTCCGTGGTCATACCATGTTTCAATAGTTCTGCTTTCGGTAATACTTTATCACCTGTATAGATTTGAACAATGGGAAATCCTGATTGATATGGTGAAATTTCAATGGTATTTTCCTGATTACAGCTACAGCAGGTGAAAGTGGTTTTTGCAGCGGGAATAGTTTCATCATTTATGAATTTATTCTTTGCAATAGTAGTTTTTTTACCAATGTTTATTTTTTTTGATATTGAATACATCTGAGTTTAATTTATTACTGAATAACGGTTCCTACCAAGTTATTGTATTTTCCGCTTGGACTTTTTTTGATGGTGATCTTTACATATCCTTCTTCTGCCAGTTTATTCCATGTTTTCTGAAATCCTGTTGTGATATCAATCGGAATTTTCCACATGGTTTGCTTGCCATTTCCTTTCTGATTAAACCAAGGGATAATGTCTGCAGTTTGAGACTTGAAAGGTAGTGCATTATTTAAAACATCAATTTCATAATAGAAATCATATTTATTTTCTTCCTGATTTAATGCTCTTTCTGTGAAAGTATACACATATCCATTGATGATAGGGCTGGTAAAGCTTCCTCCTAAAGTAGGATTTCCGCTCCCGCTGTAGTTGATGGCTCCACTATATCTGTCATATTTTTGTCCGGCCAGAATAGGAACTTCATCAACGATATTGAAACCTCCGTTTGCTGGTGGCCAGCCGCCATTAAGATTATTAGCTTTAAAAAGAGCTTCCAGTTCTTTCCATTTGCCTAGTTTGTATAAGTCGTAGGCCTGATTTCTGATGGTTTGATTGACTGTACCGTTTGTATCATAGGTTGCTGCAAGTTCATCAGCATTTTTATAGAATACAATCTTAACAGGGTTAGGTGTATTCTCAATTTCGTCTTCTCTATCCGAGCTACAAGCAATGGAAAAAGACGCAATGGTAAAGAAAAAAATGTACTTAAATAAATGTTTCATATATAAAAATTAAAATTATGTAGAAAATTTAGTCAGGTATTATCGGGGAAAAGCAGAAGGAATTTATATTGAAAAAGATTCTTTCTCAATTATTGACAATGTTTTTATAGTACAAAAATATTTTAAGCATTGTTTTGATGTAACATGTTTAAAACAGTGCTCATTCATAAAAAAATAAAGAAAAAGTACCATAATGGTCAAGAAAATAACCAAAGAGTCTTCCCTTAAATACAAACTGGGTAAACGGTACAATGATAAGAATAATATTGAGCGTAAATTTAATTAAAAAACTCAAATAGTAGTGATATTATTTTATAATAGCCAAATATTAAAAATAAACTACGCGTATTTCTATTTTTAAATGACTTTTTTTCATTTTAAATTAACCATGAAGTTGACATAAAAAAGACCGCTCATAATGAGCAGTCTTTTAATATCTGGATTTGGAAGTTATTTATTTTTTAATAAATCTCTTTGCAAATTTTCCAACTTGAATCACATAGGTTCCTTTTACCAATCTACTTACGTTTAGGGTTCCGCTCTGAAGGTTACCCTCCATTACTAGTTTTCCTGACATGTCATAGATTTTATATTCTTCATTCTTCGTATTTGAAAGAGTAAGGATATCTTTCACAGGATTAGGATAAAGCTTGATCTCGGTAGATCCAGCCAGTGTTGTTTCTGAAGTTGACAATTCATTTGCTGCTACGACAATATTGGCATTATTCACATCAAAGAAGATATGGTTACTTCCTTTAATCATAATTCTTCCTGTACTAGTTGTAGCATTAGGAATTGTTACCGCTTCCGAGCCATCATTTGGAGTCCCGGCTAATAGAGTAGTCCATGAATCTCCGTTGTCAGTTGACCAAAGAATATCCACATTAGCAGCATTGATATTGTTAGCCGTAGTTCCTGCTACATTCCATGTTACGGTCTGTGAACTACCTCCTGAATAAGAAGAAGCGCTGTTTTGTGAAGTTATTGTGAAAGGGCCAGCGGCAGCATTCACTGTAATTTTGGTGTCATCTGAGCTGTTTCCTGCACCTCCTAATTTATTATCTCTTACTGTAAATCTGAAATTAAGATCTCTTGCTACGGAAGATAGGGCTTCTACGTTAATTTCCATTCCGGCTGTAGTGGTTGCTCCTGTCAGAACAGAGGCCATTTTTGGGAAATATCTTACCGGAGAAGCTGTAGGTACCCATGATCTGAATGTCGGACCTGCAGTTTTTGTGGCCGTAGCAGCAGAATTACTTCCTGTTTGGGAAGAAGTTCCTTTATCCATCTGTTCCCAGATATAAGTAAGAGAATCCCCGTCTGCATCAGTTCCGGTACCGGTTAGTACAAAAGGTGTACTTTTAGGAATGGTATAATCTAATCCTGCATTGGCTGTAGGAACGGTATTTCCTGTAGGTGTATTTACAGAACAGGTTTTTGCCTTAATGGTGTTTGTAATTTGTTCTATACTTCTAGCATGAAAAAACGGATCTGAATTTTTTTGAACATCATAACTCGTAATTCCTGCATATCCCATAATGGTAGATCCTGAACCTGGTTCTACGGGCTGTAAGCTTGATTGAGAAGTATAAGACCATGTATGGTTTCCTCCAAATTGATGACCCATTTCATGAGCTACATAATCAATGTCAAAAGTATCTCCAGATGGGACACCGTTGGCTGGTGATGTATATCCGCTACCTTTATAATCGTTAGGGTAAGTTATCCCTTGATATACATAAGTAGACATATCATTGCTGCAGATACAGCCTATGCATCCTGCATTACCGCCACCACCATCTTTACCAAATAAATGGCCTATATCAAAATTTTCATTACCAATGGTAGAGTTTAGTGCATTCATAAGCTCAAAATTCCACTTATCCATTTGTGAAGAAACGGAAAATGGATCTGTAGAAGCATTGGTATAAATGATTGCATCATTGTTAGGAATAAGTACCATTCTTGCTGCAAAATCATTTTCAAATATTGCATTTACTCTTGTCATGGTATTGTTCATTGCAGCCAAAGCCTGCGATTTTGTTCCTCCGAAATACGTCGTATATTCTCCTGTACATGAAAGCGCCAGTCTGAATGTTCTCAATATAGCATCATTGGCATTTTTAGCCGCAACTGTATTGGAAGCTCCTTTTTCAGCAGTTTCCAGTACTTTACATTCAAGTTTATTTAAATCATCTCTTCTGTCAGACTTTTTATAAACAACATAGGTAGAAAGGTCCTTGGTATAAGGTTCAATAAAAACAGCGGATTTATCCCCATATATCTCCATGGAAGATAGCCCCAGAGGAGATACACTAAAATAAACCGTTGAAGATTGATCTTCTATTCCTTGACCTATATAAGATTTAATATCCGGATATTTTGCTGCTAATTCAGGATCGAAATTAGAGTTTTCAGTTACCCTGAAGTTTTCCATTTTTCCTACTGAATTAGGAAAAGAAATAATGATACCCGATTTTTCTGTTAATCTTTTAGGTGTTCTTGCTAATAAGCTTTTCAAACTATTGATATCCAAGTGGAAAAGTCTAGGTCCATCAATATTTGACATGTTTTCAAAAATTGATGAAGAATTTTTTTGAGATCCCTTAGTCCATAGACGATCTGTCTGCGCAAAAGAAATACCTGACAGGACAAGCATTCCCATCATTAATAGTTGTTTTTTCATGTAGCCACTAATTTTCTTTGTATTTATCAAATCTAGTAAAAATATTATAAAAAAAATAATTTTCTTTAGAACGATTTTAAATAATAATTAGAGGAAATATTCAACTTACTGAGTATAAATAAATAAAAAGACTGCTCTGTATAAGAGCAGTCTTCACATCGTTTAAAATTTTAATAGACTATTAATTCTTAATGAATCTCTGAGCCTTTTCTCCGATCTGGATCATATAAGCTCCTTTAATCAGGCCGCTTACATTTACAGAACCTCTTTGAAGTTTTCCTGAGTCAATTAGTTTTCCACCCATATCTAAGATTTTATAATCTTCAGATTTTGTATTTGAGATATTTAATATGTCTTTTGCAGGGTTAGGGTATAGCTTAATACCTGTGATCAAATCTTTGGTATTGCTAAGCTCACCTCTTCCGGAAGAAACAATATTAAGAGTATAATCCTCAACTTGTCCATACGTATAAGCTTCACATGAAGAAGTAGGGATAGAACTATACTTCATCATTACTCTCATTCTTGTAGAACCAACAGTAGCAGTTGCCGGAATCGTAATAGATCCTGTAACCGGAGAGGTTGTGGAACCTGCTTTTGACCAAGCTAATTCTCCACTGTCTGTAAAGTCTCCGTCTCCATTGTAATCAATATAAACTGCATATGCTTCACTATATTTTGTAGAAGTCCAAACTGGAGTGACAGAGATTGTATATGCACTTCCTTTTGTAACGTTTGTAGAAATAGAAGTGAAATTTTCGTAACCTGCTGTTCCTGTTGAAGTATTGTTAATGGTTCCGAAGCTCACATTTCCAATTCTTTCATCCGCTGTATTGGAAGCAGAAGATGAACAATAAGTAACAGTTCCTCCACTTGCAAGAGTAGTAACACTTACTGTATTACTCGAAGAAGAAGCATTCCCTGCAGCATCTTTTGCTTTAACGGAGAAGCTATACGTTGTGGAAGAAGTCAATCCTGTTGCTGTATAGGTTGTAGAAGCTGTAGAACCAATTAATGATGCTCCTTGATATACATCATAACCTGTAACTCCTACATTGTCAGTAGCTCCTGACCAAGAAAGGTTAGTGCTTGTGGAAGTTGTGCCTGAAGCGGCAAGGGTAGGAGCTGTAGGTGCAATCGTGTCAGGAGTTCCTGAACCTGCATTTACAGAAATATTAGCATTATTTACATCAAAGAAAATATGGTTAGATCCTTTTACCATAATTCTTCCTGTAGTCGTTGTAGAATTAGGAATAGTTACCGCTTGTGAACCATCATTTGGAGTTGCTGATAATAGAGTAGACCATGTATTACCACTGTCTGTTGACCAAAGAATATCTACATTAGCTGTATTTACTCCGTTTGCAGTAGTTCCTGCCACATCCCAAGTTATATTTTGAGAACTTCCTCCGGCATATGTTGTTGCAGAGTTTTGTGAAGTTACGGTAAACGGACCTGCTGTTCCATTAACTGAGATTACTGCATCGTCAGAATTATTTCCAGAACCTCCGGATCTATTATCACGAACAGTAAATCTGAAGTTTAATGTTCTGGCTACTGAAGAAAGAGCTTCAACTGTAATTTCTGAACCAGCCGTTGTTGTTGCACCCGCTAAAATAGAAGCCATTCTTGGGAAATATCTTGTAGGGACAGTAAGCGGGGTCCATGATCTGAAATTAGGACCAGAAGCTTTTGTAGCGCTTGCTGCGGAACTTGCTCCTGTTTGAGAGGAAGAAGCATTATCCATCTGTTCCCAGATATAGGTTAAAGAATCTCCATCAGTATCAGTTCCGGTTCCGGTTAATACGAATGGTGTTCCTTTTGGAATAGTATAATCTAATCCTGCATTAGCTGTAGGAATTGCATTTCCTGTACTTGTATTTACAGAACAGGTTTTCGCTTTAATATTATTGGTGATTTGCTGAATACTTACTGCATGGAAAAACGCATCCGAGTGAGGTTGAACATCCTGGCTGGTAATTCCTGCGTATCCCATAATCGTTGATCCTGATCCAGGTTCCATATTAACACCTGTTCCTTCATTTCCATGGGAGAATGTATGATTTCCACCGAATTGATGTCCCATTTCGTGGGCAACATAATCAATATCAAAGTTATCTCCTGATGGAATTGCATCTGCAGGTGAAGTGTAGCCACTACCTTTTGATCCATTTGTACAAATACAACCAATACAACCGGCATTTCCACCACCTCCGGAAGCTCCAAATAAGTGTCCGATATCATAATTAGCCTCACCAATCACAGAAGTAAGAGTACTTTGCAGTTGAGAATTCCAGCTGCTCATGCCGGATGAAGCAGAATAAGGGTCTGTAGAAGCGTTGGTGTAAATAACAGCATCGTTATTAGCAATCAGCACCATTCTTGCTGCGAAATCTTTTTCAAAAACACCGTTCACACGAGTCATCGTATTATTCATTGCTGCTAAAGCCTGAGCTTTTGTACCTCCGAAATATGTGGTGTATTCTCCTGTACATGACAATGCCAGTCTGAATGTTCTTAATTTAGCATCGTCAGCATTCGGTCTTGCTGCAATATTTGCATTGGTTACTCCTTTTTTAGCAACATCTATTACTGTACATTCAAATTTGCTGAGATCATCTTTCTTGTCAGATTTTTTGTAAACAACATACGTAGAAAGATCCTTGGAATAAGGCTCAATAAATACAGCAGATTTATCTCCATATATCTCCATAGAAGATAATCCGAGAGAAGAAATACTGAAATACACTGTAGAATTTGGATCTTCAAGGCCTTCTCCTACATAGGATTTGATATCCGGATACTTTGCCGCCAGTTCCGGAGTAAAGTTGGAATTCTCTTTCACTTTGAAACTTTCCATTCTGCCATCAGAATTTGGAAAAGAAATGATGAGTTCTGATTTTTCGCCAACTGCCAGTCTTTTTGGAGCTTTTGCTAAAGCATTCTTTAATCCGTTAATATCCAGGTTATATACCTTTGGATTTTGGATGCTGGATTTGTTCTCAAAGATCTCCGAAGATGATTTTTTGGAGTCCTGGGACCATAGACGGTCAGTTTGTGCGTAGGAAACTCCTGTGATCAGGAGCATTCCAATCAGGGTTAATTGTCTTTTCATATTAAATATTTGTTTTTGTTATGGTAAATCGAAATTAATAAAAAATATGTTACGAAAAACAAAAATTTTTATGAAAAATTTAGAATATCCATTTAATATATTATGTAATACATTGAATATAATTTAAATAAAGTGGAGTTAAAATAGAAATGGCATACGTAAACACGCATGCCATTTCAATTATTAGTATAATAATTTTTTAATTACATTTTATCATCAGCGGTGGGACCGTAAAGTCCGGGAACTTTATTTCCTGTTGATCTTAAATAAACGACCAATTCACCTCTGTGATGGTACAAATGATTATAAAGAAAGCCTCGTACTACCTGAATTCTTGGGGATGGAGGAAAGAGAGCATTACCATGCATTTCCATTTTCCATTCATTGAAATAGGTGGATTCATCCGATTCTTCAAGCGCTTTTTGTGCTTTTGCTACATTTTCTTCAAATTTAGCAACAATATTTTCCGCCTTGGAAATATCTCCTTTATCATACTGATAAGTGCCCATATCAAAAACATCCTGATTAAAAGTGGAATCATACCAGTTATAAACTTCTGCAATATGAGAAGCCAATTGACCAGTAGTCCAGTTTTTTTCAGATGGTTTCCAATGTAAAGCACTGTCGGGAATTGCTTTTAAAATTTTTCTTGTGTTTTCTGCTTCATGCAGAAATTCACCTAATAAGGCTTGTTTGATCATTTGTATATGTTTTTAAAATTATGGTTATTTTGTAATATCTCTTCCAATTACCAATCTCTGGATCTCAGAAGTTCCTTCACCAATAGTACAAAGCTTAGAGTCTCTGTAGAACTTCTCAGCAGGGAAATCTTTTGTATATCCGTAACCACCAAAAATCTGAACAGCATTATTGGAAATTCTTACACATGCCTCAGAAGCATATAGCTTTGCCATAGCCCCTTCCTTAGTCATCTTTTGTTTTGCATTTTTCAGAGTTGAAGCTCTTTGGATAAGAAGTTCAGAAGCATCAATTTCTGTTGCCATATCAGCAAGCATAAAGTTGATCGCCTGGAATTCAGAGATTGACTTTCCAAACTGATGTCTTTCTTTTGCATATTTTAAAGCAGCTTTATAAGCTCCTCTTGCTGTACCTAAACTTAATGCAGCGATAGAAATTCTACCACCATCCAATATTTTCATGGCTTGCTTGAAACCTTCACCTACTTCACCTAAACGATGCGAGTCTGGTACACGTACATTGTCGAAAATAAGTTCTGCAGTCTCAGAAGCACGCATTCCTAATTTGTTTTCCTTTTTTCCGGATGCAAATCCAGGCATTCCTTTTTCTAAAACGAATGCTGTAGAATTATTTTTAGCTCCTATTTCACCTGTTCTAGTCATTACCACAGCAATGTCTCCTGAAATAGCGTGAGTAATGAAGTTTTTTGCTCCGTTGATGATCCATTCATCCCCGTCTTTTACGGCAGTGGTAGACATACCTCCGGAATCTGAACCTGTATTATGTTCTGTTAATCCCCAAGCTCCGATTACCTTTCCTGAAGCTAACTGAGGAAGCCATTTGTTTCTTTGTTCTTCATTTCCAAACTCATAAATATGATTTGTACAAAGAGAATTGTGTGCAGCTACAGAAAGACCAATAGATGGATCTACCTGAGAAATTTCGTCCAGAATAGTAACATACTCATGATAGCCCAAACCGGAACCTCCGTACTGCTCAGGAACTACAATCCCCATAAATCCCATTTCTCCTAATTGATGAAATAGATCTTTTGGAAATGTTTGGCTTTCATCCCACTCCATAATATTCGGTCGGATATTCTTTTCTGCAAATTCTCTAGCTGTCTCCGCTATCATTTTGATGTTGTCAATTGTCTCTGTGTTCATATAGATAATAGTTAGTTCCCAAAGATAATTAAATTGACGGAATGCTAAAGAAAATTATTGCATTCATAATATTATAGAGTTCAATATTTTAATTTCCAATTTTTTATGTTTTGAGAATTAATATTTTCTTAATAAAATATTCAAACTTGTACGCATTTTATTTTACTATTTTAGCCTCCCAATTTTAAGGCATGAAAAAAATTCTACTTCCTATAATTTTAATTTCCACTTATATTTCTGCGCAGGAACCTGCCGGATATTATAATGGAACAGCTGGGTTAACGGGGTACGTCCTAAAATCAAAGCTTCATGATATTATTTCGGATAAAATGATCAACTGGCATTATGATGACCTGAAGGTGCTTTATAACCAGACTGATCTTGACAAATATTATGATCATGATGCTTCCAATACTCAATATCTGTTGGATATCTATTCGGAAATACCGTCGGGACCCGATGCTTATGAATACAAGACTGATCAGTTAATAGCTGGTGCAAGTGGAGAGGGTGTGGGTTATAACAGGGAGCATATGATGCCACAAAGCACATTCAGTACAAGCTCATCTATTAGTGATTACCCTATGTATTCGGATCTGAATTTCATTATTCCTGTTGATGCTTATATCAACCAGCGAAGGAACAATTACCCTTATGGAATAGGGAACAATACGAATCATTATATTTTCACCAATGGTTCGAGAATGTCTAACGCAGCCATTCCAAATTATCCTTATACAGGAAGAGTTTATGAACCTATTAATGAGTTTAAAGGAGATGTTGCAAGGACTTTGTTATATTTTGCAGTAAGATATGAGGGGAAACTAGGATCATTCAATACGGCTTATACTACGTCAGCAAACATAACGCCGGCTACAGATCAGTGTCCGCTTGATGGAACTGAGGAAAGAGCCATAGATCTTCCATATGTTGCTATGCTGAAGCAATGGAGTGCTGCAGATCCTGTGTCGCAAAGGGAAATTGACAGGAACAATTCCATTTATACGCTACAAAAAAACAGAAATCCATTTATTGATCATCCTGAATGGATTGATATGATCTGGTCCGAAACTCCGGATAATATTGCTCCGGCAGCTCCGGGATCCCTGGTTTCAACACAGCAAAATGCTTATTTTGTGAATTTGAACTGGGCTTCTTCTCCTGATGCTGATGTTTTAGGATACAGAATTTATATGAATGGGTCAGCAACGCCAGTAGCTGTTACAAAAGGAACTTCTATAAGTATTGACCACCTAAGCCCGTCAACAACCTATACTTTTACAGTAAAAGCTTTTGATAAAGGATATTTGGAGTCTACATTCAGTAACACAGTTACTGCTTCAACGATTGCTTCAGATTCATATGCTCCGGATCTTATGATTACAAAGTATATATCAGGAACCAATAACAGCAATAATACCATTAAGAATAATGCGCTGGAAATCGTTAATAAAACAGGGCATGAAGTCAATTTAAATAATTACAGAATCAATATCCAGTTTAAAAATAACACTTCAGGAGCTATTTATAGTGGGGATACTTATGAACTGGAGGGCAAAGTAGCAAACAATGAAACTTTTGTTATTTTGAATCCAAAATCTACCTTATCGTGCTATACTAATGCTCAGGCAAAATTCGTAACTGCTTCTGATCCTCTAACGTTTACAGGAGGAAACTATGTAGAACTTGCTTATAACAAAACAGTTACTGTAGATGCTATTGGAGTGAAGTATACCACTAATAATAACGGAAACGTATCTTTATATAGAAAAGACAACATCAATCAGCCTGCCGGCACATTTAATATCAGTGAGTGGGATTCTTATTCATCCAATTACTGTCAGAATCTGGGCGGCACATTATCTACTACAGAATTAATCGCTTCCAATAACGAGTTTAAAGTTTATCCAAATCCGGTTGATGATATCCTTTTTGTAAGTGGTACCGTAGAAAAAGTTAAAACAGTTCAAATTATTGATCTTGCAGGAAAAGTGATTTATACTGAAAAAGATCCGTTCAGAAATAAGAAAAATATTTCCGTGCAGGGACTTCCAACGGGAATTTATATCCTTAGGGCTGATGATAAGATATTACAATTTATTAAGAAGTAGTATTGAGTTTTAATTTTTTCACTTATCATCATTTCATCTAAAGTCTTAGAAACCTTGTGTTTATCATAAAATCGATATAAGCAGATTCACTAATAATTAATATCTATAAGTGTTTCTGCTTATATTTTTTATTTATAAGTAATTATGCTTATATTTGCAGTATGATAGCGGTCATTACCGGTGATATTATAAATTCACAGCATGCGGACACTGAAGTTTGGATTACCAAGCTTAAAAATCTTCTCGAAATCTGGGGAAGCGCTCCTGGCACATGGGAAATCTACAGAGGAGATGAATTTCAGTTCAAATGCAATATAGATGACGTTTTCTGGCATTTTCTAGCCATAAAATCACTTATCAAGAGTCAGGAAAATTTAGATGTAAGAATTGCCATTGGTATAGGTGAAGAGAGTTTCTCATCCGAGAAAGTTACCGAATCTAACGGTACAGCCTATGTAAATTCCGGCAGATTACTGAATGATCTTAAAAGTGACGGGCACACTGTTGCCATCAAAACCTCCAGTGATTCTGTAGATAGGGATCTAAACATCTTATTGAAATGGTCATCCAAAGATTTTGATAACTGGACGATGGCTACATCAGAAATTATTCATGAAATGATCATGAACAAGGATATCACACAGGAAGATCTTGCTAAAAGATTTGCTATTTCACAGTCTTCAATAAGCCAGAGACTGAAACGAGCTAACTATGAGCTCATCGTGGAAACCAACCAGTATTTCAGAAAGAAAATCTCAGAACTATAGGCATGATCTTTATCAAACTCATATTGGCACATCTACTCGGAGATTTTACACTTCAGCCAAATTCATGGGTTGCTGATAAGGAGCACTATAAACTGAAAAGTAAGTTTTTATATTTCCATATTCTGATTCACACCGTTTTAAGCTTTATTTTTCTTTGGGACTTACAATTGTGGTGGGTTGCTGTTTTGGTAGGGGTTACTCATTTCATTATTGATGCCGCAAAGCTTAGCTTTCAGAATGTAAAAACAAAGAAAAGATGGTTTTTCATTGACCAATTACTTCATATTTTGGTTATTGCAGGAGTTTCTTTCTATTTTCAGGAATTCAGTTTCAGCTTTTTACAAAATCAAGAATTTCTAAAGATCATTATGGCAGCATTGTTTCTGACAACGCCTGCTTCTATCTTTATCAAATTACTATTGTCATCATGGACGCCCGCTCCGGATGGCCCAAACAATATTCAAACCGAATCTTTATCAAGTGCCGGAAAATATATAGGAATTTTAGAACGCTTGCTGGTCTTCACCTTTATTATGGTGAATCACTGGGAAGGCGTAGGTTTCATGGTGGCTGCCAAATCTGTTTTCAGGTTCAGTGACCTAGCACAGGCAAAACAGAGAAAACTTACAGAATATGTATTAATTGGTACACTGCTGAGTTTTGGACTGGCTGTCTTAACAGGAATAATAATAAAATAAATCAATAAATCTAACTACAATTTAGAAAGTAAAATTATGAGTCAAAAGAAAGAAATGTTGTACGAGGGGAAAGCGAAACAAGTATTTGCTACCGATAATCCTAATGAAGTAGTAGTACGTTTCAAAGACGATGCTACAGCATTTAACGCTCAAAAGAAAGGTCAGGTTGATCTGAAAGGGGAAATGAACAACGCGATTACTACCCTTATTTTTGAATACTTAAATGAAAAAGGAATCAAAACTCATTTCATCAAACAATTGGACGAAAGAGAGCAGTTGGTAAAAAAAGTTTCTATCATTCCTTTGGAAATGGTCGTAAGAAATTACTCTGCAGGAAGTATGGCACAAAGATTAGGAGTAGAAGAGGGAATTAAATCTCCTGTAACAATCTTCGATATCTGCTACAAAAAAGACGAATTGGGAGATCCACTTATCAATGATCACCATGCTGTTTTCTTAGGTGCAGCTACATACGAAGAACTTGATGAAATGTATGAACTAACTTCAGACATCAACGAAATCCTTATCGACCTGTTTGACAAGATCAATATCATCCTGGTAGACTTCAAAATCGAATTAGGAAAAACTTCAGATGGTGAAATTATCCTTGCTGACGAAATTTCTCCGGATACTTGCAGACTTTGGGATAAAGATACTATGAAAAAACTGGATAAAGACAGATTCAGAAGAGACTTAGGAGAAGTAACAGAGGCATATGTTGAGATCTACAACCGTCTTAAAAATCTTCTACAGAAATAAATTTCGGATATTAAACATCAGGTATCAGATGTTTATTCTGAAAAATACTTTGTTAGTTAAAACAAAATTAAAATTTGAAGTTAACTTAGACTAATTTCTAACATCTAATATCTAACTTCTAATCATTAGAAAAAATAGAAATGAAAAGTTTAGACATTCATAAAAGTGAATATTTAAAACAGTTTGAAAACCAGATCTACGGAAGAAATCTTTTCAGAACTCAGGAAGAGGAAAGATTAGATGCTCCTAATGAAGAATGTGGGATCTTCGGATTATATTCAGACAATGATCTGGATACATTCTCTCTTTCACAGTTCGGGCTTTTTGCATTACAGCACAGAGGCCAGGAAGCTTGTGGTATCTCTGTCTTAAAGGATGGAAGAATTACCAACATGAAAGATGAAGGACTGGTTTTGGATGTTTATAAAGACATTCAGGAACCTGAAACTTTTATGGGAAATTCTGCAATTGGACATACTCGCTATACCACTGCAGGAGATAAAAAGAAATATAACTTCCAGCCATTTTTCGCCAAAAACGAATATGACCAGATTATACTTTCCATAGCACACAACGGTAACCTTACCAATGCCAAGGAATTAAAGCATGAGTTAGAAGCTGAAGGCGTAGTTTTCAGAGCAACTTCCGATTCTGAGGTTATCTTGAGACTGATCCAGAAAAACCTAGACCTGGGACTTCGTGGAGCGATTAAAGCTACAATGGAGAAAATTAAAGGGGCTTATTCTGTAGTAGGAATGACTAGAAATAAATTCTTTGCATTCCGAGATTTCAATGGTATCCGTCCATTGGTGTTAGGTGCAATTGATGAGAACTCTTACGTAGTTGCTTCAGAATCTGTGGCATTAGATGCTGTAGGTGCTCAGTATGTACGTGACATTCTTCCGGGAGAAATCATTTATACTAATGAAAATGAACCGGGAAAACTTCAATCTTATATGATGGATGAAGCAAAGGGCAAACAAAGAATCTGCTCGTTTGAATACATCTACTTTGCAAGACCTGACTCTACCTTAGAAAACATCAATGTTTATGAGATCAGAGAAAAGTCAGGCGAAAAAATCTGGGAGCAGGCGCCTGTAGATGCAGATTTAGTAATTGGTGTTCCGGATTCCGGAGTTCCTGCTGCTATTGGCTTTTCTAAGGCTTCAGGCATTCCTTTCCGTCCTGTATTGATTAAAAACCGATACATCGGAAGAAGTTTTATTGTTCCTACTCAGGAAATGAGAGAAAGAGTAGTCAACCTGAAATTAAACCCGATTATTTCAGAAATGAAAGACAAAAGAGTAGTTATTATTGATGACTCTATTGTTCGTGGAACAACATCCAAAAGGTTGGTTAAGATTCTAAAAGATGCAGGGGTAAAAGAGATTCACTTCAGAAGCGTTTCTCCTCCAATTATTGCTCCATGTTATCTGGGAATTGACACCCCTTCAAAGGATGATCTGATCTCTGCAAACATGACTACAGAAGAACTTAAAAATTATTTAGGAGTAGATTCTTTAGAATTTTTAAGTATAGATAACCTAAAGGAAATATTAGGATCTTCCAATCATTGCTTCGGATGCTTTACTGAAGAATATCCGGTAGGAAAAGGAGAGGAGGTAGAATTATTCAATTAATTCTTTATTCAAATATAAAAACAAGAGAGTCAGGTTATGCCTGGCTCTTTTTCTGTTTTACTTAAACATAGCAGAACCTTAATATTCCTGTATTATACAGTATACATGTAAGTTTTAATTTTGTAAGATTAAAATTTCAGAATATGAAAAACGTATTTCTCACAGGTCTTTTTCTTGTATGTACCCAATTTTATTATTCCCAATCTTTCGATAAACAAGCCCATCGTGGAGGAAAATCTCTATATCCCGAAAATACGATTCCGGCAATGAAAAATGCCTTAAAAATGGACATTACGACATTAGAAATGGATTTGGCTATTACAAAGGATAAACAGGTAATTCTTTCCCATGATGCTTTTCTTTCGCCTGAATTAATAACAAAACCAGAAGGAACTTATATTCCGAAAGACTCCGGTTTTTACTATAAAATTTATGAAATGCCTTATGCAAAGATTCAAACATTTGATGTTGGGATGAAAAAGCTTAATAATTATCCTGATCAGAAGAAGATGAAAGCTCAAAAGCCTCTTTTTTCTGAAGTAATAGATGCATGCGAAGCTTATTCCCGTGCATTGAAAAGACCTTTGCCTTTTTATAATATTGAAACGAAAACACGTCCTTTCTCGGATAATATCTTCCATCCGGAACCGAAAGAATTTGTAGATCTGATGATGAAGATTATTGTTGAGAAAAAGATTCAGGATCGGGTAATTATTCAGTCTTTTGATCCCAGAACGCTGGAGATTATTCATAAAGAATATCCTACAATTATGACTGCATTATTGGTAGAAAAGGTTGATAATAAAAAGTTGGCTCAGCAGCAGGCTTATTTTAAAAATATACCCACAGAGAAATTCAAACTGTATCCTGACCATCTGAATGGGGTAGCAGGAGATATGAAGTTTCTAAGCTTTACTCCAACTATATATAGCCCAGATCATACTCTTGTTACTCCACAACTTGTGCAAGAATGTCATGCATTGGGTATGAAAGTAATCCCATGGACTGTTAATACAAAAGAAAGGCTACAGGAATTAAAAAGCATGGGAATAGATGGAGTGATCAGTGATGATCCTAGAATATTTCAATAGTTTTTTTACATTTTATTTAAAAAAATAGCCGAAAGAAAAATCTTCCGGCTATTTTATCAATGCAGAAAACTGCATCTGGAGTTAAAAAATTGGTTTATTTTTATTAGAACTTATAGTTCACACCTAACTGGAAAACTCTGTTATTGTTTTCAGCAGCAGGTCTGCTCTTATCAATCTTTGTCAAGCTATTTACATATCTTGCGTTGATACCGATGTTAGAAGTAATATCATACCCTAAACCAAGACCTAAACCAAAGTTGAATTTGTTAATCTGGTCTTTATCAATATCCTCAGAGTGAGAGCTTGTAGTGGTAGTGGTAATACCTCCTGTAGTACTTGCTACAGTAGCTTCACCTTTATTCTTCCCGTTAATGAAATAACTGAATTCAGGTCCAGCTTCAATGTAGAACTTTTCTGTAGGTCTCATCTGAACCATTAACGGAACAGAGATATAGTTCATTGTTAATTTATCCTGTAATTTAGTTTTTACATTAGTTGTACCGTTATCAGTTTCTAAAGAAGAGATCACGTCTCTTGAACCCATTTGGTTATACAATACCTCAGGTTGGAAGCTAAAGTGCTTAGAGATTGGAATATTCACAAAAGCACCCGCATGAAAACCTAATTTCTGGCTGTTCATACCAAATTGTTGTTGGCTGAAATAAGCAGAGTTCCCTCCAGCTTTAACACCAAATCTTATAGGTTGAGCGTCTTTTTTAAGAGGAGATGTATTGGTTGTTGTCGTTTCTTGTGCAAAGGCTAATGTACCAGCTGTTAAAGCCAGTCCTAAAAATAACTTCTTCATAATTTTATTTTTTAATTTTACTGTTTACTACTTAAAATGATTTTTCAATCACTTGCCATTTATTTTGCAAAATGCTTGCCAAACTCAAAAAACCATGATTAACAAAGGTTTTGCAGTAGTTTTTGTAAGTAAAAAAATAACTATTTCCTCTTGTTGTTTCTAAAATATATCAACATATATGGAATTTTTATGATAAAATTTATGTTAAATTCAGTTCATTTAGTAATAATTTCTTAATGAATGTAATGATTGAATTTATTAGAGCAATCTTTTTAAATTCTTTATTTTTTTAAACAATTCAAGAAAAAATAATAAAAATATCTAAGAATACACCCCAAATAAAAATGCCAGACTATAAAATAGTCCGACATTGATTTAAAGAAGAACAAATAGTTCTATTTGAACTTATAGGCTACTCCAACCTGAATAGCATTATTTCTAGATTTATTATCATTTTCTGAGATGTCATTCTTTAATAAACTTGTAAGGCCTGCAGTAAATCTTGCAGTCACTCCAAAGCTTTGAGTGAAGTAATATCCGGCACCAATTCCTACTCCAAAATTGAATTTGTTATAAAGATCCTTTGGTATTTTATTGGAAAAACTATCAGAATATGTATTTGTTTGGTTTCCCATTGATTCTGTAACAGTGAAATCTCCTTTTGATTTTCCGCCAAGCAATAATCCGAACTCAGGACCAGCTTCTACATAAAGCTGAGGAAGAATATTATACTGAACCATCACAGGAAGAACTAAATAATTGAAGTTTGTTGTATAAGTAGATGTTCTTCTGTATCTATAACCATTTGATCCAAAATTAAGATAATCCTCAGTTTTTGATCCTAGCTGACTGAAAAGAAGTTCTGGCTGAACACTGAATTTCTCAGCTACAGGAATATTTACAAATATACCTGCATTAAAACCGGGCTTCAGTTTCTCATTGTTATCATAATTATAACTGTCGTTGCTAGTAACAGTGGAAGCATTGAATCCTGCTTTAACACCAAATGTAATAGGAGAAGATGACTTAACTTTTTCCTGCGCATTTACAAAAAGGCATCCAGCGAATGCCAACCCCATAAAGAGTTTTTTCATGATTTTTAAGTTTTAATTTAATTTCCAGAATTGAAGCAAAACTTTCGCCAAATAAAGGAAACTGACAAAAATCATATTAAAGCGAAAAAGTCAGATTTAACAAGTAAACCTGACTTTTTCTATTGAAATCAAAATGTATTCTATTTATTGAGATTAATCCTAATCTATTATCTTTCCTTACAAGTGCAATCTATTAAAATGCCTTTGTTTATTATTGGTTTTTTAATGAGTCAAATACAATTCATTATTACCAAATAGAAACTATAGATATAAATATTCTGAATTAGGATATAATCAGTAGATACTACGCAAATTTCTTGCCAAAAATATTTGCTGAAAATTTTATATAAAAAAACCGGATTAAATACATAATCCGGTCTTTATAATTTGTTAAGTGTAAGCTTAGAATTTGTAAGCTAAACCAACTTGGAACGCTCCATTTTTGTTAGAGTCTGAACCACTAGGTCTGTCTTTTGCGATGTCTGTTAAACCTGCAACATATCTTACGTTAACTCCGATGTTAGGAGTGAAGTAGTAACCTGCTCCAAGACCAAGTCCGAAATCAAAAGTTTTAGTTGCGTCTTTAATATCTACAGAATTAGATTGGTATTTTGCTTTAGCACTTACCAAGAAGCTGAATTGAGGACCTGCTTCTAAGTATAGGTTAGGAAGTGCATTGTACTGGAACATTACCGGTACAGCAATATAATCAAGATTAGCTTTTACATCACTATTAGATTTTGCTTTTGCTCCCATTCCGCTGTATAATACCTCCGGTTGAACAGAGAAATCCTGTGCTACTGGAATGTTAGCGAATACACCACCATAAAATCCAGCTTTTGAATTCCAACCGCTTTCAGTAAGGCTAGAAACGTTAAGACCAGCTTTTAAACCAAATCTAACTGGAGATGAAGCAGCTGTATTACTAGAAGTTTTTTGTGCAAAAGTGAAAGTACCTGCTACTAATGCTAGGCCTAAAAAAATCTTTTTCATAAGTTTATATTTAATAGTTTTTAAGTTTTATTTAACATTTTGTTTATAATCAAACGGCGTGCCAAAAAATATAATACTTGATTTTATTAATGTATTTATTCACATATGTGAATGTATATGAATGATTTGTCTGTTTTGTGTTGTATTCGTTTTTATTATTTCTTAAAAAAATAATAGGTATTTCTTTAACATTTTTTAAGTTTTAAAATAAAAAAGACCAGATTAAAAATAATCTGATCTTTCTTATTGAATATAAAATTTGTTAGTGAATGTATGAAGCTTATTTAAATTTATAAGCTAATCCTACTTGGAATACATTATTTCTGACTGCATCAGATCCGCTAGGTCTGTTTTTAGCAATGTCTGTTAAACCTGCAACATATCTAGCTGTAATTCCTAAGTTTGGAGTGAAATAGTATCCTGCACCAAGACCAATTCCAAAGTTGAATGTATTGAAGTTGTCTTTGTAATTATCTGATGTAGAAGAATCTCCATTAGATTCATTTTTCAATTTATTTTTAGCGCTTACCATGAAACCGAATTCTGGACCAGCCTCTAAGTAAAGGTTTGGAAGAGCATTATACTGGAACATTACCGGTACTGCAATATAATCTAGCTTTGTAGAAGCTGAATATTTTGTTCCCAATGCTGTAAAGTCTGATTTGTTACCATACTGTGAGTATAATACCTCCGGTTGAACACTAAATGAAGCGGCTACCGGAATGTTAGCAAATACACCTGCATTGAAACCGATTTTAGATTTTTGGTCATCTAAACCACTATCTTTTGAAAGTGAAGAAACGTTCATTCCTCCTTTTACCCCAAATGTTACAGGATTAGAAGAAGGTGTTTGTTGAGCGAACGCTAATGTTCCTGCAGTTACTGCTAATCCTAAAATTAACTTTTTCATAACTTTAATTTTTTAATTTTACTCTTTCTTAATTTTAAATTTTACTACTTGTTCACATTTCTGTGGAACGCAGAGTATCTTTCAAATTGCTTGCCAAAAATGTTTTTCGCTCTTAAAATAAATAAAAAAAGCACTAGATATGTAAGGTGTTTTATTTTTAATTACTTGATTAACAGTATTTTGAAAAATTAAATAAACATTTGTTTAGAAGATATCTAAATTGACAATTTTGTCAAAAATATTCCTAAAAAGCTGATAAAATTAATAGTAAAGTATTTGGTATCGTTGAATTTTTATAAAATTAATGGCTTTAAAGAGGGTAGACTTTAGTTCTTTTGGCTCATATTTTAAAACAGTACCCAATTAAATAGATTCTATTTGCTGTCATTGCATGACTATAATTTCTGTAAAAGAGCTTTGCTAGGCCTTATCTATCTCATTTTCTTTATTAATTTTGTATTCTTTATACAATTATAATCTGATACTCTTACCAAACGACTCATTGAGTTTTGTAAGAACTCATTAACTACTATACCATGAAAAAATGTACCCTGCTGCTGTTATTTCTTTTATTTGAAAACAATTTCCAAGCTCAGGTGGGAATCAATACAACAATACCTAATCCATCTTCAGTACTGGAGGTTGCTGGGTCTAACAAAGGTCTTTTAATCCCTAGAATCGCACTGACGGGGAGTTCAGATACTGTTACAGTACCATTACCGGCTAATTCTTTAATGATCTACAACACAGCTGCTGTTAGCGATGTTCTTCCTGGTTATTATTATTGGAGCACAACTGCAGGCCGATGGACCAAAGTACTGGATGATCTGAGGCCTATTGTGATGACGGGATGGAGCCTCACCGGAAATTCGGGTATGGTCAACGGAGTTAATTTTATAGGAACGTCTGATAATGTAGATGTTATTTTTAAAAGGAATAATATTGTATCAGGTGTATTAAATACAACGAATACGATCTTTGGGGTCAACAGTTTAACAGCTAATACAATAGGATTGAACAATACTGCGGTAGGAACGAATAATTTAATTTCCAATACTACAGGAAGTATGAATACAGCCATAGGATCAGACGTGTTGAGCAGCAATAAAACAGGGATACAAAATACAGGTTATGGGTACCGGGCTTTATATTCGAATCTGGATGGAAATAATAATGTTGCCAACGGCTATTTCTCACTCTTTTCCGCTAAAAGTACGATAGGCAACGTTGGAATTGGGGCAAGTTCACTTCGTGAGCTTATCTCCGGAGATGACAATATAGGAATAGGAGGAGATGCTTTCCGGATGCTTCCCGGCGGAAGGGGAAACACTGCTATTGGCGGATCTGCAGGATATAATGTGAATACGGTGAATAATTATAACACTTTCATAGGTTTCCGTGCTGGTGCAGGTCTTGTTTCCGGGAAATCAAATACGATTATCGGAGCCAATGTAAGCGGACTGTCTGCCTCGCTTTCCAATAACATTATCATTGCCGATGGTGATGGAAACAGGAGAATTAATATTGACCAGAACGGAAATATTGGTATTGGGACGAATACTCCAAAATTCCCGTTGGATATTAGATTAAAGACCACAACATGGCCTCTGGCAGCAACAAGTCTTACCTATTACGGGATAAGTCCCGATTCAGGCTCTTTTGACGGAACATTGACTACTTATTCTAATTACACTAATGATATCGGTACTTTCAATACCAATACATCTATTTATGCAGATGGTAATATTATTTCAGTAGGTAAATTGAGTGTGGCACAAACTTCTCTTTTTTCAGATAAAAGAATCAAAAATATCATAAGTAAGTCAGACAGTGGAAAGGATTTAATCACCTTAAGAAAACTCAGTATTACCAATTATCGTATGAAGGATAAGGCATTATATGGTAACCAGGAATTTAAAAAGGTAATTGCGCAGGAGGTGGAAGCTGTATATCCGCAGGCAGTCAGTAAAAGTGGTGTGAAGACTTTTATTCCCAATATCTATCAGCTGGCAAAACAAAATGGTGCTGTTTTTACTTTTGAAAAACCTGTTGCTATTGCTAAAGAAGATAAATTTCTTAAAATCTATGATGAAACTGGAGAAATCATATTGGAAATACAGGGCAGTACACCTAACAGTATTACAGTAAATCTGGCTGGTAAAAGACTTAATGGGAAGCTATTTGTTTACGGAACTGAGGTGTCCGATTTAAGAACTGTAGATTATGATGCCTTATCTATGCTGAATATCTCTGCAACTCAGGAATTGGCTAAGAAAATAGAGGTCTTAGAAAATGAAAATGAGGCTTTAAAGAAATTAAATATAGAAATGCAGCGTACACAAACTATTTTTGAAGAACGTTTAAAACACTTAGAATCTTCCATTGTACAATAGAAATACTTCTTTCAGAATTAAAATTAATGAAACCCCACCTATTGAGTAAGTGGGGTTTGTTTTTTATAATATCTTTTTAATAATCAAGTTCTTTTGAAGAACTCATTATGCGTCATTTAATTTTCTATAAAAATGAATGGAATCAATGATATTCTTTTGATTGCATTGGTGATCATAGGTGCATGAACCAATACTTGAAAGTAAAGAGAAATTGATTTTGCTGTCTATATTCTTTTTATCATTTAAAAGTAGAGCCGTAATATCTTCATCTTTGAAATCACTGATATCTAAATAAGGATAATAACGCTGAATATTTTCAATAATAGCCTTTGAATCTTCTTCTGAAATAAGGTTTTCAAGAAAAGCAAGATGGGCTTCTGAAATCATTCCCATAGCAACAGCTTCTCCGTGTAGGATAGGGTTTCCTTGTTGTAAACATAAGCTTTCCACAGCATGTCCAATAGTATGTCCAAAGTTCAATGTTTTTCTGATATTGCTTTCATGGAAGTCTTTTTCAACTACTTCCTGCTTGATATCCATTGAGGTCTGAATATGTGGTGTTACCGCTTCCACATCAAGTTTATGAATTTGAATTAGTTGATTCCAATGTGCTTTATCGGCAATAAGTCCGTGTTTCAGCATTTCTGCAAATCCGCTTCTTAGTTCTTTAAAAGGCAGGGTTTCCAAAAATTTAGGATAAATAAAAATCTGTTCCGGGAAAGCAAATGTTCCCACCATATTTTTATAATGCATTAAATCGATCCCTGTTTTTCCACCAATGGAGGCATCACACATGGATAAAAGGGTAGTAGGGATATTGATAAACTGTATTCCTCTTTTATAGGTAGAAGCTACAAAACCGCCCATATCTGTAATCACTCCGCCTCCTAAATTAATAATCAATGCTTTTCTGTCTGCCTGCATCTCTGTAAGAATTTCCCAAAGTTGGTTGGCAGTCTGAATATTTTTCATTTCTTCTCCCGCTTCGATCTCAAGAATCTCAAAACCAAGATCTGTTTCCATATTTCCTAAAAGGATAGGAAGGCAGTATTCATGGGTGTTTTCATCCACCAAGATAAAGATTTTACTGAATGTTTTTTCGTGAAGAAGTTCGTTTAGCTGAGAAAAATTATCGTTTAATATTGTTATCATCTTAGATTGTATATAAAGTTAAAAACGTAAACTATATTGCAAAGTTATGATTCTTAATTTTTAACTCGTAACTAAATTACTATCTTTGCAGAAATTTTTAGAATGAGCAGAGATAATAATAATTCAGACAGACCAAAGAGACCAAGAATTTCAACCAAGAAAAGTTCTGATGATTCTCGTGCTTCCAGATCTGGAAATTCTTCAGGATCAAAACCTTTTAAAAAACCTTTCTCTAAAGATGGAGGAAAAAAAGGTCCAGAACATTCAGGATCCAACTCAAGATTTGAAAAGAAACCATTCAAGAAAAATAACGAAAGCTTTGATGGCTCTAGTGATAATTCTGAATCAAAATCTGAAAATAGAGCTTATATCACGAATAAAAGTGAGAGCTATGCGAAAAAATCTTTTGGAAAACCTAAAAGAGGTGCAAAAAGTTTCGATACGAGAGATAAGTACGAAAGAGGTAGCCTAAAATATGGAAGAAGACCATCTAATGGTGATGAAAGAAATGAAGATAGAGCAAGATCTTTTGTACAGAAAAGAAGACTGAACAAGATTGAAAAAGATGTTCATAAAGACAGCATCCGTCTTAATAAGTATATTGCTAATTCCGGAATCTGTAGCAGGAGAGAGGCCGATGAGCTTATCACTCAAGGCTTAGTAGAGGTAAACGGAAAGGTAGTAGATGAAATGGGATACCAGGTACAGAAAACGGACAGAGTAGTTTTTGACGGACAAAATATCACTCCGGAAAAACCTGTTTATGTACTTTTGAACAAGCCAAAAGGGTATATTTCAACAACAAAAGATGACAAGGCAAGAAAAACCGTAATGGATCTTGTAGCTAATGCTTCTCCTTACAGACTTTTCCCTGTTGGAAGACTGGATCGTTCTACAACGGGTGTGATTTTGTTGACTAATGATGGGCACATGACCAAAAAACTGACGCATCCTTCTTTTGATGCTAAGAAGATTTATCATGTAACTTTAGACAAGAAACTGACTAATGAAGATCTACGTCTTATTGTAGAAGGTATTCGTCTTGATGAAGGAGTGGCTACTGTTGATCAGATTTCATACATTGAAGGGAAACCTAAAAATGAGATCGGAATTGAAATCCATATCGGATGGAACCGTGTGATCAGAAGAATTTTCCAAAGATTAGGATATGAGGTAGAAAGCTTGGATAGAGTAATGTTTGCTGGAATGACGAAGAAGAACATCAAGAGAGGACACTGGAGAATCCTTACAGAACTGGAAGTAAATAACCTTAAGATGCTTTAAAAAGATCTTTTAAGTTATAAAAAAATAAAAATCGCAGAATTTTCTTCTGCGATTTTTTTTGTTATAATAGGTTTTAAAATAAATGTCTCAAATTTGAGACATTTGTCGTAGTTTTGTGGTATTTAAAAAATATGAATACTCAGCAAAAAATTATTGAAACTGCGATATCTGTTTTAAATGAGAATTTTTCTGCAACATTTGAGGATATTGCATTGCATTGTGGCATTAACAGAAGAACGATTCATCGGTATTTTAAAAACCGTAATGAATTATTAGAAGCATGTAATAGGAATATGATGGAGGCATGGGAGCTTGCAGCTATTAAGGCCTGTAAAAGTTCCGAAGATCCTTTGGTACAACTTGAACATTTATTATACGAAGGAATTGACAGTGGAACAAAGTATGCTTTTCTAATGAAACTGAATGATGATGTTCAATCATTTTCAACACCTTACAAAAGTGAGCAAAGTGAATCCTATTTTAAAATAAGAAATCAATTATTTAAGGCCATTCAGGAATTACAAAAAGAGAAAGTGATAGATAATCAGTTTCCGTTACCCTGGATAAAAATTCTTTTTACCAGTATAATTTCTGCAACGATTACAGCATTCAGATCCGGAGATATTGCTCATAATAGCGTAAAGAAACTAGCTTGGCAGTCATTCAGCAGAAGTATTGGAATCCAATTAAATAATAGAAAAAAATGATACACTCCTTTTTAATGATAGGTCAGTCAAATATGGCTGGTCGCGGCTTTGTTAAAGAAGTTCCACCCATCTTTGATGAGCATATTAAGATGCAAAGAAATGGATTATGGCAAATCATGTCTGAGCCTATTAATTTTGATCGTCCCAGTGCCGGAGTCGGACTTTCGGCTTCATTTGCAGCTTCATGGAGGATCGATAATCCGGAAGGCGAAATAGGATTGATACCCTGTGCTGATGGAGGAACCAGCCTTGATGATTGGGCTGTAGGTGGTTCTTTATTTGAAAATGCAATATCACAGGCCAGGCTTGCACAACGAACAAGTCAGCTTTCAGGTATTTTATGGCATCAGGGTGAAAGTGACAGTACTCCGGAAAGAGCTGGAAAATATTGTGAAAAATTTTATAAAATTATTGAAGCATTCCGTAAGGAATTAAATGTTCCGGAAGTTCCTGTTGTTATAGGAGGTTTAGGAGATTTCTTATCTAGTGGAATCTTTGGGAAATATTTTGAGTCTTACCCCTTAATTAATAAGGCATTGGAAAGTTTTGCCAGTACACATGCAAACTGTTACTTTGTTACAGCGAGAGGACTTACGGCTAATGCTGATGGTATTCATTTTAATGCCCTGTCCCAAAGAATATTAGGAGTTAGATATTATACAGCTTTTCGTGACCTAATACATATTTCTGATCCTCTTAATGATGAAGAGGATATATTGACAGCAATCTATAATCGCGATTATACCAAAACAGAAAAAATAAAACTGCTTGAACACGAATTTGCAGTTGGAAATATTGAAATTAAGGATTATCTGACAGAATTAGCCATAGTGGGTAAGGAGTAAAATATGACAAAAGCCATATAATAACATCAAAAACAAAACAACAGCACCAAAATGATACTGTTGTTTTGTTTTTGAGACATGTTGATTTATACTATTTTATCCCAGTATTGTTACTCCTTTTTCTATCATTTCATAAATGGCATCTCTACCGTTATCAGGTCTTACATTTACGGCACGTGTTCCGTTAAAGTGAAGACATGTCACATATCCGTTGGCTACCGCATCCTGGCAAGTAAACTTCACGCAATAGTCCATCGCTAATCCAACAATTTCTAACAGTTGAATATCATGGTATTTCAAGAAATCATCTAATCCTGTTTTCATAAAGTGATTATTGTCCTGAAAACCGCTATAGCTGTCTATTTCAATATTTTTTCCTTTTTGTATGATGTGAGTTACCTTATCCTGATTTAGATCTTTGTGGAATTCTGCTCCAAAAGTTCCCTGAATACAGTGATCTGGCCACATAAACTGAGGAACACCATTAAGAATAATGTTTTCACCCACTTTTTTACCATTGCTGCTGGCAAAGCTTTTATGCCCTACAGGATGCCAATCCTGTGTCAAAATAACCTGATCATATTCATTCTCCTCCATCAAAAGATTGATGTACGGGATAATCTCATTAGCTCCAGGAACTGCAAGTGCTCCGCCTTCACAAAAATCATTCTGTACATCGACTATTATTAATGCTTTTTTCATATTTAGATTTCTCGAATTTTTGATAAATTTACAAAACTAACAGACAAAAATTTGTCCAAAATTGAATTTTCGGACAAATCGGCAAAATATTTTTTTTAACTCATAAAAAAGCCGTAGAAATTTAAAAAGTTAAACTTTGTTGATAGAGTATTTTATTTCGAAGGGTAAACCAAATATCAATAGCTTATCTTTGCAGTAAATAAATATTTTTATGTCATTTGAGTCTTTAGGATTATCACACAATATTATTCGTTCTGTTAACAAATTGGGTTATTTAAAGCCATTTCCAATTCAGGAGCAAGCTGTTCCTGTTATTTTGCAAGGAAAAGACCTAATGGGGATTGCACAGACAGGTTCCGGAAAAACGGCTTGTTTTGTGATGCCTATTTTAGAAAAATTACAGAATTTGGAGGCTAAAAAAGGCCGTAATATTCAGGTTTTAATATTGGTTCCTACCCGTGAATTAGCAATTCAGATTGATGAAGTTTTTAGAGCTTTCACAGAAAATTTGAAGCGTGAGATCCGTACAATGGCAGTTTATGGTGGTGTTTCTATCAATCCACAGATGAAAGGAATGTTTGGTGTGGAAGTGCTTATAGCAACTCCGGGCCGTTTATTAGACTTAATTGATCATAATGCATTAAGTATTTCAGAAATTCAGCATTTGGTGATTGATGAAGCAGATAAAATGTTTCAGCTAGGTTTTGGCGAAGAAATGAATAAGCTTTTCGCTATGATGCCTGTGGTGAAACAAACCACTTTATTTTCAGCGACTTTAAATGATAAAGTTTCTGAAATGAAAGAACGTTTATCCATTAATCCTACAATTATTGAGATTAAAAAAGAGGAGGTTGAAATTGATAATATCGAGCAATTGGCATATCATGTTTCTCCGGAAAATAAAGGTCCTTTCTTACGTTATTTAATTAAAGAAAAGAAAGTTGAAAAAGCTTTGATTTTTGTTTCCTCTACAAGATCAGCAGATAATTTGGTTGAGAAACTTAAAAAGAATAAAATTAAGGCAGTGGCTATTCACAGTCAGAAGTCACAAGGTGCCCGTAGAAATAATTTAGAAGAATTTAAAGTAAACGGAGCCCAGATTCTAGTCGCGACAGACTTAATTGGCCGTGGAATTCATATCGAGTCTCTGCCATGCGTTATCAATTACGAATTACCGCGTTCGCCTTTAGATTATATTCACCGTATTGGTAGAACGGGCCGTGCCAATGAAAAAGGAACTGCTATTAATATTCTAACAGATGATGAATTACAACATTTCAGAGTAATTCAGAAGAAAATGGGTAAAAAAGTACCTTTACAAAGAACGGAGGGAATTGATTTGCATGGATATTAGTCCATCAATTAAAATAATAAGAGCTTCAATTTTAATGAATTGGAGCTTTTTTTATGCAGTGAAAGTATTTTCCTTTGTACAATTAACGCTTTCTTCATTTTAAATTCTTGAATTTTTGATAAATTTACACAGATTACGATAAAAAAATGCCCATACCTGAATTTATCAGAGAAATCGATAATATAAAAATTAAAACATTGAATAAATGAATGATTTAGAAAAAAAGAAGTTCCCAATAGGAGAATTTGAAGTTCCGGAAAACATTTGCGACACCACTTTAGATACCTATATCAAAGTTATTAAGGACTTTCCCGGCAGGCTGAAGAATCTTATTGAGCATTTTACAGATGAGCAACTGGATACCCCTTACAGAGATGGAGGCTGGACGGTAAGACAGCTTGTGAACCATCTTTCAGACAGCCATATAAACAGTTTTATTCGTTTTAAACTGGCATTAACGGAAGATAACCCAACGATTAAACCTTACGATGAAGCTAAATGGGCAGAGCTTCAGGACAGTTTTCATATGCCGATAAAACCGGCCATGAGAATGTTAAAAGGAACTCATCAACGATGGACTGTACTTCTTAAGAGTCTTACCAACAAGCAATTTGAGAGAACTTTTCATCATCCTGAACATCATAAAAACTATGATCTTAGGGAAAGTCTTGCGATGTACGTCTGGCATTGTGATCATCATTTTGCACATATTGAAAATCTGAAGAAAGAAAAAGGTTGGTAAAAAAGACTCTTAATAATCCAATATACTTTGAGGAAATTATAGAAAGAATTTCCAAATTATCTGAAAATACTCCCAGAAAGTGGGGCAAGATGGATGTTAGTCAGATGCTAAAACATTGTGACCTAGTTCTTCAGGTCGCTTTAAGAAAAATTGAACTTCCCCCAATTAATATTCTTTACGAGGCAATAGGAATCGTTACTAAAATGGAAATGTATGTTTTCAATAACGGAATTCCTAGAAACATGCCTACTTTTCAAAAACTAATCATTAATTTTGAGTGTGATTTCGATGAATCAAAAACCAATCTACTGAAAACACTGGAGGAATTTCGGACAGCCTATAAAGATAAGAAGCTGCCAAACAGCCACAGATTATTCGGAAATATGACTGAAAAAGACTGGGGATTTTTAGAATATAAACATCTTAATCATCATTTAAAACAATTTAGTGTATGAGTTTTTTTGATAAAATATTCGGTGGAAAAAGTGAAACACCTGATCAAAAATCTTTCTGGAAAAAGATAGAGTCTGAAGAAGATCTGGCACAAGCCATTGAACATTCTTACCAACATAAAATAGCTATTTTCAAGCATTCAACGAGCTGCTTTATTAGTAAAACCGTTTTGAGAAACTTTGAAAAGGAGGTTGAGCACTCTGACCAAAAAATAGAACTGTATTATTTGGATTTATTGGCTCACAGGGCTATTTCAAATAAAATTGCAGCAGATTTTGGAATAAGACATGAAAGTCCTCAGATAATCGTTATAGAGAACGGAAAGCCCGTCACCAGTGCTTCGCATGAAGATATTTCTTTAAGCCAGATTATATAATGAAGAATATTAATAATTATTTAGCCAAGGTCTTAAATGTTCCCCTTCAAAATGTGAACACCTGCAGTCTGCACTATGAAGTAAAGAAGATTCCTAAAAATCAGTTTCTTCTTCAGTATGGCGAAATATGCAGACATATATTCTTTGTAGAAAAGGGTCTTTTAAAGATGTATTCCATTGATAAAAATGGAAAAGAGCACATTATACAATTTGCTCCCGAAAGCTGGCTGATTTCTGACCGAAGCAGCCTTTATTTTAATGAAAAATCCAACTATTATATTGAAGCTGTAGAAGATTCTGAAATATTGTTTCTGCATCCTGATTTCTTCAATAAGCTGGTAGAGCAATTTCCAAACAGCATTGAAAGAAGTGATTTTCTACTTCAGAAACATATCAGAAGTCTTCAGAACAGAATCAATTCTCTTCTAGGCGAGACTGCAGAAGAAAGGTATATGAAGTTTATTAAAATGTATCCTGATCTGCTTCTTAGGGTTCCTCAATGGATGATTGCTTCCTATTTAGGCATTACTCCTGAGAGTTTAAGCCGTGTAAGAAAGGAATTGGCAAGAAAGAATTTTATTCCGGACAACAAATAGGGTCTAGATCCTTTTGGCAAGATTTCCTACCTGTCTGAGCTTTGCCTGTGTTTCTTCTGACCATGGAAGTCCAATACAAAGCCTCATACAATTTTCAAACTGCTCCTGAAAGGTAAACATTCTTCCGGGAGCAATACTTATATTCTGTTTGATCGCTAAATCATAGAGTTCGGTCGTTCGTATTTTTTTATCAAATTCTACCCATAGAGATAATCCTCCTTGTGGACGGCTGGTTTTTGTTCCTTCTGGAAAGTATTCAGCGATGGTCTGTACATAGTTTTGATAGTTACTTTGCAGAGTTTTTCGAAGTTGTTGAAGATGTTTTTCATATCTGCCGGATTTTAGAAAATTAGCAACAGCTTCATTTACAATGGAAATAGAGGAAGTGGAATGCAACAATTTAAGTTTTAATATTTTATCCTTATATTTTCCGGGAGCAATCCAGCCCACACGATATCCGGGGGCCAATGTTTTTGAAATAGAGCTGCAATAGAGTACATTTCCATCTTTGTCAAAGGATTTGCAACATTTAGGACGGGTGGAACCAAAGTAAAGATCACCATATACGTCATCTTCAATCAAAGGAATATTATTTTCTGACAGAATTTTTACAACTTCTTTCTTATTTTCATCCGACATACAACTTCCTAAAGGGGAATTAAAATTAGGAATCAACAGGCACAGATCAATCTTGGGCATTAATTTTTTTAATGCATCTATTTCTATTCCGGTGGTGGGGTGGGTGGGAAGTTCCAACACCTTTAATCCTAATCCATTCGCAAGCTGTAATATTCCCGGATAGCACGGGCTTTCAATGGCAATAGTATCTCCGGGCTTTCCAAGAGCCATTAGACAGAAAGACAGCGCATTCATGCCGCCGTTGGTAGTAATCAGATCATTTTCATTAAGGTTTCCTCCCCATTGTAATGAGCGTACAGCAATCATTCTCCTTAGTTTCAGGTTTCCCTGAAGTTCCTCATATTCTGTTCCGCCATCTTTTAGTTCTCTTATGGCATGTACAATCTCCTTTTTCAGTTTGGCCTGAGGCAGGAGATCTCCGGACGGAATTCCGATGGAAAAAAAGGTAATGTCTTTCTTTCCCATATTTTCATACACTTTACTGATGAGTTCATCCGGCTCGTCATTGTTTGCCATTAAAGAAGGACGACTTACTGCAGATAATGGGAGTTTTAAAGATAATAACTGGCTCACAAAATAACCCGATTGTGGCTTTGATTCTACGAGAGACTGAGATTCAAGTTCAAGAAAAACACGTTTTGCCGTATTCATGCTTACCTGATGTTCACTACAAAGCATTCTTACTGACGGAAGTTTGTCTCCTGCCTTTAAAACACCACTTTTGATTTGTGCAGCAATACCATCTGCTATTTCTGTATATAAAAATTCTTTGCTCATTTTTTTAAACTGTGCTCATGCAAATATACAAAACTGATACTGTGTTTATCAAATTATCCTCTCTAATTTTGACCCATAATTGAAAACTTATTAAAATGATGACAGATACAATTTCAAAAGATCAGGCTGTAAGCGGTTGGATTAATGGTTTCATAGGAGTATTGCTTTTTAGTGGCTCGATGCCTGCTACCAAGCTTGCTGTGATGGAAATGGACCCTATATTTGTGACTATTGCTCGCGCTGTGATAGCCGGAGTATTGGCTCTTTCTGTTTTATTAATTTATAAAGAAAAACGTCCTGCCAAAAATCAGATATTTTCTTTAGTATTGGTTGCCATAGGATGCGTCATTGGTTTTCCTTTGCTTTCTTCATTGGCGTTGCAATACCTTACTTCTGCACATTCTATTGTATTTTTAGGAATGTTGCCTTTGGCTACGGCTATTTTTGGAGTTTTTCGTGGGGGGGAAAGACCACATCCGATATTCTGGTTGTTTTCAATAATCGGTAGTCTTTTGGTGATTGGGTATGCTTTTTCTCAAGGAATTTCAGCTTCTCCCATTGGAGATATCCTTATGCTTCTGGCTGTCATCTTGTGTGGATTGGGCTATGCAGAAGGGGCAAAACTTTCTAAAACGTTAGGTGGGTGGCAAGTAATTTCATGGGCTTTGGTATTATCTTTACCTATTATGCTTCCGTTATTTTTTATTTATTTTCCGTCTAACTTGGAAGCAGTAAGCTCTAAGGGCTGGTTTGGGCTTGGTTATATTTCCTTATTCAGTATGTTTATTGGATTTATATTTTGGTATAAAGGATTAGCCCAGGGGGGAATTACGACGGTAGGACAACTTCAGTTGTTACAACCTTTTTTCGGACTTGCTTTGGCTGCATATCTGCTTCATGAGCAGGTGAGCATAGGTATGCTGGGTGTAACGATTGGTGTTATTCTCTGTGTTGCAGGCACTAAAAAGTTTGCAAAGTAGATCACTTCTGTACTTCATAACTCAATGACAATAGGTAGATTCTTACTGGTGAACAGAAAAGAATCTGCCTAAAATATTTAATTTAAATCCTTAGCCTTTATTGATCCTAGGTTTAGCTTTCATAACAGCAAAATAAGAAGTTGTAAAAGCGGAAAGACTTTGATAGCCTACTTTATAAGCAATTTCACTTAAAGTATACTGCTGGGTGTCTATCAGTTCAATACTTTTCAAAATTCTGGTCAGTTGAAGGTATTTTTGTAGGGTAATTCCTGTTTCACTTTTAAAAATACGCTGCAGGGTTCTTACAGACATCGTTGCCTTTTCAGCCAGAGAATCTATATCCAGATTATACTTAAAATTGGCATTAATATCATTACAAACGGGAATGAGCCTTGCATCTCTCGGAACAGGAATTTCGAGTCCGCTACTTTCTTTATAAAAATTGGGAAGACTTTTTAAAATGGCTTTAAAAAAAATGTCTTGTTCCTCATTACTTTCTAATGACTGGTTCCATTTTGAAGCATAAAATAGCATTTCTTTCAGAACAGGAGGAGCTGCAAAGACCTGTACATTCTGATAAAAATCTTCATCAAAGACAGATTTGAATAAAAAGACCATGAGATTAACCGTTTTTGCCTCCGAGGTAATTTTATGTGCTTTTCCGGATGGAACCCAAATCACATGGTGTTGTGGGACAAGATAAATTTTCTGATCAATATGAAAATACTGATAACCATCCTCTACAAAAGTAAGCTGAGCACGGTTGTGAATATGTTCGTAGTCATCATGCTTCCAGTTTTTTTCGCACCAAACATAAGCTTCTTTTTCGATGGTATCTACAAACTGGCTTTCCGTTTTTTCAATCAGTCCACATTTCATACTGTCGTTTTGTATCTATTTTTTGGCAAATTTAATAAAAACGCCAATACTAATTTTGTATTATTAATTTATATCCTATTCAGAATGAAAAAAATATGTTCTTTTTTTATTTTAACTTTACTATTAAGCACCACCTACATTATGGCACAGAATAAAGCTAAAGTACTTGTACTTATCCATTCGGATAATGGCGGAACCTATGAATTGGCTAAAGAAATCGCCAAAGGAATTGAAAGCGAAAACAATGCTGTTTCATCCATCAAATTGGTTAAAGCATCACAAAACCCGAATCTGAAAGGACTTCCGGTAGCAACAGTAGATGAACTTACCAATTATGACGGAATAGCCTTTGGTTCTCCGGTTTATTTTGGAAATATAAGCACTGGAATGAGTGAGTTTTTATCTAAAACGGTACAAATCTGGACTAGTCATGGGCTGGAGGGTGTTCCCGCAACGGTATTTATGTCAGCAGGAAGCGGAGCAGGAAAAGAACTTGCCCTTCAGGCTTTCTGGAATAGTCTTGCAGTACACGGAATGGTTTTGGTATCCAACGGAATTCGTGGTACTGAAGAGCTTAATAAAGCAATTCCACAAGGAAATAGTGTATTGGGAATTACAAGCATGGCTTCTCTAAAAGATGTTGAACGTCCTACAAAAGGAGAACGTCATTTGGCAGAGCTTCAAGGAAAAAACTTTGCAAAGGTAGCTTTAGCCCTGAAAGACACTCGTTCTAAAAAAAATACGCCTATCGTGGAAAATCATCAGAATTTTAATGAGATTTTAAAACAAAAAAATATTGTTCTTCCCCAGGTTCCTAAGCCTGCCGGAAACTATCAACCGTTTGTACGTTCCGGAAATCTTGTATTCATCAATCAGGTTGCTTTAAAGGATGGTAAAATCTTCAACGCCGGAAAGTTGGGAATAGATGTCAACGAACAGCAGGTAAAAGATGCTACAAAAGTTACCATGCTGAATGTATTGTCAGTCCTTAATGAAGCGGTTGGCGGTGATTTAGGAAAAGTAAAGCAATGTGTACAACTTACAGGAATTTTTAATACTAAAGATGATTATACCAAACATGCAGACCTTATGAATATTGCTTCGGATCTGGCTGTTGAAGTCTTTGGAGAGAAAGGAAAACATGCAAGAGCTACATTTGGAGCATCATCCATACCTGTTAACTCTTCAGTTGAAATTCAAGCTGTTTTTGAAGTAGAATAGATCCCTTTTGATTTACAGAATCTTTAAATAGTAAAAGTCTTTTTAAAGTTTTTCTCGCAGATTTGGCTGATTGAGCAGATTAATATGACATCTGCGTTATCTGCAAAATCTGCGAATTTTTTTTAAGGACATATATAATTTCAATTTTATTGTAAACAAAACCCTTGTAACTTATTACATAGCTAAAAACGTTTTGCACTTCTAACAAACTAATTATTCAGATAGTTTAGCAAAAACTTCGGAAATGATTACAATACTTTGCTCCAGCTGATCTTCTGGGAGCGAACCATAACTCAATCTGAATCCATTTACATAATCCCGACTGTATTGCATCGGGTAGATGATCTTAATATTCTTTTCCAGTAATAAGGCGGTAACAACATCCCAATCCATAGCGGTTTTAGGTGTAATCCAGAATGCTAAACCTCCCTCAGGCAAGGTGAAATCGGCAACATCTTTCATATATTTTTTCAAAAGGCTGTACACAAAATCCCTTTTATTCTTGTAATGAACAGTCGCTTTTTTAATGTGTTTTTTTACGGCTCCGTCCTTAATTAACTGTAAAACGGCCTGTTCCATAATGACATCCCCATGCACATCAATAATCTTCCTTAAATTTCCTATTTTATTTAATAAATCCTGATTTTTAGTCGCTAAATAGCCAATTCTTAAAGCAGGTGCTACTACTTTACTCAATGTTCCTATATAAACATAATTGTTAAGTTCAGGAAAGCTTGAAAGTGGTAAGATAGGACGGTATCCAAAATGAAATTCATTATCATAATCATCCTCAATAATTGTGATATTGTGCTTATTAGATAGCTCTATCAACTTTAGTCTTCTTGATAAGCTCAAGGTAACCGTTGTAGGATATTGTCGGTGAGGTGTTATGTAGATTGCCTTTATATTTTTATGTTGAATTAAAAGTTTTTCAACAGCTTCAATATTAATCCCTTCTTCATCCACAGATACAGGAAGTAGAGTAGCACCGGTATATTCAAAAGCTTGCCAGGCCGGTTGATACCCTGGGTTTTCTACAATCACACAATCACCTGAAGTTAAAAGGCTTTGAGCGGTAAGAAACATTCCCATCTGGCTTCCTCTGGTAATGGATATTTCATTTTCCTGAATCTGCATTCCGCGTTGATGATTCAGCATTTTTGAAATCATTCTTCGGAACTCAATATCTCCATGTTCGTCTCCATAACCCATCATCTGCCATTTTGCTTTGATACTGAAAATCTGTCTGTAAGCTCTTGCCAATTCTGTAACAGGAGCAATTTTACTATCCGGATGTCCATCATCAAAACTAATTAACATCCCATTAGCTGTCATAGGCTGATATTCAGTTTCTGACGTCCTGCTCATGTTCTTTGAATGCAGCACCGGTATTTTATCAGATACAAAAATACCTTTCCTTTCCTTGGAAATAACCCATTCTTCATTCATTAAAACCTGATATGCTTCTACTACTGTATTTCTATTGATTTTAAGCATTGAAGCCATATTTCGACTGCCCGGAAGTGCATCTCCGGCTTTTAATCTTCCTGATCGGATATCTGTAATAATCGTATCTGCAATTTGTAAGTAAACTGCTTTATCAAGTTTTTTATCGATTTCAAATTCTAATTTCCAAGGTCGTAGCATCTGGACTATTTATTTATGTGAAAACTGACTCATTTAACTAGTCCAAATATAGGATAATTTTGTCATGCAATAAAGCACAGAACATTAAATTTTAAAATCATGGACAAAAAAGAATTCAGTTCAAAAGACTTTCACGAAACATTTGCAAGACCAAAGTATGTAAAGCCGGCTTATTTAATTCATAAAAATGTAGAAAATGCAGGGGAACACAATCAATTTTCAACAGAGAGAAAGCACCCTGTGTTTTTTGTAGATCTTCCCAGTAAAAATGTAAGCATGACTATTGGAGGGCTTCTTCCGGCACAACAAACAAACAGACACCGCCATACCTATGAAACCGTATTGTTTGTGCTTGAGGGAAAAGGCTGGACAGAAGTAGAGGATGAGCGCGTTCATTGGGAAGCAGGAGATGCTGTTTATATTCCTTCATGGGCGTGGCATAAGCATCAAAACCTTAGTGATACTGAACCTGCTAAATATATTGCCTGTGAAAACGCACCACAGCTTCAGAATCTGGGGGTTGCATTGAGGGAAGAAGAGGGAAGAGATCTTTAATCTTCAGCCATTAAGGGGTATTAAGAGTTTGGACTTTATCAGTTTTTCATTCATATTAAACTAAGTTCGTCTTACTATCCTCTTAATGGTTCATTTAAAGCATTTCAGAAAAACAAATTTTATTCTAAATAAAAGAATTTATGAAAAACGTACCGTTTAAGGGAATTATAGCATATCCTATTACTCCTTTTGATAAAAATGAAAAAGTAGATATTCCTCTTTTCAAGCATTTGGTAGAAAGGCTGATCACTTCCGGAAGCCATGGAATTGCTCCATTGGGTAGTACAGGAGTAATGCCCTATCTGTCTGATGAAGAAAAGGAGGAAGTTACAGAAGCAACCTTACAGCAAGTAAAAGGAAGAATCCCAACCCTTGTTGGAGTTTCTAATCTTACAACGGAAAAAACAATTCACCACGCTCAGTTTGCTGAGAAAGCGGGAGCTGATGCAGTGATGATCATTCCGATGAGTTACTGGAAGCTTACAGACGACGAGATTGTATCGCATTATGATGCGGTAGCCAGTAAAATCTCCATTCCGATTATGGCCTACAATAATCCTGCAACAAGTGGGGTAGACATGTCACCAGCCTTGTTGAAAAGGCTGCTTGAAATTCCTAACGTAACGATGATTAAAGAAAGTACGGGAGATATCCAAAGGATGCATTATCTGAGAAGAGAATTGGGGGAAGAAGTGGCATTCTATAACGGTTCAAATCCCTTAGCTCTCGCTGCATTTTCTGCGGGAGCAAGAGGGTGGTGTACCGCTGCACCTAATCTTATTCCTGAACTTAATATCGGACTTTATAATGCGGTTGAAGAGGGTGATCTTGAAAAGGCAAAAACGATTTTCTATCAACAGTTTGACCTTTTAAAATTTATTGTCAATAAAGGATTACCAAGAGCTGTAAAATCAGGTCTTAATATTCTGGGTGAAGATGGTGGAAATTTAAGAAGTCCTTTAAAACCTCTACACGAAAAAGAAACCGAAGAATTAAAAAATATTATTAAAACTCTTATTCATTAATACAATCTTATGAAAAAATCCATTTTTTATCATGCAGGATGTCCTGTATGTATCAGCGCAGAACATGATATCGTTAACCTTATAGGTTTGGAAAATGTTGAAATTATCCATTTAGGAAATGACAAAAACAAAATTGAAGATGCAGAAAAGGCAGGTGTAAAATCTGTACCAGCTTTAGTAACTCCCAATGGGAATGTACTTCACATTAATTTTGGAGCGTCTATGGAGGATGTGAAAAATTAATATCATTAATCTTGTATCAACGGCTCAATTTCTTGAGCCGTTTTTTTTAATCTCTCGATGATTTTGCAGATCTTTCCAGAATCATCAGCGAAATCGGCGAGAGAATTTATTGTTTATTTTGTACCTCTAAATTATTGCATTTCCCTCTATACCGTCAGAATTATTGGTTTTATGCCCAATTATTGCTGAAGTAACAAAACTGAATAAACTGACCAGTTTTCCGGCTTTGGTATCCCAATAATAGGTTTCTTTAGGTTCTACCCGGATAATGGTAACATTGGGATCATCCTTTCCATCAAACCAGGCTTTGGCCAGAGGAGACCATTTTTTTTCTATAGTAGCTTTATCCTTATAAACAGAAGCTTCTCCGTACACCGAAAGGTATTGGGAATCACCATTGTTCATAAAAAATAATTGTACTCTGCGGTCTTCTTTTATTTCAAAATTCTTATTGCTGGTTCCACTGCTGATAAACCAGAGATTTCCGCTGTCATCCGTTTCCTGGAGTGTCATCGGTCTGGAATTGATAGGAGTAGTTTCCAATTCTGTACAGAACATACATATTCGGGCTTTTTCTGACAATTCTTTGATCTTTTTGATCGCTTCGAGATGGGTGAGATTTTGTGTTGACATAATATAATATTTTAAGTGATTGGTATTAATATATTCAACAGAATGAAGAATAATATGTTATAAACAATTCAAATACCTGACCAAAAGGGAATAAAATATGATACCCAGGCTAGGCCCTTTTCAAATAACAGATGGATATTTTTTTAGAAAAAGCAGGAATGTAATGGGATTTTGTATGTTTACACAAATATTTTACTAGAGACAAATTAATGCATTTTTTTCTCGTTGATTTTGCAAATTAAGCAGATCTTTTCACAATTATCTGCGCAACATGCTTGATATACAAGAGAGTTTTAAGGTATAATTTTACATGTCTCAGGATATTTAGAATGATAAGTTTTATGTACATTTGAATATGCAGATTTCACCTCCAAAACATCTTGCTCCTTTCATCCGACATTATATCTTTTTAGAAAACTCTAAAAATGAGATAAAAAATGTAAGGCTGTTCACAGACGGAAGTACCGGGCTTATTTTGTCTGGTAATATGAATCTGTATTCTCATCTTTCAGAGGAGCGTATGCCGCTTTCTTTTTTTTATGGCGGACTAAATAGCTACAAGGATTTTTACTCAAAAGGAACATTTTCTTTGATTGCAGTAGTTTTCCAGCCCTATTTTCTAAATATTCTTCTGAAGGTTTCTGCAAAAGAGGTTAAAAATCAGATAATCTCGGTAGAAGATGTCCTAAAGAACAAATTACAACCTTATCAGGAAGATCTTTTTAATAAAGTAAATCCTTTATCGGTTATTCATAGTCTGAATATATTTTTCACTAACTTTTTATCTGGAGAAATAGATTTTGACTTTCATTTTATAACAGCTGTTCAACAATATATTTTTCAAAATAAAGGTTCTGCTTCGTCAAAAGATCTGGAAATATTTTCAGGGTACTCAGAACGTCATCTTGAGAGAAAATTTGAGAATTATATGGGAATGACACCAAAAAAATACAGCAATATTATCAGGCTACATTATTTTTTAAGCCTTATGAATAAGGGAATAAAAGATGAAAATATGACTGCTCTTTCTTATCATGCAGGATATTCTGACCAGTCCCATATGATCAGGGAATTCAAAAATAATATTGGACTTACTCCCCGACAATATGTGAAAACAGAAAACAAAATGGCGGTTAATTTCCTTGAGTTGTAATCATCATGTCGGTTTTATACAATTTTTCGACAATGCTATGATCTAGTTTTGCTGAAAAAAATAATGAATATTAAAATTTCAACAGCACAATTTGAGAATAAAAGCGGAGATAAGGAATATAATCTTTCTGTTATAGAAAAACTGTCTGCACAAGCGGCTTCCCAAGGTTCAGATGTCATTGTCTTCCATGAATGTTCAATCACAGGATATACTTTTGCCCGAAAACTTTCAAGAGAACAGCTTCTCGATATTGCCGAAATCATTCCTAATGGAGAAAGTATTCAAAGGCTACAACAGATTGCTATGCAGCATAATATTACAATACTGGCCGGTCTTTTTGAAAAGGATGAGCAAAACAATCTGTTTAAAGCCTATGTATGTGTAGATAAAACCGGATTGAAAGCGAAGTACAGAAAACTGCATCCTTTCATTAATCCACACCTTACGCCAGGAAATGAATACTGCGTATTTGATATTTTGGGATGGAAGTGCGGAATTCTGATCTGCTATGACAACAATATTATTGAAAATGTAAGGGCAACCAAACTTTTGGGTGCTGATATTATCTTCATGCCTCATGTTACGATGTGTACCCCTTCTACAAGACCGGGAGCAGGCTTTGTAGATCCTCAACTTTGGGAAAACAGAATTGCTGACCCTACTTCTTTACGATTGGAATTTAATGGCATGAAAGGAAGAGACTGGTTAATGAAATGGCTGCCGTCAAGAGCTTACGACAATGGTGCTTATATTGTTTTTTCAAATCCTATCGGGATGGATGATGATCAGCTTAAGAATGGATGCTCCATGATTATTGATCCTTTTGGAGATGTTATTGCGGAATGCCGTTCGTTTGAAGACAGTTTTGAAACAGCTATCATTACTCCTGAAAAATTAACACAGGCGGGAGGGTATAGGTATATTAAGGCGCGAAGACCTGAATTATATGGCAAAATTATTGGACAGGATCATTTTTCTGAGCAGAAAGTGGTGTGGCTGGATGATAAAAACAAGTAAGAAGAGCTGGCTGTGCAAAGATGCAAAAGCCTTGGATACTGTATGTTGTAAGACGCAAGGATTTTATCTCCGATAAAATTAAAGGTTGTGTATTCTTTGAGGGATAAAATTATTTACTTCTCGCAGATTTAGCAGATTTAGCAGATTAATACGATTAAATTATCTGCGTCATCTGCAAGATCTGCGAGATTTTTTTGTATTTCTGCTCGTTCAGAATATCAGATTGGATAGGGTCTTAAAATAGTAGTAATTGATGGATGATGAAATAAGTTGGTTTCGCAAAGGCGCAGGAGTTTTTGATACTTTATGTTGTAAGACGCAAGGATTTTATCTCCGATAAAATTAAAGGTTGTGTATTCTTTGAGGGATAAAATTATTTACTTCTCGCAGATTTAGCGGATTGAGCAGATTAATATGATTAAATTATCTGCGTTATCTGCAAAATCTGCGAGAATTTTAAAAATCTTGTTTATTATATTTTTACGAGTTTTCTGTTCATTTTAAATTTCATAGATCTCTGCATCTGTAAAAACAAAAAACTTACTTTTCTTAGGCAGATTTTTAGTATCAAGCCCTGTAAACTCGCTGAATGCAGGTAACAATAATTGGTTTTCGCTAAGAGCAAAGCAGGGAAGTCTGATACTTTTTACGGCAGAGTTTAAAACAATTCCGGGATGAATATGTCCGGTAATCTGGAAACCTGTTTTTGTTTTATCAAAATCATGAATAAAGGTAAATCCATGAACTTCCAGTAAGGGTTCCTTAAAGTTCAGGCAAAGCTTTTTCTTTAATTGTTGTGAAATCCGGTCGTGATTGCCTTCAATAAGATGAAAATAGAGATCAGGATATTGATTTCTCCACGTGCAGAATTCATCTACATCAGAATTATCCCCTGCATGAAGCAGATCTCCGACAACTATAAATTTCTTAGGCTGGAAGTATTCAATCAATGCTGACAGTCTTTCCAGATCACTTTTCATAATATGATTGGCTAGTGCAATCCCATTTTTACGGAAATGAGCGGTCTTCCCGATGTGAAGATCAGAAAGTATCAGTGCTTTTTCCTTATTCCAAAATACAGCACGCTGATTGGTTAAAGTAAAAACTTCGTTTTGAATTGAAATATCTTTTGTAACAATAAACACGATGACAAATTATAAATTTAAGGTCTTGTACTTTTTATACAAAAAAACTAGTTTTCTTTTCTGCTTACATGAAAGTTTTCATCAAAAATATAGGTTATAGGAATACCTGTTGCAATTTCTCTTTCTAAAATTTCGTCAGGTGATAAGTGTTCAAGGTACATAATCAATGAACGAAGACTATTTCCATGGGCAACAATCAGTACATTTTCTCCTTTTTTTAAAAGTGGGGCAATCTCTCTTTCAAAATAGGGAATAACTCTGTTATAGGTATCTTTAAGGCTTTCTCCACCTGGTGGTACAACATCATAGGACCTGCGCCAGCTATAAACCTGCTCATCCCCGTATTTCTGTGCTGTCTCTGCTTTGTTAAGTCCCTCGAGATCACCATAAGACCGTTCATTCAATGCTTTATCCATAATGATGGGAATATTGGGTTTTCCTATTTCCTCAAGGATAATGGAAAGGGTATGTTTTGCTCTGATAAGTACAGAAGTAAAAGCGACATCTATTTTTTCTTTCCTTAGGGCTATTCCTGCATTCTTTGCTTCTTCAATTCCAGTTTCTGTTATATCGATATCCTGCCAGCCTGTAAATCTGTTTTCAAGATTCCAGAGTGACTGTCCGTGGCGGACTAAGAACAATTTTGCCATGATTTTAATTTTATTTTACTCTTCGAAGAATATACTCTAAGTTACGAATTTGTCAAGAGTTATGATGCACAAAAGACATGAAATTTTCGTAGTATTTAGCCATCAGATTAGCATAACTTTTGCATTCATAATCGCTAATGAATGATACTTTAAAGTTTCAACATTCTTTTAATTCTTGCATCAAGCCCTTCACTGGAAAGCGTCTGTCTGAGACTATCTACCTTTATAGGAAAGCTTAGTGGAGTAAAGGAATGAGAATGCTTTAAAATAATTTTAGACTTTTCAATTCTTTTAAATGCTTCTATTAAACGTTGTTCCTGAAGCTGAATATTAAAGACTTCCGTATAGGCCTGCCTGATTAGAAAATGATTAGAATCATAATCATCCAATACTTTAAAGATCAATCCGGCTGAACTCTGTAAGGATTTATTGGAACGTTGCTTTCCTGCGTAATTTTGAATGACCATTCCGGAGATCACAGCTATATCCCGAAATTTTCTCCTTGCCATTTCTGCAGAATTAATACTGGCTATCATATCTGTCATCAGGTTCTCTCTGCTTAAAATCTGCTGTATATTTTCTTCATTTAAAGGGATTTCCTTATCACTGAATAATTCGAATCCATAATCATTCATCGCCATTGAAAAGGAAATTGGGGCCAGTTTTGAAATTCTGTAAGCGATCAATGCCGCCATCACTTCATGTACCAGACGGCCTTCAAAAGGATACATAAACAAATGATATCCTTCACGATTTTTAATCATTTCAATCAAAAATTCATCTTCTTTAGGAATGTGGGAGTTTGCTTCCTGATTGACCAAAAGGGGGTGCAGGAATTTCAATTCTTTCTCTGAAGCTTTCGGGTTTAATGCGTGTGAAAGTTTTTCTCTTAAAAAGTGACCCAAATCAGAGCTCAAAGGCAATCTTCCTCCCAAATAACTGGGTACAAGTGCTCTTCCTTTGGCCGATCTTACATAAACGGTCATATCTTTGATCATCGCTACTTCCAGAGTACGTCCGGCTAAAATAAATTTTTCTTCTTTTTTTAATTTTGAAATAAAATATTCTTCAATCATTCCAATATAACCCCCGGAAATAAATTTAACCTTTAGCATGGCATCGCTTACAATTACTCCCATATTCATCCGGTGAAGCATTGCTATTTTCCGTGAGGTTACCTTGTATAAACCATCATCCAAAATCACAATTTTATGGAATTCTTCATAACTTTTCAGAACACTGCCGCCAATGGTCAGAAACTCAAGAATACTTTTCCATTCTTCATCCATCATTTCCTGAAAGGCATATACCTTTTTGATTCTTTTGTATACTTCATCGGGATAAAAACCGTTTCCAACCGCCAAGGTCATTAAGAACTGAACCAAAACATCGAAGCATAAGACTTGTGGTTCCCTTGGTTCAATTACTTTTTGCTTTACGGCTTCCTTTAAGGCAGAAACCTCAATCAGTTCCAGAGAATGAGTGGGTACACAATAAATTTTGGAAGTTTCAAAAGGGGAGTGCCCACTACGGCCTGCCCGCTGAAGAAATCTGGCTACTCCTTTTGCGGAACCGATCTGAATGACAGTGTCAACAGGTTTAAAATCTATTCCTAAATCTAGCGATGATGTAGAAACAACAGCTTTTAATTTCCCTGAACTCAGATTCTCTTCAATCCAGATCCTTAAGTGCGCATCAATGGAGCTATGATGAATGGCAATCTGCCCTGCAAAATCAGGATAGGCATCCAGCAGCAGCTGATACCACATTTCACTTTGGCTTCGGGTATTGGTAAAGACAATGGTAGATTTTGAATTGAGAATAATGGGTACTACCTTATCCGCCAATTTATTCCCAAGATGTCCTGCCCAAGGCAGTATTTCGATTTCATCCGGAAAGACAGGAATAATATCTATTTTCTTTCGTTCTGCAGCTGTAATTTGAGTCTTTTTAATATCATAAGGAATCAGTACTTCCATAGCTTCTTCCAGATTGCCGATTGTTGCTGTAATACCCCAGATTTTCATGTTGGGAACGTAACTTCTAAGCTGTGAAATTCCCAATTCTACCATTACACCGCGCTTTGAACCTAATAATTCATGCCATTCATCCACAACAATACATTTCAGATCGCGAAAAAAGGTCTCATGATTTTTCTGAGCAAGAAGTAAGTGTAAACTTTCTGGTGTTACCACGAGAATTTCGGGCATTTTCTTTACCTGTTGCTGTCTCACTTTAGGGTCTGTGTCTCCGTTTCTGACTCCTACAGTCCAGTCAAGTCCAATTTCATCAATGGCTTCCTGCATGGCCTTCGCAATATCCTTGGATAAAGATCGTAGCGGACTTATCCAGATCATTTTTAAGCCTTTTTTATAATGTTCAGGATGATTCAGAAAGTCTGAAACCAGTGCTAAAAAAACGGAAAAAGTTTTTCCAAATCCTGTAGGGGCCACAACCATACCGCTATATCCGCTTCCGAATCTTCGCCAAGTATCTATTTGAAATTTAAAAGGGGACATTCCTTTATCAACCATCCATTGTTGAATGATTTTAAATCCATTGGTATGTTCAAAAGCCGCCACGTTATTGTATTAATTTTTTGATTTCTTCAAGATGATCAATTTCGTCTACGGTCTTATCTTTTCTCCATCTTACAATTCTTGGGAACCGAAGGGCTACACCGCTTTTGTGACGATTACTGAGTCCAATTCCCTCGAAAGCAATTTCAAAGACAAGCTCTGCTTTTACGGTTCGTACCGGACCAAATTTTTCAATGGCATTTTTTGTTACAAATTTGCTTACTTCCATGATTTCTTTATCTGTCAATCCTGAATAGGCTTTCGCAATGGTAACCAATTTATCCTCATTTTTTACGGCGAAAGTATAGTCGGTGTAATAAGCACTACGTCTGCCACTACCTTTCTGGGCATAGATCAGGACAGCATCTATTGTAAAAGGATTGATTTTCCATTTCCACCAATCACCTTTCTTTCGCCCTGAATGGTAGGGTGAATTTTTCTGTTTGAGCATCAATCCTTCGCTGTTTACCGTTCTTGAATTTTCCCGGATATGGTTCAGTTCTTCCCATTTTTCAAAATTGATGCTTTGAGAAATCTTAATATTATGAGGCTTTTCATTAAGCAAGAATTCCTCCAGCATTGCTCTTCTGGCAAAGATTGGTTTCTCTCTCAAATCATTGTCTTCAAGCTCCAATAAATCATAAACGAAGACTTGTATTGGAATTTCCGAGAGCATTTTCTTGGTTAAAGTTTTCCTGTTTAATCTTTTCTGTAATTCATTAAAATTTAAAACTTTACCATCTTTCACTGCAAGTATTTCTCCATCTAAAACGAAGTTCCCGTTCATGGCTTTTATCACTTCAGTAATCTCGGGGAATTGCTCTGTAACAAGCTCTTCACCTCTTGACCAAATAAAGACTTCGTCATTTCTTCGGATAATCTGTCCCCGAATTCCGTCCCATTTGTATTCTACCAGCCACTCATTGGGTTCGCCAAGGGCATCAAGCTCTTTTTCTAAAGGATAGGCAAGGCAAAAAGGATATGGTTTTGAATTGTCCGGGTTTACATTTTCTGCGGCAATCAGTTCCCTGAAAGAAACATCATTAGGATTCCATTTTCCCATCAAGCTATGCATCAGCGCACTGGATTCCTGACCGGAAAACTTTGTCAATGCATTGATTAATGTTTTATCAGAAACGCCAATCCGGAAGCTTCCGCCAATTAATTTATTGAAAATCAATCGTTCTGTATAATCCAATCCGTTCCATGAATTTAATACAAATTCTTTCTTTTCAGTTTCAGTTTTATCTTTTAAATCAACAATATCATTCATCCATTGTGACAGGCTTCTTTCTATTTTTTCCTGTGGGGGAGGCAGAATCAAAGAAAGGGTTTCACCAAGATCTCCAACGGAGGAATAACTTTCCTGAAAAAGCCATAGTGGAAGTCCTGTGATTTCCAACGCCCACTCTTTCATATAATTGGTATTGATGTTTCTTTTGGGTCTTTTTCCTGTAAACAGGGCAATAAACCACACTTTGTCTTCATCCGGAGTTCGTTCCAGATAATCCATAATTGCATCAATTTTAGCATTGGTTTTATTGGTTGTTTCCAAGGCATTGATAAGGTCTGCAAAATGTTTCATGGTTCCGGATTTTCAATGGTTTCTTTTTCCGATTCTTCTTCATCTTCACCATACAGGGTTTCTACAACATCTGCACGAATACCAATTTCATTCAGATATTTTGAGAAAATTTCTGTCTGCCCATGAGTAACATGAACAATTTCTGCTTCGGTAGCTTTTACAGTTTGCAGCAATCCTTTCCAGTCTGCATGATCACTCATGGCAAATCCGGCATCTGCACTCCGCCATCTTCTGGCACCGCGCACCTGCATCCATCCGGAACATATGGCCGTGGCCGGCTCCGGAATTTTTTTAATGATATTACTATCCAGTAAAGCGGGTGGAACAATTACAATTTCATGTTCCACTTCCTTTGAACGTTCTCTGAAGTCGGCAATGGTATAATCAGGAAGGTTAATTCCAACAGATTCAAAAGCCTCATTTAGCTTTCCGATGGAGTAATGTACATATATTTTTCCCAGCCCCTCTACAGCTGTCATAATTCGTTGGGCTTTTCCAAGAGAATATCCGATAAACACTGAGGTTTTGTTATTTTCTTTGTTTTTCAATACCCAGTTTTGAAGTTTTTGATTTAAATCCTGAACTTCAAGCCAGTTGTAAATAGGGAGTCCAAAGGTACTTTCGGTAACAAACTCATTGCATTTTACTAATTCAAAAGGAGTGCTTAATCCATCATTCTGAATCTTATAATCCCCAGACACAACAGTTACATATCCTTTATATTCCAGCCTAATCTGTGCGGAACCAATAATGTGGCCTGCCGGATGAAGAGAAACTTTTACTCCATTAATGGTAATTGTCTCTCCATATGCCACACTCTGGCATTCAATATCGCTCCCAATCCTTTGATGGAGGATAGGCTTTGTAAAGTGATGGCAAAGGTATTTTTTCATTCCCCATCGGGCATGATCTGCATGTCCATGAGTGATGATGGCCATATCAACAGGCCGCCAGGGATCTATATAAAACTTTCCCTGCGGACAGTAAATTCCTTTTCTGGTAAATGTGATTAGCTTCAATGGTGTGACTGGTTTTATGGAATAAGCTTCAAAAACTTAACCAATTTATGATAAACTGCATATTTTATTATTCTTTTGGATTAGATTTCAGTGGGATTAAATATATTTTTAGCCTTTTGCAAAGGCATGTCTTTGTTTTAGTTTTATAAAGATGACCTAGTTTGAATGTAAAATACTAACTTCTTAACATAATATATTTCTATAAAAAGTGATTAAATTAATTCTTTATATTTGTCATCTAATCTTAGAATTAACACAAACATGAAAAAAAATTTAATCTATGGACTTATACTATTGTCCACAGCATCTTTTACCCTCAATTCTTGTAGAACAGATGAGATGCTTACAGAAGCAGAACAGGTGCAGAAAGAAAAAATAGCATTTTTTGAACGCTTTGAAAAAGAAAAAAGTCTTTCTAAAAACTCATCATCCAATAATTATGCGATTCCCTTTAGAAACTCTATGTTGGCCTATTTCAATAATTATCCGGAAAAGAAAATAGCGCTTGAGAGTAAATATGGAACTGTGGATCTTAGAGTGTCTTCTCAGGATCTAGATCTGGATAGTGGGAAAAAATTGTTAATGTTTCCAATGCTTACGAATGGAAAAGTAACAGCTGTAATAGGTGGTGTGATTAATGGAGAAAGAGATTTTCTTTACTTTGATGCATATAAGGAGAGTCATCCTGATCATGATTATCTCATCAAGACATTTCAAGAGCATTATACTTCTCTATCAATAAGTAAGGTTACTGACGTAGGAGAAGTTGTTATTATTGTAAAAAAACCACAATTAGCAAAACCTGATCCGTGGGATGATCTAGGTGGTAACGGTGGCCATGACATGGGTGGTGGAAATGGTGACTACGGTGGTGACGGTGGTGGTGGTGGAATTGGAACTCCAACTGCACCTGTTTTCCCCCCACTACCTCCAGATATTCCGATTAAGGATATTAAAAAATTCTTAAGTTGTCTTGATACTAGCAAACCTGCGAATTTAACTGTATATGCAGCTAAAATGTTTTCTTCAAGTAAACCTGGGCATGCTTTCATATCTATTACTCAAGGAAATAATACAATGACATTTGGGTTCTATCCCGAAAATGGTTTTCCTTTAACTGTGACAGGTCCTGGACAAATGGGTGATGATAGTGGACATACTTATAACAATGCATGGAATGTAGGAAACATTACTCCGGCACAACTTCAAAATATTATAAATGCAGCTGGAACTTACTCAAATAGTATATATGATGTTGGATTTAATAATTGTGTTGATTTTACTGTAGCAATATTAAATTATGCAGGAATAAATTTTACAGCAATAGGAGTTGATACGCCTACTACTTTTGCAAATAGCATACAATCTTCAACTACAAGTACAAATGGTACTGCTCCTCAAACAAAAAGAAATTGTAATTAAAATAAATATTCAATGAAACTGAAAATTATTAAAATTATTTCTGTTATCTCATTTTTAATGATTTGCAGTTTAGGTAAAGACGATCTCCCAATATTTGTGTATATACTTTTTTCGTTATACCAATTTATTAATGATATAGTTTCTTTATCTTTTTCTCAGCATGATATTTTTTGGGAAGGAATTACTGCTATACCTATTATTGGTACATTATACATTTTCTTATCATCTAGATATTATAAAGATCGTTATTTAATGCTATTCTGTTTTATAGCATTATTATCAATAATAATTTCTTTGATGATTCCTAATACATATTATAGTGATATTATGTCGAAACTGCGACTCAGTTTTATAATTCCTTTTATAATATTTGTAGTGAGTTCTATATATGCAGTAATCCTGATTTTTAGAAATAAGATAAAGTAAATAATTATAATCCCGGATCATTAATCCGGGATTTTTTTTCCTTTGTTCTTCAATTCTATTTCCATTTTGTTGAATGATGAAAAATATACTTGTGAACAAAAGATGGCAATAGATAATCCTCTTTCTGACAATCGATTATTCTGTAAGGCTGATGAACTTCTCAACACTATAAGTTTGGACTTTACGCCAATATAAACCTCTTGAAAATCTTTGAAATTTGTAACAACAAAAAAATAAAATACAATGAGTAAAACAATTCTAATTACAGGAGCAGCAAGCGGATTTGGAAAAATTGCAGCCTTTGAGCTTGCTAAAAAAGGACATCAGGTAATTGCAACCACACAGGTATATCCTCAAATGAGTGACCTAATTCGTGAAGCTTCAGCGCAAGGTGTGACTTTGACAGTTGATAAGCTAGATGTAACCAATTCAAGGGATATTGACTATATTTTAAACAAATATGATATTGATATTCTGATCAGCAATGCGGGTATTATGGAAGGCGGTCCTATTGCAGAACAGCCTGTTGATATTATCCGATCTATGTTTGAGGTAAATGTATTCAGTGCGTTGGAACTGGCACAGGGCTTTATTAAAAAGTTTATTGAAAAGAAAGGTGGTAAAATTGTCTTCACTTCATCAATGGGAGGTTTATGGACGGTACCCTACGTGGCCGCTTATTGTGCTTCTAAACACGCCTTGGAATCAATTGCGGAAGGGTTGAAAACAGAGCTGGCTCCGTTCAATATTAAAATTGCAACCTGTAATCCGGGGGTATTTGGAACAGGGTTCAATGACAGAGGAGTAGACTCTATATTCCGTTGGTATGATCCAAAGGTAAATTTTACTCCGGAAACAGCCTTCGATGGAGCCTCTGAATCTCTTGCTCATCAATTAGATCCATATTCTATGGCAGAAGTTATTGTTAATGTAGCTCTTGATGACAATAGTGATTTTAGGAATGTACATCCCAAGGAAACTGAAGATTTTGTAAAACAGCTTCAATCTGAAGCGTGGACTGCTAAAAGTTAATAATATGATTGGAATCAGTTATGAACTAGCAGAAAAAGCACTGCATGCTGCAATAAAGAAAGCAAAATCACTAGGTATTCCTGTAAGCATTGCCGTGGTAGATGCAGGAGGACATCTGGTTGCTTTTGCAAGGCTGGACAGTGTATATGGAGTGATCGATTTTGCTATAAAGAAAGCCAAAACCGCTATTATGTTTGGAATTGATAGTGATGTAATGGGAAGCATTATTTCAGGAGCCGAGATTCATGGATACGGAATGCTGAACTCCAATAATGGACTTTTAACCCTTGCGGGAGGTGTTATCATTAAGGATGAAAATGGAGCGATAATTGGCGCTATAGGTTCATCCGGTGGTACTCCTGAACAGGATAAAGAGATCGCTCATACAGGAGCTTCTGTTATTGTTTAAATTTCAGATATTTGTGTTATGGAAAAGACTTCTGAGATTATATTTGACAAACTGGTTTATTCATGTGCCTTTGATGCCTACAGAGGCCACGAGGAATTTATTCCGGATCATTTTCTGGGTTTTCAGATCTCTGGGGAAACGCATGCTTTTCATGATCAGGGAAAGACCATTATCCGGGAAAATACAGTAGTTTTGGTTAGGAAAAATCAATTAATCCGAACGATTAAACAACCTTTAAATGGTGAAAAGTATCAGTTTATTTCCATTACGCTGGATGATGAAACCCTTAGGCAATATGCCAGTGAGCAAAAGATGGTAATGGATACTCCTTTTGTGGGTAATCAGCGGTTATTCTTTGAGTCTGATGAATTTTTTAAGAGCTATTTTGCATCATTAATTCCATACATCGATAAAACGAAAGAAATACCTCCAAGGCTGGCTGTATTAAAGGTTAAGGAAGCAATTGAACTTCTTCTGCAAGCTCATCCCGAGATCAGAAATCTTCTTTTTGACTTTTCTGAACCTCATAAAATTGATCTTAAAGAATTTATGAATAAAAACTTTATGTTCAATGTATCTGTGGAGGCTTTTGCCCGACTTACAGGTCGCAGCCTTTCAGGTTTTAAGAGGGATTTCAGCAAGATATTCAACATGACTCCAAAGCAATGGCTCAAGGAAAAAAGATTGAACGAAGCTTATTATCTGATTAAAAACAAGAATAAAAAACCATCGGACATCTATCTCGATCTGGGATTTGAGAATCTGTCTCATTTCTATTCTTCATTTAAAAAGAAATACGGAATAACTACCACTGCATTATAACCTGATAAAATAGGTGCTGGGAACAAATATTTTTAATTGCAGAATCTTAGGATTCTGCAATTATTTTTGTAAGTTAGTAAGGTTAAAAAGTCTTACTTTATAAACAGCTTATTATCTTTAAGGAATTACATTCTCAGCTCTTAGTCGCTCAAACAGTTCAATAAAAGAGTCTTCTGTACTTTTATAGGCAGTAAATCCAAGCTTTCTGCTATTTGACATATCACACATTACTTCCAATGGTCTTCCGAGATCAAGATCCGTATGCCATGCGGACGATAATTTGCTAAGGTTTTCCTCTTTTAAATGATATTTTTTTGCAATCTCACTCCAGATTTGAGCATCGTTTTCCAATTCTTTTTCCAGAGGTCTGATCATACCATTAAATCCTTCTGCTTCTATTCCAAACCAGTCAGCTAATCTTTTCCAAAGCCATTTCCATCGAAAAACATCTCCGTTCGTAATATTATAGGCCTGATTTTTTGCAGATTCAGTGGATGAAGCCCATACCAGCTGTTTGGCTAGTACTTGTGCATCTGTCACATCAGAAACTCCATTCCATTGTGCTTCAGATCCCGGCCATATGAACTTTCTTCCCATTTCTTTGCAAATACTTGCATAGATAGCTAATGTAGTTCCCATATTCATCAGATTGCCCACAGCATGTCCAATTACAGTATGAGGCCTGTGAATACTCCAGGTAAACTCATCTCTTTCCGAAGCCTTGTACACTTCATCTTCCTGGGCATAATAGAAATTGGGAAGAGGAAGCCTTGGATGCTCTTCCCGAACAGGTGTTTCAGGTAAGATCCCTTGCTTTGCATAGGCTTCGAAAGGCCCTAGATAATGTTTCAATCCGGTGACTAAAGCTACATGTTTAATCGATTTTTTAGGTGATAATACATTCAGAAGATTTCGGACAAGTAAACTGTTTACACGAATATTTTCTTCTTCTGTATCATTTCGCATCCATGTCGTGAAGTAAATATGAGTAGGAGAGATCCCATCCAATGCTTCCATCAGGTTCCGTTCATCCAAAAGATCTGCTTTTATGCTACGAAGACCGGAAATAGTAGAGTTTGGATTTCTGGATAGCCCATAGGTAGTCCAGCCTTGTGCAATAAGTTCTTCTGTAAGATTGCTTCCTGTAATTCCGGTAGCGCCTACTACCAATGCTACGTTTTCTTTATTTTCCATAAGTATTGTAAATTTTCATTACAAAATTATGGCTGTGAACAGGCTAGTATGCTTGATGTGAATCATGCATTTGGATTGATCTGTATCAAGTATTGTTAAGAAGATTTTTTTTACGGATCCTGCTCACTGTTTCAGGAGCAAGCCCTAGATAGGACGCGATAAGATTATGGGGAACCCTTTTGATCATCTCAGGGTTTTTCTGTGCCAGTTGCAGATATTTTTCCTCAGCAGTATAGCTATTAGAAACAATCAGTCTATGATCTTTTGTTACAAGGCTATTTTGATAAAGAATTCTAAAATAACGATCCATTACTGGAATTTCCAGCATCATTTTTTCATAATCATCTAAAGTAATCATCAGTACCTCAGTTTCTTCAATGGCATCAATATTTAAAACCGATTTTTCCTGATGAATGAAACTATTGAAATCGGAAATCCACCAGCCCTCAAAAGCAAACATATTGATATGTTCATTCCCTTTTTCATCCAAAAAATAAGATTTCAGCAATCCCTTACTTACAAAAGACAGACATTTACAGATCTCTCCTTCCTGCAATAGATATTGCTTTTTTCGAAGTTTTTTTACAGTAAAGAAAGCCTGAACCTGATTTTTCTGTTCATCGGTTATAGCAACTTTATTCTGAATATGGGAAAGAAGTACCTCAAACATTAAAAAAATATTTTATCAAAAATAAGACTTTCAGTATATTATTCTTCAAAATTATAGAGATTGATTCCTATTTCCTCATCTTTTATTTTTACAGCTCTGGTAGTAAGCGGATAAAAAATAAATTCTCCTGCTCCCCGAATTCTGGCGTCTAAAAGATGCCCTGCCAAAGCAGTATAATCTTCTCTTCCTAAAGTAATATGCAAATGGAGTAGAGGTTCTCCGTTTATTATAGAAACATTTCCTGAGATATTGGTTACCTCCATTTGTTCCTTAAATGTTTTATCCACATATTTTTTGGTGGACGGAACAAAGAAACGTAAAGTTGCTTCATCTACTGCTCCAATTCCTGTAACCTCTCCTGATTGAATCTCTTGGCTTCTCACAAAATCTGTAAGCGCTTCAATGATACTTGATTGATTTTTTATACTGACTAGATAAACATGATCTACTTTTTTTGCTGACCAATGGCTTCCTTTTAAATTTTGTGCATCCATACTTATAAAGCTTTATTTTGTTTTTAGATGTTTTTTCTAAGCATTCATCGCTTTCAATAAGCAAATGCAATAATCATGCTTGTCAATTTGTTTGTAATGATTTTGAAACAGGAAAAATATAATGTTAATGGGAAATTTATATTCCTTTTACTTGTAAACTGGTAAAAATTACAGAAATTTGCAGCAAATAAAAATCAATGAAGATCGTAGATATTGAAAGCTGGAACAGAAAGGAGCATTTTAATTTTTTTTCTAACATGGCAAGTCCCTATTTTGGCTTTACAACGGAAGTAGATTGTACAAAGGCCTATGATAAAGCTAAGGAAAATGGATACTCATTTTTTGCCTATTACTTTCATAAATCTATGGTAGCTGTCAATACGGTTGATGAATTGAAGCTTAGAATTATTGACGGACAGGTTGTGCAGTTTGATACAGTACATGCCGGAAGTACCATTGGCAGACCAGACGGAACCTTTGGCTTTTCATTTACCCTTTTCTCTGAGGACTTTGAGACGTTCAATGCGAATCTGCAGGAAGAAATAAAGGGAGTACATGAGACTTCAGGACTTAGAATAAGTAATGACAGACTGGGTAAAGACCACGTAAGACATACCACAATTCCCTGGAACTCGTTCAGTGCAATTCTTCATCCAACAGATTTTAATACCGGAGAATCAATTCCTAAAATTGCTTTCGGTAAATTCAATATCCGTGAGGGTAAAAAATATCTTCCCGTTTCAATTGAAGCTCACCACGGTTTAGCAGATGGAATTCATATTGCAAAATACCTTGAAGAGTTTCAAAGACAACTTGATTTATAGGCTATAGAATTTTGAAAATAAGACTTTAAGCATAATTATTCTTATAAAAAATATAGAAATTTGGGGTATATTTTATTCCCCATTTTTTATTTCTATCACTGCTTTTTCCAGATCATGATAAAGTAGAATTTTCCAATGGTTTTCTCTTGCTTTCTTTTCCCATTCAAGTCGTAATTCCATTGCTTTTCTGCCATCAAAATCACTTTTGTAGGCTAAATGATACTTCAGGTAAGAAGCCTGTGGAAGATCGTCTGCACCATAAAAAACGGTTTCTCCATTTTCTTTGATCCAGAAAACCTGCATAAACGGAGTATGACCACCCACTACTTCATAGAAAATTTCATCAGTAATTTTACCGTTATCATCATTCATCCAGATAATATTGGGCAATTGAATCAGGTTTTCCAATACTTCAAAATCAAAAGACGGATTCCCTTTATTTTCCATGGCAAAATCCAGTTCACGTTTTTGAATATATATTTCTGCATTAGGAAAAGTAGGTTCATAGCCATGATCCGTAAGTCTTACAGCTCCTTCAATATGGTCCTTGTGAAGATGGGAAAGAAGTAGCTTTGTAACCTGCTCCGGACGTATACCTTCTCTTTCAAGAAGCGTTGAGACCACAGAAGTTCCATCCTCATTTTTCCAACCAATGCCGGCGTCCAAAAGAATATAATCGTTTTCTGTGATGATAAGGAAAGGTTGTACAGACATTTTAATTCCGGTAACGGTATCAAAGTTTTCGTCTGTTAAAAGAGTAAAGTCCTTGGTTTTGCTAGCTGAAAAATTACCTTCTTTAAGTGGAATGATCTTCATGCTGCAAATTTCCTCAATATTTCTAACATTCAAAAGCTTTTTCATCAATGCAGACCATTGGAAAAAACAATGAAAAGGTATCTACCAGTTATTCAATCCATTCTCCAATGCTTTCACATAATTTTCTTCATCAAAGGAGTAAAGATCCGGCGACTTATGCGCGCCACCTCTTCTCTGCTCATCAAGCTTCTTTAAAACCCCTAAATTCTTTATTTTTCTATAAAAATTTCCACGGTTGAGTTCCTTACCCAATATCGCTTCGTATAATTTCTGAAGTTCAGAAAGTGTGAATTTTTCAGGTAACAAATTATATCCGATGGGCTTGTATGAGATTTTTTCTCTTAATGTAAGAAGAGCTTTTTCAATAATTTCGCGATGATCCATGGCCAGTTCAATGGTAGGGAGGTCTCTTAAATAAACCCACTCACAAGCTTCACTTACATCATCCATAACAGGACTAATATCCGCAGAATTATACAAGGCATAATAACCTATGGAAATAAAACGTTGCTTCTGAAATAAGGTTTCATCAAAATCCTCAAAATAAAATTCACTTCTATTTTTTTTCCCAAAAACTGCAAATTCCTCCAGAAAAACATTGGTAACACCGGCCCTTGATTTTAAAACCCTCATTACGCCTTCATCCAAATCTTCGTCTTTTCTTATAAAACCTCCGGGAAGAAGCCATTGTTTTCGGTAATTCATTCTTACCAACAAAACTTTTAGTTCATTTTGATCAAAACCGAAAATAACCGGATCGGCTGAAATATGAGGTAGAAAAATTTCTTTTGCTTCAGCAGACTTTTGTAAAATCTGTTCCTTGGAATCCATATAATCCATAAAAATACATGTGTTATTACAAATGTAAAGATAAAATTGGATAATGCTTAAAAAAACTCTTTATTAAAGCCATTTCTAAGAAAAAAACATCTATCTCACCCAAAGGTTAAATCAATCATGATATTATATGTTTTTTATTAAAATGCCTACCTTTGAAGCTGTTAAAAATGTATATCCAAACTGTTAAATTATAGGATATATTTCTGTTCAATAAAAATTTCATCATGCAGGTAAGCTCTACCAACGGTATTTCTCGGGCTGTAGTCTGGTTAATGGCCATCATTTCAGGACTTGTTGTAGCCAACAATTATTATAATCAGCCTTTACTGGCACTTATTTCAGAAGATTTTCATGTTTCTGAAGCCGCAGTAAGCAAAATTTCAGTCCTTACCCAGATAGGATATGCTTTGGGATTGTTATTAATTGTACCGCTTGGAGATAAGTTTTTCCGTAAAAAATTAATCCTGATTGATCTGTTTCTTGTTTTCGGTTCATTACTTTGGATGACGTTCGCCAATCAGCTTTGGATGTTGTATGCTTCCAGTTTATTGATTGGAGCTACTTCTGTAATTCCTCAACTGTTTGTACCTATTGCGGCAGAACTATCTTCTGATAAAGAAAAATCAGCCAATATAGGATTGGTTATGTCCGGACTTTTATTGGGAATTCTTCTTTCGCGTTTCATAGGCGGAATTGTGGGTGAGGTCTGGGGATGGAGAGCGATGTTTGGCATTGCTGCAGGGTTAATGATCTTGGTATGGTTTGCCGTTTATACTATGCTTCCTGAGCTTTCCCCGAATTTTAAAGGGACCTATAAAGAATTAATGCGCTCTGTGGCTCATCTTGCAAGAACACAGCCTATTCTTCAGCTGGCTTCATTCCGTGGGGCAATGGCTTTTGGATCTATGTGTGCCTTATTTACAACTTTGGTTTTTCATATGGAAAAGCCACCTTTTAATGCTGGTTCATCCGTTGTAGGCAGCTTTGGCCTTGCAGGAGCAGTAGGAGCTTTGGCAGCTGCAAAAGTTGGAAATTTGCAAAAATATTTAGATATCAACCGTATCATACTGTATTCCTTACTTATTTTGATAGGGAGCTGGGGATTCACTTATTTTGCGGGAGAAACGTATTGGGGATTAATAATAGGCGTAATCCTTGTTGATCTTGGGGTACAGTCAAGCCACATCATGAACCAGACCAATTATTTTATGATCAAATCCAATGCTGTGAACAGGTTAAACACAGTTTATATGGTTTCTTATTTCATTGGGGGTTCATTGGGAACCTGGCTTGCTTCTTTGGCTTGGCAGAAAGCACAATGGACGGGAGTATGCCTTGTAGGAACCGCTTTCGGAGTGCTGGCACTGATTGCTCATATTCTGTTTTGTAATAAGGTAAACAAGGCTTGATTTTAAAAATAATTATACCTTAATCTTAACTGAAGAATACAACGATTTTATCTGCAATAAAATTGATTGCTGCACTCTATGAATTAATATATCATTCCTTAAAACCTTTCATGCCCTAAGAAATAGAATTATTCTTCAGAAATTTCTTGTTTCTGAATAAGTTTTCTGTGTTTTCCTCCCCAATCACTCAATACACTCCAGATGGGGATCAGCTCTCGTGCAATAGTGGTAAGTTCATAATCTACGCGTGGTGGAACTTCTGCATGTACCGTTCTTTTGACCAAACCTTCTTTCTCCAGTTCCCTCAACTGAAGGGTCAGCATCCTTTCTGTTATCCCCAAAATAGACTTTCTAAGCTCACTGAAACGCAGTTTTCCATCCTTAAGTTTATCCAGAATCAAAAGTTTCCATCGTCCGCCAATCTTACATACGGCATAGGTTAAATCGCATTCGTGGATGTATTGTCTGTTAATATTATTCGTTGAATTTTCTTTTATTTTCCCCATTACTTACAAATTTGTTAGTACCATACAATTCGATGTATACAATGCAAATGTAAGGTTTGAAATTTAATTTTGTACCCGAAAGTAAAAAATATGCAGCAGCAAAAGAACAATAGCGCTAATGTTCTCTGCAAAAAACAATATTAACTTAAATAAAAAAATGAAAATGCAGTTAACACCTAAAATCAACCAAATTTTAAATCACTTAGAAAAAATACAGCCGTTTAATGCTCTGGATTCAATGGATGGTACCCGTAAATATCTTGAAACCATGTCTTTTCAGTTAAGCGGAAAGAAAGAAGCAGTTGCTATGATTGAGGAACTGAATATTACACCGGAAAACCATCAGATTCCAATCCGTATATACCGTCCAAAAGGAAAAACCAATCAGGAAGAGCCTGCCATTATCTATGTTCATGGAGGCTGGTTTATAGCCGGAGGTTATGAAACACATGATGCTGTTGTCCGTAAATTGGCTAATAAAACAAAAGCAACTATTATTTTTGTTGATTATCGTCTTGCCCCTGAACATCCTTTTCCTGCAGGTTTAAATGATTGCATTGATACCGTAAAATGGGTTATCGAAAACTCTGAATCATTAGGAATTGACAAAAATAGAATAGGAATTATTGGTGATAGTGCCGGCGGAGCACTTGCCACAGCTGTTTCCACGCAAATAGGAGAGCAGCTGAAATTTCAGATATTGATTTATCCTGCCGCTGATAATCAGTTCAATACATCATCTTGGGAGACATATGAAAACGGGCCCGTTCTTAATAAACAAGGTGGTATCGAAGCATGGAAATATTATCTTCCCGAACAGGAATTAAATAATTCTCTGGCTATTCCGATTTTGATTAAGGATTTTAAAAATACCCCCCGAACACTGGTACTCCTTGCAGAACATGATCCATTAGTAGATGATGGAAAATCACTTGCTGAAAACATGAAAAATGCAAATATTTCTGTTACAACAAGCTTTTACAAGGATATGGTTCATGGCTTTATGCACATGGGAGAAATATTGGATGAAGTACAGACTGCGATAGATGAAATGGCTGATTTTGCTTCTCAAAATTTTGACCCAGCCAAAGAGTAGTCATCATGAAAAAATATGCATATATCGGATGCCTAGGCTTTGTTGCAGTTATTACAACAGAATTTGGGATTATCGGGATTCTTCCACAGGTTGCGGAGCATTATAAAATTAGTATCGACAAGGCAGGCTATCTTCTCAGTGCGTTTGCCTTGGTCATTGCCCTTACAGGTCCTTTTATGACTTTACTTACGTCTGGAATCAACCGTAAAAATATAATGCTTGCCGCTATTTTTATGTTTCTGATCACCGGAATTGTATCCTCTTTTTCACCTCCATTCTGGCTATTGATGTTGGTAAGGATACTTCCAGCATTCCTACAGCCCGTATATATTGCCACCGCATTGTCCGTTGCAATATCTAAGGCAGACGAAAGTAAGAAAAATGGACTGATGAGCATTGTCTTTAACGGCGTGGCCATTGCAATGGTAACAACAGTTCCTTTCGCGACTTGGATTTCAGGCCTTTGGTCATGGGAATACTCATTTATGATTCAATCCATAGTAAGTTTGGTTGCTTTAATTGCTATTTATTCTTTCCTGCCATCCATGCCGGTTAAGGAAAAGAAATCCTATGGCAGTCAGGTTAGGATATTAACACAATCACCATTTATTCTCAGTACATTAGCCAACTTTTTTATGGTGACCGCTTGGTTCTGTACTTATAGTTATTTTGCAGAATATCTGGGAAAAGGGAAAGGAATGAATACTTCCATGGTAAGCTATATGCTTCTTTTATTTGGAGTAATAGGCATCATAGCTAATTGGATTGCCGGTAAAATGCTTAATAAAAATATAGCCGGAACAATGGCATTCTTTCTGTCCGGAACTATTCTTATTCCTGTATTATTATACGTTTCGGATGGAAGTTCATGGGCAACAATCCTTGTCATAGCGATCTGGGGATTTCTATATTCGCCAAGTTTTTTGAATGCATCATCGTATATGATTTCATCAGCACCCAATGCCTTGGAATTTGCCAACAGTCTGGCTACTTCATTCGGAAACCTTGGAGTAACATTAGGAACAACAGTAGGGGGCTGGATTATCATTACAAAAGGAGTTGAATATACTCCTTGGATAGGTTCTGTTTTCGGGCTTTTAGCATTTTTAATGATGATCATAAGAAATCTGCTTGAAAAAAAGCGAAGTAGAGAACTTTCAGGCTGTCAAATCTAATTGTAATATATTTTGTTACATTAAATAAATGTCGTAACTTTGATTTATTAATTAAAAAAAATGAATCAATGAAAATAGAAATCTGGTCGGATGTAATGTGTCCGTTTTGCTATATTGGAAAGAATAATTTTGAACAGGCATTAGAAAAACTTCCTTTTAAAGATGAAGTAGAAGTAGAGTGGAAGAGTTTTCAGCTTGACCCGACTTTAGACCCCAACAAGACTCAAAATACTATTGAGTATTTCAGAGAGAAAAAAGGAGTTCCCGAGTCTCAGGCTACCCAAATGTTAACTCAGGTAATGCAAATGGGAAAAGGTGCCGGAATAGATTTTGATTTTGAAAAAGCATTAATTACCAATACATTCAGTGCCCACAAATTACTTCATTTAGCTAAAAAATATAATAAGTCAAATGAAATGGAGGAAGCTTTGTTTATTTCTCATTTTATTGATGGCCAAAATGTAGGTGATACAGAGGTTTTGGTTTCTCTTGCTGAAAAACTTGGAATTGATAAGGACGAAGCAAGACAGGCTGTAACTTCGGATCAACTGGATTATGAAGTAAATCAGGATATTCTGGAAGCAAGAAATAACGGTGTCTCAGGGGTTCCTTTCTTTGTATTGAATGGAAAATATGCAGTTTCAGGCGCACAACCTGTAGAGGTTTTTGAAAACGCCCTTCAGCAGACTTATAAGGAAACGGTAAGTCCTTTTAAAGATATTTCTGGCAGCAACGGAGCATCATGTGATGCAGACGGATGCAGTATTTAAAATGAAACCCCCAAGACGATTTACAATTGTTTTGGGGGTTTTAATTTGTTTTTTTAAGTTAACTTGGAAAATTTATTAAGCAGCCTATGTTAAATAGATTTTTCAACGTAAAACTCTCGTATCTTTGTCATACAGTATAAATCTATATTCTTCAATGATAAAAATTAATAATGAACTTCATTATCCGGTTGCAGATACACTTTTTGTTTTCGCACTGGATTCGGAGGCAGGAACGGTGTTTGCCGGAAAAAATAAATTAGTAACAGGGATAGGGAAGGTAAATGCAGCCATTGAACTGACGAAAGAAATTCAGCTTAGAAGACCGAAGCTAATTGTTAATTTGGGTTCGGCGGGAAGTAAGGGTTTTCATAAAGGAGAAGTGATATGCTGTACAAAATTCATCCAAAGAGATATGGATGTAAGAGGTCTTGGTTTTAAAATGTATGAAACCCCGTTATCAGGAGTTCCACCCATCTTGGAATATGGTCTTAAAATGGAAATACTGAAAGAAGGAATTTGCGGAAGCGGTGACAGTTTTGAAATGAACCATTCTGAAACAGATTATAATATTGTAGACATGGAGGCATATCCATTGGCCCTTATAGCCCAAAAGGAAAACATTCCGTTTTTGTGCTTAAAATATATTTCGGACGACGCAGGAAGTGATGCAGCCGATGACTGGAGTGTACAGGTACATCTTGCTTCTGAAGCTTTCCGCAGCCTATTATTTTCATAAAAATATTATTTAAGATGACATCAATTATCATAAACAAAGCTTCTGCTGAAGATATAGATATTGTACAGAAGCTTGGGATTCAAACCTTTTCTGAAACTTTTGCAGAAGATAATTCTGAAGAAGCCATGAAGAAGTATCTGGAAGAAAGCTTTAATACGGAAAAGGTTAAAGCGGAGCTTAACAATCCTGATTCCCTTTTTTATATTGCTTGGGAAGAAGATAATCCCGTGGGTTATCTGAAAGTAAATTCTGGTAAGGCACAAACAGAATTGCAGGATGAAACCAGCCTTGAAATTGAAAGAATCTATGTGAAGAAAAGCCATCATGGTAAAAAAGTAGGCCAGCTACTTTACAATCAGGCATTGGAAACTGCTAAAAAACTACATAAAGTCTATGTATGGCTAGGGGTTTGGGAACAAAATGAAAGAGCCTTGAGTTTTTACAGAAAAAATGGGTTTGTTGAATTTGACCAACATATCTTCGTACTCGGAGATGATAAACAGACAGACATCATGATGAAAAAAATGATAGATTAAGGTATATTTTCTTGCCAATTTTGAATAATAATCTAATAAATCTGCTCAATTAGGCCAATCTGCGAGAGATAAATGATACTACTTTTAAATTATAGAAGATAAAATCCTTGCCCTTTAGCAACATATAAATTGTATAAACAAAAACTATAATCTACAACACCCAAGCTACTTTCTCTTTCAAAAATGAACAGTACAGAATTTTTACAACAAGTCAATCAATACCATCCCCTCTCAAAGGAGTCGATAACAGCCTTGTTAAATATCTGTACTGAAGAAAAGTATCATAAAAATGATCTTCTTCTGGAATCAGGAAGTATGGCAAGATATTATTATTTTATAAAATCCGGTTTAGTAGGGTATTACACGATTGATGAAGAAGGAAATAGTATTTATAAGATTTTCTTTGAAGAAAACAGCTTTGTTGCTTCTACGGCTGCCATCATCAAAAATGAGCCTAGCGATTTCAATATCATTGCTCTTGAGGATTGCTCAGTAATACAATATCCTGTCAAAACGTATCGTGAATTACTCGAAAAGCATCATGATCTTGCTCTTTTTCACATTCATTATTTAGAGAAAAACTGGGTTGTCAAAAAAGAGCCATTGGAAGTTTCCTTAAAATTTGAAAATGCAAAGCAACGTTACTTATTATTGCTTGAGAATCAATCCTTATATAAACGGTTAAAACAACATCACATTGCGTCCTACCTTGGAATAACGCCTACTCAGCTAAGCCGCATCAAGAAAGAAATTAACAGATAAAAGAAAATAAATTAACAAAAGCTTCAACATATGTTGAGGCTTTACTTTTTTTTCCATTGCATCTTTGCCATGTCATAAGGTTGAATGTACCTTATTAAATAGGACTTAAGAATAATAATTTTATGGGACAAAGGTCTTAACTTAAAATAAAACATCTTAAATTTATACTTAACGTACGTTCAAATTATGCTCATTATTAATTAAATATTTTAAAGCATGAAAAAGTTTATCAACATTGTTGTTGTACTGACCACTTTTGTACAATTATCAGCACAAAAAATCATTCATCAGGAAGTTTTCAGTCCTAAAATGAATAAAAAGATCAAAACCATTATTATTACCCCGAATCTTCAACCCAATACAACCTATCCGTCAGTATATATTCTTCATGGCTTCAGTGGGAATCCGGACAGAACCATCAAGCAGGATATTCCGGATTTGGTTCAGAAAGCAGAGGAGTACAAAACTATTTATGTATTGCCCGATGGAAACTTCAGCTCGTGGTATGTGGATAGCCCAATCCTTAAAGACTCACAATATCAAACTTTTATTGGAAAGGAGTTGGTAGATTTTATAGATAAAAATTATCCGGTAAAAGCAGAGAAAAAGTCCCGTGGAATTTTAGGATGGAGTATGGGAGGCTATGGCGCAACTAATATTGGTGTTACTTACAATAAGACATTTGGTATAGTGGGAAGCTCTTGCGGGGCCTTAGATTTTAACTCTTTTGGCGAAGGCTACAATAAATACCTGGTCAATAACGTATTAGGCCCACTAGAGTTCATCAATCCTAACTTCCTTACGGATAACAAAGTAAAACTAATGGCAGGGGCCGGACAAAGCTATATTTTTGACTGTGGCACAGAAGATACACAAATGATAGGAATGAACAGAAATTTTCACAAGAAGCTTACCGAGCTGAAAATCCAGCATCTTTACACAGAATCCTTAGGAATTCATGACGATAAATACTGGAGCAGATCTCTTTCTGAGCAACTTACCCTTTTTGATAAATTTTTTAAACAATAAAATGTAATCCTGTACTACAAAACATACAGGACCCTACCAATACACAGAACTATAACAAGTATGGGTATGTGATGAACAATCCGATGATGTACAATGACCCGGATGGGGAGTTCTGGATGTGGCTGGCTGGGGCTGTAGTAGGAGGATATTTAAATGGTGTGGCCGCGAATGGAGGAAATTGGAATCCGACGAAGTGGAACTGGGAAAAAACATGGAGTGCCGTACTAGGCGGTGCCATAGGAGGAGCTGCCATTTCAGGGGCACTGGGAAATATAGCCATTAAAAGCTTTTTGCCTGGTATTGTCTCAGGAGGATTAAACTCTGCATTTAGTGGAGGAAATTTCCTGGGAGGTATTCTAAATGGAGTGTCCTACTCTGAAAGTTTATTTTATAATAAAGTAACATCATCAAATATCTCTGAACAGCTTAATAGAAGAGCTGAATATGATGAAACTAATTCATTTTACGATATTTTATATTATGATTTTCTATTTAGAAAAGATGGTTCTTCTATATTAAAAGATCAACTTAGCAAAAACTATCAATTAAGTGGATCTCCCGATCTGTCAGACGCTGGGTTAATGAAAATGGTAGATGTTACACCGGAACTTAAAAGATTATATGAATTGGGAGGAAAAAGTGCTAAATTTAACATGGTTAGAGGAATTCCAAGTAGCAGACTTGGAGCTGTAACTTTAGGAGAAACTCGGGGAGTAACAGTAATTTTATCTAGAATGGGTATTTTGAATAATTTTGATTTAGCGTTGACTATTGGTCATGAATTTATAAATGTTTATCATAACGTACGATATAGGAAAGAATGGATGAGTATATATAAAGATACATCTGGAAGAAAATACACAAATATTTCAGAAATAGAAGCACATACATGGAGTAAGCTAATGGGGGATCCTTCTGCTGATGAAAACCTAAAATTTTATAGAGATTATTTATTAAAAACATATCATATGAATTATAAACCTCAAAATGCATACTGATGGAAAAATTTATTTTTGTATTTATATTGTTAACTAATATGGCTCTTGCTCAGGATCTTGAAATTGAGATTCCTTCTAGCAAAATAGTGCTGAGATCAGAAAATAGAAGTAATTTATGTTATAAAATTAAAAATAATTCAACAAAATATTATAAGATTCTTGCGGATTCGACGGGATTTAGTACTGCCGAAAATGAAGTAATTGATGAACCTTATTTAGGATTACTGAACCTTAGAATTTTTGATGGTGAGCAGTTGTTAGCTCCTATATCTGGTTCTCATGCATATGAAAAGAACCCCAAAGAAATTAATCCAACTGATAAAGAATTAATAACATTTAAAGATTTGCATCAATTGAATCCTAAAAATATTTCTGAATTATATATATTTTATAAAATATATTATAGGAGTATATATATACCTCCAAAGAAAAGTACGGTTGTTTGTACTAAAATTAGTCTTCCAATTTATAATTCTGCTGCTGACGATGGATCGTTATTTTATGATATAAAAAGTAAAAGAGAATATGATCTTCAGTTACACTTAAACATTCCTTCAAAGATGCTTAAAAAATATTCTAAAGTTTTCAATCAAGGACCAAAGAAATATAAAATATTTTCAGGAGAAATTATTTCAAATAAGGTCAGTATTACTTTAAAGGATGAATAAATTTAGAAGTAATTGAAAGGCTTTTAATTTTATTTAAGAAAAAATAAGAGTATACCATACATATCATAGTGATATTTAAAAAGCACTTTAAAATGAAAAAAAATATATATTTAATATTATTTTCTCTGTTTATTCTTTTTTCTTGTAAAAAAAAGAATAAAGTACATGGCTTTAGTTTATCTTATAGCAAGAATAATAAAGATATTGTGCTTCATTTTGAAAATAATACTTCCCATAATATTATTTTTCCTGCTCCAAATACACTTGAATTTGGTGATAAAAATTTTAAAGATTTTTCTACTCAAGGAGGAAAAGAGAAAGACTTTCCTATAAATGTATATGCAATAATAGAGAATAATCAATCTTCTAAATTTTATCAAAAAAAATTAGATAGTATTTATAATGCTTTTTTAACTGAAATTGGTAATACTGATTTTATCGGAGATAAAAAACCTGGTGATGGCAATTCTGTATTTTACTTGAAAAAAATGGAAAAGGTGAAAGTAAAGTATAACTTAACCATCAAGCAATCTTCTCCCATACATAAATATTCTTCAAAATTTAAACAAAATTATTATCCTTATGATAAAGTATTGAAAGGAAATTATCCTGAAGCAGAATATTTAAGAAGATTTTCAAAGCTAAATTTTGCAAATGCAAAGTTTGTAGCACAACCTACTATCGAGGATAGTTTATTTTTAAATATCTCACACAACGATGCTAATAAATAGTGATTCCTTACAATTATAAAGATATTTCTAGCTTAATATAGTAGCTCCTACAGCTCATAGTAGGAGCTTTTTCAAAATATCAAAAAAAGGGACAGGTATTTATAACCATTAAATTTAGATTATGAAAAAAATTGTTTTATTACCTTTTTGTCTTTTATTTATTTTTTGCTCGAATCAAATTAAATTGAATAAGGGAAAAGATATTGATATTATATTTCCTTTAAAACATATTGATACCCAATCAACAGAAGCTATAGAGGAAATTATAAAAAACAACACTAATAACACCTATATTATTGATCCTTTGGGGTTTTATGGCGAATCTTTTGTGTTAGAAAATGGAAAAATATTAAATCCTTATTTATATTTTAGAAGTGGATATTATTCTAGAAACGATAGATCTTGCCATGAAGATTTGATTATTTTAAAACCATTTCAAGCAATACATCATTCAATAATCTTCGATAAAAACAATCGAGCTGTTTATAGATATGCTAAATCTAATAAATATGAGCAGATTGTTAAATCTTTTCATAACAGATATAACGCAACAATTTTAGGTTGTGAATCTTATGTCAAAGAGTTGGAATCTAAAGGTTATAAGATTCTGGAAGATAGTATAGTAACTAAAATACCTTTACAACCCTAAAAATTTTTATAATAGTATTGTAAGTACATATTAAATTGAACTCTAATTATGATTTTACATTTCTTCTTTAAAGATTCGATTAAAAATGTAGGGTTGTTAAAGGAAACTATAAAGTAATTTTAAAATAGAGGGGCAGTCCCAAAGACCAGCCTCTTTATTATTATGAATAACCATTTAACATAATCAAAACAAAAGTGGGAAATCCTGCTTTTGTTCTATTAAAGAATGAGCTATCTAAAAATGGGACTGGCAGAATACATGGAGTGTAGTGTTAGGGGGAGCGACTATACGAAAAGCATAAGATTAAAATGATGAGAAATAACTTGCTCTTTCCATTACTATACATTTTTATTACTTTTCTAATTTTACTCATGTCTGTTATTTTATTGCCCATAATCCGTATTTTTTTACGAATGTATGACCCGAACAACATAAAAAAAATAAGTAGTATTTTATTGCAAATTTAACCCAAAGAATAGGTGCTCAATTTGAATTGGAATCAGGTGGTCAGTTTGCTCCGAAATCACTGGTCAATTTGACTGGCTTTTCCAGTAACCACTTAAATGGTCAAAACAAAAGTAGGAATACTCCTACTTTTGTTTATTTATTCCAAAATTTTTATAAAAATATATTATATGAAAAAACAATTACTAAGCTTATGCGTAGTTATAGGAACTATGTCATTCGCCCAATCCACGAAGGGACCAAGATTTGGTATTAAGGCCGGAGGTAACCTTTCAAGTATAACTGGAAGTGATTCCAAGTCAAAATTCGGATTTTATGCAGGAGCATTTGTAAATTTTCCAATTTCTGAGACATTTAGTATTCAGCCAGAGGTTGTCTACAGCCAACAGGGAACAAAGGCAAAAGATAAATATATTTTGGGAGTTATTCCTATAAAGGATATAAAACAAATCCTCAACTATATCAATGTTCCTGTAATGGTTCAGTACAATGCCACTCCTAAATTTTATCTGGAAGCAGGGCCAGAATTTGGAATCCTCGTAAATGCAAAGGCTGAAGAAACTTTTCTCGGTAAATCTTTTAGTAGAGATAATAAATCCTCATTAAATACTTTTAATTTTGGGTTGGGGATTGGTCTTGGATATAAGTTTACTCCTAACATTGGAATTAACGCCCGTTATATTGCTGGCTTAACTGAAATTGTTAAAGATGGAGAGGGAGATTCTTCAAAAAACACTAATTTCCAGCTAGGCATAAACTACTATTTTTAAACAGTAAAAAAGGGAATTAAGCATAAAATCTATTAAATTTGTAAGATGGGATGGAAAGTTCTCTTTACCTATCTATAACTAACTTTATATTTTTCGCTCCTATTATAAACTGTAGGAGCTTTTTTCAAAATATCAAAAAAGGCGACAGGTATTTATATAACCATTAAATTTAAATTATAAAAAAATCCTTTTTAAGATTGTTCTTAAAAAGGATTTATCATTTTGTGATTAACTTAAAGACTACATTCTAAAGATGCTGAAAGTTTTTCCCTAAATGCTCTTCGATTACAAAAAAAGGATCTTCTGTAAGCGTATGGGCTCTCATATCAATAAGACTCACCTTACTCATCATACGAAGCATGATTCTTCTTTCACAAGGATGTTCTATGCCATCAATATTTCTTACTCCTGCACGGAAAGCTGATCTTCCATGAGCACATAAATGATTGTTGACCAGGATAACATCTCCGGCCTGGGGCGTAAAACCTGAATAAATCAAGTGTCTTGCCTCTTCCCAAAACTCTGTTAAATACTGCTGAGCTTCATCAGTTTGTTTTATACTTGAACTGAAAAGCTGTTCTGCAGCATCAAACCTCATAAACGGAAGCTTGTAATTTCCATAAAGTACAGAATCCAGTGTATCTTCTTCATTTTGTTCCGTTTCAAGATTAGCATCTTTCGGGATCTTATAAATACGATCAAAAAGAGGTCTGTAATTTTCTCCAATAGATTCGTGAGAACGGATGGAATAAAGAGTGGAAGGAACCTGCTCTTCATTTCGGACATACATAAAGCTCAGAAAATCGGCCTGATGTTTCAAAAACGCATCCTCAGTATGTACATAAAGATCAGTTGAAGATCCTGATCCAGTTTGCGTTTCCCTCATTTTTTCATCGGGAATAATCGCATGAATTAATCCACCTCCCTGACGTTGAGAATAATATTGCACCGGCTTGGAGGGCAAAGCTCCATGAATAAGAGCACAAGCAAATCCATAAAGGTCAAATTTTGAATAATCGGCAGACTGCCAATTGGGTGGAGTAGATCCTATATTTTCCTGATCTATTTCCATTAATCCCTTAAAGATCAATGCTCCATATTGATTCTTAGAGAAATCGCTGGCAAAATCAGCAGCTATGTTTAGTATTCTCTCGGGTAGAAAATAAGAAGCCAGCTGATGTACGTGCCTAATAAAATCCCGATTTTCATAGTTCCCATATTTTTTCTGAAGATGTATTGCAGCATCTTTTATCATTCTCTGCTCCTGAGATGTGATCTCAATGACTGTAGGAAGCAGTTTTACCTGCGTCAAAGTGTCGTTATCTAAAATTTTTATAGAATTCATTAAAAAAAATTTGGTGTTAAGTAATAATTTTTATCTTTGTTTTTAATTATTCTAAATAACAATAGCGAGTTCAAATTTATGAATAATTACTCAACCACCAAATAAAATATATAAAAAATGTAAAATTTAAAAACTTGACAATCAATTACATATGCATATATGTATAAAAACCAAAACAATTCACGATTTAAAAAAATCACCATACAAATAATTTATGAACAACAATTTAATATCCCTAGGAGAGCTCTCAAGTGTAGCCTCGCCCCACAATTCGGGGAATTTTGGGAATATTTTTCACCCTGACAATTATGATCACTATCGTAATGCTGTCAATAGTACTTTAGACCTTGTACAGGAGTTTCTTGATAGAAACAAAAAGCCATTCAGTGGCATAGAGGCTAAGGAAATGAAAAGAATGGTAGAACAAATCGACCTTAATCAAAAGCTTTCAAACTATAACGAGCTTCTTTCTGAAGTAGATGATATTTATGTAAAACATGCAACAGCATTTCACCTTCCGGAATACGTTGCCCATCTCAATTGTCCAATTGTTATTCCCGCTTTAGCAGGAGAAATTCTGGTAAGTGCTATCAATTCTTCACAGGACACTTATGATCAAAGTGCCGGAGGAACCTTTATGGAAAGAAAACTGATCGACTGGACTGCTGGTGAGATCGGGTACAACACTAATGAAAGTGATGGTGTTTTCACAGCAGGAGGATCACAAAGCAACTTAATGGGATTGGTTATGATGCGTGACTGTTTCTCCCAGAAAAGATATAATCATAATATTAAAATGGATGGCCTGCCTCGGGAAGCAGATCGTTTCAGAATATTTGTTTCAGATAAATCTCACTTCAGTAATCTGAAAAATGCGTCAATAATGGGGCTTGGAGAGAAATCTATTATTAAAGTTCCTACTGATGATGAATTCCGTATGGATATTTCTCTGCTGAAGAAATATATCAAAAGGGAAGAACAAATGGGAAATATTCCTATCGGTATTGTAGCCACAGCCGGAACTACCGACTTTGGAAATGTAGATCCATTGGAAGACATCGCAAATATAGCAGAACATTATAGTACCTGGATGCATGTGGATGCAGCATATGGATGTGCTTTGCTATTAAGTGAAAAATATCGCCATCTATTGAATGGGATTGAAAGAGCAGATTCAGTGACTATTGATTATCACAAGTCATTCTTCCAACCTATCAGCAGCAGCGCTTTTATCGTTAAAAATAAAAAAGAGCTATTAATTCTTAAACACCATGCTGATTATCTGAATCCTAAAGAAATGGATGAGGAGGAAATTCCGGCTCAGATAAACAAATCTATCACACAGAGTACCAGACGATTTGACGCTCTTAAGTTATGGTTTACTTTAAGGATGATGGGTAAGGAACAACTTGCAGAATATACAGACACTGTTATAGATCTTACAAAGGATGCAGCCTCTATGATCACTGAAGATCCTGATTTTGAACTTCTTTCAGAAACTGATCTAAGCGTTCTTGTTTTCCGATATATAAGACCTGAAATCAATGATCTGGATGCCATGAACCAATATATTAAAATGAAGCTTTTCTACAGCGGAGAAATATTGGTGGCAAGTACCAAGGTAAACGGAAATTTCTATCTGAAGTTCACATTCCTTAATCCGATAACCACTACAGAAGATATCCACAAAATCCTCACTAAAATCAAAATGCATGGAAAAGACTTTAGTACAGAAAAGTAGAACCGGAGAAAAAGCCCGGGAAATCACCTACAGGATTCTTCTGAACGGAATGCTGAGGGAGCTTGGAAACGGAAAATTCTATCAGGGAATTCCAAAGTATGATCTTCTTACAGCACAAGCTCTTAAAAAAAGTAATTATACCCTGCACCTTAGGTTTGAAATGAAGAAAAGCGGACTTTTTTTATTCGCTCCCGTTTCTTACCGTTCTGAAAGTGCATTTCACGAATATGATTTTCCTGTTTGGGCTGTAGATCATAACAATAATAAGACGTTTGAAGTTAACATTCAAAAACTTATCGAATTGATTTACAAAGAATTTTCTGATCGATATACTGAAACAGGATTGGAAAATTTTGAGAAAAGGATTCAAAGCAGTTTAAGAAACCTTGAACTCACTACTGAAGCCTGTTTACAACAACAGAATCTTTTAAGTTATTCATTCTTAGAATCTGAACAAATGCTTCCGGCAGGACACAATCTTCACCCTTTCACCAAATCCAGAATGGGATTTTCTGAGGAAGAACAAGTATTGTACGGTCCTGAATTCAAAAATGGATTTCAGTTGGAGTATTTCCTTATTCATAAAGATTGTATTTCCGAAAAATCACTACCGGGGATATCTGCAAAGGAAATATTTGGGAACCTGGCTTCAATACCTGAAAATTACGATTCTAAAACCGCAAATGATTATTATGTAGTTCCTTGCCATCCATGGGAAGCCCAATATCTACAGACGACAAAGGAATATGCAGATCTTCTAGGTTCCGGAAAAGTGATACACCTTGGGCCATCCGGAGAAGAATTCTTTGCAACATCATCTATCAGAACCCTTTATAGTCCTAACTTCAATTGGATGCTAAAATTCTCTCTGCACGTTCTGATGACCGGATCCGTAAGGACCAACAGTCTGAAAGATCTCAAAAGAGGGTATGCTTCTTCTATATGGTGGGAACAGGAAAAAGCATCATTTGAAAAAGCTTTCCCAGGTTTAAAACTACTGTTAGAGCCTTCTTCTTTAAGCGTTGATTATAATGGAGAAAATATCGACAGTTTCAATATCCTGATCCGTGAAAACCCTTTTTCATCTAAAGATAAGGTTCTTCTGTTAGCAAGGCTTTGCCAGGATGAAACTACTGACAGTTCTAATTTTACTACGCATTTCTTTAATGATGTTTCTGCTCATTTAGGAATAGAAACCGAACAAGCCATCATCAATTGGTTTAAGAACTATACCCAACTACTTATTTCTCCTCTCAACAGGTTATTTAATCAATTGGGAATGGCTCCTGAAGTTCATCAGCAAAATCTTCTTATACAACTCAATGATCAACTTCTTCCGGAAACAATCTATGTAAGAGACGGGCAGGGATATCTTTTAAGAGAAAGCTTTAAAGAAAAGTATAAACAATCTATAGAAAATTGCCCTGAAATTGAAACCCTGTTTATAAGAGACGAACGCCTTCTGGATATTGTTTCTCATCATCTTTTGGTAAGCAATTTCAGCGCATTAATTTCGTCCATAGGCAAAACGGGACTCATTGAAGAGCAAAAGCTAATCAATATTCTTTATCAGGAATTTGAACGTGTACATCAATCTGAACCTTCAGATTTCACAAATTATGCTTTGCATCAAAGGTATTGGGCTGTAAAATCAAACCTTCAGTCAGCTGTTCTTGATGTAGATGGTGGTGTGAATGCCTCTACCATTGCTTATGCTAAAGTTCCCAATATTCTTCACAAATATTTCTTTTCAGAACAATTGATCCATCCGAAAGGGAAAGAAGTTTTCTTTAAACGTTATTTTCCGAAAGAAGATGTAACGACAGGAATGCGACCGATAGATCTTGAAAACGATCTTGAAATGCTTCATGAGTGGTTCAACAGAGAACATGCTGTAAAAATATGGCAGATGAACTGGCCAATTGATGAGCTGGAAACCTATTACAGACTGATGCTTCCAAGCGATGAAGCGCACAGTTATATTGTTGAAAGCAACGATGAACCAACCTGTAATATTGAGGTGTACTGGGCATGCAGAGACATTGTAGGAGATTATTATGAAGTATTGCCTACAGATTACGGAACACACCAGTTTATAGCACCTATTGATCCTAAAAAGAAATTTGTATCCCCTTCAACACAATCTATGGTTGACTATGTTTTTGCACAGCCACAGGTTGGGAAAATGGTAGGTGAAGGTTCTGTGGATTCTCTTGCATCTATGATGAATAAAGCTCATGTTGGGTTCAAGGTAGAAAAGGTAATTGAAATGCCTCATAAAAAAGCCAATCTTAATTTCTGCTACAGAGAATGGTATTGGGAAAAGTTTCCGCTGAACAAAGACGTACAAATCACCACAAACATCACAAAAAATGAATAATGAAACCATTTATAATGTAATAGGTATTGGCATAGGTCCCTTTAATCTGGGGCTTGCTGCCTTATCTAATCCAATTCCGGAACTGAAGACTCTTTTTCTTGACCAAAGAGATGGTTTTGACTGGCATCCGGGATTAATGATTGACCATGTAACGCTGCAGACTCCATTTTTATGTGACTGTGTTTCAATGGCTGATCCTACCAATCCATTAAGCTTACTTAATTATTTGAAAGTAACGGGAAGACTTTATAAGTTTTTCATCAGAGAAAACTTCTTCATTCCCAGAAAAGAATACAACCGCTATTGTCAATGGGTGATTGAACAACTTCCACAATGTCGTTTTTCAACCCAGGTAACCGACATTGAATATGAAAACGGCCTTTATTTGGTCACTACTATTCATACCAAGACTAAGGAAAAAACAGTTTTAAAGACGGAAAGATTAGTTTTAGGAACTGGAACACAACCTCATATTCCTTCTTTTATTCCTAAAGATGATTCCCGTATCATTCATACAAGTTCTTATCTGTATAGAAAAGAAGAGCTTTTGTCTAAAGGCCGTAAGATAGCTATTATTGGTTCGGGCCAGAGTGCTGCGGAAGTTTTTTATGATCTTCTCCAAAATAGGGATGAAAACACCGAATTAGGATGGTATTCCCGTCCTGACAGATTTTTCCCTATGGAATATTCTAAACTGACGCTGGAACTAACGTCTCCTGATTATGTAGAATATTTCTATAACAGAAACAAGGAAGCCAGAAAAACCATTCTAAGCAAGCAGCAGAGTCAGTTTAAAGGAATTAATTATGACCTGATTAATGATATTTATGATTTTATCTACGATCTTAATATTGACAATGGAGATCCGATGCTTAAAATCATTCCGAACAGCCAGCTGAATAGGGTAGATAATAGTAATCAGGACACTATTAATCTTGAATTCACACAATTGGAACAGGAAGTTCCTTATGAACAGGAAGCTGATTATATGATCCTTGGGACCGGATATCGTTATCATGAGCCTGCATTCCTTAAAAATATTCAATCTAGAATAAAAAGAGATGCTGACGGGTTATTTGATGTTAACAGAAATTACTCAATAGATCACAACAACGGAGAAATCTATATACTTCATGCAGAAGTACATACGCACAGTTACATTTCTACAGATTTGGGAATGGCTGCCTACCGAAATTCCTACATCATTAATGATATCCTTGGAAGAGAGCATTATAAAATTGAGAGAAAAATAGCTTTCCAGGACTTTGATGTAGAAAAATACGCTGATTTACCCACTGCCAACATTTAATATTAAAAAATGAACACCAACTTAAAAAATAATATCATTAGCCAGGAGCACTGGCAGCAGGCCAACAGAAATTTAATGGCCAAAACCATTGCAGAATTAATGCATGAGGAACTATTAAAACCTGTCCCATCCTTTGAAGATGAAATGGGATATACCGTATTCACCCTGGAAACTGGTATTGAAAATATTGTTTATCACTTCCGCGGACAGGAAAGAATGATGGATTATTGGAATATTGATAAAGACAGTATTTCTAAAACTGAGAATGGTGAGAAAACATCTTTTGTAGATGTAGCTGCTTTTTTCCTGGAAATGCAGTCTGTATTTGATCTAGATCCTTATACCATTGCAAGATACACAGAAGAATTACTGCATACTTTATATTGTGATGCTCTGATTCTTGCCAAAGGAGTAATGCCATCAAAAGACCTTGCTACAGCAGATTACCAGGCCGTAGAACATAATATGACCGGACATCCGTGGGTAATTGTAAACAAAAGCAGACTTGGTTTCTCACCACGTGATCTTAAGACATTTGCTCCTGAAGCCGAGGAAAACCTTAAAGTAATTTGGCTGGCATCTCATAAGAGCAGATCGACATTTCAGTCATTAGAACATATCAACAAGGAAGAATTTTACCGTTCTGAAATTGGAGACACCCTGTATAACGATTTTCAGCAAAAATTGATAGAAGAGGGAAAACTTGTTGAAGACTATCATTTTATTCCTGTACATCCTTGGCAGTGGGAACACAAACTTCAGATTCATTTTGCAGGAGATATTGCCAACGGGCTTTTAATTCAACTGGGAGAGGGTGAAGATATTTATAGTCCACAACAAAGTATCCGTACTTTATTCAACGTAGATCATCCTAAAAAAAGATATCTGAAAACAGCTGTTTCTATTCTGAGTACAGGAAACATCAGAGGGTTGTCTCCTAAGCAGATGAAAATAGCTCCATCTATCACAGACTGGGTAAAAGGTTTAATAAAAGATGATACCTACCTGGAGAACAAAGGAACCATTTTCTTGGGTGAAGAAGCTTCAATTGCCTATTTACATCCACAATACGGAGCTATTACCGGAGTGCCTTATCAATACAATGAATTCCTTGGAGCTTTATGGCGTGAGAGTGCAGAAAACTACCTTACAGAAGACGAGCAAATGGTTACTATGGCTTCATTGCTTTATGTAGACGATAACGGAATTCCTTTGGTTCAGGCTTTTGCAGAGAAGGCAGGAATGAGTATCAAGGAATGGATAACCGGTTATCTTGATGCCTATCTTACCCCATTACTTCATATCTATTACACCCATTCATTATGTGTAACTCCACATGGTGAAAACATTATGGTCGTATTAAAAAATGGAATACCGCAGAGAATTGTTATCAAAGACTTTGTGGATGATATTGTCCTGACAACAGAAGCAAGAGAAAAACTTCCTGCACATCTTGCAGATGGGTTAATACAGTCTTCTAACAAGGAAAATATCCCGCTTTTTATCTTGCTAGGTGTATTTGATGCATTCTTCAGATACCTTTCCAATGTACTGCATACCTATTCCAACTTTCAGGAAGAAACATTCTGGACTCTTGTTCATGAGTGTATAGAAAGTTACAAAGCAGACAACAGACACCTGCAGGGACGTTATGAAAAATACGATCTGTATGTTCCAACATTCAAGAGATTTTACATCAACAGTCTGCGTCTGAAAAATAATGGGTATAGTGAAAATAAAGCATTCGCCATTCCAAGAAAAGATGGAGCATTGACTAATCCACTTTATCAGATAGCCAATAAAAATTCTGTAGTTGTCATATGAGGAAACTCCTGCATATACTAAAAAATGGAACGGCTTTCGCCTACGGAGCCTTAGCCGGAAAAAAAGTAGAACTTACTTCCGGAAGCATTAACCGTTCCATTTTTAGCTTAGCAATTCCAATGGTGATGGAGCTTGTGATGGAATCCGTTTTTGTCAGTGTCAACCTTTTGATTATTGCCAGGTTAGGTGATAAGGTTCTTGGCCTTGTAGGAATTACGGATAACTATATCAATTTTGCCTATGCCATTGCAGTAGGACTCGGTATTGCCGCGGCAACCCTTACAGCAAGAAGAGCCGGTGAAAAAGATAAAGAGGGAATGGGCAGAACCGCTCATTATATTATTCTGTTAGCTCTCTTTTTTGCAATCCTTATTGGTGGAGTTTCCTGTTATTTTGCTTCTGAAATTGTAGGATTTCTGGGAATTAATGCCAATACGGTAAACGAAGGAGTATCGTTTTCAAGGCTTGTATTTCTTAGTATCGGACTTGTTATCCTGCGTCTTTCTGTGAATGGACTTTTCAGAGGGGCCGGCGATGCAGACCTTGCCATGAAATCCCTTTGGATTTGTCATATTTCGAATATCATCTTTGCTGTAATCCTGGTCTTTGGATTAGGATTTATTCCAGCTTTCGGATTGATGGGATTGGCTTATGCAACAGTTTTATCCAGACTTTTAGCAGTCTTGTATCAGGGCTTTATTTTTCTGTCCGGAAAGACAAGTATCAATATCCTTATGCCTTTCCACTTTGATCTGCCATTGCTCAGAAAGATTTTGAAAATCGCCTTTGGAGGACTGGTTCAATATATCATTCCAACGTCCAGCTGGCTGATTATGGTAAAAATTATATCCACTTTCGGTACTTCAGCTCTTGCGGGATATATTATTGCCCAACGTATTGCTTCAGTAGCCACTATGCCTGCATGGGGAATAGGAAACGCCGCAGGAGTGCTTACAGGGCAGAACTTAGGAGCCGGTGACGCAGACCGCGCAGAAAAAACAGTATGGAGAGCCGGGACAATTAACATGAGCTATCTGCTTGCAGTAGCATTATTCTGGCAGCTTGCCGCCGAATATGTAGTAAAATTCTTTACTACAGAACCTGAAGTCGCAAGATATGCCGTACAATATATTCATGTCGTTTCTATGGCTTATCTGTTATTAGGATTTACAATGGTTATCAGCCGTGCCCTGAATGCTGCGGGAAACATCATGCAGGTCACCTTATTGTATATCGTCATGTTCTATGTAATTCAGCTTCCATTGGCTTATCTCCTGGGAGTAAGATTTCAATGGGAACTGAAAGGGATATTTACGGCTATCGTTTCCTCGGAAATCGTATTAGCCATATTATTCTTAATGATCTTTAAAAATGGTAAATGGAAAACAATAAAAATTTAAAATGAACACCACAGAAGAATTTTATGAAATTATCGCATCTGCAATTGCAGTAAAAAAAGAATTGGTAAACGAAAACCTTACGTATCAGGAAATTCCGGAATGGGATTCTATGTCTCATCTTCTTATTGTAGAAGCTCTTGAGCAGTTTTACCAAATCAAATTTGACTTCAATGATATTCTGGAAATGGGTACCGTTGGAAAAATTCGTGAAAAAATGAAAAAATACGAGGTACTCGTAGAAAACTAAGAATATGAAAATTTTAGAAAATGTAATTGCCAACAAGAATCTGGTATTTACAGAGGCTTCAAGCGGTAAAACCATACCGATTGGAGCCCTGTATCGGTCCTTAGGCTTAAATCCTGTAGAAAAAGGGCTCCTCTTTTTGTACAATGACAACCAGCTGCCTGGTATTGAGGTTCTGCTCAATTTTTACGGAACAGCACACGCTATTGCCTTACTGGGACAAAAGCTCAATTCGGAGTTCAAAGACCGGATTGAAGCTGAATATCGTCCCAAATACATCTTTGATCCCCAAAGGGAAACCATTCCGGGATACAGTCTGAAAGAGTTCTCGGATACGATTAAAATCTTTACCCGAGATAATTACAAAAGCGAGGTTAAAATTCATCCGGAAATCAAAATTCTCTTGAGTACTTCGGGAACCACAGGGATTCCGAAGCTAGTGAAGCTATCGGACGAAAACCTTTACCAGAATGCCATCAGTATTCTTAAATACATGCCCATTCTGGAATCTGATGTAGTTCCTTTAAATGTGCCAATCAATTTTGTGTATGGATTTTCCATTTTCACCACCAACTGCATGCGTGCCGGAAGAATAGTATGTTCTGATAAAGACATTATGCAGAAAGCTTTCTGGGATGAAATGGATGAGTACGGATACAGTACCTTGGGAGGTGTTCCTTATTTGTATGAAAACCTAAACAGAATAGGTTTTTTCAGGAAAGATAGTCCTAGTCTGAGGTATTTTACTCATACCGGCGGTGTCATTAACGGAGAATTGAGAAAAACACTTTTTTCTTACTGTAGCGAGTATGGAAAACATTTCTTCGCGCAATACGGCCAGACCGAAGCAGGAGGAAGAATGGCTTATCTCAATACAGAAGGATTATTAGAAGAGGAAACATCCATCGGAACTCCTGTAGAAGGCGGGAGCTTTAGCATTCATGATGAAACAGATGAATTACTCTTTTCACATGTTAGTATTTTCGGAGGCTATGCCAATACGCTTGAGGATCTTGAATCCTACGAGCAGCCATCGGTATTGCACACCGGAGATACAGCCACAAAAGGTGAGAACGGAATATATTATATCACAGGCAGAATAAAGCGTATCATGAAGCTTTTCGGAATACGTCTTAATCTGGATGAGGTAGAATTTATTCTTAAAAACGAACTGACGGGAAATACTTTTGTTTGTCTTAATTCCAATGACAAGAAGATCGTTGTGCTTTATGACAATAAGGATATTGACCCTCAGATCATCACAGAAACCATTAAAAACAAATTGCGCATTAACCCACAATATGTGCGCACAGAGCTTATAGAATCATTTCCATTATCACAAAACGGTAAAATAAATTATCCCCTGTTACAAAACTTACAACATGAAAACATTTAAAACCCTTATATTACTTTTTACACTTGCCTTATTTTCAGGTTCTCTTTCTGCGCAGCAGAGTGAACGTATTCGTGGCAAGATCATGTTGTCTGAACAGACACCCGTAAAAAACGCACTTTTAAGACTTGTGAACACGTCTTATCAGGCAAAAACCAATAATTTAGGAGAATTTTACTTTGATAATGTTACCCCTGGAGAATATACGCTCCAGGTGGTTTTAAATGACATCGAACTGATGCGGGAGCAAATCCATATTAAGCAAGATGTCTACGAAATTCCTACTGTTTATGCCCCTGCGCATAGCAATGACATTGAAGGGATTACAGTATATGCTTTTAGTAGAAATAAATTTCTGGCGAAAGACAGTACTTCAATCTCTAAAATGCCACTTAAAAGCTTAGAAAATCCACAGGCTTATACTATTATCAACCAACAGATTTTAAAAGAACAGCTTACCTATGATGTTTCAGAAGTACTGAAAAATGTTCCGGGTATGGTAAAAATGCAGGGAAGTCCGGGAAGAGGCTCAGGAGACGGAAGTTTCTATTACAGCCTTAGAGGTTTCCCTACAAAAATCTCAATGGTAGACGGTGTTCCTGCCAATACCAATGGTGAAGTTGACCCTGCGGATATTGAACATATCGAGGTGATTAAAGGACCATCAGGAACTTTATACGGAGGAGCAGTAACCTCTTTTGGAGGATTAATTAATGTAGTTACCAAAAAGCCAAAGGATTATTTCGGAGGTGAAATTTCTTATTTGATGGGAAGCTACAACCTGAATCGTGTAACTGCAGATGTTTATGGGCCAGTTACGGATTCCCGAAAAACATTATTCCGTCTTAATGCTGCATATCAGTATCAAAATGGTTTCAGAGATTCTGAATTCAGAAAATCATTCTTTGTTGCACCTACATTAAGCTATCAGGTAAATGATAAGTTGAAATTTAGCTTAGGAGCTCAGATTTACAATTATGAAGGAACCAATACACCTATTATTTTCCTTGCCAGATCAAGACCTTTTGTAGCGCATACACCTGAAGAGCTTGGATTTGACTGGAAAAGATCATATTCCAACAATGATATGACCTTGAAAGCTCCATCTATCAACGTAAAAGCTGAGATTAATTATAAAATTTCGAAAAACTGGAGTTCACAAACCCTGATTTCAAGAAATTATAGAAAAACTGAAGGTTTATACCAATATCAATTCATCAGAGGAGATAAAAGTGATGCAATGCTGGAACGTAATGTACAATGGCAGAACTCAGAAGCTGCTTCTACAAGTGTTCAACAGAACTTTAACGGACAGTTTAATATTGGAAAAATCAAAAATAAGGTGTTGATTGGTTTAGATTATTTAAATCAATCCCTGAACAACAACCATTCACCTATCATTAAGTTTGATACCATCAACGGACAGGATCTTACCGCTAAATATGGTTTTATCTCAAGAGATCTGGCTATGCAGAAAATTCAGGTATCAAAGGCTGCTTTAACAAGAACGACAACGTCTAGCAATGTTTATGGAGCTTACCTTTCTGATGCTGTTTATATTACCGATAGATTGATCACTTTATTGAGTTTACGTGTAGATCATTATGAAAGCAAAGGACAGCTTAATCTAAACAAAAATGAGCGTCTGGGTGAGTTTAAGCAAACTGCATGGTCTCCTAAAGTAGGAGTTGTTTATCAGGTATTTAAAGACCGTTTATCAGTATATGCTAATTATATGAACGGTTTCAGCTATACACCTCCGGTTACCCAAGGACTTGCCGATTATGACGGAAATATGAAGCCACAAAAATCCAACCAATGGGAAGCTGGATTCAAAGGAAATCTTTGGAGAAATCGTATTAATTTCACGGTAGGATACTATGATATTCTGGTTGATAATATGCAAAGAGAAATTGAGGTGATGCGTAATGGAAAAGGATACAGAATCACCATTCAGGATGGAGAACAAAGAAGTAAGGGAGTTGAGGTAGAACTAATTGCAAATCCACTTCAAGGCTTGAACGTTATGGCGGGATATGCGTATAACGACAGTAAGTTTGTGAAAGCAGAACCTACTGTAGACGGACGTCGCCCGGGATCTGCAGGACCAGCAAGTGTATTTAATTCATGGGTAAGCTATGTGCTTCAATCTGGGCCTTTGGATGGACTAGGTTTTGGATTTGGAGTAAATCGTGTAGGACATCAGATTACAGAGCATAAAACTACTACAGGAAAATTCACTTTCCCAGCTTATACTCTCATCAATGCATCCATCACTCTTGAAAAAGAAAGATACAGACTAGGATTTAAAATGAACAATTTAGGCAATGTGCAGTATTTCGCAGGGCAAGGGGTTGTAGTAGCTCAGATGCCTCGTAACTTTGCTGCTGAGGTTAGCCTTAAATTCTAACTATGAAGCTTAAATTTAGAAAAATAGCATATCAGCTACATCTATGGCTCGGACTAACGTCCGGGCTTATAGTTGTTATAATGGCAGCTACTGGATGTATTTTAGTATTTGAAGAAGAATTAAAACATATTGTTCACCCTGAAAGATATTTTGTAGAGAACATTGGAAGCAAAAAATTATCGCTGTCTGATCTTACAGCAAAAGCCGAAAAAGCCCTACCTGAAGGATTGAAAGTTAAAAGAGCTATGATTTCTTCGGATCCTTCCTGTACTTATGTATTCCGAACTCTTAAAATGGATAACGAAGCTCTGACCTATTGGGGAACTTATCTTTATTATTATAGAGTTTATATAGACCCGTACACCGGGAAAGTTCAGGAAGTAGAAGATGCAAAAAAGGATTTTTTTGAAATTGTACTGGATCTTCACCGAAGGCTGTTGCTGGGAGAAAAAATAGGGAAAACCATTACAGGATATTCTACATTGGTTTTTGCCATTATTCTTCTTTCGGGATTAGTGATATGGTATCCGCGAAAGATGAGCAAAGCTATGTTGAAAGGCATGTTCTTCATTAAAACTTCTGCCAACTGGAAAAGAATCAACTATGATGCTCATAATGTATTAGGGTTTTATGCCATAATTCCTTTATTGTTTATTTCTTACTCCGCATTAATATGGAATTTTGAAAGTATGGATCAATGGATCAAGAATACATTGAATGGAAATATACCCACAGAAAAGAAAGCAAAAAGTAAAATTCCTACGGAAGAATCTGATATATCTGTCAATATTTTGGATATGATTGGCAATAAGGTAGAAAAAGGGTTAATCAATAAAGAATCGGCACTTGTTAATTTTCCAAGAACAGAGGAAGGAACCTATTATACAGAACTTACTTTAGGAAAAAAACAATACCAGAACGAAAATTATAATTTTGACCAGTATTCTGGTGAAATTCTAAAACATCAATTTTATAAAGACAAAAATATAGGATATGGTACCGCACTAAGGGAAAGAAATTACGATTTACACACTGGAAGTCTCTTCGGAATCACCGGAAGAATTATTTATCTTTTTGCCGGAATTATCGCAGCATCACTTCCCATTACAGGTTTTATTATTTATCTCAACAAGAAAAAGAAGAAACCCAAAAAGAAAAAAGCATAAGTAAAATTGACCAAGCCTCTATTATTGTAGAGGCTTTTTTATGGAGATATTCTTATCAGACTAACTCTTTTACATTGTGGGAAAGAATATCCATACTTTTTTTCATCTCATCTACATTCAAATCTCCGAAACCAAGCCTCATAGCTGTAAGTCCTTTATTTTGATAGAGCAGAGTTTTCGGAATAAAAAGATTGTCCTGAGCACATTTTCGACTTAGCTGCATCAGATTAATCGAAATATTCCATTCCAGCCAGATCGCCAATCCACCTGAAGGTTTTTCAAAGGTGATATAATCGCCAAGGTTTTCTGTAAGCAAAGCAGAACAATAGTCCCGTCTTTCCTGATACACCTTTAAAGATTTTTTCAGATAGCGGTTAATTTCTCCCTCCTCAATCATTTCTCCCAACGTTCTTTCCATAAGAATATCGCCTTGCCTGTCGATAATTCCAAGATGCTTTCTCATTTCCACCATCAGGTTTTCAGGCGCTACGATAAATCCGGTTCTGAATCCCGGAGCAAGAGACTTTCCAAATGATCCTATATAGATTACCATTCCGTTTGTATCCGCACTGGCCAAAGGAAGAATTGGACTTTTATCATAGTGAAATTCATAGTCATAATCATCCTCAAGAATAACAAAGCCGTACTCGTTAGCCAGTTCCAACAGTTCCAACCTTCTCTGAGCACTGAGCGCAACTGTAGTAGGATAGTGGTGGTGCGGAGTAAGATAAAGCATTCTTATTTTCTGCCTTTTACAGGCTTCTCTTACGCTTTCCACAATAATTCCGTCTTCATCTATAGGAAGAGTTACAATATTTACCCCTGCTTTCTGGAAGATCATATTCACCGAAAAATAGCTTAAAGCTCCTACCAGAACTGTATCTCCGGCAGAAAGAAGAATTTCGGAAACAATATAGATACTCATTTCCGTACTTCGGGTAATCAGTAAATTATTCTTGGAAATAGGTAATCCACGGGATAAATTAAGATATTGAGACAAATGTTCCTTAAAAAACTCACTTCCGTCATGGTTGTAATGTCCTAATCCTTTTTGATTGGATTTGCGTTTAAGAATAGAACTGTAAAACCGTGAGTGTTGGCCAATCTGGGTAAGTCTGATATCCGGAACACCATCATTCAATACAAATTCACAATCTGAATGTTCAAAAGGGTTATCCAGTATATTGGATGTTTTAAATGAAAAACCAGTTGTTTTAGGATAGTTTAAAAGATTATTCTCTTCAAAATCCTTTACTTTTACAGGCTTTTCCTGATCCTTGCCAATGACAAAGGTTCCTTTATTCGGAAAACTTTCTACCCAACCCTGAGCACACAGTTCGTCATATACCGCTACCGCTGTATTTCGATGAACATCCAGTATTTCACTGAATGCTCTTGTGCCGGGAAGCTTCGTTCCAAAAGGCAGATATCCCCGTTGAATAGAATTTACCAATTGATTGGCAACCTGCAAATAGATTGAAGTATCTGATTTTCTATCAATTTTTATAAAACTTTCATAAGGAATCTTAACCGGACTATCCATAATATCAAAACTGGCACCATTCAACCATCCGGCAATATACTACTTTTGACATCAAAATAAAAATCTATGGAATTTCATCATCTGTTAAAAAAGATTGTGCAGGATGGCAAAACCCATGCAAAATGGCTCAATACGTTATCCTTTATGGAAAATGCCGGCGCACGAAAAATCTCAAAATGCGAACATCCCATTCTTGTAAGTGAGATTCAACTGAAACATGCTGCTGAAGAACATCGTCATGCCTATTATCTAAAAAAGCAGATTAGAAAAATAGATCCTGAACTCTGCAAAACCTATGAAAACAGTGAACTTCTGGCTCCGATAGCAACAAGACAGTATCTCCATTCCTTAGACATTAAAGCATGCAGATATCTTCAGGAAGCATTTCAATTGAGTAAGGAAGATCTTAAATATGCAGCTTATCTTTTTGTAACCTATGCGATTGAAGTAAGAGCAGATGAACTTTATCCGGTCTACCAGCAAGCACTTACCGAAGAATCTTCAAGAATTATGGTAAAATCCATTATTTTGGAAGAAGAGGGACACTTGGAAGAAATGATTAATCAGTTAAACGAATTTTCCTCAGACTGGAAGCTTCATGCTGAACATATTCTTACTATTGAAAAAGGGCTTCATGAAGTATGGATCAATGCTGTTAAAGAAGACGTAGAGCAATTAAGTTATGCTTAAAAGCGTTCATCATTTTCAGGAAACTCTCGACAAAAGAAAAGAAGAGGGCACTTTAAGAAAGCTTCAATCCCGCTCTGAGGGAATTGATTTTTACTCCAATGATTATTTAGGGTTTGCAAGAAGTAAGGAACTCCAGAATATTTTATTAAAAAAGATCAATGACAATCCTGATTTACTATCAGGAAGTACGGGTTCTAGGCTGATTAGCGGAAACAGCGATGTTGTAATAACGACCGAAAGTTTTATTGCAAAAAAGCATAGAGTTTCATCTGCTTTGCTATTCCCATCGGGGTATAACGCTAATCTTGCATTGTTTTCCACACTTCCTAATCGCCATGATACGATTATTGTGGATGAACAGATTCATCGTTCTGTACATGATGCCTGCAAAATGTCGAATGCCAGAAAGATTAAGTTTAAACATAATGATCTGAATGATCTGGAAAATGTATTAAAAAAACAGGACAGGCACTGCTACATCGCCATAGAAAGTCTTTACTCAATGGAAGGAGATTTTGCTCCCATTCAGAAGATTTCAGAAATAGCAAAGCATTACAATGCAGACTTATTGGTAGATGAAGCCCATGCTTTTGGTGTTTTTGGACATGGATTGATTGAAAAATATGATTTGCAGGATCAGATTACAGCGAGCATTATTACCTATGGTAAAGCATTGGGAGCACATGGAGCGGCTATTCTTTGTAATGATACTGTGAAATCTTATCTCATCAATTTTGCTTCACCCTTTATTTATACCACTTCAGCGCAGGATTTTCAATGGATGAGTATAAAAACAGGATATGAATTCCTGGAAAGCAATCATGAAGCAGCAGAGAAACTTCAGCACAATATCAAAACATTCCGAGGACAGAGACTGAATTCTCCTTCCTCTGAAAAAAGTCCGATTCAGGCTATTGTTATTCCTGATAACCAAAAACTAGGGCTTCTACAGAAAACTTTATCCAATGAGGGCTTTGCAACGTATGCCATATACAGTCCAACAGTAAAGGAAGGAACAGAACGACTTCGAATATGCCTCCATAGCTTCAATACAGAGGAAGAAATCATCAGACTCACAGGAGTTATCAAAGAATTTAATTAAAGCAAAATAGCTGAAACAGCAATATGAAACTATTTATAACAGGAATAGGAACTGAAATAGGAAAAACGGTTTGTTCCGCCATTTTAGTACAGTATTTCAAAGCTGATTACTGGAAACCGGTACAATCAGGAGATCTACACTATACTGACAGTAAAAAAATTGAAGACTGGACAGAGAATACAATAGGTCATCCGGAAACCTATCGACTGCAATTGGCCGCGTCTCCCCATCAATCTGCCAGAGCAGAAAACATAGACATCAATCTTGATGCATTTCAATTACCGGAAACCCAAAATTCATTGATTATAGAAGGAGCCGGAGGGCTTATGGTTCCTCTTTCGGATCATAGCTTTATGATTGATTTGATAGAAAAACTAAGGATTCCAACAGCACTTGTTGTAAGGAATTACCTTGGCTGCATCAATCATACCTTGCTTTCCGTCATGGCATTACAGCAAAGGAAAATCAAACTTGAATATCTTATCCTTAATGGAGAATTTCCTGAAGATACGGAAAGAGTAATCTGTTCTTTCATTGAAAAGGATACAAAAATTATCAGAATTCCTGAAATCAGCCCTGATAAAGAAAATATTATAGCTACGGCAAAACAATTAACAATAACAAAATTATGATAATGGATAGAAAAACAGAGATTAGAAATGACTGGACCAAGGAAGAGATTGAAAACATTTACAACCTCCCTTTAATGGAACTGATCTATAAGGCAGCAACAGTGCACCGTGAAAGACATGATCCATCCGAAGTACAGATATCTACTTTACTGTCAATTAAAACAGGAGGCTGCCCGGAAGACTGCTCATATTGCGGACAGGCAGCACGTTACCACACCAACATCAAGGTACAGGCCTTGTTACCCACAGAAACCGTTATTGCTCATGCTCAAAAGGCAAAAGACAGCGGTTCTTCAAGATTCTGCATGGCTGCAGCCTGGCGTGAAGTCCGAAACAATCGTGACTTCGATAGAGTGATAGATATGGTAAAGGGAGTAAATGAACTGGGATTGGAAGTATGCTGTACGTTAGGGATGCTTACCGAAGAACAGGCGATCAGACTTCAGGAAGCAGGATTATATGCCTACAATCACAACCTTGACACTTCTGAACAATATTATGAAGAGATTATCTCTACCAGAACATTTGATAACAGAATCAATACCATCAATAATGTTAGAAAAGCAGGAATCACTGTGTGCTCAGGAGGAATTATAGGGCTAGGAGAGACCCACAGAGATAGAATTTCAATGCTATTGACCTTAGCGACCATGCCGAAACACCCGGAATCAGTTCCTATCAATGCACTAGCAAGGGTGGAGGGAACTCCATTGGAAAACAATGAAAAAGTAGACACCTGGGAAATGGTAAGAATGATTGCTACAGCAAGAATTGTAATGCCTTCATCTATGGTAAGACTAAGTGCAGGACGTATAGAAATGACAGAAACAGAGCAAGCATGGTGCTTCATGGCAGGGGCAAACTCTATTTTCACGGGAGAAAGAGAAACCCTATTGGTAACACCTAACCCCGGAGTATCTGAAGATATGCAGATGCTGGAAAAGCTCGGACTTAGACCTATGCTTAAAAAAGAAACCTGCTGTTAAAAAATTATAAATGATGAGTTATGAGTTTCTGGATATTAATCATGAGCATTCTTGTATTCATCCTGACTCTTGTGTCTGATTTTTTGAATCATTAATACATTTTACATCAATACATGAATACAATAACACAACAGACAAGTCTTACGCAGAGAGACAGAGCCGTCAACTGGCATCCTTACACACAGATGAAGACCGCAGATACAATCATTCCCATTGTAAAAGGTGAAGGGATTTATCTGTTTGACAATGAAGGCAAGAAATATATGGACGTGGTCTCATCATGGTGGGTAACATTGCACGGGCATTCTCATCCTTATATTGCACAACGTATATTTGAACAGCTTAACACGCTTGAGCAGGTTATTTTTGCAGGTTTTACCCACGAACCCGCTATACAGCTTTCGGAAAACCTATTAAAGCTTTTGCCGGTCAATCAGAAGAAGGTTTTCTATTCTGATAACGGATCCACAGCTGTAGAAGTAGCATTAAAGATGTGCATTCAGTACGCTCATAACCAAGGAAATAAAAAGACCAAGATCCTGGCTTTTAAAAATTCTTATCATGGTGATACCTTTGGAGCTATGTCTGTAAGCGGAAAAAGCTTTTGGACAAAACCGTTTGAGAGTATGCTGTTTGAAGTTGTTTTCATTGATACTCCCAATACTGAAAACCTGAAAGATCTGCAATCACAGATCAGAAATTTGAAAGATGAGGTGGCATGCTTTATTTATGAACCGCTGGTTCAGGGTGCAGCAGGAATGCTAATGTATAATGCGGAAGACCTAAGCAGTTTGATGAAATTCTGTAGAGAACTAGGTGTTCTTATGGTCCAGGATGAGGTTTTCACAGGCTTTGGAAGGACAGGTAAGCTATTTGCTGCCAATTATCTTACCGAACGGCCGGATATCATGTGTTTTTCAAAAGGATTAACGGGAGGAACCATGCCAATGGGAATCACCACATGTTCTGATGAAATTTATAATGCCTTTTGGTCTGACGATAAGCATAAAACCTTATTTCATGGACACTCATTTACAGCAAATCCTTTAGCATGTACCGCTGCTTTGGCAAGCATGGAAATATTACTTAAAGAAGACACTCAAATGAATATCAAACGCATCACCCATCAGCATTCTGAATTTGTAAAATCACTGGCCATACATCCTCAGGTAGAAAACGCCCGTCAGGTTGGAACTATTTTGGCTTTTGATTTTAAAACAGAGTACGGAACATCCTATTTCAATGAAATAGGGAAAAGGCTTTACAATGAATTTTTACAGAGAGGAATCATAATGAGACCATTGGGAAATGTCATCTATCTGGTACCGCCTTACTGTATCACTTCTGAAGAATTAGATTTTGTTTATCAAAATATTATGGAAGTATTAGATCAGTTCAGAAACTAAAATATCCATCAATAATTACAATAAAAGGCCCTAAAAAACACATCATAAGCTCAGCCCATTTCCCCATGAATGAAGTTCAGAAAGGATAGGGCCGAGCTTTTTCCCTTTTTCAGTCAGTTTATAATAAACCTCCGGAGGAAAATTATAAACTTCAATCCGTTCAATAATATGATCGTCCTCCAATTGTTTAAGCTGTTCTGCAAGTACCTTTTTGGATACCCTGGGCATATTCCGCCAAAGTTCTACAAAACGTACCGTATCTTCTTCAAAAAGATTGTGCAGAATCAATGGTTTCCATTTTCCGGAAAGAATATCCAGACTCCGTCTGAGACCACAATTTTTAAACTCCTCGAAATTCATAGTTTACTTTAAAGTATATCGTTAACCTTTTGGTAACCTTCGATTGTTTTCATTCAGTTCACCAATAGCTTTGTACTACAAACTTAAACAAATGAAATTACAATTATGGCGCAATGCAACATTGCTATTGAATATTGACGGAACCTCTATCTTAGTGGATCCAATGCTTGGAGAAAAAGGATCGTTGGGAAAATTTCCTATGACAGATAATGAATTATTGAATCCTTTGGTAGATTTACCTTTCAGCAGAGAAGAATTAATTGAAAAGTTAGATAAAATAGATGCGGTAGCCATTACCCACTTGCATCCGGATCACTGGGATACACAAGCCGTACAACTTATTGATAAAGCTACGCCTATTCTTTGTCCTGAAAGCATTTTAGATCAAATTGCACAACAGGGTTTTCAGAACATTATTCCAATAAATAATCATATCCTATGGAAAGATATTGATATTTCAATCACCAAAGGACAGCACGGAACTGGAGAAATTGGAGAAAAGATGGGAACAGTCAACGGATTTGTTTTTAAAAAAGATAATCTATCTGTTTATATTGTAGGAGACAGTATTTGGTATGATGACATCGCTAAAGAAATCGACAAACATGAACCACAGCATATTATCGTAGCGGGTGGAGCAGCAACTTTTTCAGTAGGGGATCCTATTATCATGACCAGCGAAGATATCCTGAAAGTTTGTGAATATGCTCCTAAAGCAATAGTATGGGTTACCCATTTGGAAGCCGTAAGCCACTGTAAAGAAAACAGAGACTTTATTCAAAGAAAAATGACAGAAAAAGGGCATGAATCCCAATGTTTCATCCTGAAAGATGGAGAAGAGACAGAATTATCTTTTCATTAAAATAAATAAGCCTTATAGACTTTGACATCTATAAGGCTTATTGCTTCATTAATCCTCTACATACTTATTTCTGGCAGCTCTCATTCCAAAATAAAGCATGATCAATACTGCAATACTTAAAAAATAAAATGAAATATTCCAGGAAACATCCCAATCATGAAGCTTTCCAAAGATTGGAGGACCAAATGCTGCAATCAGATAACCTACAGACTGAGCCATTCCCGAAATCTTAACGGCATTGATGCTGCTTTTCGTTCTGGTAGAAAAGAACAAAATGGATAAACTGAAAGACAAACCATTGGAGATTCCTATAATCACTGCATTTACATAGATCCACTGTGCTTTCAGGAAGACAAACATCATGGTACTGGTGAACATCAAGGCACAGATGAATAAAATCAGAATCCTTTGATCTTTCATTTTACTTGCAATGATCGGACAACAGAACGTTACCGGAATCATGGTAATCTGAATAACAAATAAAACCCATCCTGCACTTTCGCCTGGCATATTATAGTCGGTAAGAAATGAAGGCAGCCAAGCCACCATACAATAATAGAACAATGACTGTAACCCCATAAAGACACTGATATTCCATGCCTGTGCAGACTTAAACATATTAAAATCAGAAGTTCCCATTGCAGGCTTTGGCTGTCCGGAATTCTTTTTATTAAATATCATTTCCAGTGTTAAGACAAAAAATCCCAAGGCCGCAATGACCAACCAGATTCCCAAAGAGCCTCGCCATCCAAATCCCGTCCATTCTCCAATCCTAACGCTAAACCCTGAAGCTAGAGCAGCCGTAAGATTCATGGCCACTGCAAAAATCCCCGTCATCAAGCCAATCTGCTTTGGGAAATTATTCTTAACATATCCTGGAGTCACTACATTTCCAATACAAATTCCTAATCCGATAAACACAGATCCAATGAATAACAGTATAAGAGATCCGGAAATCCTTAGGAACAATCCAAAACTTAAAATAATCAATGAATACATCAATAGTTTGCTGATACCCAGCTTATTCGAAAACCGACTAACCAAAACGGAACAAACGGCAAACATAAAAAGTGGAATAGAGGTAAGCAGACTAACCTGAAAATTATCCAGTTTTAAAGCCTCTCTCACATCCCCAAGAACAGGAGAAACGGCAACAATAGGCGACCGAAGATTACTGGAGATCAGGATAACCACCAATACATTCAGGATCATTAAAACATAAGAAGCGTTTTTTCTTACTTCGTTCTTCATCATGATAATAACTTTTGTACAAAATTAGTACAGTAATTTTGTTTAATTTTGCCAAAGTTTTAACCTAAAACGACATGAATGCCAACGACAGCATAAAAATAGATGAACTGAACAAACCCTATTTTGTATGGTTTGAGGAAAACTGGATTCACGATGATGTTCTTCATCAGCATAAGAAAGGCCAGTTGGTTTATGTGGAAAGTGGATTTCAGTACATCACCATTGAAGAAAAAATCTACCTTCTTCCTCAAAATCATGCGGTTTGGATCCCTTCAAATGTCATTCATAAAACCAATTCCCATTCTGAAAAGATCAAGCTGATGATTATGTTTGCAGAAACAGATAATAGGAATTCTTTTTACGATGAGGTGAACGTATTTTCTGTTCCTCCAGTTCTAAGGGAGATGATAAAATATGCAGAAAGATGGTCCCAGCTCCTAAAAAAAGATCCTGATGAAACGGTATTCTTAAAGGCACTCTTCAATGAACTTCCTCATTTTGTAGAACATTCTCTTAAGCTTCACATTTGTCTTCCAAAAGATAAACGTCTCACTAAGATTATTGAACATCTTCATAATCATTACAATAGAGAAGTCATCATAGAAAATTTAGGAGATATGGCCTTGCTGTCTTCTCGTACGCTGGAACGTATTTTCAAGAAAGAAACCGGGCTAACATTGAGTAAATACCAACAAATGCTTCGCATCATTAAAAGTATGGAACTTCTCAGTTCAGGGAATCTTACCATTTCAGAAATCGCCTATGAAGTAGGGTACAAGAGTGTGCAGGCATACACAAGAAGCTTTCTGTCAGTCATGCAATTCAGGCCTACAGATTTTATGAAAAATATTAATACAAACTCAGCAAAAAGGATTTATTAATTAACAAAAACTCATATATCCCTTTATAGAGAAGCATTTCCGCTATTCAAAACATGAGATATTTCCTATTCAAAAAATTTGAATTATTAATATCAAATCAATAATTATTACATTCAAGAAAACAAAAAGGTCTTCACGAATGAAGACCTTAAAAAAACACAAATGATGAAAAAAAATTATTTCGATCCACAAATATAAGCAAAATTTATATTATGCAGAACATCATATGTGCATTTTTTTTAAAAATTATTTATTTTAATTAAAAATAATTATTCTGTAACATATTTTGATTTTTATTAATATTTTGAAATTTATTAATTTTCATCATAATTCCTGCAATGAAATAATTCCTGCCGGATCTCAAACCCATAATGTAAAATATTCTTTCAACAAGTTTGAAAACATTATTTGCTTTTTGATCTAGATCAAAGTTCTAAGGACGTCAGATTTTTAATTTCGCGGCTTAATATAAAGCTATGGTAGAACTTGAAAAAATCATCTGGATATCCATTATTTTAATCATTATTATTTCCGTGAAAGACAGGTTCAAACTGGCACTTCCTCTCTTGCTTGTGATAGCAGGACTTACTTTAAGTCTCACCCAGCTTGTCCCTTCTATTGATATGAGTCCGGAAATGATTTTCTATGTGGTTCTGCCTCCAATCCTGTTCGATGCAGCCTGGAATACATCTATTCCCGATTTCAAAAAAGAACTTCCTAAAATTTCCGTTTTGGCAATAGGACTGGTCTTTCTTACAACGACCATCATTGCTTTGATTGTTCACAGTATGATACCGGGATTCACCTGGCCTCTTGCCTTTGTTGTAGGGGCTATTGTCTCTCCTCCTGATGCTGTGGCAGCCACCAGTATTACAAAAACACTTCCTCTTCCCCAAAAACTAACGACCATACTTGAAGGAGAGAGTCTATTGAATGATGCGTCTGCCCTTATTGCTTATAAATGTGCGGTTATAGCCATTACCAGTGGGGTATTTTCCTTTTGGAGTGCAGGAATACAATTTGTGAGTAACAGTTTTGGCGGGCTGGTTATTGGGATGATCATGGGCTTTGCTTTTTTACAATTACACAGATACTTTAATGGCAAAAGTAGTGTAGAAACATTTGCCGTGGTGCTTCTTCCTTTTGCAGCTTACAGCCTGGCAGAACATTTAGGGTTTTCTGGAGTACTGGCAGTGGTTATTTTAGGAATGTTCCTTTCATGGAATTCAATTTCACTGTTCAAAACCGAAAGCAGAATGCAGATGAGCCATTTTTGGGATGTTGTGATCTTTGTTTTAAACGGGTTAGTATTTCTGATCCTTGGAATGCAGCTTCCGACAATTATTTCAAATATCCCTATAACTGAAATACCTGTCCTTATTTTTTATGGACTTTTAATTTTTATGATCCTTGTAGTGATAAGGCTGGCTGTACTTTCTTTATTTCCTGTTTTTTCAAATAATGAAACCGAAAAAACAAATGGTTTTCTCACCCAATCCAAAAAAGAATATATCATCCTTTCCTGGTCCGGAATGCGTGGCGTTGTTTCGCTGGCTGCTGCACTGGCATTACCGATCAGGGATAATCATGGGGCTATTATAGAACAAAGAGATACCATACTATTTATATCTTTTGTAGTTATTATTTTCACTTTGTTAATTCAGGGATTAACATTACCCAGATTAATCCGTTTGGTAAAACCTTCTGCACCGGACAAGCAGGAAGAAAAAGACCTTAACAAACTTCTTCTAAAAGAATCTGTTTCATTTTTATATGATTTTGCGCCCGATAATAATATTACAATCAATGCTGTAGAAAGTATGATTAAAAAACTTGAAAGAGAACAGTCTCAGCTGTCAAATAATAATACAGAAAAATCATTATTGCATCACACAGAATGGAAGAAGTCTTATTTTGATCTGGAACTTAAATTGGCGGAATACCAAAGACAATCATTGATAAAAGCTTACCATATGGGAGATTTCACCCTTGAAACCATACGTAAAAAAGAGATGGAACTTGATTTCTGGACAACGACTATTTATCACGAAATAGAAACCATAAATCAGTATTCCGAATAACCATCACTTTGCTTTGCTTTTTTGATCTAAATCAAAGTTTGATGTTTACCAGAAAAGGATATTTGCACCTGAATATTTTAAACAAAATATATGAGTACAACATTAGAAAAAGAACAAATGACAACGAAAAAAATACGTTCTGTATTTACCATTAAAGATAAAAAATTTCTTACCCCTCATCTTATTCGTATTGTATTGGACATTGATGACAATCAGACAGAATTATTAGCCAATGTACAATCCGGATCCAATAATAAAATATTTATCCCGACTGTTACAGAAAAGGATCGTGAACCTATTGTAAGAACCTATACCAACCGTAAAATAGACCTCGAAAATCGTGAATTAATAATAGACTTTGTATCTCATGGAGATAATGGTCCGGCATCAGCATGGGCACTACAAGTTAATAACGGAGATACCCTGGAAGTAGGGATGAAAGAAAGCACAAGACCTTTGGTTCCGGATGCAGACTTTTATCTTCTTGTGGGAGATGCAACAGCATTACCTGTGATCTGTGCAATCCTCGAGCAATTTCCATCGTATGTAACAGCAAAAGTGTTATTGGAAGTACATGAAAAAGAAGATGAAATTATATTGTGTTCCGCTGCCGACATCTCTGTTGAATGGCTTCATAATCCTCAGCCGGAAAAAGGAAGCAGATTAGCAGAACGTGCCCAGCAGGTGGAAATTCCATCAGGTCTACTGAAAAGATATGTTTATATTTCTGCTGAATATAGTACAGTTCGGGACCTGCGCAGTTATTTTAAAGCCATTTTAAACTGGGATCCGAACGGATTGTATGCCTGCTCATACTGGAAAGCCGGACAGGCGGAAAATAGATAGCAATATAGAATAAAAGTAGTAAGCAAAGCCTTTTATCATTAATTTTGCTTACATGCAGGAACTCTTAGCTTCATATATTAAAAATAGAATATCAGTAACGGATAAAGATTTAGAAACTATTCTTTCCTATTTCAACCTTATTCAAATTAAAAAGAATGAAATGCTTCTTGCCAACGGACAAAACAGCCAGCGTACATTTTTCGTGGTGAAAGGCTGCCTCCGTATATTTTTCATCAATGAAGAGGGGCAGGACTCTACACGATATTTTGCATTTGAAAATCAGTTTGCGACAGCACTCACCAGTTTTATAACTTCTGAGCCCTCCGAAGAATTCATTGAGGCAGTGGAGGATTCAGAAGTATATTATATCACTCATAAAAATTTTTATCATCTTCTGGATATTATTCCTCAATGGGAAAAATTTTACAGGATATATCTGGAAACAGCTTATGTTAATAATACGAAAAGGCTAATGTCTTTCCTTGTTCAGGATGCTCTTGAAAAATACCGTCAGCTACTGGATGAAAATCCTGTTGTTGTAAGGAGACTTTCTAATAAAATGGTGGCTTCCTATCTTAATATTTCACAGGAAACCCTGAGCAGACTGAAATCCAGGCTTTGATCTACTATTTATAAGAACAAACTTACTGCACAATAGAGCAAGAGGATTCCCATGATGATATTCACCACTTTGTAGTGCCGGTTCAAAAATTTGTGAAGTTTCTCTCCGGCTACTGCCCAAATCCAGGTAGCCGAGTTTCCGATAAAAGAAAGGATAAAAGCAAAAATAAGAATGACCCATAGTTGCTTGAACTGAGGAAAGATGAAGCTGCTAAATGCTGTTATTCCATAAATAATAATTTTAATATTTACTAGCTGCAATAGAAATCCTTTCCAGAAATTTCCTGCAGAACTGGAAAGGGGTTCATCCTGCTTGAAATCAATCTCAGAAGGCTTTCCGGATATTACAGACCATGCAAGGTAGATAAGATAACCCGCTCCGACATATTTGAGATAATTGAGAAAGAAGCCATACGAATTCAAAAGAAATTCTGTAAAAAAAGCAGTCAATAGCATGACTACTGTAAACCCCGAGTAAATCCCAAAAAGCAATGTTTTACTCTTTTGGTATCCTAATTTCATGCTGCTGTTAAGAGCAAGGATATTATTAGGACCGGGAAGAAGTGCCGTCAGGACACTGTAAATAAAGAATGAGAACCACATATTTTTTTTGACAAAATTAATGAGGTTAAACACTTCAAACAATCGGAAATATTTATACTTTTACTTCGAAAATATTAAAGTATGGATATTCATCAGCTCAGAAGTTTCAAAACCATTGTGGAAAAAGGCAATTTTCAGGATGCTGCGAAAGAACTCAACTATTCTTTATCGGCGATCAGTTATCAGATTCAACAACTAGAAAATGAAGTAAAATTCCCTTTATTTGAGAAAATAGGTAGAAGAATGCTTCCAACAGCACAGTCTTTGAAGCTAATTCCGCACATTAAAAAAATAGAGGAAGAAATAGAGCAGATTAAACAGTTGAATTCAAAAGACAGAAAAATAGAGGGAAACCTCAATATTTCAGTTTCTGACAGTTTGCTAACTTATATTCTGCAGCCTGTCCTCAAGCAATTCATTGAAACAGCTCCTGATGTAAAACTCAAATTAAAGGTGAGAAATTGCTATGAAGTTCAGAAAGAGATTATTCGTAATGATATTGATCTTGGGATTCACTATCAGGTACATGGATATGATGATCAGATTAAAGTAACAGAGCTTTCATCTTTCACAGTAGGAGTTATGGTCTCTCCGGAATTCCTGGACCGGGAAAAAAATTTCGATAAAAAAGATCAAATAAAAGCGTGTTCAGTGATTAATAATGACCCAAATGGTGTTTATCAACAGTATTTCGAAGAATATCTTAAGAAAAAAAATATAAGAACCGGACAAAATATTGAACTCTGGAGTATTGAAGCCATTAAAAAAAGCGTCATGAATAATCTGGGAATCGCGTGTTTACCTCATTTTGTTGTTGAAGAAGAGATTCAAAAAGGGGAAATTGCAGAGATTACTATTAAAGGATTTCAGCGTACTATTACCATGATTACTGCTCATCATTCTAATAAATGGATTAGTCCTGCCATGGAGCTCTTTTTAAAAATTCTTAATCAGCAAATGACTGATACGTCCGAATAAATGGGAGAAATTAAAATAAAATTAACATCAGAGTCTTTTTAAAAAAAATTTAAGCCTTATATTTGCCCTAATGTTAAAATGGTTCTCCATATTATGCTCGATGATGTATGTGCTAGCTACCACCAATGCGGGGGAAGTAATGAAAGTGCCTATGTTTGTGGAACACTTTATGGAATACCACGGAAATTTGTCAGAATTTGTCATGGAACATTATGACAATCACAAAAAAGACTCAGACTGGGATTTAGACCAAAAGCTGCCGTTTATCAATCCACCCATTGTATTAACAGTGCATGCCCAACTTCCGGAACTTACCTTTGAAATCAAAAAACCTAAGGAAATCAAGATTCCTCAGAAAAACAGTATTTATCAGGAAAAGGACTTCTCAAACCTTTACCTTTCCAGAATTTTTCAGCCTCCACGGCTTTCATAATTGATTTTAGATTGAAAATTAATGCTTTAAGTTCTTTACTCGAAGCAGTCAATTCTTATTACTTATCAATAAATCTGTAGCGCTTTATTATTCTGCTTACATTTTGTAATCACAAAACCTTTATTTAAACCATTTACAACGCTGTAATAAGTTTAAAATAATCCAGTATGCAATTCACCTAATAAGAATCAAAGTGAGCTTCATGCGTACAAAACTTATCACTTAAATACCTTAAGTGTATCAATTTTTTTGTGATTCAAGTCCAAGGTTTAAGCAGTATTCAAAGCACTACCGTTAGCAAATAATATATTTTTCATGTTAAACAAAATCATTGAGTTTTCTGTAAAGAATAAGCTCATCATTGCTCTGTTCACCATAGGACTTGTCCTTCTCGGAGTCTATGAAACTACTAAACTTCCCATTGACGCACAGCCTGACATTACCAATAATCAGGTCCAGATTATCACTACAGCACCATCTTACGGAGCCGCAGATATAGAGCGTCTTGTCACATTCCCCATTGAGCAGTCTACCAGTAATATCAGTGGTATTACAGAACTTCGAAGTCTTTCAAGATTTGGGCTTTCATTGGTAACTGTTGTTTTTGATGATAAAACAGATGTGTATTGGGCCAGACAACAGGTTCAGGAGCGTTTACAGCTTGTACAGGACAATATTCCTGCAGGAATTGGGAAACCGGAGCTTGGACCTATTTCCACAGGACTGGGAGAGATCTTCCAATATGTGGTAAGAGCAAAAAAGGGCTATGAAAATGTGTATGACGAAACAGAACTCAGAACCATTCAGGATTGGGTGGTAAGACGTCAGTTACTAGGAACCAAGGGAGTGGCTGATGTCAGCAGCTTCGGTGGAAAACTGAAACAGTATGAAATAGCCATCAACCCAAATAAGCTTCAGGCATTCAACATCAATATCAATGATGTATTTGCCGCTCTGGAAAAAAATAACCAGAATACCGGAGGAGCTTATATTGAGAAGAAAGAAACCGTTCTTTTTATCAGAAGTGAGGGGCTTTTGGGAAGTACAGAAGATATCGGAAGCATTCAGGTTGCAGAAACTAAGGAAGGTATTCCGGTTCACATAAAAGATGTGGCATCCGTAAAGATAGGATATGCAACAAGATATGGTGCTATGACTTATAATGATACCGGAGAGGTATCGGGAGCTATTGTTTTAATGCTTAAAGGCGAAAATGCCAACGAAGTCATTACCAATATCAAGCAGAGACTGGAAAAAATTCAGGAATCCCTGCCTGAGGGTGTTGTTATTGAACCTTTCCTTGACCGTGCTAAAATGGTGAACAATACCATCAGTACTGTAAAGACAAATCTGATGGAAGGTGCATTAATTGTAGTTTTCATTTTGGTTTTATTTTTAGGAAACTTCAGAGCCGGACTATTGGTTGCCTCTGTTATTCCTTTAGCCATGCTATTTGCCATTATCATGATGAACATCTTTGGAGTTGGCGGTAACCTGATGAGTCTCGGAGCCCTGGATTTTGGTCTTATTGTGGATGGCGCAGTGATTATCGTTGAAGCCGTTCTTCATCAGCTCGCTCACAAAAAACACTTCGGAAAAGATAATATGCTGAGCAAAAATGAGATGAACGAGCAGGTTTCAAGCTCTGCTACCAAAATGGTAAACAGTGCTGTTTTCGGGCAAATCATTATCCTGATTGTATACCTTCCGATTTTTACTCTTCAGGGAATTGAGGGAAAAATGTTCAAACCTATGGCCCAAACTGTAGCTTTTGCCTTAATTGGTGCATTTATCCTTTCACTTACCTATATCCCTATGATGAGTTCTCTGGTATTGAGCCGAAAGAAAAAGGAAAAAGACAATATCTCTGACAAAGTAATGACCAAGGTGGAAATAGGACATCAAAAGTTCCTGATGAAAGCTCTTAAATACCAAAAAACAATCATCCTTGGAGTATTGATACTTTTTGCAGGAGCCGTTTTTACCCTTTCCAGAATGGGCGGAGAGTTCATACCGTCACTGGAAGAAGGTGATTTTGCAGTTGAAATGAGAATTCTTCAGGGAAGTAACATTAATGAGACCAAAAAAGTAACCACTCAGGCCTCCAGTATTCTTTTAAAACAGTTTCCTGAAGTACAGAAAATCGTTGTAAAGATAGGAAGTGCCGAAATTCCTACAGAACCAATGCCAATGGATGCTGGGGATATGATTATTGTTTTAAAACCTAAAAAAGAATGGACCTCCGCATCGTCATTTCCGGAGCTGTCTGAAAAGATGAGTAAAGCATTAAGTGTTATTCCGGGGCTAACAACCAGTTTTCAGTTTCCTGTACAGATGCGTTTCAATGAATTAATGACCGGAGCCAGACAAGATATAGTCTGTAAAATTTATGGTGAAGATCTTGACAGTCTTACGACCTACGCCAAAAAACTGGGAAGTGTTATCAATTCAGTAAAAGGAGCTCAGGACCTTTATATAGAACCTGTTGTAGGGGCTCCACAAGTGGTCATTGACTATAACCGTTCAGAATTATCAAGATACAATATTTCTGTAGCAGAAATCAACAGAGTGATCAATATGGCTTTTGCAGGCCAAACGGCAGGAGCTTTATATGAGGGAGAGAAAAAATTCGACATTGTTGTTCGTATGGATAATGAACATAAAAAAGACATTACAAGCATTCAGAATTTATTGGTTCCTACAGCTTCAGGTGAACAGGTTCCTTTATCTCAGCTGGCTAAGGTAGAACTTAAAAACAGTCCGAACCAGATCCAGAGGGAAGATACCAAAAGAAGAATCATTGTTGGTTTCAATGCAAAAGGAAGAGATGTACAGAGTATTGTGGAAGAGCTTCAGCAAAAAGTAAATAAAAATATTAAGTTCTCACCCGGATATACTGTTTCCTATGGTGGAACCTTTGAAAATTTAAATGAAGCTAAAGCAAGACTGGGAATTGCTGTTCCTATTTCTTTGGTGATGATTTTCCTGTTGCTGTTCTTTGCGTTTGGTTCTGTAAAACACAGCTTATTGATCTATACTGCAATTCCTTTATCAGCAATCGGAGGAGTATATTTTCTTGCTTTAAGAGGAATGCCTTTCAGCATCAGTGCAGGGGTTGGGTTCATTGCCCTATTTGGAGTTGCCGTATTGAATGGAATTGTTTTGATATCAGAATTTAACCGATTGAAAAACAACGGGATAACCAACACCAGCAGAATTGTACTCATGGGCACAAGAATCAGACTTCGTCCGGTCTTAATGACTGCTTTTGTAGCTTCTTTAGGCTTTCTTCCTATGGCCATAAGTAACGGAGCAGGAGCAGAAGTGCAGAGACCTTTGGCGACGGTAGTTATTGGCGGGCTGATGCTGGCAACACTTTTAACCTTATTTGTGCTTCCTATTCTCTACGTCTTATTTGAACATATTAATAAAGATAAAATGAAATTCTCTAAAAAAATAAACTATAAAAAGTTATCTGTTTTCTTGCTATTGGTTTCTTTCGGAAGTCTTCAGGCTCAGGAAAACATCACTTTTGAACAAGCTCTGGAAAAAGCAATTCAGCAAAACGGAACCCTTAAAAGTTCAAAATTAATCTCAGATTATCAGGAAAAATTAAAGGCTAGCTATCTTGATCTTCCTCAACTGGAAGTTACCGGAGCAATTGGACAGATTCAGGGAGAAGAAACCGACAACTCATTCGGAATCTCCCAGAAGTTTAGTTTTCCGACAGTTTATTCAAAAAGAAAACAGATGCTGGATGCAGAATGGACAGCAAGTGTTATTAATCAAAACCTTACAAAAACACAGCTTACAAAAGAGGTTACAGATGTTTTTTATAGAATTTTAGTACTACAGGAGAAGAAAAAAGTATTGGAATATATCAGCCAGCTGTACAGCAATTTTGCCAATAAAGCCAGTTTAAGATTAAAAAAAGGTGAAGCCAATATTTTGGAGGAATCAACTGCGGAAATTCAAAAAGAACAGATGCAGGTACAATTGAATTCTCTCGAAAATGACCTGAATATAGCCAAATTACAGCTTCAGTTACTTCTTCAATCTGAAAACACCTACCAACCCGTTGCAGATAAGGCTGTAATGGATGTAGGACTTCAGCTTTCTGAAGAAATGACCAAACAACATCCTCAGCTTCAATATTTGCAACAACAGATCAAAATAGGAGAGGCGGAAGTACAACTTGAAAAAAGCAGACTTCTTCCTGAACTTATGGTAGGGTATACCAACCAAAGCATGAAAAACATTAATAACAACCGTTTTAATTCTGTTCAGGTCGGAGTAGGTATTCCTTTATTCACAAAAGGACAAAGAGCTATGACAAAAGCAGCACAGGCAAAAATTGCCATCTCTGAAAACGAATATCATAGAAAAGAAATTGAACTTAAAAACAGATTGAGACAACAAATCAGCAACTATCTGAATCAACAGAAAATCATTGAAAATTACGAACAAAAACAGCTTCCAAAATCTGAAACCATCCTGAAAACAGCTCAAAAACAAATGGATGTAGGAGAAATTGATTATCTGAACTGGGTAATATTGGTGAATCAGGCTGTAAAAACCAAGGCCGATTACATTGACAGCCTTGAAAAGCTTAACCAGATTGGAGCAGAACTTAATTTCTTAATTTCAAAATAAACAGCATCATGCAATTCAAAAAAATATCAATATACAGCCTTTCCTTATCCCTTATTTTATCTTCATGCTCAGGAAAAAAGGAAGAGGAAAAAACTGTTTACGAGAACACAAAATTTACCAAAGGGGCCGAAAATACGGTACACCTTACAGAAAAGCAAATTCAGTCTGTAGGCTTAACTACCACTTCCATCCAAAACAGAAATATGGAAAAACTGGTACGTCTGAACGGGAAAGCAGAGATTGCCCCTTCCCACATCAGCTCGGTTTCAAGCATTATGGGCGGACATATCAAATCCATCAATGTAATCAATGGAAGCCACTTCAGTAAAGGACAGGTATTGGCCGTTGTAGAAGATCCACAATTCATACAACTTCAGCAGGATTATCTCGTAACCAAGGCACAACTTGAAGCAGCAAGACTCAATTTCAACCGTCAAAAGGACCTTAACACAAGCAAAGCAAGCAGTGACAAAACCATGCAAACTGCTCAGGCAGACTATTCTACACTGAATGCTACATTAAAAGGTCTGGAAGAAAAACTCCGAATTATAGGAATAAATGCCAAAGGATTAAACACTGGAAATATTAGGAGTAAAATCAATATTTATGCACCGTTCAGTGGTTTTGTAAGTAAGATTTTGGTGAATAACGGACAATATATCAACCCTGCAGATACCTTATTTGAGTTGATTAATCCAGCAGGATTTCTTTTAGAATTAAAGATTTTCGAAAATGATGTGAATGATATAAAAGTTGGACAGGAGATTTTAGTCTACAATAATCAGAAACCTGACTTGAAATCCAATGCTAAAATTGTAAGCGTGGTTCCAAGTATTGAAAGTGGAGGCTCTGCAACAGCTGTGGCTAAATTATCTTCCAACAATCCTGAATTTGTAAAAGGAATGTACATCAATGCAGAAGTTAATATCAGCAGTAGATACACCCAAGGACTTCCCAATGAAGCCGTGGTTTCTTTTGAAAATAAAAATTATGTTTTTGAAGATCTTGGAAAATCAAAGTACAAAATGATTCCTGTGGTTACCGGAATTTCAGATGATCAGTTTACAGAAATCGTAAAGGCAGATTTTTTAAAGGATAAAAAAATTGTACAGAAAGGAGCTTACAGCTTGTTGATGATGCTTAAGAACAAAGCAGAGTAGTTCTCCTGACAAATATTTTAAAGCAAAGGTTTTGTTTACTGTAACAGGTAAATAAAACCTTTTTTATTAGATAAGTATTTTCTTGATTCTATGATTATAGAGGAAAAACTTGTGTGTATACTTTTTCTAACAGAACCTATTAAAATTATTTTCATTCTTTTTCATTTTACAGAATAAAGTGATTTTTAGCATATTTTCAAAATTACAAGTATTATTTGATGCATAATTTATTAAAAAATGATATTTTTAGCAGTGAATAGTTTTTAGGAATTTTTAGTTGCATTAAATAAAAAACTTTTATTGAAACATAATGACAACTAAACCGTTACACAATTTTCATATTCCCGTAATGGGATTGGCTTATACTATAGACAGCCCGATCCGCGTTGCACAATATGGAATTTCTTCTGTGATTTCTATTATTGATGATGAAATCCTGGAAAAAATGAAGAACTTCTATACCAAGAAGTTTAATCTGGATTATCTGGGAATATCAACAAAAACAGAGGATTACAGAGCCAAAAGGGTTACTGCTTATCTGGACATGGTAGATGATATCGTGAATGAAAAATTCGAATCTTTCAAACAGGAAATCAGTAAAAATAAAGAAGCATTGAAAGACTTTATGACCATGCTTCCCAATACTTCAGATCTGAAAAACAGTCTTCAAAATCTTATCAGTCAAAAAGATAATTGGGGAGACAGTATTAAAAATTTCATCGAGGCCAATTTAATACCGGGTAGTATTGATGTCAATATCATGACAAAAGTTGATAAGGACAACTATAAGAAAAACGAGCAGCTTCCGGTGATGTACAATGATGCTCATGCCTCACTCCGCGGATTTGCCAATAGTAAATTATCTTCGTCCATGGTTCTTTCTGCCGGGATGAATCCTCGTTTATATAGCTATATGGAAGAATTCGAGGACTTTTTCCCCAATGAAAATGGTATTCTGAAAAAGAAAATCATTCTTAAGGTGAGTGATTTCCGTTCTGCAATGATTCAGGGAAATTTTCTGGCAAAAAAAGGGCTGTGGGTTTCAGAATACAGAATAGAATCGGGATTGAACTGTGGTGGCCACGCTTTCGCTACAGAGGGAATGCTCTTGGGACCTATCATGGAAGAATTCAAGCAGAAAAAAAATGAACTGATACAATCTGCCCATGCATTAATGATCAATGCTTTAGAACAAAAAGGAAAACATCTTGTCTCTAATCCTTTAGAAATGAAAATTACCGTACAGGGCGGCGTTGGAACCTCTGAGGAACACGATTTCTTACTGGCAACCTATGATGTAGACAGTGTAGGATGGGGATCACCGTTTTTATTGGTTCCTGAAGCAACTTCTGTAGATACAGAAACCAGAAATTTACTTTTAAAAGCCAAAGAACAAGATTTTTATCTGAGCCAGATTTCACCACTTGGCGTACCATTCAATACCGTAAAAGGAACTTCTAATGAGCTATTAAAACATCAGAAAGAAGCAAAAGGAAAACACGGAAGTTCATGTCCAAAGAAGCTTTTGGCATTATCCAAAGAATTTTCTCAGGAAGGAACATGTACTGCTTCCAAAAAATATCAGGATATCAAATTAGAAGAACTTTATACACAAAAGGAATTGTTATCTGCGGAAGAATTTGATAAAAGAAAATCTGAAATCACAGATAAGGCCTGCCTGTGTGTAGGACTTGTCAATGCTGCCTACATGGAGCAAGGACTCGAAATTAAAGGTGAAAAACAAGGTGTAGTTATCTGTCCGGGACCGAATATAGCATTCTTTGATAAAGAGGTTTCCCTTTCGGAAATGGTAAAGCACATTTATGGTAACACCAACATTCTTTCAGATATCCAGCGTCCCAATATGTTCATTAATGAACTGAAAATGTATGTTGATTATCTGAAAAAGGAAATTACAGACTCATCCATACAGATTACCCAATCTCAATCCAAAAAATGGAATGCTTTCAAAAAAAATATGCTTGAAGGGATAGAATATTATCACAATCTTTTTAAAACATCATCATTCTTCAGCCAGAAATCACAAACCATCGATCATCAACTGCAAGAATATAAACACATCCTTATAGCTATTGAAATACCTCAGGTTATAAAATAGGAGTACAATATTAAAGTATCAATTGCATTTGTGCAATAATTCAAAAAGGCAGCTTTTATTTAAAGGCTGTCTTTTGTTTATAATACAATCTGAAAAAATATTTCTGTTATAAAATAAACGAGTAAACATGGGCTTTTTCATTTATAATAACTATAGATCGTATGGTTATTTTAAATCTATATCCCGTTTAATATTCCTTACCTTAGAGGTCAGTTAGTAAAATTATTTTTATGGAAAAAAGAAAAATCAAGAACACCGATTTGGAAGTTGCCCCAGTTAATTTTGGAGGTAATGTTTTTGGATGGACCCTAGACGAAAAACAATCGTTTGATATACTGGATCAGTTTACCGAAGCAGGATTCAATTTTATAGATACTGCAGATACTTACTCGTGGTGGGTAAACGGAAAAGGCGGACAATCTGAGGAAATTATCGGAAAATGGATGAAAAGCCGTAATAACCGTAAGGACATCGTACTGGCAACCAAAGTAGGTTCCGAAACAAAGGAACATGGCTTTGATATCAGTAAAAAACATATCCTAAAATCTGTGGATGAGTCCCTGCAAAGGCTTCAGACTGATCATATTGATCTTTATTATACCCATTTTGATGATAACGTTACTCCGGTCGAAGAAACTCTTTCAGCATACGATGAAATCATCAAAGCAGGAAAAGTACGTTATATTGCAGCATCCAACCTTTCTCCGGAACGTTTAAAAGCATCATTCGAAGCTTCTGAAAAGAACAATTTACCTAAATATGTAGCCTTACAGCCTCATTACAATCTATTGGAGAGAGAAGGTTTTGAAAAAAACTATGCTCCATTAGTAGAACAGTTTGATCTGAGTGTCTTCCCATATTGGTCTTTGGCAGCAGGATTTTTAACCGGAAAATACCGTAGTGAATCAGACCTTGCAAAAAGTGCAAGAGGAGAGGGTGTAAGAAAATACTTAAATCCAAAAGGTCTGGATGTGTTAAAAGCATTAGATCAGATAAGTGAAAAATACCATAGCAATCAGGGAACTGTTGCTTTGGCCTGGTTGTTATCAAATCCTTTGATTACAGCCCCAATTGTAAGTGCTACGAGTGCATCACAGCTTGAAACACTTTTCAATGCTCCAAAGCTTATTTTAGACCAAGGAGATATTGATTTGCTTAATAAAGTAAGTCAGTAGTTTACAATTATCATTGTTAGATTAAAAAAAATCCGTTCAAGACTGAACGGATTTTTTAATAAGTATATTTTTATAATCATTATTCTGAATATTCTTTCAAAAGCTGTCTATAACTCATCAAAATAGAGGATTTAGAGATAAAGCCAATGAAATCATTATTATCACTTACTACCGGAAGATTCCAGACTCCTGTATCATCAAAGGTTTGAAGAATTTCCAGCGGTTTATTTTCAGGATGGAGTATAGCCGGCGGAGCTTTCATCACCTGAATAATGGTTTGTAAAGGATCAATTTCCTTATTGAAGAGATAGGGTCTTATATCATCCAGTGTTAGAACACCTTTTAGTTTTCTATGATCATCTACTATGGCAAAAATATTTTTGTCACCATTCTTTACCAATTCAAATAGTTCTGTAATAGACGCATTCTCATTGATTGTCTGTGAATATCGATCGATAAAATCCTCTGTTCTCAAAGCAAATAACAGGTTCTTGTCATGCTTATTTGTGAATATTTTCCCCTGGTCTGCAAGAGACTTCAATTCTGGAGAAATTGGGGAAAACCATTTGGCAATAAGATAAGATATTACCGAAGCAATCATCAAGGGAATAAACAAATCATATCCAAAGCTGGATTCTGCAATCAGGAATATAGCCGTTAAAGGAGCATACAGAACGCCACTCATTGCACCAGCCATTCCTACCAGAACAAGATTGGTTACGGGAACATCTGTAAAGCCGATATGCTGACAAACCAGAGCAAACAAATACCCCAGCGTTCCGCCTGCAAAAAGAGACGGAGCAAAGTTTCCGCCATTTCCGCCACTGAATATGGTAAAAGAAGTTGCAAAAGCTTTTAATAGCAGTACCAATACTAAAAATACAATAATCGTCCAGTCTCCAATTTCAAAGTATCTGAAAAAACTGTTTTCAATAATGGAGTGTGTATTTCCGTTTGTAAAGGCCTTCACTGTTTCATATCCCTCTCCAAATAAGGGAGGAAAGAGAACACAAAGAAGTGAAAGTACAGCCCCTCCAAACATCGCCTTACGCATTCGGGACAATTGAAGTCCTTTTATGAAATGCTCTACCTTTTGAGAAACAATTACAAAATAGCGTGCATATAATCCCGTCACAAGGCCTAAAATAAGGTAATAGGGGACATTTCTATAGTTGAATGCATCTCTTGTATAAAACCTGAAAAGAACATCTTCCTGAAGCAAAATTCTGGACAAAAGACTTCCACATACTGCTGCAACCACCAAAGGAATAAAATCTGTAAAAACCACTCCGGTCAACAGAATCTCAAAGGCAAACATAATTCCGGCAATAGGAGCATTGAATGCCGAAGCTATTCCGGCAGTTGCCCCCGCAGCAAGTAATAATGTACGTTCTTTATAATTGAGTCTGTACGTCTGGGCATAATTGGAACCTATGGCTGCTCCGGTAACGGCAATGGGGCTTTCCAGACCTGCGGAACCTCCCAATCCAACGGTAACCGCACTTTGAATCACTTGGGAATACATTTTTACAGAAGCTACAATACTTGAGTTCTGTGCAATTTCATAGAGAATCGCTCCAATTCCTTTTCTATCCTGCCCTTTAAATAAGGTCAAAACAATCATTGTGGTAAGGACAATTCCTAAAAATGGAAAAACAATGTAGAATAATATCTGATATTCAAAATGAACTTTATTGGTAATGAAATAATGAATGTTATGAACCAATGTTTTCAGGATAACTCCGGCAAGTCCTGCTGTACAGCCAACCAGAATTCCGGAAAGTACAAGAAACTGGTTACGGCTCAGCCTGTTGTTCAGCCAATGCAGAATAAGCTCATAACTGCGCGCTTTTTCCAGTCCGTATTTCTGGAAATCTCTTTTAAATTTTAGAAAGCTTAGGTACTTTTTTTTGTTGTGAATTTTCACCTGGGAAGAATTTTATACTGACCTCAATTGGATACAGTTCTGTAAATTTATGAAATATCTTTAGAAATCTTCCGTTTCTTATTTCCAAAAACTAAAGGAATTCTCTCAAAAAGCCATCAAAATGACCATGAAAAACTCTGTATCAGGCGGAAAGCACCTTGTTTCTGAGAATTTAAAATTGAGAAATATTTCTCTTACTATTTACTATATTTATGACAGGATTTAAAATTCAAAATTTCTTCAAAATTTAAATATAGATTTATCGCATGAAAATTCTAATTGTAGAAGATGAGACAGAATTGTCCAAAAGTATTTCGGAATATCTGTCTGGAGAAAATTATCTCTGTGAAATTGCCGAAACCTACACTGAAGCGATCAACAAAATAGAGATGTTTCATTATGACTGCATCCTATTGGATATCATGCTTCCTGATGGAAATGGGCTTAAGATTTTGGAGGAACTAAAAAAACAGCAAAAACAGGATGGAGTGATTATCATTTCTGCCAAAAATGCACTGGATGATAAAATCTCTGGTTTGCAAATGGGCGCTGATGATTATCTTACCAAACCATTTCATCTTTCCGAATTAATGGCAAGAGTATATTCTATTATCCGTAGAAAACAGTTCAGCAGCTCCAATGTGGTTAATCAGAATGAGCTTCAGATTGATCTTCTGGCAAAAACAGTTGCCGTAAACAATGAAACGGTTTCCTTAACTAAAAAAGAATTTGATCTTCTTATTTATTTTATCGGAAATAAAAACAAAGTTATCTCCAAAAGTACATTGGCAGAGCACCTTTCCGGTGATTTCGCAGATATGCTTGACAATCATGATTTTGTATATGCACACGTAAAAAACCTTAAGAAAAAATTATATGATGCAGGATGTGAACATTATCTTAAAACAGTATATGGAACGGGATATAAGTGGGAAAACTAGATGAATGAAACGGATCATGGTTATCATTCAAATTCCTAATTTAGATTCTGATCAATTTATCTTCATAACTCATAATTCATCATTAATTTGAAGCCTCTATTAAGCAAAACAACAAAGCCTTTTCTTATCTACGTACTCATTGTACTGATGGTAAGTATTCCTGTATACTACTTTGTGGTGGATACCATCTGGAAAAGTGAACTGGATGAACATAATCAGATTATTGTAGAAAAAACAGCATACGAATTCAATCAGTTAAAGCTATCTGACGAGGAATTAGAAAAAAGTCTTCAGCTATGGAATCAAATCCAGCCGGAAACCAATATTGAAAAAATTTCTGCAGATCACATCAAAGGAGATAGCGTATACACCAATGAAAGAGCTCTTCCATTTATATCTGAACAAAAGAAAGAACGTTACAGATGTCTTAGAAAAGTAATTTATATTCAGAATAAGCCCTACCTCTTTACCATACAAACCAATATTGAGGAATCGCATGAAACCATAGCTGTTATTGCAATGATTACAGTATTTTTCTTTGTAATGATTGTTGTAGGATTATTATACCTGAACAGAAAATTGTCAACCTCTATCTGGAAACCATTTAGAAATACATTAGACAGGCTGAAAACCTTTAATCTCAACAGCCAGAATAAAATGGAGTTTCCTAGTTCTGACACAACCGAATTTGAAGAACTTAATCAAGCCCTTCATAAATTAATAGAGCGCAACATTTCTATTTATAAAACCCAAAAGGAATTTACTGAAAATGCGTCCCACGAATTACAGACTCCGCTAGCCATTATTAAAAACAAACTGGATCTTCTGCTTCAGGATCAGGATCTCACTGAAAAGCAATACAGCATTGCCGAAGATATGAATAAGGCACTTACAAGAAGCTCCCGAATCAACAAAAACCTTTTGTTATTAGCTAAAATCGACAATAATCAGTTTGATAATTCTGAAGTTATTTCATTTGATCATTTACTTCATCAAAGTATTGATCTTCTGCAGGAACATTTTGAACAGAAAAGTATATCTTTCGAAGAGAAGATTACTCCGCATATACATGTAAATGGAAATAGCAGTTTGACAGAGATTATGATCAACAACCTTATCATCAATGCCATCCGCCATACTTCCCCAGGGGGATCCATTTTTATACAATTAACAGATTCTTCTTTTGAAGTTTCCAATTCAGGCACAGAAAAACTGGATACAGATTTATTATTTAAAAGATTTTCCAAACTATCAACAAATAATAATGGAAGTGGGCTAGGCTTATCCATTATTCAGGAAATCTGTAAATTTCATCACTGGACTATCAATTATAAGTTCGAAAATAGCTACCATATTTTTTCTGTCAATTTATAATTTCTTTAACATCTGAGCTTTTAAAATTCTAAATTAATTCTAAATCGGATTGCACCTTTGTATTGAAAATATATACATACTGAAGTGTAAATTTTATTTAGAAATGATTTTAAAAATTGCCCTTTTATTCGCAGGAACTATTCTTGCATTCTGGATCAGCGCTATTTGTGGAGGCGGTGCAAGTCTTATTTTGATTCCTATCCTGAATCTGCTGCTTCCAACTTCTTTGGTTCCCTTTTCTTTAACAGTTGGAACCCTTACAAGTTCAGCCTCTCGTATTGCCGTATTCAAACAGCATATCAACTGGAAAATATTCTTATGGTTTGTTCCGTTTTCCATTCCCGCTGTACTGCTGGGTGCTTATTTGATTAAATATGTGAATCCAAATTATCTGCAGCTCATTGTCGCTTTTTTCCTGATTGCCAATCTACCACAACTTTTCACTTCGAAAAATAAACCGGAGGTAATAGAGAAAGAATATCCAAAATCAGCACTAGCACTCATTGGTTTTTCTGCAGGTTTCATTTCAGGGATTACCGGTGCAGTTGGTCTTCTTTTTAACCGTTTTTATCTAAAATTCGGGCTTAAAAAAGAGGAAATTGTAGCAACCCGTGCTGCCAATGAGGTATTTCTTCATCTTATTAAGCTTATTATTTATATCTCATTGGGATTATATTCCAAAACAGCATTGTGGCTTGGGATTGCCATTGCAGTAGCAGCCATAGTCTCTTCTTATACTGTAAAATATATTCTTCCTCATCTTAGTGAAAATCTGTTCAAAAGAATTGGATACGGAGCAATGGTGGTATCAGGGATTACCTTATTGACAAGTACATCAGGAAGAATTATTGAACAAGACCAAATTGTAATTAATACCTCATCTACAGCAAAGAAAAACACCTATATCGTGAACTGGAAAGATACCCGTCTTGTTCTGGAGTATAAAGCTAATGGAGGGGTAGAGATTGAAAAAAGCGTAAAACCGGAGGAATTATCCGGACAGCTCAAAGAAAAATACCATGCTCTGATAGAATATTATGACGAGGTTCATATTGAAAAAGTATATGCATTAGGGAAAAATACAGCGCATGAATTTTATTGCTATAAAAATAATGTGCTTACAAAGTTCAAAGCCTAAAAAAGCATTCATAAATAAACAGATCGTTTAGAAAAACAAATAGTAAAATACAATGAGAACGGTAAACAAAGTAGCAGCTGTCACTACACTTTTCTGGTTCATGAAGATTGTAGCCACCACATTAGGAGAAACTTTAGGGGATTTTATTTCCATGACCTTAAATCTGGGATATACTGTGGGAATTCTCATCACCTTATTTTTTTTCATCCTGATATTATCCGTACAGCTTAATGTCAAAAAGTATATTCCGGCCGTGTACTGGACGGTCATTATCGGAACAACAACCTTAGGAACGGAAATTTCAGATTTCATCGACAGAACACTGAAAGCCGGGTATCTGGTAGGCAGTTTACTTCTTCTTTCCGGACTTTTGACTTCACTTTTTTTGTGGTATAAAAAGTATGGCAATCTTGAGGTGTATCCAATTTTTGAAAGAAATAAAGAATTTTATTATTGGACTGCCATATTATTTTCCAATAGTCTGGGGACAGCATTTGGAGATTTCTTGAGTGATAATCTAGGATTGGGATATATGACAGGAGCTCTCATTACCGGTTTCATTATTCTGATCGTGGTATTGCTTCATTATTTCACCAAGATTAATCATGTTGTTTTGTTTTGGATTGCATTTGTATTTACCAGACCATTTGGAGCCACGTTTGGAGATCTACTAACAAAACCTCTTGCAAAGGGTGGGCTTGATCTGGGAACGGTGAATGCCTCACTCATATCTCTTGCCTTAATGGTTCTTATGATACTTATTTCACAGAGAAAACAAAAGAAAGAATTGCCTTTTCAATCATAAAAAAGAGATAAAAAAAATAAAGACTACAATATAATGAATAGAAAGAAACTCTTACTTTTTCCAGCAGTTGCTATTTCATCCATAGTTACAGCACAAATTACTTCTGTAACCGTATCCGGAAGAGTAACCACTAAGGATAAAACAGTATTGCCTTATGCTAATATTATTTTAAAAAAGGAAAAAGACACTGCATTTATAGCCGGAACATTTACTAATGAAGAAGGAAGATTTTCCATTACAGGGATAAAACCGGACCATTATCTTTTGGAAACTTCCATGGCAGGTTATGATCTGCAAAAGCAGCCCGTTTTTATAGGAAGTCTTTCTGAGTTTTTAGAAATTCCTACTATTGAATTGATCCCCAAAAAAGAAAATGAAACAAAAATTGAAGAAGTTGTTTTATCTGCTTCCAAAAAGAATGAAATAGGAAATCAGCTTGATAAAAAAACATATTCTGTAGGAGACAACATCAGCCAAAGTGGAGGATCTGTATTGCAAAGCATGCAAAACTTACCCGGGATAACAGTACAGGACGGTAAAGTACAGCTGAGAGGAAATGATAAAGTAACGGTTCTGATTGACGGCAGGCAAACTGCACTTACCGGATTTGGAAGCCAGACAGGACTTGACAATATCCCGTCTTCTTCCATTGATAAAATTGAGATCATCAATAACCCCTCATCAAAATATGATGCAAACGGGAATGCGGGAATCATCAATATTATCATGAAAAAAAATAAGCAAAATGGCTGGAATGGTAAGATAGGCTTTACTGCTGGTTTGGGCTCATTGTGGGTAAGAAAAGAGAATCTCCCAACCATAAGGCCTCAATATACTTTAACTCCAAAAATCAATCCGTCACTTTCTCTTAATTACAGAAAAAATAAGATCAATGTATTCTTACAGGCCGATAATCTGTACACTGAGACGCTTAACAAAAACGAATTTGTAACCCGTACTTATGATGATGGAACCATCATTAATTCACAGTTGAAAAGAAACAGAAATACAAATTTCTTTACCACAAAAGCAGGAATAGACTGGAATATTGATGCGCAAAATACCTTAACAATCTCAGGGATGTATGGGAGTGAAAAAATCATAGACCGTGGAGATCAGCCTTTCTTTAATGGAGATAGGTCCCAACGTCTTCGCCTTTGGCAGTTTTTGGAAGATGAGTTGAAAACTACGGTGATGGGTACTGCTTCTTATCAACATAAATTCAAGGAGGCGGGGCATTTATTGAATGTTGGGTTCAACTATACCTTTCACAGAGAGGATGAAAAGTATTTCTATGATAATTATTTGCCAGCTTCTACAGGAACGGATGCTTTTAAGCTATTGTCTGATGAACAGGTTTATGACTTCAATGTTGATTATGTAAAGCCTTTAAAGTATGGTAGAATTGAAACAGGGATTAAATTGAGAAGCAGAAGTATCCCAACCAACATGAATTTTATTCCCGGAGCAAACTCTGTACTGGATGTTGCCGCTGGCGGAAAAGCAGATTATAAAGAATTTATTCCTGCCGTATATGGAAACTATATTTTTGAAAATGAAAAATGGGAAGCAGAACTTGGGCTACGACTGGAGTATGTAAGAATAGAATATGATGTAAATCCTAATCATCCTACTTATAAAAGTGATGGATACAATTATACGCAGCCATTTCCCAATTTTAGACTAGCCTATAAGCTCAATGATCATAATAAATTCTCCATTTTTTATAACAGGAGGGTAGACCGTCCTAATGAAGTGGATATCCGAATTTTTCCAAAATATGATGACGCAGAGATTATTAAGGTAGGAAATCCTGCCCTGAGACCTCAGTTTACCAACTCTATTGAATTGGGCTATAAGTACAACTGGGATAACGGATATTTATACTCTGCCTTGTATCATCGCTTTGCCAATGGGACCATCACCAGAATTTCCAGTACGGTTCCGGACAGTAATCTTATCTATGCCATATTCCAAAATGCGGGAAAAAGCTATAATACCGGATTGGAAGCTATATGGAACCAAAAAGTATCAGAGGTGTATTCATTCAATATCAACGGAAATATATACCGTAACCAGATTAATGCATTCTCTGTACAAAATCTGTATCCGAAGACTAATATTTTTTCTGCAGACCAACAATCTGCAGTTTCCGGAAATGTAAAGCTGAATAATATCTTTCATTTTTCAAAAGGATTAAATGCTCAGATTACGGCTGTTTATCTGGCTCCCGACATTATTCCTCAGGGAAGAATAAAGTCCAGATTTTCAATGGATATAGGATTGAAAAAAGCGATACAGAAAGGAAAAGGAGAAGTTTTTCTAAATGCTTCAGATTTACTCAACACCATGGTTATTAAGAAAAATATTCAGGGAATGGGATTCGCTTATACGAGTAATGATTATTATGAAACCCAGGTAGTAAGGCTTGGATACAGCTATAAATTTTAATTTAAAAGAGGAAAAATCTAGTAAAAAATGAAAATCTGCAAGTCAAAAACATTGATTTATCTACTCGCTTTGATTTCTGTTTTCAGCAGAGTCAACGCTCAGAGTAATAATGACACGATTTCTGTTCAGGAACCTAAACAGGATAGTATTTTAAGCATTAAGGCAAATAAATTGAATTATAAAAGCCTTATTGTTCCCGCTGTTTTAATCTCTTACGGAATAGCAGGCCTGACAATGAACAATGTGAAGCAGCTGAATGTTTCTACCCGAACAGAAATCGGCGAACATCAGCCTACACGTATGAAACTAGATAATTATACTCAGTATGCTCCTGCCGTAATGGTATACGGGCTTAATGCTGTTGGTATAAAAGGAAAACATAACCTGCGGGACCGAACCATTATTTATGCTTCTTCACAACTTATTGTAGCAGCATTTACAATGCCCTTGAAGTATCTGGTAAAAGAAGAAAGGCCCGACGGTTCAAATACATTGTCTTTTCCATCTGGGCACGCAGCTACCGCCTTTTCTTCTGCTCAATTTATGTTCAGAGAATATAAGGACACTAATTTTTGGCTAAGTCTTTCCGGATATCCGTTTGCTATCTTTACCGGAGTATACCGGATGGTAAATGATAAACATTGGCTGGGAGATGTAGTTGCAGGTGCCGGATTTGGAATCCTCTCTACAGAATTAGCATACTGGCTGTTTCCAAGGATTGATAATTTACTACGAGGAAAAGGAAAGAGTAAAAATACATTGTCTTCCTCTATGATAATGCCATTCTACCAGAATAAAACGGTAGGAATAGGATTTGTAAAGAATTTTTAATTCTGAACAATAATTCGGATAAAAAAAGTACCATTCAACTATTTGAATGGTGCTTTTCTTTTATATTTCAATTAAAAAAAATATTCTAGACTACCTTTGCTTTACGGATAATCCTTGCCAATAATGCAGGGAAAAATCTCTTTAGATAAACTGCCATAACTTCCTTTCCACCAATGGATTTTTGATTTTTCTTTTTGGCAATGGCAGACAGCATTTTTTTCGCAAAAACATCCACGGGCATTCCTTTCATGGTAGCATCGTCCATTGTTCCTTGTGTAGAACCGTCACCTGTAACAGCATGTATGGAAATATTAGTCTGTATAAAGCCCGGACAAATGATTGTAACGGCAATATTTTTATCATATAATTCTGCTCGCAAAGCATCAAAAAATCCATGTAAGGCATGTTTGGCAGCAGCATATCCACTACGCATAGGAGCCCCGAATATTCCCATGAGGCTGGAAACCACCGCAATCTGCCCGCCACCATTTTTTATCATGTGGGGAAGAATAGCTTTGGTTAAAGCCACTGTTCCGATAAAATCGATATCCATTAAGTGTTTATCCACTTCAATATCAGTTTCCATTGCCAAAGAGCGTTGGGACAGTCCTGCATTATTAATGAGAATATCTATTTTACCAAAGTGTTCAATAGCCTTTGATACAATATCTGGCATATCCTTATAATTTTTTAAATCTAAAGGAATCACTGCGTATTGGTTTACGGTGAGCCCTTCACTTTCTGCAATCTCATAGAGTTGTTCTTCTTTTCTGGATGAAAGAATGATTTTTGCATTACTGGTTTTGGCCAATTCTTTTACCAAAGCTTCACCAATTCCTGAAGATGCTCCTGTAATCCAGACCACCTTATCGTTATAATAATTGCTCATACTTTCATTTTGTCAATTGAACCTATATTATTTTAATCCGGCAATATATTTTCCGGCTTTCATTCCTGAAAAAATACATCCTCCAAGAAATGTCCCTTCCAAAGCACGGTAGCCATGCATTCCGCCACCACCAAAGCCTGCAGCTTCTCCTGCTGCATAGAGACCTTCGATAATGCTTTCATCTTCTTTTAGAACCTGTCCGTTCAGATTTGTTTTTATTCCGCCTAAGGTTTTTCGGGTTAAAATATTAAGACGTACTGCAATTAAAGGCCCATTTTCCGGGGAAAGGATTTTATGTGGAGCTGCAACACGTCCGAGTTTATCACCTAAATAATTTCTGGTATTCCGTATGTAATTAACCTGTGTATCCTTAGAGAATTTATTGTCCAATTCTCTATCTCTTGCTTCAATCTGTGCTTTTATTTTTTCATAGTTCAGGAGATGATCTCCGGAAAGTTCATTCATTTTCTCAACCAGATTTTTCAAATTATCCGATACAATAAAATCTTTTCCATGTTCTTTAAAGGCTTCTACAGGCCCAGGCGCCTTTTTACCAAAAATCCTTTTCAAAAAAAGACTATAATCTTTATTGGTGATGTCTGGATTTTGTTCTGAACCCGACAGGGCAAATTCTTTCTTAATAATTTTTTGAGTCAGAATAAACCATGAATAAGAATATCCCGTATCCTGTATGTACTTCAAGGTTCCTAATGTATCAAATCCCGGCAGGAAAGGGGCAGGAAGGCGGTTTCCCTTAGCATCAAACCATAGGGAAGAAGGTCCTGGCAATATTCGGATTCCGTGGTTGGGCCAGATTGGATCCCAGTTTTGTAACCCTTCTGTATAGTGCCACATTCTATCGCGGTTAATGATGTCTGCTCCTGCATTTTCGGCAATGCCAATCATCTTGCCATCTACGTAGGCAGGAACTCCACAAACCATATTTTCTGGTGGGCTGCCGAGTCTTTCAGGCCAATTCTTTCGTACAAGCTCATGGTTGGCACCTATTCCTCCTGAAGCAATGATGATATGAGATGCTGTATATTCAAACTGTGAGATTACATTTCTATTGGTTTCAACACCTCTTTCCTTATCATCATCTTCCAGAATATCTCCTTTAAGGCCTTTTATTTTTCCATTTTCTGTAATCAATTCAGTAACCCGATGCCTGAGTTTCATTTGTAGCAGTCCTTTTTTCTGAGCTTCATACGCTTTTTCAACAAAGGGTCTTATAACGCCGGTTCCGGTTCCCCAACTCACATGAAAACGAGGTACAGAATTTCCATGGCCAGTAGCAGATCCGTCACCACGTTCTGCCCATCCCACCATAAACATCAGCTTGATTCCCAGCTTGGAAATGTATTCATATTTTTCACCGGCTGCAAATTTGAGATAAGCTTCAGCCCACTTACGGGGCCAGTAATCTTCATTACGGTCAAAACCTGCGGTGCCTTTCCAGTCCTGTAAGGCAAGTTCATAAGAATCCTTGATTCCCATTCTTCTTTGTTGTGGAGAATTAATAAGAAAAAGACCTCCAAATGACCAGAATGCTTGTCCGCCAATGTTCTGTTCAGTTTCCTGATCCAGCAACAGAACTTTTTTCCCCGCATTGGTTATTTCCATCGCAGCAGTGAGTCCTGCCAATCCGGTTCCTATAATTATAGCATCTGGCTGAAATGTTTCTTCCATTTCAAGGGTATTTTTTTAATTAATAATACTTTATATAAATGTATAAAATATTTGTACTTCAATATATAAAACGATCAAGCTGTTTTAACTTTTTAAGTAAATTTTAAAATGCCAAAAGTAGATTCGTCTTAAATTCTATCTTTGTTAAAGTCATTATCTGAGAAAAAAATGAAAGAACTTAAACAATACACTGCATTTGCGATTGCAAAAGATGGAACACGCCATAGAATTGATGCCTCTTCCATCATCATCCAGCTTGAGGAAGAGGAAATTGAAATATCCTTACTCCCGCCACATCCTGTTTTTCAAGGGAAATTGACACTAACGACGGGGTCTGCCATCCAAGGCCGGGAGCAGGAAAGAGGATTGGGAACTTGGCTGATCATAGAACCGGGAGCTTCCAATGTAGTTCATATCACTCCGAAAAAGAACAAAGACATTTAAAATCCCTAGTAATAATCAGTAAAATAGACATATGGCTATTTAACATCCAACAAATCATTTATATCTTTGTGAAAAATAGAAGTATGAAGTATTTGTTTATTATGGTATGCTTTGTCTGCTCAATTTTTGGACAGGCACAGCAAACACAGAATCCATGGAAAGACAGCCAGTTGATGGATCCTGCATTGTTGGCTTCAAGAATTGTAAAGCACAAAACCAAGGATCTGTTAATCATTTCAGTAGGTCCTGAGGCCATCATTAAGGGTTCTGTAGATATCGGGCCGACTCATGAGCCTGAAAATCTTGAAAAATTAAGAAATTATCTTAAGGATATTCCTAAAAATAAGGAAGTTGTAATCTACTGTGGATGTTGTCCTTTTGTAAAGTGCCCGAATATCCGACCTGCCTTTAACCTTTTAATGGAAATGGGCTTTAAAAATGCAAAACTTTTGAATCTTCCCAAAAACATCAAAACGGATTGGCTAGATAAAGATTATCCAACAAATGATTAATATGAGAACTCACTTTACAGTATTATTTTTCATCATTTTTTCAGGATATGCACTGGCCCAAAACAGTAAAATAGAAATTGGGAAGAAAGCTCCTGAAATTACAATGCCCAAGGTGGATGGAAGTTCATTTTCACTTTCAACATTAAAAGGAAAATTAGTACTTATCGATTTTTGGGCAACCTGGTGTGGCCCTTGTGTAGAAGAACAGCCAGAACTGAAAACGTTGTATGACACCTACGCTGAACAGGTAAAGAGCAATAAGTTTGAAATACTTGGGGTTTCTCTGGATAAAAATAAAGACAGCTGGAAGAAAGTAATAGATCGTTTTAAGATCAATTGGTTACAAATCAGCGATCTGAAATTCTGGAAAAGTCCGGTAGCAAAATCCTATGAGGTTGATGAACTCCCTTTTAATGTCATTATTGATGGTGAAGGGACTATCATTGCAAAAAATCTTCACGGTAAAGAATTGGAGGACTTTTTAAAGAAATTCTTAAGCCAGAATTAGAGTAAAAAGATCTTATTCGATATTTTTAAGAGCAGTAATGAATTTTACTGCTCTTTTTCTATGACAAAAACTTTCATATACATTTAAAAGGAGTTGATATACAATATCTAAAAACTAATTTTCAGACATTGTACCTTGGTTCTATGAAAAAAAACTACTATCTCAGACTAGCATTATCCGTCATTTTGCTGATGCATAGTGTAATTTCTATTTTCAGCGGAGATGTCAATACCTTTGGACTTCAATATTTGAATACTATAGGATTCAGTCCAATAGGACTTTATCTTGCGTGGGCCGTCAAGTTGATCCATTTTGTTTCCGTTCCGTTACTCTGGTTTGATCGATACCTGAAACCTATAGCCATCGGCAATATTGTGATCTTTATCTTAGGGATCTATTTTGTTCATTGGCAAAACGGATGGTTTGTTGTAGGTGGCGGAACTAACGGTATTGAATTTAACGTTCTGCTGATATTCTGTTTTTTTAATCTCATTTTTCCCAAAGTACAATTTCTAAGCAGGAAAAATAATGGTAGTTTGTAGATGAATAGCTAGATTTGGTAGCTTTTATATTTTTATATTTTTATATTTGACTGAACAATATTACTTTACAATCTAAAACTATCATAAGCTTGAAATCCGACCGAAAATCTAAGCTGCACATTCATTTGCTCTTTTGGATATTGTATTATATACTTGAGGTTTATCTTGACTTTTACTGGTCCAGATATCAGTTCCCAAATTTCCAATGGCAGATAAGGCTTCAGAATACTCTCATTCTGGAATTAGGGTATCTTTTGGTTAAAATTCCTCTTGCTTACTCTTTATTATATGTTTATGAGAAAGTACATACTAAAGCATTCTTCAAGTATTTACTTTCAATTTTTATTGTAGTAATAGCTGTTTTGGTACATCGTTTTTTCACCCATTATATTATTTATCCTTATATCTATGGCGTTACAGAAATGTTGGATGGTAAGCAACCTTCAGGATATATGAATGGGTTGGTGGCATTCAATTCATTCATGGATCTTATTTTTATGGTAGGGTTAGTCTTTGGGATTGAAATTACAAGGCAGAAAAGCCTGTTAAAGGATCAGATTTCCCAATTGAAATCTGAAAAGCTTGATCAGGAATTAACAATGCTTAAAGCTCAGATCAACCCTCACTTTCTGTTCAATACATTGAATAACATCTACGGAATGGCTCTTAAAAAAGCAGATGAAACCCCAGATGTCATTCTTCAGCTGTCAAAGGTCATGCGATACAACATTTATGAGGCTGCAGAAAAAAATATTTCGATTGAAAAGGACATTGAAAATATTAAGGATTTTATACAGATCCAGAAAATACGACACCATCATTTGAGCATCAGTTTACATGAAGATATTGATAACCCTTCTCAGAAAATATCACCGCTTATCTTGATTCAATTTATAGAAAATGCTTTTAAACATGGTATTTCTGAAAGTCTTGGTGATGCATTTATCCATATTAACATTCAATTGAAAAACGGAATTCTCACTTATTTTATAGAAAACTCCAAGGAAGAAAGGTCTCATGAACATTCTACTAAAATAGGTCTGAAAAACATTCGCAGACAGCTTGAACTGCTTTATCCTAACCACAGACTCACTGTAGAAAATAAAAACGACAGGTATATTGTACAACTCATTATAGATTTCAATGATAAATTCAGCTCCTAAAAAATACAACTGCATTATTGTAGAAGACGAACCTATTGCTGCAGAAATTCTGGAAACATTTATTTCCCGGGATCCTGAACTGAACCTGATTGGCAAATGTGCCGATGCAGTGTATGCAAACAGTCTTCTGAACATTCATGAGGTAGATCTGATGTTTTTAGATCTCCATCTTCCGGTTGTTAAAGGCTTTGATTTTTTACGAAAACTTACGAATCCGCCATTGGTTATTGTAACAACAGCCTATCATCAATATGCAGTAGAAGGATATGAACTGGATATTGCAGATTATCTCCTGAAGCCTATTCCCTATGAAAGATTTGTGACCGCTATTGGGAAATTCAAATACTTAATGGAAGCAGAGGATGCCTTACTGGAGATGGCTGAACGTGATCATATTTTCATCAGCAGTGGCAAAAAACAGGTGAAGATTATTCTACAGGATATTTTTTATATTGAAAGCTTAAGAGAGTACATTAATATTCATACCAAGACAGATACTTTTACCTTCAAAATGCCGATTAGCAAAATAGAGGAGTGTCTGAACCCAAAAATGTTTACCCGTATTCACAAATCCTATATTATTTCTAAACCTAAAGTGGAAGAAAAATCTGCCAGTATTGTTCAGATTAAAGGAAAAAAACTGCCTATTGGCAGAACCTATAAACCATTTATCAATCTTTAATTTCTCTCTTTTTACCGATCATAGACCACAGTTTTCTATTGATAGATAATTTTTCCGTATCTCTATCCATTTACCCAAATTTGAAGTATCATCTTAAGCACTTTAGAAATAGAAGTCTTGTAGGAGTATTTTACAGTAAAACTTTTCTATGACAAGACGAAACGATAAGAAATATAATGAGGTTGGTTTATTATTCCAATGTTGAATAATGTTTTGGCTTAAATCTGTATTGATTTAAGCCAATTTTCTTTTTAAATTAAAAAAGCTTGAGTCCAACAATTCCGACTACAATCAGTAATGCGGACAATAGTCTTAAAACACTTGCTGAGTCCTGAAAAAACAGAATACCAACCGCCAAAGTTCCTACTGCCCCTATTCCCGTCCAAACGGCATAGGCTGTACCAATAGGAATACTTTTCTGGGCATACCAGAGAAATCCACCACTCACCGTCATACATAATATCGAAAACATGATCCAGTTCCATTTACTATTTCCCGGTTGCTGAGAGAGTTTAAGACCCAATGGCCATCCAATTTCAAAAATTCCTGCAATGATTAATGCAATCCAGTTCATATTATTTATTTTAATGACATTCCGAATGAAAATCTAATGTATTAAGAACATCGTTACGTTTAAAATGGTTCTCTACAATAGAATAATTCAACAATATTACGATCACAAAATTACCATTACCCATTCATATTCAGTATGGTAAATTACGTGACACGGCAAAAAACACTGATGAAACGTAATATACTTACTGTGAAACGGGAAGCATTTTGAAATCAAATCCAGGCTTGAATATCATTGAATATTGATACCTTTAAGCAATAAAAAAACCAATGCAGATCTATTGTATTTAATTCATTTCAGCTATGCTAACAGATATTATTACCTCCAACCTTAGTGTTATTTTTTGCGGAATTAATCCCGGTTTAAAATCATCAAATGACGGTCATCATTTTTCAGGAAAGAGTAACCGTTTTTGGAAAGTCCTTCATCAGTCAGGTTTTACTCCGTACGAAATTGAAGCTGTGAATGATACCTCTATTCTGGATTTTGGATTTGGCTTAACAACCGCTGTAGCAAGAGCAACTTCCCGTGCTGACGAACTTTCAAAGGAAGAGTTTGAAGGTGCACTTGAAAGTTTCACCAATAAAATAATGGAATTCCAACCTCAATATATAGCTTTTCTTGGTAAAGCTGCTTACAAGGCTTTTTCTAAAAAGAAAGAAATCCAATGGGGACAGCAGCCGGAGGATTTTTGTGGAGCTAAAGTATGGGTTCTACCCAATACCAGTGGGTTAAATCGTGGATTTTCTCTTGATCAACTTGTCACTTATTACAAAGAGTTTTATCAAACAATTCATGAATCGTAATATTCATATTTTATTGGGTTTACTCACATATTTGTTTCCTTTCACAAAAAAGCGCCAGGGTAGCAAAGCATCTTCCTGTGCATAAGCAACCCCTATACGAGGTCCTGCCATGATTTTGTCCGGATGATAAAAAACACCCTGATCTTCAATCCAGATTTCAGTTCCCACCAGATCTTTTTTGTTAAAAGAACGATCAATTCCTAAGGCTTTAGCCGCAGATCCGGGACCAGAGGAAATGGCAGCTTTGGAAGCAGGCATATTTCTCCTTATTTCCATGAACTCTTTACCAATTAGGGGTTCAATCGCCCTCACTAAGACAGCATGAGGATCACCTTCAACAGAGGTTACAACATTGAACAAATGATGAATCCCATAGCATAAATACACATAGGAAACACCACCATGATTGTATAACGTTTCTGTTCTGTCAGTTCGTCTGCCTCCGTAAGCATGAGATGCTTTATCCTGTACTCCAAAGTAAGCTTCTGTTTCTACAATAATTCCTGCAGTAACATGACCGTCAATTTCTGTAAACAGGACTTTACCCAACAGATCCTGAGCAAGAAAAAGGACATCCTGATTGGAATAGTAGGAAAGGGGTAATTTCACATGAATGATTTTAGAGATGTTGAATCAAAATTAATGATAATAATTTATTTTTTTGAATAGAAAATATTCTTGACAATACCATAAATGAAAAGCCTCATAATAAGATATGAGGCTTTGTTTTATCTTTCTTCCAAAGGAAAAATAGTGTATTTAAGCTAAATGCTCTGCTCTGTAATTTTCAATTTCATCAACCGACTTAATTAATCCGTTCCCCAGAAGTCTGTAACTGTCATCGGTAATCAGGAAGTCGTCTTCTACGCGTATTCCTCCAAAATTACGGTATTCATTTACTTTGTCATAATTAATGAAATCTGCATTTTTATTTTCTGACTGCCAAATATCAATCAATTCAGGGATCATATAAATACCCGGTTCAACCGTTACTACAAATCCTGATTCCAAAGATTTTCCTAAACGTAAAGATTTAAGCCCAAACGTTCTGGTATCCTTTGGTTCCTCTTCGGTATAACCAACATATTGTTCTTCAAGATCTTCCATATCATGTACATCAAGTCCCATTTGGTGCCCTAATCCACATTGGAAAAATAGGGTATGTGCATGGTTCTGTACTGCTTCCTCTGGATTACCTTTCATCAACCCCAAATCAATAAGTCCCTCTACCAGATGCTGAGATGCTTTCAGATGGATATCTTTAAATTTCGTTCCGGGTTTAAGAAGATGTTGTGCCTTATTAAAAGCATTCAGAACCACTTCATACATTTCCTTTTGTTTGGTACTAAAAGTGTTGCTTACAGGAAATGTTCTGGTTAGATCTCCTGCATATCCCATTGCTGTTTCAGCTCCGGAATCATTAAGAAAAAGATCTCCGTCTTTCAAAGTATTGAGACGATAATGATTGTGAAGGATACCTCCATTTATGGTAACAATCGGAGGATAAGACATCTGGCACTCTTTATTAGCGGCAAGGTATTGAATGGCATTTGCTATTTCATATTCTTTAATTCCGGGCTTTGCTATACGCATTGCCAAAAGGTGCATTTCATTGGATGTGTTCACCGCTTGTTCAATCTGTACTATCTCCTGAGCTTCTTTTATAGATCTTTGCTTTACAATAGCCTTAATCATCTCTACAGAAGGTTGAAGCTCTGCTATTTTAATCCCCAGAAGATCGGCCAATACAATTTTATTTGAAGACTGGTAGGGTGGAAGGTAGTGTATCTTTCTGCCTGATGCCAAGGCTTTTAAAATATATTGAGAAAGTTCTGTATACGGTAAAACTTCCTGTACTCCGGACTTTAGACATTTCTCTTTCAAGGTTTCCTGCCTGCCCATCCATACAATATCATCTATACTCAGTTCATCTCCGAAAACAATGTGCTTATTTTCATCAATATCAATAATAGCTGCAATTCTGGGCTCCTGAATTCCCCAATAGTATAAATAAGTACTGTCTTGGCGGAAATAATAAGGATTATGCTCAAAATTTACAGGATTCTCTATATTTCCTAAAAACAATAAAATTCCATTAGCTACATTATTTTGCAATGTGGCTCTTCTGTCTTGGTAGGTTTGTGCTGAAAACATATGTTATGAATACTTTTTATTTTAAAAGTTTAAAGTTACAATTTTGTACTGTTTGTACCCTTTATTATTTCCTATCTATGGAAAAAAGAATTATCCTTAATTCTTCTGGGCAGAATCTAAAACATTTCATTAATCAGATAATTTGTTATAACTTGCGTACATTATGATGTCCAAACGTTGCAAATATGCGCTAAAAGCAATGGTCAGGTTAGCAAGAAATTACAATCAAGGCTTTCTGCCCACTTCTATTATTGCACAGGATGAAAACATCCCCAAAAAATTTTTAGAGCAAATTCTTTTGGAACTTAAAAGATCCAAACTCGTGAACAGCAAACAGGGTAAAGTAGGCGGATATTATCTGGTAAAATCTCCGGATGATGTTTCATTAGCAGACATTTACCGTATTTTTGACGGACCTATTGCCTTAACTCCCTGTGTATCTTTAAACTTCTATGAAGCTTGCGATGATTGTATAGATGAAGCTTCGTGTTATCTTAGAAATGAACTTATTATTGTTCGAGAAAAAACCAGACAAAGTATGATGGAGGCCACTCTGACTACGTTTATCAACAAAAAATAATTTTTTTTCATTTAAATTCTACTAATTTGATAGGAGTAATAGAATTTTATATATATTTGCAAGAATAAATTTCAAATGGAAATGGAAAATAGTCTGAAAAATGAATTCGAAAAACTTCAGGAAGAGCTTATAGAGGGATCTTTTCAAAACAATTTTTTACAAATATTGGTAGAAAAGTTTCCGAATGAATTAGTTTTTTCTACCAGCTTCAGCTATGAAGATCAGGTGATTACCCACTTGATAAAAAATCTGAACGTAGATATTTTCACATTGGATACCGGAAGGCTCTTTGAACAAACCTATGAAACATGGGCTTCTACAAAAGCATTCTTTAAAAAAGACATCAAAGCCTATTATCCCGATACTGAAGAACTGAAAAAGTTTATCTCGGAAAATGGTCCCAATTCCTTTTACCAATCTGTAGAGCAAAGGAAAGCATGTTGTACTATCCGTAAAGTACACCCTCTGAAATCAGCTCTGAAAGGATATAAGGTATGGATAACAGGTTTAAGATCAGAACACTCTCCAAACAGGCAGAATATGCCCTCATTGGAATGGGATGAGGATAACGGGATCATTAAGTATCATCCCCTTCTTCACTGGAGTACAGAGCAGGTAACGGATTATGTTAAAGACAATCATCTGCCTTACAATTATCTGCACAAAAAAGGATTTGTAAGCATTGGATGTGAACCTTGTACAAGAGCCATTAAAGAAGGAGAAGATTTCAGAGCAGGCCGCTGGTGGTGGGAAGATGCCAATAAAAAAGAGTGCGGTCTACATATTCATCAATAAAAAAATAAAATATGTCAACATATCATTTAAACTATTTGGATCAGTTAGAAGCTGAATCTATTTACATTTTAAGGGAAGTTGCAGGGCAGTTTGAACGTCCGGCACTTTTATTCAGTGGAGGAAAAGACAGCATTGTGTTGGCTCATTTGGCTTCGAAGGCATTTCGCTACGGGAAAATACCTTTCACCTTTGTTCATGTGGATACGGGGCATAATTTCCCTGAAGTATTGAATTTCCGTGATCAGCTTGTCAATCAATTAGATGTGAATCTTGTTGTACGTAAAGTTGAAGATACAATAGAAAAGAAAGGCTTAACAGAGCCTAAGGGTAAATTCCCAAGCAGAAACTGGTTACAGACCTATACATTATTAGATACCATAGAAGAGTTTGAATTTGATGCCTGCATTGGAGGAGCTCGTAGAGATGAAGAAAAAGCCCGTGCTAAGGAAAGAATTTTCTCTGTGAGAGATGAATTTGGACAATGGGATCCAAAACTTCAACGCCCTGAATTATGGAGTATTTTCAATGGAAAAATTCAGAAAGGTGAGAATGTACGAGTCTTCCCGATTAGTAACTGGACAGAACTTGACATCTGGAACTATATTCGAAGAGAAAAAATAGATCTGCCTTCTATCTACTTTTCGCACGACAGGGAAGTGGTAGACCTTAACGGACAATGGATTGCCAACTCTCATCATGCTTCTCTGGAAACAGATGATGTAATAGCAGTAAAAAAGATAAGATACCGTACTGTGGGAGATATGACATGTACTGCAGCTGTAGAATCTAAAGCAACAACAATAGACGCTGTTATTGAAGAGATTGTAGCCACCCGAATTTCTGAACGTGGTGAAACCCGAATTGATGACCGCGTTACAGAAGCTGCGATGGAAGACCGCAAAAAAGGAGGTTATTTCTAGATAAGAAATTAACAATCCTTTGTTTATTAAACCCACTCATTACTCACATTACCCATAATTAAAACGGATGGATATTTTAAGATTTATAACAGCAGGAAGCGTAGATGACGGTAAAAGTACCCTTATCGGAAGACTGCTATACGATAGCAAAAGCATTTTACAGGATCAGTTGGAAGTCCTTGAAAAACACTCTAAAAACAAAAATGATGACGGGGTAGATCTTGCTCTGCTAACGGACGGACTTCGTGCTGAAAGGGAACAGGGGATCACCATAGATGTTGCTTACAGGTATTTTTCAACTTCAAAAAGGAAATTTATCATTGCCGACGCCCCGGGCCATGTACAATATACCCGTAACATGATCACAGGTGCCTCCAACTCTGATCTGATGGTCATTCTGATTGATGCCAGAAAAGGAGTCATTGAACAAACAAGAAGACACTCTATTATAGCATCATTACTGAAACTAAAGAAAGTAGCAGTAGCCATTAATAAAATGGACATGGTAGATTATTCACAAGAAGTATTTGAAAGCATAAAAGAAGAGTATTCAAAAATTGCAGAGAATCTTGGCTTAGATGATGTGAGCTATTTCCCGATTTCTGCCCTTAAAGGAGATAATATTGTTTCAGTATCCTCTAAGACAGACTGGTATCAGGGAAATTCTCTTTTGGAATATCTGGAAGAAGTTACGTTGAATGAAGAATTAAATAATGGCAGCCGTTTTCAGGTTCAGTATGTAATTCGGCCTCAAACTGAAGAACTGCATGATTACAGAGGCTATGCCGGACAAATATTAAGCGAAAAATTCCAAAAAGGAGATAAAATTCATATACTTCCGGCAGGAATTACAAGTGAAATCTCTAAGATTGAAATCAATGGAATTGAAGCAGAAGAAGCATTCGAGGGACAGCCTGTTGTTATTCATGTGACCGATGATTTGGATATCAGCAGAGGCGATATTTTTGCCACAGAAGAACAGCTTCCTGTTGTAGAAAAAGATCTGGAAGTTCTGCTATGCTGGCTTGATCAAAAATCACTACAACCCGGAAATAAGTATCTATTACAGCAAAACAGCAGACTGGTAAAGGCTGTGGTAAAAGAAGTAGATTACAAGATTGATGTCAATACCCTTAAACAAGAAAAAGCCAATGGTGATATCAGACTTAATGAAGTTGTGAAAGTGACCATAAGAACAGCGCAACCGTTGGTGTACGATAGTTTTATCAATAACAAAAGAACAGGTTCTGCAATTTTAGTAGATGAAACCTCTCATTCTACTGTTGCAGCCTGCATAATTCAGTAAAAAATGTCAGTTTCAAATCATTTAATTGAAAGAATTCATCAAAGTAAACAAAATAAAACTCATGGATTCTTTGACAGAGCAAGGGTAAAGGTTTTTGTAACAGATTTGTATAAAGTATTGTTTCTTCCTCAGCAAGAGAATACAACAGACCAATTGAAACAGGATTTTGAAAAACTAAAGGATCATCTTTTCAACCTGATTCATACAATAACTGGAGATAAAGATCTTACCGAAGTACAGGTAAATGCTTTTTTTGAAGGGCTTCCCAAAATATATTATCATCTTAATCAGGATGCACAAGCCATTTTAGAATTTGATCCGGCAGCAGGCTCTTTAGAAGAAATACATCTTGCTTATCCAGGGTATTTTGCATCCTATGTATATCGTATTTCGCATCAACTTTGGAATCAGGAGGTTCCGGTTTTGCCCCGCGTAATTTCAGAATATGCACATAGCAAAACAGGGATTGATATTCACCCGGGAGCAGTTATTGGAGAATATTTTTTCATCGATCACGGAACCGGAATTGTCATTGGAGAAACAACAGTCATTGGCAATCATGTTAAAATATATCAGGGAGTAACTTTAGGAGCCTTGAATGTTTCTAAAGAAAAGGCCAATCAAAAAAGACATCCCAATATTGAGGATCATGTCATTATTTATTCCGGAGCTACCATTTTGGGCGGGAATACAACAATAGGCACAGAAAGCATTATCGGAGGAAATGTATGGATTACACAGGATGTTCCTCCCAATTCTCTGGTCTATCATAAAAGTGAAATAAAAATAAAGGATAACAGTTCATTACCAGAATCTTTAACCTTTGTCATATAAAAAACAGAAAAAACAAAAAATTGTATTGGTATGAAATTTCAGAATACACTAGAAACGATTGGAAATACACCAGTCGTAAAAATTAATAAGCTATTCAATTCAGATCATGAAATCTGGATCAAACTGGAAAAAAGCAATCCGGGCGGAAGCATTAAAGACAGAATTGCTCTGGCCATGATTGAAGATGCAGAAGCTAAAGGATTACTTAATAAAGATAGCATCATTATAGAACCTACCAGTGGAAATACAGGAATAGGACTGGCATTGGTAGCGGCAGTAAAAGGATATAAGCTTATTCTGGTAATGCCGGATAGCATGAGTATAGAACGCCGTAAAATTATGGAAGCTTATGGTGCTGAATTTGTGCTTACTCCAAGAGAAAAAGGAATGAAAGGAGCCATTGAAAAAGCCAATGAACTAGCAGAAGAAACTCCCAATTCATGGATTCCGAGACAGTTTGACAATCCTGCCAACGTTCAGGTACATACCAAAACCACTGCACAGGAAATTCTACAGGATTTTCCCGACGGTCTGGATTACATCATCACAGGCGTAGGAACCGGCGGTCATATCACCGGAATTGCACAGGTAGTAAAGGAAAAATACCCCAACACAAAAGTAATTGCTGTAGAACCTGAACTATCTCCGGTACTAAGCGGAGGAAGCCCTGCACCACATCCATTACAAGGTTTGGGAGCCGGATTTGTTCCATCCATTTTGGATATCACCCTTCTGGACGGTGTCATCACAGTAGGAAAAGATGAAGCTTATGAATATGCTCTGAACGCGGCAAAAAAAGAAGGCCTTTTTGTAGGAATTTCTACCGGAGCAGCTTTGGCTGCCATTGCAAAACATTTGCCGGAAATAGAACCCGGAGCTAAAATTCTCACCATCAATTACGATACCGGCGAAAGGTATCTTTCCATTGAGGGACTCTTCTAAATCCTTTAATTAACACCGACTTCAATGAATACAAATATAAAATCACCTAAGGTTTACCTTATCGGTGCAGGGCCTGGCAACCCTGATTTGATCACAGTAAAAGCCGTAAAAGCCATTGCCAAAGCAGATGTTGTTTTATCTGACCGTTTAGTAAGCCCTGAAATTTTAGAGACCTATGTCAATAAAAATACAGAAATCATCTATGTAGGTAAAGAATGCAGCAAGAATGCATCAACCCCTCAATCCCATATCAATACTTTAATGGTGGACTATGCCCTTCAGAATAAGACCGTAGTAAGGCTTAAAGGGGGAGATGTTTCCATTTTCTCCAATGTTTTGGATGAATTACAGGCGTTGAAGCAAAATCATATTCCATATGAAATTATTCCCGGAATTACAGCTGCATTGGGTGCTGCTGCCTATGCAGGAATGCCTTTAACAGCCAGAGGATATGCTACATCAGTACGTTTTCTCACTTACTATAAATCTGAGATCCTTACCCATGAATATTGGAAAGAACTCGCTATCACCAATGATACCCTTGTATTTTATATGTCTAAAGGTAACCTTAAAGAACTTGTAGAAAAATTTATTGGATTAGAAGTTTCAAAAGAGAAAAAAATTGCAGTAATCGAACAGGCTACAACCCCTTTCCAAAAGGTTTATACAGCTTCTTTTGATGATTTCGGCAAAACTCTAGGTGATAAAAACTTTGCATCCCCATCATTAGTTATCATAGGTAAAGTAGTGAATTTGCACGAAGAGTTCTCGTGGCTTGAAAATGCAGAGGAGGAAGGTCTTTATTTTAAATCGGTGGAAAACGGAAGTCTCATCCCCAAAACTCAAAATTTCTTTGAATATGCTGTCTGAAACGAAATTAAACATACTGAAACAAATATCCAGTGATTTTTCCAGGGACGAATCTATCTGGGCAAGCGGATATCTGGCAGGTCTTGCCGGAACACCTCTTACTGCGGTACAACCACCTTTGCAAGCAGGTTTTACAGAACAAAATAGAGTTAAGAAAATTACACTTGCCTACGGAACAGAAACCGGAAACAGCAAAAAACTGGCAACAGGACTGGCAGGAATCATTAAGAAAAAAGGAGTTCAGGTTAAATTAACTGATCTGTCTCAATACAAGCCCAAGGACCTTGCAAAGGAAGAATTTTTCTTTGTCGTGATAAGTACACAGGGCGAAGGAGATCCTCCAATTCTTGCCAAGAAGTTTTATGATTATATCTATGAAAATGAAATCAATCTCAGCCACCTTAAATTTGGAGTCTTGGCTTTGGGAGACAGCAGCTACCCTCTTTTCTGCAAAACAGGAGAGGATGTAGATTCCCGCTTTGAAATTCTGGGGGCACAACGTGTTATTCCATTAAAAAAATGCGATATTGATTATGAACAGGATGCCGAAAGCTGGATAGAACATGTCTTTGAAGCTGTTAATAAAACTTCAGCAGATAGCATCAAAAATAATCCAGTTCAAAAGGCTTCAACCGGAAGAAAAAAATATCATGGAAAAATATCAACCATTATTAACCTCAATGATATTACTTCTGAAAAAGAGACTTATCATATAGAAATAGAAACTGAAGAAGACTTAGCGTATCAACCCGGTGCAGCTCTGGGAGTTATCCCATTCAATTCCAAAGAAATTATTGATGAAATTATTGCATTAACAGGAATTGATCCTACAAAGAAAATTGAAACCTCAAAAGTTACAGACACCGTAGAAGAGCTGTTGCACAAACATCTTAATATTAGTTATTTGCTAAAAACCGTGGTTATCCAATACGCAAAGATTACAGGTCATTCTATTCCGGAAGTTCGTTTAAGTCTTCTCGATCTGCTTAGAATTTATCCTGTGAAAAATGCGGAGGAATTTGAAGAAGTTATTCAGATACTTACTGGTCAGGCGCCTCGTCTGTACTCCATATCATCTTCTCTGGAAGCCCATGGTGAAAATGAAATACACATCACGGTAGCAAAATCAGAATTCTTCATAGATCATCAGAAACATAATGGCTTATGCAGTGGATTTCTCAGCGAATTCAGTGAGGAACAAGATATTGAGTTCTATATTCAGGATGCGGGGCATTTCAGATTACCGGAACCTGATAAAGATATCATCATGATTGGGCCGGGAACCGGAATTGCACCTTTCCGATCATTTCTTTGGGAGCGTGACGCCACTGGAGCAGAAGGAAAAAACTGGCTCTTTTTCGGAGACAGGAACTTTGTATCAGATTTTATTTATCAATCTGAACTTCAGGATTTTCTTAAAACAGGAAGTCTCACTCATTTAGATCTTGCCTTTTCAAGAGATACCACCGAGAAAATATATGTTCAGCACAAACTGGAACAAAAAGCACAGGAAGTCTTTTACTGGCTTGAAGGAGGAGCATCCGTGTATGTATGTGGCACCAAGGAACCTATGAGTAAGGATGTTGAAAACACTCTTTTGAATATCATTCAGCATCAGGGAAAACGAAGCAAGGAGGAAGCCTTTCATTACTTAGAAGAAATGGAGCTTAGCGGCCGATATGCCAAAGATGTTTATTAAAAAGACCAGTAGTAACATTAAAAAAACAATTATGAGCAATAAAGATAACCTTTCCCCTGTAGAAAGGATTAAAACCCAAAGTAACGGACTCCGGGGTACATTAAAAGACAGCCTTGCAGACGACTTCACAGGAGCCATAAGAGAAGATGATCAAACCGTAATCAAGTTCCACGGAATGTACCAGCAGGACGACAGAGACAGAAGAGAAGAACGCGTATCCAAAAAACTGGAATGGCTATATTCCTATATGATCAGACTTAGGCTTCCCGGCGGATTTTTAACCTCAGATCAATGGATCGGAGTGAATGAAATTGCCCAAGACCATTCTACAGGAACCATAAAAATAACAACAAGACAGACGCTTCAGCTGCATGGTATTTTAAAGTCCCATTTAAAGCCAACCATTCAGAACTTTAATCTAAATCACCTTGACTCTATTGCAGCCTGTGGTGATGTGAACAGAAATGTTACCTGTACAGCAAATCCATCAGAATCTCCGCTGCATCAGCAAACTTACGAACTGGCAGGTAAAATAAGTGAAATGTGTCTGCCAAAAACACAATCTTATTATGATATCTGGATTGATGATGAACTGATTGTTGACAGAAAAGCAGAAGAAGATCCTTTGTATCAGGACAGATATCTTCCCAGAAAACTAAAAATTGGAATCGCAGTTCCTCCCAATAATGATGTAGATGTATTTATCAATGATATTGCCCTGATTGCCATCATTGAGAATAATCAGATTGCAGGCTATAATATTGCTGCCGGAGGAGGATTGGGCGCTACACACGGAAATGAAGCCACCTATGCACGTCTTGCCTCTGTGCTTGGATTTGTAGACTCTGAAGAAAAGGCCTTACAAGCAGTGTATGAGATCATAACGGTTCAACGAGACTTCGGAAACAGAAGCGATAGAAAACTTTCAAGATTAAAATATACCATTGATAAGCTTGGAATAGATCAGTACAGAACCGAAGTAGAGAAAAGAACCGGATTCAGCTTTGAGCCAGCCAGAGAATTCAAATTTGAACAAAGAAAAGATCGCTATGGATGGACCCAAAATCATGAAGGAAAATGGTTTTACACATTATTTGTAGAGCATGGAAGAGTACTGGATATTGAAGAATATCCTTTAAAATCAGGATTATTAAAGATTGCCCAGACCGTTGAACTCAACTTCAGATTTACCTGTAACCAAAATCTAATCCTTGCAGATATCAGTGAAAGCGATAAAACAAAAGTAGAAAGCCTGTTGCAGGAGTATGGAATTTCAGAATACACTTATAAAGCAAGTGCCCTGCGTAAAAATTCTGTTGCCTGTGTTGCATTAAATACTTGTTCTCTGGCTTTAGCAGAGGCACAGCGTTATTTACCTTCATTAGTGACCAAAATAGAACCTATCCTTGAAAAACATGGTCTTATACAGGATGATATTACCATTAGAATGACAGGATGTCCCAACGGATGCGGTAGATCTCCCAATGCTGAAATTGGATTTGTAGGAACAGCTTATGGTAAATACAATCTCCATATCGGTGGAGACAGACTGGGGATGCGATTGAATACAAAATTCAGGGAAAACATTGGTGAAGAAGAAATTCTGACCACTCTTGACGAACTTTTCGGGATTTATGTGCAGAAAAGACTTACAGAAGAAACATTTGGTGATTTTTCATACCGTTACTTAAAAACTTTAAACTGAATATATGACAAGCCTTTTTGATGATCTGAAAAAACTAAAAAAAAATCAACCTCTTCTTTTAAGCGAACGAATGTGTATGTGTTGTTGATTCTCAAATAACAATACAATCAAAGCTGTTTCAACTTTTCAATAAACCACAAAAGTCACAAAAGTTTTTTTAAGAGCTAAACTTTGTGCATAATAAGTAGATCTAAGTTTTGTAAAAATCTTTGATTTTGATCTAATGTGAGCTTTTCTGCGGAATCATTTTAAACTTACTTAAGCGAACTAAAGTGTTTTAAAATGAAAACCTTTGTGCCTTTTGTGGTTAAAAATAAACGATGTCAACATTCTTCAAAGACATCAAAGTTCAAACAGCTTCATTCTTAACTTAAAAATGAAGAAAAATGAAAAACAAAAAACAGGGATATTTTCTGCCTAAAACAGGGCTTATATTAATTACATTTTTATTTTGCAATCTGGCAGAAGCACAGCAGCTTATAGAAGTAAGCGGAATCATTAAAAATACAGAAACCCAAAAAGGTATTGATGCTGTAAGGGTACAGATTGAAAATACGCAGGATACCGTTTCCACAGATCAATTGGGAAACTTTAAGATAAGAACAAGAGTTACCATTCCATTCCAATTGGTTATCAATAAAGATGGCTTTTCTCATCAAACGGTCGAAATACTTTCTCTTTCCAATAAACTAACCATTGGACTTAATCCACAAAATACTATTATTGATGATGTGGTGATCTCTGCATCACGTGTTCCTGAAAAAATATTAAGATCTCCGATTGCTATTGAAAAAATTGATATCAAAACAATCAGAGAAAGTCCGGCAGCATCTTTTTATGAGACTTTGGAAAACGTAAAAGGATTACAGTTGCTTACTTCCAGTCTTACCCTAAAAATCCCAAATTCCAGAGGGTTTAACTCTCCCAATAACTTCCGGTTTATGCAGCTGGTGGATGGGGTAGATGTACAATCTGCAACGCTAGGAGTTCCATTAGGAAATGCAATTGGTCCTACAGAATTGGATATTCAGTCCATGGAAGTTACTCCCGGAGCTGCCTCCGCATTGTATGGGATGAATGCCATCAATGGGCTGGCGAGCCTTCAAACGAAAGATCCGTTTACCTCTCAGGGATTAAGCGTATACTTTCGGGGTGGAGTTAATCATGTGGATAATTTCAACCATAAAATAAGTTCTCTGGGAGAGAGTGCCATTAGATTTGCAAAAGCATTCAATAAAAATTTCGCGATCAAGATAAACGCTTCTTACTTTACAGGAACAGACTGGATCTCAAACAACCAGACAGATCAGAATCCGAATTCATTCATCACAGCCAATCCTAATTTTTCATTGGCCAATAATCCGGCAGAAGATCTCTGGAACAAATACGGTGATGAAAGAAATAACCGTGTTGCCGTAAAAGTAGATTACAACGGAAAACCTACAACATTCAATGTTTCAAGAACCGGATATTTTGAAAAGGATCTTGTAAGTCCGGAGGTAAAGAATATAAAATTTGATGCCGGATTATACTATCGTTTTGGAGACCAGTGGAAAGCATCCTACGTTTATCGATATGGCTTGCTGGACGGGACTTTTCAAAGAGGAAACAAAATTCGTTTACAAAATGCTACGGTTCAAAATCATAAGGTGGAACTTACCGGTAAAGAACTTACTTTCAGGGCCTATGTTTCCATAGAAAATACAGGAGATTCTTATAATCTGAAGCCTTTGGCAGATAATCTTGATCTAAAGAACTTGTCCAACAACAACTGGAAGAATATTTTCCAGACAACGTTACAAAATAATATCAATGCCGGAAGAAGCCTTAACGAATCCTTTATTATTGCCCGACAGGAAGCAGACAAAAATAGAGTAGTACCCGGAACTTCTGCTTTTGAACAATTAAAAAATACCATTATTGGAATTAATAACTGGGACTCTGCCAACGCAGGAGTTGCAAATGCTCCGGCAACAGGAGGCGCCAAACTTGAACAGAAATCCCGTTTTTATCAGGGAGAACTTACCTATGATCTCAGCAGATTTGTGAAAATATTCAACCTTCTTGCCGGTATAGATTATCGTTTGTACAGCATAACCCCTGACGGAAATAACTTTGTAGACTTCAACAGACCTGTTACAGAAAGAAATATCCCTTTATCCAACGGAACATTCGGAAAAGATGTTATCTATCAAAAGTATGGAGCCTTTGCTCAGATTACCAAGCTTTTCCTTGATGATAAACTAAAGCTTAATGCTGCATTACGGATCGACAGAAATCCTGAATTTGAAGCCAAACTTAATCCAAGAATCAGCATTGTCTATTCTCCTGTTAATCAACATAATTTTAGGGCATCCTTTCAAAATGGATACCGTTTTCCATCATTGTTTGAAGCCCTTTCCTTTGTCAATAACGGAAATGTAAGAAGAGTAGGAGGACTTTCTAAAGTGAATGATGGACTAGGGTATCTGGAAAATTCCTACACACTGGCATCCATAGATAGGTTTACTTCTGCGGTAAATGCTGATGTAGATGGAGGAAAAAGCCAATCCCAAGCTGCTCAGGATAATAAACAGCTTTTAACCGTTGCCAATCTGCAGAAATTACAACCAGAAAAAATCAATTCCTTTGAAGTAGGCTATAAATCTGTTTTCTTTAATAATAAGTTGGTATTGGATTGGGATTTTTACTACAATATCTATGAAGGCTTTCTTGGGCAGGTAGAAGTTGCAGTTCCTAAAAACAGTCAGGTAGGAAGCAATACGGCCATTCTAGCCATGCTTGACCGAAGCAAACAAGACCGATACAGAGTATATACCAATAGTAATAATACATACAAAAGTTACGGATCTTCACTAGGTATTCGATATAATGTCGTTCGAAATTATAACCTTAATGCGAATGTATCTTATAATGATCTTGCTTCCAACAATACTTCAGATCTGTTTATTACAGCCTTCAATACCCCAAAATGGATGGTGAATGTAAGTGTAGGAAACAGGGAAATCATCAGAAATATAGGATTTACGATTGTAGCAAGATGGCAGGATAGCTTTGCGTGGGAAAGCCCTTTAGCTTCAGGAGGTATTCCCGCTTATTATACCATTGATGCCCAAGCTACCTGGAAGCTTCCTGAGATACATGCTAATGTGAAAATTGGGGCAACCAATTTACTGAACAGACGTTACTTTCAATATGCAGCAGGGCCTGAAATTGGAGGTTTATATTATCTCGCTTTTACGTATGATTTAAAACTGTAATCATGATGAGTAATTCTTTATATCCCGTATTTTTAAAACTTGAAAATTTATCATTATTGATCATTGGCGGGGGAAAAATTGCCCTCGAGAAGCTAGAATCTGTACTTGGTAATTCTCCCGAAACATCCATCAAATTGGTAGCCAAGGAAATCATTCCTGAAGTAAGGTCCTTACAGGATCAGTTTGTCAATATAACATTGCATGAAAGAGCTTACAATGATGATGATTTTAATGATACAGATCTGGCAATTATAGCTGTAAACGACATTGTACTTGCTGAACAGATCCGCAATGATGCCCATCAAAAGAATGTATTGGTTAATATTGCTGATAAACCCGATCTATGTGATTTCTATCTGGGTTCAATCGTCAAAAAAGGCAGCCTTAAAATTGCCATTTCAACCAATGGAAAATCTCCTACTATTGCAAAGAGATTAAGGGAAACATTCACAGAAACAATTCCTGATGAAATGGATCTTGTATTGGACAATATGCAGAGTATTCGTAATCAGTTAAAAGGTGATTTTAACTATAAAGTAACAGAACTCAACAAAATAACAACTCAATATTTATCTGACGGAACAATTTCTTCTCCCAAACCAGATCTTGAAATTGAAAAACTAATCAATATTACCAAAATAGCCCAGAGAAAAGCCAATATTTATCTGGCCATCATAGGAGTTATGCTTCTTTTCGGAATATTTGGCCTTGTGGTATATCAATTTAATCTTTCTGGTGATATTCAGAATTTCCTTAATCAGGATAACCATATCTTTTACTGGATGCTTTTTGCCGGTTTCATGGCAGAAATCGTTGCCGGATCAATGGGAATGGGATATGGCGTAATATGTACAACCATATTGCTTTTATTGAATGTTCCGCCGCCTGTCGTAAGTGCCAGCATTCATTCTGCAGAGTCTTTTACAACCGCTGCCGGAGGATTCAGTCATTATAAATTGGGAAATGTCAATAAGAAAATGGTTTGGGTACTATTTCCTTTAGCCATCGTAGGTTCTGTCATTGGTGCGTTAACTTTATCTCATTATGGTGAACATTATGCCCATATTGTAAAACCCATCATTGCATGCTATACCCTGTATTTGGGAGCTAATATATTGAAAAACGCCTTTAAGGACAGTAAGAAAAACCGAATCAAGCCGAAGCGAAGAACCAATCTCAGAGTATTAGGACTTGTAGGTGGTTTCATAGACTCCTTTGCCGGAGGGGGCTGGGGGCCGTTAGTAACCGGAACATTGATCAAGGAAGGAAGAATTCCCCGCTATGTGGTTGGAAGCTCAACCGTCGCTAAGTTTTTACTGACAATAACCAGTGCCATTACGTTTATTTTTACCATTGGTATTCATCATTGGAACATTGTACTGGGACTTCTGTTGGGTGGAGTTTTTACAGCTCCCTTTTCAGCTATGCTTACTTCAAAACTGCCTACAAAGAAAATGTTTGTTGTAGTAGGGGTAGTAGTCATTATCATGAGTTCAATAACCATCATAAAATCAGTATTATAGCAATAAAAAAAAATGGATTAGTAGTATATAAATACTCTTGTCAGGATAAAACGATTAAAAAGCCCCTTATCAGAGTTTGATAAGGGGCTTTTAATTATTGTATAATCAAAAATTATGATTTATTTTTTATTCCAATTAAATTTAAAGCATTAGAAGTCAAAAAGATATCATCAAAAACAGTCAGTGATTCCACATCATTGAATCCTGTTGGTAACAAATCATTTTTATTGAAAGACAGTTCTATAGACTCATCATAGGAAGCAATAATTCTAACCTTTGAATATCCGTTATAGCCCACCTTAAAGCCCTCAAACATGCATTTCCGTTCTGCTTTCTGATACTCGCCGTATTCTTCAAACCCAACAATATCTGTTCTTTCTTCCTCATTATGCTCAAGTGATTTCCATGAAGTATAGTTTTTAGGTTCCTTCAGTACATTTCCTTGTGGATCTACAGGAACAAACATTCCCAAAGTAAGGGATTGTTTTAGGAAATTAGCATAATTATTCATCAAATTTAAAATTTGAAGATCAGCATACCCTTCGTTGGCATAATATTCAAGCACGAAGGTTGTCATCGGAATCAGCTTGTGAGAAGCATCAGTCGGCATAATTGTTTTTTCTTTATCGGGCGATAAAAATAGTATTTTTATTTACTCTACCCAACGAAACGATAATAACTAGATGGAATTTATACCCATTCTGAATAACGATAATAAGCGGGGGATCCGTTCTTTTTCAGTATTTTTGGGGACAAGAACGGTAATAATGACAATGAACACTTCTCCACAGGATATTGATGAGATCCTTGACTTGTATAAAATGGCTTCTGACTTTAAGAAAAAAGTATCCGGTGTACAATGGCCGGAGTTTGGACGAAGCATGATAGAAACCGAAATCCAGGAAAACCGCCTCTTTAAAATCACCGTAGATCAGAAAGTTGCATGCGTTTGGAGCATTACTTTTGATGATCAGCAGGTTTGGGAGGAAAAAAATGCAGATCCAGCCATATACATTCATAGAATCGCTACTAATCCTAACTTTCGGGGGCAAAAATTTGTAGAACAAATCGTGGAATGGTCCAAGCAATTTGCCAAAGAGCATCATAAATTATATGTAAGAATGGATACTACTGCAGGCAATCAAAGACTTACAGATTATTACGTGAAATGCGGATTTTCTTATTTGGGCGACAAAAAGATTGCTGATACTGAGGGACGCCCTGCTCATTACCACAATGCCACCATGGGACTTTTCCAATTGGAAGCTTAATATTGTATTATTTACAGACAGGCTGAACGTCATTTAATAACGTTACCAGCATTTTTCCAGGCTCTTCAATAGGAATTAAGTGTGCTGAATTTTCAAACCATATTCCCTTTTTAAAAGGAGCTTTTACATTCTGAAGCCATTGAGCAGTAGGTTCTGATGGCGTGGTATAGTCATGTCTGCCCATGAACATAAAAACCGGTATTGGAAATGTTTTAATTTTCTTAAAATCCGTATCAAGAAATTCCGAAAGAACCTTTGAAAGGGTAAATAAACTTCCTTTACCAATGGCTTCCGCATCCTGATAGGAATATTCCGGAGACAATAAAGGAGCCTGAAAGAAATATCTGGAATTGTTTCGATAGGCAGTTAAACCACCATAATATTGAGGCCATTTTCTTGCAATAATGATTCTTGGTCTTGTAATGGGAGTATTTCCCGGATAAGGTGCAATGGATGCCAATTCCTTTAATGCAACATCATTTTTGAGCCGCGTAGCTTCTTTTACAGCAAAATCTACACTCAACCTTTCATTATCTCTGGTATTAATGATTTGTCCGATTCCTACATAAGCATAAAACAGATCCGGCCTTTTCAAAGCTGCTTTCATAGAAATTATAGTTCCCCAACTATGCCCTATGAGAATAACTTTTTTCTTTTTATACTTTTCCTTAATCAATTCAGCCATTTGTATAGCATCATCCACATACTGATTGATATTGATGGTATTCTTTAGCTTTAAGGTATCATTGGCATTATAGGTTTTTCCGGATGCCCTCTGATCATAATTTACCACCGTAAAATATTCTTCAATCGGTCTTTGAAACATCCACATCACCGGAGCAATAGGAGAGGCGGGACCACCATGTACAAATAGTATTACCGGATTTTCCTTGTTCTGTCCACGTACATACACCCATTGTTGAACTCCTCCCACAGTTGCTTTGTACCTTTCCTGAACTCCATTGGGACTCACAATAGAGTCCAAATCCTTGATAATTTCCCTGGCTTCTCCATATTGATCACATGGCTTCTTATCTTGCCCAAACAGGACAAATGAAAACAATAAAGCAATGACTGACAGAATATTATATTTCATAGTATTTTGTATAAAGATCTGATTATTAAAACCAAGTTAAACAGATATTTCTAATAAAAGCATACTTTATTTATTGTTCAATGCTTTTTTCTCAGCATCCAGAAATTCATATACCGGAAAAGCATCTCCCTGATTGGTTAATGCAATAATGCAGGTATTACTCCTCAAATCCCGCCAGATAATGCTTCTGAAACCATCCACACCGCCAGTATGCATTGCAGCATGATCAGAAACAAACCAGCCAAAACCATATCCACTTGCTTTCCCGTCTTTTAAAATGGGTAATTCATACATTAGCTTAGAATTTTCATTGTTCAATAACTGATGTTTTCTCAAAGCCTGATCAAATTTGTACAAATCCCGCGCAGTAGAATAAAGGCTGCCATCTCCGGTAGTCAGCAAAGAATAATTGTCCGGCTTCTTATTAATATCATAGGCCTTAATCATGTCAGAGGTTGGAATGATCTCAGCATCATAAACAAATGAATGATTCATCTTCAAAAGAGCGAACACTCTGCTATTCATAAATTCTCTGTATGTCTGACCTGATAAAGCCTCTATAATCTGACCCAGCACAATATAACCACTATTACTATATTCAAACCGGCTTCCTGAGGGAAATCTAAGCCCCGATTGCTTTTTCAGAAAATTCATAACATCCATGTTTGTAATCTTATCATGGTCTGAAACCAAAACATTTTCATAATCTGCCAGTCCAGAAGTATGAGTAAGCAATTGACGTATAGTCACATTTTGAGCATAAACAGGAAGATCAGGAATATAACGACTTGCTTTATCATCATATGACAAAAGATTCTCCTGTTGTAATAACATAATGCCGACAGCTGTAAAGGGTTTGGTTAGAGAAGCAATACAGAATGGAGTGTCTCTTGTTAAAAGACTCTTTTCTTCAAAATTTTTATACCCCAAAGCGGTATCACAAATTACTTTTCCCTCTTTTATAATGAGAACAGTACCATTAAATTTTCCTTTTTCATAAAAATCAACAAGAACCTCTTTTTCAGATTTTCCTTTGCAAGAAAATAAGGTTAGTAAAATAATGCTTAAAATAAAAGATATTCGAATCATGACCTGGAATATAATATTCAATATGTCAATCACATACATTAAAAAGTTACAAAGTATTTGAATGATATGAAAATAACTTCCATGAATGTCTTTGTAGGAGCTTTCGTAGCCGAAAACATTAAAAATATTCTGCTTTATTTTTATAATTCACTACAGTAAATCATTGATTTTCAATTCAAAATATTGATTAATTTAAAAAATGTTATCTTTACGAGAACCAAACAAAATAGTAATAATATGTCAGTTACACCAGAAGGAGCCAGGAAGGCTCAGTTATCCCTATCTGAAAGGGCACCCGTTGCCCATGCCGTTCTTTCGGGAGCAGAAAATATTTCAAAGTACAGCAATGGAGTATGTCATGACGTTGTAGCTTATGCCCTGTACATGAGAGGAGCAAGCATTAATCCAGACGAACTGGCTGGATCATCAGGCCAAAAATGGTTAAGTAAATTCAATTATCCTGCAGGAGAAAAATGGGATGGATATTCCCCAATTCCTAAAGGAAAAGCCATTGGTTTTTATAGATTAATAGACAAAACATGGTTTCACTCTGCCATTACAACAGGAAACGGAAATGAAATTAGATCAGTGAACGGATTCTCTCTGGGATCAGCATGGTCTGTTCCCGTAGATATGAAATGGGTTTTAGGAAAAATGAATTCCGATGGAACATTTAATTATGACGGAACCAAAATAGAAGTGTATATCTCTTCTTTATAACAAGATTTCAATATCATCAATTAGGAACCTCTCTAAGCTTTTACTTGGAGAGGTTTTTACGTTTTAAAATAGCTGTAAAAAATTTATGTATTCATACATTTCGGGCAAATTCCACTGATTACAAAGTTGTATTCCTCAGCCACAAAATGGTCAGGCAGGCTAATTTCAGGAATAGCATTCTCAATGCAGGTTACAGAGTGACATTTTTTACAGTTAAAATGAACATGATTATGAAAATGCTGTTCATGCGTACATTTCCCACTGCATTTTGCAAAATTCACAACACCATCCACATTGACAATTTTGTGAATAGACCCCTCATTTTCAAGCCTTTCCAATACCCTGTAAATCGTAACCCTGTTGCACAAATCCCCAAGTTTTTTCTGAATATCAGAATGGGTCAGAGCTATATCAGAGTGATTAATAAGGTTTAAAATCTCTGTTTTTGCGTGCGTATTTCTTACCTGTTTCATATTTTAATGCAACAAAGTTGCGTTATTTAAGTTTTTATATTTACATTTGCAACAAAGTTACGATAAGAAATTTAAATCCTATGTTTTATGAAATCAAAAATTCTTGATGCTGTTGGAATTTCAGCTGCCGTTTTATGTCTGATTCATTGTATTGTCTTCCCATTATTACTCATCATTCCTTTGGGAATATCGCATAACCCTTATGTTGATTTGGCTTTTCTTGTGATTGGAGCCTTGGTGGTTTTTAGAATAACAAGGCATATGACTAATTATTGGTTAAAATTTTTGTTTTGGGCATCTATTCTTATGATTTCAATTTCAGTATTAACAGATTTACTATTTGAAATCCATCTTCCATTGATATATGTTGGAGCTATTGGTTTAATAGTGGGTCATATCATCAATTTTAAAAATCATAAACATTAAGAATACATGACGAAAAAACTCCCTGTAACGGTACTCAGTGGTTTTCTTGGAGCCGGAAAGACAACTTTATTGAATCATATTCTGCATAATAAACAAGGCTTAAAAGTCGCAGTAATTGTTAATGATATGAGTGAAGTCAATATTGATGCACGTCTTGTGGAAAACCAAAATACTCTTTCTAGAACAGAAGAAAAACTGGTAGAAATGAGTAACGGATGCATCTGCTGTACGCTAAGAGAAGATCTGATGGTAGAAGTAGAACGTTTAGCTCACGAAAATCGCTTCGACTATCTTCTGATTGAAAGTACCGGAATTAGTGAGCCTATTCCTGTAGCCCAAACCTTTACCTATATTGATGAAGAAAGTGGTATCGATCTTTCGCGTTTCAGTTATATTGATACCATGGTGACTGTTGTAGATGCTTTCAATTTCATGAAAGATTTTGCATCTAATGAACGATTACTGGATCGTGACCTTACCGATATGGAGGGAGATTATCGAACCATTGTAAACCTTCTTACTGATCAGATTGAGTTTGCTAATATCATTATTCTGAATAAAACAGATCTCGTAGATCCGGAAACACTTGGATTTTTAACATCAGCCATAAAAAAACTGAATCCTGAAGCGACAATTCTTCAGTCAGAATTTAGTAAAGTGGATCCACAGCATATTTTAAATACACAACTTTTCGATTTTGATAAAGCACAGGCTTCTGCTGGGTGGCAAAAAGAGCTGCAGTCTGATCATCATACCCCGGAAACTGAAGAATATGGAATCAGTTCCTTAGTATTCAGAGATAAAAGACCATTTCATCCTATGAGACTTTGGGAATATCTCAATAATTATCCTGAGGGAATACTAAGAGCCAAGGGTTTATTCTGGCTGGCTTCCAGACCTGATGACGCCCTCAATTTTTCTCAGGCAGGAGGTTCCTTTCGCTTGGAAAAAGCAGGAGTGTGGTGGGGAAGTATGCCTATGAATCATAGAGTACAATATGCCTCATTTGTGGAAAATCAGGAGTTTATAGAAAGTAGATGGGATAAAAACTGGGGTGACAGAATCAATGAGCTTGTCTTTATCGGACAAAACCTGAATAAAGATCAAATGTTACAGGACCTTAAGAATTGTCTCATCAATGATCAGGAAAAAGAATTATTAGATCAAAAGCGGGATTTTGAAGATCCTTTTCCACAAAACATTTAAAATTAACCATTTATTAATGCAACTAGGTTACGATAGATTAATATATGCAATAACTTAGTACATTATTTTTACAGCTATGGACAGAAGAAAATTTCTAAAAGGTTCGGTATTGCTTTCAGGGTTGTTGTCTCTCTCGCCCTCAGAACTTTGGGCTTCCAAAAGAAATGCAGACCAGCCTAAAATTGGAAAAGCAAAAAACATCATATTTATGGTCAGTGACGGAATGAGTCTTGGAACTCTTTCAATGGCTGATCTTTATTCAAGGAATATTTTAGGAAAAGGAAGCCATTGGCTCAACCTGTATCACGAGAAAAAAGTTTCGCGTGCCTTAATGGACACTGCTTCAGCCAGCTCAATTGTTACGGACTCTGCAGCGGCAAGTTCTGCTTTCGGAGGAGGAATAAGAGTGAAAAATGGGGTATTGAATATGGGAGCCAATGGAGAAAAGCATATTCCTATATGGCAAAAATTCAAAAAGGTAGGAAAGAAAGTAGGTTGTGTGACAACGGTTACTGCTACCCATGCCACTCCTGCAGGATTTTGTGTTAACTCCGCGAAAAGAAATGCAGAACCTCAAATTGCTGAAATGTATGCAGATTTGGGAATAGATGTTCTAATGGGAGGTGGAGATGAATTCTTCAGCTCTGATAAAAGAGAAGATAAGAAAGACCTTTATTCCGTATACAGAGAAAAGAAATATCAAATTTTTAAAAACCGTACTGACCTTAAATCCATTAAAAAAGGAGAAAAAGTGCTAGGAATTTTCAGTACGGGAGCATTGCCTTATACCATCGATAAAAATCATCTTTCTGAATTTAAAGATACGCCGACTTTAGCAGAAATGGCGAGTGTGGCTATTGATCAGATGAAAGAACATCCGGAAGGCTTCGTTCTCCAGATAGAGGGAGGAAAAGTGGACTGGGCAGCTCACGCTAATGATGTGTCAGCACTCATTCACGACCAGCTTGCTTTTGATGAAGCCGTAAAAGCCGTAATGGATTTCGCAGAAAAGGATGGAAATACCTTGGTCATCATTACTACAGATCACGGAAATGCCAACCCCGGAACTATTTACGGTTCAGATGCGACCGCCAATTTCAACAGTATTTCAGCTTATCAGTATAGTAATGAATATATTCTGAATAAAATTCACAAGGACTTTTCCATTAAAGATATCAAAGAATGGATATATGAGGGTAACAAACTTACTTTGAATGACGATGAAGCCAAGCACTTATTGAGCTTTTACAACGGACTTGAAAAGGAAGAGGGACTTTATAATTATAAGAAATTACCATTTAAACTTTATTCAGAAATTCAGAAAAGCAGAAACTCGGTAGGGTGGATCAGTATGGATCATTCGGGAGACTATGTAGAAGTAGCAGCCTATGGTCCCGGAAGTGAGCTTTTGCTGCCATTTATTAAAAATACAGATCTACATTATTTAATGCTGAAAGCATCTTCCATATAAACAGAAGACATTTTTAAACACATATTTTACATTTTTAACAAGTTTTTAAAAACAGGCTATTCAAAATATTGAATAGCCTGTTTATTTTATCAGGACAAATACCTGTTAATCATATAATTTATGAAGATTTTTTGCGACGCCCGGAAACTTTTTTATCAAGATCTTTAATATCTTGTCTCAATTCACGGAACATTTCCTTAAAGTTATAGCTTTCGTAATCTCCAGGTTCAAAATCCTCAGGGAAAATTCCCGAAGCATACTGCCAGATTTCCACAACATCCTCAAACGGGATATCATAGGGTTCGTAGAAAGAGTTATCTGCACTTACAGAAATAGAATTCCCTTTCTTTTCTTTGAAACGCTTGTAAGTAATCCCATCATTTAAGGTGATAAAAACATAAGTTTTCCCAGGTTTCAGTTCATCAATTCCCTCTACATATTTTCCTACAATATAGGAACCATTTCTAAATGGCGGCATAGAATCTCCGTCTGCCGGAAAAGCTCTGTATTTCCCATTCGTTAAAAAAGGAAGAGCAATCCTTTGAAGACTTTCTATATATTCTACGTCACTATACCCTTCCAGATATCCCATAGATGCTTTCTGCGGAATAATTTCTATAGTATCATTACCAAGGTCATCAACGGCTACAGGAAGAACAATCCTGTTATCGGGAAGCTTCAGCATTTCGTCCATTGGATATTTCTGAATGTCTACAGACAACATAAGGTCAATGCTGACATGAAAATATTTTGATATTTTGATCAAAAGTTCAATAGGAGGTTCTGAAATTCCGTTTTCATATTTGGAATACCTCACTCGGGAGATCAATAGTTCGTCGGCAACATTTTGTTGGGAGAGCTTTCTCTTGGCTCTTAAAAAGCGTATATTATTTGAAAAAATTGACATTGATAGAAATATGTAAGCAAAAATACAAATTTTGACTCCGTTATCAATGCCCAGAATCGGTTTTACCATAAAAAGTGAGGAAATTCGCCTTTTCTCCAATAAAGTTGGCTAAAAATAGCAGCTGAAAAGCTGATTTTCGGAATCTAAACTCCTGATTTTCGGACCAAAACAACTCTTTTTACATAGCGGGGATATTAATCATAATAAAACATCATTTGAGTTAAAAAAATTAACTCTAAAATTCCCAAGTTGAAATATGTTTTTTAACATTTAGAAAATCAAACAGATATAATAAAAAACGGAATATTCATAAAATAACAATTATATTAACGAAATATTAAATTATAAAATTATTTAATTATTTTATTCAAAAAAATATCTACATATGTTTATTTGTCATATATTTGTGATGTATTAATCATATAAAATTTTAATCATGAAAAATTTCAAAAAACTAGACAGAAACGAACTAAAAACTATTTCAGGAAACGGATTACTTGATCCAATCGGAGGACTAATCGGTGGTATCGGAGGTGTAATTGGTGGCGTTGTTGGCGGCCTAGGTGGTGTAGTAGGAGGTGTTGTTGGTGGCGTAGGCGGTGTAGTTGGTGGCGTTATTGGTGGTGTAGGTACCGTTGTAGGTAATGCATTATGCCAAACTCAATGCGTTGTTAACGGTGTAATTCACATCAAGTTACTTGAATGTGGATCTACTTGCTAAGAAAAAAATCGAACAAGCACTTAAAAAGTATACCGCTCTTTTCAGAGCGGTTTTTTTATGGAAATATTTAAATTGTCAGGCCATGGTTATTTTTAACTTCAGCCATTACAAACGTACTGTGTGTACTTCCTATAGAATCCACAGAACCAAGCTTATTAAATACAAAATCCTGATAATGCTTCATATCCCGAACCTGCACTTTCAATAGAAAATCAAAGTCACCGGAGATATTATAGCATTCTGCCACTTCTTCAATTTCAAGAATTTCTTTTACAAAATCATACCCAACAGACCGGTCATGAATTTTTAATTTAATCTGGCAAAAAACCGTAAATCCACGATTGAGTTTCTCAGCATCTAAAACAGCAGCATACCTTTTAATATACCCTTCCTGTTCAAGTCTCTTCACTCTTTCAAAAACAGGAGAAGGAGAAAGGTTTACTTCCTTAGCCAGTTCTTTAACGGTCAATTTTGAATTGTTCTGAAGCAGTCTCAGTAAATTCAGGTCCTTATCATCAAGTTGTTCCACAGAATATTATTCTTTTAATATTAAAATCAATCAAAATTACAGAATTATATTCTTTTAAATATAATTTATAAAGTTTTATTTGCTTAATAAACATCAATCAATTGAATATATATTCTGTATCACTAATTTTACACAAAATTAAAATCTTTTACCATTACTCATTAAAGATTGGTAAAAGCAGTTCTTTATATACTTCATCAAACAGGAAAGGTTTTACGTAAGGTAGATTAATAGGGAATCGTGTGGAAATCACGAACTGTCGCGCAACTGTAAGTAACACACCAAAGGTTTCTGTCCTTGATATCCACTGCAAAAAGCGGGAAGGATGACGGAAACTGTTACAAGTCAGGAGACCTGCCTTTACTGAATTGACAATGCTTTCGCGGACTGAAGCTTTTGAGTCATACAGATGATATAGAGTAGTGCATTTTTCTAAGGATCAATGGCACAGGTTACCTATATCGTTTATGCCTGGATCTTCTTATCCGTAAAAGTATTACGAAGCATTCAAAGAGCTTTTAACAAAAAAGTTTAATTAAAAGTTTAAAAATGCAAACACACATTCTGGGCTATCCGCGTATTGGTAGCAAAAGAGAACTCAAAAAAGCCTGCGAGCAATATTGGTCAGGCAAAATTGTTTTGGAGGAACTTCTTACTGTAGGAAGAAATATCTGTAACCAAAACTGGAATATTCAGAAAGAAGCAGGAATAGACTTAATCCCTTGTAATGATTTTTCCTATTACGATCAGGTATTGGATATGAGCCTTATTGTGGGAGCTATTCCGGCACGTTATCATGAAGTTGCCCTTAAAAGAAACAACTCAGAGCTGGATCTTTACTTTGCAATGGCGAGAGGATATCAAAAAGACGGGCTGGACATCACCGCTATGGAAATGACAAAATGGTTTGATACCAATTATCATTATATTGTTCCTGAATTCTATAAAAATCAACAATTTAAGCTTACCTCAAGTAAAATATTCAATGAATTTGCAGGTGCTAAACAGGCGGGAATCAATGCTAAACCTGTGATTATCGGATTAGTTTCTTATTTACTTTTAGGAAAAGAAAAGGAAGAAGGATTTGATAAACTGGATCTTGCCCAAAATATCCTACCTGTCTACGTCGAGATTTTATCAAAACTTCAGGAACAGGGCGCAGAATGGATTCAGTTTGATGAGCCGTTCCTTTCTCTGGATATTACAGAAAAAGCTAAGGAAACTTATATTACTGTTTACTCAGAACTTAGAAAGCAATTTCCAACATTAAAATTCATTGTTGCGACCTATTTTGATGGGTTAAAAGACAATTTGTCTCTTGCTGCTTCCCTGCCTGTAAATGTTTTACATATTGATTTGGTAAGAAACCCTGAGCAATTAGAAGAGGTAATCAATTCAATTCCGGAAAACCTGAGCCTATCACTGGGACTTGTAGATGGAAGAAATATCTGGAAAAATGATTTTGAAAAATCTTTGGCTTTTATCAATAAAGCCGTTGAGAAATTAGGTTCAGAAAGAGTTCTTATCGCTCCATCATGTTCATTGCTTCATTCTCCATGTGATTTAGACTTTGAAACCAATCTGAACCCTGAAATTAAAAACTGGCTGGCCTTTGCCAAACAAAAGGTAAAAGAAGTTGTTAACCTTAAAGAATTAGCTTCCGGAACAGAAAATCAGGATATAATTAATGATTTTGAGGAAAATAAAAAAGCCGTTTCAAGCAGAAAAACCTCTTCTCTAATCCATAATAATATCGTAAAGCAAAGAGCAGAAGCTGTAACGGAAGAAGATTCACAACGAAAGAATTCATTTCAAATTCGTAGAGAAGAACAGCAAAAAGCATTACAATTGCCATTATTTCCTACCACGACCATTGGATCATTCCCACAAACTGCCGAAGTAAGAAGCTGGAGAGCCAAGTTCAAGAAAGGAGAATTAACCGCAGCGCAGTATGATACCTTATTGAAAGAAGAAACCCAGAGAACCATTCGCTGGCAGGAAGAAATTGGAATAGATGTTCTGGTTCATGGGGAATTTGAACGTAATGATATGGTAGAATACTTCGGTGAGCAACTTGAGGGATTTGTATTTACCAAAAATGGTTGGGTACAAAGTTATGGAAGCCGATGTGTGAAACCTCCGGTCATTTTCGGGGATGTCTCCCGTCCTGCACCAATGACGGTTTACTGGTCTCAATATGCTCAGTCACAAACCAATCAGTGGGTAAAAGGGATGTTAACAGGTCCTGTTACCATTCTGCAATGGTCCTTTGTACGTGATGACCAGCCTCGTTCTGAAACATGTAAACAAATTGCGTTAGCCATTCGTGATGAAGTAGTAGACCTTGAAAAAGCAGGAATCAGAATCATTCAAATTGATGAGCCTGCTATACGAGAGGGTCTTCCCTTAAGAAAAGCAGAATGGCAAAATTACCTAAAATGGGCTGTAGAAGCTTTTAGGATATCAGCAAGTGGAGTAGACGACGCTACCCAGATTCATACCCATATGTGCTATTCGGAATTTAATGATATTATTAAAAATATCGCTGATATGGATGCAGACGTCATTACCATAGAATGTTCCCGTTCACAAATGGAACTTTTAAATGCTTTTGCAGATTTTAAATATCCTAATGAAATTGGTCCGGGTGTCTATGATATTCATTCGCCGAGAGTTCCATCAAAAGAAGAAATGATAGAACTTCTGAAAAAAGCTCAGGATGTAATTCCTGCTCATCAACTTTGGGTAAACCCTGACTGTGGATTGAAAACCAGACATTGGGAAGAAACTGAAAAGGCTTTAATTGCTATGGTTGCCGCTGCAAAGGAGGCTGCTGTTGAATATTCAATTTAAAAGTAAATTTCTCAATTTTATACAAATCAAAAAGCATCCAATCCGGATGCTTTTTGACTTTATTACTTTTAAATATTATAATTTTATATATAACAGATTTATATTCCTCCCATCACATACATGTTTTCCATAGTAGGAACTGGGCTTCCTCCCTCTTTTTCAAGAGTAATGGCAAAAGCCTGTGCATTTGGAATATTGGCCAATGCAATCAAACTATCTTTATCCTGAGTATACATCCCTGCACTTACGGGTTTTCCATCTGCAATTGCCCAAAGTTGATACTGCATTCCTTCTGGTGCTTTAGGAAGATTCTCAGCATTAAGGTACACTTCTTTTGTTTTTTTGTCCCAGAAAACCATCGCTTTTGCATCTTCATGTTTTTCCACTCCTTTTAACATCACCATTTGCATATCAGGATTGGAAAACATTGCCATTTTCTGATTCATTTTTTGCATCGCAATATCCTGAGACTGTTTCTCAGTTTTCATTTTTGCAATTTCTTTCTGATTTTCAGTTTGTTTACTGACCCAGAAAAGATTTCCTGCAATACTTCCTAAAAATAAAACAGAGGCAGCAATACCTAAAGTTTTCCAGTTGTTGTTACTTTTAACTCTAATATTTTCTTCCAAAGGTTCAATAACAGGAGACGAAATAGAAATGGAAGGTTTTTCCTCTTCAATAATCTGTTCCTGCTGAATTTTATTCCAAATTTTAGACTTCAAATCACTTGGAGGTGTTACAGCCTGAGCTGTAGCAAGATTTTCCAAAGTTTTTTGCGCTTCTTCAAAAGCAGCTTTTACTTCAGCATTATTCTTCATCACACACTCCAAAATACCTGCTTCCTCTGGAGAAGCATGGCCTAGAATATAAGATTCTATAATTCCGGATGATATGTATTCTTTAGTGTTCAATTTATTGATAATCTTTTAACAAATCTTTTAATTTCATCAGTGCATTCCGCATTTTCGTTTTCACGGTTCCCAGCGGTATCTTCAGTTTTTCGGATATTTCATGTTGGGTATATCCCTGATAATAAGCCATATTGATAAGTTCCTGCTTATCAACCTCCAAACTTTCAAGCACGTTATTAAACCCGATATAATCGGATGAATCATTGACTGTTGAAAGTTCTGTAGTATTATATACGAAATCTGGAAGCGATTGGTTTTTAAGTTCATTCTGAAATCCTTTCGATTTTAAATAATCTATTGCCGTGTTTCGGGCAATGTTGATCATCCAGGTATAAAACCTCCCTTTAGAAACATCATATTGATGGATAGAATTCCAGATTTTAACAAAAACATCCTGAATTATTTCTTCTGTATATTCCTTAGACTGAACAATTCGAAGAATTACTCCATACAACGCACCAGAATAGTGGTCATACAGGTAATGAAAACCGTTTTCGTTTTTTTCTTTTAGTAAAACGATAAGTTCTTCTTCAGAATAGGTTGTTTTAATAGCTTTTATTTTTCAATCCAAATGTAATAAAATAAAACATATTTACAATAAAATCCAGATCATCTTTTATTTCGTACATGATTATTGGGAAATAATTAAAAAATAGTAAATATGAAAAATATAACATCAAAAGCAATATTCATCTTCTGTATTGCTTTATCTGCCGGAGTATGTAAGGCACAAAACCATCTTTTTAAAACTTCAAATCCGTACTACTCACATACAGCCCAAAACTCCTTGAAAGTAAGTAATTCTGAATGGAAAAAAATTTTAAAACCCGAACTCTATCAGGTTGCAAGAGAAGGAGCCACAGAAACAGCTTTTACCGGAAAGTATGATGAATTCGATGAAAAAGGCATGTACTATTGCGCCGTTTGTGGCAATGCTCTTTTCCTTTCTACTTCAAAATTTGCCACAACCTGCGGCTGGCCTTCTTTTTATCAGCCAATCCGTAAAAACAGTGTCAGATACAGAAAAGATACTTCTCATCATATGGAACGTACTGAAGTTCTATGTGGAAGATGTGACTCACATCTTGGACATATGTTTGATGATGGTCCAAAACCAACAGGAAAGCGATTTTGCATGAACTCTATTTGCCTTGAGTTTGTTTCAAATAAAAAATAACATCCACCAAATCAGTGATTTATAAAATATTTTATTTTTTTTCAATCTAAAATAGAACCAACCTCGTAAATGACATTAAAAGCACAATTAACTATAATAAATAAAAAAAAATTCAACACAATGAACACACAATCAAAACTCACAGTTCTAGCAATGGTAGTTTTATCATTTGCTTTTAGCGGGAAGGTAACAGCACAAACGATGAAAGAAAAAACAGTAATGGTAGGAGGGGCTCCTATGTACCCATCCAAAAATATTATTGAAAACGCTGTAAATTCTAAAGATCACAAAACTCTTGTAGCAGCCGTAAAAGCTGCAGGACTTGTAGAAACATTACAGAGCGCCGGACCTTTTACCGTGCTGGCTCCCACGGATGCAGCATTTGCAAAGCTTCCGAAAGGCACAGTAGAAAACCTTGTAAAGCCTGAAAATAAGGCTACATTAACCACCATATTAACGTATCATGTTCTGCCTGGAAGATACAGTGCTAAAGAAATATGGGCTGCTGTAAAAGCAGGAAACGGCAAAAGCATGATGAAAACAGTACAAGGTGAAGACCTTACGTTCTGGACAAAAGGTAAAGATCTGTATGTAAAAGACGCTAAAGGAAACAGTGCAAAAGTAACCATCGCTGATGTGAACCAATCTAACGGTGTGATTCATGTAATTGATACAGTTTTGATGCCTTAATACCCTGAGATTAAAAAAACAGCATATCACAATATGCTGTTTTCTCTTCTTAACATTAACCTAACACTAAAAATTAATATTATGAAAAAAACGATTCATGTTTCTAATCAAGGAGCAACTCTTGATACAAGCAGAAGAAACTTTTTAAAATTGAGTGGAGTAGGATTAGCCATTGCCGGCCTTACCTTAGTAGGATGTGATAACAACGATGATTTTCAGATTATAAATGATGAAATCTATGATTTGGGAACCGGTGATGTAGGTATATTAAACTATGCATATGCTCTGGAACAGCTGGAAGCTGACTTTTATACGAAAGTGGTCAATAATTTTTATACCGGTATTTCCAGTATTGAAAAAGAAGTATTTACAGACCTTTACCACCATGAAGTTATTCACCGTGACTTTTTCAAGGCAGCCATTAGCGGTGCTACAGATCACGTGCTGCCTAAGCTTGAATTCCAGTATCCTAATGTAAATTTTAATGATCGAAATTCAGTACTGGCTACAGCAAAAGCGTTGGAAGATACAGGAGTAGCCGCATACAACGGGGCAGGAAAATACATTTCAAATCCTGCATACCTTGTTATTGCTGGCAAAATAGTTTCGGTGGAAGCCAGACATGCTTCAGCTATTAGAAATTTAATCAACCCCGGATCTGCTGATTTTTCAGGAGATGATGTTATAGATGCTAACGGGCTAGATCTTGCTAAAGAGCCAAAAGATATTGTAATGGCAGCCGGTGGGTTTATAAAAACTCGCTTTACCTGGAAAGAAAGAGGCATAAACTAATCATTCACCCTTAAAAATTACATTATGAATATTCTTAGATTACTAGATAAGCTTTCTCACGATAAATTCTTTACCACAGAAGCTTCAAGACTGGAAACGATAACGGATATATCATTATTCGGAAAAAAAGCAGCTATAGCAGCTGTACCACTTGGGTTAGGGAGTCTAATGGCAACTACCAAAGCCGAAACAACAAAAATGAATATAACAGGAGCTGCTTTAAAAAGCACCTTAACAGATGCTTTACAACTTGCTCTGGTACTGGAATATCTTGAAAATGAATACTACAGTATAGGATTATCTACACCCGCACTGATCCCTAATGCAGACAGAGCAGTATTTATGCAGATCTCAAAACATGAATCAGCCCATGTCAATTTTCTGAAAAGTACCCTTACCTCTTTAGGTACAACACCGGGAGCTAAGCCTACTTTCGATTTTACAGCCAGTGGAAATTTTTCTCCTTTTACAGATTACAGCCAATTTCTTGTATTGGCTCAGGCTTTTGAAGATACAGGCGTAAGGGCTTATAAAGGGCAGGCTGGAAACGTAATGTCCAATAAGGTTGTCCTTCAGGCAGCATTACAAATTCACTCTGTAGAAGCAAGACATGCTTCACAAGTGAGAAGAATGAGAGCCAATAAAGGTTGGATTGAGCTTGCCAATGGAGGAAATATGCCATCAGCAACGAATCCTGTCTATGCCGGAGAAGACAATATTAACCAAGCAGGTTACAATACAAGTATCTTATTTGGAGCAGCAGCCGGTTCTGCTGCGTACGACGAAATATTAAGTGGCAGTGATGCACAGACAATTGCGTCTCTGTTTATAGTATAGTTCATTATGTTTAATAGAGGTTTTACAGAAAGCCTCATGATCAAGTTTTCCACCGCTCTGAAAAGGGCGGTTTTTTATTTTTCTACAGAACATATATATAAGTTTAAAAATCAAACCATTACATCTATTTGTGCTGCTAAAACAACAATCATATTCAAAATCAATAAAGCAACAAAGTTGCATTAAAGAATTAAATTATATAGCTTTGCCTGATTATTAAAGTATATGCACATGAAGAAAACTATGTTTTTTTTGATGGGGAGTTCTCTTATTTATTGCCCTTCAATCTTAAAAGCACAAAAAAATGATCCGGAAAAAAAAGTAATAAAAGACATTGAATCTGTTCAGGTACAGGGAAAATTGAATCACAATTCGGTAAACATTTCCAGAAAGACTCTGGATTTTATTCAGTCTAATACGCTGGGTGAAACATTAAGTAAAATTCCAGGCATTCAAAATTCAGGATATGGGCCTAATTCAGGGGCTCCCGTCATTCGAAGCTTAAGTGGAAACAGGGTAAGAATATTGGAAAATGGAACCGCAGTAAATGACCTTTCAGGAATAAGCCCAGACTTCAATACAGATATAGGAATGGGTAACGTACAAAGCATTAATATTTACAAAAACTCTGCTTCAGTTTTGTATGGTGGAAAAGCAATTGGAGGGGCTATTGATATTGAAACAGATTATATAGCCAGACAATTGCCTTCTAAAAACCTAAACTTCCGTGCACTTCTTGAAGGCGGAAGCAATAGCGGGCAAAAACAAGCATTTTCAGCGAGAGGCACCATTGCTAAAAACTGGGTATGGACGGTAGGAGCAGCCAATCAAAAGCAGGAAATTGTCAGAATTTCCGGAAAATCAAAAGACAGCAGATGCTACGATCCAGGCCTTATGGGCTTCAATAGTATTTTGCAGTCATTGTGCCAAGTAGATGTTGATTCAAGACGGGTACTGAACAAAAGTCTTTTTCCTTACATCAGCCAGTTTGCCATAGATCATATGATAGACTATGAATTGTCCGAAGATGATCTTTATACATTCAGTCCAACCTATTATAATCCTTCAGACGGGAAGCATTATCCTAACCCAAAAAATGATCAATTCGTTTCCGGACAAGATCCTGAAAAAGACCGTTATAGAAGTGAGGTCAACAGTATCAGGGATTATGTACAGACAAAAGATGGAGTCATTCCAAATAGTCATTCAGAAAGCAATTCATTTTATGTAGGGACAAGTTATATCGGAAAATCATTTTATGCAGGAGGAGCTTACCAAAATTCATATTCATACTTTGGAGTACCTGGGTATGCGCTTGCTAAAATGCCAGTACATTCTCATGGTAAGCCTCAGCAGAAAATAGAATACCTGCCAATTAATGTAAGAAGTTTATCTCATAAAGCTATGCTGGAATCTGTATATAAATTCAACAATTTTCCAATTGCCAGTATAAAACTTAACTATATGGGAGTATTTTCTAGCAATGCAGAACTTCTTGACCGTTATCGTACCAATCAGTTTAAGGTGAACCAGCATAATGGCCGACTTGAAATTGCACAAAAGAAATTAAAGTTTCTTACCGGAACCACAGGACTTGAAGTGCAATACAGAGGCATGGAAGGCACCGGAACTCAAAGATATCTACCTAACAATATCAGCCGTGAAATTGGAATATTCACTATGCAGCATCTTGATTTTAACAGCATCGAATTTGATTTGGGATATAGAAATGATCATGTGCAACGCAGAGCTGATGCAGATCAAAAATATGTCCGAAGTCGAGGACTTTCCGGTGGAAAACTTTCTGATCGAGATTTTACGCTCAATCAATTCCATGTTGCTTCTCAATGGAATATTTTTAAAAAAGCTTACCTGAAAGTACAATATAATCATTCTGAAAGGGCTCCGGAAATCAATGAGTTATATGCAGGAAACAATCATTTTGCAATTCTGACAGAAGAAAACGGCGATGACAGCCTGGATAAAGAAACGGCAAAAACATTTGAAATCGGAGGAGGAATTAATCTAAAGAATATCCGATTATCTGCCAATTGGTATCACACATCTTATAAAAACTATATTTATCTTGCTCATACCGGAATTTCCAGAGAAGTTTTCTTAGTAAAAGAATGGCGTTCTGACGATACTGAAATCAACGGAATTGAAGCAGAAGCAGCTTACAAGGCAGATCTTCAAAAATTTGGAAAGTGGGAAATAGGAGGTTATTATGATTTGGTAAGAAACATCAGCACCGCTGACAGCTCTATAAGAAAGTGGAGTGACGGAGATTATATGCCCAATATGCCAACCAGTCGTTTTGGTTTCAGCCTTACCGGAACATTACAAAAACTAAGTATTAATGTTGCACTGGATCATTATTTAGAGCAAAAATATCTTGGAAAAAATATCAATCCGGAACTTCCAATGCCTGCATTTTCACTTCTAAATACCCGCATTGCTTATAAGGACAACAGTCTGAATATAGGTGAAATGGAGTATTATATTGTAGGAAATAATCTGCTAAACTCAGAAGCAAGGCTTCAGAACTCACAATTAAAATTTATTAGTCCGCTTCCTGGAATTAATATTTCGGTTGGTGTAAAAGTAACCATATAAAATAATCCGCTGTTATAGAGATTATAACAGCGGATTATTATTTATAAAATTTATCACATAAAGAAAACCTTAGAAAAGACTAGATTCTTTATTGAACCTCAGTTTATAGTCAGTTGGGGATAATCCTGTCTTCTTTTTAAAAACATCCCGAAATGCTCTCTCATCACTATAACCCACTTCATCCATAATTTCAAAAACACTTTTTCTACCTCTTTCGAGTAGGCTTTTGGCAGCTTCAATCTTCACTCGCTGCATATATTCAACCGGAGTAATACCAGTTGCTTTAATGAAACGACGGTCAAAATTCCGACGGCTCACCGCAAGTTTAGACGCTAATTTCTCAAAAGATATCTTTTCACTGAGGTTTTGTTCAATATAGCTTTGTGCTTTCGCAACTAATTCATCATCATGATTTTTCTGAGGCTGAAAAATAGCAAAAGGAGATTGTAAATCTCGGCTCATATCTATTTGAAAAACTTTTGAACAATAAATGGCCGTTTGCCTGTCAAAATATTTCTCAATTAAAAGCAGTATTAAGTTTAAAAATGAGAAAGCACCACCATTTGTATACAACCCCTGCCCAGCAAGAATAAGTTTATCAATTTGAAGATCAATGTTTGGGAAAAGTGTTCTAAAATCGTTTTCAGCCTGCCAATGTGTAGAGCAGGTTTTGTTTTCCAATAGTCCTGTAGCAGCAAGCAAAAATGCTCCGGTACATATACTCGCTATTTCAGCACCATCTTTATACTGTTCCTTGATCCAGTTAATAAGCACTTTATTATCTGTAATCAAATTAGCAAAACCCTTGGCACTAACAATAGAAGGAATAATTACCAGATCATGCTTTTTTATCACAGTAACATCTACCGGATTAAAAGAATAAAAGCTGCTATTTTGTTTCTGTTCTTCCAATACTCCAGCCAATCGTATCTCTATCCCTGTGCTGTTGCCGTTTTTCTTCCAATACTCATTGGCTTCAGTCAGTATTTCCAATGTCCCCACTACACTGCTTAAATTAACATTTCCTGCAGGAACAAGAATCGTTACTTGTTTCATCCTTAATCTTTCTTGCAAAAATACAATAATATCATGTCCAAATCAACACTAAATATTGTCTATTTAACAACACTTAACTACGAAATATAGACAATACCTTTGCCATGTTCATATGAGCATTAAACCAAAAAAAAATAGAATTATGTTATTAGCAAACAAGATTGCCATTATTTATGGAGCCGGCGGAGCGGTCGGAAGTACAGTTGCAGAAACTTTTGCCCGTGAAGGTGCTAAAGTATTCTTAACAGGACGAAACAAATCAAAAGTGGAGGCTGTAGCAGCCAGAATTAAGGCAGCTGGTGGTTACGCAGAAGTTGCAGAAGTTGATGCACTTAATGAATCTCAAATCACAGAGCATTTAAATAATGTTATCGAAAAATCAGGAAATATTGACATTTCATTTAACGCAGTGGGTCTCCGTAATACAAAATTACAGGGAGTTGCATTGGTAGACCTTGATGTTGATGATTTTATGGCTCCTCTTTTATCTCATGTACAGTCTAATTTTTTAACGGCGAGAGTAGCGGGAAGACATATGGGACCAAATGGATCGGGAGTTATTATGACTGTTACTTCTAGTCCCTCAAGGGTAGCAATCCCCCATATGGGTGGAGTAGCTGTTGCTATGGCTGCTGAAGAAGCGCTTATCAGGGATCTTTCTGCAGAATTGGGATCTACAGGTGTAAGGGCAGTAGGCATTCGTCCTGAGGGTATGGCAGATAGTGATACCATGGAAGAAGTATATGGGCTTCACGCTAAAGCCAATGGTCTTACCCGTGAACAGTTTCAAGGTATCATAGAAAGGAATACACATAGCAAGCGTTTACCATTACTTCAGGAAATGGCAGAAGTCGCAGCATTTGTAGCATCAGACCGTGCCAGCGGAATGACCGGTACTATTGTTAATTTGAGTATGGGAACAATTGCAGATTAATAATCTGAATATCTCTGAGCACGGCATATCAAACAGCGCTCAGAGGTATTTGATTCTGAAAACAAAATCAATAAATCAACCAATAAATATTAAAATACCATATTATGAATCAATATCAAATATTTTATGACTTACACCATCAAGCTCAGCCATTACTTATAGCTAATGCATGGAATGTAAAAAGCGCGCAAATTATTGAAAAAGCAGGGTTCAGTGCCATAGCAACTTCAAGTGGTGCTATTGCAAACTCTTTAGGCTATAATGATGGTGAACAGATTCCTTTTGAAGAATTATTTTATATCGTAAAACGTATTAAGGCAAGCACTAATATTCCGCTTACTGTTGATCTTGAGCGTGGCTACACCAATGATCCGGAAGTACTTAATTCACATATTCAGCAAATTATAGATATAGGAGCAGTGGGAATTAATCTTGAAGATAATCAGGGCGAAGATATTTTTCTGAAAAAACTAAAATCAATCACAAAATATCTTACCCAGACCAACCAAAAGTTATTTATTAATGCACGGACAGATGTGTTTGTACAAAACCTGGATAACCCGATAGAAACTGTTATCAATAGAGCAAAACTTTATAAGGATGCAGGAGCTGACAGTTTATTTGTCATTGGTTTAAAAGATCTGGAGACAATTAAAGAAATTATTCAAGCTGTACAGCTGCCTGTAAATGTTATAGGTATTTCCAGCCTTTCCTCTGTTGAGGAGCTTGCCAGCATAGGAGTGAAGCGAATCAGCATGGCCGGCATATTATATTCTGCAGGTTATGAAAAAATAAATTCACTTGTTAAGACCATAAAAGAAGAAAACTCTTTATCTAAATTATATTAAATTTTTAAATCGGAACTCGCTATCATCTTGTTCTATAACTTAACATTATAATAATCCATAAAAAACATATTATGATACCATCTATTAATGGACTGGCTAATATTTTAAAGCTTAATGAAAAGCTTTTTATAAATGCTTTAGAAAACATTACTCATGAGCATACTAATGACCGTCTGAGTGAGCATAATAATCCTGTCAACTGGCTAACCAACCATATTTTATGGGGAAGATATGAGATATTGAACCTGTTGGGAAAATCCAATGAAACAAACCCCTATACAGATTTGTTTAAAAATTTTAAACCGTATGATGAAGAGATAGAATTTAACCAGATAGAATATATAAAAGAGGAATGGAGCAAGATGGTTCTTCTCATCAGTGAAGCTCTTGAAACAGCTACCGAAGAACAACTTGCTGAGGAGCCTAAGTCAGTGACTCCCATGGGAATCCCTACCAAATTTGGAAACTTATCATTTTTAGTATGGCATGAAAATTATCATTTGGGGCAACTGGCATTTCTGAAAAAATATTATACAGAAGAAGCTATGAAGTTTTTCTAAAAGGTATATTTTAATAATAATATTGAGCAATAAAAGCCTTAGATTTTACTAAGGCTTTTTTACTTTTTTAGATGAAAAACTCTTTTCTTATTCGCGTTTTCTATTGAAAATCAGGTCTTATAGTGTTTTATAATAGACTCTGAATAAACTAGGATCTTTCAACGGGGAAACTCCTTTTACCTCTCCAAAAATATCTTTGAATGTAGTACGCAATTCATGAATATGTTTACGATCTCTCATCCAACTGATAAAATCTAATGGATCCGTATTTTTGTAATCATCTAGTGGGTTTAATCCTCCCAGTTCTGTAACATCAGTTCTTGTTGACCAAAAGCCTCTCGAAGATTGAAACTCATGACTCGCTAAAAAAGCAAGGAACAATCTTGCTGCTGCTTTATTTTCAGTTAGTTTAAACATCGCAGCTCTTTGCGGCCAAGTAATGAAAAAATCATCTTCCGGAATAAAAGATTGTGACGGTTGATCCGGATAGGTTGGATAGCCTACGATATTTCCTAAGAAACCCTTCTGCCCAACCAGAGCGGCCGGAGCGGCAGTTCCTCTAACAAATGTTGGATTTTGTTTTTTCAATTCATACAAAAACTCAATGCCATACTTTTTGATGATATGATCAAATACATATAACACCGCATCGTCGTCGTGTGGTGGAGTCAATACTAATTTATCTTTGAAGATAGGGTTTAAAAAATCTTTATAATTTTGGGGAATAAATCCAACTTCTTCTTTAGCATATTGGGGTAAGAAAGCAAAGATAAATGCACCTATAAAATATCCCTCAGGATCAGAATATCCCTCTCTGATATGCGAAAACCCCTCTGACTTAAATGGTTCCAACACCCCCATTTTTGTCCAGTTTTCAAAATCGTTCATTGTCTGAAGCATTACTACATCCGGTTCCAAATATCCATCATTTAATTGTTCATAAATTTTCAGATCATGATATTTAGATAAATCGACAACAATTTCGATATCAATTCCAGGAAATCTTTCCTTGAATTGAGCGTAAAGCTGGTCTTGTTGATTGGGAGCATCACCTCCTGCCCAAACTAAGAAAGGCTTATTATTTACTTTTGTTTCTGCTTTTGCCAAAACATATAATGCTTCTAATTCTGCTGTCTCATTTTGATAGGTCATAATTATGTATATTTAGGTTAAACTCTGATTTTCTTTTACGAAGTTAGGATCTTTTAACGCTTATAAAAAGGTAATTATCAGCCTATAAATGATACTTTTAAGCTAAGAAAATTTATTTCTGAAATCGAGTGGGGTAGTTTCGCACTGCTTTCTAAAAAACTTAATGAAATTAGTTGGTTCATCATATCCCAAATCATAAGCAATCTCTTTGATGCTCTTATTGGTAAAAACAATTTGCCTTTGCGCTTCCAGTACAACCCGATTGATAATTAAATCTTTAGGTGTTTTTCCGGTAATCAGTAGGGTAGACTGAATGAGTTTTTTTTCGGTTATATTTATTTCCTTGGCATAATAATGAACCGTCTTTTCAGATTTAAAATTATTTTCCAGTAGGGAACTGAACATATAAGCATCTTTCAATGCTTTACTTTTAAATAATTTCTTTTCCTCACCCTGCATTCCTCTTTCTATAATGAGTAGGGTATTATGCAAATGATTACGAAGGATTTCAGATTGAAAACTATCATTATGAAAGCTTACTTCTTGAGTCATGAGATCCAAAAATTGAATAAATACATCTTTCTGTTTACAAAGGCTTATTCTGGAAATCGAAAACAAACTATGAAACAAAAAATTACTTTGTAAGTATTCAGCGTCTTCTTTTGATTTTGAAAAGAAACTGTCTGTAAATAGGATAACGGTTCCTTCAACATTTTCATTATCACTAAAACGATGAATGACATTCTTATTAAGAACTAAAATTGTCTCAGGTTCAATTTTAATTTCTTCAAAATCTACGAAATGGACTGTATTTCCTTTTCGAAACCAAATGATATGATAAAAATCTGCCCGATGTATTTTTGTGATCGTCTGTTTATTCTTGGTATACAGCTGGGCCAAGTCAATTATTTCAAATTGCTGATAAAATTCTTTCTTAAACATTACTTCTGAGACTGTTGTTTGAGATAATTTCTTCATTCTAGAATATCATATTTAATTTTTTTACAAAAGTATAATAATAGCTTGTCCAAATCAACACCTAATATTGTCCATTTAACAACAGTATAACACCTTGATTATGAGTCTTTGTACAGTAAAGAATAATGCTCATTTAAAGCGAAGTTTTTCAAAGTGCATAAATAGTCAACATTATTCAATTTAACATAATATAAATTATAGGATTATTATAATTTGCCGAAATAGAGTCTTATCCTACCTGAAATTCTTATTTGTTCAGCTTACTGCCTAAATACTCCTTTACAACATATAGGAACTCATCCTTGGTCATAAATCTATCCAGAAACTCATTTAGACTTCCTTTGTTTTCAATCTCGTCAAAATACATTTCATGGTCTGTACTGTAAACCGTCGGATTAGATTGCTCAGGATCTGCTGTACAAATAAAAAAATGATCCGGATATCCGTATGAGTAAAATATGCAGATAAAATCCGGCTTAGAAACTTTTACAACTTTCTGCACGATATCTTCTTCAATAAGTCCCTCAAATTCCTCCTGATCGTTCGTACTTTCTTTAAATGGCGTAAAAAACCAATCTCTGAAAAAATATTGACCGTACGGCAGTTCATGATCAGAAAAATAATGCTTCAACAAATCCTCATAAAATTTCTTCTCATCATTTATATACAGATCCTTGTGCTTGCTATAGAATTCATCAATCCCATAAACGTCCCAGTCTTTATCATATAGATAATGATTAAAGCTGATGCTCTGCCAGTTTTCAGCAAAACTTTTATCTACACTCACATCATCTGTATTTCCTCCTAAATCATTGATTTTATGTATTATATTTCCCGTCATTGCATTATTTTCTCTATAATTATTCTTTACCAATCATTCCGCCATTCCAAAGACGATCCGTTATTTCTTCCTTGCTATACTCATAATAATTCCCATCTTTATCCTTATGAGACTGAAAAAGCTTGATATTATATCCCTTACAGTTGAGTTTCAAAAACCTTGAATAATAGCCATTTCCAAAACATATGTAACTATAAAACAATGCTTTAAATGATTGATCTTCAGAATCAGGGGTTTCAAAAGTATGCACTCGCCTTACAATTTCTGCCAATTCATCTTTTGTGACCCCATTAACTATCTGAGGATCAGGTAGACTAATATCAAAAGCCAAATGCTCAGCCCCATCACCTTCCCACCATTCCCATAGATTAAACTGAGACATATCTTTCCCTGTCATGCTATGAAGTCTGTTTTCCAATACTTTATATTTACTATTATCCTCGTCTCCCTCTTCATCACATTGATCTGTATATTCTAAAATAAGCCTCAAAACTTCAGGATATCGTTTTTCTGCAGTCTCCATATCCGGCTCTATTTCATGTCTTAGCTCTATCATTATATGTTTATCCTCTCTATATATTATGTTAAGTTGAACTCGTAATAACGACGCTCATCTTTTTATTTGCTATCTTTTTGTTCTGTTCATTAAAAATACAAAATCTTGTCACATGGCAACCTCTATTGCTAAGAAAGACAGTAATTTTATACTAACCAAAAAACGTAATGATATGAAACCTAAAATGATTTGGGCCAATCTGGCAGTAGACAATTTAGAACGTACACAGAAGTTTTATACAGACCTGGGGTTTAAGCCCAATAATCCGAACAGTTCTAATGAATTGGTAAGCTTTTTCGTAGGTGAAAAAGATTTTGTTATTCATTTCTTTTTAAAAAATATACTGGAAACTAATGTAAAGAATGTGAAATTTGGTGATTCTCAAAATGCCAATGAAATTATATTCACTCTTTCAGCAGAAAGCAAGGAACAGACAGATCTATGGGCTGAGGAAGTTGAAAAAGCAGGTGGAAAGCTCATCTCCCCTCCCGAAAGCTTTGGAAACAATTATTACGGCTTTGTCTTTGCTGATCCGGACGGACATAAATTTAACGTATTTCATATGTAAAGATCTCAAATGCCGATTATTAGCTTAAAAAAGCAAAAACGCAATACACCACCCTTATTATCAGTCAGATAGCATAGGTACTGAATGAAAAAAGACCGCTTATTTGAGCTTCTAATGACTTTTCTGTAAAAATGACTTATTATTGAGTTTTTGTACTATTTTTAAGGAAAAATCATGCACTTTTAATCAATTTTAATTTACTATTACTTTTGTTTAATAGCTTTATAAAATCCGAATATTGAAAATCATATGGAATATCAAACATTTCAGCCACATCCTGAACTGGCATCTCTCATCAAGTGCTATTGGACCTTGGACAGCCCGAAAGAAGACGTTCCTCAATCACAGACTATTGTTCCTGACGGATGTATGGAAATGATCTTTCATTATGGTGATCTGTACAAACAATATATTAATGGAGAGGCTATTCTGCAACCCAGAAATTGTGTTTTCGGACAGCTTACCCAGCCTTTACGCATAGAACCTACGGGTATTACAGGTATTTTCTCTGTCCGTTTTCATCATGATGGTTTTATTCCCTTTGCCACCATTCCTATCAAGAATATGGATGACAGGGCTATTCCACTGGAGGAACTATTTGGAAGTGCAGGAACTGAATTGGGACAAAAAGTATTCTTGGCCCAGACAATCGGTGAAAAGATTGAACTGGTGGAAACATTTCTACGGAAAAGACTCAATCCGGAGACCATTGACAAAATTGTTCAGTCAACCATTGATATTCTTTTAAACGGCAACGGACAAATTCCTGTCAACGAACTTTCTAAGCAGATCAGCATCAATAGAAGGCAACTGGAACGCCGGTTTTCTTCAACTATTGGGCTAAGTCCTAAGCAGCTTTCCAAAACGATCAGGCTTCAATCTGTACTTAAGCAACTTCTGAATAAGGAATACACAAGCCTTACTGCCCTTGCACACGAGGCTGAATATTATGATCAGGCCCATTTTATTAAAGATTTTAAGGAATTCACAGGGTATACTCCTAAAGAATTTTACGGTGATAATCTTCAGCTTTCCTATCTATTCTACAGGAAAGAATCCTAATGTCGCATTTTTACAATTTTAAATTATCCTTTATATAGAACTTTGCTGAAATAAAATAATACAGCAATGAAAACAAAACTAATCCGCACCATAATGGGCATCCTGATAATCGGCAGTTGGACTCAAAAGCAAAGTGAAATTAAAAAACTGGAATGGCTCCTCGGAACCTGGGAAACCAAAACACCCAAAGGAAGTCTCTATGAAACCTAGACCCAAAAAAGCACTACAGAACTGCAGGGAAAAAGCTATTACCTGAATAAAAAAGATACTATTCTTTTTGAATCTGTCAGACTGGTAGAAAAAGAAAAAAAACTCCATTATATTGTTTCCGTTAAAGGTCAACATGATGAACAGCCTGTAGATTTTATTTCAAAATCCGGCTCCAATTCCACTTCACTTATCTTTGAAAACCAGCAGAATGACTTTCCTCAAACCATCACCTACAAAAAAATCCGGAAAGATTCTTTATTTGCTGAAATCTCAGGGATAATGAATGGAAAAATGGCAACACAGGCATTTCCTATGAAGAAAATAAAGTAGATTAATCAGCTATCAATTTTACAATCAAAACATAACAGTTCTTAGCTTAAAATAGTGATTTTCGGCCGCCTTTGGCGGCCGAAAATCTGTCTATAATTGCACTTTGAGACAAATTTTTCTGATCTGATAAGCTGATGATTTCATTTTAATTTCATTAAAAATCAACAATTTATCAAAAAAAAACTTGCGTAGCTAAATAACTACACATATATTTGTAGTCAAATAACTACACAATGAATTTAAGAAGAGATGTATTTCAGGCGATAGCAGATCCTACCAGAAGATCCATATTGATGCTGGTGGCAGCTCAATCTATGACTGCAGGGGCTATTGCATCTAATTTCGATACAGCAAGACCTACCGTTTCCAAGCATCTCCAGATCCTTACAGAATGTGAGTTGCTGAGATCTGAACAGAATGGTCGTGAAATTATCTATCACCTAAATCCCAATAAAATGAAAGAAATAGCCGACTTTATAGAACCATTCCGCAAAATGTGGGATGAGAAATTCAACAAACTGGAAAGTGTTATGAAAGCCTTTCAAAGCATGAATAATAAGTAATGAGCAATGAGTAATAATACCCAACAACTCCCACTCTAATGCTCTCCCACACCCAAAACCAAACTCAAAATATGGAACTTAAAACAAAAATCCACGCAGAAGACGGAAAACAGGAAATCTTCATTATCAGAGAATTTGATCTTCCTGTAGAACTGCTTTTCAAAGCGTATACAGAAGCTGAACTTTTCGAGCAATGGATGGGAACCAAAGTGACAAAATTTGAAAATAAACAGCACGGAAGTTACCGATTTGAAACATCAAACCCTCAAGGTGATGTAGTCTTCAGTGCCAACGGAACCATTCACGAAATTATTCAGAATGAGAAAATTACAAGAACTTTTCAGATGGAAAACACTCCTTTTCCTGCACAGTTTGAGTTTTTAGAATTTGAAAAATTAACGGAAACCACCAGCAAAATCACAATCCAAACCATTTATAAATCTGTGGACTTCAGAGATCAGCATTTGAAAATGCCTTTTGCACAGGGTATTAATATGGCACATAATCGTTTGCAGGAACAGCTAGGTAGGATATTCTAATACTCTACGACACCCTCACTCTAAAACTTAAAACACATGAATCCAAAAGTTAATTTTTTCTTTGATAATGCCACGCAATGGAAAGAAGAATTTGAAAAACTAAGAGCGATTGCCCTAAGCACCGAGCTTGTAGAAGATTTAAAATGGGGCTGCCCCTGTTATACCTACGAGGGAAAAAATATTTTCTTAATTCACGGATTTAAAGACTATTGTGCAATTCTCTTTTTTAAAGGAGCCTTGATGAAAGACCCTGACCATATTCTGATCCGGCAATCTGAAAATGTACAGGCTGCAAGACAAATCCGTTTTACAGAGCTGCAACAAATTGTTGATTTGGAAAAAAATCTTCAAGCGTGTATGTTTCAAGCCGTTGAAATTGAAGAATCAGGAGCTAAAGTTGAAATGAAGAAAACCAAAGAATTTGAAATGCCTGAGGAGTTTCAACATCAACTGGACAATAATTCTATATTAAAAGAAGCTTTTGAATCCTTAACACCCGGACGACAAAGAGCTTACCTACTCCATTTTTCTTCTGCCAAACAACCTAAAACACGGGAAGCAAGAATCGAAAAATGCATCCCCAAAATCCTTACCGGAAAAGGACTAAATGACTAATCACAAAAATAAATACCATGGAAACATCAAATAAATCAGAAAAAAGAAAAAGAATCTTCTACTGGATATTCACCCTATGGATGGCCTTAGGAATGGCCTCTACAGCGATTGTTCAAATCATGCAAAGCAAAGATGAACTGGCCAACTTCACTACCCTCGGCTATCCATCCTATCTCATGACAATCCTCGGAATATGGAAACTACTGGGTGTTATAGCAATACTAATCCCAAAATGTTTGCTTCTTAAAGAATGGGCTTATGCAGGCTTTTTCTTTGTGATGTCCGGAGCTGTGATTTCACACCTTATTGTGGGTGATGCTATCGGAAGAACTTTTCCTGCCATATTACTATTCATTTTAGTCATTATTTCATGGTATTTAAGACCTTTAGATAGAAAAATCACTATTATTGATTGATAATTTTTAAGATAAAAAATCAGAAATTTTATTGTAGATAATATCCTTGCGTCTTAAGCAACCCCTCATTCGCGTCTTTACGATTCCAAACCTAACAAAACCAAATAGTAAACAAAACTTGATATGAAAAAGAAACTCACCCAAGAACAAATCAATGAACTTTTAAAAATACTAAAAGTCCGATTTGAAAAAAATATGCACCGCCATAAGGACTTGAAATGGGAAAAAATCCAAGCTAAATTGGAAACCAGCCCTGAAAAACTATGGACTTTGCACGAAATGGAAGAAACTGAAGGCGAACCTGATGTGGTAGATTATGATAAAAGAACAGATGAATATATCTTCTTCGACTGCTCTCCCGAAAGCCCGAAACGTAGAAGCCTTTGTTATGATTACCAAGCCTGGAACTCACGAAAAGCCAATAAACCTGAAAGCAATGTCATCGATAAAGCTTCTGAAATGGGAATTGAACTTTTAACCGAAGAACAATACCGTCAACTTCAGGAACTTGGAAAGTTTGATCAAAAGACATCAAGTTGGGTGCAAACTCCGGCTTCCATCAGAGAACTGGGAGGAGCAATCTTTTGTGACAGACGCTATAATACGGTATTTATGTACCATAATGGCGCAGATTCCTATTATGCTGCAAGAGGATTTAGGGGATTATTAAAAATATAAATCGGAGAAATTCACTGGGATTTTCTTCTCAGAATACATTAGGAATCTCTCAACCAGGGAGATTCCACACTCCAGAATATAATGGTAACTCCCAAATAGCTTTCTGCATATTCAGTAAATTCTTCTTTTGTAAAATTCTTTCCGGTTTTAGGGTTCTTATAGGTAAGTGTGGGCTCCTGAACCGCCATTGCTACAAGAGAAAGTTTTCCTTTGTATTGATTAAAAAAAGGATAAGAATTTTTCATCTGAGCTTTTTTATTCGGAACAATATCTGGCCCGCCCAAACCTATATTATTTTTATAGGCGAAATCAAAAAGTCTGGACATATACTGATGATCATTGTCCCATTCACAAGGAAAAAAATTGACATACTGCAAAACATAGGAATGATGGAAAACACTTCTTGTAAATTTTAGGTTTTCTAATTCAGCCTGAAAATAACGATCGCAGCTAAACCCTGTTTTATCCCCTTTCATTTCAATATCTATTGCCGTTTCCGGAAGATTAATCCCTTGAATCTTTCCATCAAATTTCTTCGCCAGCGCCTCTATCAGCTTTTGAAATCTCTTTTGAACCGCAGAATTCCATTGCTGAGTTACCCAACCGCTTCCAACAGGTTTATTCTCTCCCGGATTATCATATTGAGCAACCAATCCTCCAGTATATTCTTTATCATTCAACACATAATCAGGAATATACCTTGCCTGTGGCTCAAAAAATCTATCCTGAAGCTGGATAAATAACTTTTTATGAATAGAATTTAAATAATCCAGATCTTTTTCAATAACAGAAAAATCATACCCATCTTTCGATTTTTCCAAAGCTTTCCAGTTATAAACAATCTGTACCCCGCCGATATCTTCCCGCATAATCATCTTTTCAATTTTCCGAAGATCTCCTGATGAAGTATAAATATAATTTTGAGGAGATTGCCCCATTAAAAAACATAAGCCAAAAACAAAGAATCCCAGCCCTATTAGTTTAGTTGTAATTTTCATATAAGTGAACAATCATTTTCTATGCCTAAATCATTTTTAAATTTTAGAAAATTATTCTTATTTATAAATAATATTCTTTAATATATAAATAGTATTATTATTTTTGGAATTCAAAATTTGAATATAATAATTAAGGATATGAAAAAATTAATCTTACTGGGCACAGTTTCAGCCTTTTTAATCAATTGTAATAAAAAGGCTGAAGCTCCTGCTCCGAAAGTTGAAACAGATACTATTGCCGTAGCTGAACCTGTGGTGGATACATTAGGTCCAAAATCTTTCTGTTATATCGGAGCTACAGGAAAAGACAGTGTTTTTGCTTCTATTGATGACAATCTGGGAACAATTACAGGAAAATTATCTTACAAAAACAGTGAGAAAGACAGTTCAAAAGGAGATATCACAGGTTTTAAGTCTGGAGATACCCTGAAACTGACCTATGAATTCACTTCTGAAGGTAAAAAAAGCAAAAGAGATATTTACTTCCTTCAAAAGGATAATACCTTAACGGAAGGTATTGGAGATCATAAAGACGAAGACGGACAATCTAAATATGCTGACGAAAAAAAGATCAGCTATAAAGATGGACAAAAACTAAATACAGCAGATTGTAAAGTAGTTACCAAAGCTTTAAAATAATTGCGAACATCTATATAAACAAAAACAGCCTTCATGAAGGCTGTTTTTTATTTTATGGTAATTCTCTTTTTATTACTTCAACAAATTGATTTACTGCAGCATCACCCGTACTCCATGAAGTGATAAGACGAATTGCAGAAAACTCTTCATCCACTTTCTTCCATACATAAAATTCAAAATTTTCTGATAAAACCTTAATCAGATCATTACTTACAATCGGGAAAATCTGATTGGTGTAGGTATCAGAAAGAAATTTTACTCCTTTTTCCTGTAGTGCATGTTTTATCTTCATAGCCTGTTGATTGGCATGTTTGGCCAAATCAAAATACAAATCATCTTTCATCAGTTCCAAAAACTGAATTCCCAGCAGACGTCCTTTTGCTAATAATGCTCCTTTCTGCTTGATATTAAATGCAAAATCCTCTTGAAGTACAGGATTATTAATAACAATAGCTTCTCCTATCAATGCTCCGTTTTTGGTTCCACCAAGGTAGAATACATCAGTAAGTTCCGCTACTCTTTCCAAGGTAAGATCACTTATTTCGGAAGTTAATCCGTGCCCTAATCTTGCTCCATCCATAAATAAATAAAGGCGATTTTGTTTACAAAACTCAGAAAGCTCTTCCAGTTCCTTTGCCTGATAAATGGTACCCAATTCCGTAGAATTTGATATATAAACAAGCTTTGGCATTACCTGATGCGGAACATTACTATGGCCCTCCAAAACCGGAATGATATCGGATGGTCTTAGTTTTCCGTCTTCAGTTTCAATACTTAATATTTTGTGTCCGGTAGCTTCAATCGCTCCGGTTTCATTATTTAAAATATGTCCTGTAGATGCAGAAACCGCACATTGATAAGGCCTTAGAATCGATGAAATCACGATTAAATTGGCTTGTGTTCCTCCGGAAACAAAGTAAACCTCTGAATCTTTCTTTTGTATTCTTTCCTTAATTCGTTCTTTTGCCTGCAAAGAGTACTCATCTTCACCATAACCAGCCTGTTGATCAAGATTAGATTGTAAAAGAGCTTGCAGAATATTGGGGTGACATCCCTCAGAATAGTCGTTTTTGAATGAAAATTTCATACTGTAAAATTAAAAAAAGTTAAAATAACAAGAGTGATCTTTCCATATTATTTTGTTAGTTTTGTATTGAAAATCATCTAACATTTTGAGAACAACCCTAACAGAAGAGAATTACCTGAAAGCTTTGTTTCATTTAGTTGACAATGAAGGAAAGGTGACCATTAATGAACTCAGCAAATTTTTAAATGTGAAAATGCCGAGCGTTAATAATATGATGAAGAAATTTGCAGAGAAAAAGTGGGTCATTTATGAGACCTACAAACCACTTATTGTTACAGAAAACGGAAGACGGGAAGCGGCCCTTGTGGTTCGAAAACACCGACTTACCGAAATGTTTTTGGTCAAAAAAATGAATTTTGGCTGGGAAAATGTGCATGAAATTGCCGAACAACTGGAACATGTACACTCTCAAATTTTCTTTGATAAAATGGATGAAATTCTTAATCATCCTAAATTCGATCCTCATGGTGAACCTATTCCTGATAAGGATGGTAACATCATCGCTCAGGATCTTCAGAAATTAAGCAGCTGTGAAATTGGAGAAAATGTAACTTTTGCTTCAGTTACCCTCTCCGACGATGCTTTCCTTACTTACCTAAATGACAGAAAGCTTCTTCTTAATACCAAAGTAAAGATCATTAAAATTGAAAGTTTTGATAAATCGATGAGCATAGAAATTGATGGTAAAATTGAAATTTTAAGCAAAAAAGCAACTGAGAAGATATTGGTAAAAAAATAAATTTACAAAAGGTGACCACAAGCTATACGGTCACCTTTTGTATTATTTCTTAAAAAGGAACAATAAGCTTTAAAGATATATTTCTTCCCATATTATACATATTCCCTAAATATTTTAACCGGCTAAGGTGAGACTGATAGGACCTATCCAATACATTATTCACCTGAAACTGCAGGACTGCTGAATGGTTTTCAGAATAATGGATTGCGACTGATGTGCCAATATTAAACAATGTATAATCCGGTGTTGCCGTTTCTGTATTATCCAATCCCATGTATCTGTTTTGCGCTGCTGAAAACTCAACTTCTGCTGTAGGAGTAACCGATGAAATCAATTTTGACCGGATAGATATTTTCTGAGACAGGTTTCCTGATAATTTTAATGGTGAAATCAATGGAAGGTATTCTCCCTGAGTCTCTTTATTTTTGAATTTTTTATCACGGTTGAATCCATAAATAACGGATAAGCTGGTTTCAAAATTAAACCCTTTCCATTTTTCAGGATGCAGTGATAGCCATGCTTCCATTCCATAAAGCTGAGCAGAAGCCTGCTGATACTGATAGGTTCTATTTCCCTGTGTATCTACAATAGGTTTTCCCTGTGCGTCCACAAGTAATGACAGATAAATATAATTTTGAATATTATTATTAAACCAGCTTACATCTGCCGAAAAATCTTTGAATCGTGTACTTACTCCCAGATCTTCCTGTAATGAGAACTCAGGATTGAAATCTCTGTTTCCTTTATAAATAATATGAGCTCCGGGATCTAATCCGCTGGAACCAATCTCTGTAATGTTTGGTGCTCTGTAACTTCGTCCAATATTAGCTTTAAGACTAATTTGCTTCGTTAATTGAAAAGCAGATCCAATGCTTGCTGACAGACCACCAAATGTTTTGTTGTAAGAAGCAAACCCAAGTCTGGTATTGGAAGATGGCTGGGCAACATGCTCTTCAAATTGTGTTATCGGATTGGTCTGTATGTAAAAATTTTCCCAACCTATTTTTCGAATATCGTAGCGGGCACCACCGCTTATGTTAAGTCTTTTATATTTCCATTTGATATAAGTATAGATCCCACCCTCACTTAGATCATAATCGGGAATAGGAAAATCTGTTGCTGATTTATTTTGATTGTTCTGAACCATTCCATTAATACCTGCTGAAATTTCTACAGATGAAAATTTAGGAAAATTATATCGTATTCCATAATTTAAAGTATTAAGTCGCACATACATTCCGGGTTGTGAGGGAGCAGTGGGATGGTTATATTCTCTACGGATATTCTGCTGTAAAGCCAGCTGAATATCCAAATCACCATTTCCAATTTGCTGGTGATGCTGTGCATATAACCTATAATGCTGAATTCTCTGATGTAAAGGAGAAAGTGTATAGGAATTAAGGTCTTTTTCTGAAACAACAGGTCTTTTCTCCACATCATCATCATCGCCCTCACCTATCTGATATGTAAATTTTCCGGTATTTGGATCACGGCTTCCGTCAGGAATTCCTTGCAGATTATCATATAGTGTGAAATTAATTTTTGAAAAGCCTGTAGTTGTTTTGCGTCCTAAGAGAAAGGAAAAGTTTTTTTCTTCAAAATTGGTATTATACACTCTCCCATCTATAGCATTTCTATAGTTTTTTGCCATTCTGTAAGAAGCATTTAATGAGGCTATAAGAGAATTCTTTTTGTAGCCCAACTGCATCCCGTTTCCGATAAGATTATTGTTTCCCTGGTATTCACTGGTTATTTTTCCATGCACTGTACCATCATTCTGAGAGGGCAAATAAGGAAAAAGGCTCACTACTCCCGCCAAAGCATCAGAACCATACATCAAACTGGCAGGTCCTTTTATAACCTCTGCTCGTTCAACGATATAGGGAGCCACTTCTATACCATGCTCATCTCCCCATTGCTGGCCTTCCTGACGGATACCATCATAAAGAGTCAGTACCCGGTTATAACCCAGTCCCCGAATAAAAGGTTTGGAAATATTGGGTCCGGTTTCCACAACACTTAATCCCGGAGCAGATTTCACCAATGAACTGATAATGTTTGTAGCCACAGCTCTTTCAATCTGTTTGGAAGAGATACTAAGGATTGCAACAGGTGTTTCTTTAATTAAAGTCTCCCTTGAAACTCCTGTTATCGCTATCTCATCAATGCTGTTACTATTGCGGATGAGTACAATATTGGGTATCAGTGTAGTTTTTTTTTCTACATAAATTTCCTGTTCAAATTCTTCATATCCTTTGGCTTTCACTAAAAGCCTGTAATTTCCGGGAGCCAGATTTTTGATCGTATAATCGCCATTTTTATCAACCGTAGCTTTTGCCGAAGTGTCTTTCAGTATTACTTCAGCAGCAGAACTGCCTCCATTTTCAAAAAGTATTTTGCCTGCCACTTCTGTTTCCTGAGCATTCACCATCGAAACAAATGATATAACAGATACTGCCAGCATCAATCTAAATTTCATATATAGTAAGGTTTTTATTAAGGTCTCTTGAACTTTGAAAAAATGGTTATTAATAAAAATCAAAAGTAGTGAAAAAAACATTATCGCAACAAAGTTGCGTTATTTAATTTAAATTATTATTCTTACTATCTTTTTGAATGGCAGTGACAGAGTAATTGTTAAAAAAGGGTTAAACTCCTATCCTAAAATATCTGAAAAATTTATTTTTAACTAGGTTTGCAAAACTTTCTGGAGACTTTGTCTTTTCTACAAATACAAACTTTAATTATTACTTAAAAAAATTATGAAAAAAAGCATTCCGTTTTTTATTGTTTCAATGTTGCTAAGTCCATTTGCAAATGCTCAGGTAAGAGATTTTGTGATTGAGCCACAGATTCAACCTAACTTCTATATTTACAAAACTTTCGGAGTATTCGGAGGTAAAGAATATTCTACCAATGCTGTTTATCTGGTTACCAAAAAAGGAGTTGTTTTATTTGATGTTCCATGGCAGAAAACACAATATCAAAGCTTGCTGGATACCATTCAAAAACGTCATAATCTTCCTGTAATTGCAGTATTTGCCACCCATTCGCATGAGGACAGAGCCGGAGATTTAAGCTTTTACAACAATAAAGGAATTAAAACCTATGCAACAGCCAAAACTAATGAACTGCTAAAGAAAGACGGAAAAGCCACTTCTACAGAACTTATAAAAACAGGAAAACCTTACCGTATTGGAGGAGAGGAATTTACAGTAGACTTTCTTGGTGAAGGGCATACTGCTGACAATGTAGTGGTATGGTTCCCAAAATATAAAATATTAGATGGCGGATGTCTCGTAAAAAGCAAATCGGCAGTAGATCTTGGATATACCGGAGAAGCCAATGTTGCCCAATGGCCTAAGACCATGGAAAAACTAAAGTCGAAGTACTCTCAAGCTACCCTAGTCATTCCTGGTCATGATGAATGGAAAGGAGGTGGACATGTTGAACACACATTGGAACTACTGAACAAAAAATAATTTGTTTATACTTTTTTTCACAATAAAAAATCCCGAATGAAAATTCGGGATTTATATTTTAATAACAGATTGTATTAGTCTAGTACACTCCAGCCTCTCTTAGGGTTAGAATTGGTAGAAACTTCCTGCTCATTAACAATGATATTTTCTTTTCTCTGACCGATATAATCCAGTTCACTTAGTTTGGCAAAGATGGTTTCTAAGCTTCTCAACATCTGCTGGATATAAAGTAATGGTTCTCCGCAATTGTGGTGGTCATAGTTAGTTTCTGCCACAATAGAAAGCTGGTTCAGTAAAGTATGTGGAGCAATCTCACTCCATTCTAAACTATAGTTAAGCATTTCTTCCAGTTCAGCAGGAACCAGAAGCTGAGTTGAGTTGTATAAATGAAGCGCCAGTCTTGCAAACGATTCGATTAAAAATACAGGCGGTTGCCAAGGCGTAATATTTCTGAATTGGAAATACATATCGCCAAAGTTGTTCACCATTGTGCTGCACAAAAACTTAACGTTCTGTGCCAGTGCTGTATTTTGATTTTTGTGAGATGCTTTTTGAATGATCTTAAAAGCATACTGCTGTAAATTTCCGATTGACTTTGCAAAGCTTCCGTAATAATCCACTAAAGCCGGATGACTCTGGATAGAAGTACATGGCGGGATAAAATTAGAATCTACCTGTGCAATATTAGCTTTTAAATCTACTTTTCCAATAATCAGGTAATTTCCTCCTGAATAACTGCTGTTCAGGGAAGTTACAGGAAGTAACTCAATATGGTGATTAGGCTGTGCATTAGGGTGGCGTGGCGGAATTTCTTCCGGGTCAATATCTCCAAATGGAACTTTATCAAAAGGATTTACAGAGATCAGGATATAATATTCTCCATCTACCTGCTCTTCGTTCATTGACTTCGCCAATGATTTCACGCTTATTCTTCTATCGATCAATTCTATACGATATCCAGCCATAGTAACAGCGCTGCATCTTTTGATCACCAGCTGCACATCATTGGTGGCAGTGTTATGAACATCAAAAATAGTACGGTCTGTAAATTCGGTGGAAATAGGCAGAAGCCCATAGTTATATGTAGTAATCCCAAGTGAATTGGAATCTCTGATGGTATCAATTAAGAAATTATCCTGATCATTAAGGTGTCTTTGGGAAACTTTCATCCCATCCACCCAATTGATTGCAAAATGTTTAATAGGTTGTATCATGCTTAATACTTTTTAATTTTTTTGTGTTTATGATTTTCTTGTGACTCCCTCCTCTTCATGCTGAATAACTCTCTTACAAATAACCACTTCGTTTTCAGAAATGCTATTTGTAGTAATGTCCTGGTCGAAATCTATATATTTTCTAAAGCTGAAAAACGATTTTTTAGTATAAAAGATCCAATAATAAGGCTCTCTTGTTTCATCGGAAAGGTGAATGATAGATCCTGGATTTTTGTGGTTATAATCATCCACTACCCTATAAAACCAGTCACCAAAAGTAATCCCGGTCGGAAGTGTTTTTGCTTTAATTCTGAATCGGTTTGTATCCTCAAGATTTTTACTCAATTCAACATTTAAAACCATTAACCTGTCAAAATCAACTCCATCAAAATCAGGAAGTTTCTGTTCCGGAGAATATCTCCATGTTTTATAAATATCAAAAGGAATACTGATAAACTGGATATAACAGTAATAAAATACCATTGGTACCACAAAGATCAGCATACTGGTGGCAGCCATTACAGCATACCCTGTTCCTTTACTCATCCAGTTAAATAACAATGTAAATAAAAATCCTCCCAGTGCTATACACGTTAATGAAAGTATAGATTCAAATAGAATACTCATTGCAAGAGATTCAATGTGCTTTTTAAAATATCTGTGCAATAAATTCACATGAATAATCCCAAAAATAAGGTAAATAACCTGTGCAATGAGATACCAATAAGGATTAAAAAGATTTCCGGCAAATCCAAAAACACCCGGAATAGCCAGGCATAAACTGCACAGAAGAACGTATATAATAATGACTTTAATTTTTATCGCAGGTTTATTTCTCCTGATGATTCCCAGGATAAACATCATTATAACTGCGATTAAAGGCATTAGGATATACCTTAAAAAAATACCTTTTACTGAAGAGATTTCCATTTTTTTCTTTTCGAATTTATACTTTGTTGGTAGTTGTAAATATAATAAAATAATTTAGAGGAATGTAGAGTATCCAAGGCGGCTGGCATTTCTTTCATCATCCATAAGGCTGAACGAGTATTCTACCTTTTCTGTGACAAAATTTTCCTCTATATCCACCGTTACCGGAAGAAAATAATCATATAAGGCCTGAAGAACATTTCTAAAAGGACTTCCGGGAATATATTTCTTCATATCCTCATAAGGAATCGGGCCAATATTGACCACCCAGTTCCTTTGCCCATCCATATGTCTTCCACTCGGAATATATGTAACTCCCAACCTTGAATTTCCCAACAGCATAGAGTCATTATTTTTCTCTATTCCATCAATAATATTTGGCGAAAAAGTTACCTCTACAGGTACTTGCAGAAATGCGGTCATACATCTTTCAAACCATTTCTTATCTCCACGGATCTGGTGAAAAAATGGCAAAATATGCATAAAAACATAAGCGTTTTTCTTATCCAGCATATTAACCAGTGGCCACAATTCGCTTACTGTCTCCAGCAAAGAATCTGTATTACTGGAAATATCAAACTCAGACTCTTTAAGTAAAGCACTGATCTCTGTAAAAAATACTTCTAACTCAAAAGGACGGAAGAACTTTCGGGCATCATCTTCTACTCTTTTCTGCTTCCGGATTTCCCTTACTACAGTATCTACATTTTTTCTGGAAGCTCCAAGAGATGGCGGATGAAATAGTCCCTCAGGAAGGTAATCGTAAATTCCCTCTCTATAACTCTCTATAGTGAATACTTCCTCATCAAAGCCTAAATAGCTGCTCGAAATGCTTTTAATATCTTTTAAATAGGCACGATCATTCACGCCTACCCTTTCAATAAAGATATTACTTACTGTCCGTTGGTATTTTAAAAGGTTAACAGCCACAGCTTCAGCTTTAAAGTCTGTCTGCAGCTTATTGTAATTCATGTCTACAATATTGTTCTCATGCATAGTGTTTCCTGTGATTATGACTTGTAAAGATAATATATCTCGTAAGTTTGAAAAAATATTTTGGCAATAATTTTATCCTAAAAATACTAATTTATTAACATTAAAAGGAATAATTTAAAGTAAATTCCGTAAAAATACGGTAAAAAGCATATCAGCCCTATGTTTAAAAGTAACAGGTTCCTGTTCAAAATCAGCTATTTAAAAATTTTATCCTAATATTTTATAAAGTCTATTTCTTTTGCAATCCAGCCTCCCTCATTATACATTATACATTATACATTATACATTATACAAAAATAACCTGCTTCCTTAATTTACCCTCCCAAACCTAGTACAATTCCCTACTTTATTTAGATTAAATTTTATTAACACTTTATTACGGAATAAATTCAGGATAATTTATGCACATTCGGAAAGCGGGCCGTATCTTTGCAGCCTGAAAATTGTTATTTAAAATGAAAAGTATTTATTCTAAAATTCTGATTTTAGCATTCATTTCCTCTTCACTTTATTCTTATGCGTGGGGATTAACAGGTCATAGAGTCATTGCTGACATCGCCGAAAACCACCTTTCGAGAAAGGCTAGAAGAGAGATCAAAAAAATAATGGGGAAAGAGCGTTTGGCTTACTGGGCCAACTGGCCGGATTTCATTAAGTCTGATACTACAGGCGTATGGAAGCAGGCTTCATCTTGGCATTATGTAAACATTGATCCACAAACAGATCTTAAGGCTTTTGATCAAAATCTGAAGATGCAGGCAGGTCCAAGTCTTTATACTCAGGTGAACACTTTATCCAGTCAAATTAAGGATAAAAACACTTCTGAAAAGGACATAAAAATTGCTTTGATCTTCCTTATTCATATTATGGGTGATCTTGCTCAACCTCTACACGTAGGAAGAGCTGAAGATTTGGGAGGAAATAAGATCAATGTTACTTACTTTGGCGAAAAAACAAACTTACACTCTGTTTGGGATGGGAAACTAGTTGATTCTCAAAAGTACAGCTATACCGAATATTCCAAGCTTTTAGATATTAAATCTAAAGAAGAAGTAGCACAAATTCAATCCGGAACACTTGAAGACTGGTTGTATGATTCGCATAAAATTGCCAACAAAATCTACGCACAGACTCCAAATGATTCAAAATTATCCTACGATTACCAGTATAAATTCAACGAAACAATGGAGAGACAACTATTGTACGGAGGATTAAGACTGGCGAAAGTATTGAATGAATTATTTTAATTACCGGTTGCTGGTAAACATTTAAGAATACTGGCTACAGTTAAAATATTACTTAATAGTTATAAAACGGAACTTCGGTTTCGTTTTTTTTTGTTTAGAATTTAAGGCTCTTGCACTATTTCAATATTTAAGCTTTAAAAATAATGTTCTTACCCATCTTCTAATGAAATTAACTTCTAAAGTCTTACCTCTTGATTTTCCCTATAATACTACTTTTTTCAAAAAAAATCAAAATAGGTGTAACCTTTTCACTTTGCCAAACGTATATATTATAGTAACTCTTTTTTTGAGGATAAAATAAATGAGACAATTAAAAATCACTAAGCAGGTTACCAACAGGGAAACTGCTTCATTAGACAAGTATTTGCAGGAAATTGGTAAAGTGGAACTAATTACTGCGGACGAGGAAGTAGAATTGGCACAAAGAATACGTGCTGGCGACAGAGCCGCACTAGAGAAATTAATCAAGGCCAACCTTCGTTTCGTGGTTTCTGTATCCAAGCAATACCAAAATCAAGGTCTTTCCTTACCCGATTTGATCAATGAGGGTAACCTAGGATTAATGAAGGCGGCAAAAAGGTACGATGAAACTAGAGGTTTCAAATTTATCTCTTATGCAGTATGGTGGATCCGTCAATCAATTTTACAGGCGTTAGCTGAGCAATCCAGAATTGTAAGACTTCCGTTGAACAAAATTGGTTCCATCAATAAAATTAATAAAGCATATGCTCACCTTGAGCAGGAAAATGAAAGACCACCTTCTCCGGAAGAATTGGCTGAAGTTCTTGACATGAGTGAGGAGGACATTAAAGAATCTATGAAAAACTCCGGAAGACACCTGTCTATGGATGCTCCTTTAGTAGAAGGGGAAGATTCTAACCTTTATGATGTATTACGTTCAGGAGAATCACCAAGTCCTGATAAAGACTTAATGCTTGAGTCTCTACAAATTGAGATTGAAAGAGCATTGAATACTTTAACTCCAAGAGAGGCTGATTTGGTAAGACTATACTTCGGACTGAACGGAAAACACCCAATGACTTTAGAAGAAATTGGTGAGACTTTCGATCTTACAAGAGAGAGAGTTCGTCAGATCAAAGAAAAAGCAATTAAGAGACTAAAACACAATACCAGAAGTAAGATCCTTAAATCTTACCTAGGTAAATAATTTTAGCGCAAACTATTTTATAGGCGGAGTCTGTTTTCAGGCTCCGTTTTTTTATTTTTGTATCTATGGATACTTTTATTTTGATCGGTGGATTAATATTAACTTTTATTTTAATAAATATTATAGCCCATTTCTATTTAAAATATAAAAATAAACTCTTTTTTACCTACATCAAAGACAGAAAATATATTTTAATAAAAAATGTAGAAACTGAAATCGAAGGATATTCAAAATTAGGGTATAAATTCACCTATAGAAAGGCTAATATTATTTTTCTGGAGGGTGAAATTTTTATATTATCATTTAATAATTCAATCATTCAATTAACAAAAAGCAACGAATCTTTTCCAAGTGTCTTTTATAAATATACCTATGATTCAAAATTAAAAGTAAATGACATACTTGAAATAAAAAATACCAACCTTAATATAAAAGTACGTTTGAATTTTAAATATAAAGATGTTGATTTACATTCTATTGATAAGCATTTGTAACAATTTTTTAAATACCTTCAACTAATACCATTATAACATTCAATTCGAAAAGATTAAACATGACTACTCTACCATTTGAAAACAAAATTTCTAAAGATAAAAACGTTTTTGTTGTTTTGCAAAACGACAATACGGTCAATTCTGAGCTTCAATACCTCATCGAGAATTTCTGTGGATTGGTGATCAATAACCTTTCTGATACAGAGATTGACTTTATCAATAAAAAAATATACGTGTGTGGAGACCTCAGCCTACTTACAAAGACCACTCTCTTTCTTAATATTATAGAAGAGTTTTCAGTTAATTATGAAAATTATAACCCGGAAAAATCAAAAATAGTAACACTGGGAGAAGTTCCAGTAGTCATCAGCAATGCCGGTGTTTACTACAGGAAGCTGTTTGTAGATGAACGTAATTTTGATCAAATCAAATCTGAACATGATTTTCAGGAACTTACAGAATCCAATAAGGAAAGCAAGGCTCTAAGAAAAGGGATCTACCTCAGCAAAGTAACCAAAGATACTGCTGAAGACGGAAAAGATGCCTTTCATTATCATCTTTTGAGATGCTCCAGTAATTTAACAGGACCTACAGATAATTTCCGCAGTACGGATACAAAAATTATCAATATATTAAATAATTGTGTGCAGGAAAGTTTCGATAGTAAAACAGAACTTAATCACGCTCTGGTACAGATCTATGAGAATAAAAAGAAAACTGTTGATTCTGAAAAGGAAGTAAAAGCTAAAATCAAGGCACATTCAGATAAAACTAAAGACATGCCCAAGGAAGGACTTATTGCATTTTGTACTTTCTATGATAATTCTAATACTGAACAGCTAAAACCATCAACTACCGATAGATTCGATTGGTGCTATAAACAAACAAGTGCCCTGACAAGATTGCATTTCAAGCTAAAGAAAAATGTGGATGATGATTCTTTGGAAAAGGAATTCAGTGTTACTTTATACCCGAATTCTGCTTTTATAATCCCGCTTTCCACCAACAGGCTCTATACCCATGAAATAAAGCCGTCTGTTTTGGGCGTTGATCAAATTCCTATAAGAATGGGATATGTAGTGCGTTGTTCTGATCTGGAAGCCATGCATACAGATAATCAGACTTATATTAAAGAAAATGACAGCTATATTAAACTTGAAAAAATGACTCCTGAACTTCAGGAAGAACTTCGTAATTCTTATTATGAAGAAAATATCTCTGAAAAGATGATGGAATATGGGAAAATTCATTTCAGCATGAACTCTGGTGATTATGAAAAACCTATTTTTTAAATATGTAAAATAAAGAAAAATGAGCTTTCCTGAATTTTATATCATCACTCTTCCTTTAGAAGAAAATCTTTTCGATCCATTATTCAATTCTGCTGAATTTGAATCTACCGGAAAAGGCAGGATTGGAAACCATCTTGTAAATAGCGACGGTCCGCTTATTCCTATTGTAAGAACCACCACTCGATATGCCATTCCAGCTGTTGTATTTTCAGATATTCATCATAAGCTTGTGGGCAGTATTAATGATACGTTACTTGAAAATCATATTGATGTACCTGTACAGAATTTCAACAACGCTTTAATTGAAGTGTATGATTCTACTTATTCTAAAATGAATTACCATTCTGATCAGGCATTGGACTTGGACAGCGATTCTTTTATAGCACTTTTTACATGCTATGAGAAGCCTGAAGAGCTGGAGGAGTTTCATTTAAGAAAACTCGTTATTAAAGACAAAGTAACCAATGAAGAGGCTGAAATTATACTTCATCATAATTCTGTGGTTTTATTTTCTGTTGAAACCAATAAAAGATTTCAGCATAAAATTATATTGAATTCATCATCAAATACAATATCCAATAATAAGTGGTTGGGAATAACTTTCCGAACTTCAAAAACCTATATTCAGTTCAAAGATGAGCTTCCTTATTTTTCTACTGGTGAGGTATTAACATTGGCAGATAAAGATCAGGAATCAGAGTTTTTCCAGCTGAGGGGTCAGGAAAACAGATCACTGGATTTCGTTTATCCCAATTTATTATACACCATAAGTAATGCGGACCTTATAAAACCTATTACCAAAACATAATTTTAAAATAATCACAATGAAAAAAATACTTTTCGCTTCCGTAATGGCTTTATCCTTGCTTTCATGTAGGGAAAGTAAGACTGAAAACGCTCCGATTGTGGAAAATGCTGTTGACAATGCAAAATCTTCGGTATCAAGTTCCTTAGAATCTTATCGTAGTGAAAACCTGATTGATCAAATCTATTCCGAGGTAATTAAAAATGATAAAAACCTTAAAGCACTTGATGATAAAGTACGAAAAAACATAGAGGAAACCGAAAAGGTTCTGGAGGTATACGACAGAATACTCAGCATGTCTGAATCTTATTATCAGCAGGCAGGATATAAAACAAAGTCGATTACTGATTCTCTGATAAAAAAACAGGTTGAAACAGAGGTTAAAACCAGTGCTGATCAATACAATCTTAAAACCGGAAATATAAAAGCACTTATTGCTCAGATCAATAAAAATAATGAAACTTTAAATAATCTATACGTCGCCTTTAAAATCAGAAAAACACTTCTAGAAATTGAAAAGTATCAAAATGCTCATCCTCTAAAAACAGACAGTCTGGATAATTTTATCAAGAAGCAGAATAGGTTAATGGAAGAATTAAAGAATATAAAATAAACAACATCTTATGAAATATACTACAAAATGGCTTACGGATAAAACACGTGTCCCGGAACTGGTCGACTTTTTTATCGCCCATAAAACAGACTCTTACATCTCCCACAGTGAAATTATGTATGGAAGAGCTTTAGATTCTCATCATTGGAATCCTGATCTTAGAGCTGTATTTACAGAGCAGCTTATGACCGATTATGATTATAATGAGGCTTCAAAATTGAATATTTTAATTGCAGAAAATGACAACGGGGATATTGTAGGGATGCTTGTTTTCAATGTTATTAACAGTCCTTTTAAAAAGTATGCTATTTTGGAAGATATGCTTTTAGATCAAACTGTAAGAGGTCAGTCTCTTGGAAGTAAACTTTTGGAGGAAGTGATTCGGGAATCCAAAAACTGGAACGTCAGTTTTATTATGCTGGAAAGTGGTGTTGATAATCATGGTGCCCATCATTTTTTCGGCAAATATGGTTTTAAAAAAGTATCTGAAAGTTATATGTTAACCCTATAAATTTCATGAACAACTTACAACAGGCTTTACATACAATAAACCCATACTGATGAATTCCATTTCAATCATAGGAGCCGGAATTGGCGGTCTCACCCTTGGAAATATCCTGAAGCAGCATCAATATGATTTTACGCTCTATGAATCTGCTCCTGAAATAAAGCCTGTAGGGGCAGGAATCATGATGGCTGTAAATGCGATGCAGGTTTTTGATCAATTGGGCTTAAAAGAAAAAATTGAAAATGCAGGAAATAAAATCCATAGAATCACCCTATCCAACGAATCAATGAAACCGTTTTCAAAAACGGAGATTCTTGAACTGGAAAAAAAGTATAATTCCTGCAATGTGGCTATTCACAGAGCTGAACTACAGAGAATTCTTGCAGAAAATTTAGATCCTGCGGCTATTCGGCTCAATCATTCTTTAAAGACCATTGAAAAGAAAGAAAACTATATTTTGGATTTTGATAATGGAACCCGGGTAGAAAGTACAATTGTCTTTGGTGCAGATGGTATAAAGTCTCCTATTAGAAATCAAATATTAAAAACAGGAACCATCCGAAGTTCCGGACAAAAATGCTGGCGCGGGCTTGTAGACTTTGAGCTGCCTGAAAAACATCATCATGAGGCCTTTGAAATGTGGGGAAAAGGAAAACGCTTTGGTTTTGTAAAGATCTCCGAGAAAAAAGTATATTGGTATGCCTGCATCAATGAGAGGAGCTTTGGCAGATATTTGGAACTAACAGACATTTTTAAAGAGTATCATTCTCTCGTTTTGAAGCTTATTGAAGCTACAGAAGAAGAAGATATCATCTGTAATGAAATTTCCGACCTCTCACCCATTCCGAAATGGTATTCTGAAAACCTATGCCTGATTGGTGATGCTGCCCATGCTACCACTCCTAATATGGGACAAGGTGCCTGCCAGGCCATTGAGGATGCTTACATTCTTGGGAAGTTACTCGAGAAGCATAAAGACTTTAATTTCATCTTCGAGCAATTTCAAAAAATCAGAAGAAAAAAGGTGGATTATATTGTGAATACAAGCCGTACGATTGGAAAAATCTCGCAATGGGAACAGGGAAATTCACTGCGAAATTTTCTGATGAGTTTAATTCCAGAGCGTATGAATGAGAAAATAGCAAAGAAAATTATTGAATTGGAAATGTAGTTTTCCTTTACAGGGATTGATAACAATTATTCAGATATGCTTTACGAAAATCTACATAATTTTAGAGAGATAACAATCCATAAAAATAAAAAGACTGCCACAAGAGACAGTCTTTTATTTTGTATTAATAGGTTAAGGTAACTCCCGCTCCAAATCCCATTTCATTATCATAGTTTCCTGAAAGAGATAGCCATTTCTGAACAATGTATCTCAGTCCTGTAGAAAACTCTCCATCAGAGTTGACTGCAAAATTTCCTCTTAATCTTCTGGAAATTGGAATATCTTCCCTGCTCAGTTCCAGCAATACTTTCCCGTTTTGGTCTACACTGGCATCAGCGGTTATCAGCATTGGTAATACGTATTGCATCCCGACCATGAAAGCATATCTGCTTTTAGAAGCTTTCTGCTGCCCGAACCAGGTTTTCTTACCATGAAAATCCATTCCCATATCTTCTGCCATCTGTCTTTCCATGATTTCATGATTTTTCTGAACCCTTACCCCTGCATATGGAAGTGCCCATTGGAATTTTCCTAAAAATCTTCCCACTTTTGCGCTTCCCTCAAAATGATCAAAGTTCCAGTTAGAATGAAATTCATTAAGGTTTGCCCATCTTGGTCCAAACATTGTCATGGTTTCTGCATGTATTTTATTGCTTGCAACATCCAGCATAGCCATAGAGCTTACCATTTTGTTATCCTGTAAGAAGTTTTTCCAGGCCAGTTTTCTGTTAGGAAGCTGCGGATTTGGTTTTGAATTTTCATAGCTGAATATTCTTCCCATACCGGCCATCATATGATAAAGGATATGGCAGTGGAAGAACCAGTCTCCATCCTGATTGGCCGCAAATTCAATGATCGTTGTTTCCATAGGCATAATGTCTACTACATTTTTCAAAGGTGAGTATTCTCCTTTTGAATTAATCAGTCTGAAATCGTGCCCATGCAAGTGCATTGGGTGACGCATCATGGAATTATTATACAGTTTGATTCTAAGAATCTCTCCTTTTTTAACCAAAATCTTATCTGTTTCTGTAACCGTTTTATTGTCCAGTGTCCATAGATAGTGGTTCATATTTCCCTCTAACGTAAATTTCATTTCACGGATACTGTCTGTTGGAAGAATTGTTTTTTCCGGAGACTTTAAAATATTGTAAGACAATCTTTTAATAGATTTTTCTTCTTTCATATCCATTCCTGAATGTTGGGAATGATCTTCTTCTTTTTTCTCTTCCTTTGTTTTCACCCCCATCATTTCATTCATGTGCTTCATCGTCGTCTTTCTTTGACTTTCGGGAAGCTCCGGATACATCACCTCATTCATGTCCATCATCTGGTTCCCCATCGTCATGTTCATTGGCTTCATGTTTCCGCTCATTTCCATCATTCCGTTCATCATTTTCATCCCTTCAAAAAGCATTAATCTAGGCAAATTGGGAGCTTCTACTTTATCACCCGAACCTAGCCAAAGTGAAGCATGTCCTATTCTGTCTTCTGAAGTAGCTCTGAACTCAAAGCTTTTGCTTTCAGGAATAGTGACTTCAATGTCATATGTTTCAGAAACACCTACAATCAAGCGGTCTACTTCTACGGGAACCACATCATTTCCGTCATTTCCAACGACCTTTATTTTTCCTCCTCCATAATTGAGCCAGAAATAAGTGGAAGATCCGCCATTGGCTACTCTTAGCCTTACTTTGTCACCTGCTTTTAGATTGGAATAATCAGAACTTGGTGCTCCGTTGATCAGGAATTTATCATAGTAGACATCACTTACGTCCATGGCTTCCATTCTTTTCCACTCATTCAGCGCTTTTGTTCCAAAATTTCCCGACTTTATGGCTTCCCAATAACTCTGAACGGCATTTTTCTTTACCGCATACCAATCTGTATTGGCCATGTGAAGTCTTCGTGCAATCTGCATGGGATCATCATCACTCCAGTCTCCTAATAGTACAGGGATTTCTGCATTATATTCTGTTTTTGGCTCTCCCTCTCTTTTTTTAAAGACCAGAATTCCGTTCATCCCTATTTGTTCCTGAAGGGCTTCGTGAGAGTGATACCAATACGTTCCGTTTTGAGACACTCTGAATTTATACAAATGTGTTTCTCCTGGTTTCACAGGCTTTGTCGTAAGATAAGGAACTCCATCCTGCTCGTTGGGTAAGATAACGCCATGCCAGTGAAGTCCTGTATTTTCCTTAAGCATATTATGCAGATAAATCTCTGCCGTGTCTCCCTCCGTAAAATACATCGTAGGAGCCTGCAGTTTTCCGTTGATAGCAAGGGCTCTTCTATTTTTTCCTGTGAAATTGACAATAGTATCTTTTACATACAGATCATAACGAACAGTCTTCCCTCCAAAAGTAAGTCTTCCGTTTTCAGAATTTCTTTTTAGAACAGGCTGCTCTTCTTTCTGCTCTTCAACGATAGCATGTTGATGATCTTCTTTTTCAACTAAATCCATTCCGCATTTGGGGCATCTCCCCGGTTTATCTGAAGTAACTTCAGGATGCATAGGACAAGTGTAGGTGATTTGAGATTGAGGTTTAGATTGTTGAGGAGAAATCTGACTTTTAGGTTTCAAATCAGGTTTGACTACCTGAGCTTTCTCAACTTTTTTTGACTTTTTAATATCAACTTTTTTATCAATCTTGGTCTTATTGACCTTAACTTCTACTGGTTTTGTTTTGGTCTCTACTTTCTGTATAGGTTTTACTACTGGCTTTGCAACCACTTTGGGTTGTATTACAACTGTTTTCTTTACCAGAGTCATTTTGCACTTTGGGCAGTCTCCTGGTTTTGAGGAAACTACTTCTGGATGCATAGGACATGTATAAAAGGTTTTTGTTGTTTGTGCGAAAGTAAAAACAGAAAATAAAAGTACCAGAAACATTATTAGCTTTTTCATAATATTCCGAGCTTTTTAGAAGCTGCATGACTTCAATTTAATCATAAACTAAATCATGCAACTTATTGTTTTAAAGATTAATACAATATATTATTTAATTTCTGACTTTACACTTCCACAAGTAAGCATAGACTTGCCATAGTATGGGTTTGCGATCTGTTTTTCGTCGCTTAACCAGCTTGCATCAGCCATTGGGCAATATTGCACATACACCGGTTTTTCAGAAAGCTTAAACTCTTTTGTCAGAGCAATCATATTATCGGAAAGGTTGAAGAATGTTTCTCTCTGGGCAGCAACAGTTCTTGCATCAGAAATAGCAGAAGCATCTTTTCTAAGAATATTAAGGTTTCCTTCAGAGACTAATTTATAGTCAATAGTAGAAGCTGTTTTAATGAATTCTGTGGCAGCTTTTGAAGTTTTGTCAGCATCATCTGAAGCTAATGCAGTTTTGATTGCAATATAGTTCTGATACAGTTTTGAAACCTGAGCATCTTTTTTAGATTGTGCTGAAAGTGAAATGATTGAAAATAAAGATAAGGCTGCTGTAATGATATACTTTTTCATTGTTTTAAATTTTAGAATTAATTTTTTTAATAAAGAATAATGGGTGACACATAAGGACATGCGTCAGGACGTGTCGCCTTGAACGATATTATTTTAATACCGAAAACGAAAGACCAATTCTAAATTCTAAAATTACAATGATGGATATAGATAGGTACCGGTTTATATTCCGGAGGCCCGTTGATCTGAATTTGAGTAAATTTTGATGCTGAAAAAGATTTATCTGCAAAGAAAAACGGGTGTGTGGTCGGGATTTCAGAAATCTGTCCTAAAAAGTCAACATTCATCAAATCTGATTTTTGAGAATCATCAACTTTTACAATTTTAATTTCTGTTTTGCAACATCCTTTTTTCTCTTTTACACCACACTTTCCACAGATGTCATCTGTTTTCTGGCTTACAGAAACAAATTCCTGCATACAATAATGAACACTAAAAGCTGCTCCGGAAGAAAATCCGAAGTAGAAAATAGAGAACAATATGGCAAGAATCTTTTTCATTGTTGAGACAAAGTTAAAAATATCCCAGAAACCATTGTTATAAAATTCAGTAATGTTGTTATAAAATTCCGGCAAACAAAAAGCTCCTGAAAAATATTCAGAAGCTTTTTATATTTTTTGTTATCTCTTACCGAGAAACGTTACTATAGTTTAAACTCTAGTTTTACATTAAAGAAACGCCCTGTAAGACGTACCGGAACAGGATACATATAATTGGTATTATAATCCGTGATCCATTGATTGGCAACGGTATTATTGATATTAAATGCATTGAAAACCTGAACTCCTAATGATAATTCCTGGAAGTTCCCCCAGAAACCGTATCTCTTATTTTTATCTTTCGGATCAATGAATACTTTTGTCAATCCGATATCTACCCTTTTATAAGCCGGTAATGTTTGCTGGTAGTTGTATGCCGATGTAAAATCTGGCTGTCCGTTGCTGTTAAACATTACAGGAGAACCTGTTGGTAGCCCCATTGCATACACTAAGGTAAGATTTACCCTCATGGATGGGAACTCTGGCATATAATCCTGATAGAACATAGCAAACCTCAATCTCTGATCGGTAGGTCTTGGAATATTTCCTCTTCCATCAATATTTTCATACACTCTCGCATAACTCGCAGATAACCAAGAATCTACTCCCGGAACAAATTCCCCGAATAATCTTGTATCAATTCCGTATGCATATCCTTTTGAATTATTCTGGCCTGAGTAACGGATTCTTACGTTATCCATATAGTATGGGATCAGATTATCCATTTTTTTGTAATAAAGCTCCGTTGTTAATTTAAACGGTCTGTTATACATATCAAATTCATAGTCATTGGCAAGGATCAACTGCATAGATCTTTGTGACTTTATATTAGAGTTGAAATTTCCGTCCAAATCTTTGATCTCCTTATAAAATGGTGCCTGATAGTAAATTCCTCCAGAAAGTTTGAATAACATATCAGATTCCCAGTCTGGTTTTATGGCAAACTGGAATCTTGGAGAAAATAACGTTTCTTTATTAAAGCTCCAGTTGGAAACTCTTGCTCCGGCATTGATAAATACTTTGCTTGCCCCCCAGTAAAATTTCTGAGAGTATTGAGCATAAGCAGAGAGTCTTGTAGGCTCTATATCATTTTTTCCGGCAATGTGATAAAACATTCTAAGATCTCCTGTAGTTCCTGTCCTCGGATCAATAACCTCCGGTCTTGGAAGACTGTATCCTGCAGAATCTACTAATTTCCATTCGTTGGTAAGGTCTTTCAGGTTTTCCTTTTCATACTTAAATCCAACTTCGATATCTGTATTGATATTAGGGGAAAACTTTGCTCTGAACTGCGTTCCGTAAGTTCTCACGAATAGATCATTTCTGGCATGCTCTGTTTGTCCTCCAATATCATAGGTAGCAACAGGCTCCTTTGTTATCGGGTCAAAAGTTTGCAAGTCATATTCTGATCGGATGGTATAGTATTCTTTTTCTCTGTTTTGATAGGCAAAACTATCCAATGTTAATTTCCATTTATCGGATGGCTTATAGTTTAAGGAGAATGTACCCATCATATTTTTATACTGGTCATTTTCCTTACCACCATAGCCTATGTTTACCTGGATAGGCTGCTGAAGGCTTCCGAAAGTTACACTTTTTGCCTTAGGAATCATTTCATAATCATTCTTGGAGTAATACCCTATGAATGACATGGAAAGCTTATCATTAACATGATAATTGAGATAAGACTGGAAGTCCCAATACGTAGGATTAAAGTCTGTATCTTCCTTTAAGGTATTAAGAACAAGATTGGTATTCCTGTATCTTCCGGAAAATAAAGCGGTAAATTTTTTATTTTTGGATGCCAAACCGGTTGTTAATCGGCCTCCGATTAAACTTGCTTCTCCTGAAAGTTCAAATTTTTCAGGTTCACGGTAATAGATATTTAAAGCAGAAGACATTTTGTCCCCATACTTGGGTTCAAATCCTCCTGCAGAAAAATTCACAGTTGAAACCATATCCGGATTAATGATACTCATCCCTTCCTGCTGAGAGTTTCTGATCAGGAAAGGTCTGTAGATCTCAATATCGTTGATGTAGATAAGGTTTTCGTCATAGTTTCCACCACGTACCATATACTGGGAAGATAGCTCAGTATTGGAGTTTACAGAAGGGAGTGTTTTAAGCAAACCCTCTATTCCACCACTGATGGAGGCTACTGCCTTGGCTTCTTTTGCAGAAATTCTTACATTGGTAAGGTCATTTGTTCTTCCAGTTGTTTTTTTCTGGAATACGACTTCCTCTATATCGGTTACTTTAGTGGTCGCCGTATCTTTTTTCCTTTGTTGGGAGAAAATCAGCATAGGGACCATAAGGCTTAGCGGTAAAACTAGTTTTTTCAAAAGAAATATTTTAGAATTTCTAAAATTAATGTTTTTTTAACAATTACAAAATCGATTCTCTAATTCTTGTTAATTTTTGTAACAAATCTTCTAATAAATCTAATCTTAACATGTTTGCACCATCAGATAAAGCTGTTTCCGGTGTTGGATGGGTCTCGATGAAAATTCCGTCTGCTCCTACAGCAATTCCTGCTTTGGCAACGGTTTCAATAAGATCTGGTCTTCCCCCTGTTACTCCTGAGCTTTGGTTAGGCTGTTGTAAAGAATGGGTAACATCCAGAATGACAGGCGCATATTCTCTCATGGTAGGAATTCCTCTGTAATCAACAATCAGATCTGTATATCCGAATGAGTTTCCTCTTTCAATGATCGCAACTTTCTGATTATCAGAATCTGTAACTTTTTGAACGGCAAATTTCATGGATTCTGGTGAAAGGAACTGTCCTTTTTTCAGGGTAACACATTTTCCTGTTTTTGCTGCAGCTACCAATAAATCGGTCTGGCGGACAAGAAATGCAGGAATCTGAAGTACATCCACATATTGTGCTGCCAATGCTGCATGCTCATTCTCATGAATATCCGTTGTGGTAGGAATATTAAATGTCTCTCCTACTTTTTTAAGGATTTCAAGAGATTTTTCTTCTCCAATGGATGTGAAAGAATCTACACGGCTTCTGTTTGCCTTTTTGAAACTTCCTTTAAAAATATATGGAATATTGTACTTGTCTGTAATGTTAATCACTTTTTCAGCAATTCTTAAAGCCATATCTTCTCCTTCAATAATACAAGGACCTGCAATAAGGAAAAAGTTTTTTGAATCTTTGTGCTGAATATTATCTAAATACTGAATCATTTTGTTGTAATTAAAAGTTCAGTAAAAATACTGAGAAAGTTTCAGACTTGGAAATTATTTGGGACTTAAGAGTAATTAAAAATTTCACGCATTAATACTGCGTAAAAAACGGTAATCAGAAATGAAATAAGTCCAACAGCATTTTAAAACTTTTTTAAAATTTTCTCAAATGTATTGGTATTTCTGCTCGTAAACTGATCTTTAAGGCTTTTCTTTCCCAACACCTTTCCAAAGGTAGAATCCAGAGTATTTCCTTTTGAAACCTGCCAGTAAAATACATCATTAACAATTTCGGCCTTTTCATCTTCAGTCTGAGTAGCTTTCTGAAACTCTTCCATCAGGGTATTTTCCACACCGGGCATGCCTACAAAGGCATAGATATGAAGATTTTCATTCTTTTCAAAAGGAATACTGTTCCAGAACATCTCCGTTTCTTCCTGTGATTTCACAAACAGAAAAGCCTCATAGGAAAAGTATTCTGACATCGCCTTTTCAAGAGTTTTCTTTAAATCATCAACATTTTTATCTGAAGTAAAGACAATATTTCCGGAGGCCAATATAGAACTCACCTCTTTCATTCCGGCATCTTTAAAAACCTGACAGACATCTGCCATTTTCATATTGGTTCCTTTTACATTAACGCCACGGAGAAATGCACAATATTTCATAGATTAGGTATTAGGTGATAGATAATAGGTTACAGGTATTTTTATCTTAAGGCTTTTAAAGTTTTAGCTCCTTTTAATCAACCCTTATATATAAATTATAATCTGTTCCGGAAGGCTTTAGGTTATAGATCTTTTCTAAAATCTTATGATTGCTTTTTAAGTGATCTTTTACCCTGAATTCTTTCAAAACTCTATAATGGATTTGGTAATACTCAGCATCTTTTCCTTCATATAAATTCTGGTAAGAAAGAAGGTATTTAGGTTTCCTTGTCTTTACTGTATTGATCCAGTAATTTGTTTTATCTTTTTTAATTTCTTCCTGAATCTGTTTATCTACAAGCCCAACCTCATCAATGGTTTTTAGGCCTGAGAAGTAAGGAACATAACCAGCAGGCTCCAGCAAGATCCATTGGTTTTTATCTTTTTCATATTTGTTTAGGAATACCCCGATGGTTCTGCGGTAGTTCCATTCCCCGTTTCCTGTTGCAATGGAATGAATGGTCTGGAAAGCCAGCATTGGGGTAATGTAAAATACAATAAGCAATGACAGCCATAGGTTTCTTCTTTCCTTTTGCTCCAATACAAAGATAAGAACCGGAACAAAAAGCAGAATCTGCGGAACCCAATAATACCAATCGAATAAACTCTTTTGGGAGATAAAAGCCATCTGTTTTACCCACCCGAAGAGAAAGATCATCCACAAGAAATAATTTCTCTTTTCTCTCTGTCTGATAAGATAAATGAAGCATAGCAATTCAAAAATAAGAACAATAATGGTGATCGGATTAAAGTTTCCAGGAACCTTTAGCATTCCCCAGAAATTACCAAAACTTACCATGAAATAGTTGATATGCTGTCCTAATGTAAACTGCTGTTCGTACAATAATTTTTTTGCAGTGATGGTATTGTTGACAAGCTCTCCAAAGTAGAACCAGTTAAAGGCAACTGTTGATAAAACGCCTAGAATTCCTCCAAATACATAATTCCATCTGATTTTTTTGTTCCAAAACAGGTCTACAAGAAATACAATCCCTAGAAATATAACAGTATCAATCCTTGTAAACATAATTAAAACGGGAAGAAGCGTCAGAACCCATTTTTTCCCTTTATTGAATCCGTAGTACAATAGAGCCATCTCCAGAAAAAACAGTATTCCGTATTCCATTCCAAGAATCGAAATCTTGATGGCCGGTGGTAAAATACCAATCAAAAATATAAATAGAGCTTTATGCCAAGGATTTTTAAGAACCAGATGAGAAAGAAACAGTGTTCCTATCGTAAAAAGTATAGAATTGAAGATCAAAAGAGGTTCAATAAAGTTTTCTTTACCAAAGACCAGATTGAAAATATAAGACACAAAAACATACAAATGAGTAGTAGAAGCAGATATCTTCGCATCTCCATTGAAACCTATTACTCCATAATCCAGTAAGTTCTGGGCTACTCTCCAGGTGATAAAAGCATCTTCCTGAATGTAATGCGTCAATAAAAAAAGAAGTTTAAAAACAACCGTAGCGATTACGGCGTAGATTGGGAACCTGCTATTTTGTGTTTCTGCCATTATGCATTTTTAGTTCCACAAATATAATCTTAAAATTCAGGAATCCCAATAACAAAAAAACGGAACCGAAGTTCCGTTTTAAAAGTATTTTATTGTGTTGCCTTGATAATCGCTGATGTGATCTGATCTTCTTTTTCTTTTGAATAAGTAGAATCATAAGGCTGCATGACATCAAATAAGTATTGATAGAATGGCGTGATCTTCTGAACCTCTTCCGATTCTTTCATCGCTTTTTCTTTGCCCATCTGCTGAAGTTCCTTTACAAAGGCATTGAATTTTTTATCAATTGGCTCAATGGATTTTACCAGATAAGCATATCCTTTTTCTTTTTGACCAATCTTAGTATAAGCATCTGTAACCGCTGCAACTACTAATGAATATTCCATTGGTTTTGTTCTCATCTGTCTTCTCAGATAGCTTTGATCAGACTTTGAAAGGCTTAAATAGTAATCATACTCTTCAAAGATTCCTTTTTTAAGAACTTCTGCCAGCTGTAGTCCTTTTTGTTCTTGTCCCGCAATAATGTATCCGGATACAATTGAACTTAATGAACGTGGATCATTGTATTTTTCAGCTGGAATTTCTTTCGCAGCAAGATCCAATATTTCTAAAGCTTTCGCTTTTTGTCCGTTTAATGCAAGTGCTGAAGCGGCTCTGCTTGCTGACATTCTGTAGCTGATGATATTAGAAGTAGCGGTCTCATCAAAGTGAGTGTTCAGATTTTTGAAGTTACCCCATCTGAAGTTTTTCACTACATTATAAAGAGAATTCGGATCTACTCTTCCCATATCTCCATCCACTGATGGTGGTGTTTGAACAGGTATCAATCTGTAGCTAAATCCATCAAACTGAAGATAATCATTAAGGTAGAAAATATTTTCGCTGTCATAAATACCTCCTGAAGAGAAGTTAATTGGACGTTTCCAATCGAAGTTTGCCAATAAGTCTAATAAGATCAGGTTATTTTTATAAAGTGTATTTCCTTTATAGGTAATCATTATCTGGTCTACCACATTAGGAAGATCTTCCTTATTAATAATTCCTGCTTTCAGTGCATTTGCCTTATTTACCGGAAGAATGAACTTGTTTACCGGAAGAATGTTATACTTCTCATATTTTTCTTCTCCGAAATACATTTTCAATAATTGATCTTTTTCAGGAGACTTGAACTTGATAAAGTTAATCGCTTCTTTCAGCGTCAATGAATCTTGTGTAAGATACTTTCTGAATGCCTGGAATTCTGTATCCGGAACACCTTGCTCTTTCAACATAGAGAAAACACCCTCCCAATCATCTTTCTTCATCATATAGATCTGATCATTTACCCCATCTCTATAATCTTCGTGCGTCAATTGGCTTGGAATTCCCATTGCATTGTACGTTCTCCTCTTCACCTGATCCAGATTCCATGGTGTTGATGCAAGAGTAAAGTTAACCACTTTTACATCATCCCTGAACCTTTCTGTTTCCTGAATAGCCCAAACCGGGTAAGTATCATTATCACCATACACGAATAAGATATCGTTTTTCGGTAATGATTTTAATACTGAATAAGCATAATCATAAGCAGTATATCTATTACTACGGTCGTGAACATTATAGTTCTGGAAGCCCATCATAAAAGGTACCCCTAATAAGACCACTCCTAGTGCAATATTAGCACCATTTGATTTGATTTTAGATTGTAGGAACCATAAAATTGCTCCGGCTCCCATTCCGATCCAAATCGCAAAAGCATAGAATGAACCTACCATTGCATAATCTCTTTCTCTTGGTTCAAATGGTTTTACTCCTGTATAGAAAACAATCCCAACACTTGTCAGAATAAATAGAGATAATAATGCATAGAATCTTCCAAAGTCTCTGTTCAACTGGAAAAAGAATCCGATTAAACCTAAAATTAATGGTAAGAAGAAGAACTTAACAGTACTTTCATTCTTGAATTTAGCAGGCATTTTATCCTGATTTCCTACGTTTACACTATCAATAAAAGGAATACCCGAAATCCAGTTTCCTTTTGTGCTTTCCATATTTCCTTCAAGGTCATTCTGTCTTCCAACATAGTTCCACATTAGGTATCTTACGAAGTAATATCCATTCTGGAAAGAAATAAAATAATCCATATTCTGAAGCAATGACGGCTTCTGAACATTGATAAGGTTATAAGGTTTTACCTTTAAATAGTCTGATGCCGTAATCGATTTATCTTCATACTTACCTCTCAATTCATCAAAAATCTGCTTAGCCTGAGGATTGTCTGCAACGTCTTCATTAGCATAATTGAATGTAAAATCAGGAGCCCCATACATTGAAATATAGTTCGCCATTACATCCTTATCCTCATTAAACATTCTTGGCATTAAGCTTACCTGAGACTTACTGAAAACATAGTTGAATCGGTCTCCGGTTTTTCTATAAGTTCCGGTTTTTTCATCTTTTTCATAGATTTCTCCGGTCTTTTTTGTTTTAAAGCTTCCATCTTCATTCTTCTCAATTCCATTCGCATCAAGGAAAGCAGTGTAGTTCTGTCCATACATTGTTGGCCAGTCACCATATTGCTCTCTGTTATAATAATCCAACATCCCAATTGCCGTATCCGGATCATTAAGGTTCATTGGTGGATTAGCATTGGCTCTTATTGGAATAACCATCCAACATGAGAATCCTATCATCATAAAAACCACAGATAAAGCAGCGGTCTGATAAATGTTCTTTTTTGCCTTTCTTGCATACTTAATAAGGAAATAACAAATAGCCACCATTAAAATAAAGGCTACAATTGTTCCTGAGTGGAAAGGAAGACCAAGACCGTTTACAAAGAAAATTTCTAATCTTCCGAACATCGTCATGATCAAAGGGAAGATAATTTTGAAAACAACAATCAAAATCCCTAGTGTAATAACATTTGCCAAGATAAAATTCTTCCAGGTAAACTTATAATTTCTTGCATAGTATACCAGGCATACTGCAGGAATTGCCAGCATACACATCATGTGCACCCCAACAGAAAGTCCCAAAACAAAGAAAATAAGGATAATCCATCTTTCACTGTCTGCCGCTTTATACTCATTTTCCCACTTTGTGATCAACCAGACCAAAAGCGCGATAAACATAGAAGCCATTGAGTAAACCTCTCCTTCTACTGCAGAGAACCAAAATGTATCTGAGAACGTGAAGCAAAGTGCTCCAATAGCTCCGGCAAATAAAATAGAGATTTCCTGATGTTTCGTAATTTCTTCAAAGTCCTTGTTGAGAAGCCTTCTCACAAAATGAGTGATCGTCCAAAACAAGAATAAAATAGTCAGCGCACTGAACAATGCAGACATCGCATTAATTACGATGGAATAATTTTCGCCTTTCCCTAATGCAAAAATGGCTGCCACGGCACCCACTATCTGGAATAAAGCTGCTCCGGGAGCATGCGTTACTTCAAGTTTTACTGCAGAAGAAATGTACTCTCCACAATCCCAAAAACTGAAATTGGGTTCTATTGTGGACAAGTACGTGAAAAACGCAATGACGAAAATCACCCATCCTAAAACGGTGTTCCATTGCCTAAAAGTCCAATTTTTCATAGTATTAAATCAATTATGCGAAAATAAGGCTTTTATATTATTTTATATTGTTTTTAACAAATTTTAAAAATTTGGCTTGGTATTTGCGATTAGAGTCCTGTTAAAACTGTAAACAGGAAAATAAGTTTTTAAGGAACAGCCTCTGAGAAATCAAACAAAAGTTTAGTAATTATTTATTTTTTTGTATTTTTGCAGTCAGATTTTTATTGAAAATAACAAATAATGAGTAATGTTTACGATAATATTCTTGGCCTAATAGGACATACTCCGATGGTGAAGCTAAATACTGTTACAAAAGATATTCCAGCAACCGTTTATGCCAAGTTAGAATCATATAATCCTGGACATTCCACCAAAGACCGAATCGCACTTCATATTATAGAGAACGCAGAGGAGAAAGGCTTATTGAAAGAAGATTCCGTAGTTGTAGAAACTACATCAGGAAACACAGGGTTTTCTATTGCAATGGTATGTATCATCAAGGGATATAAATGTATTCTCGCAGTAAGCGACAAAACAAAACCTGAGAAAATTGCTTATCTAAAAGCATTAGGAGCTACTGTCTATATATGTCCTGCCAATGTACCTGCGGATGATCCAAGATCTTATTATGAAGTAGCGAAAAGAATCGCTTTGGAAACTCCCAATTCTATTTACATCAATCAGTACTTTAATGAACTGAATATTGATGCCCATTATCAGACCACAGGTCCTGAAATCTGGGAACAGACAGAAGGTAAGATCACTCACCTTTTTGCCTGCACCGGAACAGGAGGTACCTTATCTGGTTCAGCAAAGTTTTTGAAGGAGAAAAACCCGGATATTAAAATTATTGGGGTGGATGCAGATGGATCTATATTAAAGAGCTATCACGAGACAGGTGAGATTCATAAGGAAGATGTACATCCTTATCAGATTGAAGGAATGGGGAAAAACCTTATCCCTTCTGCTCTACTTTTTGATAAGGTAGATGAATTTGTAAGGGTAAATGATGAAATGGCTGCGTACAGAACCCGCGAAATAGCTTTGAAAGAAGCCATTATGGGAGGTTATACGACAGGAGCTGTAACACAGGGATTGATGCAATATGCACAGTCTCATGAATTAACAGAAAATGACTTGGTTGTTTTAATATACCCAGACCATGGTTCAAGATACATCACTAAGGTATACAGTGATAAGTGGATGGCCGAACAAGGGTTTGTCAACAACTGTGTTCACAACTATGACGAAGTCTTCAAGACAGAGTTTATTAAATAGTAACAAATAAAATCACGATATAATAAAGCCTTTTGCGTGTTCTACAAAAAAGGCTTTTTTACTTAAAAATTACGATACAATGTTGGATATTTTTGAAAGAATAAAAGAAAATCCAGGACCTCTTGGACAATTTGCAGATTATGGAGAAGGTTATTTTATTTTCCCAAGATTAGAGGGACCTATCGGACCTAGAATGCAATTTCAGGGTAGAGAAGTAATTTTCTGGAGTGCCAATGATTATTTAGGATTATGTAATCATCCTGAAGTAATAGAAGCGGATGCAAAAGCGGCTGCAGAATACGGAATGTTCTATCCTATGGGAGCAAGGGCGATGTCTGGAGAAACAGATCAGCACCTTCAGTTGGAAAGAGAATTGGCAGACTTTGTAAAAAAAGAATCAGCATATTTATTGAATTTCGGTTATCAGGGAATGGTTTCTACCATTGATGCCTTGGTGAGCAGAAATGACGTTATTGTGTATGATATGGATTCTCATGCCTGCATCGTGGATGGAGTAAGACTTCATGCCGGTAAGAGATTTACCTACAAGCACAATGACATGGAAAGCCTTGAAAAGAATCTTCAAAGAGCAACTAAAGTTGCCGAAGAAACCGGAGGAGGTATCCTGGTAATTACTGAAGGAGTTTTCGGAATGAGAGGCCAGCAGGGAAAAATCAAGGAAATTTGTGAGCTTAAATCAAAATATCAGTTTAGATTGTTGGTAGATGATGCTCACGGTTTCGGAACATTGGGTAAAACTGGTGCCGGAGTTGGTGAAGAGCAGGATTGTAATGATCAGATTGATGTATATTTCTCTACTTTTGCTAAATCAATGGCTGGTTTCGGAGCATTCCTTGCGGGTGACAAAGAAATCATCAGATATCTTAAGTTTAACCTAAGATCACAAATCTTCGCAAAATCTCTTACAATGCCAATGGTAATCGGAGGTTTGAAAAGATTAGAGCTATTGAGATCAAGACCTGAAATCAAGGCTAAGCTTTGGGAGAATGTTGAAAAATTACAGAGCGGATTAATAAAAAGAGGATTCAATATTGGTGATACCAATACTTGTGTAACTCCGGTAATGATGCAGGGAACTCCTGTAGAAGCTACTCTACTGGTAAAAGACTTAAGAGAAAATTATGGTATTTTCACCTCTGTGGTGGTATATCCTGTAATTCCTAAGGGAATGATTCTTTTAAGGTTAATTCCTACCGCTTCCCATACGGATGCAGAGATTAACGAAACTCTGGCCGCATTTGAAGGGATTCACGATAAATTAGTAAGTGGTTACTATAAAGATCAGGAACAAAAATTACTACAAGAACAAGGATTAAGCTTTAAACCGATTTAATCTTTAGAAAAATAAAGAAAAAAAACCACTGATTGATTCAGTGGTTTTTTATTTTAAAAACTATAAAAGCTATAAAAACAAATGAAACTTAGGGGTTATATGTTGGGCGTTACGTCAGCCGTTTCCTATGGATTGATTCCAATTTTTATTCTGCCTATCAAACAGGCTCATTTTTCAATGGACATTACCCTGTTTTACAGGTTTTTCTTTTCTGCCTTAATGGTGGGGGGATATTTGATGTATTCCAGACAAAATTTTAGGGTCAATAAAAAAGAAGCTTTAATATTAGCGATCTTGGGGATATGCTATGCCCTTTCTTCAGAGTTTCTATTTATAGGATATGATTTTCTTACTGCCGGAATTGCCTCTACTGTTTTATTTATCTATCCGGTTATTGTAGCTTTAATTATGTTTTTCTTCTATAATGAAAAACTTAACCGTTTATCTATAATTTCGTTATTGCTTGCTTTTGCAGGGGTAATTGTTTTATGTCTTAAAGGAAATGGACTTGAGATTAATTTTGCAGGCTTGGGAATTGTAATGCTGAGCGCGCTTTTTTATGCACTTTATATGGTAATTGTCAACAAATCTAACCTTAAGGTATCAGGGTTTAAGCTTACTTTTTATTCTATGCTTTTTACTTCCATGTTCTTTATGACAAAATCTGTGATAGGCAATGAGTCTTTTGTTATTCCATCAACGGCAATCTTTTTAAACTTTCTTATTTTTGCTTTTCTTACTACGGTTATTTCCAGCCTTTGTTTGGTATATGCCATTAAAAATATAGGTTCTACACCGGTTGCCATTTTAGGAGCACTGGAACCGGTGGTTGCTGTAATGGTAAGTGTATTGATATTTCATGAAAATTTCACCACCAACTTATTGATCGGTATTACACTAATTCTGCTGGGAGTTATCTTGAATATTATTTCAGACCGTAAGAAAGTAAGCCATATTTAAAAATGCTATTCTTTAATTATATCAATAGTAGTAAAGCCGGACTAAGGAGTTCCGGCTTTATTATTTTACAATCAAAGAGATCAGTTACTTTTGTTTATTAAACATATATCTGGCTATCTTCCATTTTGTGTCTTCTTTCTGCAGTATAAATAATTCCCGATTTTCTTCCGGAGATGTTTTATGATCTGCATGCAGCATTTGAGTACCTTTTGAAACTGTGCGGGCAATAGCATAATTTTCATTGATTACAGTAACCTCTTCAATCTCAAACTTCACGTTCAGTGTAAGGGTTTTGAATACAAAATCATATGCTTCCTTAAGTTGTTCCTGACCTTTCGCTGTAGGTCCGCCCTGCGGCATGAATATACCATCCTGGGTATACAAAGGAAGTACCTGGGTTGTGGATGACTCATTAAGTGCATTTTGATAGGTATAAAGTACCGTTTCTATATCTTTTTTTATCGTTGTTTCCATTGTGTTTTTCTCGTTAGTTATATTGACTGTATTATTTTTTTCCTGCTTTCCCGAACACGACGCTAGTATCGCAAAAGTCTGAATCAGGATGAGAATATTTTTCATCTGTTTTATTTTAAAGTTTTGATTTTGCTTCTGTAAGGTTAACCGTTTTTCCCAACGCTCCGAATTCATGTAAATCTCCAAAAACTTCTATACGGATGGACTGATCAATCCCTCCTACTCTTAGCGGATCAAATCCTGCATTCTTAATAACTTCTTCCACATCATGATTCACTTCCATATCATCTGATGCATAAAATAATACAGATTTCTCAGGACTTCCATTTGATGCTCCTGCAAGAGTTCCTGCCCCAAGTGTACCGAATGCTTTTACCAGTTTAGACCCCTTAGGAAGAATCGCTTTGTTAAGTTCTCCTGCAGATTCTCGCTCTCCAATAATTTTTTTGAATCCGCCATTGCCATCAGGAGCAATAGGATTGGATACATCAATAATAGTTTTGTCTTTCAAAATATCACCATAATCATTAAAGAAATCCTTAAAGGAACCAAACCATATTGCTGGGATAACAAGATCCACCGTATTGATTGCCTCTTTAATACTCATGCTTTGGGCAAGTCCGCCGGATTGCTCAGCAAAGTTACTGGCCTCTTCACTATTTCTTGAAGCAACAATTACTTCATGATTATTTTTAATCAGATCATTAGCAATTGCTTTTCCGATATTTCCTAAGCCAATTACAGCTACTTTTTTCAATGTTTCCATTTCTTTTAATTTTAATATTTATTTAAGTCAAAATTACTTGGAAAGGCCATAAAAAAACAGCAAACTAGTTTAAGAAATCATCTTGATATTTGGTAAGATCAATTCTTAAACTAGTTTCATATGTAAAGGAAGAAAATTAGTTCTTTATTCTTTTTTGACGGATTTTACTAAGGAATTGTGGGGTTATTCCAAGATAGGAAGCAATTTCCACATTAGAAATACGATTAGCCAACTGAGGATATTGTCTGAGAAAAAATTCGTATTTCTCTTCACCTGCTGCACTTATATTCTGCAATACTCTATTTTGAAGTTCAATAAATTTGTTTTCAATAATTACCCTAAAGTTTCTGTCAAACTTTGGATAATAGGTATAAAGGTACCACAAGTCATTTTTTTCAATTTGTAGTACAATAGAGTTTTCCAGGGCAATGATATGTAATTTGCTGGGATTTCTATTATGAAAACTATCAATGTCTACAATCCAGTCATTTTCTGATGCAAACTGAAGATTATGCTCTTCTCCATGCTGATCTATACTGTACATCTTGAAGCATCCGGAAACTACAAATGTATAGTACTGGCATATTTCATTTTCCTGTAAAATAAATTGCTTCCGTTTGATCCTCCTTTCTATGATGCGTTCATCCAATACTTCAATTTCTTCTTTTGAAAGAGGAATGAAACTTTTAAAATAGCTGATAAGTGGAGTCGTTTCTTTTGACATTACAAATAAGATGTGTGTTTTTATTTGGTTTTCAAATTTTCAAAGAAAGCCATGAAAAAATAGATAAGACAAGATATCAAAAAAAACCGAATAAGTATAATTTTCAAGTTGCATAAAACTCTCTTTTCCCAATTCTTATATTAGAGAATAGTGATTAAAAAAGTCTGCAAAGTAATATTCTGGCTAACTATCATCTTAAACAGTGATTAGTTTTTTTCTTGTTATCTGTTGTTGTAAATATTACTCTATTTACTCTAGTAAAAATATTTAAAAATAAATTTAACTTTCTGAGATAGCACGATTTATCTCCTTATATTGCATCTATCTATTTTAAATAATAATACACCTTTTTCTACAGAAATTTATAGGTGCAATATAGTACACAAATGATGAATGAACTGCAACAACTCACAAAAGATCAATTATATAATAAGCTTAAAAACAGGTCTGAAAACTTCAATGCCACTGTTTGTACTGCCTTAGAAAATTCCTTGTTTGATGAGCATACGCTAAATGATGAAGATCTTTCAGAGTTCCTTCAAATGCTGGATGAAGAAACAGCAGAAAAGATAAAAGAAGCTTCAACACAGGTAAATGATGAAGACGATTCTCCCAACATTGTTCTTGCAGAAAGCAAAGGTGTAACAACCTCTCTTGAAGTAACAACAAAAAATGGAGAAGGATATAAGATCGTTCTCATTGAACATGATATTAATCTATCCGGAAACTTATTTATTGAAGAATATGTTGTCCTTATTATAACGGGAAATATAAAAGCTAAAAATATTATAGTCAATGGCTCACTTTACTGCTCAGGAAACATTACCTGTAATGTTTTGTTTGGAGCTTCTTCCAATGACAACGAAACCCATGTTGAAAGAAATATTTCTTCTGTACTTATTGCAGAAAACGGTCACTATACTGTTGCGAAAGGAAACATTCATTCAAAATATTTGGTCAGTTTTCATAACGAAATAGAAGGAAAATCAGGCCGATTTATTGAAAATCCAAGCTTGGAAAGAGCAGATGACATTGAAATGTTAAGTTCTGAAATGATAGATGAACATGGACATTTTGATGAAGATTCTTTCTTAAATCTTATCAATAATCATCCTATAGAAACCTTATTTAAGTAACAACAAATCCATATACTTGAAAGACCTGTTTTCTCTCAGCTTATAATCAATGCAAAAAATTTTTTTCTGAAAAAACTTTAGAATAACTTTGCAAAAAATTTCTGTTGAAAGACCTGCTTCTTATTACCCCGCCTTTTACCCAACTAAACACTCCTTACCCTGCAACTGCTTATATTAAAGGATTTTTAAATACTAAAAATATTTCCAGTTATCAAATAGATTTAGGGATAGATGTTATTTTGGAATTATTTTCAAAAGACGGACTTCAAAAGGTTTTCAATCAAGAAATTGACCTTCAGAATATATCCGAAAATTCCCAAAGAATATTTGCCTTAAGAGAAGAATATTTAAAAACCATAGATCAGGTTATTCCTTTTCTGCAAGGTAAAAATCCTACACTCGCAAGACAGATCTGCAGTATGAATTTTCTTCCGGAAGCTTCCCGTTTTAATCAGTTGGATGACATGGAATTTGCTTTCGGGAATATGGGTTTGCAGGATAAGGCAAAACATTTGGTAACCCTTTATTTAGAAGATCTATCAGATTATATTGTTGAAAATGTAGATTCAGATTTTGGGTTTAGCAGATATGCAGAACGCCTTGGGAAAAGTGCCAATTCCTTTGATGAATTGTACTCAAAATTAGCCGATCAACAGACCTTTATTGATGAATTTACATTGAAAATTCTTCATGAAAAAATAAAGATAGTACAACCGAAATTAGTTTGTTTTTCAATCCCTTTTCCTGGAAATTTATACTCCGCTTTCCGATGTGCACAATTTATAAAAAAGAATTTCCCACACATTAAAATAGCAATGGGCGGTGGATTTCCCAATACAGAATTAAGGGAAATTAAAGATCAGAGAGTATTTGAGTTTTTTGATTTTATCACCCTTGATGATGGTGAATTACCCATTGAACTTCTTTGCCAAAACCTAGGAGTACAGCAGGAAACAGCAGAATATAAAAGAACATTTCTAATTGAAAATAAAGAAGTTACTTATAAAAATAATTCCAAGAGACACGATTACAAACAGGCAGATATCGGAACACCTGATTATACTGATCTACAATTAGATCAATATATTTCTGTAATTGAAATTGCCAATCCCATGCACAGCTTATGGAGCGATGGAAGATGGAATAAACTGACAATGGCTCATGGATGCTACTGGGGAAAATGTACTTTCTGTGATATTTCCTTAGATTACATTAAAATATATGAACCCATTTCAGCAAAAATTCTGGTAGACAGAATGGAAGAACTGATCCAGACAACTGGTGAAACCGGATTCCACTTTGTGGATGAAGCTGCTCCGCCTGCTTTGATGCGTGAAGTTGCGCTGGAAATTCTCCGAAGAAATCTTGTTGTTACCTGGTGGACCAATATTCGTTTTGAAAAAAGCTTCACTAAAGATTTATGCTTTTTATTAAAACTTTCAGGCTGCGTTGCAGTTTCCGGAGGGTTGGAAGTGGCAAGTGATCGTTTATTAAAGTTAATCGATAAAGGAATTTCTGTAGAACAAGTTGCAAAGGTGACAAGAAATTTTACTGAAGCCGGAATTATGATCCATGCTTATTTGATGTATGGCTACCCTACGCAAACCGTTCAGGAAACTATTGATTCTATGGAAATGATTCGTCAGTTATTTGAGATGGGAATTTTACAAAGTGGTTTTTGGCATCAGTTTGCGATGACCGCTCATTCGCCTGTTGGATTGAATCCAGAAGAATTTGGAGTTACTCCAATTAAGCAGGAAATTCTATTTGCCAATAATGACATTGATTTTACAGACAAAACCGGAATCAATCATGGTAAGTTTAGTTCAGGTTTAAAGAAATCCTTGTTTAATTATATGCACGGAATTAATTTCGAACTTCCCCTTCAGGAATGGTTTGATTTTAAAATTCCGAGAACAACTATTCATCCCGATTATATTCACGACAGTTTACTGGAAGATGAAGATTTTAAATTTAAAGGAAATTCAAAAGTTATCTTTTTGACCAAAAATGTAATCGCTGAGAATCGCGTAAAAAATAAAAAGAAATACTCTGGTACATATACGCTTCTTACATTCCACTTAAAAACCAATATTGTAAAGGTTGAACTGGAAGAAGATAAGGCAACATGGCTAATGAATGTTTTAGAGGAAAACGCTATAGAAAATCAGAAAAAACCTACAGTTCAGCAACTTAAGATTCAATTTGAAGAAAATTTCGAGGATTTTGAACTATTTTGGTTCTCAAAACCGATGCAACAATTAAAGGAAAATGGGATCATTTTGAGCTTATAAAAATGTTCTGATTTTTTTCAGAGATTTGAAAGATTCTGATAATTTCTATTAAAAATAAGAAATAACTCTGCATTTTATCATTCCGAAAGAATCTAACTGATGATTTTCCGGAGATGTTACAATACAAAAGAAAACCCTTGAAAAATTATTTCAAGGGTTTTCTTTTTAAGTTTAGGCTAAATTATTCTATTCTTATTGAATATTTTATTTATTAATTAGGAGTATCTTTTGAAACAGGCCCTACTGTTACTTTTTCCTGTATTTTAATAAAATTAGGATCCATCATCGCCATACGTTCAGCAATAGCCTTATAAGTTGGATATTTCAAAATAGATGCTCTTCCAGACATTTCTTTGTACACCACGAAAGATTTACCTCCGGCTGTTTTCAGTTGCTTTGTTGTTGTAATATATCTTCCGATATATTTACTTTTAGCATCATAGATCTCAATATCGATAAAGGTTTTATCTATTATTTTATCATCTGATCCAAAACTGACTGGTAAATTGGTAAAATATCCTACCGGAACACCATTGCTTAAGATTTCTCCAACCTTATTTACCTCAAGATTAAGTTTATCTATCTTTTTTCTGGTTGTATAAGCATCCTTAGTTTTATTATCCAGCTTTCTTTTCGGTGCATTTGAAAATAGTTCATCAAGGGTTTTCACATTGATTCCTTTATTGTCAATGACTTTAAGGCCTTTCACGGAGGTATATACTGCAGATTTTTCTTCACCTGAAAAGGCAGAGGGTGAAATATAATCAAGCTCTATGGTCTTATCTCTGTTATATACTCTGTTAATTTGTATATAGCTGTCTCTCACTGAGTCTACGATACTTTTATCAATAAACTTTATGGTATACAGCGGCGTTTCCTTTAAATCCATAAAAGTATATTCATTAGATTTATTGGAAATTTTGGCAACCGGAATTCCGTCTAAATTGATAATCCCTCTTTTGGTCTTAATATTCTGGGCATTAAGTAAAAGGCCCAGTATTGTAAAGAATATGATTGTACTTCTCTTCATAGAATCAAATTTTTACATGAAATAAAAAAAGTGTAACCAAAGTTACACTTTTTTGAAAATATATTTAGCTTTTCATTTAATTATTCACAAAGGATAATTCCTTTATTATGATTAAATTCTACAACACCGCTTTTAATAGAATAAGAAAAAACAGAGTCTTTATCGTTTTCTTTGGTTAAGTTTTTAGCATAAGCTTCATCTACAGAATTAGCAAATAACTTTACTTTACCACCGATTAAAGAAGAAACGATTCCTGCGTGGTTTTTCATGATGTGGAATTCACCATTTTTTCCAGGCAATAATACAGAGTTTACCTCTCCTTCAAAAACTACGTATTCTGGTGTTAAAATTTTTATATTCATTTTAATTTAGATTTGAAGATTTCAGATTTCAGATTTCAGACAACCTTAAAGTCTCATGTCTAGTATCTGCTATCTTTATGTCTAATTTATTAAGCGTTTTCAGCTAACATTTTTTGTCCTGCTTCGATAGCTTCCTCGATAGTTCCTTTCAAGTTGAAAGCAGCTTCTGGTAAGTGATCTAATTCACCATCCATAATCATTGTAAATCCTTTGATAGTATCTTTGATATCTACCAATGATCCTGGAATACCTGTAAACTGTTCTGCTACGTGGAAAGGCTGAGATAAGAATCTCTGAACTTTTCTTGCACGGTAAACAACAGACTTATCTTCTTCAGAAAGTTCTTCCATACCAAGGATTGCGATGATATCTTGAAGAGCTTTGTATCTTTGAAGAATTTCTTTTACTCTTTGAGCACAGTCATAGTGTTCTTGACCAATAATTTCTGGAGCAAGGATTCTTGAAGTAGAAGCCAATGGATCTACCGCTGGGTAAATACCTAATGAAGCAATCTTTCTGTCAAGTACTGTAGTTGCATCTAAGTGAGCAAACGTAGTTGCAGGAGCCGGGTCAGTTAAGTCATCCGCAGGTACGTATACCGCTTGTACTGAAGTAATTGAACCATTTTTAGTTGAAGTAATTCTTTCCTGCATCGCCCCCATTTCAGAAGCAAGAGTTGGTTGGTAACCTACTGCTGATGGCATACGACCAAGAAGTGCAGATACCTCAGAACCAGCTTGAGTAAAACGGAAGATGTTGTCTACGAAGAAAAGTACGTCTCTACCTTGTCCGCTTTCACCACCATCTCTATAGTACTCCGCTAATGTAAGACCAGAAAGTGCTACTCTCGCTCTTGCACCTGGCGGCTCGTTCATCTGTCCGAAAACGAATGCTGCTTTTGAATCTTTCATAACCTCTAGGTCAACTTTAGAAAGATCCCAACCTCCATTTTCCATAGAGTGCATGAAATCATCACCATACTTGATAATACCTGATTCCAACATCTCTCTCAAAAGGTCATTTCCTTCTCTCGTTCTTTCACCTACTCCGGCGAATACTGAAAGACCTCCGTGTCCTTTTGCAATATTGTTAATCAACTCCTGGATCAATACTGTTTTACCTACACCAGCACCACCGAACAAACCAATTTTACCCCCTTTTGCGTAAGGCTCAACTAAGTCGATTACTTTAATACCTGTAAATAAAACTTCTGCAGAAGTTGAAAGTTGATCAAATTTTGGAGCTGGTCTGTGAATTGGAAGACCACCTTCCTTAGAAATATCTTGAAGTCCGTCGATAGCATCACCAACAACGTTGAATAGTCTTCCGTTTACAGCCTCTCCGATTGGCATAGTAATAGGATTTCCGTATCCGATTACATCTTGACCTCTCTTAAGACCATCAGTAGCGTCCATTGCAATACATCTTACTGTATCTTCGCCAATATGTTGTTCTACCTCTAAAACTACTTTTTCACCGTTTTCTTTTGTAATTTCTAACGCGTCATAGATTGCTGGAATTACTTCCACATCATTGAAGACAACGTCGATTACCGGACCAATAATTTGAGAAATTTTACCTTTAATTTGGTTTGCCATTGCTAAATTTTTTCTTGGTGCAAATATAGTGATTCTTCGTAAACCCGCAATTAGTAAAAAAAAGATTTTTATCATGCTTTTTCACAAAAGAACCAAAGAAGAAAAACTCCTTTGGTTCTAATCTATAAATATCTTTTTATAATAATAACCTGTAATTTTCAGATCACAGAAAATAATTTTTAATTTTTAATAATCTTTATAACTTTTTGCGATCCGTCTTTCATTTCTAGCTTCAACATGTATAATCCTGGACCTAACTCCTTTAAATATAGTTCTGTTGATGGCTTATCAACAGTTTTTAGTAGTTTTCCAGAAATATCAGTAACCGAAACAGATCTTACATCTTCAACCTTATTGATATGAATCATGTCTACAAATGGGTTTGGATATATTTTAACTGCATTATTTCTATTCATCACTTCTGATGTACTCAGTTGTGAAGCTATCACATTAATATCATCAACTTGTAAAAAAAACTGGTCTGCAACAGAATAGCAGTTAAATCCCATATAATATACTCCAGTAGCTGATGGTGTAAATGTAACACTTTCTGTATGAGCTTCTTCATCTATAATATCAGGATAATCTGCCAATTGATTAGTCATAGAGGTGCTGCTGTTACTTGTTCCGTATGCTATCTTTAGCTTTTCCTCAAATCCGCTTCCAGAATACGTATATGTTAACTTATATTCTACTCCACCTGTAAGATTTAAGCCGGGAGTAAAAAACCAAGCATTAGCATCATTTGAAGAATCATACCTGTAAGTCAATGCTTTACTATCAATTCCGGTAAATGCTCCCTGTCTAGTAACCCAGTTACTCCCTGTTCCCGCATTTTGAATTGTAGTACAGGCTGGTAAGGCAGGAGTAGTTACACTTTCAAAATCTTCGGTGTATGGTAAAGTCAAAGAATTGCACTGTGCACTTATTTGGATTCCTAATACAACTGCACAAATAGATAATTTTTTATTCATAATGTTATTTTTCTCTAAAATAGAAAAATAAATAACATTAAGCAACTTTCATTAAAGAATAAATCATAAAATAGCGAAATCGTTTAAATATAAATAATACTACAAATAATTAGATTATATCATTATGAATAATTTTAAAGGTTTTATATTTGCAATCAAATTTTTTCCGTTTTGAAAGTTTTCAAGAATTTTAAAGATTATTCCTCTCAGAAGCCTCTAGCATTGTCTTTAGGTATGTTTGACGGAGTACATCTTGGGCATAAAAGTATTATAGATGAACTCATTAAGGTAGGTACAGAAAACAATCTGGAAACTGCCATTCTTACTTTTTGGCCTCATCCAAGATTTGTTTTTAATCCTAATGAAGATTTAAAACTTCTGAATACCATAGAGGAAAAGAAAGAACTGGTTGAAAAATACAATATTGACAACTTATTCCTGAAAGAATTTGATGAAGAATTCAGGAATTTAACCGGAGAAGAATTTGTTCGCCAGATTTTAATTGATAAACTCAATGTAAAATACCTCATTATAGGCTACGACCATTCTTTTGGAAAAAATAAAAGTGGAAATTTTGAACTTCTTCAAAAGCTTTCTAAGGAACTTGATTTTGAGGTTGAACAAATGGAAGCCATTAATATTCATGAAAATAACATCAGTTCTACCAAGGTTCGTAATGCACTTTTAACCGGAAATATTAAAGAGGCCAATGAAATGTTGGGATATCCTTTCCCTGTTTCAGGCACGGTTGTTCATGGCAAGAAGATAGGAAGAACAATTGGTTATCCAACTGCTAATATTGATACAGAGTCCATTAAACTTTTACCTAAAAAAGGAGCTTATATTGTTGAAGTTGAAGTAAAAGGGCAGCTATATAAAGGAATGCTGAGCATTGGAACCAATCCTACAGTAAATGGAGAAAAATTAACAGTTGAAGTGTATATCCTTGATTTTGATGGAGATATTTATGATGAAAAGATTACAGTAAAATTCAGAGATTTTCTTCATGATGAAATCAAGTTTGAAGGACTTGAAAAACTCATTGAAAGACTAGATGAAGATAAAAGACTCACAGAAGAGTTTAATTTTTAAGATATAAAAAAGGGCTATTCATTTGATGAGTAGCCCTTTTTATGTTTATTTTAATACCTTTAAATAGATCTTCTGTGTTTCAGTGTTCAGTTTCACATTAGGAAATTGCTTGTCATAATCAATAAATATATCTCCTTTTTGATCTGCTTTCCCGTTTCCGTCAGAATCCCAGCTCACAGTAACATAATATTTAACAGGCCCCATAGGTTTAGGTGTGATTTTAGTATCAGCATCTTTGGGTACAGGCAAATCTATGGTAAATGGCACAGATTTTTGCTCGTACTCTTTTTCGGTAATGAGAGTGGCCGGAGCATCTGCCAGTCTTTCATCGGCTCCATATAAACTTACCTTAAGCTTTGGGTTCTTAATCGTAAAGTTTTCTGTTCCGGAAAATTCTATTTTAAGGTTGTCAGAAGAACTGCTATCTGCCACCGAAGTAGAAGCAGGCGCCGTTTTTTGATCTGCCTTATTACAGCTTGATAGCATTAATGTACCCGCTGCCATGAATAATAAAAGGTGATTTCTCATGTGTTCTCTATTATGTTACTATTAATTGATTTATTTCACTCATAATTGATAACAAAATCTATACCCAGATTATTCAGTTATTATTTTATGATGAATAATTTCAATATTTACATCTATTTTGTGCAAAAAAAATAAAGCCAGATTATAGAATCTGACTTTAAGTTTAAGAATTGTATTGATTTTTAAACCTTATCATGATAAAATTTTCAATGTATTTCATTATTTATATCCTAAAATCTGATTTTCTGCATTGATGGCGTCTTCTACAAATTTTTTAAATTCCGGATATTGTTCTTTTTTGATGTTATCCCAAGGTGTTTTAGATTTTCTGGTTATTTTTAATCTATTATTTTTTTCAAGTTCGTAATTGATTGAATAATTAAAATTATTGTACACAAGGGCTTTATTTTCAGGAATTTCAATAAACTTCATTCCGTCAGGGATATTAAGGTATACTTCTTCAAAATACTCATTCTGTCGCTCATACTGCGTGTATAAAATATCTGTATTCCTGTTTTCGGTTGCCACCACATCTTTTGTGAATGGTTTTGTGATAAAAGGAATCTTCATAATTTTCAGACTGCCTACAGACTGTGGTTTATCATTGATATTAAACTGAACTTCATACGATAAAGGATTTACAGTAAGGTCTTTTCCATCCAATAATTTCACTGATTTTACATTAATTACTTTATCTAAAATACCGCCATACTCTTTCTCCATACTTTTTTTACGGTTTTCTTCCGTCTGTGAATTCTGAAAGAAAGTATTATAATAGCTTTTGGTCTCACCCATTGTATATTGTTTGGTCACAAAGTTTTGATCATCGCCGTTAATCTGAACTTCACTCACTGATTTGAACAGATTTTTTGTATTATTATTTGCTAGTATATCAATAAGTTGAACTGTATTTTCATTATTTTTATCTGTATAAATTACCAACCCTTTTGCTTTATAATTTCCTTTCACAATTGCATTAAACGGTAAATATTTGTCTGTCATTTCAAGAAAGGTTTCCTTTCCATCAAGATTTACCTTTACAATACAGTGATTGAAACTTAAATTTGGTAAAAGAAGGCGCTGTGGAGAGTTATCATTGGTTTGTACTAACACAAGATTAGACTTTAACCCTGCCTGATTTCCAAGAATTAAAAATAAGGTTGACAAATCCTTACAATCACCCAATTTTGTCACCAATGTTTTGGATGGTTTTTGAGGAATAAATCCACTTTGGCGAAAGTCTACAGAGCTATAGGTTACATTTTTTTCAATATAATTATAAATTTTCTCGGCTTTTTCAGTATCATTCATTCCTGAAGTTCCATCGGGAAATATTTCTTTGAATGCTTTTTCAACCACTCTGTCTGAAACCAGGCTTTTTCTTGTAAGATCAGAATACCAATTGGAAATTTCCTGCCAGGTTTTTATAGAATTAGCTGTTACTGAAATGGTTGCGTCATAATACGTGGGGCCATAGTTTTCATCCAGATTTACCTCCGGAAGATTATTAAGTTTCCATGTTTGAAAAAGTTTATTCCCAACTTTTTTCTTTGTGGAAGCTACTTCTGCATTATTACTTTTTACCTGATATGGCATATTTTCAGGAGTAATAACGGTAAATACAGATTCTACTACAGGATATTCGGAATTAAAATAAGAACTGAGGTTAAAGTCTTTATAGAAACGTCCACCTTTTCTTTCCAAACTTTCTTTTTGGATAAGAACTACATCACCTACCTCAAGATTGGTAAAAACAATCTGGTCCTCAGATTTCTCTCCCGGAACGATACTGCCGTTTGGCTTTATTATTTCAGATTTTAAAACGTCATCATAGTAGTTAATATAATATTCTTTAAGCTCTTCAATTCCGCTTTCTGAGGTAATTTCATAGACATAAGTCGTTCTTTTTTTGAACCCTCCTTCAGGATATACATTTACAATATATTCATCCAATAATGTGGTAACTCCTTTTTTACCTTTTGTACTTTTATTTCTTCTTTCCGAAGCCAGTTTTTTCAAATCCTTTACAGAAACCTGGTCAATTTCATCTTCAGTTTGCCCCAAATCTCTGATCAACTTATACATACGCTCGTTCTCTGCAAAATGAGAAAGGGATTCTTTTGCGTATTTTACCGCTTCATCCTTATTTTTCTGCAGTGCTAAGATTTCAGCCTTTAATGCCATCAGTGAATAGGAATAGGGAAAGTTTTCAAGTCCTTCATTAATCTGCTTCATAATTTCCGGATCTTTGGGATCTTCCTGTAAAAGAGATACATATTTAGTTCTCAGAACATTTAAAGATGGATATAGTTCAATGAACTTTCTAAGAAGCTTTTTTTCATCTTCTACCCTGTTGGATTTTTCGTAATACTCAAATAATGAAGACATGATATCCAGATTATTTCTTGTAGCAGTAAAATCTTCAAGTTTTTTAATGATACCGCTCTGATCTTTTTTATCAGCTTCTTCAAGAGAAGTTAAAAGAACAGTATATTTTTCATTATTGGCAAAAGTTTTTTTGATGTTAGAAACATGAGATTTCATTTTTTCTACATCATGGTTTCTGGCGGATATGATCATATCAAAAAGATCCACCATGGCCCGAGCTTTTGTTTTATTGAGAATCCCCTTGTATTTTTCAAGTTCCTGAATACTCATGCTTTTGGTGGCATTGTCATCAGCAATTTTCATGACAGGGACCTGGTAATATTCAGGGTCGTTTACCTCTATGTTTTTAAGAATCTCTGTAATCTTTCCCTGATCTTCTATATTAGCGTAATATTTGGAAAGAAGAACCTGAATCAGCGAGGATTTAGGATATTTTTGAGTAAAAATGTCTATTTTTTCCTTTGCTTTATCATTCTGTTGGTTATTCAGATAGCCTAGTGTCAAGAGATAATCATAAATAAAATCATTGGGAGACTGTACAATTTTCTCTTTAAGTTTTTTTTCAAATTTTAACTCTAATTCTTTAGGTTGAAGTTGAGTAATTGTACTTTTTTTATAATCACGATAAGTATCAAAATAGTTCAGGTTACTGATTTTATTGTAGTTTGTATCGAAAGGAACGATCATAAAACCGGCCATCTTATTGGCTTGTGAATCATTTTTAACAAGTAATCGGTTCATCCCTTTAGGCAATATCACTTCTACAAGATGCGACCCTGTAGAGGTATATCCGTCTTTTGTACTTGATAGTATTTCTGCATCATTCAAGAACACCTTAAGCTCACTGCTTGCATTCACTTCAAACCATACTTTTCTTTCTTCCGGATTGTCTATGAATGTCTGTGCGTAGACAATTCCTCTTCCATACTCCAGTTCATTGAAGAAAAAATTGAATCCGTCATTATCTTTAAATTTTTTGTTGTACCAGCCAATATTACCAAAGTTTCCGGTATTGAAGAGTTTATCATTTTTAGCATAAGTTTCCGGCTCATATTCATTGTCCATGCCACTTCCATTCAGGTTTTCAAATACTCCGGCATATTGCCATTTATCAATTTTCCCGAGCTTTGAAAGCGCCTCTGCAGATCCTGTAAAATTACCTCTCAGATAATCAAAATAAGTTTTAAATTCTATTATTCCGTTTAAATGGCCAAAGTTTTTACTCCCGTATAAAACATCTACTTTTTTATAGGTATGATCATCAATTCCGCTTTCTTCGAGATCATTCAGCATAAATTTTTCCCTGAAAACAGGATATAAATAAGCTTCTTCATCTGTAATATTTACAAAATTTTTGACAAAGGTTTCATCAAAAATAAATTGACCCATTTCCTGATCGATCATTGCATCCAGAAAAAGGCTTTCAAAGTTTTTAAGTTTTTGGGACTGTAATGTTTTATCGTAAAAAGTTCTTGCTTCATCTCTTTTGTTGTTCAGCAAAAGTTCCCAGGTTTTGGAGTGATCCTTTGACTGGGCAAATGCTCCGACTGATAAGAAATACACAGCCGAAATCAATATTTTTTTCATGTTATTAGTTTCGTTTTTTTAAGAATTATGTATTGTGTTTTGAATTTTTTTGGTTAAAGATTTAAATACTAATTCATAGGAATGGTCAATTAATTTTAAGATGAGTTCTCTTCTTAAACCATCTATTGAAACCGAGTTCCAATGGGTTTTATTCATATGATAAGCTCCTGTAATCTGAGGATATTGCTCACGTAGTTCTGCACTCCACTCCGGATCCGTTTTTACATTAATAGACAACGGCTGCCTTTCGAGGCTCATCAGCAGAAACATTTTAGTGTCCACTTTCATCACAAGAGTTTCATTATCAAAGGGAAAATTTTCTGTAACTGCTTTTTTAGCAAGACAATAGTCTAAAATTTCGTTAGCATCCATGTTTATCGTTTATAAGTAAGCAATATAGTAAAAATGATGATTGAGTAGAGTTCAAAAATATGATGTCCTGAGATGTAATTGTTATACTATTTAATCCCATAAAAAATACATAAACTTTAAATCAAATTTAGTAAATTTAAGAAAGGAAAATATCATCACCTCAAAATACATTGTTATGAAAGCTCTAGTAATCGGTGCTACAGGCGCTACAGGAAAAGATTTAGTCAATCAGTTACTCAATGACAAGGACTTTGAGGAAGTAGATATTTTTGTAAGAAAACCTGTTGATATTGAAAATGAAAGACTTAGAGTTCATATTGTCAATTTTGAAAAACCTGAGGAATGGAAAGAAATGGTGAAAGGAGATGTAGCATTTTCCTGTCTGGGAACCACTTTAAAGGATGCCGGAAGCAAGGAAGCCCAGAAAAAGGTAGATTTTGATTACCAATATGAGTTTGCCAAGGCCGCCAAGGAAAATAATGTGGAGGATTATATTTTGGTTTCAGCTTATGGAGCAAGTCCTAAATCTAAAATCTTCTATTCTAAAATGAAAGGAGAACTGGAAGAAGCTGTAAGGCAATTACATTTCAATAAAATTACCATCTTTAAGCCTGGAATGCTTGAAAGAAAAGATTCAGGAAGAACGGGCGAAGTTTTGGGTAGCAGAATTATAAAGTTTGCCAATAAACTCGGATTATTAGAAAGCCAAAAACCTTTACCTACTGATATTTTAGCAAAAGCAATGATTAATTCTTCCAAAATAAAAAGCAATGGTTACTCTAGTATCAAGCTGGGAAATATTTTTTGCTTTGCAGAGAAAGTGTTTGATCATTAATATTTTTTAGACATAAAAAAAGTGGGTTCTTATGACCCACTTTCAATATATAAATTTCTTTATTTTTTATTTTAAATGCTTTGTAATCGACTCACTAGTTGGTTTCGTAGTACTTACATAAGTATCAATCAATTTTCCGTTTTCATCAATTAAGAATTTGGTAAAATTCCAAAGAATACTTGTATTTTTTACTCCGTTTAACTCTTGTTCTGTTAAGTATTTAAAAATAGGTGCGATATCGTCTCCTTTTACGGAAACTTTAGCAGCCATTGGGAATGTTACCCCATAGTTTTTCTGGCAAAAAGTTCCAATTTCAGTATTGGTACCCGGTTCTTGTCCTCCGAAGTTGTTGGCTGGGAAACCTACTACAACTAATTTGTCCTTATACTCTTCATATACTTTTTCAAGATCTGCATACTGAGGGGTAAATCCGCATTCTGAAGCAGTATTGACAATAAGAATTTTCTTTCCTTTGAAATCTGCAAAGTTGATTTCCTTTCCGTCAAGGCTTTCTACTTTAAAATCATATATTGTTTTTCCCATAAGTTCTTTGGTTTTAGCTTTAGAAATTTCACTTTTTTGATTGGTACAGCTTTGCAAAATAGCAACGAATGAAAGCAGTAGTAAAAAAATATTTTTCATTTCTTATAAATTTTATGCAGGATGAACTGCAGTTGAATTAAAACTTAAAAATATTGGCAGGAAAAACTTTGTTGATGTCGATTCTGTTAAGCAACATTACATAGTCCCCGTCTTTCTTTGAGCTTGAAGATTCAATTCTGAATGGCATGGTAAGGTTTCCTACTTTTTTATAGTCAGAATATACCACTGTTTCATCTTTTTTAATCTCCTTTAGCAGCATATAAGTCTTTGTATCAAAATAATACATGTTCTTATTAACATTCTTTGTAAGTTCTACTTTATGGCAATAGATCTCTCCTACTTTTTCTTTTCCAAGATATTTGGCAGCAAAACCTTTGCTTTCCCAATCAATGAAGTCATTATCAAAGCTTTCTGAAACATATTCAGGATATTCCTGAAGTTTATTGGCAGCATAGTTCATGGCATACCCCTTGGTTCCGTCAAAGCCTTCAATAGCCGTTTCCTTTCCGCTAATTGTAATAATTGTTTTGGTAAGGTTGGGGCGTTGTTGGTATATTTTTATAGGATATTCATCCTTTATTCCCAACACTACTTTTCCTTGCAGCAATACTGAGTTTAAAAGCTTCCAACTGGTTAAGCCTCCCGATAACTCAATATTTTTATCTATAATTTCTTTGGCTGTCTGGGCAAAGGTTAAGTGTGAAAATATCAGGGCAAATACTAAAAATAATCTCTTCATTAATTTTATTTATAAATTCAAATATAAGGGGATTTGGGCGAAATAGCAAAAAGGATAGGAAAGCAAAAGGGCGAAAGGATAAAATTCCAAATCTATTGATTGCTTTATCTTATTTTAAATCAGCTTCCTTGCTTTTTCCAAATCTTCTGGTGTATCAATACCTACTCCAATGAAATTGGTTTCTATCATTTTGATCTTCATTCCGTATTCCAGATATCGGATACACTCAATTTTCTCAGAGATTTCCAATGGTTTCATTTCCAATTTCGAGAATTGCAAGAGTGCTTCTTTTCGGAATGCATACACCCCAATATGTTTAAAATAACTTATATCGTAAGAAACTTCCCTGTGAAAAGGAATTACAGAACGGCTAAAATATAAGGCAAAACCGTTATTATCAGTAATTACTTTTACGTTATTGGGATTTTCAACTTCTTCTTTTTCTGATAATTTTATTTTCAAAGAAGCCAGTGAAATCTCTTTATGATCATCTTTTTTGAAAACCTCGATTAGCTGTTGTAAAGGTTCCAGCTTAAGGAAAGGTTCATCTCCCTGAACATTGATAACGATATCGCAATCTATATTCTCTACGGCTTCAGCAATACGGTCACTTCCTGTTTCATGCTGTCCTGTCATTACAGCTTTACCGCCATTTTTCACAATTTCATCAAGAATAATTTCAGAATCTGTTGCTACAAAAACTTCATCAAAAAGTCCGGTTTCTACTACATTCTGATAGGTGGTGGTAATAACGGTTTTTTCTCCTAAAGTCTGCATAAGTTTCCCCGGAAAACGGCTTGCTTCGTAACGAGCAGGGATGACAGCGATTATTTTCATTTAATAAAAATATTAATTAAGTCTTTTTAATTCAATAGGTTTTCATTCCGGCATTTAAAAATGCAATACTGATCCTTATTATATTTAGATCAAATGTAGTGAAAACTATCTTATTTACTACACAAAACAAAGATTTCAGGAGGTTAAAAAGAGAGTTTTACCCCCACCATATTATATTCCCATTGGCGGGATGCAACAAAGTTTAGGTTATATTTTGTCTTTCCAATGGTTCCCTCTGATGAAGTATATCTGCTTTTTGAAATGGTTTTTCCTATAAAATATCCCATTAATAAGGCTAGCGGATAATCTGAAGCCCAGTGAACTTTACTTTGCATCATTTGAAAGCATAAAGCTCCTGCTAAGGTATATCCTACCGGTTTTATCCATCTTGCGTCCGGGTAATTGTCTGCAATTACGGTAATACCTGCCATAAACGTGGTTAAGTGTCCGGATGGCATCGCATCATAATTTGAGGTATTTTTTCCAAATTCTGAAAAACTTGGGAAAGGATTCCATGCCCCTCCTTTATTGCCATTTATCTCTGCAATAAACGGACTTTCTCTTCCGGTAATTCTTTTAATAGTCTGGGTGAAAACTCCGGAAAGAATTAAACTTTCCATTAATCCGCTTGCTGTGGCTTGTGCTCTGTAATCATTTTTAATTAAACCATACGTTCCAAAACCGATTCCCAAAAGGACTAATGTAGAGCCATTCCCAATCAGATATAGGGTTGATCCGATATCTTTAGGTATTTTAAAGACACCTCCAACTTTATGGTAGTTGTTATCTTTATCCATTCCCCATCTTTCTCCCAATTCTCGTGAATTGTCTATTAATTTCTGATCAAATGGTATAAGGATCAACGTTGATGCAACTGCTCCTCCTAAATAATAAGCATGATCCTTTGCTACAAAATCTTTATTGGTGTTGATAAAGTTTCTAGGCAATTTGGTTACAAAATCTAATAATTTAGGTTTTGGGTACGTTCTGACAGATCCGTCTTTTAGGGTGTAAGTCTGTACTTTGGGCGATTCAAGTTCCTTTGGAAGTTCTTTTACTTTCAGCGTATCAATCTCTTGTGAGCATACCAATATTGAAACTGGTAAGAGTAGAAATCTCAGTTTTTTCATCGTGTAATTTTCGACTTTATTATATTTAGGTGTGTAAAAGCCCAAAGGTAATTCCTAGTTCAGGTTACTACAAAATATTTATCTAATTTTTAATGTTTATTTAATTTTTTTCGTAAAATAATAATCTTCTGTTAATTGATAAACTTAATCAGAAAAATAATTCTATATATCCGAGGAATGGGTAGAAAAAACTTCGACTCCATTCGGTATGACACTGTTAATTATAAAGTTTTAACGATGTCATGCTGAACAGAGTCGAAGCATATATTTTATGTAAAGATTACTTTAATTTGTTCAAAGCGCTCTCCAATTTTGGAAGCATTCCTTTGATCTCATCCACAGCTAATCCTCCAACGGAAGCACGGAACCAAGGTTCGGATTTGTCTTCTCCGAATGCTGAGAATGGTACTAAAGCTACTCCAGCTTCATTGATTAAATAGAATACCAAATCAGAAGAGTTTTCAATGACAGCTCCATCAGGTTTTGTTTTTCCGATATAGTCTAACTTAATCGTAAGATAAAGTGCTCCCATAGGCTCTATACTGTCTACAGAAAGTCCTTTTACTTTTAAATCCTGAACTCCTCCGTGAAGAACTTTTAAGCTTTCTTCCAGTTTTCCTTTGAAGTCTTCTACAAATACATTTACGTTTTCAGGGTTTTCATAGAATTTGGCAGTAGCTTCCTGCTCAGGTTTTGGTGCCCAAGCTCCCACGTGGGTAAGAAGCGCTTTCATTTTATCTATGATATGAGCCGGACCGAATCCCCATCCTACACGTACTCCTGTTGCAGCAAGACATTTAGAAATCCCATCGATATAGATGGTATATTCTTTCATTTCAGGGAAAAGAGAAACCGGATCTACGTGTTCTGCTCCAAAAGTAAGGTTAGAATAAATCTGGTCATACATTAGGTATAACGGCTTTTCATCTGCTCCTCTTTTTTTGTTCTCAGCGATCACCAATTCACAAATCTCTGAAAGCTGGTCTTTTGTAAACATTGTTCCTGTAGGGTTCAATGGAGAACAAAGTGCTAATAAAACAGCTCCATCCAAATGAGGTCTTAGATCATCTGCTGTTGGAAGGAAGTTGGTTTCAGGCTTCGTTTTTACTTCTACAGCATTGGCTGAAGTAAGGTAAGCATAGTGATTATTGTTCCAAGATGGTGTAGGATATATTACCTTATCTCCTTCATCTACAATTGTTTTGTATACAGCATAGATCAAAGGTCTTGAACCTGCTGTAATCAGGATGTCGTTAGGTGAATAATCCAGATTCCATCTGTTTTTCAGATCCTTGGAAACTTCCTTTCTTAAAGATAAAAGTCCGTTTGCAGGTGGATAGTTTGTCAGATTATTCTGATAGGCTTTCTGAATTTCTTCCTTCAGCAATGCCGGAATAGGATAGATATTAGAATTCAGGTCACCAATAGTAAGATTGGCAATTTCTGCTCCCTTTGCTTTTAGATCATTTACCTCGTTACCAATTTTTACAATTTCAGAACCGATCAGGTTCGCTGCTAATTTTGAAACTTTCACTTTTTTCTTATTTAAAATTTACTAATATTATCTTCTCAAATTGATTCTGTCTTCTATCTGATCCACAGGTACATGGGCATCATAAGCGGCTATTAGTTCTTTAGTTTTTTTCGCAGTAATAGAATTTGGATATTTTTTGATGATTCTGTTATATTCTTCTCTTTTATCATCATAAATTTTGCCTTCTTCGCTGTCATAAATTCGATCACTGTCCATTCCCAGAAGGTAATCCAACAAATAATTATGATAATCCTCTTTTACCACTTTTATCAGTGGGCTTTTAGGGTATTTATTCATAAAATTTTCCCAGACGATCAATCTGTCACCCAATTCCTCCCAAGTAATCAACAAGCCTCCATTCACAGCATAGTTTTCCTTGTTGTCTTTTGCTATCTGTGAGATATAGGCATCATAATCAGGAGTTACCTTATTCTTAAAAACAGATACATAATATTCCGGCAATGAGTGGATTTCAGTAAGTCCCTCTCCCATTACACGGAATTCAAGACCGGCCTTATTCAGTTCGGTTGCAATTTTCTTTATATTATCTGGTAGATTATAGGTGTCCGAGTCTCTTGTATGATAATCAACATATTTATCCAATATATCGATATGCAAATCATTCAGACAACTGGTATACTTATTTCTGATTTTCACATAATCTTCATATACCTTATCATTCTGCTCTGGGCTATTTCCTGCAATCTCTTTATCAATTTTGGTACGATACCATTGAAGAGCCGTGATGTAATCCTCTGTTTTATAATTGGGAGAACAAGTTGTATCAATAGGTTTATACTGGTCTTCCTTGGTTTCGTTTTTAGCAATCGAATCATTTGCCGGCTTTACATCTGAAACTGTAGCTTCCTTTTTACAGGAAACTACGGCTGCAGAAAGCAGGCAAGCTGCTATAATTTTTTTTATCATCTACTATTACCTTAGAATTAATCCAGTTTTAAATCTGTTTTAACTGCTTCGATTTTAGCTTCCAATGATTTTAATTTATCTTTAAAATCAGCTTCAGACTTAATAACGTCTTTTACTGAAACATAGAATTTAATTTTGGGTTCTGTTCCGGAAGGTCTTACACAAACTTTGGTTCCATCCTGTGTATAGTAAATTAATACATTGGATTTTGGAATATCGTTCATTACTTTTTTGTCACCTGTTGAAACAGTAAGACTGGTTTGTTCTTTAAAGTCTTTAACTTCTTCCACTAATGAACCTGCCAATTCTTTTGGAGGATTTTCACGGAAGTTTTTCATCATATTCTGAATTTCTTCAGCCCCTTCTTTTCCTTTTCTTACAATGTTTACCAGTCCTTCATAGTACATTCCAAGATCTTCATAGATCTCAATCATGTACTGATACATTGTTTTTCCGTTGGCTTTACACCAAGCAGCAATTTCACAAGCCAGAACGATACTACCACAAGAGTCTTTATCACGAACAAAGTCTCCTGTCATAAAACCGAAACTTTCTTCACCACCACATACAAATTTCTGTGTTCCTTCTGCTTCACGGATCATTTTCCCGATCCATTTGAATCCTGTAAGACCTACTTTGCACTCAACACCGAATTTTTGTGCAATATCATAGAAAACATCTGAAGTTACAATCGTAGAACCGATGAATTCTTTTCCTGTAATTCTTCCTTGTTTTTGCCATTCGTGCAAAATATAGTAAGTAAGGATGGTATTGGTCTGGTTTCCATTCAATAACTGCATTTCTCCATCAAGGTTTCTTACAGCAATTCCCAGTCTGTCTCCATCCGGATCTGTTCCGATAACGATATCAGCATTGGTAATTTTCGCAAGATCCATTGCCATTTCCAATGCGGCAGGCTCTTCCGGATTTGGAGAATCTACCGTTGGGAAGTTTCCGCTTGGGATCATTTGCTCTTTTACAAGATCTACTTTTTTAAAGCCTGCTTTTGCTAAAGCTTTTGGAATTGTTGTATATGTTGTTCCGTGGATGGATGTAAAGACAATATTTAAATTTTCTTTTCCAACGTTCTGATAAGTAGAGTTTTCAATACAAGTATCGATATAAACATCGTCCTGTTCCTCTCCGATCCATTCAATCAAATCATCATTTCCGTTGAATTTAATTTCTTCAAATTTTACAGAATATACTTCATTGATGATGGCTTCATCATTTGGCGGAACAATCTGCGCTCCGTCATTCCAATATACTTTGTAACCGTTATATTCCGGTGGGTTGTGGGAAGCCGTTAATACGATTCCTCCATTACATTTTTTATCACGAACCGTGAAAGACAATTCAGGTGTAGGTCTGTGATCTTTGAAAAGCAATACTTTAATTCCATTAGCAGTTAAAACATCTGCTACCAATTTTCCGAATTCCTTTGAGTTATGACGAACGTCATAGGCAATGGCCACTTTAATTTCCTCTCCCTTGAACTGCTCCAGCATATAGTTTGCTAATCCCTGAGTAGCCTGTCCTAATGTATATTTGTTTAAGCGGTTGGTTCCTACTCCCATAATCCCACGCATTCCTCCTGTCCCGAATTCCAGTTCTCTGTAGAAAGAATCTTCCAGATCTGGGGAATTGCTGTCAATCAAAGATTGTACAGCATCTCTCGTTTCTTTATCGAATGTATCACTTAACCAAAGTTTCGCTTTTTCTAATGTTGTCATATTTATATCTAGTTTGGAAGCTGAAAGCTTGAAAACGAACTTACTTTTGCAGCCATTTTCAACATTCAGCTGATGGTTTTTTAATTTAATTTCTTATTCTCTACTCTCGTCGTTTTATCCACTTTAAACGCTCGGATCGGGTCGTTATAATAGATAAATTTTGCTGTATTCTGAATATTTCCTTTTAAAGAATCTTTTACATTTACCTCAGCATAATTTCCATTTTTAGAATCGATATTCAGGTTGGTAATTTTCCAGTAAGGAGCAATTAAACTCGCTGTATCTGAAATCTTTATAACAGCATCCTTGGATAATCCTAAAAAGTTAGCACGGCTTCTATTCTGCATTTCTACCTCTGCTCTTCTCGTATTAACAGATCCCATAAATGTAGCATAGTTTTTCATATTAAGCTTGAAATTATCAGTTTTAATTTCGCTTGAAATATTCATTTCTACGGAGTCCGCAACGGCTACTTTTTCAAGATTATATTTTGAATAAATGGTTACATTATAAAAATCCACCCCCTTTGTGCCTCTTTTTTCTTTAATGAAAAGCGTTTTGTCTTTTACATCTACATCAAGGTTACTCGCAACATTGGGATAGGTTTCTATTTCCACAAAGTTTTTAGGGCCTCTGGCATAGAATACACGAAATTTCCCGGTAAGATCCAGATTAACAAACTCCGGAACTTCCACATCTTTCTTTTCAATATTTCCTTTTGGAGAAACTTTTCCACAGGAAACCACCGCAACCAGCATTAATGTGTATAATACTTTTTTCATATTTAATTTTAAATATTCTACTAACGATCATAGGGATCTACTCTATTGAAAATTTCCGGAATCTTTTATACATCCGTCATGAAACTTTCAACAATATCTTTTAACAAAAATAGGATTAAAATTTCTAAAAAACTTTGTCATTTGACAATAAAAAACCTGATAATTTTCAATTTCTTGCTTTTTTTAGCAGATCTAAGAAAACAATAACAGCTCAAATAAAATTAAAATCAATTAATACCCTTTAAAATCACCAAGTTCATGTAGTGATTTAATTAATTATGTTGTTAAAGTTGTCTGATTTTGTTTAGTAGCTAGTATAAAATAATATTGGAAAAAGGATGAAATAAAAATACCTCAGAAAGATGTACTTCCTGAGGTATTTATTTGATTTAAACTTAGTTAATAGGGTTTAAAACCTTATATCACCTCGTCAATATTATAATTTTTATGCTCGCGGTTGGTTCTGATAATCATTTCTCCAAGGAATCCTGCTACAAACAGTAATGTTCCCATAATCATCATTGTTAAAGCAATAAAGAACCAAGGGTTATTCGTGATTAAATGCCCATAAATACCTCTTGCAACATCAATGAGCTTTGAAATTCCCAACCAAAGCGCTGAAAGGAAACCGAAGATAAACATCAATGTCCCTACTGCTCCGAAGAAATGCATAGGTCTTCCTCCAAAACGACTTACAAACCAAAGAGTTACTAAATCCAGAAATCCTCTAATGAATCTTTCTGTTCCGAATTTTGAAGTTCCATAAGGTCTTGCCTGATGCTTAACTTCTTTCTCAGTAATTCTTCTGAATCCTGCATTAGCTGCCAGTACCGGAATATAACGGTGCATATCACCATATACATCCACCGATTTTACAACCTGTTTTTTGTAAGCTTTCAAACCACAATTGAAATCATGAAGCTCAACTCCTGAAACCTTTCTGGCTGCAGCATTGAATAGTTTTGACGGAACATTTTTCGTCATTACATTATCAAAACGTTTCTTCTTCCAGCCTGAAACAATATCATAATTATCATTAACTACCATATTGTACAATTCAGGAATTTCTTCCGGAAAGTCTTGTAAGTCGGCATCCATGGTAATTACCACATCTCCGTTTGTTCTTGAAAAGGCAGCATGAAGTGCCTGTGATTTTCCATAATTTCTGGAAAATTTAATACCGTGGATCTGAGGATGCTGTACTTTTAAGTTCTCAATAATGCTCCACGATAAATCCGTACTTCCATCATCTACAAACCAAATTTCGTAAGACAAACTACTGGTTCTGCAGACGTTATCAATTCTTGAAAAAAGTTCTTCCAGAGAATCTTCCTCGTTCAGTAACGGAATAACTATAGATAAATTCATTTAATTTTAATAAAAATTAGGCTTGTTCTGTTTCTTCGGGCTGATATATCGTTCTTGTTCTGAAAAATGCTCCGAAAAACACTGACAAAACTACGTAAAATATAAGAATTGCTGCAAAATATCCTGAAAAATGACTTGCGGTAAGCATATCTTTTCCTTTTACAGCCTCTGGAGTGAAGCTTTGTAGCCTCTCTTTATACTTCTGATCCAGCTCATCAATGTCTTTTTGATGTTTCATAATCTTTCTTGCTGAAGTATATTCCGTATCCAATTCCGACTTCTGTCTTTGAACATATTGATAGTTCAAAAGCTTCTTGGCATCCGTATCTGCAAAGTTTAAAAAAGCATAAATACTGAAAATAGAAAGAATTCCTCCGATAAACATCGGAACGAAAGCTCTCTTGAAAGCTTCTTTAAAACTTACCACTCTATGGTTGTTCCAGTATAATTTTACAGACCAGAATGCGGCTCCTGCATACAAGAGAGGTAAAACAAACGCATTGGCTTTCAGTGATATATCAAAATAATTGATTCCTGAAAAAAAAGTATATACTACAAAGAAAACGATCATTGTAGCTATAAAAAGTATAATTCCTAGTGTTGATGGACTTTTCGTCATATTTAAATTTTTAGAAAAAAGTTGAAAAATTATTCCTCTAAATGTCAGCTGTTTAGCTTTACCACTGCATTTTTTCGACTAATTTTCTTTAATAAAGTTTTGAAGTTTACAAATATTTCCTACCTTTGCAACGGCAAGTCCTAAACAACCAGCTCCTGAGAATCCTCCAGGGTGGGAACGCAGCAAAGGTAATTGGTCGTAGCGGTGTGATTTAGGTAGCTTGCCATTTTTTTTTGGTTTAAAGTGAGAAGAGAGGTAATTTGATAATTATCTTTTTTTGTTTTTAATACCTTACGCATCATTTTCATTTTTCTAATTTTAGATTACCTCAGTCTTAATTCTCTATTAAAATTCGAACGTTTCTCCCAGTTTTGGTAAAACAAGTTCTACATTTTTATCTGCGAAATGCTTTAATGCACTTTCATGATTGATCTCAATGGCAGGGAAAGTATCAAAGTGGCATCCAATTACCTTTGGAGTTTTCAATAATTCTGCTGCTGCAAAAGATGCTTTTCTCGGACACATTGTGTAGTGGCTTCCGATAGGAAGAATAGAAAGATCGATGTTACCATACAATCTTGGGAATAATTCCATATCTACCATTACTCCTGTATCTCCAGCTAAATAAACATTCTTCCCTTCAGGAAGTCTGAAAATATACCCTACAGGAACGCCCCCATAGCTCCCATCAGGAAAAGAACTCGTGTGGTGAGCCGGAACCATGGAAATCTTAAGATCGTCGATTTTTGCCGATCCTCCTAGGTTCACATCGTCTGTATTCTTCGCTGATTTGAAATAACCACATACTTCAGGCACTCCAATGATGGTTGCCTCAGGATAATGCTGTAATACTTCCCCTACATCAGCAATATGATCACCATGTGCATGGGTCAACAGGATGTAGTCGATTTTTTGAGCGGTAATATCAAAACCTGATTCCGCTTTTTTGTAATTGTAAAAAGGGTCACTCAAAATGGTCTTGTCCTTATAGGTGAACAAGAAACAATTTTGCCCTAAGAATTGTATTTTCATTTTAAATTTAATTTTAAAATCTTTAAACACAAATGACTCAAATGGTTTCACAATGAGATTTGTAAAAGCATTTGTGTTATTTGTGTTTTAATTGAACGCAACTGCGTTGTTTACTTTAAATATTTCCCGAAACGGATTATTTCTGTGGGAATTTATCCTCAATTAAGTTGAGTTTAATTCCATGTTCCAGATAGGCTTTACAACCGTCTAAAACTGTCGTAAAACCACCTGTATTGTCATTAACCTGTCTTAAAAGATCTTCACCAGTTTGGCTGAATCCATAGCTTTTAATAACAACAAGGGTTCCTTTTTCCATTGTTTTAAACTCATAGTCCACATTTGTTGAAGGCGATCCCCACTCTGTTCTGATTAGTTCATTTGGAATAATCTGATGCACTTTCACTTCAGATTTTACTCCATACATTTCCCATTCCCAGGTTACCGTTTTACCCTCTTCTAATTTTCCGGTAGATTTTGTAAACCAGAAATTAGTAGTTACTTCAGGATTGATGAATGCTTCAAAAACATCTTCAATCGGTTTTCTGATAAGCATTTGCGCTTCAACATAGATTGTAGGACTCATGATATAATATTTTAGATTTAGTTAAATAAATTAAGTCCGGCTGCTGTAAGAATTGCCATTATAAATGTCATAATTCCAACCTGCTTTAAATATTGATCTAATTCTTTCGGCTCTTTAACTGACATGATACTTCTTCTCAGTTTTGCTAATGGAAACAACAGAATCATGACGATGAAAGCATAATAGTCTTGCGCTTGTATAAATCCGTTTACCCCTAAAAAGATAAGGATCAGTACCAATGGAAGCTGTAACAGGATCATTTCATAGATCATTGCATTTTTGAATCCTATTCTTAATGCAAAACTGTTTTTTCCTGATAGTTTATCACTTTCAATATCCCTCATATTATTAAGGTTTAAAACGGCCATACTCATCATTCCTACTGCGGTTCCCGGTAATAGCATATCCCAGCTGAAAGTTTTTGTAAATAGGAAATAGCTACCACATACAGAAACAAGTCCAAAGAAGATAAACACAAAGATATCTCCCAGCCCCATGTATCCGTAAGGCTTTTTCCCTACTGTATATCCAATCGCTGCCAAAATACTTGCCACTCCTAAACCTATGAAAATGTAAAATTCATTCATATAGTTTGGAATGAAAGCAACATATAATAGTGCAATGGTAGCAATGAAAGATAATGCCGAGAACAAAATCACTGCATTTTTCATTTGCTTGGCAGTAATTTTTCCTGATGCTACTGCTCTTGCTTCAGCTTCATTAATTCTTTTGGCATCGGTTCCTTTTACTCCATCACCATAATCGTTGGCATAGTTTGATAAAATTTGGTACAATAGTGTTACCAGAAGTGCCAGAGCAAAGATTTTCCAGTCCCAGATCCCTCCTTCTCTGTACAATCTCCACTTTGCAATGAATGCTCCCATTATAATTCCGCTAAGGGAAAGCGGTAGAGTTCTTAGCCTTGCGGCTTTTATCCAATCAGTCATATTATTTTCATGTATTCATGTAAAATGTATTCATGTAAAATGATAAAAAACGACACCTATGCCATTAATACTTTTTACATGAATACATCCTTACAATATTTACGATATCCATTTATCTTCTCCGAAGTTTGGCTTTCTTTTTTCAAGGAATGCATTTCTTCCTTCTTGAGCTTCTTCTGTCATATAAGCCAAACGGGTTGCTTCTCCTGCGAAAACCTGCTGTCCTACCATGCCATCATCGGTAAGGTTCATAGCGAACTTCAGCATTCTGATTGACATTGGAGATTTTGCTAATATTTCTTGTGCCCACTCATAGGCTGTATCTTCTAATTCTGCGTGAGGAACTACTTTGTTTACCATTCCCATTTCAAAAGCTTCCTGAGCGGAGTAGTTTCTTCCTAAAAAGAAAATTTCACGAGCTTTCTTCTGTCCAACCATTTTAGCAAGGTAAGCAGATCCGTACCCACCGTCAAAACTTGTAACATCAGCATCTGTTTGCTTGAAAATAGCATGTTCTTTACTTGCTAAAGTAAGATCGCAAACTACATGAAGTGAGTGTCCGCCACCAACTGCCCATCCTGGAACAACTGCAATCACTACTTTAGGCATAAAGCGTATCAAACGTTGAACTTCCAGAATATTTAAACGGTGTCTTCCATCTTCTCCTACATACCCCTGATGTCCTCTTGCCTTTTGGTCACCTCCACTACAGAAAGCCCAACCTCCATCTTTAGGACTTGGCCCTTCTCCGGAAAGTAAAACCACGCCTATTGAAGGATCTTCAGAGGCATCATAAAAAGCATCATACAATTCTGAAGTTGTTTTAGGTCTGAAAGCGTTACGTATTTCCGGTCTGTTGAAAGCAATTCTTGCTACACCATTACATTTTTTATAGGTAATATCTTCGTATTCCTTGACGGTTTTCCACTCGATCATCTTATTAAAATTTTTCTCAAAGATACGGAATTACAGAGAATTTTTGGGGTTAAATTTATGGATCCACCTCATAAAAAATACATACAAGTTTCATCTCTTAACACAAAAAACCGAAGCATTACTGCTTCGGTTTTTATTATTATTGAGTTACAAAATGATTATTTTGCTCCAGCGCTAAGCTCAGCTTCTTTAGCTTTCATTTCCTTAACTTTATCTATGTTTTTTGTTACAACATAGATTTCTTTAAGTGTAGTAACTGCATCAATGTTCTTTGGATCTACTTTATACCAGCTTTCTGCAAATGGTAAAGCTTTAGCAAATCTTTCTCTTCTTGCATCAATTAATTTGGAAGCAGCGTCCGGCTTATCTTTTCTTGTTGCATTAATCTCTGCTACCACCTTAGGATCATCTCCAATTGTTGTATACACTATATTCTGATAAGCATTAGCAAAGTCAGGTTTAAGTTCTATTGCTTTCTTGAAAGAAGCTATAGCCTCTTCAACAGTAGCAGGAGTTTTAGCCTGCATTACTCCAAGGTTATACCAGTTTGTAGCATCGTTAGGATTCTTAGCCAATTGCTCTTTCAAACCTGCAACAAATTTGTCCATGTTTCCAGACTGAAGATATGCATTGGTTTGAGCTTCCTTCAATTTTGTATTGTTAGGGAATTTAGCTAATCCTTTTTCAATGATTACAAGCGCTTCATTTCCTTTCTTTGCATTAATAAGCAAAGTGGTTAAAGTTTCATACAAATCTGGTTCTACACTTGGCGTCTGCTCAGTTTTGAAATCAGAATAATCTGCATTCTTCTTCATAAGATCCCAAGTAGCCTTATCTAAGTTTACTGTCTGTCCGGATTTTTTTTCTTTTGCAGTGTAAGTAGTCTCTACTCCTGTATATCCTGAGTTAATTAAATCTGTATATATTTTGATTGCTGCATCGTTGTTATTTGCCAATGCGTGGCTAAGACCTGCATAATACATATACATTTTATTATCCTGACCGTTTGTCTTCAGTAAGTCATAGATTTCTATAAACTTAGGTGCCGCTGCTGCATAATTTTTTGCGTTGTACGCATCCATAGCAGCCTTGTTAGTAGCCTGAAGCTGGGCATTTACATCGCCCTTTTGTCCGAAAGCAAAAGCGGAGGCTACGATAGCCATACCTAAAATTAGTTTCTTCATAATAACTATTTTATATTAATTGTACATTTATTCTTCAGAATCAGAATTCTCATTTCCCTCTGCTGTATTTTCGTTTTCAGCCTGAGGTAGTTCAGTGTTTTCCTCGTTATCAGTTATTACTTCTGTTCCTTCTTCATTTTCTTCAGAATCTTCTTCTACATCTTTATCCATGGCTACTTTTGCAATGGCTGCAATTTCGTCATTTTTCTTAAGGTTGATCAGTTTTACACCTTGTGTATTTCTTCCCATTACTCTCATTTCATCCATTCCCATTCTGATGGCAACACCGGATTTATTGATGATCATCAATCCATCTTCATCTGTTACGTTTTGAATAGCAATCAGATTTCCTGTTTTTTCAGTAATGTTTAGAGTGATTACTCCTTTTCCTCCTCTGTTCGTAATTCTGTAGTCTTCTACTGCTGTTCTCTTTCCATATCCTTTTTCAGATACAACAAGAACGGTTTCGTTTTCTACATCATTCACAACAATCATACCAATAGCCTCATCATTATCTTCCATTGCAATACCACGAACCCCGATAGAACCTCTACCTACTTCTCTTACTTTCTCTTCAGGGAAACGGATACATTTACCATTTTTGGTAGCAATCATAATCTCGGAAGTACCATTGGTAAGATAAGCTCCTAATAATTGGTCATTATCTCTAATTTCAATTGCATTCACCCCATTTACTCTTGGTCTTGAATAGGCTTCCAATGATGTTTTCTTGATTGTACCATTCTTGGTTACCATCACTACACTCATTTGATTTACATATTCGGAGTCCTTAAGGTTATTGGTTCTGATATACGCCTTAATTTTATCATCCGGTTCAATGTTGATTAGGTTTTGTACTGCTCTTCCTTTGGCCGTTCTTGAACCTTCAGGGATCTCAAATACTCTTAACCAATAACATCTTCCTTTTTCTGTAAAGAACAACATATACTGGTGGTTGGTTGCAGAAACAATGTACTCAAGGAAGTCGGAATCCCTTGTAGTTGCTGCTTTATTTCCTACACCACCTCTACTTTGAATCTTATATTCTGAAAGCGAAGTTCTCTTTACGTATCCTGCATGAGAAATGGTAAGAACCACTGCTTCGTTCGGAATGATGTCTTCGATAGACATTTCTCCTCCTGAATAATCAATTTCAGTTCTTCTTTCGTCGCCGTATTTTTCTTTGATTTCGATTAATTCATCTTTAATGATCTGGAATCTTCTTGGTTCATTAGCCAAGATATCTTCTAAATCACCAATCTCTCTCATAATAGCATCATACTCGTCACGGATCTTATCAAGCTCCATTCCTGTCAAACGAGCTAATCTAAGATCTAGAATCGCCTGAGCCTGAATTTCTGAAAGTTCAAATGCTTCGATCAAGCCTTCTTTTGCAGCCTGAGGGTTAGCACTGTGACGGATAATAGAAATAGCTCTATCTAATGAATCCTGAGATCCAATTACTTTCATGAACCCTTCAAGGATGTGTGCTCTTTCTTTTGCTTTTTTAAGCTCATACTGGGTTCTTCTTACAATTACCTCATGTCTGTGCTCTACAAAGTGATGAATGATATCCTTTAGGTTCAACTGCTCCGGTCTTCCATGTACCAGCGCAATATTATTAACGCTGAAAGAAGTCTGAAGTGATGTATATTTATATAAAAGGTTTAGAACAACATTTGGAATGGCGTCGTTTTTCAATTCGTAAACAACACGAAGTCCTTTTCTATCCGATTCGTCTCTGATCTCGTGGATACCAGGGATTTTCTCATCTTTAACAAGCTCGGCTGTTCTGGCAATCATTTCTGCCTTGTTTACCTGATAAGGAATTTCAGTAACGATAATTGCGTTTCTGTTTCCGATTTCATCAAAGTTAACCTTAGCTCTTAAGACTACTCTACCTCTACCGGTATGGAAAGCATCTCTTACTCCATCGTAACCATAGATAATACCTCCTGTAGGGAAATCCGGTGCTATAATGTGCTGCATTAGCTCATCAATCGTAATATCTTTATTATCGATATAAGCACAGATTGCATCTACAGACTCTGACAGGTTGTGAGGCGCCATATTGGTTGCCATACCTACCGCAATACCAGAAGTACCGTTTACCAAAAGGTTCGGAACCTTTGTAGGCATCACTGTTGGCTCTTGCAAGCTGTCGTCAAAGTTATTCTGGAAATCAACTGTTTCTTTGTCTAAATCAGAAAGAATCTCATCTGAGATTTTTTTCAATCTTGCTTCGGTGTAACGCATTGCTGCTGGTGGGTCACCATCCATAGATCCGAAGTTACCTTGCCCGTCTACCTGAGGATAACGTAAGCTCCAGTCCTGAGCCATTCTCACCATTGCATCATATACAGAGGAGTCTCCGTGCGGGTGATATTTACCCAAAACATCCCCAACAATTCTCGCAGATTTTAAATATTTTCTATTCGAAAAAACCCCTAGTCCATACATACCGTAAAGTACTCTTCTATGAACGGGCTTCAAGCCGTCTCTTACGTCAGGTAGCGCTCTTGAAACGATAACCGACATCGAATAATCGATATAAGACGACTTCATTTCATCAACAATGTTGATAGGAATTAGTCTTTCTCCTTCTTTTTGCATAAACAAATTTTATTATAATGATTGTCAGACCCTTAGCTGAAAGTCTGAAAATTATTCATTTTGAATTTTTATTAACGGGCTAATTTACGAAAAAAATGCCGATTTTTGCGCTAGAATTTATCCACAAAATCTTAAAAATTCTTAAAATATGAGCCTATTAAGTATAACTTTCCACTGTACGAAAAATAATCTGGAAGAATGGGAAAATTATATTGATGATACATTGGTTTTAATGACCGAAAATCTAATGGATGTCAGCAAGTATATTCTTTCTGAAGTACACAGTGATTTTATTGATGAGGGTAAAAATTACAACCTCCTTCTTATGTTTGATAATGATGAGCTGAGAAATGATTTTATTGAGAGTGAGCTAAAAAATATAGCTGAACATGTTGAGAATAAATTCGGGCAGGAAGTAATGATCTTCAATACTTTTTTAAATCCTAAGAAAAGCAGACTTTAAAATAGAGAACCCCTGAAATTTCAGGGGTTTTTATTTATATAGCAATACACTCCGTACTGCTAGTATCTATTTCTTTTCTTAACCTGCCCAGGTGCATAATCTTTGGCGCTACCTCCATATATTTTCTTCGCCTGTCCCGGCGGAAGTGGTTTAGATCCATTTCCACGTCCGTTATCATGAACAACACATGACGCCAACATAAATACCACAATAAGGGCTCCTGTAATTTTAAACATACTTTTCATTATTTTCCTTTTTCAAACTTAGGTATGAAATAGAACAATGTTGATGCCAAATAATTTAAAGCTCAAGATTCAAGGTTAATAATCTATGGTTAAATCCTTTTAGTAGCTCACTACTTTTTATTTGTTACTGATCAGATGATTTCGCTTCTCCTTTCCATCATAACAAGATCTTTCCATCCATCGTTGAGTTTTCCAATTTTTTTGCGGACACCTACTATTTTGAAACCATTTTTTTGATGAGCTTTGATTGCAATTTCATTTTCCGGAAAAATATTGGTCTGTAAAGTCCAGAATCCGTGATCCTCGCTATCCAAAATCAGCTTTTTAAGCAGAACTGAACCCAAACCCTTGCCCTGGTATTCATTATCAAAATAAATACTCACTTCTGCCACTCCTTTGAAGCATTCTCTTTTACTCACCGGTTTTAGGGCACACCATCCTACTACTTCATTGCTTTCGTTTTCAAGGACCCAACGGCAATCATTGAAATAAGCCATACTCCAGGCTTCAACCGTAGGAACTTCTGTTTCTAAAGTGGCAATACCACCGTCTACTCCCTGCCTGAAAATTTCCAGCACCCTCGCCTCGTCATTAGGAAGCATTTCTCTTAATTCGTAATTCATTGTATTTAATGGTATTTTCGTTTACTTTTTCTCTTAATTCTTGAATAATGGGTCTGCTTGCTTTTTTCGTCTTCAGAAACCACACTGATATTCCCATCTACCTCCAGAACGGATAGTTTTACATTCTTAATTTGTTCTATCCCATGCTCCCTGATTGCCTCCTCCAGTTCACCCTGTGTAATCTTTACTCTGTTCAATGCTGCCTGATCCGCGACACCATCTCTTATCAAAATCACAGGATCATCTTCCAAAAACGATTCAAAGGAACGATTGGAAAACATTAATCTTTTTAAGATAAAGTTAGCTGCAAACAAAACTAATGCCGCTACAATCCCGCCCTGCAATGAAGTATCAGGACCTACCATAGCATTCTGTACAGCATTGGAAATAAGGAGCAGTAAAACCACATCTCCTGCATTAAGTTGCGAAAGCTGATTTTTACCAAATAAACGAATAGCAATCACCATGAAAAGGTAAACGCAAAGGGAACGAACCGCGACATTAAGAATAGGATCCACAATTTTTTTTATCTAATTCAAATGTATTGATTTTTTGCTATTGTATTGATGTGTTCATATAAAATGTATAATGCTTCTATATCTCATTAATAAATCCCGATTCTTGGTATAAGATTTGCCACTTATCCCAAAAAACCTGTTAATGAAAAAACTACTGTTCTTATGTCTTGGTATTGTACTGTTTTTTGTTTCTTGTGAAAAAAATAAATCCCAGAGTACCCCATCCTCCAATACCGCAATTGATATCAAAGTAAAGGAGCTTTACACAAAATATGGTAAGTCTAATGAAGCTGTTTACAATCAGCCTATTCCAGACGATTTATTTTCTCAAGACCTAAAAAAGGCTTTAGAAAATGCTATCAACACCTCAAAAAATGATATTGAAAAAGTAAAAAACAGTGATCACCCTGATGAAAAACCTCTCATATTTGAAGGCGCTATTTTTTCCAGTTTATACGAGGGATATACAAGTTATAAAATTCAGTCCATTACAGTGAATGGAAAAACAGCAGATGCAATGGTTCATTTTGAATATAATATGGCTTCTCCGAAAGTATCATGGGTAGATACAGTACATCTTATTGACTCCGATAAAGGATGGAAAATAGATAACATTACTTTTGATTCCATTGGGAATTCCAAGGATCTTAAAGCAAGTCTGATTGAATTTACGAAAAGTATACATGAATAGAAAAGACCGCTTATAATAAGCGGTCTTAATTTTTTATGGACATTGAACGATTGGAATTTCGCTGCAAAAAACTTTGTCTGCCCATTCGCAATACGTACAATATTGTTTTGGTTGTCCTCCGTACACTGACTTCAAATCTGCCTTAGCCAGTTTCTTTAAATTTTTCATATAGTTTTAATTTATGGTTTGATAAAATTAAAACGAATTCTTTCCTGATTCATTATAAATTTGCTCATTAATTTTACAGAATTTTCATTTATAATATAAAATTAAAACAGATTTAAATATGCAACTCTATCAATTAAAGCGAAATATGATTTTTTAAAGCTTTTCTGAGGATTATCTGTTATGGATTTCCACAGTTACAGGCATTACATAGGTATAAGCAACCATGTTGTCACTCATTTTTCTTTGATCTACTCTATAATCAAGTTCACTTAAAACCGCTTCAATTTCTTTGCTTACGGTTTTGCAATCACCCGTTGAATGAACATTCACAATTTTCCCGTTTTTAGCGATATCAAATTTCACTACGGAATTGACTGTTCCTTGTCTATATTCAGGATTATCCAAATCAAAGTTTGACATCAATCGAGTTCTGATATCGTTAAAAGTCTCGCTCTTATTCAGTTGAATTTCCTGGATGGTATTATGATCTGTAGTTTGTGCCTGAGTTGTATTCATTACAGTAGCAAATCCAACAACAAAAAGTGACGCCAATAATATTTGAATTCTATTTTCCATAACTACTTGGTTTTAAATGTTATACTAACCTTATTTTGTATCTCTTACCCAAAGTTATTAAAAATAATTCATATTAAATTCACTTTCGGTTAACATTGAGTTAACATTAAAATATAAAATATTGATAATCAGAATAATATATATTAAAAATAATTGAAAATTTAATATTGGAAGCTATAATTGGGCATAAAAAATGGCTAAACCCGATCAGTTTAGCCATTGATAATTATATTTAATGACTTAGTGATTAAAATACAACTTTCGCAATATGATGCATTAATTCTAAAAGTTTAGGCGTTTTATCTGCAAATTCAACTCCTAAAAAAGTAATATTTTTCCAGTCATTAAGTCTTTTTCCTAAATCAAAAACAGTATCATGCCATTTTCTTAAAGTTGTTTTAGCCTCTTTAACTTTATTTTCGCTTTCAGCTTGTTTTAATTCCATCAGATCTTTCATGCCATCCATGAAAATATTTTTCCATTCTACATTTTCTATTTTCAATTCTTGAAACTCTTTTATTATTTGTTCAGCTTTTAAAACATCTGAATCCGTAGAATAGGAATTAAAATAATTCGTTTGAGTATTATTTTGCCCACCAAATTGATTTCCGCTAAATGTTGATTTTTCTCCAAAGTTAAATTGATCTCCCATAGTTATTAGTTTTCTTGTTTATTATGTTTACCTCCTATTTGATTTTTTTCTAATATTGATCCATCACCAAAGTCATAAACATCACCAACATTAAAATTTTTTATATTAAAGCTTGGTAAAATTTTCATTTTTTGCATTTCTTCTCTGGTATAAAATTCAATAATTTTTTTATCATATACAGCCCCTAAAAGAGGTATAATTTCAACATGATCATCAGATTTACGACATTCAATTTTTAATTTGCCTTTTTTTGTTTTTCTTATTAAATCCTTTTCTCTATCATACAACTGAGGTAGGCTAGATTCTTTACACTCATTACAATTACAAGGAATTAATTCTACCACTTCTAGATTATTAAACCAACTTTTCTGTACTTTAAGTAACTCTGTTCTTATCTCTTGTAAAAGTTCAACTTGATTTTCACCTTTGGTTGTTATTTTGATATATCGATTAGCATCATTTTTTTCAAAATGCTCAGTAATCTTAGCCCAAGTGCTTCCTGATAATAAAACACCAGCATTGCTACAAATTAAATTATTATGAATATATTCACTTTTTCTAACTAAAACCCTAGGTATAAGCCCTTTAGGCATTATTTCATACTTGAAAATAACTTGTAATCCATCAGAAAAATCTATATCATTGTTCGGTAATTCGTTAGGCATCAATAAAGGAATCAGATAATCACTATCATTAAGTGTATAACAGATATCATAATGATTTTTTAGCATTAACCGAAGTATATTATCTATTTCACTCTTAGAATAAGTTTTAGATCTTTTTTTATTTGAACTTCCTAGATAATCATTTAACCATTCTTTAGTAAATTTTCCATTTTTACCCTCTAACTCTTTACTAGTAATGATTCCATATATAGCATCAATTAACCAATGTGGGTTAAGAATAATGAGATGACTCAAAGAAGTATCTTCTTCATAATAAATAATCTTTCCTATTAGATCTAAATATTCTAAAGTTTTTTGGATGATTTTAGGTTCATTATAATTTAATTCTGAACATAAAGATTCAAAATCTTGAATTGTCATATAATCTAGATTATCAGTTTCCTTTTTTTTATCTATTTTATCTGATATGGCTTTACAATACTTAGGGTATTCTTCACCGATATGTGGAAGCTGTAAAATTGACTTATCAATATAATTTTTGAATTCAAAAAAACGATCAGCATCTTTTGATAAATCTTGATGAAATTCTTTAAAAAGAAAACCTAATTTTTCATATTGCTTTGAATTGAAGTTAGTACTTTCTGTTGTCCTATTTATTTGATTAAAAAGGATTAAAATCTTATTCTCATTACCTGTAAATAGTTTTAGTTTAGACATCCAATAATCAAAATTTGGATTATCCTTTCTATTATCTGAAACTAATATATATACCGCATTCTTTTTTAGGAAATATTGATGTAAATAATATTGCTTTTCTTGCCCTCCAAAATCCCAAATGTTTACTAATATATGTTCTTTTTTCTCTGGAATTTGCACTACATAATCAGAATGTATTTCTACGCCTAAAGTCTCTTCTAAATATTGATCAGGAATTTTATACTCATTATCTAATAATTTTTTTCTAAGCGATGATTTTCCATGTCTTGGCTCTCCTACTATAAGCAATTTAGCTTCATACAAAGGTTCAGTACCATAGTTTTCCGCTTCTTCAAACCATTCTATAATCTTTTCTTTCCCTTGCTGTACAACCGCCATTGGGGGCTTTATCAAAGGGTTATCTTCAAGAAATATTCCGTAAAAAAAATACTTATCATTTACAATATCTAATCCTTTTCTAAAATAGGGTAACAAAGAACTAATATTATAAATTAGATTTTTTGATAAGTTAATACTTGAAAGTTGTTTTAGTCCCTCTAAATTCTTAATTTCTGCAATTTTGTTTCCAGATAAATTAAGTATTGAAAGTTTTTTTAGTCCCTCTAAATTTTTAATTTCTGTGATTTGATTTTCAGACAAATAAAGTACCGAAAGCTCTTTTAATGACTCTAAGTTCTTAATTTCTGTAATTCGATTTTCAGATAAATTAAGTCCTGAAAGCTGTTCTAATTTTTTCAAGTTTTTAATCTCTATAATTTGGTTTCCATAAAAGTTAAGTACTAAAACATGTTTTAATTCTTCCAAATTTTTAATTTCTGTGATTTGATTTCTAGATAAATCAAGTTCTGAAAGTTGCTTTAACTCTTCAAGGTTCTTAATTTTAGATATTTGATTTTCAGATAAGTTAAGTGTAGAAAGTAGCTTTAATTCTTCAAGATTCTTAATATCAGTAATTTGATTATCAGATAAGTTAAGTTGAGAAAGCAACTTCAATCTTTCTAAATTCTTAATCTCAGAAATTTGATTATCAGATAAGTTAAGTTGAGAAAGCAACTTCAATCTTTCTAAATTCTTAATCTCAGAAATTTGATTATCAGATAAATAAAGTAATGATAACTCTTTTAATTCTTCAAGATTTTTAAGCTCTGTAATTTGATTCCTAGATAAGTTAAGTTGGGAAAGCAGCTTTAATCTTTCTAAATTCTTAATCTCAGAAATTTGATTATCAGATAAATAAAGTAATGATAACTCTTTTAATTCTTCAAGATTTTTAAGCTCAGATATTTTATTATCAGATAGGTTAAGTTGGGAAAGCAACTTCAATCTTTCTAAATTCTTAATCTCGGCAATTTGATTTTCAGATAGGTTAAGTTCTGAGAGTAACTTTAACTCTTCCAGGTTCTTAATCTCAGTAATTTGATTCTCAGATATGTCAAGTTTTGAGAGTAACTTTAACTCTTCCAGACGCTTAAGTTCATAAATTTGATTTCTTGACAAATTAAGTTCTGAAAGTAGCTTTAAGTCTTGCAGATTCTTAATCTCAGTAATTTGATTTCTTGACAAATTAAGTTCTGAAAGTAATTTTAACTCTTCCAGGTTCTTAATCTCAGTAATTTGATTTCTTGACAAATTAAGTTCTGAAAGTAATTTTAACTCTTCCAGGTTCTTAATCTCAGTAATTTGATTCTCAGATAGGTTAAGTTTTGAAAGTAGATTTAATTCTTCCAAATTATTAATCTCAATAATTTGATTATCAGATAGGTTAAGTTCTGAAAGTAACTTTAATTCTTTCAGATTCTTAATCTCTGTAATTTGATTTCCTGACAAATTAAGTTTTGATAGAAATTTCAGGCATTTTATACTTTCTATTTCAAATATCTCATTATTACATAAACTAATGCCTATTATTTGTCTTTCTTTATTAATTTCATAATGATTTTTATATTCATATAACATTATATTTTTTTCTTCAGGTAGCTCATTTAATTCTAAATTGTAGATGCTTTCTAATTCAACAATTTCTTGTGGTTTATTCATTTACTAGTTTTCGCCAAAAATAAATAAAAAAACCACAATTTTCATTGTGGTTTTCCGTAATATCTTTACATAATTTTACTCCAATTCTCTCTTCAAAAACTTCCCTGTTAAGCTTTTCTTAGATTTTATAATTTCCTCAGGAGTTCCTTGTGCTACGATCTGTCCACCGTATTTTCCTCCTTCCGGGCCTACATCAATGATATGGTCTGCCAGCTTGATGACATCCATATTATGTTCAATAATAATGAATGAGTTTCCTAGTTCTACCAATTGATTGATGGCATCCATCAGGATTTTTACATCTTCAAAGTGAAGTCCTGTGGTAGGTTCATCCAGAATATATAAGGTGTTTCCGGTTTGTCTTTTTGATAATTCTGTTGCCAGCTTAATACGCTGCGCTTCTCCTCCTGAAAGCGTTGTTGACTGCTGTCCCAATGTAATGTACCCTAATCCTACATCCTGCAATGTTTTTACCTTTGCAAAAATCTTAGGAATAGGTTGGAAGAAGTCTACTGATTCATCAATAGTCATATCCAATACATCGGAAATGGATTTTCCTTTGTAACGTACTTCCAGCGTTTCTCTGTTGAAACGTTTTCCGTTGCAGGTTTCACAATGAACATATACATCAGGTAGGAAATTCATCTCGATTACCTTTAATCCTCCACCCTGGCAGGTTTCACATCTTCCTCCTTTTACGTTGAAAGAGAATCTTCCAGGTTTGTATCCACGAATTTTACTTTCCGGTAATTCTGCAAAAAGGTTTCTAATGTCTGTAAACATACCTGTATAGGTTGCCGGATTTGAACGGGGAGTTCTTCCGATCGGAGCCTGATCTACGTCTACAATTTTATCTATATTATCAAGTCCTTCAATCTTTTTATAAGGTAAAGGCTCCTGAACTGCTCTATAGAAATGTTTATTAAGAATTGGATATAAAGTTCCGTTAATCAGGGAAGATTTTCCACTTCCTGAAATTCCGGTTACTACAACCAGTTTTCCCAAAGGAATATCCAGCGTAACGTTTTTAAGATTGTTTCCTGTAGCACCTTTTAATAGGATATTTTTTCCGCTACCAACTCTTCTTTCGGCAGGAACTTCAATTTTTCTTTTTCCGTTAATATATTGAGCTGTAATAGTATCTGCCTTTAAAAGATCTTTCGGCTTCCCTTGCCAAAGGATCTCGCCTCCAAATTTTCCGGCTCTTGGGCCGATATCCAGAACCTCATCGGCTTCCAGAATCATATCCTTATCATGTTCTACCACTAACACTGAGTTTCCTATATCTCTAAGATTCTTCAATGAATGAATCAGTCTTTCGTTATCTCTTTGGTGAAGTCCGATACTTGGCTCATCCAAAATGTACAGTACGTTTACCAGCTGAGATCCGATCTGCGTTGCCAAACGAATTCTTTGAGATTCTCCTCCTGAAAGGGTTTTTGAACTTCTGCTCAAACTCAGATAATCTAAACCAACGTCCAATAGGAACTGAAGTCTTGTTTCAATTTCCTTTAATATTTCGTGGGCAATGATTTTATTTTTCTCTGAAAACTTATCTTTAACATCAGCCAACCAGTCTTTTAGATCTGCCAAGCTTAATCCATTAACCTCAGCAATATTTTTTCCATCGATTTTAAAACTTAAACTTGATGGCTGAAGACGGGTTCCATTACATTCAGGGCATGTTTCTTCTGTTGTAAAGTGTCTTTCCAGCAAAATAGCTTCGTAGGATTCTTTTTCATCAATAATTTCTTCCATGAAAGCGATCAAACCATCGAAACTAATTTTTATTTTCTTGGTAATTCCTGCGTATTTCAGGTCTTTATTGAATTCTTTGTGACATCCGTTATAGATGTAATCCAAAGCTTCTTCGGGAATATCCTGCAATGGTGTAGTCATTCCCAGTCCGAAGATCTCCAAAATATTTTTTATCTGTGCAAGGATCCATTTATTGGACTTGATATCTTCCAACGGCAATAACCCTCCCTGATTGATGGATAATTTTGGATTGTCGATAAAGTAGTCTGTATTGATCTTTTTGATGGTTCCCAATCCTTTACAATTCGGGCAGCTTCCTTTTGGAGAGTTGAAAGAGAATGTATTCGGTTCGGGTAACGCTAGTGAATGCCCTGTTTCTGCATCCATCAGGTTTTTGGAGAAATATTCAATCTCTGTACTTCCCAACTTCTGAATTCCGATGATTCCTTCTCCCATTTCCATGGCAGTTCGTAAGGATTTTTCCATTCTGCCTTCGGAAGCGCTTTCCCCGATAATCCAACGATCGATGACAATGTCAATATCGTGGGTTTTATAACGGTCAAGTTTCAAATCATATTCAATATCCTGCAGCTCACCATCAATTCTTGCCTGTCCGTATCCTTTTTTGGCCATCTGTACGAAAAGTTCGTGGTAATGCCCCTTTCTGGAACGTACAACGGGAGCCAATAGCATGATCTTTTCTCCTTTATAGTTTCCCTTAATGGTATCAAGGATCTGATCTTCCGTATAACTTACCAGTTTTTGTCCGGTAGACAAAGAGTAAGCATCTGAAACTCTCGCATATAAAAGACGTAGGAAATCGTATAATTCTGTAACAGTTCCTACGGTAGAACGAGGATTTTTATTGGTTGTTTTCTGCTCGATGGCAATAACGGGCGAAAGTCCTTCAATTTTATCTACATCAGGACGTTCCAATCCACCCAAAAACTGACGTGCATAGGCAGAAAAGGTTTCTATATAACGACGTTGGCCTTCTGCAAAAATGGTATCGAATGCCAGTGAAGACTTTCCACTTCCGGAAAGTCCGGTAATTACTACCAGTTCGTTACGCGGAATTTTAACATTAATATTCTTTAGATTGTGCTCTCGTGCTCCGTAAACTTCTATATATTCTGTTGATTTGCTCATAATTTGGAATGACTTTGCCTGAAAATCACAACGTGCAAAATTACGGAATTTTATGGAATTTTTTTTATTATAAGAGCTATAAAAATTTCATAAAAAAGACTTTCCTTTTCCCAAGGGGAATTTTTTTAACCTTTATTTTTATAGAGGGTTATCTGTAGGGCTTGCTAGTAGGTTTTGGCATAAGCCAATGGATTCTTTCTATATAAAAAAACGGGCTTTAGCCCGTTTCTATTGAATTTATTTTTTGTTTGTATAATATTCCCAAACTGCATTACTAATGTCTGCAATAATTTTTTCTGTGACTGCCATTTCTTCATTGATATTTTTAAGATAGATTGAAAGAATAAAATGCTTTCCGTTAGGTAACTTTACAATTCCTACGTCATTCATTGCTGCTCGCAAATTATTTTCATTTCTACTGGAAATTCCTGTTCGGTGTGCCAGTTCTGTTCCGGCAGGCAGCCCAGCTTTCATCCAGGTCAACCCTCTTGAGGTTTCTACCATGATCTGATATAGATATTTTGTGGTTTCTTTTCTCAAAACCTTTCCATTATAGAATTTCTCTAAAAGTGCTGTTGTTGCTAAAGGAGTTGTAGTGTTCAGATAAAACTTGTCAAAGGAAGACATTTGCTGTTCGTTCACTTTTATAGTAAAATCCTTTATTCCTTGTTGATTAATGAATTTTTGAACAGAGTCTGTTCCTCCAATAATATTGAGCAAAATGTCACAACCATTATTATCACTGTGAGAAACTGTATATCTTAATAACTGATCTAGTGTCAGGTACATATTCCCCTCAGGATATTCTTCTCTGATTGGACTCCATGTTTCGGGTATCAAATCTTCTTTTTTAATGAAAAACTTCTGATTAAGCTTTAATTTTCCTTTATCAACCCTATTTAAGACTGCTAATGCAATATGAAATTTGAAAACACTCATCAGCGGAGTTTCCTTGTTTCCGTTAATGCTAAGCGTGTCTTTATCTTCTATTCCTTTTACAGATATTCCTACGGTGGCGTTTTTTGTTGATGTAATTGTATTGATCTTATTTCTTAAATCTTGTATTGTCTGGCTTTTTACATGAAGACTAAAAAGACAAATTGATATAAAAAGTGAGGCTTTTTTCATCGAAATAGTAAAGTTGTTTGTATGAGTTGTGATGTACTAAAAATGCCGTATTTCCTACGGCATTTTATATTTTAAATTATTTATTGAAGTCCTACATATCCTGGAATTCAATATCCTCGTTACTTACTTTCACAAGATATTCTATACCATCTATAGCTTTGGCAATAATCTGATTTCTTGTAATATTCGCCATGTTTTCCCAGTAAGCTCTTCCATAGAAAGAATAGTTCTGTGGAATGATCTCTACCTCAACGGTTCTTACAAAACCTTCCTTAGGCCTGTTGCTGATCATGGTTCCTCTTCTTACTCTTACTTCTCTTAATTCATCTTTCAGAACCATTCGGCAATAATTTTTAACGTCTTCAAGGGAAATGATTTTATCTCTTGTCGTTAAAGCATATTTATAAGCCTGTATACTGTCTGTACCTTTCTGTTCTTCGGCTCCCCCCAAGGTTTCGGTAAGCAGAACAACGGTCTGTGACTTCAACTGGTTGGAAAGCTCTGTTCCGGGACGCATATGATTGGCCAGCGTACAATGAGTGATCCAGAAAGCAGCGTAGGTATGGTCTGTTTTTTCTACAGGTTCCATAATTACGTAGTTCAGCTCCTGTCTGATGTTTCTTTTGGCATTGTTTACTTTCTGCACCATAGATTTCATCTTGTCGGACATTTCGCTAAGAACACCTTTTACATTATCTCTGTTTAAAAGAGAGAATGCTGCAATTTCGTCTCTTGTCAGCTCCAAAACATTGGCGATCATATCTACCGCATTTCTGTTGGTGAAACGTTCCATTCCTCCTTTTCTTACGGTGTACAATCCTTTTTTAAGATCATCGGCCGGAGTAAATGGTATTTCAGTATATCTTCTTCCATCCCCATCCTGCACCTCATCTACGTATAGGAAATGTTCTCCTTCGTCAGTGACTAAAGGAATATTATTTCCCATAATATCAAGGCTGTATTCTGTTTTTTTCCAACCTCTGTTGTAGACTGGGAAAGCATTCAATACGAATGAGAAGTTATCAAGAATTTCTGCTGAGAACTGTGGTGGAAATTCAAAGGTAAGCCATAGGTAACGCTTGTTATCTAGATATTTTACGATCTCTTCTTTTCCTACAAGGAAATCCAGATTCTGCGGAAGCTGTCCGGGTTCTGAAAACAAACTGCTGGAAAGCCCTGTGATTTCAATAAATTTATGACGATAGATACTTTTAATATCTTCAATAACCTTGTTTCTGATAGATTGTTCCTTGAACATCTGCTCATATCCATCCGGATTGCTTTCTGTAAGATAACTTAATCCTTCTCTTACAAATAAAGGATTCCCGTTACTTGATACGGTAATGTAAGGCAATAATTTATATACAAAATCCAAATGTTCAAAAGCAGGATTGGAACAAAATACACTCATGTATTTAGGAAAGTTCTCACTTGCATATTTACTTACATCAATTCCTACCGTTATCTTTCTGTAATCTTCAGGTCTACCGTTAAATCTAGCAATAGGAATTTTATTAAACCTATCATCAATACTGTAACAGGTATTTCCTACGAACATTACTGAAGTATGAACTTTATTAATTCTTACATTCCCAACAGGAGTGAAAGGAATATTCACTTGTTTATCTGATTCTGATTTTACGGTGGAGGTCATTTGCTTACGGAAGAAAAACTCCGTATGCTCCAATAATACTTCGGTAGACTCATAAGGCTGTGTAAAGGCAACAGCATGAGCAGGAATAGGATGAGTATAAATGGATGGGGTCAACAGTTTTGCCAGTTTCTCTAAAATTCGGGCGTTCACTGTTTGTATTTCATTATTCGCTTTAAAAACTTCTGTACTGAATGCGTCTATCAACAGTTTTACAAACGGATCTAAAGACTGTGGACTCTTCAATCCCCAGACTTTTGTAGCATTCTGTAACATTCTTGCTTTTACAGATTCTTTAGAATAAATATTCTGATCTAAATTCATAATTTCTTTTGCTGTTAAAAATATTAATCAATAGACATCGGGCTCAGGAACAGTTCCGTTGAAAAACTGAAACGCTCTCCTGTTTCCTCCATCTTAGCATTGATGGCAATTCTTACTTTCTTTTTGATTTCGGTGTGTTCTTTGGTATCGTAGCTGTGTTCTACAAATTGTATGTTGGCGTCTATTTGTGGTTGTACAATGCGAGGTTCATATTCCTGAATCTGTCTTCTAAGACTTTTGACAAAAACGTTTTCCCAGATGGCACTTGTTACTCCATTATCAAATTCCAAGTTCCAAACATCGTTTCCATAGTTTTCGTCATATCTGTTTTCGCCTTTTTTAGTGGTGATCAGCAGCATAATATTGTGGGCAATACTTTCCCCCATATCGCAGGTATCGATACTTCCGCCTTCGGTCATTAGAGTAGATGGTACGAAAGGCATTCTGTAATTTGGTGTATCCATAGCTTATTGTTTTTACTTCATGGTTCCGTTTACTTAAAAACGAAATACCAAAATACACATTTTCACTAAATAATTGTCATAATAAATTAAAATATTATTCAAAGATCAGGGCTACCAAACCGAATTGATAGCCCTGAAATCATTATTTATCTTATATTCTTTATTCTACTTTATCCATCAGTATTTTTTCGATTAATAAAATAATATACCGGAAGTCCCAGTAGAACTAATACGAATCCGGGCCAAGTATATTGTTGCTTATATATTAAAAGTAAGATACAGAAACATGTTCCTATAATCAGGTAAATGATCGGAGTTACCGGATATAGCCAAGTTTTGTATGGTCTTTCTAGTGCAGGTTGTTTAATTCTTAAATAAATAACTCCAAAAACAGTAATCATATAGAATAGAACAATTACAAATGAGATCATATCCAGCAGGTTTCCGTATTGGCCGCTTAAACAGAGTAAAGAAGCCCAAACTCCCTGCATCCACAATGCATTTTCCGGAACTTCATTCTTATTGTTTTGTCCTGCAGATTTAAAGAACATTCCATCCTTTGCCATGGTTTGAAAAACCCTTGCTCCTGCTAGAATCAACCCGTTATTACATCCGAAAGTAGAAACCATTACCAATAAAGCAATGATAATTGTTCCTGCACTTCCAAAAATATTCTGTGAGGCTGCGACTGCTACCCTGTCGTTGGCAGCAAATGCAATCCCATCTCTATCTAAAGCATTTAAATAAACAAAGTTCACAGCTATATAAAGGATCATCACGGCAGAAGTACCATAGATCATTGATTTTACAACGTTTCTCTTCGGATTGTCAATTTCTCCGGATACAAACGTTACACTTTCCCAGGCTACAGAACTAAAAACAGATCCTACCATTGCGGCAGCAATACCTCCTAATAAGGTCATTCCTCCAATGGGTTCCCACCCTTCTTTAAGGAAGTTTCCGCTCAGATCCTTTTTAAGATTACTAAAAGCCTCTGTTCCTAGGCTAAAGTTTTCGGATAAATGCGAGAAATCCACCAGTATAAAACCCAATGCAATTAAACCTAATAAAGCTATGATTTTGGATCCCGTGAATATATTCTGAAGAATTTTACCACTTTGTACTCCTCTGGTATTAATATAGGTAAGCAGTAGAATTACGGCTATAGCTAAAATTTGAATCCATGTAATTTTAAATTCCCCACTTTGAAAAATAGGGGTTGCATCATTAAGAGACGGTATCAGATATGCTGTAAATTTCCCAAAAGCCATTGCTACTGCGGCAATAGTCCCGGTCTGTATTACTGTAAAAAGTCCCCAACCGTAAAGAAAGCCCATTCTTCTTCCAAAGATCTCTTTCAGATAGGTATATTGTCCACCAGCCTTTGGAAACAATGCAGAAAGCTCTCCATAGCTTATTGCAGCAGCTACCGTCATTACACCTGTTATGACCCATACCACAATCATCCAATATCCGGAGCCCAGGTTACGCATCATATCAGCACTTACAATAAAGATCCCACTCCCAATCATAGACCCCATTACAAGCATAATGGCGTCCCATAGTTTCAGTTTTTTTTGCATAGTCAAGTATAGGCGTCAAATATAAACAAATCTCCCTTTCATTTTGAATTTTATTAAAAATTTACAGAAGCACCTGTTTATTATTAATTTTTATCGATTTATGATTCGATTTTAATTAGTATTTTTGGAAAAAATATTAACAATGAAATTCAAAGCTATATTATTTGCAGTTGCTGTAAGTGCTTCCAGTCTTGCTTTTGCTCAGGAAACATCTCAAAAGAAATTCTCCCCACCAGCAGGAAACGCCTTAGTAGGTGATACTTATGGAGCAGCTGTTGCTTCCAATACAGAATCTAAGGCCATCACGGTAGAAAAACTTGGGAAAAAGCTTAAAAAAGAGAATAAAAAGCTGGAAAATATTGCCATCAAAGGAAAGGTAACTGATGTATGTGAGAAAAAAGGATGTTGGCTTACCATCCAAACTGAAGATAATTCACAATTTTTCGTAAAAATGAAAGATTATGCATTCTTTGTTCCAACTGCTTTGAAAGGAAAAAATGTAGTATTGGAAGGAAATGCAGAGAGAAAAGTTATTTCTGTGGATGAACAAAAGCATTATGCAGAAGATGGAAAAAAGCCTCAATCTGAAATTGATGCCATTACACAACCTAAAGAAGAAATCAGATTCTTAGCAAGCGGAATTAAAGTCGTAAACTAAGCTTCAGATACTATTAAATATATGCTTATCGCAGATGATGTCGGTAATGCAGATTTAAAAAACAAATTTCGGCAATCCTTTGGATTGCCGAAATTTTTAATCTTCTATTGTAAAATCCACTACTGCATCAAGTTTTGGATATTTATTAGCAGAAACAAACTTCTTTCCCGTACAGTCTACTTCCAGCCAGCCTTTTCTTTTTTTCACATCTCCAGCTTCCATTACAAAAGGTATAAATGAAATTTCATCTTTCCCATCCTCTTTCATCTCTCTGTATTGAACAGCAATGTCCAAAATGCACTCATGCTCTGTATTCAGTTTTACATTTCTGTAAATAATATCATAATGTGTTTCCTTGTTTTCCGGAATTTCAAGATAGGTTTCCCATCCTGTAGTATCAGAATTCAGTTCACTGATAGCTTTTAATGCATAATAAAGAGCAATTGTATAATACTTTCTTGTTCCCTTTCTCGTATAATCATCTACAAAATGTCCACCCTCAAATAATATGGTAGGCATTCCTGCCTTAATAAAATTGTCGCCTGTAGAAGTTGGGTAGAATTCATCAGAATACCTTCCAATCTGATCAGGGATCATCTCCTTAAGATGATTATAAACACTCCCGATTACAGCCATACATTTTTTTCTGTTTTCAGTTACGGTTCGTTCTACGTTTTCAGAAGGAGCCAGAAAAGAAAGGGTAGCCGGATGAATACCATCGGTAGTAAAAATAGTTCTCTGCTCATGGAGATTTAGGGCATAATCATACTTCTTTGAAGATGCCGCATTCTTTAGAAATTTAATCTCCTTACTTGCCTCATTGTGAAAATCTCTGTTCAGATCTATATCGGCAGCATTCAGCCTCGTCCATCTTTCGGATCCGTCAGGGTTTAGCATAAAGATAAAGTCTAATTTGATTTTACTGAATAAATCTTCTTTCATTTCAGGAGCCTTATCAAGACTTGTCAAAAGATCGATCATTGCATGAGTAGCATTGGATTCATTCCCGTGCATTTGTGACCACGCCAGTACCTGAATGTTTCCGGTTCCGATGCTTAACTGATAAATAGGCTTATTTAAATATGATTTTCCGATCTCCTGAATATAATTGCCGAGATTCGTCTGTAAGTATGAAAATAATTTTTCAGGGGAAATATAGCGATTAGAGAAATCGGGGCTTGGAGAATAGATCTGTTCAAAATTCATTGTTGGAAATAATTTACAAGAATCAAATTTAACAATTTTAAGGCAAAAAATAAACATTAACAAATGTAAATAGTATCAAAACTATGTAAACTGCGTGAATTTTACGGTTAAGATTGTAATTTACATAAGTTAAACAAAGCGGTTATCCTTATCAGTATGTTATTAACATGCGTAACATTGCTAAACAGACTGAGCAGACAAGTTGTCTGTTGATAAAAATGTGGATTGCGAATAATTTAATTCAATATATTTAAATAACATAAATTCAATTAGTTATGAAATTTATCTCAATACTATTTGTAAGGATACTTGAAGTGATAAAAAGCCTGTTTTAAGCCAAATGAGCATATTTTTTTTAAACAATAATATTGTGGAGAAACTAGTTATTTACATGATTATACATATGTAAAGCGATGAAAATTTTGAGATTTAGCTATAATTTATTCCAAACTGATGTCTTTCTATTCAATTGTAAAATTTACAAAAAATTAATCTGTTTCAGAAAAGATATTGATCTATAAATATTGATTAGAAGGGTGTTTACAAGAGTAATTTACGTTTGTATACAGTAAAATTCTGTATTTAAATACATGTAAAACCGTTATTTATGTGATATATACCCTCCTATTCTGTTTTATTGCAGATTAAAGATGTAAACAGGGTTATTCAAGAGATTTTAGGGTTAAAAATAGCGTACATTCAGCCAAATTTACATTTATAATCAGTTTTAAAACTCCAAAAAAGACTAATATGGTCATTTGAAATTTAGTAAATCATATGAGTCTAAAATAATAGGTACAATTGTAATTTATTTTTAATTATTTGAATATTAGATACTTATTTACTATTTACAAATGTATTTTAATATTATTTACATTTGTTTACATTTGTGTTTTGCTTTTGTAAATTATATTATTTACATTTGTAAAATAATTAAAGGCTTATTTTATGAGTTTAAACGAAAGAATTTCAAAGGTTATAGAGTATTCTAATTTTACCCCATCTGAATTTGCAGATGAGATTGATGTACAGCGCTCCTCAATTTCGCATATTACGTCCGGAAGAAACAAACCCTCTCTGGAGTTTATCATAAAAATAAAATCTCGTTTCCCAGAACTTCTTTGGGATTGGTTGGTTACAGGTGAAGGTGAAATGCTTAAGCCCGAATTACCAGAAGTAGAGATTTTAGAGGGCCAAATGGAAGAAGATAAGGTAAGGCCTACCCCTCTGCCAGATCTTTTCACCATGATGAATAATGACGACGATTTTGGGGCAGAAGAAACAGAAATAGAACTTCCTCAATCTGGTTCTGGAGAATCTTTTATATTATCCCAAGATAAAGCTTCGGAAAAAATATCCGATTCTCAGCGATTAGGAAATTCGCCTGAAGAAATACTTAGTCAAGTAATTGGAAATCAAACAAATAAAATAAAACGCATCGTTCTGTTCTACGAAAACGGAAAGTTTGAGAGTTTTGAACCCTAAAACAGCAAAAACCCGGTCAAAGAAAATGGCCGGGCTAAAAAATATTTGAAGAAGAAAACTAAAGCTATTTGCTTTATTTGTTTTTTTAAAATTTATGTGAATTCATTATATGATTTTTACTTTCTCTATTTATCAACATAAGCATTTGAACATATTAAGGTATCTATGGCTTTTGATTTTATAAGAATAGTTATCCTCAATCAGGTCTGGAAATTTTTGTTACGTTATAGAAGAGGAATAGTAAGTGAAGATATTTCTCATGAATTAGTTTTTTATAGTTTTATCAAATATAAAAATTTAAAACCAAATCAACAATAAAAATCAAATTATTTTAACAAATAATTAATACTATAAATGAATAGGTTGAAAATCATTAATTCTTAGATTGTTTTAAAGATTGTAAAAACTATAGATTACCCCAAATAAAAAAACCTGCAAATTTTGCAGGTTTTACTCTTTATTTTATAGAAGTTTTATTATTTCTTTCTTCTTTCCAATTCCTTTTTAATCAATCCAAGCTCTCTTCCGGTTTGTCCGGCTACAGAAGTGTTTTCCTGAGCTCTTCTCGTAAGATATGGCACAACATCCTTTACAGGCCCATAAGGAAGATATTTAGCCACATTATAGCCCTTATCAGATAAGTAGAAAGTGATATTATCACTCATCCCGTAAAGCTGTCCAAAATAAATGTGTGGATTTCCGCTTTCCAGAGACTTAGTCTTCATCTTATCCATAATCAATTCTGAAGAGATCTCGTTATGGGTTCCAAAGAATGCAGATACTTTATCCAAATGGTTCATGACAAAGTCAATTCCTGCATTATAATTTTTATCTGAAGCATCTTTGCTAGGCTGTATTGGATCCGGATACCCTTTTTCAGCAGCTCTGGCTCTTTCTTTCTCCATATAAGCGCCACGAACAATCTTATATCCGATAAAATAATTCTTTTCTCTTGCTCTCTGAAGATTGGCTTCCATATATTCCAGTCTTCCTGTTCTGTACATCTGGATAGTATTCCAAACGATAGGCTTTTCCTGGTTATATTTCTCCATCATCTCTTCGCAAAGGTGATCTGCCGCATCCTGCATCCAGGTTTCTTCAGCATCTACCATTACTTTTTTATCATTTTCATGACAAAGACTGCATACTTCATCAAACCTTTTTACTACTCTTTCCCATTCTTCTTTTTGACTTGTAGTAAGTTCAGCTCCTTTTCCAACAGCTTCATAAAGATCAATTCTTCCGAATGCTGTAGGCTTAAATACGATAAAAGGAATTGCCGGATTTCCTACTGAGAATCTTACAATGTCTTTAATTTCTTTGCATACCGCATCAAAGGTTTCCTCATCTTCCTTACCCTCTATGGAATAATCAAAAATACTTCCAACTCCTCTTTTGAAAAGCTGTTTCACAACTTTCATACTTTCCTCACGGGTTTCTCCTCCGCAAAACTGTTCAAATAAGGTCTTTTTTACAATTCCTGTAACGAATGGAAAGTTATTATGTACTGTGAAATTAAGAACAGAGGTTCCTAGGCTTGTAAGAGCGGGCTGTTCAATCATTTTAAACATCCAGTAAGCCTTTCTCAATTGTGCATCTGACTTATCTGCAAACGCAACTTTTGTATCATTAAAAATGGGCATTCCTATTTATTAAATTTAGTTATGCAAAGGTAATAATAACCTCAGTTTATTTAAAGATTTTTTTTACAATTTATGCTCAATCCCATTGAGAAGCATTGCAATGATTCCAACGAAAACCCACAAACGTAATACACTCAGTATAAGAAAGTTATTTCGTCGAGAAGCTTTCAAAAAAAGAAAGACACAAAAAATCATTACAAATAACCCGCCGGCAAAGTAATAAGCCATAAAGCCTTCCACACCGGTTTTGGTAATAATCTTCATAGAAACAGTCATGGTTACAATCAGTAAAGAAATCAGAATAATCTTTGTATTTCTTGCTTTAAAGTAATTGGGAATAGTAGTATAGCCAAAAGTTTTATCTACACTTCTTGTAAGGGTATCCTTTACGATATCAATACATAAAAGGATAAGAAAAAGAAAGACAGCCATCAGAAAAACTTTTTTGGAAAAGGTCTCATAATACACCATCATTCCAAAGAACGGATAAAGGGTAAGGCTGACAAAAGTAAGGTTATTGACTATAAGTACCCGGCTTAATTTATGGCTGTAAAACCACATGAAAAACTGATAAACCACAAAAAAGATAAACACATTATGGGAAATCATCCATGCTACACCTAAGGAAATAGCACTAAGCCCCAAATAGGCATATAAAAAATACTTTTGTTTGATAAAACTCTGTACCCGGGTTCTGAAAGGTTTTACAACGGAATCTTTTTCAAGATCATAAAACTGGTTGATAATTCCACCTGCTAAAATGGTAAGAACGGTACAGAAAATAATGCCGTGCACCTTAAAGTCAAAGACAAAACTCTTGAAAGATTCATCCTGATTGAACAGGAAGAAAGTAGAAACATAAAGGGCAAATGTCAACAAGGCTGCTACAAAAAAGCGCGCGCCAAGCAGAAAGCCCACGAATTGTGAAAATCTATAAGATAGAGATTTCGAAATATAGTTTTTAGATTGGAAAGTTTCTTTTTCAGAATTCATTCCAATCTATTTAAAATCTGTAAATCACTTCTTTTTGGAAGCCTTCAAGCATTTTTTCTGCTTTTTCGTAATCTTGAGTAAAGCCCAGAATATAACCTCCACCCCCGCTTCCGCAGAGTTTTAAGTAGTATGCATTGGAATCCAAACCTTTTTTCCAGATCTTAAAAATACTTTCAGGAATCATGGGACGGAAATGTTCATAAGCCCAATGAGAAAGTTTTTTAAGGTTTCTAAAGAAAGGATTCATATCTTTTTTCAGGAAAGCCTCAATACAAGCATTGTTGTAACGGATAAACTCTTCCTTCAGTGTTTTACGGAATCCTTCGGTCTTCATTTTTTCAAAGAAGATTTGTATCATTGGACCGGTTTCTCCTGTTATTCCAGAATCGATAAGGAAGATCGCTCCTTTTCCTTCTTGTCCTTCAGGAATTGATACTCTGTCCAGATTTTCTTTATTTTCGATGAGAATAGGCAGATTCATGTAACAGATCAGTGGATCCATTCCAGAACTTTTACCATGGAAATAGCTTTCCATTTCACCGAAAATTGCTTTTAATTTTTTTAGATTTTCCTTTGAGATATTTTCAGGATTCAGTTTGCTTACTGAGTATTTTTCGAATATAGCAGCTACCAAAGCTCCTGAGCTTCCTACTCCATATCCCTGAGGAATATTAGAATCGAAGAAAAGTCCGTTTGAAATATCGCTTTTGAGGCTTTCAATATCCAATGTAAAATCATCAGAAAGATCAAGCGTTGTAAGAAAGTCTGAATATTTCTGCAGATGCCTGTTCGAGTTAAGTTCAAATTCAGAACTTAAATCTGAGAATTTCAAAGTTCCTTTATAGAAGCTGTAAGGTACTACAAGCCCCTGGGAATCTTCAATCATTCCATATTCTCCAAACAGAATTATTTTTGCATAAAATAGAGGGTTGGTCATTTTGACAATAAATCTTTTTGCAAAGTTAAAAATTATTCCGCTGAATATAAGCAAAAGCCAGGCCGAATTATCAACTGTTTTGCTTTTATTCTATTCAATTACTATTTAAAAATACAAAAAAAGCTTCATATTTCAATATTTATTTCTTAAAAATATCTAATACGACAAAAAAAAGACGTTAAAAATAACGTCTTTTAATTTTTTATAATGTTTCTCTGTCTTTTCGCATCGTAACTTTCAGGAATCGGATTAATACTAATCCTGCCCCAAAAAACACGGTCATGGATAAAGCCGCAATACGCATGTTATTAAAGTGCTCAATCAATGTTGCAAAGATAAATGTACCAATAATGATCGCTATCTTTTCCAATACATCATAGAAACTGAAATAGGTAGTGTTTTCCATGGAGTTTTCCGGAAGTAACTTTGAGTAAGTAGATCTGGACATAGCCTGAAGACCTCCCATTACCAATCCTACTACTGCAGCCACTCCATAGAATTGATATTCTACTGTAGGGTTTTCTTTATTTAAGAAATAAGCCCATAAACAAGCTACAATCCATAGAAAAATTGCTATTGAGATTACGTTTCTGTTTCCTATCTTTTTGGATAACCTTGAGAAAATAACAGCACCAATAATAGCTTCAATCTGAATCACCAAAAGGGTTCCAATCAATTTATCCTGCGCAAGGTTGATTTCGCTTTTCCCAAATAGGGTTGCCATAAGGAAGATTGTCTGCATTCCTACACTGTAGAAGAAAAAACTGGACAGGAAGAATTTCAGGTTTCTATCCTTGAAAAGCTCTCCACCTACTTTAAACAATTCATGGAAACTTTCTTTCGCAATATCCTTGTAGAAGCTCATGTTATCTTTTAGCACTTCAAAAAAGCCACCTTGTTCTTCATGTTTTTTAAAGATATTCTTGTAATTCAGTAACACAAGATCTTTCGGAAGCTTATCTTTTACATCCCCAAACTGAGGAAGATGCTTGAAAGTGTATTGTGAAAACCCAAACCACCATGCACCGGTCAACAGGAAGCTGATTCTTGTGAATAATAGCTGTTGTGCTGCTCCTTTAGCAAAAACCTGGATCAATATTAGACAAATTACTACTAAAACTACTGATCCTAGGTACCCATAAACATACCCTCTTGCAGAAAGTGCATCCTGCCTATCAGGTGTTGCAATATCCGGAAGAAACGAGTTGTAGAATACTAAACTTCCCCAGAATCCGACACTCGCCGTGATACTGAAAAGAAGCCCCAGAAATACGTTATGCATTCCCGTGAACATAGCCAATCCCATACAAGATGTTGCTCCCAAATAGCAGAAGAACTGTAGGAATGATTTTTTATTACCAATGGTATCCGCCAGGGAAGATAAAAATGGAGACAGCAATACAACAATAAAGAATGATATTGTTAATGAATACCCATATACCGCATCTGGTTGGTATTCATTTCCGAAGATCTTGATCATATGCCTCACCGGGACATCAATCCACTTTTTTGTTTCTGCTACATATTCCTTTTTCTCATACGCTGTGGTAAGGATAGAGTAATAAATAGGGAAAATGGTAGAGGTAATAACCAGGGAATACACGGAGTTTGCCCAGTCATATACAGCCCAAGCCTTCATAATCTTTGGATTATTCTTTATGTTTTTAGGCTGTCGATTCTCAGTTTCAGACATTTCAATTAAATATTAGTAGCACAAAAATAGAAAAACCATTAAGAAATGGGTTATTTTTTAAAAAAATTATACATTTCTTAATGGTAATATATTCTGAAACAGAATATTAGATATTTTCAATCACGATAGCAGAAGCTCCACCACCACCGTTGCAGATAGCTGCGGCACCGTATTTTGCATTATTTTGCTTCAATACGTTGATTAATGTAACAATGATTCTTGAACCTGAACTTCCTAGTGGATGTCCTAATGCTACAGCTCCTCCGTTTACATTAACTTTAGAAGCGTCTAATTTAAGGATTTGGTTGTTTGCCAATCCTACTACAGAGAAAGCTTCATTAAACTCAAAGAAATCGATATCTGATACTTCCAAACCTGCTTTTTTAAGAGCGATAGGCAATGCCTTAGCTGGTGCAGTTGTAAAGTTTTCAGGCTCTTGTGCTGCATCAGCATAAGAAACGATTTTTGCTAATGGCTTAAGGCCTAGTTCTTCCATTTTTTCCTTAGAAACAAGAATTAATGCAGAAGCTCCATCATTTAATGTAGAAGCATTAGCTGCAGTTACTGTTCCTCCTTCTTTTTTGAAAACAGTAGGAAGTGTTGTAATTCTGTCAAAGTTTACCGCTTTGTATTCTTCGTCTTCAGCAAAAATTACAGGCTCTCCTTTTCTTTGAGGAATAGAAACAGGAACAATTTCTTCGTTGAATTTACCTTCGCTCCAAGATTTTGCAGCTCTTTTATAAGATTCTATAGCAAAATTATCCTGATCTTCTCTTGTGATGCTGTAATCCTCTGCGCATTTCTCTGCGCATACACCCATATGTACTTTGTTATAAACGTCTGTAAGACCGTCCAGTACCATACCATCCAACATTTTGATATCGCCTAGTTTTGTAGCAACTCTTGCATTATAATAATGAGGAACTAAAGACATATTTTCCATACCTCCTGCAACAATTACTTCTGCATCACCAGCCTTGATAGCCTGTGCTGCCATTGTTACAGCCTTCATTCCTGAAGCACAAACTTTATTTACGGTAGTAGAAGGTGTATTGATTGAAAGACCTGCTCCTAAAGCAACCTGACGAGCTGGCGCCTGTCCTTCACCTGCCTGCAAAACATTCCCCATATAAATTTCCTGAACATTAGCAGGATCTAAACCGATTTTATCTAATGCTCCTTTCACGGCAGTAGCTCCTAGTTTTGTAGCTGGAACTGTTGACAAACTTCCCATAAAACTCCCCATAGGTGTTCTTACTGCGGAAACAATGAATACTTCTTTCATGTATATAATTTTTATTTTTAGCTAAAATGAAACTACTGCTCCATTTTAATAATTAAATTTATTTTACTTTTATGTAAACTGCGTTAAATTCAGATTTTTCAATCTTAATATTGACTTTAAGAAGATTATCCTGTGTGGCAACCACTTGGTTATTAAAAACATCTCCTATCTGAACCGGATCATTTTTATCAGTTTTTTCCATTACAATTGCTTTATAGTTGCAATCATCTACAAAAACCAATGTTGATTTTATATAATCTTTACCATTGTTTAAATATTCGGTTTGAACATTATCCTTAATGGTCATATACCAAATGCTTTCCGGATAATTAGCCCGTAAAAATTTACCCTCCTTTATATTGGAACATTTAACAGGGTTATCTGGCTTTTTCTGCTCAGTTTTCTGAGATTTGGCTTGTGTTCCTGCCAAGAGTAAAATCCCAACTGAAAATACTTTAAAAAGGTTCATACTTATATTTGTGTTCGTTGATTTACTTTTTTACTATTTCCGGCTAAAACCATCATAAAAGCCCCTAAAAATTCTACAGCCCAACCCCACTTTAGTTTAACAACTCCTGCAAAGGTCTCTCTCCAGGATTTAAAGGGTAAAAAGCTGAAGTATTCTAAAGACTGCATTTTGACAGCTACCAAGGTGAATGCAAATAAAACAATAAGCAGAATACCAAAAAACCTTACGATTTTTGCACTGTTATTTACAATTCCAAAAACGGCACATGCGGCAAAGATCCAACATGCAATAGCCAAATAATGATCGAGCTTCCAATAGTTCCAGTTACCTATGATAGGAACATGCACCAAAGGCAAAAAACTCCCTACCACTACTAATAACAATCCTAATAATTGAATATTTTTCATATTTACTAAAGTGCCAAAATACAAAAAAAAACACATTTTTAAATCATCTGTTTCTAAACATACATTTCACTTCCCTAACAATCATTAGTTATAACAAAACATGTTTAGATTTAAAAATTTAACAATAATAAATGTATTTTATTAAATAATTAAAAAATAAGATTTATTGATACGATAATTTTTAAATCACTTTTTATGCTTATCAGAAGTTAAACTTAATTATGGAATGGTTTTCAAATAAAAAAATTGCACTCTCTTACGAAAGTGCAATTTTATATTTTATTATTTAATTGAATTAATGCTTCACTGAAGATACGTCTTCAGGCTTATGCTTATGTTTAAATAAAACCGCAAAGAATATAGCAAGAACCAATGAGTAGATTGCAAATGAAAGCCATATCTGATGCCAATCTTTTACCATAACAACAGAAGAAAGGCTACCGTCAGAGTTTACCACTGCATTAAAGCTATTTTTCAGAATTCCCAAGAACGTAGGGTTATCTGGAGTAGTTTCTAAATAGGTAGACAGATCTGTAGCTGTTGTAAATTTATGGGTAAAGAATTTATCGATAGCCCAACCTGCAATATAACTGCCAAAAACAGCTCCAAAACCATTGGTCATCATCATAAACAATCCTTGTGCTGATGAACGAATCTTCCTGTCTGTTGTAGTCTCTACGAAAAGTGATCCTGAGATATTAAAGAAATCGAAAGCCATTCCGTATACGATACATGAAAGGACAATTAAAGATAATCCAAATCCGTCCGGAACTCCATAGGCAAAGAATCCAAATCTTAATACCCATGCCAGCATAGACATTAGCATTACTTTTTTGATACCAAATTTTTTCAGGAAGAAAGGAATTGCTAAAATAAATAGCGTCTCTGAAACCTGAGAAATTGACATAATGATTGTAGACCTCTGTACTACGAATGAATCTGCATATTTCGGAAAGTGAGCAAATTCACTTAGGAATACATCTCCATAAGCATTCGTTAGCTGAAGTGCAGCTCCCAAAAGCATTGAAAACAAAAAGAACAATGCCATTTTATAGTCTCCAAAAAGCTTAAATGCATTTAATCCTAATTGCTCTGATAATGGTGAATTTTTATCGATTAATTTTTGAGGCGGACATTTCGGCAATGTAAGAGCATAAATTCCTAGAAATATAGCAACCGCTCCACCGATATAAAATTGTCCTTCCGTCGCTTTATTTCCACTAAGGTTGGTAATCCACATGGCTACAATAAAACCGATGGTTCCCCATACACGAATCGGTGGGAAATCTTTTACTACATCAAAATTATTATTCTTCAAAATCGTGTAAGAAATTGAATTAGCTAGGGCAATGGTAGGCATATAAAAACACATCGCAACAAGCATTACCGAGAAAAAAGAATTCGGGTCTGCAGAATGCGGCAATATGAAAAGTATAACCCCGTAAAGGATGTGTAGTACTGAAAAGATACGCTCGGCATTTATCCAACGGTCAGCGATAATTCCAGTAATGGTAGGCATAAATATGGAAGCAATTCCCATTGTTCCGAAAACAGCTCCAAACTGTGTTCCTTCCCAATGTTTTGTGCCAAACCAGAAGTTTGCCATCGTAATCAGCCATGCTCCCCAGACAAAAAACTGGAGAAAACTGAGGATGGTCAGTCGTAATTTTAAATTCATAGTCTATATAAAATATCTCTTTTTAGTCAATTTTCTTTTTCCTTCTCTTGATTTCCTCCTGGATTTCAAGAGCGGTATCATAATCTTCTTCTTTAACGGCATCATCCAATAATTTCTGAAGTTCTTCCATGGAAAGAGATGTTAAGGCATCTTCGGTTTGTACCGTTTCTGAGAAAGTCTGTTCTTCTTTCGAAACATCTTCCAATTCTAATAAAATCCCAGCCTCGTTTAGCACTTGCTGTGTTGTAAAAATTGGCGCATCAAATCTCACGGCCATAGCAACAGCATCTGAAGTTCTTGCATCAAGGATTAATTCTTCTTCGTTAACCTTATTTTTAAAGTTAATATTTGAAAAGAATACACCATCTACAATCTGGTAAATGATAACAGAAACCAGCTCATAATTGGTAGAAACTATAAATTTTGTGAATAAGTCATGGGTAAGGGGACGCGGTGGATGGATATCTTTTTCCAGTCCAAGAGAGATAGATTGGGCTTCGAAGTTTCCTATAACAACAGGTAATTTTATGTGTGTTTCTTCATGCTCCAGTAACAATGCGTACGCCCCTGATTGTGTCTGGCTGTACGATATTCCGCGAATAATTAGCTGTTTATAATCCATAGCTACAAATATAGATTAATTTTTTATTGTGATTTCACTTTTTTACACAAAAATAAAAGCCCGGAAAGCCGAGCTTTTATTGTATTGTATATGATTGTCAATGGTCAATCGTGAATTCTAATTCGCTGGTGAATTACTAAAATTTACAAGCAAAATGAATTGACTATTCACCATTTCTTATCTATCCTTTTATTGCTTTGATTTTCTCTGTTAATGCAGGAATAATCTGGAAAGCATCTCCTACTACTCCGTAATCTGCAGACTTGAAGAATGGTGCTTCAGCGTCGCTATTGATTACTACGATAGTTTTTGAAGAGTTTACTCCGGCAAGGTGCTGAATTGCTCCTGAAATCCCTACTGCAATGTAAAGATTCGGTGAAATAGCTTTACCTGTTTGCCCTACGTGCTCTGTGTGAGGTCTCCACCCGATGTCAGAAACAGGCTTAGAACATGCTGTAGCAGCTCCTAAAACGTTTGCTAAATCTTCAATCATTCCCCAGTTTTCAGGTCCTTTCATTCCTCTACCAGCAGAAACAACAACTTCTGCTTCTTTAAGGTCTAATTTACCTGAGCTTTGTTCGTGAGAAATCACTTTAGTATCTTCATTGGCTACTGATAAGTTCTTAACTTCTTCTGAACCTGATACTGCGTTTTCTTTAACTCCAAAAGCGTTCTGAGAAACAGTAATAATTACTCCGTTCCCTTCAGCTTTTGCATGCATGAATCCTTTTCCTGAGAATGCTCTTCTCTTTACCTGAAAAGGAGAAAGGCTTTCTGGAGCTTCCAAAACATTGGTAATTAAAGAATAGTTCTTCATAATTGCCAACATTGGTGCTACTGAAGAAGCATCTGTAGTGTGAGGGAAAACAATAATGTTTCCATCTGCTACTTCATTTACAGCTTGTGCAAATGCCTTAGCTGAAAAGTTTTTAAGACTTTCGTCCTTAATATTGATAACATTTGATGCTCCATATTTGTATAATAAATCTGAAGAATCGGTAGGGTTTACAGAGATCGCGGTAACAGTGTCACCAGCTTTATCTGCAACAGCTTTAGCATAAGAAACTGCTTCAAAAGCTGCTTTTTTGTAAACTCCATTTATATTTTCTGCGTATACGAATACTGCCATTTTCTTAAATTTAAAGATTAAAAAATTAAAGGATTAATGATTAGATCACTTTAGCTTCTTCGTGAAGTAGTCTTACCAATTCATCTAAATTGTCTGGAGAAACCATTTTCACAGCAGCTCTTGGAGGAACGCTATCATAAGATACTCCCTGAACTTTTACTTCAGATGAAGTAGGTTCTACTACCTGCAAAGGTTTTGTTCTTGCAGACATAATTCCTCTCATGTTTGGAATGATAAGGTCTTTTTCGTCTACCAATCCTTTTTGACCTGCAATAATTGCTGGCAATTTAACAGAAATAGTTTCTTTTCCTCCTTCGATTTCTCTAATTGCAGTAGCTTCGCTTCCGTTTACGTCTAATCCTACAGATGCATTTACGAAAGGTTGGTTTAGCAATTGAGCTACCATTCCCGGAACAGAACCTCCGTTATAATCGATTGATTCTTTACCGCAAAGGATAAGATCATATCCTCCGTTTTGAGCTACAGCAGCAATTTCTTTTGCCGTAGAATAGCTATCCTTTGGATCAAGGTTTACTCTTACTGCATCATTTGCACCGATTGCTAAAGCTTTTCTGATTACAGGTTCTGTAGCAGCATCTCCTACGTTGATTACTGTTACAGTTGCTCCCTGAGATTCCTGAAGTTTAACCGCTTTTGTTAACGCAAATTCATCTAGCGGGTTGATTACCCACTGAATTCCATTTTTGTCAAATGCAGATTTATCTGCTGTAAAGTTAATTTTGGAAGTAGTATCCGGAACACTACTAATACAAACTAATATTTTCATGTGTACTATTTTATTTTTTCTCTTTTATGCATAAAATCATGACAGTTTATGCAGAGATTTTGTTTCATTTAATTTTTGCTAATATAAATAAAAAATATATTATGCATGCATAATACTTACTAAATTATTATTCAATACATTAGATGTATTTACTACGCTGGTTTCGTTGCCCTAAACTCTATTTTACTAGGTAAAACCCTCGAATTCATCTTTAAAATATCTAATACCAGATTCCCCATATCTTCAGGCTGAATCTTCCAATTATCTTTTTCCGACGGAATATTTCCATTAAAATGGGTGGCTACTGATCCGGGCATAATCACTGTAGATTTGATATTATATTTTCTTAGATCAATCATAGCTGCCTGAGTAAAACCTACGACTCCAAATTTTGAAGCATTGTAGCCTGTACCGTTTTCAAAGAAGTTGGCTCCTGCTAAACTTGAAATAGTAATATAATAACCCTCTGTCTTTTTCAATTCTTCCACAGAGGCTTTTAAAGTATAGAAAACACCTGTAAGATTGGTTTCTATCATATCATTCCATTCTTCAGCAGACAACTCGTCTACAGGCTTAAATATTCCCAATCCGGCATTGGCTATCACATAATCCAGCCGTCCGAATTTTTCAGTAATATGTTTTACTGCTGTTTCTTCACTTTCCAGGCTTCGTACATCAGATACAATTCCTAGTACATTTTCTGAATACTTCTTTAGTTCTTCCTCGGCTTTCAGCACATCCTCACTTTTTCGTCCTGAAAATGCCACTGAGATTCCATTTTCGAGTAAGATTTTGGCGATTCCAAAACCGACCCCTTTTGTTCCTCCCGTGATATAAGCTGTTTTATTTTCTGACATTGTTCACAATTTATTTCTCTAAAATAACAAAAACGCTCCAATTGGAGCGTTTTACTGATACTAAGATTTATCAGGTATTATTTTTTGATGAATTTATCGGTAGTTTTACCGGCTTTCGTTTCAATATTAATGATATAGCTTCCTGCATTAAGGCTTCTTACATCAACTTTATTTTCAACAATGTTTACGTCCACTTTTCTTCCTCCCATATCAAATACTTCAACTTTGTTGATTTTTTCTCCACCTTTAATAGATAAGTAATCCGAAGTTGGATTTGGAGAAACTGTAAGGCTTTCTTTTTTAGCTGCTGTTTCAGAAGTCCCAAGATTTACTCTATTAACCAAGAACGTATCTAGTCCTATGATATCAGAGTTAAGTCCACTTGGCCCTCCATTAGTTACAAAATATCTAAAGCCAAACTTCACAGGAACAGGAACAGTTCCTACACCACTCATTACAAAACTATATTTTGTCCATGTTTTAGGATAAACAAACCCTCCTACTAAATTTGGATTAACTGAAACCCCAAGATTGGTAAAAGAACCTACATCTGTAGCCCCTGTAGAAGGAACCACTGTAGTTGCTGCAGTACTATAGCGCAATTCTAATCTATCTGGATAGTCCTGAGCCGCATCTGTTCCCTTTCTAGAATAGAAACTTACTTCATCGCCATCTTTTACATTAATAACTGGCGTAATTAACCAATTGCTAATATTCCCAGCCCCTGAAGTACTGTTAAAATTTACAATGGCAAAAGAGTTCGCACCTCCAGCCTGTCCTACAGGAAGGGTATTAACGTTTCCACTACCAAATATAGCAGCATCTAAAGGAAGAGTAAAACTTCCCGGACCCCACAAAACTGTAGTAGCAGGAGTACTTTGATTAGTTCTCGTCCAGTCTACAGGAAAAGCACCATCGAATCCATAGCTGAACACCGTTTGAGCATTTAAAGAGCATAGTCCTAAAAAGGCTCCCAATAGTAAAATTTTCTTCATGATAAATTATTTTTTAATTATTGTAAATATATAAAATCCCAACCATACAACCAAATAAACAATTAAAATTTCATAAAAAAAAGAAATAAATTGAATTATATATTTCAATTTAAAGGAAAACATACATACTCATCATATATAAAAAGCTCGACATCCAAAACATAAAATAAACACATATATCAATTTATATTAAAAATTTACATTTAAGCAAATGTTTTGCTTAATTTAAATTCATTTTTATAATCAATTGATTCTTCTATGTCAGAATTTAATCTTTCTATACTCATTATCAAACGAATAAAAGTGCTATACAAAAAAACGCTCCACATGAAGCGTTTCATTGTTATTAAAAGTGATGGTCATTATTTTTTAATAAATTTTTCGGTAAAGTTCCCTTTTTCTGTTTCTATATTTAATAAATACTCTCCAAATTGTAAATTTCTTACATCTACTTTACCATCATTTAATGTAACATCAATCTTTTTCCCAACCAGATCATAAACTTTAATATTTTTGATCTTATTTGAAGAATTGATGTGTATAAAGTCGACTACAGGGTTAGGATATAGTATTATTTCCTTTTTATTAAATCCTGTTTCTTTCACAGACATCACTGTTTCACTATTTATCTTAATATTATCAATATATGCTATCCCCAATCCATTATTATGAACAAATCGTAATTGATCAATATTAAAAGCAGAAACTGAAGCCCCTGTATAAACCAAGACGTCATTAAGGTAATATCTAATATCCGTAAGTGTTCCCACTACCTTGATTCTATACCAGGTATTGGGGCTCCAAATTACCGAGGTAGCTATCAGCCCCGGAACACCTGAAACGGAATTTAAAATCTTCATCTTTCCTGCTTTATCAAAATCCATTCTTACAACATATTTTTCTTCAAGGCTATTCATCGCCTGAAATCCGAAAACAGATCCATTAATCTGGGACATATTGATATCAAATGAAACTGAAAAATTGGTAAAATCCAGTGGTGTTGGCAAGTTATAAAAACCACCAATAATAGGCTCCGATTGCACTCCGAAAGTAGCTTCCCTAACGATTTTCAGGGAATTGTTACCATGCGTTGCATTATCTACACTGATGGTTTGGTGGGTTACATTTTCAGGAACTCCTCCTGTTGGAGTACTGATCCATGCTCCTTGACCGTGAATATTTCCGTTTATAAACCCTTCATTGTTTTCAAAGGAAATAGTTTGCGCAAAGGAAAGCACTGTAAACAAGGCAAATGCGATTGAGTAATAAGTTTTCATATGGTTTCAAGTTTGGAATAAAAATAAGAACTTTCCACATAAAGTGAAATATCTTTAATGAAATAATAACTAAAGCTTTTAATTTCAATGAATTTAATTTTAAATCCCCATTAAAAACACTATTTAAACCACATGATACCATTCGAAATAAAGCAAAAAATGAGGTGCTTCTTTACAGAAACACCTCATTTTATATAGTCTAAGAATTTAATTACTTTGAATAATTTTCAAAGAACAATGGGATACTCTCAATTCCTTTATAGAAATTAAATAACCCATAATGTTCGTTTGGAGAGTGGATCGCATCAGAATCCAAACCAAAGCCCATCAATACAGACTTAGCTCCTAAAACCTTTTCAAACATAGAGGTGATCGGAATACTTCCTCCACTTCTGTATGGCAATACTTCTTTACCAAATGCAGTTTCCATAGCTTGCTTAGCAGCCAAGAATTCTTTGGTATCGCTTTGTAGAACATAAGGCATACCTCCGTGGTGAGGAGTTACTTTTACTTTTACTGTATCTGGTGCAATTTTCTCGAAATACTTTGTAAACTTCTCTGTAATTTCTTCCGGAGTCTGATAAGGAACCAGACGCATTGAGATCTTTGCAAAAGCCTTTGATGGAATAACCGTTTTAGCTCCTTCTCCTGTATAACCACCCCAGATACCATTACAGTCTAAAGTAGGACGAATTGAAGCTCTTTCCAGTGTTGTATACCCTTTTTCTCCTTCTACTCCACTTAATCCGATTGATTTTTTGAATTCTTCAGGATTATCCTTCAGTTTATTCATTTCAGCTCTGTCAGAATCTGATACAACTTCTACATTATCATAGAACCCGTCAATAGTAATATGCCCGTTTTCATCAATAAGATTAGCAATCATTCTGGAAAGTACATGAATCGGGTTTGGAACTGCTCCACCATAAAGCCCTGAATGAAGGTCTCTGTTTGGTCCTTCCACCTCTACTTCTACATAGCTTAATCCTCTTAAACCAGTAGTAACAGTAGGCTGCTCGTTGCTGTAGATATGAGTATCAGAGATTAGAATACAATCACAAGATAATTTCTCTTTATTTTCATTCACAAAGTCTCCTAAGCTTACAGAACCTACTTCTTCTTCACCTTCTAAGATAAACTTAACGTTACAAGGAAGTGTATTGGTTTTCATCATAGCTTCAAAAGCCTTCACATGCATAAAGAACTGTCCTTTATCATCTGCGGAACCTCTTGCAAAGATGGCACCCTCTGGATGAAGCTCAGTTTTTTCAATATAAGGTTCAAAAGGAGGTTTTCTCCATAACTCCAATGGGTCTGCCGGCTGCACATCATAGTGCCCGTATACCAATACTGTTGGTAGGTTTGTATCTATAATTTTTTCTCCAAAAACAATAGGATATCCTTTTGTTTCGCATACTTCAACATTATCAGCTCCTGCATTTCTAAGGTGTTCTGCACATACATCTGCACACTTCAATACGTCATTTTTATAAGCCGGATCTGCAGAAATGGAAGGAATTCTCAATAACTCAAATAATTCATCCACGAAACGCTGCTTGTTTTCGTTAATGTAATTTAATGTCTCTTGCATTGTAAAAATTTGTTTGGTTAAAATTAAAAAAAAAGCCCCGCAGGACCAAGCAAAAACAGAGGATTTTCTGAACAATTAGATTATTTCCTTGTAATTTACCTATGAACCAATTTTTTTAAATAAAAATGCCCTGTAAAGAAACAGGGCAATTGTATATGGTATACTTATAATTAGTGTTTAGCTTCTGGAGCCTTTTCTGTAGTTTCAGCAGGCTTTGCAGCAGCAGTACTATCTTTTTTAGGAGCCGCAGCTTCAGGCTTTGCAGCCTCTTCTTTGTGTTCAGCAGCAGCTTCATGTCCGTGAGCTTTCCCTTCTCCCTGTACATCATCAGAATATCTTTCTACTCCTTCTTCTAGTTTCAGAGTGTTTTTATTTCCCCCAGCAGGTATTTTTTTACAGCTTACAGCTACCGTTGCAATCGCTAAACATATAATTAATTTTCTCATGCTTAAATTTTAGATTGCCCAAAATTAAGAAATCCTGCTTTTTTCGGCAACATTTTTATACTGATTTTAAAATTATTTTCCCTTTTTTGGATTGTGTAAAAATAAGGTAGTCATTTCCGCCGTCTTTTAACCCATATTTCTTCTTGATTTCTTCAGGCTTTAGAGGGTAGTTTTTTGAAATAATATTAAAGTGGCCTTTCTTTTTAATATTCTTAGAATCAATAGCTTCCATTTCAAAAATACGTCCTGGAAATTCTTCTTTTTTTTCAGAAGATGTATAAAGGTGAGTATTGGGATGAAGTTTTTTCAATCCAAATTTTTCTGATATTAAATTAAAGATTCCGGCCTTTAAAATGGAATTGTTTGGGATATAAATGAATTTTTCAGGTTCGGAATACTCTGATTTGGCATTTTCCTCTTCCCCAAAAGTGAAGCTAAAAGCAGATTCACCACTTTCTAGGTTCACACAATTGCAAATAATATCTTTCTTATTTTCTTTGGATAAAAAGATCACAACTTCTTTTACATCATTTTTCAGGGCAATACAATCAATCCTGAAAATATTGGATAAGGCTGAGACAAGATATTTCAGATCAATTAACGGCGAAAGTTTAATGATAACCTGATCTGATATTGATAATAACTTTTCATGAATCTCAAGGATATTCGGAGAAAGATCCTCTAAAAGAAAGACTTTATTTTTATTTTGGTCCCTGCGTGCCGGATCTAAATAAATAGTATCAAAACTTTCTTGATTTTCATTTAAAAAGTCCTCTAATTTCTGATTAATAAATCTTGCTTGCTTTCCTAATGTATTCCAATTGTGCTCTACAATCTCTAAAAGCTCTGTATTTTGCTCTATTAAAGTAATATCATCAAAATTTTGAGACAGGTAATAAGCGTCTATTCCAAAACCACTTGTGAGATCTATGAACTTTTTTCCTTTTAAAATTTCAGATTTATAAAAAGCTGTCTTTTCAGATGATGACTGCTCTAAACTAAGCTGTGGAGGGAAAATAATTCCATCTTTTAATAAAAAAGGAAACTTTTTCTCTGCAACCTGCTTTCCTTTGATTTGCTGTACGATTTCTTGTATGGAAACCTCCGGAAATGGTGATTTTTTCAATAATAATGAGTGCAGATCTGTCTTTAGATTTGCGTTGATATAATTTTGAACGTCTTTGTTTAATAGTTTGTTTCCCACAGATTTGTTCCAGATTGTAAATAATAATATGAATACTTCGATTCCGCTTAGCATGGCATCTCTAATACTAATTGTTTTATTCTTACAATTAATTTGTAAGAATGTCATGCTGAATGGAATCGAAGCATCATTATATTAAAGTTTTCTCTTATAAAAAATATAGTCAGTCAATACAGGGGTTATCCCATTCTGTTTGAGCAAAGAATTGATTTGCCCTCTGTGATAGGTAGAGTGATTCACTGCATGAAAAAGTATTTCAAAAATACTGTTCTCAAATTTCGTTCCTCTTGAATTCTGATATTCTATTCTCTTTTCGAGATCAAGATTGGTGATAATATCAATACTTTTAAGAAAATTCTCGTGATTAATTTCTACCAGAGATTCAAAGGGATTAATCTGCCAGACTTCAAAGGTTACCTCCCTCAATATCCGGGCATTCCAGATCTGTTGTGCATTAAGCGTATGATTAATTAGACTGATCGTTTTATCATCTACGATTTCTCTATTTTCAGAGACCGCTTTAATCATCTCAACATTGAAATGATAGGTATATTCAAATAAATCTATCAGTTTTTCTTTCATTACTAAAAACTATAAGCTTGTATCTTTATGCAATGTCAATACATTTGGAGACGTGGGATCAATATCTTTCGGTTTTTTATTTTCAAAATCAAAGAACAATAGAAATTCATCCTCGTTAACAAATTTAATAAGTCCACTTAAAAATTTACTTTCTTCAAGTTTATTATTGAAATCATAGTAGGTTGCTATTAAGCTAAATGTAACAACTTTTTTTGAAAAATCAGTAGTATATTTTACATGTGCTACTTTGCCTTTATTGGGTCCGTCAGAAATTATATGATTTCTACCATCAATATTCAATCCATTAAGTTCTACTTTTACATAACCATCGGAAAAAAATGTAAATGAACCATAGCTACCAGCATCTGTTCCAATCCATTTCCCATATAAATCTTTCTCAGTTTGAGAAAAGCATAATCCAAAACACAATAAAAGGCAAATTAGAAATTTTTTTTTCATAGTGTATAATGAATGTCTTACTCAAACATTTCAGCCCAACGAACCGCCTTTATTTCTTTTTCGTTGTAAAGTTCTTCAATTGACTTTTTAATGTCTAATTTGGGGTATAAATTAACTCCAATCAGCTTTATCTTGCCCTCTTCGATCCATTGTTGTTCCTGAATAGCATGTTCATAAATCTTTTTCTGAACAATTCCTTGTTTTAAAAGTTCAAGATATCCGCCTGCATCTTCCATTTCCACAAATAAAGCCCAAGATTTATCTGCTATTTGCTGAGTCGTGTCTTCAACATAATAACTTCCGTTGGATGCATCTTCAAATACATTGATGATACTTTCATAAGCCAAAACAATCTGTTGTTTGAAAGAAATTTCTTCAGAATTATCTGTACTTCTGCTTACAAGATAATTGTTGGTATACACTGCATCTGCCCCACCAATCATGGCTGCAGCAAGCTCTAAAGTAGATCGAATCAGGTTATTTTCATTGTCGGAAATAGCCTTATTTCTAAAGGAAGTTTCAGCGAAGATATAAGGAACTTCATCCAGATTGTATTCCTTGGAAAGCTGGTTAAAAACCATTTTAAAGGCTCTCAACTTTGCCATTTCGAAGAAGTAGTTACCTCCTACAGCTATTTTGAAGATAAGTTTGTTCAAAATTTCCGGGCCATATGCTTCTATCAGTTCTTTAGTTTTTGCCAAAGCAATACCAAGTTGTTGATAGATGGCAGCTCCTGCATTTTGATGTAAGGAAATATCTACACAAATACTTCTTTTAAATCCTTTTGCCAGTAATTCTTTCGCTAACTGATCATCAATACTTCCCTCTTTTTCATTAAAAACATCGATAAGGGAGAAATACTGATCTTCTTCTCTGGGGCTAATATGTCCTGCAAGATCTTTATTATTGACAAAAAATGTCTTCTCATCGAGATTTTCTACGTTCTGATCCAGCATAAATGCAAATACTTCGTCTTCCAGACTTTCATGGTATTTAGCCACCAAATGGGTACTTTCTTCAACTTTCGGCAAGTTTGCCAAAGGCTTCTGAACGTCTGTGTAAAAAGGCCTTACCTCTATTCTTTCCAGATTTTCCTTTTCTAAAATAGGGTAAATATCCTCTGTTTTAAGTTGCTTTTTTACTAAATTTTCCCAAGTTGGAAGTGTAGCTGTATCTGACATTAGTTTTATTTAATTTATGAATCGATAATAGTGAATTTCGCTTTGTAAATAAAGTGAAATTCACTATTGCCGCATTCTATTCAATTGTATTATTTTTTCGCGACTTTTGTACTGTCTACCACCAAAATAAAGATTTCTTCATTCGGTTTTTTCATAAAATAATTTTCTCTTGCGTATTTTTCCTTTTCTGACTTGTTGTTCATCAGTTTTTTATAAAAAGCATCATTTTTTGCGTATTCTTTTTTATAATACTCCAATTGCTCTTCATACTTATGAATCTCACCATTCAGTTCATTAATTACAAGAAATGAGGTTTTGTCAAAGAAAACCATCCATACCAAAAACAGACAGATCGTAATGGTATACTTATTCAGGATGTAGGTCTGGATAAGTTTAAACGTTTCAGATTTCGGCTGAATGTCTTTGATAAGTTTGTTTTCTTCCATTTTTTTAATGTTTTCTCAACGAGTTTTTAATAACAGTGGTTAAAAAATCAATCGCTACGGAATTCTGTTTCATATTAGGGATAATAAGATCGGCATCATTTTTAGATGGCTCGATGAATTCCTGGTGCATTGGTTTCAAGGTGGTCTGATAACGGTGTAATACTTCACTCAGATCTCTTCCTCTTTCTTGGGTATCTCTTCTGATACGCCTGATTAGCCTTTCGTCTGAATCTGCATGAACAAATACTTTCAGATCAAATTCTTTCAGTAATTCTTTGTTGGTAAGAACCAAGATTCCTTCTACCACCAATACGTTTTTAGGTTCTACAGTCACATGATCTCCTGTTCTGGAATGCGTTACAAAGCTGTAAATAGGCTGTTCAATAGGCTCATTATTTTTTAAAGCTTTAACGTGTTTTATCAGTAATTCAAAATCGATGGACTTCGGATGGTCATAGTTTAGGGCCTCTCTTTCCGTCAAGGTTAGATTTTGATTGTCGTGATAATAATTATCCTGAGAAAGGATATTCATTCCTTCAATATCAAGCTGCTGAAGTATTTTATCAACAACTGTAGTTTTGCCAGATCCTGTACCTCCGGCAATTCCTATTACAAGCATTATTTTTTTGTTTCTTTATAGTTGGTACAAATATACTATTTTAGATAAAATATGGCAATGTAAGACTATTGAGAAATTAAAAGATTAAATAATTAAAATGTTGAAAAATTTTTCGAAGTGGCTATTATCCTTTATTATCTAGTGTTATTACTCAAGTTTCACCTGCGAATTCAATAAAAAAATCCGACAATAAATTGTCGGATTTTATTTTATACTATTTCGCTTGTTAATTCGCGTGAAATTAATTTTTCGTGCATAGGCTTCAAAACATCTAATGAGCCTGTTTTTACGGTGCATTTGCCTTTATAATGAACAAGCATTGTACATTGCTCTGCCTGTTCCATGGTGTGCTTGCATATATCTATTAAAGAATCAATCACATAATCAAATGTGTGGATATCATCATTATGCAACACTAATTTATAGACATCATCCGTATCATCCAATACAAGGACTTCTTCTTCATATTGACGTTTCGGGTTTTCGTAGTCTTTTATGGTATTATAAAAATTCATTCTAAGTTATTTTAAACTTCGCCAATTTTATCTGCTAAATTATCAATGGCATTGGGCTCCTGATACACCAATTCTACAAGTTCAACACTCTTATTGTTCATCTTCAATATTTTGAAATGATAGTTATCAAGATCAAACTCCTGATTTTCTTCAGGAATCTCTTCTAATGCGTGAAGAATGAATCCTGCTAATGAGTTGTACTCACTTTCTTCTGAAAGAGCAAGTTTTTTAGGCAAGAATTCATTAATCTCGTCCAAAGGTTGCGTAGCTTGTACCCAATAGGTATCATCAGCTATTTTGTCTACTATTTTTTCTTCGTCATCTTCTTCATCCTGAATTTCTCCTACAAGTTCCTCAAGAATATCTTCTAATGTAATAATTCCTTCAGTTCCACCGAATTCGTCGATAACAATAGCGATATGTTGTTTTTTAAGCTGGAACGTTTTCAATAAGTCTGAAACTTTTTTACTTTCCACCACAAAAAAGGCATCACGCATCAAATCTCTAAGATCCTCATGATCCAGATCTCCTTTTCTTTTCACAAATTCCCTGATAATTTCCTTGGTATAGAAAATACCGATTATATTATCAATAGAATCAAGATATACCGGAATACGGGAATAGCCGCTATCCATTATTGTATTGATAATATCATTAACGTCTTCTTCAAAATCGATTGACGTAATATTCTGTCTGGGAACCATGATCTGCTTGGCAGAATGATCTGTAAAATCAAATGCATTCTTGATGATCTCATAGTTTTCTTCTTCAATCTCACCACTGTCTGCACTTTGTTTTACCAAAAGCTGAAGTTCTTCAGTAGAGTGAATTTCCTGCTCTGATGCGGGATGAATCTTTACCAATCTCAAAAATGTATTGGACATTGAATTCATCAACCAAATAAATGGTTTAAAAACAGTATAAAAAACCCTCAATGGAACTGCTGTTGCCATTGTAGTTGCTTCCGACTTTCTAATCGCAATTGACTTTGGAATAAGCTCACCAAATACAATGTGCATAATGGTAATTAATACAAAACTAGTTACCACTGAAATGGTGGTAATGGTAGTTTGGGTTAAATCTACATTTAAAGAGTGAAAAATGTTTTCAACAATATGATGCAGGGCACTCTCTCCTACCCAACCCAGGGCAAGGGATGCCAACGTAATTCCTAATTGTGTAGCGGAAAGATATTCATCCAAATGTTTGATGATATGTTCTGCCTGCTTTGCCATAGAATCTCCTTCTGCGGCTTTTAATTGAATTTGTGAGTAACGAACTTTAACAATTGAAAATTCTGCGGCTACGAAAAAGCCATTTAGTAATACAAGAAATAAGGCCAGCAAAAGCCTGACTATGTCCGAGTCCATTTAGAAGTTGTATAATTTTATTAGGTACAAAGATATGCAAAATATAAATAACCTGGGATAAGTTATTTTAATGTCCTGTTTTTCACCCTAAAAAATGACGCTGTGAGATGCTTCTATTTTAGATTTAAAAAAATAATCGGACACCGTATTCATTTTCTATATAAAGAGTGGGTTTTTGAATAGCAAATGAGGGTTTTCACCTTTATCTCACAAAAAAAGCATCGATAATATCGATGCTTTTGATAGTATGTTAAAATAATTCTTACGAATTTTTCAAAGCTTCTGCTCCGGAAACAATTTCCAAGATTTCGTTGGTAATTGCAGCCTGTCTTGCTTTGTTATAGAAGATCTTAAGATCATTTCTAAGAGCTTCGGCATTATCTGTTGCTTTATGCATTGCCGTCATTCTCGCTCCATGTTCAGATGCTACTGAGTCTAAGATTGCTTTGAAAACCTGAGTTTTGATAGACTTTGGAATTAAATTATCCAAGATCTCTGCTCTGTTAGGTTCAAAGATATAATCTGTTTCTACTTGTGGCTCTGTTTGTTCAGGCATTGAGATTGGAAGAAGCTGTTCTGTAGTTACTTCCTGAGTGGCAGCATTCACGAATTTGTTATAAATAACATAAACTTCGTCAAATTTACCTTCCTTGAAGCTTGTCATTACACCTTCTGCAACATTAGCAACTACATCAAAGTTCAGGTTATCATAAACAGAACTTGCATTAGCATATACTGAACGGTTTCTTCTTACAGCATCATATATTTTTTTACCTACAGGAAGAACTTCAATCTCATACTGAGAATTGTTCTGAAACTGATGGTTAAGTTCTTTTACGATAGAAGAGTTAAAAGCTCCCGCAAGACCTCTGTTTGAAGTAACAGCGATGAAAAGTATTCTTTTAACCTCTCTTTTCTGAGCATATACAGAAACCTGGTCAGGATCAGAGCTAGAATTCACATTCTGGATAAGTTCCTGTAATTTTTCAGAATAAGGTCTTAACATTACAATTGCGTCCTGTGCTTTTTTAAGTTTCGCAGCGGAAACCATCTTCATAGCACGGGTAATCTGCATCGTAGATGAAATTGACGTAATTCTGCCTCGTATTTCTTTTAAGTTTGCCATTAATTTGGGTTCAAAGTTTAAGGTCTAAAGTTTAAGGCTTAAAACTTTATATTTTAAACCTTAAACATTGAATTTTTTTAGTTGTATTTAGAAGCTAAATCGTTAGCTGCCTGCTTAAGAACGCTTGTAATATCGTTATCGATTTTCCCAGCCTTAATTGCAGCCATTGTATCTGGGTGCTTAGATCTTAGGAATTCGATATATTCGTGTTGGAATTCTTTAATTTTTTTGATAGGAACGTTTCTCATTAAGTTTTCTGTTCCAGCATATACGATTGCTACCTGACTGTCTACAGGAAGCGGAGCATTTACCGGCTGCTTAAGGATTTCTACGTTTCTTTCTCCTTTAGAGATTACAGCTAAAGTAGAAGCATCAAGGTCAGAACCAAACTTAGCAAATGCTTCAAGTTCTTTATATTGAGCCTGGTCTAATTTTAGTGTACCAGAAACTTTTTTCATTGATTTGATCTGAGCATTACCTCCTACTCTCGATACAGAGATACCAACGTTAATTGCTGGACGAACTCCTGAGTTGAATAGATCAGACTCCAAGAAGATCTGTCCGTCTGTAATAGAGATTACGTTTGTAGGGATATACGCAGAAACGTCACCAGCCTGAGTTTCGATAATTGGAAGTGCAGTTAATGAACCACCACCTTTTACGATTGGCTTAAGAGACTCTGGTAAGTCATTCATCTGGCTAGCGATATTGTCATCAGCGATAACTTTCGCAGCTCTTTCCAATAGTCTTGAGTGAAGATAGAAAACGTCTCCAGGGTAAGCTTCACGGCCCGGTGGTCTTCTTAATAGTAGAGAAAGCTCACGGTAAGCAACTGCTTGTTTAGATAAATCATCATAAACAATCAAAGCTGGTCTACCAGTGTCTCTGAAGAACTCCCCAATAGAAGCACCTGCCATTGCAGAATATACCTGCATAGGAACTGGATCTGATGCGTTAGCCGCAACAATTACAGTATATGCTAAAGCTCCTTTATCAGAAAGGGTTTTAACGATTTGTGCTACTGTAGAAGCTTTTTGACCAATCGCAACATATATACAATATACAGGTTTCCCTGCATCAAAAAATTCTCTTTGGTTGATGATCGTATCGATCGCAACAGTAGTTTTACCTGTCTGTCTGTCACCAATGATAAGCTCTCTCTGTCCTCTTCCTACAGGAATCATCGCATCAATTGCAACGATACCAGACTGTAAAGGCTCAGTTACGGGTTGTCTGTAGATAACCCCAGGAGCTTTTCTTTCTAATGGCATTTCGTATAAATCTCCTGTGATAGGACCTTTACCATCGATAGGGTTACCAAGGGTATCTACTACTCTTCCTAACATACCTTCTCCTACTTTGATAGAAGAGATTCTGTTTGTTCTTCTTACTGTATCCCCTTCTTTTACTAATTTACTTTCACCTAGTAAAGCAACACCTACGTTGTCTTCTTCAAGGTTAAGTACAATACCTTCTACATCACTAGAAAATTTCACCAACTCTCCGTATTGTACGTTTTCTAACCCGTATACACGAGCAATACCATCACCGATGGTTAAAACTGTACCTACTTCCTCAACGTTTGATTGAGTATCGAAGTTGGCCAATTGCTGTTTTAAGATCGCAGATACTTCTGCCGGATTTATTTCTGCCATTGTATGGTTGTTTTTCTTAATTTAATTGAAAATCTTTTTTAACTTGGTTCAATTTTGTCTTCACAGACGCATCTACCTGCTGATCACCTACTCTTAGGATGTATCCTCCTAAAATATCCTGGTTGATATTTACTTTCAAATCAAAACTTGAATTAGCATTTACCAAGTCTGTAGATCTTAGGATCTGATCAATATTCTCTTTGGAAAGAGGTGTTGCTGTAGTAAGTGTTACTCTTTGTACACCGTTGATATCTTCAACTTTGTTTATGAATTCCTGAGCGATATTTTTTAATTGGTTTTCACGTCCGTGCTTAATAACCAATGTGATCAAATTCTGGGAAGATGTTGAGAAACCTTTGAAAATTTCGTTTGCTACCTCTATTTTCTTTTTTGCATCAATGTAAGGCGTAAGGAAGAATTTGTTCAAATCTTTAGATTCAATCATGATCTTCACTACATCTTTCATTTCAGAAAATACGGCAGCTGTTTGACCTGATTCATTAGTGAAATCAAGTAAACCCTGTGCGTATCTTTTCGCTACTTTAGATGTAAGCATTCTTAGTTAAGGTTAGATTTGTTGATATAATTTTGAACTAATTCATTTTGAGCTTCAGTGTTATCTAGCTTTTGCTTCAAGATAGATTCTGCAATGTTTACAGATAAAGCACCGATCTGATTTTTGATGTCTGCCATTGCAGCATTTTTCTCAGCATTGATAGTTTGCTTAGCAGCTTCGATTAATTTATCTCCTTCAGCTTTAGCAGCGTCTTTAGCTTCACCTACGATTCTGTCTTTAATTTCTCTAGCTTCTTTAAGGATAGAATCTCTTTCAATTTTAGCTTCACGAATGATTCTTTCGTTGTCAGCTTTAAGATCTTCCATTTCTTTTTTAGCCAATTTAGCTTGGTTTAATGCATCAACGATAGAAGTTTCTCTTTCATTAACAGCACTAACAATTGGTTTCCAAGCGAATTTAGCTAGAAGAAACAATAGGATAACAAAAGTAAGGGTCATCCAAAATAAAAGTCCAATTCCAGGTTCAATAATTCCCATATCTGTAAATTCTTTTTTTAAGTGTTATTTATGGATTGTTTTTTAAAATTCTTAGCAGCAGCCAACCGCTTTACTGCTAAGAATGTTTTTTGAGGATAGATTACTTGATGAAAGCACCAAAGATGATCGCGATAAGACCAGCACCTTCAATAAGACCAGCAGCAATAAGCATTGCTCCTTGAATCTTACCAGCTTGTTCTGGTTGTCTAGCGATAGCGTCCATTGCGTGACCACCGATTTTACCGATACCTAGACCTACACCTAGTACTGCTAAACCGATACCTACGTAAATTAATCCTGCTCCTGTTGATAAATCCATGATAAATAAATTATATTAGTTAAAAAATTATTTTAATTTTAATTAGTGAGCGTGTTCTTCGTGACCGTGCTCATGGTCGTGTTCTGCAACTGCAATACCGATAAATAATGCGGATAATACAGTGAAGATATATGCCTGCAATGCAGCAACCAATAATTCCAATACAGAAACAAATAATGCTAATGGAACTGACGCAAACCCTAAGAATGGAGATTTGAAAATGAAGATCAATGAAATGATCGCCAAGATCATAATGTGTCCTGCTGTAATGTTAGCAAAAAGTCGCATCATTAAAGCGAAAGGCTTTGTAAAGATTCCGATAATCTCGATTGGAACCATGATTGGGTACAATAAGATTGGAACCGGCGGCATAAAGATGTGTTTCCAGTAATCTTTATTCGCACTGAATAATGTAATTAATAATGTAATGATACCTAATACAGCTGTGATAGCAATGTTACCGGTAAGGTTAGCTCCCCCAGGGAAGAACGGCACCAATCCGAAAAGGTTATTGAACCAGATAAAGAAGAAAGCCGTTAATAAATAAGGCATATATCTTTTATACTTTACTGACCCGATGTTTGGGATAGCCACTTCATCTCTGATGAATACAATTACAGGTTCCATTAATTTTCCAATCCCTTTTGGAAGTTGTGACTTCTTGTAATTTCTAGCCATTCCTATAAACACTACTGCCATAAAAATCACTGACAAGAACATTGAAGCTGCATTTTTTGTTATTGAAAGATCAAAAAACACTTCGTTTGATTTTTGCTTCCCACTGATGATTGAAAATAAAGTTGCTTTTTCAACACCTTTAGTAGAAACTACTTGTCCGTGCTCTAAAGTATACCCATCATGTTCGTGTCCGTGAGCAATACTGCTTGAAAGAAAAGTATGCCATCCTTCATTATCTTTAATGATAACTGGCAAAGGGATAGAAACGTGATGTTCTTCACCACTATCATCTTTTGTAGTCCATAAATGCCATTCATTTGAATCACCAATGTGCTCCATGATCATCTTGGTCGCATTGAAGCTATCCTGTGCCTCTTTGTTCTCTACTTTTTCAGCTAATTTTTCTCCTTCAGATTCGTGTTGCGCAGAAGCTAAACCACTAATAAACACAAATAAAAATGCGAAAAATAATGAAGAAATTTTTCTGTTCATATCTCTTTTTTAATCGTGTGCAAATATATCGATTTTATTAAACTTTACCAATATTAAAAATTGATTTTTATCATCAAAAAATTCAAGACTTATTAATGAGTTTTATTATAGGTAAATAAATGAGGAATGATGCCACTACAAAGCAGATCACTATAAAGAGAAAATTAGACTTGGTCTTTTCTATAATTAATAAGGAAACAGCCAGCCAAATAATATCTTTAGCGATATTCACAACAAGAAACTTCATTCCCGCATCAGCCTTACCAAAGAAATACTTTTTAAATATCATATATACTATTATATTAAAAAATACTGCTAATAATATAATAATGAAACAATCTAGAAAATTCATGCTGCAAAAATAAGATTATAATTTTTTAAACAAAACAAATCTAAAGTTCTTCTATATTATATAAATAAGGAATAAGGAACAAAAACCACAGACAAAGTAAAATAACAGACTAAGACACCATTATAAACTATAAAAGTACCCCGCTCCCACCTTTTTTCTTCCTGTCTTTCTCTAAATCTTACCCCAATCCTTATAATATTAAGTCTATAATACTCTGGTTTCTTAAAAATTCCTTATTTTTGCAAACCTATAATTTACAATAAATATGTTTAATAGTTTACAGGATAAATTAGACAAGGCATTACATAATATTTCCGGACGTGGAAAAATTACCGAAATCAATGTAGCGGAAACCGTAAAGGAAATCCGTAGAGCATTGGTGGATGCCGACGTTAACTATAAAGTAGCAAAGGATCTTACTAAAAGAGTTCAGGATAAAGCATTAGGAGAAAACGTTCTTACATCGCTTACTCCAGGACAATTGATGACGAAAATTGTTCATGATGAACTAGTAGATCTAATGGGAGGTTCTCACGAAGGAATTAATCTTTCAGGAAAACCATCTGTGATCCTTATTGCAGGTCTTCAAGGTTCCGGTAAGACCACTTTCTCCGGAAAACTTGCTCATTATTTACAAACAAAAAGAAATAAAAAGCCCTTATTGGTAGCTTGTGACGTTTATCGTCCTGCAGCAATTGACCAGCTTAAGATATTAGGAGGACAGATTAATGTTCCTGTTTATACAGAAGATGGAGCTACTAACCCTTCTACCATTGCTGAAAATGCGATCAACTTCGCAAAAGCCAACAATCATGATGTCGTAATTGTGGATACTGCTGGTCGTTTAGCAATTGATGAGCAGATGATGAACGAGATCAAGTCGGTGCATTACTTCATCAAGCCACAGGAAACACTTTTCGTAGTAGATTCCATGACAGGTCAGGATGCCGTGAACACTGCTAAGGCGTTCAACGATGCTCTGAACTTCGACGGGGTTGTTCTTACCAAATTAGATGGTGATACCAGAGGGGGTGCTGCATTAACAATCCGTTCTGTTGTTGAAAAACCAATCAAATTTATATCTACAGGAGAAAAAATGGAAGCTCTGGATCTTTTTTACCCAGAAAGGATGGCAGACAGAATCCTGGGAATGGGAGACGTTGTTTCCTTAGTAGAAAGAGCACAGGAGCAGTTTGATGAAGAAGAAGCTAAGAAACTTCACAAAAAAATTGCTAAAAATGAGTTTGGTTTTGACGACTTCCTTAAGCAGATCAACCAAATCAAGAAAATGGGTAACATGAAAGACCTTATGGGAATGATTCCTGGGGTTGGAAAAGCAATTAAGGATGTAGAGATCAGTGATGATGCATTTAAACATATTGAAGCAATCATCTACTCTATGACTCCTGATGAGAGAAGAAGACCATCCATTATCAATACTCAGAGAAAGAATAGAATTGCAAAAGGGGCAGGAAGAAAGATTGAAGATGTAAATCAACTGATGAAGCAATTTGAGCAAATGGGTAAAATGATGAAGATGATGCAAGGACCTCAAGGAAAGCAAATGATGCAGATGATGAGCAAAATGCCAAACATGCCTGGAATGGGTGGAATGTTCGGGAAATAATTTAAAACGAATTATATTTTCATAAAAAAACTCTCAGAAATTCTGAGAGTTTTTTGTTTTTATCTAAGCCAGGTTATTTAAACTTATATCCTACTCCAACCTGAAGGAAGTTCATTTTCAGCTTTTCACCATCTACAGGATTCTTAATCATATTGGTAAGACCGAAGCTATAACGGGCATCCAAAAATAAACCTTTATAAACAGTATAATCTGCCCCAAGAAACAAACCGAACTCTGTAGATTTAAGATTGTCATCAAAAGTTTTTTCAAGGTATTTTTCCCCTTCATTTAAAGCAGTCTGATTAGAAGCAGCTCCACTAACTTCCATCTTAACTTTTGTATTGGTCCTAAAGCTCACATACGGACCAGCATAAAGCCCCAATTCTGGTGTTGCATAATATCTCGCCGATACAGGGATTACAAGTCTGTTAAAGTTAAGTTTTTCTGTTACTGTAACACCATAAGCGCTCACAACAGCCTTTCCTCCCAGATTTGCATATTCTAATTCTCCCTGTAATGCAAACTTATTATTGAATTTATGCTCAACCAATCCTCCAACATAAAAGCCGGATTTTGATTCCATACTAGCTTTGACACCTCCAACTTCAAAGCTATCATCATTAGAATTTAATGTTGATAAAGCATAACCTGCTTTTACACCAAATTTTGTTTGTGCATTTAATCCTGCAAATAAAGCAATTGCAGATGCTAATAAGATTTTTTTCATGATTATTAATTATTTTTTTATATGTAAAAAAAGCCCCAAGAAAATCTTAGGGCTCTATTTTATAAATGTTTTGTTAATTACTTAGCAAATACATATTTAACTCCGAAAGTTACAGAAGATAAATTCAATCCGAATTTATAGTCGTTTACTCTCTTAGCTCCGTCAACATTTAATTTGTTTGTGTTGTAACCAAACTCACCAAAAGTAGCTTCAATAGACCAGTTTTTGTTTAAGAAATAATCTAAACCTGGCTTAATGTTAACTCCGATTGAAGTGTAGTTAGATTTATCAGAAGTAGAGCTTGTAGTTGTAGTAGAACCAGTAGTAACTGTAGATTCTTTTTCAGACTTGAACTGACCGAATTCCATAGGAACTTCTAATTGACCGAAGATGTATAATTTATCACCTAAAGTCCAGTATTTTCTTACGAAAGGAGCTACAACGAATGCAGAAGTTGTATTTTTGTTTTCGTTAACAAAGCTTGAACCTGCTAAAGCACCATCTGTAGTTACAGTAGTCTTATCGTTTTTGTAACCTACACCTAAACCTACTGCTAAGTTAGTGTTTACGAAATAACCTACTGTAGGAAGAACTTTGAAGCTTTCAACTTTAGTATCGTTATTGTTATTTTCGTTCTGAGAATACCCTAATTGTCCTGAAACATATGTAGTACCTTTAGCAATCTGAGCATTTGATAAACCGAAAAGTGCAACAGCACCCGCTAATAATATTTTTTTCATTTTAAAAAATTTTAATACTTTCTGGAGGCAAATTTACAGTGGTCCCCACTAATATTAAAATTTGTTAATGTGATTAATATCATTGTTAAAATTTAGCGTTTTGTAAAGATAAATCGTACCCAATAGAGGCCTTTGAGTTTTTCACAATATTATGAATAAATAAACTCTAATTTATCAACTGGAGCTGAATATGTTTGGTTTTTCAAATTTATCAATTTTGGTAAAATTTCCTCAAATCTCCCTAATATAGCTAAAAACATCTTCTTAAAATATTAACATTTAAGGTATTAAGTCTTAAAATTCAAACAAATGTTTATGATTTCAACTTGTTTTCAGCATCTCAAAAGGATGCAATAATAAGATACTGAGAACAAAAGCCAAAACACTATACTATCAAAAGATCAATATTAATAGAAAACTCCGGCCTTTCAGCCGGAGTTCCCTATATTCTTTATATAAGCTTCTTATTTAATGAAGAAGTTATATCCTAAGTTTACAGCACCAATATTCCAGCTGTCTCTGTACCAACCGTGGTCACGTCTGTTGCTAACAGACTGGTATCCTATGTATAGTTCACCTTTAGACATTTGATATCCAAATTTTGGCTGAGCATAGAACCCACCATCAATACCATCTTTTGTAGAAATTCCGTATCCTAAATCTAATCCTACAAAAATAGGCGCTCCTTTAAATTTATATTTACCGGAAACAGCCACAGGGATAAATCCGAAATCATCAAAATGATCTTTTCCAAAGAAATGAGAGTATCCTGTCGTCACCCCAAGGTCAAAACCTTTAGCAATATTCCACATATAAGCAGCATCTACCCCTAATGTAAATGAAGATACATTGCTTGCATCAGATACAGGAACACCAATGTGTCCACCTAATTTTAAACCCTCCTGTGCTTGAACAGCACCTCCTAAAAGTGCAAAAGCACCTATTAATAATACCTTTTTCATTTTTTTAGCTTAAATTCTGGTTCAAAAGTACTCATTATTTTCATTATAGAGATCACATTTCTATAGGTGACATTCCTCACAATAAAAAAGCAGGACAAAATTTGTCCTGCTTTATATAATGATTTTTATTTCTAAAATCTAAGAATTAGTTTCCTCCAAATTTGAAACCTACACCTACCTGAACGAAGCTATTTTTTAATGTTCCGTTTTCCCCATCTTCTTTCTTCATAAGATTAGAAACACCTAAGTTATATCTTGCGTCAAAGAATAATCCGTTTTCAAGAGTGTATTCAGCACCAGCAAAAGGAGCTAAATTCAACTTATTCATGTGGCTTTTCACGTCTTCAGTTTCAGTTGTTGAGTCAGAGAAAGGTTGGCCTAGCGCTGTTCCTGATAATGTTGCTGTAGTTTTTATTTTCGCTGAAATAATAACCCCCACATTCAAACCAACTCCGAAAGCTAAGTTTTCAGTTACATAATATTTTGCACTCACAGGAACCTGTACAGTCCCTAATTTCCAATCAGACTTTTCAGTACCTGTAACGTCAACACCCATTAAACTATAAGAAACCGCCTCTTCTTGTTTACCACCTATTGGAGAGTATAAAACTTCTCCCTGTACAGCAAACTTGTCATTGAATTTATATTCAGCCATAGCTCCTGCGTAGAAAGTAGACTTTGCATCAAAATTGTAAGTTTTCCCTTCTCCACTTGCTTTAAGCATTGATAAAGAGTAACCAGCTTTAGGTCCGAATTTGAATTCTTGTGCGTTTACAGAAATTCCCAATACAGCGATTGCTGCAGTAAGTAAAAGTTTTTTCATTGTTATTAGTTATATTTTAAGGACAGCAAAGCTAATTATTTTTTCCAAATTAACAAACTTTAAAAAAAATATAAAGGTTAATAAAAGGTTAATAGAAACTTTTACTCATTGGAAACTAGTCATTTCTTACCCTCTTATCTTCGTCATTATAGGCAAGGATAATTTTTCTAACAACAGGATGTCTTACCACATCTTCCTCTGTAAGATGCACAAAGCCAATCTCATTTACTCCATGCAGAATCCTCATAGCTTCTTTCAATCCTGACTGTTGGTTTTTCGGAAGGTCAATCTGGCTTGGGTCCCCTGTAATGATAAACTTAGCATTCATCCCCATTCTTGTAAGGAACATTTTCATTTGTGCATGCGTTGTATTCTGCGCTTCGTCAAGGATCACAAAGGCATCATCAAGGGTACGCCCTCTCATAAAAGCCAATGGAGCAACCTCAATGACCTTTTTCTCCATGAATCCCTCCAGCTTCTCATGAGGAATCATATCACGAAGAGCGTCATATAAAGGCTGTAAATACGGATCCAGTTTCTCTTTAAGGTCTCCAGGTAAAAATCCAAGACTCTCCCCTGCTTCTACAGCGGGTCTTGTAAGGATAATCCTTTTCACTTCCTTATCTCTTAAGGCTCTTGCTGCCAATGCCACACTGGTATATGTTTTTCCGGTTCCGGCAGGACCAATGGCAAAAACCATATCTTTTTTCTCGGTTTCTTTTACCAGTTTTTTAAGATTGGTGGTCTTAGCCTTAATAATTTTCCCGTTTACCCCTTTTACAATAATATCCTGATCGAAAATAAGTTGCTTCTCATTTTCATCTTTAATATTGAGTATATTTTCAACGTCTTTTAGACTTATTGAATTATTTTTAGAGATAAACTTGACAATATCATCGAGTTTTTGCTTTAATATATCTAAAACTTCCTGATTTCCCATAGCAAAGATAACATGATCTCTTCCTGTAATCTTAAGAGTTGGAAAGCTTGATTTTATTAAGTTGAAATATTGGTTACTAACTCCATAGAAGATTTTCGCATCGATATCTTCCAAATCATATGTTAATTCAAACATGCAGTATTTTTATTTTTAGATTTTAAAATTAAAGCTTTTTTTCAAATTTATATTAAATTCTTTTCAACAATCTTTCGGGCTTTCTTTTTATTTTAAATAACTTTGCAATACTACACTATTCTATAAATTGCTCATGTCAATTATTACCCTTACTTCGGATTTCGGAAATTTAGATTACAGAGTTGCCGCTGTGAAAGGCAAAATTCTGTCTCTAAATCCTGAGGTTAATATTATTGATATAACCCACGACATCCAGGCATTCAACCTTATACAGACCTCATACATTGTAAGAAATGCTTACAAATACTTTCCAAAGGGAAGCATTCATATTGTTTCTGTGGATAGTTTTTATCATAAATCAAGAAAAAATATTATCTATAAAGCAGACGGTTCTTATTTTCTGGCCTCTGACAATGGACTTTTGAGTCTTATATTTTTCGATATAAAACCCGAAGCGATCTATGAACTCACGCTGAATAATCGTTTTGATGATATCATCGACTTTACTTCAACAGACATTTTTGTTCCGGCAGCTGTACATTTGGCAAACGGAGGTCTTCCTGAAGTTATCGGAAGAAAAATAGATACCGCAAAGCAATTAATGTTTCCAAGGGCCGTTTATAATGAGTCTGAGGGAATGATCATTGGCGAGGTTACGTATATTGATAATTTCGGAAATATAATCTCAAATATCAACAAAGATTTCTTTGAAAACATCAGCAAAGGATACAACGGTTTCACCATAAAATTCAGAAACTTGAGTCTTTCGAGGATATTTTCCAGCCATACGGAAGTAGTTTCAGACTGGGAAAGAGAGACTGAATTTCACGGGCAGTCAGCCGCTATTTTCAATGACAGTCAGTTATTGGAGCTTACGATCTATAAAGGAAGTAAGAAAAACGGCGCGAAAAGCCTGTTTGGATTGAATGTAGGGGAAAATATCTACATTGAATTCAGCTAAGATTATATATTTCATAAAAAAACCGATTTTTTTTATATATTTGTCAAAATCTAAAAATCAAAAATGGCAGAATACAAATTATTGCTTCCTTCCATGGGAGAAGGGGTTATGGAAGCGACAATTATCACTTGGTTATTCAATGAAGGTGATAACGTAAAAGAAGATGACTCTGTAGTAGAAATTGCAACAGATAAAGTAGATTCAGACGTTCCGACACCGGTTTCGGGGAAAATCGTAAAAATTTTAAAGCAAAAAGACGAAGTTGCAAAAGTAGGTGAGGCCATTGCTATTTTAGAAATTGAAGGAGAAGGCACTGCATCAGAAGAAGTAAAAGCGGAAACACCGGCTGCTACTCCTGATACTGAAACACTAACAACAATTGAACAGCCTTTACAAACTGTTGCTGTTTCAAATGTAGAATTCTCAGGAGATCTTTACTTATCTCCACTTGTAAAATCAATTGCACAACAGGAAAATATTTCTGAAACTGAACTTAAGACTATCAAAGGAAGCGGTTTAGAAGGAAGAATTACTAAGGAAGATATATTAGCGTATGTTGCCAACAGAGGAAGCCAACCTGCTCAACAGGCTGCTCCGGTACAGGCAGCAACTACGCCAAAACCGGCAGTTTCTGCGCCTACAGCTACTATTCCGGTAAGCGCTGGTGATGAAATCATTCCAATGGACAGAATGAGAAAGATCATCGCTGAAAACATGGTGAAAGCAAAACACATTGCTCCACACGTAACTTCTTTCATTGAAACAGACGTTACTAACGTTGTAAAATGGAGAAATAAAAATAAGGCGATCTTCGAAAAGCGTGAAGGTGAAAAACTTACTTTCATGCCAATCTTTGTAAAAGCGATTGTAAAAGCGATTCAGGATTTCCCAATGATCAATGTTTCTATAAGCGGTGAAAATATCATCAAAAAGAAAAACATCAACATTGGTATGGCAACTGCTCTTCCAGACGGAAACCTTATTGTTCCTGTAATCAAAAATGCTGACCAGTTATCACTTTCCGGTCTTGCAAAAGCAATCAATGACTTAGCTTACAGAGCAAGAAACAAGAAATTAAGACCTGAAGATACTCAAGGAGCAACTTATACAATTTCTAACGTAGGAAGCTTTGGAAACCTTATGGGAACTCCAATTATTCCTCAGCCTCAGGTTGCTATTCTTGCAATAGGAGCTATCGTTAAGAAGCCGGCTGTTCTTGAAACCGCAGATGGTGATGTAATTGCTATCAGAAACTTAATGTTCATGTCTCACTCTTACGATCACAGAGTGGTAGACGGTTCTCTAGGTGGAATGATGCTGAAGCATGTTCACGATTATCTTGAAAACTGGGATCTGAACACAGAAATATAAAACAGAAGATTTTCTTTTGAAATTGAATCCAAAAAGGAATCCTAACCAATAACCAAAAAAGCTGAGATATGAAAAATGCAACCTTAATCGCAATAATTTCTTTAAGTGCACTTATTCTTATTGATCTTATTCAGTTTATTCTCAGCTTTTTCGAGATCTATTCCATGTGGATGTACCGTATTTTTGGAGTTTTAAACCTTTTAGGATTTGTGGGAATTCTGCAGTTTTTTGTTAAATTATACAATAAACAGAAAGAATGAGTCCTGAACTAAGAGAGCTTTTTGAAATAAAGCAGGAGGAGAAAAAAAATAATCCACCAGCCCGTCAAAACGTAGGAACTCATGTTTCAATACGTCTTGCCGTACTTATTTTGGGAACTATCGCATTCTCTATTGCCATGAGCATGGCAAGTGGATGGGGTGTTTTAGGTGTTGCAATCTATATGGTTATTTTTCATTCGCTCTGGTTTCTTTTCATTCTTATTGAAGCAATAGTTCTTCAAAGCATTGAAAAATTGAAACTCAGGAATGCTAATCTAACTCTCAGTGGAATTCTTTTATTAATCTACGGCATAGCTGCTATTATGATATTCCTGGATTAATAGAAATCTTCAATATAAATCATAAAACGCTTCCAAAACTGGAAGCGTTTTATTTTTTTAAATGCTCAATGGTTAACAGTCTTGGATCTTTAGAATTCAGCATTACATTTTTATTATAATGCTTTTTCATGAAACCTCTTCCTGTTTTCCAATCACTTTTTCTCTATGCAACTTTCCCCAGTTCATAAGCTCCATAATGAGAGGCTTCAATGATCTTCCGTGGTCTGTAAGTTCGTATTCTGCCTGAGAGGAGTATTTCGAAGTTCTCTGTACCAGAAGATTAATTTCCAGCTTTTTAAGTTCAATGGAAAGCATTCTGTCTGTAATACCATCAATCAAAATCGAAATTTGTTTAAATCTTTTAGGCTCATCCAGAAGAGCAGCAATGATCTTAATTCTCCACTTACCATTTACAGCTTCAAGAGCATCTCCAATAGATAACATTATTTTTGAGGAATACAATGGGCATTCAGTATTTTCAATTTCTTTTTCTTTCATACATTGATCTTTTAATATCTATAAAATTAAGAAACCTCACTGACTGTAAAAATAGAGTTAGCTAAATTGGCTTAATTTTATAAAATCTTTGAATTTCTTAGGCTTTCTTCCTAAAATTTCTTGAATACCATTGCCTATATTTTCATTTCTTCCATCTAAAATTTCACCAAAAGCAATAGTCATATGTTCTGCAACAAAATGGGGTAAACCTATATTTTTCAACAGCTCTAAATATTCGTTTTTATTAAGAAAATGATACTTTACATTACGGCCAAGACTATTTCCAATGGTTTCAACAGCTTCTTCAAAGGTCAGTAATTCATCTCCAGTAACTTCATAGATTTTTCCATTATATTTTTTATGAATCAGGCATTCCACCACAGCATCAGACAAGTCATCCAAATCTACAAATGGTTCTTTCACGGAACCTGCCATAAAAGTAACAGATCCCGACTGTATACCATGCAGAAAGTGCCCCTCACTAAAATTCTGATTAAACCATGCCGAACGAATAATCGTCCATTCCAATTGGGAGTTTATGAGAATTTCTTCACATTTCCGAACTGATTCCTGCCCTCTTCCGGAAAGCAATACAGCTTTCGAAACCCCTTTCTTCACCATACAATTTATCAGCAGATTAATGTGTTCGTATGCATCCGGAGTAGAAGTATCAGGATGTACAATGTATACTTTATCAATATTACTCACAGCCAGCTCGTAGGTTGACACATCGTTCCAGTCAAAAAAAAGTAAATCTGCTTTCACTTCCTCTTTTCTTCTGGTTGTCGAAAATACGCTACATCCCATATTCCTTAATTTCCCCACAACTCGACGACCATTTTTACCCTCTCCTCCAATGACTAAAATATTTTCATTCATTTTTATAATTTTTAATTGACAATACAAATCTATGGATGGCTGATGATTCATATGGCTTAACTATAATCAAGTATAGTTGTCTTTCTTTTATTATGCTCAAAACAATCAATTCTCGCAAAAGGTATCTTTAAAATATTCAATAAATTTCATTCATATTAAGTGGGACTTTATCTTTACAGTAATCATTTTATCATTAAGCTTTAAACCTATATAAAAAGTTATCAATTTTAAGCTCCATAAACTTTAAATCTTAAATTTAAAATTGTAATTTCATGCCTGATAACAAGTAAGCACATACATGGATTTAGATTTCAGAAAACTATATGTCACTAAACTATTTGATTTTTCTAAAGAAGAGGAAAAATTAATTATTGAAATTTATGATCAACTTTCTAAAATCTATAGTATCTCAGTAGTAGAAATTAAAGACTCACCCTACCATCAGTTCTGCTTTGATAATGCAAATCCTCTAAAAACACCAAAGATTTGTTACTACATAACAAATAAAGACAAGACCAATACGTTTTACCTTTTTATTACTAATACGATCATTAATACGATCGGAGCATCCAGCACAGGCACTCGTACAGCCGACAAATACGATTCCTTAGAAATTTGGGGCCTAAAAAAACTAGATGATGATTTTGGATTTATTTCCGTCAAGCGAAAAAGTATTGCTGATAAAATTGCAGCCATTTTCAGTAGTTCTAATATTCATTTTAAAGATTTTAAAGACTTTTGTTTTCAGGGAAGTGATTCATCCAAAACCGTAGCATTTTTAAATACAAGGAGGAGAGAAATCATAAAATATTTTCCGGATGAGGACTTTAAGCTTGAGATTAAAAACAATATTTTAGAATTTGGATTACCAAAGACACTCAATGTAAATAATGCATTAATTGTTTCAAAGTTTTTAAATGAAATATAATTTTCATAATTTAACTGTAATTTCATCCCACAACACAAACAAATGCTGAAAATCTTTACCCTTATACAGAAATCCCTTAAAAAATCTTTCGATAATATTCGGAATGAGCAACTGAAGTACAATCTTCTTCAGGCAATCCCCTTTTGGATTGGGTCTGTTATTACAGGTTTTTTTGCAGTACTATATGCTCAGGTATTTGCTTGGGGTGAACATCTCATGAACTTCATTTTTGACTGGCATGCATGGATGATCTTCATTATTGCTCCCATTGGCTTTGTTCTTTCGTGGTGGCTGGTAAAAGAATTTGCCCCCAACGCTAAAGGAAGTGGCATTCCACAGGTTATGGCAGCAGTAGAATTGGCTAATCCGAAAGAACATACAAAGATCAGAAGCCTTTTAAGCCTTAAAATCATCATTTTTAAAATCATTTCCTCTGTTGTATTGGTTATTGGGGGTGGTGCGGTAGGTCGTGAAGGGCCCACCATTCAGATTGCAGGTTCCGTTTTCAGAAAGGTGAATGAATATTTACCTGAATGGTGGCCCAAGATTTCCAAGAAAAATATGATCATGACCGGAGCAGCAGCCGGACTGGCGGCTGCATTTAACACCCCATTAGGAGGAATTGTATTTGCCGTAGAGGAATTATCAAAAACGCATATTAATTACTTTAAAACAGCTTTATTTACAGCCGTTATCATTGCCGGTTTAACAGCTCAGACATTAGCGGGATCTTATTTATACCTTGGTTACCCTAAAACAAATGACGTCTCTTTAATGGTGATGTTTCCCATTGTTCTTGTGGCTGCTACAGCAGGTATTCTTGCAAGCCAGCTCTCTGTTATTATGCTTAAGATCAATGGCTGGAAAAAGAAAAAACTGAAAACAGATAAAGCCAATGTTATATTTTTAGTGATTTGCGCTTTAATCATTGCTTCCATTGCTTATTTTATCAATCGGGAAGTTCTGGGTTCTGGAAAGGAGATTATGGAACGGGTTCTTTTTACGAAAGATAAACATGAAGACTGGTATGTTCCTATCTTAAGAATGTTGGGTCCTGCCCTATCCTTTACTTCCGGAGGCGCGGGAGGTATCTTTGCGCCGGCTCTTACTGCGGGGGCTAGTATCGGGTCTGTTATTTCTGGGATGATCCATTTAACACCCAATGAAACCAATGTGGTAATCCTTGGCGGTATGGTTGCTTTTCTCACAGGAATTACCCGTGCACCATTCACATCAGCCATTATTGTATTGGAAATGACCGACAGGCATTCTTTAATATTCCATCTGATGCTTGCCGGAATGGTTTCTTCTATTGCATCCCTATTAGTAAGCAGACATTCTTTATATGATGTATTGAAAGTGAACTTTTTAACGGAAATCAGGTCAAAGGATTAATTGGAAATGAAAGAAGATTCCCACCTACCCAGCCATTCAATCTTCAATTTCATCAATATATAACTTTCAACTATTTCACCAATAGTATTGTATATTACAAATATATTCTCTAATTTTGCACCTCGAAATAATTAACAAATTCATTTAACATTATGAACAATTACGAAACTGTTTTCATTTTAACTCCCGTTCTATCTGAGGCACAGGTAGAGGAAGCAGTGAACAAGTATGTAGATCTTATCAAAGAAAAGAACTGCGAAATCGTTGCTAAAGAAAATTGGGGCTTGAAAAAGCTAGCTTACCCTATCCAATTAAAAAAGAATGGGTTCTACACTTTAATCGAGTTTAAAGGTGAAGGTACTGTAGTTGCTGATTTAGAATTAGCATTTAAGCGTGACGAGAGAGTAATCCGTTACCTTACTACAAAACTTGACAAACACGCTGTTGAATACGCTGTAACAAGAAGAGCTAAAGTAAAAGCAGCTAAAGCTTAATTATTAACCCTATTTTTTAAAAAAGACAAGACATGGCAATAGATGAAATGGCTAAACAAGCCTCTGCAGGAGGAGAATCAGAAGTAAAATTCCTTACTCCACTTGATATCAATACAAAATCTGAAAAGAAATATTGTAGATTCAAAAAATACGGAATTAAGCACGTTGATTACAAAGATGCTGATTTCTTATTACAATTTGTAAACGAGCAAGGTAAAATCTTACCAAGAAGATACACTGGAACTTCTTTAAAATACCAAAGAAAAGTTTCTGCTGCTATCAAAAGAGCAAGACACCTTTCTTTACTACCTTACGTAGCTGACTTATTGAAATAAGACAAAAAAATAAATAAAAGAAGAGAGCAATCTCTTCTTTTGTTGCTGAATAAATAATTAATTCTAACTTGATTTTAGATCATTCTAAAATCTTAAAAAAGGACAACAACAATGGATATCATCCTAAAACAAGACGTAGAAAACTTAGGACTTGAGTTTGATACAGTAAGTGTAAAGCCAGGTTATGCAAGAAACTTCTTACTACCTAAAGGAATTGCACTTTTAGCTACACCTAAAAATAAAGCTGCTTTAGAAGCTACTTTAGAAGCTAGAAAAGAAGAAGAAGCTAAATTAATCGCTGCTGCTAACGCTGTAGTTGATCAATTAAAGAAAACTTCTATTACTATCCCTGCAAAAGTAGGTTCTGGTGATAAATTATTCGGATCTATCAACAATGCAGATCTTTCTGCTGCTCTTGCTAAAGCTGGAGTTTCTGTAGAGAAGAAATATATCAAAATCCCAGGTAACACTATCAAGAGAACTGGTAAAGTAGTTGCAAACATCAGATTACACAGAAACGTTGAGTACAATTTCGAATTCGATATCGTATCTGACGCTCCAGTTGTAGCTGCTCCTGCTGCTAAAAAAGAAGAAGTTAAATCTGAAGAAGCTTAATAAGCGACTGAAAATTTTTCACAATACAAGACCACTTCAATTCAATTTGAAGTGGTTTTTTTTGTGTAATCTTAGAACCAAGAGTAAGGAATCAGGGTAAATTATTCCCCATCAATTCTAAAACCCATCAACTCGACAATCTCATCCAATTACCTATCCCCTCTTAATTTCTGCTGATATTCTGTAGGAGCTACTCCAATTACCTTTTTAAAGATATTGCTAAAAGAAGATAAACTATTGTACCCAACCATCATGGCTATTTCGTACATATTGTATTTACTTTCAAGCATCAGCTCAAGGGAACGGGTAATTCTTAAGGCTCTTAAAAAACGAACGTAATTCATCCCCAAAATTTCCTTGAACTTTCTGGAAAGGGTTCTCGTACTCATTCCGAATTCCTTGGCTGTAGATTCAATGGTAAGAGGCTTTTCCAGGTTAGCATGGATATATCTTGCAATCTTCAATAAAGTTTCATCTTTTGGAAAGGGATGCTGAACAGGAAATGCCAGCTTTTTATCTCTTTTTTCAGGTAAAATTCCTTTTAAGGCTTTAAGGAAATAATATTTTGGACCGTCATTTTTTGTGATTTTTCCATCCCAGTCTTTGGTATATAAAATCATCTCCCGAAGCAAATCATTAACTGAATAAATATTAATTTCATCAAAAAAGCCACTTTCGCATTCCTCTTTTTTAAAGTAAAAATTATATAAATCTACTTTAGGACTGGTTGAGAAAAGATAATGGGGCGTTCCTGCAGGAATCCACATGAAGCATCTTGCCGGAAGATACCAATGCTTCAGATCTGTAAAAACATGGACAATACCACCCTCAGCATACACTAACTGTGCAGAACTATGATAATGAATATCTGTTGTAATGTTTCCGGTAAGAACATGATAGACATAAAATTCAGCGTCTTCCTCTTCTACTTCTTTAAAATGGCTGTTATTCATAAAATAAAGGTATGAATAAATTTCAAAATGGCGTAAATGAACAAATCTTTTTCTTGTTTCACAAATACTGTCTGATATAGTCCGTCGTACCTTTGCCCTATCAAAATCATTTTAGCAAAAATCCTTTAATTAATTTATGAATATGATATTTAACGCTTGCCGATATCAGTGCATAGCGTTGTGCCTACTATTGAGCAATTTTTTTAACGCACAGATGATAGACTACCAACATCTTGGCCTACAACAGGCTATAGAAATTGGTTTAAAGAATAACAAGAATATTCAGATCAGCCATCTCAAACAGGAAATGTCCGCTACCAAAGAGAAAGACCTTAAAATGGAAAAGCTTCCGGACATTGAGTTTCATACGAGCTATACACAGGTTACCAATCTTTTTCAGTATCAGGATGGCGTATTTAGTAAGCCTACAAAATATGATGCCATCAATGGGATGTATGACTTCACCTTATCAGCCTCCATTCCGGTATACATGGGTGGAAAGATTAAAAATACAGAGAAAAAAGCGGCTATTGACACTGAAATTTCAACCTTAAGAACGCATCTTGATGAAAGACTTTTAAAGATGGAGATCATTACTGCTTTTTTACAAATTCATCATCTAAAGGAACAACAGATTCTTATTAATGACAAGATGAAGGAAGACTCTGTAAACATCAAGCAGGTAAAAGCTCTGAAAGCAAACGGTGTGGTAACAGTGAATGAAGTTTTAAGAACATCCCTACAGCTTTCTAACCATAAAATGAGCTGGACAGAGCTGGATAACGACATACAGATTGCTGAGCATAAGCTGAAAACAATGCTTTCACTTCCAGAGCCTCAGGAGATGCATGTAGATACAGAGGATTTGATCTCAGATAGAGCAACAATCCCTTACATCAATGATCTTACAGAAACAGCATTAAGCAAAAATGAATCTGTTGAAATTACCCACAAAAATCTTTCGTTAAAGGAACTGGACCAGAAAATCACTAAGGCAAATTATTTACCCAAAATAACTGCTGGCGGAGAATATTTCTTAAAGTATCCAAATATGATGTTTTTCCCACCCGAACCTTATGCCTATCGTTTAGGGATGCTTGGGGTGAATTTATCCTATCCTATCGAAAACCTGTACAAAAATAAATATAGAATGCAGGAAGCAAGGGAAAATATTGATCTGGCAAAGCTTCGAATAGAAGAAAATGAGGAAAAAATAAGACATACCGTATACGAAGCTTACAAAAAGTTTGAAGAAACCGATCAAAAGGTAAAAATTGCTGAAGAAGCCATTGATCAGGCCAAAGAAAACTATCGTATTGTAAGAACAAAATATGCGAACAAATTAAGCCTTATCACTGAACTTATAGACGCAGACAATACCTATCTGGAAGCTGAGTCTAACCTTATCTCCGTAAAAATTAACAGACAACTAAAATACTATCAACTCCAATATACGATTGGAAACTTATAAAAACTATGGCACAGAAACAACTGACACAAAAGGAAAAAAGAATCAACAAAACGATTACCTTACTGGCCTGGATCCTGATCATCAGCGGAGTTACTGGAATGGTAAGCTTTTATCTTTTTACAAGGAAAAATATTACAACCAATGATGCTCAGATAGAACAATATATTACTCCAGTATCCAGTAAAGTTTCAGGATTTATCAAAAACATAAAGTTTAATGAAAATCAATTTGTACATAAAGGAGATACCTTACTGATTATAGACAACAGAGAATTTGTGAATCAGGTACATATGGCTGAGGCCAATCTTCATGCAAATACTGAAAATATTACAACCATCCAAAGTGGTGTAAATACCAAGGAAAGTGATACCAAAATAATTGATGCCAAGATTGCTTCCGCAAAAATTGACATCTGGAGAACTGAACAGGACTATAAAAGATATAAAAATCTACTGGCAGAAGATGCAGCCACAGAACAGGATTTTGAAAATGTAAAAGCTTCCTATGAACAGTCAAAAGCCAATATGCTGGCACTGGAACAACAGAAAAATGCGGTAAGAGCTGGAGCCAGCGAACAACAAACCAAGGTTGCTCCTGCAAAAAGCCAGATTCAACAGAGTTCTGCCAGCCTGAATAATGCCAAACTTTTTCTTTCATACACCGTGATCACAGCTCCTTATGATGGCTGGGTGGGTAAAAAAACGATTCAGGAAGGACAGCTAATTAAAGAAGGACAGGCTTTGGTACAAATGGTGAGCAAGGAAAAATGGATTATTGCCAATTACAAGGAAACTCAGCTTGGACAAATCGACCAGAAACAAGAAGTTATCATCACAGCAGATGCTTATCCCGGTATTGAATTTAAGGGAAAGATACTTTCTGTTTCCCCAGCATCAGGTTCTCAGTTTTCTCTGGTAAAACCAGATAATGCCACCGGAAACTTCGTAAAGATTGAACAAAGATTTCCTGTAAAAATTATTCTTGACAACAATAAAGAAAACGAAAAGCTGCTTTCCGGAATGAATGTTCTGGTAAGCGCGAAGAAGATATAAGTCTGCGTGTGGGAAAATATTAGAGTACAAAATTACCTTCAACCCAAAACGTTTCAGACTTAATAATTAAATTATTTTTTTTAGCGAAAAGGCAAAACCGCAAAATAGCGAATCTGCAAATTTTTTCTTTTAGCATATTTGCCATTTTACCTTTTACTTTTACACCTTTGCCCTTTTGTCTTTTCGCATTTTATATTCATACAAAAAAAGGAGAAACCTAATCCTCCGTTTACAATTTTACAATTCCTCTTTTTCTCACCTTTTAAAAACTATGCAACATAATACTGTCTATCATAAATGGGTACCACAATGGCTAAAGCTACCACTTCTTGTGCTGGCTTTGTTCCCCCACCTGATGTTGTTGTCACTGCTACATTCCAATAGTGCTTTCACCTCTTCCTTTATGGATGTAGATTCAGATGACATTCAATACCTAATGATTTTGATGTACGGAACATTTGTGGTTACCCTTTTAGTATTACAGCGATTTATGGCTTACTTCAGTGTAAAATACTATGTTCTGCTGATGTCTTCCATATCCGTCATTATCCTTTATGTGTTATCCGTCACCAATGATTATCATGTTATTTTAGTGATCAGATTTCTGGAAGGTATTTTTGGACTGCTTGAAGGTGCTATTTTCCTTCCTTTAATTATAGCAGAATTAAAAACAAGGCATGCTAAAGTCTTTGCCTACTTATTTATGTATGCTATTATGCTAACGGGTGGAACAGTAACCACTTCTTTATTAAAATCCAGCATTGAAAACTATGACTTCCAGCATATGGTTCTCATGATGGTTTATTTTCATGTTTTTGTTCTTATCATTGGGATAGCCATTTTTAATAAAAACAGATTCTTCCCTAAAAAACCATTGTATCAATTGGATATTTCGAGTTGGTTTCTGCTTTGGGTATGTCTTCAGGCCGGTGGTTATGCTATAATTTACGGAAAAAGGCTGATGTGGTTTGAATCTGATACTATCATCATGTGTCTATTCATATTCTTGCTTTCCGGAGGATTATTTATGCTTAAACAACGAAACTCAAAAAGACCATTGTTCCATTTTGAAGTTTTCAGTTCTAAAAATGTAATCGCAGGAATGATCCTGTTTTTCATCTTTTATTTGATTCGTTCTGGGTTGAATAATGTCTACAGCATTATGGCAACGGTATGGAAATGGCCTTGGGATTATATTGTAAATATCCAATACTGGAACGTTGCAGGAACACTTTTAGGCGTTCTTTTATCAGGGATATGTCTTATTAAAGGAGTTTCATCAAGAATCGTTTTCTTTACAGGATTCCTTTTACTGGCAGTGGATTGCGCTTGGTTTACCTATACTTTTTATCCGGACACTACCCTTTTCACCATTTGTCCACCCTTATTTTTACAAGGAGTAGCACAAGGATTATTGTTTACTCCGCTTGTATTTTTCTTAATCTCAGGAATGCCAGAGCAATATGTGGCCAATGCTACCGCCCTGGGAACAACAACCCGTTTCTGGACCACAGCAATTGGATATGCCTTGATGCAAAATCTGATGCTTTTTTTAACACTCAAACATACTGATACCCTGAGTTTTAATCTTACAGATACCAATCCAATTTTCTTCAGCCAATGGAATCAGATTTTTGGATCCAATATTTCAAAATTACCCATCAATGAATCACTTTCTATGACTGCAGGAGCTTTTAAAGCAAAAATGAACGCACAGGCCATCTTACTTTCCAATATGGAGATCTTTACGGGATTATTCTGGCTAGCTTTAGTGACAACATTTGTGATTTTGTTATATCATCCGGTAAAAATTGCAGTAAGAAATATTATGTAACTTTAAACAGCAATATCGCACAAGCCATCTTCGTTTAATACAAAAAAGCTTACGTATGGAAATTGAAAGAATAGTACAGGATCAAAGAGATTTTTTTAAAACACAGCAAACCAAAAATCTTGCATACAGAAGAATGTATCTTGAAAAACTCCGAAATCTTATTATTTCCAATGAAAACCTTCTATATGAAGCAATTTATAAAGATTTTGGCAAGTCCAAATTTGATACTTTCACCACAGAAATTTCCTTTATTTTAAAGGATATTGATTATTATCTGAAAAATTTAAAATCACTTTCAAAACCCAAAAAAGTAAGCACCAATCTGGTCAATCAATTGGGAAGCAGTAAAGTTTATGCGGAGCCACTAGGTTGTGTTCTGGTCATAGGAGCCTGGAATTATCCTTATCAATTATCTCTATCTCCTATTATTGCGGCATTAGCTGCAGGAAACTGCTGTATTCTAAAGCCCAGTGAAATTGCAGAGAATACCATGAAAGCAATGGCTAAAATCATCAATGAAAATTTTCCATCCGAATATCTATATGTGTATGAAGGAGGTATTAATGAAACTACAGAATTGCTAAAAGTGAAGTTCGATAAAATATTCTTTACCGGAAGCACCAAAGTTGGAAAGATCGTGTACAAAGCTGCTGCAGAACATTTAACCCCTGTTGTTCTTGAACTGGGTGGGAAATCTCCTGCCATCGTAACAAAAAATGCTAATTTAGATGTTGCAGCCAAAAGAATTGTTTGGGGAAAATTCTTAAATGCCGGACAAACCTGTGTAGCTCCCGATTATCTACTGATAGAAGAAGCCGTTCAGGAGCAGTTTCTGGAAATGCTGAGAAAATATATTCAGGAATTTAAATATGATGCTGATTCTGAGCAGTACACCAAAATCATCAATCAAAGAAATTTTCAGCGATTAGCGAATCTTATTGATAAAGATAAAATATACTTCGGGGGAAATCTCAATGAGGAAAAACGATACATAGAACCTACAATTCTCAATACTATTGATTGGAATGACGAAATCATGCAGGAAGAAATCTTTGGACCTATCCTGCCTGTCATTAGTTTTAAAAACTACAACATTGCCCTGAATGCTATTTTGGAACTTGAAAAACCTCTTGCAGCCTATCTTTTTACAAATAACAATGAAGAAAAAGAACAATTTACAAAAAAACTTTCCTTTGGCGGAGGATGCATCAATGATACTGTGATGCACTTAAGCAATGATAATCTGCCATTTGGAGGCGTAGGAACTTCAGGAATTGGAAACTATCATGGAAACTATGGTTTTGAAGCTTTCTCTCATCAGAAAGCTATTCTTGAAAAAGCAACATGGGGAGAACCGAGTATTAAATATCCGCCTTATTCTGAGAAAAAACTAAGCTGGATCAAAAAACTGTTATGATCATCTTCATTTTATCGAAGATTTTTCTGACTTAATAAATGAATTAGAATTTCAAGCAATAAAAAAAGGTTGTTCCTATTTGAAACAACCTTTTTTATTTATCCTTTAGGTTTCCAAGTATTAAAGAACTCTTTTACCTTTTCTGAACTGTATCCTTTTCCTTCTTCAAATACATCACTTTGCTGCACCTTTATCATTTTACCATTTTGGTCCAAAACGATAAATACAGGATATCCATATTTTTCACCAGGATTGTCATATTGAGCAAAAACCTTTTCATTTTTATTATCCGGAGAAAAATTCAAATGATAATATAAAAAGTTTTTATCTACAATCCCTTTCAATTCAGGGGTTTCCTGTACAAAATTATTAAAACGAAGACACCAGATACACCAGTTTCCTCCAGCTTGGATCATAATATTTTTTCCCTCTTTTTTAGCTTGTGCTACCAATTTTTTAATATCAGCCTGAGCATCAGCTTTTGGGTTATAAGGCTTAGGAAGTTTAGCTTTTTCTTCAGCTGATTTCTTCTTTGCATCCAATTCTTTCTGTTCAGTTGGTACAATAAGAGCTGTTTTTTGCTTTCCTTTATCCGGTAAATTCTTTGCATCCTGCGAAAAAGCAAAAGTGCTTAGTCCCAGAAAAGCGATCAATGTCAATTTTTTCATAACATAAAAGTAAAAAAATAATACTTATCCCTCTGCAAAAATAGAACCATAATTTTATTATTACTAAATTTGCCTGTTTTATGAGCTTCTTAATTAAAATATTATATTTCATCTCAAAACTTCCGCTTAGAATATTATATATTTTCTCGGACGTTATGTTTTTTCTAAACTACTATCTGGTAGGTTACAGAAAGGCAGTTATTACCCAAAATCTGAGAAATTCTTTTCCCGAAAAATCTGAGGAGGAAATTCGAAAAATACGAAAGGAATTCTATCGTAATTTCTCCGATTATCTGGTGGAAACAATAAAATCATTCAGTATTTCTGAAACGGAATCCAGGGTAAGAATGCAGCACATCAATCAGGATGTGTTTCATGATATCCAAAAGGAAGGCAAAAATATTATTTTGCTGGCAGGACACGTTTTTAATTGGGAATGGATTAATGCCCTGGCAAAAATTGTTCCTCAGAAGCACTGTCATCCTGTCTACAGAAAAGTAAACAGTGATTTTTGGGAAAATCAAATGAAGAAAGTCCGTAATAAATTCGGAAATGAGGCTTTGGAAGCTAATGAAGTGATTCTTAATATTTTCAGAAATAAAAACGACGGAGATTCTATCTATATGTTTGTGGCAGATCAAACGCCACACTCTTCCCATGTCAATTACGGACTGGAATTTCTTAACCAAAGAACTCCTGTTTTCGTAGGCTATGATAAGCTGGCAACAAGAATGGACCTTGCTTTTATCTACTGCGAAATGAAGAAAGTAAAACGAGGCTACTATCAGGTTAATTATTATAGAATATATCCGGACAAGGAAAAATTTACGGAGCATGAAGTGGTAAAAAAGTTCCACAAAATGCTGGAAAACACTTTACACAAACATCCGGACAACTACCTTTGGTCACACAGAAAATGGAAGTATCAGGATTCTATTAAGACCTATGATTCTGAAAAAAAATAGATTTACATGCAGAAAAAACTGGCTGTTGCCATCTTAAACTGGAACGGAAGAAACTGGCTTGAGAAATTTCTTCCAAGTGTAGTTCAATTTTCCCAAAATGCAGATATTTATGTTATTGATAATCTTTCTACTGATGATTCACTAGAATTTCTGAGTACTCATTTCCCTGGTGTAAGAATCATTAGAAATACTAGTAATCATGGTTTTGCAGGTGGTTATAATGAAGGATTAAAGGAAATTAAAAATGAATACTATTGTCTTCTTAATTCCGACGTAGAGGTTACAGAAAACTGGATAGAGCCTGTATTGGAACTCCTTGAAAAAGATTCTTCAATCTCTGCAGTTCAACCAAAAATTTTATCTTACAACAATAAAAATTATTTTGAGTTTGCCGGGGCTGCCGGTGGATTGATCGATAATTTAGGCTATCCATACTGTAGAGGGCGTATTTTCGATGATGTGGAAGAAGATAAAGGACAATACAATGATGAAACAGAGATTTTCTGGGCTTCAGGATGTTGTTTTTTTATCCGTTCAAAGGATTTTTGGGACCAGAATGGTTTTGATGCAAGATTTTTTGCTCATCAGGAAGAAATTGATCTTTGCTGGAGACTTATCAATTCAGGAAAAAAGATTTTTTATACCGGAAAATCTAAGGTATATCATGTGGGAGGTGGAACTTTAAACAAGCAAAGTGCCCAAAAAACCTATTTAAACATCAGAAACAATCTGTCTATGATGCTTAAAAACCTTCCTTTCCCTAAGCTAATCTGGCTGATTTTTTTCAGGCTTTGTCTGGATGGAGTTGCCGGGATTTATTTTGGCTTAAAAAATGGATTCCCTCACCTTTGGGCTGTAGTAAGAGCTCATTTTGGTTTTTATGGACAGCTTCCGGGTACGTGGAAACTCCGCCAGAAACATCAGAAAGACAAATTCTACCAATCGGAATGGTTGATTTTTAAACATTTTTTGGGAGGAAAATAAAAGGTAATAGGCTGTAGAAGTTAGGAAACAAATATTCTGCTATATAAGAAGTCGAGTTTTTAGTAAAAAATACACATCTTAAACTTTGAACATTAAACTAGAAAACCAGCAACTGGTAACAACATATAATTTAAAATAATGGATTTTTGTGCTATAGATTTTGAAACTGCTACTCATGAGAAAAGTTCTGCTTGTGAAATGGGAATTTGTATTGTACAGGATTCTAAAATTGTAGAGACTAAAACCTGGCTGATTAAACCTCCAAGTTTTCCATATTTTAATAAGTTCAATATTGCGGTGCACGGTATTCATCCGGAAGATGTAAAAGATGCACCTACTTTTGACGAGATATGGCATGAGGCTCAGGAAATGATGTACGGAACATTAATGATAGCCCACAACGCAGGTTTCGATGCCTCTGTATTAAGAGGATGTCTGGAACATTACGGCATGTTTACTCCCAATCTGAATTATCTTTGCAGCATTCAACTTGCTAAAAAATCATGGAATTATCTTCCTAAATACGGCTTGAAACCTCTTGCTGAATATCATAAAATTGATTTCAAACACCATAGAGCCGGTGCTGACGCCGAAGTGTGTGCAAAGATCTCTTTACTGGCATTTGAGAAGCTCTTCCTCACCAGCAATGATGAGGTACAAGAGTATATGAAAGCAAAAATCAAAAGACTATAGTAGTCATACAAATAAACCCGGGTTCTTATTCTATAACTGATCTTTTGTCTTAAATTTTCTTACGACAAAATCAAATACTTTGTACTTTTTACATTGTACAAAAACAACTAGTTACTTAAAACTTCAGACAACAGGTTGAACTTTGGAATATCAATTTCGAAAGTTTCCTGTGTTTCCAGGTTTTTAACAAGGTATTTTCCACTCATATTTCCTACTCCGGAACGAAGCATTACATTGGAAAAGTAAGCGAAATTTTCGCCGGTTCCGATCTCAGGAGTCAGACCTATTATTCCGTCACCTATGATCTCTGTGTATCCAAATCCTACATCGAAGATTAACCATTTTCTTTTCAATACTTTTATAGGAAAGCTTCCGTCATTTTCTATAGTAATATTGTATTTAAAAACATAACGGTTTTCGGATGGATAACTATTCTTGCTATCATATTCAGGTATTACTGAAACTTTGATATTGGAAGTCATTTTTGAAAACATCATTGTAGTATTTTCTAAATTAAATACAAAAATCTCGCCTTTTTTAGGCGAGATTATATATTTATGTTATAATTTTATTAAAACTATAAACCAAGGCCTTTTCTTTCGTCACCTCCCATTAATATTTCAACAGGATTGTCGATACCTTCTTTTACCGCTACAAGGAACCCTACGGATTCTTTACCATCGATAATTCTGTGGTCATAAGACATTGCAACGTACATCATTGGTCTGATTACAACCTGTCCGTCAACAGCAACTGGTCTCTGGATAATGTTGTGCATTCCAAGGATAGCAGATTGTGGAGGATTGATGATTGGTGTGGATAACATAGATCCGAAAGTACCACCATTTGTAATCGTGAAAGTACCACCAGTCATTTCGTCAACAGTAATCTTACCGTCTCTTACTTTTGTAGCAAGATCCTTGATGTTTGCTTCAACTCCGCTGAAAGACATGTTTTCTGCATTTCTCAATACAGGAACCATTAATCCTTTAGGACCTGAAACTGCAATTGAAATATCGCAGAAATCATAGTTTATTTTGAAATCTCCGTCGATAGATGCGTTTACATCCGGATACATTTGTAATGCTCTTGTCACTGCTTTTGTAAAGAAAGACATGAAACCAAGTCCTACTCCGTGTTTTTGAGCAAATTCTTCTTTATATAACTTTCTTAATCTGAAGATTTCAGACATGTCAACTTCGTTGAAAGTAGTTAACATCGCTGTTTCGTTCTTCACAGAAACTAATCTTTGAGCGATTTTTCTTCTTAAAACTGAAAGTTTAGTAGTTGTAGTTGTTCTAGCACCTGTAGCTGTCATAGGGCTTCCTCCTAATGCAGGAACAGCCGCTAATTCAGCATCAGTCTTAGTGATTCTTCCGTCTCTTCCAGTTCCAGAAACCTGACCTGCAGCCATTCCTTTTTCGTCAAGGATTTTCTTAGCAGCCGGAGATGGAGCCCCTGTTGCGTAAGTTTGTGGAGCAGCAACTGGAGCAGCTGGTTTTGGAGCTTCTTGCTTAGCTGGTTCAGCAGCTTTTGGAGCTTCTTCTGTCTTTGGAGCTTCAGCAGCAGGTGCAGCACCTTCTGGTCTAGCAGCATCCATATCAATTAAACAAACTACCTGACCTACTTGTACCACATCACCTTCTTCTGCTTTTAAAGTGATGATACCACTTTGTTCTGCAGGCAATTCAAGAGTTGCTTTATCTGAGTCTACTTCAGCGATAGGTTGATCTTTTTCTACATAATCACCATCTTTTACAAGCCAAGTTGCAATTTCAACTTCTGTAATTGATTCGCCGGGTGAAGGAACTTTCATTTCTAAAACTGACATATTGAGTATTTTTTATTTTTTAATTGATTATTATTTAAATTAAGCTGTAACTGGTCTTTTTGCAGGTGCATCATCTCTGTCGAAAACTCTGTTGATCACTGCGTTTTGGTTTTTCTCAAACATTTTGTGGCTACCTGGAGCCGGAGCACCGCTCGGTACCGGAGAAACGACCTGAATCCCTGTATCTCTGAAGTTTCTTAGGATATAAGACCAAGCTCCCATGTTTTCTGGTTCTTCCTGAGCCCAAACCAATTGTTTTTTGTTCTCGTATTTATTGAAGATAGCTTCAATAGCATCTGTCTGAAGCGGATATAACTGCTCGAATCTTACTAAAGCAATATTTTCACAGTTCAATTCTTCTTTCTTCGCTAATAATTCGAAGTATAATTTACCTGAACAAAGAACTACTTTTTCTACTTTTTTAGGATCTGCAGTTGGATCATCTAAGATTGGCTGGAATGAACCTGTTGCAAAATCTTCAAGTGGAGAAACCACTTTCGGGTGTCTCAATAAAGATTTAGGGCTCATTACGATTAATGGTTTTCTAAACGCCCACTTCAATTGTCTTCTTAATAAGTGGAAGTAATTGGCTGGTGAAGTAATGTTAGCTACTACCATATTTTCATTAGCACAAAGTGTTAAGAATCTCTCCAATCTTGCTGAGGAGTGTTCTGCACCCTGACCTTCTGAACCGTGAGGTAATAACATAACCAACCCATTTTGAAGTTTCCATTTTTCTTCTGCAGCAGCTAAATACTGGTCAACGATGATCTGAGCACCGTTCACGAAATCTCCGAACTGAGCTTCCCAGATTGTTAATGTATTTGGAGAAGCCATTGAGTATCCATAGTCGAAACCTAGAACACCATATTCTGAAAGGTGAGAGTTGAATACATCAAATCTGCTTTCTGAAACATGTCTTAATGGGATATATTCTTCCTCTGTATCTTCTGTTTTTACAACTGCATGTCTGTGAGAGAATGTTCCTCTTTCAACATCTTCACCAGAGATTCTTACATTGTGACCTTCCACAAGAAGTGTAGCATATGCTAACCATTCTCCTAACGCCCAGTCTAATGAATTTCCATTAATAGCCTTGATACGGTTTTCGAAAAGTCTTGTAATTTTATTGATGAATTTTTTATCTGCAGGAAGTGTAGACATTGTAAGCGCTAGCTCTTTCAATTTACCCAGGTCATACTTTGTATCAACTGGTAATTGAGTTACTCCTCTTTTTCCAATTGGATAATTTACCCAATCTTCAGCCATAAACAAATCCATAACGTTTTTCTCAATCTCCTTGGAAGCATCAAAGTCTTTATCTAAAAGAGCTTTGAAGTCTACCTCCATCTTTTTGATGATATCATTAGAGATTACGCTGTCGTTAATTAATTTATCTTTATAGATTTCTCTTGGGTTTGGATGCTTAGAAATAGCTTTGTAAAGATTTGGTTGTGTAAATCTTGGCTCATCTCCTTCGTTATGTCCATATTTTCTGTATCCTAAAAGGTCGATATAAACATCTTTTCCAAACTTTGCTCTGAAATCAGCAGCGAAATGGATAGCATGAACTACTGCTTCAGCATCGTCAGCATTTACGTGCATTACAGGAGATTCTGTAACTTTTGCAATGTCTGTACAGTATGTTGAAGATCTTGCGTCATGGAAGTTCGTGGTGAAAGATACCTGGTTGTTTACAACGATATGAACAGTACCTCCCGTTCTGTATCCTTCAAGAGTCATCATCTGCGCTACTTCGTAAGCAATACCTTGTCCTGCAATAGCTCCATCTCCGTGAATAATGATTGGTAGTACTTTAGAATAATCTTTGTACTTATCATCTACTTTTGCACGGCAGATTCCCTCTACAAGAGCGGCTACTGTTTCAAGGTGAGACGGGTTAGGAGTAAGGTTAATACACACCTCTTCTCCTGAAGCTGTTTTGATCTTTTTAGATGATCCTAAGTGATATTTAACGTCACCTGAGAATACATCCTCTTCGAATTCTTTTCCTTCAAATTCTGAGAAGATCTGCTTGTAAGATTTTCCGAAGATGTTTGATAATACATTTAATCTTCCTCTGTGTGCCATTCCTAATACCACTTCATCTACTCCTAATTGAGAAGATCTTGAGATCAACTGATCTAAAGCCGGGATTAACGACTCCCCTCCTTCTAGTGAGAATCTTTTCTGACCTACAAATTTTGTATGAAGATAGTTTTCAAAGGCAACAGCCTGATTTAATTTTAATAAAATTTCTGTTTTCTCATTTGCAGAAAGGCTTGCGTGGTTTTCGTTTACCTGAAGCCATTTCTTAATGAAATCTTTTTCTTCAACATTGTTGATGTACGTATATTCTACTCCGATAGAATCACAGTAGATACTTTCCAGGTGCTTGATAAGATCTGCTAAAGTAGCAGGCTCTTTCATTCCTGTTTCAACTGCACAGTTGAATTTTGTATTTAAATCTTCTTTAGAAAGACCGAAGTTCTCGATGTCTAAAGTAGGTGTATAGTGTCTTCTTTCTCTAACAGGATTTGTTTTTGTAAACAAGTGCCCTCTTGTTCTGTAAGCCTCAATAAGGTTTACTACTTTAAATTCTTTCTTAATGTGTTCAGGAACTTCTCCGCTTGTTACTGCCTGAGAAATTTGTTGTACTGCAGGAGCAGCGTTGGCCGGAGCCTGAATAAATTGGATGTTATCGTCATCTCCATAATTCTCCAAAGCAAAATCGAAGCCTTGAAAGAAAGCTTTCCATGATGGTTCTAAAGAATCTGGGAATTTTAAGTACTGTTGGTATAAATCCTCAATTAACTGAGAATGAGCTGCGTTTAGGAATGAAAATCTGTCCATTATTACAGTTTATCTATTTATTAAAATTTATTTGTAGAATTAATCTTCAAATTTAATAAAAAAAACCGAGTTAGAACAGTCTGAAACCGTTAAAAAAAATTAAGAAAAAAATTATTGAAAAAAAATCACTTATACACTGATAATGAGAGCTTCATGTTTACCTCCTGTCCTTCCATCGGACGTTCGATAAAGGTCTGGCGGATATCTCCGAAGCGCATCTCATCTTTTTTGGCTTTCTGAATCAGCTGCTGAATGGCCTTAATTCGGCCTTCGTAGTTTCCTTTGTAGTACATCACGTAGTTTTGGGACGGATTTACGGACCTAAAATTGAAGTTATTGTCAGACACCCCAATTTTCTTGGAAAGTGGAATTCCGAGGAAGTAAGAAACCTCCTTGTCTTTGTAATTATCCGCATCGGTCATCAGAATCGGATATCCGAATTCATCATCTCTTTTTCCAAGGTCCATTGTTACAAAATTGTACACCTTGTTGTAGTTCATTACAATATTTTTGTAAAGAGCATCTTTCTTGTTGGAAGTACTTACATTAATCCCCAATAACAGCTTATCCTCTTCATTTTCTACTATCAGACTATCATACTTAATGGCAGCCATTTGATTGTCCTTTTCAACCTTATTTCCTAGTGCATTTTTAAGATTCACCATACTTTTGGTGATATTTTCGGCAAACCGATCCTCAGTCCAGAAGTTTTCTACCCTTCTCCAGACAGACAGCTTTGGAGTATGTACGTACCAGATTATTTTTGTTTTTTCAGCGGAAACAGGCTTAAATTTAACGTCAACCAGCGTTGGATTTTCGTTTTTATCCTCAAAAAGTTGGTATTTTAAAGTCTTATTGAGGTTTTCATATCTGATGAACATCTCACCATCCGTATCATTTTTAGAATCCACATAGCTGATGGCACTTCCCTGTCCTTCATAAGGCGTATAATAATCTATATCCATAGACTGTGAACTGGTGAAAAAATTATTCCACCTGGTAAAACTCTGCAGATTATTAAACTGTGCAAAGACTTTATCTACCGGATAATCAATCTCTTTTTCAACGGTGAAATTTTTGTTTTCATCCACAAAATAATACATGGAAGCAGCATAAGCTCCACCCAAAAGAAGAAGAATTACAGTTATTATTTTAAAAATACGCATCGCACAAAAGTAATACAAATAAAAAAAGTGAACAATATGCTGTTCACTCTTGTTTTATGTTTAACAATAATTAACCTATATGAGTTCCCGGAGGAAGTACTGCTCCTTTTTTCACTACTACAATTCCGTCCTGTACAGAATGGGTTCCGTAGTCTCCATCAGGAATATGCTTTCCACCAATAATCTTTACATTGTCACCAATATAGCAGTTTTTATCAAGGATTGCTTTTTCAATATAGCAGTATTTTCCGATTCCCATATTTGGACGTCCGCTTCTGTCATTCATTACAATTTCTGTTGTATTTTGATAGAAATCGGCCCCCATTACATAGGAATTAACAATGGTACTACCCTTATCTATTCTTGTCCTGTTTCCAATCACAGAGTTTTCAATTTTATCTGCCATGATGATGCATCCGTCTCCGAAAACTGCCTTACTTACATAAGAACCATTGATTTTTGATGGTGGCAACATCCTTGCTCTTGTATAGATCGGTGAGGAAGAAAACAGGTTAAATTGCGGAAGATCCAGGCAAAGATCAAGATTGGCTTCGTAGAATGATTCTATCGTCCCGATGTCTGTCCAGTATCCTTCGTACTGATAACTTAAGGTTTTATATTTTCCGATGGAACTTGGGATAATGTCTTTTCCGAAATCATCGCCTGCTCCTTCACCAAACATCTTTTTCAGGATATTTTTGGTGAAAATATAAATTCCCATAGACGCTAAAAACTCTTTCCCTTTATGTTTATTTTCATCTGAAACTTCAGATTTTAAGCCATCCAGCGTATCATAGCCCGGCTTTTCATAGAAAGAGGTGATATTTCCTTCATCATCAGATTTTAAGATCCCAAAACCAGTGGCATCTTTAGCATTTACAGGAATTGTTGCAATGGTGAGATCTCCTCCGTTTTCGATATGAAAATCGAGCATTTCTCTGAAATCCATCTGATACAACTGATCTCCTGAAAGGATTAAAATATAGTCATAATCATATTTTTCAAGATGCTTCATAGATTGACGCACCGCATCTGCCGTTCCCTGATACCAGCTTTCGTTTTCTACATTCTGCTCTGCAGCCAGAATATCTACAAAGCCCTTGCTGAAGATATCAAAGTGGTAAGAATTCTTAATATGAGAATTTAGGGAAGCTGAATTAAACTGGGTTAATACCAATATTTTATTCAGTCCTGAATTGAGACAGTTTGAAATGGGAATATCCACCAATCTGTATTTTCCTGCGATAGGTACAGCTGGTTTTGACCTTGTAAATGTTAAGGGGAATAATCTTGTTCCTCTGCCGCCTCCCAATACAATAGAGATTACATTTCGATTCATAATTATCTTGCGTTTTTTTATTTTATTAAGTCAACTGTTCTATTCTGGGTATCTACGTTTACCCTGAAACAAATTTTATTTTCATATTTCAATTCCGGATTTAATACAGTTACCTCATATTTCCCAGGGTCTTTCAAAGCTGTTATTTCATTATTTACATCATCGAAAGAAACATTATAATCTCTCAGTTTATTCCGGAATAGTTTATTTACAATCAGAACATCCATTACATCGGCTCTTTTCATGGCATACTCCTCTATATCCTTATCATATCTTGCCTCCCAGTCTCTACCATATTTCTTTGTAATAGCTGCCAGAGTTTTTTTATTGGCGTCGGCTATTTCTTTTAGTGTTTCATAACCAGTCGTACAGCCTCCGGCATCTACCCATTTTATTTTCCACTTCTCAGATATAGCATTGGTTGCTTCTTCTCCATACATATCCTTAAGACCTGCTCCATACAACCAAAAGTAGCCGTTACGAAGCCTATCATCTTCTTTTTTACAGGAAGACAACATAATTATGATCAGTAAAAAAGGAAAAACACGTGTCATATCAGCTATTATATAAAGCTAAATATTTTTCTGCAGATTTCTCCCATGAAAAATCAAAATTCATATTGACATGGATAAGATCTTCCATCACTCCTTTTTGTTTATAGATTTCAAGTGCTCTGTTCATTGCATGAACAATATCATCTACTCCCGGATAGGTAAAGTTTAATCCCGCCCCGCCTGTTGAAATATCTTCCACGGTATCTTTCAATCCGCCGGTATATCTTACTACGGGAACGGTTCCGTATCTCATGGAATACATCTGATTCAAACCACATGGCTCTACCCTTGATGGCATCAGTAAGAAGTCTGCCGATGCGTAGATCTTATGTGAAAGATGCTCTTTATATCCTACATCCAGAGCAAAATTGGTATAGGTATAATCGTATTCCTTTAATTTATTTTCAACATAGGTATTTCCTGAACCTAAAATCATAATATTTAAGGCTCCATAGTTTTGCTTAATGCTTCTCCATACTACATCAGGAAGCAGATCGGCTCCTTTTTCTGTAGCAAATCTTCCTATGAAAGCAAACAAGGGAAGTTCCGGCTTCAAGCCATATTCCTTACACAATTTGTCTTTATTTTTCTTTTTTTGGGCGACTGCATTTTTACTATTAAAATTAAAGTCCAGCATGGGATCTGTTTTAGGATTCCAGACTTCTGTATCAATCCCGTTGATAATTCCATAGGCTTTCCCAAATTCCTGACGAACCAAACTTTCCAATCCACGGAAGCTTATGAAAAGTTCTTCCAGATATCCTTCAGAAACAGTAGTAAAGGCATGGGAACATTTAATCATACTTGCCAGTGGATTGATAAACCCGTTCCAATCCATCAATCCCCATTTATAGGCATCAAAGGATGGCATATAGTTCGCCATGTTCCAGCTCATCATTCCCTGATATTCTCCATTATGAATGGTTCCTATGGTTTTTACGCCTTGTAGAAATCCAAATTCAGGGCAATGCTCAATCATAAAAGGCACCAATCCGGTGTGATAGTCGTGACAATGCAAAACATCCGGCCTTATTTCCATGGCACACAGCCAGTGGAGAATTCCCTGCTGAAAAGCGAGAAACTGAAAACTCTCATCCTGATAACCATAAGGATTGTCCCTATCCAGCAACCCCGGGATTTTCACCATATAAAGCTCAAACCCCAAAACATTGGATGTTTCTTTCATAACCTGAACTTGCAGCATATTTGATCCCTGATGAATAAATCCATCAAAAACTTTCTCAAATTCATGATCATGGACAAAGGCTTTATTATACCAAGGCATTACCACCTTAGCATTTATTCCTTTTATCTTATTCTGATACTTTGGCAGTGCTCCAACGACATCCGCCAGACCACCTACTTTTGCTACAGGATAACATTCTGTACTTAAATGATAAACAACCATTTTTACCTTTTGTGTTTAATTCTATGTAATTTATACTTTTTATCTTTCTTCTGCCTCAGGATAATAGCTGCCAGTGGAGGTAACTTTACAGTCATGGATTTTTGGTGTCCCATCCAGTCTTCATGTTTTTCATCCAATATTTCAGGCTGTACTCCGCTTCCGCTATATTGTTCATCATCTGAGTTTAAAATAACCTCCCAATGTGTTCCTGCCGGAATCCCTATTCTGTAATCCATTACTTTTGGAGACAAATTCAGAACTACCATTACAATATCTTCTCTTTTTTTTCCTTTCCTAAGATAGACATACACCGAATTTTCCAGATCGTCTGCTTCTACCCATTCAAAGCCTGTTTTATCAAACTGATTTTCATAAAGAGCAGATTCTGATCTGTATAGGTGATTAAGCTCTTTCACAAGATCCTGTAGTCCTTTATGAACAGGATATTTCAGTAAATGCCAATCCAGACTTTGGGTAAAGTTCCATTCGCTGGTTTGTCCAAATTCATCCCCCATGAAAAGCAGTTTTGCTCCCGGATGGGTATACATATATACATACAAGGCACGGAGATTGGCAAATTTCTGCCACTCATCCCCTTTCATTTTATAGATCAAACTTGCTTTTCCGTGTACCACTTCATCGTGAGACAAAGGCATCATATAATTCTCATTATACATATACATGGAAGCAAACGTAAGTTTATGATGATGGAACTTTCTGTTAGTAAAGTCTTCCTTAAAATAATCCAGCGTATCATGCATCCAGCCCATCATCCATTTCATTCCGAAACCCACTCCACCTTCGTGTACAGGCTTGGTAAGCAATGGGAAATCTGAACTTTCTTCGGCAATCGTTATAATACTGTTTCCAAATTCCTTATAAACAGCCGTATTGAATTCCTGAAGAAAAGCTTTTGCTTCAAGGTTTACATTTTCACCATATATATTAGGTTCCCATTCTCCCTCGTTCCTTGAATAATCCAGATGGAGCATTGAGGTTACCGCATCTACACGCAATCCGTCAGCATGATAACGGTCCAGCCAGAACATCGCATTGGAAATCAGAAAAGATTTAACTTCATTTCTTCCATAATTGAAAATGTGTGATTTCCAGTCCGGATGAAAGCCTTTTCTTGGGTCTTCATGTTCATATAGGTAGGATCCGTCAAAACGGTAAAGTCCATTGGCATCTCCCGGAAAATGAGCAGGTACCCAATCCAGAATTACACCTATCTTATTTTTATGAAGTTCATCAATCAGGAACATCAAATCCTGTGGTGAACCGAAACGCGAAGTTGCCGCATAAAACCCTGTAATCTGATACCCCCAACTCGGATCATATGGAAACTCCATAACCGGCATAAACTCTACATGGGTGAAACCCATTTCGGTTATATAAGGTACAAGCTTGCTTGCTATGTCACGGTAATTCAAAAAGCGGTCAGGGTTATCTTGTTCTCTTACCCAAGAGCCTAAATGCAGCTCATAAACAGAAATTGGAGCTTCCAGACTATTTCTTTCATGGCGATTTTCCATCCATTCCTTGTCATTCCAATCATACCAAGTTGTAGAAACCAGTGATGCCGCCTGAATGTTTTGCTCCCAGCTTAATGCATAAGGATCGCTTTTTTCTAAAATTTCTCCTCTTTCTGTCTCAATAGCATATTTATATAAGGTGCCCCAAGTTAATCCATCAATGAAGCCTTCCCAAATCCCCGATCCATCCCATCTTGGAAACAAAATATGATCCTTATGATTCCAATTATTGAAATTTCCTATTACAGAAACCTTTTTTGCATGGGGTGCCCAAACTGAAAAATAAACTCCCTTTACGCCATCCTTTTCTACAGAATGTGCTCCAAATTTACCATATAGCTTATAGTGTCTACCTTCTTTAAAAAGATACACATCATGATCAGTGAAAAGCGTATAGGTTTTAACAGAATTCATCAAGATCAGTTTGTATTTATATTTTCCCTGAAACTACGAAAAATACTAACAACCGTGATTAATTATTCTTCAAATAATTATCAAGTTAGTTTTCTTCTTCCGTCTATCTATCAAATATATCATTTTTTAATTCACTTTTTTATGATTCCAAAACAATCTTTTTTATAAATTTAGCCAACTAATATTTATTAAACACATATGATGAGGTTTGAACTTTATACTGATGAAAAAGACGACAGACCAGTATTTATCACGGGGAATTTCAATAATTGGAACCCCAAGGACTATACTTACCAGCTTACACAAGCGGACTCATGCAATTACTTCATAGAAATTGATAATCAAATACTTCCGGAAGAAATTGAATATAAATTCACCAAAGGAGGCTGGGAAAACGTTGAGCTTGACAAATACGGAAACATTACCCCTAACCGCAAGGCTAAAAAATCCGTAGAAAAAACCTCCGATACTGTAGAAAAATGGAGATTGAACTGGGGGCCGTTCAAGAAAGAATTCTTTCCTGTTGCAGAAGTCATTTCTGAAAAATTCTATATTCCACAGCTTGATCGTTATCGTAAAGTTTGGGCAGTACTTCCGTATGACTATCACACATCGGATAAACACTACCCTGTCTTATATCTTCAGGATGCCCAGAATCTTTTCAATGAAGGAAGTGGCTTCGGAAACTGGGAAATCGACAAAAAACTATCCATTCTTGCAGAATATGGACGAGGCGATGTTATCGTCATCGCTATAGAACATGGAAGCGAAGACAGAATCAAGGAATATATTTTCGATAATGATAATATTGCCAACGGTTCCGAGGGCAAAAAATACATCCGTTTCATTACAGATACCCTAAAACCTTTTGTAGATGAAAATTACCGTACCAAGAAAGATCGCGACAATACAGGAATTGGAGGCAGCTCGTTAGGCGCCCTTATCAGTATTTACAGCGGTTTTCTTTATCCGGAGGTCTATTCGAAATTATTGATCTTCTCTCCCTCTCTTTGGGTAGAGCCAAATAATAATTTCCCAATGATGAACTTCAGGGTTCCTTTTAAAACAAAAATATATTTATACGGTGGCGGACAGGAAGGATCCAAAATGGTAAAAAGAATTCATATTTTCGAGGAATATCTGAAAAGATGGGAAAAAAAGAATCTTTTTGACTTCGAATTCAGAACCAATATCAATCCGGAAGGAACTCACAATGAGTTTTACTGGTCGCAGGAATTCCCAAGGGCCATTGAGTGGCTGTTCTACAACAATACAGAAAATCCTGTGGAGGTAAAACCACAACAACAAAGCATTAAAAATTAAATTTATAAATCGTCATTAATGAAATCTATCTGCAGACAAGCACAAATAAAGATGGCAATTTCATTGGACCTAAAATAATATATCTACGTATGAAATTAATCAACAAAAAAGATAAAAACTACACTCAGGTTTTCCACTTATTCACTGAGGAAGAATGGACGAAAACAGGTAAAAACTTCAATAAAAATATTGCCACTTTCTTCACAGGAAAGAAACATGAGGTTTTTGTCAATGCTCATGAAGAGGGAATAACCTATTTTATTGGTCTTGGAAAATCTACTTTGCAAAATTTTGAAATCCAACAGGTTGCTCTAAAATTTTCACAAACTCAAAAGGAAAAACTACAATCCGTTTCTACCTTAATGCTTGCAGATTTCCTTAATGAAAAGCAGTTTGAAGAATTTGTAAAAGGACTACTTATTGGAACTTACAACTATCCTTTTGAAAAGAATCATCCTTTCTGGAATACAAAATTTGAACTTCATTTCGAGAATTTAAGTCAGAAAAAACTGGATCATATCAGTCAAAAAGCTGAAGCATTAAGTAATGGACAGATCGCTTGCCAGGATTGGCTGAACAAGCCTGCCAATTTTAAGAAACCTGACATTTTCAGTTTGTATCTTAAAAATCTGGCAAAAAAAAACGACCTAAAATACACTGTATTCAATAGAAAAAAATGTGAAGAACTTGGCTTGGGAGCTTACCTTGCCGTTAATCAGGGAAGCGCCTATGATGCAGCGTTTACTATTTTAGAATATAAAACTACCGTTAAAAATGCTAAAACATTCGGTTTGGTTGGAAAATGTGTATTGTTTGACACCGGAGGAGTCTCATTAAAAAATTCAGCCAACCTGCATTACATGAAATCGGATATGGGCGGCGCCACAGCAGTTCTTGGAACATTGATCTACGCTGCAGAAATGAAGCTTCCTGTTAATATCACAGCCGTTCTCCCGATCACAGATAACGCTATTTCCGAAAAAGCCCTGCTTCCGAGTGATGTGATTACAGCATACAATGGAAAAACAATTGAGGTCCTTGATACTGATGCAGAAGGCAGGTTAATTCTTGCAGACAGCCTTTCTTATCTATCCAAAAATTACAAAACAGATTTTCTTATTGATCTCGCTACCTTAACGGGAAGTTCAGTAAGAATGTTTGGTGACACCTGTGGTGCCATGTTTTCTAATAATGAGGAACTGAAAAACATGTTAATAAAAACCGGAGATCAAACCAACCAGAGACTTTGGAATCTTCCTTTGTGGGACGTCTGGAAAGATGATATTCAATCTGATGTAGCAGATCTGAAAAACCTCTCTATGAAACCTGTTGGAGATTGCATTATTGCTGCAAAATTTTTAGAGTATTTCATTGAAAACCATCCTAAATGGGCACATTTGGATATAGCAGGGGTAGCCTTTGGAAATGTGGGTTATGCCAAGGAAAAAGCAGCAACTGGTTTTGGGGTTCAATTGTTGGTGGATTTAATCGAAAATTATCAATAAAAATTAGTTTATTACAAAAAATCTCTGTATACTTGATTAGTAGTTTTCCAAAAGCGCACCATATTTCAATTTCTGATATTGATCAAATAATAAAAATATAGTTTTATTTTTGAAAATTTACTAAAACATAAAAAACATTATATGGAGGAGAAAATTATAGTATGTATTTCGTGCTATTACAAGGGCTATGACTTCATGGATGAAATGAAGAAGCTCGGTAATAAAATCATATTAGTAACATCAGAAAATCTTAAAGAAAAAAACTGGCCGTGGCATGCCATTGATGAGGTATTTTATATGCCCGAAATCAAGCCATCTGTATGGAACCTTGAACATCTTATTCAAGGATTTTCACACCTAATGAAAACCAGAAAGGTAGACGCTGTTGTAGCTCTTGATGACTTCGATGTAGAAAAAGCAGCCTTAATCCGGGAGACTTTCCGTATTCCCGGAATGGGGCAAACTACCCACCGCTACTTCAGGGATAAGCTTGCTATGCGGCAAAAAGCAAAGGATTCGGGAATTAGTGTTCCAGAATTTACTGCTGTTTTCAATGACGATATCGTTAACGATTTTGTTGATAAAGTACCGGCTCCGTGGGTACTGAAGCCTCGTTCAGAAGCTTCTGCATCAGGAATTAAGAAGATTACGACAAAGGAACAACTTCATGAAGCTCTGGAAATTCTTGGAGAAGAACGTCACCTTTTCTTACTGGAAAGCTTTAAACTCGGAGATGTTTACCATGTAGACAGCCTTACATTCAATAAAGAGATCGTATTTACCTCTGCATCAAAATATCTGGCTCCTCCTATGCAGGTTTCTCATGAGGGCGGTGTCTTCAGATCCAAAACACTGGGGAGATATTCTGAAGAGTTTAAAGCATTAGAGGAAATCAATGCCAGGGTACTTTCCAACTTTGGACTTCTGAATGGTGCAACCCATACAGAGTTTATCCGAGGTAAGGAAGACGGAAAATGGTATTTCCTTGAAACCTCTTCAAGAGTTGGTGGTGCCCACATTCCCGATCTGGTAGAAGCATCAAGCAATATCAATATATGGAGAGAATGGGCCAAGATTGAGGATGCTCTTTTAAGAAACAAAAGTTATAACGTCTTGCCTCCTACAGGATATTATTCAGGATTGATTGTAGCTTTAATCAAAGAAAAAGAACCCGATTACAGCAAATTTGAAAGTGAAGAAGTGGTAAGATTTCTTCCTATAGACTACCACGTCGGAATTGTTTACAAATCCAGCGATGCTTCAATAATAGAGGAAAGATTGGATAGTGCAGCTGAAATGATCAATGCAGAAATGCTTAACATTCTGCCTCCCAAAAGCAGCAAATTGAGAAGTTAGAATATATAACCATTAAAAGTAAAGAAATTTCAATGCCTCATATAGAACATACAGAGTATTATTCAAATATACTAGGAATAAGCCTTAAGGTGGAAGTAACCGGACATTACGGACATCCCATCATTATGTTTCCTACTTCTCAGGGACAGTATACCCAGAATCATGATTTTCATCTTAATGGAAGTATTAACTGGTTTATAGAACAGGGGAAAGTAAAGCTTTATAATATCCAAACTATCGACAGCTGGAGCTTTTATGATGAAAAAATATCACCACAGCAGAGAATCAGAAATTATGAACGATATGTACAGTTCCTGATCAAGGAATTTGTCCCTTATATTCAAAAGCTTCATAAAACCCATCGTGTGGCCGTTGCCGGAGCAAGTTTTGGAGGATATCATGCCGCCAATTTTGCGTTGAGGTTTCCGGATGTGGTTTCCCATCTGTTTTGTCTTTCAGGAGCTTTCAGCATAAGAAACTTTATGGATGGTTATTCTGATGATCTGGTTTATTTTAACTGCCCAAGGGAGTTTGTAAGAAATGATGATGCTTGGAAGTACAAGCACATGCACATTGTATTAAGTACCTCTGATCAGGACATATGCAAAGACAAAAATGTTGAAATGGCTGAAATATTAAGGATAAAAGGTATTGATTTCTGGTATGATGAAAGAAAATGGATTGGTCATGACTGGCCGTTATGGAGAATGGTATTTCCAACATTTATAGGAGCATATTTCTCTTAAATGTCATATGGACACAAAAGTTTTTAAGTTACAACTAAAGTACACTTGAGCTTTTTTAAAATCTATAATTTTTAATTTCCAAAAATATCATATTTGAAAACGTGATATTCCCCTCACTTCGGAGGGCGGCAAATCTTTGATTTACCGAGGTGATTGTAAAGAAAAAAACATTACATTTAGTAAGCTAAAACACTCAGAATCTTTACCATAGAAAAGACTGAACAGAAAAAAAATATATACCCATTTAAAAACAGAAATTATGACAAAAAAAGTAGGAATCCTATTCGGTATGGAAGACACATTTCCCTGGGCATTTATAGATAAGGTAAATGAACTGGGAGCCGGAGATATCGTGGCTGAACCTGTTACTATTGATAAACTGGAACAGGGTGCAGATTATGGCTATGCAGTGATCATCGACAGAATTTCGCAAGACGTTCCCTTTTACAGAGCTTATCTGAAAAATGCAGCACTTAACGGCACTTATGTAATCAATAATCCATTTTGGTGGAGTGCTGACGAAAAGTTTTTCAATAATGCACTAATGAGCAAGCTTGGAATTCCACTTCCTAAAACAGTATTACTGCCATCACATGAAAGACCAACAGATACTTCAGAAACGTCATTCAGGAACCTGAAGTTCCCGCATGACTGGGAATATATTTTCGACTATGTTGGGTTCCCTGCCTATATGAAACCTCACGACGGTGGAGGTTGGAAAAATGTTTACAGAGTAGAGAATCCGGATGATCTTTGGAATAAACTGGGAGAAACAGAACAATTGGTGATGATGGTTCAGGAAGAGATTGTCTTTGATGACTATTACAGAGTATATTGTTTGGGCCAAAAATATGTTCACATCATGCCGTATGAGCCTAGAAACCCACATCACCTGAGGTATGCAACAACACACCAGACACAAGGTGAAGAGCTTGAAAAACTTTTGAAAACCATTCATGATTACACTATCAAAATGAATAAAGCCTTAGGATATGATTTCAATACGGTAGAATTTGCCATAAGAGACGGTATTCCTTATGCCATCGATTTCTGCAACCCGGCACCTGATGCAGACAGAAACTCTGTGGGAGAAGAAAATTTTGCATGGATCGTAGAACATGCAGCAAAACTGGCCATTGAAAAAGCCAAGGAATATGTTCAGGGAAAACCTAATATCGCTTGGGGAACTTTTGTGAAAGATTCCATAAAATAACATTGAAAAAGAATTAAAAAAACACAACAAAATGCATCAATTTACTATTGGAATCGAAGAAGAATATCAGATCATCGATGTGGAAAGCAGAGATCTTATTTCTCATGTTTCAAAAATCATTGAGGGTGGAAAAGCGGTATTAAGTGAAAATCTAAAACACGAGATGCACGAATCCATGATTGAAATGGAAACGGGAATCTGCCAGAATATTCAGGAAGCCAGAGCTGAGCTGACCAATTTAAGAAGACATCTTATTAATACTGCTCATGAACAGGGATTACGTGTTTCCGGAGGTGGTACCCATCCTTTTTCTCATTGGTCTGACAATAATATCACACAGGGAGAAAGATACATCAAAATTGTAGATGATATGGGAGATGTAGCCCGGGAAAATCTTATTTTCGGACTTCACGTACACATTGGAATTCCCAACCGAGAGGAAGGAGTAAGAATACAAAATGTGATGCGCTACTTTCTACCCCACGTCTATGCTCTTTCTACCAATTCACCATTCTGGATTGGAAGATATACGGGCTTTAAATCTTACAGACAGGAAATTTTTGTGAAATTTCCCAGAACAGGTATTCCAAGCTACTTCAATTCATTGGGAGAATTTGACAGCTATGTTGATCTTTTGATAAAAACGGGTACCATAGACAATGCCAAGAAAATCTGGTGGGATTTAAGAGTTCATCCTTTTTACCCTACCATTGAATTCAGAATTTGTGATATGCCACTAAGAATTGATGAAACTGTATGTCTTGCTGCCATCATGCAAAGTTTGGTTGCTAAAATTTATAAGCTGCATCAGCAAAATCTAAGTTTCAGAAGCTACAGAAGACTGCTGTTGAACGAAAATAAATGGCGTGCGTCCAAAAGTGGTATTGAAGCCCATCTGATTGATTTCGGAAAAGAAGAATCCGTTCCTTATCCTATTTTATTAAAGGAACTTTTAGAGTTTATTGATGATGTTGTAGACGATTTAGGATGTCGTCATGAAGTAGAATATGCGTGGAAAATTCTGGAAAACGGAACAGGTGCAGACAGACAGCTCCAGATCTTTAAAGAAACAGGAGATCTTACAAAAGTTGTAGATTATATGATCTCAGAAACTGAGTATGGCATAACACATGGCGAACCCGCTTCGTAATATTTTTGGTAACTTTACAAAAAATATGATGTAATGAAAGATATTCGAATTGCCTTGCTGGACATGAACAACAATCATGTAAATCAAGGCTTTAGAAACATTAAAGAAATTTCCGAAGCGTTTCAGCAGAATTCTGAAGAAAATGTAATCATCAAGACATTTGATGTGAGATTTAAAGACGAAATGCCTGAGATTGGAGACTTTGATATTTTTATTTCTTCAGGCGGGCCAGGAACCCCACACCGAGAAGGTTTTGAGTGGGAAGAAAGGTTTGCTAATTTTTTAGACACCGTTTTTGAACATAATAAATACAACGAAGATAAAAAATATCTTTTCCTGATTTGTCATTCATTCCAACTGGCAAGCATTCATTGGAAGCTGGGAAATATCTGCAAAAGAAAATCTTATTCCTTTGGAGTAATGCCTGTTCACAAAACCAGAGAAGGCAGAGATGAGTTTTTGTTTAAAAATCTACCGGATCCTTTTTATGCAGTAGATTCCAGAGCATATCAATTCATTGAACCAGATCACGAACGTTTTGAAGAATTGGGAATGACGGTTATGGCCATTGAAAAATTCCGTCCTCATATCAATTTGGAGAGAGCGGTAATGGCTGTTCGCTTTTCAGACGAGATATTTGGAACTCAGTTTCATCCAGAAGCAAGCCCAGAGGGATTGATTGAAAACCTGAAAGATGATAAGAACAGAGAAGCCATGATTGAAAATTTCGGAATGGAAAAATATCTTGAAACTATGGACAGAATAGATGATGAAGATAAAATCATCCTTACCAGAAACCAAATTCTTCCAAGATTTCTTCAGTTCGCAAAAAAAAACATTTTGAAAGAAGTTGAATCTTTAGCTTAAAAGCTATTTGATATCAAGTTTATACTAAATAGTTACAAAATATTAAATCGAACATTTTTGTTCGATTTTTTTTAACATCACAAAAGAAAAATATGATCCCAAAATATAGAAAACAATTTAACCAAGAGTTTTCAGGAGAAAAATACAAGCAACTCAAGGATATTTTAAAACAAAAAAGCGGTTTAGAGCCGGGCTTTAGAACTTCAGAAAGTCCCATTTTTCTTACTAAGGAATTTGAGGGTAAATTACTGGATGCTAGTGAAAGTATTATTAGCCAAATTAAGGCTCTTCCATCTGAAACTCTTCAAAAAGCAATTCCAGAAAACTGCAGGGTTCCTAATGATACCAACCAGCCTCATTTTTTTACTATTGATTTTGGTATCTGCAAAGGTGAAAATGGAGAAATAGAACCACAGCTGATAGAACTCCAAGCATTTCCGTCATTATATGCCTTTCAAAAAACCTTTGAAGACACGTTTTGTGAGGTCTACCCATTTCTTGCAGACATCCGAAATACAATGTCTCAAAGCACCTTTCAACAGCATTTAAAAGAATTAATTGTTGGTAACGAAAGTCCTGAACATGTAATTCTCCTTGAAATTTTCCCTGAAAGACAGAAAACGGCAATTGATTTTGCTTTGACAGAAAAATTGTTGGGAATAAAAACAGTTTGCCTGACAAAAGTAAAAAAAGAGGGTAAAAAACTGTACTATGAAAACAATGGACAACTGACCGAGATCAAAAGAATATACAATCGAGTAATATTTGATGAACTGGACAGAATTCCTGATCTTGTTACCGAATTTGATTTTCGTGAAGAGGTTGATGTAAAATGGATTACCCATCCAAACTGGTTTTTTAAAATCTCAAAGTTCCTTTTACCTTTATTACAACATCAATTTGTTCCGAAAAGCTATTTTCTGCATGAGTTTCCTGAAGCAGAGAACCTTAACGATTTTGTATTGAAACCATTATTTTCATTTGCAGGAAGCGGCGTTAATCTAAATCCAACCAAGGAAATCACAGAGGCCATTGAAGATAAAGAAAACTATATTTTGCAAAGAAAAGTAACTTACGAACCTATTTTTGAAGATATTAATGGAGAGTTTTCAAAAGCAGAAATTCGATTATTGTATATCTGGAAAGAAAACGATGAACGCCCTATTCTATTGGAAAATCTGGGAAGAATGACAAAAGCAGCAATGGTAAATGTGGACTTCAATAAGAAAGATGCGATCTGGATTGGAAGTTCCAATGCCTTTTTTGCAGAAAGTTAATCTATAAAAAAAGCGATCATGATATAAAAATATGATCAAAATTGACAAAAAAATGGATGAATCTGAAACAATTTGAATACAATGTCCATAAAAACCATTGAAGGAATAGTATTTCAACCGCTTGGGCTGGAATATTCTAATGCTGAAGAAGAACAGGAATCTGGAGTGTATTCAGGTTTTAATTTCACATTAAATCATCTTAAAATAAAATTTCGGATCTCAAAAATAACCCCTACCAAAATAGGGCAGTTTGTAACCATCTGGAAACGGAACGAAAAAGGAGAAACTACTCCTTTTGAAGCCAGTGATCCTATTGATTTTTATCTCATAGCTTCTTTTAAGGATGATTTTTCCGGAATATTTATTTTCCCGAAAAACATATTGTTGGAAAAAGGTATTTTATCAGACGGAAAAAAGATAGGCAAGAGAGGAATAAGGGTTTATCCAAGCTGGGATGAACCTCAAAGTAAACAGGCTCAAAAAACACAGGAATGGCAAATCAAATATTTTCTGGAGCTTTCACAGGAGAATGATAAGATGCGACAACAAGCTAAACTTCTGTTCAAAATATAAAAAAATAGGGATCTAAAATAATTTTACCCAAACAAAAAAACGGCCGTACATTCTAGTACAGCCGTTTTTTATTTCAATTTTTTAGATTTTTAAAGATTTTTGTTGTCTTCCAACAATTCTCTGGCCTGATATTCCTGTACCAGGTCAATTGCATTAGAAATAACATCACTTAAAGCAGTGATAAAAGTTCCTTCCTCTGCCATTCCCATGGCATGTTTTAAAGCTTCAATTTCTTTAGGAATAATCTCATAGCTCACATCTTTACCAGCTTCATTAATCCCATCTATAATCAATCCATTGATTTCTTCCTCTGTTCTTCCACGAAGGTGTTTTTCATTTCGGATGATAATATAATCGAACATTCTGCCGGCAATTTTTCCACATTCTTTAATATCACTATCACGTCTGTCTCCAACGCCGGAAATAATACCTATTTTCTTTGTAGATTCAACGTTTTTAAGATAATCTTCAATAGCTTCATAACCTGAAGGATTATGAGCAAAATCAATCAGCACTTTAAAGTTTTTGAATTTAAAAACATTTAATCTTCCCGGAGTAAGCTGTGCACTTGGGATAAAGGTTCTCAATGAATTGGAAATATCCTCGATACCAAATCCCTGAAGATAACTTGCCAAACTGGCAGCCAGTACATTTTCGATCATAAATCGGGCTTTTCCTTCCATTGTAATTGGGAAATCTTTTGCCTTACCAATCCTGATCTTCCAGTCTCCTTTTTTAATGGTTACAAATCCCTCTTCGTAAACGCAAGTTATTCTTCCTTCCTTAGCAAATTTTACAATATGAGGATTATTTTCATCCATGCTGAAGATCGCAACATTACAATCAAGATCATTCACAATCTTCATAGAATATTCATTGTCTGCATTCAATACGCTCCAACCGGTTTTCTTTACACTGTCCAGTACTACTCTCTTTACCTTGGCAAGGTCTTTTAAACTGTGAATATCATTCATACCCAAATGGTCTTCCTCAATATTCGTCAGTACCCCGATATCACATTGTGAAAACCCTAATCCGGAACGTAGAATTCCTCCTCTTGCGGTTTCAAGAACAGCAAATTCCACAGTAGGATCCTTTAAAATAAATTCTGCTGAAATGGGTCCGGTAGTATCTCCTTTTGACAGCATGGTATTTTGGATGTAAATTCCGTCCGAAGTTGTAAATCCTACCCTATACCCGTTACTCTTTACAATATGTGAAATAAGCCTTGTTGTTGTTGTCTTTCCATTGGTACCCGTTACTGCAATGATTGGAATTGTAAATGGCTTCCCTTGCGGATAAAGCATATCTACAACCGGAGCGGCAACGTTTCTCGGCAGTCCCTCGCTTGGCGCCAGGTGCATTCTGAATCCCGGTGCTGCATTCACTTCTATAATCGCCCCACCACTTTCCTTTAAAGGCTGGGTAAGGTTTTCTGCCATAATATCAATACCACAAACGTCCAATCCAATAATCTTGGAAATTCTTTCTGCCATCGTAATATTCTCAGGATGTACCATATCGGTAACATCAATTGATGTACCTCCTGTCGAAAGATTAGCCGTAGATTTCAAATAAACTACTTCTCCTCTCTGCGGAATCGTTTCTAGGGTATATTGAAGTTTTTCAAGTAATTCCAAAGTATCTTTATCTACCTCAATCTCGGTAAGAACATTTTCATGCCCATATCCACGTCTTGGATCTTTATTTTCTTTTTCAATAAGCTCCTGAATATTATGATCTCCATCGCCCACAATATGAGCAGGAACCCTTCTTGCCGCAGCAACCATTTTATTATCAATGACCAGTACCCTGAAATCATATCCGGTAATATATTTTTCAACAATTACCTTTCTGGAATATTTTTGAGCGTGCTCCAATCCTATTTTAGCTGAATCCCAATCGTTGACATTAATGGACGAACCTTTTCCGTGATTTCCGTCCAAAGGCTTTAAAACAATCGGATATCCAATTTTTTTGATAACATTTGTCAAATCATCCTCATCCACCACCAGATCTCCGATAGGAACCGGAATGGCTGCATCATGAAGCATTCTTTTGGTTAATTCTTTATTGCAGGCGATATCTACAGCAATGGAACTAGTTTTTCCGGTAATGGTAGCCTGAAAGCGTTGTTGGTTTACCCCATATCCTAGTTGTACCAGAGAATTTGTCCCCAATCGGATCCATGGTATTTTTCGGGATACTGCTTCTTCTACAATACTTCCGGTAGATGGCCCTAAGCGAACACGTTCCCTTATTTCCTTTAATTTGTGAATACAGGCATTCACATCATAATCCATCCCGTCAATTAATGATTGTGCCATCTTTACTGATTCTTCGGCAGCATAAATTCCCACATTTTCTTCAAGATAATTGAACACTACATTATACACTCCCGGAGTTTTTGTTTCCCGGGTTCTTCCAAAGCCAACATCCATTCCTGCAAGGGTCTGTATTTCCAGAGCAATATGCTCAATGACATGCCCCATCCAGGTTCCTGTTTCCACTCTATGGAAAAAACCACCTTCCACTCCTTCTGAACACCTATGGGTGATCAATGATGGGAGTAATTTTTCAATTCTCTCCCTGAATCCTTCTATTTTATTGGTAGGATAATTCTCCATTTCCTCAAGGTCTAACCTCATCTGTATCAGCTTCTTTCTTCTGATACTCCAGATATTAGGACCACGTAGTGCCTGAATCTTTTCGATTTTCATAGTCTATTGGCATTTTATCAGTTAATAATAACTCTTTTCAAAATCAAATATAATATAAAACCCTAAACAAAACTACAGTAGGTTTGAAGATTTACTAAAAAAGAATTAAATTCAATTAACATTTCTAAAACATTAAAAATCAACTAAAGATGGCACGAATTTCGCCAAAGAATGTTAATTATTTTTTATTTTTGTACCATGATGAAACCTGTTGGAAAATTAATAGTGATCGGAGGAGCTGTAAACAAGGGAAGTTTTTCAGAAACCGATTATGATCAGAATATCGAAAAGAATCTTAACTTTTTTGAGCGTGGGATCCTACGAAAGATTATCAACGAATCAAAACACAAAGAAGATTCTGTCATTGAAGTTGTAACAACGGCCTCTCAAATTCCTCAGATTGTAGGCTCTGAATATAAAAAAGCATTTGAATTTCTGGGTGCTAAAAATGTAAATGTTCTCGACATTCATAATCGTGAAGAAGCCAATTCTGATGCTATGGTAGCAAGGGCTAATGCGGCTGATGTGATGATGTTCACCGGAGGAGATCAGTTGAGACTAACTTCTATTTTGGGTGGAACAAGATTTCACGATACCATTTTATTAAAATATCAGGAACAGGACTTTATCTACTCAGGAACCTCTGCAGGTGCCGCCGCTGCCTCTGAAAACATGATTTATCAAGGAAGCAGTTCTGAAGCACTTCTAAAGGGAGAAATCAAAACTACACAAGGATTAGGTTTAATCGACAATGTGATCATTGACACCCACTTTGTACAAAGAGGCAGAATCGGACGTCTTTTTCAGGCAGTGGTTAATAATCCAAGAACACTAGGAATCGGACTTGGGGAAGATACAGGACTTTTTATCCATAATGATGTGATGACTGCTGTAGGTTCGGGCCTTGTTATTCTAGTAGACGGAAGATTTATAAAAGATACCAACCTTACAAACATCAACCTGGGAGAACCTATTTCCATTGATAATTTGACAGTTCATGTAATGTCTATGAATGATCATTATGATCTTACAACAAAGGCACTTACTATTGAGAACTCTCAATTTAATCCAATTCCTCAGGATAAATAGTTAAAAATAGTATAAAAACGGAGCTTCGGTTCCGTTTTTTGTTTAATATTACCTATTAAGAACTCATCTAAAATTTATTATTTATAAATTAACTTCGTCAAAATATTTATTAACTATCATTTATATTTTATGAAAATCATCATCCACGGCGGTTTTTTTTCAGAGAGCGATCAAAGCCATGAGGTAAAAACAGCAAAACAAGATTCTTTAAAGCAAATAGCCCAAAAGGCTTTCGAATATCTTCAGACCCATACTGCTTTTGATGCAGTTGCTTATGCTGTTTCTCTATTGGAAGACGATCCTTTGTATAATGCAGGAATCGGTTCGCAAATTCAAAGTGACGGGGTAATCCGTATGAGTGCTGCTATTATGAATGGAGAAACCCAAAAGTTAAGCGGTGTCATTAATATTCAGGATGTAAAGAATCCTATTTTTGTCGCCAAGGACCTGATTGGGGAAGATGACAGGGTTTTAGGTGGACAAGGAGCAAAAAAATATGCTACAGAGCATGGATTTGAGAATTTTTCTACAGAAATACCCCAAAGAAGAAAAGAATATGAAGCTAAACTTAATAACGGCGGAAAAGGTACGGTAGGCTGTGTAGCCATTGATAAGGATGGAAAACTGGCTGTTGCTACTTCCACAGGCGGAAAAGGCTTTGAGATTCCGGGTAGGATCTCAGATTCTGCCACAGTGGCAGGAAATTACGCCAATGCTTTCTGCGCTGTAAGCTGTACAGGTGTGGGGGAAGATATTGTAAGCAATGCCACTGCCACAAAAATTGTGACAAGAGTTACAGACGGAATGAGCTTAGAAAGAGCTTTTGATAAAACTTTTGAAGAACTTAAAACCATTGACGGATTTGCAGGTGCCATTGCTATTGATAAAGACGGCAATGTTTATCATCAGGATTCATACCCCACTATGGTTTTTGCTAGTTTTGATGGTGAAAATTTTGAGACCTTTTCTTAATTTTAACATTTTTTTATCATTCTACTTAATTTTTTGGCACGTATTTTACATGTTTATTAATAACAAATTTTAATATTAAATCTTAAAAATAGAAATCATGGGAAACAAAACAAAAGGCGTATTAGCTTTACTTGGATTAGGTGCTTTAGCTTATTGGAAATATAAGAATTCAACTCCTGAAGATCAACAGGCTGTAAAGGATAAACTTAATACAGCAAAAGATAATCTTAACAAATGGGGGAATGACATTAAAAATAAAGCCAATGACGTTGCTTCTCAAGTTCAAACTAAAGTAGATGAAGCTAAAACAAAGGCTGAAGATTCTTTAAACTAAAAACAGAAAGTAGTTTTTTTTAACATTCATATATAGAAAAAGTCATCGTAATTGTGCGATGACTTTTTTGATTTTAGGTTTCTAATACTCAAATTTTTATTTTCTTCTTAAAAGTAAATTCATGAGTGGAAAAGCATCCAGAAAAGCAGTTCTTGAATCATCTTTTACTTTATCGCAATCTGACCATTCCAAATTTTCGTTAATACTTTTAATACATTTATTACGACGTATATAGTAAACAGCAGAGTAATTGATTTGTTGATTTTCAGAATCTTCTTTATTGTGAATATTTATTTTTGCCTTAATCAGTTTTTTATTCTTATAATAGAACTGATAGTCATGAATATAGTTAACCATCATTTTATGTTCTATCTTTATATATTTTGTTTGTCGGACATTACAAGCTAAGCTTACGCTACTACTGGAACATCATTTTTACCATCACTTATTCCTGTTACAATGGTTTCTTTTTGTAATTCTGTATCAGCATCCAGTAACTGGCATTGGTACTCCACTTCTTTTATATAGGCCTCATTTTTGGTTTGGCTTATACATGACGAAACTAGAATTACTGGTAAAAATAAAACATAAGGTTTCAAGAAATAACTCATTAACCAAGCAGTTTTTTCTTTTGCTCGTTAAATTCTTCCTCACTTAGCACTCCACTCTCTTTTAATCTTCCTAGCTGTTCTAACTGATCCAAGGTACTTGGTTCTGATTTATTTTGAAAATATTCTTCGGGATGAGACATGAAGTTTCTTACTTTTTCACAAAATAATTCTGCGTCATATTTTCCTACTCCATCAATTTCTACAATGTCATCCGAGACATGAATATCTATGGATGCGAGCATCAATTCAGTTTCATATTGTATGGAACTTATTTTACTATATGAGAAGTCTTCAACTTTTAACCCATACATGAATTCTTTATCTACAAAGATCAATCTTCTGTCAGTCGCTACTAAGATAATATGATGGGTTGTAATTTTGTTCCTGCCCTCAACGAGATAAACAATCTTTTCATCTTCTGACAGTATATTGGGTAATTCACGAATTTCTTTTCGTGCAAAAAAAGTAGGATTAATATCCAGTTGTTCAAGTTCTTCTTTTATTTCGTCCAGTCTCGATTTTTTACTCATAGCAGTAGTTTATGGGCCTAAATTACTATTTCTTGGCAAGAAAATAATTTAATTCAATAAAAATATTAGATTTTAGAGGGAATGACAATGGGAGTATATAAACTGTAAACTTCCCAACCCAGATTTTCATACAAAAGCCTACCCTCTTCTGTAGCAACCAAAAAATTATTGAAGTTGCTCCAAAAGTTTCTTTTTTTGTTCTGCAAATTCGGCATCTGTCAAAACTCCATTTTCTCTTAGTCTTCCCAATTTTTCTAACTGTTCAAAAACTTCTTCTGTTGATAGTCTTTTTACAGGCTGGGTTTGCTTTTTAGGCTGTTCCACAGGCTGGGTCAGAGATTCCTGAGGCTGATTATAGACTCCCTTTATGGTATCATAGAATTTTTCAGCATCTTCTCTATCAAGGTAGCACTCAAATTCTATTACTCTTTCATCCAAATGCAATTTAATGATTGGTGATCTTGGATCTGTAACAAAACTTACAGACTTAATGGTATCATTGGGGTAGTCAATGATCTTTGCAGCTCCAAACATTGACTTTGATACTGAAAGCATTCTTTTCTGCGTTGCTACCAAGATTCCGGCATCTAATGTCTTAACAAACTGTGCATCTGTAACAGCAATAATCTTTTCATCTTCGGAAATAAGGTTAGGAAGTTCCTTAATTTCACCTTTAGTAAATACAGAAAGATTGACATTCAGATTTTCAAGCTCGTATTTTATTTTTTGCTTTCTGCGTTTAAAAACTTCTCGGGAAATGCTTTGAGGCTCAGGATCTGCGGCCATCGGAAGATTTTCTTCTACCACTACAGGTTGATTCTGCTCTCCATTCTTGTTTTCTATCATGCTGTTAATATCAGCAATGCTAAACTTATTAAGATTGTATAGCAATTCCTGGTTGATATAGCTTATTTTATCTAAACATTTATTGCACAAAACACCACCGTCTGCAAGTTTATTTTCTCCCAGAAGAGTATCCATAGACGTTAATTCTGTTTTACACAATGAACAGTTATTACTCATTTTTTTGTTTTTTATAATTTATCCAGCAGTTTTTTCTTCTGCATTTCAAATTCTTCATTGGTTAAGATACCGTTTTCTCTTAGTTTTCCCAGCTTCTCCAGCTTTTCAAAGACAGCCCCTGCATCTTCTTCTCTCGTGGATCCCTGATGTTGTTGTCTCAAAGGGTTTTGAGGACTGTGTATATAGTTTTGTATAGCTTCATAGAAAATCTTTGCTGCATTTCGGTTATTCAGTTTAAACTCTGCTTTTATTCCTTCGTTTGTATATAATTTCAATTCGGAAGAAACCAATCCATAGCTATGTTGCGCTGATACAATCTTGTTATGAGGAAATTCATTTTCCCTGTCGTCACCTAAAAGATTTCTATCTATAAATACCACTCTACGCTCCGTTGAAACTAAAATCCCATCCAGATTATTATTTAAATATTTTCCTTCAGCAATGGCAATAAGTCTTTCATCTTTATCCAGAATATTGGCTAGTTCATTTACCTCAATATTTGCAAAAATACTGATCTGGGCATTTAAGGCAACGATTTGATCTCTGATTTCGTCGAGTCTTGTGGGTTCTTCAGATTCTTTTTTGCCAACATTTATCTGAAAAGAATGTGAAAATGTGACTACGGTTCGTGATACTGAAGTTTCTACCACAGGTTCCAGCACTATTTCCTCTTCTTTTTCTTCTATGCTTTCTCCCAATACAATATCTCTTACCTGTACCAAGCTATAATTACCAAGGTCATATACGAGGTCTTTATTAATGTTGGTTGCTTTATTCAGACATTTATTACACAGAATACCTCCGTCTGAAAGTTTGTTTTCCCCCAGAACGGTATCCATGGGTGTTAATGGATTTCCACATAGAGCACAATTTGTGTTCATTCTAGTTTTTATGTTTAAAAGTTTCAAATCAAAACAGAGATAAAATAATCTGTTCCAATTTATATCAACTCAAGTTACATATGCTGATTTATTTTCAATCGAAATCTAAACTATTGAGTTTTTCTTTTTTAAAGCCGCTAAAGTCTTTCCAATAATTTTGCTTTTTGAGCTGTAAATTCTTCTTCACTTAAAACTCCCATTTCTCTTAGTTTCCCAAGCTTTTCCAGCTGTGAGAAAATCACTTCCGGAGATTCTTTTTGGGCATTGAGTGAACTTTGTGGTGCCTGAACAGGAGTATTTTGATATAATGATTGTGGTTGTCTTACCTGTTGATTGAGTGGTTTTGCTGGCTCGTTAATACGTCCGTTTGCTATATTACAAAATGCTCTTCCATCACTTTTATTATGCAGTTTAAACTCTGCTGCACCTCCTCTTGTATTTACTTTTAATATTGAATACAAAAGGTTTTCAACCTGTTCTAAAGATATAATGTCCTGATGGGTAAATTCTCTTTTTACAATTCCTCCCAAGAACTTTTTATCCATGAAAATCACTCTCTTCTGTGTTGAAAAAATAATCCCCTCCCTTTTGCTATGAAGATCTATACATTCTGCAATAGCTACCAACCTTTCATCTCCGTCCAAAACTTTATCGAGCTCATTCACCTCTTCATTGGCCAACACACTTAGTCTGGCATTAAGGGCAACAATCTGGTCTTTGATTTCGTCAAGTCTGGTTGGGGCATCATACTCAAAATTATTAGATCCTGCATAGGGAGAGCTTCCAGGATTCTGGCTGGCATCAATTTTACTTTTAAGGAACATTCCTGTAATTTCAGCGAAATAAAACTGATCAAGATTATTGATAAGATCTCTGTTGATCGTAATTGCTTTATTAAAACATTCAGCACACAGGTAACCGCCATCTGCAAGTTTATTTTTTCCTACAAGCATATCCGTAGACGTTAACGGTGTTCCGCATAATGCACAAATAGTATTCATCTGGTTTTATGTTTAAAAGTTTTTTTACTAAAACAGAGTATCTCTTTTACTCTATTTTTCTATTATCGATCCAAAATACAAATTCTGATTCGATTAATACATAAATTGGCTTAGAGTTTTTCTAGAAGTCTTTTCTTTTGTTCTGCAAATTCTTCATCGGTAAGTATTCCGCTTTCTCTAAGCTTTCCCAATTGCTCTAAAAGTTCAAGAACAGGTACTTGATCTTCTTCGACTTCCTGATATCCAAGAGCGGTATTCACAGCTTTACAAAATCCTAAGGCAAGCTTTGAATCATTATTTTCAAATTGAAAAATATTTTCTTCAGTATTTATTTTAAGAATAGGCTCCAGATATTGTAACTCTATTATCCTTTCATGAGGAATGACTTCGATATCATCTGTTCCCAATCCTTTAAAAATTAGTCTAGTTTCTGTTGACAATAGCAACGTTGCCTTTTCATTATACAGTCCGTCAATAATATGAATTACTCTTTCACTTCCCATCAAAATATCCGGAAGTTGATCAATATATTCTACTGCCCATACTAGCAAGTCTGGGTTAATATATTGAATTTGATATCTTATATTTTGCATCAGTTTCTTATTAAAAATAAAAAAGTAAGATGGTTTTCTAAACCTTAATCAGTTTAAGTTGTAATAAAAACAGCCCAAGGTTATTAAAAGCCTTGAGCTGTTTCTTTATCTATAAAATTATTTTTTCACCCCAAAAACTCTTCCAAAGAAACAGTTTTCTGTTCTCCTGCTTCAAGATTTTTAAAGGTTACTGTTCCGTTTTTTATTTCCTCTTCGCCAAGGAAGACAAGGTTCTTAATTCCTTTCTTTTCAGCGTAGGTAAATTGCTTGTTGATTTTTGCGTTTTCAGGATATAGTTCTGCTGAAACTCCTTTTCCTCTTAGCTGCATAATCAATCTTAGCGCTTCAGTTGTTTCTTTTCCTCCGAAATTAGCAAATAAGTATTCTATTTTAGAAGATGCTTCTTCCGGGAAAAGATTTAATTCTTCCATTACTAAATAGATTCTATCCAGGCCAAATGAAATTCCTATTCCCGGAATATTCTTCACCCCGAAAACCTCTGTCAGGTTATCATATCTACCTCCACCACCAATGGAACCCATTGCTACCTCATCAGCTTTCACCTCAAAGATGGCTCCGGTATAATAATCAAGTCCTCTTGCCAACGTAATATTGAATACCAGATTCTGCATATCAACCCCTAAGTTTAAGGATTGTGTAAGAACAAACTCTAATTCTTCTACTCCCTGTAATCCTATTTCGTTACCAACAAATTTTTCTTTCAGCTGAAGTAGATTTTCTAATGCATCATCAGATTGTTCAAATAAGAAATCCAATTTATCAATAGACTCATGAGAGATTTCTCTTTCCAATAGTTCCTTAACCACGCCGTCTTTTCCAATTTTGTCTAATTTGTCCAAGGCAACGGTAAAATCAATTAGTTTATCTGTAATTCCTGCATATTCAGCTAATCCGGAAAGGATCTTTCTGTTGTTCATATGAATGGTAACAGGAACTTTCAAATCAGCAAATGACTTTAAATATAATTGAACCAAATCCGCTTCCTGCAATAAGCTTTCGCTTCCTACCACATCGGCATCACATTGGTAAAATTCTCTATATCTTCCTTTTTGAGGTCTATCTGCTCTCCATACCGGTTGTATCTGAAACCTTTTGAATGGAAATGTTAATTTTCCATGATTCATTGCTACAAATCTTGCAAAAGGTACAGTAAGGTCATAACGAAGCGCCTTATCCGTAAGGTTATCTGAACTGAAAGGTTTCTCTAACGCTCTTTGAAAGTCATGAAGCATTAGAGTCTTTTTATCATCCTTTGCTTCATTAATACTTGAGTTTAAAATCTTAAAAATTAAACGATCTCCTTCTTCCCCGTACTTTCCTGTTAAAGTAGAAAGATTTTCAAAACTTGGGGTTTCCAATGGTTGAAATCCAAATAATTCAAAATTATTCTGTAAAATATTGATGATATATTTTCTTCTGGAAACTTCCTGTGACGTAAAATCTCTCGTTCCTTTTGCTAAACTTGGCTTCATTTCTTATATGTCATTTTGATATACGCAAAAGTACGGAATTGCAAGGAATTTTACACCGTATAAAAGCTGAAGAAATAATCTTTATCTCTTTTACAGTAAAAGCATTCGTTTATTTTTCAAAAAATCAAAAGTAATCTATACAAGGTTTATACATTTTATAAAAAGATCCTTGCTTTACACTAATTTAAGATATCAAATATTAAAATCAATCTTTAATTTCTTCTCTATGCTGATACCCCCAACTAATCATTATATTAATCAGATCCCTCAAGCTTTCGGCATAAGGTGTACTAGAATATTCAGTCGTAACAGGCTTCGTATAAACAACCTTTCGAGTAATAAGCTTATTAAGCTCCAATTCACGCAATTCTTTTGACAAAATTCTTGGACTTATATCAATCATTTTAGACAATTCACCAAAACGCTTAGTTCCTGTGGTAACCAAAGCACCTAAAATTACAAGCTTCCACTTCCCTCCTATAACATAAAGAGTATCCTGAATTGCCAAATATGCATTATCACAAGGTTTTTTCTCAGTATTCATATAAACACTTACATTTTTGTAACCACTATCATAGAGGTAACTGATAACAAAAATACAAATTTGATCCTATAATTTTGCATGAGTATTAAACAGCAATATTATGAATAAAACAATAATGATTATTGGCGCAGGGCAAGGTGTAGGTTTAGAAACAGCCAGATATTTTGGACTAAATGGGTATCAGATAGGATTAATGAGTAGAAATCAGAAAAAGCTTGATAGCCTAAAGGCAGAGCTTGAAGCAGAAGGAATTTCTGTCATCAATGAAATCATTGACGCCAACATTCCGGAATCTGTTTCTAGTTCTGTAAAAAAATTGGCAGAAAAACTAGGAAATCGCCTGGATATTGTTTTATATAATGTACCCGGGCCTTTGGGAGCTGAATCTTATGTTCCGGTAGTGGATTTATCTTTTGATTTATTAAGTACCTATTTAAATACAAGAGTTTTAAGTGCGTTAGAGGTTGCTAAAACAACAATTCCATATCTTTCACAAACGAATGGGTCTATTCTATTTACAAGTGGACAATCAGATAGGTTTGCTTATCCTTTTACCTCTGCAATGGGAGTTTCTCAGGCTGCTTTACGAATGCTTACCACTCATCTTCATAATGAGCTTACCGAAAAAGGCATTTTTGTTGGATATGTCCCTATTGATAATCCTCCTTTATATTCTAATTCTGAAAAGGAAAATACAAGGTCTGATCTTCCTTCGGGGTTTGAATTGGAAAATCGCACTGAAGCAACGAACGTAGCTAAGAAATTATTTAATTTGTCAATGAAAAGAGATAATCTAGAAACAAGAGTGGAACCAACCTCTCATTAATTTAGAAAATTTCACCTACAACAGAAGCTGAAGAAGATTTACTTCTTCAGCTTTCAAAGTCAATAGGATTATTTATTCCGAAAAATCAGACACTTTCAAGGATTTCCAGGATTTCTTCCCCATAATTTTCAATCTTGTGTTTTCCAAACCCTTTAATATCAAGTAATTCTTCCTTTTTAGCAGGTTTATACTTGGCTACAGACATAAGTTCCTTGTTGCTTGCAATAAAGTAAGTGGGTAGATTTTGTTCCCTTGCTTTCTCTGATCTCCAGAGTTTCAAGGCATTCAAAATCTGTTCTTCATCATAGCTTAAAGAATCGTTATCAGCAGAGTATTTAATAACCTTTGGTTCTTTTACTGTATTCTTCAACAGTTTATGTTCTTCAAAATACAGAATAACAGACCAATAACATTCGTCATTTACAAAAGCTGTTTCTACTTTTATAATCTCATTTGCTTCCAGAAAATCATCCAGCATCTTTTGATCCTTGTAGAGTAATTCTTCAGGAAGCCTGATTTTAAAAACTTTTACTTTCATCATTTGTGTTTTTATAATTATTTACCGCCTAACAGTAGGATCTCGTCTACACGAATCTCTGTAATATATCGCTTAACGCCGTCTTTATCATCATATGATCTGTACGTAAGCTTTCCTTCTATGGCAATTTCCTTTCCTTTTGGAACATATTTTTCAAAAATTTCTGCTGTCTTTCCAAAAGCAATCAGATTGTGCCATTGCGTTTCTTCCACTTTCTCACCTTTAGCATTGGTGTAATGATCGCTTGTAGCTAAAGATACACTTGCTTTTACATTTCCATTTTCGAAGTTTACCATTTCAACTTCTTTGCCTGTGTAGCCAATTAATGTTACTTTGTTTCTTAGTGACATAACTTTTAGATTTTAATGATTAATATTTCAGATAAGAGACGTTCACTGTTTTCTCAAATCTCTGTTGCAAAGTTTGCGATATCACCAAAAATCAGTCGGTTATAAACTATTTAAATTCGTTTGTAGTCGTTTGTTATCGGATAACGAAAATTAAAAGTGTTTAGGAATACTTGCTTTTAATAGTAAAAATATTGATATAGTTTTAAAATAAAAGTAAATGATATGAACTTACTCAGGAATAATAGATTTTTTTTTTAGATAAAAATTTTGAAAACCTCTCTATTTTATAACTTATTTTTTTGCAAACTTCTAAAAACGTCTAACAAAAATACGTACAGTAAGAAAGAGAAAAGGTTATACCCAACAGCAAATTGCTGATGCTATTGTTACAGATGTTTCAAATGATAGTAGAAAAGAAAGCGGAACTGTAAAAATTATACAGTCTGAATGGGATAAACTAGCAAAGTTTCTTGAAGTGCCAGTTGAGGAAATTTACGAAGAGGAAGAAGAAAAATAATTATTGAAAATCTACAGGAATATATCAGTTTACTTAAAGAAGAAATCAATAAACTGAAAAATAAACGATTTTCTTCAATCTCAATATAAATCAGGATAGATTATCTTCTATTCTGATTTATATTGAGATTTAAATTAATTTTGTCTTCTGTTTCTTACTAAGAAGGAACTTTAATGATTTTTGAATATAAAGAAATGAATATATGAGGACGTTAGAAATTAAAAAGAATATTCAGAAAGAAGAGGATAAGAATCTTTCTTTTCGGGTTTTTGATTTAACCAATGACTATTTGAAAAATTATGGAAAGCCTCACAAAAAGGATCATTTTTTTATTATTATCATAGAAAGTGGGACACTACAACTCCATATTGAGGATAAAATTCATTTTTTGAAACCGGGAAAAATCTCTGTGGTATTTCCTGAGCAGGTTCATTTTATTTCTGAGACAAGCGATGATCTGAAAGGAAAAATCATTCTGTTTGAAGAAATACTGTTTTGTTCAGATATTTTGAAGAATGAACTTAGTACTTATAATGTCAATCTTTCCACACAGCTTCATTGTACCGTTTTATCTCCTGAAGACTTTCAACAGAGCTTATATTTGATTTCCATCATTCAGGGGATTTATCAGCAGCCAAGTCTTATCAAAAAGGAACAGGCAAGGTTTCATATCAAAATTTTTCTGTTAGGTTTAATTGAATCTGTTCACGGACTGCATCCTATTTTGCATAAAGAAACGCCTGACAAACCAGTTTATGTCCGTTTTAAAAAATTACTGAATGAACATTATAAACAATACAGAACGGTTCAATATTATGCTGATGAACTGGCTATTACAACAAAAAAATTAAATTCAATTACAAAAAAGCATTGTGGAGAAACGGCTATTCAGGCCATTCACAACCGGATTTTAATAGAGATTAAGCGACAATTGATGTTTTCAGACCTTTCTCATAAGGAAATTGCTTTTGACCTCGGTTTCAACTCTCCGTCTGCACTCAACAAATTCGTAAAATCAAAATTGAAAGAAACTCCTACAGCTCTTCAGCAGGAATTGGCGCAAATGTATAACACATAATCCTGTTTGTATAACATCCTCCGTTTGGGCTTCTCTAATTTTGTCTCATTAAAATCAAAAAAAAAAAATGAGCAAATTATTTATTGCAGGAGAGGTATTCCATGGTGCCGGAAGTCTTTCAGAGTTAGCAAATATTAAAGGTAAAAAAGCCGTAATTGTAACTGGAGGAAGCTCTATGAGAAAAAGCGGAACTCTTGATAAAGCAGTTGCTTACCTTACAGAAGCTGGAATCGAAACTCAAATTTTCGAGGGTGTAGAGGAAGATCCATCATCAGCAACATGTCTGAAAGGAGCTGAAATGATGAAAACATTTGAGCCTGATTGGGTTATTGGATTAGGAGGTTGTTCTGCTATTGATGCAGCCAAAATTATGTGGGTATTTTATGAATATCCTGATACTGATTTTGATGCAATGATTAAACCTTTCACTGTTCCGGTTTTAAGAAATAAGGCAAAGTTTATCGCTATTCCTTCTACAAGCGGAACAGGAACTGAAACAACGGGTCTTGCAGTGATTACAGACAGAGAAAAAGGGGTAAAATATCCTATTGTTTCTTATGAATTAACACCGGATATTGCCATTGTAGATGGAGAGATCTGTGCTTCAATGCCTGCACATGTGACATCAAATACAGGTCTAGATGCATTAACACACTGTGTGGAAGCTTTTGTTTCTAATATTGATAATAATATTGCAGATGCTCTTTCTAAAGGTGGTCTTGAGATTGTTTTCAATAACTTAAAAGAAGCAGTAGAAAACCCAAACAATATTACAGCACGTCAGAATATGCACGATGCTTCTTTTATGGCAGGATTAGCATTCAATAATGCATGGTTGGGAATTGTTCATTCATTATCTCACCAGGTTGGAGCATTGTATGGGATTCCTCACGGAGCTTCCAATGCCATTTTCCTTCCGAATGTTATCCGTTACAATGCACAGGCTACAGAACGTTACCCTGATTTAGCAAGAGTAATTGGCAAAGAAACAGCTGAAGAACTTGCTCAGGCAATTGAGACGTTACGTTCTGAAGTTAATAATCAATCAGCAATCAAAGAATTTGGAATTTCAAGAGAGGATTGGGATAAAAACATTGATTATATTACGGCCAATGCACTGGCAGATCCTTGTACCGGTTTCAATCCGAGAGTTCCTTCTTTAGATGAATTAAAGGCTATTTATAATGCTTGTTATGAAGGTCTTGTTTATAGTGAGGAATTGGTTTTAGGATAATATTTAAATTTTAGCATCAAAAAAGCAGGAGCCCAAAATGGTTCCTGCTTTTGTTATTCAACTAAAAAGGCATTCAAGATTATACTTTTTCACATTCTATACTACTGCTAAGTTCTGTTCCTATCTGAATGATACGGGTAAATGTGAGGCTTGAATTTTAAATTTGGTTAACGTTCTTTCCTTTCCGGGTAAACAAGCCATCATCACAATATCCAAAAGTTTTGCAAGATAAGGTTGATTTCGGGAATCATCAGGAATTACAGCATCTATAATCAAAAGTTTTGCCCCTTTCGGCATTGCATATTTTTAAAATATGAATACATTCTTCATCAATCCAATCAACAAATAACCAATACAAAATAAATTATTCATAAAAAAATAATCTATTCTACTTTCTATGTAAAAAACGCTTAGCTCCTCAATACTATCCATTTACAAACGGATAATTCTGTATCTTTGTTCTAACTTCGATAAAGCCTATGCATTTTGCATACAATCAATTATAAAAAGTAAAGAAGAAAAGTACATGAAGAAGACAATAAAAAGAACGTTCAGGGTTTCAAAATATGTAATCTATAAGGAAACTCTGGTTGATTACAAAGAGCATTTTTGGTCATTTCTGGGTGCTTTTTTTGGAATTGGATTGATTGCTTTTATTCAGTCCCACTCTTTAGCACAGACTGAGAATATATTTCTGATCGGTTCTTTTGGAGCCTCAAGTGTTCTTATTTATGGAGCAATTCAGAGTCCTTTGGCCCAACCGAGAAATCTGGTTGGTGGACATGTTCTTTCAGCATTGGTGGGAGTTACAGTTTATCAGATCGTTCCGGACATCATATGGCTTTCTGCACCTTTGGCCGTAGCTTTTTCTATTGTATTGATGCAGTATACAAAAACTTTACATCCTCCGGGTGGGGCTACAGCATTGATAGCAGTGAGCTCTACGGGAAAAATTCCGGAATTAGGATACTGGTACGTCATCTCTCCTGTTTTGTCAGGGTGTATTATTCTTCTGCTCGTAGCTTTACTTTTTAATAATATAACACCTAACAGAAGCTATCCTACTCATAGCAGGTTTATAAGATTATTAAGAAAAAAGCACGCACATGCACACAAAATGAAAAAATAAAGATTATGAATTGTCTGGAATGTGGTGAAAAAATTATCGGGAGGTCTGATAAAAAATTCTGCAACGATGCCTGCAGAAATGCCTACAATAATAAGCAGAACAAGGATTCTACAAATCTGATGCGAAATGTAAACAACAAGCTTCGCAAAAACTACCGTATTCTGAAAGAAATAAATACCGATGGTAAAACAAAGATTGCCAAATCTAAGCTAGATGGCTTAGGTTTTGATTTTGAGTATTTCACCAACCTGAAAGTTTATAAAAATGGATCAGAGTACAGGTTTATCTATGATTATGGCTATAAAATTCTGGAAGAAGATTTTATTTTGATTGTAAAAAGCCAAGTCTAAATTATCTGCACCTCTCTCAAATGTATTATTATGAAAGAAATTGTCTTGATTACAGGAGCCAGCGGCATGATAGCACGGGAACTGGTCAAAAGAATAGGAAACGAATACGACATACGGTTACTTACCCGAAAAAAAGAACGTAATAATGAATATGAATGGGACATAAAAAAGGGTACCATAGATGAATCTGCAGTAGAAAATGTTTCTCATATCATTCACCTGGCGGGAGCCAATATATCGGAAAAACGCTGGACCGAAGAACGGAAAAAGGAATTGATATCCAGCAGGATTGATTCGGCGGGATTGCTTTTGAATGCCTTGAAGAAAAAAAATATACGACTTAAATCTTTTATTTCCGCTTCAGGTATCAATTATTATGGTACTGAAACTACAGAAAAAATTTTCACAGAAAAAGATGCTGCAGGCAATGATTTTCTAAGTGAAGTGGTTGTTCTTTGGGAAAAAGCTGCAGAGAAATTCAAAGAGCAAAATATTGCTGAAAGAGTTGTCAAAATACGTACAGCTGTTGTACTTTCTGAAAAAGATGGGGCCTTAAAGAAAATGATTCCACCTATCAAGTCATATATAGGATCACCTCTTGGAAACGGAAAACAATATATGCCATGGATTCATGTTGAGGATATTTGTTCTATCTATGAATTTGCTTTAAAAAACACGGCTATAAATGGGGCTTATAATGCAGTCTCACCTCAGCATGCCACCAATACTGATTTGACCAAGAAGATCGCTGAGGTACTTAATAAACCTTTATTCATGCCTAATGTTCCCGATTTTATTTTAAAATTAATATTTGGTGAATTGGCAACAGCTATACTAGAGGGCTCAAGGGCTTCTTCACAGAAAATTCAGGAGGCAGGGTTTCAATTTCAGTTTCCGGATTTAAAGAAAGCACTTGAAAATTTATTAAATCATAAAAAATAATTTGGTATTATGAAAAGACAACACGTATTTATGCTTTTCCTACTGCTTTCCATTTCCGTTTCTGGACAGAAAAACGAGGTTCTGAATGCTAAGGAAAAAGCTCTTACCGAACAGTTCAAAAATGAATACAAAAAGAAAAATTATAAAAAATTCACTGGTAAAATAACCGTAAAAGATAGTCTGGTCATGTTTGATGATAAGATTATTAATTACGATAAAAATGATAAGGAAACAAAAATACTGCTGCAGGAAGGGATTATCTATCCACAACTTTTAACAGATTATTTGATAGAAAAATTTCTCACAGACACTACCGACAAGATGCAGAGGAAATTTTACAAACTTCAGAAAGATCCCCACGCTTCCTTTGACATGTCCAATATGAAAATAATGGATACTCATCATCTGAGTTTTCTCAGTTCAAATCCTGAAGTAAAGGTATTCAATATTACTTCTAAAGACGGAAAATCACCAGGAACATCCAATTATCTTATTGAACTTACCAATAAAAATGCAACAACTGCAACTTCTATGGAAGACTTCATTAAAAATTCTAAGCTTACTTTTATCCTGAAGAATAATTAATTTTTCAAATTTTAAAAGTTATCATCAATAAATACCAAAATTTAAAAATCACTCCAAACAATTGAAATATATTATGGAAAAAACTCTTATGCAGAACAGTAGAATAAAAATCTTAAAAACAGAAATCCTTTCAGATAACTGGTATACTTTAAACAAAGTAACTTTCAATATTCAAAAAAAAGACGGAACTACTGAAACGCAAAGCAGAGAAGCTTATGACCGCGGAAATGGAGCTGTTATCCTTCTTTACAACACAAGTACCAACACGGTTATTCTAACCAGACAGTTCAGACTACCTACCTACATCAATGGAAATACCTCAGGAATGCTTATCGAGGCTTGTGCGGGGCTTTTAGACAATGACAATCCTGAAGACTGTATAAAACGAGAGACGGAAGAAGAAACAGGCTATAAAATATCAAAAGTTGAAAAAGTATTTGAAGCTTATATGTCTCCCGGTTCTGTAACGGAAATTCTTCACTTCTTTATTGCTGAATATTCCAATGAAATGAAGATAACAAACGGCGGCGGCCTTGAAGAAGAGGGCGAAAACATTGAGGTTTTAGAACTTTCTTTTGACAAAGCACTGACCATGATTGATTCTGGAGAGGTTAAAGATGCAAAAACGATTATGCTGCTGCAGTATCTGAGACTCAAAAATATTATATAGTTTAACAGCGTCTGCATTAAAGCAATTCATGTATGAAGAAAAATCAAGTATTGATTATAGCTTTTATTCTATTTTTAACAAGTTGTAATCAGGTTGATAAAGACCCAAAAGCAACAAATTCAAATATCAGAATAATGGATAACTCAGAAATTATTAAACATGTAAAGCTCGCAATAAACCCTAAATTCCAAGACTGGGTTCTTTTCAAAAATGGGACTTACCTTATTTTTGAAAATGCCGACACCATTAAAAGTGTAAATGATGAAGCAATAAAGCAGATGAAAGAATTTGGGCCGGTGTTTGCCGGAGGTCCCGCCGGTGATTTCAGTACCATTCATTTAACGAAAACGGAGGGCTGGATAATTTCCGGACATGGCTACGGAATGTACACCTATGTAAACCCGTCAGAGATTGAAAATAAAACACCCAATGATATAGAAATTGGGTTATTTGGCAGAACAAAAAGAGATCTTGACGGAAAAAACCCTGAAATAATATACACAAACAGTCGTAAAAAGTAGCTTATAATAATTTTTTTTAAAATGATACAGGATCATATTACCGTTCAAAACCGTTATAAAGATTTCATAAAAAAAATCATTGAAACAGAAATCGTGTACACCTTAAAGGATGAAAAAGGATATGCAACTTCCTACTCCAACGAAATAGAAGATGAAGATGGTGAACCGACACAGATTGTTTGTTTCTGGTCAGATCCTGCGAGAGCAAAATCCTGCGTGGATCAGGAATGGAGTCATTATGAGGTCTCTCCTATTTCCCTCAGAGAGTTTATAGAAAACTGGTGCTTAGGGATGAACAGTGACGGTCTCATTGTCGGAACTAATTTTGACAGTCATCTTTTCGGCTATGAAGCCGAGCCTCTAGAGGTTATTATGGATAGTATTGAAGAGCTTAGAACTACCGGAAAATCTTTGGAACTGAGAAAATTCGAAAATATGGGGGACCTTGAAAGCCAGATCAGGGAAATTTTGAAAGATTAATGTACATATCCTTATATCAATCAGCACATGCTAAAGACCTTGGGAATTAAAATTATTAAAATAATGGCTGGGATTTCAGTCATTATTTTTAGTATTCTGATGCTGAAAACGATTTCCCAATATACTTCTCTTGAGAAAAATGTAGGCTTTCTCGCATTTAAACAAAACGTGATTGACAACCCTTACTGGATGACTTTTTTTTACATCCATATTTTCTCAATAACGCTTTGTCTTTTGGCTGGCTTAACGCAGTTTTCTAATCTGTTTTTAGAGGAGAATAAAAAGTTGCACAGAATCATTGGAAAGATCTATGTTTACAATATTCTTATCATTAATGTTCCTGCATGTTTTGTATTGGGATTATTTTCAAATGGTGGATTAACAGGAATTGTAGGATTTCTAATTCAGGATATTCTTTGGGCTTATTTTACCATTAGGGCAGTACTTTTCATTAAAAAAGGAAATGTAACTGATCATAAAAATTATATGATTCTAAGCTATGCGATCACCACGACTGCCATTACATTCAGAATCGTTAAAAATTTATTCTATAATGAAAAGTATCATGATTATGAGCTTTTCTATGGTCTCAATGTTTGGCTGGCCCTTGTTGTAAACTTATTGATTGCTTATTTAATTCTTAAAAGAAATCGCCCTTTATTACCGTTGAAAAGAGACATTCGCCAGGAAAATAACAACGGCAATAAACAGTATTGATAAAAATGAAACAAGGAAAACCAGTAAGTTTAAAAATACGGCATAATTACTCTTCATTGTCCATCTTTTACAGAAACGCATCATGAGATAAGCCATTGCCGTAAAAATTGCCAAAATAAGTACCAGATAAAGAAAATCCCAATTTATATCAGTAAGCTCCCAGCCCATAAAATTATTTTAATCCAATATAATATTTTTTTTTGAAAGACACCAGAATGGCTCCAAATCTCACTGATTTCAGGTATTTTTATGAAATATTTAGACTAAAAAGAAAAAATGATAATAAAGAATATAGACCACATTGTATTAACGGTTGCCAGTATAGAAAAGACGATTGAATTTTACACTCAGATTATGGGATTTGAAGTAGTAACATTCGGAGAAAACCGAAAGGCACTCATCTTTGGAAATCAAAAGATCAACCTACACCAAAAAGGCTATGAGTTTGAACCTAAGGCTGACAGCCCAACCTGTGGTTCTGCAGATCTTTGCTTCATTGCAGAAACGGATATTCAGGAGGTAGTGGAAGAACTGAAGCAGAAAAACATTAAAATTATTGAGGGAATTGTAGATAGAACCGGCGCTGTGGGGAAGATAAAATCCGTCTATTTCCGTGATCCGGACGAGAATCTCATTGAGGTAAGTAATTATTAAAGCTGTTTAAATTTTTTTATTAAACCACAAATAAGATACACAAGCTTTTTAAACACTTAAGCTATTTAAGTGGTATACTTTGTGTATAAGAAGTACAATAAAGTTTTGTTGAAAATCAAAGATTTTCATCTTATGTGAACTTAATTGTGTAATAATTCCTTACACTTTCTAAAGTGTACTAAAGTGTTAAAAATAAAAAAAATTGTGATTAAGTTTAAACAGACTTATTATTAAAAGATCAATTTAAACCATTAAGATCAGTAAAGAAATAGAATTTTCTTATCACCTTAATGGTTTAAAAATTTCATATTATACATCCATATCATTCTCTTCTCCAAAAGCCTTCCAATAGTTATATTTATCAGGATTGGCAAAAGCTGGATCTTCCTTATAAAAGTACAAAAGTCTGCTCAAAGCATGAGTATAAGTGGAATATCCCAAAGCTTTTTCATAGTGACTGATCGCTTTTTTTATATTTTGCTTTACACCAAGGCCATCATCATACAGGATTCCGTAATAGATGTTGGAATAAGTATTTTCGCTGTCTTTTCTTAAATAGCGTTGAAGGTTGGCATAATCTCTTTTTTGATAATAGATCTCAGATATCTTATCCTCATTGAACTGGAACTTCTTTTCTGCCTGCTTATAATAATCCAATGCAATATCATAATCCTGCAATACATAATCACCATAGAAGTATAAAATTCCCAGATTTTGCATTGCTAATCCGTTGCCAAGCTCAGCAGCCCTACGGAAATATTGTAAAGCTTTTTTAATGTTCTGCGGGTATCCTATACCATTTTGATAATGATAGCCAAGATTATTCAATGCGTAGGTTTGGTCCTGTAATGCTGCTTTTTCATACAGGATAAGTCCTTTCTGAAGATCGTAATACTTTGGAGGAGTGTTGTCATCTGTATAAATATACCCTAGTTCTACCATCATATTGGCATCACCTCGCTCTACTCCTATCTTATAAAGCCTGATGGCATCTTTAATGTTCCCTTCTTGGGCATATTCTTCGGCACGCGATGCTAAAGTTTCATTATCAAAATGAGCTTCATATCCGGAACCTAACTTTTCTTTCCATGTATTGTAGAAATTAAGAAAATACTGCTGATCCTTTCCACGCAGATTATATCTTTTATCATATAAAGAACCCATTTGAGAGCTGGAAACCTTGTATAATTCTCTTTCGGAATTTAATATAAACATTTCATTCCCCTTAAAAAGGCAAAGCAGCTGTTCATCATATTCTATTCCCTCACAGATATAATCATAAATCTCACTTTTCACATCTGTCTTTTGATCATAATAAAGCATTCCTCCAGCAACAGTGATACGAAAGGTTTCCTGTTTACAAGCTTCAATTTTCTTATATTCTTTGGATGACGCAATCATCCAGTGGTCTTCTGATGCATTATACAATCCTATTCCATTTTGGTCAGAAAGCAGAAATACGTCTTGCATAAACTGGGAATACCAGTCTCTGTGAATATTTTCAATGGTATTATTTTCCAGCCTAAACTGTTGATGACTTGTGTCGTAAATATACCATACCTTATCTTTTTTGTAAGCAAAAGCAGTATAGCTGTAGTCTCCCAAAACCATCATTACATCTATTTCCGAATCCAAAAGGTTTCCATCCGGTTTTATAACGCAAGTCTTTTTCTGAAACTTATTAGGATTGACTCTGTAATAGCCATTTGAGATATGAACCAGTGAATCTTCAGGATGTTCTCCGAAGTAAACTCCATTCATTGTATAATAAGATCTCTTGGAGGTTCCTGTCTTTTTACTAAAGATCAAATCATTATAATCATACTCAAAAGGGCTTTCTGAAAGATCTGCAATAACTTGTTTGTTGGATAGATTGACCACACGGTAGTTTCCATCTTTTTTTGCATTAAAAAGCCCGTTGTACCAAAGAATATCCAGTTCTTCGTATTCACAAGGAATGATAAGTTCCCCGGAAGCAATGTCAATCATCCCCCATTTACCATCAACTTCTACATTTCCGTAATTTTTTTCATCTATAGGAAAAGTATCAATAGCATCGTCATAAATACATTCAATGAGAACCTTTCCATCATTTCTCAGATATCCAAACTTCCCGTTTTTTTGCGCTACGGCAATACCTTCAGTATTGAATGCAAAAATTTCATCATAAACGGAAGGCATTACTATATTCCCTTTACTATCCTTCAGCCCCCAAAGTGCATTTTCTTCAAAAGGTTCTGTTGGGTTTTTATACAATTCATCATTCCAGTATCCCAGTCCATATTCTATCCAATCTGTTTCCAGCAATTCTAAAAAAGAATCATAACCACGTCTTGCAAAAATTTCCTTTTCCAACCCGACAAGGTTCTGATTTCGCATTGCTTTCTCATAGAGTTTATTTTTTTCTGTGATTTCCAACACCCAGTCTTTGGCCTGATTTGTATGGCTTTCTTCATTCATGTTGAATACATCTGTTGCATTCATTGAAAAGGTATCATAAGGAAGTGCCTCCAGAAATTCAAACATTTTGTTTACCGGCTCATAATATACTTTTTTATAATGAAGCTGGTAATGGTCTGCTAGCAGTTGGTAGAAGCGTCTTAATCTTGAAACACCTTCTACTTTATCAAAAAAAAGTCCTTTCCCTTTCGATCTGGGGTTTCCACCAAATAAAGGTATGAACAGCTCAGGGATTTCATAGTTCCATTCTCCCAGATAATATGGATATACCTCTTTGGTCTGTGAGTCAAAATTATATACATAAATACGGTGTGCCATATATTTTATATTTCAACAGTTAGAATCCAAACTTAGAAAACAGCCCCGGTTTTTTCCATGAAGCTTTATATTCATCTGCAATAGAGTCATACTCCGGAAATGATCGCACATGGTCCAATAGAGCGTGAGCATCTTTAAGATTTCCATCCTGATACAATACAACAGCTTTTGCCAATTCTACACTTTCCGTAAGATCATCATATCCCCATTCTTCATCATTATAGATTTTACTGAATCTTTCTGCAAGCATTAAAGTCTGATCCTTATTATTTAGTTTTTCATAGATTCGGATTCCGTAGCTTAACCAAAGCACATAATCTTCCGGATCCATAGCGTCGTCATTTTCAGCATCATATTGACTGAATATAGAGGCTGCTTCTGTATAATCACCCTGAAGAAAATTACTTTTAACGATCATATAAATTGTTTTGGCCTTATCAAAATCATTTAAAAGAAAGTCTTTTTTATTTTCCAGATAATTTTTGGCTGCTTTTGCTACATTTTTGTAGTTTTCTTCCTCATTATAGATCTGCATCAATGCATACTGCGGATTAGGTTCCTTGGGAAAACGTTCTGCCAGATCGTTATAATAAGATAATCTGGTGTCGTGATCTTCACTTTCCAGACGTGGATAAAGGATTCCCTCCAAAACATTTTTACCTGCTTCCAGATCCCTGTAGTCATAATCACTGATCTCAGGATTATCCATTGTATGCTGGTAGAAGTAATTAAGGGCTTCTTCGGCATCAGAATACACTTCAGGAGAGCCTTGCAAGCCTAAAACTTCTATCTGGCGTGCTCTGTAGTACAGGTTTTTATAGAGATAATCTTCATCCTCATCATCGTACAAGCCGAAATAACTATTCAGTGCCTCTTCTGCTTTCTCATAATTTTCTTCAAATAGCAATGCATCAATCAATACAAGATGAAGTTCCCTGAATTCTGAATATTTCAACCCTTCAGAGGCAACCTTTATTGCAGAAAGATGATCACCCAATAAAGAATGCTTAATGGCCAGATTATTACAACACATCGCTCTGGTGTGCATATCGTTGTAATAATTACTTTCAAACTGCTCTTCTTCATAATATCTTTGAAAAGCTTCATAAGCCTGTTGGTAAACCATAGTATGAACTTCAGTCCATTTGATCTGGTCTTCCTCATCCTCTATTTCCTCTATAAATTCATTAAGATAAACTCCTTCGTTATAAATATCAGTAGGCAAATCTGTGAAAGCCGGAATTTCAGAGGGTATGATTTTATGTAAGTGATATTCTGATTCTACTTTTCGTCTCCATGCTGTTGCATTGGAAGAGCGTTCTACAGCTTTTTCCAGTAAAGGAATTGCTTCAGAATATTGCATTGCATCATAGAAATAAGTTCCTGCAAAGTGATAGCCTGAGAAAATTTGCGGATGGGTATTGATGACCTCAAGGGCATGTTGCTTATAAAAATCGTCCGCAATTTTCAGCATATCAGCGTAATTCCGTTCAATGATCAGCTGGTAATAGAAAACATCAGGATGATTGAATCCGTTTTGAATCAATTCTGCAAAACGCTGATGCCATTCTACCAGCTTTTCCTGTATAAACATCGCGCTGTTACTCCCTTTAATAGCTTTCAACATCATCTTCAATGAAAGATCCGGTGCATTATTTTCATAGGCAATATCTGCAAGGTTTATAAAGTCAGAATCCTCTCTGCTTACAAATGTGGAATGTTCCCGATCAATAAGAGCGGTAAGTTCTTCCCCGGAGATCATCTTTTCACGGTCCAGCAGATAGATCTTTTTGATCCAGAACAACGATGTATTTTTATCTCTAAGTTCACGATTGTCGGCAAATTCTCTTTGGAAGTAGTACATCCCTGCTTCAAGGCTATTTAAAAGAGGTTTATTCTCACCCAGAGATTCATATATTTTGACTAAAAAATCATAGCCATAGACTTCATTTTCAGAATCGTCCAGTAAACGCTCTGCGTAAGCTATAAATTCTGCTTTATTTTCTTCAGTAATATGTTTCTTTACCCTACCTATCTGCATCAATGTATATTCGTTGCTTAAAGGATAATTCAGGATATTATAAAGTGCTCTTATGTTGTTGGGATTCACATTTAGAATCCTGCGTAGATAAGGAATAACCTTGTCGTGGATAGCATTATAGGCTTCCTCATGCCCATCATAGTAAACCTTGTCATGGTAGGCCACTGCCATTAAGAATAATACCTCTTCATCCTCAGGGTTTGACAATAAATATTGTTCTCCCTCTGCAATACACTGTTCCAGATCTCCCTGATAAAACAGTTGCTCTAATTTATTATACATTATTAATATTTTGTTCTAATAATTTTATCATTTCATTTGCTGCACGCCCAGATAAATTCTGCACGTTCTTTATATTCTATGCAAAATATAAAAAACAAAGTGAAAAACAAATGCCAAAGCTTATAAAATAAGGAAAGGCATTCAATAAAAACAGGTTTAATTCTTTAGATTTTGGGTTTAAATGAGTATTTTTAAATCCAAAATTCAGAAAATTCGGGCACTATGCATATGAAAAAAATGATGATAGGTTTTTCCCTGGTTCTATATGTTGCTGCTTGGGGACAAAAAAAGCCTGCTCAGAGTAATAAACTGGTACTTTACAGTTATCAAACTTTTGGTTGTGACAACAAGGGATATTTTGATCCTTCAAAATATAAAAAGGAGGAAATAGATGGTACTTACAAACTTTTATATCCTTTAGACTGGTCTCCGTTTTCTTCTCTTATTGTTTTTAGCCCTTCAAAATTTGATGATATTCGCAGTAACAGCAACCACCTTTTACAACAAGCTGAAAAAGACTATCTGAAAAGAAAAAAAGAACTTTTGGACCTTAAAACAATGGATCTTCCTATTTGGAAAAAACAGCAAGAAGAGGCTATGAAGCTTTTGGAAAACGAATATCAACTCAGAAAAGAGCTTCTTATGGCCTATTCTGATCCTCAGTCTCTTAAAAACAGTAAATTTTATAATACCTGTAAAGAATATATTGATGCCATCACCACCAATGATAAGCAAAAAATGTATTCGGTATGGAAAAGTTTGTTTGAGCAAAAAAATAATGAAGAAACTTATTCCGGTACAAAGGACGTATTTAATGCTAAATGGAACGATCAACGAAAAGATGATTTTGCACTCATAGATCTCATCAATGCTTTCAGTAATTGTGCTAATCACAGTTTCAGAACTAAGGTAGATGAGGAGGGTACTTTATTTAAGGCTTTTGAAAAGGTTTTTGTAAAATTGAAAAGAGATTGCGACGAGCCATAAACCCGCCTGTTTAAAGCAAAAAATTAAAATTCACATTAAATTACAAAAATCGATAGATAAAATTGATCTAATTCTTTAATTTTCAAATTTAAAGCCTTAATTTTGCACTGAAATTTTAGAAAATTCGGATTCTTTCTACAACTATGCGCATGAAAAATATGATGATTGGGCTTTCTATAGCCTTATCTGCTCCTGTTTGGGGACAAAAAGGCCCTACAAAAACAAACAATCTGACACTATATAGCTATCAGACATTCAACTGTGATAACAAGGGGTATTTTGATGCTACCAAATATGAAAAAGAAGAAATAGACGGGGTTAATAAACTTTTATATAAATTCAACGGGGTTCATTTTGATACCAACCCCATCTTTAAACTTTCAAGCCTTGAAGATGTTCGTAAAAATAAAGATATTCATTTAGAAAATCTGGAAAAACAGTATCAGGAAAAGAAGAAAGAACTTTACAGCCTTAAGGTAATTAACCTTCCTGTATGGCAAAACTTGTACGAAGAGGCAATCAAGACCTTTGAAAATGAATATGAACTGAACAAGGAAGAAATTCTGGCTTTCTCTGACCCTACCACTCTTAAAGACAGCAAGTTCTACGCAACCTGCAAGGAACCTATTGATGCCATATCTTCTCCGGACAGAGAGAAAATGTTTGCCTCATGGAAGATGTATACAGAGCTTAAAAGTAAAAACAATGCTGATCCGCAAGGAGTGATGAACCGATTTAATGCTAAAATGGATGATCCTCAAAAGGAAGATTATGCTCTTATAGATCTCATTGGTCTTAGTTTTCATAACTGTGCCAACAGCAGTTTCAGACAGAAACGTGATGACGAGGGAACGGTTTATAAAAGCTTTGACAAAATCTTTACAAAGCTGAAAAAGAATTGCGATGAACCATAAAGAAAATTAAAAATTTAAATATTATAATGGCAGTACTCATTTTGGGTACTGCTTTTTTATTTAAAATCCTATGAATAAAAGTTCTGGGTTAAAGAACGGTTAAGGGAAGGTTAATGACATTCTATTTCTTTGCCTTGGTTATAAATAGATTTATTTTCGTCGGAAAATACTACTCATATGGATTTTATTTATCTTTTTTTTACGGCATTTATCAGCATGGCAGTTTCGGCACAAAAGGGGCCTGCAGTTATTCCTTTTTCTCTGGAGAACAACTCTGTTTATCTACAATGTAAAGTAAACAAAACGGACAGCATTAAATTCTTATTTGACACGGGAGCAGATGGCTCTGTCATCAATATCAATTCAAAGAAAAAAGTAGCTCTGAAAATTGACGGAAAATCAGAAAACAGGGGTTCAAATGGTGTAAATACGGTTGATTACAGCAGCCAGAATACCGTAGAGTTTGGAAATATAAAGAAAAATGCTGTTCTCTTTACTCTGATTCCTTATGGTGCGGTTAATTTTGATGGTGTTTTTGGTACAGATATGATGAAAGGGAAAATCATTGAGATCGATTATCACAAAAATGTAATCCGGTTTTATGATGAAAATGATGCATCTATTGATTATTCAGGATACGAAAAAATGAAGCTTCACATGATTGACAACTACCCTGCCATAGAAAGCATCATCACTATAAATGGTAAACAATATTCAGGATTTTTCGGTCTTGACACCGGAGCGGACGATGCTTTAACTATAGCTTCTCCTTATGCTAAAAAGAATGCCTTTAGCAGCGCCATGAAAACTATCGGGAAAGCCACGGCACAAGGTTCTGACGGTTCAGTCTATGAAATGCCTGTTGTACTTTGTCCGTCCATTCAATTTGCACAGAAATACCTTTATAATATCCCTATTACACTTTCCGGCTCTACTGAAGGGATTGATTCCTCAGAAAAAATGGCAGGATTTTTCGGAAACGGCTTTTTAAAAAGGTTCAATACCATTATTGATTTTAAGAATCAGTATATTTATTTTAAACTGAATAAAAATCTGTATTCGGAGTTTAATTAATTATTTTAAGATTATTATTGATCATAAAAAAATACGTATTTGGTTTTGAATTTGATAGTAATATAAAAAGCTCGGATATTCCTCATTCTTCAGAAATATTATGAGGGGTTTCCAGATGTTAGATCTGTAAATGAATAAGAATGAAAAAACAGGATAAAAATATTTCTTTCAGACAGGTAGAAATAGTAAACCAATTTCTTGCTGAACTAGACCAACACCTGGCTGATCTTCAGTCAGGGCAAGTTGAAACAGCATATGAAGTTAATCAATTTGCAGAGCTTTTATTTATCAATCCGAATCACTTAAGTGATACTGTCAAAGAAGTTATAGGAAAATCACCGTGTGCGGTGTATGAAGAGAAACTGATTGTTATTTCTAAAGAGATGATCATCAATACCAACAAGCCTATTAATGAGATCGCAAGAATATTAGACTACGATCCTTCTAATTTCACGAAGTTCTTCAAACGATTTACTGGTAAAACACCAAAAAAATACAGAAATGAGAACCATCCTGATCTAAAAACAGAAGAGGTTACCATTTAAACAGAAAAGGTTACTATTTTGTCTGTCATACGCTTTTTAATTTTGCATTATTATTTAATGATAAAATTATGACAAGCAAAAAGACAGCTCTGATTACGGGAGCAAATAAAGGAATCGGTTTTGAAACAGCAAAACAACTTTTACAACTTGGGTATTTCGTCTTCATTGGAAGCAGAGATCTTGACAGGGGTTTAAAAGCTGTTGAAACCTTAAAGGATTTGGGTTACACGGATGTCGATATTTTACAAATTGATGTCACCAATTTACTCTCTGTGCAACAAGCCAAAACTGAACTGGAATCTAAGATTTCCAAACTGGATGTTCTGATCAATAATGCAGGAATAATAGGAGAAATGCCTCAAAATGCATCCTCTATTTCTTTAGATAATATCAGAACCGTTTATGAGACCAATTTCTTTGGAGTAATTCAGGTAACCCAACACTTATTGGATTTAATGAAAAAGTCTGAACATCCTAGAATTGTTAATGTTTCCAGTGATCTGGGTTCATTAACTAATCAGAGCAATCCTAATTATGAATTTTATGATGTTAAACCTATCGCCTACTCCAGTTCAAAAACAGCCGTCAATACTTTTACAGTAATGCTTGCTTATGAGCTTAAAGACACAAATTTTAAAATCAATAGTGTCAACCCAGGATTCACAGCTACTGATCTTAATGGATTTACCGGATATCAAACTCCAGAGCAAGGAACCAAAGCTATCATAGCATTTGCTACAATTGATGATAACGGACCTTCTGGAAAATTTTTCAGTGATGGATTTGAGGTAGCCTGGTAGCAAAATCGAAGTAGAATATTTTCATTTTAGTAAAAAAGAGTTATTAAGTTGAAACAAAAAGCGCCTCAGAAATTCTGAGGCGCTTTCGGTTAATTAAAGGCTTAATTTATTTATCTAAATGCTTAGGAGTAAATCCGTCCTCATTTAGTTCTCTGTGTTCATATTCAGCTTTCATTTCAGCTTCATAGTCTACTTTAGTATCTTTACCCATTCTTCTTAGAACAGAGTCAAATAGAGAGTATACTACCGGCACAATGATCAAGGTAAGGAATAGAGATGATGTTAAACCACCAATAACTACCCATGCAAGACCTTTGTTCATTTCTGCTCCTGCTCCACTTGCCAATGCAATCGGTAACATACCGAAGATCATTGCAATTGTTGTCATCAGGATCGGACGAAGACGTGCGTGGTTGGCCTGTACCAAAGCATCATGTGTATTAGCTCCTGCTGCTTTTCTTGCATTCGTAAAGTCAACGATAAGGATCGCATTCTTCGCTACAAGACCAATCAACATGATCATACCTAGCATGGTAAAGATGTTCAATGAATTGGCTGTCAAGGCAAGAATAACCATTACCCCGATCATCGCCAATGGAATAGAGAACAATACCACGAAAGGATACACGAAACTATCATATAGTGAAACCATTACCAGATATACCAATACGATAGCTGCTAATAATGCAATTCCTAAAGTACCGAAACCTTCCTGCTGGTTTTCCATATCACCACTCCAAATGTAATCTACACCAATAGGTTTCTTCTTGCTATCCATGAACTGATTTGCCCATTCATTAGCAACGTCACCAACGGGTCTACCCACTGCTTTTGCTCTTACTTTTACAGATGGAGATTTATCTCTACGCTCAAGCAAACTTGGTCCTGAACCCATCTTTACATCAGCAAACTGACTTAGACGAATTTGCTGTCCCTGAGGGTTTGTAAACATAAGGTTTTTAACATCATCAATGGATTGTCTGTTCACATCTCCAAAACGGATATTAATATCGTATTCATATTCTCCGGCTCTGAATTTTCCGTCTGTATTTCCGTTGAATGCAGTCTGCATCGTTTGTCCTACACTTGAAAGGTTCAAGCCTAAAGAAGCCATTTTATCTCTGTCAATAGACACCTGTACTTCAGGGTTACCTGAGTCTGTGGATAATTCTGCATCTACTGCTCCAGGAACTTTTTTCAATAATTCTAAGATTCTTGTTGCTTCTTTTACAGCCATTGCATTATCCGGAGCTGTTACTACCATTTCGATTGGAGCATTTTCAGCACCCATAATACCGATTGGAGCAGTTTTGAATTCAACTCCTGTGAATTTCTCTTCTAGCTCTCTTTTTATTTTCGCGGCTTTGATGTTAGTACTTTCAGAACGTTCAGATTTGTCTGTTAAGTTTACCTGAACCTCAGATTGGTACGTTGTTGCCTGAGCACCACCAAAACCTGTAGACTGCTGTCCTACTGTTGTAATAAGGTCTACAACATCTTTATCGTTTCTTAAAAACTTCTCAACATCTAATGTTAATTGGTTTGTTTTTTCAACAGTTGCATCTTTTGAAAGTTCCATCTGTACCAAGAACTGACCACGGTCAATTGGCGGGAAGAATTCTCCTCCAATGAAACCAAATGCTACTAACATGAATGAACTGATCAAAACAATGAATGTAATAATCACAGTAGAAATTCTTCTCAACGTCGTTTTCAGACACCATTCAAGAATTCCTGTGATCCAGTGCGTGAAGCTGTCGATTAACCCCTCAAACCAAAGAATGAATTTCTCGAACCAGTTTTTACCTGTTAAGTGCTCTAGTTTACCAAATCTTGATGACAACCAAGGAATGATGGTAAATGAAGCCAACAATGATAATAAGGTTGCAATAACCACCGTGACACAGAACTGAGCCAAGATGTTTGCTACAAGACCTGAACTCATTGCAATTGGTAAGAATACTACCACAATTACCAATGTAATAGCAGCAACAGTAAATCCAATTTCTGAAGCTCCGTCATAGGCTGCTCTGATCTTGCTTTTCCCCATCTCCATATGACGGTAGATGTTCTCAAGTACAACAATTGCGTCATCCACAAGGATACCTACCACGAGCGATAGTCCTAGTAAACTCATCAAGTTCAAAGTATACCCCATTAAGTTCATTCCGATAAATGCTGCCACCAATGAAGCCGGGATAGAAACCATTACAATAAATGCATTTCTGATACTGTGAAGGAATAATAGCATTACAATTGCCACAAGAATAATCGCTAAGAATAAGTCGAAAATAACGTGGTTTGCAGATTCCAGGGTAAATTCTGTTGTATCATTTACAATTTTTACTTTTACTCCCTGAACTTTATAAGCTTCTTCTACTGTTTTAATGGTTTTCTGAACGCTTTCAGATACAGCTACCGCATTCGCATCAGACTGCTTTTTCACCTGCATCAAAATGGTAGAAGACTGGTTGAATCTCGCTACTTTTTCAGCATCTTTCTGAGAGTCAAAAACTGTTGCAATATCAGATAAACGAACCTGTGCACCATTTTTATTGGAAACAACAAGGTTGTTCATTTCCTCAATCGACTTATATTTCCCTGATAATCTAATCGTAGATTTTGAGGTTCTCGTTTTCAAACTACCTGTAGGGAAGTCAAGGTTTGAGGAAAGAATTGACTGCTGTACATCTGATATTGAAAGTCCGTACCCCTGTAATTTTTTCTCATCCAGATTCACCTGAATTTCTCTTTCCTGTCCACCCACAAGGTCAACCTGAGCGACACCGTTTACACGGGAGAAAATGGGTTCTATCTTTTTATCTAATAAATCGTAAAGATCCTTACTATTTAATTTATCAGATGAAATACTCATTGTGATAATAGGTAAATCATCTAAGGAGAATTTATTCAGTGACGGTGCTTTTACATCATCCGGAAGGTCTGCCAGAATAGCGTTTACCTTTCTCTGAGCATCATTCAATGCATAGTCAACATCTGCTCCATCGTTCAGCTGAACCATGATAACGGATAAACTTTCATATGAAGAAGATTCTACTTTTTTTACATTTTCCAAAGAACCTACGGCATCCTCAATCTTTCGGGTGACGGACGTCTCCACCTCTGCCGGTGAAGCTCCCGGATACACCGTGGAAATAGTTACCATGTTGGTTTCAAACTTCGGAATCAATTCGTATCCCATGAGCGTATAACTCAGGATACCTCCCAACGTCAGAATTGTAAATAATACAATTACCAACGAGGGTCTTTTAATCGATATTTCTGCTAACTTCATATATCGTTTACTTTATAATGTTTACTTTAGATCCGTTGTCCAGGTTGATCTGTCCGCTGGTTACCACTTGCTCACCTCCGTTCAATCCGCTTAACACCTGTACTTTATCTCCGTAAACTTTTCCAATGGTTACTTTAATTAATTTAGCAACACCATTCTGAACAACAAATAACTGTCCTGAACTTACACCGTTTACAAACGCTTCAGCAGGAACTGTCAGCATATTCTGAGTTTCTGCACCATTGTTTGTGCTAAATTTAGCAGTTGCATACATACCTGCTTTTAGGTTTCCTCTGTTCTGAACTTCAATTTCAACAGGGAAATTCAAGGAAGCATCACTTTTTGGAGCGATAAATGTAATTCTACCTACAAAAGAATCTTCTGGTAAAACGTTAACCTTAATTGGAACTTCCTGCCCTAGCTGAATTTTTCCGATCTGGCTTTCGTCTACCAATACGGAAAGCTTCAAGCTGTTGATATTAACGATTTCAAACATAGAAGTTCCTATGGAAACAACTGTACCTGGCTCAACCATTTTTTTATTGATTGTACCACTGATCCCTGCACGGATGCTGGTATCATTTACTCTTACACCCTGAGCTTTTACAGCTGCCTGTGCATTTTTCAGCTGCAGTCTTGAATTATCTACCTGCTGTTTTGTAACACCTCCTGTTTTAAAGGCGTTTTCGTAACGCTGATTATCGATAATAGCATTCTGCAAGTTATTCTGAGCCTGTGTAACATCCACTTCGATAGCATCTCTCTTGATGGTTGCCAAAACCTGACCTGCTCCTACTCTTGAACCTTCTTTCACCAAAACGCTTACAATACGTCCGGCAATTTCAGAAGACTGATTCATCTCCTGCTTAGGAAGAAATGTTCCGTTTGCAGAATAGTCTGTATCTATATTTTCTCTTGCAACCGTTACAATATTTACATTGATTTTATCTACCTGCTTGGCAACCTCCTTTACTTCCTGAGTCTGCTTTTCTTTGTTACCGGCAATCTTATATGCGGCCAACCCTACAAGTACAGCTGCTACGATGATATATATTAAAGTTTTTTTCATTTTAGTTTATTATAAGTTTTGTAGTGTGTTCAATTCACCCTTAGCTTTTATTAGCTTGATCTCAGCTTGCTTGTAATCCAACAATGCATTAGAATAGTTCTGTTTTGCTTGTGTTAAAGCATTTTCAGAATCCAAGACTTCTGTAAGCGTTGCTAAACCATACTGATAATTGGACTGGGTATTTTTCTGTACTCTTTCTGCAAGATCTACGTTATCTTTCATGCTCTGGATATTGATGATTGCATTTTCCATATTGGTTATGGAATTTTTATAATCCAGATCCAAACTCAGCTGTGTTTTTTGGATATCCTGATCTAAATCCTGAAGATCAATTTCTGCCTGCTGAATCTTAGCTTTTGTAGCTCCACCTGTGAAAATAGGAATACTAACATTCAAACCGATTGCTGAATAATCACTCCAAAGCACTCCATTATTAAGACCATTGGTTAAAGGGAATTTTTTCCCCATACCAGCCCAACCATAATTTGCTGTAAGGTTAACAGTAGGATAAAGATAGGCTTCTGTAGCTTTTTTGTTAAACTGAAGAAGCTCTCTATTTTTATTTAAAACTCTGATTTCCGTGCGGTTATCAAGATTTACATTACTTGCTATCAATTCAGGTTTTGGCTCAATCGTTTTTTCTTCAAGCTCGATATCTGTACCGATAGGAACTCCCATATAAAATTTCAGAGCATTTTTTGAAAGCTCAACAGAGTTAATCAACTGCTGTCTATTTGACCCAATATTAGTAAGCTGTACATTGGTACGATCTAAGTCTATGCTTTTTGCAAGACCATTATCTACCAAGCTTTTAATTACATTTCTTACTTTCTCAGTATTAGCATAACTAGCTTTTACTGTTTTAAGGTTTTCTTCCTGTACAAACACCTGATAATAAGCTGTTGCTACATTCTCAATGATCTGCTCATTGGTTAATTCAGCATTTAGTACGTAAAACTCTCTTGTAGATTTTGCAGCTTTAAGTCCTGTGAAAACTCTTTGGTCAAATAAAGCCTGCTGAAGCTGAACAACAGCACTAGAACTCCAAGGCTGACCCAACTGAGCTCTGATTCTCTCTCCTCCAAATTCAAGCAAAGATTCCTGAATTACTGGATTGTATGTAAGTCCGGCTGTTGCACTGATCTGCGGAAGAGCACCGGCTCTGGCCTCATCAATCTTATATTCAGCTTTTTTTATCTGTAAAGCAGCTTTCTTAGCCTCTGCTTTATTTTGTAGTGCCTGTTTAATTGCCTCCTGCAGAGAAACCTGCTGCTGGGCAGACACCGATGAAAAGCCGAAAATCATAAATGCAGCAGCTATCCCTATTTTTAGCTTTCTAGCAGTTATACGTTTTCTGTTCATAATTTTATACTTCGTTTATTTTTTTATACACTTGTTATTATTTTCTTTCTAAATGACGAATCATTTTTAGAAATACTTTATATTTTTTTAGTTTTTAAATAACATATTGATAATGATCTCTTTTCGTGCTGAAATAATCTTATCATAATCCTCATCACTAATCATTAGATTCTCCATAAAAAGAGGTCTAATTGCACTTGGAAAAACCAATAGTGAAACCATATTCAGTATAAACTGAACAGGGTCCATTGTTTCAATATTTCCCAATTCCATTTCTTTCTCGATATCGCTGTACATTTTTTGAAGGATATCTTCTTCTATTTCTCTTTGATGGCAGGTTCCCTTGTTGATCTGGGAAACGATATAGCTTTCCAGGTATGGGTACTGAAGACTGGTAGAAAGGCTACTTTCTATAAATTCGCTGATCTTTTCCTTGAAAGGAAGATCTGAATTCTGGATGATCTTTGATTTTTCCTGCTCTACTTTTTGAGCTTCATCAAAGATGATCTGAATCAGTTTATCTCTTGATCTGAAATAATAGTTAATAAGGGTTCTGTTTACTCCCGCTTCATCAGCTATTTCCTGCGTAGTAGCATCAAATTTTCCTTTCACAAAGAACAAATTCTTCGCTGTCTCCTTGATCAATTCCTGTGTTTGGTCTTTTTTTGCTTGATTTGACATTTTTGTTAAACAAATTTGTGCAAATTTATAGTAAAATTTATTTTTGACAAAATTGTTAAACAAAAAAATTAAACAAAATTGTCATGACATTCATCATGTTTCAAAAAAAAAATAAAATTCAGTGATTTATTATTTAATGATCAATCAAAAGGGGATTTTCATATCTTTACTGTAAAAATTAATAACCGATGCCAAAAATTTTATTTCTCCTCTCATTTCTGAGTGGGATATTTATATTTTCTCAAAAAAAGATATCAGAAAACAATTCTTATTATTTTTACGAAAACAAGGGTCAAATTATTGATCAGGATGGTAAAGAAAATAAAGATGTAAAATATCTATTTCATTCTAAGGGATTAAATGTACAATTACATTCTAATGGGTTTTCTTATGATATTTATGAAACAAAAAAAACTGCAAATCCTAATTTTTCAAAAAAATCTGACAAACTTATTCCCGATCCCAGGCATTATAATATAGATGAATTCATCTATGAAAAACTGATTCATAGAATCGATATTGAGTTTGTAAATTCTAATAGAAACCCAAGCATTACCGCAGAGGGAAAGTCTCCAGATTATGATAACTATTTCAATCTCCCTAATAACTCTAAAGGCATTAGAAATGTTCATCGTTTTCAAAAGATTCGATATAAGGACATTTATCCTAACATTGACCTTATCTTCTTCAAGCCCAATGATACTTTGAAACCAATTGAATATAATTTCATCATCAATCCAGGCGGAAAGGTTTCAGATATAAAAATGAAATTCAATGGAGCTCCTACATCCATTAAAAATGATAAACTTACTATGAATGTACGTTTTGGAGAAATTCATGAAAACATTCCTAATAGTTGGATCATTACTGCTAAAAAAGAAAATATAAACATTTCTTTTAAGGATCTAGGAAACCAGACTTTTGGGTTCAACTCTCCGAATGACACTTATAAAAATACCCTTGTTATTGATCCTGTCCCTACAAGAGTTTGGGGAAGCTATGCCGGAGGGTATGGCGAAGAATATGGAAGAATAGAAACAGATATTCAAAATAATGCCTATTTGTTTGGCTCTACCAATAGCACAAACAACCTAGCAACTTCTGGGACTTACCAACAAACTATAATAGGAACTTTTGATGCTTTTTTAACAAAAATAACCAAAGATGGGCAAAAGCTATGGGGCACTTATTATGGAACACCTTTGAATGATTCCTTTGAGGATGTTGATTTTGATGGAACTTTCAATGTATATGCAGGAGGAGAAACGTATAGATCAGGAAGTAATACAGATGTTACCCTGGTTAAGTTTGACAATAATGGAGGTCTAGTCTACGAAAAAAATTTTATTGGTAACTCACCGGATGAACTATATACTGTATCTTATAATAATGGACAGGTTTTTTTAGGAGGCCAAACAATGAGTCCTAATTTCCCTGTATTAAATGCATCCCAACCAACAAAACTAAGCCCCAATGGTTATTCTGATGCTTACCTGACTGCTCTAGATGCATTAACCGGTAATATGATATGGTCTTCATTTTTTGGAGCTTCGGATCACTCAACTGCTATTTTTAACATATTCTCTTCTTCAGGGGACTTAGAAATTATTGGAGCTACTCAATCACCATTAATCCCAATGGTCAATCCCTTTCAACCAACTTTTGGAGGTGTATCAGACGGATTATACTTAAAGTTCTCAAAAACAGGAACATTATTAAGATCTAGCTATTATGGATATTCCAGTCAGGAATTTGTATGGGAGGCAAGAATCGTAAATAATATTTTAATATTGGCAGGTGAGTTTCCTAATCTAAATGGGCCAATCTATGGGCCAGCAGGAATTTGGAGGGTAGATCTGGGTACCAATGCTATCACCAAGGTTACTCTGCCTTTTCATTATACGACTCAGCTTACAGCACATATTGATTCTGAAAGTAATGTATTTTTCAGTGCACTATCCAATGTAGGCCAAACCGACATAGCTACTTCTGATGGCTATATGACATCCACCGGCCCATACATAAAGACCTCAATGATAAAATATGACATCAATAACAATAGAGAATGGGGTACATTTTATGGAGGTAATGGAGGTACTCAGCTAGGTCGTATTACAAAAGACAGTGATGGGTTTATTTATTTAACAGGAATGTCTAGCAACAATACAACAGGAATTGCTACTCCCGGAACTTTTCAACAGCAGGGAGGGCATCCGTCTAATGATATTTTTATTGCCAAATTTAAAGATTGTAAGTCTACGATTACATTAACTTCCAATTCTCCAGTCTGTCCTAATTCTACCCTTCAACTTAATGCCAATGGAGGAACAACATACAAATGGACCGGCCCGAACGGATTTACTTCCACACTACAAAACCCTACCATTCCTAATGCTAATGCTGCAAATGAGGGCATCTATTTCTGCCAGGTTACCGGATCATCTTGTGATGGCGTTTTCACAATGGATATTACTGTTGGCGATAGTGTACTACCGGTTCCTGATATTATTAACTTACCTGATATTACAGGGGACTGCAATACAGTAATTACCAACTTCCCTACTGCTACAGACAACTGTGCCGGAGCGATTACTGCAACTACAACAGATCCACTATCATACTCTATTCCCGGAAATTATGTCATTCATTGGACCTATAATGATGGCCATGGAAATACAGCTACACAAAATCAAAATGTAATTGTTAGTCCTATTGCAATTCCAATGAGTGCAAGTACATCACAGATATTTTGTTCAAAAAACAATCCGAAAATTTCAGATATTCAGATCACAGGCCAAAATATAAAATGGTATGATGCTGCAGGCAATATTTTACCAATAACAACACCTCTTGTTAATGGACAGACTTATTATGTCTCTCAAACCATTAATGGCTGTGAAAGTAGCAAAAGGGCCATTCAGGTAACAGTAAATACGACTCCTAAGCCAACGGCTAATGTGAATCAGGAGTTCTGTGAATCAGCAAATCCAGCATTAGATAAGTTGGTCGTAACGGGAACTTCATTGATATTCTATAATGCAGCAGGAAATGTGTTGCCAATAACAACACCTCTTGTGCATGGACAAACTTATTATGTAACTCAAACATTAAACAATTGTGAGTCTGAAAAGCTAGCTATTTCTGTAACGCTTACTCTGGATAATGTTCCCGCTAAAGACTATGCAGAGACCTTATGTAACAATAATACAGGAAATACAATGACCGTAAACCTTCAGTCTTATGAGGGCAGTATCATTAATAATCCTGGTAATTATGTTTTTACTTATACAGATACAGCTGGAAACCCTATTGCTAACCCTTCAGCTTATGTTTTAAATATTGGAACAACAGTTATTCGGGTGAGAGTATCAACTGCTGCCGGATGTTTCAAATTAGTGAGATTAAGTTTAACTTTAAATCCTAAACCTGTTGTTAATCTTCCTCTAAAATTAGATTTTTGCGCAGGTAAATCTGCAATTTTGGATCCTGGACCAGGATTTAAATCTTATTTATGGAGCACAGGGGCTACAACCCAAACCATTACAGTATCTACGCCAGGAACTTATTCTGTAAAGGTAACCAACAATTTCGGATGTGAGAATACAGCCTCCACTCAGGTTACTCATACTGTTTTACCGTCTATTGTATCAATAAATATTACAAACACTACAGCCACAGTTATTCTTTCCGAAACGGGAAGCTTTGAATACTCTCTGGATAATTCCACATGGCAGGATTCTAATATTTTCACTAATCTAAGTATGGGAGAATATACAGTGTATGTAAGAACAAAAGCTGGCTGTACTATTGGGCAAAAAAAATTCTCCATTTTCAATATACCAAATGTAATTACACCTAACGGAGATGGAATCAATGATACCTGGAGAATAGCCGGATTAGAAAATTATCCCGGAACTGAAGTTCTCCTTTATGATAGAAGAGGAATGCTTATTTTTAAGGAAGTAATAAAGAAATCTCCTTTCCAATGGAATGGGAAATATGACCTACAACCAATTCCTACAGGAAGTTATTGGTACACCATACAGGTTTCGGACGGAAGAAATTATAACGGATGGCTATTGATTAAGAATAGAGAATAAAAAAAGAGCAGATAATTCTGCTCTTTTTGTTTTATAATAATTTGATTTTGTCTTCTGTAATATCGATGATCTTATCTTTATAAAGTCCTCCGATGGCTTTCTTAAAATTCTTTTTACTCATCTGAAGTTCATCTTTAATTTCTTCAGGGGAAGATTTATCTGAAACATGTAGAAGTCCATAATTTTCTTCCAGTTTATCCAAAATCTTTTGTTTGAATTCATCAATGTTTTCAAAACCATCAGACTGTAGAGAAACATCAATTTTACCATCTTCACGAATAACTTTGATATAACCTTTCTCTTCTGATAAAGGATATAGCTTTTTGAAAACATCTGATGTGTAAATCAAACCTATATATTGTTTATTGATTACCACATTCCATCCCAGTTCACTTTCATTCATCATGATAAGATCTACTTTATCTCCTTTTTTAAATGGAAGATCCTGATATTGTGGATTTCTCTTAAACTTTGTAGTTCCTGTGATCAGATCCATATTTTCGTCTACATAAATATAAACCAAATATCTTTTTCCTTCAATGATCTTAGTCTTCTGCTGCTTGTAGGGAATAAAAAGATCCTTAATAATCCCCCAATCCATAAACGCTCCGCTAGGCAGACTCTGCACACAGCTCATCACCGCAAATTCACCTACTTCTGCCAATGGAATCTCAGTGGTAGCCTTTAATTTATCATCATCCTGATAAACAAAAACCTCAACATACTCTCCTATTTCCTGATCTTCACGAGTGAAAATTTTAGGAAGAAAAGCCTTTTCACCGGATTCGTCCGTTAAGATCCATCCTGAATTATTTTTATCTAAAATTTCTAAATTCTGAGTTTTTCCGAGTTGCATTGATGATAAATTAGCTGACAAAGGTACGGAAATTTGAAGATTTTAACCTACTGAATACTTTTAAGAATTATTTTATCTTTCCAATAGCCTTTAAAACTGCTACATTTGAATAAAAATACCGGAAAACATGAAAAAATATTTCGTTCTAGCATTTCTTATTTCTACGGTCACTGCAAACGCACAATTACTGGAAAATGCAGCCATTAATGTAGCTTATCGATACTCCGGACGAAATGTTTTACAGGCCGGCTTAGAGTTCAGAATTGGGGATTCTCGTTATCAATCTGTAATTCTTGGCCCATCCATGCTTTATACACGTATCAATCAAACCGATAAATTTCTTCCGGAAGCCAATGTTTATTACACTAATAATGGGCAGCTTTATGGAGTTTCAATAAACCAATACTCACTGGAACCTAGAATTGGAATCTCACTGTTCAATATGCTATTTCTCAATACCGGATATGCCTTTCCCATCCATAAGGACAAATATTTTAAAGGGATTACTTTCGGAGTACAATTCAATATTGCGCCCAATAACTCCAAGTTTTATGATAAAATGAGGATCATGTAAATAAATTAAAATTTTATTATTTTTAATCGGTTTCGTAAATTATTTATTCAAATCTACAGAAGATTCATTCACAAAAAAGAGAAGCGGTTAACTTCTCTTACTCTATTATAATCTGGAAATATAATCCATCAGTTCCCTTTTGCTGTTTTCAAAATCAAATGCATCATAGACTACAAAATATTTGTTCTTATCAGCACAATTATGATACATAGATTTCGCTAAAGCTAATTTATTTTTATCAAAACTGAGCGACTTTACCAAGTCTCTTATCTGTACAGCTGTAAACATGGTATTTCGCATCTGTTGATTAATCATTGCAACTTTACCATCATCAAAGCTTTCATTTCTTTTTAACATCTCAAAAAACTGGCGGAAACTTGCATTATCCATGACATTTCCTGCATTATTCCAATTTCCGGAGTTATTACCGTAAGGGTTATTCCATACATCATTCCAATCATTAAATCCGTATTGCCCCTGAACAGGATATGAATCTAAAAGATACAACCCCTCATTTGTGAAAAAGTCCAGTACCATTCTACTATTATTTCGAAGCATTAAAGTAGTTCTGTAAATTAAAAACCCGTTTTCATAAATAGAGACAGGTACTTTACCAGATTGCAAATCAAAGAAACGGTATTTTCCAGAGCCATTTCCTATCATTTGGTCTCCAACTTCAACGGTAAAAAAGCCTTGTTCTGGGATTCGAAGAAAAACCTCAGCATATCCATAGTTTTTATTCCATTGATAATTGGGGCTTTTTATCTTATTATTGGAACGGTCTGAACTGCGGTCAATCGTTTTATTTCTTGTATTTATTCCGTTTGGAGCCTGCATTTCTGTGGTAGAAGCTTCATTTCTTAGCAGTTCTCCTACTTTTCCTGCTTCTTGAGCAAATGAACTAATGCCTATCAAAAGCATTGAACTTATAAAAATTTTCTTCATTCCTAATTTTTTCAAGATTAATCTCCATTTTTATGCCAAAAAAAGGGAAAATCAGTTGATTTTCCCTTTCTATATTGAAATGATTAATTTCTTAATCAAATATTACATGTGAATTGATCTTTTTGCTGTAGCATCTAATGCAGCTTCTTTAATAGCTTCTGCATAAGTTGGGTGAGCGTGAGAACTTCTTGCAATATCTTCAGCACTTGCACGGAATTCCATAGCAATTACTCCTTCAGCAATAAGGTCAGCAGCTCTTGCTCCAATGATGTGCATTCCTAAGATCTCATCAGTTTTTTCGTCTGCAATAATCTTCACAAGACCATCTACATCACCACTTGCACGGCTTCTTCCTAGCGCTCTCATTGGGAAAGATCCTACTTTGTAAGCTACTCCTTCCTCTTTCAATTGCTCTTCAGTTTTACCTACTCCTGCAACTTCCGGCCAAGTATATACAACACCTGGGATCAGATTATAGTTGATGTGAGGTTTTTGACCTGCTAATATTTCAGCAACAAGAACTCCTTCTTCCTCTGCTTTGTGAGCAAGCATAGCACCTTTGATAACATCACCAATTGCATAAATGTTTGCAACGTTAGTTTGTAGGTGATCGTTTGTTTTTACTCTTCCTCTTTCGTCTAGCTCTACGCCAGCCTTTTCAAGACCAAGACCATCTGTATAAGGTTTTCTTCCTACAGAAACTAAACAGTAATCTCCTTCTACAACTACCTCTTCACCTTTTTTATCTTTAGCAGTGATCTTTACAGTATCTCCGTTTCTCTCCACTGCAGAAACCGCAGTAGAAAGCATAAACTTCATACCTTGCTTTTTAAGAACCTTAGTTAATTCTTTGCTTAAAGCACCATCCATTCCAGGGATAATTTTATCCATGAATTCAACAACTGTTACCTGAGCACCTAATCTTAAGTATACAGAACCTAATTCAAGACCAATAACTCCACCTCCGATTACCACAAGGTGCTTAGGAATTTCTTTAAGATTTAATGCTTCAGTAGAAGTGATCACTCTTTCTTTATCTAGAGAGATAAAAGGAAGTGAAGACGGCTTAGAACCTGTTGCAATGATTGTATATTTAGATTCGATCGTTTCAGAAGAACCGTCGTTTTTAGTGATTTTAATTTGAGTAGCAGATTCAAAACTTCCTAATCCTTCAAAAACGGTAATTTTGTTTTTGTCCATCAAAAAGTTGATCCCCTTAGTTGTTTGGTCTACCACTTCGTTTTTACGCTCAATGATTCTTGCAATATCTGCTTTTGGCTCATTGATAATAATTCCGTGGCTTGCAAAATTGTGTTTTGCATTCTCGAAATGCTCTGAGCTGTCAAGAAGCGCTTTTGACGGAATACATCCAACGTTAAGACAAGTTCCGCCTAAAGTTGAATATTTTTCAATAATTGCTGTTTTGAAACCTAACTGTGCTGCACGGATCGCAGCTACATAACCTCCAGGACCAGAACCTATTACGGTAACATCGAATTGACTCATGTTATTTTATGAATTTGTTTATTATTATCTATCTTACTTCTCACAAATTTACGTATAAATTACCAAGCACCAAAGTGAGTTTTATCAATTTTGAGATCAAAAAAATTTAAATACCTTAACGCGGTTATAGATCTATTCTCACCTTTCCGCTTCCAATACTTCCTGAGCTATCAAAATAAGAACCGCCATATACATACCACTCAAGGTTTTCCAGATACTCCGCTGCATTTTCAGGGGTTATGAGTGTACGGTCTTTTTTCGAAACAATTCCTTTGTACCATCTTCCTGATTTGGAAAAACTTTCATATTCCACAAAATAATGAATCCATATTCTTTGACACAATTTACATTGTTGAATCGTTACTTCTCCATATCTTCCATTAGTATGATCTATACCTAATTCTGAACTTCTATATTCTGTATAATTGGAGCCGGGTTTTTCACAAGCGCATCCTATTTGGGAAACTTTATTCATTGACATCTATTTTATCAGATCCCAAATCTAAGAAAATAAACCTCCATAAGACAAGTGATAGGGTAATACTATTTCACCAAATCCAGCAGAACCTTTTCGTATTTACCCATGATAATATTTTTTGAAAATCTGGATTTAATAGAATTCTTTATAGCATCACGATTATAATTTTGCTGCATCGCGGATATTATTTTCTGTGCAAAATCCTCATAATTTTCAATATTACCAACTTCCCCGTTAATATTATACTGAATAATCTCGTTAATCCCTCCGGGGCAGTTATTGGCTAAGGAATAGGTTCCACAGGCACCAGCTTCCAAAAGTACATTAGGAAAACCCTCATATCTTGAAGAAAGGATAAATAAATCTGCATATTTTAAAAACTGATAAGGATTCTCTTGGCGGCCATGAAAAATAACGTTCTTAAGTCCCAGAAATTCCTTCATTTGGAGCAATACATCCTTATCTTTTCCATCTCCTAAGATGTGAAGCTGGATATTTTCACTTTTAAGCCTTGAAAACACTTTCAATAGATTATCAAAGCCTTTTCTCGCAGATAAATTCCCAATGGCCACTACATTTTTATAGTTGTATTTGAAACATTCAGGTTTGGAAGAAATCGCTAGCTTTTCATCAATGAAATCAAAATCTACAGGGTTATTAATTTTGACAATTTTTTTCTTTTTAATCTTAAAATTATCAACCAGATCTTTCATCATATCATCACTTTGAGCAATGATTCTCTGATAGTTATTATAAAAATTATAGAAAAATTTGATTTCTTTTCTGGTAACATGCTGCGTCACCACATTTGTTTCTCTGGCAATAAACTTTGTTCTCGGAAAAAGCTTTATAAATAATGATAAATAAGCATTCACTTCACCAAAACCGGAAAATACAATATCAGGTTTTCTTCTGTAGATTTCCCCTAAAATAGGCCTTAATGAATGTCTTATTCTTTCTGTATTAATGTCTATGATCTCAACATCTTTTTTCAAGAAATTAAGATATCCGCCTTGTTTCCGTAAAAGCAAAATCTTGGGTTCAAAACGATCCCTGGAGAGATGATTTGCAATGGTGGTAACAATTCTTTCTGCGCCTCCGGTTTCTAAGTCCGGCAGAATAAATATGACAGATATTTTTTTCATCAGTTAAAGTTACTAAAAAGTTTGGTTATGTTTAAAGTGAAGCCAGGCTGTAGCAATCTTATTAACAGAAATTAACTAAGCTTTAAAATAGGAGCTTATTTTATATTTATTCTTAAAATAAGACAGGGACAAAAATAAATTAAGCTCTTCAATCGAAGAGCTTAATTTATTTCTTTTAATTATGTTGAAATATTTAATTTGCAACGTCACTGATAAATTTGATTCTCAGCATTCTTACTTCCTCATCAGACAATTCATCTCCAAATTCATCAAGCAGCACTTTCATACTATCACTTTCTGATTCGTTCATGAATTCCATAAAGCCGTCAACAATATCTTCATCAAAATTATCTTCGATATAATAATCGATATTCAGTTTTGTTCCCTGGTAGACAATTCGTTCCATTTCTTTCAATAATTCGTCCATAGAAAGATTCTTGGCTCTTGCTATATCTTCAAGGTCAATTTTCTTATCGGTACTCTGAATAATGAAAACCTTATGGCTGGATTTATTGGCAACCTGCTTCAAAACCATATCCTGTGTACGCTCTATATTGTTATCCTCAACATAGGTTTTGATATAGTCTGCGAATTCCTTACCATATTTTTTAGCTTTTCCTTCTCCTACACCATAAATCTTAGCAATCTCATCTACAGTAATAGGATATTGAACAGTCATATCTTCCAAACTCGGGTCCATAAACACCGTATATGGTGGAATACTATACTTTTTAGCTACTTTTTTCCTTAATTCTTTTAGGAGGTTGAACAGATCCTGATCTAAGCCTCCGGCAGCCTGCTGCTGTACCTGATCACTGTCTGCCTTAGCTTGTGTAAGATCAAACTCTCTATCTTCTGTAATTAAAAAGATATCCTTGGATTTACCACTTAAAGCTTCTCGTCCCTTTTCAGAAATCTTTAGAACACCATAGGTTTCAATATCTTTTTGCAGGTAATTCTGAACAGTAGCCTGTCTCAGGATTGTTTTCCAATAGTTATCCTTTTCATCTTTTCCGAAGCTAAAATGAGGATTCTGCTCCAGTTTATAGGATTTTGTAACAGCTGTTTCTTTTCCAACGATAACAGAGATTAAATCTTTTGATTTGAATTTTTCTCCAGTATCGCTAATCAGTTCAAGGACCTTTTTTAAATCTGTAGTAGCATCTTTTAATTTTGGAGGATTGAATGAGTTATCACACATCTTCGCTCCGTCTCCATTCACAGGATCAAAGATTTCTCCAAAATAATATAGAATATATTGTCTTCTGCTCATTGAAGTTTCGGCATAACCTACCACTTCATTCAAAAGCTGCAATCCGATTTCTCTTTCAGAAACAGGTTTTTGTGCCAGGAATTTCTCAAGTTTTTCAATATCCTTAGGATCGTAGAATGCCAGACAATGGCCTTCGCCACCATCTCTTCCTGCTCTTCCGGTTTCCTGATAATAACTTTCCAGAGATTTCGGGAAGTCATAGTGAATCACGAAACGAACATCCGGCTTGTCAATTCCCATTCCAAATGCAATGGTTGCAACAATAACATCTACTTCCTCCATCAGGAATTTATCCTGATTGGCAACCCTCACTTTTTGGTCAAGACCAGCATGGTAAGGAAGTGCATTGATTCCGTTTACCTGCAGAAGTTGGGCAAATTCTTCCACTTTTCTTCTGCTCAGGCAATATACGATTCCTGATTTTCCTTTATGCTGATTGATAAATTTAACAATCTCCCTATCTATATTTATTTTGGGACATACCTCATAATATAGATTAGGACGGTTAAAACTTTCCTTAAAGACCAAAGCATTCGTCATCCCCAATGTCTTTTGGATATCATCCTGAACCTTTGGTGTTGCTGTTGCCGTTAAGGCGATCACCGGTACATCGGCAATCTTATCAATAATTTGTTTCAAGTTCCTGTATTCAGGTCTAAAATCATGTCCCCACTCTGAAATACAGTGTGCCTCATCAATAGCAAAGAAAGAAATCTTAACTTCTTTCAAAAAGTCCAGATAATCATCTTTAATCAATGATTCAGGAGCAACATACAAAAGTTTGGTTTTTCCGCTTTTTATGTCGTCAAAAACTTGTTTTGTCTGTGTCTTGTTTAATGATGAATTTAATACATGCGCTACCCCATTCTCAGATGAAAGCCCGTTTACGGCATCTACCTGATTTTTCATTAACGCTATTAAAGGTGAAACAACTATTGCCGTACCTTCCGAAATAAGTGCCGGAAGCTGATAACATAATGATTTACCACCACCTGTAGGCATCAAAACAAATATATCCTTCCCATTCAATAGGTTTTCTATGATTTGTTCTTGTTGTCCCTTAAATGTAGAAAACCCAAAATACTTTTTCAATTCGCCCGATAAATTGGCTTTTTTTGCGCTCATCTAATTTTCTATTGCTAAATTTGCATCTAACCCAAAGTTATAAAAATTCTGCTTAAAATAAAAGCGAACGAATTTATAAAAAATAAAATTTATATTAAATTTTGTTTTTAAAATATAACATTTTTTAAAAACTTTTTTGTATACCTTATTGTCATAAAATGGATAGAACCAACATAATATCAATAGCTAAAAGTACTTTAGAAATAGAAATTTCAGAACTTGAAAAATTAAAAAACAGAATTGACGACCAATTTGCCCAGGCAGTAGAAATTATTCATTCTGCAAAAGGGAAATTGATTGTAGTAGGTATTGGAAAATCTGCTCATGTAGGCAATAAAATTGTTGCTACACTGAACTCTACAGGAACTCCATCACAATTTCTGCATGCTTCGGAGGCTATTCATGGTGATCTTGGAGTAATTCAAAAGCAAGATGTAGTGCTATGCATCTCCAATTCCGGAAATTCTCCTGAAATTGCGAATCTTGTTCCTTATCTGAAAGATTATTCTTCTGCATTGATAGGAATGACCGGTAATAAAAAAAGTAAATTGGCAGAATTCTCTGAAATTATCCTTGATACCCACGTTGATGTTGAAGCTTGTCCTAATAAACTGGCACCTACAAGCTCTACAACTATTCAAATGGCATTAGGTGATGCCCTTGCGGTAGCTTTAATGGAGCTTAATGAATTCAAAGCGAATGATTTTGCTAAGTTTCATCCCGGAGGAAGTTTAGGAAAAAACCTGACTTCTAAAGTTGAACAGTTCCTGTCTTCACAAAAGCCTCAGGTTTCTGAAGATGCTACCATAAGAGATGTTATCATTTCCATCAGTGCTTCAAGCCACGGAATTACTGTGGTTACCAATGGAGATCAGATTGTAGGAGTTATTACAGATGGTGATCTGAGAAGAATGTTAATGAAAGGAGAAGATATCAGTAAAGTCTTTGCTAAGGACATCATGTCTGCTCATCCAAGAACCATTGAAAAGGATGCCAGAGCTAAAGAAGCCATGAAAACTTTGAAAGAAAATAATATTGGCCAGCTTGTAGTTACTGAAAACGGAAAGTATTTCGGGATCATTGATCTGCATAAGTTATTGGATGAAGGAATAAATTAATGCTGATGATATGAGCCATTTTCTACACGCACATATCCGGGAAATCATTGACCTTACAGATGATGAGCTTGAGATTCTACAAGGCTTTTTCACAAAAAAGAGATTCCGAAAAAGACAATTTCTGATACAGGAACATCAACCTGTACATGAAATTTTTCTGATAGAGAAAGGTATTCTTAAAAGTAGTATTATAGATAACACAGGAAAAGAGCATATTCTTCAGTTCGCGGCACCCAACTGGTGGATTTCAGATTTTGCCGGATTTTTTAAGCAGGAAACTTCATCACTGGCCGTGGAATGCATTGAAGATTCTGAAGTGTATGCAGTATCTTATGAAGATTTGAATATTCTTTGTTCAAAAGTACCAACCATGGAACGCTTTTTCAGAATAAAGTCCAATTTTGGGTATGTAGCCCTACAGCAGAGAATCCTTTCATTAATGAGTAAGTCTGCCAAAGAACGTTATGAAGATTTTATACAACAATATCCCGGTTTTATAGATCATATCCCCAAACAGCTTATAGCAAGCTATCTGGGAGTTTCCAGAGAGACATTAAGCCGACTATATTCTTAAGATGTGACCTAGGTCACATCTTTTTTTTGAGGTATATCCTTATCATGATAAGTTTAAAAGTCCAATCTTTGTATTATAATTTTAATATAAATACCAATGAAAAAGAAAGCATTAATTGTAGTAACAAGTGTGGAGAAATATCCTAATATGGAAAGAGCAACAGGCCTTTGGCTGGGTGAAGCGGTTCATTTTTATGAAAAGTTAGATGAGAAAGGCTATGAGATTGATTTTGTAAGTCCAAAAGGAGGCTATACTCCACTAGATCCTATTTCCTTACAAATGTTTGTACAACCTGTAGACTGGAAATATTATGCCGATACAACTTTCAGAGAAAAAATGGCAAATACTTTAAAACCGGATGAAGTTAACCCTAAAGATTATAATGTTATTTATTATGCAGGAGGTCATGGTGTTGTATGGGATTTTCCTGACAATAATGAATTACAGGAAATTGCCCGCAGTATTTATGAAGATGGGGGAATTGTATCGTCAGTATGCCACGGAGCTGTAGGACTTTTTAATATAAAGCTTTCCAATGGAGAACATCTGATTAATGGAAAAACAGTTACCGGGTTTTCAAACTCAGAGGAAATTGCTGCAGAATTGGCCGATCACATGCCTTACCTGACAGAAGATGTACTGAAAAGTAAAGGAGCCCATTATGTAAAAGCGGATCAGGATTTTATTCCTTTTGCTGTTTCTGATGGAAGACTTGTTACAGGGCAAAACCCTCAATCCGGAGGTGCCGTAGCAGATAAAGTGTTGGAAATTTTGGAAAAATAAATACCAAAACTAGAAATAAAAAACAGCTTGCAGTCTAAAATAATCATTTTGGGCTGCAAGCTGTTGTATCCAAAAGTATCTTTAAGAATACGTCAACTGTCTGTAACATAAACTTGAACAAAATCATTGATAATAAATTCTAAATACTGATTATTATTTCATAATTTCGCAGACTTAAACTGCTTGCCTCACAGGGTTAGTATTTTGAAAGATTCTACTATATGGACAATAAAAAAGACATGTCCTTTCTTGGGCACATTGGAGAATTAAGAGGACATTTGGTCCGTTCAATCATTGCTATCATCATTGCAGCCTTTGCGGTTGGTTTCAATATCAATTGGATTATGGACCACGTTTTTTTCGGGCCTACCAGAAATGATTTTCCTACATTCAAAGTTGTTAATCATTTTTCAAGAATGATCTTAGGAGAAGACAGTATTCACCTTCCAAAGGACTTTCCTGTACGTGTACAAAGACTGTATCAGCAGTTTAATGTAATGATGTCTGTTTCCATTTTTGGTGGACTAGTAGCTGCGTTTCCTTATATTGTATGGGAATTATGGCGTTTCATTGGTCCGGCTTTGCACCCAAGAGAAAGAAAAAATTCCATTTATATTATTAATGCAGTATGGATGCTTTTCATGACAGGAGTTCTATGTGGTTACTTTTTAATCCTGCCTTTTGCAGTCAATTTTGGAGTGATTTTTAAGATTTCAGATATTATTGTTCCGCTTTATGATCTGAGTGATTATACCACGTTGTTTTTGCAGGTTGTATTAGGAATGGGGGTCATCTTTCTTTTCCCTATTTTGATCTATTTCCTTACCACTATTGGAATTTTGACTCCAACATTTATGAAGACTTACCGTCGTCATGCTATTGTATTGATCATGGTAGTGGCTGCAATCATTACTCCTGCAGACGTTTTGAGTATGTTGATGGCTGCATTCCCATTACTTATTTTATATGAGTTTAGTATCATGATGTGTACCGTTACTTATAAAAAGTTACAAAAGAGCAATGGAAATCTTCCTGCTGTACAGAAGTAATTAAGAAATAAAGATTTTATCATCTATATCAAAAGCCCGGCAATAGTCGGGCTTTTTGAATTTTATAAAACTGTCAAAAGACACAGGGGTTTTATTTCTATATTTTCTTTAAGATGCAAAGATTCTATCTTTAAAAAATTATACACTAAGGAACTTTAAAATTAAAATAAACCCTCGCAGACGTCTTGTAAATAAATTACTCAGTATTTTCACCCTATCTTTATTTAGCTGTTAATTTAATTTTATACTTTTGAAAAGATTATTAATTTAATTTTATATGAAAAAGCTGTCATACACCCTTTTATTTGTTTCCGGAATTGCCTTTGGACAGTTCTTTGAAAAGGGTAAAGTTTATACAAAACAGGATACGTTAAAGGGTTCTAATACTTCATTCAGAGATTTTTGGGATGTCAAGAAATATGATTTTTCCGTAGAACCTGACTTTGAACAAAAAAGTGTTAGGGGAACTAATAAGATAAGCTTTGAGATTATAAAGAACGTCACCAACCCTGTTTTTCAGATTGATCTTCAACAACCTATGAAAGCAGATAAAGTTACCGGGAATTTCCCAATCGCCAGCTATAAGCAGGACGGAGACTTTATTTTTATTACCACCAATAAAAAATTTAAAAAAGGAGAGAAATACACCATCGATGTTACCTACTCCGGAAATCCATTAATTGCTAAAAATGCCCCTTGGGACGGAGGATGGGTTTTTACTAAGGATCAAAATGGAAATCCTTGGATGAGTCCCGCTGTTCAGGGAATTGGCTCTTCTATTTGGTTACCAACCAAAGATATATGGAGTGATGAACCGGATAATGGCATCATTATGAAAATTATTACACCAAATGACCTTGTAGGAGTTGGAAACGGAAGACTGATCGATAAAAAGACCAACGGCAGCAAGACTACTTATACATGGGAAGTGAAAAATCCTATCAATGATTACTCTATCATTCCTAATATTGGTAAATACGTAAACTTTAAGGATACCTTTGATGGAGAAAAAGGAAAACTGGATTTGGATTATTGGGTTCTTGATTATAACCTGGAAAAAGCAAAGAAACAGTTCCAACAGGTAAAACCGATGCTTTCTGCATTTGAACATTGGTTTGGGCCCTACCCTTTTTATGAGGATTCCTATAAATTGGTAGATTCCCCTTATTTAGGGATGGAACACCAGAGTAACGTTGCTTATGGGAATGATTACCAAAATGGATACCGCGGAAAAGACCTTTCCGGAACCGGAGTCGGGTTAAAGTGGGATTACATCATTATTCATGAAAGCGGCCATGAATGGTTTGCCAATAATATCACGGCCAAAGATCAGGCAGATATGTGGATCCATGAGAGTTTTACAATGTATTCTGAGGTTCTTTTTACAGAAAACTACCTTGATAAGAAGTCTGCTGATATCTACATGGTAGGCCTTAGAAACAAGATTCAGAATGATGCCCCTATCATTGGGCAATACGGTGTTAGAAATGAAGGCAGCGGTGATATGTACCCTAAAGGAGCCTACATGCTTCATACCATTAGACAGGTCATTAATAATGATGAAAAATTCAGACAGATCTTAAGAGGATTGAGTAAAGACTTCTATCATCAGACGGTTACTACGAAGCAAGTTGAGGATTATATTTCATCCAAATCAGGAATTGATTTTTCAAGTGTCTTCAACCAGTATTTAAGAACCATAAAGATTCCTACCCTTGAGTATTCTCAAAATGGAGATTCTTTTAAATTCAGATATACAGATGTGGTAAAGAATCTTAAACTTCCTATCATCATCAATGGAGATCAAACCATAAACCCTACTGAGGAATGGCAAACCGTAAAGCTTAAGAAAAGCACTCCGGTTGAATTGAGTAAGAATTATTATATTAATTATAAGAGTATTCAATAAATAAAACACAAAGGGCAAAATCGCAAAATAACACTGCTGATTTTGCCCTTTTTAATTATATATTTTCTATTCATTAACTCTTTTTACAGTTTTACTTTTTATCCTATGAAATTTTAAGAAAAGTTTAATACTCCACTTCGTAACAAATTGCAGAAAAAAGCAACTATTTAACTATAAAATTTAAACCTAATGAGAAAAACAGCACTTAGCTTAGGCCTTTTTGCCGCTTTTTTAGCCAATGCACAATCAATAAAAACCACTATTGACCTTGTTAATGTAAAAGATGATAAAGTAGCCGTTACCATGGAATTTCCGAAAATGAAATCCGGGGATGTTAAGTTTCATTTTCCTAAAACAGTTCCGGGTACTTATTCTGTAGATGATTATGGAAGATTTGTAGAGGGAATCAAGTTTTATGATAACAAAGGCAAAGAACTTACTTATACAAAGGTAAATGACAATACCTATTCATTGAAAAATGCTCAGAACCTGACTAAGATTTCTTATCTTGTGAATGACAGTTTTGATGAAGAAATGGACACTTCAAAGCATAAAGCCGTATTTTCTCCTTCAGGAACTGATATTGAACAGGGGAAAATCTATATGGTAAACACCCATGGTTTCGTTGGGTATATTGATAATATGCAGGATGTACCTTACCAATTGATCATACAGAAACCCACTGACTTCTATGGAACAACAGCTTTGGTAGATCAGGATAAGTCTGACTCTACAGATACTTATACGCTGGCCAATTACGCCAAAGTAACGGATTCTCCGCTGATGTATACCAAACCGGATTTCATCACTTTTAATGCAGGCGGAATGGAGCTTGTATTGGGAGTTTATTCGCCAACAGGAAAATATAAGGCAGCAGATTTCAAGGCTAATCTTGAAAAAATGGTTGTTGCCCAAAAGAAGTTTCTTGGGGATATGAATACCAATAAAAAGTATGCAATCATGTTGTATCTTTCCGGGGGTGACGGACCAAAAATTAAAGGTTTCGGAGCTTTAGAGCATCATGAATCTACTAGTGTAGTTCTTCCTGAAATGATGCCTAAAGATGCTATTGACCAAACAATCACTGATGTCGTTTCTCACGAATTCTTCCATACTGTTAATCCTTTAAAGACGCATTCTGAGGAGATTCATTACTTCGATTATGCAGATCCTAAAATGTCTCAGCATTTATGGATGTACGAAGGTGGAACGGAATATTTTGCTAATTTATTTCAGATTCAGGAAGGTTTAATTACCAAGGACGAGTTTCTTAAAAGAATTGGAGAAAAAATTGCCAACTCTAAGAATTACGATGATACGATGCCATTTACGGTAATGAGCAAAAATGTATTGCAGGATGCTTATAAGGATCAGTATAGAAATGTATATGAGAAAGGAGCATTGCTTGCCATGTGCCTGGATATTGAACTGAGAAAATTATCTAATGGAGAAATGGGCTATCGTGATATGATCAGAAAATTATCTCAAAGATTCGGTGAAAATAAGCCGTTCAAGGATGATAAACTGATTGATGAACTGGTAACCGTAACCGGATATCCACAGGTAAAGGATTTTTATAATAAATATATTGCAGGAAGCCAGCCAACACCTTATGCCGAATACTTAAGCTCGGTAGGTGTAGAGGTACATAAGCAGGAAACACCTCCTATTTTCTGGTTTATCAGAGATCCAAATCAAACAGGTTATGATGATAAAACCAAAGCTCTTGCCTTTGATGAGAATTCTGCTCTGTCACCTTTCGCTAAAAGCATAGGATTTAAAATTACAGATCAGATCCTTGCTTTGGATGGGAAAACAATAGATATTCAAAAAATTCAGGACTTTATTGGTTACACCAAAACCATTAAGGAAGGTCAGAATGTTACGGTAACCATTTTGAGAGATAATGGAGGTAAGAAAGAAAAAATGGACCTTAAAGGAAAGGCTATTTTAGATAAGATGTCTATGGAGGCGCTTGGGTTTAAAGCCAATGCTACTCCGGCAGAACTGAAATTACAAAGTCAGTGGCTGACTGGTAAAAAATAAAAACAAAAAGCGGGGAAAACATCCCCGCTTTTATTATGCTTAAATTTACGCTTTTCTAATCGTTATTCTAAAGGTAGTTCCCTTTCCTACTTCTGTCTGGGAAATCTTAATATCTCCGTTATGATATTCATGAATAACTCTTCGGGCTAATGATAAGCCTAATCCCCAACCTCTTTTCTTAGTAGAATATCCCGGTTTAAAAGCATTTCTCGCTTGCTGCTTTGTCATACCACTTCCGTTGTCCTTTACTTCGATCAGAATATTTTTATTTCTCTCAAAAACTGACATGGTAATGGAACCCTCACCTTTCATCGCATCCACCGCATTTTTCACAAGGTTTTCAATCACCCAGCTCATCAGAATTTTATTGTGAGGAACCAAAACTTTGTAGGTAGGAAGATGGAGGGTAAAATTGACTTTTCTGGAAATTCTGGTCTTTAAATAGTCATAATTTTCCTGAATAGTTTCATTAAAATTCATGTCATTCAATTCCGGAATCGATCCTATCTTTGAAAAACGTTCGGAGATGGTTCTTAGCCTTTCAATATCTTTCTCAATTTCATGAACTCCTTCAGAATCCGGAGTATCCAGCTTCATAATCTCCATCCAGCCAATCATTGAGGACAAGGGAGTTCCTATTTGATGGGCAGTTTCCTTGGCCAAACCCGCCCAAAGATATCCTTCATCTGTTTTTTTGATCGTTCTGAAAAACCAGAAAGTGAATCCAAAATACAACAGAATAAATAATCCTAAAATATAAGGTGAATAGCGTAGATTATTCAGCAGGCGTGAGTTATCATAATACACAAACTGATTGTTCCCATCCGGAACCTTGATTTCAATCGGAGCATAGTTTTTCTCCATACTTTCCATCAAATCATGCAGTTGTTCAGGGTTCTTGATGGTGCTTTCCGGAATGTTTCTGTAATATCCCAGATCGAGAATAGGTTTTTTGTATTTGTCCGTTACAATGAAGGGAATAGTATTATTAATATTCAGGATTTCGGGAAGAAGGTCAAGAACATCAGTATCCGGAGTCTTTACCTCCTGTTGGATTCTTATCGCCTTAGAAAGAAGACTGATCCTTTTGATCTCCTCTTTCCTAAGAAAATTAATAAGCGATGTAGAAGCCACTACAATGGCAATCACCAAAGTAGTCATCACAACAAAAATAATCCAGTTGTTCATTCTGGCTAGTATAGATTTCCTCAAGGCCATTTATTTTAAAACATTAAGAATTTTCTGCAGCTCTGCACTTCCACTTCCCTGATAATTGTTGATAATAATTGAAAATACATATTTTTTTCCATCTTTGGCAGTATGATAGCCTGCAAAAGATTTAGTGTCTCTCATCGTTCCGCTTTTCATTTTCATCCCATTATCCTGAACTGGAAATCCATCATAATAGGATTCAAACCACGATTGTTTCTTAGCATATAAAAGAGCCTGAACTTCCGCTTTGGCAGCAACATAATTCTGGGGAGAAAGCCCACTTCCATCGGCAAAATTGATCATATTTGAATTGATTCCTTTTGATTTCCAGAATTCTTTCAGATAGGCTACTCCGCTTTTGAAACTTGGATTTCCTTTTTTCTCTTTTCCCAGCGTTTTAATGATGGTTTCTCCGTAAAGATTAACGCTTTTTCTCAAAAACCAGTAAACAATTTTATCGAGGGTTGGAGATTGGTACGTCAAAATAACATTAGTTTTGGGAGCTTCCAGGGCTTGTTTTCCCTCTATTTCAAGCTGTGAATTCGTCACTGCCTTTCCTGAAAGTTCTATTCCTGATTCTTTTAACCATAGCTTTACCTCTGAAGCCAGTTGTAAAGGAGGATTGGGTGTAGATCCGGAAACCGTTACTGTTTTTCCGCCCGGAAGCATTCCGTTGATTAAAGCAACATTGGAATGAGGTGCTGTAAAGATGAGGCTTTGATCGGAACTACCACCAGCCTTTAAATCATTGAGCCATTTCACTCCTTCCAATGGATAGGAAAAGCTTTTAAAATCTGATCCGTTAATATTGATATCAAATTGATTTTCTCTCCAGTTGATTCCCCAAACCCCTGCTCCATAGTAATTTCCAAGGTCATCCCAAGGCCATCCACCGGGAATTGTCTGATGATCAAAGTAAGAATCATCAATAATCAGGTCACCTGATATTTTTGTAATTCCTGAGTTTTTAACAGCCTCAATTAGTTTCTTTTTGAAATTTTCAGGTTTGTAGGCATCATATCTCCAGCTTCCCAGCGTAGGATCACCATTGGAGCTGATAAAAAGATTCCCGTTCAAAATACCTCCGGAGATATTTCCGGAATAGCTTGACGTTGTGGTATAGGTGTAGTTCTTCCCTAATGTTTCCAATGCAGCGCCTGCTGTAAAGATTTTCTGGGTAGAAGCTGTTGAAAGTCCTTTATTTCCTTGATATTCGTATATAAAATTCCCGTTTTCATCTGATACATAAAACGATAAACTAGAGGAAACCGTTCCCGAAGAATCCATAAGATCCTTGGTTACCTTATCTAATTTCTGGGCTATATTTTGAGCCGAAAAAATCTGTACAGAAAGGGTAAGAACTGCAAGTGTTTTTTTCATTACATTGTAGTTTGGTTGTAAACTTTACTAATGCCTCCAAGCCTTTACAGCATTTATAAATGCTGTGCCCGGAGCTTTTTTATTTTATTTAAATTCTAATCAAATATAGTTAAAATAAAAGCTTTTCATATTCACTGAGATCGTTGTGACTGAAAAGAATCTGATGATCAGGAACTTTCTCAAATGAACGGTCATACTTGAAGTATTTTTCATAATCATCTTCATCTATAAAAAGCTCTATCTGACAATCTTTGATATAGCCTGATTTTTCTCCATAATCTTCAATAGAAGATGCAGAATCATTCCAGGGCTCATGATGACAACGCAGACATTCTCTCTGATGAATTGCTTTATAGCCACATATTTCACAATCCTGCAGGTTATTAAACAATTCAGAGACATCGTATTGTATCTCTTCAGCAAACAGATGTGAAGGAATAGTCTTTAAAAGCAAATAATAATTGGGTTGCTGCCAGGAAAAATAAACCTGCTCTTCTTGATCCAATTCAGGCCCTGTAAACCATATACCTTGGAGATCATATTCAATCTCCACGCTCGTAACGTCTTTAAGGTTCAATATCTTTTTACCTTTTGATTTGACATTAAGATCTTCGTCAATTTCAATCACAGATTGCTGTTCCAGAAAATGACTTAGGCATAAAGTGGTTTGCCAGGAATCTATTGTTCTCATTTTACCCTCGCTTCCACAGATCTCACAGGTTTTTGTAGATAATGTCGAGTATTTGTCGATAATATTTTTAAGCGTTATATTGAGTTCTTCATGCTCAGAATAAATATTGCAACACAGTTCTCCGAATTTTTCTTTTCCGAAAACATCATTTTCAATATTCCAGCCTCCAATGGCAAATTCAAACAACATGTGTCTGATCATATTCCTCCATCCGGTACTATTGACAGAAAAATTCTTCAGATTACGCTCTATAAAGTGGTCTATCTCTTCCTGTCTCATTACAATGAGCTTCCGGCCTCTAATTCATAAGGTTCCTTGTTCTTTTCAAAAATTCTAGTCAGTTCACTACCTTCAACAGTAATGGTATCTCCAGCTCTTCGAATCCAGTTCCCTTCTCTAAGCCCTACAACCTTGATATGATTCTGAGTAAGAAATTCCATGATACGGGTTTCCCTTGTTTCTCCGTTATGTTTCAAATCCGGATTGGGATCAAGATAATGTGGATTGAGGTTGAAAGGAACCAATCCCATGCAGTCAAAGCTTGGCGGATAAACAATCGGCATATCATTCGTTGTTTTCATGTTTTGCCCTCCGATATTACTTCCTGCACTGCATCCAAGATATGCTTTTCCGTTGCTGACATTTTCTTTTAGAACAGACATTAAGCTTTCTTCGTGTAAGGTTTTAACCAATAAAAAAGTATTTCCTCCTCCGGTAAAATAACCTTTTGCCTGATGTATGGCTTCTGCTTTATCTTCAAATTCATGAAGTCCTTTTACTTTAATATTGATGGATTCAAAGAAAGAACGTGCCTTTGCAGTGTAGTCATCATGAGAAATACCTCCTGGTCTTGCAAAAGGGATAAAGACAATTTCGTCAATTCCGGTATATAATGTAATAAGTTCTTCTCTTAAGTATTCTAAGTATTCTCCACCAAAAAGTGTGGAGGTTGAAGCTAATATGATATTCATATAAGGGTTATATTGATTATAGAAATAATGTTGAACAACAAAGATAGCAAACATCAACGAATCAAAAATTAAACTAAAAAAAACATTTTATTCGTTAATATTTTCTAAAAAACCCTAAAGCTTCTAAAAATTTAGATTTTGTGGAATTATTATTGAATTTTAGAATTTAGAATTTTAAAATATTAGATTATGAAAATGACGAGAGTAAATATTAAAAATCTATTTTTAGGTTTAATACTTGTAGGAAGTGCAACTTTTGTAAATGCACAAACTACCCAAACAGACAGTGCCAACGCTACAGCTAATGCAGCTGCAACCACTCAAACAGGTAATCCTACTATTGATGGTCTTAAAAAACAAATTGAGGCTAATCCAAAGGATACAGAATCATTGGCAAAACTGGCAGCAGCCTATCAAGATGCTTCAGACTGGACCAATGCAGTAGAAACATGGAAAAAAATATCGGCTTTACTACCGGATTGGTCACCATCATATTACAGCCAGGCTTATGCGTATCAATCTGCTAAAGATGATGCCAATGCAAAAATTGCTTATGAAAAGTATATTGCCACTGTAAAGCCTGAGGAAGTGGAGCAAAATAAGAAAAATCTGGCTTATGCCTATTTCTATATTGCTTTCGCAGAACAACAAACAGATCCTAGTAAAGCAAAAGAACATATTGCTAAGTCTATACAATATGATCCAACCAATCAGGATGCTGTAAAACTTAGTAAAGCATTAAATTCATAAATATAAAATCCGGAAAAATTTCCGGATTTTTTTATGGTTTGAAGCGAATTGTTTTATTCAATATTCTTTCCAAAAAAGTCTGTTTCACCATGCAGATGCCGAATGATCTTCTCAATATTCCGTTGAACGCTGGCCTCTGTTTTCAGATTGTTGATATACCGAATTAGCTCATGGCGTCTTGATGGAATGAGTTTTTCAAAATTAGAAGTCGCCAGATCACTACTTTTTATTGCCTGTTCCAATTGAGGGTGAATAGGAATACTCCTGTCAGAATCATCATATTCTAAAGCTACTTCAATGGTTTCTCCAATTCTCTTGGGTGAATTCTTCAGCATTGTAAAATTAATATACAGTCTCCATTCTCCTAAATATTTCATTAGGTTTTGCTTAAATTCCTTTCCATTTATGGTCCCTTTTACCGGAATCGGGCTTTTATTTCGTCCTGAGTCTTCAAAAATTCTTTCCAGAACTTCTTCAGGAATAAAAACAAAGGGATTGATCCCAATAATTTCTAAGGGAGCTGTAAAACTGTTGCTTTTCATGAGTAACAAATTTAAATGATTTTATAAAGTGTACAATCTAAAAAGTAGTTAGATGCTATAGTAGCGATCAGATAGGTAATATTAACGATTAGACTTTCTCATTCTAAAACATTTTTATACTCAAAACTTAACCTTTTACCCACAAAATTCATATGTAAGAACTCAATTAAATCACCTATCTTTGCATCAATAAATCTATTTAACAAAATGAAATTTTTTATTGACACAGCTAATTTAGAGCAAATCAAGGAAGCGAAAGATCTTGGAATCTTAGATGGTGTAACGACCAACCCTTCATTAATGGCTAAGGAAGGTATTCAGGGAACTGAAGCAATCAAAAACCATTATAAGGCGATCTGCGAGCTTGTAGATGGAGATATTTCTGCTGAAGTACTTTCTACAACGTATGAAGAAATGATCAAGGAAGGAGACGAATTGGCTGCAATCCACCCAAATATCGTTGTAAAAATCCCAATGATTAAAGACGGTATCAAGGCTTTAAAATATTTTTCTGATAAAGGAATCAGAACTAACTGTACTCTAATTTTTTCTTCAGGACAGGCTCTTTTGGCAGCTAAAGCAGGAGCAACTTATGTTTCTCCATTCCTAGGAAGATTAGATGATATTTCTACTGACGGATTAAACCTTATTCAGGAGATCAGATTAATTTTCGATAACTATATGTTTGAAACTGAAATTCTTGCTGCTTCTATCCGTCACTCTATGCACATCATCGACTGTGCTAAAATTGGAGCTGATGTAATTACATCTCCACTGCCTCCAATCTTGAGCTTATTGAAGCATCCATTAACGGATAGCGGACTGGCTCAGTTTATTGCAGATTCTCAGAAATTAGCATAAGACTTAAAGTCTTTTCAGATATAAAAAATCCCGGAACTTTGTTTCGGGATTTTATTTATAGTTCATAATATTGATTTAAGAATCTGTATTTTCCTCGGCAATATTTTTAACAACTCTACATGGGTTGCCTACTGCCACTACATTCTCCGGAATATTTTTAGTAACAACACTTCCCGCACCTATCACGGTATTATTCCCAATGGAAACTCCTGGTAAAATGACTACATTTCCTCCTAACCATACGTTATCTCCCACTGTAATGGGATGTGCATATTCCAGACCTTCATTTCTCTGTTTTGCATCAAGAGGATGTCCCGCTGTATAAAAACTACAATTGGGACCAATAAAAACATTATCTCCGAATTTTACAGGAGCACAATCTAGAATAACGAGATTATGATTGGCATAAAAGTTCTCTCCCACCTCAATATTATATCCGTAATCACACCAGAAAGACGGTTCTATACATAGGTTTTCCTTTGTACTGCCAAGAATCTTTTTAATCAGAGTATTTCTACTTTCGGTATCAGAATTTTTCAATCCGTTATACTCCAGACATAGATCTTTACACGCAATACGCTCCTGAATCAGCTGTTCATCATAATTGGCGTTATATAAAAGTCCTGCAGCACATTTTTCTTTTTCTGTCATAACTATTAGATTCTAGATTTAAAAACAGCTTAAAAATATAAATATTTGTCATAATTAAGATAGGCTTTTATGTATATTTTCATTCAAAATCTTTTATCTAGAAACAAAAAAAACAGGACACCTCTAAAGTTACCCTGTTTAAGTAGAAAATAAAATAATTTTAATTCACAAGATCCGGTTCTATCGGATTGTTATCTTTTTGAAGAACTTCTTTTGTTCTTTTCTCCATTTCTCTGAAGACCTGGCTTGGGTCTGAAATTTCCTTTCCGTCTGACGTTTTTACTTTAAAGGCAAACTTAGTTCCTGTTTCTCCTCCGCTTTTCATCATCAGTTCTCTCATATTCTTTGTAGGATCGTTTACATAGGCTTTCCATGCTTTTTTAAACTGATCTTTTGTCACTTCTATTTCCTTTCCTCCCAATCCCAACACTTTCACATTCTCAGGAAGCTGAATTTCCTTTTCTGAGCTTTGAGCTTTTACCGTCTTATTTCCTGCCAGTACCATAATATGAGATCCCGTAGCATCTTCAAGCTTTACAATTAGCCCAGGAAGTCCATAAAAAATATAAGGCCCATCCTGAAAAGGAATCTCTGTTGTAAACCAAGCCGTCCAGTCTCTTCCTCCTAGGGTGGTTATTGCTTTTTGGGCATTGTATTCTCCTATTTTTTGTTTTTCAGGTAATATTTTCCATTCCGGTTTTTTATCTTCCTTTATCTTGTATTTATCCATGGAGATACTTCTGAAAAGATAAGTTTTAAAATCTGGATATTGCTTGGTGACTTTATAAGCAACCTGACCTGGTTTTTCTCTCCTGTTCACGCTTATATTTCCACCACCTGCTTTCAGTTGATTTTCAAGTTCTGCCCTGCTTATAGAATCTGCAACAAATTTATCATGGCTGTAATAGTTTGATCCGTCTTTGTCAATGTCCAACAGCATCATTTCCTTTTTCACCTCTTCTTTATTATTAGAATCGGGAATAAACTTGTATTCATAAAAGAACCTGTTGACTTGTGCATTAGCCAATACACCCAGGAACATCAAAAATAGAATTTTACTTTTCATAATCAATAATAAAAAAAGCTTTGCCAAATGGTATTGACAAAGCTTGATGAAACTTTATTTCTTTGTCTGAAGTCTTATTTCGCTCTCAGTACCTTTCATTTTATTTTCCTTAATGACATTGATACTTGCAATATTTTCAGGCTTTATAGAGTGAAACTCTTCTTTGGAAACTATTCTTCCGTCTACGAAAAACTTCGATTCATCAAAGCCGTTCATATTATATTTCTTGATCCCATTCATGGCAATGTTTCCATTTCCGTCTTTTTTAATGAAATCTGCCTGCAAAACCATCACGTTTGGTGAAGTACCTGCTTTTGTAAAATTAATTTCCTTAAAATCCCTGCCAACAGCTTCAGCTGCTATTCTCTGAGCTTCAATTCTTGCCTTTGCTCCTATTTTTCGGGCTTCTTCTCCGGCTTTTCTTGCAGCTTCTCCATTTATTCTTGCTTCTTCACCAGCTATTCTTGCAAGTTCACCTTCCTTTCTGGCTCTTTCTCCCTCAGTTCTTGCCTGCTCAGCCGCTTCTCTGCCTATTCTTCCTGCTTCTATTCCAATTTTGCTGGCTTCTCTACCTGCTTTCGCTGCTTCTCTTTTAATTTTACGAAGTTCCTTTTTATCAAGAGGGTTCAGGTTTTCAAGCTCTTTCATTTGATTTTTCCATTCAGCAGAGTTGAAATATTCATCAACTTCTATAGATGCTGCAATACCTCCTATCTCTGATGCCAGGGTACTTATTTCATCAATTTTTTTGTCAAATGCTTCGCTGTCTGGGCTCAAATTATTCAGTTCATTTTCCTTTTCACTTAATTTTCTTTCAAGCTCAGCCAGCCTTTCATTGTCACCAGGTGATTTTGGTTTAGATTCCGTAATCTCCTTTTGTTCTGTTTTTTCTTTTACCGTGTCTATCTTAATCTCTGAAACTGCTTTTTTAATAGAAAGGTTTGTTTCTTCAATTTCTCTGTTTTTAGCATTTACCAAATAAGCAAAAGCTACTGTAAATAAAACTGGCAACGCTAAGATTCTATGCGCATACCCGAATTTGGTTTTTGGTTTTTGTAACATTTTAAGTCTTTTTTTAAGGTTTGAACTTAGAAACGGACTTGCAACAGCCAGCTGTGTTCCGGAAAAGTGGCTTGCTAAAAGCATCTGCGCAAATGCTTTGGTGTCCGAATTCTTTACGGCTTTTTTATCAGCCAGATATTCATGGATTAAACTAATTTCTCTTTTAATGATATGAAAGAACGGATTGAACCAGAAAATAGCTGTAGTAACTTCGATAAGAATCTTATCAAATGAATGCTTCTGTTCAATATGTACCATTTCATGCTTTAAAATTTGCTCTCCTATTTCAGAATCCAGTGTGATGGTATTCTTCCAGAAAAGGTTTTTAAAGTAAGAAAATGGAGCTTCGGTGAGGTTTGTACGGTAAAAATTGATCCCGTCAAAACTTTCTTTCTGAAACTGTGCTTTAAACTGCTGAATCTTAAAGATCCCATAGAGCAGCTTCCCTATAAGATAGAGAGAAACCAGTCCCAGAGCTGAAAAAATAATGCTAAAATAAAGGTTACCATTGTCTAATTTTTTTTCTGTTTTAAAATTCTGAATTTTATCAAGAAGCATATACATGTCACTATTTACTTCTATCGTAAAATCTTCTACTTTGATAAGGGGCAGTAGTAATGATATTAAAATTGCCGCCAGCAGATAAAATCTGTTATAATGATGGAATGTCTTGTCTTTTAAAGACAACCGATAGTACAAAAACATTACACCCGAGCATAAAATTAATTTTCCAAAGTATAAAAGTATTGCCTCCATGGTTATTAGTTTTTCTTTTTAAGTTCGTCTAACAGCATTTCAAGATCCTCTACTGTCATTTCATTTTTTTCTACCAGGAATGAAACGGCACTTTTATAAGAACCTTTGAAATAGTTTTTTACAAGACTTTTCATTGTTTTTCCAGAGTATTGTTCTTTTGTAACCAGTGGAAAATATTCATGCTGTCTTCCATGTACGTCATAGTCTACGAACTCCTTGTCTTTCAATACTTTCAAAATGGTAGAAACGGTATTTGTATGCGGTTTTGGTTCCGGAAAAAGATCAAGAACATCTTTAAGAAATCCTTTCTCCAATTTCCATAAATACTGCATTACCTGTTCCTCTGCCTTTGTTAAAGTTTGATGTTTCATATCTTATTCATTTATCATTATAGTGATATATCATCCATGAAATTCATATCACTAATAAATTAGTTATACAAATGTAGAAATAAAATTGAATCAAACAACTATTTTTTTAGTGATAAGACATAAATAAACATAATCAATTGATTAACAACGCAATAAAATCACTTTAAATGTATTCATTTATTAGTAATAGTAAAATTATCATTGGTTTAATGAAAAGAAAAAGCACTATTTACTTTGAAAAATTATAAAATTTATACCTGGCACTTACCTGTAAAAACACAGCTGCAATTTTTTATAATAGTTTCTTCTTTATTCTGATATAGTATCAACTCTTATAAATCCTAATAAAAATCAGGTTTATCAGGTAAAATAAAGCCCTCACACTGTTTAGAATTATTACAAATAAAACTATATTTGCAACTTACTTATTTTTAATAAGACTAAATAATAATAAAATGCAAAAAATTGGCCAAAAGAAGTCCAAGGGTACCTTTAAAAAATATATTCTGAAAGCTCACTTGTGGCTCGGACTGCTTTCTGGGATCATTGTATTAATAGTTTCTTTATCAGGCGCTTTTTTTGTTTTCAATGAAGACATTACCGCAGCATTGCGTAAGGAGCACACTTTTCATGGAGAAAAGGATATTCAGCATAAGAAGCCTATTCCTATACGTGAGTTAAAAGACCTGGTGAATGCCCAACTGAAAAATGAAATCGTAAAAACAGAGGAAGTTACGATTCCTATAGACCCTACCCGTTCCTACCAATTCTCACTGCTCAAAAGTAACCGGGACGGCTGGAATCACTTCAACACATTTATTGTCTATAAAAATGTTTATGTAAACCAATATACCGGAAAGGTACTCGCAATATACGATGTAAAAAACAATCCTTTCTTTATCTGTATGATTTTGCATCGTTCACTGCTGCTTAGTAATAAAGTAGGGGGTACTATTGTGGGAGTGTCTACTATTATCTTTGTGATCATGCTGATTACCGGCATTATCCTTTGGTGGCCAAAGAATAAAAAGATGCGCAAACAGCGTCTATGGTTTCGTTGGGAGAAAGTAAAAGGCTGGCGACGTAAAAACTACGATGTACACAACATCCTTGGCTTCTATGTTTCCTTTCTTGCTATTATTGTAGCTATTACCGGTATTATGTATTCGTTCCGTATTACGCAAATGTGGCTATATGTATTACTCAATGGCTTTTCTTCAGCTACTCCGGATTACAGTCAGTATAAAACAACCGCACCGGAATCTGTTGAAACTGCAACAACTATAGACCGCATCATAGAAGAGGTAAAAACTCATTACCCGAAAGCATATTCTTTTGGCATTGATCTGGAAGATCATGCCGAGGCAGATCACCAACACGATAATTTAAGCATCTGGATCAAGGAAAAAGAATTCACTTATGCTGAGTCTTCCATGATGATTTTCGATGAACATTCAGGGAAGCTTCTATTTAGCCGTCCGCATAAAGACAAACTTATGGCTGAAAGAGCTACAGATGCTACCTATGATTTGCACGTGGGGGCTTTCTTCGGAATGCCCGGAAAAATACTGGCATTTATAATGAGTTTATTCTGTGCCTCGTTGCCAGTAACGGGATTTATGATCTGGTGGGGCCGAAGAAATAAAAAGAAAACAACAACCTAAATCTATTATCATGAAGAAACACTATATATGGTTACCTTTAATGGCAAGCCTGAACGCTTACGGACAGACGGAAAGTCTGACCGATTCTTTGCATACAGAAAAAATCTCAGAGATTAGCGGTATTGTAGTAAAAGGTAGCAAAGCGGTCTTTCAGCAGAAAGCCGACAAAATGATTTTTAATGTAGAAAATAGTGTATTATCCGATGGTACTACGGTACTGGAATTATTAGGAAAAACACCGGGTGTAGTGGTTTCGCAGGAAGGCGAGCTATCCCTACGTGGTAAAAAAGGAGTAAGTGTAATGATTAACGGTAAGCTGAGTTCCCTTTCTACTAAAGAACTGGCCAATCTATTGCGCTCTACCAATTCTACACTGGTAAAGAATATTGAGATTATTGCTAATCCATCTTCCAAATACGATGCTGCAGGAAATGCAGGTATCATTAATATCGTACTTAAAAAGAGCTCTTCAGAAGGATTTAGCGGGAACTATTATCTGAACGGCGGAAGAGGTCGTAAAAACAGAATTAATACCGGCCTAAGCCTGAACTATACTCATAAGAAACTATCCTTGCACGGAGATTACAGCTATACTTTCCGTGGTGAGGAAGAAAGACGAAATTTTAGTCAGATCTTTTTTGATGAAAAACAGCCTCAACAAATGACGAGGAGAACAGATCAGAATTCAATAACCAATGAGCCTTTAACTTCCAATAATTTTAAGTTCGGAGCAGATTATGCTTTAAGTGACAAAACGACTATTGGCGCTTTATTCGATGCTAAAATAGGACGATATGAAGACTTTTCGAGTGGTGAAAACAGAATATTTCAACCTGTAGATAATTTGTTTGCTCACGTTCTTTCGGATAACAAAAGCAAAGAAAACTGGTATGATTACACCTATAATCTAAAGGGTACACACATCTTCAATGATAAGGATTATAAGGTAGATGTGGATCTGGAATATGAAACTTCACGCTTTAATTCCCATCAGAATCAGCTTTCAAATGCATTGGTGAATCAGGGAACAGAGAAGTTTAACAACAGAAGGGGCAGCATTGCTTCCCGCCTGAAAGTCTTTAATGCTAAGGTAGACTTTACCCTACCTTTTAGTGAAATGCATAGCTTAGAAACAGGTCTGAAATCTACGATAAAGTCTAACAACAACCCTTCGGAGTATTTTATACAGCAAGGGGAGAACTGGATAAATGATGATAAAGCAAGTAATGAATATGTGTACAAAGAGCAGATTCATGCATTATATACCAATTATAAGCTGAATCTTACGAAATGGACATTCCAGCTGGGATTGAGAGCAGAAATGACACACACGGACATTAATCAGAAAACGTCTCAAGAACAGCGAAAAAGGGATTACACGAACTTGTTCCCTAGTGCGTCTATCAAATATCAGGCGAACGATCAGCATGGATTCTATGCTTCGTACAGTAAAAGGATCAACAGACCGAGCCATTTTGATCTGAATCCGTTCCGTTTTTATGATGATCCATTCAACTATTGGCAAGGAAATCCGAATCTGAATCCTGAGTTTACTCACGCAACAGAATTAGGCTATACATGGGGAAAATACATTATAGCTTCGGCTTACTTTAGTGTAACAAACGATGTAATGACAGAAGTATACAACTACCAGCCTGATACAGGAATTCTGGTAAAGACTCAGGATAACCTGAATAAGTCTTATGTATATGGTGCCAACATAACGGCAACTACAAAGCTTTTCAATTTCTGGTCACTTACCTCCATGCTTAATGTATTCAACAATGAGTATAAGGGAAATTACCAGAATTACTCGATAAACAGTTCACAGCTGGCATTTACATTGAATGCACAGAACAGTTTCAGTATTGCAAAAGGGGTGAAAGCTGAGGCTAATGCACAGTATTTCTCGAAATCAAACATTGGCTTATTTATCCGTGATGCTTACTTTGATTTGACATTAGGGGTTTCTAAAACATTATGGAAAGATAAAGCAACAGTAAAACTAGCAGTAACGGACTTATTAAAAACAAATAATTACCGTGTCACGGGAGATAATTTCAGCTCTACAATCCGACAAAAATACAATCTGGACAGCCGTGTGGTAACATTGTCATTCAATTACAAGCTTTAGAATACCAAATCCTAGAAATAAAAGCTATCAGATAGCTTAGAGTGGTCGGAAGAAATATCCGGCCATTTTTAGTATATCAAAATCTTAACTTATCAAGATGAGTATGGTATGAAATACCAACCTTAAAAGGCTTTAAATAATACAATATTGCACTTTGAACAGAGTCGAATGGTTTACTTTTCATTATTAAGCTATTTGAAATACACGGTTTAAGCAGAAACAAAAAGCTGTTCTCAATAATTTTGAGAACAGCTTTTTTAATCAGGTAAATATTCCGTATTTCTACGATATGGATAAGCCATGATTAGTCATATAACTTATCAAAGCGGGCAAAGCCTGAAATCTTATCAGGAAGCTTCATTCCTTTAGTTATTTTATCAGTTTGCAGATCATAGATCCATACATAATTTCCCCCTTTATTGGTGTTTATAGCAATGTATAACTTTTTATCCTTAACAAATATTCCTTGTTCATAGGGTTCATCTCCCGGTAGCTCGTCCAATACACGAACCAATTGTTTGGTTTCGATATCTACAATCGCATAGCGACCATTATAGGTATTACCTAGTGCCGGATCGCGGTATAGAACCACCATTTTATTGTTACCAATATAATCGATTACTGTTTCCAGAGATTTGCCTCCTACAAGATCGGTAAGATTGATCTGATATCCTGCATCTGGTGAAGTTGCTCCTTTAAGCGCTCTGAAAAGATAAATGCTACTTGTTCCCGCTCCTACACGTGGGAAACAGGTATAATAAAAAGCTTCTTTATCTTTTGTAAAGGTAGTTTTGAAATAAGGGGAACCATTTGCAACCCCCGAGCTTCGAGTATCAGTGATCGAATTTTTCACTTTGAAAGTTTTATAATCTATTACAGCAAAATTGTAATATTCCGGAGTGAGCCATTTCCCGTCGCGGAAACTATACTGCAAGTAGATCTGTCCATCCATATAGGTCATAGCACCCAGCGAATAGAAATTATAAGCATTTGGGAAAGGCTGGAATCCTTCAATCTCACCCTGACGGATAATACTAAGGTCTGAAGTATTGAAAATAGTATAGCGTATATGCTGGCCATCACCTGTTTCGCCTACAATAACCAAAGTATTATCATCTATCCATACATAACTGGAAATATCACTGATATAGGTAAATGGGACTTCCTTTACAGTTGTCAGCTTATCCTGTGTATATTTAAACTTTTTAAAGACACCCTGATCGGTTTTATAATTATAGATAAAACCATTTTTTACAATGTAGGAGTAGGTTCCTTTGGAGTTAATCTCGTCTCCTTCTTTGGTAATATCCATTTCTCCTTTTGTAAGATCGTTGGCAGCCGTCATATAATGTACGGTATTAGGCCAGCTTCCTAAGGCTGAAAGCAGAAAGTATTTATAGTCTTTTTCACCGCTTTCGGAACTTCCGGAGTCTGGTTCTCGTTCACAACCAATAATGGTTAAACATGCAAGTATTAAAAATATACTGTTTCTGAAGTATTGTGTCATGATCTTTTACTTAAATAGGTATCTGAATTTTATATAGAAAGCACGTCCCTGCTTCTGAAGTTTGAAGTTGTCATATGCCAGCGCATCACTAAGGTTGGTTACATCGAACGCCACATTATATCTCCCGCTCTTCATGGAATAACTCATACCAACATTGTGCAGGGTTTGTCTTGGAATAAATGGAATATTTCCTGGATTCCCATAGGATTTCCAGTTTTTGTAGAACCATTCAGTCGTCTGTAGTCCGTAGTAAAGCTCTACACGGCTGTCTTTTTGTAACCAGTCATCTTTACCAATGCTTACATTCAAATTCCCAAATAACCAAGGTTGGTTGGGAACATCTTTCTTGTAAGTTGCTGAAACTACATCTTCACTGTTGTTGGCAAATTTTGTATTGTCATACGCTTTGTTGTAGCTCACATTCATTAGCACATTAAGGAGTCTTTTGTACTGGTAACTCAGCTCTCCTTCCAGTCCACGGGTAAAAATATTGGAAAGGTTTTCATATTTGAAAGTACTGTTGTACAAATTAGGAACGGTATAGATAAAATCCTTTGTATCACGAATATATCCCGCCCCTTCGATACGGAAAGCATGCTGCCCCCAATGATGATCGTAGTAAAAACCTACATTTACATTATTACTGGTTTCAGGCTTCAAGTTCATATTACTGGTTACAGCAACACCATCTCCGAAAATTTCCTGTGGTTCCACCAAACGATAAGAACGTTCAAATGATCCTTTTATCCCCAGTCCTCTTGTAATTTTTACCGTGGTGGCAAAACCATAACCCCAGTTACTAAAATTATCCTTTGCCGGATTATCAGTTCTGGTCACCGGATCGAACACTATTTTTTGAAGCCCTACACGATAATATTTACCAAAGAAAACGTTAGTCCAGTGCTTATTGAAAAAATCCTGTTGATAAGCCATAGACAAGATCTGCTTCGTCATCTTCGCCGGAAATACATCATCTTTCTGCTCTTCAAGTTGATTGAATGTCGTGTTCTTAATATAATCAAGTACATAATTGAAGATAAGCTTGTGGTGGTCAACGATTCTGTAAGTAGCTCCTACCTGTGAGTAAAGACGATCTTCATGTTGCATTATTATACTCCTACCTCCTTTTTCACTTGTAGCAGAAGGCTCGAAAGTACCATCCCAGCTATATTTACGCATAAGCGTATCGGTTGCTTTCTGAACACTTTTAGAGAAACCGGCATAAACATTCACATCCAAACGATCATTGAAGAGGTTCGTTTTTTTATACTTCATAAAGTAATTATGTGCTTCTCCACTTTGTTTTACCCCACCATACACTACTTCCTGATTGGAGCCTGTCTGTATCTGTTTGTCGAAAACCGATTGTGACATTCCTACAAAAAAAGAATCTGCCCAGCTTTTGTTTTCTAATCCAATTTCAGCCATCCCGAAAACAGATTGATATCTGTCGTTAAAGCGTTTTACATTTCTTAGCTCATATTGGTTTTGAGCAGGGTTCCATATTTTCATATCTTTCATCAGATAGTCGTTATCCGAGTGGTTATAAAAACTGTTGACGCGTAGGATAAGCCCTGTTTTATCATCTTTAAACTGTCCATTCAGATTAATACGCTGTGTATTGAAAGATCCTAGACTTACACTGGCATCCAGGTAATTTTTGCTGCTTCCGGGAGTAATAATATTAACTGCCCCACCCATAGCATCAGTACTTAGATGAATAGGAACAACCCCTTTATAAATCTCTACTCGCTCGGCCATATTTACAGGTAATGTACTCATGTCTACTCCTTTCCCCAGCATTTCCAAAGGAACGCCATCGATAAAGAATTTCACGGCCTTACCAGACATTCCGTTGATAGAGAAATTATAATCAGAACCTACACCACCCTGCTGCCGAACTTTAATTCCTGTGGTCCTGTTCAAAACCTGATTAAGATCGGCCGTAGTATTAGCCAATTTAGCAACATCTATAGCATTAACAGTAAAAGCACCGTCTTGCAGTGCTTTCACCTTACCTTTGCCATGTACTATAACTTCTTCTACAACCGCCTGGTCCTCTGTTAACTGAATACTTAAAGGAGATCCTTCGCTACCAAAGTTTATTTTCTTTCTGAACTTTTTATAGCCATTCAGATTAAAGACTAATGTAGCTTCTCCTTTCTTGTAATTCATCCTGAAATTTCCATTTTGATCGGTTTGTACTTTAATTTTTGTGTTTTCAACAAAAATAGTTACCCCACTTAACCCACGTTTTGTGTGGTCCTGCACAACTCCCTGAACCAAAAAATCACCATCCTGTGCTTTGGTGAGGGAGATTGAAAGTGTGAAAATGAGAAAGATAAAAATACGCTGATATAATTTCATTATTTATAATTATTATAAATAGCAAAATTAAAGGTTCCCTATCAATCTCCAAAGGAAAAGGCTTTTTTATTTTTAACTATTCTAAATAGAATTAATAAAAGAAATTAAGCAAAACACATAAATAACTCACATTCAGCTATAAAAAGAAAAACAAAAGGTAATTATGTTTTGATAATATGAAAAAAATCATCTGCAGAATAAAGTATACGCCTATAGATTTGCTCGATTTCTATAGATTTAGGTAAATACAGAGGTGAAAATTAATACCATAATCACTTTCTTAGCTCTACTTTTTTAGAATAATATATATAAGAATTCTTAAAATAGTTTAGATCCGATTACCCTCATTTTAATTTTAAACTCTCTATAAAAATATTTCTATGATGAATTTTATTTCTTATTAAGAAATTTTATAAAAAAATCACTTCAAAAAAGAGTTTAAAAACATCATTTATACAACGATGAACAATTTACATTATAGATTTGTTAAATTTTATTAAATAAAATTAAAATGAATTTGTTTTAACCGGGAAATTATATTTATTTTAGTGCTTTAAAAATTTCTCATGAAAAGATATAATTTATTGATTGTACTACTACTGCTTATTTTTAACGTTACGACAGCACAAAAGACAAAATCACCAGCTGCAGACCTTAGTATATTAAAGGATACAAAATCAAAAATCGAAGCCACAGTTCCATTAGTAATTCAACATCTTCAGGCCATTGCTACAAAAGAAAGTGACAATAACATCGTGAACAACGGAAAAATTGCACTAGGAAAGGAATATGGCATCCTGGAATCTGAATGGTTTCTTTACAGAAATAACATGAAAAACTGTATTTTGAACAATTCTTCTAAGAAAGCTAAAAAATGTATGGAATATCATACTCAATACCTTAGAAATACATTCATTAATTATGGTAACTATATTTCTAATCTTACAAGAAAGAATGGGTATTTAGGTGTAGAAGGAGATACAAAATTCGAATTCAAACCTGCTGATATCACTACAAAACTTAGTGAAGCTTATGCCAATGCCAATGATGCTGCAGGAAGAATGAAAGCAGACCAGAAAAGAGAATTTTTAGAGCAAACCATGTCTGAGGAGAACAAACTAGCTCCTTACGGCCAGATAGCTCAATAATATTGAAATCATTTATACTTTCAAAACATAAAAAAAGAGAATTGCAAATGCAGTTCTCTTTTTTATTTGGAGCAAAAGAACCTCCGCCCAAAAGCAGTTTTGTGGTACTAATCATAAAACCTGGGGAAAAAGTAGAAAATAAGGCGGAGATAATTTTGCATAAGCTTTACAGGATCAACTGTCCTACCCATGACCTGTAAAGCTGTACAAAAATAGGGCTATGCAGCCTGCCTGTAAAAGAATCGTTGTAGAATTAAATGATAACAGTTGTAGAAGTAATACTACTTATTTTAATTTTCTGACAGGTAAAATAGAGGCAGGAAATAAGAAGAATTTGTTGTTGAAGAAAAATAAATTTAAAATAAGACCGGTTTTGTATAAAATGGCTTCTACAAACTTACTATCCGGCGCTCGTCTTCTCCTCTCCTTACCTCTATTTATTTATTTCCACCATTGATAATAATTGTGTAATCCATCATATTCAAATCCACAACGAGGGTATAGAGCATTTCCAATATCATTGGTCTTTTCTGTTTCCAGCATCAGTCCGCAAGCACCTGTTTCTTCACACCACAGTTTGCTACGATCAATTAAGGCTACAGAAAGTCCTTTTCCTCTATAGTCAGGATGTACAAATAAGTCACTCAACAGCCACTGTTTTTGCAGCTTAGTATAATGGTACAATTTATAAAGTTGCACAAATCCTACAGCTTTACCCTCAACCCAAGCAAGAAAAATATCAGACTCACTGTTTAAAAACCTTTCTTTAAGAAAAGCCTTTCCTCTTTCCAAATCTGACTCCTGTCTATAAAATATACGGTAGAGATTAAATAATTCTGCCGTTACATTAAGATCCTCAAGGCTTGCTTTTTTAATTGTGTAATTCATCGTTATATTTATTTTGTTTAACAGTGCAAAAGTATCTTTAAATAGGACCAGCATTATCATCCAGATTAAAGTTATATAAATAGTCCAGAAGATAATACACTGCATGTAATGGGGAGATCATAAATAGATAAAAGACCACACGTTTTGGATTTTATACCTCTTTATAAGTTGGGAACTTTGTCATCTAAAAATAAAATCAATGACAGATATAATCCAGAAAATTGAAAACATAGACTGGCAGCACATCACAGAGACAATGCATCAACATGGGCATGCCATGATTCCTCAATTACTATCAGACAACCAATGCAATGAATTAATTTCCAATTACAGCAAAGCAAACTTCTATCGAAAGACCGTGGTGATGGCACGGCATCGCTTCGGCCTGGGTGAATATAAATACTTTAATTACCCTCTACCAGAGCTAATTCAAACAATACGAACCCAAATCTATCCCCATCTGGCTCCTATTGCCAACTCATGGTTCAAAGCTTTAAATATTGACACTCATTTTCCTTTGGAACACGGGAAATTTCTACAGGAATGTCATTCTCATGACCAGCAAAAGGCAACTGTTTTAATTTTAAAATATGAAGATGGTGGTTTCAATACTTTACATCAGGATCTATATGGAAATCATTATTTTCCTATTCAAATTGTATTAATGCTCAGTGAGCCGGATGAAGATTTTACAGGTGGAGAATTTGTACTTACCCAGCAGGTTCCCAGAGCGCAATCTAAAGCGATAGTTTTACAACCCAAAAAAGGAGACGTTCTCATTTTCACAACCAATTTTAAACCTGAAAAAGGAACCAAAGGATATTATAGAGTGAATATGAAACACGGCGTAAGTGAAGTAAAAACAGGAAAACGCTATGCATTGGGAATTATTTTCCATGACGCAATTAACTGATCTATAGAGTAAAAGAATTTAACATACTTAATTTTTAAATCTTAAAAATATGATGCAACATGCTCAATTGTCAGACACTGAACTAAGAAGTAAAATTCGAAAGCAGGAAATTTGTTTCGGAGGAAATAAAAGGCTGAAAATTTATGGCTTACTCAGTTGCCTCTCAGGTAAAAGAATGAAACGGGAAAACAGGGTTTTATTCATTAGCGAAAAAGAAGCTCTACAAAACGATTATCGTCCTTGTGGGCATTGTATGAGAGAACAATACAAAAGCTGGAAAGATTATCAAAAAGGCAGTTCAATATCAGAATTTGTGTATATTACTGACGTTTAAAAACTAATACAATGATCACAGAAAATAATTATCTGGAAATTAACCGAAATTCCTGGAATAACAGAACAGAAAGCCATTTAAAGTCAGAATTTTATGACCTTAAAGGTTTCTTGAATGGAAATAGCTCATTAAACGACATCGAATTGAATCTTTTAGGTGACCTCCAAGGGAAATCTGTTTTACATTTACAATGCCATTTCGGTCAAGATACCATTTCGATAAGCAGGCTTGGAGCAGAGGTTACAGGCGTTGATTTATCAGATAAAGCTATTGAAAGTGCCAAACAACTTGCTCATGAAACCCAGTCCAATGCCAACTTTATCTGTTGTGATATTTATGATCTACCCAATCATTTAGATAAACAATTTGACATTGTTTATACCAGCTATGGAACTATTGGATGGCTACCGGATCTTGATAAATGGGCAAAAGTCATTTCACAATTCTTAAAGCCGGGTGGACAGTTTATATTTGTTGAGTTTCATCCTGTTGTATGGATGTTTGATGACAACTTTGAAACAATAGGCTACAGATACTTTAACTCGGGAGCTATTATTGAAACAGAAAGTGGAACGTATGCTGACAGAAATGCAGAGATTACCCAATCGTATGTTATGTGGAATCATGGTTTAAGTGAAGTAATAAATAGCCTGATTAAAAACGGGCTTGAAATCAACAGCTTAGATGAGTTTGACTATTCTCCTTATAATTGTTTCAATAAAACCATTGAATTCGAGTCTAAAAAATATAGTATAGAACATTTGGATAATAAAATCCCTATGATTTATTCAGTAACAGCGAAAAAGAAAAAATAAATTCCAGTCAATTTTAAGCAATTAAAACTTAGCCTTCCGTAGATTTTCAAAATTCCACAGTTGAAAATACTTGTGTTATTCGCAAAATCTACTGGAGGCTTCATTTTTTTATATAGAAACGATACAAGATCGATATTATACACTTGTAATGTACTGGAGTATTTCATGAGTTATGGTTTTCAGTAATTTGGATATGAAAAAATAATTTACTTTTATCACGATGATAAAAAATCACATCAAATAGAATTAATTATTATATTTACACCCAAAACAAACACACAAATGCTTATGAAGAAAAATTTAGTCTATGGGCTATTATTGCTCTCCACATTATCTGTTTCCCTTAATTCCTGCAGAACAGACGAAATGCTTACTAGCACAGAACAAACCCAGAAGGAAAAAATAGCCTTTTTCGAGCGCTTTGAAAATGAAAAAAGCCTTTCTAAAAATGCAGGTTCCAATAATTATGCAATCCCCTTTGGAAACTCCATGATCGCCTACTTTGAGAAGTATCCCGAAAAGAAAACAGAACTTGAAAACAAGTATGGAACTGTTGACTTAAGGGTTTCCTCACAGGATATTGGAGGAGATGAGGGGGATAACAGAAAGCTTCTATTTTTTCCTATGCTCAAGGATGGAAAAGTAACGGCTGTAATAGCCGGAGTGGTAAATGCAGAAAGGGATTATCTCTACTTTGACGTTCATCAAAACACTCATTCTGATGCTGTTTACCTAATTAATAAATTTCAAAACTACTACGATACCAAGACAGTATCCCAAAATAGCAATGATCCCATTGATGTGGGGGAAGTTATCATTATTGTAACAAGACCAATAAAACTAACGATGTATGACGTATGGAGCGGAGGTGGAGGTATTGGTAGCGGAGGACATGACATGGGAGGTGGAAACGGGGATTTTGGAGGAAATGGTGGCAGTGGTGGCAATCCATACACCCCACAGAATCAGAATCCTTGTGAGAAAATGAAAGGACAAAACCAAAATACGGAATTTAAAGCAAAGGTTGCAGAAATTGATAAGAAAGAAATATTTGATAAGGATAAGGAAACTGGTTTTTCTGCAGCTTATGGGCAACCAAAAACAAATTATGAACCTTTGTCAAATAATAATGACAATTTAAAATTTCCATATGGAAATAAGTACTATGGATATATGCACGCTCATTTGGATAGTAAAGATGGGCTAGTTAAAATATTTTCACCTGCCGATATTTTTACATTCCTAACTTCCTGTGTAAGAAATGCTGAATCTAAGGGATCAATGTCAGATGCTTATGGCATAGTTATTACATCACAAGGTAATTATATATTGAAATATTCTGGTGATGGAAGTTTTGGTATTGGACCAGGATCACTTGCTAGCTGGCAATCCTCTTATGAAAAGATATTTTCAAGTCTTACAGAGAGTCAACTTTTAGACCCTAATATAATTGAAAAAGAATTTACAAAGTTTATGGATGAAAAAGTGAAAATTGATGGGTTAGAGGTATATAAAAGTGATAAAACAACAGGTGATACCACTAAATTAAAATACGATAAGGCTACAAATAAAGTAGTTCCAACCCCTTGTTAATGACTAAATATTTAAAAATCATGAAGAATAAATTTTTAATTATACTTTTTTTTGTTGCTACTTTTTGTAATGCACAACAAATTTACTCACTCCGACCAGCAGAAAGCTCTTTACCGGAAGGATCATATCAAAAGGACACCAATAATGAGTTGCCAGAATATGAAGGGACTTGGAAAGGGACTTGGGATAACAAAACTGTTTTCGTAACATTCAAGAAATTGACAAATCAATATGATACAGATTTAAAGTATTATAAAGATTACCTAATTGGAAAATTCAAAGTTATTGATGGTAACGGAAGTGTACTTTTTGATAACTCAACTATCACTGATGCCAGTGCAAAAATAATGGGACACAGTTTCAGAAGATACAATGATAGATACTTATTATCTTATATTGATTATGATTTATGTAATACAAATGCAAACATTGCGATAAAGTTTGCAGACTCTTCCAAAACACAACTAATTTGGAAACTTACTTATGGAAGTAATATGATAACGATCGAATGTCCATATTATAATACTCAAACTCCTGAAGCTTTGCCTAAAGATATAGTTCTAACAAAACAATAAAGCTTCTGTTTAATAAAAAAACACACTCAATTGAGTGTGTTTTTTTTAGAAATTATCACTTAATTTTTCAATCTCTCTTTTTTTACAAATTCTTCCATTTCTTCAATAAAATTTCCTCTTTCATCGCTTGATAGAGATAATGCACTCAGTGTTTAAGTTTCAAAAATGTGTACATAAAAAAAATCGGTATAACTTACTGTTATACCGATCTTACCAGTTTAAAAACTTAGTAGCGGGAACCGGACTCGAACCGATGACCTTCGGGTTATGAGCCCGACGAGCTACCTACTGCTCCATCCCGCGGTGTATTTTTTAGAGTGTCTACCGAAGACACTTAACTTAGTAGCGGGAACCGGACTCGAACCGATGACCTTCGGGTTATGAGCCCGACGAGCTACCTACTGCTCCATCCCGCGGTGTATTTTTAGAGTGCTTACCGAAAGCACTTAACTTAGTAGCGGGAACCGGACTCGAACCGATGACCTTCGGGTTATGAGCCCGACGAGCTACCTACTGCTCCATCCCGCGGTGTATTTTTTAGAGTGCTTACCGAAGACACTTAACTTAGTAGCGGGAACCGGACTCGAACCGATGACCTTCGGGTTATGAGCCCGACGAGCTACCTACTGCTCCATCCCGCGGTGTATTTTTAGAGTGCTTACCGAAAGCACTTAACTTAGTAGCGGGAACCGGACTCGAACCGATGACCTTCGGGTTATGAGCCCGACGAGCTACCTACTGCTCCATCCCGCGATATTGGATTGCAAAGGTACAAATATTTTTTACAAATCCTAATTTTTCTTTTAAATAAAGGACTTTTACAGAAACTATTTTATTATTTGTATCTTTGTTCTATGGCAAAGATATTGAAAATTTACCCAGACAACCCTCAGGAAAATCTTGTGAATGAGGTTATTAAAACATTGAATAATGGCGGATTAATTATCTACCCTTCAGATACAATTTATGCCTTAGGCTGCAATATTTTTGATATAAAAGCCATGGAAAAACTGGCCCAACTTAAAAAATTAAAGCTAGAAAAGTCAAAATTCTCTATAATTTGTAATGACTTGAGCCATCTTTCCGATTTCACAAGACCTATTGACACCTCTATTTTCAGATTTCTGAAAAGTCATCTTCCGGGTCCGTTTACATTTATTCTTGAGGCTAATAAAAGTTTGCCATTGGCTTATAAAGGGCACAAAACAATTGGTATTCGTGTTCCTGATCACCCAATTCCACAGCTTATCGTTGAAAAATTAGGTCACCCTATTGCATCAACATCTATTCATGACGATGATGAAATCATTGAATACTCTACAGATCCTGAGCTTATTGCTGAGAAATATGACCATCTTGTAGATATTGTGATTGATTCAGGATATGGAGATAATGTGGCTTCAACTATTGTAGACCTTACTTCAGGCGAACCGGAAATCATCCGTCAGGGAAAGGGAATTATTTAATTCAAAGTTTGAAGTTTAAGGTTTAGGATTATTGGATTATGAGTCTTAATGGGAAATATTCTATAGGAATTTTACTCACTTTTGTGCTTTTGGCTGCGGTAATGCTGTATGTTTTTCCTGTTATCAGAATGGTTACGGGTATACAAAGTATTACGGTAGAGAGTTTTTCTCTGAGCCGACTTGCCATATGGAGTGTTCTGCTTATTGTATTTCTGTATTCATACTTTATTGAAAAAGGATCTTTTCTATTAAAAGATGAAAAGAAATATCCCCTTGGATTCTATTTAAAGGCTGTTATCTGCTTATACTTGGTTTGTGCAATAGGAGGTGCATTTATAAATACATTGCTTCAATTCTTGTTACAAGAAAAAATCAGTAATAAGCTTCTTCAGCTTACCTCAATTTTTAAGAATAATTATTTTTTAATTATTTTAACATGCCTTACAGCAGGCGTTGTAGAAGAATTTCTGATGCGTGGATATATACAACCCAGAATTGAGAAATTATACAATAGTCCTCTTTTGGGAGTTATTGTGTCTGCATTACTGTTTGGCATTCTTCACAGTACCTACGGAACAATAGGTCAGGTTGTAGTACCTTTCTTTATTGGAGCCGTTTTTGCTATGTTTTATAAAAAATATTCAAATATTAAAATTCTGATCATTTGCCATTTTATGTTTGATCTGGTATCTCTGATGATTATGAACTTTATAGATTTTAAACACTTATCTGTATTTTAACATTATGAAAATTATATCATCTCCTGCAAAATTAATGAACGTAGAAAATTCAACGGATCTGTTGAAATCCACTACTCCGAAATTCATTGAAGATGCAGCATTTATACATTCTTATTTAAAAGAAAAGTCTCCAAAATATCTTTCCGAATTAATGGAAATTTCGCCTAAACTGGCTGATGAAAACTGGGAAAGAAATCAAAGATGGAAATCTAAGCCTACCGCAAAGGAATCTGCACCGGCTATGTTTGCCTTTACTGGTGAAGTGTACAGAGGATTAGACGCAAAGACACTTGACAAAAATGCTATTGACTATTTACAGAAGAACTACAGAATGCTTTCCGGATTGTACGGATTGCTAAAACCATCTGATAAAGTAATGCTGTACCGACTAGAAATGGGTCGCCATTTTGAATTTGAGCAATATAAAAACCTATATGAATTCTGGAGAGAAAAGATTACAGAACAGCTTAATTCTGAAATGAAAAAGGGAGAGGTTCTTCTTCACCTGGCAAGCAATGAGTATGGGAAAGTAATTGACAGAAAAAAATTAAACCATAAAGTAATCGACTTCGATTTTTATGAATTAAAAGACGGCAAGTTGAAAACGATTGTCGTTTATACGAAACATGCAAGAGGACTTGTTGTAAGATTCTGTGCTGAAACGAATGCAAAAACATTGGATGATGTAAAAGCTTTCAATTATGAAAGATATAGAATTGATGAAGAGAGGTCTACTGATACAAAACTGGTTTTCACAAGATAAATGACAATTTCAGCATATAAAAAATATTTTAAAGCAGAACTTTCCGACGTTTATACAGAGTCGGAAAGCGCTTTCTTATCCTCTCTATTCATTCATAAAATAGCAGGTTTCGATAACTTTCAGCAAAGAAGGTTCTCAGAACAGGAACTTTTAATGGATGACGAGAAACAACTTTATAATTTGGTTTCAGAATTAAAAACAGGAAAACCCTATCAACAGATTTTGGGTGAAACTGAATTCTATGGAATGAAATTCTTCGTAGATGAAAATGTTCTGATTCCTCGTCCGGAAACTGAAGAACTGCTTGAAATAGCGATTCGTGAGATTCAAGGACTGAAACTTAAAATCCAAGGATTAAAAATTCTGGATATTGGAACCGGTAGCGGTGTGATTCCTTTAGTTTTAAAGAAACATTTTCCGAACGCTGAAGTTTCTTCTATAGATTTTTCTGAAAAAGCATTGAAAACAGCTCAACAAAATGCCGATCATCATCAATTGGAAGTTCAGTTCATTCATGGCGATTACCTTAATTTTAAATTGGCTGAAAATTATGATATCATTATTTCAAACCCACCATACATAGGAATTGAGGAAGAAATTGAAATAGCTGATTCTGTGAAAGAATTCGAACCTAAAATGGCCCTCTTCTCTCCTACTTCTGATGCGTTAATCTTTTACAGAAAAATTGCAGAAGATGCTAAGGATCACTTGAATGATGATGGACTTCTATTTTTAGAAATCAATCAAAAACTTGGACCTGAAACTCTTGAACTGTATTCGTACTTTGCCAATGTTCAATTAGTAAAGGATTTATCTGAAAATGACAGATTTATCTGCGGAAAGAAATAAGTAAATTTATCTCCCAGAAAACGTAATCATCTCACTGAAATCATGGTCATCAAATCACACAATATCAAAAATATAAAAGTTGCAGAAGTACTCTCTGATGAAGTAATAATTCAATCGGTACAAGACGGGCTGGATCTAATGGGTGATATTTATTACCAAGGATTTGACAAAGTAATTGTTTATGAAAAAGATATTACGCCTGATTTCTTTGATTTAAAAACTAAAATTGCAGGAGAAATCCTGCAAAAGTTTTCCAATTACCGTATTGGATTAGCCATTATCGGCGATTTCAGCAAATATGAAAGCAAGAGCATGAAAGATTTTATTTATGAAAGTAATAAAACAGGACATGTCAACTTTCTAGAAACATTGGAGGATGCTTTGGAAAACTTTCTAAAATAAATGTTTCTGTAATATTAAGCTTTATTCTAATTCTTATCTATGCTAGTCAGGTAATCTTCTTCCTGACTGACATAAACTCTGCCCATCTTATTTCTAGAATATGGGCTAACTTCCTATAACATAACAAAAAGTATTATTTTTTTTGAAAAATTTTTGAAAGAAAACTCAGAGGGAAATTCTTTTCATCTTCATCAAATCCACACTTTGAAATCGAAATTACATCCAGATTTCCCCTAATAATTAAAAAAAACCATGTATTTAATTCATTTAATAAACGCATTATATAAAAGTAAAATCAATAAAATTACTATATGAATAAATAAAACCAAATAAAAAGCAATTATCAATTTAAAAATCGGGCGAATGAAAATTTAATTGATAGAAAGCAGCGAAATAATATAATTAATTCATATTTTTGCATAAACACAAGCATTATGAATATCATTATTTTAGATACTACAACTACGATTTCGACGTAGTCAATTATTTGCTAATCACTATTGAATTTCTTAGCAAAATCAGCATAAAAAAAAATAACATTTTATCAATAAAAGCCTAAGGTTTTATTGCTGCTATTTTTTCGTGCCCATCACAGACAATCGTTATTTTCGAAGAAGTTGACATACATATCAATTTCTAAGATTAACATTCGATTTAAAAATCAAAAAAACCAATATCCATTTTAAAAAATTAAGAATACTGCCGGTATTTTTAGGCAATTAATATTGTTAAAAAATTATTATTAACACACAAATAAATTCACAAGCAATGAAAATTTTTCTTTTACAAATTTCGATTTTTTTAATTAGCATTTCTGCACATGCTCAGGTTGGGATTAACACCCCTAATCCAGATGAAAGTGCAGCTTTAGATGTTTATAGTCAAAGTAAAGGAATGTTAATTCCCAGGCTTACAACAGCAAAAAGAGATGCTATACCTAAACCGGCCAACTCTCTTCTCATTTACGATACCGATAAAAAATGCTTGAGCCAAAATATAGGTACACCTACCGCTCCGGATTGGCTATGTATCAGTAATAATGCTGTTAAAATCTTTTATATGCCGAGTGTTTCTTTCGATACTTCACAGAATGCTAATGGTCAAATTAAAGATTTATATACCCTTTATAAGAATCAATTTGGATCTCCGAAAGCAAAAAGCACAAGTGCACCGGCCTCAATTCCTTTTTTCCCATCGAATAAAGACATTTATTATTATGTAACCGATGCTGATCCTAATGTATTCAGTAATATTTCTATTTCGGATTCAGGGGTAATGACTTATGATGTGAGAGCAGCGGCAACAGATTGTTCTTTTATTAATATTGTTTTTGTTGTAAAATAAGTAAGCTATGATAAAGAGCAACCTAATTATACAACATAAAAGATTTTTGTTTATTTTTCTACTGTTTATTTTTTCTCAACATATTTCAGCACAGAATGAACAAGGGACAGGTTATCCGTACTTCGTAAGTTTTACACAGGGATTACAGCCACAAGAGGCTTATAAAGTATCTACAAGTGGAGTTCAGAATGATGCAACCTTTACTACTGATGGTTTACGATTAACCCGAAATGTAAACAACACATCCGGAGGAGTGATATTGGCTGATAAAATATTTAAAAGCAACCAGGGAATTAAGTTTGAATTTGAATATGCAATTTATGGCGGAGATTCCAATGGTGGAGATGGTATATCTATATTTTTAGTAGATGGATCAATTCCTAAAGATCAACTTAATCTTGGATACTTTGGCGGAGGATTGGGCTATACTTTTGTTCTGAGAAACTCAAACCAAGGAGGAAATCTTGAGGGATTAAGAGGTGCTTATCTGGGAATTGGGCTGGATGAATTTGGAAATTTTAAAACCAGATTCCGTCAGGGAGACAGAACAAGGAACGGACTTTCTGATGTATCAATAGCCAATGGCCGAAGTAATGTAACTTTAAGAGGGAAACGTGGTAATCAATATCTTTCGTCTTCTGAGCCTGCGGGATACAATGGTTATCCATTACTTTATAGTACGGCAACTAATACAGCTCCCTCAAGTAATAATCGTTCAATTTACCTGGATGTTCAAACAGGGAAGCATATTGCTACTCAAAATTCAAACTTTAATCAATTTATCATGGAGAGTGGCGGAACTACAATTCCTAAAGATGACAACGATGCCAGATACCGTAAAGCATTTGTAACACTAGTTCCTAATCCATCAGGAGGTTATAATGTAACCTTAGAAATACAGCATGGAAATGTTAAGGAAAAGATTATTGATAACTATTATTATCCTACTTCTTTAAAATATACAGAGAATGCGATGCAAAATAATCAGGTAAGAACTCTTGATACTTCTCCTCCTGCCACCTTTAGAATTGGTTTTGCGGCATCAACAGGGGATGCCAAAAATATACATCTATTAAAGAATTTAGGAGTCAGCAAACCTTATGCTGCTGAAGTAACGGATGATTTATTTGCAGGATGCCCAAAGATAAAATCTATGTACGCTCCATTACTCAATGATGTTGCCTATTCTTCTATAAATGGTCAAAACCCACCAACTGCTTCTTATGACAATATTGATTTTAAATCATTCCGATTCTTAGATATCAATGGAAATGTGATTCCCAATATAGTAAACAATGTTTACACCAACAGCGAAGGAACATGGACCTATTACCCATCTACGGGGAAAGTTTCTTTCAGGCCTGCTAATGGATTTACCGGAATAGCTAAAATAAGATATGATATCAAAGGGGGCGGCAGAAACGGAACTGAAAGTCCTTACAACAATGAAGATTACAGATCAATGCCAGCATTGATACAGGTCAATATCTCAAGCTCTAATAATTGCAGCAAACCTTGTGTTATTTCTAATAAAAATGTAACTCAAAAAATAGATTATCCTCGTTAAGAAAACCGGATACTACTAAAACATAAAATTTAAATATATAAAAACCAGCTTTTTAAGGGCTGGTTTTTTCATTAATAATCGCTATTAAAAATCAATGCATATTCTTTTTAATAAAATATTGAACGGCTTCTTCTATTGCATTATCAATGGAACGATACTGAATATCCAGATTCTCTACTGATTTTTGATTGGAATAATAATTACAGATTTGCAGTGCTTTCATATTGGATGTACTGAGGCTTGTTTTTATTTTTAATATCCGCAGGCTATCTCCTATCAGCCCAATACAACTCAGAAATCTATTTGGAATTGGAATCATGACGGGATGTTGGTCTGTAATTTCGTTTATTTTTTTGAAAAACTCTCTGTAGCTTAAGTTTTCATTGGCCAAAAGATATCTTTCACCATTCTTTCCTTTACCTATGGCAGCTACTACTCCATTGGCGGCATCTTCTACGTGAACAAAGTTTTTTCCTCCTTTCGGATAGAAGACCAATTTCTTTTTCCATGCCCAAAAGATCAGTTTTCCGGAACTTGGTTTGGTATCGTAAGCTCCAATCATAAAAGTTGGGTTCAGAATAATAACATCAATGTTCTTATGATTCTGTAAAAGAAAATTTTCAGCTTCAAGTTTACTTTGGGCGTAATATATTTTTGTGAAAGGATACTTTTGTTCTTTATCTTCATTCCCCAATTGTTTTTCATCTCCATAGCCTAATGTATTGGCAGAACTTATGAACAGGAATCTTTTTACTCCGCAGGCTTCTGCCTGAGTGATTAAATTTGCTGTCATTTCATAGTTTACTTTTCTGTAATCATTATAACTTAGCAAATCCTGCCGCGTTTCTGCAGCAATGTGAATCACACAGTCAGTTTCCTTAAGAAACAGAGAAAGATCAGACGAAAGCTCTGCTTCCACCAGTTTCAGGTTTTCATTTTCCTCACCCACATAGTTGCTTTTCTTGCGCACCAGAGCAATAACAGTATAACCATCTTTTAATAATTTAATAATGACATTGGTTCCCAGAAGTCCTGTAGCTCCGGTTACAAAAACGTTTTTCATGCTTCGATCTCTCTTTTTATGGCCTGCGTCATCAATGGAAGTTTAATCCATATCGGGACAATCTTCATCATCAGCCAACTAATTGGGTTCACCATAATTACGGAATCTTTTTTAAATAACTGCTGAATGCAGCGGGAAGCTACTTTATCAGGGTTTAAAAGTGTCATTTTACCCCAGAAGCCTTGCTTTTCAATTCTTTTACAGACATCGGCATTGGTTTTCATGGCTCCGGGGTTTACAACGCTTACAAAAACATTAGTATCTTTTAACTCTTCATGCAATCCTCTTGAAAATGAATGGATAAAGGTTTTGGTTGCAGGATAAACGGTCTTAAATCCTATCGGAGAAAAAGCAGCCATGCTGGAAACATTTAAAATATATGCCTTGGGCTGCTTTAGCAGATTGGGCAGAAGTTGGTGCGTAATAAGTGAGGTAGCCGTTACATTGACCTGAAGAATTGTATTGATATAATCTGAACTTGCTTCTGTAAACCTTTTGGTTCCACCAAGCCCTGCATTATTGATCAAAATATGGATATTGAAAGACGAGTTAAGCCATTCTGTGAGCTTTAACACATTTTGATTGACAGAAAGGTCTACTTCATAATAATGGGTCTTTATTTGATATTTTTCTTCAAGCTGTTGAGAAAGTTCTTTGAGGTTCTGATTCGGAAGACTTACCAAAATGACATTAATGTTTTTCATGGCTAGATTTTCAGCAAATGCTTTTCCTAAGCCTTGGCTGGCTCCTGTAACTACTGCGTACGATTCTTGGGTATCCATAAGATTAAATTTTACGGTACAAAGCTATCGTAGGGATGCCCTTTTAATGTTCCGAATTATCTGAGCGAACCTATTTTTAAATCAAAACACAACGAATACTCAATTGATTAAAAATCAACATATTAAACACAAATAAAAAGTAAAACTTTATAAATCGGAACTTATTTTTTGAACTCAGAAGGAGTTTGTCCGGTCAGTTTTTTGAAAGTTGTATTGAATGAGGTTTTGGAATTGAATCCTGATTCATAGGCAATCCCTAAAATTGATAATTTGCTGTCCGTTTCCTTTAAAAGTTTTTTGGCATATTCTACCCTAAATTCATTGATGTACTGGAAAAAGTTTTTTCCGAAACCTGTATTAATTACATAGGATAAATGATGAGTGGAAACAGATAACATTTCTGCCAGTTTAATAAGGTTCAGCTCACTGTCCAGATAAGGTTTTTGGGTGTTCATTATCTTTTCCAGCTGGGTTTTAATCTTTAATAACTCTTCATCAGAAATCAGTTTTCTTTTTACGTCTTCTGAATCCGAATCTTCATTAATGGAGATAAGTTCTTCCCGTTGTTTTTCTTCCAGAGGATAAATCTCTTTTTCTTTCAGGGAGTAGTAACCAACACAGTATATAACAAGGAGAAAAACTGTATTGATAAAGAAGTTCAATGATTTTGGATCATAAAACAGGTTATAAATTACATAGATAATGTTCACGGCAAAAAGCACCAGAATAATATATTCCAGCCAATTCAGATCAATTCCTTCTGTATTGGAGGAAAACTGTTGAATTTTTCGTTGATGCTTTCTGATGGTAATATAGGAAAGTCCTGTATAAAACAATGCCTGAACTAAAATAAGGATAACAGCCAAAGACTCAAACGGATCCTTATAACCTAGTCTTACTAATACAAGACAGGTTAAAAATGCTGCCGGCAGCAGGAGAAATTTAAAATCTGTTATTTTAAACCTAAAAGACGGGTTGGTATAGAACAATACACTTAAGTAGAAAAAAATCGGGGTCAGATATTGTATAGATCTTATCAGAAAAAGGGAATGAAATTCAATAACTGAACCGGTAATCAGGAAAAGCACCTCGTCCATCCAAAATGTGGACCACAGGAAAAGAAAGAGCCCAAACCAAAAATTAGCTTTTTTGTTAACTTTTAAAGGGTTGGCTAGCTTTAATAAAGAAAGCAAAACCAATGAACCATAGATAAGTATCACGATGAAACTATTAAATTCTGATGTGTTCATTGGTTTTGATATTTTAATTAGAAATAGTTTTTATCCTATTCGTTTCCTGACAAAGATCTGATAGCCCAAATAAATTAAAGGAAGTGACATTACCCCCAGATAGAACAAGTTACTCATTGCCAGCTGCGGATGCATTACTACGGAATAAACAAGTCCGAAAAAGGCACCTCCAAGGTGAGCCGCATGCCCAAGGTTATCCCATTGCTTAGGATTCAGCATCATATATACTGAATAACCAAAATACAAGGTTCCAAACAGCCATCCCGGTAAAAAGTTGACACTAATTTCATTCGGGGCCATTGCTATGGAAGCAAAAATAATACCCGAAACGGCTCCTGATGCTCCGATTGCGGAATACCAAGGCTGCTTCTGATAAATCTGTAAGCTAAATAGGTTACCCAGAATCATTGATCCAAAGTAAATGATTAGAAATCCTATTTCTCCAAAAAAGTGGATCACCACTCCCTGAAAGAAGTATAGGGAAAGCATATTGAAAAACAAATGCATAAAGTCTGCATGCAAAAATGCAGAGCTGATTAGTCTTATATATTCTTTTTTGTTGGCAATTGCTCCAACATTGAATTTATATTTTTCAAATAAACTGGTATTGTTGAATCCCATGTAACTAAAGATACATGTGACTGCCATGATAATCAAAACTACTATACTCATCTGGTATTTTTTATTTTATTTTCTTGAAAATATGAAAACTGCTTTTCAATATATTCTATTCAGTTTCGTTATCTCCGTCTCCCTGAAACAAATCTCCGATGATCCCTCCATCTTCATCCATATCACCTGTTGGTTCCGGCTCTTCATACACTTCCGGTTCTTCTTCTACAGGTTCTGGAATGGTAATATTAATAGCTTTTACCTTAAATTTCGTAAACTGGTTTCCGATCGCCTTTATCCCTTTTACGGCAATGAATTCGTCGATATTTATAGTTTCCGGATCACGTTCTTTGCCTTTATCTTTTGCAAAAATGATTTCTGCAGTAACATCATTTGATATCACTACATTTTCTATGAATGACTTCGGATGCTCAGACGGCATAAAGGTTTGTAAATTAACCGTATTTTCCAACAGGAATCTCTTGATAAAATAAATATCCTTTTCGCCATCGTAATAGATACAGGTAATAGGCTGTGCAGGTCTCCATTTTTCAAGAACCAAGTATTCATCATCAAAACGGTTCCCCAGATCGAATGAAACAAGCTTTACTTCGCCATTGGTATTGATCGTCAAGATCTTGTCATCTCCTTTAAAGCTTCCCAGTAATGTACCTCTTGCATCAGCATTCAGTCTTCTTACTGTATCATCAAACCAGATTCTTCTTGGAGCGAGTGTAGAAACCCCCTCTTCTTTCATATCTACTTTCTTCACAGCATATTTGGTCACCAGATTTCCTTTAGAATCACGGCCTTTAATGGCAAGTTCAGAGAAATTGATTTCCATTTTATTCTTTCTGATTCTTGGGTTTGGCTTTAAAAGTACAGTTACTGTTTCCGCTTCTCCATTAGGGTTGGCAGAAAAGTACAATGTTTCTGAACCTTTTTTATCAGAAGCCAAAGGATAATCTGTATTTCTGGTTACTCCTGTTACAGAGAAACGCTTCATGTAAAACGGCCCCTCTCTTCCTTCGCGGTAGATCATGTTGTACACCGTTCTCTTGTCGTTTTTCTTCCAGATAGCAACGTGAAGTATATCTTTTCCAATGAATGTTTTAGCCTCCACTTTTACCACTTTCATGCTACCGTCTTTTCGGAAAGTAATGATATCATCAATATCTGAACAATCGAATAAATATTGATCTTTTTTCAATGAGGTTCCGATAAAGCCTTCTTCAAAGTTTGCATAAAACTTCTCATTGGCAACAGCAACCTTAGTAGCATCAATGGTATCAAAAATCCTAAGCTCGGTTTTTCTTTGCTTGTCTTTTCCATATTTCTTCTGAATATTTAAATAATAATCAATAGCATACGTGATCAGATTGGCAAGGTGGTGTTTTACCTGCTCTATTTTACCCTCAAGAGAGGCAATATTTTCTTTAAATTTATCTAAATCGAATCTTGAAATTCTCTTGATTCTGATTTCTGTTAGTCTTAAGATATCCTCTTCTGTAACCGCTCTTAAAAGATGTCCGGTATGAGGTTTCAATCCTACATCAATTGTTTTCAGGACATCTTCCCAGCTTTTCACCTCTTCGATATCATGATAGACTCTGTTTTCGATGAAGATTCTTTCTAATGATGAAAAATGCCAGCTTTCCTGAAGTTCGTGAAGTTCTATTTCAAGCTCTTTTTCCAGCAATGAAACCGTATGGTCCGTATTCATTCTCAGAATTTCGGAAACATTCAGGAACATAGGCTTGTCCCCCACAATTACACATGCATTTGGAGAAATTGTCACTTGACAGTCGGTAAATGCATATAAAGCATCAATCGTCTTGTCCGGAGAAACATCATTATGAATATGAATCAGAATTTCTACTTTATCAGAAGTATTATCCTCAATTTTTTTGATCTTGATCTTTCCTCTCTCATTGGCCTTTAAAATAGAGTCAATAAGATCACTTGTCGTTTTGGAATATGGAAGTTCAGAAATTACCAGCAAATGTTTGTCTGTTTGGGTAATTCTTGCTCTCGCTCTTACCTTTCCTCCTCTGTGACCGTCATTATATTCAGATACATCAAGATATCCGGCCGTTAAAAAGTCCGGATACAATTCAAATTTCTTTCCTTTTAAATAGGCTATAGATGCGTTGATCAGTTCATTGAAGTTGTGTGGAAGTATCTTTGTAGAAAGTCCTACCCCGATTCCTTCTACACCCTGGGTAAGAAGTAATGGAAACTTAACCGGAAGATCAATAGGTTCATTATTTCTTCCATCATAGGATTTTGTCCATTCGGTAGTTTTAGGATTGAATACTACTTCCAGAGCGAAAGGCGTCAATCTTGCTTCAATGTATCTTGCCGCCGCTGCAGAATCTCCTGTATAGATATTCCCCCAGTTACCCTGAGTATCTATCAGTAGTTCTTTCTGACCAATCTGTACCATGGCGTCTGTAATGGAGGCATCACCGTGAGGGTGATACTTCATGGTATTTCCCACGATATTGGCTACCTTATTGTAACGGCCATCCTCCAGTTCCCGCATAGAGTGCATGATTCTTCGCTGCACAGGCTTCAACCCGTCATATACGGACGGAATAGCCCTATCCAGAATTACATAGGAAGCATAATCCAGAAACCAATCTTTATAAAGACCGGAAACTTTCTTTAAGCTGTCACCCTCATGCGAATATTCTTCTGTCGTCATCTGTTATATTAATCTTTTTTCTCCTTATTAGCTTTCACAACTTTATTCAGAGAGAGTTTTAAATCGTTTACTTCTTTTCTGCTCAAATAAGAAATCTGGTACTTCAGTATGGTGGAACCACTATTCTTACTTGAAAGTGTAATGTATAATCTTTTGATAAAGAAAATACTGACTACATCATATTTTATCAGTTTATATTTTGGAAATTCGTCATGAAGAGGGGGATTTAAAAAAGGAATAATATTCCTGTTTTTAAAATTCAATGCTTCTCCATCACTGTCATATTCAAAGATCTGTCTTCCACTAAGGTAAAAAACAACCAGCATTAACAGGGGAATGATAATGAGTAAATAACTCTCATCTCCTAATGCATTAAATCTATATTTATTAGCCAGAAACCCAAGTATTCCAAATACTACTATCATGAGTAGCAGGGTACTTAAAGAATTATAAATTGATATTTTATTACGGTTACTTAGTCTCATTTGATTCTTATGTTGTCACAGTCTATAAACTGTCTACGTCATTCAAAATTTGTTTTTTATCAATATCCGTATCATCTTCTACCACTAGGTTTTCAAGGATAAAAGCCTGCCTGTCTGGGGTATTTTTACCCATATAAAACTCCAATAGCTGTTCTATGGTTTGATCTTTTCCTATTACAACAGGTTCCAAACGGATGTCTTTACCAATAAAGTGTTTAAATTCATCCGGAGAAATCTCTCCCAGTCCCTTAAATCGGGTAATTTCAGGGTTTTTACCAAGATCATTCAGTGCTTTTACTCTTTCTGCTTCTGAATAGCAATACCTTGTTTCTTTTTTGTTTCTCACCCTGAATAAAGGGGTCTGAAGAATATAAAGGTGGTTATTTTTAATCAGATCAGGGAAAAACTGAAGAAAGAATGTAATCATCAATAGACGAATGTGCATTCCATCCACATCGGCATCGGTTGCAATAATTACCTGATTATATCTTAGGTCTTCCAAGCTTTCTTCAATATTTAAAGCAGCCTGAAGAAGGTTAAATTCTTCGTTTTCGTACACCACTTTCTTCGTAAGACCATAGCAGTTCAGAGGCTTACCTTTTAATGAAAATACAGCCTGTGTTTCTACATCTCTGGACTTTGTGATAGATCCTGATGCGGAATCTCCCTCGGTGATAAAGATTTGTGTATCTCCTTTTCTTTCTGCTTTCTGATCATTGTAATGTTGTCTGCAGTCACGAAGTTTTTTATTGTGCAGAGATACTTTTTTAGCTCTTTCTCTTGCAAGTTTTTGAATTCCGGAAAGTTCCTTTCTTTCTCTTTCTGAGATTAATATTTTTCTTTGAATTGCTTCTGCAATTTCAGGATTCTTGTGTAAGAAGTTATCTAGCTTGCTTTTAAGAAAATCAATGATAAAGGTTCTTACGGTAGGTCCATTAGGTCCCATATCATTAGACCCCAGCTTTGTCTTGGTCTGAGATTCAAATACCGGCTCCTCAACATTAATGGAAATTGCTGCAATAATAGATTTTCTAATATCGGAAGCATCGAAGCTTTTATTAAAAAACTCACGAATTGTCTTCACATACGCTTCACGGAAAGCATTAAGGTGTGTTCCACCCTGCGTTGTATTCTGTCCGTTTACGAATGAGAAATACGTTTCTGTCTGAGATTTGTCAGAATGGGTAATTGCAACCTCAATATCTTCTTCTTTCAAATGAACAATCGGATAAAGAATCTCGCTTTCTAATTCTTCTTCCAACAAGTCTTTAAGACCGTTTTCAGAAAAATAAGTTTCTCCGTTGAAAAGAATTTTCAGTCCCGGATTCAAATAAGCATAGTTACGGAGCATTCTTTCGATATACTCTTTTCTATATTTGAAATGCAGGAATATTTCCCCATCAGGAATGAATGAAATTTCAGTTCCGTTTCTGTCAGAAGTTTCCTTTTCATCAAAATCTTCTTTAATCATACCACGGGAAAACTCCGCTGCCTTCATCTTTCCGTCACGGAAAGAACGCACCTTGAAATACTCTGAAAGAGCATTTACCGCTTTCGTACCCACCCCATTCAGTCCGACAGATTTCTTGAACGCCTTACTGTCATATTTACCTCCGGTATTCATTTTGGAAACGGCATCTACCATTTTTCCCAGCGGGATTCCACGACCGAAGTCACGGATGGTAACCTTACCATCGTCCAGTTTTATTTCAATTCTTTTTCCGGATCTCATTCTGAACTCATCTATCGAGTTATCCAGAATTTCTTTAAGTAAAATGTAAATACCATCATCCGCAGAAGAACCATCACCGAGCTTCCCGATGTACATGCCGGGACGCAAACGGATATGTTCTTGCCAATCGAGGGTTCTGATATTATCTTCGGAGTAGGTTGGATTTATTTCTTGTGACATATATGATTTCAGCAAACATACAAAAGTACGAAATTGTACAAAATTATCCGAATTTTAAAGTTCATTTTTTTATCAACATTCATCCTAAAATTCGTATTGATCTATCAAAAAAGTAGACTTAAATAAATTAAGAATAATGAGTAAGCGTTCCTGCCTAGGTTTATTTCATTTTACAACCTGTTGACAATCGTAAAGACCATAAAGAAATTTATCAAAATAGTACTACTTCACGCTCTCCAACTGACCTATCATATTCTTCAGCATGGCAGGAACAATAAGCTTATGAAAAGGACGAACAGGTAGAAAATACAGCACTCCCAGCCAGTTATGGTATTTTACGGTGGTGGAAATTGTAAGAAAGCCTGCATCTTTCTGATCCTTATTTTCATCAAATAAAAGAGAGATTCTGAAATCCAGATGTTTATCATCTTCTCCCAAAATAATCTCATTATTCGTTTTACCAAATATTTTAAAAAGCCCTACATGTTCACCTACCTCACATGTAAAGCGATCAGCAGCTTTCGCAGCGTCAGTTTCAGTACCCGTTTTCAATCCGAATAATGAGACAATCTTGTTTCTAAATGCAAACATTTTCTTTCCCCATTTTGGACTGCTTGTAAAGAAAACTTTACCCACTTCAGTAATATCAATACTGTGGCCTGTATCCGCTAATTTTCCTTCAAAACTATCGATATAATCAAAGCTTTCTTTTTCTCTGGATAAAACTGACTTTTCCGGAAGTTCAATTTTCTTAATATTCATGTTCATTGGGTTTTAACTTGGTTATTTGTCTAACAAATGTAGGCATACCTGAAGTTAATAAAAAGTAAAAGCCACACTTTTCTAAACAATTGTTTAAAAATCATATTTTCTACATAACCGTTATTGAAAAACTTTGCTGGTTTGCAGAGCTGGCAGATTTCCATCTTTTATACCCGCTTTTTTATATTTTAGTCTTAAAATGTTTAATCTTTTTTTCAACCTTAGTCCCAAGCTTTCTGAAATTCTCCAACAAATTCAAAAAGGTTTTAAATATTTCATTAAATTCGGGTTCATAAAATCGTTTTTATGATACAACTTCCTTTATCTAAACTTTCCAATGTAGGAACTACTATTTTCAGCCAAATGACGCAGCTGGCCAATGAAAATGAAGCCATCAACTTATCACAAGGGTTTCCTGACTTCATGCCTGATCCCGAACTCCTGAATTATGTAGATCATTTTATCAAGAAAGGCTTCAACCAGTATGCCCCGCTAGGAGGAATGATTGCTTTGAAAGAGGAAATTGCAAGAAAGATTGAAAACAGCCATCAAACAACCTATCATCCTGATTCGGAAATAACCATTACAGCAGGAGGAACCCAGGCTATTTTCACCGCAATTGCTGCTTTTATCAAGAAAGAAGATGAAGTGATTATCTTTGAACCTGCTTATGATTGCTATGAGCCTACCGTTGAGCTTTTCGGTGGTATTGTGAAACGATTTGAAATGAAAGCTCCCGATTATCAAATTGACTGGACTGCTGTAAAAGGGCTGATTAGTGAGAGAACCAAAATGATCATCCTCAATAATCCCAACAATCCATCCGGAAAAATATTAACGGAAAAAGACATTCAGGAACTGATTCAATTGGTAAAAGGAACTTCTATTCTTATTTTAAGTGATGAAGTTTATGAAAATATTGTTTTTGACGGAAAGCAGCATTTAAGTATCTGTAAATATCCCGAACTTAGAGAAAGAAGTCTTCTAGTTGCCTCATTTGGAAAGCTCTTCCACGTTACGGGCTGGAAAGTTGGCTATTGTGCTGCTCCAAAAATTTTAACGGATGAATTCCGAAAGGTGCATCAATTCAATGTTTTCTGTGTAAATACACCTATTCAGCTTGCACTGGCGGAATACATGAAAAATGATGAACATTATACCCATCTTAATCAATTTTTCCAAGAGAAAAGAGACTTTTTAAGAAAAGGGCTGAGCGGAACGTCTTTTGAACTGCTGGATTGTGAGGGAACTTATTTTCAAGCGTTGAAATACAATAAAATTTCTGATAAAAATGATTTTGATTTTGCTACTGAATTAACGATCAATCATAAAGTAGCAACTGTCCCATTTTCTTCTTTTTATAAAAACAAAATCAATGAAAATGTAATCCGATTGTGTTTTGCTAAAAAACAGGAGACTTTGGAAAAAGCTATTGAGAATCTTTCAAAGGTTTAGTAAAAAAACAATAACCGGATATTATATTTATATTTTATCTTCAATAGGTGATTTACTATTGAAACTTTTCATATATTCGTAATATTAACGTATTAAAAATCAGAGTTATGAAAAGTAAAATTTCATTAATCATATCTGATTAACTTATCTAAAACTAAAACCATGAAAAATTTAAACAAAGGAAAAAAATTAACAAAGAGTGAACTGAGAGTAATTAGCGGTGGTAATGGCAATGTAAGATGCACAACCTCTTCCGGATCCTGCAAATCTATAGGACCAGGATGTATGGAAGATAAATGTCAGCTACCCGTACCTTTAGAGCCCATCGATCCTGATGGCCCTGTGATTTTTCCTGATCCCGGAAGCTTATAATAGACTATCATAAAAAGAACCAACCTGATACGGTTGGTTCTTCTATTTTTTAGGAAAGACAAAATCAATAGCTAAGAATATTCTATAAAAACATTCCTCCTGAAACTTCTATCCTCTGCCCGTTGATCCAGCCGGCATCCTCAGTACATAAAAAGGACACTACTCCACCAATATCATCCGGAAGGCCTACTCTCCCTAGAGCCGTAGCGCCTGCTACCACAGTATTGATCTCTTTATTATCTCTTACTCTTCCGCCTCCGAAATCAGTTTCAATAGCTCCCGGTGCTACTACATTCGCTTTAATCTTTCTTGAACCCAACTCTTTAGCCATATACTTCGTCAGCATTTCTACTCCTGCTTTAATAGAACCATAAACAGAAGATCCCGGAGTCGCAAACCTTGCCAATCCTGAGGAAATATTAACGATCCCACCGCCATCATTAATGAAAGGCAATAGTTTTTGGGTTAAAAAGAATACTCCTTTAAAGTGGATATCCACCATATCATCAAGCTGTTCCTCTGTAACTTCTGTAATGGGTGAATACAAAGCCGTTCCTGCATTATTGACTAGGTAATCAATATTGGAACTTCCTGTTGTCTCTTGCAAATGATCTGTAACATTTTTTACAAAAGCATTAAAACTTTTATGATCTTTTGTATCCAATTGGAATGCAACAGCATTTCTTCCCATACCTTTTATTTCATTAACAACAGCTTTAGCTTCTTCTTCATTGCCTCTATAAGTAATGATGACGTCTAATCCTTTTTCGGCAATCTTAAGGGCAGAATTTTTACCCAATCCACGATTAGCTCCTGTTATCAATGCAATTTTTGTTCTTGTGTCCATTTTTATTTTGATTATTTTGATGATACAAAGTTGGTATATTTTCTACAGGATTTGTTTGCTTGAATCAATCTGAAATTTGCAAAATTCAAATCACGACCGAAATTCCAAGGGTGTGTATGATGTTTTTCTTTTAAAGAAGTTTGAAAAATGGGCTATTTCCTCAAAACCCAGCGCATAGGATATCTCAGAGACATTCCATTGGGTTTGTTTTAAGAGTATTTTCGCTTCCTGAATGATACGATCTCCAATAAATTCTGTTGTGGTTTTCCCTGTACTTTCTTTTAATTTTTTATTCAAATAATTAATGTGTACAGCCAGTCTTTCTGCATAATCCTTTGCCGTTTTCAACTGAAGTCTCTGCTCCAGAGATTCAATGGGAAACTGTCTCTCCAACAATTCAATGAATAAGGAAACTACCCTGAGGGAAGCATCATTGGAAGTAGAAATTTTTGTGGCCGGCTGCAGTTTTTGTCCATAATGGATCAATTCCAATACATAGTTTCTAATCAGATCATATTTAAATACATAGTCTGAATCAATTTCCTTTTTAATTTTTTTAAAGAGCAAACCTATTTCATCCGCCAGCTCATCATCAATTTCAAATACAGGAATACCTCCCGGCTGAAAGATTGGCAGATTCTCTAAGCCATTGTAAGACCTATCCTTGATGAGAAAATCCTCAGTAAATACACAGAAACTTCCAGACTGCTCATGATCTTCAGGGATCCAATGATAAGGAACCTTTGGTGTAGCAAACAACAGGGCGTTCTGCTTGATGGATATTACTTTATCTGCATATTCTGCCCGATTATTTCCTCTGATCAGGCTAATCTTATAGTATTTCCTCCTGTTATAAGGCATTTCTGAGGTAGTCTTTACCCTTTCGATCGTTTGTGCGATATCAAATACATTAAAATGTCCAATGTCCTTATGAAGACCTTTTGGAAAGATGTCCTCAAGATTCTTACCCAGCTTGGCAGTCATCTCCCTATAAAAGTCTTCCAGTGAGGAATGGGCTATTTTTTCCATGATAGATATTTTGTAAAATTCAAATATACAAAGTTGATTTTTAATGAAATGAAAATAAAATACTATCTTGTTTTTTCTATATTCAGTGATATATATTAAAATATTTCCCTATTTTAGTAATAGTTAACACATTAAAAACCAAACCAATGAGAATTCAAATTTCACAGATCGGCAAAAAGCTGAACAAAAAAGAGTTGAAAACCATTACCGGCGGATTAGCCAGATGTATTGATCTCACTACAGGCCGTTGCAGAATGACCGGAAGTAGTTGTGCAGAGCGAGAGTGCAAATATGTTCCGGAACTCCCATTTCCATTTGATTAAATAGTACAACAAAAAAAATAGCTTTCTAACATTAGGAAGCTATTATATTAATCATCAAAAAGTATTTCCTTTACACTACTTGTTTATATACTAAAAGGCAAAAAACGCCCCCAAATTCATGGAAGCGCTTTTTTATAAACTAACTTTAATATTTTCTCTTTTATACGTTGAATCTGAAGTGCATGATGTCACCATCCTGAACCACATATTCTTTACCTTCTACAGAAAGTTTTCCAGCTTCTTTGATCTTTACTTCAGAACCATACGTCATATAGTCATCATACTTGATAACTTCTGCACGGATGAATCCTTTTTCAAAGTCTGTGTGGATTACACCAGCTGCCTGAGGAGCCGTCCATCCTTGTCCGATAGTCCATGCTCTTACTTCTTTAACACCTGCTGTAAAGTAAGTCTGAAGCTTTAATAAATCGTAAGCTTTTCTGATCAAACGGTTTACTCCAGGTTCTGTAAGACCTAGCTCTTCAAGGAAAATCTCTCTTTCTTCGAAAGTTTCCAGTTCATTGATATCAGCTTCAATCTGAGCCGCCAAAACTACAACTTCAGCGCCTTCATTTTTAGCCATTTCTTCGATCTTTCCAATCCAGTCATTTCCGTTTTTAATAGAGTTTTCATCTACATTACAAACGTAAAGTACAGGTTTATTGGTTAAAAGCTGAACTTCACCAATGATTGATTTTGCAAAGTCATCTACTGCAAATTCTCTAGCATTCTTCCCATCTTCAAGGAATTTCTGCAGATTTTGAAGGATCTCGTAAGTTAAAAGATCTTCTTTCTTACCAGACTTGATGAATTTTTTAGCTTTTTCAACTGCTTTTCCTACTGTTTCAAGGTCTTTCAGTTGTAATTCGATATCAATAATTTCTTTATCTCTTAATGGATCTACTGAACCCTCAACGTGAATGATATTTCCGTTATCAAAACATCTCAAAACATGGATGATTGCTTCACACTCACGGATATTAGCTAAGAACTGGTTCCCCAATCCTTCTCCTTTGCTGGCTCCCTTTACAAGACCTGCAATATCAACGATTTCAACTACAGCCGGTAAAACTCTTTCCGGTTTTACTATTTTTTCCAATTCAAATAATCTCTGATCTGGTACGGAAACCGTTCCAAGATTAGGTTCAATAGTACAGAAAGGATAGTTTGCTGATTGAGCTTTTGCATTACTCAAACAGTTAAAAAGTGTTGATTTACCTACATTCGGCAGGCCTACGATTCCACATTTCATATTGTAAAATTCAAAGTTTAAGGTTTAGGGGCTAAAGTTCAATATTTAGAGTTTAAAAGAATTGCTTCTTTTCACTTAAAATTATCGAGCCTTTAACTTTCAGCGTGCAAAGATAGTGAAATTAAAGGGAGTTTCATAATAAAAAAATCTGCCAGTATTCTGACAGATTCTCAAACGGTTTTGGTTTTATTTATTGTTTTTATGGATGATCTCCTGTAGCCTCCTGAGCCAGAGGAACATCATTCGGTGCTTCCTGTAAAGCTTTATCTAAGGTAAATAAGGATTCGTCTGTTGCACGATCGCCACCTGCAATTTTCAATTTATCAATTAAGTTGTGAGCAAGGGTCTCTTCTTCAATCTGTTCCTGAACAAACCATTGCATAAAGTTCCATGTTGCCCAGTCTTTTTCGGCCATGGAAAGATCTACTATTTTGTAGATCGCTGTTGTATTGTCTACTTCATGTTTAAAAACCCCATCAAAGCAAGCTGTAAGTGATTCCGGATCAGCCGGGGGTGCAGGAATGGCATTAACTTTAGGCTTTCCACCTCTGTTTAAAATGTACTCCATGAACTTGATTGAGTGGTTTCTTTCTTCCTGGGAGTGTCTATACAGAAAATTGGCAATTCCTTGGTAACCTTTATCGTCTGCCCAAATTCCATAAGATAAAAAAATGTGTGATGCATGAATCTCCTTGTTCATCTGGTCACTAAGTGCTTTTTCCACTTTTGCGGAAAGTCTGTTAGTATTCATAATGTTATATTTTGGTGATTATGAGATTATTCATACAAAAATGGTTCCGCTTAGGTTTCTGATTTACATAAAATGAAACGAGAATAAAATTTAATTTACTGGTTCTAATAAACTTAGTATAATAATTTATAGTTATTCTAAAATATTATATTTCTATATATTATTATTTTTTGAACAATAATAAAACACTATAAATAAACTATTTATATTTTGCATCCATAAAAAAAGGGCTCAACTTTACGTTAAACCCTTTTTATTTATTTAAAAATTCTGATGATGTCTGCTTTAAAACATCATCTTTATTTTAATTTTATTTTATCTGATCTTCTTTGCCATGTAATCACTTTCATTTCCTAATCTATCAATGGCTTTAATGGCTACTCCATTTAGCTTTTTTCCATCTTTTGACTTAGGAACGTCTTTTGAAAGAGTATCCAGCGTTAAAATCTCAGTCTGCCACTCTCCGTTATACTGGGTAAAAAGCACCCATTGGAAAACGTCAGCTACATTTTTTGTACTCCAGCTTACCTGTGCAGAACTTCCATTATCCGTGATGAACAATGTTGGTGTTTGCAATGGCACAGCCTTAATCCATGGGGATTTAGGAATTAATGCCTTTTCATTATACGGACCACTTTTCAAAGTAGGAAGCATTCCTGGATTTTTTGTAAGTCCGGCAATACTCCAGTGAATTTCTCCGGCATCATTTTTCAGGATTTTTCTGGAGATTTCAATTTGGTTCTTAATTTCTGTAGGACGGTCAGATACTTTAATTTCAACTGTATTTAAGCCTGGCCATAGGTGTCTCTTCATTGTATTTTCAGACTGCCACCAGTTTAACAATGATTCAAATGCCTGTCCTTTTGAATCAATCGGCCAATATAATTGTGGAGAGAAATAATCTACCCATCCTTTGTTTAACCATAATTTAGCATCTGCATATAGCTCGTCATACTGTGAAGATCCCACAACTCCTGCAGGATAACCCGGCTTCCAGATTCCAAAGGGACTGATTCCGAATCTTACATTATTTTTCTCTGCATGAATTTCTTTATAGATACGCTCTACAAATTTATTAACGTTATCTCTTCTCCAATCTGCTCTTGATAAGCTCCCACCATTGCTTACGTATGTATTCCAACTTGCGTGGTCAGGGAAATCGGCACCTTTGTTATAGGTTGCATATGGATAGAAGTAATCATCAAAGTGAATGGCGTCAATGTCATATCTTTTTACAATATCCTTTACTACATTGGAAACATGTCCTTGTGTTTTTGGATTTGCCGGATCAAACCAATACATTCCGTTCTTTAATCTTACTACAATATCAGAAAGTGTATTAGCCATTGACAGCTTTGTCACTGAACCTCCGTTGGTATGGTGAGCACGATAAGGATTTAACCAAACATGCAGCTCCAACCCTCTTTTGTGGGATTCTTCAATCCAAAACTGAAGTGGATCATAATTAGGATAAGGAGCTTTTCCTGTTTCTCCTGTTAAAAAGTACGACCAAGGTTCAATATTACTTGTATATAAAGCATCTGCAGAGGGTCTGATCTGAAAGATAGCTGCATTGAAGTTATTGTTCTTCAACATATCCAGCATATTGATGGCTTCTGCTTTTTGTTGCTCTACTGTAAGATCGTTTCTTGAAGGCCAGTTGATATTGGCTACACTGGCGATCCATGCTCCACGGAATTCTCTTTTGATTTCCGGAAGATTGGTTCTGAAAGTTTCTTCTGCTTGAGCGGTTCCTGTTGTTGGCTTAGTTACTACAGGAGGTTTAGGTTGGGTTGTATTGGTGTTTGGTTTTGTTGTATTTTTAACGGGAGGGGTCTTTGCTACATTATTCTGAACTGAACATGAGGTACTGTAAGACGCAAAAACTCCTAATAAAACGATAAGTTTTAATTTATTCATTCTCATAGTCACAAAACTACTTTAAATTATATTTTGATATTTTGGATTTTCATCTGAAAAAATAAACAATTTTTCCGATTATTTAGAAAAAAAGCCTCGAAAAATTCGAGGCTTTTCTATATGATAACAGTTTCAAATCAGAAGCTATTAAGCTTTAGCTGATCTTTCAACTCTTTTTCTTTCTTCTTCAGAAAGGATTTTCTTTCTCATTCTGATGAAGTTTGGAGTTACCTCAATAGCTTCATCACCTTGGATATATTCCATACATTCTTCAAGAGAGAATAAGATTTTCGGAGCAACACCTGTGTCTTTATCTTTTCCAGAAGCTCTCATGTTGTTCAACTGTTTTGCTTCTACGATGTTTACTACCAAGTCTCCTGGTTTGTTTTGTTCACCAATGATCATCCCTGCATAGATTTCCTCACCCGGATCAACAAAGAACTTACCTCTGTCCTGTAGTTTAGCGATAGAATATTCTGTAGCTGGACCTTGAGTCTTGCTGATTAATACTCCATTATTTCTTCCAGGAATAGCACCTTTGAAAGGCTTATATTCTGTGAAACGGTGTGCCATAATAGCTTCACCTGCAGTAGCTGTCAACATTTGAGAACGTAATCCGATCAAACCTCTTGAAGGAATTTCGAATTCCATGTGCTGCATTTCACCTTTAGTTTCCATAATGTGAAGATCTCCTTTTCTTTGAGTAGCTAAATCGATAACTCTTGAAGCATATTCTTCAGGAACATCTACTACTAAAGATTCATAAGGCTCACATTTTTCACCATCAATTTCTCTTAGGATAACCTGTGGCTGACCAATTGTCATTTCATACCCTTCTCTTCTCATTGTTTCGATCAAAACAGATAAGTGAAGAATACCTCTACCGAAAACTAGGAAAGTATTTGCATCATCAGTTTGTTGAACTCTTAATGCTAAGTTTTTCTCTAATTCTTTTGTTAATCTTTCTTTCAGGTGATTAGATGTTACATATTTACCATCTTTACCGAAGAAAGGTGAATTGTTGATAGAGAACGTCATGTTCAATGTAGGCTCATCAATTGCAGTTCTTTCCAATGGTTCAGGATTTTCAAGATCTACGAATGAATCTCCAATCTGGAAAGCATCAAAACCTACTACAGCACAGATATCTCCAGCTTGTACTTCAGTTACTTTTTTCTTTCCTAATCCTTCGAAAACGTAAAGTTCTTTTACTTTTCCTTTTACAACTTTACCGTCTGCCTGAGCTAAACCAATCCACTGAGATTCTTTAAGCTCTCCTCTTGTTACTTTTCCGATTGCAATTCTTCCTAAGAAAGAAGAGAAATCTAAAGAAGTAATCTGCATCTGAAGGTTTCCTTCAGTTACCTTTGGTTCAGGAACATATTGTAAAATCCCATCTAATAATGGTAAAATATCTTCAGTTTGTTCTAATGAAGTATTGAACCAACCTTGCTTAGAAGAACCATAGAAAGTTGGGAAATCCAACTGCTCTTCAGTAGCTTCAAGGTTGAAGAATAAATCAAATACCTGATCGTGAACTTCGTCCGGACGACAGTTTGGTTTATCTACTTTATTGATAACAACTAATGGTCTAAGACCTAATTCCAAAGCTTTTTGAAGTACGAATCTTGTTTGTGGCATTGGTCCTTCGAACGCATCCACCAACAAAATAACTCCGTCAGCCATTTTTAATACTCTTTCTACTTCCCCACCGAAATCCGCGTGACCAGGAGTATCAATTACGTTAATTTTTGTGTCTTTATAGGTAACAGAAATATTCTTGGATAAGATGGTGATCCCTCTTTCTCTTTCAAGATCATTGTTATCCATAATTAATTCTCCACTCTCCTGATTCTCTCTGAAAATATTGGTAGCGTGAATGATTTTGTCAACCAAAGTCGTCTTCCCGTGGTCAACGTGTGCGATAATCGCAATATTTCTAATGTTTTGCATATAGGATTTTTACGGGTGCAAAAATAGTGATTTAAAATGAATTAATTAAAATCTTTATGTAATATTTAACAATTTCATAATGAGAAATTTAGATAATTCCTTCAAAAAAGCTGGATAAAATATTATGCGTCAAGTTCTGTCGTTGCATGCATTTATCTTTGCCTCAGTAGTTTTCCTGCAGGAAACATTTTTTTTTACACCAAAAACAAAGTTTATGATTTTTACCAATGAATTTTTTTCATCTTCAAGCACTATTGCCAATACAGCCAGAATAGAACTTATTGATGAATTTACTTATGCAACTCACATCTATGAGCAAGTTCTACAAGTCACTGACCTAAATGGACAAGTCATTGACCCAGATGGAATTGTATATAGAAACCGAAATGGAGTTTATTATTTGAATAAGACTGTTTCAGAAAGCAGTGAGCCTCTAGATGTAGGTATTTTCGGAGCAAAAGGTAATAAGATTACAGATGATACGGAAAGTATTAACAAAGCTGTTTTATATTTAACTAAAATTGGCGGAGGTGTTTTAAACTTTAATGGAAATAATATATATTTAGTTTCAGGTTCAATATTTATCACTAATAAAGTAAGCTTTCATTGTAATGGTGCTACTTTTAAAGGAAATAAGACTAATACTATTATCAAAACGGCCTATCTGCTAGATGGTACTTTAACAAGTAACCATCAAACTGAAGCAGATACACAAGTAATTACCTTCTCACAAATAAAAGACGCTAATTTTGAAACGTGTGCCGTAGGCTTAGATTTCTTTAATTTTTGTCATGGTTCAAGCTTAGAAAACATTAAGTTTACAAACTGTGATGTTTCCTGGAAATTTTTAAACTGTTTTTATACTTCCATTAAAAATGTTATGTCTTCTGGTGCAAATAGTGACCAATATGCTTATCAATTTTTAGGGCAGAGTAATGCACTTTTATTGGAAAGAGTATCAGCAACCAAAGATTTCGGGTTCTTATTTCAGGGAGGAACTACCGCTACAACACTAATCTCACCAACTGTAGAAGGAGGACAGACCGGATTCAAATTCAAAGATGATTGTTTAGGTATTATCATCAAAGGAATATATGCAGAAGCAATATTTAATGCCATTGATTTATCCGATGTTAAATATGGTAATTTTGAAATCACCGGAGGTTATTTTAATTATGTTGATAAACCTCTGATTGGAGTGAAGGCTCCTGTTTCAGAAGGTATTAATGGTGAAATCACTGGTGAATGGAAAAACAATACCATTGTAAATATAGGTGGTATTCTTCCAGTTAAAGATCAAAATGGGGTAACAATCGGCTACAATACGTATAATGGTTTAATGGATATTTCCCAACCTAGAAACTATATTCATTACTCACTTCCTACTTTCGATAGAGATGGAGAGCTTCCTCCAAACTGGATCGTAGGAGATTTTAACATTATATCTTCTTATGGACAGATTAAAGATACCCATACGAAAGCCATAGGCAACGTGAAAAGACAATTCGGTGTTATTCCGGTGACAAGAAGTGGCGATGTCGGTGATGGGAAGGCCGGTCACATTCCAGATTGTACCCATGAGCTGATTGGAAATAATCCTTCTAATTTTGGAATCAAAATCAAAACCAAGATTAAATTTCAAGACTATATGATGTTTGTAAAGTTTAATATTTATGTAGCGACCTATTCCTTAGGCAGATGGTTTTATGGGGATATTTTCGGCAAAAACCTATCAATCAAAGATGTTGGAAATTCACAGACCACTTCGATCGAAAACGAAAACGGATTTCTGGTCATTAAAATAGTCGGATTTAACGAACCTAATCTAAGCTATATCATTCAGGGAAATGTTCAGCTTATTGTTTAATAAAAGACACCTCTTTTGAGGTGTTTTTTGTTATACTAATGTCTTATAAGCCTATACAGTAGTACAACATCAATCAATACTACCAAAAAAAATTTAACCAGAAATGATTTTTTGGAAACCTTATGATTAAAGATCACCATTCCGAAAGCAGCACCTGCAAGCCCTATTAACGAAAATGCTAAAAGAACGTTTTCGGAAATCCTCCATTGATGTCTTTTGGCCTGCAGTTTATCAAACCCAAAAACTCCGAATGTAATAAGGTTAACAATCAATAGAAAAGGAATCATTTTACATTTAATTTGCTGCAAAAGTAAAGTTTAATTTGATTATAGAAAAAGTTTAGAATTTAAAGTATTGTTGGTTACAAATAATTTGTAGTATTTATCAAAATAAGATTTTTTAAATTTGTTACCCATAAAAAGTGCATCAATGACAGTATATGATTTGGCAGGAACTTATTCTATTAAAGGAAGCAATCAGGAAGAGTCTGACCAAGCTTCTTATCAAGGTACATTAGTCTTATCTGTTGATGAAAATGCCCGTATTATTGCCCAATGGACGATTGGTGATCATATTCAGAACGGAACCGGGTTTTATAAAGATCATATTTTAGTACTTAATTTTAATTACAAAGATGATGATCATAAAATCTATAAAGGTGTTGCGGTATACCGCTGTCTAAACCAAAATATATTGGACGGATTCTGGTCTGAAAAATATGGTAATCCTCTATATCTGGGAACTGAATACTGTGTACGTATTCAGAATTCATGGGAGTTGAATTAATTGCTTTGCCTAATTTAAAGTAAGTAATCCCAACAAAAAAAAGTGATCTTGGGAGATCACTTTTATCTTTAAACTGGTCATAAAAGTCTATTCTTTAATGAACTTCTTTACAATTGTATTGCCGTTGTGACGGATTTCAATATGATAGGTTCCTTCTGAAAACCATGAAACATTAATGCGATTATCATTGGTTTTCCCTTGCTGTATTAGTCTTCCTGCAGAATCCCATATCACATAACCATCAATAAGAATTTTTGATCTAACATAAAGGTAATCCCCTGTAGGTATTGGATAAATTGCAAATTCATCATCGTCATCTTTACTGCCAACAGGAGTTTCTGTCTCTACGGGAGACTTATCTACAATCCCCATAAGTTTATAGATATTCGTTTTATTTGTTGTCATAGTACCATAGGTAGAATTAGCACCTGTGCTTGTAGGATCAAACTTAGGATCATCATCAATTTTAGTCCATGTAAGCCCCTTATCCAGAGTATATTTTGTAATCTGCCCGGATGCCAATAAGACATCACTATTAGGAATTTTTAAGATATTATAATCTGAAGTTCCGGTTTCTGTTTTTCCAAGATCAGTCCAGGTTACTCCCCCATCGGTTGTTTTATGAAGTTTTCCGGAAAAGTATTCAACCATATAAGCTGTATTTGCATCTTCAAGTGTAAAATGTCCCATACTATTTGAAGTTGTCCCAGTCATAGCACCAGAATTGTATGGCGACTGCACCACAGTCCACGTAACACCTTTATCATTGGTTTTAAAAATTTTTCCATTATATGTTCCAAACCAAAAAGAATCTTTATATCCGGCGTAAAACCCCCATTGAAGTATTGCAGTATCAGTTCCTATTATTGGAGGAACATTCCCCTCATTAATACCTTGCCAGCTATCACCTCCATCGGTGGTTCTATAAATCTTGAATTTTGAGGAGCTGCTTTCTCGACACACTACAATACCATTATTGGCATCAAAAAAATACATGGAATGAGGATAAGTATCAAATTCACCTGTCTTCAGCCAGGTTACTCCACCATCTTTGGTCTTAAATACTTTTGCACTATTATTTACAGCCCAAAGATATAATGCTGAATTAGAAGAAAGTGAAGAAAACCCCCTGTATGTAAATCCATTAGGATCATTACTTACTAAATTAAATGGAAAATACCCTTTGGTAGCCCAGGTATTTCCGCCATCCGTACTTATTGAAAAACTCGTTCCTGTTGCTACCTTAAAAGGCGCTGCTCCATCAGCAAAAGAAACCCAGATAAGATCTTTGGCACCTACTGAATATTGTGGGGAATAAGGAAAACCAGGTGGTACAGTTGGGTCAAGCTTTTTCCAGTAAAGCTGAGCATTGAAGATCCCCCCCAAAAAGGAGAATAAAAATAGATAGAGTTTTATCATAGTTATTTAGTTTTTTTTGAATTTAATTCTTAAATAATTAAATTTTAGTTAAAAATAGTAAATAAAAACCAAACATATAACACAATAAAAACAAAATAAACAACAAAACATTAAAAACATCAAACATTATTTTTTAGTGTATTGCCATCATTTGTAAATAGGAAGAAGTTTTCCAAATAAAAAAGAGCGGTCTTATTCAGACAGCTCTTTAGTTATAATATTACGCTAATTATTTTTTAGCTTTTACATCGATTGCGATCTCAATATCTTTGCTGATCATCCATTCTGCAGGGTCTGCTTCAGAAGTACCAAACTTAATTCCCCAATCTGTTCTGTTTACAGTAAATTTAGCCTGAACAGCCGCAGTATTATCTACTACATCTACTTTAGCAGGGAAAGTAACATTCATCGTTTTTCCCATTAATGTAAGGTTTCCGCTTACTGTTTTGTTAGCACCTGCAACAGCATCTTTTGGAGTTTCCTTAAGGTCTGTTACACTTGTGATTTTAAAGTCTGAAGTAGGGTTTTTTGCTACATCAAAGAAGTCAGGATTTTTAAGGTGAGCCTCAAGATCTGCCGGTTTTTTATCTTTTTCAGTTACTGAAGCAGGATCAACTTTAATGGAAGTCATATCAATATTGAAGTTTCCAGCTACAACTTGTCCACCTTCAATGCTTAGATCACCTGACTTCACGTTAAGCGTTCCCCAACGAGGTGCAAAACCTCCTTTATGGAAAGCTTTCCAGTTAACAACAGAAGTTGCTGCATCAACTGCTAATACTTCTCCTTTGCTTTCTGCAACGTTTTGCTCGGTAGCTACAGCTGTATCTGTTTTTTCTTTATTATTACAAGATGCTGCTAGCAATCCTACTCCTACTAATGCAATTACACTAAGTTTTTTCATATTATTGAATTGTTTAAAAAAGTTTAATCGAAATTTTTCTTGTTGTTTTTCGGATACAAAAATAGAAAAACCATATTTCTGTCATCTTAACATATATCAAGAAATGGATTTTTTTAGATTTTATTGCTCATTTAAGAAAAACAAACAGCAAAATAGTGAATTTATTGCTTATTACAATGATAATTGAGAATTTTGGATAAGAAAAATGGTGAAAACATGTCCTAAATTTATTATCTTCGTGATTAGTCACAGTGAATTCCTTTCTTTTTTAGACTTCCCATATGTTGTGAAAACACTCAAGACGGGGCAACTCGCCTTTTTCATTTCCTGAAAATTGTGTATTTTAGAATTCCACAATCTACGGATTTTGTCTTTATATACATCTCACAGATTATTCTAAGATGGATAATGAAAATTCAAAAAATATGAATCAGCAATTATTTGAAAAAGTAGATCCGTACATCAGGAATTTTTCTTGAAGATGTTGAACCTGATCATATTGAAAACTATAATTTAAGAGATAAGTTTTTAGAGTTGAGAAAGAATATTAAATGATTGGATGATAAAGTTTCCAATATTAAATAGATAACAAATTCAAACGAAGATTATATGATCACATAAAATTGAAGTCTAATGGTCACTGCTTCTGAACTTTGCTCTTTACAACTTCATCTCATACATTTTAGCATCCAGCTCTTTCCAATTGAAAATATGTTTAGATAATTCAGCCCAAAATTCTTTTGAATGGCTTTTTACTTTGGTATGAACAAGCTCATGAACTACCAAATATTCTATTAGTGAAAATGGAAGTTTAATGGCATGAAAATTTATTATTATAGTATTCGATGGTGTACAGCTTCCCCATCGTTTTTCAAGCTTCATAAACTTGACATTGTCGTATTGTAACCCTATCGTTTTAGATTTCTTTCTTAAAATAGGTTCTATTTTTTCCTGTGCTTTTAATCTGTAGTAGTTTTCAACAGCTTTACGTAAATTTTCTTGAGTGTTCAAGTGATCCGGTAGTGTAATCTTGAATTTAGATTCTGTAAAATCAATTTCAATTTTATGACTGTGATTTTCAATAATGATCTCAACATAATACTTTCTTCCTAGATACTGAATTCTGGAACCAGTGACAATTTCACCATCATTCAAGGAACTTACCAACTCTAATTTATCTAAAATCCATTTGGCTTTTCTAAGTATCAATTTATTGGCTTGCTCAATTGAAATCGCTTTTCCTTTGAGAATAACACCAACGTCTTTTTCTACGCTAATATAATGTGATTTAAGACCGTCTTTTTCCATGATTGAATACTCAATGGTCTTGTTACCATATTGTACACTATACATCTTTATTCTTCTTTAAAACATCTACCATTTCTTTTGCTTTAGCCTTAGCTTCTGACCGTTCTAACTTAGTGCTCAAGAATCGTATTATCTTATTTTCAATGTCTTTTTGAACTTGGCCTTTACTCTCCCATGATACAATACTCAGCTCGCCTTTGATAAGATCAAACAATGTTTTGGTTGCATCGTCGGCAGTACCATCAAAAAGCGTTTTCATCGAGTTATAGACAGCTCGTTCTCGTTCTGTCACAAAGCCTTTTTGCTCACCTTCTTTTTGCTCATTGATAATTTCATCTTGAATTATAGTGTAAGCTAGAAGTAATTGAGCTTCATCCATTCGCTGTGCTTCTTTCTGCTTCAACAATTCATCTAGCCTTTGAGCCAATGGTTTGTAAAAATCAGGATTCTTATCTAATCCAACTTTAATGACGTGTTTCAAGTTATTTCGCATCTTTAGTTCTTTGGTTGCAGGTGATGCGTTCATGATTTCCTCTTTAAATTTATTTTTGTCAATAATAGAAATTGGTTCAGATAATAAACTATGAACTCCGTTTGATTTTAGATGTTCATCAATCATCATTTGAAGCATTTTACTTTCGTCCTTACTGATTTTCAATTCATCATCATCAGGAAATGCATTTTTAGCTCTTATTTTAATTTCATTAAATAACTTAAAGTCACTTTGATACTTCAAAGCCTTGGTATTTGGCAAGACGATATTGATTGATTTGTTAAAGTCTTTCAGTAGAGATTTGAAATCGTCTCGTATGTTGATAGGTTCAATATAACTTAGTGCTAAATCAATATAGTCTTCTCTTTTGTAGTTTCTATCAATTTTCAATGGTTTAAAGAAATCAATTAATTTGGTGTGATTCATTTCTAACTTTGGAAATTCTTCATTGATATTCTTCAAAATATCATCAGGTCTTATGTCACCAGAAAAGATTTCTAACGCTTGAATTAAATATGCTGTGATTCCGTTATAATCTACAATAAAACCTGCATTTTTTCCCTTTCTGGAACGGTTTACTCTGGCAATAGCTTGAAGAAGGTTGTGTTCCTTCAAAGGTTTATCCAAATACAAACAAGAGGCAATAGGAGCATCCCAACCTGTTAGCAACATATCTGAAACGATCATAATCGCTGTATTGTCAAATTTTTTCTTGCCTGATTTTTCGGTTTCTTCTTCGTTTCCAAAAGGCAGTTTAAAATCGTTCGTAGCATCTTTGATGTCTTCGGGCGGTACAACGTATATTGGTCTTTTATTAGCAGGGTTATTTCTGTTCCATTCTAAGGTTTCATAGTAATCTTTAGCAATGGCATCCGTTTTTGGTGAACTCATACTCACTACTACTTTGGACTCAAAACTATGATAGCCTTCTTCTTTGAGTCTGTGTAAGGTTTGCTGGTATTTAATAGCTGATTCTCTTCCGCTACATACTAACATGGCTTTGTGACCATCTGGAAAAATTTTATCCCTGAAATGGTCAATTAAATGTCTGGAAATATCATTAATCCGTTCTGCTGATAATTGGTATTTTTTAAGAGCCTCTCGTTTTAGTTTATCCTTTTTTTCTTCAGATGCATTGCCAAATTTCACCTCAAATTCTTCATCAATAGCTTCTTTTTTAACATCTAACTTGCAGATTCCTTCATCATACAATAGCTCAACAGTAGCTCCATCGGAAACAGATTCTATAATGGTATAAACATCAATATATTCTCCTCCATAGAATTCTCCTAAAGTCGATTTGTCTTCTTTAGATATTGGAGTTCCTGTAAAGGCTATAAACTTAGCGTTGGGTAAAACCGTTCTCATGAAAGAAGCTAGAAAACCATAATGACTTCGATGGGCTTCATCTACTAAAATATAAAGATTTTCTTTTCTGGAAAGCTCTTCTAATTCTATTTCAACACGATCAATTTCCACCCATTTCCCTTTTTGAAGTTCTTTGGTAATCTTGATAAGCGTTTTATCTTTTAGATGTTTTTCAATCATCAAATTACCTTTCTCTTCTAGTTCGGTCTGGTCAGTAGAGTCTGTTGCTTCTTTATCGGTTTCTTGAAATTTTTGTATCGTGGTTGTAATTATTCCTCCGTAATCATTTCGAAGTAATTTATCTAAATGCACTACCGAGGAAGCTTGGTTCACATTCTTGAATCCCACGTTTTGTAATGTCTTAGTGATTTGTAGATCCAAATCTTTTCTATCGGTCATTATCATCACCGTTGGATTATCAAAGCCATATTCTGGGGCCTGTAATTTACGGGCAACATAAGCCATCGTTAACGATTTACCAGAACCTTGCGTGTGCCAAACGACACCACCTTCTCCAGCTTGCAGGCGTTCTATTGTTTTATTGGTGGCTCTTATTTGTTGATATCGTGGCAGTTTTTTTATGGTAATCCCATTCTCCAATTCAAATAAAACAAAGTGACGGATGATATCCAACACTCGTTCTTTCTTGAAAAGGGCAATGAGTAATTTATCTTGTTCCGTTTTGGCAAGAGCTAAAATATCAGTATCCTCTTTATTGGTCTTAAAAACAGAATAAAATTGTTGTGGCGAATTTATCGCTCCATATTTTCCACCAACTTGCCAAATCCCAGCACATATCTGATTGAAATGAAACAGCTTCTCTGAGTTTTCCTGGTAGTACTTTAAATCTCCATAAGCAGAGTCCCAAGCTGTTGGAGCATTCGGAGATTTACATTCAATGATACCAATAGGTAAACCATTGATGTAAATAACCAAGTCAGGAATAGAGTGTCGAAACCTTCCGTGAAATTTCATTTGACTCACCACCAAAAAGTCATTGTTACCTATATTTTCATAATCGATGAAATGTACTGCATGAAATCCTTCTACGCCATCAATAATTTGTTTGACAGTATATGTTCCACCTCTCATCAGTTCCCATACCTTCTGGTTAATCTCCATTAATGAAGTTCCCGTAACCGTTGTAATGAGCGTATAAGCTTTATTAAGATTATTGTCGTTTATCCATGGATTGATGCGTTTAATAGCATCTAATAATCGCGTTTTAAGAATTACCTCGGTGATATCATTGCGTTCCTGATGTTGCTCCCCATTGAAATAATGGTAGCCCATTTCTTGCAACAACGCTATGGCTGGCAACTCGCTATAAATATACTCTGGTTTGTTATTCATGAATATTTTATTGTGTGTATTTCTTTACCTAAGGTCTGGAATCTAAAAAGGTCTTACGCTGAAACAAAAATAAGCGTTTTTTATACCTTTTTGTTTCCTCTCGCTTAGTAACTTTTTCTAGATTAAACTTTTACCCTAATTTTCCCTGTTAATAGCTGTTGCATTAAGCCTTGTTTGAGTTCTTGATAGTGGGTTTTCTTTTCTAATAATACTTCTAGTTTATCATCTATCGAATTGAGAATATTTGCTATTTTATTTTGTTCAGGCAATGGAGGATGTAAAATAATTAATGTAGCTATTTCTTTAGTATTTACAACTCCTTGTGTAGAACCAGCTGTCTTTTTTCTAACTTGTTCTTTGATTACGTTAGAATTAAACTGAAATTTTAAAAATTCAGGATTTAATGTGGTCTTTGGGCGAATAATGATAATATTTAAACAATTGGATTCTTCAAAATTTTTTGGAACCAAAACAGCTTGACCACTAGAACCGTGTCTAGCTATTAATAAATCCCCTTCAAATATTTTTGATTTAGTATTTTTATTATGAAATTCTTGAGTAACATATTTTAGATTGGAATATTTAATTTTTCCATCTGATAAATTCCCTGTACGTATCATCAGAACACCTTCGTTCTTTTCACAATAAAATTTTTCACATGTACCTACAAATCCAACATTTATTTTAATGCATTCTTCTTTTAAAATTTTTATATCCCAACTCTCAGGAATCATACCCAAACTAGACTCTTTAAACTCAGTATGACCAATACCTTTCGTTAACAACCGTTGTATTAAGCCTTTTTTGAGTTCTTGGGTTTCCGTAATTTGTTGGTCTACAACCTCGATTTTTTCATCTACAGTGCTTAATATTTCAGCTATTTTCTGTTGTTCTTGGACAGAATTTGGTACAGATAAACAGATTTGTTTTAATTCATTTAATCCAATTCTTGCTCTAGTTGTACCTGTGCTTTTAGACTCAGCTTCGTCTCTAAAATATTTTGAATTCAAGGCTTGAAAAACAAACTCATTGTCAAATCTATGAGTATCGACCGAAAGACGAATTCCATCAGAACACATCACATATCTTTCATCTGCCGAAGGAACTTTACAGCACCTAGCTACTGGTGCCATTTTAGCAAGAATTATTTCACCCGGATATATATTACATGAAATAAGCTCATTTGCTTTTTGTTCTGACGTGTAAACAATACCCTTATCAATAAATTTTCCTTCTCCAATATTTTGAAGTTGTAAAATTTTAACACCAGATTGTGTGTAGTGTTCTGATTTTAAATCAGACCCAAATGGACCTCCTGTAAATCCATATCGATCTTTTTTATTTCTTAATTCATATAAAGGAATTCTACTCCAAGTATCTGGAATATCATTTTGAAATGAAATTTTATTAAATTTAATCATACCCCCAATTCCTTTAAAAATCCAGCTATCTTCACATTAATTTCTATTTCACGTTTTTCTAAATCAGAAAGCTTTTGGTGTACCATTTTAATGTCCACTTCAACTTCTGCTTCTGAGGTATCAATAAAACGAGAAATATTGAGGTTGTAATCGTTTTCGGCCAACTCGGTTATAGGTACAATACGCATGTATTTTTCTACATCAGTTGCACCATCATATGCATTTACTATTTTAGTAATATGTTCTGGTAATAATTCGTTTTGGTTTTTTCCTTCTTTGTAATCACTACTGGCATCAATAATGGTTACTTTTCCTTTTTGTGCTTCGGTTTTATTTTTATTAATAATCCAAATTGAGGCAGGTATTCCTGTGTTGTAGAACAATGCACTTGGCAACCCTACAATTCCTTCTACCAAGTCAGCTTCAAGTAAAGCTTTACGAATCGTTCCTTCGGTTCCGCTTCTAAACAAAGTACCGTGTGGTAAGACAACACCCGCTTTTCCGTCTTGTTTTAAAACCGCCACCATGTGTTGTAAAAAAGCTAAATCCGCATACCCTCTCGGCGGTATTCCAAATTGGAAACGTCCATAAGGATCAGTTACTACTTTGGCATAATTTGGGGTTATTTTTTTCTCTTTACCATCCTTATCCAATTTTACCTCAATCGAGTTTTCAGCAGGTGTCCACCATCCATCCATCGAGAATGGAGGATTCGCAATCACACGGTCAAATAAATCCAACTCGTTATTTTCGTTTTTATGCTGTGGCGTGATTAATGTGTCTCCTTTTCGAATATCAGTATCCATAAAATTATGAAGCAACATATTCAATTTGCCAATAGCCCATGTACCCAAGTTTTTCTCTTGCCCAAACAACGATACATTGATATTGTTTTCTATTTTTCCGTTGGGTTGTTCGGCAATATAACGAGCCGATTCAATCAACATACCCCCTGATCCACAAGTGGGATCATAAATTTTTTGTTTGGGTTCTGGTTTTATCAGTTGTACAATCAATTGCACCACACCACGAGGTGTATAGAATTCCCCACCTTTTTTACCTGCATCATCGGCAAACATTTTAATCAAATACTCATAAGCATCACCTAATAAATCATTTGACTCCAGGTTAGAATTTCTTAATGAGTGTTGATTAAAGTGTCTTAAGAGACGTTGTAATAATTCATCAGATAACTTTTCTTTATCACCAAACTTGGTGGCAGTCATTACACCTTCTAAAGAAGTATTTTCACGTTCAATTCCTGCAAAAGCTTTATCTAAAGCAATACCAATATTCTCCGTTTCTTTTTTGATGGTTTCCCAACGAGACTCGATTGGCATTTGGAAATAAGTTCCATCTTCTGCTTCCTCACGAGAAACACCGTCACGAGTCATGATGTTTTCAACCTCTTCTTCAAATACATCGTTGGAACGTTTTAAGAATAATAACCCAAAAATGTAATTTTTAAAATCAGAAGAGTCAATGCTTCCTCTCAATATATTTGCGGAATCCCAAAGCCAGCTTTCTAAAGTGCTTAGAGATAATTTATTATCAGTCATTACGGTATTTATCCTTTTATTTGAAGCGTAAATATAGTACAAAACAGAGGATTTTGGATGGTTTTCTATAAATTCTCAAGCAAAAACAAATCCATTATAAAAAGTAATTTTAAAGAACCAAAGTCTTCAGAATTGACATCATAGGTCAAAAACAGCATTAACCAAATGACCCTAACAGTATAATTCAAAACCATTTAGCATTTCCACATTAATTTCGATTATTATCACTACAAAATTATCAAAACAACATTTATCAATTATACTTATAGATTAAGATTAAGATTAAGATTAAGATTAAAATTACATTTACTTTTGATTACAAACAACTTCTCTGATAATCTGTATTATCAAAAGTTTGTGATAATAACAGGGAACTTTGGGTGCCTACAGTACCATTTGGATGGCCAGAGCAATTCCTGTTGACAGCAAAGTAATCACAATAGAATTTGCCCACCATCATGCTGATATTGCCAGCCAGAACATTGCAAAAGCCGGACTTTCTGATCAAATTGATCTAAGGGTTGGGAAAGCAATAGATATAGTAAAGGAATTCATTACAAAAGGAGAAGAACCTTTCGATTTTATATTTATTGATCCCGACAAACCTCCTTATACTGAATATTTTGAATTGGCATTACAGCTTTCACACCCCGGAACACTTATTATTTGTGATAATGTAATTCGAGAGGGTAAAGTTTTAGACATCAATACTAGTGATAAAAAAGTAAAAGGTGTGCAACACTTTAATCAGATGTTGGCCAATAATCCAAAAGTTACCGCTACTATTATGCAAACAATAGGAACAAAAGAATATGATGGCATTGCAATAGCAGTTGTAAATTAAGTTTCCACTACAATTTCCCTAATTAAACAGAACATTAAAAGAGTAACAACTTTCATTTTCTCATTTCAAAACCCTATTTTAGCTATCCGAAAACAGAACAATGAAGACCGTAGAATTCATACAGAAACAGCTCAATATTTCAGAAAAGAGCATTAACAATACCTTACAATTACTAGCAGAAGACTGTACCATTCCTTTTATTTCCCGTTACCGAAAAGATAAGACAGGAAATCTGGATGAAATACAGATCGAACAGATTTCAAAGATCAGTAAGCAGTTTGAAGAGATTGTTAAAAGAAAAGAATCTATTTTAAAATCTATAGAGGAACAGGATGCTTTAACCCCTGAACTCAGACAGAGAATTGAAGAGAGTTTTGATATACAGGAATTGGAAGACTTATATCTTCCTTTTAAAAAACGCAGAAAAACCAAAGCTGATACTGCCAAAGAAAAAGGATTGGAACCTTTAGCGAAGATCATCATGAGCCAAAAGCATAATGATGTTCAGTCTTTGGCTTCAAAATATTTAAATAATGATGTTCCATCTGAAGAAGAAGCTCTTCAGGGTGCCAGAGATATCATGGCAGAATGGATCAACGAGAATATGTATGTTCGTAAGAATCTCCGTAGATTATATCAACGTAAGGCGATCATCACTTCCAAGGTGGTAAAGGCTAAAAAAGAGGAAGAAGACGCCCAGAAGTTCTCCCAATATTTTGAATGGGAGGAAAGCCTTTCCAGAACTCCATCCCATAGACTTTTAGCTATGCTAAGAGCAGAAACGGAAGGTTTTGTAAAAGTGAATATTGGTATTGACAAGGAAGAAGCCATTGACTTTATCGAAAACGCGATTATCAAATCTAACAATGAGAGCTCTGAACACATTGCTCTGGCCATAAAAGACAGCTACAAAAGACTTCTGGAACCTGCTATTTCTAATGAAACACTACAGGAAGCCAAGGAAAAAGCTGATAAAAAAGCCATTGAAATTTTTTCTGAAAACCTAGGCCAGTTACTTCTAGCTCCACCATTGGGAGAAAAAAAGATTTTGGCGATAGATCCAGGTTATAGAAGTGGCTGCAAAGTAGTCTGTCTTGATGAAAAGGGGGATCTTCTTCATAATGAAACCCTCTACCCTCACGCTCCACAGAATGAAACAGGAATGGCTATGAAAAAAATCCGTTCTATGGTGAATGCTTATAATATTGAAGCGATCTCTATTGGAAACGGCACTGCAAGTCGAGAAACAGAATTTTTCATAAAGAAAATTGCTTTCGATAAGCCATTACAGGTTTTTGTGGTTTCTGAAGCGGGTGCATCCGTTTATTCGGCAAGTAAAATTGCCAGAGATGAGTTCCCTACTTATGATGTGACTGTGCGAGGTGCGGTGTCTATCGGAAGAAGACTTTCTGATCCTTTAGCCGAACTTGTAAAAATTGATCCAAAATCCATTGGTGTTGGACAGTATCAGCACGATGTGGATCAAACCCAACTAAAGAATGAATTGGATTCTACTGTAATGAGATGTGTAAACTCTGTGGGAATCAACATCAATACGGCTAGTAAGTCCTTATTGAGCTATGTTTCAGGGATCGGAGAAAAAATGGCTGAAAACATTGTTAATTACAGAGCTGAAAACGGAGCTTTTGAAGACAGAAAACAGCTTAAAAAAGTTCCGAGACTTGGAGAAAAAGCATTCCAGCAGGCAGCAGCTTTTGTAAGAATCTCTAATTCTAAAAATCCATTGGATAATTCCGCAGTACATCCTGAAGCCTACGGAATCGTTGAGAAAATAGCAAAAGATCTGGGAATAAAAACTCATGAACTCATCGCCAATAAGGAGAAAATAGCCTTGGTAAAGCCTGAAAGCTATATTACAGAAGAAATTGGAATTCTGGGGATCAAGGATATTCTAAAAGAGCTGGAAAAACCGGGATTAGATCCAAGGAAAGCAGCCAAAGTATTTGAATTTGATCCTCATGTAAAAAGCATTAAAGATTTAAAAGCAGGCATGATTCTGCCGGGAATTGTTAACAATATCACTGCTTTTGGATGCTTTGTGGATCTTGGAATTAAGGAAAGCGGACTCGTTCACATTTCACAGTTGAAAGAAGGCTTTGTATCTGATGTTAACGAAGTAGTAAAGCTTCATCAACATGTCAGAGTAAAAGTAACGGAAGTGGACGAAGCAAGAAAAAGAGTTCAGCTGAGTATGATTTTGTAACTTCTTAACTTGAAAATTAACTGCAGTAAAAATAAAATAATAGCATACTTTGAATAAAAAAAATTTAATCTTCGATCTGGATGGTACATTGTGGGACCCAAGAGCTACTATCATTGGGATATGGAATGAGGTCTTGGGTAAGCATCAGTTGATAAAACAAGAATTGAAACCTGAAGATATGGATCAATACATGGGTTTATTGGCTCATGATATTGTCAAGGATATTGTTCCCGGAATTTCAGATGCAAGAGCTAAAGAAGTTCTTTCTGAGATTGTAGCTCAGGAAAATAAGGTACTTCGGGTGCAGGGTGGAATCCTTTATAATGATGTGGAAGCAACTTTAAAAGGCCTAGCACACAATCTATTTATCGTCAGCAACTGTCAGGATGGTTATATTGAATCTTTTTTAGAATATTATCAATTCAATGATCTCTTTGTAGATTTTGAATCTCACGGACGAACCAAAAAACCAAAATCCGAAAATATTAAGCTCGTTATGGAGCGAAATCATTTATCCATCGAAGAGTCTGTATACATTGGTGATACACAGACAGATTACGATTCCGCAAAATCCAATGGATTGCCTTTTATCTTCTGTGAATATGGATTTGGTAAGCTGGCTACACCACACTCTCCCTCAATTTCAAAATTCTCAGACTTGGAACTTTATGTTTAATTAAAGTCGAAAAGAGTTCTCGAATAAAAAAACAAGGCTGCCTCCATAGAGACAGCCTTTATATTTGTAAGTATTTTTACCGTTCTTATTTATAATCCTTAGAACTTCTTCTTGGTTCTCTTACTTCCGGCCATTGTACCGTACCACCTTTTTCGTCCTTAGGCATTACTCTTTTTTCTCTGTTGGTGAATTCCGGATCTTCAGAAGCCATATATGCTAATGCAGCCGTTAAGATCACATTGTTTTTCACCTCATCGAATACAATTTTGTCATAAGTATCCTTTGTTGTATGCCAGGTATATCCAAAATACCCCCAATTCAAAGAACTTAAAGAAAAACCTGGTACACCCGCTGCTACAAATGAAGCATGGTCTGAACCTCCGCCACCAGGCATTCCCGGGAAATCAGTTTTTATATGACTTCTCACTGCCTTTGGAACGCCGTCAAGCCATTTTCCGATATAATCATAAGCCTTTACAAATCCCTGACCACTGATATTGATCACACGTCCAGTTCCATTATCCTGATTGAAAGCTGCCTGCACACCTTTTATAATCTGTGGATTGTCTGCTACAAAACCTCTGGATCCGTTTAATCCCTGTTCTTCACTTCCCCAAAGCCCTAAAACAATTGTTCTTTTATTATTTGGATAATATTTTTTCAGAATTCTCATGGTTTCAAGCATGGTAAGCGTTCCTGTTCCGTTGTCAGTCGCTCCCTGAGCACCATCCCAAGAATCAAGGTGAGCAGAAAGGATTACATATTCTTCAGGTTTTTCCTTACCCTTGATCATTCCAATGGTATTGAAGTTTTTTGCATCAGGAAGCACTTTGGATTGTGCATCAATCTTAATTTTAGGTTGAGCTCCTTTTTCCGCCATTCTATAAAGCATTCCATAATCTTCCACGTCAATATCAACCATTGGAATTTTAGAAGTCTTTGCTCCAAAGATTCTGTTAGCACCCATAATTCCTGTCCAGTTTGAAATAGCAATTCCTGCTGCTCCTGCCTTTTCCAAAGCTTCCGGAAGAGTATTATTATCATAGCCGATATTTTTCACATACGCTGTAAAATCCTTGGTAGCCTGATCTTTTTCTGCTTTAAGTTTTTCATAAAGCTCCGGGGTTGCAAATTCCTTGATCTGTTCATCAGAACGTCCTATTTTCTGATACTGAGCCATCAGTACTATTTTTCCCTTTACAGACGGAAGCCATTTATCAAATTCAGCCTTGGAAGAAACCTTTGGCAGAACAACTACCTCCGCCTCTACAGCTTTTTTAGTTGCAGGGCTCCACGCCAATTGCGTTGCTGACAATGACTTTACACGTGGAGATATCATATCAACATGCGTAGTTCCTCTTTGCCACCCTTTCCATGTTCCAAACTGCTGAAGATTCGCTTCAATTCCCCATGAACGAAGCTTTTCTGCACTCCATTCGTTAGCTGCAAGCATTTCCGGAGTTCCTACAAGACGTGGTCCTATACCATCCAGAAGCTCATAAGCCATACCCTCAAGCTGAGAATTATTATTTACTTCATCTACAAAACTTTTTACGATAGGATTAAGGTTTTCTTTTGGATCTACCTTTACCTGAGCCCATGAAAATTGGGCAGCCAACACTACAGCTGGTACTGCAAAAAATCTATTTATCCTCATAATATTTATTGATTGGTTTAAAGATAACAGAAATTGCGGAGATGGTAAAGGAATAGGGCTAAAATTTGCTTTATCTGCAAGAGATTTCGCCTTTAGCATGAACGCGCAAGAACATAAATACAAATATCTCTTTAAAATTTACAGATGAGAAGATACCCTTTATTTTAAAAGAAAATTTAAGGATATATCATTTTATCTGAGGTAGTTCCATACTGCTCATTCACAAATGCTTGCTCCTGCTCTGAAAGCAAAATGGTATTGTTTTTATTTTGTTTTACCTGAACATTATCCCAGATATTTTTACTGAAATCTACTTTTGGATTAAGCCCCTCTGCATCAGATTTTTTAAAGGTATTATAAATGAGTTCTCTACTGATCCTCTTCTCATGCTTTACACCTCTGTAGTAAGCGATATACTTATTTCCCTCAAGACGGGTTAGCGCAGGAACATACACCCCATCTTTCTTATAAAAATCAAAAACAAGCACTGCATTTCCTAACTGATAATCATATTCTTCACCGGTTGCAGTTTTTCTCTTAACCATCGGGAAATTGTCCTGTAAATAATGTATTTCAAAATAGGTAATTACCTTATCCGCTTTATTAAACTTAAATTCCCCTTTCACATCAATCCCCTCCAATGATTTAATTTTAAAAGTAATTAATTGCTCATCTCCTTCTTCAAAAATCATCCATCCTGAATATTTAGTTTTTTTATTTTTTAAATGAAACAATACACGATTCAATTCAAAGTTGAAAAAATAATTCCCCATATATTCGTGAGAAAATTCATTGGTAGCAGGAGTGAAAATTTTATCTGATTTTATATTTTTCAAGTATTTCACATCGTTCAGCTGCATTTGCAGAATTCTGTCGTAATCTTTTTGAAATCCATCCTTATAATCATAGTAATTCCTTTTACTCCATAACTTAGCTTCTGCAATGGTCAGAAAATACAGTTGATTATTGTCGCTTTTTTTCTCTTTGTATACCACATCATAAACGGATGGCTCTTTATAATATCTTTTCTTGTAGTTTTTATTGACATCTTCAAAGATTTCCCTGATATCTACACTTGCCATTTTTACTTCATCAATATTTTTATAAGCCCTTTTCAGCTTTACTGAGGAATTAAATTGAGGAAATGTTGCATTTTGGAAGCCTGAGGCTGAAATTTCAAAATTGACAGCACTTTGTTCTACGGGAGCATAGCCATCTTCGTTAGTATAAACAATTTGATCTTGTGAAATAATTCTTGCATTTGGAACCGGAATTCCTGTTTCCGAATCCACTACCCTAATTTTTTGAGCAGAAAAAAGTCCAGAAAACAGGACTAAAAAGAAATAATAATGTTTCATAATAACCTATACCATTGATGTTCCTAAAATACAAATTATCTACATCGTTTTTACTGTACGATGTAAAAATTAATATACAACACATTGAAAGATGAATAATGAAAGCTAAAATATGCCAACTGAAGGACACAAAGATGCAAAGAAAGGGATTCTTTACAGAGCATAAAAAAACCGGCTACAAAAGCCGGCTAAAGGAGAATTACTTCTTAGATTCTTCTACAGAAACTTTTCTGAAATCCTTGAACAATTTGCTTAGTTCTAAAGCTGATTTACGAGCTCTTGTTCCAGCAGCTTTGTTTCCTTTTTCCGCTTGTTGGTTTGCCTCAGTTGTGAACGCTTCAAATTCCGCGTTGATTTTTTCAATTAGTTCTTTCATTTATTTAAAAATTTAGGCTGCAAATATAGGTTTTATGGTGATTCGAGCCTAGCTACAGTGAAAAAAATTTGAGGTAAAAAGCTATTTTTTCAACATATTTCTATGTGAGAGTAGATTTTTCTCTAGTTAACACCCTCAAAATCTTTAAAAAAGCACGTTTTATCACCTGAGAGCAGGTTCTCAAGAGATTTGGAATGTTTCAAAAAGCACTCCTTTTTCCATATCAAAACAGCATAGAAAGCATTAAATAGCTCCGATTAACTTTTCATCATTAATATTAAAGAAGAAAATCTTTTGCTTTTTCACCCATTTTTTCCAGTAAAAGAATACTTTCAGGAGTAATTCTTTCTGCAAAAACAATCCGAAAATGATGGCTATATTGATCCGTAAGTGAGAATGTATCTCCGGGAGTAAACAGAACCTTATGATCTTCACAGTACTGATAAAATTTCTGCATATCTATATTTTCCGGCATTTGTCCCCAAATACTGTATCCGCCTTGCGGCTGAGGAAAGTATGAGTCCTGAGGGAAGTATTTCCTTAAAGTCCCCAACAGCTGAACTGCCTGCTGATGTAACTTTTTCCTGAATGAACGCAAGTGTCTTTCATATCTGTTTTCCTGCAAAAGCTTAAGAACAAGTTCCTGATAAATCGGGGAAACTGTTCTTCCTAACACAAACTTTGTTCTCTCTGCTCTTGAATAATAATGACCTGCATACAGCCAACCCAAACGAATGCCGGGAGCCAGTGTCTTTGAAAATGAAGAATAAATCATTACCAATCCTTTATGGTCAAAGCTTTTAATACTGGATGGTCTCTCTTCTCCAAAATAAAGATCAGAATAGATGTCATTCTCAATAATGCATACCTGACGGGCTTCTGCTATTCTTAACAATTCCTTTTTGGTTTCGTCACTCATCATTATTCCTGTAGGATTATGAAAATTGGGAGTAACCACCAGGGCACGTACATTATTTTCCGCACAAGCCTTTTGAAAGTACTCCAAATCAAAGCCATTGTGATGATTAACCGGAACTTCAATCACTTTAAGTCCCAGATTAGCAATCACCTCCAATACAGAAAACACGCACGGGCTATCTACCGCCACAATATCTCCAGCCTTTGTTACAGAGCTTAATGCAATTGTTAAAGCCTGCAAGGCTCCGTCAGTAATAATCAATTCTTCAGGGTTTAATGTACAGCTATATATTCCCATTCTCTGGGAAATTTGTTTCCTCAATGATTCAAGTCCGTTGGAGGGATAATACCTCAGCAATGACGCTCCTTTTTCACGAATAACTTCCTGCATTGTTCGGAGGATCAGCTTTTGTGGAATAAGAAGATCTCCCGGCACCGCATTATTAAAGGAAGTCGCTTCGGAAGTTTGCTTGGATGTCAGCATCATGTTCTTCATAAATACCTCATCCCTTACTACCGGAGAAAGCTTTGTTTTTCGCTCAGGAATATGGCTTTCTTTCATCTCACAGACAAAATATCCTGAGCGTGGATGGCTCTCAATTAAACCTTTAATCATAAGAGATTCAAAACCGCTTTGTACGGAACTTGTACTTAAATTATACCTTTCCTTTATTTCGCGGACGGAAGGCAAGCGATCCTTAGCCCTCAAAGCCCCTTTGCGGATTTGCTCTTCAATCCCCTTTGTAAAAACTTCATATTTATAAGACTTCATCATGCTATCTCAATCTGTACTGAACAAATTTACAAAATACACATCTGTATCGGTTATATTTTAACAAACTGTACCTATTCTGAATGGATTAATCTTATAATTTTGATAAAAAAAAGAATGGAAATCATTTCAAAATTCACCATAGGTTCAGACGAGGGAGTTAATGATCTTTTTACAGTCATTAAATCTTCGGTCAGCAATACTTATAAAAATCTTATTTCAGAGGAAAGCATCAGAAAATACATTGCGGATTGGGATCCTAGAAAAATGATTAATGAACTGAATAATCTGTCTAATCAGCTTATCATTACTTATGCAGATCAAAAACCGGTGGGATATTGCATTTTGAAAAGCGGCTCCATATATCCTGGTTTTTCGGAAGATAAAAGGATGACTGAAGTTAATTTCGTTGTTCTTCAGGAATATAATTCAGTTGAAATTAGGGAATCTCTTTGGAAAAAATGCAGATCTGCAACATCATTTACGGATATCCTATGGACTAATATCCTTACAGAAGATCCTTTATTGGAGTTTTTCAAGGATACAGGTTTTGTTATTAAGGAAAATTCACAGACAGATCCATTCCTGCTTCCTTCTTATATTATGGAATTACAAATTATTAAAAATTAAAACAAACTTTAAAAGAATTCTGATCATACGAAACTTATTCAAAGGCAAATCTAAAGACAAAAGATTTGCCTATCTTTGATTTTCATAATTTTAAAGTAATGAGTGATCAACTGGAAACCATAGAGGATTATTATAAGCGCACCCAAAAGGATCTGCTGGAAATGTCATATTCAGAGCTTGAAAAAGGAAAGTCTCATTTCAATATATTTCCACGGAAGTATTGTGGCTTCAAAAGTCCCTACAACCGCCGTGATTATTATAAAATCTGTTTTATGATAGGAAAAGGAACAATCCATTATGGCCTGCATAAACTATATATTGACCGTCCGGTACTTTTTTTTCCGTCTCCTAATATTCCTTATTCATGGGAATGTGGGGATAACATTCAGGAGGGGTATTTCTGCTTGTTTAATCAGGAGTTTTTTAATGGAAATTCAGAGTTTAATTTATTTAAAAAAACTTCCTTATTTAAAGAATGGAGCAAGCCCTTTATCTTTCTGAATGAGGAGCAAACGCAGTTGGCCAATATGTATTTTGAGCAAATGCACAAGTTAAACCATTCTACTTATCCGTTTCGTTGCAGCGGCATTAAAAGTAACCTTGCTTCCGTATTGCACCTTGCCTTAGAAAGCCACGTAGAAGATATAAGCCTTAGTGAGCTTCCAGCCAACGTTCGCCTGTACAGACTATTTGATGAACTTCTTAATAAACAGTTTCCTTTGGACTCTCCTGCTTATCCATTGGCTTTAAAAACGGCTTCTGACTTTGCAGATCATCTTAATGTACATGTCAATCATTTAAATTCCTCAGTAAAATCAGTAACCCATCTCACTACGACACAGATTATTAAGGAAAAAATGTTTGAAGAATCTAAAAGCCTACTGAAGTATACCAACTGGGATATTGCTCAAATTGGCTACACTCTTGGTTTTGAACAACCTTCCCACTTTAATAACTTCTTTAAAAAGCACGCACAGGTTTCCCCTTTAAAATTTAAGAACGCTATTTAAATATTTGAATTTCGTAATTTTTACTTTGTCTTTTAAAATTGGTTTTTCTATTTCTTGAACTATTTTTGCATTGTAAAAAAAGAATGAATATGTTGAGAGAAGCATCTGAACAACGCATCAGATTAATAACCATTATGGCCTTTGTGTCTATTCCACTTTCGGGATTTGTCACTGATATTTACCTACCCTCATTTCCATCTATGGCCAAGGAGATGATGGTTTCGGAAAAAGATATCCAGATTACTTTAACGTCTTACCTGCTGAGCTATGGGATTTCCCAATTATTTGTAGGCGGAATTCTGGACAGTATTGGACGTTATCGCCCTAAGCTGATTGCTTTATTTATTTTGATACTGAGTAGTATTTTAATTACCACAACCAACAGTATTTTTTTAATATGTTTACTCCGTATTCTTCAGGGAGCTGCTGTTTCAGTTCTTGTGGTAGCTACCCGTGCTATTTTTGTAGATCTTTATGATTCAGAAAAGGTAAAGCATTATCTAAGCTACTTTACCATTGTGTGGTCCTGCGGCCCTATTCTGGCTCCTTTTCTTGGAGGCTATCTTGAAAAACTGTTCAACTGGCATGCTAACTTTTATTTCCTTGCCTTTTATGCCGGATTTTTATTCCTTTTTGAATGGTTCTTCAGTGGAGAAAGTCTTCCACAGAAAAAGAAGTTGGATCTTTCGGAAAACATCAGTCTTTACAAGATGATGCTTAAAAACAGAATCTTCATGTTGGGAATCTTCATCTTAGGCTTAAGTTATTCCATTGTGATGCTATTCAATATTACCGGACCGTTTATTATTGAAAACACCTTTCATTTTACACCTGTTGTGATTGGATATTGCACTTTGATCCTGGGATTCTCATGGATGATTGGTGGTTTTATTGGAAAACGCAGACTGACATTAGATTTTAAACCAAGAATCTTACAGCCTATTTTACTTCAACTGATTCTGATTGCAGGTTTAATTATCACCAGTTACTTTGCAGAAAGCCTTTTCATTATGGTTCCTTTTGCCTTTTTTATTCATATCTGTTCCGGAATTTTGTTTACCTCATTTTTCACCACAAGTATGCTATACTTCCCTAAAAATGCAGGAACAGCAGGTGGTTTAATGGGTGGATTGGTTTATGTAATCACTTCAATAACCAGCTTTATTATTTCTATAAGCGGAACTGTTACAGAACAAAAAGATCTTTCTTGGCGTTACCTCATCATCGCATGTTTACTCCTCGGGATTATTCTTGTGATGCACCAAGCCGTAAAAAAAGAAAAAGCAGAGAATTAATCTCTGCTTTTTTATTTTGGGTATCTTATCACTTAAGACTTTCCAGATATTTCTTCAAAACAATAGGATGGCAATGTTCCTCGTCCTTTGCTGCATACACCAGCGTTATTTTCTCCTGATCTTTATGACGGTTCAAAAAGTCCTTTCCTAAATTATTATCATCAAGTTCTTTCCTATATTTCTCAGAGAAATCATTCCACAATTCAGGGTCGTGATGAAACCATTTCCTCAATTCCGAAGATGGCGCCAAGTCTTTGTCCCAATCATCAATCATAGCTTTCTCCTTGGTCAGTCCGCGAGGCCATAGACGATCTACCAGAACTCTATATCCATCTGTGAGCGAAGAGGTTTCATAAACTCTTTTTAATACAATTACAGACATTCTGATTATTTTCAATAATAAAAGCAAATTTTATTCCTCATCCCCTATTTTTAAATTCATAAGAATTAATACTGTCCAATCTGCACAGAAGATACTCCATTCATTTTCAATTTTCTACCCACTTTTTTCAGCAATCCGGTTTCGGCATTTCGCTTAAATACAGTTGCTGTTCCACTTACTGCGTTTGTTGTTATTAAAAACTTTCCGGTGTTATCAATAGCAAATACCCTTGGATGTTTTCCTCCGGTCGGCTGATATCCTACAGTTTTTAGGGTTCCGTTACCTTGGATTGAAAATATGGCGATATTATTCTCCTGTCCTCTATTTGAGGCGTATAAATAACGACCATCAGGAGAAATATGAACATCTGAACTTTCAAAGTTATCTTTAATTTTATCTGAATGAGTGTCTATCCTCTGAATGCTTTCTAGTTTTCCACTTTCATACTTATACACACTCACCGCTCCTCCCATTTCTTCAATACAATAAGCATATTTACCGTTGGGGTGAAATGTAAAATGCCTTGGCCCACTTCCTAAAACAGCTTGTACAAAAGGTTTTTCAGCTTCTTTCAATGGTTCTTTCTGATCACTATCAAACTTATAACTTCTTATTTTATCTGCTCCCAGATCAGGTAAAAATACATAATCAAAATCAGGAGAAAAGACCGTTGAATGAATATGAGAACGCTCCTGCCTATCCGGATTCACACTTCCTTCTGAAAATTGAAAATTCTGAACGTACGGCTGTATGAATCCATTCTCTAAAACCGGATAAACCGAAGTGCTTCCCTCGGTATAATTTCCATTAATCAGCCATTTCCCATTTTTATGAGCAGTCAGATAAACAGGGTTTTCACCTCCGCTTTTTTGACTGTTGATAAAGGTCAAGGTCTTTTTTTCGGGATTAAACTCGAAACTGCTTACACTTCCAGCATCTTTCGTTTTACTTTCAGTACAGGCAAAAAGATATTTTTTGTTGGGAGACAAAGTCAGAAATGATGGATTTAAAATTCCCTTAATGGATGTTACTTTTGACAATTTACCTTTAATGGTATCCAATTGATATACATAGATTCCCTCGGTTTCTTTGTCACGGTTAAATGAGCCAAAAAATACATATGTATCCTGTGCATACAACTTTATACCTGATAAAATAACAAGCATAATGCTTACTGTTTTTTTCAATTTTTATTAGTTTTTGGAAATGTTTTGGAAAATACGGTGAACGATCCACAAATGTATGTATTAGTTACTATTCAAAATACTGAAGCTTTATAATTTTTATAGCTATCAACTCTCATTATAGAAGTAATTTCATGTACAATCAATGTAGATAATTTTTATTTTCAGTCTTTTTACTGCATCCATTTCCTTTACAAAAGCCAACTACCATTCACTTTATCTTACTGACTAACTGATCAATTGTAAAGAAATATAAAATTTTTTACAACTTTTAGACACTTTAAAGTGTCTTATTTTATATATTTGCACAAACTAAAAACCATTCTATATATTTTTAACACTCAGTTGAGAAAAAAAATTCGAATACTAAGGTAAAAGCACTAAATGTAACAGCACCATTAGAACTCTAATGATGCTGTTTTTATTTCTTCAAAAAATTATTCCTTATAGATACAAACAAGCAACTTTCTTAGCTGTTGTGGTTTTAATATTGCAAATGATCATAGGCCTGCTCTATAAAAAAAGAAACGGCTCTCTTGATGTTGTCCCGTCCATCATCAGAAGTGAGATCTACACCACAAAAAAAATTACTATTCACAGAAGACCTTAAATTCAGATAGTAAAGACCTGAAACTACTATTGCCATGATCGCCCGAAAATCCTCTGAATTCTCTTTAAAATAAGGATCCATCATTAATTTAAATATGTATTCTCCATTTTCCTCCTGTGTATCTGTGAGTTTTTTTAATGATTTTCGAGATTCAGATAATCTCCAGAGTAATAATTTTTGTGCCTCTTTATTTTTATAGATATAATCAAACTGTGAGTGCAGCATTTCTTCCATGAATGATCTACCTCCGTCATCTGTTTTCGGCTTTATTTTTTCAATTTCTTCAGTTGTAATCTTGCTCCAGTAATCATGAGAACGAATATATTCATCCATCAAGCCATCCATACCACCAAAATAAGTGTAGATCATTTTTTTATCAACCCCGGCTATAGAAGCAATATCATTGACTTTTAACCCTGCATGGCCTTTTGTTTTCAGAATTTTTCCAACGGCATCCAAAAATTTTTTTTTACTGCGTTCCGTATTCCGAATACTGCCTGCTGTTGATTTTCTTTCCATGGTTAAACATTCAATTGTACAAGTTTAAGAAAATTTAATCATTTTAAACACTAGTTAGTGTCTTATTTTGTATATTTGCATCAACTAAGAACCATTCTATATATTTTTAAACACTATCTGAGTGAAAAAAAATTTAAAAGAATTTCGAAACACTAAGGTAAAAACACTAAAAGTAACAGCATCACTAGATTTCTAATGATGCTGTTTTTTATTATTTAAAAATAGTAGTCTTTTCCTCAATCTTCCTGAGAATTCAGATTCTCATAGGTCTGCCCTACCATAAAAGATATTGCTCTTTTAACTCTTTCACGCCCTTCGGGGCTATTCATATCGAGACCACAAAAAACACTTCCATTTACAGAAGCAAACATATTCAGATAATAAAGTCCGGAAACCATGATTGCCATGATCGCCCTAAAATCCTCCGAATTTCCTTTAAAATATGGGTGGAAAATATATTTAAAAATATGTTCTCCGTTTTCTTCCTGGGTATCAATTAGCTTTTTTAATGATTTTCGAGGTTCAGATAAGCTCCATAGTAATAATTTTTGAGCTTCCTTGTTGGTGTATACGTAATCAAACTGTGAGAGTAGCATTTCTTTAATAAATGATTCTCCACCGTCTTTTATATCAGGTAATATTTTGTCTGTTTTATCTGTTGTTGCATTAATCCAATAATCCTGTGAGCGAATGTACTCGTCTATCAAGCCATCCATACCGCCAAAGTATGTATAGATCATCTTTTTATCTACGCCTGCTGTAGTAGCAATGTCATTTACCTTTAATCCTGCATAACCTTTGGTTTTCAGAATTTTCCCAACCGCATCCAAGAATTTCTTTTTACTGCGTTCCTTATTTCGGATACTGCCTGCTGCTGATTTTCTTTCCATGATTAAACATTCAATTATACAAGTTTATGAAATTTTTAATTATTTTAGACACTAATTGGTGTCCTATTTCATATATTTGCACAAACTAAGCCATTCTACATATATAAAACACTATTTAAATTGAAAAAAAACTATGACTTACTTTGATGACATTATTGTTCATTTTAGACCAACAACATTCAGATATAAGGAAAATGGGAAGCATTGAAGCTTCTATTCCAAAGGTTATACAAATGATGATACTAAAGTAATAATGGATCAAAATTCCAGATTTCGTGTAGGGTCAGCCAGTACAACTTTACCACAGTAATAATCCCAAACACTGTATAAGTAGACAAATCTAAACTGAATGATCCTCTCGTTAAAAGGATTCTTAAAGTAAAAGCTACAAGAAGCATAAAATATTCAGAAACTCAAAGGTAAAATACAAAAGACTTCTAATAATGATGTTCTTATTTTCAGGGACTAATTATTATAAACTTGTCAATTTATCCACTACAATATCCCTATTTTTTATCTTTAGTTAAAATTATAACACTAATAATTAATTTAAACAAATTAAATCATGAAGAAAATTTTGGTACTATGTGGCCTGGTATTTCTAACAGCCTGCTCAAACCCAACAAGCAAAAAATATAATGAAGCTACCATGGCTGAAGACCTAAAAGAAATTGGGGAAAGCAAAAAATGGAACGAACAAGATGCCGGATTATTTGCAGGATGGTTGATAAGAGCTAAACTGAAAGGTGAATCTTTAGAAAACAAGACCTATCAGGGTATTCTGGACGAAGCTAAAAAGTTTAAGGCTGAAAAAGAAGCTTTGGCAGCAAAAGCAAAAAAGGAAGCTGAAGTAAGGAAACAGAAAATGAAAGAAGCTCTTATTGTGACAATATTTGATAAAGAATATGTTCCGAGTAACTTTGATGTCGGGAGATTAGATGATTATAACTTATTCAAATATGCTATTCAAAATAAATCTCCTAAGGAAATAAAAGCTGCTAAAATTAGTTTTAAAATTTATAATTCTTTGGGAGAACAAATTGGAGACTCTTATAGCATGGATTTTACAGATGACAGAATTGCAGGCAACGCTACTTTTAAGGGTGATGCTGCTTTTGACTATAATCAGTTTTCTAATGAAGATAAAAAAATAGCTGCAGCAAAGCTTGAAGATTTAAGCTTTGACTTTGATGTTCAGAAAATTGTCTATTCTGATGGTTCAATTTTAGAATAACAGGCTCAAATTAAGCTACAAGCCGTTTTTCAGACATCAAATAAATTAATAATGAATAAGTTATGATTTTTAGAATTAATTTCCTTAATTTTGCACCCCGAAAATAGGGATTCAAATTATGAAAAGAGTTGGTGAGCATAGAAAGCTTCTTGGGGTTGACAAAAATGTAACTTTAAAAGAATTAAAAGTAATTTACAGAAATACGATGAAAGATTCGCATCCTGATAAATTTGTTAATGATGAAGCCGGAAAACTGGAAGCTGAAGAAAAAAGTAAGGCAGTAATTGAAGCCTATCATTTTTTGGTAAGTATCAATGAGGAAACTCAGGAAAAATATAAGGAAGAATACACTGAAACAATAACGAAGTCTAATATTCATGATTTTTATTTTGAAAAGCAGATTTTGAACGTTCAGCATTTGAATGGAAAAATGTATGAATATCTAGGTGTACCAAGAAATACGTATATAAAAATGGTCAATGCAGATTCGCCAAGTCGTTTTGCAAGAAGACACATTTATGGAAATTTCATCTACAGAAAAGCTGGTGAGGCTATGGAAGATTAATTTTTTCATTCAAAAACAAATAAAAAGACTTTCAGTTCATTCTGAAAGTCTTTTTTTATATAAAATAAAAGACAGAAAGAGTTCCGTCATATGCTACTTCACATTTAACTGAAAAATTATTATTCCATATTATATTTTAAGTTTTAATTTAAAACTCCTCTCTGAGCTTAATTAGAATCCTATATTTCAATTAATTATCACTAAAAACCTTATTTTTTTAATACCTTGTTTATGATGTATTGAATAAAATTCAATCATTATGATGGGAACCTTCTATTAAAATACGCTGTTATTTGTTATAATTAAGCCTATATTTACCAAAATTTAAAATAATGAATTATAAGCTTGAGCTCAATACTCAAGAGCCTAACTCAAAAATTGTTTTTCACAACATTTTATTTGATGCATTCAAGATTAATGTTGTTGAAAGATTTATTGGGTCAATGAAGTCTCGTCCAACACTATGTGAAGTTTTATTTAAAGTCAGAACTATCGACAATGAGCTTATTAAAAGAAAAGATGGTAACATCAGGGTGAAGATTAAAGGAGAGGATTTTGAAACGTATCACAGATTAACAAGAGAGCTAAGCTCTTATGAATATAAAAATAGGCTGATCAATAGAAAAGATGTTGAGCAGAATTACGTTCATTTCATTTTGAGCCTAGTTATTGCTAATTATAATCTGAATTAATATTTTCAGCAATTAAACCATTTGGCACGAGCTAAACGCTCGTGTCTTTTTTTCAATTCTTTTCTGTTTTATTTCTGTTATACTCTGATTATTATATTAATTTTTGGGATACTTTTACGAACCCTATTTCTGATTAATTTTATCATAATATTCGTTGTACTCAAAATTAAGTATCTCAATACATAATGAAAATGCAGAAGCTTTAAAAACAGTAATTATAGAGGAACGTTCATGAATTCAAGATAAAAACTTGTTCCTACATTCATCTTACTCTCAACGGAGACCTTAGCTCCTAAGCGATCAGCTATTCTTTTCACAATAGATAGTCCAATGCCTGCTCCTTCAAATGCTACAGTATTAGGCATTCTCCTAAAAATTTCAAAAATATTGACTCCATTACTTAAATCAATACCAATACCGTTATCCCGAATTTCATAAATAACCGATAAATCTTGCCTATAGCTTTTGACTTCTACAAGAGGATTTTCTTTTCTGGAACTATATTTAACGGCATTCCCAATAAGATTTAAGAACATTTGATAAAGTAGTGTTCTTTCACCTGGGATAGCTATTGTTTCACCAAGGATGAACTTAAGATTTTCACTTTCATACTGTTTCTTGGTATTTTCTAAAATATCAATTATTTTTCTTTGTGGATTAATCATTTCAAGCTCAAAATGAACATAAGTAGACTGGGAAAGTTCATACACTTTATCCATCATCTCGGTCATAAGCCGAGTAGAATTAAGGATATTAGTTGCCAGCCTATTGAATAGTTTATTTTTGTCTTCTTCGCGGTTAAGAATCATATCGGCTGACAAGTTAATCATTGCCAGAGGGTTTTTAAGATCATGAGTCAGTATATACCCAAAGGTATCTAGCGCACTATTTGAACGGATAAGCTCTCTGTTCAGTTTGAAGATTTCTCCACCTCTTTGGGCAATTGCCTGTTGTATAACGTATGCTATTTTTTCAAGAAATGCAAGCTCTCTTATTTTCCAGTTTATAGACTTTCCTTTGGTCAGCTTTCTCCAGCTTTCAAAAGATGTTCGCGGACTAGGATAAGAAATCTGACTTCCCTCTGGTGTTATAGAAAATTTCTCTGGCTTTCCCGCCCATATTTCCTCCACAATATTTTCTTTCCGAAAAAGATAGAGAAACCATCTATTTCCGGGAAGTAAATTGACTCTAATCACACCCGGAAAGGAAGTTTCATCATGAGATTCTGATTGAAAGTAATTAAAATGGTTTGTAGAAAATAAACTTTCTTCTTCTTTGTTCAAAAGATATTTATCTATTATATCTATACTATTTTTATCAGGAGTCTCTCCATTATAGCTCAACTCTCCATTATACTTCACAGCAAGTCCATCGGCAGCAACGATCTCCATTATTTTGGGAGTATATTTTTTTAAAACACCCACAAAATCATATTGCATCAAAAGTTCAGTTTTAAGATCTCTTTCTAAAGCTCCCATAATTTTATGAGCACTAATCAATTCTTTTTGATGTTTCAAAAGATGATAGTTTACGGCATACTGCGTTAAGAAAGTACATACATTTCTCTGTTCAAGGTCAACATGTTTAGGTACTGTATTTTGGCATGTTACCAATCCCCAAAGTTTTTCTTCAATTATGATTGAAAAGCTAACACTTGCGTAGGTATTTGTATTCCGAAGATATTGTAGATGTATAGGTGAGAAAGCTCTAAGACTACAGTAACTTAAATCCAGTTTATCAGAAGAGATTCCAAGAATATCAAATATTTCCCCGTCCACATTTGCAGCATTACGGGCAGGAAATCTTAAATATAGCTCGCGAGCTTGTATAGGAATATCGAATTCAGGATATCTATATGATAAATAGGACGGCAGATCTTCATTTTTTGATTCTGCAATTACCTGTCCACTATTATCTTCAAGAAATTGGTAAACCATTGCACGATCAAAACCCGTTATTTCTTTGATGAGATGGGTTAGCGTCTGCCAACAATCTTCACTACGTTCAAGTTCTTTGGCATAATTATTCAAATCGGTTGATCTTACAACATAATTATTACAAATCTCAATTTCAAAAAATATTTTTTCATCATATTGATAGATGCTGATATAGTATTCTTGATTACGAATAGAGATACGTTCTGTAAACCTTTTAAGTGGGGCAGATACATATTTTTCTATTTCGGAGATCATAGATCCACTGTCATCAACAATCAGATTCAACAATTGATCTATTGTAAGTTTCAATATTTTATCGAAAGAAAGCTCTGTAATTTCAACCGAGTTTCTGCTGGCAGCAACACACACACCATTCTCAAAAACAAATAGATAACCAAAATACTGGATTTTTCCGCAAAGATGTATTTGCTCTTCATGACATCCAACCTGAAGCATAATTTCCTTATTTAAAAATAAAACTATAATATTCAGAAATCTTTAAGAAAGTTATCATTAAGAATACTGGTAAACACCCTGAATAAAAGACATTGTATCGATTTACTAAAATACTAAACTATAATTAAAATACCGAAATTTATTTTTCCAATTGAAAGTTTTATACCATTATCTGTAAAACTCAGGATTAAATTGGAAGCTTGATTATTTTCATTTCTATTTTTATAAAAAAAAGATTCATTATTACATTTTACTTCAACATTATAACCTTTCATTTTTTTCAAGAATAACGATATACTTAAATCACTAAATTTTGATTTTCAATAGAGAAAACTTAAGAAAAAGGAATTTTTACCACGAAATTTATACTCATTATATACTTAATTTTGTTTAATATACAATGTGATGATGCTAATATGAGACAATATACCCTTGAAATGATATGATTCCACAAGTATGAAATTCCTTTATAGAAAGGCAATTAGGTTAATGTAGTACCTGTGTAGATGTGCCTTAATCTTAATTTACAAAAGAAAAAAAGAGGGAGCATTATTTTTTATTATAGCTTTAATTCACACATAGTGGATTATCTATTTTCTTAATCGTTAAAAAAATTAATCAACATAAAACACCAACATTATGGAATTACACAAGAAAATTTTATTAGGATCATTTATTTCAATGGCTTTAGTATCATGTAATACTACAAATGATAATGTGGATGAAAAAATCCCACAAGACCAACAATTGCTTTCGGCACTACAAGCCATTCCAACAGCAGATATTCCTGCAGGTTTCGAAAAAACACAAATGTGTAAAGATGTAAATCTTCCGGGAGAGGATAATATTCCTGGAGCAGCTTCAAGGGGAGCTGTTATTACTAATAAAAAATGGACAAATGGCAGCGTTATCACTGTAGGTCTTTACGGAGGAAGCACTTACGTTCGCAACAAGGTGATACAATACGCCAAGGAATGGTCCAAATATGCCAATATTACTTTTAATTTTGTTACCACTGGAACGCCACAGATTCGTGTGACATTTACATCCGGTGCCGGATCTTATTCATATATAGGAAAAGATGCCCTTAGTATAGCATCTAATAAAGAAACAATGAACTTTGGCTGGTTTAATGATTCGACAAGTGATACAGAATTCAGCAGAACAGTCATTCATGAATTTGGCCACGCCCTTGGAATGATCCATGAGCACCAACATCCTTTAGCAGCTATTCCGTGGGATAAGCCAAAAGTATACGCCTATTATGCAGGTGCTCCAAATTACTGGACTCAAGCTCAGGTAGATAATAACCTTTTTGCAAAATATTCAACTTCACAAACACAATATAGTGCTTATGATACGCAATCTATTATGCATTATAGTATCAGTTCAACGCTGACCACAAATGGATTCAGTGTGGGTAGTAATACTGTTTTATCTCCTACAGATAAGCAATTTATCGGAACAGTATATCCAAAATAAGAAATCTACTTATCTCAATATGAGTCTACCTTGTGTAAAATCGGGGTAGACTTTTCTTGTGTCTATAATCTAGTAAGGAGTAACCCAATGAATTGTTAGGAAAAATAAAAACAATAATAACAAACTTCGTTGGTTTTGGCGATATCCCTAGACGGATGAAGCCAGAGACCTAGTTTTCGATGCTCAAAACACTGAACATCCTCAGTTTTCAGAAAAAAACCCTAGTTCTGATAAATAAAAAAGCCCCTAAAAAGGAGCTAAAATAAACAAAATGTCGTCAAAATTTAATTTTATCAATTTTTATGAACGTTAAATTTTATTCTAATTATTTTTCTCAATCAATTCAATAATTTTTAGAGCAACACCATTTGATGATTGAAAATTTTGTCCAGTGATAATTCGACCGTCTTGTTCCACATGAGACACATTTCCTTTTGAAAATTTAAAAGTCCCTCCTCTTTCTTCTATTGTCTTTTGAATTAAGAATGGAAAATGTTTAAAATATTCTCCATCTTGTTTTTCAAAAGAATCAGGATAGCCGCTTATAGTCTTTCCTTGAACTAAGAATTTACCATTTTTAGTTCTTAAGTTAACAATACCCGCTGTCCCATGACATACGGAAGAGATAATACCCTTATTACCTTCATATACTTGCATCGCAATGCGCTGAATATCTGAATTTTCAGGAACGTCATACATCGCACTTCCACCGCCAATATAATGAACTGCTTTGTAATTTTTATAATCAATTTGTTTAGGGTTCAAAGTATATTTTATGGCGTACATAAAGTCTTGATTATATAAATACTGCTTTTGCAAGCTATCGGAGGTATTGATATAAGCTAAAGGAATATCACCACCCTCCGGACTTACAAAATCAACAGTATACCCTGCATTTACAAAAGTATCATAAGCGTTTACGATTTCTGCAAAGCTATTACCCGTTGAAATTATAGATTTCCCATAATAATGGGCATTGGAAACAATGAATAATATTTTTTTTCCGGTTTTATTACTGGCTTTACTACTTGCCGATTTACTAATTATTTTCCATTTATCCTGAATTTTTTTTAACAAGAACATATCCATAAATTCTTGTTTTCTTTCAGGAATAAGAATTTCGGCTTTTGCAATAGCAATATCATTAAAATATTCTATAGAGATAATTTTCCCAATACGACCGTTAAACTCTCCTTTATTTCCTTTTTGAAACCAGTTGACATATTCTGAAACTGGAACAATCCATAAAGGTTTTTCTTTGTGGCTTAGAAAAAGATTGGCTTCAGAATAAAAAGCCTCGCTAATACTGTCGGGTTCATTGTAAGATGTACCATTAATATAATTTTGAATACAATTCTCAATGAGAGATTGTTCCGACTGTGCAAAAGACCCATTTGATAGGAGTACAAATAAAATTGCGAAAAATATTTTTCTCATAAACTTTAGATTTTAATGATTTAAAAATGTTTCGCAAAAATATATTGCCTAATTTTTAATTCATTCCAAGTTTATCATAATGAAGTACGAATGTATATTTTAGGAGTAAAAATTATGTTTTTTGGTAATTTGAAGGCGTAGTTCCTGTGATTTTTTTAAATGAACTATAAAATGTACTGCTCGAATTAAACCCAGATTCAAAACCCACAGCATCTATTTTCAACTGAGTACTTTCCTTTAATAACCGTTTTGCTTCATCAATTCGATATTCATTGATGAATTGAGTGAAACTTTTAGCCAAATTATCATTAATAAATTGTGATAGTAACTGAGGGCGAATATTTAATTCTTTTGCTAAAATTGATAATGTGAGATCGGGGTTTGTATAAATTTTTCTTGTTTCAAAAAGTATATTAATTTTTTCTTGAATTTCCTTTACCAGCTTTTCATCTATTTTGTTGATGTATTTTTCTTTACTAATGACAGGAATTAAGGTTTTGTTTTTTGCATAATAAATCAGAAGGAAAGAAATGTAAAAGCTGAAAGAAAAAGTCAAAGCCCCAGAAATATATGACGTATATCTGGATAAAGAATAGGAAAGCCAAATGGCAAAAACACCACAAATAACTGACAATACCCAAGTTTCTTGATAGCTAATTCGGTTGCGATGGGTGATCAACTTACTGAAAATTTTCCTAGCCTCATAAATGGATAATACAATAAAAATAAACCATTGAATATTTATAGAATAATAAATGATTCCTCTCCATATCTCAGGATTTTCCTTGTACGGAAAAAGAAAACCAAAAATAATTATCGTTGTAATTATAACAATGAGACTATATTTTGCAAAAGAATAATTAAGCTTTTGCAGTATTGATTTAACAAAAAAATACAATAGAGGACCAATTAAAAAACAAGCCGACAAACCTATTTGTAAATACGTTTTTGACAGCTGCGGATTAAAATTATAAAATACAGATTTTCCGATCCTTGTACTTAAAGACAGTAATAAAAGCCCTAAAAATAAATCGGATATAGCTTTATTTCTCTTGAAGAATAAAAAATAGAACCCCAAAACAACACTATTAAAAACACCTATAGCACTTAAAAAAAATAATATTTGATTGTCCATATTCATTATTTGAAAATATGTTTCTTTTTGGAATTGTTAGCAGTTATCATTTTGAATTTCGTAATGTAATTAGATTTTTACCTTAAAATTTCTTTATGTAACTGATAAGCCAAATTTAGCAAAAACTTTTTTACGAAGCACTTTCCCACTCTTGATATAAAAAACCTTGCTAATAGCGGTTTTAAATATCACAGCAACTTATAAGATTATTTAAGCAAAGATTGGTCTTATTCAGAATGAGTATAGAAATTTGAATTGATTTTGTAACATGATAAATTTTCATAAAACAAATAACGCCAATGATTTTCATTGGCGTTAACTTGCAGAACTTGAATATTTATAAATTTTGAAATATTACCTACATTTTACAGTACTATCAGCTCGTACCACTAAATGAAATAAATTGAATAACATTCTTAAAATGGTGATTTAGCAAATAAAAAATATAATATTTATTATCTATTAATTTTTAATGTAAGGACTAAGCATCTTTAAATGCATACTCATTATACACTGTATTGATGAGCTGATCAGAATTGATATTTCGTGAAAAAATAGGATAATGAAAGCGATCCAGTTTATTTAAAATACGGATAAGCTCCATTTTTTCATGATAATTGAGATTTCCAGCTACGATATTGGTTGCCTGACGAATCTTTTCCATTTGATTTTCCAAGATCAATAATCCTCTTTCAGTAATACGGATTAGCTTACTGCGTTTATCCAAATCAGAATCTGTCTGTTCAATAAGTCCCTGACGTAACAGTCTTGCAATAATAAGCATACCCACGGGCTTATCATGAATGTTTTTTTTGATCAATGCCATCTTAGTCATCTCACCAAAAGCTTTCAGATTAATCAGATAAATAAAGTCTTCCTGGGTAGAGAATTCTGAATCTGAGATGGCAGACTTTGAGTAGGTTTTCGCATATCGGTTAAGATGAACAAGCAATGTACTTATAGCACTTTCCGGCGTTCTTCCATTTTCTTTCCCATCCCAATAAGGTTCTTCAGAATTATTTTCCGGCTTACTATTATCCTTATCAGAAATCCACGCTTTAAAACCTTGAATAGTTCCCGGATACAAATCAGGACAAGCATGGACCTCGGTTTCAAACTCCTGTAGTAAGTCTATAAAATCTTTAATAAGTATATAATTCATATCCGTTAAATAGTTTACAAAAATACCTAATTCCTTAAAGAGTTACGCAATATATGATCAAAACTATGTTAAATAGAATTGATTAAGTTGCTCTTCACATAGTATACGAACGACTTCAATCCAACGATCCTCATCATTCAAACAAGGTATATAGGTGAAAGTTTCACCACCAGCTTCAATAAACTGCTCTTTTCCTTCAACAGAAATTTCTTCCAGGGTTTCCAGGCAGTCTGAAACAAATGCAGGACAAACAATCGCAAGATTTTTAACTCCTTTTTGTGGAATAGTTTCTAATGTATGATCTGTATAAGGTTCTATCCATTTGTCTTTTCCTAATCTGGACTGAAAAGAGACAATGACTTTATCTTTGGTCAAGTTAAGCTTTCTAATAACCCGATCTGTGGTATTAAAACACTGGTGCCGATAACAAAATGAATGACTGGGATTCGTTTCTTTATAACAGCAATCGTTCATATTACACGTCTTTGTTGGATCTGTTTTGTAAATATGTCGTTCAGGAACACCATGGTAAGAAAATAATAAAGCATCAAAATTTTCTGGAAGCTTCTCCCTGATACTTTCCGCCAGACAGTCCGTATATAGATCCCGGTTATAAAAAGGCTGTACGTAGTTGATTCTTACACCTGGGAATTTTTTCTTTCTGACCTCTTCTGCTTTTTCAATAACACTTTCAGTGGTACTCATTGCATATTGTGGATAAAGAGGAAACAGTACAATTTCCGTGATCCCTTTTTCAACAAGATTCCTGATACCTGTCTCAATGCTTGGTTCAGCATATCTCATCCCTATTTCCACAGGCACATCCATTATTTTTTGAAGCTTTTTCCGAATCTTTTCTGTAATAACGATCAATGGTGAACCTTCATCAGTCCAAACCGTTTTATAAGCTTGAGCAGATTTGGCAGGTCTTGTTTTCAGGATAATTCCCTGAACAAGAAGTGCCCGAAAGATCCAACGGTAATCAATTACCCGTTCATCCATCAAAAATTCATCTAAATATTCCTTTACATCTTCTACCGCAGTAGATCTCGGAGAACCAAGATTGATTAATAAAATTCCTTTTTTAGCCAATGTTATTTATTTATTTGTGAATCGTTATACTATCGCTTATTCTGTCAATCCCTCTTTGTAAGCTTTCAATGCTCTTTCTCTGGCTTTTGTATGTTCCACGATGGGCTGCTCTTTATAACCTTCCGGAAGCCACTTTCTGATATACTGAGTATCTTTATCAAACTTTTTTGTTTGTTCATAGGGATTGAATATCCTGAAATAAGGCGCAGCATCGCAACCACAGCCTGCAGACCACTGCCAGTTTCCATTATTGGCAGCCAGGTCATAGTCTAGCAATTTTTCAGCAAAATAAGCCTCTCCCCATCTCCAATCAATAAGCAGATGTTTGGTAAGAAAACTTGCAGTGATCATTCTTACCCTGTTGTGCATAAATCCGGTTTCATTGAGCTGTCTCATTCCGGCATCTACAATTGGATATCCGGTTTTACCCTCACACCACGCCCTAAATTCTTTTTCATTGTTCCTCCAAGCAATGTTCTCATATTTCTTTTTAAAACACTGATGAACAACACTTGGAAAATGATACAAAATCTGCATGAAAAATTCCCTCCAGATCAGTTCATTAAGCCATACTTCATTATGCTTAGCTGCATATTGTACACATTTCCGGATCGAAATGGTTCCAAAACGAAGTGCAGTCCCAAGATGGGTCGTATGATCCATGGCAGGGAAATCCCGGTACTTACCATAAGAATCTATTATACTACTGTCCAGTTCCGGTATTATAAATTCAAGATCTGTTTTCTCAAATCCAATTTCTTTTAATGAAATGATTTCCAATGAGCCTTTATAATTTGCAAAATGGGCCCAGTTTGTAGTAACCGTTTCTATATTTTTCAAATTTTCTTTCCATTTCTTTGAGTAGGGAGTAAAAACGGTATAGGGAGAAAAATCATTTTTCAAAATATTATTTTTTTCAAAAATGACCTGATCTTTAAAATTTTTAAATTGAATATGATTTTCCAACAGCAAATCAGCCACCTGCCGGTCCCGTTGTATAGCTTGTGGTTCATAATCCCTATTGCTAAAAACGGTGTCAATATTAAAATCCTTAATTATTTTTTTAAAGACCTCCATTGAAGGGCCATAATAAACATAAAGCCCACTGTTATGCTTTTTCAGCTCTTTATGAATCTGCTGTAAAGCCTGATGGATATAATCTACCCTTTTGTCATTTTTATTATGAAGCTGGTTCAGTATATCAGTATCAAAAATAAAAACCGGAATAACCTTTAATCCCGAATTAAGTGCATGATGAAGCCCTATATTATCTTCCAGCCTAAGATCTCTTCTGAACCAAAAAACATTCACTTTATTCATGATTTTATAGCTTTAAAAATTGATATTCGTACTTTTATAATGGATCACAAATATACTAATAATAAAATCAAAAAAGAATATTAATAAACCAATATTTATATGATATCAATTATGAAATAAGTAAGGGTAAAAAACAGAATGATATAGAATGAAGAAAATTATATAAAGGGATTAATTTGCAATCCAGAAATAATTTCAAATTAAGATACAAATAAACTAAATATACAGCTAAAACATAAAATGCCCGGAACTTCTAGTTCCGGGCATTTATTAAACTAACATTAATTGGTTTTCTTTCTCCATTCTGCTTTCACATCTTCCGCAGCATCTTTGGTACTTTCCCAAGCTTCATCAGCCTTATCTTTAATATCTTCCCATGCATCGGAAAAGTTTGACTTCACTCTATCTAACCAGTCTTCCTGAGTCGCTTCCTGATCATTATCTCTTTTTTCATTGATATAATCTTTAGCTTTATCTGCTAACTCATTGATTTTCCATTTTGCATCATCAGCTGCATTTTTTAAAGAGTTTTTTGTTTGATCTACTGCATTTTCCGCTTTGTTGTAATCTGAATTATTCATAATATAATATTTTAGTAATTGGTATATAAATAAACAATCTTCGTGCCTAAAAAATAATTATGGTGTTAAAAAAATATTAAAGTTACTTTCTTCAGCGATAGATTTATTCAGTGATGATCTATTCCATTTCTGCAAACACTAGTTATGCAAGTAACAGCTCTGTCCTCTACCAAGCTTGCTGTTAACTCAGTTAATATTAATCTACGAGCAATAATCCATCAATTTTCCGGACTTCCTTTTTTGCGGTTATATAGAAAGCAGCATTTGGAATATCAACATCCATTCAAATTTGGGCAGAAAAGTAAATAAGACGTAACAGTAATAATGTTTAAAAAAGTTTTTAATAATATGAAAATCTTATAAATATATAATTTTTAAAAAAATACTGGATAAACGTTTAACCAAATTTAATAACTATTATAGTAGAATGTAACAATTCGTTAACATTAAAATAGTTAGCTTAAAATAATCGACTGAATATCAATGTATTATATTCAAATTAAAAATTTCGCGAAATTACATTATTTTCTTAAACCACCAAAAAAATATTGCTATTGTTTTTTTACTATTTTATGAAATACTTTTGTGTCTTAAACAATTAAATGAAAAGACCTTCTATAAAAGATATTGCTACATTGGCAGGAGTTTCCGTAGCCACAGTATCTTATGTTCTCAACAGAAAGGAAGGACAGCGTATCAGTGAAGAGACTCGAAAAAAAATTTTTGAAATTGCTGAAACGATTAACTATACTCCCAATAAGATAGCAAAAAGCCTTAAAACCAATAAAACGAAGCTTCTGGGGCTTATTGTTGCTGATATTTCCAATGAATTCTATTCACACATGGCAAGGAACCTGGAAGATAAAGCATTAAAACTAGGCTATACTCTAATCATTGGCAGTTCTGATGAAAATGCAGAAAAATTTAAAAAACTTATTGAGCTTTTTTCACAGCAACAAGTGGACGGGATGATCGTTGCTCCGGTATCCGGTTCAGAAAAAATACTTGAAAGCCTTATCAATATCAAATACCCTATTGTCACTATTGACAGGTATCTTAAAGGGGTTGCAATTCCTGGGATTACGATTGATAATCAGGAAATAGCAGAGCGTACGACCAACTTACTGATCAATAAAGATTTTAATAAAATAATATATGTAGGTTACAAAACTGAGCTTCCGCATCTGCTGGACCGTCAGCACGGTTTTGAAAAAGCGGTAAAATCTTCAGAAAAACCAGTTGAAGTATACTATCTTTTGGTAGGATTAGAAAATATAGCACAGGAGGTACAATTACAGCTTGGAAAGATGCTGGGGAAAGCACCCCAAAATACAGCACTCTATTTTTCCAGTAATAAACTTGCAGTAGCAGGTCTTTCCTATCTTGTTAAAAATAATATAAAAGTTCCGGAGCAGGTATCTGTAGTAGCATTTGATGAAACTGATGCCTATGATCTTTTCCCAACGGAAATCACCTATATTCAACAGCCTATCAAAGAAATGGCTGAAGAGGCTATTAATCTGCTGGATGGGCAGATCAGCGATTATGCAGCAACTGGAAAAAGGATTACATTATCGGCAAAACTAATCTCTAAAGCATCCTTAAAATAACCAACTTTACAGTCAATCATTTTTTTTATATATTAACTTAAACGTTTAACCAAATATGAATACCAATAAATTTAATTATGTCGTATGCTTTGGGGAGGTTCTATGGGACATCTTCCCTTCTGGTTCCAGAGCTGGTGGTGCTCCATTTAATGTAGCTTATAATCTTTTCAAAATGGGAATTGATACAAAAATGCTCAGTAGGATCGGAAATGATCAATTAGGCCATCAGCTTCTTAACCAAATTGACCAATGGGGAATAACAACAGATTTTATACAGGTAGATCAGAAAAGACCTACAGGAACTGTACTTGCCAATTTTGATGAGCATGGTGAGGCTCAATATGAAATTGTAAAAGAAGTAGCATGGGATTATATTGAGGCTCTTCCGGAACATAAAGAATTGATTCAGAATTCTAAGGCATTTGTTTTTGGAAGTTTAATCACAAGAAATGAAGCCTCCAAAAAAACGTTACTGGAACTTTTAGAACATTCAAAATTCAGGATATTTGACGTTAATTTCCGCCCTCCATTCATTGATTTTGAATTCATTAAGAAACTATTGTACAAAGCTGATCTTGTCAAAATGAATAAAGCAGAACTTAGAACAATTCTGGAATTTCTCGGCGTAGATTATATTGATGAAGATACAAGTATCAGACATCTTCAGGATTATTTTAACCTGAATGAAATCATTCTTACCAAAGGGAGTAAAGGTGCCAGATATTTTGTAGGCAGTACCTCTTATAATTTTCCGGCAGTTCATATTGAGATAGCAGACACGGTAGGAAGTGGAGATTCTTTTCTTGCAGGATTTCTGTCTAAAAGGATTCAGGGAAGATCGCCGGAAGAGATTATGAAGCAAGCTACATCATTAGGTGCTTTTATCACTTCAAAATCTGGAGCATGCCCGGATTACACCTATGAAGAATTTAGAACATTCAGAGAAAATAACTGCTGCAAAACTTCTTAAAACAGATACTATGACTACTCCAAAATTTACAGATAAGAAATATTATATTGTCCTGTCTTTTGTTATCTCTCTATTCTTTTTCTGGGCTATTGCGCTTACAATGGGAGATGTGCTTAATAAGCATTTCCAGAATGTTCTTCACATCTCAAAATCAAAATCAGGACTCGTACAGCTTTCCATCTTTGGTGCGTATGCACTTATGGGCATTCCGGCAGGTATATTCATGAAAAGATTTGGCTATAAATCCGGTGTCATATTAGGGCTTTCACTTTTTGCCTTGGGAGCTTTTTTGTTTATTCCGGCAGCTGATGCTTCTTCATTTGATTTCTTCAGATTAGCTCTTTTTGTGCTTGCCATGGGAATGGCAACGCTTGAAACCGTGGCCCATCCTTTTGTAGCTGCTTTGGGCGATGAAAGAACGAGTGATCAGAGAGTGAATTTTGCTCAGTCTTTTAATGGTTTAGGAGCTATCATTGGTCCTCTTTTGGGTGGATATTTTATTTTTGGAACTCCAGATTCAGGATCAGATTCTCTGGATTCTGTAAAAAACCTTTATACATGGATTGGAACTGTGATTTTGGTGATCACAATTATTTTCAGTTTCATCAAGGTACCGGATCTCAAAGATCCTCATGCAGAAGACATCCTGATTTCAGAAAATGAAAATGGTGAAGATGAATCTGTTTCAGATCCTCATGCACCACTCTATAAGCAGAGACATTTTATATTTGCAGTCATTGCCCAGTTTTTTAATATTGCTGCACAAGGTGGAACATGGGCTTATTTTATCAATTATGGGGTAGAAAAAATGCATCTTCCTGAAATACAAGCCTCCTATTATTTCTCTTTGAGTATGGCCATGATGATGATTGGAAGATTTATCGGCACTTTCCTGATGAGATTCATTGCTCCCAATAAACTGCTGGCTATATTTACAGCATGTAATATTGTTCTTTGCCTGATTATTTCTCAGAGTTTCGGCTGGGCCTCATTTATAAGTCTTATTTTACTCAACCTGTTCCTGAGTGTAATGTATCCTACCATTTTCAGTCTCGGTCTTAAAAGGTTGGGATCAAAGGTACAGCAAGCTTCATCATTTCTGGTTATGGCGATGTTTGGAGGAGCTGTTTTTCCCCCGCTAATGGGTAAGATTGCAGAAAAAGATATTGCTCATGCTTATCTCCTTCCTATTCTATGCTATGTTGTTATTTTATTGTTTGCATTAAAATTTTATAAGCCTAAAACCTTTAAATAATCCCTATGAAAACAAAGATTCTATGGGCCTGGTGCATTGTACTTCTATGCATCAGCGGGGAAATTAATGCCCAGATTACCATAACCAACAAGAAATTTTCCTTTGGAACAACTGGAAGAATCGGCGTTGGATATTCTCCGAATGCAGATGGAAAGACAGGAAGGCAATTAAACCTAAATAATCAGGGATCTTTGGGCGGTAGAATGGATCAGGGAGATTATGTTGACTTTTTACCTACTTTCCATTTTAGTCCCGTGGTCAATGGTGACAGTACAAAAAGTACAAAGATAGACATGCAGGCAAGATTAAGCTTTTACTCCGGAGGAACTTTTCTTGGAAATGTAGATTCAAAATCTAATCAGGGGATGATAATAGCCTTACCGGAAGCATTTGTAGAGGCTAGGAACATTATGGGTAGCGATTGGGATGTATGGGCCGGATCAAGATGGCTGAGATATGATGACATTCATATTGCAGATTACTTTTATTTTGATGACCACTCGGCAACAGGTTGGGGAATAAGACACAAGAACACCCGGTTTTCTATGTTTTTTCCAGCCGCTATTGACACCGCAGCCAGTAATTCTACTCCATATTCTTATACCAATGTCATCAGTGGATCAAAAAACCTGATCTACAGACAAAGGGAGGTATTTGTTCTTGAACAGACATTTCCTTTTAAAAATTCAAGGCAAACGCTGAAGTTACTCGCAGAATTCCATCATGTAGAAAAATCAGGAGAAAATTCCATCGAGCAATATCCATCTGATCGAGGATGGGTTTTCGGAGCTAAATTAAATACCAATCTAAATACAAAAATTCCTGGTTCATTCAATCAGTTTTCTGTGAGATACGGAACCGGAATTGCCAATGGCGGAGACAATGGAAACACGCAGACCTGGCGGACCTATGGAGCACCTGATGAACTAACCAAAACCTATAAAGGAGCTTATTCTATTACAATCGTTGAGCATTTCCTTTGGAATATGTCAAACCGATGGTCGCTTAATCCCTATGCCGTTTTCACCAGAAGTAAAGGAGGATCAACCAGTAAGGATAAAGCTCCAGACTATTACAACCGTGAAATTTTCAATACAAAAACAGAATTTAATACCGGAATAAGGGCTACATACTATATTAACAACTGGCTCCATATCCTTTCTGAACTACACTATGCTTCCAGAAAAAACGGAACAGAGGATGCTGCATCAATGATGAAGCTGGTTTTGGCTCCCACCATTGTTCCTACTGCAGAACGAAGTGTATGGGCACGACCTCACATCCGTTTTATTGCAGAAGTATCCAGATATAATGATCATGCTATGAATAGTCTTTATTCACCATTCTTACAGCAGTCAGGAGCAAAAAGATTCGGGACTTATTTCGGAATACGAACAGAATGGTGGATTTTTTAAAAGTAAAATAAAGAAAATATGATGAATATAAAACTAGGGGCTTCCCTACTCTCCTGGATCACTCCGTTGTGGAATGCAGAATCAGGAAAATATGCCATAGAAAAAACCGCAGAGACCGGGTTTGATCTCATCGAAATACTGCTGCCGAACTCTATGGAATTTGATGCTGCCACGGTAAAAAAACAGCTCAAAGAAAATCATCTGGAAGCCATATGCTCATTAAACCTTCCAAATGATGCTCATATTGCATTTTATCCTGATGCTGCGGAAAAACTCATCAAAAAAGCAATCGATAAAGTTGATGAACTAGAAACCAATCTTCTGGCTGGGGTTCTGCATGGAGGAATAGGAGTTTTTACTGGAAAGCCACTCACAGAAAATGAAAAAGAAATCATCGTTGAAGTATGGTCCAATGTAGCAGATTATGCCCAAGCGAGAAATATAGATATCGCCATAGAACCTATTAACCGCTATGAATCCTATGTTTGTAATACTGCAGACAACGTCCTGGAGCTTATTAAGGAGACAAGAAAAAATAATCTCTTTCTTCACCTTGATACTTTTCATATGAATATTGAAGAAAATAATTTTTATGACCCGATTATCAATTCCGGAAAAAGGCTGAAACATATCCATGTTACAGAGTCTCACCGTGGTATGTTGGGAGAAGGAAATGTAAATTGGGAAGCATTTTTCTCTGCGTTGAAAGCAATCAATTTTGAGGGGAATCTGGTTCTTGAAAATTTTAGTTCTTCGGTTCCGGGGATGCAGGAAAAGGTTTCATTATGGCAGCAATCCCCTTACAATGCACAGGAGCTTGCTGAAAGAAGCCTTGCTTTTTTAAAGAAACATATAGAAAAATAATCATTCATTCACTTATGTTTTTTAGGCTATTATTTCAATAGCCTTTTTGTGTTTGATAATTCTTCTATATCAATTTTGAATCATAATTATCTAAACCCAAAATAGACAAAATAAACAGCTAATTGCAAATAAAAAAAGCTCCTAAAAAAGGAGCTTTGTGACCGCAGAAGGATTCGAACCCTCACTGTTGGAGCCGAAATCCAAAGTTCTATCCATTAAACTATGCAGCCGATTTATGAGTAATAAATGATAAGTAATTTATATATCACTTATCATTCATTGTTTTATCTGAGGATTAGAAAGTAATTTTCACTCCTCCCAAAATTTGGGCACCAAGAACTTTATATCCTTTGTACGTCTGGTATTTTGAGCTTAGAAGATTATTTCCGAGTGCGAAAATACTGAAATTTTTATGAATTTTATACTCTGCAGAAAGATTTAAATCCGCATAGCCACCAACTTTATCGTTGGTATTCTCTGTAGATTGGAAAATCATATTAGGACTTCCCACACCCTCTATTGCATAAGAGTTTGTTGTTCTGTCACTTGCAAATATTCCTTTGAAACCTAACAACAATTTCTTGTCAAGCATAGTATATTTTGCACCGATGCTTGCATTCACTAATGGAACGTTATAAATGTTGTCATAATTCTTTAAACTATACTTGGTGAACCTTACTTCTCCATCAATAATTAAATTTTCCAGTGGGAAATACTGTACACTTCCTTTGATATCACTTACATTTCCATCATCGTATACCGCAGAAAATGTATTGCCAAAATCATAGGCAGAACGGTTCAGGGTATAGTTGTTATCAAAAAGATTATTGGCCTTAAAGAACATAATATCTTTCATTTTTCCAAAACCTGCAGAGAAGTCATATTTCAGAGTTTCATCAATATCTCCTCTCAATCCTACATAAAAATGATATTTCGTCTCTGTTGGCTTTAAATATTGGTCAGATAAAGCATATGGATTTGCTTGTAAAAGATCTCCGTATGTATTAAGTTTCAAACCTCCATCTACCCCACCATAGAATTTGAATTCTTTGGCAGCAGCCACCTGGAACTCAGCTTGTGGAAACCAGTAGGTCTTATTATTCTTCATTTGCTCCATCTGAGTATTTGAGTTTTTAGCATTCAGGAAAGAGAATGAAGACCCAAGCATCAAATAAGACTCTCCTTTTCTAAAGGTCACCTTTGGAGCCAAATTGGTATTAAAGAAATTAGAAGAGTTCTTATTTCCTATTTCAAAATCTGTCTTAACTGCTTCTAAACCTACTCCTAAGTCAGCATTCAGATTAATTCCTGATTTACCTAGTTCAACAGCATGCTTGGATAGGTTGGCAAGAATGGAAACCTGATTCTCCTGAGCATCGAAATGATCTTTTAGGAATGAAGACTTTACTCTTACATCATTTAAAATCTCGTTAGAATAAAAATCATAGTAACCGTTTACCTTGAACTGATTTACTTTTTGCTTTAAATCTACATCAGAAGCTGGCTCAAGGGCATAAATACCGTAATAGTTATAATTATTCAATCCATATTCAGCATTCAAATTGAATTTCCCTTTTTCTCCATAAGAATTAAGGAAAGCTCCGATACTGGCTGAAGTCTGCTTTGATTTCCAATCGTAATCCTTTTTAAGACCACTGGTTGAAAGCAAATGAACATCCGCTCCTACTTCAATCTTGTTCTGAAGCACCTTAGAAACATTTCCGTCTAGCAGAATCTTTCCATAGTTACCCATTCCAAACTGAACATAGTTATTCTGAGCGGTACCATCAAATTTTGGAGCCACATCTTCTCCCTGAATCGTTGAAGTTTTGAAATCTGAAACCGCAGGAACATCCGTAATGATATATTTCACAGGGTTCTGAGACTTCTCTTCCGGCGGATAGTTTTTAATGGTTTCTACGGAAGTCTTCTTCTTCTCGATCTTCTTCACCTCCGGTTCTCTCTTTTTATTAAGAACCAGTTTTTCCTCCTTGATCTGGGAAAACGCGAACTGCGAAACCCCTAAAAATAATATGGATAATAATTGAATTTTCTTGTTCATATTTTCTTTATTTGAAAAATATAACGGGATCTATTTATTGGAAGCTATATAATTTCCCAACAAAGCCTTCCCTGACTGTTTTGAAAAAGTTTTGCCTAATCTGAATATATTAAACAGCCAAAGGCTTTGATAAACTTTTAAATTGTATTGATAATTTTTCGTTGTATTCTTCTCGGCAATATCATAGCTGTAAGAAATATCATATGGAAACCCCGAGGGCATCAATCCTAGTGTTATCATACTTCCAATCATTGGATTTCCACAGAAAGGAGTACGGGTTGTCATAGGATGCAATGTTATTTTTACGGCATTGGTACTGTCATCTACAATTTCATAAATTTTGGAATGTTTTAAAATGTCAAATTCTTTCTTAAGCTCCTTATTCGCTACAAAAACTTTCTGTTTTGTAAAGTCTGCCTTTACATTTCTGTATTCTTTATCAGAAACATTATAAGCAGGAATACAACTCCACAGCGAAGCAGAAACTAAAAAAGAATATATTATTATTTTAAACACCTTCAATTCTTATTTCTTAATCTGTTTTTTAACTTCTTTTGCTTCTGCAATAATTTCAGGGAAATCCTTGTAGTTTGCAATAATCTGGTCACAGGTATAACTTGCCTGATAATTATCTTTCAAGCCTATATAGTTCTTAGCCATTAATACCAATGCTTTCGCTCCCCAATATTCTTCGGAAGCATAATTATTCGCAAGCTTAAAGATCGTTTCATTGGAAGACTTGAATGCCTTACCTTTATTTTGATAATAAGCCTTTGCATAGAATGCTTCTGCTGCTACAGAGGTATTGGATGATTTTTCAAGGGAAGTATAGGCAGACTGAGCGTCTTTATCCTTTCCGGAATTCATTAAACTTCTTGCCTTAATCACTTTTGCAGTTTCAATTACTGCAGCCGAGTTTTTAGAATTGGCAATTACCGCATTGGCTAATTTTTCAGCTTCAGAGAAGTTCTTTTCATCCGCATACAGTTTCATTAGCTCAACATTTGCGTAATTTTTAATGCTGATATTGGAAGAGTTTTTAATACCCTCCAGATACTTTTTCGCTTCCGTGGTATTCCCTTGTGTAATGAAGATTTGAGCTAAACGAGTTTGTGCATCATCCTGGTAATCATTCTGAATTCCAGCAACTTCCTGCAGCACAAGTAAAGCTTTAGTTGAATTATTAGTTTGATAGTAACTTTCTCCTAATTCATATTTAGCCTGATACAATCCCTCACCTGTTGGGTTCTGTGTCAGATACTTTTCGTAGTAAGAAATAGCATTTTTATAGTCTTTCTTCGCAAAGTATTGTTTTCCGGTAGATAAGTTGATTTCATCAATTTCAGAAGCATCAACATTCACTCCGATATTTCTTGCAAAACTTTCATATCCTGAAACATCACCATTCTTCGTAAAGATTGGTTTTGTAGCCTGAACTATTTTTGTAGCATACGCTGTATTTTTATACTGCTCACCCAATGACTTCAACTCGGAAAGAGCTTTATCATTCTGGTTTTGGTCAATATAATTTTGAGCTCTGTAAATGGAAGCATTGGCAATCAAATCCTTGTCTGAAGATGTTTTAATTACCTTTCCAAAATAATCATTGGAGTTGGCAAAATCATCCTGAGCCGCATAGGCAGTTCCAATTTCGTATTGTGCATCATCGTAATATTCGGAATCCGGATATTTCGATAAAAGATTTTTTAAATTATTGATTTTTGCCTGAGTATCCCCTTTAAATCCTAAAGCCATTGCTTTTTGGTAAACGGTATAATCTGTAACATCTTCGTTTTTATCGTAGATAGCAATGGCTTCGTTCAGATCATTATTGGCGTAGTGAATATCTGCAAGACGAAGCTCAGCATCATTTTTAAATTCAGGTTTCGGATTGGTCAGATATTGTTTGAAATACGTTTGTGCCTGATCAAATTTCTTGGATTTAAAATAAGCATATCCTAAATCATAAGGCAATTGTTGCTTTTCAGGGAAAGTCTCATTAAGAAGCTTTTCGTAACGAACAATGGCAGACGGATAGTTTCCTTTCTGATAATATACCTGCGCAAGCCAGTATAAAGCTCTGCTGTTAAATTCTTTATTGATATTGAATCCTAAACTTCTCAGGAAATATTTTTCAGCTTCATCATAATTTCCTTTATTGAATTCTTCCGTTCCCAATAAATAAGAAACTTCCTGATCTACTTTATTGATCTCAGGAGTAGAACCCTGCAGCTTATCAATAGCATTCAATGTTTCTTTATAATTTCCGGAATACAGGTATGATTTCACCAATAGCGATCTCATTTCTGAAGCATTGGATCCATTCTGATTATCGCTGATATAATTTTGAATAACAGTAGACGGATTTTCAAACGGATTACCGATATCATATCCTAGTTTAGCGTATTGTTCATGGGCCAGTTTTTTCACTTTCGCATCATAATCCATCTGGTAAGAAGAACGGAATGCAGAAAGAGCCTCCTGCTTTTTATCAACAGCCAGATAGGCATTTCCTAATTGATAATAAGCATTTTGTGCCAGTGCAGAATTACTGTTAATAAGCTGATTATAATATGAAACCGCCTCGTCATACTTTTTAAGCTGTGCTGCAACGAATCCCATTTCATAAAGATCATTTTCAGATGGGTTCTGCTGTACATTCAGATAATCTTTCAAATGCGGATAGGCAGAAGAATAGTCGCCTTTCATGAAGTAACTCTCTCCAATGATCTTGTGAACCTCTGCTTTATAGGATTCTGAAATATTTTCGTTCAATAGTGCATTTCCTTCAGAAATAGCCTTATCATAGTTCTTGTCATTGTAGTACATCTGTACATAATAAGGACGTACCAGCTTTGAAAACTTATCCTGATCCTTAACAGAATCAAAATACTGGAAAGCCTTATCATTTTGTCTGTTGCTGTAATACAAATGTCCAAGCATATAGGCAATATCACCTTTTTGAGACTGATCAGCTGTTTTATAGGCTTCTTCAAGAGCATCAGTAGCTCCTTTAGAATCTCCCATCATGAATTTTGCATATCCAAGCTTCAGAATATACTGTGTATTTTCCTCTTTTGAAAGCTGGTATTGGTTAACCTTTTTAAGGGTTTCCAACGCTTTGTCAAAATCCTTTTTCGCCAGATAGTAATCTGCCAAAGGAAGATTAGCCTGAGCAAAGTAGGCAGAGTTTGGATATTCTTTCATGAAAGCCGTCAATCCATCCTCAGCATGATTTTTCTGAAGAATAACCCCTATCACATTGTCAAAAAACTGAGCCGCTTCCTTTTTTGAACGAGACAAATTCTGATTATAGAAATATTGTCTTGCATATTCGTATTGGGAAGCGTTGTATATTTTGGTCTGATAAAGATTTTCAGCTAGATTGAATCTATAATTTTCTTTCTGTGTAAAATATTGGGACTGTTGAGCATCGGAAATTCCGAAGTATATGACCGCAGCCGCTAAAAGTATTTTTTTTGATTTCATTCTTCTCGTATAAGAAAATTAGTCTAAATAAGTTAACGAAAATATTAAAAACTTATTGTTTAAGCAAGTTTTAACAGATTTAATACTCTAAGATAAATATTTAACAATAATGAAAACATTTCACTATCACATGATAAAATTTATTAATTTCGTCTGATAAAATCTAAACAATTTTAGTAAACAGTTATCAAAAATTCATTTTGACCTGATACCTTTTCAACAGCAGCTAAAAACATACCATAAACACACTGTAATATGAAATTTAAGATACTTTTAGCATTAATTTTTGTAAACCTCATGCAGGCTCAAAAATTTTATTTTCCAAAAACAGCAGTCTCCGATTCTCTTATTTTAGAAAAACAAATGCCCGGACTGGCTGCAAAAGTGATCTCTAATCTGCAGACTGTGAAGCATAAACCTGAAAATAATCTAGATTTTCTAGATAATCTTTTCCGTTTACAAATCGTTGCCAAAGATTATAAAAAGGCAATAATAACTCTGTCTGAGTATCGTAATGAATTTGCTGATCATAATATGGCCGGATACAAATCTATGGGATATGAATTGTATAGTCTGGCAAAATTAGCTCAAACAGAAACCAAGGCTTCTTTTCCTAATGCTCTTCAGACTGTTTTCAACAAAAAGTATGAAAGCATTGATGAAAAACTGATTCCCAGAATTGGAGCAGCTATTGAGGCCGATGTAAATGATTCCAAAAAACTTCTGAAAAAAGTATTGAGCAAACAACAAGGAAAAGACAGCATAGATTATAATTCTGCACTAGCTTTATGTAAAACTTATCTCAACTATAAAACATACTCCAGTATTTTACCTCAGGCTTCAAAACTGCTTGAATCAAAGGACCAGGAAAAATTTATTATTGAAACTAAGGACCTTAAAACAAAATACGGAAACACCTTAACGATTACCATTGTCAGAAAAAAAGAAAATAAGTCTCCACTTCCGGTTATTCTTGCCAGTAATATTTATGCGGGACAATTTGATAGTTTCTTCGGAAAAAGAGCTGCAATCTACAACTATGTAGGAGCAGTAGTAAACACCCGTGGTAAAAGAAACAGTAATGATGAGAACAATCCGTTTGAATATGAATCACAGGATATCTACGAAGTTATAGACTGGATAAGCAAGCAGCCTTGGTGCAATGGAAAGGTAGGAATGATGGGAGGAAGCTATCTAGGATTCAGTCAATGGGCTGCTGTAAAAAAACTACATCCTGCATTAAAAACAATTGTACCACAAGTAGCAGTAGGAATCGGGATTGATTATCCTTCTCAGAATAATGTATTCATGAGCTATATGCTAAGGTGGATTCAGTATGTTACCAATAATAAGTATACAGACGAATTGGATTTTGGCAACGCTACAAAATGGGATTCCATTAATACGAAATGGTATAAAAGTGGAAAATCATTCAGGGCATTAGATACTATAAGTGGTAAGCCTAGTAAAATATTCCAAAGATGGCTAGATCACCCGGGATATGATCAGTATTGGAAAAAAATGGTTCCTTACAAAGAGGAATTTGCCAAAATAAATATTCCGATCTTAACTACCACCGGATATTACGATGATGATCAGATAGGTGCCTTATATTATTTCAAGGAACATAATAAATACAATAAAAATGCTGAGCATTATATGACAATAGGCCCTTATACTCATGGTGGGGCGCAAAGCATCGGGTACACCTATGTGGAGGGAAATCCTATAGACCCAGCTGCCAGAATCAGTATTGATGACCTTGCTTTTTCTTGGTTTGATTATATTCTTAAGAATGGTAAAAAACCTGAAATTTTAAAGGATAAAGTCAATTTTCAGATCATGAACACCAACACATGGAAACATGTTCCCACTCTTGATCAAATGCATACTTCTACTCTTAAGTTCTACCTTCAGAATAGTAAAAATAATTCCTCTGTCTTTAATAAACCCGGAAGCCTGAGTTTTACCAAACAAACTGTTGATTTCAAAAACAGAGATGATAAAGATACTTATTATGTGGTAAGCAAAAAAGACAGTATTAAAACCACCGATTTCATTTATTTTGAAAGTGAGGTACTGGATAAAGATCTTATTATGAGTGGAAATCTTTCAGGCGTTTTCAATATTTCTATCAATAAAAAGGATGTAGACACAAGTACTCTTCTTTACGAGATCAAGCCGGATGGAAAATCGTTCTGGTTATCTACCCATCTGGCAAGAGCCAGTTATGCTAAGGATAATGAAGTACGTCAACTTCTTGAGCCTAATAAAATTCAGCAAATTCCAATCAAGCAGTCAATATTTATGAGTAAGAAGATTAAAAAAGGAAGTAAGCTGCTATTATTGGTTGGTGTCAACAAAAATTCGGCATGGCAGATCAATTATGGGACGGGTAAAGATGTAAGTGAAGAAACCATAAAGGATTCTGGAGAACCGCTGGAAGTAAAATGGTATAACGACAGCTATGTGGAAATACCTGTTTATGAAGACTAAAGGCTTTTCGTTAAGTATTTTTACCTAAATGTTCTTAACGACTGTTAACATCAAAATAAAAAATCATTACATTTGTTTTTTTCAAATCAAATATAGTTATTGAATGAGTCAACTTTTTAGAAGAAAAATCTATTCGGATACAGACACATCGACAGGACTTTTAAGAGTTTTAGGTGTATGGGACATTGTATTTTTTGGTATTGCGGCGATTATAGGAGCTGGAAGTTTCAGTAGTTTGGGAGAAGCCGTTTTTAGAGGTGGTCCCGGTGTTATCCTTCTATATTTGATTTGTGGCTTTGCTTGTGGGTTTACCGCTTTATGCTATGCTGAATTTGCCAGCAGAATTCCTACAGCAGGCTCTGCGTATACGTATGCCTACGCCAGTTTCGGGGAACTGATTGCCTGGATAATCGGATGGGCTTTGATTATGGAATATTCCTTTGGGAACATCTATGTTGCATTCTCATGGTCTGATTATTTCACGAGCTTCCTTGGGCGTCTCGGCATGCATATTCCGGATTATCTTACTTGTAGTTATACAGAGGCCAGTAAAGCTTTTAGAAATGGCTCAGAAAATAAAGAATTATTAAACGCTTGGAAATCAGCTCCATTGATTGGAAATCTAAAATTCATTGTAGATATTCCGGCCTTGGTAATCAATGGTTTAATTACCTGGCTTTGTTATGTTGGAGTAAAGGAAAGTAAAAACTTTAACAACTCTTTAGTAATCCTAAAGCTTGGTGTAATCTTATTGGTTATTGTAGTTGGCTTTTCTTATATCAATACAGACAACTGGACTCCAATAAGCCCTACCACAGGTAGTCCATCCTTTATGCCAAATGGCTTTACGGGAGTAATGAGCGCTGTTTCAGGGGTATTCTTTGCTTATATTGGTTTTGATGCATTAAGTGTTCTTTCTGAGGAGACAAAGGATCCGCAGAAAACACTTCCAAAAGGGATGATTATCTCTCTTGTATTGTGTACAGTAATCTATATTGCACTTACCTTGGTATTAACAGGTATGGTGGATTACAAAAAATTCGATGGTGTAGGAGATCCGCTTTCATTCATATTTGAAAAAACAAATGCAAATGTAGCATGGATGGAGCTTGTAGTTTCGTTTGTGGCTATTGTTGCCATTACCACTGTATTATTGGTTTTCCAGATGGGACAGCCAAGAATCTGGTATGCAATGAGCCGTGACGGATTAATGCCTCAAAAGTTTCTGACTATTCACCCAAAATACAAAACACCTTCTTTTGCAACTATTGTTACAGGTATTGTAGTGGGAATCCCTATTTTGTTTACAGATAAAACGTTCATCTTAGATTTTACAAGTATTGGAACCATCTTCGCTTTCGTATTGGTTTGTGCAGGAGTTCTTGTTCTTCCGGCTAAGGAGAAGATAAAAGGCAGGTTCCATCTTCCTTATATTAATGGTAAAATTATTTTCCCTGTTGTTTTTATTGGCGGGTTAATTACTTTTTACTACTGGCAACCGGAATTTTTCCAAACTCTTATGAATTGGGGAGATCCTAAAGAAGGAGAATTCAGAGCCTCTATTTTCTTCTTTATTATCATCAATCTGATCCTATGTGTTGTAACTTTCATCAAGAACTTATCATTAATTCCATTGATTGGATTAAGTTCATGCCTGTATCTTCTTACAGGAATGAGCCACGAGAATTGGTTCTGGTTCGGAATGTGGTTCCTGATCGGTATGGTAATTTACTTCTGCTACGGATACAAAAACAGTAAATTAGGAAAACAATTAAAAAATAGCTAAATAAGCAACAAATACAATTGCGGAAAGGCAAAATAGCAAAGAGGTTAAATCCGATGGAGGGACCGATTGGCTATTTTGCCTTTTTTCTTTTTTATCCTTTTGTGAAAATCGGCAGAATTATTGCTTTAACTTCAATAGAATCAATAAACTAGACCACCATGACTGAAAGGATCAAAACATACAGAGAATTTTATCAGTTTTATCTTACTGAGCACAGTAAAACAGGAACCCGAATTTTTCACTTTATCGGAACCCTGCTCATATTCTTTGTAATAGGCTATGTTATCAGCTCCGGCAAGGAAAGGTTTCTATGGTACATCCCGATTGTAGGATACGGATTTGCGTGGTTTAGTCATGCGGTTATTGAAAGAAACAAACCTGCCACCTTTAAGTATCCGTTATGGTCTTTAATTTCAGATTTTAAGCTGTTTTTTGAGCTTTTAATCGGGAAACAGAAATTTATTACGAAGACTGGCAGCCAGCCTCATTAAACTTAAATTTTTTGATAATTTACAGGGTTGCAAAAAAGGAAAACTTTATTGCAAGTGGTATGCTATGCTTTGAAAATACGTTAAAACCGTACACTTCTTGCTTCTAACTTTTATTTTGAGCCTGTATTTTCTTTCCTATTAAATATCCTAAAGACGGCAGAATTAAGGATAATAGCAATGGCACAACTAATGAAAAACCACTTCCCTCCAACACTACAATTAAAGGAAATACAAATGCATTATAGGCAATCAGCGCCAAGGTAAACATAAAGCTATTACCACCCGCTGTTGAAAAAAGATTAAAATCATTTCCAAACTGATCAAACAGTCCGGACATTGCAAATAATAAAACATTTATAAAGAACATCCACAAAACAGATCTGTATGTCATTTTTTTCTTTGCATTAAGATATCCCGCAAGAATTAAAAGAAGTGACATGATTGCAGAAATCGTGTAATCTACACCAGACATACTCACTTCGCTCCCACTTTTTTCAAAGAAATAAATGGCATACAACAACAAATTGATGAGATAGATTACTGTAACATAGTTCATAGGTTAAAAATTTAATATTTAGTATTGCTTTTCGAGAATGCTGTAATGAATGGTATTCAATACCGCTTCTAATTTTGCATCACTATTCTTTGCAGGAATTGGAATATAGCTGGAGAATAGCATTGTCTTATCTTTATTGAACGTCACAACCACTTCTTCAAGAATATTTTTATCATCCACAAAAAACTGAATTCTGTTATCTACAATTCTCCAAAAAGACAGTCGGGGTTCAGATGGCATGCAGTCCCCTACACTTCCTTCCACATAATTATAAATAGCAAAGCCATCCTCTCGGAGAGCGTAGTTTCTCATTAGACGACAATTGTCAAAATCTTTTTTAACCTTTGTTTTACTTTCGTAAAATCCTGATTCTTTTAACTTCCAGAATCCCAACACATCCTCTTTCTTTAATTTCTGCGCACTCACAAGGGAGGAGAAAACCAAAATAAAAGTAGTGGACAATATCATTCTTATCATTACTTTTTCTTTTTCTTTTTGTTGATTTTCTTATTATTTGAGCTTTCTGGTTGCTTATCCATATCTTCTCCAAGATCAATAAGACCCATGGAAAGCATAGATGCAGGATCTCCGTTTTTTTCGCCCTCTTTCCAGATTTCAAAAGCTTTATCATTAAGTCCTAAAAGATGATAGTAGGCTCCAAGAACGTTGTATCCCTCTGTTTCACCAAGGTTTATTATTTTTTTGGAAAGCTCGATCAATTCAGGGTGAGGCTTAAGTTTTTGAGCCTTAAGTTTTTCATGATCTCCTAAAAAACCGGGCGTATACTCCATCATTTTTAATCCAAAGGTATTGAGGCATGCCTTAGCTAAACCTTGATTACAAAAGCTTTCACTGATAGCAGTAAAATCATTGGAAAACAAAGCATCCAGACCAGACATATCTTTCGTCTTATCGTAATATGCAGCCAATAAAGCCGCTCTTTTTTGAGACTCCTCAGGATTTATTCTGTTATTAACCTCTGTACTGTCTTTTTTACGAATCCATACTCCATTTTTAACCCAGTCTGAAATCCCAATAAGTCGGTCTTTTTTAATTTTAAAAATAAAAACACTTTTATCAGGGATTACCACCAAGCTGTCATTTCTAGTAAAGTAATAACTGCTTCTCATTCCGCCGATTACCTTTCCGTTTCCATCAAAATTGAATTCCTTGTAAAAGGTTTCATTTCCCTGTTCTTCAAAATATCCCTGCAAGGCATTATCCGCCTTTTGAGCTGAGATAATGGTTATAAAAAAGGTAGAAGTCAGTACGAATAATTTTCTCATCTGTTATTTTCTTAATAGCAATATAATAGTTTGGATATGGACTGCTTTGCATACCCAAACCTTTTATCTTTACATCAATGTCTTATTTAAATCTCTTTTTAAAGCTGAACTTAAGTCTGTTCATCAATCCTGGTTCTATAATATCAACTCCCAGCCCAAAATTACTGTCAGCTACCGTATGATGGTCATTTCTGAATTTTTCAAATTCGTTTTGTGGAATTTCAATATTGACCAATGGATCATATTCAATAGTAACTGTTGCTCCGTTTTTACTTACTTTCTTCCTACTTTTATATTCAAAATAAGGATTATTAATGGTGCTTTCCTGAACTGTATATTTTTCTTCCGTATCAATCTTCTGATCGGTATACAGGTTAATTTCATACCTTTCTCTGTCGAAATTATGCCAGAAAGGTAAATCTTTATGCATAAAATCCCTTGCACTCGCTTTCACTACATTTCTGTCAAAGTACATCAGAAAACGATTATTTTGTGGATCCGTATAGTAAGGATTCTCCACGGTAGCAGAGTATTGAATTTTTATTTCATTTAACTTTTTATCATCGCTTGCTACATCTATAACAGCATCCTTAAATATATTTCTTATATCGGTTCCGTTTCTGTCATTAGAATAATTAAGACCATAAAAAAGGAAATTATTCCAGCTGTCTATGATTTCCCTTTTATTGGTAACTTTAAAATACCTCCTCATCGCGTTGGCACGATTCCCTTTATAAGTAGTTTCAACGTTCAGTTTTCCTATTAACCCTTGTACATTGAAGTCTATTTTTTCATTAAGGCAGAAATAGGGAAACTTAAATGGCTTTCTTATCTGAAGCTCCTGATCTCTTTTCACTTCAAGATAATGCATAAAATAGATAAACCCTCTATTTTCAATCAACCCGAATTCATCTCTGATAGTAGCATCAATAAAGTATTCCTCACCTTTGTAGGTAACCTTTACCACCACATGATTGAAGTTCAACAATGAAGGCAGATAATATTTAATATAATAATCTGTGTTGAAATTTACCAACACAACAGAGGCATCCACACCTATATAATCTAAGATAACCTTTAATAAAACAGATTTTGCCTTACAGTCACCCTGTTTATTTTCATAGGTTATGGCAGGCTCCTGTGGCTTATGCCCATTCATTTCATCGGCATTGAAGACATAATAGATATGATTCTGAACATATTCTATAGCAAACCGAAGTTTTTCATCCTGATCATGAATGTCATCCAACTTTTCTACTACATTGGGAGCAAAATCCTTTAAGGAAGATTTACTGAAAATTTCCTCATAAAAAGGAACAATATAATTGGAAAGATCTTTCCAGTTGTTGTCCGTAGCAAAGTCTATATAAGGGAAGATCTCACGCCCGGCATCTACAGGATTGATATAATTTTGTTCTTCAATAACGAAGCGTTCACCTTTCTTTAAGTGATTAATTTCCGGTTCCAGAACATTTCCCTGTTCATCCCTGAAAAATGTTTTTTTATAAGCGACAGTCTCTTCACGTTCATTAATAAATGTAAACTTAAAACTTCCGTACGCCCAATAATTATCCGGACTTACCCAAACATATTTTGAAAATTCCTTTCTCAGGAAATCACGATCTGTAAAAGGCTTAACCCTTGAGTCCTCCAGCACCAATACATCATATAGCCTAAGGTCTTTAATCGTAATATTAATTTTTTTATTACTGCTCAGGACTCCCCCGCTACTTTGATTTTCACTGTCGAGAACCTTAATTTTCGTATCCGGAATCTTATCTATTAAGACTCCATCTCTCAAAACACTAATCCTGTGAAGCTGATATATCTCATTTTCTTCCACAATAACATCAGAAACGGAAGCTCTTTCTAAATTTCCTGGCTCATTTAAAGTATAGGCCATACAGGCATACTCGCTATTTTCCTTATTGCTTGTGTAATATTTTTTGTCTAAAAAGTAACAGTAATCCCTGCCCTCATCTGTTTGTTTTCTGGCAAATTCGGAATCTTTGATGTGGTCTATAATCTCCTGGTCTCCAATATTCCCCGCCCACATTTCAGGCTTCTGAATCCTGTAATTTTCAACTTGAATTTGATTCTCCATATTTATATTTACGTATTATGTTCTTTGGTTATGATCATTAAGAACATCAAATTAAATGATTAAAAAACTAAAAAACAATAGAAGAACTGCGACAATTCCTGAAAAAGTTCGGCATGGTAATTGCCAAGTATGGTCTAAAATCAAGTTTATGAAAAGTATAGCAACAATTCTAAAAGGGGCGGCACCCGCATTAGCATTATTCGCAATGACACAATGTACAACTACCGCAGGAGCATCCTCAGCAGATGAAAAAACATTCATCGTAGGACCACAAACTGCAGATTGTACAGGAGTAGCTCCTATGAAATGTCTGCAGGTAAAGGAAAAGGCATCAGAAAACTGGACTAATTTCTACACGAATATCGATGGATTTACCTACGAGCCCGGATATGAATATGTTTTAAAGGTAAAAACAGAAAAAATAGCAAATCCACCCGCTGATGGTTCTTCCATCAAATATACATTGGTAAAGCAGGTTTCCAAAACTAAAAAAGAAGCTGCAGCCAATGAAAAAACACTTATCATAGGATCACAAACTGTAGATTGTTCTGCAGGAGCGGGACGTATGAAGTGTATGCAGGTAAAAGAGAATGCTTCTGAAAACTGGAGTAACTTCTACAGCCATATTGAAGGGTTTACTTATGAGCCAGGTTATGAATATGTTTTGAAAGTAAAAACAGAAAAAATTGCCAATCCACCGGCAGATGCGTCTTCAATTAAATATACATTGATAGAACAGGTTTCTAAAACCAAGAAATAATAATAAAAAACTCCGAAGAAATTTCTTCGGAGTTTTTTTATGTGTACATCTGAAAAAAGAAGTTTTATCAAACAATTGGTATACTTCTTTATTCAGTCTTTCTATTTCTTTATTAATATCCCTGCTCTTTTTGAGGCGGTTCAGGATATTTCCCTTTACTTACTTCTCCTACAGTGTTGGCTGTAGTCATAGCCACTACCAGATCATTCAGCATATTGCTTGCTGCAGTAGGTGAATTTGGAAGAAGTACAAGGTTGCTTCGGGTACTTGCTCCTACAGAATGTAAAGTATCATAATGCTGTGTTACAACAATAAGTGCAGACGCCTCATGCGAATTGATATCCACATTGTTCAGCATTCTTACCGATTCTTCAAGACCTTTTGCAATTTCTCTTCTTTGATCTGCAATCCCCTGCCCTTGTAGCTTTTTAGATTCTGCTTCAGCTTTTGCTACAGCAACAATTCTGATTCTTTGTGCTTCAGATTCATATTCTGCGGCTGTTTTTTCTCTTTCGGCAGCGTTAATTCTGTTCATGGCATGCTTTACCTGCTCATCCGGATCAATATCTGTTACCAGCGCTTTGATAATATCATATCCGTAGCTGTTCATCGCTTCCTGAAGTTCACCTTTTACTGCTACTGCAATATCATCTTTTCTTACGAAAACATCATCAAGCTTCATTTTAGGAACTTCTGCACGTACTACATCAAACACAAAAGATGTAATTTGGTTTTCAGGATTTTCCAAACGATAGTACGCATCTCCCACCTGATTTCTGATTACCTGATACTGAACAGAAATTTTCATTTTAATGAATACATTATCTAATGTTTTGGTATCAATCATTACATCCAATTGCTGAATTCTAAGATTCAGTCTTTTAGCAATCTGATCAATGATAGGAAGCTTAAGATGTAATCCGGAGTGCTTTACTCCCTGAAATTTCCCAAAACGTTCAATAATCGCAGCAGTTTCCTGCTTCACGACAAAGAATGATGCAAATAAAATGATTAGCCCAAAGATGATGACAGGCGCTATAAAAATACCCATAGTTTAATTTTTTATGATAAGTAGTAATAATATGTGTTTTGTTAAACCATCTAAGCTCATTTTAATAAGTTTAAACAGTTTTTCATAAATATACTACTTATTTTCAAACTAAACCGTCATTCCGATGTCTATTCCTTTAATTTTTCGATATAAATCAGTAGCATAGTTATCCGTCATTCCTGAAACAAAATCGATAATTCCGAGAACTTTTTGATAGTCTGTTCCGTTATCATATACAAACTGTCTTGGAAGAAGCTTTAATGCTTTTTTATCGTAGGATTTTCTTTCATCATCCGGCTTCAGAATGGATGGAATAAAGTGATCCAGCAATTCGTACATTACATTGTATCCTGCATTCTCAATTTCTACAACGGCTTTATGATTGTAAATTTTTTCGATGGAGAAAGATTCTATATCCTGCAAAGCGTTGTTTTCAGATTTATAGATATCCAAAAGTCCTTTATCCAGATTACCTTCCAAAATCGTTTCAAAGTTCTGCTTATAGATTTCAAGAGATTTATTGATTAGGGCATTGATTGCTTTAGCTCTCAAATAGGAGATCTTTTCATTTTCATTGGAAATGGAAACCAGTTTATTTTTAACCTTATCCATATCATTGCTTTCGGATTTTACCAGTTCAAAGAAAAGATTTTCACAGTCTGAAGTGGATACAATTCCTAGCCTGTGAGCATCCTCCATGTCAATAATATTATAACAGATATCATCGGCAGCTTCTACCAGCCATACAAACGGGTGTCTTTTAAAGATATGAGGTTCTTCGCTTTCTGAGATAAGCTGGGTTCCTTTTGCTATTTCAAGAAAGATATCTTTCTCATTCTGGAAGAACCCAAATTTTTTACGATGAATAATTCCTTTTTGCTTAGCTACGGCTTCACATGGGTATTTTGCAATACTTGCCAATGTAGAAAAAGTAAGCTGGATCCCTCCCGCATCTTTTCCCTGCTGTTGCTGAGCCAATACTCGGATAGCGTTTGCATTTCCTTCAAAATTAACCAAATCGGCCCATTCCTTTTCATTGAATTTTGATTTCAGATCCTTTTCATTCCTTTCAAAATAGCTTGCAATAGCATCTTCTCCGGAATGTCCAAAAGCAGGATTTCCCACATCATGACAAAGACATGCTGCTGCAATTACATTTCCTAAATTATATAGATAAAAATTCTTTGAATCTTCGGTAAGGTCATTTTTATAATCCTCAACAATAAATTCACCAATAATACTTCCTAAACTTCTTCCTACAGACGACACTTCCAGTGAATGTGTAAGCCTGTTATGTACAAAAACACTTCCGGGAAGAGGAAAAACCTGAGTTTTATTTTGTAGTCTTCTGAAAGCTGAAGAGAAGATTATTCTGTCGAAATCTCTTTGAAAATCAGTTCTTGAAACCTTAGTTTGCGGATTGTTTCCTGTACGTTGATTGGTGAAAATCTGGTTTAAATTCATCATTTTTCAAAATTACTCCAAATTTTAATTTTATGGAATAGTATTTAGATTTTTATTAAAGAGATCTCTCATTCAAAAAATCTATTGCAGTAAATGTTTTTCATGGCCGGAAACCAGAAGAAAATAGTCTACATTTGATGTGATAAAGCAGAATGAGGAATCTACTTCATTCTTGAAAATAATTTAAATACATCATTAAATTTCTTTTGTAAATGACAGACAACACGTGGCTCAACAGATGGGATGAGAGATACGACAGCGAACAGTTTGCGTATGGAACAGATCCTAATCATTATCTAAAAGAACAACTGAATAAATTAATTCCTGGCAGTATCCTTTTCCCGGCAGAAGGTGAAGGACGAAATGCTGTTTTTGCAGCTACAAAAGGATGGAATGTTTCTGCTTTTGACATCAGTGCCAATGGTCAGAAGAAAGCTTTTCAGCTTGCTGAGCAAAACCATGTGAATATTGATTATCAGGTGGGAGAATTATCTACTTTGAATTATCAGCAGGAGCAGTTTGATGCTATCGCTCTTATTTATGCCCATTTTCCGGCATCTGTTAAATCTTCGATACATCAAATGCTGAATCAGTATCTGCGAAAAGGTGGTTTTATTATTTTTGAAGCTTTCAGTAAAAATCATCTTGAATACATTGCCAAAGATGAAAAAGTAGGAGGCCCAAAAGATATTGAATCCCTGTTTTCTATAGATGAAATTAAAGCTGATTTTCAGGATTATAATATCGTGGAACTTACAGAAAAAGAGATTGATCTTAATGAAGGGTTATTCCATAACGGAACAGGCTCTGTTATTCGTTTTGTGGGTCAGAAAATGTAAACTTAATGAAGTCTTTATTGATGATTTTATAAGTCAGAATTGAGAAATCCGCCGGCATATTTTGCGAAAAAATCAGCTCTATATACTTCTCCGATCGGAATCTCGGCTTCTTCTATATAGATATTATGATTATCAAAGGAATCAATATACTCTGTATTTACAACATATGATTTACTCACCCGAATAAAGTTTTCTCCTGACATTTTCTGATGGATTGTTTTCAGGTTCATTGCGGTAATGAGCTTCTGTTGCTTCGTATGCATTACAACATAATCTTTCAAGCCTTCGATAAACTTAATATCTGAAAAGCTGATCTTGTAAAATCGTCGGTCTGCTTTGATGAATAAAAAATCTGCGGTATTAGATTCTACTGTATTTTTTATGGTGTCTTTAGACAAAAGCTCTGTATATAAGATAGCTTTATCTATTGCCTTTTCTAATCTTTGGGAATCAATGGGCTTCAACAGATAATCTACCGCTTCAAGCTCATAGCTCTTCAATGCATATTGAGAATAGGCTGTGGTAAAGATAATCAGGGATCTCTTGGGAAGCATTTCAGCAAACTCCAACCCTGTTACCATCGGCATTTCAATATCCAGAAAAATAAGGTCTACATCATTGTCTTTAAGAAATTCTAATGCTGATGGTGCATTAGAAAATTCACCGAGGATATCAATCTTTGAGCTTTCTTCAATCAGCGAGCGCATTTCTGATCTTGCTAAAGGTTCATCATCTACTATAATACAGTTCATTATACAGGGATTTTTAAATTAACAGTATATTCTTTCTCTTCTGAGTGGATATTAAGTTCAAAGGTATCATTATACAGAAGTTCTAATCTTCTGGTGATATTAGCGAGTCCAAGTCCGCTGTTTTTCTTGTCTGAGACTATATAATCCGGATTTCTGGAATTTACACAGATAAAGTGAAGCAGCTTACTTTCAATCCTGATCTCTATTTTCACATAAGATTCTTTTCCACTGATATCTACACTGTGTTTTACCGCATTTTCTACAAAGGTGGTAAATAAGTTTGGAGGAATAAAGGTGGTATTAATGGTTCTTTTATCAGCCTCTATATGAATTTCAAAAGAAAAATGTTCCCTTCTTATTTTTTCGAGGTTCAAAAAATTGGACAGAAAATCAATTTCTGAAGTCAACAAAGTTTTTTCTTCACTGTTTTCATACAGCTGATATCTTAGAAACTCTGAAAGTTTCACAATAACCACAGATGCTTTTGCCGGATCTGTTCTTATCAAAGCCTTTACATTATTCAGCATATTGAACAGAAAGTGAGGATTGATCTGGTTTCTGAGCTCATTCAGCTCCATATTCAGAGTAAGATTGCTCAATTCGTTGATTCTTTTATTATCATTGATCCACTTCTGCAAAAGTTTGATTGTAGTGGTTGTCAGAATAATAGGAATACACATCAACACCCCTTCATAAATTCCGCCTTTTTCATTATCCCTCTGAATATGATCAATCCTGAAATCTGCAAAAAGAGTTCTTAAACCATATCCAATAATATTAAGCCCTACAACTCCTAATACAACAAGCAATACCAGATAGCTAAGGTATCGTGTTTTAAAGAAAAACCGAGGAACAAGTATATAGGTATTAATATAAACCATGACAATAAGTGCCGCATATACAAAGAATAGTACATAATACTGAGCGGCTCCTGAATAAGGATGCCAAAATCTGGCACTGTACAGCAAAAAGAAAAAGAAGATAAGAAATAACAGATGTCTTCGTAATCTATATTTTCTCTCCACCAGGAAGTCCATTACAAATGTTTCTTTAAATTTCCAAGTGCTGTATTTCATAGTGTGAGGCTAGCTTTATCATTCACAAAAATAGTCATTAACGTAAATTACAATTATTTTATTATACAAAACCTTAGTTTTATTATACTAATTATAGTCATCCTGGATTTTGTATAAAATACCAGCCATTTTGTATAAAAATAAAATATGTCTTTGGTTTTCTGTATTTCTTTGTAGCCTTTAAAAAATGCGCATGGAATTAACTACTTTTCACGAACTAACAAAGGAAATATCATTAGAATGTTTTTTTATGACAGAATCTCAAAAAGAAGAAAAAGTAATACAGCTTATTGATCTGCACCACTTTGTAGAGTGCTTTGATTCGAAGATAAAAATTCTGAACTACATTCATCATTCTATTAATATTGTAGAGCAAAACGGTGAGAAAAAAGGAATTCTGTTTTGTGACCTGAACCACTCTTCCGTTCCGGACAGCAATACTTCAGAAGAATTCAGAAGAAGACATGGGCTTTCTGAAATCTGGTTTGTTTTTGTAGAGGAAACGTCTGCCTCCAACATGGCAAACTATACGGATGCAATTATTGAAAACAGTCTGGATATTTTTTATGATAGAATTTTTTCATTCAATTTTTTCCAATCGATAATAAAAAGGTTGAAATAAATGATGAATAATATCCTTCAGTTTATTCACCAATTAATGCGTTCCCATTTTTGAAAATACATTAATAACAACTACCCCAATAACGATAAGAGCGATCCCGATAATAGCCGCTAAATCCGGAACCTGCTTGAAAGCTATAATCCCGATCATTGTTATAAAGACAATCCCGACTCCTGACCAAATAGCGTAAGTAATTCCTACCGGAATCTGACGAAGCGTTAAGCTCAAACAATAAAAAGCACAGGCATATCCTATTACAGTAATTACAGATGGCCACAGTTTAGAAAACTCTTCCGACTTTTTCAGAAATGTAGTGGCGATTATTTCACATATAATAGCTAAAGCAAGAAAAATATAACTGCGTCCCATACGATGTATTCTTTTATGCAAAAGTAATAAAACCTACTTCCTTTTTTCCTTTCCCTCAATAAAGAATCTTTGAAAAGCTAAATGATCCTTTTACATTTCCGATCTACTCAAGATTTACTCTGTGAGTCTACATTCTTTCTAAAAACAATACAACAACCTGTTAGTAAACATTTTAACCCAATAAAAGATTAGTATTTATATTTTACAATTTATAAATACTTCCAGATTAAAGCTGGAAATAAAATATGCTTTTTTCGATTTTGGCACAAATAGACAGCCTAGTAGTGTGTCATGGAATCTGACAACTGCCAAAAGGATCAACACAAAAAATCCCCAATAAAATAAATTTTGTTAACACAGAAATCGGTTTCTCGCTAAAATTTCACAACCCATTAAAACATTTTACAACAATATTATGCGTCACATTGTTTATTATTTGTTTTATCAAGTCTAATATAGAAGCCTGCAAACTGTTAACATTTTAATATTTTTTTCAAGGCATAATAATAAATATATTAATAAATTCATAATAATACATTAACACATTGTAAACAAAAAACCAACATAAAATTAATTAAAACACCCCTAACACACTGACATACATCATAGTATTTTACTTTGGCACGTGATTTGAAAGCTGTAATATTGCAATTGAAAGATTGATAAAATAAAGTCAAATAATTAAAAATAATACAAAATGGTAACTTATATCGGTATCGCAACATGTTTAGTAGTATTCTCATCATATTTCATGACAGTAAGAAGAGAAAGAAACTAATTATTAAAACAAAAAGCCTATAGCAAAACTATACTAATTATATTGTTTTATGTTTTTACTCTGAGAAATCAGATCGCTCTTTTACCATTAGGGTAAAAGGGCCCAAAAACATAGCAAAAAGATCTTAGTTTCATAACAAATTTTAATATCCAAATGAGAAAAGCCAGACATCTGTTTGGCTTTTCTTTTTGTTTTTAAACACCTAATCCCCTACCCTTATATTATTCCGCTGGCCCAGGTATTTATTATCAATCAGGATTTTATATAACATTCAATAAAGCTTTATCTTTGTTAATCCAAGAATTATTTAATCGACATCATGAATCTTTACAACCTCATCATCCAAGACAAGGAACAGGTAACCCTTAATGAAGTATTTCTCGATAAAAACAACAGGGACCATCTTGTGCAGCTTATTAAGGAAAATACCTACAGCAAAGAACTGCAGGAATATGGGCTTCCGGTGAATAATAAGATTTTACTTCAGGGAAGTTCAGGTTGCGGAAAAACAATGACAGCAAAGGCTATTGCCAATGCTCTGGGAAAAAATATTATTATTTTAAATTTAAGTAATATTGTTTCATCCCGTATTGGCGAAACTTCCCAGAATATTAAAATGATATTTGATAAGGCTGCAAGAGAAAGATCCGTTCTTTTTCTGGATGAGCTAGACCAGATTGGAAAAGCTAGAGGCAGTGATGATAAGGATGTGGGTGAAATGAGAAGGCTGGTGAACACTTTAATCCAACTCATCGATTATTACCCCGAAGATGCTCTTCTTCTCTGCGCAACCAATCACCCTGAGATCATTGACACCGCTTTACTGAGACGTTTTCAACTGAAGATCAATTACGAGATGCCGTCCAATGATTTTCTGGATACGTTCTATGATAAACTGCTCGCTAAGTTTCCTGAAGATATGAGGACTATTGAAAGAAAATACTCAATTTCTTTTGCAGAGGCTAAAGACCATGCTTTAACATCAGTAAAAGCTGCTTTAATAAAAAAACTAGAGGCCAAAGAAACCATCAAGTCATGAAAGAAGACATTCTCCATAACCTTGAAATCATCAATACCCGGATAAAAAACGCGTGTGAAAAAGCAGGTAGGAATCCTCATGAGGTTAAATTATTACTAGCCACCAAAACCGTTTCGGCAGAGCGCATCAAAATTGCACTGGAAAACGGACAAACCCTAATTGCTGAAAATAAAGTACAGGAACTGAAAGAAAAGTATGAAGATCTAAAAGCTATTCCTCACGAGAACCACTTTATCGGGCATCTTCAGAGCAATAAAATCAAGGACATCTTAAAGTATGATGTATCTTGTATTCAGTCTCTTGATCGTCTGGAATTGGCCGAAAAACTTCATCAAAAGCTTCTGGCAGGAAATAGGACAATAGAAGTTCTTATTCAGGTGAATACGTCCAATGAGGAAAGCAAATTTGGAATAGATCCTGATAAAGCTATTGAATTGATTAAAAAGATCTCTGAATTTTCTACATTGAAAATAAAAGGATTAATGACCATCGGACTCTTCAGTGCAGAAACAGAAAAGGTAAGATTGTGTTTTAAAATCCTGAAAAACCTACAACAGAAAATCTTCCAAGAAAAAATTCCTAATGTAGAAATGAACGAGCTTTCTATGGGAATGAGCGGAGATCTGGAAACCGCCATTGAAGAGGGAGCAACAATTGTACGTGTAGGAACAGCAATTTTTGGAGCGAGGATCTATCCTGATAATTATTACTGGGACGAGGGAAAAATTGAAAATAAAGGAATTTAATACTCAAAAAAACATGACATCACTTCACTATACATTTGAAAGAGAAATAAAAGGCAGAAAAACATTAAAAAATGTGACTGATGCTGTGCAGAATTCTTTTATGGAAAGAGAAGTAGATCATATAAACATTGACGGCAATATCATAACCGGAAAAGACAGCCTCGTGAAACTGGATTTTTCAAACAGATCTCCACTTGTGATATCTCCGGGCAAGGAATACTTCATCTATAATGAAGCCACGAGAATTTTAACTTACAAGATAGAGTCTTTTTATCCTGTATTATTTAATTTGATATACGCTGTTATTCTATTTTTAATTTTACATTTTCTAGTTGGCCATTTGATCATAGAGACTGTAATCCCTATCCTATTTTTTATTCTTATCACCTTTGTCAGCTACTTTCAATATCAATCAGTCATTGATAAGGTTTCCAGAACTCTGAATGAAAGACCTTAAAAACAGCCTCTAATTTAGTCTACAAATTCGGTATACTTTTTGATCATAAAAGTTTAATAACCAAACAAATACATTTATGATTAAAAAATTACTCTCGGGCTGTCTATTGATGACAGTATTATTCTTTTTTTCATGTGAAAAAGAAAACACACAGATGAAAAGTGGAATTTCAATTGAAACCATTTCAATGATTACAGTACTCATTATGGGTGTAGCAATCCTGGTTGCCTACAGCTATAAGAGAAGATAGCAAAATAAAATATAACAAAAGAGTCACCTTTCAGTTTTTGGGAGGTGATTTTTATTGCTATATAAAAGGGGTTTTGATTATATTTGGTACTTTGATATAAAATTAATTTCCCATGAAAACCAAAAGCTTTATTATTGCTTTATCACTACTTACATTCAACTCTGTTTACTCTCAAAAAATATTCAAGGCTATTGAAAACCAGGATTTGGAAAAAATAACCAAACTTATAGAAAAAGGTGAAAATGTAAATCAACAGATTGAAAATGGCTTAACTCCTTTATTTTCTGCCTCTGCGACTGGCAATATTAAATTGGTAGAACTTCTTATCAATAAGGGAGCTAACGTTAATACTCAGCTAAAAAGTAATGCTACAGCGTTAAATATTGCTGCTCAGGAAGGATATACAAACATAGCTGAATTACTATTAAAAAATAAAGCTAATCCTAACTTAAAAGATATCAACGGCTGGACAGCTCTAACATTTGCAGCAAGAAATGGAAAATTTGACATTGTAAAAATACTTGTAGAGAACAATGCTGAAATAGATTCTAAAGCTAATGACAACGCTACTCCATTCTGCATCGCTGTATCAAAAAACTATTTGAATATTGCAGAATATCTTTTAGGAAAAGGAACTAACATCAATAATCTTGATAAAGACAATGAAACTCCCATTATGTATTGCGCTCAATCTGGGAATACAGAGGGAGTAAAGCTCTTACTTCAATACAAACCTGATCTAACCATAAAAAATAAAGACGGCAAAACCGCTCTTGAAATAGCAAAGCAGAACAATCATCCTGAAGTGGTTAAACTACTGGAAAATATTTAAGATAAATGGAAAGATCATTAGGACTTTGAAATCACTTCACTTTGCCTGTAATTGTAACCCACAAAAAGAATAAAAAATAAATCCCTCTCATTACTGAAAGGGATTTGTTATTTCTAAGGACTTACAGACCCTGAATTTTGATCAAGACATTATTCTTGAAGTACAAATAGTTTTTCCAACCATAAACCCATTGTTCTGCCACACCGTTACTGAATTTTATTGTATTTACAGAAATTGGTTTTCCCCAAGACATCTCACACATTTCTTTGGTCATACCAATGGCAACTTTACTGTTATGAACCAAATTACCATATTTTTCACCAAACATCTTAACAAGAACTCGTCTTGATTCTTCATCATCTTTAGCCATCTTTGCTTGCTTGGCAATTTCCTGTTTATTTAAATCCTCTTGTTTCTGTAGCTTTCTTGCTTCACGTGCATTAAAATCATTTTCAGTGATGAATCTTCCTTTTTCAATCATATCATCAATAGTAACTCTTATCTCTTCTCCTTTATTATTTTTAAGAAAGAAATAAGGAAAAAGCCTGAAGTTTTCTTTTGTATCTACAAAGCTAAAATCAGCACACGTCCATTTATCGTTTTGCTTTATATATACTTCATTTCCTGTGTTTATATCTCTGAATCCACTTAAATCCCGTTCAGCAATCAGATTATTTGATGAATACTTCTTTTTCAGTTTTGTAAAGAATGAAACAAGAATAAAAGGTGCATGCTGAATACCATCATCTCTTCTTACTTTCCATAAAATAGTATCTTTGGTGATATTATCTTTCAGTTTGAATACATAAATATTATTCACACCTCCGTCTACATCTTCTAGTTTAACATCTGTTTTTTCTGATGCCAAATCCCTAGGCTCAAGACTGTTCTTAAGAACAACATCCAATATTGTAAAATATTTACCCTCAAGCGCAGCTATTTTTGTGTGAAAAACACCCTTTATTTCATTTGTCCCGATTACTTTATATTGTTCAAAAGAAGGAGCATATATATAAGTAGAATCCATAGCAGAATTTAAATATTTTTTCTCACCTGCTTTAGTTCCAAATCCGGGATTCAGCTGTTCATAAGTATAAGTGGGTATTTTTTTTACAGAAACTTTATTTTTATAATAGAAATTTTCTGTAAGCGAATCTTTCATAGTAACCTCATACTTAGGTACATATTTTTTAGATCTAGGTATATAGTACAATGTCTGCCCTATAAACTGATAGAAATCTACAGCTTTTTTTTGATATGATATATTAACCAAGCTGTCATAAGCTTTTGGTTTTTGTACAATTTTTTCGCCAGTATTCTCTTCACGAATCGTAATCTGTCCAAAGGATTTAAAGCATACTAATAATAGTAAGGCAAAAAGAAATCTCATAGTTATTATGTTTTTAAATTTGTGTTATCTGCGAAATATCAGATAATGGTTATTGATACGGTTTTAAAGGGCCAAAAATACAAAAAATCCCTCTCATTACTGAAAGGGATTTATTATATCTAAAAACTCAGATTACATATAAGCTTCAATCGGCTCACAAGTACACACTAAGTTTCTATCTCCATATGCTTCATCTACTCTTGATACAGAAGCGAAGAATTTGTGGTCTCTTACCCATTGTAACGGATAAGCTGCCTTTTCTCTGCTGTATGGCTTATCCCAAGAATCAGAGATCACCAATTGCTCTGTGTGAGGAGCGTTTTTCAATACGTTATTTGCCGGATCAGCCTGTCCGTTTGCAATCTCATCAATCTCGTGCTTAATCGCAATTAAAGCTTCAGCAAAACGATCAATTTCAGACTTGCTTTCAGATTCTGTCGGCTCAATCATCAATGTTCCTGCAACTGGGAAAGAAACGGTGGGAGCATGGAAACCATAATCCATCAATCTCTTCGCAACATCAGCCACTTCAATTCCTAAAGATTTGAACTGACGGAAATCTACGATACATTCGTGAGCTACTCTTCCATTTTCGTTTGAATATAGAATTGGGAAATGCTCAGCCAAAATTACCTTAAGGTAGTTCGCATTCATAATAGCATGTCCTGTTGCTTTTTTCAGACCATCAGTACCTAACATTTTAATGTAAGAATAAGAAATGTTAAGAATTAAACCTGAACCGTAAGGTGCTGCAGAAATACCTTCAATAGCATCTTTAGTTCCAATTCTGATATTTGCATTAGATGGTAAGAATGGTACCAAGTGCTTAGCAACACAGATTGGACCTACTCCAGGACCTCCACCTCCGTGAGGAATTGCAAAAGTCTTGTGAAGATTAAGGTGACAAACGTCTGCACCAATGTTTCCAGGACTTGTAAATCCTACCTGAGCGTTCATGTTTGCACCATCCATGTATACCTGTCCTCCATGTTCGTGGATTAGGTTGGTAATTTCCTTGATGTTAGCATCAAAGAATCCGTAAGTAGACGGATAGGTAATCATTACAGCTGATAAATTAGCTGAATGTTGTTCTGTTTTAGCTTTAAGATCTTCGAAGTCGATTTCCCCGTTTTCAAGGTTTTTAACAACAACGATCTTCATTCCTGCCATTGCTGCAGAAGCCGGGTTGGTTCCGTGCGCAGACTGAGGAATCAATACTACATTTCTGTGGTGATCACCTCTTGAGATATGGTATTCTCTGATTACCATTAGTCCTGCATATTCTCCCTGAGCTCCGGAGTTTGGCTGTAAAGATGTTCCTGCGAAACCAGTAATTTCAGCAAGATCTTTCTCAAGCTCTGCAATCATTTGCTGGTAACCACCTGCCTGATCTACCGGTACAAATGGATGTACACTACCCCAATCTGCCCATGAAAGTGGCAACATTTGAGTAGCTGCGTTAAGCTTCATTGTACAAGATCCTAGAGAAATCATTGAATGCGTCAATGATAAATCTTTTCTCTCAAGACGCTTGATGTAACGCATCAATTCTGTTTCTGTATGGTATTTGTTGAATACTTCTTCTGTAAGAATTTCATCCTTTCTAAGGTTTTCTTCCGGAATGCTGTATCCTTCTTTTATTTCTAATTTGAAAGTTTGCTTATCTTTAAATTGAGCGAAAGAAGCCATTAGATAGTTTAATTTCTCTAATGTTGTACTTTCATTGATCGCAATACTTACAACTCCTTCTGTAAAGTAGTTAAGGTTAAGTCTGTGATCCTGCATCAATCTTACCAATCTTGCTTTTTCATCCTCAGCCATTACAATTTTCACTGTATCGAAGATAGGCTCTTCTACCGTCTGATATCCTAATGCCTTAAGACCATTCTTTAATGCATTAGCTTTAAAGTGAATCTGATCAGCGATATAGTTTAATCCTTTTGGACCGTGATAAACAGCATACATACCAGCCATTACAGCCAATAGAACCTGAGCGGTACAAATGTTAGAAGTTGCTCTTTCTCTCTTAATGTGCTGCTCTCTTGTCTGTAAAGCCATTCTTAATGCACGCTTTCCGTACATATCCTGAGAAACCCCAATGATTCTTCCAGGAATATCTCTTTTATAATCTTCTTTACAAGCAAAGAATGCTGCGTGAGGTCCTCCGTAACCTAATGGAATACCAAATCTCTGTGAAGTTCCCACAGCACAATCAGCACCCATTTCAGCCGGTGACTTTAATTTCACCAAAGCCATAGGATCACAAGCAACAGCTACCTGAAGATCTAGTTTCTTATATTCTACAATATTTTCCGTATAGTCAAGAACAATACCGTTTTTTCCAGGATATTGCAATAACACTCCATAGTAAGAAGCATCGAATGCATGTGTTTTGTGGTCTCCTATTACGACTTCAATTCCAAGCCCCTCCGCCTTAGTTTTCAAAACAGAGATGGTTTGAGGCAATACAAGGTCAGAGATAAAGAATTTATTAGCTTCAGCCTTTTTCTGATCTTTGGTTCTGTTGTTGAAGAACATGTGCATTGCTTCAGCAGCTGCAGTTGATTCATCCAATAGAGATGCATTTGCCAATCCGAAACCTGTAAGATCACATACTACAGTTTGGAAATTAAGAAGCGCTTCCAGTCTTCCTTGTGCAATTTCTGCCTGATAAGGAGTATATGCAGTATACCAACTAGGATTTTCAAAGATATTTCTCTGAATAGCTGATGGTAAAAGCGTGTTGTGGTATCCGAAACCGATATAACTTGTATAATCAGTGTTTTTTGATGCCAAGTCCTTAGAATGGTTTAGCATTTCGTATTCCGAAAGCGGTTCTGAGATCTCAAGATCTTTTTCTAAACGGATAGAAGAAGGGATAGTTTGAGAAATTAACTCTTCAATACTAGAAACGCCAAGTTTTTCCAACATCGCCTGTTTATCGGCTTCATTAAGAGAAATGTGACGGCTCACAAACTGTTCTGTATTCATTTTTATTTATTAGATTTTGTTTGTAAAAAGATGCGTAAAATTACAATTTTTTACACGATTGTACAACATCATAAAACCATAGATAATTCACCCTGTCGTTCAGTTGTTTTAGTTCAATTTGCTTTTGATAGCCATCAGATAAGGTTTAGTTTATTTTAAACAGTAATTGTATAGATTCTATAAATAATACTCAATAATACAACCTATTTATTGTCAATAAAATAGTGAAATATTCATTGAAAACTTTAAATAATTTTCAGTGATTTTAAATTAATCGGGAAATATATTAAGTTCATAATTATACAGTAAAAAATGTCTTGAAATGATTAATTATGGGGAATTTAAATTCGAATTATGTTAAATTTCCAGAGTATTCTGAATGCTCAAAAAGCCAACAACACTGCTATTGATCAGGTTGTAAGAATTTTATGAAATTTTATTAATTATATTTATTCTAAATTAATATATTTGCAACATGAATATGATTGTCCCGTTTAAAGTTCAGCCTTTGGCTCCTGCATATGCATTCAATAATGAAGAGATGTTCTGTGAAAAGAAATCTTGCTGTAAGAAATTCAAGAAAGGGAAAAGATGTAAAAAGTGTCCGGGAAGAAAGAAAATGGCTTAGGCTAAATAAATTCTTTTATTAAGAAGTATAAAGCAATTCCCAAAATTACAATTCCCCAAAACAACATTGTAATTTTAGACTGCCCGTTTTTGTTCAAAGCTGTTCTCGGCTGAGATTTAAACATATCCTCTACTGTGTTTTTGAATTTCTCTGTATCATTTTCAAAAACCTCTGTAATGGTAATTCCCTGAACTACGGTTTTATGCAGAAGTGAATTCGTTGCATGAAGCAAGAGTTGGAATTTCCCATCCTTAAATTCCGTGATCTTAAAAGTTCTTTCACCATAAGGTTTCTCCAATCCGAAAGGCAATACCTTTACCACATCGGCATTACTCGTTTGCCAATTGATGATAATCTCCTCACCTTTTTTCGCATGAATTTTATTAGCTGTAAAAGTCTTTATTGCTGGCGGAATATTATATCTGAAGCTTCTTTGATGACTTTCTAAGTTCTGGTCATAGGAATGTCTTCTGCCTGGGTCACTCAATGTTTCATAAGCTTCCTGAATTTCACGGAAACGGTCTGCAAAGAAATCATCATTATCATTCTTGTCGGGATGGTATTTTAAAGACAGCTTTCGATAAGCCTTTTTGATGTCTTCTTCTGAAGCATCCTGAGATATACCGAGAAAATAGTAGTAATCTTTCATTGAGCAATACAAAAATAAGGATTTATTTTTTTTTGTTTGATATTTACGGTAAAATTTTGATAGAAGAAAAGCTCTAAAAGTCATTGCGAATCAAAGATGAAGCAGTCTCAAAATGATTTTTATATTGATGATTTGAAAACGCAAAGGCACTAAAGGTTTTATAAGGTCGTTGCTTTTAAGGCACTAGGATTTTATCTTCAATAAAATTTCAACAGCAGTTTTTTCATTCCGAGGATAGCAAGAAATCTAAACTTAGTATTAAAATAGTATTCACGCAGATTTTGCAAATGACTATATATCAATATCATCTGTGAGAAAGCGGGAAAGCAATAAAGTATAATCTATAAAATAAAAAAATTCCGGCGCGGGAAGCTCAGCTTCCCGCGCCGGAATTAAACAATTTCAATTTAGTCTTTTACGAATTATGCTTCGCAGGTATTATCTTTTCTGCAGCATCTTGAAGCGAATTCCTTTTTGAATTTTCCTTTCAATGCTTCATACTCTTCATTATTCATTTCTCTGATCTTGTCAGCTAATCCAAATGGAGATTTTTCTTTGATTCCGTATTCATCAAAAATACCTTTAATAAATCTTTTTCTTTGTACTGCTTTTTTAGCGATTAAAGCTACACCTACAACGGCTAATGCTCCAAGAGCACCTTTTAATGCTGAATTTTTCATTTTTTCAAAATTTTAAATTTTACTACTTCTTGTTTTTTATATAGACGAATGAATTTTAATTTTACTTTACTACTTCTTTAAAATTTCTAAATTATTCGTTGTTTCTGTTGAAGAATCCTCCGGAGCATTTATTCTTCCATACTTCCTTGAATTTTTCTTTGTCTTCGGGCGACCACCCTTCCATGCTTTGTCTCATTTTTCTTTCCTTGAAATCTCTCATTCCTTTACCAAAATGAAAACCTCCGAAAAGGATCTTACTTAAGATCAATATTCCCATAGACTGCCAGAACGTAATGGCCTTTACTCCTAAAATTTCCGGAAGCAGACAATTCCATAGCATCATTACAATCCATGTAACGGCTAATAAAATTAATGGTGGACATAAGAATAAAAAAATCCAGCCCTTTTTGTGTTTATGATTCATAATTTCTTTTTCTAACTTTTTAAATCTTCGTATAGTCTTCTCAACCTGTTTCTTAAATGCTTCACAGCATAGTTTTTTCTACTGATGATGGTCTTGATATTTTCTCCTTGTTCATCAGCAATCTCCTGAAGGGTTTTGTCGTTTAGTTCATTCTCTACGTAGACCAACCTTTGTTTTTCCGGGAGTTCATCAAGCGCCTCAAACAGTTTTTTCCAGATCTCATCCTGAAACATCTTCACTTCAGGACCTGCGCTATCATCCATCAATAAAATATCTTTGATGGAAAAACTACCGTCTTCATCTTCGTAAACAAAATCTTCAAGATTTTCTGTTTTCTTTTTACGATAACGGTCCGTAATCTTATTCGCAGTGACCCTGTAAAGCCAGCCTCCTACATTTACAATCTCGGAAAGATTGGTAATGCTGCTGAACTGATACCACACTTCCTGCAGAATATCTTCTGCATCCTCTGTGTTTTTCACTTTGGGACGAATATAGGACATCAGCTTTCCTCCGTAGTTGGAAACGGTCTGCGAGATGATGCTTTCTTTCTCTTTCTGTGGCATTGTTATTTTTTCGACAACCTCCATACTGATATGACGACTGTCTTCTTGGTTTTACTTTAATAAATTTATAATATTTTTCTTAGAATTCAATTTTTCTTGTATCCATCGGCTTTCTATTTCATAAAATATTTTTCTATTATTTATATACTTAACTATCTAACATCTCAATAATAACAAAAAAGAAACGGAGGATACTACATCCTCCGTTTCCATCATTATAAAAATTTTAAACTTACTTAGCCTTATTGAAATTCTCTGCAAAGAATCCTAGCATCGACTTGTAAAATTCGATTCTGTTCGGTTCTTTTCCGAATCCGTGTCCTTCATCATATTTTACCATGTAAGGTACTTCAAATCCTTTAGCACGCATAGCTTTCACAATCTGATCAGATTCATTGATATTTACTCTAGGATCATTGGCACCCTGAACTACAAATAATGGCTTTTTAATCTTATCAATCTGGAAAACAGGAGATACTTCCTTGGCGATTTTAGCTTCTTCAGGGTTATCTAAATCATACCAGATTTGTTTTACCATCTCTTTGTAAGGTTTCCAGTATTCCGGGAACGATTCGAAGAATGTAAAAATATTGGATACTCCTACATAATCCACTCCACAAGCATATAAATCGGGAGTTTTGATCAAGCCCATCAAGGTAGCATATCCTCCGTGGCTGCCTCCGTAAATTGCGATCTTATCTTTATCTACCCACCCTTGGCTGATGGCATATTTTACTCCATCTTCTACATCATCCATTGCTTTTCTTCCAATCTGCTTATATCCTGCTTTTTGGAATTCTTTTCCATATCCTCCTGAAATTCTGAAATTCACCTGAAGTGTAGCATAGCCTCTGCTTGCAAACAGCTGGCTTTCTGGGTTGAAGCCCCAATCATCTCTGATTCCCTGAGGGCCCCCATGTGGATTCACAACTAAAGGAACCTTTTTGCCTTCTAATGCTGCTTTAGGCAGGGTAATATAACCACGAATTGTTAGTCCGTCTCTACTTTTGAATTCAATTGGTCTCATTTCTGCCATATCCTCTTCTTTCAACTGTGGCATCAGGTTATAAAGAAGTTTTGTTTGCTTGGTCTTTGTGTCATACTCGTAGTACGTTCCATATAGCTTATCGCTTCCTACTACTACAAGAAGTTTATCATTATTATCATCTGAAGAAACGATACCAAATTCCTTATCTCCAAACTGAGATTTTAGCTTATCATCAATTTCTTTATAGAATTTACTTACCGGAACCGTTTCTCCTTTTACGCCGTTATAACTAACGTAATCCAGTTCATAATTTCTGTTCTTACCAGAAACACTTATTGAGCTTACATCATATACCGGATTGGAATAAACCTCCTTGATTACAGCATTTTTCTTTAAATCATATAAAACAATCTTTGCTTTATCACTGTCTAGATTAGTGACCACATAAGCTTCGTCTTTGTTCTTGGAATTATCATTAAATCTGACAATACTGAATGTATCTGACCAATCCGTTGACTTAATCAGATTGAATTTCCCTGTCTGCAGGTCTTTATAGTAAGTCTTCGTTGTTAATCCGTTTTCAAGAATAGTATATCCTCTTAAATTTCCGTCTTTATCAAAAATATAGTCGTCAATAGGGCTATTGGCATCTTTATTTTCATACAATTGGGTTATTTCTCCTGTTACGAAGTTAACTTTATAGGGTTCAAAGATCTGTTTGTTGTTCTTATTCATTGTCACTACAACGAAGTCTGTATCTTTTATCGGAATAATTGAGCCTAATGTAATTCCGTCAAATGGAGTTAAATCCTTAAGGTTACTACCATCGGTGTCCGCAGCATAAAGATGAATATTCTCATTACCCCCTTTGTCCTGTGTATAGAATAAGCGGTTTTTATTCAACCAGCCATAGGCTTTTATCAGGTCATCTTTTTCTACAATTGCCTTGGTAATTTTCCCTGTGCTTAATTCTTTAACATAGACATGATTTTTACTGTCCTTGTCTTTTTCTTTATAGGAAAGGAACTTTCCATCCGGCGATATTTTAAATTGGGAAGCCTTTGGTCTTGCAAAGTAATCTTCAACTTTATACTTGAAGTTTCCTTTGTCATAAGAAACAAGCTTCTCAAGATTAGCCTTGGTAGACGGAAGCGTGGGATCTCCCGGAAGTTTGGATGTAGAACTCTGTGCATTTATCATAATAGCAGAAAGTACAATATAAGCTGTACCGAAAATTTTGGAATTTAGATTCATAACTTATGCTTTAAAGTTAAAACTATTGCTTGCATTTAATCTTTTAATTGAAAAAATTAAAGCTTTTATATATAAGACAGCTTAAACCTCAAAACGTTACATAATTTAAGCATTATTTTTATAAAAAAAATCAAATAAATAAAAAAGACAGCTTTAAAAGCTGCCTTATATCTAATGTAAATAAATTCCAAAGTACCAGGTCCACGCTATTAAAATGATCTGCATAGGAATCCTTTGAGCGTAAAGATATTGCATCCCCGGGCCTGTATAATCTGCCTTAAAAATATTAATATTCTTTTTGGAAGAATTGATGTTAGCCACAAAGACCAACACATAAAATATGATTAATAAGATTGCCGTCATCTCACGAATAGGGGGAATCATTAAACCTATTCCTGCAGCGATTTCTAAAAGTCCGGTAAAATATACCCAAAACATTTTGCCGGGAATAAACTCCGGGATCATCATCGCCATTCCTTTCTGAAACTTAAAATGAGAGAAACCTGTAAATATGATGAATACCGCCATTCCAAGGTTCCCTGAGAATACGAAGTCTGGTTTTCCCTGAAAAACTGTGGTTCCAAGCAAAGCCAATATAAATGTGCCGAATAGGATTACTAATAATTTCATACGTTTTTAAATTCAAATAATAAGGAATGTAATTTATACTGAAGTAAGATTGACTCCTTCGGCAAGGCTTTTCACCACGATCAATCCTTTTGTAAAACCTGTATTCATATGATCTCGCCATTGTTTCTCAACCTGAACCTCAGCATGAAGTTTTGTTTTTCCCTCATAGTCGATTAGAAAATATTTTTCAAAGCATCCATTCCACTCCATTACCTCTTTGCTTTGGGTGTCTTCTATTCCGTTTTCTATCATTCCCAGGTGTTTAAAAACTATTTGGTTAGGTTCATCCAGACTGTCTATAGTAGAGACCATTCCGTCACCTTTGTCATTTAGAAAGTACGTTTTACCGCCTACTTCCCAGTCAGACTTCATGATAGATGATCCTGCACCGAAATACTGCGTCCATACGCTATATGTTTCAGGACTCCAAAGAATGTCCCAGACTTTTTGCAAGGGAGCATTGATTATTGTTTCGTAAGATAGGGTTTCCATATTTTAAAATTTTGTGATTAATTATAATACTTCCCAACCCATCTGACTTACTTTCAACCGATTTAAAGTTGGTTTTCCGAAAGATGCTTAATAATCATCTGTGCTTTGGGAAATTTTTCTTCAAAAAATGCTTTAAATTCCTCCGGAGAGTGAATTTCTGTTCTTAATAAGGTTCCGTTTTCATTTTCCTCTAAAAAATAGGTTTCTGTTGCATCTCCCCAGTTCTGTGGAACCTCAATACCATCATAAATTTCGCCCAGATGAAGAAATTTTATTTCCTCATTGGGTATAATTTTTTCAATTCTGCTGTACATCCCGTTATGCTTGGGATCAAAAAACTTGATGATATTATTCTCTTCCAGAGTTCCTTCATAAAAAGAGCCTTCCGCAAAAGCAGTTGACCATTGCCTGTAGGTAATATCTCCCCAAAGGACACTCCATACTTTTTCGGGTTCTGCATTGATCTCTATTTCATATGATAATATCTCCATACCTGTAAATTTTGAATTTGATTATGACTTGCTCCATTTCTTTAAGAGCAAAGCTTTTATAAATAGCATCAAACAATAAGCCGAAGTTTTTTAAGAATTATATGCGTCTTCTAAATCCTGAATAATTATTCTCTGCATTTTCATCATGGCCTGAACTACTTTATAAGCTTTTTCCTGATTAGAATCATTCATTAATTGAATGAGTCTTTTAGGAACAATCTGCCAGCTTACACCGTATTTGTCTTTTAACCAGCCACACATACTTTCTCTCCCTCCATTTGAAGTGAGTGTATTCCAATAATGATCGGTTTGTTGCTGATCATCGGTCATTACGACCAATGAGATTCCTTCATTAAAATCAAATTGATGATCATAGGAATTATCCATACAGAATAAAGTATAGTTGTCAATTACAAAATTGGCATGCTGAACATTTTCTGCCGGCTCCGGAATAGGATGTCCTTCACTTCCATCCCCATATTTTAATACATTTCCAATGCTTGAATTCGGGAACGTTTGGGTATAAAGCTCCATTGCTTCTTTAGCCTTACCATTGTTTTGATGAATGAACATCATGGTAGGAACTATTTTCTGATCACCAGATTTTTCTCCCAGAAACAGCTGCCATGTAACTCCATATTGATCCTGAACCCATCCATATTTTTTGCTCCATGAATAAGAGCCAAGCTCCATCAGAGCAATTCCTCCTTCCAGCAACTTATCCCAATATTTTTGAACTTCATCTTCTGTATCACAAATTACCATGAACGAAATGGAAGCGTTCTTTTTAAACTGTGGCCCACCATTCAAAAGCATCAGCCTTTGTCCGAACAAATCAATGTTCATCACAACCGGGGTATCTGCAGTAATCTCTCCTCCAAAGACATTACAGTAAAACTCTGCAGATTGTTTGGCATCTCCGTCATACCAGAGACATGGGAAAATATCTTTATTCATAAGTTTCAATTTTAAAATTGGCTTTATATAGTTTAATTATTTTTTATTGATTGATAAATTTAGCAGATCAAGTATTATAAATCTGTAAAACTTTCGTGCAAAAAAAGAATAGAAATTTTATCTGTGATACAATTTCTAAATCTTACAACAATTCATTCTTTCCTATGAAAACATAAAGCAAGAGAAATCTTATGTCTTTGCACGTAAAGAAATGATCTTTCTTTATTTGCAATGACACAATAAAAAATTTGACTTTACTTTTTACGCTTCCTTAAAAAAAAACTGATTCTCCGTCATATGGTCCTTTAATTTCATCATTGCGTTTTTTCCAAAACCATGAAGCTGCAGAAGTTCTTTTTCAGAATAATCTGACAGTTTTTCCAAAGAATCTATTTTCTCTTTTTTCAAGGCGTTTCTTGCCGGGATTGCAATCACACCAAGAAGAAAATCCTCTTTGGGATCATAGTTAATAGCATAAATGGAATTCAAACTCTTTGACATGATAACTAAATTGATCATGGCTACAAAAAATATTTTTAGTGGTTCTCTACATACTTATGGAAATTATTGAGAATAGCATACCAGCCATCTCTTTGCATTTCCACAGAATTTTGTTTTTCCGGATCGAAAACTTCAATAACTTTCGTTGTGTTTTCGTCAATCTTATCAAAAATTACTTCAACTTTTCTTCCATCTTCCATATGGTATTTAATTTTCTCATAAGGAACAACTTCATCATACACTCCTTCAAAGTCAAATGCGAAGCTTTTATCCTTTGCTTCCATTCTATTTTTAAATTTCCCTCCTACTTTCAGATCATTTTCTGAGCTAGGACATTGCCAGCTTTCATGGGCAAAGTTCCACTTCGTAATATGCTTAGGCTCATTGAAATAATTCCATACTTTTTCTACTGGAGCTAAAATTGTAATGTCTATTTTAATTGGATCCATTGTTCTACTTTTTAGTGATTTGAATAAAAGAGCTGCCCAAAACAGGCACCTCTTTTATGGTTAGTTAAATATAGTAAATATAAGGTTATTTTGTATACTCTTCATTATAATTCACCATCCAATGAACACCATATTTATCCTGAAAGCTCCCAAAATAGTCACCCCAAAACTGATCTTCAAGGGGCATTTCTACATTTCCACCCTCAGAAAGCCCTTTAAAAATTCTTTCTGCATCGTTTCTTGAATCAGGGAAAATAGAAACATAGTTGTTATTTCCTACCGTTAAGGTTTGTCCAAAGCCCGGAACGATATCTGATGCCATCAAAAGGTCGCTTCCTATGGGTAGTGCAATATGCATCACTCTGTTTTTTTCCTCATCTGAAAGGTTTTCAGTACCGGGAGCATTTCCCATTTTATGAACTTCTCCTACGAACTCGCCTCCAAAAACAGATTTATAAAAGTTAAAAGCTTCTTCAGCTGTTCCATCGAAATTTAGGTACGGATTTAATTTTGCCATGATTTTTAATTTTAAATGTTATTGTTTATGGGAAACACAAATGACAAGGATCATTCACTAATTACACCAATGCCACAAGTGTTATTTATTGTCTTAATTATTCAGAAATTGCTCTACTTCTTTCACTGTAAAGTCCAGTAAATTTTCATTGATGCTCCCATCGAAGTCAGCCATCATATAAGTTCCGTGAGTTGCGGGAAGTATCATTAACGTAGAATTTTTCACTAAACGCCACATTGCTATCGTATGTTCCGGCTTCATTACGTCTTTATCACCACTAATGAATAATGTAGGTGATTGTATTGAGGTAAGAATTTCATCTCCCCAGTCTTCAAAGGTTTGCATTCTTTTGCAATCCTTATCAAAGAGATTTTCCAGTTTTGAAAAATCAGGATTGAGATTTAAGAAATTGATCTTAAATGGTTCAGGCATTGATTCAAAGGTCACTTCCTGCATCCCTTCGAAGAAGCCATCCATCATGCCTTCTTTTTTATAAAATGCGGATGCAACCACCATTTTTTCTACGATATTGGGATGGCGGTGAGCTATTTGCATCACAGTGTTTCCGCCATTACTGAATCCCCAAAATGAGGCTTTATCTATGTTTATTTCCGCTAAAAGAGCAACCACATCATCGGCATCCTGCTGAAATGTTTCAGGAATATCACGATGCTCGCTTCGTCCATGATTTTGAAGATCAATCCCTATAAGCTGAAATTTGCTTTCCAGCCTTGTAATGGCTTCTTTAAAATCATACAAAATAGAAGAACCGCCACCATGAATCAACACTAATGGTTTTCCGGATCCGTAGATTTCATAATACAACTGTATCCCATTCACCCATTTATAGCCTTTTTCTACAGGATTCATAGGTTAGTAATTAAGGTTTTCATCCACATCATACTTCATTCCCGGATAGTTTAAGATTCTACGCATCAAACCTATTTGCCCGCATAGATAATCTTCTCGACCAATGCACATTCCCGCAAAATTGAGCTTTGTTTCTTTTACAAAGGGAATGTTCATGCCTATTTCAAAGATCTCATCCAGTTCTTCATCAGTTATTTCCCATAATTTTTGATATACTTTTGGAGAAATATCATGGAAGTTCTTCTTCAAATCTGCCAAGGTTGGGTATTTAATGCTTTCATCCAAAGCTTTTCCCTGAAAAAAAAGATCATTGTTTGGATCCTGTTCCTGCAGTCCAAGTACCCAGCCCAAGCCGTAGCGCATATTCACAAAGTTCCCTGCCATCCATACAATGTGATTGGTTTTGTTTTCAATTCTTTTCAAGCCATCTTCTTCCGAAATACCATCCAAAACATTCATAAAGCCTTGGGTATGCATTCTGTAAGCCGGAATGATGAGTTCTATTTTTTTTGATTTTGGTGTGTCCATTTTAACTATTTTTTATGGATTTAAAAGTAAATATTGGAAAATATAAAGACGAGACTTTAACTTCTGATAATGCTTTTAAGCACTGTTCTCTTACAGATTTTAATATCATCTTATGGCTCCTGGTCTTCCAAGAATTCTTCGGAGATACCCTAGCTGCCCTCCGTGATAAATCTCGTGGAGACAGAGTGTTGAAATATCTTTCACATTTTCTTCCTTAAAGTTTTCAAGGACATTCAATTTGGCTTCCAACTTATCTTGTGATTGCTGGAGATATGATTTGAGTTCATCAAAATTTATAAACTCTGCTTTTCTGTCCCAGGCAATTTCACCTCTGTTGTAACATGAGAATTTTTCACCATCCCAAATTGATTCTTCTCCTAAAATATTCAATAAGCTGTTTCTGATGTAGATCAAATGTCCCAGAATCCAGTTCATACAATTGGCTTCATCATTAGGAAAAATCATTGATTCTTCATGGGTAATTCCCTCTGTATTTAAAGTAACTATTTTGAGACTGCTGAATATCTGGTTTTTCACCAATTCTATCTCATTCGACTTTGTTTCCATATTTCTAATGTGATGGGTAGACTGATAAATTATTCTGTAGGAATCTGAGAAGCGTCTGCATGCATTACTTCCCACTGATGACCGTCAATATCTGCAAAAGCACTTTGATACATCCATCCATGATCCATGGATTCACTATACTTTGAACCTCCGTTTTCAATGGCTGTCTTCACGATCTGATCCACTTCTGCACGGCTGTCTACTCCAATGGCAAGAAGCACCTGCGTGGTGTCTCCTTTAGCATAAGGTCTGTTGGTAAATGTTTGGAAAAACTCTTCTTTCAAAAACATGGTGTAGATATAATCTTCTTTCATTACTACACATATTGCTTTATCATCTGAAAACTGCTCGTTAATGGAAAACCCCAGCTTCGTCCAGAATTCTCTGGTTTTTTGTACGTCTTTTATAGGTAGATTGACATAGATTTGATTGACTTTCATTTTTGTAATTTTTGGTGTTAAACTTTAAACCAAAATTACCAAGGTGTAATGAAAATCTACTTGTCATAGGGCAAGATTTAATTTTTCTTGGGATGTGAAACCAATTCTTTACGGATTCTGCTCAGGGAAGTGTCTGTTACACCTAGATACGAAGCTATCTGCTTCAATGGAGCAAACTGTACTACTTTGGATTTCTGTTCCAACAGATTAAGGTATCTTTTGGTAGCAGAAAGGGTAAACATTTCTACAGATCTTTGTTTATAAGCAAAGAGTTCCTTGGACATCCATGATCTCCCCCATTCCCTTAGATTGGGAATTTTATGGAATAGCTCCTGAAAGGTATCATAATCCAGCTTCCAGCATTCACAATCTGTAATGCAGACAATATTTTCCTGAGACGGAATTCTTTGAAACATTGATAAAACCTCAATAATCACTTCATTTTCTACAAAAAAGTGGGTGGTTACTTCATTTCCGTTGAAATCATTAACAAATGAGCGAGCCAAACCGCTATCCAGAATATAGTATTCATTGGCTGTTTTTCCTTCTTCAAGAATAAAATCACCTTTTTGAAATGATGTCTTTTCGTGTGCCTGAAATATTTCCTCAAGCTCTTCCTGAAAGAAAAATGGGAAATCATAGCATATTTCTAAGGATTTATTAGTCATCAGATCGTTTTTTTAAGACTTTAAAAATAGAATTTTTAATTGAATGAAGATAAAAAATATTAAACAAAATAATTTTTCCCTTAATTTAAATCACATACCTTATTGAAAGTAAAATATTTTAATCAATTGAAAAAATTAAACAGATGTTTTGTTTTTTGGTGAAAATATGGTAATAGTGATAATGGAAATGGATATATCTCTTTTTGTCTTTATCGGGAATCTTAAAACAGGGACAGCTGAATACCATTGGAAGAATCAGGTTTCTTAGCATCTCCAAATACTGTTTTACCACCAAAGCGCCATGAATTCTGTCTTTCTTCTTCAATGACTTCCTGAATATCAAAATCCGGGGTAAAATCTTTTTCGGCGGTGGTTATTATTTGATGGAGTTTATTTAATGTATTCAATTTGTCAGAGTTTCCGAGTTTGGACTTTTCTATTCCTCTTCGGAGAATACTGATACTTTCATCGTAGGTATTAATTGGAACCGGAAAAGGATGACCGTCCTTACCTCCGTGGGCAAAGGAAAACCTTGCAGGATCAGCAAATCTTGCCGGAGCACCATGAATTACTTCACTGACTAAGGCCAAAGACTGCATTGTTCTGGGCCCTACTCCTTCCAACATCAACAAATCCTCAAAATTCTGTGGTTGTTGTTCTCGGGTTACATATAAAAGTGCTCCCAGACGTTTAAGATCAACATCCGAAGCCCGAACATCATGATGAGCAGGAAGAATCAGCCTTGAAAAATCTTTCATTACATCTATAGAGTCTGTGTGGGAAATATCCAAAATTCCTTTTCGATTTCCTGCCGCTTCTGAATCTGTGAGGTTTAAAATATGCCCTCTTGAAACACCACTGATTCCTGTATGTGGCTCTTCTACAAATGAAGTTATGTTTTCAGAATGCCAATGATATCGTCTTGCAGTTCCGTCAGATTCATGCATTCCCTGTTGAATAACACTCCAGTTTCCATTATCTGACAAGACAAAATTATGCAGGTACAATTGATATCCATCCTGAATAGCTGTATTATCCACCTTGGCAGAAAGTTTACTGGCTCTTACCAATTCAGTACCGTTGAGACCTGTTTTTTCAGCAATCTGAATGAGTTCCGATGGGGTTTCTCTGGAAAACTTTCCCTTTCCTCCACAAATATAAAGCCCCAGTGATTGGGAATTGGGATTAATAGACCGTTTCAAGGCTCCCATAACAGAAGTGGTAATTCCTGAAGAATGCCAATCCATTCCCATTACTGCTCCAAAGCTCTGGAACCAAAACGGGTCTGCTAACCGGCGTAATACCTCATCCTTACCATAATCCATGAGAATCACTTCAACAATGGAAAGTCCAAGAATAGACATACGCTCGTACAACCACGGCGGTACTTTACCGTAGTGAAGAGGCAGATCTGCTGTTCCTGAACGTTTCATTTGTCAATTTTGGAAAACAAAGTTAGGCTTAATATTTCAAATTCATCATGAACACAGCCAAGTTTAAATAAGTAAAAAAAGACAAATAATTACTTTTATAATCCCAAGGAGTTTTTTAGAACAGCTGCTTTTCAGATCAATGAGTTGAGTGAAGATTTAAGGCTCCGTGCTTCTTTTCATCAAACTTTTCATTGAAAATAATCTTATTTCCAAAAGGATCATTCACAGTGAAAGAGACTGCATCATAAAAGGTTTTCCCAAGCCCGGGACGGTTGTATTTATAATTTTTATCGATGAGTTCTTTGTGATATTCTACAACACCCTCTCCCCAGATAAAAATACTGCTTCCTGGGCTTGCATCGCCATGATGCTCGCTCAGGTGAAAAACCATGTTCTCTTTTTTCACCTCTATATAAACGGGAAAATTTTCTTCAAACCGATGTTCCCATACGATTTCAAACCCTAGCCAGTCAATATAAAACTCAAGTGTTTTCTGGTAATCAAAAATCCTGAGCACAGGAATAATCTGTTCTGCTTTCATAGTATGCTGTATTTTATTGATGAGAAAGAATATTAATTAATTTTCCAAATGGATCTTTTACAAAAAACCTACGGACTCCCCAATCTTCATTGGTAATTTCGTAAGTAATCTCAAAGCCTGCCTGCTTCATTTTACTATAAATTTCATCCACATAATCTACTTCTATAGAAAGATCGGGAACTTCTGTATCATTTCCTCCCTGTTGAGCAAAACTGATCTGCACCTTTGTCTCTTCATCGTTACCAAGGGTCTTGATCCAACCATGATCCATCAAAACATCAAGCTCTAAAATATCCTGATAAAAGTGGTTACTTCCTGCCAGATCATTGGTCTTTATATTGGCTACAATTCTCTTTACCATTTCAATTATATTAATAAAAAAAGCTCTGTGAAAATACTTAAAATTTTCCAGAGCTTTATAAATTCTTTATTCTCAATTACTTTCTAGAGTGAAGAAGCGGCTTCTAAAATAAGCTGTGTAACTTCTTCGGGATGAGATGCTAACGAAGCATGCCCAGCATCCAAAGTAATTATTTTCTTAGGCTGAAGACGTTCTGCCATTTCTTTTTCTGTTTCCGCAGGAATCATATGGTCATTCGATGAAATCTGATACCAACTTGGTCGCACTTTCCAGGCAGGTTCACCCGCTACATCACCAAAACACTGCCCATGAATCGGTTTTTGGGATAATGCCATTACCAAAGCTTTTTCATCATCCAAATCTTGGCAGAAAGCGGATTTAAACTCATCATATTTGATCCATAAAAACCCTTTGTCATCAGGATAAATACTTGCGCCACCCGGAGATTCCCTTCTTCCTAAAAGGGATCCTAAACTATCTCCTGCATCAGGTGCGAAAGCTGCAATATAAACAAGGCCGGCTACTTTATCATGATGTCCTGCACCTGAAATAACAGCTCCACCATAAGAGTGTCCTACCAGAAGTACTTTTCCATCCTGAGCATCGATAAGATCTTTTGTTTTATCAATATCATTCTGCAAAGAAGTTAAAGGGTTTTGAACACTTCTTACTTTATAACCTGCTTTTACAAGTGAAGGGATAACATACTGCCAGTGAGAACCATCTCCCCAAGCTCCGTGTACCAAAATAATGGTTAAATCTTTTTGTTCCATAATAATTAAAATTTGATAATAGTAAAACTACGACCTAAAATTTCATCTGACGTTAACTTAAGTTAATTTATAATTCTACTACGGATTCGACTAAGAGATTGTTCTGTAACTCCCAGATAACTTGCTATATGTTTTTGTGCTATTTTCTGGAAAAGAAGGGGTTGTTGTTTTAAAAGATTTAAGTATCTGTTTTCTGGAGACAGGCATAATAAATCATCAATCCTTTTTTTGGCGTCCAAATAAATTTTTTCACTCATCACCCGTCCAAATTTTTGCCAGTATGCTTCTTTCTGATATAATGCCTGCAAATGATCTTTACTCAGCAGCAGAATTTCACAATCTCCCAACGCCTGAATATTCATATTGGAGACCGTATCACAAAGAATGCTTTCATAATCGGTGAAAAATTCATTTTCAAAATAAAATCCAAAGTTGATTTCCTTTCCCTGATCATTAATATAAAAGCTTCTGATGATTCCTTTTTTAATAAATCCCAGATATCTGCATTTGTCACCCTGTTTCAGGAAAAAGTCTGATTTTAAAAGCTTAGTATCTTTAAGGAGTGCATAAAATTCATCGAAATGCTCCTGATCTACCTGAAATAGCTCTCCGTATTTTGTGTAGTGGTCTGACATCATTTATGGTGTATTTTAGATTCAAAAAAGCCTTGCAAAAGTTCATTCACAAGGCTTTTTAAAAGATTATTTCTATTATTGATTCAAGGCTGTAAGCGCTGCATCATAATTAGGTTCGTTTGCAATTTCTGAAACTTGTTCTGTATAAATTACTTTATTGTTTTCGTCTGTAACAATCACCGCGCGGCTTAGCAAGCCTTTCAAAGGAGAATCTGTAATGGTCACTTCATAATCATCACCAAAGCTGCTTCTGAAGTCAGAAAGAGTCTCTACATTGTTCAATCCCTCTGCTGCACAGAATCTTCCTAATGCAAAAGGAAGGTCTTTAGAAACATTAATTACTACTGTATTATCCAATTTTGAAGCTTCTTCATTGAATTTTCTACTTGAAGCAGCACAAGTTGGAGTATCAATACTTGGAAAAATATTGAATACTTTTTTCTTTCCTTCAAAGTTTTGAAGAGTCTTTACATTTAACCCAGAATCTACTAAGGCAAAATCCTTAACTTTTGTTCCTACTGATGGTAATGCTCCTATTGTGTGTACTTCGTTTCCTTTTAAAGTGATTGTCGTTGACATAATATTTATTTTTTTAGTTTTTCAAATTTAATCAAAAATAGATTTTTTTTCTGTGTAATTAAGGTTAAATTAATCTTAAAGTAAAAAATCTAGGCGTAGAATTCATCCCAAAATTTAAATTTTAACTAAATTTGTGGGACTTAAAATTTCAAATAACAAATAACAGTATAATGTCAGAAAAATCAAAAATTTACTACACGTTAACGGATGAAGCTCCAATGCTGGCTACACACTCATTTTTACCTATTGTAAAAGCTTTTACTAAATCAGCAAATATTGAGATCGCTGTTCCGGATATTTCTTTGGCAGGAAGAATTTTAGCTAACTTTCCTGAGTTTTTAAAGGATGACCAAAAAATTGGTGATGCTTTGGCTGAATTAGGAGAACTGGCGACTAAGCCTGAAGCTAATATCATCAAATTACCAAATATTTCTGCTTCTGTTCCTCAGCTTGACGCTGCTATCGCTGAACTACAGGCTAAAGGTTTCGCAGTTCCAAATTATCCTGCAGAGCCGAAGAATGATGAAGAGAAAGCAATCAAAGCTAAATATGCAAAGGTTCTGGGAAGTGCTGTAAACCCTGTATTAAGAGAAGGAAATTCTGACAGACGTGCTCCAAAGGCTGTTAAAAACTATGCTAAAACAAACCCTCACAGAATGGGTAACTGGGCATCTGACAGCAAAACTGACGTAGCTCACATGAACAATGGCGATTTCTACGGAACAGAAAATTCTACTACATTAGAAAACGCTACAAAATATAAAATCGTATTCAAAGGAAATGACGGTGCTGAAACTTTACTGAAAGACTTCGCAGGTCTTCAGGCTGGTGAAGTAATCGATTCTTCTGTAATGAACCTAAATGCATTGAGAGTATTCGTTCAGGAAGCTATCGAAGAAGCTAAGAACAAAAATGTACTTCTTTCTGCTCACCTTAAAGCTACGATGATGAAGATCTCTGATCCAATCATTTTCGGAGCTATCGTAGAAACTTTCTTCAAGGATGTATTTACTAAATATGCTGAGACTTTCAAATCTTTAGATGTTAACCCAAATAACGGTCTTGCTGATCTTTTTGAAAAAATCAAAGGAAATGCTCAGGAAGCTGACATCAAGGCTGACATTGAAAAAGCTCTTGCTGACGGACCAAGAGTGGCAATGGTAAATTCTGACAAAGGAATTACTAACTTCCACGTACCTTCTGACATTATTGTTGACGCATCTATGGCTGCCCTTGTAAGAGGTGGAGGTAAAATGTGGAACAAGGAAGGAAATGAAGAAGATACAGTTTGTATCATTCCGGACCGTTCTTATGCAGGTTTCTATCAGTCTGTAATAGATGATATGAAAGCACACGGAAAATTAGACCCTACCACGATGGGATCTGTTCCAAACGTTGGTTTAATGGCTCAAAAAGCTGAGGAATATGGTTCTCACGACAAAACTTTCCAATTATCTGCAGACGGAACTGTAGAGGTTCAGGATGAAGCTGGAAATGTTCTTCTTTCTCAAAAAGTAGAAAAAGATGACATCTTCAGAATGTGTCAGACTAAAGATGCTCCTATTCAGGACTGGGTGAAATTGGCTGTAAACAGATCTAGACTTTCTGATACTCCTGCGATCTTCTGGTTAGACAAAGGAAGAGCTCACGACAGAGAGATCATCAAAAAAGTAGAAAAATATCTTGCTGATTATGATACAACAGGTCTAGACATCAGAATTCTTGATGTAAAAGACGCAATGACAGAAACTTTAAAAAGAGCAAGAGAAGGTAAGGATACAATTTCTGTTTCAGGAAACGTATTAAGAGATTACTTAACTGACCTTTTCCCAATCCTTGAGCTTGGTACTTCTGCAAAAATGCTTTCTATTGTTCCATTGATGAATGGTGGTGGTTTATTTGAAACAGGTGCCGGAGGTTCTGCTCCAAAACACGTTGAGCAATTCCTTGAAGAAGGATACCTAAGATGGGATTCTCTAGGTGAATTCTTGGCATTACAGGCATCTTTAGAACATTTAGCTCAAACTCAAGGGAATACAAAATCTCAGGTTTTAGCTGATGCATTGGATGAGGCAAACGCTAAGTTCTTGGCTACAGATAAATCTCCTGCAAGAAAAGTAGGTCAGATTGATAACAGAGGTTCTCACTTCTATTTAGCAATGTATTGGGCTGAGGCTCTTGCTAACCAAACTACTGATGCTGAATTAGCTGCTCAGTTTGCTCCGGTTGCACAAGCAATGCAGGAAAATGAAGAAGTAATTAATGCAGAATTAATTGGTGCTCAAGGTAAACCTCAAAACATTGATGGTTACTACAAAACTGATACTTATAAAACGTATTCAGCAATGAGACCAAGCACAGTTTTAAATGAAATTGTTGATGCAATTTAATTGCTGATACTGATATAAATGAAAAGCTCCTTTTTTAAGGAGCTTTTTTTATTTTAAAAATGTAAAAATTGAATTGTTCGTCAAGCCTTGATCTATCACTCACTACCTAATTCATAAACCCCTCAGGAATCCATTCAAACGCATCGGCTTTCTTCTTTGTAAACCCTAGTCCCGGCCAAGGCAAATGACAGGCAAAAGCTCTGGTTTTGGTATCTGCCAATTGTAGGAGCAGCTTTTTTCTTGAAGCCGTAGCAATATCCAGATCTGTATCTCCAGAAAACCCCCATTCAGGGTGAGGGAAAAGAATAACATCAGAATGAATGAGGTCTGCAATATATATGAGCTTTTCATTCCCTGAAGAGATTGTAGTAACTATTAAACCCGGAGTATGCCCCGGAGCCAGTTGAAAACTGAAATACTCATACAATGGATTGTTTAAGTCATAGAATTTCAACTTGGGCTTAATCGTTTTCAATATATTTTGAAGTGCCGGAATAATCTGACTGAGCACTTCCGGTTTTGCTTTCAAAGCACTATTGTTAAAATCCTTAATGGAAGCCTGCATCCAGAAATCATATTCAGTTTTTGAAATGAAAATATTGGCATTGGGAAAAACAAGAGAATTTTGCTTATCCACTACTCCACCTATGTGATCCGGATGTGCATGAGAAATGAAAACATCAGTAATATCTTTTGCTGCAAATCCTGCCTTTTGGAGGCTTTTCAACAAAAATCCAGATCTTTCATCGGCAAAAATCCCCATTCCTGAATCCATTAAAATCAGTCTATTCTTTGTTTTAATCAACAGAAAATTCAGGGCCATATCAATATAATCTTCCGGTCTAAAATTATCTTTAAGAATGGTTTTCAATTCTGAAACGTTCCCTCGTGGAGCAAATGAATTTACATCTGTTTCATGAATATATCCGCCTGTAAGGATAAACAAATCCAATTCTCCCAATTTTATTTTTTTAAAACCGGATAAATCATCTTCAGGTTTTTCCGGACTTGTCTTTGTCTCTGCAAAAACATTAGAAAAAGGAACAAAACTTAATGCTCCTGCCAATAATCCGTTTTTTAATAAGTCTCTTCTGTTCATATTGTAATGTGGTGTTTTTCAAATTGTATATCTAACAAAAAACTGAGCTTCTGTTATTCAGAAACCCAGTTTATGTATAGTCTTTAGTTGTTTACTAATTTCATAGAACCCTCACTGTATCTTTCTCCTACATTCGGATACTTTTTCAGAATGGCATCAATGGTATCCAAGTCGGATTGGGAAAGATCAATATTAACGGCTGCTATATTTTCTTCCAGATATTTGATTCGTTTGGTTCCCGGAATTGGAATAATATCATCTCCCTGATTCAGTACCCAAGCCAATGCTAATTGAGTTCCTTTCACCCCCTTGGAAGCTGCAAACTCATTAATTTCATTAGCCAGTTTAGTATTATTCTCCAGATATTCCTGTTGATAACGAGGTAATGATTTTCTGAAATCATCGTCACCAAGATTTTGTACTTCATTGATATTGGCAAAAAGACCTCTTGCCAGCGGCGAATACGGAACCAAGGAAATTCCTAATTCTCTGATGGTTGGAAGTATTTCACTTTCAACATCCTTAGTAAGGATAGAATATTCTGATTGTAAAGCAGTAATGGGATGAATTGTATTGGCTTTTCTTATTGATTCTGCTGAAGCTTCAGATAGACCGATATATTTTACTTTTCCGGCTTTTACCAATTCAGCCATCGCTCCTACAGTCTCTTCTACAGGTATATTTGGATCAACTCTGTGTGCATAATACAAGTCTATGGTATCTATTTTTAACCTTTGAAGACTTAAATCCACTGCTTGTTTAATCCATTCCGGTGAGCCGTCGAAATAGGTACCCGCAGCACCGCTATGACTGGCCTTTCCATCTTTAAACCTGAATCCGAATTTAGTGGCAATAAAAATCTTATCTCTGTTTGGAACTAAAACCTTGGAGATCAGCTTTTCATTTTCTCCGTTGGCATACATATCTGCAGTATCCCAAAAGTTAACTCCTAGATCTAATGCTCTATGTAAAGTATTGATACTTTCCTGTTCATCTGCGGGACCGTAAGCAAAGCTCATTCCCATACAACCTAATCCAATAGCAGAAAGCTGCTCACCTGTATTTCCTAATTTTCTAAATTTCATGATGGTTTTGATTTTAATTTTATAAGACAAAATTAGAACATGAAAGGTCCATCTTTCGTATAGAATTCAAACTAAGAATTATAAAATTCAAACAAGGTTCATTCTAAGGGCATTTGGGGTTACTCCCGTTTGTTTTTTAAAGTAATTGGTAAAATAAGCAGGTTCTTCAAAGCCCAATCCATAGGCTATTTCAGCAACATTCCAGTCTGTATGGGTCAACAGGGCATTCGCTTCCTGAATGATCCGTCCAGTAATCTGCTGGCTCGTGGTTTTTCCTGTAATCTCTTTCACTGAGCGGTTTAAAGAGTTGACATGAATGGAAAGACTCTGGGCATAATCATTTGGGGTTTTTAGCTTTAAAAATGCCTCAGGACTATCAATCGGGAATTGTCTTTCCAGTAGTTCCATAAATAAAGAGGCTACTCTTTGTGATGCATTTTGGTAAGGCTCAAAGGTTTCTGCCGGATGCATTCTCATTGTTTCATGAATCATCAAATGAAGATAGGCCCTAAGCATATCATATTTATGAATGTAATCCGATTGAATCTCCGTCATCATTTTGGTATACAGATCCGAAAGTATTTCTTGCTGTTCTTCCTCTACAAAGAAAACCGGAGTTCCTCCAATCTTAAAAAGCGGAGAATCCTGAAGGTTTCCCAAGCGGCTTCCATTCTGCAAAAACTGTTCTGTAAAAAGACAAAACCAACCTTTCTGATCTTCGTCATCAGCCTCCCATGAGTAAGGAACAATAGGATTTGAGAACAATAATGCCGGGCGATCCACCTGAATCCATTTATCAGCATAATGAAGCTTTCCTTTTCCTATGATTAATGAAATTTTGTAGTAATCTCTCCTGCTGTAAGGTGATAACAGAGAGCAGAATTCCCTTGAAAAAACATTAAAATGTCCCATCCCATTCGTTCCGATACATTGCAATCCCTGATCAGGAGCATTTCTTTCATAAAAACCGCTTAATGATTCTGTTGATTCCATCTATCAAAGTTATAAAATTCAAACAAATTAATTCATAAATTATTTTATTTGAATAGGAAAGATTGCTTTTTAACATTTGCATTCCCATCATAATTTTAATCATAAAAATGGCTGACAAGAATGCCAGCCAATTTAAATAGTGAGTATATATAGTTGATAATGGTCTAATCCCAATCACCATGGTGCCCATGATGTTTATTTTGTTTTTTATAATATTTAGAGCGTTCTTTATTGTATTTCTCCTGTTGTTTACGATATTTTTTATAATCGTTCTTATTTCTTCCGTATACAATCACCGGATTTTGTCCTTTATAATATCTCTTTTTAAAAGTATTATATTTTTCTCTTCCCAGAATTCTTTCCAGCTCTGAATAACGATCTCCTCTCCATCTTCCCGGATCTACAACGTACACTCTATTCCATGTGTCATAATCGCGGTATCTATCATTCAATACATAAATCTGGTTGGCCTGCCCTTTGGAAAGCAGCAGATCTGCAACTACAGTCTGCCAGTTAACATCGGCAATACTTCTCCTATAATCATTATAATAATCTGATTGGGCATAGCTCATACTGAACGTTCCAATCAAAAATAAGGTTAACAATAACTTTTTCATTTCATTCCTCTTTTAAATTAAACATGATGACATAGTCAATTAAAGTGCCAATAATTAAAAGGAATTGCCAATAATTGTTAACAAAAAGTATAAATAACTGATTATCTTTTAAATAATTTTAGAAATTATTTATTTTATCCGTTGAATAAATCCTGATTATATTTCTCTTACATTCTTAAACAACTAGGATACAAATCTTAACTTTCAATACTCAAAGCCCTAATTTTTATACCTTTAGGTATCTGATAAAGTCAAATGAGTTTTACTTAGGTTAAAAACTTATTATATTAAAATTTAATAATAAAAATTTTTATCCTAACCTCATTTTTAAATCTCTTACTATTCACAATTATATTTATAAAATTCGTTAAGATTCCCGGAAACTATCATTTCATATCAATTAATTTTGTAATTTTAATGGAGAGAACACTTTCAGGAGTTCTTTAAGTTATTTTTTAATCAACCAAATCTCAATAATTATGGAAAGTATAAAATTTATGGTATCTCCATATCAGGATGAATTGCAGCTACTCCTTGATGGGCAAAAAGCAGGTTATATGTCCATAAAGGTTGATGGAAGACTGCTAATTGTTTATTACACCAAGCTTGATGAAGAACATGAGGGAAAAGGCTATGCTAAGCTTCTGCTGGATGAATTGGTACGCTATGCAGAGGAAAAAGATTTGCTTGTAGACCCGGAATGTGATTTTGTCCGTCAGCAGTTTGAAAACCATCCCGCAAGGTACAAAGACATTTGGCATGCCTAATCAGTCTTCCCACCAGACTGTAAACTGTTGATTTGAATTATTTAGATCAACAACCTCTCCGATCATCGGGGTGAGGATATCCAAATTTTGTTCTTTTCCAAGGCTGGTTATCTTTTGTAAAGGCTCATTCCAAGGGTGAAGTGCCAGTGCAAATTTTGCAGCATGAACCGGAATTATTTTTTTTGCATTAATATCTATACTTGCCTGAATTACATCTTCCGGTAATGTATGAATATATCTCCATGCCTCTCCGTATTGTCCGTTTTCAAGAATAGCATAATCAAAAGGACCATATTTTTCCCCAATCATTTTAAAATGGGAATCATAACCGCTGTCTCCACCCAAAAAGATTTTCTTTGTGGGGGTTTCCAGTACATAAGAAGCCCAAAGAGTATCATTCTGCCTCACTCTTCTTCCCGAAAAGTGCCTTGCAGGGGTAAAGGCAATCTTTATATTATTTTTTAGCTCTACTTCGGTTCCCCATTCTTCTTCAATAAGCTGATGTTCTTTATATCCCCATCTTTCCAGGTGTACACCCACTCCCAATGGAACAATAGCCCTATGAGTTCGATCCCTTATGGATTGTACTGTAGGATAATCCAAATGGTCAAAATGATCGTGGGTAATTATCAAATAATCTAGTTCCGGAATATCTTCCGGTTTATAGATATCCGATCCTTTAAATGCTTTATTGAAATATTTAAATGGCGATCCGTATAAACTCAATACCGGATCTATAAGAAAAGACACCCCATCGGTCTGTAAATAATAGGATGAATGCCCTAGCCAAATGAAAACATCAGTGTTTTTATCAAGACTTCTCAAATCTGTATGAATAGATGGAATTCCTTTCACGGGTTTCAGTAACGGGTGCTTTTTACCAAAAAGGAAATCATAGGTCACTTTTGACATTTTGTAGCCCTCAGCAATAGAGGGTGTATAACTGATATTCTGAAACTGCTTATTTCTATACAGTTTTGACTGCTTCATACGCTCTAATCTCTTTCCTTTTGGGATCCCACCAAATGGTTTTCCGTTTATCACGATAAAATAGGTTACTATCAATAGAGCTGCAATCGTAATAATCCAATAATACATCATTAGTAAAAAAATAATGATCAAAGGTATCAACTTTTAGATTTACATGAAAATATGCAGTGTTTGGCTTTATTTTTTTAACTAAATTTATCATGTGTTTCAGAAAATTTATTATTCATTTAAGTGATGTTTAATTTTAAACTCTCTATTTTAGCAGCTTAAAAAACTCAAAGGTATATTGAAAAATTATTCGGCAATATTTATTCTGGCTATGCTTTCGTCGTGCGCTTCCATTAGAAGACACAATGAACAGCGGGCTTCATGTATTCCTCCTGACCAGCTTAAAGAGGATGTAGACTATGCCTATGCAAAACTACAACAGATGCATCCTCAATTGTACTGGTACATTCCCAAGCAGGAATTGGAACATAAATTTGACAGTCTTAAGCAAACCCTTAACGAACCTCTTACTCCACTTCAGTTTTATTTTAAGTTCCAGCCGGTTATTGCGGGCATCCGTGAAGGGCATCTTTCATTAAGAATGCCAAGAAAAAAATTCACTAAAAAGGAAATAAAAAAGCTAGAGCATAAAAAAGGATTGTTTAGCCGCTTTGAATATTACATTTCTAATGATCAGATGTATATTATTCAAAACAATGATTCTATTGAAAACATCCAGCCGGGAACTGAGATTCTATCCATCAATAATGTTCCTGTTTCAGACTATATAAAAAAATATAGAAGCCTGATCAGCAGTGATGGCTATAATACTACGTTTCAGCCATATTTTTTAAGAGATTTATTTTTCAACTATTACACTGCAGAAAACGGGCTTTCTGATAAGGCAACCATTGAAACCCTTTATAAAGGAGAAAAGCACACCTATATTCTAAACAGGGAATCTAAATCTGATACCGATGTTGAAAAGGATAAGGAAATGAAGAAACGTACTGAGGATAAAAAGCTGAATGACTATGTGGCTGCCAGCAATTCTTATAACCGAAGTTTTAGATTTCTGGATAAGGACAGCACCATTGCTTATATCAAAGTAAAAAGTTTTTCAAGAGAATATTCTGAGGAATTTTATAAAAAGACATTTTCAAAGATCAAAAGTGCGAAAGCAAGTTACCTCATCATAGATGTTCGTAATAATTATGGGGGTTCTCTATATGAAATTAATAATCTGTACTCTTATTTGACAGATAAGCCTTTCACATTGATAAAGCCATCTCAGGTGACATCGAGAGATGTTCCTCTAAGAACTAATTATTTCAGAAAAAGTACTCCTCTGGAATTTGCATTTAAAAGTATAGCATATCCAAGTTACTTTTTTGCTCAGGCATTCAGCACGTATACAAAAGACGGAAAGGTTTTCTATAAAATGAAAGCTGACAAACCTACAAAACCCAACAAGGAGGCTTTCAACGGAAAGGTATTTGTACTCATTAACGGCGGAAGTTTCTCTGCGTCATCTATTATTACAGCGAAGCTTAAGAATGATAAAAGAGCAACCCTTGTGGGTGAAGAAACAGGAGGCGCCAATGATGGAACAGTAGCCGGTTTTTATTCTTATCAAAAACTGCCCAATTCCGAAATAAGATTTCCTATCGGACTGCTTCTTGTACAGCCCGACATTAGCTTCTCGGATTCTAAAAAGGGAGTTGTTCCGGATGTAGTGGTTCATGAAAGCATGCAGGATATTATTGATAGAAAAGATCCGCAGCTTGAATGGATAAGGAATGAAATTTCCAGAGAAAAGATAAATTGATTATTCTTATTGATCTATTTTGTTGAGATTGGCTTAAATTCAAAATTGAATTACAAACTATAAAAAATGACTCGGCGGGCTGAAAGCCCGCCGAGTCATTTTATGCCCTTAGCTCATCCAAAAGGGTTTCAATATGCTTGATATATCTTCCATAATAACGGTAGAACCAAAATCTTCCACATACAAAGAGCAAGAATAATCCTCCTATCACAGAGCCGATTAATATAAGTGCAATTTTCAATTCTCCCAGAGGTTTTGGCCAGGGTATAAATTCTAATACAATAAGCATTTCGCACACAATAAACGGAGCAAAACTAATGTAATAAGACAGATAGTATTGCTTATTCAGATTGAGTTGATTAACCAGATCTTTTAAAGATTCATACGTCTTAAGCTCTGTATTGCTGATATCGTTATACAGTTTAAAAAATTTACTAAAAAAGAAAATCGTAACAATAAGCATTGAAGCAACTAAAACTGTTATGTATAATTGGAATTTAAAGGGTTTACATAGTGAGCAAACCATAAATGCAAAACCAAAGATAGCAATGACCCACCAAAATTCTGCACGCATATTCTTACGTACTTTTTCAAGAGGAAGATTGATTTTATTTTTTTGTTCTATGCTAATTTCCGGAGTTTCATCTACAATATCTTCATTCCAGGCATTTTTCAATTCATCTATATTCATGGGATTACTGATTTAATGGTTGTTAATTCTATGTTGGTTTAAGATATCTTTAAGTTTATTTTTTGCGCGGTTCATTTTCACTCTTACATTTCCCTCTGAGATTCCTATTTCTTCCGCAATCTGCTTTCCTGAAAAATCCTCAAGATAATAGAATATAAAGGCTTTATCGATTGGGTTGAGTTCATGGATAGCCTTATACATCTCTGCCAGACGTTCTTCTTTACCATAGTCATAATCTTCCTGAGAGATTACATAATTGGAAAGGTCTTCATTAGCTATAAAACTTCTTCTCTTATCTGTTTTAAGGAAAATAATGGCTGTATTTAAAGCAATCCTGTATAACCAGGTAGAAAATTCACTCTGCCCTTTGAAGCTCGGATATGCTTTCCAAATCTGATAAGTAATTTCCTGAAAAAGATCATCCTGATCGTCTTTTTCAGACATATACATTTTGGAAATCTTAAAAATGATTCCCTTATGCTTTTTAATCTTCTGGATAAACTCTTGCTCTAGTGAGGTCATAGCTTGTTACTCTATAGAGTTAGTTTTCGTTTAAAAAAATTGTTACAGAAAATATTCAAAAAAAAATAAAAAGCCCGATAGAAAAGTCTGTCGGGCTTATATTTTCAATGAATAATATTTCAATCTCTAATTCAATCTGTTTAGCGCTCTTTGCAGCGTTGTTATATTAATTAAATCCAGTTTAGCACCGATAATAATGATGATCAAAAGGACCAATGTCAGAAACAAAATAATAAAAATGTATACAGATACAAACCATATCACTGTATTCAGGATATTCCCTTTGATTCCTAATCTGTTCATGAAAAACTTCTGGGATCGCTCAAACCAGGTCTTTTTCTTTTCAACCCTAGGCTGTACTTCCACCCCATTAAGTTCATCCACCAAATGTATTACATCATCTATATATCTTCCATACATATAATAAATCCAGTATTTTATAATAAAGCAGACCAGTAGTAACGTAATCAGAAAACTAATCCCGAAAATTGCCAGATTATATTCCATATCAAAATGAAAATTAATCTTGATCAGGGATAATAGAAAAGCAAGCGGAATGTAGGAAATATAATAGGAAATGTAGATTTCTTTCGATATCAGCAATTGGGTTTTAAGGTTAAACAGATCGTAATTTGTATTAATACTGTTTTTTTGAAGCAATTTATAAAGCTTAAGAAAGCGGGAATAAAAGTAAACTATAAAAACAATAGTCAGAACTGTGACAAATGCTGAGATGGTCGTAATATTAGAGTCTGTGGAAGCAAATGGAAAACCGGTAAGAAGCAATGGCAATGTAACAACCATCAGCCAAAACTCAGTTTTCATATTTATTTTCAGCATCTGAAGCGGAGAATGGATCTCACGTTGTTTTTCCAGGGAAATTTCAGGAGGATCCTGCCCAGTATCTTTATTCCAAAGTTCTTTAAAGTTGTCTAACTCCATAGTCTAATCTATTAATTTGAACCTATACCTTGTTTAGCAATGATTTCTTTTAGTCTTTCCTTTGCTCTTTTAAGTTTTACTCTTGCATTCACTTCAGTAATTCCCAGCTGGAGCGCAATTTCTCTCCCCGAAAAATCCTCTAAAAAGAAAAAGATCAAAGCCTTATCAATAGGACTCAGCTGATGAATAGCCTCATACATCAGCTTCATATTCTTATCATCTGTATCATTATAAGGTTCCTGTCTGGCATTCAGTCCATCAATGTTTTGATTCTGTATAAAACTACGTTTTTTTTCACTTCGCAAAAATACAATTGCTGTGTTTAGCGCAGTTCTGTACAGCCATGTTGAGAAATCACTCCTCTTTTGAAAATCTCCATATGATTTCCAAGCTTGGTAAATAATCTCCTGGTAGAGATCATTTTGGTCGTCCTTATTATCCATATACATTTTAGAGATCTTGAAAACAACACCTTTGTGCTTTTCAATTTTCTCTAAAAACTCTTTTTCGGGTGAAGACATGATTTACACACTAATCCTTGGGCAACGTTAAAAAACGTCACCTTATTATAACACAATACTCAATTTCCAGCCATTAAGTTAAAAAATCCTTAAAAAACAAAAGCGTTTATTAAGGATTTTTATTTTATGTTAAATACAACTTCAGATATGAACTAGAAAATATAGTCGGTGCTTAAGAAGTTGGAATCATGTTCTCTCACAATGGTATTTAATAATGTTTTGTTGGATTCCGTCAGTTTTGCAGCCACCAAAGATCGGATTGAAAATGAACGAAGGGCATCAAAAACAGAAAGCGTTCCCTCTGCACTATCCTTTCTACCGGTAAACGGAAATACATCCGGACCACGCTGTGCCTGACAATTGATATTCACACGGCTTACCAGATTTACAAAAGGATCAATGAGTTTCGCTACCTCATGTGGATCTTCGCTGAAAATGCTTACCTGCATTCCATGAGAAGCATTCACCTGATAATCTATAGGTTCTTCAATATCCTCAAATGGCACAACAGGAATCACAGGACCGAACTGTTCTTCATGATACAGCTTCATATCACTGTTCACAGGATATACTACAGCCGGAAATACAAAAGATTCTTCCGTATAGCCTCCGTCTTTGTTCAAAACTGTGGCCCCTTTCGATAATGCATCATCAATACATTCTTTCAAATAAGGAGGTTTGTTCACTTCCGGAAGTGGAGTAACTTTCACATCTTTTTCCCATGGCAATCCGGCTTTCAGGGCAGAAACCGCTTCACTTAACTTTTTGGTAAATTCTGCTGCAATTTCTTTCTGAACAAAGATTAGCTTTAGGGCTGTACAACGTTGCCCATTAAAAGAAAGTGCTCCCAGAATACATTCACTCACCGCCACATCAAGGTTTGCATTTTTAGTTACAATCGCGGCATTTTTAGCATCTAGACTTAAAATTGCTCTTAAACGGTTAACTTTTGGATGCAGCTTTTTCAGCCCATTAGCCACTTTACTAGATCCGATAAAGGCTAGTACGTTAACTTTTCCGCTTTCCATGATTGGAGTGATGATTTCTGAACCTTTTCCATATAAAGTGTTCACTGTGCCTTTCGGGAAAGCTTCTTTAAATGCATTCAATAAAGGATAATGGGCCAGCACACCATGTTTTGGAAGTTTAAATAAAATTGTATTTCCCATGATCAGTGCTGGAATCAATGTAGTAAAGATCTCATTTAACGGATAATTGAATGGTCCCATACTCAAGACTACTCCAAGCGGTGCTCTTCTGATTTGAGCAATGGTCCCTTCAGCCTCCTGAAAACGGGAAGACTCTCTATCCAGCTCCTTAAGCGCATCTATTGTTTGATTGATGTAATCTACGGTACGGTCAAACTCCTTGGTAGAATCTGCCAGCGTTTTCCCGATCTCCCACATTAATAATTTAATGATCAGATCTCGCTGCTGGATCATCAGGTATACAAACTTCTGCATACATTTGATTCTTCCCTCCACGGACATCGTAGGCCATTCGCCAAGGCCATTATCATAGGCTTTTACACAGGCTTCAAGAACTTCCATCGCCTCATCAGGACCGATATTCGGAATGCTTCCCAATAGCTTCCTCTCCAATCCGTTTTCTGTTGGAATACAAACAGGGGAATAAATATTTTGGGTATCTCCTTTCCACTCTACCAATTCGCCATTAAGAAGATAGACTTTCTGATGAATTTCAGGAACCTTGAATTCTTCGGGAATTTCGTTTTCGCTTTTAAAAATATCTTGAAATGATGCACTGTTTACTGAACTCATATTTTTAGTATTTAATAATTTGAATCTGAATTTTTGAAGAATAAAGGTAGATGTAAAAATTGATTTTAAGAATAATGATTCAATAGATTTGCTCTATTTAAAAGCTATTTGAATGAAAATTAACTCAGCTAACTAAAAAAAAGAATAATTTTGCTAAAAATAAATTTCAATGTTTTCAAAAATAATTTTCAGTACATTATTTTTCTTATCAGCATTTGGTTTCGCTCAAAATACAAAAACAAGCAATACCGTTTTGATGGGTGGAAAACCTGTACGTACCTATTCCAAATTACCGGCAGTCAATAAACCGGCTCCTAAGTTTGTCCTTACTGATGTTAGTATGAATGACCAGACTTTAGATTCCTACAAAGGGAAATATGTCATTCTAAACATCTTCCCAAGTGTAGATACAGGGGTTTGTTCTGCATCTGTTCATCATTTCAATGAGGATGCTGGTAATCTTCCAAACACAGTAGTTCTTTGTATTTCTAAGGATTTGCCATTTGCCCAAAAGAGATTTTGTGGCGCAGAAGGAATCAAAAATGTGGTTATGCTTTCTGACTTTCGTTCTGATTTCGGATGGAACTATGGGGTAGAAATGATAGACTCTCCCATGAAAGGTCTTCTCAGCAGAGCTGTAGTAGTGATTGACCCATCGGGAAACATCATTTATGAAGAGCAAGTACCGGATATTTCCCAGGAACCGAATTATGAAGCAGCTATTGCAGCTGTAGGAAAATAAGCTTTTGCTTTTAATATTATAAATAGCTCCGGCGATCTTCGATCGCCGGAGCTACTATTTTAAATTCTTTTTTTTCTTTTTAGTGGTCATCAAAATCACTCTTCCTTTTGCTTTCTCTCCATAGATTACGGAATCACTTAATTTCCCGAAGCATTTACAAATGAAAATACCTCGGATCCGGATATTGAAATTCAAAATTCAGATCTGAAATTAATTTTCCTGGTGAAATAGTTCTGCCTTTATTCGTACGTTCTCCTGAATAAGGCATATCTTTTTGGGCATTGATGATCTCTTCTTTATTGGGATGAATAGGGGCTACCACATTATAGACTTTGGAATGAGATTTATTTTCCAACATTTTTTCAACAACCGAACAGATATCAGCATAATGAATATGATTGACCAGCAAGTCCAAATTTGAAATATTATAATTCTTTAAAAGTCGCTGATCACCCATTAATCCTGCCAGTCTCAAAATATTAACCTTAGGGAATCTGTTTGTTATTGCACTTTCACTTGGAACATCCTCCGCAGATTGGTCATCTTCTGTAAATTCCTGATCAATATTTGGATATACGCCGGTAGAGCTCATCATATAGAGCTGGCCTTTATAGTCTCCAAGAAATGTAAGCAAATTCTGAGCTCTCTTCTGCAATGGAATTTCAGCTCCTTTTATTCCTGCAAAAGGAACAGTAATAATCACCGCATCTAATTGTGATGCAATTTCCCATTCTTGGATTGTTTCGGATCTATCGTCTTCAAAACTAACTTGTGTAACGTGATATCCCTTATCTGATAAATCCTGTATTTTAGACTCAGAAGTAGTGGTTGCAAAAATCTTATATTGCCCAGATAATCTTTCTGCAATATGACCACCCAACCAGCCACAACCTATAATTCCAATTTTTTTCATCTTTCAATATATTAGTTTATTGGATAAAAAACAACTTATTCCGAATGACAATCATCTATATTACATAAATTTCAGCATATTCTTATTTTTTACTTTCAATCACAATCACTCCATATTTGCCTCTATCACCATACAGTTTAGTAGCTCCTTCACCAGAAAGTATATTTACGCTTTTCACTTTATCTCCGTTTATTTTTTTCATCTTCTTTTCGTTTATTTTTTTATTGTCCAGCAGGATCAATGGTTGTGTGGACTCAATTTCTTCCTCAGTAGGCATGCCCAGCCACATTGTTTTATTTAACGTATTGTTGATGACTTCTACACCTTGTAATCCTTTTTTAAAATCTACTTTCTTTACTTCTTCATCTTTCAATTCCTGTGCTTTGGCAGTCGTTATCATTCCACTCGCAGCCAATAATCCTAAGGCTATTTTGGAGGTTAATGAGAAGCCTAAATTTCTTCCAAGCTGATCATCTGTAAATCTTCCACAAAGCTTTTTATCAGACTTAAAGCTCATTAAAAGTTCTTCATCCGAATAGCCTGTAAAATCTGTTACTGTTTTAGAACAGACCCCACAGAATTTTCCTTTTTCATCAGAAGTCATATTCTCCCAATTCTCATGACATGGTTTAGGTATGGTTAGTTTCATAGTTTCTTTTATCTATAAGGATGCTCTATTAATAAATAAGGTTGGAAAGATATTAAAACAATTCTAATTTTCAATTAGTATTTATAGGTATAGTTGGAAATCGCAAGGGCGCAAAGTTTTTAATCTTGAAAACCTTTTTTAGGCGCAAGAAAATCAATGATTTTTGGCAAGCAAGGCGTATACTTTATTTGCTCGCAGATATAACAGATTGCGCGGATTCTTTCCATAAAAATCTGCTTAATCTCCAAAATCTGTGTGAGGTTTTAAAAGATATACTATTCAATTTTATCACAGATAAAATCCCTGTAACTTATAGCAAAATCTTCTTTATAATCATTTGCGTCTTTGTAATTCAAACTATAAAAACTTTGTTGTTCAAGAAAAAAAATAATTAAGATTCTATCAGCATGTCTCCATCTTTCAAAGTCACATACTCCTGTCCCACTTCCTCCGAAACGTTCTTCAAATCATAATCATCAAATACCTGAGGGATATAAAATTTCTCATGAGCAAACAATCCGTAATGGATAGGAACCAGTTTTTTGGCGTGTAATAAATGGGCTGCTGTAAAGGCTTCCTTTAGATTGAGGGAAGCAGGAACGGGACTATACTCCAATCCGATGACTTCAAAATTAACAACGACTCCGTTCACCGGCAGAAATGCGTAATCTATGTTTGGGTTTTCTTTTCCAAGCTTCCAGAATTGGTTGTGCCAGATAGTATCTCCGCCATGAAATATTTTTGTAGTTGGGCCTTCCACAATCCATGAGGATTGAATTTCTCCCACTCCATCCATTGCAAATACAGGTTTAAAGGTAATATTTCGGTCTGTGAACGTTTCATCCAGATTTAATACAATCATTTGAACATCATCAATAAGCTTTCTTACAAAGGGTTCTAATCCTGAGTAGACAATCAACTTCCCATCCTTTTTTAAGCATTTTTTGATGACACTTTTGTCAAAATGGTCTAAATGTAAATGGGTAAACAGGATGTAATCTGCCTGTACATGATCTGAGAATTTCAGAAGTTCTTCTACAGCCTCTCCCAAGACGGGTTTATAGTAGGAAAAATCTTCTACGGCATCTATCAGGATGGTTTTGTTTTGAGAGACAAGCTTTATTCCAGCCCAGTTTAGCTTTTGTATTTCCATATTTCTTTTTTCACAAAGGAAAAGACTTAAGAAAGGCTAAACAATAAACAAAAGTTAATTAATTCTCTTTCGGATCCGGCTTAATGAGATAGCAGTAATCCCGATGTAGGAAGCCAGGTATTTTAATGGAATATTCTGAATGTAGTGTGGCTTATTTTCCAGCAGATATTCGTAGAGATCCTGCGGAGTGTTTTTCAGCAGGAGCATTTCCCGCTTCATAGCAGCATTCAGTTTTCTGCTCAGATAGTAGTTTTGTACGAAACGACATTGGGGATTAATGATAAACATTTCTTTGACCTCATCCAAGGTAATTTCCCATGCCAGTCCTTTATTGATCGATTCATAAATAGCATCAGATCCTTTTTCTTCCACGGTAAAAATATCGCCGGGAAAGTAAAACTCTGCACAAACTTCTGTATCTATTTCTGATGTGTTATTGATATAATATTTTCGGACAAGCCCATCTTCTACAAGATAGGCTTTGTTGTCCGAGAATTTATTTTTTCTTGAAAATTCAACTTCAGCAAATTTTTCCCAAACGGGATCACCATCCTCTACATTAAGGTGTGAAAACAGTGTTTTATTAATACTTGCCAATGCTGAATCAATTATAATTTACAGTAAATTTTCATCTACAAGGTTCGGAAGGGTCACCTTTAGATTAGGTTCAGCCTCCATTGCTCTTTTAATAGCGAAAATAGCGCCTTCATTTCTTGCCCAGCTTCTTCTGGAAATTCCGTTGTTGACGTCCCAGAAAAGCATAGACTTTAATCTTCTGTCTGCATCATCACTTCCGTCCAATAGCATTCCGAAGCCTCCGTTGATTACTTCTCCCCAGCCTACTCCACCACCATTGTGAATGGAAACCCAGGTTGCCCCGCGGAAACTGTCACCAATAACATTGTGAATGGCCATATCTGCAGTAAATCTGGAGCCGTCATAGATATTGGAGGTTTCTCTGTAAGGAGAATCTGTTCCTGAAACGTCATGATGATCTCTACCCAGTACTACAGGTCCTATTTCGCCATTTTTAATAGCTTTATTGAATGCTTCTGCAATCTTCATTCTTCCTTCTGCATCTGCATAAAGGATTCTTGCCTGAGAACCTACAACCAGTTTATTTTCCTGTGCTCCTTTGATCCACTGAATATTATCCTTCATCTGCTGTTGGATTTCTTCAGGGGAGTTTTTAATCATTTCCTCTAATACTGCACATGCAATATGGTCTGTTTTCTGTAAGTCTTCAGGATTTCCGCTTGCACATACCCAACGGAACGGTCCAAAGCCATAATCGAAGCACATAGGTCCCATGATGTCCTGAACATAGCTAGGATATTTGAACTCTCTTCCTAATGTCGGATTTTCTGACATTACATCTGCTCCTGCTCTGGAAGCCTCCAATAGGAAAGCATTTCCGTAATCGAAGAAGTATGTTCCTTTTTGGGTGTGTTTATTGATTACTGCAGCGTGTCTTCTTAATGTTTCCTGAACTTTTTCCTTGAATAATTCTGGGTTCTCAGCCATCATTGCATTAGATTCCTCGAAGCTTTGCCCTGCCGGATAATATCCACCAGCCCAAGGGTTGTGAAGTGAAGTCTGATCTGATCCGATGTCGATTCTTAAATCTGCCTGATCAAATTTCTCCCAAACTTCAACAATGTTTCCAAGGTAAGCCAAGGAAACAGTTTCTTTATTTTGTTGCGCTTCTCTTACTCTTTTTACTAATTCATCAAGATTCTCATGGATTTCATTGACCCATTTCTGTTCGTGACGGATTTTCGTGATTTTCGGATTTACTTCCGCACATACGGTAACGCATCCTGCAATATTCCCTGCTTTAGGCTGAGCTCCACTCATTCCCCCAAGACCTGAAGTTACGAAAAGACCTCCATTTGGTTCTTTATTGATCTTTCTGAAGGCGTTTAAAACCGTAATGGTAGTTCCATGAACAATTCCCTGAGGTCCGATATACATATAACTTCCCGCCGTCATTTGTCCATATTGAGTCACTCCAAGTGCGTTGAATTTCTCCCAGTCATCCGGTTTTGAATAATTTGGAATCATCATCCCATTCGTTACCACTACTCTTGGTGCATCTTTATGAGAAGGGAATAATCCCATCGGATGTCCGGAATACATAACCAACGTCTGTTCATTGGTCATTTCTGACAAATATTTCATTGTCAACAGATACTGTGCCCAGTTGGAAAATACGGCTCCGTTTCCACCGTAAGTAATCAATTCGTGGGGGTGCTGAGCAACTGCGTAATCCAAATTATTCTGGATCATTAGCATAATTGCTTTCGCCTGTTCAGATTTCCCAGGATAATCTGCAATAGATCTCGCCTTCATTTCATAATCCGGACGGAAACGATGCATATAAATTCTTCCATAGTCTTCTAGTTCCTGCTTAAACTCAGGAATTAGTTCTGCATGAAATTTTGGATCGAAGTAACGTAAAGCATTCTTTAATGCCAGCTTTTTCTCCTCCTCTCCTAAGATTTCCTTACGCTTTGGAGCATGGTTTATATTAGTCTCGTATAATTTTGTTTGTGGCAGCTGATTGGGTATCCCCTGCTGTATCTGTTCTTGGAATGTCATATTGCTATTTAAAGTTCTATGTTTAAACAATGTTTGAAGTTTTAAAGATATTCAAATTATGAAATATAGGCAACTAAACAAGGGAAAATGATTGATGATAAGGCCTTAGCATTACGGTTTATTTACCATTTTTGAATTTAATGCTATATTTGAATAGATGCACCTTAATTCCCCTCCAAGGAAGGGGAATTGTATTTACCAAAGGAAGTCGTTATTCAACATAAAAAAACCTCACTGAAAATCAGCAAGGCAACTATTGTATGTATTTAGAGCTTAAGTTAAAACATCATCATTTTTCTCTTCATGGTCATCTTGGTTGTCGCTAAGGCTCCAATAATTATTTTCTTCATCTTCCTCTCCTATCTCTTCCATTTTATCATCATCTTCTGCACCGGGAATATCCAGTCCTTTATCTATTTTATCCTCCTCAGCATATTCATCAAAAATAGGATTTCCATCGCCATCAAGCGAAATATGTTTTTCTTTTTTAAATATATCTTCGTTGGGATCATAATCCATACGTTCCAACCTTTCGTTCTGTTCATTTATATTGTTTTCCGGTGCCATAATTTTTAGGTTTTAATGTTTATTTAATAAGAACAAAAATAATTCCAAGTTGCTATGAATGATTAGAATAAACTTCAGGATTAGCACAATGAGGCATTTTCTCTCCCTTTGAAAAGGCTATCAAGTTCCCTGCAGCCAGCCTGGCCATTCCATTTCTTGCTTCAATCGTAGCGGAACCAATGTGTGGAAGAATACATACACTTGACAGCTCCAAGATTGGATCATCTGCTGACATTGGCTCAGGATTAGTCACGTCCAGCCCTGCTCCCCAGATTTTTCCCTCCACCAATGCATTATATAAGTCTCGTTGGTGATGAAAACCTCCTCTTGCTGTATTGATAAAAATAGAATTTGGTTTCATCTTTTCAAATACTGAATGGTTAAAAAGGTTGGCGTGTTCAGGTGTAAAATTGGCATGAATACTCAATACATCTGAATTTTGAATTAATTCTTCAAACGAAACATAGGTTGCTTCAAGCTCTCTTTCTGCTTGCTCATTATGACTCCTATTGTGGTAAATAATGTTCATATCAAAGGCCTTTCTGGCTTTCTCAGCCATTTCAAAACCGATTCTTCCCAGTCCGAATATTCCTAAGGTCTTCCCGTAAAGTTCTTGTCCCAAAGCATGTAAAGGATCAAATGTATTCCAATTTCCATCCTTTATTTTCTGAAAGTTATAACTTGCTCTTCTCGCTACCGACTGCATGAGTAGAAAAGCAACATCTGAAGTGGCCCTGCTCAATACATCCGGTGTATTTCCAATAGGAATATTTCTTTGGGAAGCTTCTTTGATATTCACATGATCAAACCCTACGGAATACAATGCAATTGCTTTAACATTAGGGCAGGTCTCAAAAAATGTTTTATCATATTTAAAATCGCCGCCGACATTTAAAATAGCATCTGCATTTTGACAGTACTTCAGCCATTCCTCGTAAGACAGATTCTCATTTTCAGAAAATATGATTTGTATTCCCTCTTCTTCCAACATTTTGATTCCAATTTCAGGAATCATTTTATTTATAAAGACTTTCATTGTTATTGATTAATAGATTTAAATAAAAAAACCTCACTCGCAAAAAGTAAGGTTATTCAACTTTAATATTAAAAAATTTATTTCTTTTCATCCGAATGATTTTAATCTCCTCCACATATTACGCAATATTTATTGAATCTATTCTCAAATATTAATGCATTATTTTAGGAGTTAAGGACTTAAGAGCATCCAATTTTCATTCCGAAATGAGTTAAAAAAAATCTAAATTTCAACTTATTTTTTATTGATTGGTATTTCCCAACATCGGAACAAATTTGTAAGCTCCAAATTCTTCTTTTTCGAATTCTGTAGGACCTACTTTTGTAAATCTAAATAAAACCTGTTCATCTGTAGGACCTAATGGAATAACCATTTTTCCTCCTACTTTCAATTGTTTCAAAAGTTCTGTAGGTAAGGTTGAAGCTCCACAGGTTACAATAATTTTATCAAAAGGGGCAAAAGTCGGAAGTCCAGCAAAACCATCTCCAAAGCTTTGAAATTTTGGGTATAAATGAAGTTCTCTAAGCTTATTTTTTGAGAAATCAAATAGATCTTTCTGTCTTTCCACCGTATATACATGGGCTTTCATTGCCAATAAAACTGCTGTCTGGTAACCACATCCCGTTCCAATTTCCAGCACTTTTTCTCCGGCTGTTATCTGTAATAACTCAGATTGTTCCGCTACTGTTGATGGATGAGAAATGGTTTGATGTGCCAGAATCGGGAAAGCTCTATCTTCATAGGCAAAGTCTTCAAAAATGCTTTCGATGAAAAGATGTCTCGGAACTTCATTCATTGCCGAAAGTACATTTTCATCTGAAATACCAATTCTGTATCTAAGATATTCTACTAAATTCTTTCTTTTTCCTTTATGTACAAACGAATCCTGCATCATTATTTAAATAATAGTTATTACGGTTACCGCTATTAGTGTTACAAAAGTAACAAAACAAAACGTACTAATCAACCTAGGCATAGTCCTTTTCTCCTATTATTTCCGCAAAAAAATAAAGCAATCAAAAAATGACTGCTTTATTTTTATTTCTTAATTCCATCTTATCGGATAAGGTCCATAAAAATCGCTGAAAGTATTATCAGCACATCTTTTTCTCACAAAAAAGTTATAGTTCACTGTCTTACTTAATCCTATATAAATAGCTTTTTGACCTGTGATAGCTAATTCTCCACTCGCTGGTGGTGCAGAACTAATCGTTAAGACAGTCTCATACGGAGAAATCCCATCATTTTCCCAGGATACTGTAGCATCAAAAGTAGAAGAATATATGGAAGAAGTCGTTTTTGAATAAGTTGCATATCCCGGTTTTACGCAAGTTGTGGTATTGCTGGCCAAAACAGTAACAGGTCCCTCCCAGTTGCTTCGTCCATTGGCTGTTCCACAATTTTTCCTTACGTAAAGGTCATATTTATTATTCTTATACAATGGGAGGTTATAGAAATTATTATTCGTTATAACAGTAGTTCCATTGCCTAAAGAAAAGCCATGATCTCCATACTGTACTTCATAATGTCCCTCGCCCGAGCTATTAATGTTCCAGGAAAACGAGTTATTTCCTTTTTCAAAATTCAAATTGGTTGGGGTTCCACATTTAGCCTGTGGGTCATATGGACTATCTCCTATACATCCTGCAGTACATAATCCAAAGAAGAGTACAATCGATATTAGTCTTTTCATCGTTATTTTTGAGACCGTTAATTTACTGTAATTTCTTTAATGCCTGAATATGTTCAAACTTAAATATCTTCAAGTGAAAAGTCATATATTTTATAAATGTACATTCACTATCTTTACAAAAATTTAATACAGCTATGTTAAAAGCAGGTTTGGTAGGTGCCGGACATTTGGGGAAAATACATTTAAAACTTCTTAATCAGTCAGATAGATATGAGTTTGTAGGTTTCCATGATAAAGATGTTGAAAACGGAAAAAAATTAGAAGCCGAATTCGGATATAAATATTTTGAAAATTTTGATGAATTGCTGGAGCAGATTGATATGCTGGACATTGTCACCCCGACAATTTACCATTATGATTATGCATTGAAAGCGATTGAAAAAAGACTTCATTTCTTTATTGAAAAACCGGTAACCCAAACTCTTGAACAGGCAGAGGAAATCCTGCGTCTATGTCAGGAAAACGGTATTAAAGCACAGGTAGGACATGTTGAAAGATACAATCCTGCATTTATTGCGACTAAGGAGTACATCAATAACCCAATGTTCATTGAAATCCATCGTTTGGCAGAGTTCAATCCTCGTGGAACAGATGTTTCTGTGGTATTGGACCTTATGATTCACGATTTGGATATTTTATTAAGCATGGCTAAATCTAAGGTGAAAAACATCCATGCAAGCGGAGTTTGTGTGGTAAGCAAAACACCGGATATTGCCAATGCCAGAATAGAGTTTGAAAATGGATGTGTTGCCAATCTTACTACTTCCAGAATCTCTATGAAAGCGATGAGAAAGAGCAGATTCTTCCAGAAAGATGCTTACATTTCAGTGGATTTCCTTGAGAAAAAAGCAGAGGTGATCAGAATGAAAGATGCTCCTGAAACACCTACACCATTTGATATGATTATTGAAAACTCTGAGGGAGAGAAAAATCAGATTCTGTTTGAATATCCAAATATTCAGCCTAATAATGCGATTCTTGATGAATTGAATTCGTTTGCAGATGCTATTACAGGTGATAAAAATGTGGAAGTTTCTCTTGAAGACGGAACTGAGGCATTAAAGATTGCCTTACAGATTATGAAATTAATTTCTTAGTTATTAAGGTTAAATATATATATAAAAGGCTGTCTTTCTGAGACAGCCTTTTTTTAAATTTATTGCAAACCTAGAAGGATTGATAGATTTTTTCATCCTAAAAAAGTCATTTTATAAAGGTTGATAATGATAGGCTATTCCTTATCATAACGGGAAATATTAATTTAAATTATTTGAAATAGAATCACAATAATTATCTTAAATTGCAATTCCATTTTCAACCTTTAAAAATAGGAATTTACCCTTAGCCTTATGAAAAAAATAGCATTTCTTTTTCTTTTAATTTCGGCATTTGTATCATCACAGACATCTGAATTGGAACAGAAAATAAGTTCTATTATAAAGGGTAAAAAGGCTACGGTTGGAGTTTCCGTTCTTGGATTTGAAAGCAATTTTAAATACAACAAAAATGGGGATCAAAAGCTACCCTTGATGAGTGTTTTCAAGTTTCACATTGCCTGTGCTGCGCTCGATCTTGTAGATAAAGGTAAATTATCCCTGGAACAAAAAATATTCATTAAAAAAGCTGATCTTCATGAAAAAACATGGTCTCCGTTTCGGGAAAAGTACCCTAATGGAAATATTGAAATTACTTTACATGAAATCATTGACTATACGGTAGCCTTAAGTGATAATAATCTTTGTGATGTACTCATAAAACTTGTCGGAGGAACCAAAGCTGTCCAGCAATTTATGGATTCTAAAGGAGTAAAAAACTTCCAGATCAAATATACTGAGCATGACATGGCTCTTAATGACTGGAAAGCATTGTATGAAAATTATAGCACTACCAATTCTGCTGTACAAATGCTGAAAACATTCTATGACGGAAAATTGCTTTCCAAAAAATCTACAAATTATCTAATGCAGATTATGCTGGGGACTAAAACAGGAACCAATAAAATTATAGAGCAACTTCCCAAAGGAACTCCTGTTGCCCATAAAACTGGGTCTTCCGGTAAGCCCAACAATGTTCTTACCGTTGCAGAAAACGATATGGGAATCATCACTCTTCCCAATGGGAAACATTATGCAATTGCCGTATTTGTAGTCAATTCTACAGAGGCGGAAGCAATAAACTGCAGGATTGTGTCTGATATTTCCAGAGCGGTTTGGGATAATTTTAATAAGTAAAATAATAAGCTTAATTTTAGAGCAGAGAATTAGATCAATTCTTTGAATTCATCAGTATGAAAAAAATAATATTAGCAGCGGCTTTATTTTGTTTTACATTCATCTTTTCACAGAAGAATCAAAACTATTTAGAGATCAGCTATGGAAGTGTTTGCTGTGGTCCTCTTTCTGAAAAACCAGTCATCAGTTTCTTAAAAGAGTTTAAGAAAAAAAATCAAATAAGAAGTCTGGAAATCCTTATGCAGAAAGGGCTTGGAAGAGAAGGAGAATTCAATCTGTACGTTGGCACCGATTTTCTTACAACCAATCAAAGAAGTCGACTTGTAAGAGGAATTACGGCAGCCGTTTCCAATCAAAACAACAACAGAAAAAGTGAAAACAATGGCAATGTAAATTTTGATCCGGCAACCATTGTACGTCAACAGGATCTTATAAAAGAAAAAAATTTAACTATCTATAAAAAATAAAGGAAAATGATCAAAAACATTGTAGTTATCGGAGCTGGAACCATGGGAAATGGTATTGCACACACTTTCGCACAAAGCGGTTTTAAGGTAAATCTTGTAGATGTATCTCAGGATGCCTTAGACAAAGGGTTGAAAACCATTACTACGAACCTTGACAGAATAATTGCAAAGGGAAACCTTACTGAAGAACAAAAAGCGGAAACCTTAGGAAACATCACTACTTTCACAGCACTTAATGATGCTGTTGGAGCTGCTGATCTTATTGTAGAAGCTGCTACAGAAAATATGGATCTTAAATTAAAGATCTTCGGTCAAATGGATGAATTGGCACCTGCCGGTTGTATCCTTGCAACGAATACATCTTCTATTTCCATTACTAAAATTGCAGCGGCAACGAAAAGAGCTGACAAGGTAATCGGGATGCACTTTATGAATCCTGTTCCTATCATGAAGCTTGTGGAGATCATTAAGGGATACTCTACTTCTAAGGAGACTTTCGATGCCATCTATGAAATGAGCAAAACTTTAGGTAAAGTTCCTGTAGAAGTGAATGATTATCCTGGTTTTGTAGCCAACAGAATTCTTATGCCAATGATTAATGAATCTATCGAAACACTTTACAACGGTGTTGCAGGAGTTGAGGAAATTGATACGGTAATGAAATTAGGTATGGCTCATCCGATGGGACCTCTTCAATTGGCAGACTTCATTGGACTTGATGTATGTCTTGCGATCCTTAATGTGATGTATGACGGTTTCAAGAATCCTAAATATGCTCCGAATCCATTGCTTGTAAACATGGTAACTGCTGGAAAACTGGGTGTAAAATCAGGTGAAGGCTTCTACGATTATTCTGAAAGCAAAAAAGCTGAAAAAGTTTCAAAAATGTTTTTGAAATAATTTTAAGTCAATAATTTTATTTATCTTTGAGAAAGTTAAAACATTAAAAAAATGAAATTACCAAAGTTTTTATTGGCAGATAATTCGGAATTTCCAGAAGATCTATTCGTAGTCCACACAGAATATCCAAGATTTATCCTAAACGTTGAGGAAGAGGAAGTTGAGTGGTTAGATGATCTAGAAGGAGATGATGAAGAGACTATGGCAGATGAAGCTACGAAAGTAGTAGAAGCAGCATTCAAATGGTGTGATGAAGAGTTGGCTAAGTACGACGAAGAAGAGGAAGATTAATTACATAACACTCTAAACATAAAAAAGGAACTCAAATTGAGTTCCTTTTGTTTTATTCTGATTTATTGAATTTCAATAATAAAAGATTGTCTTTATAAAGTTCTAATGTATTTCCGGAAATTACATACTTGTTTGCTTTTCCCATCATATCCATAAAGTTCTGCTCTACTCCGATGTTGTTACACATCATTTTTGTAGATCCCATCTGACCGGCAGAGAAGCTCCCTGAAGCAGGATCTACTTGTGCTGTTCCAAAATAGTTATTACAACCTGCATTTCCTGTGATCTTTTCTCCCTCGATATTCAATGTTGGAATTTTACCTTTTACATTGTCGGCCAAAGTCCATTTTGTATTGGCAAGAGCTGCCTGAGCTTTTCCTACTTTAGAGGCAGATGCACTGGTCATAGTTCCACATGAAGCTAATACCGCTGCTGTACATATACTTAAAAAAAGATTTTTCATTTTTTTCTTTTTGAATTAATCCAAATTTACGGATTTTATATTATTTAAACGGTTTCTATAGAATTTTATTGTTCTTTAACAGTGGATATTTCGCCTTTATTTTAAGCACAAATACATGACAGGCTTCCTGCATAGCATTGCTGTATCTTTAGCTTCAGTCAAAACTTAATACAAACATCATAAAAAAAAACGGACTTAAAAAAGTCCGTTTTTCTCTATTTTTTATCTTTTACAATTAAGATCTCAATTCTGCATTGAATTCTTTCTGGAAAGACTTAATCAGGGAATCCATTACTTCCGTGATTTCCTTTTCTTCCAGTGTTTTTTCTTCGTTTAATAGCTCGAAGCTCATTGCATAAGACTTCTTACCTTCAGGAAGATTTTTACCCTCATATACATCGAATAGGTTGATGCTCTTAATGAAAGGAGACTTGTTTTTCTTCGCTGTCTGGTATAGTTCCTGATAGTTTACATTCTTATCAATTAGTAAAGCAAGGTCTCTTCTGATCTTGTTGAACTTAGGAATGTCCTTAAACTTCAGTTCATTTTTAGAACGTAATTCCTGTGCAAATTCAAGTTCAATTTCTGCATAGAAACAATCCTGATCGATATCGAAATCCTTTAAAAGAGCCGGAGCAACTTTTCCGATTCTTACTAATGCTTTTCCGTCTGCTTCATAAGTAAGGGCATCCGAGAATCTGTCATCAGATAAAGCCACTTCTTTATAGTTGACTCCTAATCTTTCTAATAAAACTTTAACATAAGCTTTCAGATTGTAGAAACTTACTGCTGATTTAGGTTGTAACCAGTTTTCTGCAACATCTCTTCCGGAAACAATAATTGCAAGCTGTTTTCTTTCTTCGTATTTATCTTTTTTGTGATAGATTTTTCCGAATTCAAAGAACTTGATATCCTGATTCTTTCTGTTGATGTTATATACTGTATTCTGAAGAAGTCCTTCTAATAAGGATTTTCTCATGAATGCAAGGTCACCGCTTAAAGGATTTAATAGTTTCACAGCATCCGTTTCATCTTTTACAGAAGTTAATGAATTATTCATCACTTCATTGAAACCAATACTTTGTAAAGTTCTTGCCCAGCTGTTTTCCAATTCATCCTGATCGTTAGCACTTAGCTTAACAGGGGTAAATGAGATCTTTTGTGGAGCATCAATTTTATTGTAACCGTAGATTCTTAAAATCTCTTCAATCACATCAATTTCTCTTGTTACATCTGCTCTGTAGGCAGGAACAGAGATTTCAAAACCGTTAGGAATTTCATTTAAAACCTGAATTTCCAACGCCTTTAAAATTTCCTTTACTTTTTCTCTGTGAATTTTTGTTCCTAAAATCTGCTCAATTTTAGAGAATCTCAGGATCACATAGCTATCCTCAATTTTCTTAGGATATTCTTCCAACAATTCTCCTACTAATTTCCCTTCTGCTATCTCCTGAATCATTTTAATAGCGTGAGTAATTGCTGTTCTTGTAATATTTGGATCTACGCCTCTCTCAAATCTGAAAGATGCATCTGTATTCAAACTGTGAAGTTTTGCTCCTTTTCTTACTGCAATTGGATTGAAGTAAGCACTTTCAAGGAATATTGTTTTTGTAGTGTCAGATACTCCTGAATTTTCTCCTCCAAAAACACCTGCAATACACATTGGATTGTCTTTACCATCCTTGATCATGATTTCAGAACCGTTCAATGTTCTTTCAACACCATCCAGGGTAGTAAATTTCGTTCCTGCTTTTACTACACCTACTTTCACTTTTTTGTCTGCAATTTTGTCTGCATCAAATGCATGAAGCGGTTGTCCGTATCCGTGAAGAATATAGTTGGTAATATCTACTACGTTATTGATCGGGCTTAACCCGATTGCCTTTAGTCTGTCTTTTAACCAAGACGGAGATTCTGCAACTTTTACATTCTCAATAACGGCTCCGATATATCTTGGACATAGCTCTGCATCTTCAATTTCCAGTTTGAAATCGTGAGTTCCCTCACCATTCAAAACTTCTGAAGCTACTTTATTAAACTTCGACTTCAATTGATTTGTAGAAAGATAGGCATTCAGATCCCTTGCAACACCGTAGTGAGACATGGCATCTGTTCTGTTTGGCGTTAAACCAATTTCAAAAACCTCGTCATTCGTCAATTCAAAATAGTCTGCAAAGTTCTTTCCTACTTCATATTTGGTTTCATCCAACACCATGATTCCGCCATGATCTTCACTAAGGCCCAATTCGTCCTCCGCACAGATCATTCCCTGAGAAACCTCACCTCTGATTTTTGCTTCCTTAATTTCAAAAAAGTTTCCTGTTTTGTCATAGATTTTTGTTCCAACAACTGCTACAGGAACTGTTTGTCCTGCATCTACATTAGGAGCTCCGCAAACGATATTCAATATCTTTCCGTTTCCTACGTCTACCGTTGTTTTCTTCAGTTTATCAGCATTAGGATGTTTTTCGCAGGTTAAAACCTTACCTACAACAATACCTTCCAGACTACCTCTTACACTTTCAAATTTATCTATCCCTTCAACCTCAAGACCTATATCTGTAAGGAATTCACCGATTCTTTCAGTTTTCAATTCCGTTGTCACAAAGTCCTTCAGCCAGTTGTTTGATATTTTCATTTGTTTATCTATCTACTTTTTTAATTGGTCAGATGAAACCGAAAGGTTCTCCTGCTCTATTTTGAAACTTTTATTTGAAACATCACGTAATTATTTTACGTAATTTTTCGAGGTACAAATGTCGTGTTTTTTTGAGAAATACAGAAATTTAGAAACAACTTTAAGACAAATAATTTTGATTCATTTCTCTCTTGAAGATGGGATAAATCACCACCCTATTTACTTCATCTTAAAAATTCTTAGTTAGCAGTTGGTTTAACGACTTTTTTTACACTATCGGAAAATAGCACAAGGCCTCCTGCCATCATAATAATATCTTTCAATACAAGACGTCCTGCTCCCGACAAATAGGGAAATCCAAACTGAGGAGTCGGATAATCTTCGCCCAGATTAGGGACATACACTTCAGGTGTTGTGACAAGGAATGACAGTGTAACCAATGACATTAAAAATGTTAAAGCACCTCCCACAGCGCCTATTTTAGGAAACCAAACTCCTAATAGAACCAAACCTCCTATGATTAAGATCATTGTACCTAATCCATATGAAAATACATACGTTCCATTTTCCGTGTGCCAGTCAATGTTTTTCTTTACTACTTTTCCCTCCGGATTTTTGTATAATGTATACTCAGAAACTAGCTTTTGATCTTCATTAAGAACTTTATTTCCTGCATTTTTATAAAAGAAACTCATCATTGGGCTGTTGGCAACAAAGGGAACAATTCCGTCTGCCTCATATTGAAATGCTTTAAGCCCACCAATCCAGGCCATAACAATGAATATTGAAATTCTCAGAAAGTTAAAGAAATAGGTATCCAGTCTTAATAAACGGTGGTATAAACTGCTGTTTTGCATATGATTTACTTTTTAACAAAGGTATTCACGCGCGCAGAGCCTTACCATAGATATTTCAGGACATTACATGGACATTTTTGCCACTACAGAAATTCCCACTTTCTCTCTATATTTTTTGGGAGAGCAACCTACAGATTTTTTGAAATATCTGCTGAAATAAAACTCATCACTGAATCCCAACTCCGAAGCAATTTCCTTTATGGAGCGATAGGTTAAATGAAGTAATTTTTTGGCTTCCAGAATAATTTTTTCATTAATAAGCTGGCTCGGGGTTTTGGAAAATTCTTTTTTAACAGCCTTGCTTAAAGTATTGCTTGTAATACTAAGCTTGTCACTGTAAAATGAGAGTTCCTTTTCATCCTTGAAATGAAGCTCTAGTAATTTCTGGAATTCTACAACATTTTTATTGGGAAGCTTTTCATTGGAAACAGAACTATGCTCAACGCCACTTTTTTGTTTGCTGCATAAAGCAAGAATCAATTGAATATAGGTCTTGATAATGGACTGGGAAAACAGATGATCTTCAGATTCTTCTTTTTTGATATGACTAAAAAGCTCCAGAATATAATCAAAACTATCTCTTGTAAGCGCTATCCCGGGATTCATGTAAATATTATTGAAAAGAAGTCCGTTGCAGGCTACTTCTTCCTTATGATATTCAATGCAGTAATAATCACCATGGAAGAAAAGAATATGAATATTTTCCTCAGATTTTGAGATTAATTTCAACTTTTGATAAGGCGACAGAAATAGAATGTTATATCCGCTATAGGAATAATTGATATCATCCACAGAAAAAACTCCCGAACCCTTCCACAAAACAACACTATAGTTTTCAGTGGTAAAACCTGAAAGAAAATCTGAGGGATGGTAAGAGTGTATTCTAGCTTCCATGATTTAAGATCAATTCTTATTGGGCATAAAAAATAAAAGCCGGAAATTTAATTCCAGCTTTTATCTATTTGTTATTTAATATTACAACCCGATTACCGGCATTGACAACATTAAGATATTTTCGTTTTCTTCAAGACCGTCAAGAGGCTCAATGATCCCAGGTCTGTTAGGTTGAGACATTTTCATTGTAATATCGTCAGAACCTAAAATCGTTAACATTTCAGTTAAGAATTTAGAGCTGAATCCGATATTGATATCTTCTCCGTTGTAGTCACAAGGAATCTGCATATCTGCTTTATTTGCATATTCAGTATCTTCTGCATGTAAGTGAAGAATGTTTCCTGAAAGCTTAAATCTCACCTGATTGGTAGATTTGTTAGACATGATAGATGCTCTTTTGATCGCTCCCAACAATAGGTTTCTGTTGATGGTCAATACATTTGGATTTTCCTTAGGAATTACCGCTGTATAGTTTGGATATTTACCATCAATCAGTCTACAGATCCAGATATGCTTATCAAAAGTAAATTTAGCCATATTCTCGTTGAAGTCGATTTTAACGTCTTCATTGGAACTTGCCAGAATATTCTTAAAAATATTCAAAGGTTTTTTAGGCATGATAAACTCCATTGGTTCAGCATTCATCAGGTCTGTTCTTTTGTAAACAACCAATCTGTGAGAATCGGTAGAAACAAAGTTGGTTTCATTTTCTCCAAACTGGAACAGAACTCCTGTCATTACCGGACGAAGAGAGTCGTTACTTGTAGCAAATAATGTATTGGTTAAAGCTTCAGACAAAACACCTGCCGGCATTGTCACACTTTGTGATGCATCAAATTCTGGTAGCTCAGGGTAGTCATCAGCGTTATCTAATGCTACTGCGAAATTATCTTTTTCATCTAAAATCTCAAGCTGGCTTCCAGTTCCCTCCGCATTGTCCTTTACAACAAATGTTAAAGGCTGTTCCCCATATGTCTTGATAAAATCCTGAAAAATTTTAGCAGGAACGGCAAATTTACCTGAATCATCAGACTTCACCTCCAAAGAAGTTACAAGAGTCGTCTCGCCGTCAGATGCTGTAATGGTAACATTATTTCCGTCTAATTCAAAAAGATAGTTTTCTAAAATCGGTCTCGATTGAGAGCTTGATATTACGCCACTTACAGTTTGCAACGCCTTCTGCAGTTCACCACTTGAAATAATAAATTTCATAGATTTATAAAATAAGTTTCTACAAATATAATAAATACATACAACAAAGAAAAAAATAATATGGAGGAGTTTTGAACAAACATCGTTAATCTGTTTTAAGACCTGATATTATGTTCGCATTTCCAAGGGCTTCCACTTTTTATTAAAAATATGGCTTTTGAAATCACTCCCATTGATTTTTCAATCCTGTATTCCAAATATAGCAGATTAAATTCAACAATCAAAGTACAAAACCTATCTTTGTTGAAAAAAGTAAAAGATCTATGCAAAAACCTCCACTCCATAAAAGTTTCCTCAATGCTTTTCGCGGTGTTTTTGCGATGATAAAAACGGAAAGAAATTTCCAGATCGAGTTTCTGGCTTTTCTTATCAATGTATTTTTAATTTTTTATTTAAAGCTTTCCAACCTTGATGCAGCTATCATTCTCCTTGCCTCATTAGGTGTTTTAAGTGCTGAAATTTTCAATACCGCCATTGAAAAGATCTGTGATATCATTCAGCCTAATTTCGATAAAAGAATAGGCTTTATTAAGGATATTTCAGCAGGAGCTGTGGTATTAGTGGCTGCAGTTTCTGTAGTAATCGGCATTCTGATTTACGGAAAATATATTTTTTAAGGGACTCGTACCATCAAATTTTCATAAAAGTCATATAAAACTCCATTCATTTAATAATTTTTATTAAGTTCGCAAAAATTCATTTTATGAAAAAGATAGTAGCTGGAATTTTAGTATTGGGAACTCTTTCATCATGCAGCCTTGGTGATGATACTCCAACAGGAAATAATAACAACAATATTTATGACACTAATATTGTTGGGGTTTGGAAAGTACAAACTGAATATCAAATTTCAGGTTCTGATAAGTCAATGGTCATCCACGAAAATATCCCTGATGATTGTAAGAAAAAGGGTACTTATGAATTCCGAAATGATGGGAAATATTATATGAATGACTATAATACGGTGAGTTCTGTTTGCCAGAAGACTGAATCTACTCTTCCCTATTTTTATGATTCGACACAGATGAAACTTACCATTAACAATAATAATGCTGAAGTTCTGGATCTTTCTACCAACAAACTTACCATTTTAACTCCTGCTAACTATGATTATAATGGTGATCATACTAATGACTATATAAAAACTGTTTTTTATAAATAACCAGTGTAATAAAAATACTGAAGCCTCCTGATCATTTTTCAATGCTGGAGGCTTTTTTATGGTTAAATGGATAATGAAGTATTGCTATTTGCTTTATTGTACTGCAATTAAAATATCTACTTCTGCGTCTGCAGGATTCATTGCTTTTTCTCCATATATTTCAAAGTCGGCTGTAAATATTCTACCCAGATCCATGTTCCAGATTTTGATCCATTCGTTGATAACCAGATTTTCTGCTAAATTTCCCTTAGGTGTAAATTTCACATAGTCTCCTCCATCAAAGGATTTACCAACCATTCCTTCTGGAATATGATCCAGACTTGCTACTTTGCATCCAAGGATTGTGGTATAAGGTTTTGTATGGTCTTTTTCATAATCTGTATAGATAGAATAAACAGCATTATCGATCTTATTGGGAATATTTTCCACAATATTTTCTTTCATTAATTGTTCCCATAACACCGGAATATCCTTTGCTGCCTGATTATTTTCATTGGTAGTTCTTACCGCAATTCCTATCACCTTAAAAGGCTCGACTTTCACGTTATTCATGTTTTAATTTTTCTTTTGTCTTTACCAAAGATAGAAATGAATTGTGACAACTGTTTGTCAGTAGGATTTCTGATAGCATTCAAATAAGCAGGACGGAAAGCTCATGCAGATTTTAAATTTTGGCTAAAGCCTATGGATTGGTGGTTTAAAAATAAAACGGGCTAAAGCCCGTTTCTATTGATATTGATATTGTAATGTTTACAATTCTATGTTTTATCTTATAAAAGATTATACACCTACATAGATAAATCCTTTTTCTCCGGATTTAAAAATGGCTTCGATTCTTTTGTAATCATCTACTTCATATTCGTCTGCCTGAAGAATTTCAGCTTCTGTGACTTCGAAAAGCACTCCGCCTACTTCATCCTGATCATTTCCTGAGAACTCCAGAACGGGATGATATTTCTGACCGCTTTTTCGTAATACTTCAGGGTCGGTGATTTCAAGCATCCTTAGCTTATATCCTGATAAAGCATCTTTCTTTCCTTGTAAAATTCGTCCAAAGGTTTCAAGTTGAACCTGCTCTTTCTGCAGTGTTCCGTAAGAAAATAAATGTGGCATTATAAGTATTTTTCAATGATTGGAATTGCAATTTCAGCCATCATTCCATAGCCTTTTTCATTAGGATGTACTCCGTCTGCGGAAAGCAAAATTTCTTTATCCTCTAAGATTGCTGCATAAAAATCTATGTACATTAAAGAGTGATCTACGGCAATATCCTTAAGAATCTGGTTGTAGGCAACAACTTGCTCGTTGGTTCTTAATTTCCCTGAACCTACCACTACTCCATCTATTTTTTTTGAAACCGGAAGAATGCTTACCAGATAGATATCTTTTGAGAATTCTTTTGCATGCTGAACAGCTGTTGTAATATTATTTTTAAATGTTTCAGGTTTTACAACTTGAATTCCCTCTTTTATAGCAAGATCATTGGCTCCGTAGCCTATAAAAACAAGATTTCCGTCTGCAGAATTTCTAGCGCCCAACTCAGTAGGCATTCTCTTCAATAATCCTTCTGTGGTTTCTCCGCCAATTCCTAAATTATAAAGAATCAGTTCATCACCATTTCCCTCATGGAATTTTTGCAAAGCATATCTCTTCAAAATATCTACCCAGCCCCCAAAAACGCCATCATATTCTCCATACGTAATACTGTCTCCAAAGAACAGTCCATATACAATTTTCTTCATTCAATTCGTTCTTTTGTTTTTATTTTAACCTGCCGCAATTGTTCAGGTAAAAAGCGTTAAAAATATTTTTCAAAGTAAAATAAAATCTTCTGAATACACTCAATCTATGAGCATTTTTTAATATCAATTTTAATTAAAAATGAACAATAAAGAATCATTAAATTTCCGGTTTACTACTTATCAATCTAAAGTGAGAGTAATATTAGGATGAGACTGAATAATTTCGATTAGAATTTCAAACAATGTCTGTCCTTTTCCTGCCATTAGATCGTCCAGCTTTCGCTGAATCAGTTCTATATTAAAAGGTTTTCCCTGTCTTATTTTATTATCATAGAACTCCTTAGTAGCCTTAACCCCTAGATCTTCTCCTGATTTTTGAGCTTCTTTCCAGATGATTTCAATTTCTTCATTGTTTTCAATAACTCCGAAGCCTCCGTAAAGGATATCGTTAAAGCCATCCAACGTTCCTACTTTCCAGTCTGTATCTTTCATTAAGACATTGGAAACCTCTTCATAAAATTCTGCTAAAGACGAAAAATGACCGCCATTGATGACGATCATTTTTCTTTTATTGTTATTTGAAGTATTCAACACCGTTTTTGAATATGTTGTGATAATTCGCGGTTGGTATATTCTTCATAAGACCCTCTGCAAAGCGCTCCGGGTGTCCCATTCTTCCGTAGATCTTTCCACATGGGCTTGTGATACCTTCAATTCCGAATAATGAATTATTAGGGTTGAATGGCATTCCGTGGGCAATGTTTCCATCAAGATCAATGTATTGAGTTGCAATCTGTCCGTTTTCATATAACTTCTTGATTTCCTCTTCTGAAGCCATGAAACGTCCTTCACCGTGAGAAATAGGAATAGTGAACGTTTGACCTTTCATTCCTTTTAACCAAGGGCTTTCGTCATTTACAACCTGTACCGTCACCATCTGAGAGATGTGTCTTCTGATAGCATTGTGTGCTAACGTTGGTGAGTTTTCATCCAAGTCCTTGATTCTTCCGTAAGGCAACAATCCTGATTTAACAAGAGCCTGGAACCCGTTACAGATCCCTACGATCATTCCGTCTCTGTCTAGTAATTCATGAACGGCATTTCTCATCTTTTCGTTTTTCAGAACGTTTACAATGAACTTTGCAGAACCATCCGGCTCATCACCAGCTGAGAAACCACCTGAGAATGCTAAAATCTGTGATGTTCTGATTTCCTCCACCCAAGCATCAATACTTTCATCCAATAATTGGTGATTGATATTGATTAAAGGTAAGCTGCTTACAACAGCTCCTTCTTTCTGGAATGCATTCAGTGTATCATACTCACAGTTTGTACCCGGAAATACAGGAGCAAAAACTTTTGGCTGTGCTATTCCGTGTTTTTTGATTATGATATTTCTTGGATGGATTGAATTTGACTTTTCGTCAATTTCTACCGTGATTTTTTCTTTTTCTACTGTTGGGAAAAGGTTTTCGAACGTGTTGGTATTAGCAGCTACAAGATCCAAAATACTAGATTCAAGACCGTTGATTTTTAAAGTTCCTGAGTCTTTTACTTCACCGATCAACTGAAGAGCTGTTGAGCTTAATTCTTCTTTTGATTCAATGATTAGGCTACCGATATTTTTAGCTAATAAAACAGCTTCATCAGCATTGATCTCAGCACCTAGTCTGTTTCCAAAGCTCATTTTTGCTGCTGCCACTGCAACTCCACCTTCTTTCACCGTTTTTACAGAAACAATCTTTCCTGATTTGATGTTTTCAAAGATGAATTCATATACTTCTTTTAAAGCAACATAATTCGGAAGACCACTTTCCTGAGCGATATGGTTGAAGAAATACAACTTGTTCCCCGCTGCTTTAAATTCAGGTGAAATGATATTTTGTTTGTCTCCGTTCGCACATGCAAAAGAGATCAAAGTTGGAGGAACGTTCAGATCCTGATATGTTCCACTCATGGAATCTTTACCTCCGATAGCGGCAAGACCAAGATTGATCTGTGCATCGTAAGCTCCTAAAAGCGAAGCTAAAGGTTTACCCCATTTTTCAGGAGCCTGGCCTAGTTTTTCGAAATATTCCTGGAAGCTTAATCTGATATTTTTATAGTCACCACCCATGGCAACAATCTTCGCAACACTTTCTACAACAGCATAAGATGCTCCTAATAGTGAGTTTTGTTTTGAAATCTCAGCATCGAATCCCCAGCTTGCCAAGGAAACGGTTTTAATATCTTTTGCTCCTAAAATTGGTAGTGTCTGCACACTTCCCTCCATTAAGGTCTGCTGATATTTCCCTCCTAAAGGCATGGCAACAGTTGTCCCTCCTACTGAAGAGTCGAACATTTCCAATAATCCTTTTTGGGAAGCTACATTTTTATCTTTTAAAATCGTGATGAAGTTTTCTGCTGTGAACGCTTTCGTTTCTGCTTTTACTTCTCCAAGGTGGTTGATTTTTACTTCCTGAGATTTTGAACATCCGTTGGTATCCAGGAATTCTCTTGAAAGGTCTACAATTTTGTCTCCTTTCCAGAACATCTGCATTCTTCCTGAATCTGTTACTTTTGCCACTTCTACGGCAACAATGTTTTCAGCTTCACAGAACTTAATGAACTTTTCTTTATCTTTTGGATCTACTACAACAGCCATTCTTTCCTGAGATTCGGAAATAGCTAATTCTGTTCCGTTTAATCCTTCATATTTTAATGGTAATACATCAAGATTTACTTCCAGAGAGTCTGCAATCTCACCAATTGCTACAGAAACACCACCGGCACCAAAGTCATTTGATTTTTTGATTAATCTTGTTACTTCAGGGTTTCTGAAAAGTCTTTGGATCTTACGTTCTTCTACTGCATTTCCTTTCTGAACTTCTGAACTCATGGTATGAATAGAAGTCTCGTCCTGTTCTTTTGAACTTCCGCTTGCTCCTCCCACACCATCTCTACCTGTAGCACCACCTAAAATGATGATTGAATCTCCATTTTCAGGTTTTTCACGTCTTACCCAATCAATAGGAACAGCTCCGGTAACGAAACCTACTTCCATTCTCTTTGCTTTATAACCTTCGTCATAGATTTCGGAAACCATTGTTGTGGCTAATCCGATCTGATTACCATAAGATGAGTATCCGTTAGCAGCTTGTTTTGTAATTGTTTTCTGAGGTAATTTACCTGGTAAAGTTTTATCAACTGATTCTAAAACGTCTGCAGCACCCGTTAATCTCATTGCCTGGAATACGAAAGATCTTCCGGATAATGGATCTCTGATAGCTCCTCCCAAACATGTTGATGCTCCTCCGAAAGGTTCAATTTCTGTCGGGTGATTGTGGGTTTCGTTTTTGAATAATAAATACCAAGGCTCTTTTTTACCATCATATTCAGCTTCAATCTGAATGGTACATGCATTGATCTCATCAGAAATCACAAGGTTATCCAGATTTCCTGTTTTATGGAAGTATTTACCGCATACTGTTGCCAGATCCATTAAAGAGATTGGTTTCAGCTCACGGCCTAAGAATTTTCTTTTTTCTATATAATCATTGAAAATAGTTTCCAATGTATGCTTGAAGTCTCCTTCAAACTGAATGTCTGACAATTCTGTTTCGAAAGTCGTATGACGACAGTGATCGCTCCAGTAGGTATCTAATACTTTAAGTTCAGTTTCTGTAGGGTTTCTCTGCTCAGTTTTAAAATAATCCTGAATAAACTTCAGGTCATCTAAACCTAATGCAAAGCCATGATTGTTATAGAAATTTTCAAGCTCAGCCTCGTTGAAATTGATGAAATTTTCGTGGATCAAAACTTTTGAAGGTGTTTCGTCTGCAGGGATATCCAAAATGGAAAGGTCTTTTTCCTGAGATTCTACTTTATTGATCAAAAGGTCCTTGATTTTAACAAGATCAGCTTCAGATACTCCTTCAAATTCGATCAGTTTACCACTTCTTACTTTTGACTTTTCATTTTCTGTCAGCAAAGCAATACACTGTTGTGCAGAGTCTGCTCTCTGATCATACTGGCCAGGCAAGAATTCCATACTGAAATGGATAATTTTTGCAGGGTTTTCTGTGTGTAAAATATCAGTAACAGGGTCTACGAAGGTGTTGTTTACCACTTTTTCAAATTCTCCATCATTCAAATTGAAGATGTCATACACATTGTAGACTTTTACCGTTTGAATTGCCGGAACAACCGCTTTTACTTCATCAAAAATTTTTGGACTTTCAACATCGAAAATTCCTCTTTTTTCTACGAAAATTCTTTTGTTATTAGACATTAGATGTCAGATTTTAATATTAGATTTATTTTTCTTTTTACTTTCTGATTTCAGAGCATCCGTATCAGATTCCTGTCTACGTTGGTTGCTCTTTTGGGTGTTATCATCCACCCTATAATATTGATTACAAATTTAATCTTTTTACTTTCTTTAACCTCAATCTTTTTCCTATAGTTTTACAGGGTCATGATTAAATTATTATTTTCTGTCCCGTCTGTATTGGATGCGCTTTTAGGAGTTGTCATCCAACCTTCTTTATTGAATACAAATTTAAAAGAATAGGTCTTCCCTTTTTCAAATCTGGAGACCGGAACTGCCAGTTCAAAGCGGTTTTTATCTTTTTTTGTCATTTGATATTCTTTATTTTCAGGGTTCCAGTCATTGAAGCTTCCTGCTACAGCCATCGTATTGATCAGACTTGCATCCAGATTCTTTGGATGAGTGTAAGAAAAAACAACGTTATTTCCTTTAACAGTATATCCGTATACTTCCTTTTTATTTTTATCTGAGGTGGAAATAAGATCTCCAACTAGGTCCGCCGAAGTATTATAAAGTGCATTAAAGGTTTCAGGTCCATTGATGTTAACAATCATACAAACACCTATATTCAGCTCAGGATATATAGCAAACCATGTGTTTGTTCCATAAGACCCACCATGCTTAAATCCTACTTTTCCTTTTTCATTAATAAAATTTTGGTCCCAGAAATATCCATACCAGGCTTCTTTACTATTGCTAATATTTCTTTGTGACTCTTGTGCTACTTTATTTTTTACATCCAGCTCTTCTTTCAAGAATTTCACCATATCTCCTATTGTAGATTTGGTCTTTGAGCCTCCTGAACCCCATAGATTGCTCTTTGAAACTGGCATCAGACGATAATTGATATGATATCCATTGGCCTGAACCTCATTTTTCTCAAGTTCCAGCTTGGTATGATCCATTCCCAATTTTGAAAATATATTTTCTTTTAAAAGGGTTTCATAGCTTTTTCCGTAGATATTTTCCAATATCAGACCTGACATTTCCAGACTTAAATTACTGTACTTATATTCTTTACCTGGCTCCATGCTTAATTTGACAGTAGCCAGATCTTTTTTAAAATCATCTTTTGTATATCCCTCGTTAAGCTTCTCATAAAGAAAAGGGGTATCATCCGTCATTTTTTTCCTTAATTCATCATCGTTAGGAAGATTTCTTGGAAGTGCTGTTTCGTAAGAGATTAAGTTTTTTATTTTTATGGGAACACCATTATATTCTAAGTTAGGGTAAGATCCTTTAAGATATTTACGTACATCATCATCAAGACTTATTTTCCCCTCCAACACTGCCTGAGCCAATAACTGACCTGTAAAAAGCTTAGTAACGGAAGCTATGGCAAAATAAGTAGTATCGTCTGCCTTATTTCCTTTTCCTTTATCAAGTTCTCCAAAATGTCTGGTATAAACTTTACCATCTTTTAAAATACCCATAGATACAGAATAGGCTCCTGATTTTTGGGCAAGATTTTTAGCATTAGCATCCATAGCAGCATAAACATTCTGATCGCTTTGTGCGCTATGTTTTACAAACGCTAAGGCAAATACAAAAAATAAAATATTTTTCATGGTATGGGTTGTTATTAGTTGACAAATTTATTTGGATTATCCGGATGTTCTTTTTGATATTGCTTTACTTGTTCTATTTCATCTTTCAGCCATTTTTCAAAAGGAATTCTTTCGTCATTATAGCCTGAGGCATAAACCCTTTTCTCATCTTCAGACATAAAAAATTGTAATCCACCGAACAATTCCAAATTTACTTTTCTATAATCATATATGTTAATCTGATAATAGGGAAAGTTCTCTTTCGGTCTTTCAACAATTTCAAAAAGAAGTTTTTTTTCACTTTCAGACAACTTATTATATACATTTACATAATGAAGCCCTGAAAGTTTTTTATTTTGTTTTTCAAAGAACTGCAGAATATCCTTTTCTTTTTGGTTGTATTGAAATGGATATGGGTAGTACTTCCCATCAATTTCCACATCTTTCTCCGAATGTTTTGTAAGAGGCTGAATTGTTTGCCCCTTAGAATTCATCACGCCCCAAATTCCTCCCGTCATTCTTGGATGCTCATCATCTGTTTTCTCCCAATCACATCCATCACAAAACAAAGAATACCCATAGTTGAAAGGGGAAGCAAAATCATGGTTGGGTTCAATAACGATTTTCCCGTTTCTGTCTGCAAAACCTATCTTTCCATTTTTTACAAATCGTCTAAAGCTTTCAGAAAAATAATCCGGTCCATTGTCATATGCAAATGGGGTATAAAGAAAATTTCCCTTTTTGTCATAAACATATCCCCAGGTATTTTTAGTCCATTTTTCACCCTCTTTATATCCATTAAAAAGAATAGTTTCTCCTTGTACAGGATCTCCGTCTTTAAGGTCTGAATAAATTTTAAATTGTGCCGGAATAATAATTTCGCCAGACTGGTTTTTTACTCCAACCAAAGAATCTTTTGATTTGAAATATACTAAACCCTCCTTTTCCTGAGAAAAAGAAATCATTGGAATGAATAAAATGGCAATTAGCAGATATTTCATAACAATTGAGGTGAAAAAAAATATGCAGCCCAAAAGACTGCATATCATTTTTATACTTTAAGATCAGCTTCCAATCCTATTAAGTCTTTATTCTGGTCCAGAATCGGCTGTACTTCATTTTTGATGAACTCTTCCGTCTGAATCGGTGCGAAACCGATAAAGTTTTTCGGATCTAAAACTTCTTTTAATTTTGATTTATCTAGTTTTAAAGAATCATCGTTTAAGATTCTTTCGATAAGGTCGTTTTCTTTTCCTTCTTCCTTTACTTTCTTGGAAGCTTCCATAGAATGAACTCTGATTACTTCGTGAATTTCCTGACGGTCACCCCCAGCTTTCACTTCTTCCATGATAATATATTCTGTTGCCATGAAAGGAAGTTCTTCTTCAATGTGCTTGTTGATTCTGTTTGGATATACTACGATTCCGTTCATAATATTGTTCCAGATCAATAAGATAGCATCCACTGCCAGAAACGCCTGTGGAATGGTTAATCTCTTGTTTGCAGAGTCATCCAGTGTTCTTTCAAACCACTGTGTAGAAGCTACCATTGCAGAACTTGTCGTTAAAGACATTACATATTTTGCCAATGCTCCAATTCTTTCACTTCTCATTGGATTACGCTTGTATGCCATTGCCGATGAACCGATCTGGTTTTTCTCGAATGGTTCTTCAATTTCCTTAAGGTTTTGAAGTAAACGTAAATCGTTCGTGAATTTGTGAGCAGACTGAGCGATGTTTCCTAATAAGGCAACAACCTTAGCATCAATTTTTCTGTCGTAGGTTTGTCCGGAAACTCCGAAAACTTTTTCGAAGCCGAATCTTTTTGAAAGTTCTTTATCTAAGTGTTTTACTTTAGAATAATCACCGTTGAAAAGCTCAAGGAAACTTGCAGCCGTTCCTGTAGTTCCTTTTACCCCTCTGAAACGAAGAGTTTCAAGGAAGAAATCAAGCTCTTCGATGTCAAGAACCAAACTCTGTAACCAAAGCGTAGCTCTCTTCCCAACTGTTGTTAACTGAGCTGGCTGAAAGTGAGTGAATCCTAAAGTTGGAAGATCTTTATATTGAATGGCAAAATCTGCCAAGTTCTTCATTACGTTAACTAACTTTTTCTTTAGAATTAAAAGTCCGTCACGAATTTGAATTAAATCTGTATTGTCTCCTACAAAAGCTGAAGTAGCTCCCAAGTGAATAATTCCCTTTGCTGATGGTGCCACATCTCCATAAGTATGAACGTGAGCCATTACATCATGACGGAATTTCTTTTCGTATTCTGCTGCTTTATCAAAATCGATATTTTCAGCATTAGCCTTTAATTCAGCGATTTGCTCGTCTGTAATTTCAAGACCTAAGTCTTTTTCGATCTCTGCTAAAGCGATCCAAAGCTTTCTCCAGGTACGGAATTTGTTATTATGTGAGAAATTAAACAACATTTCTTCACTGGAATAGCGCTCTTCCAATGGATTTTTGTAGGAATTCATTCTTTCTTTTACTTTTTAGATGTACAAAAATACGGTTTTTCAGTGAGAGATGAAAATTAGAATGCTGCTTTTGGATAGATTAAAATTAAATGATTATCTTTTATTTTTCCGGATTTAGATGTTTTCTTTAATGAACCCTAGCTTATCTGGCTTTAAACCATTATTATGTTAACCTGATTATATATATCTAGATTGGAAGTTACTGTTAAAAATATACTTTCGTTCTTTTGGGGGTTTAAATACCTCTTCTTTTTCAGTTTCCACCTGCTAGACTCAGCCTATAAAGTATTTCTTAATTCTTTCCTTTTTTTCCAGTCAAATTTATTTTTATTTTCATGATTTCGTGTGGCTAAATCTGATAGCATTTTATCAATTTTCTTTTGGGAAACCCATTGACCATTAAAGAAAACATCGGAAATTTTTCTTGTATTCTGTATGTTTTCTAAAGGATTTGCATCCAATAAAATAAGATCAGCAAATTTTCCAACTTCCACTGTTCCTATTTTATCATCAATCCCGAGCCACTTTGCAGATAATCTTGTAGAAGAATTGAGAGCTTCTTCAGGAGTGAGTCCTGCTTTTACCAAAAGTTCAATTTCATCATGAAGAGAATATCCCCAAACAACGCCGGAGCATCCTGAATCTGTGCCTGCAAGAAGAGGAATCCCTGCTTCTTTAAAAGCTTTTACCAGACGGTTATTGAATCCTATCATTTTATCCAGATAAGTAATAAATTCAGGGCTTGCTTTGTCGTGGTACTGATTTGAAGTCATCCACTTATTCTGCATCAGCGGGTGAATATATTGGAATCCCTCAAGTTTAGGAATAATATCTATTGATCTGGCTTGTTCTTCAATCCGTTTAATAACAATCAAAGTAGGTGAAAGCCAAGTTCCGTTTTCTTTTGCAAGCCTTACAAATTTCTGTATATCCTCATCGCTGTAATTCTCCGATTGCTTGGCCAATTCTTCTGCGTGCGCAACCAGATTAAAGCCGGGAACAAATGCTTCTTCAATTTTTCCTTTAAATGCATCCGGAATATGCCCTACTACTTTCATTCCTTGTTTTTTTGCTTCATCGGCAATCGCTTTAAACGTTTCGACATTCAGTTCTGAATATACTTTGATGAATTCGTATCCTTCCGCTTTGGCTATACGAACAGTCTGCCTTCCATCGGAAGGAGTATTGGCTATTCTGCCTGAGCCATTTCCCCCATTAATCAATGCAGCCAGAGCAATTCGGGGCCCAATAATTTTTCCTTTTATGATTTCATTTCTCTGGGCAAAATTTTCTACTCTCGAATTGAGATCAAATATAGTAGTCACACCATTCGCTATATAAGGCATCATAATATCCTGATTATCCACAAAGAAAGTGTCTCCTTCTGTGGGATACGATGTTCCGAAATTAATGTCTGCCACTCCGTGAACGTGTATATCAATAAGCCCGGGGATAAGCCATTTCCCTTTTCCATCAATACTTTTTGCTGATTGGGGAACTGCCTCATTAATGGAAAATATTTTGTTGTCTTTAATAACCAATGTTGCATTTTTAATGATCTTTTTGTCTAAAGTCATTGTAATAATATTAACATTCTTTATAGCAATAACAGCCTGTTCATTATTTTTCTGCGCATTCAACATGATGATAGAAAACACTGATAAAGCCATAAATAAATACTTAAAACATTCCTTATCCATAGTCTGCCTGTATTAAAAATTGTACTTCGTATTCAAATCTTGATAGTTTAAATGATAAACAAACTCTATATTAAAAACGTTATATACTCCTAAATATTTAAAAAAATCTAAAAAAATAAGACCTGACCCATTCAGATTTCTTTATGATTACCCACTTCTAAAAAACAAAAAAGCCATTCGTCTGAATGGCTTTTATATTTTAAATTATGATTTACTGATAAATCACAACATCATCTTTTTTAATCTGGTAACCTGATTTTTTATAAGGGACCAAAACATACGTTTCTTTAATATAGCTTCCACTTTTCCACATTTTGCTTTTCCCTTCTTTGTCAAGAATAATGCTTTTTGCATTTCCTTCGGGGATAAAAATTTCAGCCCTTTTCATATCCTTACTAAAAATAACAGCTGTCATTGAAGTTGAATTTTTATCCGAGTCTACTTCCTTTAATTTGATTTTCTGTTCAAAAACCTTTACACAAACATTCTTGATTTGTGAATACGTAAAACCTGCTGAAGCTCTGCATCCATGGACATCTACGTCACCTCCCACAATTGGAGATCTTTGCTGGGCAAAGGCTAAAGAACTAAGGAACACTGCGCCCAATAAAATAGTTTTTCTCATATTGAAATATTAATAGTTTGAGTTTTGAAAAATAACAACAGTAATAAGGTATTAGTTAACCCCAAGATACAAAAAACCTCTCATTTTGAGAGGTTTATAAATATATTTTTTAGTTCAGGGAATTTTTAGTGTACTGTATCCTCCCAATTAATACTGCTTAACCTGTTAAAAACAAAGAGACCGTCTTAGCAGACGGTCTTCTATTGTATTTTATAAAATCTGGATTTACTGATAAATCACAACATTGTCTTTCTTAAGCTGATATCCGCTTTTTTTGTAAGGCACCAGTACATATCCATCTTTTTTCCAAGCTTTTGCTTTCCCTTTTCCTGCTCTGGTAAGAATTATACTTCTTTCCTCTGCATCCTTAACGAAAACCTCAGCTTTGTTCTTGTCTTTACTGAAAATAACGGCAGCAATATAATTTCCATTTGAAGCTACTTCTTTTAACTTTATTTTTTCTTCAAAAGTTCTTACACAGTCTTTTTTGATCTGAGAGTAAGTATATCCTGCTGACCCAATACATCCGTGAGCATCTTTATCGCCACCTACTACATGTGTTTCTTGTGCGAATACTAAAGTACCAAGGAACATTGCGCTAAGTAAAATTGTTTTTTTCATGTTGTTTTCTATTATTATGATAACTACGCTGGGTATTATTAAAAATCATGCCAAAGAAAACATAAAACACATTTCTGTGAATAACTTTTTACCTATTTATTTTGTCCAGTTTATTTTTGAATGCTTCACGTCATCAGAGCTTGTTCCGATCATAACATCAAAGTCTCCTGATTCCCAGTCGTATTTCAATTCTCCGTTGTAGAACTTCAGGTTTTCCGGAGTGATATCAAAGGTTACTTTCTTGGATTCTCCTTTTTTCAAAAATATTTTCTGGAAACCTTTTAATTCTTTCACTGGTCTTGTAATGCTACCTACCATATCTCTGATATACAACTGAACCACTTCTGCTCCATCATAGTTTCCGGAATTGGTAACGGTAACAGATGCCTGAATAGCCTGATCTCCTTTTGGATTGGCATTAGAAACACTGATATCTGAATAATTAAATTTGGTATAGCTTAATCCGTATCCGAATGAATATAATGGCGTATTACATTCATCCATATAGTTTGAACGGAATCTTTGGTACTCACATTTATCAGTCAGTTTCTGATCTAGTGGACGGCCTGTATTTTTAGCATTATAATAGATAGGAACTTGTCCTAAGCTTCTTGGGAATGTCATGGGAAGCTTTCCTGAAGGGTTTACTTTTCCGAAAAGAATATCTGCCATAGCATTTCCTGCTTCTGAACCTGGGAACCATGCATTTAAAATAGCATCAGGAGTATCTTTCACATTGGTTAAAGCTAATGGACGTCCTGTGAAAAGAATCATCGCGATTGGTTTTCCTGTCTTTTTCAACTCGTTTAGAAGATCTACCTGAGACTGAGGAATAGTGATTTCTGATCTTGATGAAGACTCTCCACTCATTTCAGCTGATTCTCCAATAGCCAAAACAATAACGTCAGCTTTGTTAGCGATATCAACAGCTTCTTTTAATAATTCTTCTTTTGAACGGCTGTCTCTGTCTGTTTTTTTCCCGTGGGCCGCGTAGATTTCTTCTAATTTTGCATTATAATCTATGTTTGCTCCTTTAGCAGAAAGGAATTTCACTTCTTTACCATAGTTGGCTTGAAGCCCCTGCATTAAATTAACAGAAACGTTGTGCTTGGTAGCCACACTCCAGGTTCCTGCCATATTTATAGAATTATTAACCAATGGACCAATTACGGCTACTGTTCCTGATTTCTTCAATGGCAATACCTGATTTTCATTTTTCAATAAAACCATTGACTGAGCGGCAACATTTCTTGCAATATTTCGGTTTTCTATACTGTACACTTCTTTTGCTGCTAATTTTGCATCACCGTGTTTGTATGGGTTATCAAATAATCCTAAGTCATATTTTGCTTCAAGAACTCTCTTTGCTGCAGTGTCTATCTCAGCCTGTGTAACTTTTCCTTCGGATAAAGATTTTTTTAATGTTGTTAAAAACCCTTCACCTACCATATCCATATCCACACCTGCTTTCAGGGCAAGGGCAGAAACTTGCTGAAGATCTCCCATTCCGTGGTCAACCATTTCATTGATACCCGTATAATCGGTCACTACAAACCCTTTAAATTTCCATTGATTTCTCAATACTTCAGTCTGAAGCCATCTGTTTCCTGTGGCAGGAACTCCATCAACTTCATTGAAAGAAGCCATTACTGAAGCTACACCTGCATCAACTGCCGCTTTATAAGGTGGAAAATATTCGTTGAACATTCTCACATGGCTCATATCCACTGTATTATAATCTCTTCCTGATTCACCAGCTCCGTATAATGCAAAATGCTTTACGCAGGCTAATATATTTGTACCATTGGCAAGATCTTTTCCTTGGTAACCATAGACCATGTTTTTTGAGATTTCACTTCCAAGGTACGGATCTTCACCAGAACCCTCAGAAACTCTTCCCCATCGTGGTTCACGAGAGATATCAACCATTGGAGAGAACGTCCAGTTGATTCCGTCAGATGCAGCTTCTTTCGCCGCAACTCTTGCTGATTGCTGTACCAGATTCATATCCCATGATGCAGCTAATCCTAAAGGAATTGGGAACGTGGTTTCATACCCATGAATAACGTCCATTCCGAAGATCATAGGAATCTTCAAACGGCTTTTTTCTATCGCCACTTTCTGAACAGCTTTAATTTTATCTGCTCCTTTTATATTAAATAGTCCTCCTACTAATCCTTGCTCTACCTTTTTTCCAATATCTGAACTTTGAGCCATTCCGGTTGTAAAGTCTCCGGAAGTAGGAAGGTTCAGCTGGCCGATTTTTTCATCCAAGGTCATTTTAGATAAGAGATTATCTACAAAGGCTTTCTTTTTTGCCTGATATTGAGCAGTCTGATACGACTGTACGGGCTTGTCTACCATTTCCTGAGCGGAAAACACTGGCGAAAGTGCTATGGCTGCAAGTATAATTAACTTTTTCATAAATCTATCTTCTTAAATTATTGTTTTATTTTTCTTTCTTTTTCGACAACATCCATTCGTATAATTTAGGATCTGAATAAGCTGAGTCCCATGAATTATGATTATCATTAGGGAAAACGATTAATTCAGCCGTTGGATTTACGGGATGAAGTTTTTGATAAAATTTGAAAGCATTCTCCGGAAGAACAACATCATCCATCCCACCGTGAAATATTTTCATATTCAAATTCTTAAATTGATCAATATTAGCAGTCATAACCTGATCTGTTGGTGCACAAACTGAAGCTACAGCAGCAAACATTTCAGGGTGTTCCATTGCCAGTTTCAATGTTCCCCATCCGCCCATTGAAAGCCCTGTAAGATAAATTCTGGAGGCATCAATTCTATATTTTTTCTGAATTTCTTTAATTAAATTATAAACAGTTACCGTATCCCACCAGCCATTTTCCGGGCACTGTGGTGCTAGAATAGCCACAGGTTCCTTAATCAGGTTTTTGTAAGTGAAAGGGCTATGGGCTTTTACAACTTCAAGATCACTTCCTCTCTCTCCTGAACCATGAAGAAAAACGATCAGAGGAACATTCCCTTTCGTTTTTTGGGGGTAATCCAGAATATAGGAGATCTTTTCAGTTCTTTTAAATTCTTTGTTCAGCTCTGCTTTGATTTCCTGAGCATTTAGCTGTAAGGAAAATGGAAGAAGCAAAAGGGGAATGTGCTTTAATTTCATGCTGCTACTAGGTTTTGGCTAAAGCCTTTGGACTTGGTTTTTATTTATTTTAAATGAGCTCAATTTCTATTGAAAGTGTATCGCTCTATTTTTTATCTCTCATAAATCGCACAGATTAAGCAAATAATTGAATTTAGACAGTATATAAAATCTACATTATCAGCTTAATCAGTGATCTTTATTATTTTATTCCATATTTGGAGGATTGAAAGCTTAATTTCTTTAATCCTTGTTGAATTTCCGGAGCATTCATAAATAACTTCCAAAGAAATCCTGTTCTGTAGTTTTCTACCATTGGAGCTATTGTTCCCTGATCGATAGCCAGATATCTTGGAGTAAACCAATTATTATAATTGATGGAAGTTGCATCATAAGGTCCTGCCGAACCTATGAATTCTGGCTTTTGAGTGTACATAAACCTTAGGAAATCCATTGATTCTTTTGGGGTGTATGGGAAGCTGCTCAAGGCTGCTGTGGGAGTTATTACTCCATTATCATTTCCAGGCATGTGAGCCGTATAGCCTGTGCTTCCGTCTTCATTTCTGGTATATCCTGCTGTTAGTCCCCAATAGTTAGTTCCATAACCTTTCCATTGTTTCGGATTTTCAACGCAGTATTTGTAATCAATAAGGGTTTGATTTTTATTGATATCAAAGTAATTTTTCACTAATTTATCTGATAATCCTGTCGGATCAAGACCAATATAGGAGTATTGCGCCCAGAACAATGGGCCACCGTATTCTTCGGCATAATTGTGTTTTACATACAGAGGAAGTCCGTATTTTGTTTTATCTGTAAGGTAGGTTCCATTTCTGGTCCAGCCTTTATAATAGGTTTCAGCATCTATAGAATGAGTAGGTGAAGATGCTGCCAGAATATAAGTGATTAAGCATTCATTATATCCTTCAAGAGGAAAGTTCATTTCCCATTGATATTCCGGTGACCAGTGCCAGTAAAGGACTTTTTCACCGCCTTTTGTGTACCAGTTCCATTGAATTCCTTTCCAAAGTTCATCACATTTTCCGGCTAAAGCTTTTTCTTCTGCGTTTCCGTTTTTAAAATATTCACGGACCATCAGTATTCCTGAGGTAAGAAATGCTGTTTCTACAAGGTCTCCACCGTTATCTTTTTTACCAAAAGGAACTGTTTTTCCAGTTTCTCCATTGATCCAATGTGGCCAAGCTCCTTTGTGACGTTCTGCCTTTGCAAGAAAATCCATAATATGGGTAAGTCTCTTCACTGCTTCTTTTCTTGGAACAAAGCCTCTTTCTACACCAACCAAAATGGTTGCCAGTCCAAATCCCGAACCTCCTGTTGTAACAACATGCTTGTCATTATCAGGATAGATATTATCTTCATGATAGCGTTCTCTTCCCAGCATTGAGTTTGGTTCAGCATAGTCCCAGAAATATTTTAGTGCGTCATTCTGTACTTTGTCCATCAGCTGTTCATCGGTAATATTACTTTTAACAGTTTTATTTTGGCCAGCTTCTGGTTTAGAAACCTGAGCATTTTTACAGGAATAGGTAAAAAATAAAGAGGTTACGACAATTGAAAGTATGGTCCTTTTCATTAGTATCATTGGTTTACTGGTTAATAAAGTTAGAGGAGAATTTTCACTCTCCTCTAAGCTTATGACAAGTTATTTTAGTATCCTGGGTTTTGTGTAAATGCCCCAGCACTTTCAGTTATTGCATCAAACGGAATTGGGAACAATTCGTTTTTCCCAACTTTGAATCCATAAGAAGCAAGTACAGTAGCCGCCTGCCCTGTTCTTACTAAGTCTACAAAACGATCTCCTTCCATAGCAAGTTCTACTCTACGTTCATTCCAAATTGCTGTTCTAAGAGCACCTTGCGTTGAAGCCGTAGTTCCCGCCAACTGTGCTCTGGTTCTAACTCTATTAAGATTCGTAACAGCTGTAGCAGAATTACCAAGTTCATTAGCTGCTTCTGCATTAATCAGAAGAATTTCTGCAAATCTTAATATCCTGATATTCTGAATAGATCCATAACCACAAGCACTTTTATTCAAAGCTTTTGGTACATATACTTTTTGGTTATACGTAGTCACAGATTGAGCATCCCCCATCGCAATTAAATCACCCTCCGGAGTTGTTTCTCCGTTTCTAAGTATTGTCAATTCTTTTCTGATATCACCGGGTTCAAATGCGTTTTCAAGAGCACTTGATGGTGTAAAGAAGCCCCATCCAAATTGATCTCTTACTCCTTGTACTTCAGCATACTGGCTTCCCTTGAGAGGAGGCATACAATCACAGTTCACTTCAAAAACTGATTCTTTTCCAAATTCTCCTGCCGGTCTGAATACATGATTAAAATCTGGATCTAAGTCATACCCCATACTCATTACCTGATTAGAAGTATCATATGCTTTCTTCCAATCTTTCTTATAAAGATATACTTTGGAAAGTAAACCTAATGCTGCTCCTTTTGTTACTCTTCCCAAATCTGAAGCAGGATAACTCTGAGGAAGAATTTCTGCTGCGCTGGTAAGATCAGAGATAATAAAGTTATATACTTCTTCTACTGAGTTTCTTGGAACCTTATAGTTGCTTTGAAGTCCGTCAAAAATAGGAACCCCGCCATATATTCTTACTAAATTAAAATAAAGGTATGCTCTCAACATTTTGGCTTCTGCAACCAGTCTCGTTCTTAATGCAGAGTCCATATCAATCTTTGGAACATTTGTAATCACCTGATTACAGCTGTTTAAACCTTGCCATTGTCCGATCCAATATCCTTTTACTCCTTCATTACTAACGGTATACGTAAAGTTATCATATTCATTGATAAAAGAAGCATCTCCGGGATTAGATCCTTTAACTACATCATCTGCTGGTACGCCAAACATAAATTGATAAGGAAAAGCAGAATTATCCCAACTTCTTAAAAAGCTATAAATAGCATTGGTTGCCAGCATAGCATCATTTTCTGTCTTAAAAAATGAAGAAGCCTCCGTATACCCTTCCTGTTTTATATCTAAATAATCATCTTTACAGCTTGCTGCCAATGAAAATAATGCGATTGATAAAAATATCTTTTTCATAATTCTTTCTTGTTAAAATGTTAAATTAAGACCCAAAGTATAAATTGCTGAAATTGGATAGATGTTATTATCCACACCCATTTGTACTCTGTCTGTATTCATGATTTCTGGTGAAAATCCTTTGTATTTAAAGCTTGTCCAAGGATTTTGAGCACTTACATATAATCTTAATTTTGTAATAGACATAGATTTTGCAAATGACTGAGGTAAATTATATCCTACCTGAATATTTCTGATTCTGATATAACTTCCATCTTCTACATAAAAGCTATTTGGTAAAATAATAGCCTGATTATTAGTGGCCATTGGATAAGCATTAGATGTTCCCTCACCATGCCATCTGTTGTTATAAAAATCTAAATCCCAGCTTTCATTTCCATAACGCTGCTCTCTGTTGAAATTGTAAATTTTGTTCCCAAAAACACCTTGAAAATCAATAGCGAAATCAAAGTCATATACATTCAAATTAACACCAAACCCGTAAGTTCCTTTAGGAATAGGGCTTCCCAAAAACGTTTTATCTCTAACATCAATCACACCATTTCCGTCAAGGTCTGCAAACTTAAATCCTCCGGCTTGTGCCCCATTCTGAGTAGCCCATGCGTCTACTTCTGCCTGATTCTGGAAAATACCTTCTACCTGATAACCATAATATGAACCAACGGCTTGCCCCTCTTGTAGTCTTATGATTGAATTACCATATAAGCTAGCTCCCGCATTTAAGTATGAATCATTTAAAACAGAAGTAATCTTATTCTTTAAAGTCGTTAAATTTCCATATACACCGATTTTTATATGATCATTGATATTAGTATCATAGCTAACAGAAAATTCTAATCCTTTATTATTAAAAGAATATGCATTGGTAATATAGTTATTCCAGTTAGAAGCACCGGAAACCATCCCCTGAACGATACCATACACTACATCCTTAGTATCTTTATCAAAATAAGTAGCATCAATTTTCAACTTATTATTGAATAATGCCATTTCTAATCCAAAATCTTTACCCGTCGTTGTTTCCCAGCCAATATTGGGGTCTATAACCTTATCTATAGTTTCTGCAGGATATCCGGAATTTCCGTAATAGGCTCCACCTTCAAGCTTAGTAGTATTTAATGTATAAGCTCTCTGTACATCAGGATTCCCAAGTTTACCCCAGCTTGCTCTTAATTTTAGAAGGTTAACAACATTTTGCTCACTCATAAAGTTTTCTCTGGAAATTACCCATCCTGCACTTACAGCTGGAAATACACGGGATCTGTCATTCGCAGAATATTTGGAAGTTCCATCTCTACGAACAGATGCATTCACTAAGTATTTCCCATCATAATCATAATTAAGTCTTCCAAAAAAAGATTCTATTCTATCCTGATATGGAATAACGTTTCTTTCTTTTTCATCAAAACTTGTTTTATAAATATCTGTTCCTTGGGAAATATCCATAGAAGCATTTGTTCCGTTATAATTAACATTCAAAGCTTCTGCATATGCTTGAGAGTAAGAGTTCCTTGTTCTGGAGAAACCTGCCATCAATTCCAGATTATGTTTTCCAAAATCTTTTTTCCAACTCAATGTATTATCCCAGATATAATTTCTGGTTCTGGAATCTCTTGTTATTAATTTATTTGGCTTTTGATCAGCAACAGGAACATAACCAAATGTTGGAGTATATTCGTATTTATTTGAATTAATATTATCAGAGCTATAGCTTACTCTTAAAGTAAAATCTTTTAAGAATTTATATTCCCCCCAAATGTTGTTCAACAATCTTTGTTCTCTGGTCTGAGATCTGAACAAGTCCATTTTTGCTCTGGAATTAGGAACCTTAGCCAATGTAAAATATTGGTAGTCTCCTGTAGCCGGGTTAATTGGTGCATACACAGGAGGAGATGAGTAAGCATCCAATAATGTATTATTTACATGATCTGTACGCATCTTTGAAAAAGTGAAATTATTCCCGATTGTGATATTATCGGTTATCTTGTAACTAAGATTTACTTTAGTCGTAAACCTGTTAAAGCCACTACCAGAATTAATACCTTGTCCTGCTGCTAAATTTCCTTCGTCCTGAAGATTTCCTGCACTTACATAATAGTTTAATTTTCCAAGATTTCCTGAAGCAGAAATATCATTAGAGTTAATGATACTTGTTCTTAAAATCTCCTTGAACCAATCCGTATCTGCAGGAAAAGAAGCTCTGGTTAAAAACACAGGATCCTTTGCTTTATCATTGATTAGTTTCTCATTATATAATTGTAGATACTGATCTGAATTAACCATTTTAGGAACATTAGTTACCGTCTTAATCCCTAAATATGAGTTAAAATTAAAAACAGGCTTTTTACCTCTCCCTGTTTTGGTTTTAATAATCACAGCACCATTAGATGCTCTTGCTCCATAAATTGCCAAACTCGAAGGATCTTTCAGTACACTCATGGATTCAATATCCTGAGGGCTTAAGAAAGAGATATCATCTGTAATCATACCGTCAACAATAAAGACAGTTTTACCTGTTAAAGAACTGATCCCTCTGATATCCACCCTAGGTGAGGCTCCCGGTGCTCCAGAATTTAGTACCTGAACTCCAGATAATCTTCCTTGGATAGAGCTAATTGGGTTAGCATTAGGTTTATTTGCTAAATCTTTAGCAGAAACGATACCGATACTTCCGGTCACGTTTTCTTTTTTTTGAGACCCATATCCAATCAAAACTACCTCTTCGATTTTTTGCTCTTTTGCAGCAGTATCTTTAGGAGTAGTCTGGGCATTGACATTCATACCAAAGTATAGAACAGCAATGAGACATGAGTACTTTAAATTACTTTGTTTCATATAGTTTCAATTTTATTCGTACAATCAATTTATATTAATGTTTCATTTTGAAGCAATTTATTTTCTCAAAAGAAGACATTAGCCAAAAATATAAAAAAAACTGAATCATGTTAAAATATCTTAAAAATTTAAAAACAACCATATTTTATTATACCAAAACGCACAATAAATCATTATAAACAAATAATAATGTAAAATAATTATCAATTTACAAACATATCTCTAATAAAGAAATAAGTTTTTTAGCCAAAAAAATCACCAAATGATACCCCAACATTAATATTTTGTTAAATAAATAATAGTATTTACCTTTGGTGCAGTTTTTGAAAAAGCAATTAAAAGATCAATGAAAAAATATATCATTGCAGCCGCTCTTATTATAGGAACCGGTGCTGTTATTACAACTACGGTACAATCCTGTACTTCCCTGGCCACTACGGACATGGGACTTTCTATTATCAAAAAAATGCTACTTAATGGTATTGATAAAGGAATGGGAGTTTACACCAACAAAGAAGCCTTTTTACAGAATAATATGGTAGACAAGGCTCTTCCAAAACAACTTAGAGAAATTAACTCTATGCTGGAAAAAATTGCTCCGTCATTGGTAGCCAAGGAAAGAGATTATATTGCACAGGCGGCAGCCTATACTGTAAATACTTCAAGACCCATACTACAAGGTGCTGTAAACAGTTTAAATGCTCAGGATGTCACCAGAATCATTCAGGGAACTACGGCAACACAAATTCTGAAAGAGAAGACATCTCAACAACTTATTGCAGCCATTGCTCCAAAAGTAGATGAGAAACTGAATGAATATGGAATTGTAAAAACAATCAATACAGCCTTATCCGGAAGTAATTTTCTGGGAAGCCTTTTAGGTGGAAATAAAAATACTGTAAACGCCGGCGGACTAAGCGAGCTTGCTTCGGAACAACTGGTAAGCGGGCTCTTTAATATTATAGAAGATTATGAGCAACAGAACTCTAAATCCCTCTTAGGACCATTTGGAAAATAGGAAAATTTTCGCTATATTTATATTATATTAACAATTGCAGATGGATATATTACAAGGAAATCAACACGCAAGTCCTGAAGATTTCTACAAGTCTTTAAAGGAAAAACTGGAAGATCATCATGATTTTCCTGAGGATTATTTATTTAAATTTATTATCCCTACAGACCAGACAAAACTTACTGAAATTTACAGGGTTTTTGATGGTATTAAATTTACATTAGGAAACCGCGAAAGCAAAAATGGAAAATATACAGCCTGTAACATCAATGCATTTGTATTGGATGCCAATCAGGTAGTAAGTATTTATAAAGAAGTAGCAAAAATAGAAGGCGTTATTCTATTGTAAAAAACTAAAAGGCTGTCATATAATTGACAACCTTTTTTTATTCTCAGCTTCTGAATTTCAATAAAAATGTCCGTTTCAAAGATTGAAACGGACATTTTTATTTTTATGTGACTTTATTATTTCTCAATAAAGAATTTTACATTTTCAATAGGTCTCCCCAGCATTGCAACCGAGCCTTTCACTATAATAGGTCTTTGGATCAGTGAGGGATTTTCAGATAAAATCTCAATCCATTCTTCTTCAGAATGATTTTTATCTGCGTAATTATCAATATACAGCTTATCCATCTTACGAATGATATGGAAAACACTTTGATTAAGCTTCTTCAATACCGTTTTAATCTCCAAAACACTCAATGGGTCTTCGATGATATTAATGATCTCAAAAGACACTCCGTTTTCATCAAGATACTCTAATACAGCATTTGATTTTGAACAGCTTCCGTTATGTAAAACCTTAACTACCATTTCTAATTATTTTAAAAAATTAAACTTGCCTACAACAAATTTAATAAGAATTCAATGGATGTTCTCTTAATATTCTGATAAAAATTTGTTAAAACAAACCGTGCAGTTCTGCTTCTATCTTTTCAAGAATCAACCCAAAATCTTCAGGTTTTTCTACGAAATCAAGATCATCAACTTCAATGATTAAAAGCTTTCCTTCTGTATAGTTGGAAATCCATTTTTCATATTTCTGGTTCAGTTTTGAAAGATACTCAATACTGATTGATGCTTCATACTCTCGCCCTCTTTTGTAAATTTTCTTTACCAGATTGGGAACATCTGATTTTAGATAGATCAAAAGATCAGGTGCTGAAACAAACGTCTTCATCAGATTGAAAACTGACGAATAATTATTGAAATCCCTATCGGAAAGAAGATTCATATCATTTAAGTTTTCCGCAAAAATATGTGCATCTTCATAGATGGTACGGTCCTGAATGATATTTTTACCGCTTTCTCTGATTTCTTTTACCTGACGGAATCTGCTTCCCAAGAAATATACCTGCAATGCAAAACTCCACTTGCTCATATCTGAATAAAAATCTTCCAAATAGGGATTGTGATCTACATCTTCAAATTGTGCATCCCATCCGTAATGCTTAGAAAGCATGGTGGTTAAAGTTGTTTTTCCTGCTCCAATGTTTCCTGTAACTGCAATGTGCATATTCTTTTTCCTTGTATTTACTAATTAATTGATAAGTTTTTCTACGCCTTCTGCCTGAACTTCAGATGCATCTTGAATCAACTTTTCCAACGTATTGTCGGAAGTTTTTCTTTCTGCATTTTCCTCATTTGTCTTTTCATCCTTATTTTCCACAGGCTTTTCTGTAGATGGCAAAGGTATCTCAGGTTGAGGTTCCTGCTGTTTTTGCTGTCTGGCTGCCTTTACTTTTTCAAGGCTGTAAAGATAGAGTTTGTTCCCATTGATTTCAAAATAAGAAAGGATGTTTTTATCCACAATTTGCGCTTCAGGATCTTCAAAAATGGTTAGCATCCCCTTTTCAGGAACATACTTTAGGATAGAGTTATTGGCAATAACCAAAATATTATCATTTTCTCTTCTAAAGCGTTTTCCATTATCTATAGGGGCCTCAAATAACTTTTCAAACTTCAGACTATAGATTCTGATATGTTTTTTTGTAAGGATATAAACTTTAGTTTCATAAACCAATAGATCAGTCAAATCTTCAAAACTGATGTCAAAAGGAAATGAGTTGATAGTGGTTTCGTTTCTGAAATTATACTGTATCAAACGCTTTGTGCTATCATCCAACAACCAAAGTTGCTGCAAATCTTCAACATAGGCCATTCTGATAAAACCGAACTTTTGCTTAAAATCAATCCGCTGTATTTCATTCATATTTTGATCTACAAATTTCATTTCCTGAGCATTTTCAGAAAACAAAGGAACATTCAGAGGGTTTTGTACACTTTGAACTTTATAAGGAACCGTGAGCATCATTTTACCAATCTGCTTCCCAAGAGAATCATATTTGGTAAAACTGAAGTCCTTATTTTTATAGATATATAGATTTCCGTAGTCATCAGCAAGCATATCCTTTGCTTCCTTCAGTTTTAAGGTATCTAAAGGAAGAACTTTCTGCGCCGCAGATGAGCAGAAAATAAAAATGCATATCAGATAGAGTAATCTCAAAATTCTTTTTACTAAGATAGCGCTCCTTATGGAACGCTACCAATTTACATACTTTATTTTATTCGGATAGAAATTGTTATAAAACTTTTCTTATTTAATAGCAACTTCATAAATCTTTGGCCAGTTCTTACCTGTTACCAGCATATTTTCTCCTTTAAAGGCAATTCCGTTGAGTACATCATCACTTCCCTTGGTATTTTGCTTTGCAATTTCTGTAAAGTCAAATGTACCGACTACTTCTCCGTTAGCAGGATTAATTTTTAGGATAATTGGCTTTTGCCATACGTTGGCATAAAGAAATCCGTTGTGGTATTCCAGTTCATTTAGTTGGTCATAAGCCTGAGCACTTCCTGCAATAGCAATATACTTAACCAGTTTTGAAGGGTCACTTGGATCAAGGAAATATAAAAGTTTACTTCCGTCAGATGCAATCAGGTTCTTTCCGTCGTACGTTAATCCCCAACCTTCACCCAATACATTTGGATAAGCGAATTCTGAAAGGAGTTTTAATGAGCTTTTATCATAAATATATCCTTTTTTGCTCTGCCATGTTAACTGATATACTTTATCCCCTACAATGGTACTTCCCTCAGAGAAATCCTCAGCAGCCTGCTTTGTGGAAGCAAGCGGAGTTGTTGTACCCAATGTATATTTTAAGATCTGTGAAGAACCATTTTGTCCGTCACTTTCATAAATTGTATTTCCTTCTGCCTGAAATCCTTGCACAAAATTCTTCGGATCATGAGGATATTCTGCTACAATCTGATAAGAAATATTTTTCTCAGGATTCTTTGCAAATACATTGATTGTCGCATCCTGATTCAATACTTCTCCTCCTTTTGTTTTGATATTAAAAGTAACCGCGTTATCACCTAGCGTGAAAAACTTTGGATCAATGGTTAAATCTGTTGTTTCCTTATCTCCAAAGCTGATGGTTACACTTTCTGCATTTTCTGTAACTTCTTTAGGAAGCTGTAGTTTATCACCGAAATGATATCCTTTTGTTTCCATTGATGTATTATAGTTGCTTAGTGTATTAAGTATCTCTTTATCATTATTACAAGAAGCCAGTAATAAAATCGCTGCGAAACCTGCTATTATATTTTTTTTCATTGATATTCTAAATATTTCCCCAAAAATAGCAAATTTTATTCCGTATTGCCAATATTATCCGTCGGTTCGCCAAATTGTAGGATATATCCGTTGTTATCATATATAGCAAACTCCCTCATTCCCCATTCAAAAGTTTCGATTTCATAACAAATTTTAGCTTTTGTTTTAAGATCTTCCCATAATTCATCCACTTTATCTACATTGAAATAAAATGATCCAGTGAAGCCAATGGTAACCGGACCTTCATCCTGATTGGGAAGAGAAAGCATGATATACACATCATCTTTTTGAAGTGAGGCCCAATGCCATTCATCATTTCTGCTTAACAACTTAAAACCGAGAACATGGATATAAAATTCTATTGTTTCATCTAGATTTTCTGTCCAAAGCATTGGACGAAGTCCAGTAAAACGACTCATGGTTCTTGTAGTTCAAATGTATTTTTATGAATTTTCATATTAATAGAAACCCAGATTTCACCATCAATTTGAACTTCATTTTCAATATCCGGATCCGTGGTAAAGCCTACTTTTTTGTAGCATTCGATAGCACCAGTGTTCCAATCGTAGACATTCAATTCCGCCAGATCCCTATTAAAATGACTAAACCCATATTTCAAGAGTTCCTGCATCACTTTTTTTCCGTATCCTTTTCCACGATTGTTTTCATCCCAGATCAGGATTCTTCCCAGAAGAAATGTTTTTTCCTTTAAAAATATCTGAGCATGACCAATGGTATTCTGACTCGCCAGATCAATTATTTTAAATAATGTCCTGTTTTCGTCGGACAAATCACCCATAAGCTGATCTTCTGTGAGAGGAAAATGGTATTTAGGTCCTGCAAACTGAAGAAGTGATTTTTCATCTTCAATTTTTGAAATCAATGTATGGGCATCATCTATGGCAAAAGACTGTAATTCTATCATCTTATTATTTTTCAAGATATTGCTTTAAACTTTGTCCTAAAATAGAATTCCAGCCTCCTGTAAAGTTTTCTCTTGAAAAGCCCTCTCCTAAATCCTTGAAGTTTTCAATATCTTCATGGGCTAATTTTACTAAAGTTCCGCCATCTTCTGACTGCAGTTCCCAAGTGACCGTCGTTTTCAGATCCGAAAAATCAGGGTAAGCCCAAGTGTGCTTCAACTTTTTATTGGGAATAATTTCAAGAATCTCACATTGGTGATGGTATTTTTTCTCATCTCCAGGTTCATAGAAATTAAATATATTTTCTACTTTCAATTCAAAATCTTGGATATCAAAATACCAAGATTTCATTTCGTTTTGATCTGTTAATGCTTCCCAAACCTTTTCGATTGGAGCATTGATTTTATACTGAACAATGATGGGTGTCTTCATTTTACTATTGTTTTTAATAGGCTACTAGAGTATTTTTAACCACAAAAGTCACAAAAGATTTTAACACTGAAGCTATTTTAAAGTTAATATTCTTACTCTTAAAAAAAACTCTTACATTTTGAAAATCTATAAATTTTCACTTTGTGAGCCCTATGCAAGTTAACCTTAATTCTAGACTTAATTAAATCCTTTTGTGACTTTCGCAGTATATTTTTAATAGGTTCAAATACTTTTTACAAAGCATTCAATCTATTATCAATGGGAAAAACCGGTGATCTTCGCTTCATCAAAATCCAACTGCATTTCAATGGTTCTCATCACATGATCATCGAATATTTTTTCTCTTTTCATCCTGTGCAGTTCGTTTCTCTGAGCCTGAATAATTTGACGTAAAACATCTTTATTTTGATTAATAGCAGTCACATAATCTCCAGTGGAGGCCATACATTGAGCTTTATCTGCCATCAGCATCATTTCATTTTCGAGCTTATGCTTTTGGTGGCGTACAAGACTATTAGATACAGCTAGTTCAGAAAAATCATTATCTAATTTATGCAAAGCCGTTTCTTTTAATTTACGCATCAGGATCACTTCTTGCTTTTCCTCAGGCAATTCGCTTCCTGCATCTTGTATATTCAATAGCTTCAGAATCGGGCTAAGCAATAATCCCTGCCCAACCAGTGTAATCAATATGATAACGAAAGTCACGAATAAAATGATATTTCGGTGCGGAAATGCTTCTCCATTGGGTAGGAAAGCTGGAATTGACAATGCCGCCGCCAGTGAAACTACTCCTCTCATTGCTGCAAAGCTGATGATAAAAGGTTCTCGCCAGTCCGGTTTGGGTACTTTTAATCTCAGTTCCTTAGAGCAAAGCCTTGGAAAATACATCAGTGCATAACTGTATATTATTCGGGTTCCGATAATGGCTCCACCAATAACAACGCTATAGAAAATCCCTTCTGAGATGGTATAATCTGTAAGTCCCTCAACTACGATTGGCAATTCAAGGCCGATCAGGATAAAGATGATGGTATTCATCAGAAATATAAGGACACTCCATACGTTTCCGGACTGTATCCTTGAGGTATGACTCAGATAACAATGTGAGTTATAGGACATCAATAACCCTCCTGCAACCACGGCCAATACTCCCGAAAAATGGAAATGTTCTGCGCCAACATACATGATGTAGGGAACGATAAGGGTAATAACAGTATCAATATTAGAGTTGGTAGGGATAATTCTCAACAATGCTCCAAATGAAAATCCTACTGCTACTCCAATGGCAATTCCTCCAACGGCCATGGTAAAGAAATCCTGAACAGCATCTCTCCAGATAAACTGACCTGAAATAACCGCTGCCAGTGCAAATTTAAATACAATTAAACTGGACGCATCATTAATCAGACTTTCGCCTTCCAGAATATTGGTAATTTTCTTAGGAATCTTCATATGCTTAAGAACGGAAGTAGCTGCTACAGCATCCGGCGGAGAATTCACTCCTCCCAACAGGAATCCCATTGCCAACGTGAGCCCTGGAATAATAGAAGATGAAAGGTAAGCAACTACGATTGACGTTAAAAACACCAATCCAAACGCCATGGAAAAGATCTGTTTTCTCCATTTATGAAAGTCCTGCCAAGAAGTGAACCATGCTGCTTCAAACAAAATAGGAGGCAGAAAAATAAGGAATACAAGATCTGGCTCTATCTCTACACGCGGCATTCCCGGAACAAAGCTTATTAATAGCCCTGCAATTACAAGAAAGATTGGATAAGCCACCTTAAGTTTTTGTCCAATCATTACCAATATCATTACAGACAGTAATACTACAATGGATATTATAACATAGCTGTGAATCATTTTGATTTAGTTTTTTTAAGTATTATTTTTTATTGTTAGGACTAAAAATTTCGAAAAAAAATTGGCCAAGGCAAATACTTTTTTAATTTAAACCGTATAGGCTTCTTTTTTATCTCACGCAGATTTTGCAGATAACGCAGATTTACGTTAGACAATTCTTATTTTTTTATCTTTTAATTTTAAAGTACAATATTGTTTTTTGGAGTAATGGCTGGCGGAAGATCTGTTTCATCCAGCATATCTCTCATATCAATCTCTATGGTTCGGCTGATCTGAGTAATAGGAACATCGTTTGGACTTCCCTCAAAAGGGTTTACCGACGCCTCTCCTACACTATCTAAGGTATGAAAGCACCATGTTACCAGTAATGAGAAAGGAATATTAAACCAAAGTGTCCATCCTTCTACCATGGTTCCCTCTCCCAGTTTGTCAAATTCTTTTAATAATCCAAAAGGCACAAAAACAATGAACAATAGCAAAAGATAGGTGGTAATGGAAGAAAAGTTTCTTGGGTAAGGAAAATTCTTGATTCTTTCTGCTTTTCCCTGGCTATCGGTAAATTTCACCAATTGCTGATTGATCTGTGTCCATTGAAAGTCATTGATTTCTCCTTTTTCATAAGCTTCAGACAATTCTTTGCTTTGGCGGGCCATCAATTGTGTTGCTCTATTTTTTTTGCTTAAAATATATTGAAGTTCTGGCTCAGAAAGATATTTTTTCAACTCATCATCGAGCTTTGAAAGTCGTTCCGGAATTTCATACTTCTTGGCATATTCGTCAAACTGAGATGTTCCTGTATTTTCCCAAACCCTTGATTCTCTAAGCTGAAATCTAAGGGCAGTAAGCCACGCATAATGACGAAGAAACATTGTTTTTACTTTATTTGAATCTTTGGCAGCAAGAGAATCTCTTACTATATATCCAAAGCTACGGCTATCATTGATAATAGCTCCATAAATTTGTCTGGCTTCCCAAAGTCTGCTGTAACTGGCATTGTTTTTAAATCCTACAATAAAGGCAACGGCAGTTCCCATTATTGCAATCGGCTGCCAGGGCACAGAAACAAATTTAAGTCCTAAAAAGTACAGAACCGTAGGAACGGCTGCCAATGCAATTAAGGCATAAATACTTCGCCTTGTCCAGCTGATAAATTCGCGCGCTCCAAATCTTTTTCCTGAATGCATATGTGTTATTTTTTTGTGTTAATTATGTAATGATGTTATTCGAATAATAGTTTTCATCAGGGCATTCAGTAGAAACAGTAAGAATTAGTTTTTAGTAAACGGAATATTGTTGTAAAAACCAATCTGAATCTGTCCTCTATTTCTGTTTTCCTGAATCTGATTCATATATCCCGCTTCAATTCTCATGTTTTTATTAATGACGTATCCCAGCGCTCCATATACTCTATTCCTGTCAAAAACAGGGCTGTCGAAATGCAGGAAAATTTCATTGTATACCGATGCATAAAGTGTTTTCGGCAGCATTTCTTTTTGAGTAATCGGAATATTCAGTCCTAACATGTAGCGGAATCTCATTCTGAAATCATCTTCCAGAAAACGTTCTTCCAAACGATAGCGATGTTGAATATTAAAACGTCCAAACTTCTGCTTTGTGATATACTGCTGGAAAATCCTGTGTTCTATATTTTCTCTTTTTTCGCCGTTGGCGTAAGGCTGACTCAGAATAAACCCGTATCCCAACAACACGTTATTGTTGTTTTCTGTAAGATCATATCCAATCCCTGTACGGATTAAAAGCTGCTCAAGATCTCCAATACCGTCAAAATTTCTATACTGAACTTCATTGTGCCAGTTGAGTTTCTTACTGATCTTATTATTTCCAAAATACATGTACCAAGCACCCAGATCACTTTTTTGTGCAAATGTAAAAACGGATCCCAGACCCAACACTGTAAATGCCAACTTCGTAAAAACCTTTCTCATGTTTATCAATTACTATTATCTATCGTTTTGAACAAAATTAATATTTTAAATCAATAATAGCAAGTGATATTTTAGGATTAGGTTGATAGAGGTTTTATATTAAGCCACTTTAAATCTGAGACTTCAAGCCATATCAACCGGGAATCTGCTCTATGAGGATATCGTTTCTTCCTTTGTCAAAATAAGTACAAGTCATTACATCCAGATTCATCACCCATCCTTCAACTCCATTTTCTACACAGTCATTGCAAAATGTCATATAATCTGTTCCTCCCTGTTGATGGAGTTTTAATCTTGTTTTAAAATTGTCAAGGTTTACCTTTTCAGAAATAATAAGAGTATCGTACTTACTTCCTGTTTGGGCAGATTGATTATCAGCATCAAAGTACTCAGTATTTCCATTATCAACATAGGTGGTGTAGTGAGAGACTCCCAATCCTTTTATTTCTTTGATGTATTGGGGAAAGTCTGCGCCGCTTTTTACCTTTTGGTGTGCTGATTTAATGTCGTTAATTGTAAATTTCATCTTTATATTTTTTTTAAAAATTGCTTGTTTTTTATTTCATGAGAGTCTAAGTGCTTTAGAACTAGAAATCATTCTTTTCCTTAACTCAAATTTAATTTTTTTTGGAATGCAAATGTATATCAAATAAAAAACCGGCAGTATAACCGCCGGTAAATTGTAACTATATATTACATACAAAATATTAATCTTATGGATGCTGCTGCATTTTAGCAGGATCGTCATAATTTACCATCCAGTTGATCCCGAATTTATCCGTAAACATTCCAAAATAGGCTCCCCAGAAAGTATCTGCCATTGGCATTGTCACCTTTCCCCCCTCAGAAAGTCCATTGAATATTGTTCCTGCTTCTTCTTTAGATTCTGCATTTACAGAAATTGAAAAATTGTTTCCCACTTGAAAGTCGGAAGCCCATTCTCCACCTGTATCACTTCCCATGAGTATAGTTTCCTTAGAAATCGGAAGACTTACATGCATAATTCTGTCTTTATCTCCCTCAGGAGTCTCTTTCCCTTCCATTGGAGGCATTTCTCCAAAAGTTCCGATGTAAGGATATTCTCCTCCAAAAACGGACTTATAGAAGTCGAATGCTTCTCTGCAATTTCCATTGAATGTTAAATAAACGTTTACTGATGCCATGATTGTTTTTTATGAGTTAAGTTTTAATGAGTTTCTATTGTAAACAGACCTTTATCTATGTTGGTCTATCAGGATCATGTTTCCATCCGGATCTTTCAGGTAGATATGCTCCGGTCCTGAAGTGGTTTCATCAGCTTCTTTATCAATTTCGATTCCCTCTTTCTTTAAACGCTTCTGAATCTCACGTACATCATCAAAGGATTCAAGATTCTGTGCATTTTGATCCCATCCGGGATTGAAAGTAAGCATATTCCCGTCGAACATTGCCTGAAAAAGGCCTATTAAATTAGATCCGTTTTTCATGATCAGGTAGTTTTGCTCTGTACTTCCGGCCATTGTTGTAAAGCCTAGTTTTTCATAAAAATCCTTGGATTTCTGAAGATCTTTTACACTTAAGCTGATTGAAAATGCTCCTAGTTTCATATGTATTGTTTAAAGTTGAGGTTAAGTCTAAAAAGGTCAACTCCTTTTAGTGATTATTGATTTTTCAAATGAGTTTTGAATTCCAGGGTTTCATCATAGCTTTTCCAGTCGCCTATAAATTCTATATACTGTCCCTCGATTTTCTCTGTTTTTTTATTCCATTTAAAATTATAAACAAATCGTCCTTTAAAGACTCCTGAATGTTTTCCTTTATTCTCTTCAGCCAATTCATATTCCCCAAACACCGTTCCCTGTCTTTTGGAATCCTTATATTTTGAAATAGTAATTTTCCCTTCAAATTTTGCATAATTGGCACCTACAAGAGAATATCCTGAAACAAAATACTCCTGATCATTCTTCTTATTCTGTTCAGAAATATTGATTTTAAGTTTCAGTTCCTGTCCCTTATTCCCAATCGTTCCTATATAAGGTTTGCTGTTATTCAGCCATGTGTTTGAAATATCCGGCATCTGCCCCAAAACAAAATTAGCAGCCAGTAAGAAGAGCAATAAAAGTTTTTTCATACAGTGTGTTTTAAACTCCAAATTGTGCCAGGTGATGGTTAAGATGCTTTGCAAACATATTATTCCATTCCTGAGCTTTTAATTTACCGAAGGAGAAAGATTCTTTACCATCAAAAGCCTCCGCTCCTAATTGTTGAGTCTTCTGAATAAAACCAATCAGTCTTACTTTTTCTTCTTCAAAGCTTTTTCTTCCTGTTATTAAAAACTGAGGTGCAGTTGGGGAATCTCTTGGGTATGCTTTTTCACCTACCACCTTTGGCTTTACAAAGGTTTTTAGAATAAATTTTGCAATGGATCCCGGTTTTTTATGTTTTTCTGGTTCGTATATCATTTCATAGGTTACAGAACAGTGAGCTAACATCTGGTCCACTGTCATTTTCCCCCATAATCCATGCGTGTCTTCTATAAGTCTGTTTATTCTATCAATATAGTTTTGAGCATCTTTTGCGTCAAATACATTTTCCATATACTTTCTAATTAACTATAGACAAATATATTAGTTTTTTTGTTTGATTTTATATTGAAATGAATATTTCGTTACAACGTTTTAGGTTCGTGTTTGAAAATTCGAAAGTAATAGGGTTTGAGAAACTTCACGCATCAGAATGGATAAGAATAAAGCTACGACAATGAGTCATAGCTTCTATTTTCTTATTTATTATTTCTATGAGGAAAACCGTTCGATATATACCCATTTATATCCTCTGGAGAAGTAGCAAATCGAATATTGAAAGGTGATTTAGGGATTACATTTTGCCAACCCATTACTCCTCCTCAGAAGTTCCTTCTGCTGCAATTTCCTGTGGAGCGGCTTTTTTGAAGATAAACCAAAGCTTGATCTTTAAGGCAATCCATCCTATAATAGCATACACTACCAAAAGAATACTTAAGTGTTCCAAATATGGGAAAGTAAGTTCTACAGATCCTTTTTGAATCAATAAGATTTTAAAAGCCTGTAAAAAGGGAGTTAGCGGAATGATATTGGCGATAAACTGTACAAATGCAGGCATCGCACTTAAAGGCCATGTAAAACCACTGATGATAAACGCAGGAGAGGCTATTACCATAAGGATTTGTGTTGCTTTCAATGCATCCGGAATCAGTATACTGATGAATACACCAAGGAACGAAGCTGAACCTACAAAAACGGCCGTAAGAAGAATAAAATTAAGTATTCCCTCCGGCATCGGAACCCTGAAAATCATATGCATGAAGTAATAAACCCCTACAATCAGAATAGAAGATATCCAGATCGGGATTACCTTGATAAGCATGGTCGGGAATGCCCATTTTTTCATTTTTCTGTATTCCTTTACAAAAGATCCTCTTTCAAATTCAGCAGCAAAACTTACTGCCATTGCCAGCAAAATAACCTGTTGCAGTACCACAGCCAGCATTGCAGGCCACATAAATATAAGGTAATTTCCGGTGGTGTTGAAAAGCGTAATATAATTGGCCTTGAAAGGCTCATATTGTGTTGCAGCCTTTGCTGCAGGCATTCCTGCTTTTTGTAAGGCCTTTATGGATGCTCCGGCAGAAAATGTTCCTATGGTAAGCTGTAATGCTTTGGAGGCAAAATTAGCCGTCAACACGTTTCCCGTATTGATATAAACATTCAGTTCAGGGTATTTTTTCTGAAGCATATCTCCTTCAAATCGGGATGGAATAATCACAATAGCTGCTGCTTCATGCTTAATCACTTCATCTTTTATGCTCAATGGCTCCTGAATATATTTGATAATGCTAATGCTTTTATTATCACCCAGCATTTCCGTTAATTGGTTAGACAATGGTGTATTATCTCTATCAATAACCAATACAGGTGTATTTTCCACTTTTCCGCTTTTGTAAACAAACCCCAGCAAGGTTGCATAAAAAACTGGAGCCAAAAAGAACACAGTCCTTAAGGTAGAATTGCCGATAAAAAGCTTGAACTCACGTTTTAAAAGACGGAAAAATTCTTTCATCTGTATATTTTAATATTTTAAATGACCAGATGGAACTTCATACATAAAAAATTTCATGAAGAAAGGAGCCATCCTATTTCGTTTCAGATTATTTCAGGATAACATTCGCATTCACCAAAAGGCTTTTTGCTTTATTCATATCCTTAGGTTTTACCTTGATCTCATAGATTGCATCCTGCAACTGATAGTCAGGATAAGCGGTAGTAATATCTGCATATCTGGTCAATTGCTTAATGTAAACAACACTTCCTTCCAGATTTTCTTTGTTATAAACCACCTGCATATTGACATTCTGCCCTTTTTTATATTTTGAAATAGCACTTTCAGGAACAGTAAATCTGAAATAAGTACTTTCAGGAATATACCCATTGAATAATGCAAAACCTGCCGTTGCCAATTCACCGGTATTCAAACTTATGGTTTCAATATCCATGTCATTAGTCGCAATGATGTATCTTTCAGAGTATGCTACATTAGCTTCCTGCAAAGCTCCCTTAGCCTGGGAAGCCTGCCCAGCTGCCATTTCTACCTTTTCGAAGCGGGTTCCTCTGTTCACATCATCCAATTCTGCCACCACGGCATCATATTGGGCCTTTGCTCCCTGAAGTTTTGCATACACCTCATCGTGTGCCTGTGGAGACATTAAACTATCACGGAACATATTGTTAGCTCTTCTATAGGATTTTTGTGCAAAATCATACTGCTCTTTCAGTCCTTTATATTTTGCCTGAAGCTGTCTCAACTGATCGGGTGTAGCGCCGTTTTTGGCCATTTGTTCCTGTGCTGTAGCAGCATTTACGGCACCTTGAGCCTGTGCTATTTTAGCAGAGACCTCCGGAACATCAAGTTGTGCCAGTGTATCTCCTTTTTTTACAGTTTGTCCTTCAGAAACGTATATTTTTAGAATTCTTCCGGTAACCTTTGGGGCAAAAGAGATTACGTCCTTTTTGGTCTTTCCTTCCGGTTCCTTTATTTTTTCATTTTTTTTGTCGCAGCTTCCCAATAAAAACAGAGAAGCAATGAGTATAGATATATTTTTATGCATCATTTTAATTTTTAAGGGATTAAATAAAATTTGGTGATATCCAGCTCCTGAGTAGATCTCATCAGCTCTATTCCTGCTCTTCTCTGATTGAAAATTGCGTTCTGGTAATCCAGTTCTGCTGCTTCGAGATCATTTTCTGCATCAATAAGCTGTGATGATTTGCTCATTCCGTATCTGAATTCTTTTTCAGCTTGTACCAGTGCACTTTTTGCCAATTCTTTTTGCTTAGCCTTTAATGCAATCTGTGCGGTAGCAATATCATAATTGGTTTGATTGTTTGCCAAATTCAGGCTTAGCTTTTTCAATGCATCTTCTTTCTGATTCTGCAATACTTCTTTTCCAACCTTGGCCGTTTCTTCGGCATGCTTTCCTTCTTTTCCGTCAAAAATCTCCCATTTGAATCCAATTCCCGCTGTAATTAATGGAAAAACATTAATGTTATTGGGACTCCAATCCAGCTTTTTACCTTCATATCCAAGTGCAGGAACTGCCGGAACTACGTTTTCAGAGCTTTTAATTCGGTTTCCGTAAAGCCCGATATAGTAAGCAGAAGCCATCAACTGTACCTTTGGAATCATCCATGTTTTTTCTGCCTTTATTTTATAATTTGCAGCATTAATTCCATGTTCCAACGCACGGATTTCAGCTCTTTGCTCTATTCCTTTTTCAGCGGCAAGCAATTCTACAGGAGACAATATCGGATCTATCATTCTCAGACGATCTCTATTGATTCCCGTTAAAATATAAAGCTGGGTAAGAAGCAATTCTTTTTTCCCTTCATATTCTACCACTTTCGCATCTAAAGTTGCTTGGGCCAGTTCTATTTTTTTATGATCGTAAGGAGTGATTAAGCCATAGCCTAATGCTTTATCCGCAGTCTTTTTATTGATGTCCAGCCTTTTTTTACTTTCGTCAAGAACCTTTTTAGATTGATGGATCAATGCCAGCTGATCATAGGCTTTGGAAATAGTAGCCATAACCTCATCTCTGGTTTTTTCCAAGAGAATATCCTCAGATTTTTTCTTTTCTTCAACTGCTTTTTTAAGGTATTTTACCTTTCCTCCGGAATACAGAAGCATTTTGGCATCTGCCTTGGCAACGCCTGAAAACCCAGAAACATTAAAGTTATTGTTGAAACTTCCCTCAGGGATATTAATAAAAGGGGCCAGATTAATTTCTGGTGACGTCAGTCTTGCTGTTCCATTAAGATAGCCAGCCTTACCGCTTAATTCCAGGGTAGGAAGAAAGATATCTTTTAGTTTATGTTCGTCGAGATCGGTAAGCTTATTTTGGGTAATCTGCATTTTAAGGTTCGAGTCCCGAACCATAGCACTATCCAGAAGTTCTTTAAAATCCGGCGCAGACTGTGCCCAGCCAAAAGCAGGAAAAGCAAAAAAACTAAACGTAAAAATCAATAAATTGTTTTTCATGGTTTATGTTTATAACAAATATAATGCAAAAATTGTTAAAATACTCACAGATTAGCAAATATAAACATCTATTTACAACAAGTTTAAAATACGTTTAAGTATAAAGCTCTTTAAAATAAAGTCTTATCAAGACCGTTTAAATCTTAATTAAAAACTAAAAAACTTGAAAAAAAATTTAACTCTACTTTTACTCTTCCTTTTCCGGATTCTCTGAGTCTTGAAAACAGGAACTTTTTTGGATAAGATTAAATAAAAACAGGATTGTTTCCCAAAGATTAAAATTTAAGGCCTTAAGCACTACAAATGAAAACTCCCCACATCACTGTGAGGAGTTTTCTATATAATTATAATAAGCTGATTTTACTTTTGAACTGCTTTTTTCATTGCAGCATCCGGACGTAAAACTCTGTAACGTACTTCTATATCTTTTGGAACATAGAATACCAATGGTAATTTACTGTTGTATCTTACGATTTCCGGCTTAAGACTAACGAACTTTTTAGAAAGTTTCTGCCCCGGACAACCCATTAATGTTCCAGCTGTTTCTCCTTTAGATTCTACTTCATAATAGTTGTACCCCCACCCCTGAAGATCCTGAGTTTTCATCTCTCCCATCAGAAAGTAGTTGTTACAATCCAACATTTTCTCAGCGCCAACAAAAACTTCAACTTTTAAATCATTTTCATTTTTCGCTACGGGTAGCTGAATATATACTTGCTTGTATCCTTCTTTAGCTTTTGGGAACATTTCAATTTGCAGTTTTTCAAACTTTTGACCTTTCGTTTGTCCGAAAGCACTTACTCCTGCCATTAACACCAATCCGGTAATTAAAATTTTTGAAAATTTCATCTTTTAATAATTTTTTTAATTGATACTATTTTAATTCCAAAAACCATTCCAAAACTAAACAATTGTTTGATGTTTTTTTATTTACAATTTTCAAACAAAAAACTGCAGTAAAAATTACTACAGTTTTATGCTTATAAGTTATTCTGAAATTGCAACATTGCTTCCTTTTGTATGTGCATTCATTTGCGGTGCGTAGTAATTCTGCATCGTTGTAATTCCGTTTGAGAATTTACCTGATGCATTGGCTACCACGTCGTACTCAAATACATATTTTCCTTTTGGCATATATTGAATATAGAAGTTGGTAGAGGCATCTTTTGTAGACTGATAATACCCCAGATTATTTTTCCATTGATATCCGGACAATGCGTTTAATGGTTCAAATCCTGCAGCACGCATGTCTTTAATGTGAATAAATTCCATGGCACGGTCTGTATTTAATATCATTCTTACGGTTACCTTATCTCCTACCTTCAATGGTGTTTCCGGTGAAATCTTCTGAAGTTCTTCCCCGTTTACGGTTTTCACTTTTTTATAAAGTTCCTTGGTTACGGAAATATAATTTTCAGATGATTTTATTTTATCCAGATCTTCATAATACTGCCAGAATAATCCTCCCTGAACAATTCCAGGACCTGGTTTTGTAACCGTTACTGTAGCCAGGTTTTTGTCTACAGTTTCTGTTTTCACAGCTGACTTCACATAGCCTGTTGCCTGAGTTTGAGGAATAAGCTCTTTTCCGCCCCAAACGATGGTTGCTTTGTCACTTTCTGCACCTGTCCATGATTTCCCTGAGTTTAGGATCGTAAAGATCACTTCTGAAGTTCCTCTTGAGCTACCCCATGAATTTACTTCTTTCTGTGTTACTAGCCAGATCTTCATTTCTTCAATAAAGTTCTGATCATTAGATTTCAGCTTATTGAAAGTTTCCAATGCTCCTGCATGGTTGACTACTTTTGAACCGAACCACCCCCAGTCATTCAGATTCTGTTTCCAGTAAACACCTTGTGTTTTGGTATCTGTAGAGGTTTCTTTAAGGTAAGTCATCAGTTTATCTGAAACCTCTTTTATTCCGTAATCATTCATTAATAAAGCAGCACGATGAAGTCCGAAGAACGTAAAATCAGTGATCTTAGCTGTTTTTGCTTGTTGCTTCACCAGAGATTTCAGGGTGGCACCTTTTCCTTTTAAAGGATATTGCTTTTCCCAGTAGTTTCGGGTATCAAGATAATCAAGAACCCAATTGCTCCATACATTTACTTTTTTAGTATCTGAATATTTACTGATTTCAGTATCCACATACTGAATTAATTTTGCTACCAGTTCTTTTTGTTCCGAACCTTGATAATCCTCTACATTATCTTTTAACCAGGAATTGATCTTTCCAAGGCTTTTAAGGATGTACAATGATGTTCCGTAAGAACTTGGATATCCCGGATACCATGAGAACCCACCATCCGGATTTTGTAATTTTTTAAATTCATCCCAATCCTGGCTGATAGAATTTTTCATTGTATTGGCATCAAATAAGAGTGCCAGTTTCTGCATTTGTTCATTCTCATTCTTACTGTCCAACACCCAAGGGGTTTCTTCCAATAAAAGTTGTTTCAGCTCCTGATTTTTTTCAAGGTTTGAGTTTAATAATCCTTTGCTTTGATATTCTTCGAAAATAGTTTTCATTTTCGGATTGGCCTTAAATATTTCTGAAGCCAGTACATCTGCAAACCATTTGTTGAAGATAACATCTGCAGAACTATTTTGGTCACTCTTCAAGCTAGGAAGAGCGAACATAATTTCCCAGATTGGATTGGTAGTCAATTCCAATGTATTGGAAACATTTGAAATAGTTGTTGAAGTAGCATCTTTAAGGTTATCCAAAACAAATGTTTTGGTTTCTCCTTCTTTTACAAAAACAGGAACAGCATCGGTAACCAGCATTCTGTTCGGTAACACGGCAACCGCCTGCTGTTCTCCATCAGAATAGGCTCCTGCTTTAGCCACCACTTTTAAAATGATTGAAGAAACATTGTTTGGAACTTTTAACTTCCACGTTAATGCACCGTTTCCGTTTTCAGTCAGATCAAAATTTTGAGCTCCTGAAGCAACACCAAATTTTGAAGAGATATTTTCGTTTGTGAATGCATCCAGAATCTGTAATTCTGCAGAACCACTCAGTTTTTTATCGGTAAGGTTTGACAATTTTGACTGTAAGTTCAATTCATCCCCTTCTCTTAAGAATCTAGGATAGTTTGGCGTTACAGAGAATTCTTTCTGTGTTACCACTTCTTTTTCCTGGGTAGCAGCTCTGGCATCCTTGGTATGAGCAAGGAACATCAGCTTCCATTTTGTAAGAGCTTCCGGTGATATGAATTCAAAGCTTACATTGCCTTCTGCATCGGTTTTTAGATTCGGATAGAAGAATGCTGTTTCACTTAAGTTTTGGCGTACAGGAACTTTTTCTAAAGATTCTTTTTGTTGAGATTGTTCTACAGCTGCATCTGCAGCAACACTAATTCCCGCCACTGAGCCAGCAAGTGATTCCTTTCTTTCCACAGCATATGCTTTTACAACAACCTCCTCAATATTTTTAGATGAAACGGTATCTTTAGATCTAGCGGAAGGAGCCGGAGGTAAAGCGCCGCGTTTTCTTGGGCTTCTTACAGCATTCCCACCTAGATTATAGTATAGGCTGCCATCAAACCAGTTAAAATTAGGAACTTCAACATAATTCCCATTATAGTATTCCTGTCTTTTCTGATATCTTTTCTGCAACAAATAATCCTGCATAGTGTAAGATGAAATCATTGTAAATGGCGTGTATAACTTCTCCCAGTTATATTTATTTACAGCAAACTGATCCAGAGACATATCATACATATTGGCCAATACCTCTGCATTTACTTTTTCCTTATCATTTCCGGTAACTTTAATGGTCCATTTTTCTTTTGAATTAGGCTCCAGTTTATCTCTGAAAGTAACTGTTTCTATTTTTAAAGGCTTCTCTGTATCTTTTATTTTCAGGGCTGCACTCTGTGTTTCCACATCATTAAATGCAACCAATTGAAACTGAAGGTTAAGTTCTGATACACTCTTCTCTTTTGGAATATTGGCGGTATACTCTAAAATTCCATTTTTCAGCTGATGGGTTTCTGAAATGGTTTTTCCAGATCCATCCTGAACAAAAACATTTACCAAAGCATCAGGAACCGCAGAATACACATAAACTTTTGTTTTCTCACCTCTTGTTACCTCATCTTTTGGAGCAATTACCGTAAGGAATGTTTTTTGAGCCGGTTTCAGCAAATTTTTATCCCAAACACTGAAGTATTGGGCTGATTTTATGGTGTCTTTTCCTTCAATATTGAACAATTCCAGCTGATAATCTCCGGCTTCCAGCTTCCCTAAATCAAGGCTGGTCGAAAGTTGAGTGTTATCCGTTGACGCCGGTTGTTGTCTATCCGTAATTACTTTTTCTGTTTTCCAGTTTTTAATCTCATCATTTTTATCAAACATGTCGTGTGGAAACTTGCTGATAAATTCATTTTTTGAGTATTTCGGTAAATTTTGAACTTCTGATTTAAAATTATTTCTAAAAATCCTGTCCGGAGCTGCCAGCTTTGACAACTTCACCTGATATGGTTTTTTAAGATTTTGTTCGTTATAATTTTTTGTTTCTACTTTAAGCTTTACATTTTCATCACTAAAAGCATTTTTAACATCATCTGCTTTAATGTAATGAGAAACTGAAGCCACACTCAGCTGTGTATTGGCAGACTGTGTTTCGCCATTAATATCTGTAACAGAAGCATTGATTTCATAATTATCAATCTGTATTCCCTCTAGTTTTTCATCTTTCTTTAGATCCAGACGAATAACAAATTCTCCTTTTTCATTGGTTTTAGCTTCTCCCAGAATTGAATTTTCATTGTCGTCACCTCTTGGATACCACCAGAAATATCTCCATCTGATATTATGTTTCTTGATCTCGTAGTTTACCGTGGTATTGCTTAATGCTACACCGGAGAACATCGTAGCTTTCCCTTTAAGTTCTATGGTCTGACCATATTTATATTCGTCTTTTACAGGCTCAAAGGTTACTTCAAACTTTGGTCTCTTGTATTCCTCTACCCTGATATCTTTATACCCATCACTTTTGCCATCCGTATTCAGATAGAAAACCCCGTTTAGTTTTCCTTTTGGTAAGGTAAAACTTCCATGATAAGATCCAAATTCATTGGTCGTAAATTTTTGTGAAGAAACTTCCTGATTATTGGCATCCAATAAGGTTATTTTTTGCTGTAATCCTGAAACTACAGACTCTATTTCCTTATTCAGCTGCGTATTCACTACCTTGAAGTATACAATCTGCCCCGGTCGGTAGATGGCTCTGTCTGTGAAGATTTGTGCCTTAGTACGGGATTCTTTGTTTGGATTATAATCTTCTGTGCTGCCTCGGCTTCCATAAACCTGCATGATCTGAAAATCATTGGTCTTTGGCTGTTGGATAAGGAAAGTTCTATAATATTCTTTACTCGCAGTAACAGGAAGTTGGAAAACTCCTTTTTCGTTGGTTTTACCTGTAAGTTTGTTAATCGAGTTATTACCTGCAAATTCATGAAAAGTAAGGTTTTCACTTATGACAGGTTTTCCGTTTTCACTGTTAACCAATTTCAATTCATCAGACAGCGAGTTTTTAGAAGACTTATTTTGGTAAATGATCTTGCTTCCGGAAACAATGAAGTAAAAATTCTGTTGGGAATCAATATCATTAGTTTTATCATTTTCACCGTCTACTGAATATTCTACAACATAAATTCCTGATGGAAGTGGTTTAATCTCCAATGAAGTTTTGTGAAGTTTATAATCTTTAGCATCTGAAAGCTGATAGTTTTCTTTTCTTACCAGACTCTTTTTTATATTTTTAAAGTTCGTACTTCCATAAGAATTCTGCATATATTTCATCAATGATGCAAAATCCTCTTTTACTTCATAAATGTTTAAAGAAAAATCTGTAACATTTTGAGATTCTGCTACAAAATGAATAGGCAGATTATTTTGGGTCTGCTTTTCATATTTAATGGTTAACGACGGATTTTTAATCTGTGTTTCCTTACTTTTAATATTTCCGATGAAAGGAGACTTCGGATACTCGCTTTTTGCCTGTTCTGCAATAGCAAGTGCTTCCTTAAATTTATCTTTCATGACAAGTTCAGTCATGATATCTTCCATGATCAGTACTTTGTAATCACCCTCTACATTAGATTTGGCAAGATTCTGAAGCTGTTCAAGCTTATCTTTACATTGATTGAAGTTGCAGTTATCAACCAATTTTTCTTTCATGAAATACAGCTTGGGATTTCCGTTGTTTGAGGCAATCAAGTCATCAAAGATGGCATTAATTGAGGTACGGTTTTCTGTAAGCTCATTTTTGGTAAAAAGATTACTCTCTGATAAAAAGCTAACCTTTTTAAGAGCATACCAATCGTAAAGGCTTGGAAAGTAAGCAATATCCTTTATCTCTGAAAACAAAGCTTTATACTTTTCCAATGATGTCTTTTTCAGTTCCTGTTTCTGCTGATCCAGTTTCTGATAGTTTTTGGTTAAATAATTTTTAAAATCAAGCTTTGACCATGTTTCAATCTGTGAAACATCTTGTGTATTGATATTAGTTCTTCCATTGATTTTCCAATAATTCTGGTTGTAATAATCCAGAAAAAAACCGTTCAAAAGAACTTGATAAACTAGTTTCTCTTCTCCTTTCAATTTTCCCTCAGCATCTTGAAGTTTGCTGAAGAACTTTGAAGCCGAATCATTCTTATCATCGTCTACGGTTTGCTTTACAATACTGAACTCTGCTTTCAGGGAACGGATCAGCTGAATTGTATTATTTTCTTTCATAGCTTTGTTTTCTAGGTCCAAAATAATGGGAAGATTAGATTTATAAGCTCCTTTCTGACTATTTTCTGCTATTTTTTTCCACTGGTCATCGTAATATTTCTGTGCAAAAACCGGTGAAAAGCCTAGCGATAAAAGCGAAAGCATAAATATCTTGGAAAATCTTTTCATATATATTAAATTTGATAAATGAACATTTTAAAAATACTGAAAAAATCCGTTATAGACAGTCAAGTTTACGTATCCTTAATGGGAACTCTTTTTGCAGTATTTTTCATGAAAGAGCAAAACACATTCCGTTTGCCTACTGTTCTTCTAATTTTCATCACCTATTTCAGTGGGTATCTTTATACTAAATATCAATACACCAAGCATTTTTTCAAAATTCTGGTTTTAAATGCGGTTGCAGGAATTGTCTGTGCTTTTCTGATCATTCACAATCATAATGAAATAAGACTGTTAAAGTGGTTTGTAATTGTTGTTTTAGGATTGCTCTACAACAGTTTTTTTCTTGATATTTATATCCGAAAAATTCCTCTTTTAAAAGTATTCTATGTGGGATTGGTTTGGGCATTGGTTAACTGCTGGCTCACTCTTCCGGAATTCAGTCTTCCCATTTTCCTGATCAGTTTTTTCTATATCACGGCATTGGTACTTCCATTTGACATTCGGGATATGAATAGTGATACCGTAAAGACTTTCCCCATGTTAATAGGCATTCAAAATACAAAATACATTGCCTATGCCCTTGTCTTCATAAGCAGTCTTATAGCTATTTTTTACCTTAAGCCTCTTTATGTCATTTCATTTTTTTTATCTACAATTATCACTTATATTCTTATTTATTTATCTGAAAATAAAAGAGATGACGCTTATTTTTCATTCGGTGTGGAAACTTGTTCAGCACTTCCTTTTTTATTTCTACTAATAATGGAGTATTTTTGACGAATGATTATCAAGAAGCTTTCCCTTTACAATTTCAAGAACCACTCTGAGAAAAAATTTGAATTTTCCCCGCAGATCAACTGTTTTGTGGGCAATAATGGTGCGGGAAAGACCAATATTCTGGATGCTCTTCATTATTTATCGGTAGGGAAAAGTTTTTTAGGAAATACGGATCTGAACAACATCAAAAGAGAAGAAGATTTTTTCACTATTGATGCTGAAATCCAGAACGAAGACAGTGAAGATATCATAAGAATTACTCAGCCTAAAGAAGCCAAAAAAATCATCAAAAAAAATGACAAAAGCTATGACAGGCTTGCTGATCATATTGGTTATTTACCCAGTGTAATGATTTCTCCTTATGACTCCAACCTGATTTCAGACTCTGGAGAAAGCAGAAGAAAGTTTTTAGATTCCATGATTTCTCAAACGGATTCCGAATATCTTTTTGATCTGATACAATACCAAAAAACCATTCAGCAGAGAAACGCATTATTGAAATATTTTGCTAAAAACAGAACATGGGATAAGGATTCTTTGGAAATTTACGATGAACCGATCGCTCGATTTGGAACAAAAATTTTTAATAAAAGAAAAGTATTTGTAGAACAATTAAATCCTATTGTAAAGAATTTTTATCAAATTATTTCCGGAGGAAAAGAGACGGTTTCAGTCATTTATGAATCTCATTTACTGGAAAATTCTTTTGCAGAGCTTTTAAAAGGAAGCATTGAAAAAGACCGTATGCTCACTTATACTTCAAAGGGAATTCACAAGGACGATCTTCTTTTTGAGATGGATCATGTTCTCATCAAGAAAATTGGTTCGCAGGGACAGCAGAAGTCATTCCTTATTTCACTTAAACTTGCTCAGATGAGCCTTGTTAAGGAACTTACCAAGAAAACCCCAATTCTTTTATTGGATGACATTTTTGACAAACTTGATGATACCAGAGTTTCTCAATTAATTGAATTGGTGAACAAGGAAAGCTTTGGACAGATATTCATTACGGATACTCACAGAGAGCGAACTGAAAGTGTGGTGAAAAAAATTAATGAGGAAAGTATTATATTTGAGGTATGATCTCAAGGGTATTTATCATCGTATTTTCACTATTATTTACGTTTTCATACAGCCAAAAAAAGAAGAAAGCGAAAGATTTACTTGCTGAAATCCACAGATACCAGCATGGTGAAATTAATAAAAACTTTAAATCTATTCCTTTACAAAAAAGGGTGTCCAGATTTCCGTTTGATAAGGCTACCAAGATTAAAATTATTTCCTACAACCTAAAATATAAGGGAGCAAAGGGTTATACACCGCCTCCCCCGCCGCCGATAACTAAGCAGGATTCCATTAATCTAAACACATATTATGAGAATCTTAAAAAATATAAATCTGTTGAAATAGAAGACCTTATTAAGGATAGCAGTCATCAAGGTATACAAGAGTCAAAAACTCTTACATTAACTGAAATTTCTGAACTCAGTGATGTTCTGTATAATACCTGCCACAAATATTATGTTTCCTATACTTCTCAGAGCGGATGTTTTTTTCCTAGGAATGCCATCTTGTTTTATGATGAACATGATAAGGTTTTTGCTTATTTTGAGATTTGTTTTGAATGCTCCGGAATAGAATCATCTCCAAAAAATATGATGGATTCTTTCGAGACCTGCGAATTTCTTTATCCTGATCTGGAGAAGTTTTTTAAAAATAAAGGTTTAACAACCGAATACGTACAGTAAAAGTAAAATGAAGAAGAAAAAACGTGAATATCAATCCTCTGAACTTGTAAAATCTTTTGCAAGAATCTATGGTTTTGAAGATAAACTGATAGCTTTTGACATTAAAGACTTCCTTGAGGATTATCTTGATGAAAGCCTTTTCCGTGAGATCAAAAGCGTGAATATTGAAAATAAATGCATTATTATTAAAATTGATTCTCCATTGCTTAAGAATGATTTTAAAATGCGTAAGACTTTCTATCTGAAGAAGTTTCAGGATAAATTTGGAGCAGAACAGTTTCAGGATCTTCAGATATTCTAGAATTTACCCTGCTCATCTATGCTGTAAGTAAGAATTACTCAATAATTATATCACTACATATAGAAATAATGTAATATATTTAAGGTTCACAAAATTATTACATCATGAAAAAAGTACTTACATCAAAAAAATTATCCAGAAACAATTTAAAAGCTATTCAGGGTGCAGGGCAAATGGTATGTTGTCTTGTAAGCTGCGGAGATACCAATCAATGCATCTTTTGGGAACAATTACCCGCAGAATGCCCGGAGTTCCCTTATTGCCTTTAAAAGCTATACAATAGACTAAAATAAAACGAGGCGATCTTAACAATAAGATCGCCTCGTTTTATTTTTATTAATGTTCTTCTGATTTATTAGAAATCGTACTGCTCATTAGGTCATCCGCTTTTTTATCGAGTCCTGAGCTTAGTGGTAAGAAAAATTTCAATGGGTGCTTCGTAAAGTATCTGAAAATCTCTTTGTAGATCTCACTCACCTGTCCGAAATTCATCTTTCTGGATCTAAAGGCAAGAAACATAGACAAACTGAAACTTACCAGGAAGTTGAAAAATCCGATTAAGAAAACCGTTACAAAAGACATCCAGAATGTATAGGAGTCTACTGAGAAGTCTTTTCCATACAGTCCCAGCGCAAAATTTCCGGCTGCAAAGGTAATGTGTCTGATATCTAGATCAAGCCCAAAAAACATTCCTACAGGCGCTGTAGCACCAAGGAAAACTCCGAACCAAAAATTGGAAACAATCCCCGGCCAGTTTTTAGCATAATACTTAGATAGACCCTTTGCAAATTTTTTCCCGAAGAAACTTCTGATAGAAAGGTTTTTGGCTATCCTCTCAGGAATTTGATAGAAAACTGAGTTATTTCCGATATTTCCTGAAATAATTCCTGAAATAAAAAGGTAAAACCCTGCAATACTTGCATGCAGAATCGCCTTGGATTTAAATGGATCAAGATCCTTTAATAATTTATCTGATCTGTCTACAGCTAAATTTTGTGATAGAAATACATCCAGTCCGTAAATAATAGCCAAAGCTATAGGAAAAGCAAGCAATACATTCCCAACAAAAGCAATAAACTGGCTTCTGAAAAGCTTTGATACAAGATGGGCAAATTCTGTATTGTTTCTTTTATTGTTGCCCTCTTCAGACAATACCTTGGTCATGGTAGCAGCAGTCATGGCCGGCTGTTTTGTTGCCAGCGTAAACCCCATCAGATAAATCATGATGAATCCCATGGCGTAGTTCATTGAATAGAGGAATGCGTGTGAAAAATCACTTCCCGGAATATATCCATAGAGCATTTTCAATACACAAAGCGCCCCAACAATAATTCCACCACCACTGGCTTTATAGAACATCGTCATATATTCTTTTCTGGTAGAAGTGATATAGTGTGTTCCGGCTTCTGCAGTATGATTGGTAATAAGGTGAGAAATCAGCCTTGTACTGTCATTGATAAGATCTGCAATGTTGTTCTTATGAGATTTATAGTTCAAAATATTAAAAGCCAATTGCTTGGATTTAATAAGAACGTCCTCTTCATTATCAATCACTAAAAGCTGTACGATCTCATAGATTCTATCGGTCTGTTGTCTGATCTTCAGCAAGGATTGATTAATCTTCCCTGAAATACCATATTTAGCAGAATTTTTAAAAGCGATATTAACGAACTCCTGACACTGTCCTGCATAGATCTTAATCTGCTTGTATCTGCTATCTTTGGAATGGAGTTGCAATTCGGGATCTTTTACTAAGTCTTCTGCCAATGTTTCCAGCTCATTTTGAAGGGCTAAAAACGGGTTATCCAGATTTCTGTACTGTGGTGCCATTCTCACGACTTCCACTTCCATGGCCATTCCCGTTACCCTCCAGGAAAGGATATTCATCGAGAAGATAAGCTCCTTTTTCACATTAGGCTTCGTAATAAAGTCTGCCGCTCCTAAAATATTCAAAAATTCATTGATCTCATTTTCAGGAAGATTATGAATATATTCAAGATCTTTTTTAGGTCTAAGACTTATATTATCAATCATATACCAAACCGTTTTCTCATTTTCAACGGGTGGTAACACTTTATTCAGAATTCTTTTTTTAAGTTCCGGAAAAAAGGCATTTTCAGAAAGAATATTCGCTTCTGTCAATGACAGGTTGAATGGTCTCCCTTTAAAGATATTATGAATGTAAAGCTTAAAGTTTTCCGCAAAATTCGGATTGCTTCTAAGGAAATTGAGCACATCTGTAAAGTCTGCCTTTTTAACGCTCTCTAAAAACTCTGCAAAAGGCTCTAAAGAAAGTGTTTCGTTCTTAAAAGAAAAGTATTTTTTAAGAACTGACTCAAAATTTGTGCTGGAATTAAAGAATTTCATTAGTACAAAGATACTATTTCAAACTCACATTCCTCATCTGTCTCATGATCCAATTGTGTTTCTTTCTTAAATATGGGGATGGATTCCTTGGATCATACTTCTTTGGATTGGGCAGTACAGCGGCAATCCATGCTGCATCTGAAGCACTTAGATCTTGGGATGATTTTCCAAAATAATATTGTGCTGCCGCCTCTACACCAAATACTCCCTGTCCCATTTCAATGGAATTCAGGTATCTTTCCAGAATAATATCCTTACTCCATACTTTTTCAATAATAAAAGTATAAACGGCTTCTAATCCTTTTCTTACCCAGCTCCTGCCCTGCCAAAGGAAAACATTCTTTGCGGTCTGCTGGGAAATGGTACTTCCACCTCTTATTTTTTTCCCCTGCTCATTATGCTTCATAGCTTTTTCGATGGCTGTATAATCGAAACCGTTATGATCAAAAAATTTCTGATCTTCAGAAGCTATTACTGCCTTTTTCACATTATTTCCCATTTCATCATAGGAAATATAGTCTCTGTGTAGTTTTCCGTATTCAAAAAGGCCTCCTATCTGTGTAAGGGTTATAGGCGGATTAAAAAATCTGCCCCAGATAATAAAAACCACGTTCAGAACAAGAACGATGAAAATAAGCTGTTTAATTTTTTTCCACATAACTTTTAAAAAGGAAAGGCAAAAATAAGCAAATACTCCGATTTACTGCAACTCTTTCATATAGGTAAGTTGATAATCCGGCAAAAGTTCAGGATGAAAGATTTTAATGTAGTCTTTCAGGATCAAATCAGCTCTTACCACTCCACTTTCAAAGAAATCATTGGCTTTTTGTTTTTCCTTTCCTGCAATGGTATAAATTTTACCTTTATTGAATACATCCAGCTTTCCGTAGAAAGGATTCATTCCCAGCATTTCTTTTTTTGAAGTATGGCTTCCGGCATTTACCCAGTACTGAACACCTCCTGCTTTGGCATATACCTCCTCAAAGCTCATGGTAAGGGCTTTTTCTTCCTTATTATCTTTCATAATATAATTCGCATTAGCGTCAGCAATATAATGTGCTACAGAAGTATTTCCACCTGGAAGATACCAGACATCACCGTACATTTCATTAGCCAATACTACAGGCTTTTCTTTTGATTTCAATGCCAATTGCTTCAGATCATTATAGTTTTTCTCAACTTCCTGATATTTGGTTTTAGCTTCTTTTTCTTTTCCTAAAAATTCTCCAAAAAGCTTGATGTAAGCTGTCTTTTGCAAGGGCTGCTGTTCCATATACTCATCCAAAAACACGACCTGAATTCCGTTGTTCTTCAGCAATTGATATGTATTATCAAAACTTGCAATATAATTGGTGAAAATAGCATCCGGTTTCATGGATATAATTTTTTCCACATCGTATTTCTGCTCGCTACCCACATTTTGAATCTTTCCCTCCTTAAGCAGGTTCTGAATCTTTTCTGAATAAATATATTCCGGACTTGAAACTCCTATAATCAGGTTTTCCGCTCCCAATTCTGAAATATACCCTGCCATACTTGCATTCAGTAGGATAATTTTCTTGAAAGGAATTTGGTTTTTATTAAAATTATAGGTAAAATTTCCCGATTTTAGTTCCAAGACACCGTCTTGTTCTTTAAATTGGGTACGACTCGAGATATTTGTCCAATCTGAGGACGAAATTTTTGTTTCTCTTTTACAGGCAATTAGCGAAAATACCGTAAATAAAAGTAAAATTTTCTGTTTCATCTTTCAAAGAAAAGAAAAAAGTGCTATATTTGCAAACCCTTAAACAACAAGGTAACACAAGGCCTCGTGGCGCAACTGAATAGCGCATCTGATTACGGCTCAGAAGGTTACAGGTTTGAATCCTGTCGAGGTCACATTAATAACAGGTTAACAGTTAAATCAAGCTTATTTCAACTTATGAAGTACTATGATTTAAAGGTTAACCTGTTTTCTTTTTCCCTTTTGTCATAAAGCTGTCACAACGATTCTGGCCAATAATTATTAAATCTAAATTATTATTGATATGACTCAGAACAGACCTTCATTTCTTGTCACAAAGCTTGTCACAAAAAACAAATTTATGACAATCACAACACACTTTTACCTAAACAACTACACAAGGAAAGACGGAAAACGTCAAATTTTTTATGATGTTTCCATTAATAAAGAGAGAGAAAGAATACCCACCGGTCTCTATGTTAAACCTGAACACTGGGATAATATGAATAGAAGGGTTAAAAAAAAGTTTGATACTGAAGATATCAATCTATCTCTTGATAACATGGACTCAAAGACAACCGAAATAAAAACTCATTATAGATTATCAAAGGGAGCATTTCTGGATATTAAAACTTTTAGAAACGAATTTTTCAGTAAAACTCCAAAATATGATTTCATTTCATTTATGAGGCATAATATTGAAGAAGTGCCTACTAAGGAATCATCAAAAAGACATGCAAGATCTGTTTTAGCTAAACTGGAAGAATATAAAAGCCCCTTACCATTTAATAATCTTACATTAGGCTTTTTTGAAGACTATAGAGGACACTTGTATAAAAAGGGAAATAAAAATACAACTATAAGTGGTAACATTAAGACAATAAAAAAATATATAAATCTTGCCAGAAAACACGGACTCTTCATCAATTTTGACACAGATGAACTAAAAGTCGGATCAATGGCAGGAAACAAGACTAATCTTACTATAAAAGAAGTTAGTATTTTGAAAGATTATTACTTTAGTGAGGATATCGATCCTCTACATATGTTAAGCCTTGGTTATTTCTTGTTTTCTTGCTTTACAAGCATGCGAGTTTCGGAGATTCAAAATCTAAAAAGGTTTGACCTGAAAGGAAATGCCATTACTTTTCATTCAGAGAAAACAGAAAAATCACATACAATCGTGCTTAATAATACCGCGAAATCATTAGTAGAAAGTCAGCCCAGATTATTCGTAGAGCACCTTCATGCAAACTACATCAATAGAACTCTAAAAAACATAATGAAACTTGAAAAAATAAATATCAAAAAAAACGTTTCTATGCATACCGGCCGACATACATTTGCCACCAATTTTTTAAGAAAAGGCGGCAATGTAAGAGACCTGCAGCAGATACTTAATCACTCAAGTATTCTGACAACAATGATATATGTGCATATCGTTGAAAAAGAATCAAACTTATCTATCTACCTAATGGATTAATTTATAGTTTCGGTGACAAATTCTACCTCGTAGGTATTGTCACCGACTTTATCCTTGTTAAGTCTTACTATTAAATGAATATTGTTATAGCAAAATATATGTTTTTTAATGTTCATTCCAACAAAACTTTCAGCATTCATTATTTTAGTCCAATTATATTCGGTTCCCCTTACTCTTTGGCGTAACCACTTTTTAAAATTTTTATCAAACAATTCCGGATGAGCACAACCGGGAATATTCTTTGAATTATTCTGGCCTGCGACTAAGCCATCATAATAGACAAGTCCAATAAGATCATCAGCATCTTTTTTAACAATGGCAGTTGGAACAGAGTTTTCTTTAGGTTTTAAAACAGGTAACGGATATCCTGGTATTTCAATTTCATTTGTATCCTTATTTTTTGATCCATTAATTTTGGAGCCTTTATCATCATAATACATACTATCAAGTGAGTAATTATCAAGCTCAGGGAATTTAATTAAAAATGATTTTTTCTTCAGGTGATTTCTTTTTGGTTCCTTCACTTCAAAACTTTGAAAATCCTGAATAACATCAGGCTCCCTATCTCCTAATTTATTCATAATTACCTTAGCACCTAATACTTCAAGATCGTAATTAAACCAATTTTTAACACCATTAACATAATCACCAAAAGTAATATTAGGAACCGCCCTTGCAAGGTTAATCTCATTAGCATTAATCACTACTTTAGTTTCCTCACTTCCTGAGTTATTCTCAGTTAAAACATCAGATATAAGCTCAAAACTTATAATATTATATTCTGAACCATCAGGATTAATGGGTACATAATCCGCATAGAATGTAATTACATTATCTGCATCCCTATTGAAATATGAAGAAAAATTTAAATTAATTGTTCTTATAATCCCACCATCAAAAAATTCTTTAAAAGCATAAACATCAACCCCATTAACACTAATTTTTAGTTCTACTGTACTATTGTTAAATGTTTTAAAATCAAAAGCTCCTACAATATTATAATTTCCTTTTGGTAAAGAACCTATGCTTTTATTGTAAGTTCTTTTCCTTAACCTTATGACATGCCCATTAATGTAATAACTAAAGGGGTCATCAGTATTATAATCTAAAGGACTAGCAGTTACTCCAACCTTTGTTTGAGATTTCATAGTAAAATATTCTGTTCCGGAAAATAGCCACCGTTGCTGGAGATCCGGATCAATTAGTATATCACCAATTAAATCATACCCAGCATCTGCAAAACCGACCTTTAATAAGTAGATAGGATGTGGACAAGGATGAACGATATTCAAATTATTGATATCACCATTTCCTGCAATATAATTCTGCTTAAATTTACATAATCCATTATCTATAACACTGTCATTATAATATCCATCAAAAGCATTCCACATGTTGCTATTTTGGTCATATTTTTTGGTAAATATTCTTGGAAAATTATAATTAACAGAAGGCCATTGTTTAGTTATTATAGATTCAGCATGCGTATAGATATTATCTACTTTGAAACTATCTAATGGAAGTTCATTCAATTTTTTTTCAAAATTTGGAATTTCTTCTAAGCCAAAATCTATCTGCCCAATCAACTTATTTCCCTCAGTCGTTTGGATCTCTAATTTCGCTTTGTAAGTTTGATCTTCAAAAAAAAGTAATCCAGGAATATTCGTTTCAAGATTCTTACTTTCAAAGCTTGAATAATCACCAAACGTATTAAGAAAGACATCATCTAAGTAAATTTCGAAGGGAAAGAAAAAAGGAGTTAATGTTTTTTGACTCATCATTGAGTTTTCTTCTTGAGTGCTAAATTTAACATTGGATAAATCTATTACTCCTTTATCCGTATAAAACTTTATTTCCATTATTCTACAATTAAAAATTCTAAATCAAACTGAATTAGCTCTACAGTTGTATCTTTTTCAGGCAGTTTTTGGGTGATACAGAATCCACGATATACTTTATCTTCATACTCTATAAAACATAACTTACTTTCAATAATTTCATTAATCGTTGGAATACATTTAGCAATTAAAAACCCAGTATTTATAACTAAAGTACTTACTTTGCTCACATCATATTTTTCTTTCAAACGGGTCAAAACATTTTGGTCATAAATATGATTATAATCAGGATTCTTTTTAATGTGACCAGTAAAAGTAAAAGCTTCCGGAACCAGATTCTGATTTTCAAATTGAATATTGATAACAAGAGGGCCGGGCCATAGAGATGTATAATAAATCAACTTCTTTTCGGGCGTTATTTCAATTGACTTTTTTACTGGAAAAATGATTTTATCTTCTTCATCTTCAATCTTTAACCTTGTAATCACACCATCTTCAATTATATTGGGTGCTCCTATTCCAATATTAGAAGGATTTAAAAGCCCTTGAATGTAAGTAAAGATATACTTTGATCCTGGAACTCTTTGCCGATGAAGATTATTAGTAAGTAAAGGAAATCCTGAAGGTTTTTTACCCGGATAAAAATAAATTGAATCAATAGATTCACTATGAATAACATTATAATCTGCATCTAATTCTTCCACTAACACTTTAACTTCTGCCGGGTACATCCATAATTTATTATCTAAACGTGAAGGAGCATTAGGTTCTCCAAGCACACTTTTTTTTAGCCTCACAAAATATTGATGAATTTTAGCTCCCAAATCAAAGGAAGCCCGATCATTATAATATGGAACCACCAACGATCTTTCAATTATTTTTGTACCCTCTTCATTTTTAAAAATGACATTTAATGTTGATTGGACAAATCGTGAAGTATTATTTCGGCGAACAAAATTTATTCGTTTATCATCCAAGCAAAAATTATAAGATTCTTTGTTTGATAAATAAACGAAGCTTATAACAGATAATGAAACAGGTACAGAAATAAATTTATTCTCAAAATTAATTTTAATTTCTCCAGATAATTCCCCTATTGGCAACGTTTGAGAATTCAAAGTACTAACTGTTATTTCAATATCTGTATTGCCTGAATTAGATGATAATTCAAGCCATGAAGGAGCTACAATAGTAAATGCTTTTCCATAAGGATTGATAATTCTTAGTTTCTCTGATTTTACTTCTGCTGCTGCCTGAAGTAAAGAGAATGCTAATGAAGTTGGTGTGACCAATAAATCTTTGTTCAATACAAACAAGTGTATCAAAAATGAATAAGCATTAACGGACGATCCACCAACAAGCTTTTTCTTTATTAGACAACTAATTTCGTACATTCCTTCAATAGGAAGAGCTGCATTATTTTGAAGAGGAGAAGAAGGTTCAAGCAAAAACTGATTATTCTGAATTACATCAATATTCTTAAAAATCGCCAGATTATTGAAAAAAGAAAGATCAGCATTAATAGAGTTACCTTGAATCAGCACATTCTGATCTCCGGATAATTGATTATTCTGTCTATTAAAAATTACATTATATATTTTCTTCTCTGTTATAATAGTTTCATTCCCTTGAATTGTTAATCCTATTTTTATAGAAGTCTGATTTATAAATTCTAAAAACCCAGGTGTATTTGGAACACCATATAATGTAAAGTATATTTCCGTATTATAATTACCATCCTGAAGATTATCAAAATTTTTAAAAATAAGATAGAAATTCTTATTAAGGTTAGGTGAAGTAGTAGAAAATGAATCAATAATTGAGTTTCCGTCAGAAACATCATTGACATCAATGGGAGTACCTGAACTGTTAGAATCAATTCTAAGACGATATTGTGAATAAACTTTACTTGTAGAATATTGTAAGTCAATTTTCACATTAGCAGGTAAAGGATCACCTCTTTTCCAGGTAATATTGGTCGTGAGTGTATTTGCGTTTAAATAATCCTGTGGTTCTCCTCCACCTTCTGGGAATGTTAGTGGCATATTAATGTTTGTTTTTATTAGTTAATGTTAGATATTCTTCAGTCATTTCATGAACATCCTTTCCGGTTCTCGCGTTTTTCAGGAAATACCCTTTAACCCCATTCTCTTTGAGATCAATCATAATTTCAGTATTTGCTTTGATAATTTCTATCGCTTGGATAAGTAGTTCATCATTTCCGGAAGATCTCGCCTGAGCTGGATAAAGCCCTTCTTCAAAACCTTCAACTCTTTTAATTTCGTTCATGTACGTTCTTTGAATTGCCGGATCTATCTTTTGCATCGTCTTTCCGGATACAACAAGTTCCGGCATACTGGCTCCCGCTTCTCCCACTAGCATAGTAGGTTCATCATAAATCCCTGTTTTAGACGCTCTTCTTCTTGCATTAAAAAGTTTATTGTCTTGAGATCTTAGAACAGGATAGAAGCCGTCTTCTGCACCTGGAGCTGCTGGAAGGGGCTGACTCATCACAGTTCCCAACTGCACAGCACCAAGTGCGCCAATAATTACTGATAATGGAATTGCCATAGGATATCCTGGATTTACCCAAGCCTGCATAATAGCAAGAGCAGTATTAGATACAATCTCAGCGATTTGCATCATCCTTTGTCGCTTCGCCTGTTTATACTCTATTTCAGCTTTTTTGCGATCTAACTCTGCATCAATAGCCATTGTTTCCTTCTTGTATCGATCTTGAGTAATTAATCCAGCATCTAATTGTGATTGCAGTTTTTTCTTCTTCTTATCACTGCTGATCTCCATTTTTTGAAGCATTTTTTGCTCATTAGCCTGAACAAAAGAGCTATAAGCACTAAACATGTTCTTTGCTACAGTAATAGCAGCACCAACTTTATCAATCTTATCTTTTAAAGAATCTGTATTACTGAACAAAACGAGCCATTGATCCTGTGTTAAACCAAATAGATCTGTAGACCCTTTACCGAAAGCAGATAATTTTCCACTAATTTTTTCAGAATCACCTTTTTTTAGTTTGGTAATTTCTGCCATTAAAGTGGCTATTTTATTTTTATACTCTTCAATCGTTTTGATTTGATCTTCTGTTACGAATTCAGGAGTAATTTCAGCGAACATGTTGAAAATATCAATCTGGTCCTGAAGAAATATTACCTGCTCTTCCAGTGACTTTTTTTGATAATATTTTTCAATGGCAGATTTACCTTCTTCCCAATTCGTAATCAACGCAAGTGTTTCCTTAGAAAAGCCTTTACCCTCAAGGAATTTTTTCTGAGATTCAAGTGTATTATTATCAGATATAGCCTTATTCTGCTCAGTGGTGATTGCTTTTAAAACAGTTTGTAAATTTTCTTCCTGTTTTTTTAAATCTTCTTTCAGATACTTTTCATCTAAGGCATAAATTTTAAAATTAGCTTTTTCTTTTTCTGCAATTTTAGTATCCTCAAGAAGTTTGTTCTCACGAATCCACTGATTTTTAATTTCAATAAATCTTTTCTGCAGATCACCTTTTTCACGGGCGATAATTTTATCTATATCATCAAAATCAGATTGTTTTATTTTCTGTTTGTCAAGATCAGAAAGACGCTTATCTCTTTCAGCTTCGATTTGAGCTTTTTCTTTTTCATATCCATCTTTTTGTTTATCAGCAAGTGCCTGCTGTTTCTGAGCTTCTAGCTCGACTTCCTTTTGATCGTAACTTTCCTGATTATCTAACATTTTCTGACGCATTCTCTTATAAGCATTTTCCGCTTTTTCAGCATCTTTTTCAGCATCAGTTTTTTTACCTTTTTTCACCTTTTCAGGAAGTGGTTGATAAGTAGACTCTTTTATTACACCTTCTGACTTCACCTCAGTTATTTTTTTCGCAATGGAATCAATACTATTATCTATGTTTTGTAAATCCTTATCTGTTTTCTGAACCAGATCATTTACAAACTGAATCCCTGCTTTCTGGGAGCCGTCAGGATTAAGCATTGATTTATCTTTCTTATTTTTATCCTGTGTTTCTTTGAATATTTCCTGTTTTCCGGCCAGTTTTTCTCTCTTTTCATATTGTTCATCCAAAAGTGCTTGTAAGGCTCTTACTTTACCAGCAGCTTTAATTTTTTCGATTAGAGAAGAATAGACTTGATCCAGTTTTTTAGTTGCCAGATATTCAGAATCCAATGTTCCTTTGAATTCAGGGGCTATTTTGATAAGCTCCTCATATGCTTTTTTTCTATCTGCTAATTGTGAATTTTTATCTTTCAGTACTCTAACAAGTGGCTCTACCTTGCTTTTCAGCTCAGCGGAAGACTTCGCTTCTTCATCATTTATTCTCTTTGCCATTTCCGACTGAAACATCATCTCTTTTGATTGCTTACTGGCTGATTTAGCAGCTTCGTCAGCTGATGATTTAAATAGCATGTATGCAGTAACTACACCCATAACTAGTGCAGCAACTGCTCCCCAAGGACTCGCGGCCGTAACTAAATTAAGCCTCTCCTGAGCAACTGCTTGTAAATTAGTACTACCAGTTAGCCTACCTAAAGCCAATGCCCCATATCCTAAGGAAATATTGTATAGATTCTGCCAAGTTGTGCTTAACTGTTTCAAAAGATTACTTGTTTTTTCAACGATAGTATAGGCAAGCAATTTCTCTTTTACTTTTGCCAAGGTCAGTTCTGACAAAGCAAGAGCTGCATTATATGAGAAAATAGCAGTAACAGCTACAGTCATTATTTTAATGAGAAACATCAATGATTCTCTAAACATAGTTACTCCACCTGTCTCATCTTTCACAACTCCAAGCAACTTTCCAATGACATCAATAAGCCAAGCTAAAACCTTTGCAACCTTTTCACTTGTGTAAATCTCCTCCCACTTTCTCTTCAACTTATCATATATAGCGGCTGCATTATTATTAACTTTATCAAACTCTTGCTGAAGTGATGTAGCATCTTTCACTGCTCCATTGGAAAGTTCGATTGATTTTCTGAATTTTTCTGTATTATCGGAGGCCGATCCAATAACAGCTAATACTTCATTTGAGTTAAGTTTTAATCCGTCAAGAATTTGGGACAATTTTACAGGATCAAGACCTTTTGCACCTTCTGAGAATTTCAAGAAGAATTCCATTGGATCTTCATTAATAAGCTTTTCAACTTCTTTCTGCGAGATCCCCATTACTTTTGCAAATGCTGCAGTTTCTTTAGCAGCTGTTCTAATGAAGTTCATATAACCGGATGAAGCTCTCTCTGCATCAATACCACTTTCTTCAAAAGCACCCCCTAATGCTAATGTTTCCGCAATAGATGGTTTTAAAGCTTCCGGAAGCTGACCTATTCTCAATGCAAAATCAGCCATGTTCTCTTCACTGGCTGCTCCATCTGCTCCAAGTTCATTAAGTCCTGAACCTATCTGATTAATAGCCTCAGGAATACCCAAATCTTTTGTTTCCTTGAACAAACCTTTTATCTTTCCAATCTTCTCTGCAACTTTTTCCACACCACCTGAAAAGGAATCCCCAAGAGCCACATAAGCTTTATCAACTTCACGGGTGAATTCTTTAATCTCAGCTTTAGGAACCCCTAACCTCCCACCTACTTCCGCTATCTTTAATAGATCTATCTTGTTAGTTCTTGTATCAAAATCAACATAAGCAGCAGTAAGTTCTTTGACTTCATCGATGGTCATCCCGGTTGTTTTAGCAACCGCCGTCTGTGCGTCAACTAACTTGTTGTTAAGATCTACTACCTCTTGCATCTTTATGAGGATACCTGCAAAAGAAGCAACAACAGCGGCTATTACTCCTATGTATTCATTAACAGAATCAAAGAATCCACCTCCCTCTTCCGGTCCTTCCCTTAACTCTTGTATTCGTTCGTTGATCGCATCTAACTCATCTCTGGTAGCATTAAGCCCTTCACCTGGTGCCATGTGTTTCATAGCCTCCTTAAGCCCTTCTGCTCTTCTTGTTAGCTGATCTATAGTGAGAGACATTATATCCATAGACTTAACCTCCTGGTCTATCTTCTCTCTATTATCATTGATTGCTTGTTGGGTTTTCTCAATCTCAGATCTGAGCGTCTTATACTTATCCGTTGTTTTATCGAAAGCCTGTTGATGAACCAGCTGTTGCTGAGTTAATGATGATATCTCTTCGTTAATAGCTTTTAATGATTCTTCAGACTTTTGCTTTACCTTATCAATCTTCGTTTGAAACTTCTCATATTCCTTACTACCTACCTGGTATAAGGACTGTTGATTTCTTAATGATTTTGTTTCATTAATTAATGACAGCTCATTCTCTTTCCTCTTTGAGTTAAGTTTCTCAATTTGCTTGGTCGTAGTACCCAAAGTCTTCTCCTCACCCTTTCTTACCTTATCAAGATCCTTCTCTTGCTGCGTTAAGTCTTTCAATCGAACACCCAATACCTTATTGGCTTGTTCAAGATCCAGAACCCTCTTCTGAGCTTCATCACCATTGATAACAATTTTGAGCTTTAGTATCTCATCTGATATAACCTTTGCCATTAGATTTTTTGGCAATGTTACAGTGATATGACAGCATACAACGTTACATCAAAACCTATATAAAGAGGCTATTGAATAGATGATATACTATAATCAAACTGCTAAACCGGGCATAATCTCAGATCTGAACAAGGACCTGTTCAGGGGGTAGCAGCTCAGCCAGCCTGGAACCATATTTCCGGCCAGATAAGGCCCTGCAACTGCAAATACGTAATACGGCGGCTCGGCCTCTCGCTTTGAAAGCAATGGTAAAAATACATTTCGAAAGGTTTAAGTGCTGAAAATCAGATTCTTGATATTTTTACTTTTAAATTTTTTGTAATAAATGGGATATTTTACCTGATAAAAAGCACTATTTATAATTATTATAGTTTCTTAATTAAAGAAGCTTTTGAATTGATTTAAGAATAAAGTAATTGCAGAAAACAAGATGCAATCTTCTTATAATCAATAGAAATTTAGAAAACAAAAAAGAAAATTATTAGAATTTTTAACTGCAACTCTTGAAAAGAGTAGTGAAAGTATTATTTCTTAAAATAACCAAAAATGAATGTTGCAGGATAGAAAATGAATAAAAATGATTCTTTGGAAAATGATAGATTCCGGAAATAGTTGCAGGGCAAAAAAAAGCACCGACTGTGACGAGCCGGTGCTTAAATAATCCAATTAGATTATAAATGCTTTAACGTTCTACAAATGTATGAAATTATTGAATCTTTTCTCTTAATTTATTAATAATAAAATATGTATTGGACATGCAATTTTGAGAGGGATATTCATTCTTAACTTTATCATAAAATTCATTTGCCTTGTCCGATCCTATATGTTTTTTAATAATATAGAGCAAACTATTAATTTCCAAATATTCTTTAAACCTACTATTTATATCAGGAAGGCTATAAACTATAGGTTTATGAGATATTGTTTTTAAACCTAAAATTTTATTTTCAAATTCAGTTTTTTCCATTAAAACCATTTTTTTCAACCATCTCAATTATATTAATAACCCTTCTTTCTAATTCTTCTGTTATAGCAAGCTTTGGTACATTTCCGTAATAAGCAAGACTAGCTCTATCTATAGTTTCAGCACCTGAAGTTCTAATCATGATTCTACCAGGTGGGTAAGTAACATTTTTAGAACAAGCTCTTTTTATATTTTGAGCAAAATTTAAATACTCAAGAGTCTTTACAATTACTTTAAACATCATAAGAGAAATCTTCTTTTGATTTTTTTTTCTTATGGAAATAATTTTTTTTGATATTCGTTTCTTATTACTCATTTTACATTTTTTTTTAAAGTTATACTAAGAAGGATATGGTTTAAAAAGATCTTCTGTTAAAAGCACTCCATTTTGTTCTAAAATACTAAGTACTTTCAACTCTTGATAGCTAAGTGATCTTTTCAAAGCATTTCTTTTATCTCTCACAACAGATTGAGATACATAACCATTTTCAATAAAAAACTTTTCATTAATTGAAAAAGGCGAACTCTCCCAAGGACCATAATAAGTAAGTATATTTAAATTTTCGCAGCTCATATTTCACCGTATTTTATTTTTTCATCAATGAATTCTTTTACTAATTTTTCATAATCTTTCTGAAAATCTCTATCCTTATAAAAATCGATTGTTTCCCACATTTTATATACCAGGTAGAAGGGAGATAAGCTTTCTACCTTTGCAATAAATTTGGGCCTTTTATCATGGTAAATGTAGATCTCACCATCATCTGATTTTAAAAGTTTTAAACCTTTCATAAAACAAAATTAAGAAATAGTATCAAAAAAACGCCCAAGGCATCAGAAGACAAATTGTCCTCCGTAGCCTTGGGCGTGTTTTAAAATTGGGTGAGAGCTTTTTTAAAAACGGAGGACTTTATTTAAATCTCCATTTTCATTTTTTGACTAATCTCCTATCGTTTCCGGATCTGAATAACTGGTTGTTTTATCTCTCAAGATATTCATCCATTTTTTACGACAAATAAGATATTTAAGAGCATCTGAAAGATTCGTTGAGTACATTGGTCGTTTTTCCAGAGGAAGCTTCTCAGAAGACTTATCCTTGAAGATCTGACGGATACCTTTTGTATTACTTTTCACAATCTGTTTTGCTACATTCATGGAAGATATAAGCTGTCTACACTGGTATTTATCAAAAAGTAAAAATGGTAATTCCTTATAATTCCCACTAAACATTGCTTTTGCTAAGTTAAATTCTTCTTGCTGTGTAATGTTTCCTTGGTTACGTGACATTAAATTGACTGTCCATCCGGTAGAAGTTCCATCTGGTTTAGTTTCTAAAAACTTTTTAACTTCAGCCGCCCAATCACGGCCAACACTTTGATAAGCATTACCGGATCTATCATAATACACATCAATGGTTTTATTTTTATGGTTTTTGAAGAATTCCAAGAACCGGGCGCAGATCTTCTCTGTTTTTTGACCAAGTGAATAGAAGTTCTTCAATAATCTGAGTGTATTCCCTTGTGTTTGACCAACTACAAATGAAATCATATCTCCAAAGTCCACTCCTAGTTCAAGAGGCCGGTTATGGATACAGTACTTAAGATCTGTGGAAAACGTTTCTGCAGCATCACCCGTTTTATAACGGAAATAGTTTTCTTTGATAATACCATCTGTATAGATATGCCGATCATCAAAACCAACATAAAAACGCTGGCCGGCTTCCACCTGTGGCGGCTGAGATAAAACGGATGTATTGAATTCAATTTCTCCAAGAGCTTCAAGAGCCGTTTTGAAAAAATCAAGACGTAGAACATTGACATTAACAAATGATGATGCCTTGTAGAAGAAAGTTGAACTTTTTCTAAGCCTTGTTTTTAGGACTGTGAGTTTTTTAATCAGGTTTTTGAATTTCTTCAGAAGCCTTTCATTTCTTTTTCTGGCAGCTCTTATTGCATTGGCTGTAGCTTTATTAAGTTCTAATGAGATCTGAAGCAGATACTTAATCTGCTGTTTGTTCATTTCTTTTTCCTTATCAAGAATCCAGTCATATTCTCCCGGCATAATGATATTAGGATAGTCGGTAGTGAAAGTAACTCCAAGATAATAAGGTGAATGACCAAAAACTGTAGCATCCCCTCTGAGGGCAGGAAATAGCCTGTCAATTCTTTTCTTTTCAAGATATTTAGTTTCATCTCCAACAATATGTTGATACGAGTTACCAGCTCCGGAACTCGGTGTATCCATCGAAATATAATTGAAGAAATTCCCGGTAAAAGTGGAAATCGTGTGCTTATACTCCTGAGGAGTTTTGTATGGTTTTTTGAAGTGATCCGGTGGTGCTTCATCTACTACGTAGTGAACCCCCTCTATCCAGCCTTTCCTTTTCCAACCATCAATAATGGAAGGCACAACATTCTTTATAAGATTTGTGTATGTATTACCAACAACAGCAATATAACTATGTGGCATTTCATAACAGATATTCATCAATCTTTCTGATAGATAATCTGTTGTTTTCCCGGTACCACGTCCAAGGATCAGAAAAAGGTTTTGAGGCTCCATGAGATCCGTCAACATCTTAAGCCAGGTAGTATAACGGAGCTCTACATCATCATAGGACGAAAGCGAATCAACTCTTACTGTCTGTCTCTTCATCTTCAAAGATTCTAATAGGAATTAACATTGCTTCTTCTTTCAGTTTTTCAATGGCTTTGGGAGATAACTCTTTAGTATTATCATCTATCCAGGCTTCAATATCTGCAAGACTTTCGTTTCCAATTTCAAACTGATCCATATCTGTAGTATATACTTTGATAGGTTTGGCAAACATTTCCCGTGGAAGTTCTGGCGGATCTTCCTGATCTAACTGGCGAAGTAATGAAGCTTTATGAGCAATACGGCTTGCCTTCTCAAAGTCTGAAGCATTGGTAGAGAGTGCTCGTGACATTTCATAATCCTGATCTAGTTTAGCAGCATAAAAATTACGCCAAGCTTTTTTGGATATCCCGGTATCTGCATTAAAATATTCGAAAGCTTCATTATAAATATTTAGGGCCGCTATGCGGTTATTTTTAAAGGTTTCTTCAAAGGTTACAAGATGTTTAATTATCGCTTCCTTTGAACCATATATATCAATGCGATTCATCATTTTGTAGATCTTATCCAGCATTGCTACATACTCGGCAAATTGTTCCGGAACATTCCCACTTTGCCCTGATTCTATCCACCTGTATAGATCATCAATATTATAATCCGTCAATTTCTTCGCCATACATTATTCTTTTTCTAAGTTCAACAAGCCTTTGATTCTCTCTTAATTTCGTCATCTGCTGAATTGCGGTGATATTGCCTGATTTTGCAATTTGAGCTAATTTCATCCCGGTTTCTGCTTCTACTACCAAGATTCCACGGTCATAATGATACCTCACAAAAGAATACTCCTGTTGGAATTCTTTTCTTAGTTCTTTTCTGGGAATATCAAGATAAACTGCGATTCTGTCAATATCATAACCAGCTCCAGCGAGATCTTCTACCTGCTCAAGCTGCTCCTGGGAAAGTCTAACATCATAAGCTTTCATAAAAAGATTCGTTTTCTAAATTTGTAAACCTGTTCCTGATTGGTTAGAATAAACTGATTAAAGACTTCTGATTCATCCCATTCTCCGGAACCTTCCAAAACCAAGTAAAATTCTCCAGCTTTTATAAGCCCTATCTTACTGTTATTATTTGCAGTAATAACTTTAAAGTTGGCATTATCCTTTTCTGCTGAATTCAGTTTATCAAAAACAAAAGGATTTTCTGATTTTATTTTTTTGGATATAAGAATTTTAATACTTCCAATTCTCCCATTTTCCTGAAGCCTCAAAAGAGTTTCAATAACTTTTAATCCTATGGTCCTTGAACTGATGTAAAGTTCATTAATAAAGTGCCTCCGAGCAATCCAAAGAACGAAAGTGAAAATTGAAAATTCTTTTTCCGAATGCAAAAAGAACGTTTCTCCATCTGCCGGAATTCTCACCAGATCATCAACTGTATCCACCTGGTCTATTTGATGATTGAGATAAGCAGAAAGAGATCCGGAATAAAATTCACTCCATCCGGATTCTTCTTTAATCTCATCAATTTCAAAGAATTTATTCCTTTTCATTGAGTTTCTTATGAACTAAATCTTTCTCCTTCTCATATCCTGCTAGTTCTTTTTTCAGTTCTTCTGTTTTTTGAGGATCTTTGTTTTTGGTTATTTTTCCTTTTGTTCTGGATACATAGGATTTTAAATTGTTAAACCTATTGGAAAGTTCTGCAGGAGTCATGGCTGAAATAGACCTATCAAGCTTAAGATCTGCAAAAATTTCGTGTTCACCCAAAATCTCACTATTTTCTGCATAATGTTTCAATTCTTCGTGAATCTCCCTGTTTAATTGGAAATCTTCCAAGAGTTCATTAGCAATATTGAAAATTTCCACCTCTGTTAATTGAGGTTCTACCACGGAAGCTACTTTAGTAAAAAGCTCTTCGTGTGCAGCCTTATAACTATCAAAGGCAGTAATTGCATCGCTTACCAAAATTTTGAATTCATTTGGGCATTCCTTGGATCTAAGGAATGGATATTGAGCATACAGCTTTAATCCGCCTTTAGCATCCTTTTCAATTTCATCTAAGAACTTGGTAAAAGCATCCTTGTTTTCTGCTAATACAATTTCCAGATCATGTGGAGGCAGTTCCGGTACCTTTTCTTTTTCTAATTTAAAATTCCTGATATCCTGATCCTTGATATTTAACAGCTTTTTCAGATCATATTTAAGGTTTTCCAAATTCTGAGGTGTAAATCCTTTGGTATTGTAACTTCTTGACAGATGCCTGCCTCCTCCATGATTGATAAATACCACAAGTCCAGTATTAAATTCTTCCTGAGGGCTTTCCCAATCTGTAGTGAGAAATTCTAATGCTTTTGTACTCATTTTATTTTTTTAACAAAATTTGACAATTGCCAGCAATTGCAATGTTACACTAAAAGAAAAAGCCTGCTATAAAGCAGGCTCCATGTTCTCGCATAAGGTCATTTAAAGATTTTTAATTGCACTTAAGCTTTCCGGATCTTTTGAAAGATTTCTTAAAATACTCCGGCATGCTAAATGAAAATCATGACGCATAATTTTTTCATCCCGGTTTAAATCCCCTTCCGAAAGATTGGCATCTTCAAAAAGATGAAAGAGCATATCTTCCAATTCTTCCGGAGAATAAGAAATTAATAATTCTTTGATAGGTGAAAGGATTTCTGTGTTTGGGAATGCAGTTCCACTGTTTTTTTCCGATCTCATGATTTTAGTCTATTTTTAAGTGAATCATAAGAACGGACAAGACGTATATATGCTAATATGAAATTTCTGTGAATAGCATAGTGTTCACGGCCATCCGGAGTGATAACTGACAGTCTTACATCACCTTTCTCTAAAACTTTATATCTAAAAGATCTTAATTTATTTTTGCGAAAGAACTCGCAAGGTGTATCTAATTTCTTAGGCTTTTCTTTAAAACCTTTCACAGCCTGTGCGCCGGCAAAGCGGAAAATATCCAATGATGGAGTATCTTCTAAACTGATTGTGTGAGTCATACGACAATATATTTAAAAGTTAAATCCAAAAAAACACCCCCGTAGGAGTTGACTCACCGTTACGAGAACGCGTTAGGGTATTACTACTCCTATACTCCTGGGGGATTATATTTTTACAAAAAATTTTTTACGGGTTTTCCGTAGCGGTGAGTCACTGCAAATATATAATATTTTTCAAATGCTGACAAAAAATTATTCGTTTAATAATCCTGAGTCTTTCGCTAACTGCTCAAAGCTGTTCTTAACTTCATCTGTAAAACCAAATGAAAGTCTTTTTATAAGAAAACGTTTGCTGGAGAAAATAGGTGTATTGTGTATTGGAAAAAAATTCTTTTTGATTTTTCCTTTTCTTACTTTCTTTGAACCTATACTATAGCCTGACTTCGCCCGCACTGTTTTCATATCCACAAAACGAAACGCACTTATATGACTATATACAAGTGTATTGTCATTAACAGAAATACCCCTTTTATTCCATTTTCTGTTGGTAAAACCCACCATCTGCCTCTTGGTATCTTCAAGAATTGTTTTCGCATGATCTTCAAGAGTCTTTCTTATGAAAAGCCCCTCAATAATTCCTACGTCTCTATTTCTTTTTTCTGATAGTCCCATGATTATTGCGTAAAGAAATCAATAGTCCATCCATTACAGCTAGCCTTTCCCCGGACAGGATCTATATCTACATTGCTCATATCTAATCCTGATAACATAGGGTAGCATCCATCTTCCATTTTATCCAAAACAAAATCTCTCACTTTCTCCGTGACAATAAGTGTTCTCTCATATAACATTACAAAATCATCATTATTGATTGCAGAATAGTCTGTTTTTTCAAGGATCTGAAGCTGGAAAACCGGAAGCATCTTAAAACTGGATATTTTCCCTTTATGACCATAAGAAGGAATTACACCAATCAAAAGCATATTATCTGAAGTACTTACTTCTGATACAAAATCAGCAAGATCAGAATCATCTACCAAAGTGATTGTTTTGTTTATTTCAGGATTTTCAGATTTAATTTCTGAAAGCATCTCTTTAAGTTCTAGTGGTCTCATTATTTTTACTTCTTTCCTGTTCGTCTAATTCTTTTTTCTTCAGCTCATACAGGCGTACAAGCACCATCCACATATTGGTTTGTTCAACTTCCTTATAAGGTCCGAAAACCTGACTTTCTGCCAGTTCCGATATAATGCTTCGCATGCCGGTTCCGGGAATATTACTTACAAATTTTTCTACCCCTGATGTTGTGTAAATAAGAGATAGATCAATAGGATTTCCCATTACATTTATTTCACCCCCTAAAACATAGGTTTGAATTGAGGAGAAAAACAAGTAAAACCCGTAAAGGTGCCGGATATCAACATATTTAAAAATACTTTTTGCTCTTTTTCTGGAAATCTTATAATCATACTTTTCTCCTTTTTTCATGTAGAAAATTGCGAAAAGCATTCTCAATGCTTCAATATCTCCTGTATTTGTATAGTAAATATATTCGTCTAAGCCATCAACATACTGACCAAAAGTAACATACTTAAACCCATCTTCAGGACCGAAAAAATCACCAAACAACCAAAATTTAGGGTAATGGTTATTCTGAAAATCAAGTTTAATTTCAATCAGATTTCCATCTTCATCTTTCTCAAAAAAGTTTTCGACAAAAATGCTAAGCCTATTTACATTTTCTGTTGTTTCTTCAGAAACCTTTTTAGATCTTTTAAGACCAAGAAGTGCATATACAGCAGCAATCTTCATATCCATGAAGCTGATCTTCTTTTCTTTTGCCATCCAAATTATTTTTGCAAGATCTGCAAATTGCCGGCCGTCACACTCAGCAAGATTTTCAGGCATATAAAGAAACTTTTTTTTATGAGGTATTTCTATACTTATCATGTGCTTACAAAATTATCATCATCACTAAAGTCAAGATCCGGAAGCCTGAATTCTTCTAATTTTCTTTCCGGCTTTGTGAGGTTAGACATTTCATTTTCAATTTTCAAAAGATACTTTTCATAATCTGCTTCAAACTGCAAAGCAAGTTCAGACGGCATCAACTGGGAATTAACAGAGTTATTTTTTTTACTGGCATTTCCTGTGGATCGGACAATGGATTCTGGAAACATCTGGATATCCAAGTGGCGAAGTCCCCAGGTGATGGCATAATAAACAGCCGCTTTTTGGCAGATATTGTAAAGATCTACTTTATCTTTTAACTGGGTTCTATTTTGATACAAATCACTGCTTATTCTTGGTCTCATTTCCAGCTCTTCAAATTCTCTAAGAGCAGGCAGGAGATTAAGATATAGAAAGTAAGAGTCATTTAATCCGTAATGTTTTTCAAATTCAGGAAGTGAGGGCACAATAAGTTTACTATGCTGAAATTTTATTAGCCCAATAGTCATATTATTTTTAACCATGAATTTCAGAAGTAAATTCAAGTGTTTAAAATAAAAATGCTTAAGCGAATTATTATGTGTATCAATCTGCCATTCGAAAGCAGAAACTTCAAAATCATCTCTTCTCATCACACGCCCTTTATTGGTCATGGAAAGATCTCCCGTGGGAGCATAGTGAATATAAGATTTAAAGGCCACGGCAAATTTTACAAGATCAAAGAACTCTTTATTTTCTGGTGCCAATGGCTCAGCGGAAAGCAAATTATAATTATCATCACCAATAATCTCAATTATCTCATCTGTAGCAAGGACAAGTGCTGGGCGGGTTCTGTCCCAGGACATATCAGCATCAACGATTCCAACAGTTTTTTTAAAATCTTTTTGGAAGTCTTCTGGTTTAAATAGGAATTTCATTATCTGGGAGCATTTAAATTTCTTTGTTCTTTAGACATATCCTGTTGCATCTTTACCTCCTGATGGTACAAGCCCATTTTTAATTTTTTATGCGGGAAATTAGCTTTTATAGCCGCATTCATTGGATCCATTATCACCATTTCCGGAAGATCAATTCCAATTTGAAGATAATTATTAAGGGCATAATACTGCTCAGAACCGCTATTACTTTCCCCGGAATCCGAGATATTACCAATTGCGGTGTGTACCCCTACTCCTGTAGCTGTAGACTTATCCGCTTTATTTGCAATTGATATCTGTGCCTGCACTGTATCCTGCATTTTCTGATCTATTACAGTAATCTTCCAACCCATTTCAATAACATTAACACCTTCCACCACAAGCACCTGCTCAGAATGCCAGAATTTGCCTGCATTCTCAAGCCCGGAAAGAACTTTTTCGACGCTTTTAAGCATATTTCTTTTAAAGGTTTTAAACATAGATTCTTTAAAATCAATTCCTTTATCTGTACACTCTTGTTTGATATCATCTCGCTTTTGGTCCCAATATTCTTTTGGAGAAGTAATGTGATACTTGATATTGATTGAATTCTTACTAAGTGCTGCCAGAAACTTAGGCACATTATTGGACTGGATAATCCAAGGGATTGAACCAAGAATATGAGGGATACTGAAAAAATCTGAAGCAAAAGTATAAAGATTGGAATACTTTATACTTAACGGATATTTGAAAGGTTCAAATTTATCAAAAAACGGAAATACTTCTAACAATTCCGGCTGATCCTCCTTTGGAAGCAGCACATGGGTAGGAGTGTATAATTTACTTGCAACTAAAGGCTTTTTTGATGGTGAAATATGCTCAAGATGCCTAATTTTTGGAGCGTTTCCAATTCTCCATCCCTTGTTTTGAACTACTTTGGTAAAAAAAGATTCAATATGTGAAAAGTCTGTAGCACATTTTGCAAGATAGGTTTCATAATCCCAGGTATCTAACCAAGACTGTATTTCATCATCATTCTGATATTGACGATAAAGCACTCCCTGCTCATCAAATTTTTCTTCGTAAAGTTTAGGACCTTTTCCCCAATTAAGCCCAGTTTTTTTATTTAAAATTCCGGGAGATATGGAATTGGAATAAACGATATTCCGGATCTGAACAGGAAGCTCATTATTTTCCCCATAAGGAAAAACATTCCATTGCCCATTTACAGAAGAAAATGGGCGTGATGAAAAAACATCCATTGAAAAATAGGATTCATTTTTCTCCCGGCGCGGATCTACAACTTCAAAAGTAAAAGCTGCTGTATCTCCTCTTACAATGGCATCATCTCCTAAAAACTCTATCATGGGTAATTTTTAAATTATTAACTGTCATTAGTAACGGAAGCCAAAAATGTTTTCTTTCTCCTGTATCTGTATTCTCATATGCAATAAGATCATCAGCATACTTACTTTTTTTCCTGGGCATGCCTTTCGTTAGAATGGCATTATTAACCTTAATAAGACCACTAGAACTTCTTTGAGTTATACTACAACTTATAAAGCTAATCTTCACGGGATAATTTTCAGCGGAAAGTTTCCGCATCAGTTTAAGTGCATCATAAACATATATTGATTCCATTTGACAAAAGTATCAGGTAAAAAACTCCAAAAACGTTACACTAAAAAAAGCTGCTCACGGATGAGCAGCTTTCACCAACATATATATAATAAAAAAATACTTATTTCCTTGAGGCCTCTACCAAGTAGGTTTTTTCTGCTTTAATTACTCTCAGATTAATGACAGCATCTTTCAGCGCAATCCAATTGGTAGCTTCTTTCAACAATACAGGAACAGTTCCTGCAGGTGTATTTTTCAATACTACGGGAACAGTTCCCCCACCACCAATAAGGGTAATGATTTGATTATGCTCAAAGTTGGAAGCTGTAATCTTCACATCTGCTGTAACAGTAGTTGCAGGAAGTTGATAAACTGGTCCATCCGCAATCTGAAGATTTACATTTTCATCAGTAAGTTGCTTAGGCTGGGCAAAATTAACATCACCATTGTAGAACTTGATGAAATCCCTGTTAATCATTTCTTGCTCGAAAGTCAATGTGTTGATATTTCCATCTTTATCATCTTTTCCAGATGCTGTAAGAACTAGCGGATGGCAGTCTGATCCCATTACTCTCATTTCTTCATCACTTCCACAACCTCCATAAATAATAACAAAGCCCTCTCCCATGTATTTTTTAATAAAAGACATAGCGTCCTTAGTTGTCCCCGGATGTTCCCCTACATACTTATTCATCGCCCCTCTACCATCTGGATTTCCTGATGATTCAAAGGTTGCCGCCTGCGTCGGTGCAGTCATGTATATTTTAAAGAAATTGGTACCCGGTTTAAAGGTAAAATTTCCTTCCAGACTAACCCCATCTTCTGCCACTGTTGGCCATGTTGCAATATCATCAGCAAGAGCTGCAATCGCGTTAGCTTTTTTAGGTGTTGGAGTTCCTGCGTTATTTCTTGATTTTTTTAGATCTTGTCTCATATCTGTAAAACCGATTTACCTATACATCGAGAGGTTTTTGGTTATTAAAATTTACCCGGATTATCCTCTTGAATATTCGTTCCAAACACCATCAATAAAAATTAAATCAATGTATTTGGCAGCAGAATCCATTACATAATCTGATGCAGTTTTTATATTTCCGACTGTTTTAACAGTTAATGCTGAACCAGCTGCTTCACCACCAAAAATTCTGATTGTATTTCCTTCAGCACCTCCTGTGATAGAAGCTAAATTTACAGCCACTGTACCTTTGTATACAAACTGATTTGATTTTTCATATACAATAGTATCTGTTTTGAACTCCATTTTTGTAGGAGAAATTTCCGGAGCAGTTGTTCTTGAAACTTCTTTCCATGTAGCACCCGCCTTTACAAGAGTAAGCGTGCCCCCAGATTTAAGATCAAAATCACTAGTTAAAAGAAGTTCTGCATTTTTCTTCACCTTAACATTTGAAGTAAGAGATACATTACCTCTGATAAATAGGTAATTTCCAATGTTACCTTTGATAGAAGTAATATCTGTTGTAAAGTCTACAACCGGTGTAATTCTATTATGATTTGCATTAACAATTCCATTTGCGAAATCAAAGAATGGAATATAGAAATTTTTGTCAAACAACGGTTCCGTATTAGACCAAACTGCCTGCAATTCATATTTCAATGGATTATCCGGATCTGTTTCAAGACCAATGTGATTTACTCCGATTCCCAAACGATAGTCAGCAAACGCATAAACATCTCTTAAGAATTTTTCGAAAGTAAGTAGGGATTTTTCCTGAGGCTTATATTCCAGGATCTTCACATTATCTTTAAATGTGATAAAAAAGAATTTAGATCCTTCTAACTGATTAAGCGGAACAAATTCAATATTATCATAATCTCTTGGACTTTTTACCAAACCAGTATAATCATTGTTTCCGCCGAAAACTTCACGGTCCCTTTCTTTATATTTTCTGATCCAGTAAGGAGACCATACAAATTGTAAATCCATATTTCTGATATCAATAGGAAGAGACTGAATTGCTGCTTCCACATAATCTAAAACATTGGATTCAGTAAGATCACCTAAATAGAATGCGCGGAATTTCTTCGTAATATCCCTTGCATCAAAAAGCTGTTTGAAAACACCATTATTTCTGATAAGATAAGTTACAGGCTTATCATATTTCTCCGGCTTTTCAGAATACACCCCTCTTACAAGCACATCAGCATCTTCTGATCTGGCCTTTTCAAGATACTTGATAATAAGAAACTCAATGAAACTCATTTTATAAGCCTGAGATCCTTCCTTATTAAACTGATACATCCAGTTAGTCTCCAAAGCCTGTAATGCCCAATAATCAAACTGAAGATCAATTTGTACTGGTTTTACTTCCATTACTTCCGGCTTGATGGTAACCCCGCCTTTTGCTACCCATACGGCTTTTCTCGGTTGAGTAACTTCATTAACAGAAATATGAGCTGAAACAAGCTTATCTGCAACGCCAAAAATGGTATTTTGTTTCCATAATTCCGGAAGAGTAAATTTCTTTTCAAATAGAGATTCAAATTTACTTGGGTACTCTGCAACAAAGCCTTTAATATCTTCGTTTAAGGTATTTAAAACAAGTTCATTATCAAAGCTTGTTTGTGGGGCTGACATTCCAGCAACCGCCCTAGTATTCCACGGACGATCCATTTTAAATAGATTCTCCTGAATTCCCATCAAAAAGCCTGAAATTGCCACAATTGGCCCTGATCCAAATGCCGCTTGTACTGTGCTAATTGTTTCTGTAACTGTTTCCGGAGATTCTACAAGCTTAGCAATTGTTTTTTTACTTTTCTGTAAATCAGTATTAAGATTCTCAATTATTGTAGACTGCTGAGCATTTTCAGCACTCTTATTCTCCAGTTGTTCCCTAACGGCTTGCAATTGAGTTTTTGCATTACCTACACCCGTTAACTCCAGATTCGCCTGCTCTATAAGCGTGGCGGCATCAGCTTCACCAAGCTGTGTTTTTAACTTAGCTCGCTCATCGTCTGAAAGCTGAACCTGATTATCCTTAGATTCTACCATTGCAAGCCCTAAAAGACCAGCTAACATTTTTTGAAATTTCATAATTATTTTGATTTTATTTTTCTGAGTTCTGATTTTGCGACAATCCAATTATAGGCATCGTTGATATCTCCAATACTATCAGCAAGATTGTATTTAATAGCTTCCTGAGCTGAGTAAGTAGCCCCCTTAAGCACATCAGCTTTAACACCGGGTCTTCTTTCCATTACAGATGCTTGAAATCTCTGAGCCAATGGTGAAAGTTTTTTAATGAATAGATCGTATTTACCATCTAAAGCATCAATAAAGTCCTGATTTTTTTCTAAAGACTCCGGAGGACGGATAATAATTAATTCATCTTTAGGCTTTTCAAACATTATCATCGCCCCAATAGAACCAACTTCAGCAGTAAGATCATTAGAAAGCATTAGGTGATCCCCCAACAAGCAGGCGGCCCAATAATGAGCAGAAAAAGCCTTATCTATTAAAACAATTTTAGGCTTCTGGAGCTTGGATGAAGCATCTATCAACAAAGGCATTGCATCAGCATTTCCACCATTTCCATCGATATGAAAAATAGTTCCCAAAGTATCCGGATCTCTATCTAATTTAATAGCTTCTGATGCATATTCCTGCGCACCAATGTTGCACATCCCAGAATATTTAGTCATCACACCGGTCATAGAGATATAACCGACCTTATTAATCTGTTTTACTTTCCCGGTAGAATCATCCATCACACTTTCACCTCCAATGAAAGTAGATAATTGAGGGCGTTCATCATTGATTTTTCCACCAGAAAGAATGGTTTTTACCATTACTTTCAGTTGTTCCGGATCTTCCATATTGAAGAGCCAAGTACCGCCAATAATTTCTGATAGTATTTTCATATCGCAAAACTAAAGGAGACAGGGAAAAGGTTGTGTTACATTAAAAATATGAGATTCCGTAATTTGTATTTATTTAGATATTTCTATCTTTAATGAAAATTAAAACATGAAATTCAGAAGTGATATATCCTTTCTTCGCGCCGTCTCTGTAATTGCTGTATTACTATATCACTTTAAATTTTCTTTTTTCAAAGGAGGTTTTATTGGCGTTGATATTTTCTTTGCTATTTCAGGTTATTTAATGAGTAGAATCATTTTGTCAGGATTTGACAAGGGAACATTCACTTACTGGGGCTACCTACAAAAACGTATCAATAGAATCTTACCTGCATTACTTGCTATGATTACGTTTTTTGTTCCGATTATCTATGTTTTTTTGCCAACACAGTTCATTAACTATCTACAATCATATTTTTCTAGTAGCTTATTTTTTTCAAATATTTTCTACTATCTCAATTCGGGATATTTTGACAACAATTCACAATTCAATTTTCTACTTCATACGTGGTCATTAAGTGTAGAATGGCAATTTTACCTAATATTTCCATTTATTCTACTTGCACTTAAAAATCTTTATTTAAAAAAAAGGAATGTATTTAATTTATTTTTCATTGGAATAATGGTGTTGTCATTTTCTTCTATGCTGTATCATAATCAATCTTATTCATTCTACATGTTTTATACACGAGCTTGGGAAATGATGTTTGGAGGCCTAGCATTTTTATACGCTGGAAGTGCAACAAGAATTTCGTTCCGAAATAAATATATTCTTGTTATAGCTTCATTATTGCTAATTTTATGGTCAATCTTCTTAATTAATAGTCATGAAGTATTGTGGCCGTCTCCATTAACTATTATACCGGTTATATCTACAGCAACAATATTATTTGTAAATGTTGATTTGGAAGTTTTTAAAAATAAAATCATTTTGTTTTTAGGTAATATCTCCTACTCTTTATACTTATGGCATTGGCCATTCTTCGTTTTAAGTGTATTTTTATCTTTAAATGAGTTATTTAGGCATAAACTGCTGTTCATTGGTCTTTCTTTTATTTTTGCGGCCTTATCATATTTCATAATTGAGAAGAAAAACTATACTAAAAAGACATTTACTATAGTTTTTTCTAGCATCATTTTGTTCACTATTTCATTTTCTTTTTCAAAAATTAAAGAAAATAACATATTTGATGATAAAACAGCTATTTTAGTTTCTACTACCAGCAACTACAAAACTAGTGATGAAGCCTATAATCAATATGGGTTTAATGAAAACTACTTTAAAAGCACCGATGATTTTAAAGATTACGATTTAAATAAATTAAAAATTGATCCAAATAAAAGATACATTATTCTACTTGGCGATAGTCACGCAGGAATGTTCTTTCAAACTTTAAAAAAAATTGTAAAAGATTCAAAACACGAATTATTATTAGTCGCTGCAGATGGTACTTTTCCAATGGTTGATGCAAATACTAACTTTCCAGGTCCAAAAGAGTTTTTTAATTATTTCTATAAAGACTGGCTTCCTGAAAATAAAAACAATATTGATTTAGTTGTGATATGTTCAAATTATAGTGCGTATAAGCAACCGGACCTGAATAAGAATATTGATTTTACTGAGAAATATTTTAATCAACAAAGAGTTAAAACTTTATATATTGGTCAAACTCCTAGGTACTATCTTGATTTCCCTACTGAATATTATATTAATCAAGAATATAATATACTATCTCACAATCAAATTTTTATTGATGAAAGTGTTAATTCATCTAATTCATACCTCAAAAAAAGATTAAAATCAAGATATGTTGAATTGCTTGATTTTCCAGTAAAAAAAGTGAATGAAAATGGTGAGCCATTTATTTATGACACTAATCATTTAACATATTATGGAACTGAGCAGTACAAACCTATTATTTACCAAGGAATAAGAAACAATCTTTAAATAAACATTCCCCATCTAATAAGCGGGGAATGTTTATTTAGAAAACGGTCTTGTAGTATTTTAGTTTACTTTCTCTTTCAATTAATCCTTTAGGAGTTCCTTTCTTTTTAAGGCTTCCAATATTGATAATTTTGGAAACAGAATAAACATCATCTTTATCTGCAAAATTATTAAGCCCCCTGCTATTCCAATACCATAATGCAGCAATAATTGAATCTGATTCATTTAATAGAAGATCTGGATTTTCAATATAATTAACATCCAAACCTTTACTTTTTGCATAATTTGTCAGTTGCAAGTAATTTGATCTTCCTGTAATTTGAAAAATTCCACGGCCTCGGTATTTCCAACCATCTCCAGGTGTAATATTTCCAAGATTCTCGCGGCCCCATGTTCCACCATATACGATGTTTGCAATAACCATTTGATTAGCCGGATGATTTACACTTCTTCCATAATCGTAGGCCTGTGTATTTGTTATTCTATCCTTTCCAAAGGTGGATAAAAGACCCTCTACAGAATAATTAAGGCTTTCAGTTTTTGGCTTTAAACCACTCTCATGGTCTGCTTGTGCAAAAAAGTGTGCTAATCTCAACGGTGTATTAATTCCGTTTTTGTTTAAATGCGTTTTGTATTTGTTTGATAACTCTAATGCTGTCATTTCTTTCTTTTTATCGATTATTAAACCAAATTAAACCAGCAACTCCCAAAACGGCAACTGATACTCCACCCACCTTTAATCCATTCCAGAATCTTTTTCTTTGATGAATTTCAGCTTCTTTTTTTACTATTTCCATTTGAGCCTGTAAATAAGAAATATCAATATTTAATTGTTTTTCCCTTTCTTCAGCAATAATTTTATCTTGCTTAGAGATTTCCACTACAGTTCCCAGGGCTTCATCTTTTGCGGTTAATAAACTCTTGCTAACAGTAAGCGCTTTATCTTGTTCATTAATTAGCTGATTAGCGCCATAAAGTGCTGATTCAGTTTTTTGAAGTCTAATTTTTAGATATTCGTTTTGCTTAAGTCCCTTGTATACTTCAGGGATTTGTTCCTCCGGAATATTCCTTGTATTTGTATTTTGAGATAAAATCAAATTGCTCGTTAACAGAAGCAGAATTAATGTGATCGCTTTCATTTTGTGTATTTTTAAGTTCACTAAAATTTTTATCATATTGGGTTCTCATATTAAGAATACTGTTATTTATATTCTTAAAATTATCATTCAGAATACCAATACCAGCTGTTTGGCGTTCTAATACAGTTTTAAAAGAATCTCTTTTATTATTAGCTGCATTTTCACGCAATTCGGATTGGTATTTTTCTAATCTCTGGTTTTCCTGGATCTTCCGGATCTCTGTTAATTCTCTATCGCTGCTTTCCTTAACTACGGTATAAGCGAAAGCTGATACCAATAGAACCACAAGGAAAGCGGATAAAAGGTCTTTATTGATCTTCATTTTCTTCGGATTTTTTAATATTAGGTTCATCGTCGTCTAATTTAATTCCAGCTCTCTTGGCTGCAGTATCGAATATTTTGAAATACCTCTTGTCTAACCAGTCCGTTAAGTATTGTCCAGCAAACGCTACCATAGGAAGCGATGGAGAACGCCACTGGCTCCAGTTGAAAGCCTTTAGCAATTCCGACGCCACATAAGTCAAGCAAAGATTTATAAGCAAAACCGCGACTACATAAGCTATACTTATTTTTTGTTTGTTTTTTATATAAACAAAAGAAATGTAAGCTCCCGATCCAATCAGTACCGAAAAGATTACTGCTAGAACCTCGCTGATATTGTAGTTTATATTTTCCATTCATTTCCTAAAGATTTAATTCGCGCTTAATGGAATATGGTCAGTTAGCAATTTTCCGTTTCTTGTAATTCTAAATCCATTGTCAACCTCAATTATATTAGAGAATTTTTCAACTGCTTCTCTCGGCCTTAGAATCTTTGTTCCGGTAGTTCTGCAATGGTCAATTATTTCCTGCAATTGCGTGAAAAAGTCTGATGGATTACTTCCGTTATTGCGGAAGTGAGTCATAATAACCACTAATTTATTTTCGCTGTGTGCCTGTGAAATGATTGATTTAATTTGTTCTTTAGTTAGAGTGTTTCCGGGAGGAGGCTGAATTAATCCAAAATTCAACCTATAGATACCCATATTGTAAAATGTATCAACTGAATTTAATCCATTACTGGCTGTATCTGCTCTAAAATGAAAGTTATATCCTAATAAATTTAATATGTCTAGAGTGTCTTGATTAAAGTTCCCGTACGGGGATGCATACATATCATTGATCAAACCAAAACTATCCAAGTAATCTTTACATTTTTTTATCTCCTGATATTGTTCATCATATGTAATGCCATTCATATTGGGTAAATGGCTTTCTGTGTGGTTTATTATATCAATTAAACCCAGGTTATAAAACCCGAGAATCCGTTCCATGGTGTTTGGATTGGCTTTCGCCACAGCACTAATACACGCAACGCCAAACGGCACCCCGTTTTTATGCATAAATGGGGCTAATCCCCCTAATGCTGCGCCGTTGATATCGTCATCTACAAAAGTAACCGCGCCGCCCTTAATATCATTATTTAATGACAGGTTTTTAGCTTTCGGAATATTTGGAAAATTGACTTTTTTGACAACATTGTAAAATGAAAAAATAGGTTGCCATCCGTCAGTTTGCCGTTTAGTAACCCAGCAAAATGATATCTTTTCGTAGGAACTAATATCTAACATTATAATAGTTTCCTTTGTTGCGTCTGTTGTTCCTTTTATTAAAATCGTTAATTCCCCGTTTTTCTTAATTCCTATTAGAGAGGCGTATATCTCTAACTGAGCCTCTGTACCCGTATAACTCTGCGCACAATAAAACATGTATTTCGCATTATTTGTCGGCACGTTCTGTAAGTTCCTATAGCTAGCTTCTGTACCCGCTGCAATCGTATTGTCTTTGTTGAGCAAACCGTTACCTGGTGAGGCTATATTAATATCTGATATTTTATTGTATTTTACTTCAGTCATGGATTTCTCCAACGCTTTCGAAAAATCAATAGGAGCTGCCAACTTTAATATTTCAGCATCCATATATTCTTTTACACTATTAACTCCTCTATTGCTAAAACTTGTAGTAAACGTGTTTAGTGTATTGTTTTTTGAGTTAATATATAAAGTTGCAACATCGGTTATATATATCGACTTATCGACAACGGATGACGTTGTATCACCTTTAAGCAAAACCTTATAGGACCCATTCTTTAATTTGGCTAATATAGTTGAATAGGTATCTACAGGTGCATTTGCATTCCACATTGGCCCTTTAAAGTTGAAAAACTTATACCCCACCGGCACAGGAATTTCAGACATTGAATGATTTGCGTTCGCTTGAACGGTACCATCGCTTAAAATAATCGAAGCCGCCCATGTTAGAGTAAGTGTCCCGGTATTTGCGCTGTCCCCAAAATTCTGCAATGCAACTGTAGTCCAATCATACCTATCAGCTGCTGCTTTCATTGTAGATGGATCATTGTCATTTGCTGGATCAAATACTTTTTTTGAATTAATCATTATTTCGACGTTAACAAGCCCCCATTTAGCTCCGTCATAAGAAATAATTCCAAGTTTATCAATATTGAATCCAGGGGATACATTATTGTAAACACCTGGACCCGCCCAATACCATTTTGCAGAGCCAGGTTGTACAGAAACCACATCTGTTGGTTTTAATACTCCAGCATGATCTGACTGTTTATTGATATGAAGCCATGTTCCATCTTTTTTATTAATATTAATTGAACCATCAGGCAGGATAAACATACCTTGTCTCCCCTGTAGATCTGAAATAGGAGGGAGAGTTATTGTAGTAATTGGCACTAAATATTCATTCATAATTATTAGTTTTTACCATTGATTTTTTATTGGAAATTTATTTATATTTTGCAAATAAGGAGAGAGAATATTTGCCCAATAAACTTTTTGCGGCTCATTTAGGTTGGTTCCATCTTTACGAGCGAATATGCCTTCAAAATCTATATCCGGATCTTCAAGTGCTGATTCATCTAAAATTATTGATCCATTGTAAAATAAAAGAGGAGTTTCATCAGCAAAGTTCTGTTCAAAGGTTATCTCCCATGATTTCTTATCATTATCATCATTGAATTCGCCTGTTAGATAAAGTGGATTTTCTTTACTTCCATAAATTCTGTGATAAACTTGATCATATGAATTCATTACCACTACGAATCCTTTATTGATATTATTTTTTATGAACTGATGAATTTCTATTTCATCACCAGGATAAGCACCACTCACTTTCTTTTTGAAGCCCCTTGATTCAGCATCTCCATCTGTTTTAATATTACGCTTTTGCGTTGAAGGTGTTAAGTATAGAATATGGAATCGTCTTCCAGGCTTTAAATGAATATCGCCAGTACATACAATTCCCTTATCAACAGTAGGTGGTAATGATATGATATCATCTGTATCTAATATATACAGTTCTCCTTTTTTAGGTGTTGGAAGCCCAGAAGATGAATTTTTTGGTTTACGAGCGTTGAGTCTAAATGAAGAAGTGGACATTCGTTTTTTTTTACAAAAGTCCAGGATTAAGCCCTCTTTTTACGTTACACCAAAAAAACCGTAATTAAGTTTATTATTATTTTGAAAAAGTGAAAGAACTCCGTTATTCGTATAACGATAGTATAGAATCCTCATTTGGTTTTCTGAGTACCCATACTCTAACAGATCATAGATTTTACAAAAATCATTGATGGCCTTTTTAATTTTATTTTTATAGTTATTCCCACGGCAATAGCCCTTGACAAAAAAACAGAAGTATGTACGGAAGTAGGAATCTAAGAACTTGTAGAAATAATCCAGATCTTCAAAACTAAGATCTATAGAAAATTCAGAGCTATTGTAGAAATTAAGAATTTCACTACCAACTATCAGCTTACTATTTTCATTCTTACAGTAGATAGTTAAACAATATTCTCTGACCATTTTTTTATTGGGTAAACGTGTGGTAATAAAATGACCTAAAACGCTTTTGGGCTCAATCAAAATTTGTTTATAATATCCACCATCCTTAATAATGCATACGCCGTCACATTCTTTTAATATAAAGGGTATAAGATAACCTGGAACTTCTATGGGCTTAAGGCGAATCATTAATCTAAACTACTGGATGTTATTTTTACAGAAAACCGATCTAAAGAACCTCCTACAGCCACCTGTAATGGAGTATTACTAAAGAAATCATTTTTATAAAGCACAATTTTTTTCTCTTCATTTCCTGAAATTGCAATAGCAACTACGGCTCTTATTTGAGTTATCTTCCGAATATCTTCTATTGCAGGTTTGCCAGGGATTGAAAAACTAATTGTATTGAGAATGTATGAGCCAGATTGAGAGAGCTTTGTTTCATACTCATAGAAAGCAGTTCCAGGTGTATAGTCAAAACTTTCTTTAGAATTGGTTTTAAATATGATTTCATCATTTTGAATACCATCATAAAGTTCTTCTTTATAAAATAAATACAACTTACTGATATACAACGGATCACTTTTCATATCTAGAATTTACTCAAAGATACGAAAAGTATCCTACGGTATAAAAAATATCATGAATAAAATCAAAAAAATTGAAATTTATTTGTAAGGTTGTAATTAAAACGTAATTTCCTGATAATCAATATATTTAATTCATTAAAATATTGTAATTTGATTATTTCAGCTTTGTAAGCATTTTGTAATACTCTTTTTTATTACATTTTTTTTGTAATTGTAATTTAATAATTACAAAAAAATAAAACATCTGTAATGCCTTACAAATCTGCATTTCCTATTATTAATTACAATATTACAAAATAAAACAATTTTTCGAGGGGTGCAAGGGGAGTATTTAAACCGTCGCCCTTTCTTCTTTTTGAAGAATGCCGGGACTGTAATTTCTAAATCCGGAGAATCGCATAAAAAAATCCTACCAAAAAATTAGTAGGATTTTGAATTCTGAATCATTACTTAAGAAAAGATCCAGTATAAAAGGCAAATTAATGCAGCTAACCATATCCACATAACAACTCCAATTATTCTCATTTGAAAGTCTTTATGCTTGAATAGCATACAATCGTTTAAAAATGTTTTAATTGCTTTCATAGAACTAAATTACTTTCATTTTAAAGGATGTGATTGCGGGTTTCCGTAACAATTTATAAAAAAAAGGACGTAAGTAATACGCCCTTTTTTAGTACGGAAGATCATCTTCTTCCGTCATAGCTTGCGAGATAGATTCTGAGCTGGCTTCTGTAGTTTTAGGTTTCTTATATTTTAAATTCCCAATGTAAGCCTGATTCTCGCCTTGGAATTCAGTTTTGTTTTGCACCTGGATGGAAGCATTGTTGTTATACTGATCTGCCTCACTTTTTACCCAGACGTTAATATCTACCATTAAATGCCGGCCTTTTTTTAAATCTACCCAGGCCGCTTTTGCTTTTCCTGTTTTCAAAGCTTCCTGAAGCTCTGTAAAATCTATTTGTCCATAAAAAGATAGTGGAGTATTGTCCATAATTTTATTATTTTTATTGTTGATTTAAATATGTTTTAAAAAATTTACTATACTTAAGAAAGCTCAAAGAAGGTTCTTCCTGCCAATTAAATATATATACCATGCCAGAACTTAATGTCATATCTAGTATTTTCATTTCGCGGTCTATAATGTCTTTGGCAAAATTAAAAGCGTCTTGTTGATTAAGCCCTTTTCTCATTCCATTCATAAAAATATTATAATAAATAGAATCACCTGGATAAGAAATTGGTCTTGTTGTGTGACAATTACGAAAGTAATCAAGCCCATTCTGTATAAGATTCGTTTCAGGTTTATAATCTAAAATTTTCAGGATTTGATTTAGCTCTTCCTGCCAATTTTTATTGGGACTTTCTCTTGATAATAAATACCAACTCTTTCCTGTTCGCCTTTTCATAGTTAGAATGGAAGTTTTTGTATCTCTTCCCACTTTTCTTTATAGTACTTCAACACAGGAACGAGCTTTTCCCAAATATCAATACTATTCAATAGTGATTTTGCAGTATCATGAATCAGGTCCTCACTTTCTATTTCCCCATATCTGGGCTTATCCAATTGAAGATCATCTACTATAATATAGGCCATAATTGGTTCATTAAATACTATAAAATCGCATGAAACAGCTATTAAATTGTTATCATCATCCCAATTATTTTCTACTATATGTTTCAAGCGGAGATTAGGTGTGATTTCTACATTCGCCTTACCTGAAGCCATATTAATTAATTCATCAAATTTATTTTTTTCAAGTATTCTTTTCTGTCTCTCTATTTTATGTTTAGGTTTCCGAAAATCCTTGATTATTTCTCCCTTTTCATTATAGTAGACTATTTCCCACGTTGGATGAGCTAAGGCTTTAATCCCATTATCGAAAAGAATTTCAAGATATCCGTTCTTTTCTTTATTTATTTTTCCTGATTTACCATCAGCTTCTACCTTCATTCCTTTTGATAGGAATGGAAGGTCATAATATTGTTTAATATATTCCATGTTTTTACTTAATAATTGAATGAATTAAATATTCTCTATGATATTCTATTCTACTTAAAAAATTGCAAATCATTTTGATAAAATCTAATAATTGTTTTGGTGCTGTACCATAGGTATGTTCTAAATCGAAGTAACCAAAAGTCATAAATCCTTCAGGGAATACAGATCCATGTTGAGTGAAAATAAGTTTATCACTCTCCCAGTCAGTTACCCCATATGCTGGAGGATCTCCATAATAAAATCGAACTTTATCCTTAAAAAGATCAAAATGAAAATCTCCGATTATCCCAAAATCATAATAAGGAAGCCCATTTTCTTCTTCATTATTATACCCCCAATACTCACATTTAGTGAAATCTCCTGTTAAATAACTGAATACTTCTAAGTGATCTATCTGATCAGGATGAAAGGCATTAAATACCGGAAGTTCTGTTTTTACTAATTCTTGTTCCACTATAATTCTTGTTTTAAAGTGCCATCCTAAGATGGCACGGGGTTATTCTGGTATTTGAAAAATATATTTAAAGTTTAAAGTTCTGCAGTCAGAATCATTAAATTGTTCTTCATTATTTTCAATAAGAAAAGCAATATTTTTAAAACCTGTTAGCGACTCAGCTGACATAGCCTTCTCTGTTCTTATTTCTGCTAAATGAACTCCATCTTTAGAAGGGTGAATTGTTGAATTGTAGCCCTCTATTTCATTAATTCTTCTTAGTTTTTGTGAAAATTTTTCGTGATTTTCCATTGTAATAATTTATTTGTTTGTTAAAGTATTTCAAAGTTTATGTTTACTTTCAAGCATTTCCAGCCAATTTTTTTAGCTTCATTCCAAGGGATTGTCTTTTCTAACCAACTTTCGATACAAATCTTTCTTTGTGACTTTATGGATTCGGGAATGATTGATCCACTTGGATGCTGTATCACATAATAATTTTTAAATGTATTTGTCATTGTTTTGGTTTTAGTTTTAGTTTGTTAAGTTACACCACCATTGTTCAAGTTCCGCCTGCCATCGTGGCTTACCTCCTCTAAGATCCAGTACACCGCATCCCCTATCACTAGTCCATTTCATACCGGCTGTAATAGTTTTCATTTTGTTTTTTGACAATGCTTTTAAATTTTTCATATTTTTATGTTTAAAGTTGTTTTTCATATTGTAAAAAGTTTTTGTTGATTAGAATAATTTGTTATAAGAATTTCAGTTTGCCTTTTCTTGATATTAGCACGTTCTTTTAAAAGAATAATATTAAGCCCTCTTTTCTTTGCTTCATGAATAATGAAAGGATTTTCAAACTCAGACATTGCTGAATTAATTCCGCAATTAACCATTATATCTAAGCAATCTATACTATCTTGTCTTGTCCAATTTGGAACTTTATAATAATTTTCAGTATCTAAATACACGGGATCTAAATAAACAAAGCATTTTTCTTTATCGTTTAAACCTTTTGTAAAACTTATTCGTGGTAAAACCTCCCTGAAGTCCCGGTTCATTATCTTAACATCTTGTAGCTTTAAAAATGTTTCATCCAGATTATTTAAAATAGACTGTTTTGCATTATCTAAGCCTAATCTCAAAGTATCTCCTTTGCCCAGGTATGAAAAATTTGATAAAAAAATAAATCTTATGGCTTTTTTAAGCGGATCAACCTCTATATTGTTTTTCCAGTATTTCATCATAGATTCTGATATCGGAACTTTCATAATTTCCTTTCGAAATTCTTCCAAGTAATTCTGAACAACCATATATAAATTGGTGACATCATCATCAAAATCATTTACAATTGAATATTTTGGCTTTGGTAAGTAAAAAAAGCTTCCACCTGCACCAAAAAATAATTCTATTCTCATTCTATGAGGCGGAAAGTATTCAATTAAGTTTTTGTACATCTTTCTTTTATTTCCAAGTCTTGTTAAAATCATTATAGTTTTGCATTTTTATATTTATTAATCCTCTACTGACCGCTTATTCAATTCCCACATTGTGAAAATACCTCACAACTCTCTTCGTCATCATATATTGATAGCTGAACAGCTGTTGTTCTACTATCATCCTTTATTTTCTTTTTGACCGATCCAGCCATTTTTCGAATTTCTGCCACAGTTCTATTCTCTCTGAATATTTTCAATGGTAACTTTGGAAGTTCTTTCCCTTTAAAAAACATTTCTATGAGTTTTTTTTTAGGAATATAGAATCCATATTTTTTTTCTAAGTATTCATCAAATTCAAATTTCCAAGGATCATCAATCATAATCTGCATGAGCTTTTCAAAGGATTTTTTATAACACGTAATACAATTCCCCTCCCAACCTTGTAACATTAACCTAAAGGGCATAATAGACCACCAAAAATTAACATGCTGTTTCGTGAAAGGTTTCCAGACAACCAATGGATAAAATAGATTTAAATCCTTTCTTTCTTTAGACATACGATCAAATTCATCAACTCTTATCCCAATGAAGGTATCATAAGCTTTATGTCCTAAACTTTTCATCAATGAATGTATAGGCCTTTCCTTTAATTCACGAGTAGAAACCCTATTTGATACATTGGCCAGTCCATATTTTTTAACCATCATTTCATATGGTGTATCGTTTCGCTTCTTCCAATCCTGGTTTCGGGTTGCTGTTTGGTATGTTACGATCCTATGTACAGTCCCACAATCAACTTCTTCAACACACATTCTAAAAATTGGAATACCTGATTTTTTATCTACTTTATTAAATTCAATTTCTTTCAATTGTTCAGGAGAAAAAGAATTTAAATAATCTTTTTTTTTTTCAAAAGATGTGAAAGTTTTAAATTTTCCAAATGCACGTACTTTAAATCTTATAACAGCTTCAACCCAAATTATTTCACACCCGAAATATTCAGCGCAATTTTTCACAAATTCAAGAGTTGCATCATTTTCACGTCCTGTATTGGCATATAATATTGTGAAGTCATATTCGTTACTTTTGTTTTCCAAAAGCCACCACAACATAAAACCCGAAGTTTCACCACCAGAAAATGAGATTAATCCCTTTTTTTTCATTATTACAGTATTACATTTTTACATTTATTAATCCTCTATTTCCGGCTGACCTCCTGTTCGCTTATGAATACATAATTATCTCGAGGAGGAGCCAAAATTTCAATTCTTCCAGCATACTCTTGTTCGTATCTTGCAAGCTCATTGTAATTCATAGGCATGTCAGTAAAAATTCTGAAAACCTGCTGGTCAGTCAATTGTCCGCCCTCATAAATAAAACCTGTTTTTCGTGCTCCCCTGTACGTTATCACAACCACATCACCCGTTCTAAGGAGTTTTATTCCGATAATATCTAAATTGATCAGCGTACAATTAAAACTCAGGTATCCAAACTGTTCCCGCAAATCAGATCTGAATGGCGCCCATTGTGCAAATTTTGTTTCCATAATGTTATTTAATAAGGGTAGTCACTATCACTATCTTTTATTTCATGATCCTCACCAGCTCCAAGTGGTCCATTGAGTTCAGCCAAGTATATATATTCAGTTGCAATTCCATTATAGCTTCGCATAATTCGACCATCTGAAGTAGTCAATTTATCTGCTGGATTCAATATGTATCCTTTTAATTCACAGAATTGCTTTAATTTGTTTTTAAATGATGTTGCAGAAATGTTTTTCACAGAAGCATTATAATCGACTAAATTCTTATGTGCTTCTTTTTTAATGACTTCACGGTTTAGATTTTCATCAATAAAGTAACTTTCGGCCCATTCTAAGAATACAGGCCCCATTTCAGAAATAAGATTTCTCTTTTTAATGTTTCCTTGTGGCGCTCCTATTTTCTCGTTTGTAGAAAGGTAGAACTGAAGACACTGCATCGCAAAATTGATAAACAGGTTCCACTGCTTGTCATCCCACTCTGTGAAGAACATGTTTTTAAAATCATCTTTCGGTTCTCGTTTGTCAAAACCATCTTTTGCGCCATGATACCAGTCTGAAAAAGCTACAAATAAAATCCTTTCAGTGGTGGACGAATCTAAACCTATAGGAGCATAGTTTGTTGTAATTCCAATTTTTGGCGACTGATAAAAAGGAATTAAATAAGCATTTTGATTTTTTGGATTCACATTCAAATCTCCCGTGATATCAGTGAATAGTTGACTAAATGGAAACTTCTTATCTGCATCATCAAATAAAATATAATCTGTCTGCTCAGTAACTCCATCATAAAGGAAATCACTTTCCAGCAATCCTTTCTTTCGAGCACCCATATATTTTGAATTCATAAAAAGCCTTATTGCTTTATTTGAAAGTAGTGATTTACCGGTTCTACCGTGAGACTCTGAATCATCAACCACTTCATTATCCATAACATACCCGCAAAGCGCCCTTGAAGGATCCTTATATCGGTGTAGGTTATACCCAAAATACCAGCATTTATTTAGATAGTGTAATTCTTGCTCATAAACTTGATCATCATCTAGCCCGGTTTCAGAACCTTCAGTTTTATACTTATCCAGAATGAAATTATTTTCGTTCAAATAATTTTCAATTTTGGATTGAGGAAGATTCTTAATTTCTTCTTTCCAAAAAACCCGGGAACCATTGATTAAATAGTTTTGAAAATCACAATCTTTTCTAAGTATTGTTAAATCCCAATTTCCATTTTCATCTTTTTTTGCCTTAAAGAAAGGAGCTTCAATTTTAATTTCACGAGTATTAAGTATATGACGATTTTGCTTTTTAATAATGGTATTTAAAATATCGTTTTCCATCACGTAACGGCTATAACCTTTCGTAATTTCTTCAATCCCCTCAGATGTAACTTTCCAGATGAAATTATCAAAAAAGAAATATTGACTATTTGCTGTATAATCTGTAAAATCAAAATCCTTAACCTCCAAATTCACAAGCTTTTTATCGGAAACAGCTTCCGAACCGATCAACATATTTAAGAGATCATCAGGATAAAGTGATAAACCTTTTTCTCGTTGTTTTTCGTCCAGAAAACTGTTGAAAAAATCTTTAATCTCCTGAGCAGAAACCTCCTTTAAAATGTGTTTATCCTGTTTTACAAAATAGTACCCTTCTTTTCTATTCTCATCCTTAATACGGTAGAATCCATTAAGTTTTAAAAAATTAAAAGCATTTTTATAATTAACTTTATAGTCGGTTGTATTTCTTGTTTTATTGTAACTACTTGTCCAAAATTTCCCTGGTCTCGCCAGCTCTAAAAACCTTTCAACCTTTCTTTTTAATTCTAGTTGAAGAGGATCATCAAAGCTGCTATTAGTTTTCATAAAATCGGTGAAATCTTTCAAGGCATTTCCACGGAAATCTTTTCTTTTTGTAATTTCTTCTGGAAGCCAGGCAGTCTTAACATCCATATGCTCAAGGGCAATCTTTTTTCCAGCTTCCACACCCGTAGGATCAAGGTCAGGAACATTAATAACCTCATGTGAATGTTTGAATAATAATCCTATTTCTGACTCAGTAATATCTGCTGTCTCCGAATTAAACCAAACTACAGCATCTGCTTTTCCGGTTGAAGCCATATTGATTGAATCACGATCTCCGGAACAAATGATCACTTTTTTTAATTTTGTGATTACTTCTTTTTCTGCTCCTGTAGCATGACCATGTTCATCAAGAATATCTTCTTTACTAACTGTCATATTTTTCAGGATATCTAAACCGAAAATATGTTGCTTCGGTTTTTTTCCTAAATAAGAAAACCTATATTTTTTATCCGCAGATTTTGGCTGATAAATCTTTAGCCATTCTCTGGAAGGATCTGCAGGTTCAACCTTTACATCTTTCTTAGGACCACGCAATGATAATTTAGGTAATCCACCACCCTCAGATATAATAAACGCTAAAATTGGATATGTTTCGGAACTAGTAACCGTAAAAACATCACAGAACTCTTTTTGTGTATTTTCAACTTTTTTAATCCAACTATAAGATTCTAAAGAAAAAAGCCTGTATTTTTTACAAATATCCGGTGTTACCAATGGTCCTAAAATCTCCAATTCATATTCAGAAAATTCTTTGGTAGTATAGGCAAATCCATCATCGTTTAATTCTACCCCTTCATATTCATTAAATGGACATTTAGTAATATTCTTTACTCTGCTTTTACTTTTATCAATTAGATTAAGTTCTTCACCCAACGCAAGAAGAGATTCAAAATAAGTCTTTCCGGTATAGTGGGAATAAATGTGGATCCCATGTTTTGATTGTGAAAAAAAATCACCTGAAGCACCCCAGTCTTTCACAAAATAAATACCATCTTTTTTCGAAACGTTAGCACTCTCTGTACCTTCCTTTCTTATTTTAAAATGCTTATTTAAATTAGCTTCTGGAAGAAATCTTTCAATTAAATCCCAGCCTCCATTTGTTGCTTCAAAAATCTGTTCCTGTTGTATTGGAAATGACATGCTATAATCTGTTATTAATGGTTATCACTCTGATTCCTGCTCAATCTCTTCCAATGCAATAAGGAAAAGACCTACGTAAATTATTTCTCCAAGAAATTGCATTCCTGCTTTCATTTCTTCAATAGATTTATCTTTAAAATCTGAAAATTGTAGATAGGGATTAGATTCTTTCCATTTTTTAAAATCTGCTCTCACATCTTCTTTCAAATTTTTTACTTTTTCTAAAAGGGAGGTTTCTTTCCCATCTGATATATAATAAGTCCTCGTTTCTTGCTTAATAAGTTCTATATTCATACTCAATGCATAGTTTATATTGTTAACAAAATTTGATAAACATATAGCAGTTCTATCTGCACTATTAGCTATAGTATTCAACATATTAGATAATTGAATACATCCTACCCCCTCATGAACTTTTTTTAATTTTCTCCGGTGTTTTTTGCTACTCATTATTATTCTGGTTTAGTTATTTCATACTTTCTTTTGATTTCATAAATCCGAACTATCGCGAAATCAAGCCCTTTTAAACCAAAGTCTTTGTTTTTTTCTCCTCTACTATACCATACAATACCAGTAGAGTTGCTTTCAATTTCCTGAGAAATAAAGCCAATCTGACTTGCAATATTTTCTTTAAAAGATTGTAGGTCTTTTTTATCTATAATAGTTCGGTCTATTTTACCTAGGAATTTTATAAGTTCTTTTTCAAGTGTATTTTTTGGTTGAGAATTACAATTCACATAAACTAAGTATTGATTCATTATTATCTAATTTTTGGGTTTGAAAAGCTCTTTTCCGCAATTGGAACAATGCCAGGTCATTCTTAAATCTTCTTCATTACCACATGAACATTTTTTCCATATATCATGGTTATGGTGCTTGAGAAGTTTATTAAACGATATGTTTCCATAGGTATTTTTAAAATCCGATATCGAAAATTCTATCTTTGGTTTATTTCGATATGATTCAACGAATTGCTTTATTTCTGGTTTCATAATGATCTTTTTTTAAGGAAAAACCCGACCAGCGTAACCAGCCGGGTAAAAACTAATAACCATGAAAACTCAAATTAAACATGAGTTGTAGAGAAGACCGGATTCGAACCGATACGAGAGGCGTTATCTTCCTTTAATCTCATGAGCACTGAACCAACAGTCTGCCAAGGCGTCTACCATTCCGCCACTTCTCTTAAAAAACCCGACCAGCGAAACCAGCCGGGTAAAAACTAATAACCATGAAAACTCAAATTAAACATGAGTGTAGAAAAGGAGGGATTCGAACCCCCGCCCCCTGAGGTCCATCCCCTTACACGTTTTTCAGATGGAATGGAATAGCCCAGCGCTCTGTTCCCCTAAGCTATCTTCTCCGATTAAAAGCACTTAAAGATCATCTACTCTGATTGAAGCTCTCACGATTATAACAGAAAACATTGCTTTTGATTCCATTTTAGAACTTCTTTCGAAAAAGTGCTTTATATTTTTTTATAAATTTTCATCAACTGCATTGAAAGCTTATCCTTTACCTTAACAGGAACCCTTATCAATCCTAAATCCTGGTAGTTTCTAAGAGTTCTGGAAAAGGCGAATAAATCCTTTTCATTATTTATTCCCTCAATCTTCATAATTGTATTATGAACATCTATTTTTAAAGGTATTTTTAACCAATTCATTTTCATAAAAACCCCGCCTAAACGGGGATAAGGTTAACAGTTAAACCAGGCCCAATTCAATCGCTACTCTGGCCAGTTCTTGTTTTGTATTTACATTCAAATTTTTGTAGAGTTTGGTTCTATAAGTTTCAAAGGAACCTAAAGGAATCTCCAACTCTTCAGCAATGACTGTATTTTTCATTGACGAAATCAATAGTTGAATGGTTTTAATATCAAAATTTGAAAGTCTATTACCATTATAATTAATAGGTTTACAAACCTTTCCAAAACCTATACATTCATTGGCAAGTGGACAATCAATCCCATCAGGTTGACATTCTCCATTCTTATAATCTGGGGAGAAATTCAATCCTCCAAACCTACATTTTGCCAACATTTTTTTTTGATCTTTATTAGAAAGACTCCAAGATTCAAGGATCATTCTAACATCAGTTTCATTTTTGATAATTTCATCCAAAAATTGGGTTTCAGAATCAGGTAAAGAATCATAGTTCATTACACTGCCTCCTTTAATTATCATTAATTCATTTTCTTTTTCATTAAAGAAAATCTCAAGGGAAGCGTCACACATTCCCGGATAAAGTCTAGTTGAAGCCATTTATTTAATCTAGTATTGATTTATTTTTCATTGCAACCTGTTTCAAAGCTGCAATGATAAGAGGATCTCCCTCCTTTCTCATTCTAACTGTTCTAATATTGCTTCGAGTTGCTGTAGGAACTATTTCAAGCACCTTACCTGTATAATGATGGGGTAAATAGTTATCTATCAATTCAAACGCACTCTTAATATTGGAATCAATTTTTTTTACTTGCTTCTTTTTCATTATTTTTGCGTTGCAATTTGTTGCACTGTGTTACTTAACGTCACAAAGATATGTATTATATCTTGCGATACAATACGTAACGCAAAATTTTTAATTAAAAATCCATAACTATATGACAATCAGTGAGAAAATTTATTATCACATGAGTATTAAAAACTTGCAGGTTAAAGAATTTGCTGAAATTTTGGATATTAAAAGAGTTAATTTATCAGCAATGCTGAATGGAAGAAACAGATTTACGCAGGATTTTTTTGAAGCAATAATTAAATACGCTCCTGAGATTGACCTAAATGCACTAATTGATGTAAATGTGGATGAGGATTTTTATAAAATAGAAAAGGGCGGTTCAAATGATTCAAACCGCCTTGAAGAACTTACTAAGTATCTAAGAGAAATCAAAAAAATAACATTAAATGCGAAGATTTGACACAAATCCGGCACAATCAAAACCTAACACATTGATAAACAACAATTATTATAATCCTGTCGAGGTCACTTAAGGAGACAACTATTTGATAGTTGTCTCTCTTTTTTTACACATAAAATACTCTATATCAAACTTTTACAGCCTGATATTTTATGGTTTGAATTTTTTGATATGAAATCCCTAGTCCATCTGAAACAGACAGTCTAAAAGTGCTCTATCAGAGATTTCATCGGTATTGAAACATAGTTTGAAATCCCATTAAGGTTCTAATATTTTTTTCTCTTTCGGTTTATCATAATTTTTTGATACTAAATATAGTAATTCCAATATAATTTTAGCTTCCTTCTCATTTACCTGAATTCCATTCTTAGCAAGAAGAATAATTGCTTGCTCAACTGAAACATTTTTATCAATGAAATTCATTTTTCTTATTAGTTTTTCGGTTACTTTTCTTTAATAATATTTTTGAGAATGCTTGATTCAAGCCCAAAGAGAGATCTCCTGTTTTATAATCAATATCAACTGGTGGAATAAGACTCACAAGACATCTTTTGTCTGAGGTATCAAACTCAGAAAATTTTCGAAAAACTTCGACTAATTCTTTATCTTTTATTTGATCCTTTTTATCAATAGCTTTTAATTTAAGAAAAATATCACGCGCTTCCTTCTTAAGATGCCTAATGTTAACTTGATTCTCTTTTTTTAATTCATTGTAGTCATCAATTTTTAATACTCCTGCTAAAAACAACTTTCTGCCTTGAGAAAGAACTTGTCCCTCTTCTTTTATTTTTCTCTCAATTAAATTTTGATTGTGCAAATAACTTGCTTTCAGTGTCTTTATATTCTGGTCTTGTAAAATACATTTAAATAAGTCAATTGTATTATTTGATAGTATTAATTGCTGAAGCTTATTTTGATAACAATCATTCAGAAAAACTGCGTTTATCCTTGTCCTACAGCGATCATGACAATGATAATATGGGTATTTTTTTGAACTTCCTTGTGCAATACTTCCAGTGAGTTTTCGATCACAAACAGGACAAATCAAAAAACCTCTAAGAAAAAACATTGCTTTTAAATCATCCCTTTTAGCTGTAGTTTTTCTTTTTGTATTAATGACAGACTGAACCTGATAAAATAACGATTCAGATATTAAGGGTTCATGCAAACCTTTTATCATTTGTTCTTCATTAGATTTAAGTTTGACTGATATAAGCCCACAATAAACTGGATTCCGTAAAATTCTGAAAAAGTGTGACCGTGAGCATATCAATCCTTTCTCATTAGCCATTCTCATGATTTCAGAAATCTTATGATCGTTCTGGGCAACTTGATGAAAAGACCACTTTATAATATCCGCTTCAGGTTCTTTAGGAGCAATAGTTTTTTTACCATCCATTAATGTCAAATTAATAAATCCGATAGGTGCTTTATTAGGATACCTACCCATCAACTTCGCTCTACGAATGCCATTTGCAGTATTTTGAGCCCTCCGAGTATTTTCTGCTTCTGGAACAGCTAAATATACAGCCAACATAACTGTGCTTTCCGGCACAGAGAAATCAATTGGTTGATCAATAGCCATTGCTATCGTTTTATATTTTCTAAGCTTTCCAATCATTTCATATGCATATTCAACATTACGACTAAATCGGTCCCATTTGATAAATAATATGTTCTTTTCTTCTGCCGATGATTTCTTTTTAATTTCTAAAAATAATTCTTTCCACTCTGGTCGGTTGAAATTTTTGGCAGAGTAGTCTTCCCGATAAATTCCTTTGACTTCTATATTGTTATATTTACAATACTTCAATAATCTATCCTCCTGCTCTGGTAGAGAGTAACCTTTTCTTTTTTGTTCGTCTGTACTTACGCGGACATATAAATAGGCTGACTTCATATAATTAATGTATTTATTTGATTTACAAATTAATATTTTTAAGTATATGAAATGATAAACAAAAAGCAGTTTATGCTGTATCAAATTAAAACGGGAAATTCAGTAGAAAACTTTGATAGTAACAGCAGTAATTAATGACATTATCACATTAATATGAAACCCACATATCACATATCAGAAGTATTTTTAAAGAACTGCAAAATTTTGACTACAATCCTATCAGCCAGGATATCGCAGTACAATGGAAATATTACAGCAATAATCAATTAATTGCATAAGATCTACTTTTATATTTCATCTTTAATTCACGGGTAGATTAATCATTGGCAGAATTATAGAAACAACTTTAACACACTTATAATTAATACATTAAACTTAAAAAAAAAGAATGATTCGGATGTTAGTAGAGATCACCACTAAGTAGCCTTTCATTGTAAATATTATTTTCATGTTACTATTATTGCAACCTTCTAACTAGTCATATTCAAAACTCAATTTTGACCCATTACTAATCAACCCCATTGACAATTTCATTGAGATAACATTTTAAGCTTTCAACTTTCAACAAAAAGACACTTCCAGCAGTTCTAATCATTGTTGTAAAATACTAAAAGCTGTAGAAAAATAATTTTGTATTTCTTATCTTTATAGATTATTATCCCATGATACAGATCGTCCATACATTTCCAGAGATAACGGAAGACCCTTTTAAACCAATAGCTTTTGCGAATCAATCATATCCTTACAACCAGATTTCGAGCGATAGACGCTTTGAAGAGCTTCTATACAGCATTGCCAAAGCACAGTTGGGCAGGGCTCAATTTATGGAATTTGATGAGGTAAGCCTGATGTCAGGTGTATCTGAAAAAGGAAGAGATTGTTCACTTTTCTATAATGGAAATACTAATGGACTTATCCAGTGCAAGAAGTACGACAAAAATCTGGATAAAAACAATTTTGGCAAAGAGATAACAAAGTTTGTACTTTACAGTCTTCTAACAGAGGACATCCTTCAGGATCCAGATAACTTCACCTATTTTATTGCAGTATCAAAAGGTTTCACAGTAGATTGCAGCGATTTTATCGATGCATTTAGATCACTGATAGGCACAGAAGAAAGTCTCTCTAGCTGGGTGAACTACAATATCAACAAATATGAAAGTCTCAAACAGCTGCAACTCAAGATAGATGAAACCCTGCAGCAGGTACGTGATGTCCTGTCAAGAATTAATGTAAAAAAGATTAACACACCAGATCTGGATGCCTATCTCAGTGATCCTCGGAGCGCACATCTATGCACCTTATTCTTTGAAGTCAGAACGGTTACCGACAATTCTGTCATTATGGAGGTTAAAGAGCTGCTACTTGAAAAATTAGTAGATCAGTCCAAAGAAGATATAAAGATTGACCAACAGCTTGATACAGGATCACTCAGCTTAAAATCCGAAAGAAATGAATTTTCAGAAATTAATGATTCCCATATCGAACGTGAGGAAACCGATCAGCTTTTCAAATGGATAAAAAAAAATCCGGAAAGAGACAATGAAAACAGGGCGTTGAACCTGTGTCTGCTTGTCGCAAATGCAGGAATGGGTAAAACAGTTATTTTAAAGGATCTTTATGATAGGCTGAGAGCTAATGATATCCCTGTGCTCGGACTAAAAGCTGATAAACTGGCCGCCACAAGCATAAAAGAGCTCCAGGACAAAATAGGTCTCTCTATTCCCATATTCGAGTTTATTGAAAAATGCAAACAAAAGTATAGAACGACAGTTATCTTAATTGATCAGATTGATGCGCTTTCACAGTCCATGTCAACCGACAGATCCTATCTGCAAGTATTTAAGAGCGTAATCGAGCAGTACCGCCACGATGAAAATATCAGGATCATAATTTCTATCAGGACTTTTGATCTCCATTATGATCCTGCCCTACAGGTTTACAGGAATATTGAAACCGTGACGGTTAACCCGTTGACTGAAGGACAAGTGCTTACCCAGCTGGCCAAATTGGACGTACACCGCAACATGCTAAATAGCAAATTGCTGGAACTTCTAAAAATTCCGAATCACCTGAATGTCTTCTCAAGAATTTATAAATCAAACCACGGCAGCCTTGGATTGAAGACACTTCATGACATGTATCTGGAGCTGTGGACCCAAAAGATCACCAATCTCTCCCCTAAGGAACCAGCAGATAGAAAATTGACAAGGGAACTGCTCTATAAAATTGCCGATAAAATGTTCAGTATACAGCACATCACCGTCAGTGAATTGCAATTTGAAGACTATGCGCAAGAATTGAGTTACTTGAAAAGTGAAAGATTACTAAAAAAGGAGGAAAACCAGTTGCAGTTCTTCCATCAGTCTTTCTATGATTTTGTATTTGCAAAACAATTTGTTGAACGTGGGCTCGACCTCAGAGATTATATCAAAAATAACGGGCAAACTCTGCATTTGCGCTCAGCGGTGAAAATGATCCTGAACTATTTACGTGACTTTGATCAAACCATGTACCTTAAAACTCTAAAAGATATATTTTATGATAGCCAGATCCTTTTTCATATCAAACATATGATCCTGTCTTCAGTACTTTTTCATGAAACCCCTTTAGCACAGGAAAAAGCAATTGTTAAAGAAGCTGTAAAGGAATCCTATCACCTTATGATTTTATTCTTTCAGCATGCACATTCTCAATACTGGTTCCATTTTGCAGACAGAAATAGCTTTTTAGAAATTCTTGACGGAAACTTTAATATCATACCCAAAAGCAGGTATCTCCAGCCAAAAGAGCAGACATTATTAAAAAACAAGGCATCAGATTTCCTCCATCGTGCTGCCATACTAGATTACAATGGAAGTTGGAAATTTATTTTGGAACGTCGAGACCAGAGTTTCGCTAGAAGGATACTCAGGGCAACAACAAATTGGGATGATCCCATTAAATACAGCATTTTTGAAGACTGCAAAGACTTTAAGCAAATAGATCCATATGGATATTACCGTACAGTAGACAATATTGCTCATGTCAATCCCAGCTATGCTATAAATCTGATGGCCCAGGATTTATCTAATACCCCCCTGAATGACGGCAGACAGGATCCGCTGGGGCCAGATGTTGTACTGAACACCTTGTTAAAAACTGCACCTACCCAGCTTTTTCCTATCTTGTTTTCCTGTTTCGAAGCTGAATTCAAAACAGCCGAAACTGAGAAAAAATTCTGGGGAAACTATAAATATATGCAGGTTCGTTTCCAGGATAGAGATTTCCAGAAAGGCAGGGCATCCCGCTATACCCTACTGGCCCACAGTCTGCGAAATTCTGCCCAAGCTCGGGATCCTGAGTTTCTCTCTTTTTTTGATACAAATAAAGACTCGGAAATAATGTCGGTTCTCAGACTGCTCATTTTTGCACTGGATTCAGATCATATCTATTATTCAGCACAAACCTTTGAGCTTTGCTCCTACCTCCTGACATTAAATGAAATTTATTACGATTCAACAATTGCAGTGGAAAGCAGAACACTGTTTGAAAAGACTTTTCCTTTTTTCAATTTAGAGGAGCAGTCAAAGATGATCAAACTGATTAAAGAACTGAAATTCAGCCACGAAATCATGATCATCAAACTGGGCAGTGGAAAGAAAAAAATATCAACATGGTGGGGTCTGACCAAATACTGTTGGATAAAAAGACTGCCTGCAGAGATCATTGCTAGTGACCCTGAACTGAAACAAGCAGAACTTGAACTAGCGAGAAGATTTCCAGATTACAAAGACAGGGAAAGAAGCGGTCATGTCATAGCCGGTGTCGTACAGACACCCATACCACCAAAAGCCTATAAACACATGAAGAAGGTCCAATGGCTTGACTCCTTTAAAAAGTATGATGGTTCAAAAAGCGATTTTGACCGTCCTTTTCTTAAAGGAGATATTCAGGAACATGCATACGCTTTAAAAAAATGCGTACAAGAAGACCCGACCGATGAAATGATAGATATAATTAGCTCCGCCCTTAATGATCCCGACATTCAACTCAAATACGCGATATATGGACTTTGGGGCTTATCTGAAAGTGAGGCGGACAAAAAACAGGCACGTGAGCTATTTAAGCAGATTCTGAAGCTCCCGATGAGCAAGGAACTGCAGAGGGTCTGCCGCTACATCGCCGAGAATCTCTCAAAAAATCAAAATGATGATTCCTCCATAATCGATTTCCTACTGTCATGTGCACTTGATTTTTCGTTGGATCATGCTGATCTTGATCCTCTGGAAGAAGAGACCTCAGTGGACAACCTCGTCACTCAAGGTCTTAACACAGCAAGTGGATCTGCGGCATCTGCTCTTGTACATATTATTGACAGCAATTACTTCGATCAGGTTTTCAGTACCCTAAAAATAGTTTTTGAAATAGCTCCTGCTCACTGCAGGGCCGCGGCGCTTTATCAGTTTGCATACTTAATGAATGCTGACCCCGCAAGAGCTTTCGAGATATTCAGTGGTGTGGTCAACAATGAAAACAGCATTCATGTCCTCGCTTCCTCGATCTGGTCAATGCATTATATGGCTAATTATAATTTCGAGGCACTCATTCCGGCCTTTGAAAGGCTGGTTTCTGCAGACTGTCTCGGACAGGATGATAGCCAAGCACTGTTCAATATTTTATATTTTTCCGATCTACATGATAAGACCGATGCGAATGCCTTGCTTTACCGATTTATGGAAAATAATAAATATGTATACTCTTTTGCCATAGGCACTATTCTGCATAATTATTATGCCGTGCCTGCAGCCAAGCAAAAAAGCGATCAATTACTTGACTATGTGCTAGAAAGGTTAACTGAAGAAGATTATGAAAACCAAGGAATAAATTTCAATGAATCGATCAATATCAAATTAAGCGATATAAGTACATTTTTGACAAAATATATCCAGTCGCCTTTCTTTAGGGTCAATGACTCATTAATAGAATATCTCACTTCACAGTGCAAAGATTATCCACATCAGGCCATAGAGCTTTTTGAGATCGTGCTAAACACTGACAAATTTAAAGATGATCAGGAATTTATTGATGTATATACTTCTTCGGGCACAAAATTTATTCTGTGTGCACTCAGTAGCCTTGATGGTAATGATAATGAAAGCATTTCTGCACGCTGGAATCTAACCCTTGCTTTTGACAGGGTTCTTATGGATGATCGATTTTCAAGAGAAACGGAAAAAATTCTGGATGAAGCCAATCTTTAAAAATGACTTCATTTTTCATATTTTTGAAAGGATTTCAAACGTGATACAATACATGACAATCCAAAGAAAATGACAGAAAAGTTCAGTTGTCACCTGGAACAGATATAGATAGCTATCGACTGTTAAATATGCTAAATATTATATTATAGGAAGATTTTATCTTAAGGATAGTTCTTTATTTTTTATTAATCGTCAATACTCGTTCCAGATGTATTTTTTCGCATTTTCATTATCTAAAAATTGCATCATAAAATTTAGCAGAGCTATCATCCTTGCTTCAAACATATTTCATAATGAATATCGTGCATAGAGTCTATGTATAAAAAATGCAAAATTAGACAGCGATCAGTTGTAAATCAAAGAATTCCGAATGTATAAACACAATATGGTTATCCGTAAAAATGGGATTTTGATTTATACTACATTTGTTTGACTAAAAACATATTTATATTTGTAGTTTGCAGCGAAAAAAGGTTAAACCATAATTAGAAAAAACTTTTTTATCACTTTTCTTCTAATTAATCATATAAAACATTTTATAATGAATACTATCTCTAAAACTATGAGCCTAAAAGGTATCACTGAAAATCTAGATATTATATTAAAAAAAAGAAATGGAGGTGCCATAAACTTTAGAGGAGTTCATTATCAGATCTTATATGCTTGTTATTTGATTCTTTTAAAATTAAATAAGAATTCCACTACAAAATATATACAGCTGGAAGGCATAGAAGATATCGACATACATACTTCTCAAGCTATTAGTACAGATTCTGAATATATTCAGTTAAAGTCATCCGTTAATAAAATGAATGCCGGGACTTTTTGGGAACTAGGCGTCCTTCAGAATTTTCTGGAGGTATTCGATAAAAACCCAGAAAGCAGATTCAAGCTTGTTTATAATATGAAAATTGCAGATGGAAATCTTTCTGCATTCATGGGAAGAAAACATGGTGAAAACCTTTCAAAGTATTGGATAGACAAACTGATCACTTTGTCTAAGACAATAAATTTTAATGATTTTGCAGATAGAATTTCTTTCGAACAACAAACAGCAAACGATTTATATTCAAAAATACTGGTTTTGCTCTTTAAGGAATGGAATATAAATAAGGGAACTGAAAACCAATTTCTAAATTCTTTATTTTATAACATACTTATCTGGTCGGAAAACCGGGCATCAATAAATAAAAATGATATCAATCTTCTGTTTCAATCAATCAAAGACTCCTTTTCAAAAGCGCCCATAAACAAAGCTATACGTAACAATTGGATCTCTAAAATATCTTATGAACATACGGGAAAGCAATCAGATGACTACTATGATGGTAAAGCAGCCAGACCCTCGCACATCACTCAAGGTCTTCCTGTACGAAGAAAAAGCTGGGAAAAGAAGCTGGAGACAGCAATACAAGTTTCAGACATTGTTGTCGTAAGATCTTCAAGCGGGCAAGGAAAATCAACTTTAGCCTGGCAAGTAGGCTACAATTTAAAACACCATTACACCTTATATCAACTCAATGCTTGCAAAGACACGGACGAAGCAAATGCAGTAATAGAATTCTTGGACTCAAGAATTCTTATTGGTGAGAATCCGCTAGTTATAATCGATGGTTTAAACAGTTTAGTAACTACCTGGAATATAGTTGCTGAGAAAACAGTTGATATGCCCATTAAATTTTTAATCACAACAAGGCAAGAGGATTGGTTTAGGTTTGGCGCTGATATTTCACGGATCAATCTCACATCGATAGATATTTCTTTGTCAACAAATGAAGCAAAAGATATTTTCGAACAATTCAAGAAAAGAGACAAGATCCATCCGGATGTTAAAGACTGGCAGCCGGTTTGGGAGCAAGTTATGGAAAAAGGTCTTTTGATAGAGTATGCATTCCTTTTAACAAAAGGACAGATGATCCATGATAGACTTTCGTCTCAAATAAAATTGCTCAACGGCACTATTTCATCCCATGCTAAAATTGAAATACTGAGAATGGTCTCATTGGCAGATTGCTTAAACATTAAACTTGAAACCTCAAGGCTTTTGGCTTACATCAAATCTCACATTGGTTTTCAACAAGATCGAGGTTTAATATTACAAGAACTTGAAAAAGAATATTTTTTGAACTTTAATAACCATTTTGTTGAAGGTCTTCATCCTGTTAGGTCAAATCACTTAAAAGATTTATTACACACTAATCTACCTATAGGTGATTCTCTCATAAACCTTCTCAAAATAATTAACGAGGACTACAAATATGATTTTTATATAAATAGTCCGCTCTTATTATTAAATGATAAAGTGGATTTCTATAATGATTTGGCGGACTATTTGGCAGAAAACGACATTTCGGATATGGTGTTCGCTCTTGATGGTATCATGCATGGAGAACCTAAGCGTTATTGGGCCGCTAATAAACAAATCTTTGACGATGTTTATAATGCGGGAGGTATTGAGATCTTTTCAATGGCTACAGTTCCATTCGCTAAAATTACTTTACTTAATGAATTATCAAGTATCCTAGGTGAAAAAGGAGCGATTTTTGAGCAACTTGAAAAATATAAAAGTGAGTTACCAGTCTATTCCTTTGAAAAAAGCGATCTAGTTTTATTTGCAAATTCATTAAAAACTAAACTTGCGAAACGTACTTTACCAGTCAGTTCCTATCAAGGTCTGGAATTTCTGTGCAAATGGTTTAAAGAACTTAAGATTCCGTTAAGTTTACCTTTTATTCAGAACACTATACATATTAATGATTTGCTTCAGTTGGAGATTCAGGAGGCAAAAGAATTTATGTTATACTTACAGCTCAATAACCCATCATTCTTTAAAGATTTTATAAATAAAAATAAGTATACAATAATAAGCTATTTAAAAGTTAATACCAATTCACTAACAATACAAGAGAAGGATGGTAATGTATATATTCACTATCTTCTGTTTTCTAATGAAGCAGACAAAGCAAATGAATTCAGCGTTTTTAGAATCCAGGTTTTCCATGCATTTCTTCCCATATATGAAAAGTATTGCACAGAAGCAATACTCCTTCCCTTTCCATCGGAGGGACTTATTTCAATAACTAGACAGAATTCCATAAAAAACCTAACAAAGGAAGCAATTGGTAATATGTTCAATGCACACCTCAACAAAATTTGGCTGTCTACGATACAAAAAAACTATCAGGAAAGCTCGGCATATGAATGGCAGAGAAATATAATTGATATTCGACAAATTGCCATTGAATGGGCAAAAGACTTTATTAAATTAATAGATTCCCTCTTAGAAGGAAATTACAAAAAGAAAGATAAAGCCTCAGCGTCACTTGATCAGCTTAGAGCTAAGCTCAGTGATTTTCTAACTAAGAAAAAACCTTATCCAAAATATGAGAACAAATATTTTGAGCTAACAAACTATAAAAAAGAAGAACAAGAAATAGATGAATGGTTTGCCTCTCTTGGAAATATTAACGGTCAAATGCTGAATATCTTCATACCTAAAGTGGAACATGATAGAAATATTGCTTTAATAAATATGAAAGCTGTGTATCTAAATTTAAAAATAATGCAGGACGCATTTAGAAAAATTGAAGCCGAGACAATTCCATATTTTGATTCTGAAGGTATCTGTTTACTGGAAAACCAATATTTTGAGAGATTATATGCAACAGTACAATATTATCTTTCTCAACTCCCTATAGAAAGCAAAAACCCGGTACATGTGGCAAAGAAGGAAGCTGAGGAATGGTGGCATCAGGCCAAAACCAAAAATTTGAGCAAGCTTACACAGGTATTAAATAAGATTGAAGAAAATACCGATTATAAGTTTATACTTCCCATCGCTCTTGAAGAAACCGAAACACTGACCTATGCGACTTTCGGTATAGAGAACTTTGATTTTTCCGATGAAAATTCCTTCTTTCAATTATCAATGGATTTAGCATTATTATGTGAACTTGATATCCAATTCTTCTCAATAATATCTGTAAAGGATAACGTGGCTATTGGGGGCATAAGATTTAATAATGATTATTTTAAGGCTTTTTTAAAAGCAAAGAATGGTGACTATGATATTGATCAAGAGAAATTGACTCCACTACCAATATACTTAGAACAAAAAGTCATTATAACATTACCTCAAATTAGTTTACCAACTCTTTCAGTTATCGATGAGGAAAAAGAAAATGTAGCCAAAATATTCTTTGAAGTATGGAGGCTTAGCGAATTTAGGTCCAGATTGGATAAAAATTCAGAAATAGAAAAGATATGGTTGGAAAGTACAAGCTTTCAAAGCAAGAATAAAATAGACAGCCTGATGTTATCCATTAATGTAAAAGATTATAGCAATTTTCAAGATTTTGTTTCCTGTTCATTGGAGAAAAACATTGTATCTTCAACAGAAGAAATCGTTTCCAAATTAATAGAATATTTGAAAAACTAATATTAATTATAGGAAATCTCTCTCCGTATTTTTTTAATCAAATGAGACAGTCTCACTTTTGAGACAGTCTCATAGTAAATTACTTAAAAATATACCCGTAATTAATAAGATGCAAAAGATTATCCCTTTCCGTGCTGTCCGGATTAGATTTTAAAAATAACGGTTTTCCACTGGTTACCTGGACTTCTGCTCCAGCCTCCCAGATTCTTTTACTATAGTTCCATAAATAAGTCTTAGCAATATTTCCCTGCTTTAAAAGTAAATCAACGGCAGCCTGCTTGGTATATTTTTCTGCTAAGCCAATAATGTAACCATCTCCTTTACTATTTTTTTTTCTAGTGTGGATTGCGTAATGTGTAATTACGCCTCCGGAATCTAACCAAATTCCTGAAATTCTAAATTCTGCCATTTTTATAATTTTAATAAGATGTAAATATTTTCAATTTGTATGTTGTTATTCGTACTTTTATTCTACATAGAAAGAGTTCATTTCACCATTAGTACGGGAATAAACAAATATCATTTTCTTGCGGTCATCCTTAATAAAATAGTATCCATTGGTCCTAAAAATTTCATATCTAGTTGTGTCCTCTTTTTTTAATATTGGTTCCTGCTGACCACTAAGCGTAATGTCCTTTCTGGGCTTCAGCTTCATGGTCTGCTCAGCATCCTTTCTAGCACGGACTTCGGCATAAAGAAATGCAATAATAATTGCAGCAACAACGCCAAGATTTTTAGGCCCTTTGAAATATAGATAACAGGCTGCCACCGCAAAAACAAGGAATATGATAGTTGGCAATAACTCAAATTTGTAAGCCGAAAGCAGCACCCAAAATCCGCATAGTCCTAAGAGGACAGTTATTATAACGGCCGCATTTGTTATCCCCTTGATCACTTTTTGGTCAGATTGCCCGTCTTCTTCCTGATCATCAGCCTGTATAGTTTTCTTTTTGAGAATATCGGGAACTAAAATCCAAAGAAATAGCGATAGTAAAGATCCGATATAAATAATCGGCATTGCGTTCTGGTATAAAATCGTAAAAGAATCTTTTACTTCAAAATATTCAAAATAATCGAATTTAAACCTATTCAGGTATTCCCAAATATAAAATAGCCCGAGCAGGGTCGCAATAAAGGTTAAGCTGACAATTTCCAATAATGGCTTGCTAATGCTCGGTTTGTAGGTACTGTTCAAGTCACTATCAACCTTGCGGATTTTTTCTCTTAAATTCTCTGAAATCATAGTATAGTTTAAATTTTTAGTTGTTTGTAAGGCAAATATCAGATTTGTGTGCGCAATCTATTGACACAGTTTAATTAAATGCATAAAACTAATTAACCTCATACTATTTGAAGTAGTCAATACTTACTCTATTGATAGTAGTAATCAAATCTTTCTCAATTTAAAAAATTAAATTTTCCGAATTTGCTCGATTGTAAACTTTAATCTTTCCAGTAGATTATCATACGTAATAATGTCAACAATATTTTTATATTTTCTTTTTACTACTTCAAAATCATGCTTTTGTTCAGAAGATAGATTATTTTCGCGCCCCATAATGATTACTCCACCTGGGTTTGCAATCTTAATATCGAAACCGTCGGGCAATTGTGTCTCATATTTTGCACTTAGAACTTTCTCTCCTTCTACGCTCCAACGATTGAGATAATAAATGTATTTTTCAATTTGCATTACAGTTCCCGAAAGTTCTCTAAGAGGTATATAATTATCCCGGTAAACACCTTTAGTCATAATGGCATTCTCGAAAGGTTTCTTTATCTCAATAATATCAACATATCCGTTTGAATCTACTAAAAGAATGTCAAGCTGTTTATCTTTTATTCCATCTGCTAATCTTGCTTTTATTGGAACCGATCTAAATGCGCATATATATTTTGGATAAAGTAATAAAATGATCTGCAAAATTTCTTCCTGCCACTGATGTTCGCTATACGCATCTTCTTCCTTCAACATTTCTTGCAACTTTTCTAGGATCGTAAGATATTTTAAGAGTTCCATTTCTTGAAAAATCTTACTTAAATTTGTACCATGTTTAGAAGTTTTTGCATCTATGTGTTTTTGAAAGAGCTTTTCAGCATCCTTTACATTATCCAAATAATTTCTTAAAACAGATGAAATTCGTGCCTCAACATATTTTCTTCTTTCATAGGAAGATGGAAAAAACTTTAAAAGCTTTTCGAACTCATTGACGGGAACTGCATTTGGATGATCACCACCTAAATATATATCACTTTTAGATATATTCTTAATTACTTTGAAAACAGATACATCGGAATCTGCAACAAAAAATTTTGTTTTTACTAAAACTTCCTTACTTATAAATATATCGAAGTCATTTATGAGTATTCCTCTTTGAACTTTGTAATAATTACCTGTAACCTCAGCAAAATTAAAATGAGCACATGGTTCCAAATCTGGATCATTAAAATCATCGATATCCATTTCTCCAATTAAATCTCCATTGCTTATTATATCTTTTTCTTCAAAATAAAAAGTCTTTTTAAGTCTCACGAAGCCTTTCGTTTTAATAGCATCTCTTATCCAATCTGTAGAATTTGCAAATTCAGCCGTATAACGCAAAACTAGCGCATTGTCATTTATTAAGAAATCAATCATACTCAGTTATCTTTACATACTTTATATCACAAGTCTTCTTTTAGTTATTAATCGGAGAATCTCCTGTACAATCCATCTTTGTGAATAGTCGCAAAAAAATCTCTTGGACTCCAAAACCCTACATAAGTCAATTCTAATAGAACGCTTATGGTTACTGTATTATCATTAAAGTTATTTTCCAGGGATGATTTGTTGATCTTTCAGATTCATAGTTTCTGTTTTGCCTAATCAAACCATGCCCTCGGAATAAGTGCCTTATAAGTATCGGGTTGGTCAAATGAGCCTCTCCACTCCTCTACCAAATGTATATTAGAGACCTCGCTCCAAGTAGATTCTGAAGCGTGCTCAAGCACAATTATCTGGGTCTGAAATTTATTACTTTCGATGAATTTACTACAAGCTTTAAATATTAGTGTTGTATTTTGAATATCTTCCGAGATTTTCTTTTTTTTATTAAGATCAATATTATCTTTGTCCAGATCCTTAAAATCCTCTGGGAAATATACTTGACTGGGCTGGTCTAGGATCAGAAATGAAGGGATATAATTCTTTTTACCAGATTTTGGGAGATTTAAAAAGTATTCATGTAGTCCTAGCATAGTCGCCAAGTGAAAACACATATGGTTTGCTCCACTCCCCAATTTATATAAAAAGTTAATATTCTTCGACCTAGTATCTTCGATACGGATACCCACACTTACGTCAGGATCTAATAAAACACGTCGTTGTTCTTTATTTTCTATTGGAAGAATTTTGACATAATTTGCAATCGCATCTGATACCTTTTTTAAACAATACTCTTTATCGAATTTATCTTTCAAACTCTTCAGTGATTTCCTCTTGCCAGCTAGTTCTCCTGCAATTCTTTCAAGTTCAGCAGCTAAATTTGCCGAAGGTGAAATCTTTTCCAAATTTTCGAGAACATGTTCAATCTTTCCACTAAATTCAAAGATATCTTGAAGTTTCTTAAAATTTTTTCGATCCTCGTTTCTGAGAATTTGAATATTTGCATCTATTTTTACAATATCCCTCTCCTTAGATTTAATCTTTTCTTTATAATCTCCTTTTTCTTTTTCAAAACTAAAATTTTCAGATCTTGAAGCTTCCAAAACTTTACCATTTTTTTGGCTTTCATTTTGAAAATTAAGAAGTGTATTAATCGCTTTTTCAGACACAGAATCACAAAAAGGGCAGATATTAGTACCTTTCTGCTTTAGCAGCCAATCAACTGGTTTTAACCTTTTATCAATTTCAACTGCTACACTTTCAATATATTCAACTTTAGAGCGATCAAACTGCTGTATTTTCTGTAATCCAACTCTAAGCTCATCTAACTCCCGTGTAAATCGGATACGATCACCATCTAGCTCCTCCAACTTCTCTGAATACCTTATAGCAGATCCCTCTTTAAAGAACCTGTTATTTTTCACGTCCGAAACAACTTTTTTCAACTCGTTTTTTATCAAATTTACACTTCCACTCTCGATACTAATATCAGCGTTTGACAATCCTAGATTTATCGCTTTGGAATAATACTCATAAATGTCTGTTTGCCAACTTTCATATTGCAAACGGAGGTCATCTAATTTTCTGGCTTTTTCTTTCTCCTCACGTTCTAAAACGTCGACCTCACTTTCGAGATTCAAAATTTCATATGATTTATACCCTAAAACTAAAGGGAAAAGTGTCTTTAGGCGTCGTAAATGTTCAAAAGTATCAGTTTTGTAAAATATGGTTGTTGGATTGGCAATAATATTTTGTGGTTGAAACATAAATGCAGTAGTATCTCGGAAGCTTGCCGGAGCATCATCTTTTTGAGATTCATTGTTGATTGAAATATTCTCAAAGCCAGCTTTGACACTCAGATAGTTTTTTACCTTATCTCTATTCGTTTTATATTTACCTGCTTCTTTAATCCATTCATTTGTGTTCAATTTAGGATTATCGCCCTTTCCCTGCACATCATACATATACATCACATCAGAAACTTTATTATCATTTCCTGGGCAGTCCCTCGCTAAAAAAATTGACTGATCTCCTATAGCAATATAGATGGCAAATTTATCAACTTTCTCTCTTATTGTTCCTACAGGTATATCACACTCGCTGCTACCAAGGCAGTAATCAATAATAGAAATAATTGCGGATTTCCCTCGTTGACTATATCCAGTAATAACATTAACCTTGGACTCATGAAATTTAATAATTCTGGGATTCAGGGCCTCGTCAAGTGGATATAGTATAATATTTTTTATCTTGAGTTTCATTAAAACCTAATGTTTAGATCGTTCTGTATATTGTTATCATGTTTTTTCGCGAAAATACTGCCTAATTTAAAAGCACTATCCTGGATTTGTTTTACACTATCAAAGGAATTGTTAGAAGACATTGCCAATATTAATTTCTTTGAGGTGTATGGTTTTAGGAGAGTTATTGTGCCGTTTTCTTTATTGATACTTAAAATCTTTTTACTAAAGGCTACATTAAGTCCGTCAAAAGTCTGTACTGACATCTTAAGTGCTCTTTCCTGAAGGCCAAGAAGTATTGAATGTTCCTTCATCAATGCAGTATACAATTCGTTTGAATTTAAAAAGCTAAGCATAGCTGAATAATTATAAACAATCGGTAGCACAAAAAAAAGATAATTGAGTTTTGGAAAGGTCACTTCACTTTTTCTATTTTTGGCAATAGTGTGGTAACCTAAAGTAAAACTATGCAGCGCTATTACACTTAGAGCATCATTCTGCATTAATTCAAAAAGATTATATCCTTTGTCAACTGATTGGCCGTCTTTTATGCTCATAATTTTTTATATTTTAATTCCCAGTCAGGATGCCAACCGATTTCTGGTATATTCGATAGTTTTAGGAATGTACCATTACGTATATAACTATTCGAGGAGTTAAAAGAAAAACCTTCTTGAAAATTGACTTCAATATTATGCATTATATAATCAAAAATTTTGATAGCCATCTCATTTTTCTCGATATCATCATACTCCTCCAGTTCTTTTATTATAACCGTATCTACGTAACTTTGCCACCTATCCATACAGGCTTTTTGAAACGCCCTAAAATCTGGCTCAGTGAAGTCTCCTCCTCTTACAATGTGTGCCATTTCAATATCATGATATATGAAATCCAATACTGCATTTTCAATAAGTCTTTCTTTTGCAGATTTCTTACGATTGAGATCATAAATCTGTGCCACGAATAATTCCTTCTTTACTTCCGAAAGACGCTTGAAATCAATTGTTCCTAAATCATCTTTTTTTCTAAAAACGGCATTAACAATGGCAGGATTAGCATTTACAATAGATAACTTGGAATCGAAATCCTTTTTGGTAAATGTCGCTCCAATTTTTGTTCCCTGGAGCCATTTTGCCTTACTTCCGTTGAGTAACCATCCATACATGGCGTCATATACAAATTCTTTTCTTGCTTGGGAATAGTTATCTGTTGTCATATGGGTTGCAATAAAAAATCTTTCCATTAAAGACTCCTTGTCTTCAATAGAAAGATTTTCTTTTATAACTCGAAACTTATCCTCCTTTGAAAGAACGAATTCAATAAGTTTAATAATGGGTTTGATTGATTTTCCTGCATCTTCGTTTGAAGATTGTAAACTTTGTAGCTTAGCTTTCTGCCTATCTAATAGCAACTTAATATCTTGTATTACCTCGTCAAAGGAGCCAGTAAGAATTCTTCTCAGCAAAGAATGGTCTGCAATTTTTTTATTGGTCGAACATATAAATTTCGTCGAATCATTAAAAATACCGCTTTCAAGCTTTTCAATCCATATTTGTAAGGTTCTCCACAATGATTTACTAGTATCCTCAAATGTAGTTCCATTAGGTGCTATACTATGCTTTGATTGGATTGTTACCAAGACAAGGTCTTCGTCAGTCTGAACAGCAACATCGTCAACTTGCTCAATAGAAACCACATCCGTTATATTATCGAGAGTAGCTAAAAGAACCAAAGCCTTTTCAAATTGAAAAAGAAAACCTGATATTGAACCAGAGGCTGAATCGGACATAGATTAAATATGGTTGTTAATTTGTACTAAAATAAACATTTTTAAGAGATTAGACAAAAACTTCGCATGTGAAGATCCTACTTAATGTCGTGTGCTGATAAATATTAATCATATATACTATTTTAAGTAGTAAATATAAGTTAATAGCATTTACTAAAATTATGGTTATCCGTAACGAATGTGACTTACCACATCATAAACCACAAAACCAACATTTCTTCTATATAAAACTGGATAATACTTTCCTCATTATAACTTTCATTAATTATCGCAGTTTGCCGAATGCCCCATGTGATCGCTTCACATCGAACGCCCTACAAAGTCTGCTTGGATACACCAAAAAGGATTAGAGTCGAAAAAACACAATCTATTAATCAATCACACATTTCTAATATTTTTTCAATATCAGCAAGAAATTGCTTCGATGATAATACAGTCAAGTTCACACACAGCGAAATGGCACCAACTGTCTTCAGTTGGCGCTATTTTTTATTACTTTGATAACAGAATAAGGCAGATTAATGTTTTTTAGACTCCAATGGAACCCAACCTTTTAACGCTTCAAAAATTGTCATCAATAAAGGAAAACTAAATTCATTTGTTAGCCACAGTGGTTACTCATCTATTGATACAATCGTCCAGCCAGCTTCCCTAAATTTTTCAACATCCTGTGCCACACTCTCTCTTCTACAGCAAAACAAAGAAAATCCGTGGGCCGTGAAAAGCCTACGTACATCATTTTTAATGTTTCATTCGATCTTACTTTGTTTAAATGAGAAAAATCCTGCTTCTGAAAGAATAAAGGATTTTGGCCCTTAAAATCCGGTCTTTTCTTGTTCCCTTGACAAACACCTTTAGCTTTGCAAGCTCAGTTGTATGGTAATCCGTCTCTATATACTTCTCTCTTGCTCTTGAGTAGTTGAATTAAAGAAGATTTACGGAATTTTTTGGGAGAATCACCGATTGGATTAACTCTCTCAATTCGTAAAATTCTAATGATTCCATTCAATAGAGATTTACGGACAGCTTCAAAAGTTGGCTTGTTGCGGTCAAACAAAAAAATATACTTCCTCAAACAGTCAAAATCTTCCCTGTTCTGCTTAATCTCCCTTGAATATTCTGGAAAAAGCTTCTAAGATACCATCTTCCTTGTCGGTTGTCCATACAATGATATGAAATCCTCTCTCAATATTCTTAGTATTTTGATGTAGTCCAAATTCTTAATAAGTCCTACATATTTTTCCTTTAGTTTCGTAGCTTCGGTTTCATTACGGTAAATAAGTAGATGCGGCGGAACCGAAAGCAAAGTATCAACTTCCCTTAGTGATTCAGCCCAAACCTTGCCAACCAAGTTAAAAGATGAAATTCAACCTATGTTTGATTTTATGTTTGAAGCCGGAAACTTAATAGGAAAAATAGGATTTTTTGAAGCTTTACAATTTAATCCTTTGTCCGACGATCCAGAAGAACAAATCTTCGAATTCAACATGAAGAAAAAGAAAAAAAGAAAAACAAATAAAAATTAATTCAAGAATGGCATTAAAGAATCTAACTCACTATGTTCCAATTGTAATTTTTTTACCAAATATAATTTTATAATTATCAAATGATATTGATAGTCAATAAAATGAATTCATTTCCGAAGTTCCAAAATTCCTACTTCTACTTTATTCATTGGAAAGCGAAAAAAGACAGCAAAAAATTCTTCATATTCATTTGTATCGAAAGACACCGAAGTTTCTTCACCTGGAAGTAAGGTACGCCGATTATCAAGTAAATTTATAGCGTTGTTTTGCACATCTAAAAGAGCAAACTTATCAGGATCTAAAACAAAAGCGATTTCAGAATTATTTTTTATTTCAAAATTTAGCATGTTGTCAGATACCGTTATTTCATAGGAGATTTCGGAATCTTTTATTGTTTCATAACTCACCCACTGATAATCAAATTCAATGTTAAGTAATTTAAAAACCAGGCGATCAACATCAGTATAAGGATCAAGAGTATCTATGGCATGTGTTCCTCTATATCCAATTTTACTTCTAAGTTCGATAGCATTTTTTATAGCAATATAAACGTTGTCTTTAAAGGCCTCTTTAAATCTACTATTTTTAATATCACTATCTTTTGCTATAAAATCATTCTCTTTCAAGTATCCAGTGATGCAAACTTCACCTTTGCAATCTAGTTCATTTCCTTTATCTTCCCCACATTCGTGATACTTGTCCTTTTTTTTGGCATTCTTACCTTTTCCAGTTCTGGTTCTAGTCCTACAAGTAGTTTTACTAAATGGCAACAAGCGTTTTTCAAAATGTAACAAAAGCCAAAACTCAAATGAACGCGAAGAGAATGCAATATTGACCAATTTCGCATCTACTGGCTGTTTTGCAAGTTCAAACGCTTCCTCTAACGCTGGGTGTTCATCTCTGTCAAATATAGCCCATGCTTCACCATGAACTTTCAATGACTCCCTAGCTTTCCATACATACTCTAAAGGCTGAGCTTTAAAGTCTAATGGCACAAAATTATGTTGTGGCTCAACTTCAACTTCTATAATATTCCTTCGTTTCGCTGCTGGGCGTTTATAGCTCTGTTCATTTTCCTCTTCATAATTTTGTATCGGAGGAATGGGTGAAATCTCTATTACGTAATCAGGTACTTTCTTTTGGACCTCTTCACGTAAATCCGCGAAATATTGTGGCTCTGTAACAGTTCCCTCACAAAAAATAGTCAAGGATTTAAAAATGGGTCTCATTAAGAAAATATTTTATCTAAGTTTGGAATTTTAGGCAAACCACCAAATTTTCCAGCCATATACCATTTTTCAAAGGGAGTATCTTCTCGAAGACCATCAAAATCACTTAAACAAAACAATTCACTTACTCCAATATCATTCTTTTCTGTTAACCATATTTGGTCTTTCCTAAAAAGTTCTTCATCCAATAAAGTTACGTCATGTGTATTAAAAATAAGCTGAGCACCATTTTTATTTATTTTTTCAGAAAGAAATAGTTGAACAAGCATTTTTGTAATATAAGGATGGAGACTGGAGTCTAATTCATCTACAATTAAAACCTGTCCTTTTCTTAATGCATTTAAAATGTTAGTTCCAATTGTAAATAAAGTCTGTGTACCTTTAGACTCATTATCATGCGGCACTAATACTTTTGCCTCCTTAATTCGAACTCCGTTGTTATATAAGGCGTGTCCATAATGCAATTGAATTTTCTTTTCTGTCTTAGTGCGGATTGCCCTTGTCACGCCTTGATAATTAATAGTGTTTTTATCCTCTACCTCCTCTATATCTAAATCAAATATTTTTGTATCAGCTACAATGAAGAGTCTCTCCAAATCTTTCTTCAATTGATTGTCACTTAGTAAAATTTTTGCTGCTTTGTCTCGTAGCGTATCGGAATAGTTCTCTCTACATACCTCAAGATTGTATGTATCGCGAAAATAGATATAAACCTTAGATAAAAGATCATGGGGCTCCTCTCCAAACTTAGAAAGTAACAATTGATTACTAAAAACCGAATACTTTTTTTTGTCGACAGTAAGTTCTTCTATTTCAATTTCAGTTCCTTGATTTACTTCTTCAACTTTCTGGATATTGGATTTTCGTTTAAAAATTTTTCGTGGTCTCTTTTCTGGATAATAGATTAGATCCTCTTCAATTATTCTTGAAAAAGCTACTGCCACGGAATACTGATATCGAATATTTTCGGGACCTAAAAAATTAATTCTATATCTCGTGGGCTCGGCCATTTTCTTTAAATCAAAAGAAAATGAATTATAAATTCCTACAGGAGAGCCTAACTTTGGCTGCTTTACAATGTAATTGATAAAATCAGTCAAAGCTGTTAGTAGGTTTGATTTACCTGAAGCATTTGGACCATAAATAACTGAAACTTTTGAAGTTCTAAAAAGTTCATCCATATTGTTTGCTACTCTATGGATGTTAGAAGATTTTAGTTTGCTCGTTTCTGCGGTCATAGTTAAAGTCGCTTCATCCTGAAACGATTTATAATTTGTAATGCTAAAATCTAAAATCATAAATGCGGTAATTTTATTCAAAAATAGCAATTTAAATTTCATATTTTACATATTAAATAGATAAAATTGTTTTTTATTTACATTTTTCGACACTTAAACAAACAAGTAGAGACTTACAACAAAAAAAATATATCAAAAAATGTACATTATTTTTGAAATTATGTCAGGAAACTTTGAGCCAATTAATATAACATTATCACCGTTCCTTATAAAAATGAGTTGAAGTAGTCTATTTTAACGAAAACTAATCTGCAAGAAGACGATTTAAGAGGTCTGGCTAAAATTATGGCTTTTATGTGTGCAGTTAGCATACTTTTAGTACTAATGAATTTCTATTGGTTCTGTTATTCCTTTTTCCTCCAGCAAGGATGGACTCTTGAAATTATCGAAAAAATTCTAAAGAACTTCCAGAGAACCTCTGGTTTATTTAATAACACGTTATTAAGCAAGCTATCTGCCTTGATTTTGCTGGCATTAAGCTGTCTAGGTACGAAAGGTGTAAAAAACGAAAAAATCAAATGGAAAAATATTTACACATGCCTAATATTAGGCACATTCCTCTATCTTATGAATTTTCCGCTACTTCAAATTTCCAGTTCATTATATATGGTCACGATCTCAGCAGGTTTTATATTACTCATGGTCGCTGGACTATGGATGAGCAGGCTCCTTAAAAGCAGGTTGATGGATGATCCCTTCAATAATGAGAATGAAAGTTTTATGCAAGAAACCCGTCTTATTGAAAACGAGTATTCAGTCAATCTTCCAACAAAATTCTACTATAAGGGGAAATGGAATGATGGTTGGATCTCTGTTGTCAACGTTTTCAGGGCATCAATTGTACTAGGAACACCCGGCAAAGGTGCCATTTGAAAACTTGATTCTATTGGATAATAATGCATATACGATAGGAAATATATTCGAATCCAGAGCTGCTGAAAACTTTATTCAGGATACAACAAATCGCACTTTATTAACCCAGGCTGATATAGAATCAAAAAGAAAACAATTACAGCGCTATCTTGATAGTACAAAATCTCAACTTTTCTATGCTAAGAGCTGCTTGTTTGTAGAGGGGCTAGCGGAAGAATTGCCACTTACTGCATTCTGCCAGGTATGTGGTTTTCACCTTGAAGATTATAGAATAGAAATGGTTAATGTATATGGCATTAGCTTTTATCCATTTATGTTTTTGTTTAATAGTAGTAACTCCAAAAAGCGTTTACCAAAAAAAGTTGCGATACTTACTGATGACGACCGCTAAACAGGGAGAATTCGAAACTGACCATACAGACCTTCCTAAGCTGTTAGGCAGGAAACCTACTACACTTAACTCATATTTAAACTCGGTGTATTTCAAGGATGCAACTATTTAAATGTAAGAAAAGGATCATTTTTGATGAAAATATCAATAACATTTTTGCTAACGCTTCTGATTTTTTTTAAGCATGTGTACAAAAGAAATCAGATCAATCAACTAAAAAAGTTATGACAACAAATAAAATGAGAGTGGATATATGAAGCGATGTAATTTGTCCTTTTTGCTAAAGTTTACAATGAGCAATTAGTGATGATATTTACAAATCCATCAAACCTCATATGTTAATTCTGGAACTTCTGCATAAACAAATGCTTTTGTAGGAGTTCCCGTTTCTCTTGATGAGCGTTGTCCATTATAATAACACATACTAGTGATTCGTCTCAACACTTTACAACTTAAAGTCTTGCCCAGAAGATTAATATAAAAATTCTTATATTTGGAATAATGAATTAGTTGTTCTTTAAGGTCGTTATAGAATAATTACAGCGTTGTTTTTTTCCATTTTTTTTGTGGCGTAATCATGGCTGTCAATAAAAATATACATCAAAATGAGGTTTTAAAGTGTTTTGAAAAGGTTGGTTCGAATCCCTCCCTTTCACCTTACCTAACAGAATCAAACAAAAACTATGGGAAATTATACATCTGATTTTCAATCACATAATTCCAATACACTATCTACATCAACATAAAAAGAGTTTGAATAGCCTACTGTCAAGTTCACAAAACTACAAAGCATCACTTTAAATCAAAGTGATGCTTTTTTTATTTACTTATTAAGATCTTGATCAAGTGTAAAATTTGGGGAGATTTTTCAGCATTTCTTTTTGTATATTCTGTCCTTCCCTCCTATCTCTTTAACTATTTAAAAAGCATCTAAAAACATGAAATACTGACATTTACAACAATGCTATTTTTAAAATTTGAGCGGAATATTTTTAACATTTGGTAAAGTAGAAAGATAAAAACCATCTATACGGCTTTAAGTTTTCCTATTTAAATATTAAATTGCACTTACGTTAAAAAACTATGGACAAATACAGCTTTTTGGAAATAACCGCTTTTATTGGAATTTTTCTTGTATTTTTTCTTGCGTTGTTTTTATTGACTGTAAAAACTAAGCACAGACTTGCAAATTGGCTCCTTGCTTTTTTCCTTTTTACAAACGCTGTAGATGCTTTTAAGTTTTTGATGCGTGATTTTCCTGTTAATTTCATTAACCTCGAGGCTTTTCGTTGGAGTATTAACTATTTAGTTCCCGCATCGTTTTATCTCTATGTATTGTCCGTTTGTTTTTCCAAATTTCGATTAAAACCGAAACATTTATGGCACACCATTCCGTTTATTGCATTCAATTTGTATATGGCATATGGGATTTATTTTGAAGATAGAGCTTCGAAAGTGAGTTTCATCAATGCTTTGAGCGAATCACCTGTCATGCATTTTTTTTATTTTCTTTTCGAATTTCTATTTCAAGTTTATTTTATTGCTTCATTTCTGGTGATTAGAAAGTCTAAAACCGTCTATCTCGAGAATTATACAAATCCAAATATTTCTATTCTAAATGCACTTTACAAAATAACAGTTCTATATTATGTTTTACATTTTTTAGTTCTTATAAGATGGTTGGTTAGTTTTATTTTTGGTTGGGGAGAACTCAGACAATGGATTGTTACCCTTGACGGATTTGCCTTTTTCTTTTGTACTTGTTGGTATCTATTTGTTGCATTAAATAATCCTGAATTTTTCAGAGGAGTTAATTCTCAATTGAAGCCTATTATAGATCTAATTCCGAAACAAAAATCTTCTCCTATAATTGATGATGAAAAAAATAAACAAATCCTAGCTTTGAAAGAATTTATGATTAAAAATGAACCTTATTTAAATTCTTCATTAACGATTCAGGATTTGGCAGAACAATTAAATATGCCCGTCAAAGATTTATCGTCTTTGATTAATCTGTATATGAATAAGCATTTTTTTGATTTCATTAATGAATATCGAATCGAAAAAGCTAAAGAAATATTGAAAAATCCTTTGCAAAAAGAACTGACTATTTTAGAAATTCTTTATCAGGTTGGTTTCAATTCCAAATCGTCGTTTAGTACTTCTTTTAAAAAACACACAGGTACAACACCGACAGATTTCAGAAAAAGCTTACATTAATTCGTTTTTTTCTAACAAATGGGTTCGACTTTTTTTAATCGGTCGCGTGCTTAAGCGTTTTAAAGCATCTTTGCTGAAAGTTTTTAAAAAAAATAATTTCAATGAAGAACAAGTTTTTCTTATTATTAACAACTGTTTTATTGACAAATACGCTTTCTGCCCAAGGGTTAAATAATCCAAAAGAAACAAAGAAGATACATCAAAATTCGACTGAACAAAAATCAGAAATCAATCAAATTGATTCCTTAATGACCAAATCTTACGAAAGAGGTTTGTTCAATGGAAATGTCCTTATTGCTAAAAATGATAAAATTATCTATCAAAAATCATTTGGTTTTACCGATGAAACGAGACAAACTCCTTTAAACAACAAGTCAATATTCAACATTGGCTCTATTGCAAAGGAATTTAATGCTGTTGCCATCATGATTTTAGTTGAACGTGGTCTTCTTAATCTTGATGACAAGGTATCCAAATTTGATTTAGGGTTACCAAAATGGGCAGAAAAAGTTTCTATACGTCATCTGATTAATTATGCCAGTGGCATTCCTCCAATCGAACGATTAAAACCCGAAAATGATGCGGAGACGTGGAATATTTTGAGAAGTAATGATAGCCTACTCTTTGAACCAGGAACAAGTTACAGGTATGACAATGGCAATGTCTTTTTGCAAAGAAGAATTATTGAAAAGGTAACCGGAATATCTTTTGAGCAATTTGTCATTAAAAACATTGTTAAACCTTTGAAAATGACCAATTCAGTATTTGATCCAACATTTGGCTCTAAAAGCAGAACCTCTTGTTATGATATGGACAATGTCCGATGCCCGGAATTGAAATTTATTAGTGGCTGGCTTTGGGTAGATATCAATGATTTCTATAAATGGACTGAAGCGCTGAATTCTAATCGATTAATATCCAAAGAATCCTTTCAAACCTTGTTGAATAACCCATACGCAAAAGAAGAAGGCGGATCACTTGGCAGATATTTTGAAAAAGAAGACCTACAAAGACACAATGGAATTTCTTATAAATTTGAATCCATCTTTTTAAACGATTTTAAAAATAGAATTACGATAATTCTAGTGTCCAATAATCTCAATAGAGTTTGGGATTTAGGGCATATTATTCACAACTTAATGTTGGGGAAAGAGTACGAAATTCCTAAAAAGTCTATTTATCAAGCGATAAGAAAAGAATCTCTCAACAATGTAAATAAAGGGATAGAAACTTATTATTTACTCAAAGAAAACGCTAAAAATGAATATAGTTTTGAGAACCCGGGAGAGCTTAATAAGTTAGGATATGAACTATCAAGGCTCGGAAAAATCAATGAATCCATAACAATATTTAAATTGGCGACAAAAGAGTTTCCTAAAGATGCTAATCTATTCGATAGTTTAGGAGAAGCCTATTTTACAGATAAGCAATATGATTTAGCATTAGAGAGTTACAAAAAAGCAATCAGTCTTGGTGGAACCAATGGTAATGCTGAAAAAATGATCGATAAAATAGAGAAAGAAACAGGGAAGTAAAATTTTCAGATCAAATTTTAAACAAAAAATCCCGTTAATACGGGATTTTAATTTCTTATATTCAAATTTATTTGATCTCTACAGGAACTGAGATTTTATCCCAATCCATTGTGAAACCATTATTGTTTATTTTATACACTAACGTTTCCTGTGTTGCTGGTAAAGCTTTTGTTTTTACATCAACACGTAAAGCATCTTTTGCTTCTTCGTATTTATAAGCACCCCATTGTTTTGGCTCTTTGTTAAAAATCGCAGTCCAGGTTCCGCTTTGTTTAGGGATTAAGAAAAAGCTGTATTTACCTGCAGGAAGTTTTTTACCCTGAACAGTAATGTCTTTATCCGTTTCGAAAGTAGTTGCTTCATTAGCACCGGCACGCCAAACTTTATCATAAGCTTCTAAACCACCCCAGATTGTACGTCCTTTTACTGAAGGACTGCTATAAGCTATAGTAATGGTTGCATCTTTAATTTTTCCCGTAGCAGTAGCTGGAGGGCTGGCAGGTTTTTTAGTGTCCTGTGCAAAGGCATTCAAGGAGATTGTCATTGTCGCAACAAGTACGGCAGCAGATTTAATGATGGTTTTCATAATATTTTTGTTTGTTTGTATGTTTACTATTGTTTGTTTACGAATTTACAGCTTTCGGCTTATAAAATAGTAACCCGATTGCAGAAAATATAATCACCGCTGCTGCCCCTATAACATTGAGCCAAAGGAAAGAAACGATATCGAACTTATAAACGGCAATAACCGCAATTTCTGATAAAATTGCAGAAATAAATACATTTGAACCTGTAATTTTTTTATAGTAAAAGGCGACCAGAAAAATTCCCAATATTGGGCCGTAGAAAAGAGAACCTAATACATTCACCGCTTCAATAAGGGAGCCCATTTGAGTGGCAAACATGGCTACACCGATTGAGAAGACACCCCAGGCTAAAGTATGCAGACGACTGTACTTCAATTCGGTGGCATCATCAGGAATTTCTTTTTTAAATATCAAATGAACATCTTTTAATGAGCAAGCCGCAAGGGAATTTAACGCTGCGGAAATTGAACCCCAGCTGGCCAGGAAAATGACGGCAAACAGTAAACCTATCATTCCTACAGGCAATGTATTTTTTACGAAATACAGGAAAATATAATTGGTATCTGTTTTCTCGGCATTATAGTTTGAATGATTGATTGCTTCCTCTACCCTGCCGTGAAGTTCTTTTACCTGGGTTTGTGTATTTTTAAAATCCTGAATTGTTTTTTTAAGTTGGGGAGAATTGTTTTCTTTCAACTTTAAAATTTCTTTCGATTCTGCATTAAATTTTATTTGCAAATCCTGATGCTCTTTTTCAAAAACTGCAGCCTGTTCAGGTTTTGCTTCCTTTAAATGTTGATAAGAGCGTTCGTTAAAATAAATCGGAGCCGGTTTTAGAGAAAAGAAAGCAAAAAGCAAAGCACCAATCAGGAGAATAGCAAATTGCATCGGAATTTTAACCAATCCGTTCAACAGCAAGCCCATTTTTGCATTAGTATCGTCTTTCGCAGTAATATACCTCCCGACCTGACTCTGGTCCGTCCCGAAATAAGAAAGTGCCAGAAAAAAACCACCAATTAATCCGCTCCAAATATTGTATTTATCTTTCCAATCGAATTCTGTGGTGATTACATTGAGCTTTCCGGATTTCCCTGCCAGATAAAGCGCATCGTTAAAACCAATTCCATTTGGCATATTCTGAATAAGCAGATAGCCTGCAAAAGCCATGGTTCCCAAAATAATAAGAAACTGTAATTTTTGGGTGTGAGCGATCGCCTTCGCACCACCAACATAGGTATAAATCAACAGAATACCACCCGTTAAAACATTGGTTAAATAAATATCCCAGTTTAAAACACTTGATAATATGATACTCGGAGCGTAAATACTGATTCCCGTTGATAAACCTCTGGAAAAAAGAAAAAGCAGTGAAGTGAGTACCCTTGTTTTTTTATCAAAACGGTTTTCTAAATATTCATAGGCCGTATAAACATTTAAGCGCTGAAAAATCGGAATGAAAGTAATGCAGATCACAATCATCGCCAAAGGCAAACCAAAGTAATACTGAACGAAACGCATACCGTCTGTATACGCCTGACCCGGTGCCGAAAGAAATGTAATCGCACTTGCCTGTGTAGCCATAATACCGATCAGCACAATGTACCAAGGCATTTTATTATCTGCTTTCAGGTAGGATTCGTTGCTTTTTTGGCCACGACCGATCCATACGCCGTAAACCACCACTGCAACAAGTGTAACAATGAGAACTGTCCAATCTATATTACTCATGCCCAGAATTTAGTAAACAAATAATAAAATGCGATCTGCAATACTAATGCGACTGCTAATAGTATGTACCAGGTATTCCAATTTTTAAGTTTATTGTTCATCAGTTTTTCTGTGCAGATAAAAAGTTAAAAAATAAACGTGCCGCCCCAACATTTCCCGCAGGTAACTGTCTGAAAAATGCCAACGGTGTGTAAATAAAATTACCTTTCCCGTATTTGGCATATAAAGTTGATCCCTGCAAAGGCTCTTCACCTGTGTCGTGCATTTCAAAAAGCGGTTCATACGCTGCATCCCATTGAGCAGGGAAATAGGCACCGCGCTCCTGTACCCAACCATTAAAATCATCCATAGTAATCTTGTTGGGAAAGTTCAGTAATTTATGATTTGGATTTAAAAATGTAACCGCTGCATTTTCTTCGGTAACCCGCTTATTGGCAATACTGAAATTGTACATTCCCAATTGGTCAACGGTTGTATCCTGGTTGGTGTTATACTGCATGACCAAATTACCTCCGGTTTTTACATAAGACCATAAAAAAGGCATCCAGCGACCCAGTTTTTTCTCTGTGTTATTGGCACGAACGCCCAATACGATGGCGTCATATTGTGATAGCTTGTTTTGACTGCCACTTCCAGCAGATTCATCTAATTTACCATAAAAATCTTCGTCTTTCAAGACATCTACCTGAATACCTGCAATACGTAGGAACTCAGGAATGAAATCGCCCGCTCCTTCTATATACCCCACTTTTTTAACTTTCGCCTGAATATCACCTTTCATTACGGTTACAGTTGCAGGCGAAAAATATTGTAAGGTGGACAAATGCGGGTACTGAATTAATATTTGTTTTTTATTATAAGTGACTCCATCAGCAACAAAATTGGCATCCAATTGCAAACGATCCGTATGTATGGAGGCAAGTTTAGTTTTTGGAATAACGTAATCGATGGTAGTATCTTTTCCATTGAGCGAACTTACATCGGCGCCGCCTAATCGTTCTCCGTTATACATCAGGTTTAGTTTACCATTACTGAACTTTTTGCTGGAATTAACCTTAACATTTAAACTCAAATGTAAATCTTCATTTTCTTTGACCACATAAAGCGGTTGTGTAAATTTCAGTTCCAATGCAGGAACAATGCGCAAGGCTTCAACCACATCGCCACGCACGGGGTCTAATTTCTTGAAAGATAAAGGAAGTTTAACCTGAAAATTTTCCGAACCGATTTTTAAACCAAGCAAAACATTCAATGGTGATTCTGCCTCAGGCAAACCGACTAAAGTATCATTCGGAACAGAGAAAGTCGCTGCGTTCGTGGGAGATTTTGCCAACCAGTAAGGTTCTGTAAGTGCTGCATCCGCAGGAATCTGAATATCATGCTGAATGGTAATTAAAGAATCTTTTGATAGTTTTCTGTTGAAGCTTTCTGATTGACTCAACCATTTTACATTTTCTAAAACGACAGGATTTGCAGCTCTTGAAATCAGATTTAACCTGAAATTGTAATGATCCCCGGCAACAGCTTCAGCCTGATTGGTAACCACTTCGCCCATAAACCCAGCACAGCTTACAATGATATTGTCAAGAGATTTAATTTTATCCTTTTTTAGGTCTCCATCCTGTAGCGCCACAACCTTTTTTCGCAAAGCAAGCAAAGCAGGTAAGCTAAGGTCAGGATTATTGAAATTGAAAGCGGAAATAATTTTATCTAGTGATTGGTCAATATCAGCGTTTCCTTGTGAAGTCCAGGTTTTAACTACTCCGTCAAAAAGTGTTGTTTTTGCAGGGTCGCCAATAACATGGGAAAAATATTCAGTTCTGATGCCGGCTACAGACTGTGTTCCCGCACCCTGACTTTTATGTAAGCTTCTGCTTAATCCTGCCAATTCACCATAGCCCATTCCCAATTGCGCATCATATTGCCCAACGGTAACTTTCAGTTGATTTTCAGCTGTCGTATTGACTCCACCAAAGCGGAAGGTATTCCATAATACGCGTTTTGGCTGCCATGCATTCACATATTTTAGTTGATCTGGGAAAGCCGTTTTGTCTCCTGCCAGCTTAAAAGCTTTTTCTGCCACCACAGCCGAAGCCGCATGTTGTCCGTGTCCTGCCGCAGCAGTAGGAGGAAAACGACAAATGATCACATCCGGACGGAATTGACGGATTACCCAAACTACATCCGCTGTAATGCTGTCTGCATCCCATTGCTTAAAGGTATCAGTTGTATTTTTAGAGAACCCGAAATCAATCGCACGGGTAAAAAACTGCTGGGCACCGTCTAACTTTCTTGCCTCTAAAAGTTCATGCGTTCTGATTAAACCCAATGCTGCACCTTGTTCTGTGCCTAATAAATTCTGTCCACCATCACCTCTCGTTAAAGACAAATAGCCCGTTTCTACATTTTGGTCGTTGATTAACCAGGAAAGTAATCCTGTATTTTCATCATCGGGATGAGCCGCAAGGTATAAAACTTTAGGCAGCTGTTTAAGTGTTTTGAGTTCACGATAAATTTCAGATGATTTTGAAGGTCGAACCTGTTGGGCCGAACAAAAAACCGTATAAAATCCAAGGATAAATACAGTGCTTACTTTTTTGAACATTTAATTTTACTTTGCAGAGCAAATATAAGTAAATCATCTTTCTTTCAACCTTAAAAGAATTAAACTGTGAATTTCATAAAAAAAGCTGTTTATTTTTTTTATTAAATCACAAAAGGCACAAAAGATTGAAACACTTAAGTGAGCTTAAGAGGATATCCTGGCGCACAATAAGTCCACATAAGTTTTAAAAATCTTTGATTTTTTTCTTCAGTGTACTTTTATGCTGTATTATTTTAAACCTTCTTAAGTGTTCTAAAGTGTTAAAAAAATAAAAACTTTTGTGACTTTTGTGGTTAAGTTTAAACAAACTTATGTATGAATCAGAGTTTTCAAAGAAAATAAAAACTCCTTATGTTTTTCTAGTTGCATTCCGTGTAAGATAGATATAATTAAACATGCAAAATGTGGCTGCTGCCCCAAAGGTATGCCATAAAAAATGTGTTCCGAAACTCAACCATTCCCATTTATCTGCTATACGGAAAGTAAGTGCAAAAACAAACGACAATAAAGCAAATCCTACCCATTTGCCGGCTTTCCATTGGGTATAGATTAAATAGCTTAATACCGAAAAAAGCGTAAATGAAGCCATGATTGCATAATTTACGTTGATAAAGAGAGATGTGTTGTCTACCAAAATCCAATTTCTCAAAGCCAACATCAATATCAAATATACGAGAACCATTACAACAGCATAGTACCATCTGATGCTCTGAGCTAAAAAATAAAATCCGGCCGACAAACACAGCAACATAATAGGCATCCAATCCATCATGATAAATACCGGCCATTGTCTGAATGAATGATAAACAGTTCCCCCTATGGCACCAATATATAATAAAATTAAGCAGTAGGTTAAAAAAGGATATTCTTTAAAATTACCTTTCATTTTAAGGGTCCAAAAAATGGCTAAGGCTAAAAATAATAGAGCAGTTATTGCATTGAATGGCTCAGGGAGAAACTGCGCCATATCTGTTTCTTTATATAACATGCCTCCGTCCGGAGGTATTGGGTTTATTGGCATTGTCTTTTTTTAATATTATATTTATATACTTGTTCTAAATATAGAAAAATTATGGTATTAAATAGATTGGCAAAATTCTATATAATGGACGCTCAAAAAACAGGCACGAAAATTTCGTACTAGACTTTTGGATTACAATATAAACTGGAATATGAGAATTGCAATAATCGGCGCTCACAAAGTCGGTAAAACCACATTGGCAGAAGAACTTCTTGAGAACCTTCCCGGGTACACCCTTGAAATAGAACCCTACTACCAGATGGAGTCTTCAGGCTATGAATTTTCAGAAGAACCTCATCCTGATGATTTTCTTGAACAATTTAATTATGCAGCCAAACTGGTCTTCAAAAGCGGAGATGATGTCATATTTGACAGATGCGTCATTGATATCTTAGCTTATCTTCATGTTCTTGATTCAGGTCGAAATATCCAGGTTCTCTTTGAAAAAGTTCAAACCATTATTGATGAAATTGATGTTTTTGTTTTTGTCCCTATTGAAGAACCCGATCTGATATCCAACCATCAGATAGAGCTGCCAAAACTCAGGCATAAGGTTAATGAATTACTTTACGACTGGATTGAGGATCTTGGAATAAAAGTCATTAAAGTAAGCGGAACTCCATCGAACCGGAAAGATCAGGTGCTGACCGAAATTTTATCCTAGGATCTGAGGCGGGTAACTTCTGTAAGGCTTTAAAAAGTTTACAGGTTTGAATTCTGGCATTATGCTCAACTTTCTTATCCTGAATGGGTATCAGCCATTTTCTTTTCTCTCCTTCTTTGAAGTATAAGGTGTGCGGCATCCAGCATTTTAACCGTATGAATGTAGGGCATAACGATATTTCTTTCCGGTAGATTTTCATAGACGCCCATTGAGAAATAGACGATTCCGGACATAAAATAATCAAATTCTTTGAGGGTGTATTCTCTGAATGCTTTTTTGAAAACCAACAAAGGATTACGGTATTCCTTCTCAGAAAGCAGGCCAAGAACCCACGGGGAAATCTTTTCCGGCTGAGTATCGACAGTCCATTTCCTTTCCTTCAGCATGATGAAATACCCTGCCCGGATCAAAGACCTCATCGACTGATGAAACTGTAAGATGACCGCCGGATCTTCATTGATCCAACTATTTCTCTTTACTGCATAATTCATAATGTTGCTGAGCCTTTCTTTGGAAACATCCAACTCATTGAACTGAAAGAAAGTTTCCATCAGCTGTAACCCGGAGTGCTTCTTGTCTGTCCGAAACCGGGGAGCAAAATCTGTTTTTATCTTTTTCATTACTTGTATTTTTTTATAAATGTAATAAAAAATTACAAACATTCGGATTTGAGTCCGAGATTTTTATAAGAATATGTAATTTATTTGTTTCTATGACAGAAGCAAATAGAAAAATTGTTGAATTTATAAGGGATGAATGGATTATCCCTATGAACAATAACAGCAAATTTGCAGTAGATCATAACATTGATGAAAAGACGGTTCGAAGAATGAGAGAAGATGCAACTTATCAAATTTCTCTTATCACCATAATGCGAATTTGTCATGGTAAGAATTTAACTCTTGCTAGCTTTTTCAAGATGATTGGAATATAAATAATATAATTTCTATAATTAAGAGTTGTCTTTTATTTATAGAAATTAAATAATATGAAATTTTCTAATGATAGTTATTTACCCCATTTAAAAATGCTGACTTTAAAAAATTCATATCTCCAAATCTATTACGCTCTAAAGCTCCTATATATTCATCGTGAGTTTTGCCAAAATTTAGGTCAGCTACATACTGCTCTTCATAATACATATACATTTCCTCGGAGCAACATTCGGCCAAATAATTTTCTTTTATTCCAAAAAGCCTATCCCAAGAAACAATATATTCTTCAAACCCAGCACACACTAAATCAACATCCATATCACTTGGTTCCATATCATCAGAAAAAGCCCTAGTTAAAGTGATTTCTACATCAATTGTTGGATATGGGTTAATTTTACTAAATGGAAAAAAAGCTCGTTTTCTTGTTTTGGAAACAATTCTATTATTTCGCTTTATAATTTCAAAAATAGTATTTTCTCCTAATTTGTATTTGCTGTTACAAGTATCACAAATTGGTAGTAAGTTATTTGTATTTATAGATGTAAAAGGGAAATGATTTCTTGGTAAATAATGATCTAATGCACTTCTTTTAGAGTGGAATTTAATTAAAACCTTATTTATCCCACAACATCTACAAGTTCTTGATTTACCTACAAGACTTTTATAATAATCTTCGATCTTTCCATATTTATGATAAAATACTGCTTTATTTACAGCTTCATCATATAGTTTATCAAAAAATATTTTGATTTGCTTACTTAAATCTTCACTAATCAAATCAATATCAACATATTCTAACGGAATAAAATTACCATTACACAATAACCTGATTTTATTATTTTGATGTACTCCTCGTTTTAATTTTTTTAAATTCTTTTTGGAAAGTGTTTTACAAATTGCAAAACATTCAGTAATTGGATTAAGTAAATATTCCTCATTAACGTCATTTATTAATGGTTGGTATTTTAGAAAAATTAAAGATGTATCAAACACCGCATTGGGAATGTAAGGAGCACGGAATATAACATCTAAAAATAAGTGATTCACAAAAGATTGAATCTTATGGAACTTAGAATTGATATGTTTATATGGCCTTATCATTTTTTCTTAATTATATCCGTCATTTCTTTGATTAACAAAACTTTTTCTATTGAATCTCCTAACTCAGAATTTAACTCTTCAATTAACCCTTCCACATCATCAGTTTGCAAAAACTTTTCCCTATATGCATTCAATTTTTTAAGTGAATATTCCCCAATCGTATTCTTTCGTTTAAAGATTTTATTCGTCAAAATATTAACAGAAGTTCCAAATGTGTCTATATTTAAATCTTGTGCATTTTGAGGTTGCTTTCCTTTATCAAACACAAATACCTTATCAGGAAAACAGTCTGAAATAATAAATGGTGAATGCGAAGTGATTAGAATATCACGCATTAAATGATTTGTACCACTTTTATTTAAACAATCTTTCAATAAACTTATAAATTCTGACCGCCACTCTGGGTTAAAATGTGTTTCCGGTTCATCTAATAGCATAAGAGTACTTTTATCTCCTAATAAAAGACATATTCCCATTGTATGCAAAAACTGATGCTCCCCGTCAGAAAATGCTTTTAAAAGCATTTTATCCTCAGAATTATTTTTTTTTAATCGAAACAAATTAAAATGAAAAACATGTTCTTTCTCTTTAAAAGAAGGTATTTTATACATTGCATATAAGCTATCAGAATTATACACTTCCTTTTTAAGTTTTTCATCAACCACTCTTAAATTGAGTAAATTCAGAATTTGAAATGCTTTAAACAACTGTAATGGAGATTCAAAATGCTCCTTAAATGCATCTTTTAAAAAACTCTTTTTTGTTTGTTTATTTTCATCAAAATAAAAATCGAGTACTTCGTATTCATATTTCCGTTCATCAACAACAACTTGGGTAAATTTTACAGTAGCACATTTGCGTAGTTTATCTAATGTTTCCTCAACTAATGGTAATAAATATCCTAATTCGGGATCCTCGTCATCATAATACAATTTATGATTGTTTATGACTAAGCGAAAACTATCAAGTTTATCAATATCTAACTGCTCTTTTATTGGTTCAATAGTATCATCATCTTGTAAAAGAAAATTAGCTAAAAGAATTGCTTGGCTCATATGATAATCCATATATACTAAACTACTTTCAGGTTTTATTTCTAACTTATAATCTAGGACAAGTTTTGTTCTATTACGCAAGTGATAAGTATACTCGTCTAGTTGTAATAATCTAGATTTTATAAACGGTAAGCTCAATATTTCATTTTCTCCTGAAGAATATCCAATAACTAATTCTGGTAAATAACTTCTAATAGAGCCCGAAATATCTATAAACTCAGGCGTATCAGATTGATCTAAAGCTTTTATTTTTATTTGAGGAATTTTATCTTTCTCTTTTCTAATAATTACATTGTGATAGTTTTCTACTTCTTTATCTGCTTCTCGAGGAATAATGAAATATTCTAATTCATAAGCAACCGGAACAGATTCCTCTTTTCTAAAATCATTTTCTAAAAATCGTGAAGTCTCCGGAGCAAGTGTACAACACTCTAAGTGATAAAAAATATTTGATAACGCTTCCAATACATTAGACTTACCAGAACCATTTAGTCCAGCAAAACAATAAGGATGAAAATTCATCCATTCTTGATTGGGTTCATCATCCCTAAAAATAACAGTAAAATTTTCCTTACCTCTATTTGTATTTATTTCACCAAGACTTCTGAACTTTTCTAATATTGTTAATCGAGCTAATTTCATTTTACTTGTAATTTCACTTTATCAATTTCAAAAACCTGAATAATTTCTTCCTCTTGCATAAGGTCAAACAATATTTTCCTTGTTTCTGTAAAATCTTTAAAATCATCAAAATTCTGTTGATCAAAGAGATTTATTAAGTATTGTAATCGTTGTTTATTACCTCTCAAATCCTGAGCTGTGAATTTCTTAATCAAATCCTTAAAAATCGGTTCTTCATCTATCTCAACATCAGGTTTAAAAGCATTTTGAAGAATTACCTGAAATAATTCCTGTAATATTTCTAGTGATTGTTCAACTTTACCCTTTACGTCTTGAATAGATTCATAAATTTTACTGAACGTATTTTGTAAAGTAAGATCATTAGGAACTGGAATTTCTATATTTCTCAATTTCTCCAATGTAATTTCCTTGAACGTTGAACCTTTTACATATTTATTTATAATAAAATGAAAACCTCCACTTTGTAAAGTCGAATATAAATAATTCGGAATAATAACTTTTTTATTTGGAGAAATTAATGCAATGCCTCTACTTAAGTTAAAACCTTCACTATTAGCATTTATCATAGCAACTTCACCTATAGTAGCTCTAATTGTAATAAGAATATCATCAGTCGAACAAATTGTTCGTGAATATTTTTCTGAAATTTCACTAGTTGTCTTAAGTAAATTTTCTAAAACAATCTTTCCGTCTTTTATATCACCTGTTCTAATATATGGTATGCCCTCATCAATATGGGGGCCCGCTTGAACAATTCCATACGTAATTATTTTATCTTTATGAGTAACTTGGGAAAGCTTTTTTAAAGGAAAGCTTTTTTGATTGTTTACAGGATCTCCAAACATTTTGAAATATATTGATTGGGTTAAATTTTCCAATACATTGATATTTTTCACTTTCTCATTAATATATATCTGAATCCTATCTAATTGGGAAGTTACTTTTTCTTGAAACTCTAAGTCCTTAGGATAATTTATATTTAGCTTTCTCAGGTTAGTATTGTTTAAAATAGAAATAGTTACTTTATTTGCTTTAAAATTTAAGTAATTTTTATTTCTAATGATCCAATAGTAAAAAAATTTAGGGAGGATAATTTTTTCCTTTATTCGAACCCCTGTTATTTGTTGATTACTAGAAACTGGTTTTTTAACTATCGCAACCTTACCGATGTCTCCGATACAGCTTATTAAGACAGTATTTTCTTTGTGTAAGAAAGCTTGATTATCTAAAAGAGCTAGCTCTGATATTTTTGTGTTTGTGTCTGAAATATATTGCTGACCCTGTAAATCTGTAGGGGTAACCCAAAGCACATCTCCTTCATAATAAAGTGGCTCTTTAGTGCTGGGAGTTTTTCCTGTTTGGATATTCTCTATGATTTCTCCTATTGTTGTACTTAAATATTCCATTACAACTCTTTTTCTAATTGTTTTAAAGAAAGAAACAATTCTTCTTCAATCTTTAAAACTTGTTTAAGCAACTTGGCAGGCTCTTCATATGAAGTTTCCTCAAAAACAAATTCTTTATACAAATTGTAGTTTAATTCAAATCCATTTTCCTCAATTTCACTAACAGGAACATAAAAATGTTTCTGTTTACGGTCTTTTTGTGAGTGACTTTTTTCATCTCTGGTTTTATATTGTTTAACGGTTTGCGGAAGAGGGAAATCATTTTTTATTTTTCTTCGGCTATTGTCTAACGTATAACCATCCGAATCCATTCCGTAAAACCAAACTTTTCTAGTGTGATATTTATCAGATCTAAACTGTTTTTTAGTAAATAAAAGTATTGAAGTTTTCACGCCACTATAAGGGTTAAATACACCACTAGGTAATGATATTACAGCTTCCAAATCACAGTCTTTTAATAATATTTCACGAGTTGCTTTATAAGCCTTACCAGAATTAAATAAAACTCCCTCAGGAATAATTACAGCAGCTCTACCATTTTTCTTAAGCATATATACAATACGCTCTAAGAATAAAAGTTCAGTTTGTAGCGACTGTATTTTACCTTCATTTATTTCATAAATGCGATTCAAATTTGTACTTATTGATTTACTGTTAACCTTTGCCGCAAAAGGTGGATTAGCCAAAATATAACTGTATTCTTCCATACCCCAAAAATTATTTTCAGTTTTTGATATTTTTTTGGACCTTTTTACAGTTATTTTAGCTTTGATTTTCCCGTCAATTATATTTTCAAGGGTTATTTCTCGCTCAAATTTCCTTCTGAAGAAATCTTCGTACTCACTGGATAGGGTATTTAAATTAACGACATGAGGTTTTTTGATACCATGCATCATCATATTCATCATACCAATCCGCACCATAGTAGCATCGATATCAAACCCGTAAAATGTATCTTCTTTTAGTTGCTGATTCTTTTTTTGTGTTAATTTTTTGCCATCAAGCCCTTTCTCTAATTGATTCTCCTCATCAAAAGTAACCATTTTACTGTTTTCTTTAAGAATATACTGATATGCACCAACCAGAAAACCGGAACTTCCACTAGTTACATCACAAATTTTTGTTTCTTCATTATCAATATTCGGAGCAACTAATTCACTCATCATTTGTATAATATGTCTTGGTGTTCTGAATTGACCATTCTTTCCTGCTTCATTTGTAGCACTTAAAAGGTACTCATATACATCACCTAAGATGTCTTGAAAATGTTGATCCTTCTTTTCTTCTTCTTCTACCAAGTAAAAGATATCATCGATTATCTTTACTACGTCTTCTAATAGGGAAGGAATACTTATACCAAACCTTGCATTTTTCATTTCAATGGCAAAAGGTTCATCATCATTAGATAAATCATTTTGGATAAATGTAAATACGCTGTCTATTTTAGATTTTAATTCAGATCCTTCTAAATTATTAAATTTGCTCCACTTAAATTCATCACTAAGCCCTGGATGAAAATTCTCTAAACGCTTCATAAATATCAAATATGAAATATTATCAATCGCAGTTATAGGATTGGATAATCCACCTGCCCAAAGCCTGTCCCAAAGAAGCTGTATTTTATTTTTTATTTCTGTTGATAGCATTATTTTCTTTTATGATATTCCTTCACTTACAAAAGTTCAGTAAAATGCAAATATACTTTTTATTCGTTGTTTGCGTATCTTTTATTGAGTCTCATTCTACTATTTCTAATAATTACATTCAATATCTAGACTCGTAATTCTTTGATACAAATAGTGTTAGTAAGAATATAATTTATATTATTATATTAACGCTCTCCGAAGTCTCCTGGAACAATTTTAAAGAAAATAACCTTACTTACAAGCTCAAACTCGAAAGACTTTCCACAGCAGAGCATAATATCTGAAAAATGATGACTAACAATCATTTCTCTTTATCACTTATATCCTATTTTTGTAAAAAAACTAATGGACAAATTAAGTTTTCTGGAAGTTATTGCTGCGATGGCTGTTTTTGTATCGCTGCTGCTTGCCGTATTTTTATTAACGGTAAAAACAGAAAGGAAACTGGAAAACAGATTATTTGCGGCGTTCCTTATCATTAATGCCATTGATATCAGCGGGCTTTTTATGCACCTTTTTGTGGATAGTTATAATCTGAAAACTTTCAAAATATCTGCTTACTTATTGGTCATGCCTCTTTTCTATCTGTATGTGAATGCCGTCTGTTATTCTGATTTCACCTTAAAAAGAAAGCATTTACTGCATTTTATTCCTTTTATTGTGGTCAACTTAATTTTAGTTCCAAGGCTTTATCTGGCAGAAGGTACCGCTAAAGAACAGTTCTTTACAACGATGTGGAACTCTCCTGAAATGTTGGTTTATCAACTCATCGGGGAACTGCAGTTTTTCTTTTATATCGTTGGTGTATTCCTTGTCCTTAAAAAATACAGGGAAATTTATCTTGAAAACTATACCAATCCCAATACATTGCTGTACATATGGCTGTCTCAGCTGACTGTGGTTTTCCTGATCATCCATTTATGTATTATTTTAAAGAACATCGTAAGATATACCCAGCATAGAGATCTGTTTATCTGGTTGAATATTGTTGCGGGAACAGTATTTTTATTGGCCGCCTGCTGGTTTATATTAAAGGCATTAAATTATCCTGAGCTCTTTCGCAGAATTGATTCTACCCTACAACCTACAAAAGATTTTGCCGAAACGCTGGAAACCGAAAATAAAACCGACGAAACAAAAAGCTTTCAGATTGAACAGCTTAGAAGTTTTATGGTTGAAAAAGAACCCTTTTTAAATCCCTCCCTAACGATTCAGGAATTGGCAGATCAGGTGGAAATTCCCGTTCGGGAGTTGTCTGTATTAATTAACCATCACCTCAATCAGCACTTTTTTGATTTTGTGAATGAATACCGTGTCAAAAAAGCAATGACAATTCTGAAAGATCCCACAAAAAAGGAATATACGGTGCTGGAAATTTTATATGAAGTGGGTTTTAATTCAAAATCTTCTTTTCATACCTCTTTTAAAAAGTATACAAATCAAACGCCAACAGCATTCAGAAACAGTTGATAATTAACTAATTGTAAATAATCAAACTCTGGATTGCAGATAATCGGACTCATTGTATTGATTAAAATGAGTCCGACTTTTTTATACGGACTTTTTTCAGGATTCTCTACAGCATATTTGCGTCATATTATGAATATCAAATTAAAATTCTGACCATGAAATATGTAACCCTTATTTTATTTTTTGCCCTAGTTGGGTGTAAAAGTGTTCACCCAATCCATAAACAAAATGTTGAAAACGCGATTACAAAAAACGCTCTTCAGTTATTAGAGGACAAAAGATTTCATTCTGTTTCTATTTCAGTTCTTAAAGATGGAAAATCAACGACAAAGCATTTTGGAGAATTAACGATTGGAAAAGGAAATAAACCCAACGATTCTACCCTTTATGAGTTAGCTTCTGTAACGAAAACCTTTACAGGGTATATAGCTGCCAAAGCCGTACTTGATAAAAAAATACATTTAGAGGATGATATTAGAATCTACCTTAACGAACCTTATCCCAATTTAGAATTTAAAGGTGAACCTATAACAATCAAACACCTCATCACGCATACCAGTGGATTTCCTAACATGCCTCTAAAAAGCGAAAATAAAAAGGCATTTTTTGAAGGATTAAAACTTATCAAAATTGAAACAAAACCCGGAGAAGTTTATTCCTATTCCAACACGGCTCCGGAGCTGACCGCCTATATCCTTGAAAAAGTGTATCAAAAACCTTTTGAGGAATTGGTCATTGAATTTGTTTTGAAGCCCAATAATATGAATCAAACTAAGTTTACACTCAATGAAAATGACAGAACAAGATTGGTAAAAGGCTACAATGATAAAAACGAATTAATGCCTAACTTCAACAGAACTTTATGGGGTGGGATTTCAGGATTGCACTCTACCACTACGGATCTGGTGAAATATATGAAATTGCAGCTTGACCAGTCGAATCCCGTTCTCAACGAATCTCATAAAAAATTATATAAAGAGGGTTCTGATTTTTGGGAAGGTTATCATTGGTACATCATAGAAAATGGTAGTCAATTAATCTACAGACATCACGGAGGGATATACGGAATGCAGAATTGGTTTGTAATTTACCCTAAACAAAATATAGGGATATCTATATTGACAAACACCAGTTTTAATGAAACAGGAGAAATCTTAGAAAAAGCAGTTGATAACCTGTATCATGAAATAAATGTAAACTAAAAACTGTTTCTTCCACTTTGTAACTGTATTTCTACTTAAATTATAATGTAGTGCCAATTGTTTATTATTCAAACCATTCACTTTTTGAAAATCTAAAATCTGAAGGATTGTTGATTTATCATAGGCACGGAACTTTTGGTTGATCATATTGGAGTCCCGCTTTTGTTTTTGAAATAATAATGTATTGATCTCAATAATATCCAGAACCGTCAGGCTTTTCTTTTTTAGGATATGTGAACAAAGGTCTTTTTTATCAGGAAACTTCTTAGTTATAAGGTCGATATAAATTTTATTATAATCAGGCTTTATGGTTTTTTTCATTGAATTTAGAATTTAAATATTATCATTTTTCAAAATCATAAGCAAGGTTTTGATTATCATCGGAAAGCTTCTATTATTCATCTAATTCGCTGCTCACATTGTATTTACTCATCCATTTATATAGGGTTGATTTAGGTATTCTGTATTCGACGACGATCTGTTGTCTGGTTTTTTCTCTGGTATTAACCTGTTCTAGGATAAAATCTATCATCTCTTTGGTGTAAAGGTTTTTCCGGAACTGTGAAACGTTCACCTTTTGTTTTTTGAATTTTGGAGAAACCGGAGCGTACAAAATAAGATGCTGACAATACATCCTAAAAAAATCAACCTCTAATAGTTTGCACCACTTCAGTAGTATATCTGTAGACAGATTAGCGTCCAGATACATTTTTTTGATTTCTTCTTCTGTACATTTAAAGAAATTGCAGATCCTGTCAGATTCTATTCCGCTTTCTACAACAGTTTTCTGAATGATATTTCCTATGTGGATATTTTTATAGTTCATCATAGTATTTTCAGTGTTTTTTTTAATTCTGCCAAAAGCAAACCTCTGGCAGAATTTTATAGTATATTCTATTTTACATTTTTTCATTCATCTTTGAAACCAATGAAGATCATATTCTGTTTACGATCTATCATGATGGGTGTAAATGATCTTTTGGCTTACCCTATTATTTCCAATAATTCCAACTGGATCCATCAAAAACGGCTAATGATTTGCTTGCAGTGTCATAGCACATCATTCCAGGATAAGGACTTTTTACAGTAGTATGGGGAGTATTAATTTGAGGCAGAAGAACTGCTTTATCCTGAGATTCTAACACTAAAACCCCTATCGCACTACTTGTATTCTTACCAATGATAACGCCCTGATTACTCCCTGATTCTGTGCTCGGATTAGGAATAATTTGAGAAGAATCTCCAATATTGCTTAATGCTGTCCAGGTATTGTTTTCGTACATCTTTATTTTTTTGTCGGTTTTATCAAACAAAAATGTTCCGTTATTATTCGCAGTAAGTACAGGAGCACTATCTACAGAAGAGAGAATAATTCCTTTAGAATTACCTGTTGTATTATTAAAATCCAAGACTGTGCTTGTTCCCGTAATATTTTCTTTGTTGATAGCAACCTGGCCACTGGCATAAGACGCCAGTGAGCAGAGTGCTGATATGATGAATGTGTTTTTCATAATGAATTTAATATTTATGTTTAGTTATTACAGCTTCTCTGAATGCAGTGCCACACTGTCCCGTTATATAATTTCACACAAGCGGCATCTATATCATAAATAAGCATTCCTTCTTTTGGATCTGTAATAGCATTTTGATTCTGAACTCTTGTAATAACAAATCCTTTTGTCTTAGATTCTAGTGCGATAAACCCATTCGGAATATTCTCCGGCCAGTTTGATTGCTTTTGCTGAACGGTAATTCCAAATTTGGTCGGAGTACCTGCTACAGAAAAATCTCCCGGTTTAAGACATACGTCAGTTGTATCTGTATCAATTGCTGTATTGTTTCCCATGTTAGTCTCTACAGTACCTGCTGGTGGAGCTATACTTACTTTATTGATAAGATCTCCGGTGTAATACGGTGGTATATTAACGGTTACAGTATATGTTACAGTTCCTCCTACAGGAAGATTGACTATATCATTGATTGCTCCTGTATTAGTTCCTGAAACAGTAGTGGTACCTCCTCCCAAAACACCAGCCGTATAACTCATATTAGCAGCGGGTATTCCCGAAGGAACAGCATCTGTAACTATTGTTCCTTGTACACCAAAGGGGCCGTTGTTGCCCACAACAACAGTATATACATTGGATGTCCCCGGAATATATTTAATTTTCCCATCGGTTTTGGTTGTATAAAGATCCACAGGAAAATTAAAAGCAGAAGTTATACAATGAGCACCATCATTCTCTACATTGGAGAATGGGGAACTCGAAATTAATGTCTTTTCACCTGTTATCGTATTGAATTTATACAATCCGCCTACGTTTTTAGCTCCGTAAATCTCACCGGCAGCCCCATACATCGCCCCAAAAATATTATTACCCTCATTATAGGGTACTACTCCAATAAAATTGACTACACCCGTAAGAGGATTTAAAGAATAGAGCAGACCTGATTTTGGTTGGCTAATGTCTAAAGTATGTACCCCATATAATAATCCATCATTGATATTATAGGCAAAATCAAACGTATTGATTATTCTGTTTAGATTGACAAAAGTAGCAGTAAGTGTTGCAATATTGATCTTATGTAAACGTGTATTATATGTACTATTAGGCGTTGGCAATACATAGTAATTTCCGTTATCATCGATCTCCCCTGAAAGATATCTGGAATTAGTTAGTCCTGCCACATTACCAAGCTCAGTTACGGTACCGGTAGCCGGATCTATTCTTAATAATATATTTGCAACTGTAGGATCATTCTTGATTGCATACAGGAAACCATCTTTAGGATTATATGCAGTAGCATTATAGCCAAAACCTGCTGGAGCCCCTTTTGGAGTATAAGTAAATGGATTGGTGGAAGTATTTACAACATATAGGCTTGTATTGGCATCCTGTGTAAGGAAAACATCTGGAATACATGTAGCCATATTCATCATGAAAGGGCTACTGGCTGCTGATATACAAGTCCCACTTTGGGCAGTCAGGGTATAGCTGGTTCCTGCTGTCATCCCGGAAATTACACCTCCTGCACCAACGTTTGGCCCCGACGGAGAAAATGTATAAGTATAAGCAGAATTGTAATTGCTTACCGTTGCAACACCTCCTATAATGTTTACCATTGGAGTGGCGGGAGTTGGGAGCATCGCTGCAATACTAAAAGAAGTACTTGCTGCTGAGGTACAAGTACTACTCTCTGCCGTTACAGTGTAGTTAGTTCCCGCTGTCATTCCAGAAATCACTCCTCCTGCACCTACAGTTGGTCCTGCCGGAGAAAATGTATAGGTATAAGCGGAATTATAATTACTGATTGTTGCCGTACCTTCCGCTGAACAACTTGCGGCGGTTGTGTTTACCGTCGGAACAGCAGGTACAGGATTAACTGTTACTACAATTCCTGATGATGGAGAACTGGGACATCCGTTAGAAGTCACTACAACGGTATATGTTCCTACTGTATTTGCACTATAGGTTTGCCCCGTTGCTCCGGATATTATTGTTCCATCTTTATACCATTGATTACCTGTAGCAGATGAAGAAGTTAAAGCAACACTATTACCTGTACAAATTGCTGTACTTCCACCAGCGCTGGCTGTGGGAGTTGGTGTATAGGTACGTGCTTTTAATTTATCCAAAGCATACACCATCAGGTTATGGATGAATTTTTCCTGTGATGTATTAATATCTGTTCCAGATACAGTAGTAGATCCGTCTAAAGGATCAAAAATCCCCTCATCCCAGCTAAAAATAGCTCTTTCGTTAGTACCTGTAATCCATACTCTGGCTTTTGTTCCATTATTTGCCAATTGAATTGCTCCAGCCGGCAGCTGGGTGATGTTGACTAGACCTGAGGTGGCATATCCTTTTAATGAAATATTTCTAGCATCTCCCCAAAGACCATTATTAATGGCATTAGTTGTACTGGTTGCATAACTTGGAGAAACAGCATCATCACCTACTGTTCCCGTCCCTCCAAATGCCTGATGTAAATTAGATCCAACTTTATTACCTGCATCTAAAAAAATTAAAGCGACTCCTCCTGCGTCTACATATTGCTTTATCTTTTGAGCATCAGCTGTGGACATATTACTATATCCGGTATTGATGATATCGTATTGAGCAACCAGCTGAGCTACTGAAAGTGTGCTCAAAGTACTGGTAATATCTGTAAAAGTGAACCCTTTTACTTTATTATAAGTCCCATTTTGACCATAGTTGGCCGTATTATTCAGTTGAGAGCGAAAAGCTTGCTTATCACTAATGGTATAGCCACTCCATGTGCCTACCTTTACCATACCACAATCCTGAGCAGAGAGGGAAGCACCTGCCATCATCAGGAATAGAACTGTTAGAAATAATTTTTTTACCATTTTTTTGTTTTAAAAATCAATTGCAAATGAAAGAAACTGAATAAAAAAACAGAAAAAAAGAGCCCCTCATCAGCCCCTCTATTTTAAAAACAACCTAAATACCAATATGTTACAGATGTGAAATTCAGCAATGCATATATGAAAGAAAATGAGAGTTATAGATTTCCATTCCTAAAAAACTATATAATTCATTCGGATATAGAGCAAAAAAAAAGAACCTTGTACAGATTCTTTATATGATGAAAAACGAAATATCGCTACACTTTATCTATATAATTCCTGATCCAAATCATCAGATCTTCTTCCGGATTCATACCCAGTCTTTTTCTAAGATTATACCTATTATTTTCAATCGTTTTATTGGCTTTGAAAGTATATTCTGCAATTTCCTTTGTGGAAAAACCAAGATATATATAAGCGCAAAAAGTGAGTTCAGAAACCTTTAAATGAGGATTTATTTTTAGCATTTTAGTAGAAAAATCAGGATAGATTTCCTGAAAACGACCCCAGAAATGAGAGGAATTTTCTTTAACCATATCACTAAGTTCAGAAAAAGACTCGGCAACTTTTTGCTCTAATTTTTCAATTTTTTCCTCTCTTTCCTTTATTTCAGTTTCTTTTTCAGAAAGTTTACTTTTTTGTTCTCCAATAATCTTTGATTTTCCTCTTCTGATTTTCTGATAACGTATTATCACAACAATTAACAACAAAATAAAACCCGAGATGACCAAGGCAATAATCATCACCCCATTTTTCTCCAGTTGAGTTTTTTCCAATTGTTTTTTAACCAGAATTCTATCTAGTTCTTTCTGAACGATCATTTTATCATCTGCCAGATCTGCTTTATGCCTTCTCTCTGCTCTCTGCAAAAAATAAATCTCCTTTTCAGTGTTATCCAGCATTTTATATGATTCTGCTATTTTAGAATCTACATAGGCAGAATATTGACCGAAGTTTTCTTTATTTTGAACACATTTTTCATAGAAAGTGATTGCATGTTTATATTCATGAGTTTGAAAATAATAGTCCCCATAAGCTTCATAGAAAGGAGCCAGATATTTATATTTTTCCAAAACTGCCTGGTCATACCCTTTTTGAATGTATGAATATGCCAAAGAAGCCTTTTTTTCCTGTAAAAAGATCCAACTTTTGTGAAAATAAATAAGAGGCTTGTTCCTGTACATTTTTTTCACAGTAAGATATTCTTTCAGAGGAATTTTCTCGGAGATCGCAATAGATTTATCTATATACAGATGAGCTATTCTATAGTCTTTAAGATCTGTATAATAATCAGCAATCCCTGAATATATATTTGCCGTAACAAGCTGTGATTCAGTATCACTCCTGGATTTCAACAGATTGAGTGCTTCATTATATTTCTGATAAGACTGATCCAGTAAAGACATTCTGCTATAATAAAGGGCCTGCAAACTAAGAAAGGAAGCCTTTAATAAAATATTCTTCTGGAGTGCCTCTTCCTGAAGACCTTTTTCAAGATATAAGGAACACTCTTCAAATTTTCTAAAAAAAACTAGAGAGCGAACAATATAATAATAAGCGATTGCTCTTTTTTCAGAATCACCTTCTTGTATTGCTATTTTCAATGCTTTTTTAGAAAATTCGGAGGATTTTCCAAAATCAACATAAATATAATCATCTGATAAACTGACCAATTTATCAATTTCTTTTGATAGATTGTGGTTCTGACAGAAATAAAGGTGGCAGCCCTGTATTAAGAATAGAAAAAGTAAAATAATCTGTTTAAGACTAAATGCAGATCTCCAAAAAGAGAAAATAAGTCTGAAATGGGTGATCATAAAAATATTAAATAATGAACAGATAATTAAAACACAGAGATAAAGCAAAGCTAAAACAAATGGATTGATATTATTAACTACAAAACAAAATATAATTGTTTTTTTTAATAGATTTTTGTTTATATTTTCAAAGTTAATGTCAATCGTATGTATATAATAATTTGAGTTGCTCAATGAATGAAAAATGGGTATTAATATACTTTAACCAAAATTTTGAGCCTGACTCCTTATTTCTCAACCCCTTAAAAGAGCCATCAGTATTACTATCAATTCGTTTTATCAATTCATATGAAAGAAGTATATTTAAACAATAATTCTCAGGATATACCAAAGCAAATCTTTACAACACCTTTTATAAAAAATTGATTTATACAACACTTTTAAATATTGCAATTTTCCAGGGAATCATCTTAGGCTTAGTGATCTTAAAGTCTTCCCTATTCAATAGTACTTCAAATAAATATTTAGCCTACTTGCTATTTGCACTTTCCTTTGTTTTATTGAATTATGTTTTTGAAATTGAGGGTGCATTTAAGTCCTACCCTTTGCTATGTTTTCTGGATTATATTGAGTGGATATTTTTACTCCCCGTGTTCATCTTCCTTTTTATAATAAATCGAATTGATGATACCGTAAAGAACAGACAAAAAGCTTATTTGTATTACATTCCGTTTGCCTATTCCTCTACTTTTGCTATTATATACCATCTTAATGATATTTTAGGAATTTATAAAATCTCCGATTCAGGTATTTTCATCATCAATATACTTAGACTGATTCAGCTTTTATTTGCCTTTATCATCATCTTGTTTCCGCCTTTTTACTCTTATTTCATGATAAGGCACTTAAAAGATCCACAAGAGAAAAAATGGGTAATTACCTTATTAACTACGCTCTATTTATTATTATCTACCTGGCTAATTACATATATGGTTGGCTTCTTTTTTGGAATAGATATTTCCTCTACCATGAGTGGGCTGGCTTTATCGGCAACATTTATCATGCACTGGACCGCCTATATAGGTATTTACAAATACAAGCTTGCCAAAAACAAAGTGGCTGTCTATAATTTTCTAAATAATGATTCAGCTATTCCGTATCCCAATCTGCAAATTGTAGAAAATAGTACACCACAAGAATATAAGGAAACGATCACCGCAGATAATCTTTATTTTCAAAAACTGGAACTTCTTTGCAAAGATGATCACATTTATACAGACAGTACATTAAACAGAGAAAAAGTAGCTGAAAAACTAGGCATAAGTGCAGGATACCTTTCACAAATTGTAAACACAATAACAGAAGATAACTTTGCCAATTACATCAATAACTATCGGGTGGAGGCTGTCAAAGAAATGATATCAAACTCGGAATATGAAAACTATACTTTGTTGACGATGGGATTAGAAGCCGGGTTTACTTCAAAGACCACTTTTTATAAAGCTTTTAAAAAAGTGACTGGCCAGACGCCAAACGAATATAAAAACACCATCAAATAGGTGCCATTTTCTCCATTTTTAAGCTTTTGAAACCTGCCCTAACTTGAATTATTTGAGTTTTGCACTTAAATAATTCAAATTACTTTTTTTATGAAAAAAAACTTTTTACTAGCAATGATTTTGTTTGCTTTTTATTCTGTTAATGCCCAAAACACCAAAACCAATGAAGATCCATCCGAGAGAAAAAATGAAATTAAACTGAATCTTATCGCGCCATTATCCGGTGCCGTGGAAGCAGGTTTTGAAAGATACCTTAACAAAAACTCATCACTGGGGATCTCTGCATTTATTGTTTATGATAATACAAAAGAAGAAGATCTGAATTACTACATCTCTCCCTATTACAGATATTATTTTGGAAAGAAATATGCTTCCGGTTTTTTTGTTGAAGGATTTGGAATGTTCACTTCCATTGATGGGAAAAAGATATATGCAGCAGACAATGTGACATTCACTGAAAACAAAGATGTTTATGATGTTGCTCTAGGTGGTGGTTTAGGCTATAAACTGGTTACTAAAAAAGGATTTGTTTTTGAAGCTAATGCAGCCTATGGAAGACTTGTTTTCAATGCAGATAAAACAGATCACAATCAGGTTATAAAGCTAGGTTTGAGTATGGGCTATCGATTTTAATGCAACTCTATCTAAAATACAAAACTGAAGAATAAATAAAATCCTGACGAGAGTTGGGATTTATTTTTGTTTTCCCAAACTGACAAATGGTTTTTATTTATCTTTGTTACTAACCTAAAATTTCTCAATCATGAAGTTAGATTTATATCAGATAGATGCGTTTACAGAAGAAATTTTCCATGGAAATCCTGCATGTGTGGTCCCATTGAAAAACTGGTTACCCGATGAAATCCTCTTAAAAATAGCTCGTGAAAATGCTGTAGCAGAAACAGCCTTCTTTATTGATAATGGCAATACCATTCATCTGAGATGGTTTACGCCTGAAATAGAGATGGATTTATGTGGACATGCTACCCTTGCCACAGCTCATTGCTTAGCTTCCATCTTAAACTATGAGAAGAGCAGAATTGTTTTTGACACCAAAAGCGGTGAATTAACAGTAGATGTAAAAGATGGATTTTACTATATGGATTTCCCATCAAGAATGCCTGAAAAATCTACTCTTCCGGATAATATAGCCCAGTCTCTTAATATACAGCCTAAGGAAGTCTTCAAATCCAGAGACTATGTTCTGGTATATGAGTCTGAGGAAGACATCAAAAAAATCAAAATTGAAAGATCTGTTTTCGACCTTATCAACCTGGATCCTGGAGGTGTTGTTGTAACAGCAGCAGGTACAGACAGTGATTTTGTTTCAAGATATTTTACGCCACAGTCCTCCATTCTTGAAGATCCTGTAACCGGCTCTGCGCATTGCTCGCTCATTCCTTTCTGGTCATCAAGATTAGGAAAAGAGAAGCTTTTTGCCCGTCAGCTATCAGAAAGAGGTGGCCAAATTTATTGTGAAAACAAAGGTGAAAGAGTTATTGTGGCTGGTAAAGCCAGAACCTATTCTATGGGACATTTCTGGATAGAATAACATTATTTTAATCAATTTATATAGCTTAAAAATATAAAATCAGAATAGATTATTTTCTATTCTGATTTTTATTTGATTAGCAAACGCATTAATCCTTTTTCAGGACGAATCATCAAAATAAATTAAAAAGCATTAACTTCAAAGTTGTGCTTACTTTTAATTGTGCTTTTTAAAAAAGGTTTTCATCGCATTATAATATATTTCTGGTGCTTCAAATGGGGTATTATGTGAGGCATTTTTTATGTATAATAATTCTTTATCCTTTTTAGGGACATTTTTAAGTGCATTATAAATTGTTCGGCCTTGCTCAACTCCGATGGCATAATCATATTCTCCCTGAATAATTAATATTGGTTTTTTGATTACTTCAAGTTTATCTGTTATATTCAGATTATTGTAAGACTCAGTATTCATAAAAACTTCATTGATATATTCAAGCTTTTCGATGGCTTTTTTAAGGAGTTCGGGAGTATATTTTACTCTAGCAAAAAAAGCTGGATCGCTTAATAGTTCTGCTTTTTTTTCCTTCAATTCCGGCCTAGCCCAATAAACATCAAAACCTAAATCTTTTGGAAATTCATATCTTACCGTATTCATATCATGAAAAAAATCTTTAAATCCACTTGTTTCAATCTCATCTAATTTTGTTAGAATTTCTGCGTATCTTTTTTTCTTTACAGGATCGGTTGTTTTCTTTAGAAGATCATTAGCTAATTGACGTTCATGAGAAATTAAAGCGAAATTTCTTTGTGGACTGTCTACAAATCCAGAACTGCTAATAAATGAATTAATCTTTTCCTGATGTTTTAGCAAATACAAAAAACCATATGTCCCGCCCCAAGACGTACCCAAAAGATTGATTTTTTTGTTAGGATATTTATCTTTTATATAATCAACAACATTATCTAAATCTTTAACAAACTGATCCGTTGTAAGCATTGACTTGTCTTTAAATTCATCCGATAGACCTCCTCCTCTTTGGTCAAAGTAAACGACTAAATAATCTTTTTCAAAAACATCTCTATAAAACTCATGGTCTATAGAAAAAGCGCCCGGCCCTCCATGCAATGCTATAATTATTGGTTTTTCCGAATTACCAATAACGCGTGTATAAAGTTTTGATTGGTCAACTGGTATAAAAAATTCAGTATCAATTTGAGGATCTATTGCTTGTTTCTGTGCGTTACAATGATTAATAGTTGCAAAAAAAATTGCAGTGAAACAAAGGAGTATAGTTTTCATTATTAGTTATTTTTTGGACGTATTTGGGAGATCTGTGATCAGCTCATGTTATAAGCGACCAAATATAGCCCATTTGCGTTCAAAATCAATCGCCTAAATAAACAAAAATAGAAAACACTCAAACAATCTTAAAATAGATCGCGTCTACACCACTCCCTAACTCTTAAACCTAATCCAAGATAGTATCAATCTGATTGTTTTTTTCTAAAATAAGACGTTCAATATCAATTTTTGAAGTCTTTAAATGATTACATTAGCAAAGAATTAAAATGCGCTAAGATTTCTATGAAAAATATATTCTGTGTATTGCTTCTTTCGATGGTACAACCTGTACTGGCTCAAACTAAATTAGAAAAAGCAATTACCAATCTTGAGGATCATTACGACCAAGAAAAAGTATACTTACTTACGGACAAATCACAATATGCAGCGGGTGACAAAATATGGTTTAAAAGCTTTGTATTTGATGGATATAACCGTTCTGCATTATCTACTACTCTATTTGTTGAATTATACGATTCTGATAAAAAAATAATAGACTGGAAAACGATACTTCTTACCAATGGTGAAGGCAGCGGAGATTTTCAACTGAAAGAGAGCCTTCCTGAACAAGTGTATTATGTAAGAGCTTATACTCCTTACATGACCAATTTTAATGAAGACTTCCAGATTGTTAAAACAATTCCGGTTTACAATCCCAGTTCTACGGAATCGCTAGTGATTTCTAAGAGTTCTGATTGGTCTGCAAAAGCCTTTCCGGAAGGAGGAACTTTCATCAACGGTATTCCTACGAAGTTTGCCGTAAGATTATCAAGCAATACTTCTCTGCCAGAAAACTGGACCGGAAAAGTAATAGACACCCAGAATCCAAAAGTACCGGTAACTACCTTTACATCTTTTGATAAAAATGTTGCAGCCTTTACCATAACTCCTGCTTCAGGAAAAAAATACCAGGTTGTTATCCATGACAATACAGGAAAAGATAAAACAATAGATCTTCCACAAGTTGCAGACAGCGGTATTCATTTGGACGTTAACAGCTCTAAAGACGGGATTAAATATACCATAAAGGGAGCGAACTTAAAACAACAGCTTCAAGGGTATAAAATTGTTGGAACCATCAATAACCACCTTGCATACAAAGCCAATATTAAGCAGTTGACTAATGAAGTTTCAAGTCTTATTCCTCCAAAAATCAGTAATGGAGCTAACGCTGTTTTACAACTAGCCATTTTTGATGAGCAAGACAACCTTGTGGCACAAAGACTTTGCTTTATAAAACCTAATGATCTAAAGATTGAGAAAGCAGAAATTATAGGCCAGAGCATAAAACAAACGCCAAGATCTTTCAATAGCATCGACCTTTCTCCAGAATCATACTTTAAAAATTATACGGTTTTGGTAAGTGAGGATGACGGCAGCAATAAGCCAGAAGAAGAAAATATTCTCAGCAGCCTTTGGTTAACAGGAGATTTTACTTCAAAAATAGACAGTCCGGCTCAGTATTTTTCTAAAAATGCCAATACAGAAGCTCTAGACGCGCTTCTTATTTCTGAAAACTGGAAAAGATTCGACTGGAATTCTGTACTTAGCGGATCTGTACCCACCATTAAAAATAATCCTCAACAGTTTCTTTCTTACAAGGTAAAGCCTATTAAAAACAATGCCCTGCTGGTTAACGCCCCTGTAAGTTTAATGTTGAAATTAGGTAAAAACCAACCTGTTCTTAATCAATTTATAACGGATCAAAACGGATATGTTTATTTGAACAATCTTAACAATGATGATCCTTTGGAAGTTTCCTTATTTGTAAGTTCAGAAAATAACAAGGAAGCCAATACCGATAATTTATTTGTCACTGTAGAGCCACTGGTTACTCCCACACAATTTAAGGGCAACTTTCCGGGTACAAAATATACAGTAGTAAAATCCGGTGCAAACAAAGTTCTTCCTCCTGCGATTGCTAGAGCCATCAACACTCAAAAAAACAATAAAAAAATAGAGAGTGCCGAAATACAAATTGACCAGGTAAAATTAGTAGGAAAAAAGAAAGATCCAAAAGAAGAATTGAACAAACAGCTATCCAGCGGAATGTTTAACTCCATTAATGATCATGTATTCGACTTCGTGAATGAAGACCAGCATGTAGCCGGAGCCAATAATATATTAGACTGGCTGCAGGGAAGAGTGGCCGGTGTTACGCTTCAAAGAAACAGTTCAGGGATCAATGTACCTTACATTCGTAACAAGCCTGCCAAGCTGTATCTGGATGAAATGATTACCGATCCCGCAATGATTACCAGTATTCCTGTAAGCAATATTGCGATGGTAAAAGTTATTAAGAATTCAGGATTATTGGGTGATGCAGTAGCCATCTATACCATGAAAGGCGATCTGCAATCTAAAAATACCGGAAAAGAAGCAACAAAAGCAAACTCAGCGATCATCAAAGGATATGATAAACCATCCGAATTTCTTGTTGAAATGATAGACGAAGATTCTCCTGCCAAAATTGAAAAAGACACCAGAGAAACCCTTTACTGGAATCCTAATTTGTTTGACAGCGATTATGTTCCTCCAAGAATTAAATTCTTCAATAACGACACTGCAAAACAATTTAAAGTTTTGATCATAAGCTTTGATGAAGATGACCATATTCTTTATCAGAATGAAATCTTTAAATAATATATTGTTCTACATAAAAAAAGCCTTTCAGAAAAACTGAAAGGCTTTCTTATTATTTTTAAAACAAGGCTGAAAAGATTATTTAAACCAATTTCCAGTGTTAAAAGAGTGAATATCCACCTATTTTATGCACTTCTCAATTCTCCAATTTCCTTTACCAGTTTCGGGTACATGGTCTGTAGGTCAGCTCCACCCTTTGGCTCGCGGTTCATCTCCCTATCCATGCTGTCATAGTGGTTCTCAGGATAAAGCTCATCTACGGTATCCCTTATTTCCGATTCATCTTCGTTGTCATGATTGGCAGAATAGGCTTCATCAGCTACATACAACAGCCCCTCTGCCCAGCAGTCTCCAATATTAAAGCTGTATTTCCCGCTTACAAATGCCTGTATATCTTTTTTAATATCATCAAAAAACGCCTTGCCTTTCAGTAGCAGCCAACAGCGGAAATAAATAAATCCGTCGTCAGAAAGATAGTGGTTAAAGGTATATTTCCCATTCTCAGAGCTGAATTCGCATTCCAAAACAATGGAAAGCTCCGCAATTTCAGCCGTGTAAAGGTCACTCAGTTTTTCCTGCAGTGCCTTTTCAAAAAGAACAAGCCTTTCCTTTCCGAATCTGGAGAGATACGCCGTTAGATTTTCCAGATGCTCCTCTACATCATACTCGCTCCAATGGGCGTTTTTGTATTTATTTGATTTTTCAATGGCTTCCCAGAAATAAATATCGGCTTTTTCGGTTTCAGAAAGTTCTGCTTTCTGGGGGATTTCATCATGTTCAGGAATTTCCGTGTATCCCTTTTTGATCTTTTGGCTGATCAGTTTTTCAGATTCTCTGATACACTCCATTTCATCTGCAAATTCTTTAATGCTTTCACGCCCCTTGGTTCCTGTTTTTCCAAAAACTATTTTTTGGGTATTTCCAAAATATTCAACATTCCAAAATTTATCCGAGACTCCATTTTGATTGATCAAATTCTTTTTCATAAATATATAAAAAGGTGATTTAGGTATTTAAGGAATTAAACTACAAAAAAATAAGGAACCCAGCTATTTTATTCGGTTTTAGTTTCATTAAGTCTTTCCTCTCCTTTCAAGAATAAGGTGTGCTGCATCCAGCATTTTAATCAGGTGGATGTAAGGAATCACGAGATTCTTTTCCGGTAGATTATCGTAAACTCCCAGTGAGAAATAAACCATTCCCGAAAGAAAATAATCAAATTCCCTGATGCTGTACTCTCTGAATGCCTTTTTAAAGACCAGCAGAGGGTTTTGGTATTCCTTCTCCGAAAGCAAGCCAAAAAGTAATGGAGAAACATCTCCCAACTGAGTATTTACCGTCCATTTTCTGTCTTTCAGCATGATGAGGTAACAGGCATGCACCAACGACCTCATCGACTGGTGAAACTGAAAGATGACCGCAGGATCCTCATTAATCCAGCTATTTCTCCTTACCGCGCAACTCATAATGCTGTTTAGCCTTTCCTTAGATACGGCAAGATCATTCAACTGAAAATAGGTCTCCATCAGCTGTAATCCTGATTGCTTTTTACTCACTGCCCAATATTGGGACTCAAAGTCTGTTCCGGTCTTTTTCATGCGTTTGTATTTTTGTGATCAATTTCTTTTCATCATTTATAGATTGTATTGAATGGAGCGCAGCTCTCCACAGACCATGAAAATTTCACGATACCGATGCAAGCCAAGCTTTATTTTAGTTCTTCTGTACTAAATACTAATTGTTTTCTGTTAACGATTTTTTACAGGCTGTAAAGGAGGAAGCTCCGGCAATGGCAGAGCTTCCTGCCCATACAAACCCAAAATAATATGATAGAATTTGTGTTTTTCTGAAAGCCCGAAAGCCGCAATGGATTGTACACCCCATTGTAACATGTCATGATACTGTATGTGATAAAGCAGGCTTAGAAAAAGAGAATTGTAGAAAAGCAGAACAGCATGAAAATAAAAACGGCATGGGACTCTACAATATCCGAACAGAGGTACTGGTATACCATGCATACAGATAAGAGAGCCCACGCCTAGGTCGTGAGCTTCCTGCTTATCGTCTCGTATGCTAAAAATTACCAGTTTTCTGTTCGAGATTCTAAGCAATAGCTTCTATTATTCTTTGAAGTATCGCAAAGCTACTTTATTGTAGCTTATCTTACAAATATAAAACAATTTCTGAAATATGTACTATAGTACATAATATTTTTTATTGTTTTTCATTCACTTTGACTTATGAATGAATCATTAGACGAAATAGAAAGGTTTGTTATAAAACGTATAAAAGAAATACGTGAAACAAAAGGAATTACTCAGGAAGAGTTATCCCTTTCGATTGGTAAGAATATTGGATTTATTTCACAGATAGAAGCTCCTTCTAAAAAAGCTAAATACAATTTAATCCACTTAAATTTAATTGCTATAGCATTAGGTTGCTCTATCAAAGACTTCCTACCTAATGAACCAATTAAAGAAAAGAAATACGATATTAAAGAAATTAAAACCAAAAAATCCTGACGAGAGTCGGGATTTTTTTATGGTGAAAATTTTAAGAAATTCCGTGAAAATACGGATTGAAAATTTCGTGGTGAATTTTATTTTTGTTGATTATGGAAAACCGTAAAAAATCGAATATATGGATTCATATATTTGAGTGTCAACAGTCAAATAACTTTCTAATACAATAATTAGATCTATAAACCAATACAACTATTTATGGCCACAACAGTAAATAATGCTTTCGAAACATTTATGAAAGATTATGTCCGGATAGATTCTGAACGAAATAAAGTAGCAAAAGCAAGTAAAAATAACTTAATATCTGAAATAGAAAAATTTCCAGATGATGGGAAATTTTTAGATTTATATTCTAATAATACACGATTAGATTACGGTTCATATTATAGAAAAACTAAAATAAGACCATTAGATGATATTGATATTATGATTATATTACATGCTAATGGGAATTGGAGAGAACCAACTTCAACAGGTTTTTTAATACGTGTGCCAGAAACTGCTACAAAACAACTAGCATTATGTGATACAAATACTAATATATTAAACTCCATTAAGGTTATAAATAAATTTAAAGAGTATCTTGGAAAAGTATCGTCTTATAAGAAAGCTGAAATAAAAAGAAATCAAGAAGCCGTAACCTTAGAATTAAATTCTTATGAGTGGGTTTATGATATTGTTCCATCATTTAAAACTATGCCTGATGATTCGGGTAAGACTTTCTTTTTAATTCCAGATGGTAGTGGAAATTGGAAACCAACTGATCCTAGAATTGATAAAGAGAGAACTTCAAATATTAATAACAAACAAAAGATTTCAGTTTTAGATGTTATCAGAATTATGAAGTATTGGACAAAGCGCCGCACAGCAACAACAATGGGTTCATACTTTTTAGAATGTTTAATTCTTAATTACTATGATTCTAATGACGTTACTAGTAGCAATTACATAGATGTCGAATTGCCTAAAATTTTTGCCTATATATACCATAACATACACAATAATTTAATAGATCCTAAAGGGTTCCAAGGCAACTTAAATTCACTATCTTTTACTGAAAGGAACTCTGTACAAGAAAGGGCAAAAAGGGATTATCATTTAGCTAATGATGCAAGAAAATTTGAAAGTGAAGGTAAACAAAAAGAGGCTATTGAAAAATGGCTTGAAATATTTGGTTCTGAATTTCCAAAGTATAATTTATAGAAAATGAATAATATTAAAATCAAACAAGAATTACCCGAAAATTTGAGATTATTAAAAGCTCAACGAGTAATTTATTCTCAAGCTAAAAATATTTATAAATGGCAATTAACAATTACTATTTTAGTCGTTATACTATTAAATTTTATGAAAATATTTCAAAAAAATATTTCATCAATTGATTTAACACCCTACATTGCGTTAGTTTCAATAATTATTACTTTAATCGATTTATTATTTTTATCAGATATCTTATCCACATACAAAAAAAATGCAGCTAAGACTCAAGAGCTATTTGATTGTAGTGTATATAATATGGATTGGAATCAAACAAATTGCGGAGAAAAGCCTGAAAATTGGATAATCGAGAATGCAAGTAATAAATATATTCATAATCCAAAAGCACCATTAACAAATTGGTATCATATAAGTTTGGATGGATTAGCCCAAGAAGAAGCAATTCTGAGATGTCAAGAAACAAATTTAGAATATGACAGGAAATTAAGATATCATTTTAAGAATGATTGTACAATAGTAGCATTAATAGTGGTTACTCTTTCTTTCATAATTGCTACAATCATAAATGCATCAATACAAGGATATCTTACAAACTTCTTTGCTCCAACGCTCCCTTTGCTTGTAATTTTATTTAAATTGATATTAGATAATCAAAAAGCAGTAAAATCATTAGAAGAGGTAAGAAAAGCAGCAAGAATACTCGGAAATTCAGATACATTACCAACTTTACATCAACTTAGACAAGTACAAGATAAGCTCTTTTGCAGCAGAAAAGACAGTGTTTTAATACCTGAAAATTATTATACATTCAGGAGAGATAAGTTAGAAAAATCTACTGAAAGTAATATCTCTAACAATTTATAATGAAATAACATTATCACCCTTGCTATCACACAAATCCTTTCATGTGATTTAAGCATTATAAATTATCATTCTAACAGCTAAAGCCACATACAATCGTGCGATAGAAAGAGGCTATTTCAAACCAACAATAACAAATCTATGTTTAAAAAACTATAACATTTGCAATAACCTTAGCTAAAAGAATCGGAAATTAAGACTTTCGACTTCTAATAATTAATTCCAGATTAATAATTAGAAAATGAAGGAAAACTCCTATCCCAATACAATATATAATAACATAATGAATGGTGTATAATATATTAGCCATTGGTGTTAGTGGGGACATATTTCCTGTGAATATAGAGGATATACTGTATGGCAGAAGCGTTGCAAAAGTCCAAAAATTATTTCTATCCAGTTCAGCTTTTTTTACTTTGTAGTATTGGAACTCGTTTTTAAGATAATTAATATCTTCAGTTATCACCTTTCCTAATTTCATAGTATCTAATTCAGCGTAGCCTCCACCCCTATGTAATTCTTTTTTTAACATTCCATTTTTATCAAAAACATAAACAGTAGCCATGTAATCTCTACCAGGAATATTAGAATTAATAACTGCATGTATTATACTAGCTTCCGTAAAAGTTAATTGCTTTAGTTCATTTAATTTCTTGTTTAAGATTTTATAATTTGAGAGTTTAATATTTTCAAGATATTTAATCTCATAAGGAATATTTTTAGAATCATCAACCCATTCATTAAGCACCAACTTTTTTCGATTATCATGGATAGCAGTTTTAAATTCAAAACTAGCTGGATTATTTTTGAGCATTAAGGTATATAAAAAAGGAAACACTACTAAATGCAAAGTAAACATTATTGAAAGACATGAAATTGCATATTTAAATTTCTGATACTTTTCCGATTTGGAAATTCTGTAGAGATATACACAGAAAGATAAAATAATTAAGATTAAGAATGATGTTGAAAAAAATTCACCAATACCAAATGAGATTTTAATTAAAGTTAGTACCATATAAGTTTTTTATCTACAAACATACAAGAGATAATAATATATTAATTACGGTAAACCGTAATGTCATTATCTAAAATTCTCATAACCTTAAAGCAAATCATAACTCACTTATTAAGATTCACTTTTAGCTTCTCACAAGAACAACGCAATCCATTAAAAACCTCACTACAAGAGCTGTAGACCGTTCCAAAGTGCCGCTCAGCAGTTCCCCAACTCTCTCAAGGTTCTTCCCAACAGCTAATAGCCAGTTGAGGAACTGCAGATGTCCACTTACCCAAGTGGGTAGAACAAGTTACAAACAGCCTCGGGGCACTTACATAACTGGCTGTAGGCAGTTCCAAAGTGCCTCTGGGTACTCCCCTAACCCCCTCGAGGGTCTTTCCAACCCCCTTTACCCCCTTAAGGAACGGCCTATACCCCCTTACCTAAGGGGGTAGAACCGGTTGCATAACGGGCTAGAGACCCTTACCCAACGGGCTTCAGGCCGTTATTCAGAGGGTATCACCACTTATCATAGCCCCTGGAGGGGGTTATAAAACGAGGTGCAGAGATTTTCTTCTTCATACCCTATAAAATAGATACACAATGTACACATTGTGTATAGGTTGCATATTCTATGTTAATACGGATTTCCATAATGCTGTATTCATAAATTATTTATTTTTATCCCGTGGTGAAAATCACATCAAATAGAATTAATTATTATATTTACAAACACACAAATGCTTATGAAGAAAAATTTAGTCTATGGGCTATTATTGCTCTCTACCTTATCTGTATCCCTCAATTCCTGCAGAACAGATGAGATGCTTACTAGCACAGAACAAACCCAAAAGGAAAAAATTGCCTTTTTTGAACGCTTTGAAAAGGAAAAAAGCCTTTCTAAAAATGCAGAATCCAACAACTATGCACTCCCCTTTGGAAACTCCATGCTGGCCTACTTCAATAATTATCCGGAAAAGAAAACCGAACTGGAAAACAGGTATGGAACAGTGGATCTTAGCGTATCTTCTCAGGATATAGGAGGAGATGATGGAGATAATAGAAAGCTTCTGTTTTTTCCAATGCTTAAGGATGGAAAAGTAACGGCCGTAATAGCCGGAGTCATCAATGCAGAAAGAGACTATCTCTATTTTGATGTTCACCAAAATACAAATTCCGATGTTATTTATCTTATTAATAAATTTCAACACTATTATGACACCAAGACAGTTTCCCGAAATAGCAACAACCCTATTGATGTGGGAGAAGTTATCATCAGAGTAACAAGACCGGTAAAACTGACGATGTATGACGTATGGAGCGGAGGTGGAGGTATTGGTAGTGGAGGACACGATATGGGTGGTGGTCCTGGTGATTATGGTGGTGGCGGTAGCGGAAGCACTCCCAATACACCCAATACTACAAATCCTTGTGAGCAAACGAAAAATATTGTGAATAATTCCAAATCAAAACCAGCTATAGATTCGTTAAAACAACAATCTAAATTAAGTGATGAAAAAGAAAAAGGGTTTAAAGTAAATTCTGACGGAACTACTACACAAATTAATAGTGGGAAACATGAGGTAGACCTTGGAGATGCCGCAGGGTATTTAGGAGGGTATCATAATCATACTCCCTCAGGTATAAAAATGTTCTCACCACCTGATATTGTGAAGATGCTTAGCTTTGCAATGGCACAAACTAATGGGAATATTGGAAATGGCTTTATGGGAATGATTGGATCTGAGCCATGCTCCTCTTGTCCAGATGGTTATAGGTATTATCATTATATGATTAATTTTAATGGTACCTCCCAAGAGTTGGCAGGGTTTCTGTATAATGCGAATTGGGATTTAGAAAGCTTAAAAGATGATTATCGCGATAAAGAGAAAGAACTCTCCGAGAATCTATCTTATACCAACCAATTGGGAGGAAATTTAAATAGTAACGGACTTCAAAAATTATTTTTTGATACATTGAAGAACATGAAAATGGAAGGAAAAGTAAGCCTACAAAAAATAGAAGATAATGGAACCGTGCAAAGTGTAACATTAAACAGTAATGGAAGCAGTACAACGGCTACCCCATGTCCTTAAAAATAAAAATTATGAAAAAAGTATATTTTAAAACAGTAATAATACTGGGATTAGTTGTAAATATAATTTCATGCAAAGCACAACAACTTCCATTGAATACTCTAATGGAAAATATCCCACAAAATGCATATGTCAAAGATTTAAGTAATGAACTAGCATCATATATCGGCACTTACAAGACTGAATATCAAGGAAATGAAATAACACTTTTTATTACTAAAGAAGAGAATAAACCCACAAAAAGAATGAATAAAAATTTTTATAGAGATGCATTAGTCATAAAATATATAATTAAAAATTCGACAGGAACAATTCTTCAAAATACTCAAGATATGAATTTTACATCTGACCAAAAATTTCATACAATATATAGTACTAGAACAAGGCCAACTTTAAATACAGTAATATTTAATTACAGAGGTACTAATTGCGGAATTGGCTGGGGAGATATTTTTTTAAAAAAAATTAGTGATACTCAAATTTCATGGGAATACAGGCCTGACGATATGGTATTTTTAAAAGGAGATTGTCCTCAAGGAATTGATAGAACTATATATCTTCCAGAAACAAAAGACTTAATATTTACTAAACAGTAATTTTATCATCTCAATAGATTTCACAATGGAGAAAAAGCTGCTTATACTATCCCTACTCTATTTTTGTTTTTACTGTATAGGGCAAGAAATAAAAATTCCAGATAATTTTAGTGAGCATTCTATTCCAAAAGTAGAGTCTAAGGAATGGTTTGCTCTGATTCAATCTAAAGATTGTTATGCTGTAAAAAAAGAAAATAATAGATTGATAATAGAAAAAACCAGTTATTATAAAGAGGATTCTGAATTAGAAACCGAAGACGGAAAACTGATTGGAGAAAATAGAGGTGAATGGGGAGGAGCATTATACTTTCAGCCGAAAGGAGACGAAAAGAAAACTATAAAAGTGAAATTTGGAAATGTTGTTGATATTTTTCGATACCAAAACAAAATCTATTTCACCGAAGGCTCGGGTATTTGGGGAAGTTTATACGAATTAAAAAAGGATTTCACATATAGAAAAATCGAAACCTTTGGAGATGCGTTAGAAGCATTAACAGTATTTAATGACATTATATACATTGTTTCTCATCATGGTTTTTATAAAGTAGTGAATAAAGAGGCGATTACTATTTTTAGGGAACAATTTTGGAGAAATCTATATCCAAATTCTGTAGTAGTATTCGATGAAGAAAATATTTTTATTGGTATGCGAAGTGGAATTGTTAAATTAAATCTTATAAAAAAGACAGTTAATTTTTATAGAGAAAAAAAATTATAGATAGACTGTATCCAATATATTAAATTGTTAACATCATTTTGATGATAGCAAGTGTCCTCCAAGTACAGATATTAACATTTATCTACCTGAGACAAAAGACCTAATTTTCACAAAGCAATAAGTAACATTTTAAATACACAAAAAAAGCGCTCAAATTGAGCGCTTTTTTCATATAAATAATTTGTTTATGGCCATACTACCCCTGTCTGTCTAGGGCTTGTCCATGGTTTTCCGGAGCAGCTTGTTCCGGGGTGTGCAGCAAGGCATTCACCAACCCATTCGCTTCCAACAGCGTGGGATTTTACCTTTTTTACAGAACAATAGGTAGTTCCGTTGCTGTCTTTATACAGTTGGTAATTGGGATAGGCACCTTTAGCAAGAAGCTCAACATCACTATTGTCCTGTGCAGGATAATCGACGATAGCACCAAGAACCCATGCTATGGAATCTTTATTGTTACCAGCGATCAGACTTTGAGGAGGAGTTAACGTGATCTTGATTGTTGATTTTGAACTATCTACATTAATGGATGAAGAATAAGTAGATTCTGTAGCGCTCGCCAAAGGAATACCTAGGAAAGAAAGAGATACGGAAGAAGATTGTTCAAATGTTTTTTGAATGCTTTTGTAATCTTCACCGCTTACGGTGATCTCAACAGACGGATAATTAGAAATAGCCACTCCGTTCAGTAAGCCGAAAGGCCCGTCAGGTCCGAATTTTGTAGCAGGATTCGGAGAGAATTTGTATCCGGAAATATGTTTTTCTTCCTGTTTGTCTCTGCTGTTTTGTTCCGCCTTACGGATAGGATCAAACCATGCCCAGTACAAATTGCTTGCAATATTAAAATCTGTAGGAAGGAAAGTAACAAGGGTAACTCCAGTAAAGGACATCGATATTTTGATAGAGTTTTTGCTTGTGGCAATATCTTCACTGAAATAATTCGCATTACCCCCAATTCCTAATGTAAAGAAGTCGAAGATAGGAATAGAGAAACCTGTTTTTCCGTTTACGGAAACCTGAAATCTGCTTTCAGATTCGCGGGAGATTTCCATATCAATCTGAGCATCCTGAGAAGTATTTTTAAGACCGTTTAAAATATCGCTCAATGGTGTTGTTACCTGGAATGCTGGTAAAACACTGTCGTCATTCAATAGCAGACCTCCGTTTTCTTTTTTAGGATGCTGTACATTATTCAATACTCTGGATAAGTAGCCATTATTCATCGTAACATTATTCTGTAAAGATATTGTGGCGCCCAGAGCATTCAGATAGTTGGCTAAAACAGGAACAATAGGCTTCCCGCTTGCCGGTGTCTTATTCAGTAAACGGTCCAGGTCATCACTTTTCTGAATATCGTATAACGTAGTGGATGGCTTGGCCCAGTCTGTAGCAATTTTGTCCATAATGATATCAATAGGCTGCATATTATCCTTAGCAGGAGGAAGCGAACCATAGGCACCTACCCATGCATTCAGTAAAGCCATTTGCTGATCTGTAGCATTTTTATGAGCATCATTTAGAACTGCTGTATCTTCTTCAGATAAAGAGTAGTTAACTTTTGAGAAAACATCAATAAAATAATTGGTAAATACCTGATCAAGCTGAACCGGTTCTGTATTGGCTCTCAGGTTGGATGATATCCAGTCATAAGTCTTTTTATTAAACTTCAGATTGGCGGGATCCTGCCAATAATAAGGGAAATTTCCTTTTCCGGTAATGGTGATCGCAGATAGATCTGTACTTAAAACACTTGATAGGATATCATTAGCCCTGTCTTTTAATTCTGTAATAATTTGTGCCGCTTCTACAAAGGGAGCAACATGTTCTGGATTTTTCATGATTAATAAGTTTTGGTTTTTTTCCTACTCTTTTGTCGGCTTTTCGGAGACTGCCATTTTTGTTCAGGGTTTCGAAGCTTCTTTTGAACATGTCAAAGTAACGCCTAAAAAGAAATTGATGTTAGCGTATAAATCTGTAATTTTCATATCAGGTGTTTATACCGTAGGAAGTAGGCATTTATACTGTAGTAAGAAAGTAAGTGTTTGTACTTCTACAAATTAGATATCTCCCTCATTGAAGCCATCTGACTTTGGAGATTCTATTTCATCCGGATAACCTCAGCATTAAATCTGTATTAAGTTTTATGATTCCGACGCTACCCTACAGCCATTTCATGAAATCTAATGTGAGATTAATATTTGATTAAGTGTACTCTTGAAACAGCCTAGAATAAACTCTGTATAGTATAATTGTACATCTAAAGCCTTGGTTTTGTGATGAAGTTCTATACGTTTGGAAAGTATAATTTCTCCTTTATAGCTAAATGAAAAGAAAGAAAAAATTTTAAATCCTGAATTTCTTACGGGTATCGCATATCCTGTAGAGGCAATACCCCAATCGGTATCAAATGATTTAGCCACATTTACAGCCATTATATCTGCTATATTTTGGGTCACACAATTGTTTTCATGAGCTTCAATCCGATCTATATTAAGGAATTTCACTTTTTCGGGTAACGCATAAGTTGTTATTCCTCCTTTGTAAAATAAACTGGCATTTGGCATTTGGGAAAAAGCAAATTGTATTGATCCTGAAGTTACCCCTTCTGCAATGGACACGGTTTCGTTTACAGTAATAAGGGAAGTACTTATATATTCAAGTAAATTTTGTTGGAATTTCATGGCTTCTGCTTTTATCTAAATTAAACTTTATAAAATCACTAAACCCTGCTTTCAAATAACATCGTAGTCATTTAATTCAGTTACAAAATAATGCTCAATGATTTCTTTAGCATTTTTGCACATCTGTAAAAGTTCTTCTCTTGAGGTATCTTCAAAAATGAAATCCTCGTGAACCTCAATGATAAACTCAGTCACTTTTTCTGTATTCATTAGGTCATAGGTCATTAAATCATTCAAATTATCCAATTTACTTTCTTCCCTAAAAAATGGAATCTTACGGGAAATGGAATTTTTGAACTGAAAAAGATGTATCGTTTTCATAACATTGAAAATTTTGTGTTTGTAGGATGTCTTCCATTTTAAAATACGCAATCACACTCTATATCAACCACTTTAAAAACAGATTCATCTTTCGGAAATAATAACATTTCTTGCAAAATTTCTTGTAAATCAATCTATATAAGTAGATACACTATGAGTAAAAAGGACAGAGACCATTGGTTTCTATCCCTTAGTTAATTAAAATCTCTTGCCAATAGATTTCCTATTTTCTGATTTTAATAAGCTCATTATGAAAATTGAGTATATTCAAGGGATGTTAATCACCTTTCATGGTTTGTGTCTGGTATTTTAAGATTTCTGTATTATAAGTATCAGGGCTTTATTCTTACCTAATACTTCAATACAAAGTTGGTAGTTTCCATATACAGTAAGCTATATATATTTATAATAATCTTACATATATCACACCTTTTACAGATCTTCCAGGTTTCCAAGACGTTTTTGCTTCAATTGCTTATAAAACGAAGGAGAAAGTCCGGTTATTTTTTTAAACTGATTAGATAGATGAGCAACACTGCTATAGTTGAGTTTATAGGAGATCTCTGTAAGGTTAAGCTCATCATATAATAATAACTCTTTTACTTTTTCTACTTTATTTATAATGATAAAATGTTGTAGTGTCATTCCTTTAACCTCAGAAAATGTATTGGCCAGATAAGTGTAATCATAGCCAAGCTTTTCACTTATATAATCTGAGAAATTTTCCTTTGGAAGAGCATCCGAATAATGGATCATTTCTATTACTACATTTTTTATTTTCTCGATCAGGATACTTTTTTTGTCATCCAATATTTCAAGGCCGGTTTTAAGCAGGTTCTTTTTCAGTATATATCTTTGTTCCACACTGATGTCATCCAATAATTCTACCGTACCCAGATCTACAACAGCATTTTTAATGCCCAATCTTTCCAATTCCTGATAGACAACCATTTTGCAGCGCAAACTTACCATATATTTTATGTACAACTTCATCACCCTTACAATCTATAAACTGTCAATTATTTCATTTTCAGTTATTTATTCAAAGTTACTCCTTTAAATTAGAAATATGTATGATTTATATAACAAATTAAAAGACTATTACAAAGCCTTCCTTTTTTAATCATCGAAATTTACAGTTAACAAATATTCTACAATGTCAAAAGAAAAAGAAGGGAAAAAGAAATCGGACAAAACACCGCCCTCAAAATCGGCAAAAGAAAAGCGAGAAGATAAAATAACCAAAAAAAGAGATAAAGAAAACGAAAGCAGAAATGCCAGTACTTAAATGGTAACTATAAAAAAAGAAGGAATTATACTCAGGAAAACAACACTGGACTTTGAGAGTGAAGGTGTTTTAAACCCTGCAGTCATTCAGGATAATGGCAAGATACATTTGTTTTACAGAGCTGTAGCAAAAAATAATTTCTCCAGCATCGGACATTGCATACTATCAGATTATCAGACTATAGAAATCAGGTTTCACAGCCCTATTATGATCCCGGAATTTGAATATGAAAAACATGGTGTTGAGGATCCAAGAATTGTAAAAATTGATGATTTATTCTACCTTACCTACACCAGCTATGACGGGATAAATGCATTAGGAACATTAGCAACCTCCAAAGACCTGAAATCATGGCAAAAAGCAGGAATAATTGTTCCTAGAATTTCCTATCAAAACTTTAAACTTTTATCCGAAACCCAAGGAACAATAGCAGAGAAATACAAACGGTTCAATGAACTACCACCAAGTCATAAATATAATAAGGATGTATTTCTGTGGGATAAAAATGTAGTGTTCTTTCCAAGAAGAATAAACGGTAAGTTATACTTTCTTCATCGTATAAGACCGGATATTCAAATTGTAGGTATAGAAAAGATAGAAGACCTGAATCCTGATTTTTGGAAAGATTATCTTCTGAACTTCAAAGATCATATACTGTTATCTCCAAAGTATGATCACGAGCTAAGTTATATCGGCGGTGGCTGCCCACCAATAGAAACCGAGCATGGATGGCTTATGATATATCATGGCGTTCATGATACCATTGAGGGATATGTTTACAGTGCATGTGCCGCTTTATTGGAGCTTAACAATCCCGAAAAAGAAATCTCAAGACTACCCTATCCCCTATTCAAACCCGAGGAAAAATGGGAATTGAAAGGGGAGGTCAATAATGTCTGCTTCCCTACAGGAACGGTCGTAGATGGTGATGTACTCTATATTTATTACGGGGCCGCAGACAAAAGAATTGCGGTTGCCTCTTTACGTATCTCAGAATTATTGAAAGAGTTACTGCATTGTGCACCATAATGGACCATCAATAAGAAGTATCAGACTTTAAAATAAAATCAACATGAATAAAAATATAAATTCAGACGTGGAGGAAAGGATAAAAAGACGATTTGCTCAAAATAAAAAAAACACAATTTATTATAGACCCGAAATTGTCTTCATCAGTACTTTTCCTCCTAAGGTGTGTGGTATTGCAACGTATTGCCAAGACTTGATAACATCTCTTCAGCTAAAGTTTAAAGAATCATTTAAAATAATTATTTGTCCTATGGAAACTGAGGATGAAAATTATCAGTACACAGAAAAGATTGAATATAGTCTGAATACATCAGATGCCATATCTTATTTGGAACTGGCTGATAAGATCAATAAAAATGACAATATCCAGCTTGTTATGCTCCAGCATGAATTCGGTTTTTTTAATGAAACCAAAAACGGATTATCTCTTTTTCTACAAAATTTAAAAAAAGATATCATCACTACTTTCCATACCGTTCTGCCCAAACCGAATCAGGAATTAAAAGAAAAGGTAAAAGAAATCAGCAGATTGTCCAGGTCCATTATTGTAATGACCGGTATTTCTTCGGACATCTTATCCAATGATTATGATATTCCTTCTGATAAAATTACAGTAATACCACATGGCACCCACTTATTACCATTTATCGATAAAGTTTCATTGAAAACGAAGTATGGTTTTAAGGACAAAAAGGTGCTTTCAACATTTGGCTTACTGGGTTCCGGTAAAAATATTGAAACAACGCTGGAAGCATTGCCTGAAATCATTTCCCAAAATCCGGATGTGATGTTTTTGATTATTGGAAAGACACATCCCACCATCATAAAAAACGAGGGTGAAAAATATCGGGATTATTTGCAGAAAACCATTAAAAGGCTTCATCTGGAAATGCACACCTGCTTTATTAATCAGTATTTACCTTTGGATGAGCTATTAGATTATCTGCAGCTTACCAATGTGTATCTTTTTACTTCAAAGGACAGAAATCAGGCTGTAAGCGGCACTTTTTCTTATGCCATCAGCTGTGGATGTCCCATCGTTTCGACGCCTATTCCACATGCTATAGAGGTATTAAAAGAAGACACCGGTATTATCATCGATTTTGAAGCTCCGGAACAGCTCGCAACAGCAGTGAACAGCTTATTGAAAAATGAGAATGTACAGGAAAAACTACGATCAAAAAGTCTGGAAAAAATGGCTCCTACAGCCTGGGAAAATTCTTCCATTTTACATGCATTATTATTTCAGCAGCACAGCAAAAATAAAATAAAACTCAATTATACTCTCCCTATCATCAATCTTAGCCATATCAAAAATATGACAACAGATTTTGGAATGATTCAGTTTTCTAAAATCAACAAACCGGATATAAATTCTGGATATACATTAGACGATAATGCCCGTGCCATGATTGTTGTCTGCAGGAATTATGAATTAAGCAGGGATGAATCAGACCTTGAATTGATTTCAACTTACCTGAATGCGATTAAGTTTTGCCAACAAGCTGATGGAAATTTTCTCAACTATGTAGATCAACATAAAAAATTTGCACAGCAGAATTATGAAACCAACCTTGAAGATTCCAATGGACGAGCCATCTGGTCATTAGGCTATTTACTTTCACTAAAGGAAATTTTACCTCAACAGTTTTCTGATGAAGCAGAAGAAATCATACAAAAAAGTCTTCCCTCTCTGGAAAAAATCCACTCCACCAGAGCCATGGCTTTTATTATAAAGGGATTGTATTATCAAAATTCTGAAAAAAATATTCCGCTTTTAAAAAAACTGGCCAACCGATTGGTAAAAATGTATCAGCATGAAAAGCATAATGACTGGCATTGGTTTGAAAGCTATCTAACCTATGGCAACAGTTTATTGCCCGAAGCTTTGCTATGTGCATGGATCACCACTAAAGAAGATATTTATAAGCAAGTTGCAAATGAATCCTTTCAGTTTCTTCTTTCTAAAATATTCATCAAAGGAAACATCAAAGTAATCTCTAACAATGGATGGCTGCAAAAAGAAACTGCTAAAACCTCTGAAACAATTGGCGGAGAACAACCCATTGATGTTGCTTATACAATTCTGGCATTATCTACATTTTACAAGGTTTTTAAAGACGAAAAATACTTGTACATGATGAAAACGGCCTTTAATTGGTTTCTAGGCAAGAATCATTTACATCAAATAATATATAATCCTGCAACAGGTGGATGCTATGACGGACTTGAGGAAAAGAATGTGAATCTTAACCAGGGAGCTGAATCCACAGTCAGTTATCTTATGGCCAGACTTTGCTTCCCAACGTAATTATTACATTATAACGCAGATGGTTTCGTTTAATATGTGCAGAAGTAAGATCTAAGGTACGATTGTAATAAAAAGGTAAATTAAAAATATACCTATAAGCACCACTCCCTGCATAATATTGGTTCTTCCTGTTGCCAGTGAAACGGTAATAATAAAAAGAGAAAGCCCCAGAAGTATGGTTGATTTGATATCTATCCCTAATGACATTCTTATCCCTGTTATTACAGATATAATTGCAATGGCAGGAATACTCAGTCCAATACTTGCCAAAGCAGAACCAAACGCCAGATTTAAGGAAGTTTGAATCTGGTCACTTTTTGCCGCCCTTACTGCAGCCAAACCCTCCGGAAGAAGCACAATACCCGCAATAATGATACCTACCAAGGATCTTGGCGCACCTGCTGATACCACTATATGCTCAACATCTTTTGAAAGAAGCTTTGCCAATAAAACAACCACTCCCAAACATAGAATTAACAAAATACAATTGATATACAGCTCTTTTTTGGGAGATTTTTCAGGATGATCATGTGCCAATTGCTTTCCGGACAGTTTGTTTTGTGGAGAGATGAAAAAGCTTCGGTGCCTCATCGTCTGGATCATTGTAAAACCCAGATAAAGCCCCAAAGAAATTAATGCTATAAAAAGCAACTGAAAAGAGGTATACTCACCTCCACGGTGGCTTACCGTATAATTGGGCAGGATAAGTACAAAAATAATGACAGATGTAAGGGTAATCAACGCTGTGCTTACTCCCTGCAATGTAAAGCTTTGTTCCCTGTATCTTAAAGAACCTATGACAATACAACTTCCGATAATGCCGTTAAGGATAATCATTACTGCTGCAAAAACGGTATCTCTGGCAAGAGTAATGGTTTCTAAACCTTTGGCACCCATCATAATGGAAATAATTAACCCAACTTCTATTACCGTAATGGCAAATGCAAGAAGCAGAGTTCCGAAAGGTTCACCCAAACGGTGAGCAATGACTTCTGAATGATAAACTGCGGCAAGAACACTTCCCATTAGAAACAAGGCAAGAATCGCAGAATAATACCCTGAAGCAAAAACAGGGTTTCCAAAATAAAAGAGCCATGCCAAAATGGGAACTAAAAACGTCCACATTCCTAAATATTTTTTTGTATTCATAAAAAACAGCAATAATTTTTGTACAGTTGAATGGTCTTTAGAGAAAATCAACCGGTTTATATTTCCTTTGTGAAAAAAGCTTTTGTTAATGGTTTAAAGCTGTTAATAGATGGGTATAACGGAAATATAAAATGATGAAAAAAAGTAAATATGTCTGAACTTAGAACCCATATAGGCCGTTCAAAACAGTAAAGTAGCAAGGTACAAATTATCAATCACTTATCAGAATTATATGGAACCCATTTTTCTTTTTTTACAGGAACAAAAAGTCTCAGGAACAAAAAAATCTTCAAAATTTTTAAAAAGTGTGATATGTGCAATATTAAAATAATAATCTATAATACAATACATTATAAAAGGATCAACTTTGTATAGTAACAATTAAGTTATACCAAAATCCACATTATGGACACAAACCACAACAAAGGTGACAAATCTTTCAAAATTACGGAAGACTGGACTACACAGTCGAAGCAACTGAAAGAAAAATTTTCAACATTAACGGATTACGATCTAAAGCTTGAAGAAGGTAAAGAAAAGGAAATGCTTGAAAGAATTGGAAACAGGTTAAGAAAAAACCGTGAAGAGGTTCTCAATATTATTAAAGAAATCAATCTTTCCTAAACTACTTTTCAGATACAGTTAGAATCTGTGAAAAAGTATATTTATCAAAGGTTTTTAACTGGAACAGGGATAGAAAACTAGGCAGTTCTATCCCTTTTATATACACACCCTACTCATTTTACCATTAACCGAACTGTGATGAATCATAAAGAACTTGAGAAATCAAAAGTATATATTACCAGCCATATTGTAGAGTATCTTTCAAACTCTGTTGTAACCAGAACAATGCTTGAAAAGTTAACCGGTACTATCAGTGCCCTATCATTTGATGAAGGACAAGGCCTGCCAGAAAAAACATCTCCTTTTGATGCTGTTGTACAGGTAATTGAAGGTAAAGCAGAAATAATTATAGAGGGCGGATCCTATTTTCTGGAAGATGGAGAATTTATCATTCTTCCTGCTCATAAACCTAATTCTATAAAAGGTAATAAACGCTTTAAAATGATTCTAACAATAATAAAAAGCGGCTATGAATAAAATAGACCACAGATCAAGCTTAACAAGAAAAATATTTCAAACCACTGCTGAAATTCAAAAAGAATTTCCAGAATTGTATGAGCTTTTAGACGAGACCCCCTTGTTTTTTTCCTTTGCAGAAAAGAATATTACCATTAAGGATCTGAGACAATACCTCATTTCACTAAGAATGCAACAAAAATCCTTTGAAAAAGAGACGATAAAAAAACATGATATACACTAAAGTTCTAATGAAAAAACTGAATAAACATCCAAAGAGCAGATTTCAGCTTAGAAATAAAAAAAATATTTCAAGAAGAAACTATTACTCTCAGTTTGTCTCCTTGTTCTATATCAGAAATACCAATATCACCTTAGAAAAGGATGCCACAGAAATTCTTAGAATGTTAAAGGAATTACAGAATCTTAATAACAAATCCAGATTGGTATTCAGTACGCACTGCAGCCTAAGCAAGCATAACCTGTGGCAGTCTGTTTTAGTTAATTTAAGTGATAACATACACTATTTTAAGCTGCAATTTGAGTATCTATTGGAGAATATTGTTAAAAAAAATAAAACCAATTCATTTATATTCTGGCAGCAAAACAAAGTCTACATTAATGATCTGGAAGAAAACTATGAAAAACTGGTACAACTGGCAGATCATCTTTTACCTGAAGAAGAAAAGTTATCATGGACAGCTACCATATGCAACTTTTATGATGAAATTTTCTCCTTGCTCATTCCGCTTACAAGTATATGCAGGCTTGAATCAAATTTTATCGAAAAATATACCCCTAAAATCTTCAACAGGATCACAATGGATATTATCAAAAATATCCCGAAACATTATAACTTAAAAGAAGCCAGAGAATACGAGCAGGAATATTTGAATATACTCACAGATTACAGCCATGAATTCAGTAAAAAAAGCAACTTTTGGGACAACTTATTGAGTATACTTTCAGGAGGTATGTACAGGTTGCCGTCAGAACACGCCATGCTTAAAAGATGGGTTACCGGAAAAATGAAAGATAAATCCCCAAAATTACCATCAGCCTAAACCTACAACTTATTACCCATTTGTGTTATGAAAACAATACATCTTTTTCAGTTCAAAAATTCCATTTTCCGCAATACTCCGTTCTTTAAAGAAGAAGATCGGCTGAAAGCTGATTGTACAGAGTTCGATTTAGTAGACATTGAAATCGTAACAGAATATATCGTTAAAACTCAGGACGACTTTATCTTCGAAAACACATCCATGGATCATCTTTTATCCATGTGTAAAAAAGCTCAAAAAACTATTGAACATTACTTTGTGGCACGGCTAAATGGCTATGATATGATCTGAAAAAGTTAGGGTAAATAGTTTTTCTACAAAAAAATAAACCTTAATAAAACAGCACCATTGAAATTAACGGTGCTGTTTTATTTATTATTCTACATTTTATATTTACTTATTCAATATCGAGTAAATGATCGTGTCAAGAAATTGTCCGTTGTAGAATTCATTTTCCTTAAAATGACCTTCCTTAATAAAGTTACACTTCTCCAATACTTTGGCTGAAGCTACATTCTCAGGATCAATTACAGCTTCTATAGAATGCAGGTTCATGGTAGTGAATGCGTAGTTAACTACCTTAGCAATCGCCTCGGTAACATACCCTTTTCCTTGATAATCAGGAAGCAGCATATAGCCAATTTCTGCCCGATAATGTTCGGGTTTTATATGATAATACCCAATAGTACCAATCATTCTGGGATCATCCTTTAAGGTAATTGCCCAATTAATCATCTCATTACTGGTAATTTTTTCATCCATTATTTTGAGATGCGCTGATGCTTCTTCAAGTTCTGTGGCTAAAGGTCTGGGAATATATTTCATCATATCCGGATCAGAACGCATGGCAAACAATTCATTAATGTCATTTACATCAGCGCGTCTGAGTTTCAGTCTGTCCGTTTCAAGTTCAGGAAATACTGAAAAATTGATTTCAAGCATATTAGTTTTATAAGAATGTAAAAATAGAAATTTTACCCTTAATCTGCTATAGTAGTTCCAAATTCCCACAAACCGGAAATGCATACAGGATCAGCCCAGCAAAGCAAGGTGGTCTTATAATTGTACTTAGTAAGGAAACAACACTAAATATAATAGTATGGCCACTAAAACATTAACAAAGAAAGCAGAAGCCAAAAAATCGGCACCACCCAAAAAAACATCAAAAACACCTGCTAAAAAAAATGCAGCCAAAGAACTAAAGGATTTATTTGAAGATTCATTAAAAGACATTTATTGGGCTGAAAAAGCACTGGTAAAATCATTACCGAAAATGCAGAAAAATGCAACCGATAAAAAACTTAAGGCAGCCATTGAAAACCATTTAATGGAAACCATTGTTCACGTAAAAAGGCTTGAAGAATGCTTTAAGTCATTGAAAAAAAGAGCTCAGGCAAAAAAATGTGATGCCATGCAGGGGCTTTTGGATGAGGGTAAAAGTATTTTGGAAGAAACAAAACCAGGAGCCGTGAGAGATGCCGGTATTATAGCAGCCGCACAGAAAGTAGAGCATTATGAAATTGCTACCTATGGAACATTAGCTGCCTATGCCAAGGTTTTAAAAGAAGAGGTATGCCTTAAAAACTTTTTGGCAACCCTTAACGAGGAGAAGAAATGCAATAATCTCCTGACAAAAGTAGCTGACACCAGACTTAATAGCAAAGCATTATAACAATATTCGTTATTTTTAAGATGAAAAAGAGATCCAATTGGGTCTCTTTTTCATTTAAAGATGGTACATAAAGACTGTCTTGAAGTAGTAAAATGAATAATAACAAAGGATGGATCAGCAAAAAATCGTTGAGCCATAATGCCTATTCTTATAAGCTGAGATTAAAAAAAACCTCATCTTTCAAAAGAAACTTCTAAATATTCCGTTTAATTGTTAAATTTGGCTCATGCGAAAGAATCTTTATCTCATCATTATATCATTATCTCTTACCAGTTGCTATACTTATCAGGTAAAAAAGCCAGTGGATCCGGCAGCTGACAATAAAAAGAATGCTTCTAATGGTACTTCTGCACAAATGAAAAGTACAACTGCTGAAACCCAAATCCAGAACGCACAAACAACGCCTATTCCAGTCAATATTCAGGAGAAACTGGCCCCTAATAAAAATGTCAAAATTGATGTGAATGGCAAGTCCTATAAAGTAATTGTTGACCGATGGGAAAGTGACAGTCTGGTGGCGCACCCTGTTCATCAACCTAAAAAAATTCTGAAATTCCATAAGAACCAGATCAATGCCGAGAAAATTGCAGAAAAACGCTTTTCACAACCCATAGCTGATATTATCACGGTTACGGCTTATGCCGGAATTGGTGCTTTAATCTGGTATCTTGTTCACTAGTTTTTTATTTTTTCACTCATTATAAAATATATTTTTATTCTTAACAGCTTCATGCCTTTCTGACTATAATTCAAACATTCATGGAGAGCAAAATCATCATGATGAATTTTACTGTATCTTTATGCTACTTAACCAATAGCCATGAAAATCATCCAATACACCAAAATTTTCAGAAAAGACTGTATCGAAATCTTTAAGAGTAACGTACCCAAATTTTTTTCGCCGGAAGAGTTGCCACTCTTTGAAAGTTTTCTGGATGATGATACCGAAGAGAACTACTTTGTAGTAAAAATGGATGGTCCGGTAATAGGATGTGGTGGCTTCTTTTTAAATGCCCAAAATAATATTGCAGGATTATCCTGGGGAATGGTTCACTCCAGTTACCATGGAAAAGGAATTGGAAGAGCATTAACCCAATACAGGATTGATTTGTTAAAACAAAACTACCCTGCCCTCCCCTACAAAATTGAAACCTCGCAGCATACCGCTGAGTTTTATCAAAAAAATGGTTTTAAAACGGTAGAGATTGTACCGGACGGATTTGGGAAAGGAATTGACAAATACACCATGATCATGGAAGTGATGCAACCATAATGTATTCCTCACACCCTCCGAATCTTCCCAAGTTCAAAGATCTTATTCCAAGCAGGCATACCAAAAACAATAGTTGAAAAAATATCTATAGATTAAAAAAAGACTGATGTATTTGTCTATATTTGAGCGTTATCGGAAATTATAGAATTCCATAGCGCCTACCCTATGAAAATAACATTGAGCTATCTGTTTATTGCACTATATACCCTTGTAAGCTGTCAGGAAAAATCAGTCGTTAATGATCTGAAATTTTCTAACTATGAAGGACATCCCAAAAAAATTACGGAGATCGTTACTTTTTCTAACCAAGATGTTGATAAAAGTATTTCTTATTTTGACAAAGATGGCTTTCTCACAAAAATTGAATCCTATAACACCATCAACAGTGAATTTCCGGATAGAAGGCTGATTAGTGACATTCTCATCTATGATATAAAGAATAAAGCCAAACGCACTTTCAAATCCATGAATGCTGAAAGCAAAAAGGTAGATGTTACAGGCTATTTTGAAAAAGTTTCCGATTCGCTGTACAGAAGAATTTCAATATCTGATACACCCCCTATGTCCCTCAATAAGTTATTGTATCTGGACAAAAATAACCGCCTTATAAAAACAGAAGAAACCGGAAACTTTAATGGAACCCCCGTTAATAATACCATGGTTTATACCTACACCAACGGCATAAAAAGTGGAATACTTGTTGAAGATAGGGCCAAACATAAAAAAAACAAGCTCACCTATAAAAATGTAAAGTCTGACTCACAGGGCAATTTTCTTTATGAAGAACTAGTAGATGATCACGGAACTTTAGAACTGAAAATAGAAAGAGTGTTTGAATATTATTAATAGATTTTCTACTGAAAATAGTCTGACAAAATAGTGCATTCAGCGCTTATATAAGAACTATAAAATTCATTAAAAACCACACTACAAGAGCTGTAGACCGTTCCAAAGACCCTCTAGGCACTTCCCTAACCCCCTCGAGGGTCTTCCTAACCACCTTTACCCCCTTGAGGAACGGCCTACACCCCCTTACCTAAGGGGGTAGAACCAGTTACATAACGGGCTAGAGATACTTACCCAACGGGCTTCAGGCCGTTATTCAGAGGGTAGCGCCCCTTATCATAGTCCCTAGAGGGTGTATGATAAGGGGGCAGAGATATACCTCTCCATGCTATATAAAATAGATATAAAATGTACACATTGCGTATAGGTTGCATATTCTATGTTAATAAGGATTTCCATAATGCTGTACTTCATAAATTATTTATTTTTACCCCGTGATGAAAAATCACATGGAAAAGAATTAATTATTATATTTACAAAACACAAATGCTTATGAAAAAAAATTTAGTCTATGGGCTATTATTGCTCGCCACATTATCTGTTTCCCTCAATTCCTGCAGAACAGATGAGATGTTGACAGGTACAGAACAAACGCAAAAGGAGAAAATTGCCTTTTTTGAACGCTTTGAAAAGGAAAAAAGCTTTTCTAAAAATGCAGAATCCAAAAACTATGCACTCCCTTTTGGAAACTCCATGTCAGCCTACTTCAACAATTATCCGGAAAAGAAAACAGAACTGGAAAACAAGTATGGAACTGTTGACTTAAGGGTTTCCTCTCAGGACATGGATCTGGAGAATGGCAGAAAGCTATTAATGTTCCCCATGCTTACAGATGGAAAAGTCACTGCAGTAATAGGTGGTGTGATTAACGCAGAAAGAGATTTTCTTTACTTTGACGTTTATAAGGACGGACATCCTGATCGTGATTATCTTATACAGACTTTTCAGCAACATTACAATTCCCTTTCACTGGGTAGGACTATTGATGTTGGGGAGGTTATTATCATTGTAAAAAAACCACAGCTATCGAAGCCTGATCCATGGGATGAAGATCCGGGTGATGGCGGCCATGATATGGATGGAGGTCCGGGTGATTATGGCGGCGGCGGCGGTAGTGGAAGTTCAGGCACACCTAACACGAATCCTCCAACCGATCCATGTGCAAAAATGAAAAGCCAAAATAACCCTGAATTTCAATCTAAAGTTGGTGTATTGGAAACTAATCTAGATGAGAAGAAAGAAACTGGCTGGGTTGAGAAGAAAGATGGGGTATGGGAATATAAGGATATTGCTACAACAAATGATGATAGAAATACTTTATCAATGGGAGATCCTACTAAGGATATGAAAGGTTTCATGCATACACATGTTAATGATTATCAAGACCCTGATGGAAATATGCGACTGGGCTTTAAAATATTCTCTCCGGCAGATGTTATATATTTTAATCAGATGGTAGCTCTAGCACAACAAAATGGTACGCCTTTAGATGACATCTATGCTATTATGGTTTCAGGTAAAGGAAATTATCAGATTAGATTTACAGGAACTAGCAATCAGATTAAAACTTTATACGCAAATACAAAAGATCAGTATAATGAGATGTATAAAGAATACTTTAGCAAACATAAAGGGAAGTCAGATGAAATGAATTTTCTAAAGTTCATTGATGAGATTATGTATGTAAAAGGTATTACCCTTGTAAAAATAAATAGTGATGGTACAACTGTAAAAAAAACACTAAATTCAACAAAAACTGATGTATCTGAGACACCATGCCAATAATAAAAATACTACTATGAAATATATAATAACTTTTGTTTTATATCTAGGGACTTTCTTTTGTAATGCACAAACAATCACCCTAAAACAATTATCAGAATGTCAAGCAGACCTATATCCTTGTCCCAATTATACAAATGCAAAAGACAATACCAATCTATTAGGAAAATTTGTTGGAACTTGGAAGGGAATTTCTGAAGATGGAAGAACTTACGAATTTCGATTTACCAAGAAAGATGATGATGGAGGTTGGCTTAATGATATATTTTGGGATATTTTAGTTGGGAGAATGACTATTAAAAAAAGTGATGGATCAATATTAGAAAGCACAATGAGTGTTTCTGATGCAAACACTCATTTTAAAGGTCATTTCTTTGATAAAAGCTTAACTAAGTATCAACTATATTATTCAGGAAATGCAGAATGTAATGACAAAGGATATGTATACATATCTTTCCCTGATCCTAATAATTTAAATCAAATGAGGCTTGTTTTTATACAAGACAGAGATATTATAGCCAGTTGTCCAAGTGGTTATAAAACATTAATGCCGGATGGAAAAGCTATAATGCTTACAAAACAATAAGTAAAATTTTAAATACAAAAAAAAGCGCTCAAATTGAGCGCTTTTTTTGAAGTTTGCTTAACAAACATATTCATATGCTGAACTATAATAAACAGCATTTGTGGTTTTATTTTTGTTGCAGTGAAAAAAATTATTAAAAAAAATAATATCAATCTAACTTAAAAAAGAAATACACTACTGCTGCCCATTCTTTTTTTATTCCTCTGGCATAGCCAATCGTACTGCGACTGCTGCTTTCTACCGTTCCATCATCTTTGATGTATCCAATGGTTGAACGACTGCTGTTTTCCACCGTTCCGTCTTTTTTCACGTAACCTACGGTAGAACGGCTGCTATTTTCTATGGTCCCGTCACTTTTGATGTAGCCGATTGTTGAGCGATTTTTATTCTCGATCGTTCCATCTGACTTGATGTAACCGACTGTAGAACGGCTGCTGTTTTCAATCGTACCATCTGATTTGATATAGCCTGTGGTACTGCGACTTCCCGATTCTATTGTCTGTCCATTGACAACGAAAAGGTTGAATAGAAAGAAAGAAATGACTGTTATTTTTTTCATGGATTAAAATTTTAATAGGTTATTGTTTTTGGTTCACTTAATATATTCAAAAATATTGATTAGTTTTAAAAAAAAGCGCCACTTAAAAAAATAAGTGACGCTATGTTTAAAGATTTCAAATCTCAAGAAATCTTAGATATTGTATTAAAACTTTAATGCTTATCGCTTAATCACTTTTACTGTTTTCACGAAGTCATTCGCTGCATTTACTTTAACTAAGTAAACTCCTGAAGTGAAAGCAGAACAATCAATTGTTCCTTTAGTATCATTGATTGCTTTCGTAAGTACCAGCTGCCCTGCTGCATTGTAAACCGTTACCGAAAGAATCTTTTGATCAAAAGAAACCGTTAAGTAATCCTGTACCGGATTTGGATATACTTTCAGCTGATCTACCTTTGTTAAAACATTATCAACTGCTAGATTAGCATTTGTTGGACAGGCTAGAGGTACAAAAATTTTCTTTTGAAGAGCGCTGCCATCTCCTATCTGACCATACTCATTAAAACCACAGCCTGATAAAAATCCATTGGTATTGATAACGAATGTATTATAGCTTCCTAATGCAATACTTTGTTTATCATTAGAGGTTCCTATTTGCGTTGGAGTAAATCTCCTGTTTTTGGTTCCGTCTCCTAATTGGCCATAATCATTATTACCCCATCCCCAAAGAGTTCCGTCTTTTTTAATCCCCATAGAAGAATGATAACGGTTAGCATCTACATCCCTCCAATTGGTTTCGGTTCCTATTTGTGTAGGAGTCGTTTTATAGGCTGTAGCTCCATCCCCTAATTGTCCATCAGAATTATGTCCCCAACCCCATAGCGTTCCATCTGTTTTCACACCTACTGAATGAAGATATCCGGCACCAACACTTTTCCAATCTGTAGCTGTTTCTATTTGAATTGGGCTCGTTATGGCTATCATCGTCGAAATTCCATTACCTAATCTTCCATAAGTGGTACTTCCCCAAGCCCATAATGTTCCATTGGTTTTCAGGGCAAGAGTATGCTCCACCCCTGGTGCTACCATTTTCCAATCCGTAGCTGTTCCTATTTGTGTAGGTAAAGTTTTATTGATGGTAGTACCATCTCCTAATTGCCCCCAATCATTACGTCCCCAGCCCCAAAGGGTACCATTGGATTTTATGGCTAGTATATAATCATCCCCACTGGCAATACTTACCCAGTCTGTAGCTGTTCCTATTTGAGCTGGGGTCATTCTATTGATTGTAGTTCCATCGCCTAATTGTCCATCCCGATTACTACCCCATGCCCATAGTGTCCCATCTGTTTTGAGCCCTGCCGAGAAAGAATTTCCAGTAATTATTTTCGACCAATTATTAGAGGTCCCGATTTGAATAGGAGTATCTTTTGAACTTGTAGTTCCATCTCCAAGTTGTCCATTCTGATTACGTCCCCATGTCCATAGCGTGCCATCTGTTTTGAGCCCTAGAGAGTGATAATCACCAGTACTCACACTTTTCCAACAGCCTGTTGTAGCAGCAGGAAGTGTTTTAAATGAGCCTCCCTGCATCCAATTACTCTGGCTGGATCCGCAATGAGATGCCACCCACCAATAGTAAGTGGTGTTAGGTAATAAATTGCTCAAATTTGCTGTTGTAGCAGAAGTAGTTCCATCTATGCCTCCTACAATTGGATTGGTACTATAGATATACAAATACCCTCCATTAGGAGCTGAAGTTGAAGCTGTCCAGTTAAGGGTAGCCGTTGCAGCAGTAATATTGGATGTTGAAAATTGCATTGGTGAAGCGCAATTTGAAGGACAGGCAGTATAAGCAAACGTATTTTTTTGAATATGGGTATCATCACCCAGCTGTCCAAAATCATTTCGTCCGCAAACTTTTAAAAATCCATCAACATTTTTTACAAGAACATGATTACTTCCGGCATAAATCAGCATATTGTCTGAAGAGGAACCAACCTGTGCAGGTGATAAAGTATTCACAGCTCCATTTGTACCGTCACCCAATTGTCCATTAGAGCTATTACCCCATGACCAAAGCGTTCCATCTGTTTTATTCGCATAAGTAAAAGTACTTCCGGCATCTATATTGGCCCAATTGGTGTCAGTTCCTATCTGTGTTGGACTATTTTTTTGGCCTGTAGTTCCATTACCCAACTGTCCATTAGAGTTAGTACCCCATGTCCATAGTGTTCCATCTGTTTTAAGTCCTACAGAGTGATTGTTACCAGCATCTATACTTTTCCAATTCGTTGCTGTTCCAATTTGAACTGGAGTATTCTTTGAAGTAGTGGTTCCATCACCTAACTGACCATCGGCATTATATCCCCATGCCCATAAAGTTCCATTTGTTTTAATGGCAAGAGTATGTACTATACCTTGTGCTACACTTTGCCAATTTGTTGCTGTTCCTATTTGTGCAGGAGCAATTGTATTGGTGTTTGTACCATTTCCTAATTGTCCAAATACATTATATCCCCAACCCCAAAGTGTTCCATCTGTTTTGATGGCTAGCATATGATTAACTCCGGCACTGATGCTTTTCCAATTCGTTGCTGTTCCTATTTGAACAGGGCTCAATCTGTTGACTTTAGTTCCATCTCCCAGTTGTCCATCATAATTATATCCCCATGCCCATAGTGTTCCATCGGATTTAATAGCAAATGTTTGACGACCTCCGGCACTCACACTTTGCCAGTTTGTTGCTGTTCCTATTTGTATAGGGACCTTTCTATCAACAGTGGTTCTATCTCCTAACTGTCCTTCAGAATTACTACCCCATGCCCATAGTGTACCATCTGCTTTTATTCCTACTGAATGCAGACTTCCTGCACTAAAACTTTCCCAGCAGCCTGAGGTAATTGGAGCTCCTACATTAATAACATTTCTAAAAACAGAGCTCCAAACACCGTCATTGTCTTTAATACGGATATTAAATACATGCAAGCCGTTAGAAGGTAAAACAATTCCTGTTTTGATCAGTTGCTCATAAGTACTGTTGAAGCTACCATCAGCAGCCAATACCGGAGTTCCATTTCCTGCTCCCGGATCGGTATCCCAAAAATACTCGGCCTGTGAAAGTGCCAGTAGCGTAGATGTTGGATTTTGCTGGATATTAATAATGTTAGTGAAAACGGGTCCCCAAACACCACTATTATCCTTGATACGAACAGAGAATTTGTGCAAACCATTACCTGGTGTAACAATGTCTGTTTTGGTTAGTTGTTCAAAAACACTATTAAAATTTCCATCAGCTGCCAATACAGGAGTTCCGTTTCCGACTCCAGGATCGGTATCCCAAAAATATTCGGCTTGTGCAAGAGCCATTAGCATTGTTGTTGGATTTTGCTGAACATCGATAACGTTGGTGAAAACTGGTCCCCAAACCCCTGTATTATCTTTAATACGAACAGAGAATTTGTGCAAACCGCTACCCGGTGTAGCAATCCCTGTTTTGGTGAGTTGTTCAAAAACGCTGTTAAAACTCCCATCAGCAGCCGATACCGGAGTTCCATTTCCTGTTCCCGGGTCGGTATCCCAGAAATATTCGGCCTGACTTACGAACACTTGTGCAGGGCACAACATGACCATAAGCAAAGCGATTATACTATAGATATAATTCTTCATATTGTTATATCATTTAGTATTACTTAGAAAAACCGGATCCGTTAATATTCAAAGTACCACCGTTAATAGATCTTGGAGTTACCAAGTAGTTTATCTGAGGTTTATTACCAACATTTGCCGGCCAATAATTTGCCCAACTGTTAGAGCCTCCATAATGTCCTGCATCGTTTCTCGTTAAATCTAAGTCTGTATATTTTATGTCAGGACTTCCGGCATTTTCATTCATACCAGTTACAGTATATGCAACATTATCAAAGTTCATATTCACCGATCCTGAATTGTTACTTTGGATCATGTTACCTTGCGTTACAAACGGATTGGTAGATACGTTGTAGCTGGCTGTCACGTTAACATTATTATGATTGTTTTGAATACAGATATTGCTTTGACCCGGCACAAAAGAAACAGCATTATTCATAATGGCAAGATCTCCCGTGTTTGTAAGACTATTATCATATAAACCAATGTAAATAACAGCTGGATAAAAGTTAGCGGCAGCAGGTCTATAAACTGTATTGTTAATGATTTCATTAGAACTTCCGTCTTTTATACCACGAATCCAAAAAGCATCACAAAAATTATTGTGGAACTTAAAAGCATAATAGGGTTGAGAGTTAGCTATTGCTCCTGTAGATATATTACCATAAACCTCAGCATCAGATGTAGCCATGGAAGTTTCCTGCTGGAAAGAATAGATGGTAATAAACGATGCTTTGTTAGCCGTACATATTCCATGGGAAATCTGCAAAGGTCCATTAATATTACAACCGGAAATATTTGTAGTAGTATTGGCGGTAGTGGTAGTCACACTAAGTAAGTCACAGTTCAAAATATTGATTGTCGTTCTTCCTCCAACTGCTGCTCCTATTGACAATATACCATTAATAGAGTTTATTGTCTTCAGATTGTTAATGGTAATCACTCTTCCCGCTGCCAGGTCAATGTTAACACCTCCCTGAAGAATGTATTTGCTATAATTAGTTTCAGAAACAAAAGTCAGGGATTTATTTATTGTCAAATTTTCTATATAAGCTTCTCCATTCGCTTTAGGTTGAACAATGATACGATCTCCGTTTGAAGCAGCTGTGATAGCTGCACTTATAGTAGAATAAGCTCCGCCGGCTCCGGCATTTCTAACATATAGATCGGCTGCAAAAGCCATAGTACTTGATAAGCCTGCAAAGGCAATGATTAGTAGTTTTTTTGTCATAATTGTATAAAAATTAATTGGTTTAATATTAAGTTAGATACCCTGATTCCTAAAATAGGATGGTAAAGAATAGCACCACTTAAAAAATAAGTGGTACTATTTTGAAAGATTTCAAATCTCAAGAAATCTTAGATATTGTATTAAAATTTTAATGCTTATCGCTTAATCACTTTTACCGTTTTCACGAAGTCATTGGCTGCATTTACTTTTACCAAATAAACTCCTGATGGTAAAGCAGAAAAATCAATTGTTCCTTTAATATCATTGATCGCTTTTGTAACTATCAGCTGCCCGGCAGCGTTGTAAACTGTTACTAAAAGAATCTTTTGATCAAAAGAAACCGTTACATAATCCTGTACCGGATTTGGATATACTTTCAGCTGATCCGACTGTGTTGAAACATCATCGACTCTTAAAACAGTACTCGTAGGGCAACCAACAGGTACAAAAATATTCTTAGAAATAAAGGTACCATCTCCTATCTCCCCAGATCCATTACTACCAGTAGCTGTTAAAAATCCAGCAGTATTTATAACAAAAACATTACCTATACCTACTGTAATACTTTGTTTATCAGAAGCTGTACCTATTTGAGTTGGAGTCAATTTATTCGTTTTAGTTCCATCTCCTAATTCTCCATTATTATTATATCCCCAAGCCCAAAGTGTTCCATCTGTTTTAAGTCCTGCAGAATGATCATCACCTGCACCTACACTCTTCCAATTTGTTTCTGTTCCTATTTGCATTGGAGTACCTCTGTCAGTTATAGTTCCATCTCCTAATTGCCCAGCTGTATTTCTTCCCCATGCCCATAGTGTTCCATTTGTTTTGAGTGCTATAGAATGACTATATCCAGCATTAATATATTGCCAATTGGTATTAGTTCCGATTTGAACAGGAGATGTTCTTGCTGTTCCTGTACCATCACCTAGCTTTCCACCCCAGTTATCTCCCCAGGCCCATAACGTCCCATCTATTTTAATAGCGAGAGTATGTTCTCTTCCTGATGAGATCATTTTCCAATTATTTGCAGTTCCAATCTGGATGGGTATATTTTTATCTATAATGGTACCATCGCCTAATTGCCCTTTGTTATTTCTTCCCCAGGCCCAAAGGGTACCATTTGATTTTAGCGCTAATGTATAATATTCTCCTGTCGTAATATTTACCCAATCTGCTGCTGTTCCAATTTGTGTTGGTGTGGCTCTGTTAGTTGTAGTTCCATCTCCTAATTGTCCATAATCGTTTTTACCCCATGTCCACAGCGTTCCATCTGTTTTGATAGCAACAGTATGATAATATCCAATGTCTGTTTTCAACCAATTATTCATGCCTCCAACTTGTATTGGCTTATTTTTCGCATTCGTAATTCCAACTCCCAGTTGTCCATAGTCATTATTTCCCCATGTCCATAGCGTTCCATCTGTTTTTATTCCCGCCGAATGACGATTTCCTGAGCTTACACTGTACCAACAACCGGTTTCTGTTGTAGGAAGCGTAGTAAAAGAACCTCCAGATATCCAATTACCCTCACTGGATTTGCAATCAGATGCCACCCACCAATAGTAAGTGGTGCTAGGTAATAAGTTGGTCAAAGGAGCCTTTGTCAAAAAAGTAGTTCCATCTATACCACCTACAACCGGGTGCGTACTATAAAAATACATATACCCCCCATTAGGACCTGGAGTTGATGCTGTCCAGTTAATAGTAGCCGTTGTAGAAGTAACACCTGTTGTTGAAAATTGTGTTGGAGGAGGACAATTTAAAGGGCAGTTAATAGGTGTAAACATATTTTTGGAATAACCAGTACCATCACCTAACTGTCCATAACTATTTTGTCCACAAACTTTTAAATCACCATTGTTATTTTTTACTAAACTATAATAATAACCCAAAGAAATTTGCATCGTATCTGAATAGGAGCCTACTTGTTTAGGTGATGTAAAATATGATGTCCCATTAATTGAACCATGCCCCAACGATGTTCCGGAATTGTTTCCCCATGACCAAAGAGTACCATCTGTTTTGCTTGCAAAAGTAATACCTGTTCCTCCCGCTACATTTTGCCAATTGGTTGCTGTTCCTATTTGGGTAGGAACAAATTTTTCAACGATGGTTCCATCTCCCAGATGCCCAGTGGAATTGCCTCCCCATGCCCAGAGTGTACCATCTGTTTTGCTTCCTACAGAATGATCATCTCCAGCGCTAATACTTTGCCAATTTGTATCAAATCCGATTTGAACCGGAGCCAATTTATTAACTTGAGTCCCATCTCCTAATCGCCCATTAAAATTAAGTCCCCAAGCCCAAAGTGTACCATCTGTTTTTAAGCCAAGGGAATGCTGCGAATTAAGTTCAACACTTTTCCAATTTGTACCTATCCCAATTTGAGTGGGTACAAGTTTATCAATATTGGTTCCATCTCCTAGTGATCCCCAATAATTATATCCCCAGCCCCAAAGCGTTCCATTGTTTTTTATCGCCAGCGTCTGATAACCTGAAGTACGAATACTTTTCCAATCCGTTGCTGTTCCAATTTGAATGGGAGTAAATCTATTGATTTTAGTTCCATCTCCCAATTGTCCATATCTATTATCTCCCCATGCCCATAGTGTTCCATCTGTTTTAATGGCTAATGTATGAGAATATCCTCCATTAATACTTTGCCAATCCGTTGCTATTCCGATTTGGATAGGCGTATTTCTTTCAATAGTAGTTCCGTCCCCTAATTGTCCATATCTATTATCTCCCCATACCCATAATGTTCCATCTGTTTTTATTCCCATCGAATGATTAAGTCCTGCGTTAATACTCTGCCAGCACCCTGTAGGAATCTGAGTTTCTACATTAATAACATTTCTAAAAACTGGTCCCCAAACACCTGCATTATCTTTGATACGGATATTAAAGACGTGTAAGCCACTAGATGGCGAAGCGATTCCTGTTTTGGTCAGTTGCTCGAAAGAGCTATCAAAGTTCCCATCGGCAGCCAATACCGGAGTACCATTTCCTGCTCCCGGATCGGTATCCCAAAAATACTCGGCCTGTGAAAGTGCCATTAGCGTAGATGTTGGATTTTGCTGAACATCAATAACATTGGTAAAAACTGGTCCCCAAACACCCGTATTGTCTTTGATACGGACAGAGAATTTGTGCAACCCGTTACCTGGTGTAGTAATCCCTGTTTTAGTAAGTTCTTCAAAAACGCTATTGAAATTACCATCAGCTGCCAATACCGGAGTACCGTTACCGGCTCCCGGATCGGTATCCCAAAAATATTCGGCTTGTGCAAGAGCAATTAGCGTAGAGCTCTGGTTTTGCTGAACATCAATAACATTGGTAAAAACTGGTCCCCAAACCCCCGTATTGTCCTTAATACGGATGGAGAATTTATGCAAACCATTACCTGGTGTGGCGATCCCCGTTTTGGTGAGTTGTTCAAAGGCACTGTTGAAATTTCCATCAGTGGCCAATACAGGAATACCGTTTCCAGCTCCAGGATCGGTATCCCAGAAATATTCAGCCTGGCTTACGAACACTTGTGCAGGGCACAATATGACCATAAGCAAAGCGATGATACTATAGATATAATTCTTCATATTGTTATATCCTTAGCTATTATTTAGAAAAACCGGATCCATTGATATTTAATGTTCCACCACTGATTGTTCGTGGAGTAACCAGATAGTTTATCTGTGGTTTAGTATCAGCATTTGCCGGCCAATAATTTGCCCAACTATTTGATCCGCCGTAGTGGCCTGCGTCGTTTCTTGTTAAATCTAAGTCGGTATAGCTTACATCAGGATTTCCGGCATTTACATTCATCCCTGTTATAGTGAATGCAGTCTCACTAAAGGTCATATTCACAGATCCTGAATTGTTACTTTGGTTCATCGCTCCCTCTGTTACAAATGGATTTGTAAATAGGTTGTAGCTTGCAGTCACTGTAGCATTATTGTTGTTTTTAATGCAAACATTGGTTGTTCCTACTACAAAAGATGCTGCATTATTCATAATAGAAATATTCCCTGTGTTTCCATTATTTAAGTTGATGGAAAATGGTGCTATATCACCACCATAAGGGTCATAGATCGTATTATTAATAATTTCGTTGTTACTACCTGTTTTAATAGCATAGACAAAAACCCCGCGGCAAAAATTATTGTAAAGCTTAAAATTATAGTTTGATTGTGAATGCGATATACCCAAACTTGTAGCATTGCCATATACTTCAATATCCGATGTTGCAAGACTGCTATCTGTAGTTATAGAATTAGCATAAATAGACTGTGCTTTATTAGCAGTAACTCTACCATGGGAAAAGCTAATTTCTCCCAACACATTAGAACCGGAAATATTGGTAGTAGTATTGGCTTGATTGGTAATAACCTTATTTAAATAACAATTGTAAAGGTTTATTGTAGTTCTTCCACTGGTGGTAGGTCCGCTTGCCACTAAGCTGTAAATGGAATAACTTCCTGAACTTAAATTACTGATGTTTACCACTCTTCCCGCAGCCGGATTGATGGTAACGGTTCCCTGAATAAAATATTTATTATAATTGGTTTCAGAGACAAAGGTTAGTGATTTGTTGATGGTAATATTTTCTACGTAGGCCGCTCCATTCGTTTTGGGCTGAATAATGATTCTATCCCCTTCTGAAGCCGCTGTGATGGCTGCACTTACCGTAGAATAAGCTCCGCCTGTCCCTCCATTTCTAACATATAAATCGGCTGCAAAAGCCATAGTACTCGATAGACCTGCAAAGGCAACGATTAGTAGTTTTTTTGTCATAATAGTGTAAAAATTGATTGGTTTTATAATGATATTTTTTAGATTTCAAACTGAATTCATACAAAAACAAAAGCTTTAATCAATGAATAAACGTTGATCTTGAAATTATTTTCGTCGATAAAATTGTGTTGCATCATAACTGGTAAAACAGCAATCTTCTTCACATCCTTTTTCACTAATTGATAGTGGAATACCTGTTATGATTTCCATAACTCAATATCATTTCCATATGATTGGAAGAAATAATCAAATAAGCTATATTGGGTTAAATACAACTTGTTGATTTAAAGGAGTTTTAAAGATTTACTTTGTTTTAAATTGTTGGAAACAATTAACTGTTACGAATTAGTAGATACCGTATAGTTGGGTTCATTTTCATGGTTTAATTAGTTTTCAGGTTTTGTTTTTAGTTTTAGTTTTTTGTAATAACAACATCATCAGTCATGATTCTATGTTATTGATTGCAAAAGTATTATTTTATTATGAATTTTAAAATAATAAATCAACAATAATACTCATAAATACCGGATAACATTCTTTTAAAATGTGAAAAATGGAATATTAAAGAATAGCGCCACTTAAAGAATAAGTGGCGCTATGTTGAAAGATTTCAAATCTCAAGAAATCTTAGATATTGTATTAAAATTTTAATGCTTATCGCTTAATCACTTTTACCGTTTTCACGAAGTCATTGGCTGCATTTACTTTTACCAAATAAACTCCTGATGGTAAAGCAGAAAAATCAATTGTTCCTTTA
>NZ_PPEI02000001.1:782847-1271342 GCF_002899895.1 Chryseobacterium oncorhynchi
GATATTGTATTAAAATTTTAATGCTTATCGCTTAATCACTTTTACCGTTTTCACGAAGTCATTGGCTGCATTTACTTTTACCAAATAAACTCCTGATGGTAAAGCAGAAAAATCAATTGTTCCTTTAGTATCATTGATCGCTTTTGTAACTATCAGCTGCCCGGCAGCGTTGTAAACCGTTACCGAAAGAATCTTTTGATCAAAAGAAACCGTTAAGTCATTCTGTACCGGATTTGGATACACTTTCAGCTGATCCGACTGTGTTGAAACATCATCGACTCTCAAAACAGCACTCGTAGGACAACCAACAGGTACAAAAATTGTTCTATTAACAGTTATTCCATCTCCTATCTGACCGTAATCATTAAAACCACAGCCCGATAAAAATCCATTGGTACTTATTACAAGTGTGTTAAATGAATTTGCTGCAACAATTTTTCTATCAGTAGATGTTCCTATTTTTGTAGGAATATTTTTTGGAACTTTTGTACCATCACCTAGGTGACCATAGGTATTATATCCCCAACTCCAAAGAGTCCCATCTGTTTTGATTGCTATGGAAGAGCCATAATAGTCCCCTTTCACACTCTGCCAATCTGTTGCGGTTCCGATTTGTGTTGGATTCAATTTATCCGTTGTAGTTCCATCACCTAATTGTCCAGAGGAATTATCCCCCCAAGTCCAAAGTGTACCATCGGTTTTGATGGCAATAGTATGAGAAACTCCACCAGAAGCATTTTTCCAATTTGTAGCTGTTCCGACTTTTGTTGGAATAAGTTTTTCCGTTTTAGTTCCATTTCCCAGTTGTCCATTCGTATTACTTCCCCACGTCCACAGTGTTCCATCGTTTTTAGTGGCTATAGTATGATTTACAACAGCAGCTATGGTTTTCCAATCATTTGCTGTTCCTATTTGTATGGGGATAGTTTTGTTTATTTTTGTTCCATCTCCTAGCTGGCCATCTATATTAAGTCCCCAAGCCCAAAGTGTTCCATTTGATTTTAGCGCTACTGTATAATGATCCCCGGCAGCAATATTTGCCCAATCAGTTGCGGTTCCGATTTGTGTTGGAATATTTTTTGAAATTGTGGTTCCATCGCCCACCTGCGCACTTGCATTATATCCCCAACTCCATAGTGTTCCGTCAGCTTTAATGGCTACAGTGTGTGCGTATCCGGCTGCTATTTTTACCCAATTTTTTCCGGTTCCTAGTTGTGTTGGAGTAGTTCTCGTATTTGTAGTTCCATCTCCTAACTGTCCAGCACCATTTTTACCCCAAGTCCATAGCGTTCCGTCTGTTTTGATTCCTATCGAATGATAATTACCAACACTCACACTTTCCCAACAGCCAGTTTCAGTTGTAGGAAGTGTAGTAAAGGAACCTGCTGGTATCCAATTAACCTGACCAGATCCACAATTAGATGCCACCCACCAATAGTATGTAGTGTTCGGTAATAAATTTGTCAAATTGGTTGTAGCAGCAGGAGTAACTCCTTCTATACCTCCAAGAACTGAGTTTGTGCTATAAAGATACGAATAGCCTCCACTAGGAGCTCCAGTTGATCCTGTCCAGCTAAGAGTAGCCGTTTTTGAAGTAACATTTGTTGTTGAAAATTGTGTTGGAAGAGAGCAAATTGTAGGACAAGCAATAGAAATAAACGAATTTATATTATTATTAGCACCATTACCTAGCTGTCCAAAATAATTTTCTCCACAAACTTTTAAATATCCATCAATAGTCTTTACAAGAACATGATTCTCCCCCACAAAACTCTGCATATTGTCTGATGATGATCCTACTTGTGTAGGTAGCGTAGTATTAATACTTCCAGTTGTACCATTACCTAATAACCCTTTGGAATTGTTACCCCATGACCATAATGTTCCATTTGTTTTTGTGGCGAATGTAACACCGTTTCCAGCAGATATATTGTTCCAGTTTGTTTCCGTTCCTATTTGTATAGGTAAACTTTTATTAATGATAGTTCCGTCACCTAACTCACCAAAAGTATTACTTCCCCAAGCCCATAATGCCCCATTTGCTTTTAGTGCGATTGAGTGATAACTACCAGCAGCAGCACTTTTCCAATCCGTTGCTGTTCCGATTTGAACTGGAGACAATCTACTGACTTGAGTTCCATCTCCTAATTGGCCATAATAATTATATCCCCATCCCCAAAGTGTTCCATCTGTTTTGAGAGCAAAAGTATGCAGCGAACCTGGTTCTATACTTTTCCAATTAGTAGCTGTTCCTATTTGAGCTGGCACAAGCTTATTAGTAGTAGTCCCATCACCTAGTTGCCCATAATAATTATATCCCCAACTCCAGAGTGTTCCATCTGCTTTTATAGCAAACGTCTGATTGAATGAAACATGGATACTTTTCCAATCTGATGCAGTTCCTATTTGGGTAGGTACTTTTCTGTCTATTGTAGTTCCATCTCCCAGTTGCCCATAATCATTTCTACCCCAGCCCCATAATGTACCATCTGTTTTTAGTGCTATAGTGTGGCTAAAGCCAATACTAACGCTTTTCCAATCTGTTGCCGTTCCTATTAGGATCGGTGTATTTCTATCAACTGTAGTTCCGTTTCCTATTTGTCCAGAAGCATTGCTACCCCAAATCCATAAGGTTCCATCTGCTTTTATTCCTGCGGAAAACCCATTTCCTACACTAAGACTCTGCCAACATCCTGTAGGAGTTGGAGTTTCTACATTAATAACATTTTTAAAAACAGGCCCCCAAACACCTGCATTGTCTTTGATACGGATATTAAAGACGTGTAAGCCACTAGATGGCGAAGCAATTCCTGTTTTGGTCAGTTGCTCAAAAGAACTGTCAAAGTTCCCATCGGTAGCCAATACTGGAGTACCGTTTCCTGCTCCCGGATCGGTATCCCAGAAATATTCAGCCTGTGAAAGTGCCAGTAGCGTAGATGTTGGATTTTGCTGAACATCAATAACATTGGTAAAAACTGGTCCCCAAACACCCGTATTGTCTTTGATACGGACAGAGAATTTGTGCAACCCGTTGCCTGGTGTAGTAATCCCTGTTTTAGTAAGTTCTTCAAAAACGCTATTGAAATTACCATCAGCTGCCAATACAGGAGTTCCGTTACCGGCTCCCGGGTCAGTATCCCAAAAATATTCAGCTTGTGCAAGAGCAATTAGCGTAGAGCTCTGGTTTTGCTGAACATCAATAACATTGGTGAAAACTGGTCCCCAAACACCCGTATTGTCCTTAATACGGATGGAGAATTTATGCAAGCCGTTACCCGGTGTGGCGATCCCCGTTTTGGTGAGTTGTTCAAAGGCACTGTTGAAATTTCCATCAGTGGCCAATACAGGAATACCGTTTCCGGCTCCAGGATCGGTATCCCAGAAATATTCGGCCTGGCTTACGAACACTTGTGCAGGGCACAATATGACCATAAGCAAAGCGATGATACTATAGATATAATTCTTCATATTGTTATATCATTTAGTATTACTTAGAAAAACCGGATCCGTTAATATTCAAAGTACCACCATTAATAGATCTTGGAGTTACCAGATAGTTTATCTGTGGTTTATTGCCAACATTTGCCGGCCAATAATTTGCCCAACTGTTAGAGCCTCCATAATGTCCTGCATCGTTTCTCGTTAAATCTAAGTCTGTATATTTTATGTCAGGACTTCCCGCATTTTCATTCATACCTGTTAAAGTATAGGTCGTATTGTTAAAATTCATATTAACAGATCCTGAATTGTTGCTTTGGTTTATATTACCCTGTGTTACAAACGAATTAGTAAATACATTGTAGCTGGCTGTCACAGTCGCATTAGTACTGTTATTTTGAATACAAGCATTGGTTTGACCAACTGCAAAAGAAACAGCATTATTCATAATAGAAATATTTCCGGTAATTGTATTACTATTTAAACTAATGTACAAAGGAGCCACATCACCAATATTAGGGTCATAAACGGTATTGTTAATAATTTCGTTAAAACTGCCTGCTTTAATCCCATGAACAGAGATACGAGAGCAAAAATTATTATAGATTTTGAAACCATAACTTGTTTGTGTGTATGATAACACATTATCAACAGCATTACCATAAATCTCAACGTCAGATGTGGCTGGGCTGGTATCTACAGAAAGAGCATAAACGGCAATAAACTGTGCTTTGTTAGCAGTAACTCTTCCATGGGTAAAATTAATACTTCCTCTAACTGTACAACCTGAAATATTGGTGGTAGTATTGATTTGGTTAGTATAAACATTATTCAAATCACAGTTCAAAAGATTGATGGTTGTTCTTCCTCCAGACGTAGGTCCGCTAGCCGTGATATCGTTGATAGTATAATTCCCAGAGGTCAGATTACTGATGGTTACCACTCTCCCTACAGCCGGATTGATGGTAATGGTTCCTTTAATGAAATATCTATTATAATTAGTTTCTGAAACAAAAGTCAGCGACTTATTGATCGTGAGGTTTTCTATATAAGGGTCCCCATTTGTTTTGGGTTGAATGATAATACGATCTCCTTCTGAAGCCGCTGTGATGGCTGCACTTACCGTAGAATAAGCTCCGCCTGTTCCGCCATTTCTAACATATAAATCGGCTGCAAAAGCCATAGTACTCGATAGGCCTGCAAAGGCAACGATTAGTAGTTTTTTTGTCATAATAGTGTAAAAATTAAATGGTTTAATAATGATATTATCTGATTTTTAAATTGAATTCATACAAAAACAAAAGCTTTAATCAATGAATAAACGTTGATCTTAAAATTATTTTCGTCGATAAAATAGTGTTGTATCATACCTGGTAAAACAGCAATCTTCCTCACATCCTTTTTCTCTAATTGATAGCAGAATACCTGTCATGCTTTCATGGTTTAGTATTGCTTCCATCTGATTTGAGGAAATAATCAAATAAGCTATATTTTGGTTAAATACAACTTGTGGCTTTAAAGAAATTTTGAGGACTTACTGTTATTTCAAATTGTTGGAAACAATTAATGGTTACGAATTAGTAGATACCGTATAGTTGGGTTCATTTTCATGGTTTAATTAGTTTTCAGGTTTTGTTTTTAGTTTTAGTTTTTTGTAATAACAATATCATCAGTTATGATTTTATGTTATTGACTACAAAAGTATATTTTTCTTATTAAACATCAAATACTTAATAAAAAATAATAGCAATTTTATCATTATGTGGATATTATTACATTTTTAAAGGTTAAAATAAAAAGCTGATTTTTAAGGAGCCAAAAAATGGTCAGCCATGTGTCCGGCTTGTGGTATCTCTTCTGCCTCAACGTCTCCGTATTCGTACTTTACGAAAAGTTATCCTGTCTAACCATGATATACAATATGGAAAGTATGAAAAGATGGGATAGAAAGTAAAAAAGCAACTATATTTTTCAATACAGCTGCTTTTTTTATAGTTTATATTAGTAAGTTTTCTGAACTTTTAAGAATCAATTTTACATTTGAATCTTTCTCTCCAGCTTATTTTCTGCAAATGGAACAACAACCAATGGATATTGTTCTGTTTCAATATGGCTCTTATCCAGTCCAAAATTAATATAGTCTTTTACGGATAAATAGCGTAAATTATAATAGCCTTTCATGATGAAGTTTTTCCAAAATGGCATTCTGTTATCATAAGAAAGGAAGCTATCCATGATCATAAATTTAAAATCCCCTATTTTGTTTTGTTGGTATGCCTGTTCAAAAGATTCTTCGGCATCTACCTCATTATTTTCAAGCATATCATTAACCACCTGCTTGAAATAATAACCAATTCTTGGGTCTTCACGGAATCCTAGATCCAGTTGGATATAATAAACATCATTTCTGATCACCGTATCTACAGAATACTCCTGTCCATAGGGTACATCTAAAATATTAACATGAACAAACCAATAAATATCGGCACGTTTTGGAAGACCAAATTTTAAAATGGAATCCATTACTGTCTTTTCTATCTTTTTTTCTGAATCTGAAGTAGTGAGATAGACTAGATTAGTAGCATATTTTGGCAGATTTTCATCCGTACTCAGTTTAGTCAGTAACGGAAGATATTCAGACAGCTTCACAAAGGACTGAATATTGGACTTGATTTGTCTTCCTCTCCACCAAATGTACATCACTGCAAAAAGAGAAAGCCCTAGTATAATGGTTATCCATCCACCCTCTTTCACTTTTAGAAGATTGGCAGAAAGGAAACTTAATTCTATTGCTAAGAAAATTCCTGTAATGAGTATATTAAAAATAAAAGGAACTCTTTTGATACGCAAATAAGCATTAATCAAAATGGTACTCATCAGCATGGTCAGCGTAACACTTAAACCAAATGCGGCTTCCATTTTTGTGCTTTCTTTAAAGTAGAGCACCATTCCTACACAACCACACATCAAAAACCAATTAATTGCGGGAATATAAAGCTGTCCTTTCACATTACTAGGAAACAACACCATATGTTTGGGCCAGATATTCAGTCTTATGGCTTCGTTGATAAGGGTAAAGCAACCACTAATTAACGCCTGAGAAGCTATGATTGTGGCCAATGTAGCAATTCCTAAAGCCAGCCAGAATATTGACTTTGGAACAATTTGATAGAAAGGACTTAAACCACCTACTTCCTCTCCTACATGATCAAGAAGCCATGTAGTTTGGCCAGCATAGCACAAGATGAGTGCTACTTTTATAAAGATCCAGGTAAATCTGATGTTATTTCTTCCACAGTGCCCCATGTCGCTATATAAAGCCTCTGCTCCTGTGGTACAAAGAAAAATACTTCCTAATAACCAAAATCCTTTGGGTTCATTAACCAGCATTTGGTATGCGTAGTAAGGATTCAATGCTCTTAGGACTTCCCAATTGCTTCCTATCGCCATCACTCCTATTCCGCCAATAAAACCAAACCAGATGATCATTACAGGACCAAATACTTTACCTATTTTATCAGTACCAAATTGCTGAAACATGAATAATAGAATCAAGATTCCTACAATGACGGGAACCGTATCAAATCCTGGGACGACGGCCTGTACTCCCTCCACGGCTGACGAAACAGACATAGGCGGCGTAATAATACCATCAGCCATCAGAAAGGCGCCTCCTGCCATTGCAACAAAAACGAGCCATTTCCCACTGTATCTCCTAACCAGAGCATATAAGGAGAAGATACCACCCTCTCCTTTATTATCGGCCTGCAAAGTAATGAGAACATATTTGATGGTGGTCTGGAAAACAAGTGTCCAAAAAATACAGCTTAAACTGCCAAGCGCAATGGCTTCTGTGATGACCTTATGATGAAAAACGGCATTAAGCGTATACAGGGGTGAAGTCCCAATATCACCGAATACAATACCGATTGCGATCAGCGATCCTGCAAGTGTAATCCTCTTATGAAAATCCGAGGAATTATGTCCAGACATACTTTAGTTTTTTTTGCAAATTAAATCAAAATTTGCGTCGAAATGAGAATAGAAAATCTTTTTTTCATTCATGTCTCTAAAAGTAATCCAAAACCGCTTTATACAATGATTTGTAAAAAATATTAGTATCCGTAAGAATAATGCTTTTATATCTTACGTTCACCGAATTCTTATGCATAATTTAAAGTTGATTTAGTATTTTGAAGTTAGATTATTAATCGATAGCTTTGGTTCTGCTAATATCCACCCATCTCAAATCGTGAGGTTTAGTGGAAAATAAAACCATGATATAAAATAATCCATTATGACAAAAATAAAATTGTCTCTATTCATCATTACCATTACTACATTATTTGCAAGCAGCAATTTATCCGGCCAAATAACCTCTAAAGAAGTTGATGTTCTTGTTAACAACGCAATAGAAAAGTTCCATGTTGCAGGAGCAGCTGTAGCCATTGTAAAGGATGGGAAAGTAGTTCACAAAAAAGGCTATGGTGTAAAATCAATAGATACAAAATCACTTATTGATGAGCATACGAACTTTGAAATTGCCTCCAACAGCAAGGCTTTTACAACAGCTGCTTTATCCATTTTAGTAGATGAAGGAAAACTTTCCTGGGATGATCATGTTAAAAAATACATCCCTGAATTTAAAATGTACAATGATTATGTAACAGAAAACTTTACGATAGAAGATTTATTGTGTCACCGTAGTGGGCTTGGTTTAGGAGCTGGGGACTTAATGATGTTTCCTGATGGTACAGACTTTACCATTAAGGATGTAATAAAATCATTTCAGCATTTCGCACCTGTTTCTGGTTTCCGAACCCAATTTAATTATGACAATCAATTGTATCTGGTGGCGGGTGAAGTGATTGCAAGAGTAAGTGGAATGAGTTGGGAAGCTTTTGTTCAAAAACGTATTATGGAACCATTGCAAATGCAAAATTCTTTTAGCTCTATAAGCCAGGTAAAAGATATTAGCTTAATGGCTTCTCCGCATTCCTCAGAATCTGGTAGTATTAAAAAAATATCTTTATATGGAGCCATGGTAAATGGTGCTGCGGGAGGAATAGTCTCCAATGTTGATGACATGTCCAAATGGATGCTTGTTCAGCTAAACAAGGGTAAATATGGTTCAGGTTTAGACAAACAGCTTTTTACCAAAGAAAGACAAAATGAAATGTGGACCATCCATACTGTTGACCAGATTAATCCTAACCCGAGGTATAACCAACATTTCAATGGGTATGGTTTAGGCTGGAATTTATCTGATATGAAAGGAAATTTGAGTGTTTCTCACACTGGTGGCCTACCCGGAATGCTTTCTATTGTTACTATGATTCCTGATTTAAATTTGGGTATTATTATTCTTACGAACACAGAAAATGGGGGTTCCGGTGTTTTCTCATCGGTTAGCCAAACCATTATTGACAGCTATTTAGGACTTAATGATTTTGGCTGGGTAGATAAGTATGCCGCTTATTTTAAGTCTCAAAAAGAATCCGGAGATGATGTCACTAAAAAGGTTTGGGAAACGGTAAGTAAAGCAAAAAATACGACCCTAAAAAACGAGGATTTAATTGGGGTATATGAAGATAAATGGTTTGGAAAAATTGAAATCTTCTTAAAAGGAAATCAATTGTGGTTTAAATCGTATCGTTCACCAAAGCTAAATGGTCCCATGAGTTTTTATAAAGCAAATACTTTTGCTATTAAATGGGATTATAAAGATATGAACTGTGATGCCTTTGCCATGTTTAATTTAGATGAAGATGGAAAAGCTCAAAGCATAAAAATGAAAGGAATTTCTCCCAATATAGACTTTAGCTTCGACTTCCAGGACTTGAATTTACAAAGAATAAAAAATTAAACACAATTCAAATAAAGAAAACTAATATTGTAAAGTTTGCAGATAAAAAATAAGGTGAGTTTAGTAACTCACCTTATTTTTTATAGGTCTATCCGTTATTATTACAACAATTTTCTTATCATAAAAACATCTAGGTTTCTAATATTAGTTTAATTTCTTATTGGCTTGCTGGATAAAATCGTTCCACTCCTTATTCAAATGCTCTACTGCATTTTTTTTCTCATTTTTATTTAAAGAAGAATAATTAATTGAATTGAAAACAAGTTTTTTCAGTGCTTTTACATCCAGTTCCCAGTATACAAAAGCTACCCAAAAATCATAGCTAAGGCCATTGTACCCATACACAGACGGATCATCACTGCTAATGGAGCATTGTATCCCATTACTCATCAAAACTCTGGCAGGATGATTTCTTAAATCACTCACGTATCCTAAAACCTGATTACTAATAGGACTTACCTCAACCAGTTTATCTTGCTTTTTGATCAGCTCCATTGTTTTTGGAAAATAGATCAGATTAAGGCCATGTCCAATTCTCTGATTGTTCAGTAATGCAATATCCAGAACGTTTTTATTAAAGACAGAATTACTTTCGCCTGCATGAAGAAAAAGTGGCAGTTCTACCCCATACTTTTTATTGAGTTCATTGAGTTTTACCCAATTGTCCTGAAAGAAATTAATACTTTTTCCTGCGGCCTCATCAGCAACAAGATCAAAACCTGAGATCATATCCGGAAATTCTTTCTTGAGTTTGATAGCTGTTTCCAGTTCTTTTTCAATTCTTTCCTTATCGAAAAACTTAAAGCTTGAGTAAATTAATTTCAAGCTAAACTCAGGGTTCGACTGGTGCATTTCTTTAACAAGATCCCGTAAGTCTGTGATTGAAGTTTTTAAAGGATATTTTCCATGCTGAAAATCGTAGAGCTCTTCAAAAATATATCTGATTTCTACATGCTGCACTTTATCCTTTGCCAGATCCTGAAAGCCTTTTAAATAGTATTCTTTGAAAAAGGGACGGTAAGGTAAAAGCAGATTAATTCTTTGAAAACGTTTCTCAAACTCTATCCAATAATCTGTATAGGAACACAGGTTATCCCGTTTTAGGATAAGAAGGTCTGTTAATTCCTTTTCAAACTTAGGGTTTGAAGTGAGTTTCTGATTAAGATTTACAAATCCTTTTGGAACTTTTCCATTTTCGAAAAAAGCCATCTGACCAAAAATGAATTCTTTAGTATCTTCCTGATCATAAACATAACATTCTTTGTATTTTCTTGCTGCTTCAATCACCCATTTAGCATCTGCCAGACCTCCGCTATGGGTATGCAAAAGACCGCCTTTCGGCATGGTTTGAAAGAGACTAAATAGTTTACTGTCTTCTATTAATGGCTTTATTTCATTAAAAGAACGGTTATATATTGGTACTTTTTTCTTTTTCGTTTCATCAAGGAAGTCATTTCTTAGCTGAAATAGTTTTTTATCCAATATTATTTCAGCATCAGATAATTTTATATCGGCATCAAAAGCCATGGCTTCATTTTCTTTCTCTAATAACGTCCAGTTCTGTTGATAACCGGAATTTTCAATTGATCTATTTTGAGCCCCTAACAAAGGAAACCCCAATAGTAAAATATAAGTAAAGTATTTTTTCATAATAGTATTGAGCTTGCATTTAACAAAAAGCTTTGTAAATACAGCTATTCAAAAATATAATTATTTTTTTTTGTAAAAGAATTTCAATCTGAAAAACATATAACAACAACATTATTTGTAATCCATAAGCTTCTCCTAGCCCCGATAGTAACGGTTACCCCGCAACAGGCAGCAGCTTTCTGCATGGGCGTGAGGAGTATAAGTGGATAGCGGGATAAAGCTCCCTTATAATTTATTGGGCAACAAAATACGTAAAAAGTCCATAAAATCAATAGACTAATATTATTAATTTTTATTCATCTGTTAAAATCAATTTTTTTGAAATTTTATGAACATTTCCAACTAACAATGCAAAATATTGACAATCAACAAATTAATATATCATAAATTATTAAAATGCTTCATTTTTTCAATTACCCTACTAAATTAGTAGACTTATATGATATTTCTCATATGCCCTATTTGCGGGGGTTCACGAATAAATAAATAATTTTGACCCAGTTAAAAAAAATAAACTCTATTCTCATGAATAAGAATGACTTTAATTCTTACCTATACACTATCGTGGCTAAAGCGTCTGTTCAACTTCAATGTTGTACAGAAAATGGTCTTTCAAAACACAATATCAATTCTAAGGACATGTGTTTTGGATCTATGATGTGTAAAATGATGATGCCATAAATCCTCGAAGAAATATGCACATTATTGTAGGAATTAAAGCCCGATAAGCTCAAGGCCTATTTAATCCGGGTACACCTCCTCTATTTTAACATTTTCTTTCTATCACCTCCCTGAAAAAGGAGGCAGGGGATCTATTTTTCCTAATGGGGAAGATCAATAGCAATACACACATTCAATTTTTTAAACCTAAGATTAATATAATGAGAAAAAAACAATGCAAACTTGGTGTACTGGCCGTGCTCTTATTCGCAGAATATGGCTTTGCACAGAAAAAAGACAGTCTTTCTCAGGAGACCTCCATCAAGGAAGTGGTGGTGGTAGCCTTTGGGAAGCAGAAAAAAGAAGAAATAACAGGATCGGTACAGTCTCTAAAGACGAAAGACCTGTCTAATCTTCAAAATGGAAATGTTCTTCAGGGAATTGGAGGTAAGGTTGCCGGTGTACAGGTAATTTCTTCCGGACAACCCGGCTCCCAGCCTACGATAAGAATGAGAGGAATTGGTTCTATCAATGCTTCCAGTGATCCTTTAATTGTCTTGGATGGTATTCCTTACAACGGAGATCTGAACAGTATTTCTTCCTCTGATATTGAGAGTATTTCTTTTCTTGAGGATGCTTCTTCCAATGCATTATATGGTTCCAGAGGAGCCAATGGAGTTATTATTGTGAATACCAAGAGAGGTAAAAACAAAGGGCTGCATATTGAAGCGGATGTAAAAACCGGAGTCAATTTCAGATCCATTGAGGATTATTCAGTGTATACTTCTCCTCAGGATTATTATACTGCGTATTACAACAGAGCAAGAATTGGAGAGATTGCAAGGTTAACCCAACCAGGAGCAACTCCATCAGTCAATACACCCCATGAAGAGGCACTTAAAGCACTAAATGGTCTGGGATACAATGTATACAATGTTCCTTTTAGTAAATTAATAAGACAGGACGGATCCTTTAATCCAGATGCTCAGTTATTGTATCAAGATGACTGGAAAAAGTTACTTTTCAAACCTGCATTAAGGAGAGAAGCTACCGTGGGAATTAATGCTAGTAGTGAGCAACTGAAATCTTATACATCACTTAATTATCTGGATGACAAGGGCTATCTTATTTCCTCAGGATTTGAAAGATTCGGAATAAGGTCTAATCTGGATTATACGATCACTCCAAAGCTGAAATTAACAAGTGCTCTGTCTTATACTTATAGCCAACAGAACTTTGGAGAAACAGGTGGTTTTTCTAACCCGTTTCAGTTTGCCAGAAATATATCTCCTTTTTATCCTGTTTTCCTTAGGAACGACAATTATCAGATGTTGTATGATGCTGGCGGAAATCCCTTATACGATTATGGTGACGGACAAGGTCCCAATGGCGCTACAAGATCCTATGCCGTTTTTGAAAACCCTGTAGGGAACCTACAAAAAGATAAGTCTCAAACCACCAGCAATATTGCCAATATCAATCTGGGTTTAAACTATGAAATTGTTAAGGGGTTAGATTTCACTTATAATTTTGGAGCCTATCTTGAAAACTTAAAGAATCTTCAGTTTGGAAATACAGAAGGAGGAACTTCTTCATCTGTGGGAGGAAATATTTCTAAGGGATCTATATTTAAATATACTTTGAATCACCAGCAATTGCTTACCTATCAAAAGAAACTGGATAAGCACAGCTTTAATATTCTTATTGGTCATGAATTAAACAAGATAAAAAGTGAAGGATTCTCCGGAACAAAACAACAGCTTTTATTACCTAATTCATTGTCTTTTGATAATGCTGTAAAGATCACAGACCTCTCAGGAAATGGCTATGAATATGCTGTGGAAGGATATTTCTCCAGGTTACTTTATAATTATGATGGTAAGTATTTCTTTAATGCCAATATTCGTAGAGATGGTTCTTCTGTTTTTTCTCCGGAGAGCAGATGGGGTAATTTTTATGGACTAGGTGTGGCTTGGAACGTTACTAAAGAGAATTTCCTTAGAGACAACACTGTAATTAACAATTTAAAATTAAAGGTTTCTTATGGGCAGCAGGGAAATGACAACATCCTTCTGGATAGTACCACAAGAGACTACTATGCTTATCAGGATATTTATGGAATCAATAATTTTGGAGATGACAAACCGGTTCTGTCTCTTAAAAAACAAGGAAATAAAGATTTAAAATGGGAAACCTCTAAAAACCTGAATGCCGGTTTTGAACTTTCTCTTTTGAACAACAGAATCAACTTAAATGCTGATTATTTTGAGAGAAAAGTATCAGATATGATCTATACGCTTCCTTTGCCTATATCCAATGCGGGTTCTTATGTGAAGTATGGGAATATCGGGGACATGACCAACAGAGGAGTTCAGGCTAACATTAATGTAGATTTGGTTCATACAGAACAACTTCAATGGAATGTTTATGCCAATGCCACTCATTATAAAAACAAAATCACAAAGCTTCCTGCTGAACAAAGAAACACAGGACTTGTAACAGGGTTATTCATCTTAGCTGAGGGTGGAGACAGATATACCTATTACTTAAAAGAGTTTGCAGGAGTAAATCCTAAGAATGGAGACGCTTTATGGTATCGTACTTCCATCAATCCTACTACTCAACAGGCAGAGAAAACCATTACCAACAATTATAAGGAAGCAACCGATTATAATACAGGAAAATCAGCAATTCCAAAAGTATATGGTGGATTTGGAACGGATATTACCTACAAGAGATTCAGTCTGGCCGTTAATTTCGCCTACCAGTTTGGCGGATATGGTTATGATGATATTTACAGAAGCTTATTCCATTCTAATACTTACGGTTCTAATTACACAACTGATCTCGATAAAACCTGGACACCGGAAAATCCAAATGCAGCCTTACCCCGTGTTGACCTGACTTCTACTAGCCAGAACGAAAACTCAACACTTTATCTGATAAAATCAGATTATATCAGTCTTCAGGATGTTACATTAGGATATCAGCTTCCGGATGGTTTTGCTCAACAGGCGGGCTTATCAGGATTAAAGATTTATTTGACAGGAAACAATCTTTATCTATGGTCTAAAAGAAAGGGATATGATCCAAGAGCTTCCTTAACTGGAGTATCTGATCCATACAAATACTCTCTCTTATCAAGTGTTTCCCTTGGCTTTAAACTAACATTTTAAAAGAAATTATGAAAACAATAAAATACTTTATAGCAGCCATAGGTATCGGCCTCCTTACCAACAGCTGTGCCAATGATCTGAATACTTTACCGGAAAGTGATATTTCTGGTGAACAGCTGAATGACGATCAATCTAAACCTGAAAAAATCCTGGGCGGGATCTATCTGGATCTTCGAAGCAACGGAGCCGGAGGGACAACTCTTCATTCTGACTTTGGAATTATGGCTATAAAAGCAGGTGCAGACCTGATGTCTAATGATGTGATACAAGCTAAAAACCAGCACTTGGGAATGTTCTATAATTATGACGCCACCAATGCCAGTAATTCTGCCTCAGAGATCGTTTGGACCACTTTTTATGCAAGGATATTTGTAATTAATAAGCTTCTTGATGATTTAAAAAATGATAATAGTTCTAAAAATAGAGCCATTAAAGGACAACTTCTTGCCTTAAGAGCCTATTCCTACTTTTATCTCGTTCGCTTTTACGCCCATGATTATAAAGGACACCAGTCGGAACCGGGAGTGCCACTTGTTCTTACAAGCAGCAATCCTAATCAGGGACTTCCAAGATCAACAGTATCCGAGGTATACACACAGATTGCCAAGGACATAGAAGAATCTATTGTACTATTGGATAGCTTTGCACGTCCGTCCAGAGCCCAGATAGATCAAAGAACTGCAAAAGCCATTGCTTCTGAGGTATTTTTACAAACCGGAGACTATACTAAAGCAGGAAAGTACGCTGAGGAAAGTAAACAGGGTGTTGCTCTGATGACAGAAAATGAATACACATCTACAGGATTTTCCACCATCAATAATCCTGAAGTTATTTGGGGATTCCATAATACCATTTCTACGATGAGTATCGGAAACTATTATGCTTCTTTCTTCTCGATGTTTGATAATACCAATGAAGGATATGCCGGAGCTGCCCAAATCTACAAATTGATAGATAAGCGTCTGTATGAAGCCATTCCGGAAACAGATTATCGTAAAAAAGTATTCAATGGAAGTCAGGGAGCCAAGTATACATTTAACGGAAAAACAAAAAACTATCCTGCCTATGTAAGCTGGAAGTTTAAGGATCCTAGTCTTTTTGAGGGGGATTATATTTACATCAGAGCCTCTTCTTTATATTATGTACAAGCAGAAGCCTTTGCAAGACAAGGAAGAGAAGCAGAAGCTAAGCAGGTATTATTTGAAATTGCCTCCAAAAGAGATAAGGCCTATACCCTATCTTCAAAAACAGGAAATGAACTGATTAATGAAATCATCCTACAAAAAAGAATTGAACTTTGGGGTGAAGGCTACACTTGGTTTGATATGAAAAGACTCAATACTCCTTTAGAAAGAGTATATACAGGAACGAACCATACTTTTGGAAGATTTAACCTGACACCGGATAAATTCAGGTTCCAAATACCGAATAAAGAGATTAATAATAACCCACAAATCAAACAGAATGAATAGATAAAAATTAGCAAAAATTACAATTTTAATATATTTCAAGTAAGACACCATTTCAATACAAATGGTGTCTTTTTATTTAAATCTGGTTATTTTTCAGTGAGAAACCTGTATCGGACAATCAAAATATCAAGAATTCCAACACAGAAATAATAGAAACCACCAAACAGCATATTCATCAGGATATCCCTGTCTGAGTAAAATGTAAGCGAAAACATCGACAACAGTAAGACTACAAACCATAGCAACAGCTTTACAGCAAAAACACTGGCAATTCGTGCAATCATTTCTTCATCCTTTACCCTGAATGACTGAATAAGGCACTGAATCAATGTAATCACGTATCCGTAAAAAAGTTCTTTTTGTTCAAAAAGATCGAAAGTATAAAAATACAGAACCGGCCCTGAAAGAAGCAGAAGCCCAATAAGACCTTTCAGCAGAATGTTTGCTTTAAATTCCTTAGAGAAAATATAGGAAGCAAAAATAAATAAAGGATATACCAGAAAAACCGAATACAACATGTATTTATAAGTCAGAAGTTCCTCCGTTTCCTTTCCATCCGAAAGCCAAAATAATCGAAAATATAAAAACGAAAGGTAGAATGAATTCAACCAAAAAACAACTGACAACGGTCTATTTCTCATAGAATATGATCATAAATTTATGCATAATGAAAATAGTAAACGATCCTCAAGAAAGTTTGATCAATTTATAAAAAAAGATTATCCATAAAGCAATTAAATTTATAAAACATCTGTGGTTATAGGTTGTTCACAAAAAACAAATGACACCATTTATTTGAAATGATGTCATTTTATACAATCTTGATTATCAATAGAAATCTCTTTTCTCAATATCTATTGACTTTACAGCTACAAAATTTATAGCCACAACTATATTCATAACGCTTAATAAATGCTTTTCGTATTAGCATATAGAATTTTCATGGTTAATTATTCTGAAACTACTATTAAACATTGGCTTAATAAGTTTATAACTATGATTAATTAATTTACCATTAAAAACAAATCAAATCTATATTCAAAATTTATTCATAAAAATACCGAAGAACCATTAAAAGAAGAATAGGAAATACATATATTTGAAATCAAAAATCACTGTAAATAGCCATACACAAAATGAAGTCAAGAAAAATTATTTTCACCCTGTTTATCCTACTTTTAAGCCTACCCCTTTTTTCACAAACCCATACTAATCCGGAATTAAAAAAGATCATTGAGTCCATCATTGCAAACAAGAAAGCAGATGTAGGAGTATCCATTATGGAGGTTCCCCAGAAAGAGGTCGTACAGATTAATGGAAATAAGTTTTATCCCATGCTGAGTACTGTAAAGTTCCACATTGCCTTAGCCATTCTTCATAAGGTAGAAAAAGGTGAACTTTCTTTACAACAAAAGATTTATATCAAAAAGGATGAACTTTTGGAAAACACATGGAGCCCATTTCAAAAAGAACATCCTGAAGGTAATATTGAACTGACCTTAGAAGAAACAATGAAATGGATGGTTTCCTACAGTGATAATAATCTAACAGATATCCTTCTACGATTAATAGGTGGGCCTGAACCTGTTCAAAAATTCATTAACAGTAAAAATTTCGTCATTAAAAATAATGAAGAAGATATGCACAAGGATTGGGATTCGCAATTTATCAATACAATAACACCCAACGAAGCCACCAGATTACTTGAAAAATTCTACAATGGAAAACTTCTGAACAAAGAACATACAAAGTGGTTGTACACCGCTATGCTTAATAACGCATCAGGTGCCAAAAGACTTAAGGCCCATCTTCCCAAAAGCATTAAAATAGCCCATCGCACAGGAACTTCCTTTACCAATGAATCTGGAATGACAGGCGCTATAAATGATTTCGGGATCATTGAACTTTCAGATAAAAAAAGAATATACATTGCCGTTTTTGTACACGATACCTACGAAAAGTTTGAAAATGCAGAAGCCATCATTGCAGATATCTCCAAGGCAACCTATGATTATTACAACAAAAAATAAACCCATGATCAAAACAAAATTATTTTTCGCATTAACTATTTCTACACTACTATCCATCAATACAAAAGCACAAAAAAATAATCAATATTCTCATAAAATAGACAGCATAATAACCGCTTCTACTCCATTGAAATTTAATGGTGTTGTTTTCGTTTCTCAAAATGGAAAAACAAAATACCTGAAAGCCAATGGTTATAAGGATTTTGAAAAGAAAATTGCTTTAAAAACCGATGATCAGTTTGAAGTCATGTCGAATTCAAAACAAGTTACCGCTGTTTTAATTTTACAGGCAGCAGAACAAGGAAAGGTTGATCTTCAGACACCTATTAAAAAATATTTACCTACCATTACCCAATCCTGGGCAGATTCAGTAACCATACACCATCTTCTGAACCATACACACGGAATTGTAGATCTGGATAAACCCGTTGCATTCAAAGCCGGCTCACAATTCAAATACGGTAACTTATCCTACATGCTTTTAGGTGAAATTCTTCAAAATACCACCGGTAAAAGTTTTACAGAACTTGCAAGTTCTCTTTTCAAAAAGCTGAAAATGGAGAAAACATTTATTTATAATACTAAAAACAAGCAATCTCTTGTTCCGGGTTATATGAGTGATAATAATCAGTTCAAGAAAGTTGAAAATTCTTTTTTAAACGAGGACATTGCCCCTGCTGCAGGAGTTATTTCCACCGTTCAGGATCTTGCAAAATGGGATGATGCCTTATTTAAAGGAAAACTTCTTTCTCCAAAATTTCAAAAGCTGATTCTTACCCCTTCTACAACCTCTCAACATAATGTTTTTGGAAAAGAAAGCATGGGATTTGGATACAACATCAGGTTCATCAAAGAAGCAGGTCTTGATTATTATGCCGTGACAGGTCTTGGAGACGGATTTACATGCCTCAATGTATACTTTCCATCCACAGATACCAGTTTGATTGTTCTTGAAAATCAAATGCCAAAAAGTAGTGAACATTGGAGTTTTAAAGAAGCTGCCATCAAAAATACTGTTCTGAAAAGTATTACTTCAAAATAGTTCTGACAATAGATCAGAAACAACAATATAAAAAGGCAGTTCCTATCTTAGGGCTGCCTTTTCCTTATCTTAAATATTCTTATTTTACTACATTTCTACAATCCCTGCTGAAAATCAATGATTTTCTTGCGCCTTTGCGTTGATCCAAAAACAAATCTTTGAATAAATTACAGAAAATGATCTTTCAATACTTTTGACTTAATCACTGTAAAGGGCTTTTCAATCACAAACCTATACACTAAACCACCTGCAATACATGCTAGAAAACAGACAATCAAACATATACCATCCGAAGTCTGAATATCAAAACGGTCAAAAATATTCTGAACAATATGAATAATCCCTTTATGTGAAAGGTAAATAGCATAGGACAAAGCTGCCAATTGTGAGGTAATATAAAGTTTCTTCCGCGAAAGAAATGAAGATTCTGAAATAGCAGACATAACGATCATTCCGTAGCTAATAGCCACCAACGTGAACCCAAATACAGAAGCATTCTTTGAAGCCTGTTCATTGCAAACCCAAAAGGAAATTCCCAACAATACTACTCCCAAAAGAAAAAGCTTATTTCCTTGGCGATGAACGCTATTTTTAAAAAGCGAAGAATATTGCATTAAATACCCAATCAAAACACCAACTCCAAGTCCATCCAGCCTTGTATGAGTCGGATAGTATATTTTCATGTACCACAAACGCCAGAATTCCAAAGAATTATTATCCAAAACAGCAATAGTTTCATTCCAGGTTACCCACCTTAGCATCATCGAAAAGGCAATGAGAGAAACAATTAAAACAGCAAGATATTTAAACAGTTTTGTGGGCATTAAAACGAAGAGCAGTAAAGGAAGTATAAGATAAAACTGTTCTTCAATACACAAAGACCACGCATGGGAAAATGTTCCCTGATCAATGACATCTAACCCATAATTCTGAGTAAATGTAACAAACTTCCATAAAGGAGGCAATGCTTCTCTTTCTCTGAAAAAAGGAATGGTAAAATAAAGGAAAACAGTAAAAAGATAAGAAGGTATGATCCTAAAAAATCGTTTGATATAAAATGTTTTCAAACTGATTGCTCCTCGACTTTCAATCTCTCTAAACAGCTGACTCGAAATAAGGAAACCACTTAAAACAAAAAACAGATCAACACCCGTCCAGCCAAACTTCCCAACAGTTTCAACCCAACCAGGATGTTTAAAGGCACGATAATGATATAATAAAACCAGTAAAATGGCTAAAGCTCTCAGATGATCCAATCCGTAAAGCCTTTCAGGGCGTTCTGTTCTCATATTTTTTACTGCAAATATTATTAGATCTCTTTATATTTTTTAAATAGAGATACAGAAAGCAGCCCATCCAATGTCAATGGTAAAATATGCAGTCTGCATGCTAGTCGTTGTTATTGGTCATTATTTTGTTGTTCTTTACTCCATATTTATACACTTTATTTGAAGTTTTCCTATTTTTGAAGATGATGAAAACCGGAACAGGAACAGATTTTAGACAAACTTTATACTTCCAGCTATTCTTCTGGGTTGCTTTATTTTTGTTTGGAATTGCAAGATCCTATGGTGAATATAGTGATGGTATCCTTAAGGAATTGGTTATTTACAATTTCTGCCATTGGATTTTTCAGATTATAGGAGCCAATTTTATCTACTATATCTTGATTCGTCATTTTTTTGACCGAAAAAAGTATGTTGAATTTTCTATCGCACTTATAGCAAGCCTGTATGCTATTTCGGTGATCAACAGGGTTTTTATTGTTTATATGGCCGAACCTTTTTTCATCAATGAAACCAAAGATAGCCTTATAAGTATCTTTACAGACATTCAGTATCTTTTACTGCATTATACATTCCCGATTATCAGTGGAGCTTTTATCTTTATCTCGATCATGTTTTTCATACGGTATAAGGATGAAAAGGAAAATACCATAAAACTGCAAAAGGAAAAGACAGAACTGGAATTAAAATCTCTTAAATCCCAGCTTAATCCTCATTTTTTGTTCAATACATTAAATAACATTTATTCGCTTTCGATCACTAATTCTGAAAAGACATCCCAATCCATCAGCCAGCTTTCGGATATTTTGGATTACATTTTATACAAAGGCCAAAAAAAATGGGTTCCTATTGCTGACGAACTTACTATTATTGATAACTATATTGCCTTGGAAAGTCTACGGTATCCGGATAAAAGATTGAAAGTAACAAAACTGATCAATATAAAAACCTCTGGTTCCATCCCACCATTGCTTTATCTTACCCTCGTAGAAAATGCCTTTAAGCATGGTGCCGGAAAAAGTTCAGCGCAAACAGAAATAAAAATAGCAGTAGAAACCAATAACAAGAAGTCTATTTTTAAAATTGAAAATACTTTTGAGAGTAATGAAAACAGCAATGAAAGAGGAATTGGATTACAAAATGTAAAAAGGCAGCTGCAGTATCACTATCAAGAACATTTTATCTTCAATATTTCACAGGAAAACAATATTTTTAACGTTGAAATAATCACTCCTGCACACTATGATTAATTGCATCATTGTAGATGACGAACCTTTGGCAGCAACATTACTGGAAAACCACATTTCCAAGATTGACCATTTTAAACTGGTTGGAAAAGCGGAAAATGCCATGGAGGCCTATAAATTACTTCAGAACCAGGCCGTGGATCTGATGTTCCTTGACATTCATATGCCACACTTAAACGGAATTGATTTTTTAAGATCCCTTTCTCAGAAACCAAAAACTATTTTCACAACCGCTTATCGTGATTTTGCCATTGAAGGTTTCGAACTGGAGGCCATAGATTATCTTTTGAAACCTATTACTTTTGAACGCTTTTTCAAATCTGTAGAGCGTATACTCAGAAACGCTACTTCCAAAGATGATTTTATTATTCTAAAAACAGAGGGAATGCATCGGAAACTCGCCCTTTCAGAAATTGTTTATATAGAAAGCCAGGGAAATGATATTAAAGTAACAATGACATCCAATGTGAGCTTTATCTCAAAGAGTAAAATAACAGAACTGGAATCTGCTTTGGCATCAAAGGGTTTTGTAAGGATACACAGATCTTTTATTATCAATATAGAATTCGTTTCTGCTTACAATAATAATGAAGTTCTTCTGGGAAATCATCAGATTCCGGTCGGACGAAGCTATAAACAAGAATTTGATACTTTTACATCTAGTATATTAAAAAATAAGTTATTATAATTGTTTATTAATAACTTATAATTAATTATTAGAACATATTTAGTATTTAACTATTTTCAGTTCATCATTTTTTAATATTTCTTTAAATATTTTTTTATTTCACCCTTACAAAAATCTTTTTTCAAACTGTTTTTCAAGACATTACATTTAAAAACTTTCCATACATCTAAGTGGAAATATTCTAATACAAAAATATTCAAAACATTGATTAACAAACAATTAAATTTTAAAAACTCACTCTTTAATCAATCTTTACTATCTTATAGATATTAAAAAAAAGTATTACTTTTGTGTAAATGAATAAAATTGCTTTTTAGCATTTTTATTAGTAAATTTATGTGCACCAATTTATAAAACATTAAAATTCATCTTATGAGAAAAATAATTCTACTTATTACATGTATGTTCAGTATTTCAGTTTTCTCTCAGATTAAAGTGTTGAAAAATGAAAGTTTGGTGGAAATCGGCAAAGATAACTCTGTTGGTTTATACAAAAAAGAAGACAAATTTACGGTCAACTACCAAGACCTGAACACCAGCAACCTGAATACGATCAGATCTTTTTCTTTTCAAAACCTGAATGGAGACGTTGCAGGACTATATAAACTTATTCTGGACGGGTTTATCACTGTTCCTGATGAAAATGTAGTATTGGAGCTTCCCAATGATATTATTGAGCTTCATTATGAAAAGAACTACGGTCAACCAACCGTACAATTCATCCAATACATCAACAAAAACCGTAAATATGTTGGAAAATCACAGTTTCTAACACAAAAACAGGTTGATAAGATTTTTGGAAGAACCAACGGTAAGTATTCTATGTATGACAAGCCCGCTACCATTAACCAAGGTACGGCTACAAAAGGTACTAATACAGCTTCTACTGCTACCCCCGCATCTGGTGGGAGCAAGAAAAAAGCAAGAAAATAATTATAATTTAAAAATATTGCGAAACTCATTCCATCGAATGAGTTTTTTTATTTTATTTTTGCAGAAAGACATTAAAAATTATGCCGCTTCAGATTATCAATTTAACCAAAAAATTTGGTGAACAGACTGCCCTAAATAACATCAATATTTCTATTGACAAAAATGAGATCATTGGTCTTCTTGGCCCTAATGGTGCCGGAAAATCGACATTGATGAAATCCATTGTAGGAGCACTGAAAATTGATCAGGGAGAGATTATTTTTAATGACCTGAATATTTCCGAAAATGAAATCCAGAGCAAGAAGAAAATAGGTTTTCTTCCTGAAAACAATCCACTTTATCTGGAAATGTACGTAAAGGAATATCTTCAGTTTGTAGCCAACATCCATAAAATCTCTGAATCCAGAGTAGATGAAGTGATTGAACTGGTAGGAATTACTCCAGAAAAATCAAAAAAAATCGGACAACTTTCAAAAGGATACAAACAACGTGTTGGATTGGCACAAGCTATTATCCATCAACCGGATCTGTTGATTCTTGATGAACCTACCAACGGTTTAGATCCTAATCAGATTCTGGAAATCAGAAATGTAGTAAAAGAGATTGGCCAACAAAAGACAGTTCTGCTTTCCACCCACATTATGCAAGAAGTGGAAGCACTTTGCTCAAGAGTAATTCTTATTCATAAGGGAAATATTCTTCAGGACTGTCCTATTGATGAGTTCAAAGGCAAATTCAACAGCTTAGAAGAGGCCTTTGCCAGCTACACTGCTATATCTAATTAAAAATTCACCCTCTTTAAAAATCTTCTTTAACACTTAAAATTATTTAAGTGGCAACTCTTTATGTCCATAAAGCACATCTAAGTATTTAGAAATTAGACTTTATTCCTCTGAGGTTATAGCAAATCTTTCGATTTCACGGGTAATTATGTAGTAACTTTCTCATTATTATAATTCCAAAAAATGGCGCCATATTTGATGATGTTTGAAAAGTAAACCAATAACCATTATAATATGATTAAGTATTTCTTATTAGGAGCATTTTCTTTAGCTCAGTTTTCTTTTGTCTACGCTAAGGAAACCCCGAATGATTTAAAGATTGACAACATTTCTCTTCATTCTACTTTTCAAAAGATCCCTAAGACGGTAATTATTAAAACTAAAAAATTTAAGATTAGAATTGATAAACAGCCTAACGGTAAATATCTTTATCAATCCTGGAATGCCGGTGCAAAGATCACAGCTAAACCAAGCATGATTATCAGTGATGGGGAATTAATTCCTGATGGAACGGGAGGAAATTATTATATCAACTTCAATAATGACGGCCACAGCTATCAGGTTTGGAGAAATTACCTTACTGACTCAGCCAAAAAAGCGCCTTATACACTGGTCGTATATGATACAAATGATCAAGAAATTGTACGTCAGGACGGACAGGTTGTAAAAAATTAATATAAGATTAGTTTGAGCAGATGCTGGAAGAGAAACATCTTTTCCAGCATCTTTTTATTATGCGCCGGATTGGCTTAGTCCTATAAGAAAACGGCTGCCATCATAACTTTCTTTTGCGGCTTCATATCCTATATTAAAAATCTGTTCAAGACGGTCTTTTCCGCGTTCAAATGTTCCGTAGGTGGCCAGTTTTTGGGAAGATATAAACCAGTCACAGTAATCGAATTTTACCTTTTCTATTCTGTAAGAAAGGAGATCATAAGAACGGGAAACAATAGCCTTAATTGAATTCAGATCTTTGATTTTGGCTTCATTGGGTGGTGACACAAATACCCCAATAAGTTTATCACATTCATCTCTGATGATATCGGCAGGAAAATTATTCAAAACACCTCCATCACAGTACATTTCCTCTCCAATAATGTAGGGCGTTGTAATTCCGGGGATAGAACAAGAGGCTATAATGGCATCTACCACTTCAAAATCTCTATCAAAAATTTTCTGAGTTCCGCCAACCAGTTCTGTAGCTACAATCTTCACATCAATATCCAAATCGCCCAATTTCATATCATGAAAAATAGGCCTTAAATAGTTTCTGAAAATAACTGAGGAAACCAATCCCGGCTGGTTAAAAGCAAAATGCTTCCAATTGAAAAAATATACTGAATTGAAAAATTCCAGAATTTCATCCGGGCTTTTCCCGATGGCATGAAGACATCCAACAATAGATCCTGCACTACAGCATGAAAGAGTATCTATTTCTATATTTTTTTCCTTTAAGAATTTTAATACCCCTGCATGAGCGATGCCTTTGGTACCGCCGCCTGACAAAACTAGTCCTACTTTCTCAAAATTCATTGAATAAATGTATGAAAACAGCTTGAGATAATTAGGTTAATTTTTATAAATATGCTGATTTTAAAGTTATTTTAACAAAATCTCATTTTTAAAAATAAATGAAAATTACTTCTTTTTAAAAATTACTTAACTTAACTGATCATAAAATACACTGATATTTTGAGACAAATTAGTCATCAATCATAAAAAAACGCTCATAAATATTCAATCAAATATTCATGAGCGTAATGTATTTTATTTTTAGTCTAATACTCTTATTTCAACAAGTATTCCTGCATAAATCTGATCATTGCCAAACGCTGGAAATCTACATTTTCTTTTTTCCTGAATCCATGTCCTTCGTTTTTAGCTTCAAGATACCATACGGTTTTTCCTTGTCCCTTTAGCTTGTCACGCATTTGGACAGCTTCGGAAACAGGAACTCTTGGATCATTGGTTCCTTGTACAATAAACATTGGCTTTTTAATCTTATCAATATTATTGAGAGGAGCAATCTTAGTAAAGAATTCGGCCATTTTAGGAATTCTTTCATCCCCATATTCCACTCTTCTTAGATCACGTCTGTACTCTTCTGTATTTTTAAGGAACGTATTAAAGTCCGAAATCCCTACTACATCCATAGAGCATCTGATTCTATCAGCATATTCATACGCTGTAGCCAGTGTCATAAATCCGCCGTAGCTTCCACCTGTAATCATAATTCTATCCTTATCCAGTTCTGGCTGCTGCGCAACCCAATCTAATAAGGCTCCTATATCTTTCACAGAATTCATTCTCAGATATCCGTTATCTGCTGCGATATAAGTTTTTCCAAATCCTGAAGACCCTCTTACGTTAGGATAAATCAGGGCAATTCCCATTTCATTGGAGAAATAATTGGATCCCCCCAAAGAACTCGCCATTGATTGTCCCTCAGGGCCACCGTGAATAGAAATCAAGACCGGTCTTTTACCCGTGAACTTTGCTGACGCAGGATAATAAAAACCTGTAATTTTCATTCCGTCAAAGCTTTTCCAGTCAATCAATTTTGGAATAGCCATATCTGCGGGCTGCATTTCACCAAGTTCGCTTTCTGTCCATCTTTCAATATTCTGAGAAGCCATATCCATTTTATAGATATCCGAGCCGGAATTGGCTGTTGATTGTGAGAAATAAACCGTTTTTCCATCTCCGGAAAACTTACCTCCTCCGATAAGCCCTACAGGAATTTTACTCACAGCTGCATATTTCTGTGTATTTGTATCTAAAATATATAGTTTATTGATTCCACTTTCATTCGTAATAAAGGCAAGCTTAGACTTATCCTTGGATAAATCATAACTTTCAACATTCCATGGAATGGAAGTCGTCAGATAATTATTTTTTTTAGTTTTTAAATTAAAAACGGCCAGTCGACTGAACTCATTATCACGGTCTGTAACGTAGTAAATTTCATCCGGATTTTTCCCGAAAGAAGCATTAAGCTGAACAATTCCTTTTTCTTTTCGGTCTGTAATAGGCTCCAGTTTTTTTGTTTCCAAATCATAAAGATATAAATAGGAATCGTTAGCAGAAACATATTCTGTGATCAATAATTTTTTATTGTCATTAGAAATATCGTTGATTCCCCAACCACCACCTTTCAGTTCTAAAACAAGCTGGGTTTCTTCTGGTTTTAAAGGGTTCATATAATAAATATCACGATCTCCTCCATTTCTTTTGGTGGAAGTAAAATAAAGTCCGGAACCATCTTTTTTCCAGGTAATCCCACCGTTTTGAGACCTCCCGCCATCGGTAAGAAGTTTAGACTCCATCGTTTTCAAATTCAGGCTGTAAAGCTGTCCAAATTCATTCCCGCCTGTATCTTTTGAATACACAAGATATTCTCCTTTTATAGGCTCATAAGAACCCGTATTCACAGGCTCCTCAAAGAATGTAATTTGCTTTCTCGCACCCATTGGTGTAATGATCTTATGCAGCTGATTTGTTGAACCAAAACGAGTAACTGCAAGAATCTCTTTACCATTAGGATGAATATCTACAAGGCTTGCATTTCTTCCTTCTGAATATTTTTTAATGGCCTGACCTAAAGACTTTGGAATAGGCAATATATTTTCTGCAACGAGATTTTCGTTGGGAGTTACAAATTCATTTTTATTTTGTGCCTGGGAAAATATTCCCGCCAGCATAAAAAGGGCTATGATAGATTTATTTCTCATGTTAAATTTTTACCGAAATTAGTTATTTTTCACAAAAAAACCACAGATAAAATCTGTGATTGTGTGATTAGAATTTTTATTTATTTACCTTTCAAATAGGCACATTATTCATTATTATATAATTCAAGAACTTTGATAAGATCTTCATCTTTTTTTGATTTATCAACTAATGCCAGAAGTTCAGGATAATCTTTCAATTTTTCTTTAAGATTATTTTTAATACTAGGATTAAAAAAACCGGATTCATTGGTAAGCTTTCCATCTTTCTGATCAATTAGAAAATCTACTTTATTCATTTTGTAGCCAACCAGTCCAACGTAAAAGTAATCTCTATACCAACTTATTTTACCATGATATACTATTTCTATAAGACCAAAATCATTTTTAGCAAGATGAAGTGATGTTGAAGAAGTAAATTTTCTTATGACATTCTGAGGGTCTGTAACTTCCATATAATCAATATCAAATTCACTTATCACATTCTTATTTCCCAAAGAATCCAACATATTCACTTGTTTGATGTAAGTAGCGGCTGAAAATTTTTTGTTAGTAAAAATCCCAATATTTTGAACTCTTGTTTTGATCGTATCTGTAGAGTTTTTTAATACATATTTTACAGGAAAATGATTTTCTTTATACTGAAACTGCTTCTGGGAAAATACAAATACAAAGCAGAGTAAAGAAAATAAAAAGGTAATTTTTTTCATGAAAATCAATTAAAAAAGCTCAGAAAAATCTGAGCTTTTGTTATATAAATTTCTGTATAATTTCAGATTAGATGTGAATTACTTCACCGTAAGCTGCTGCTGCTGCTTCCATAATCGCTTCAGAAACTGTTGGGTGCGGGTGGATTGATTTGATGATCTCGTGACCTGTAGTTTCCAGTTTTCTTGCTACTACAGCTTCTGCAACCATATCAGTTACTCCTTCACCAATCATGTGGCATCCTAACCACTCACCATATTTAGCATCAAAAATTACTTTGATGAAACCATCTGTATTTCCGTTAGCAGTAGCTTTACCACTTGCAGAAAGAGGGAATTTACCAACTTTGATTTCGTATCCTTTCTCTTTAGCCTGCTTTTCTGTAAGACCTACTGAAGCTACTTCAGGGTGACAGTATGTACATCCTGGGATATTGCCATAGTCGATTTTCTCAACATGCATTCCTTTAATTTTCTCAACACAAGTGATTCCTTCTGCAGAAGCAACGTGAGCCAATGCCTGAGTTGGGATGATATCTCCGATTGCATAGTAACCAGGTGCTGAAGTTTCATACCATTCGTTTACTAAAACTCTACCTTTATCTGTCTGGATTCCTACTTCTTCTAAACCAATGTTTTCGATGTTTGCAGCAATACCTACAGCAGATAATAATACATCAGCTTCAAGAGTAATATTTCCGTTAGCAGTTTTAACGTTCGCTTTTACTCCTTCTCCTGTAGTATCAACACTTTCTACAGAAGCGTTTGTCATGATCTCAATTCCTGATTTTTTCAGAGATTTCTCTAAGTGTTTAGAGATTTCCTCATCTTCTACAGGAACGATGTTTGGCATAAATTCTACAACAGTTACTTTTGTTCCCATTGTATTATAGAAATCAGCAAATTCTACCCCGATAGCTCCAGAACCTACAACGATCATAGATTTTGGTTGTTCAGGAAGAGATAATGCTTGTCTGTATCCAATTACTTTTTTACCATCCTGTGGTAAGTTTGGTAATTCTCTTGAACGTGCCCCTGTTGCAATAATGATATGGCTTCCAGTATACTCAACTACTTTACCGTCTTTATCTGTAACAGAAACTTTTTTACCTTTCTGTACTTTTGCAGTACCAAGAATTACGTCTATCTTATTCTTTTTCATTAAGAACTCGATTCCTTTGCTCATTTTGCTGGCAACACCACGGCTTCTCTGAATTACATTCGGGAATTCAAAGCTAGCTTCCACTTTGTTTAATCCATAATCTTCAGCATGGTTGATATAATGAAAAACCTGAGCAGATTTCAATAAAGCCTTAGTTGGGATACATCCCCAGTTAAGACAAATTCCACCTAAGTTTTCTTTCTCGATAATTGCGGTTTTGAAACCTAATTGCGCTGCTCTGATTGCAGTAACATATCCACCAGGACCACTTCCAATAACAATAATATCGTAATTCATTACTTTAAAAATTTTTATGCGAATTTAAGGAAAAATATTGGATGTTTCATGTTTCTATAATCTGATCTTAAAATGTATAAACAAAGCTGTTTTTATTAAATTTTAAACAAAAAAAGAGAACACAAAACGCATTCTCTATCAATAAATGTTATTTTATATTGAAAATTTATCAAAATCTAAATTGGAAAAACAGTCGTTTTCAATTTTAAAAACTGTAAGAAATCTGTATTATTTAGCCTGTCTAAGCAATCGTTTTTCAGTGGCATATCTTTGATTTAAGGCTTTCATCTGATCTCTCTTCATCTGTTTGGTGGCAAGCGGATGATTAAGAATCAATTTTTTCTCAATATTGTATTTTTTGGTAATTTCCTGCATTTTAATATTTACCATTTCGCTTTTTGAAGGATGTGGAGGTTCTGGCGGACGTTTTTGGGCAGAAACATTCATCGATAAACCTAATAACAATACTGTTGAAATTAATAACTTTTTCATGATGTCTATATTTTTGAATGCTTTTAATCAATTTATGATCAATTAAATACATTCTGGTTTACATAAAATGTACATATATCATACCATTATTTTTTTTGTGGGTTAATAGCTCGATACAAATTCTTCTACTCTTTAAATTAAAATATGGATCTAACTGTATATGAAAATATACATAAAATGATGTAAAACAATTTAATTATCAGGAGTTATTAAATCCCATTTAATTGATATTTCCTATTAAAATTAGAAGATAAAAAATTTCCAACAAACAGATTCTAAACACTATAAAACATATCACTAAATAGAGATTACAATTAAAAGATTATAAAAAATCACTAAATAGTGTATTTTTAGATTATTTTTTTTATAATTTTGTTCAAACCCAATTAAAAATAAAAATGAAATGAAAAAATACATCTTGGTTCTTTTGCTTGGAAGTTTTTTTGTAAATGCACAAGTAGGCATTAATACAACATCCCCTAATAGTACTTTAGCAATAAACGGTTCACTAGGAGCTGGCTATAGCCAGGTTACAGCCACAAATTATACCATCCTGCCTACTGATCATTATATAACTTATAATGGAACAAATAATGCTACATTTACTCTTCCCGTTATAGGAACCGGGACTAACAGCTATACCGGAAGAATTTATAAGATTAAAAACATATCTACATTTGGTATTACCCTTCAGGCATCAAGTGGTAACACGCTAAGAATTGACAATACACCGGTTGCCTCGTTTGTAATTCCTACAGGAGCTTATGCTGAAGTAGTCAATAACAGTAATACCACCGGTGGAACATGGGATCTATCCTTTACGGTTCTTCCTAAACCTAGTAATGTGGAAATTTATGGAGCACAAGTATCCATCCCTCCTCATGGAAACGGATCACCTGGAGTTAATGACTGGTCAAACCATGCTGTTACTACTTACGACACAGGAACAGGAACCGATGTATGGTGGGTTATCAGTAAAGCCTCTGTAACCAATGCCCATACGGCTGCTTATTCTAATACAAGTAGAATGACTATTGTTTATGAGTATCAAGGAGCGCCATTCAATGTTACCAATATGTACCCTATTCTTACTGCAGGAAATAATTCCAGCTTCCCTGATGTATTTACGGCATCCTTTGTAAGTTTGGCCAACAATGGTACAAGTGGAAGAACAAGATTGACAGTGTCTGTTGCCCGTATAGACTTCGTTGGGACTAACGGAACTAATAACAGTAACTGGACAGGAACTTTCTTACTGAATCTTTTACTGGCAAGGAAATATTAGAGACTTTAATTACATATTTAACTATTACAAATACAAAAGGCTGCTTTAAAAGCAGCCTTTTGTATTAGGTATTGGTATAATAACTTTATTACCTATTTCTTAATGATCTTTTCTGTTGTTGTAAAATTATCCGTTGTTACTTTTATCATATAGTTCCCTGAAGAAAGGTTAGATATATTTACGCTTGATGATACAGCAGGTTTATCTACCACTCTTCCTGTCATATCCATTATTTCAATACTCTTAATATTTTTAGCATCAATATTAATGTAATCTTTGGATGGATTAGGATAAATACTTATTTTATTATTTTTTACAATTGTATGTTCTGAAGTATTTAAAGCTGCATCAGAAATTGCCTCGGTTTTATAATTATCAATTGTAAGTGATGCACTTGACATATGAATAAGTTCTAATCTTATTTTATTTTCCTTAATACTCTGATTAGGAATCACATTATATTGAGGATTGGAGGAGTTTAATATATAAGTATTTGTAGGAGTTTTCCAACTAACTTCACCTGTCTCAGAATTATAGGTATACGAAATTTTTACTGGATTCGATGAAGAGTTACTCAACATTACATCATAAGTAGTGACTGTATTATCCGATTTCTTTACAACCTTTGCTGTTCCATAAATAGGTCCATTGGAAGAGGCGCTTCCCGTCCAGATTCCAACTATTTGTTGACCATTGGTATCAAAAACACCAATGCTACCTGCCATATAAATATTAGAGTTTAAAATATCTATTTCTCCTTTTATGATATTATTACCTACCTGTCTATTATTCCATAAATTCTGAAAATTTTGGTTCTTCTGTATTTCCACTATATTCGGTACATGGCTATAAGGAACAGTGACCTTAAGAACTTTCTCTCCGTTTAATGGCAATGCTTCCAAAACGGGGGCAGGGTTTCCAACAACATACCAATCAGTAATTGTACCATTGGGATAAGAATTAAAATTTTCATCTTCCAATACTTGTGAATACCCTAAAGCTGATATCAAAAATGATAATAAAAAAATACTTTTTTTCATAATTAATTAGTTTTTTTTGTAAAGGGCCAAAGATAAATCTTTAGATACAAATTTCAAAATAATCTTTAGAGTTTAAAGGAAAAACTGACTAATTCTTAAACAGGTTAGCAACGACTTCTTCAAAGGTCGGATACAAAAACTGAAATCTGCTTTTCATCAGATTTTCAGGATAAACATTTCTACTTTTGAGTAATAACTCGGTTTCTGTTTTCAGGAATATTGATGCTAATTCCAACTGCCAGACGGGAGCATTCATTCCAAACGGAATGTTTATCTGTTTTCTAAGCTTTCCCATCATTTCTTCGTTAGATATTGGATTAGGAGCCGTTATATTGATTACACCGCTCATATTTTCATTTTGAATAATCCATTCTACGGCTCTGCAAAAGTCTTCAATATGAATCCAGCTTACCATTTGGTTTCCTCTACCCTGTTTTCCTCCTAAGCCTAATTTTGTAATCATTCTCAACTTCGGAAAAGCTCCTCCATTATTTCCTAAAACGATGGAAGTACGAAGTGCTACTTTTCGGGTTTCTTCATTTTTAATCTTAAAAAATTCTTGTTCCCAGCTTTTGCATATATTCATTGAGAAATCATCTCCAATAATGCCGTCATCCTCTGTATTCAAATGTTTTTCTGAATGCACGTAAATGGTTGCTGAACTCGCATTCAACCATACTTTTGGTTTAGCCGTACACAGATTCACTGCTTCCTGCAGCACTTTGGTACTTTCAATTCTTGAAGTATAGATTTCTTTTTTATTCTTTTCATGATAACGGCAATCCACTGATTTTCCTGTAAGATTAATCAGAACATCTGCTTGTTCAAGAATATTTTTCCATTCACCCATAGTTTTTGCATCCCAATAGATTTCATTTTTACGTTTGGGTCTACGGGTAAGAATATACACTTGACTTCCTTTTTCTGCAAAGTGTTTTTCAAGATTTTCACCAAGGAATCCGGTACCTCCGGCTATAATTATTTTCATTTCTATAGTTTTTAAAATTTGGGATATGAGAAGCAAAATTCTATCTAGAAATTATTTAAAACTTGTCATATAATATACTTCTTTGTTTTCACTTCTATTTCAGAACCTTCTGCAAGCATTACTGAAACAGGTTCCTGATGATTCAGACACTCAAAATTTTTTCCGTAGAGCTTATTGAAATCTATTTCTAATTGATGCTCTTTCACCTCATAACAATCCCATTTCGGGTGGCATACTTCATATTCGGAGGTCGTATTTTCCTTTTTGGTAAAACCAAAATAATGTTCTGTGATAAATTCAAATTCTGAGTTTTCCTCCATAGGCTTTGCCTCATTTTCTGCTTTAATCTGAATGGAATGCCAGCTTTTATCTTTCCAAGAGTATTTAATCAATAACTCATCTTCTTTCTCGTGAATCAGATTTTTCATAGGCATGGTATGATAATTTTCCTTGTACACAGAATTCGCCACAAAACTTAAAGCCGGTTTTGGAACAATTTCCTTGATGAAAACCACTCCTCTTTTCCAGATTCCGTTTTCTTTTTTCTTTACATAAAATCTGAGATTTACTTCTTCGAAATTGCGGTGAAAAGGGATTGGCAAACCTAATAATTTTGTATTTAAAAACATGAATCCTACTAAGCTTACGTAACATTTGCCTTCGTAGAAATCCAGTTCTGTTCCCTCAGGCAGGTATTGTAATAATAGGTCTGGGCTGATCTCGTAATTGATGATGGCTAGTTTTCGCCATTCGGCTTTTAAAAAATTCATAATTGGATATGTTTTGTAATTTGATGAAATGGTATTCTATGTTAGATTAAGTTATAATCTCTTGGCTGGTAGTCGTAGAAGTAGATTCTGCTCTATTTTTTATCAATTTATTTCTTTCCAACAGAAAATTTCGAAGATAGTTTTTAAGAAAAATTGTGTTGAAAAGCTTTCCCACAATTCCTAATGGAGATTCAAATTCAAAGATGTCTATCATAAGTGTCTTCCCATCTACTTTCTTAAAAATATGTTGATGATGCAAGGATTTGAAAGCTCCTTTCTGCATTTCATCGGTAAACTGGCTGGGTTTATCCATACTTATAATTTTTGTGGTAAGAGTTTGATAAACACCCAAATGTTTAGCTTTCCAGGTTACGGTTTCATTTTCTTCAATGAAACCAGATGTACGTCCTGCAATTGCTTTTTCATGCGTTCTAGAAGTTGATTCTTGGTGCAGATCGATATTTCTTGCCCAATCAAAAACACATTGAATATCAGCGTTGATTAGGGTTTCTAAATAAATTCTTGACATATCTCAAAAAGTTTGCTTTTTATTTAATTCAGGAAGTGTTCTGTCGATTCTCTCGGCCAACTCAGGAAGCTTGATGGTGGGAACTGCAGGAAAAAGATGATGTTCCATGTGATAAAACATACTGAATGTTAATTTATTTTTCCAGAATCCCCGTTGTGTTCTTGCTATATTGGGATCTTCATGGGTATCATGGTGAACGGTCCAGACTGCAAAAAAGGCCATTAAAAATTCTCCAAAAATCATTACAAATACATGGTAGATCAGAAAATGGATTTGAAAATGAAATACAAAGAATATAACAATAGCTATTGAAGCCAGTTCCAAAAACATATTTCTTCTGTACATTTTATTTGCTTTTTTAAAGGTTACTTTGTGAATCAGAAACATATGTTTGGGTCCATAAAGAATAGCTTCATACCATTTCATTGAGGCAGATTTCCCCTCATAATCTTCTTCAGAAAGGCAAAATTTATGATGCCTGATGTGATTGAATTTTACAGCATGAATGGATGCCATCATGGTAAGACTGTTCAAATACAGCGATAGCCAAGTTAGAAATTTCCCTGTTCCTAAAGAATTATGAAAACCATTGTGAACCTGCCTAAGCGCTGTCAGGAAATAAAATCCTGAGAATGGTAATGCCAGCCAATAATATTCATTGTAAGCTAAAAATAATGAGATCAAAAGCCATGGCAAACTGATATTGTTTTCGATCAGCATTTCTTTCACAGAAAGTTTTTTAAGGTCTTTCCATTCTACTGCTTTTATGAGTTCAATATGATTCATGACTTTACTATTTAAATGGTTGTTAAAATAATAATGGCTAGGGCTGTTATTCTGAATAAAATCCATGAAATGGTTGGAAAATAGTTCAGTTGTAATATCTTACATCTTCTTATATGTTCCAGAAACATAATGAATACTACTATTCCAAAGTAAATAAGGTAGAAAACAGGAGAAAAGCTTGTTATCAAGACTGGAATTAAAAGCAGCGTACCTATTAATGAAACCGTCATCATATTTCCAAGGTAATCCCAAATTTTTTCCTTTAAATAAGCCTTTAAAAATAGAGTTTGCCAAAGGATCTGTCCTAAACATACAGCAAATTCTCTGAAGAAATTCGGAGTTAGGTTCATCCCAATTTTTCCTGAAAACATACTTAAAATATAGGCTGAAAAAATTGCTACAAATGCCATGTAACCCAGTCTGTACTTTAAATTAAAATCCGGTACACAAGATTGTGCTGTATTATCTTTCTTTGAGGGAATGATCTGTTTTCGATTATAAGAAACAAAAGAATACATTTTTTTGAAAAACCAATATAGAGGTTGTATTCTGGCTATTTTTTCCAACAATGGAAATGAATTTCCAATGATTAAAAGCAAACTATCTAAACCGTAAGTCACTTTATTTTGGTTGTGATCTACTAAAGCTATCTCATTTTTTGCCCTGTCAAAATCTATCAGGCTTCTATTTCTGTAGGATAATTCCGTGAAAGCTTCCCTACCCTCCTCATCAAGCATTCCTGATTTTGTAAATCCTTTGGAATATATATTACACATCGGACATTCATTGTCATAGATTAATGTGTGGTTTTTGAGTGTTTTCATAGGTGATTATTTTAGGTTCTTCTATTTCTAAAGTAAAGGATCAGAAATAAATGGATAATAAAATTTTTCATAATTATTATTAATTTAAAACTTTCAGTAATTTTTGAAACTTAATTTGAAATAAAAAAGGACTTTCATCCTTTCTCATCTATTTCAGCAGGTTGGTAATCTTCCCTACCAGCCAGTGATCATCACTCTTTATGGCCAGATCCATAATATTGTTGATCTTCCCGGTTACAGAGCTGAAGTCATTCATTAGTTTGATAAATTCCTTGGCTTCCTCTGATTCGTCATCATCAATATTTCTTAGTTCTTCCAGAAAAGAAATTACCGGTTCAATCTCTCTCTTTCTACGTTCCTTGGTGATTTGTTTGAAAAGGTACCAAACGTCTTTTTCAGCGACAAAGTACTCTTTTCTATCTCCTTTTATAAATTCTTTTCTTACAATCCCCCAATCTATCAAGGCACGAAGATTCATATTAGCATTTCCTCTTGAAATTTCAAGTTGCTCCATTACTTCATCAGTAGATAGTGCTTTACCACTTGCCAAAAGCAAAGCATGCACCTGTGCCATGGTACGATTGATCCCCCAATTGGTAGCAAAGGTTCCCCAGGTCTGAATGTATTTTTCTTTTGCTTCTGAAAGTTGCATTTTGTATACTTTTAAGATTCTGATACAAATGTAATTATATTTTTTGAATTTTCAATAATTTTTGAAAATTAATTTAAAATTATATTTCTCTCTCCTAAAAGCAGACCGTTCAATCTTCTATAATAAAGATTTTCAACATATTCTACAGAAAGAATAAAGCCGTCTTACAGGTTGTAAAACGGCTTTGATTTATATTAATACATGTTACCTATGGATTAATTTTTGTGGTTATTCCCTGATTCCAATATTTTGATTCCGGCATATAATAAAGGTATACATTACTGGATTTTCCGGTATAGCTTCCTGCAAATTCTACCTTTAAATCAAGCTGAATGGTTTTGGTTTCTTCTGCATCGAAATGTTCCCAATATAACACAAGATAGTTGTCAAAAATCTCATAGTAAGAAATTTGTTTTTTATCAATCAAATCTTTTAATAGAGCGCTCTGCAAAGTCAATCCTGCAGGAATACCAATTTTGGCAACCGTCATTGGCAGTTGACCATTGATTTTGTTTTTAACAGTCACAGTCATCCTGTTTGTATCCCCCACTATAGACTTTTCAGATTTAAGCTTTGTTTCCAAGGTTAAAGGAATATCAGAACTTGCAGGAGCTTGTAAGGTATAATATTCATATTCTAACTTGTAAGGGAGTCCTTTTTTCTGTGGATAATAGTCTATATCAATCTGGTTTTGACCTGATTTATAAACAGATGCAATACTTATATTAGGTGATACAACTACATTATTTATTTTAATAGTAGGCTTATCATTTCCATAAAGTTTTTCATTTTTTGAAAAGAATTCGGATAGGGTTTGTATGGCTAAGCTTGTTGCCTGAGTGGAACCAAATCCGTAATGTCCATTATTACTCAAAAGTTTATCGACAGTTTCGATAATTCTTGGTTGATTTAGCTTTTCATCTTTCTGTAATGCTATCATATAAAGAGAAAGTGTTTCTGCATTGGCAGATATTCCACCTGAACCAGTAAATGTTGTTTCAGTTTTAAAATTCTGATCTTCAAATTGTTTATTCAAAATTATCATCAAATCATTGTATTCTTTAGATTTTCCTAAGTGAGCAGAAGCATTAGCCAACAAAGCCAATTGATAAGAGTCCTTTGTTGATAAAGCTCTTTTTAATGTCACCTGATATGTATCTTCAATTTCATTTTTAAAGCCAATTTTTGATAGTGCATACACAACATACATATTTCTGGACCATGAACGTTCAGAATAAGGAGCTGTTCTTGATTCATATTCCTTTCGTACTTCGAAAAGCCCGTTCCTATTTTTCTTTGACAAAATAAACGTGGAAAGTCCCTGAATAAGCTTTGGATCTACAACTACATACTTTTTCAGATCTGTAAACTCCATTAGAGCAAATGCAGAAAGACTTATGTCTGATTCAGCAGTACTGAAATATCCGATGCCACCATCCTTATTTTTATAGCTCAGCATTCTTTGGAATCCTTTTTTCAGATTTTTAATCACCAGATTCTCTGTAGAGCTATCAATTTTCTTGCTTGATTTTAAATAATCCAGAATAAAGATATTAGGATAAACTGTGGATGAAAGTTGCTCAAAACATCCATATGGTTCTTTTTTCAATCTTTCCAGATCCTCAAACATCTGCAGGCCAATATTCTCAAACACATAATAGGATGAATTGAAGCTACCGTTAATATATTCCGGAATACTGAACTTTATATCTTCAGTATTATTATTGATTTTTGAATAGTAATGTGGAAAACCTTTTTCTTCTACTTTCAATGGAAGAATCATCGTTTCCCGGAATTCTCCTGATCTTACTGTAAACTGAATATTGGAATTCACAACTTCATCGGTCTGCATTTTGACGAACAATCTTCCTGACTCCAAGGGTTTCAGAGTAATCAAACTGTCAGCTTTCATCAGTTTTACATAGTTGGGAACAATAACATCCATCGTCATTGTTCGTGTTTGCTGGGAATTGTTTTTAATAACAACAGGAATGGTGATTTCATCAGTTCTTGTAAGATATTGTGGGATTTTAGTATCAATTGAAATAAGACTTTGTGCCGCATACGTAGTTTCATCTCTTCCTAAAAGTCCGGATGCCGCAATTCCTTCTGTAATGACTCTAAATGTCGTGTTAGCATCAGAGTTATAAAATTCAATTTTTGCTTTACCATTTTTGTCTGTTTCTACTACCGGATTCCAGTAAAGGGCTTCTCTATAATCAAATCTGTAAGAAGTATTGGTAGTTTTATACTCAGGATAAGCAAATTCACGACTTGTTTCATAGCTGGCAATCTTATTGCTTGGTATTGCCATGATTGCAAAATAAGATTTGGGAGTAATATCTAATTGCATTTGTGTCAGACTATTCATAAAAGAATTAATGATAATAACACCATTGGCAGCCCTGCTTCCGTAGATGGATGTAGCTGCAGCATCTTTTAATACAGTAACACTATTAATATTGCTGGGATTGATCATTGTATTAAAATTTTCTACTGGTATTCCGTCTAAAACATACAATGGACTTTTGTTGGTTAATGAACCAATTCCTCTAATCCTAATATTTCCAGCCGACTCACCTCCTGTAGGTGTTATTGTAACACCAGCTACTTTCCCCTGTAATAAATATCCTAAATTAGGTTCATTGATTTCAGAGCTTTTGACAACGCTTACAGACGCTATAGTAGCTTTTTTATTCATACCATACCCTACAACAACAACTTCTTCAATCATTTTGTCACTATCCTTATAATAAGAAGAGTCAGATTTCTTAAATTGTGTAGAATTTTTTGTTAGTACCTCCTTTGGTTTCTCCTTGATTTCAGCTTCTTTTATGATCTCTTCTACATCTATATTGCTAAGCTTCTGTTTAACCAAAGGGTTAATATCCAGATTATAAGATAGAATTTTTATATTTATTTTATGCTTTGGCTGAAAGGATTTAGCTATTATTTTATATGAATCATTATCCCCCATGCCTGAGAAGTAGAATTTACCGTTTTCTGCCGTTGTTTGTTTAAGAATCTGTCCGTGGGATGTTTCTACAAGAAAAACATTGGCCTTTACAGGCTTTTTATTTTCATCCTCTACAACTCCGTATACTGTTCCTTTCTTTTCAGGAAGAAATTTGTATTTACCTGTTTTAAGAACTTCAGGGATAGGTTCAAAATATCGATACCCGTTGGTTAGCATGACAAGATCTAAACTTTTATCTGCTTTTTCTTCTTTTTTGTCAAAATAAAACTGCGGTTTTTCAATCTTCCCTCTCAATTCGGAATCCATCAGCAGCCACGAAAGGATATGATTTTGCTTATCATCAGCATATGTCCAAAGCTTATCATCTACCACACTGATTGCGAGGTTTGCCGGCAAAGGTTTACTGTTTTCATCTGTAGTTTCAATATCCAGAATTACTTTTTCCCTTGGCTGGTAAAATTTCTTTACTGGTACTATTCTTACATTCATTTGTTGGTTTTTATTGGTAAAAACAACACGTTCTGCAAGAGGAATATTATTTTCCAATATAGTAAATCTGCAAATTCCAATTGGAAGCTCTTTTTCCTGTAATTCAAATGAATTGATCCCGTTTTTTAATATCAATTCTTTGCTGTAAATTTCTTTTCCACGGAAATTTCCCTTTAAAACAATTTTCTTTTCGTGGGTAGAAACTATTTTAAATAAAAGTATATTGCGTTCTGTCCTGATGTTTAACGTTATACCATCATTTTTTACTACAGGGAGATTATAAACCTGAATTATGTTTTCCGGTCTTATTACTTTTGCGTAATAATTATCTCCTTTTTTAGGGGTAAAAAGGAAACTTCCCATTCCAAAATTATAAGCAGAAACCTCTTCTACTTTTTCATGATTCTGGTTGTAGATACCCAAAACAGCATCCACTGGTTTTTCAAATTCATCCAGAACTTTAAAGGCAATATTCTGCTCTATCCCGTTGATAAAAGTACCTCCTTCGGGCATGAATTTTACATTCAGATTATTCAAAACAATAGGTATATTTCTTGAAATAGATTCTGTAAACCCATCAAAATTGACCTTGATATTCAGAAGTACATCTGAAGATTTCAAAACCTTAGGAAGTTTAAACTTTAATAGAAATTTCCCTTCTTTATCTGTGATAATCTTTCCTTCTGAAACGGTTTCTCCATTATGCATCACCATATAATCTGCCTCATAGAAAGGAATAGGCAGATTATTCAAACTTCTCATGGAAAAATCTGCTGTCACTTCATCACCGGGCCCATATCCTTTTTTAGGAAAATCAAGCTTCATTAAAATTCTCGGTGATACAATTTTCTGTAGGGTAATTTCTTTTTCAAAGGCATTTTTACCGTCTTCATTCTGCATCCAGTTAGTATAAGCCCTGATCTTGTAAATTCCGCCTTTCATATCATCTGCGAAAGAAAAATTCCCTTGCGCATACCCGTTAATAACTTCATACTTTTCTTTTTTCAGGACACTTCCACTTGGATCAATGACTTCAAAATTAACAATCTTGCTGTCTTCTGCTGGAAGGTTGTCTGTACCTTTTACTACGTATATTTTAAAGTACATTTCTTCACCGGGCTTATAGAAGATATGATTGGTCTGAATGTAGGTTTTCTCTTTTTCAAAATCCTGAAATGAATGCTGAGCTTTCAAAAGTACTGATGAAAGCAACAGGTTCAGCAATATGATATATGATGTAAATTTGAGATTCATGGGTTAAAATTTAAATGAAACAATGCAACCAAATGTTTTAAAGGATGGAAGATTGAAAAAATCCAACCCTTTTCCATTATCTGTGTCATAAAAGTTCTGATTAGGATCCACTCCCTTATTGGCCTGCCAAAGCACAATGTTATTTATATAAAATGTCAACTTTAGAGACCTCCGGGTATTATTAATAGGAAAATTGGCAGATACAGAAATATTGTTGATCCTTACATAATCCGCTTTTTGTACATAGTTTTCTGCCACTCCCAAATAACCATATCTGGACCATTTGTTTTCCTGAACATTCCGATGAGGATCATAATAATCTACCGGAGTTTGATTGATATTTCCGTTAGCATGAACTCCCTGAAAAACATAATTCTTAATATTTCTTTCTTCTCCGGAATCATAAGAGCGGCCATAATAATCAAGAACTGCCTGTGTACCATTCCAAAGCTGACCTCCTTTTTTCCACTCCCAATTGATATCCAGTGAAAACTTTTTGTAAGATAAACTGTGATTGAATTTCATGACAAAATCAGGAGTAGGATCTGCTATAACTTTCATACCTTCTCCTCTTTTAGGAAAACCAGAATCATCAATAATCAATTGTCCATCAGGGTTTCTCTCAAAATAACTTCCCATTACAGCTCCCAAAACCTGCCCCTCTGTAAGGGTTTTATAAATATCCTGAAAACCAGAGACTGCGTTATTATTATAACCATAAGCAACTTGATTTACAATATCTTTATATTTAAAAAATGAAATTTTATTGGTAATAAAAAAATAGTTTCCTAAACGCAATCCATCATATGCAAAGTTGAATTCATACCCACTGTAGGTATGATCTGCCATATTTTTTATTTTTAACTGATTATTTTCAAATATGGGAAAAACATCATCTGTGATTTTCTTATTGAAGTACTCACCCTCAAGACTCATATAATACCCAAAGTTTAGTTTACCTCCAATCTTCCACTCTTTTGTATTGATATTGGATAGCCCTTTGAAACCTTCAGCTTCCTGTACTGGAAAATATTGATAATAATTTTCTGCTTTCAACAAAGTAGTTCCATAGGAAGCATATGATTTTGTAACCTCAGGTTCCGTACTCTGATGAATATAGCTTCCTGAAACTTTAAAGTCATAATTTCTCCAATTAAAAATATTATCAAACCTTATATAACCTGCAGCTTTTGGAAGCCAATAATTATTCCTATTTGAAGTATTGGAAATGTAAAATGAATTTCCAAGATTGAAATTAGCTCTAAAATCACCATCCTGAATTTCCATATTATAATTAAAAATATAATCCTGAGAAGTTCTTTGATAGATATACTTTTTATTGACAAAACTATTGTAAACATCAGATTTTATATCATTTAGGATAAAATTAAGATTAAATATATTATTAAAACTATAGTTCCCAAACTCATAGCTTGCTTTTATATTGGAATGATACAAGCTGTTATTCTGAGTTCTTTCGTTGGAGATTCCATTGATGAAACCATAGGTAGATGGCTGATATTGATCCAGATTCCAAAGAAAATTATTTTCATAGGATTGAATTATGTCTAATTTAAAATCTCCCCAGCTTTTATTAGCATTAAGACCAAACTGCCTCTGACGAGTTTGATAACGGTATTTATCATTCTGCATAGAAAGAAAAGATGGGTTATCAGCATATTGACTGTACCTCCTCTGCGATCCATCATTTAGCAATGCCTGCTGCTCGTTTGAAAACGAAATGGGAGTCAGTAATGAATTTTGATATATCCTATTAAAAAGCCCAATTCTATTGGCATTTGTAGCTTTATTTTCTTCATAATTAAATGAAAAGTCCACGATGTAACCTCCAAAATTTGTTTTGAGTTTTGTTTTAAAGGAATTAGTCAGATTAAACTGATCGATGAAATATAATTGATTTTTTTGCTGTCTAAGATCAAGTGTAAGCCTAAGCTTCTCGACATAATCTCTTTTAATGATGGTATTTATACTCAGTTGATTACTATTCCCAACCATAGCTTTAAACAGATTATTGTTATATCCTTTTGCCTGTTTAAGCCCATCAGTCCAGCTAATCAGCTTTCCATTCTGATCATACTTATAAGACTGGCCATCAAATGCCAGTGTAGAAATATCCGGTCCGAAACTAAACATTTCATCTGTTTCAGGGCCTTTCCAGGCAAGGTTGCCGTTCTCTGATCTTCCTTGAACATATCTGCCCTGGGTTGCCGGAATAGCATTATGGCTTTTAATATCCATAGAAGAAGTAAAGTTACCGTTCACTACTAATGTCCATTGACTTAGTTTTTTCAGGATATAAGTACTGTCTTTTCTTACCTTCAGTTTTCTTATGCCATTAAAGTCTTTGTCAGAATGTTTGCTTAAAATTGTTTTAGTATTATCTATGCTAAATTCGTCAATGTCTTTCTTTGAAACCTGGCTGTAGTATGCCTTGCTATAAATATTTTCAACCTTTTTATTATCTACCTGATTTTTCAGAATATTTTTTAATTCACTTAACTTATATGATGAAACTACCTCGGTATTCTTACCTTGATTCCATACTAAAGTATCGTAGGGTTTGGCAGCAATGATAGCAAACCCCTCAGCATCGGTAAATTCAGAGACTCCACTGTTTTTATTATAAACTTTTAGGAAGTTCTCTGCTTTATTTTTCTGGTTTAAAAATTTTCCTGAATAATATAAATTCGAGTCTTGTGCCTGCAATACCGTAATCGTAAACGGCAGCAGCAGTAAATAGTTTTTTTTCATCTTCATGGTAATGTTTCTCAAAATAAGGAAAAAAGAAATTCCCGGAGAAATTTCTTTTTCATTTTTTAGTATTATTTTTTAATGATCTTAAAGGTTTCCCAACTCATATTGGTCCGAATTCGGATCAAATAGATTCCCTCTGGATATGATGTCATATCAATAGTATTTTTGCTTTCATCTAAATTTTCCTTTTTCATAATAATTTTACCTGCAAGATCATAAATAAACAGTTCATCAATTATATTCGGTGATTTTATTTTGATCATTCCTTTTGTCGGATTTGGGAAAACTACTGTTTTGAAGTCTACTTGGTTGCTTATTTCCGTTTCCATTTTTTTATTGATATTTTCATTAGAAATTCCTTTGCTACACTCCGGAAGAGTTGCTCTTTGGAGGATTATCCTTAGTAATAGATCATTCAATTTTTCAACTTCATAGGAGTCGATAGTAGGTTTAATGTGATTATTTCCTATCCCACTATCATTGGTCAGAAATGTATAGGTTCCATTTGTGAGTAACGCAAAGTTTCTCATTAAATATTCGGTTTCCTTATTGGTACCACTTGCAGCTAAAGGAATAATGGTAATCCCTTTTTTAGCAGCATCTTTTATTTTATCATATAATTTTCGGACATTTTCTTCTGATTGGTGTGGCGGTGCATCCAAAATAAGGAACAAAATCTTGGTAGAATTTGTACTGCTCCATTTCAATTCATCAATGGAAACCTGCATTGCTTCTACTACAGCTTCCGGAGTATCTCCTCCCCCCGCAGCTTTTTGTTGCTTGATAAATTCTATTAGGCTCTCTGCTTTATCAGAAAAGTCAAATTTTCGGGTAATATATTCATCTCCTTTATCTCTATAGAATACAGAGCCATATCTTACTTCTGTATTTTTCAAACTGATTTCAACTTTTCTTAAGACATCCAACAACTCAGATTGTAAATAAGAAATCTCATCTCCCATAGAACCTGTTGCATCAACTACAAAAGCCAAATCCAATATCCTTTTTTCCAGACATGATTTATTCATAACAATCAGGTTTTGTCCATTTTTGAACTCCGTGACATCGTTATTTAAAATCTGGTCTGCGGCATCAGATAAATAATACTTTCGGGAATCTGAATTTTCGTTAGTCATCGGATTGATCCATAATTCTGCATTTCCTAAATTATCTGAAACAGCCTCCCAGATTACATTTTTCTTATCATCTAATAGCTTTATTCTTTCTCCTACAACCGGTTTCCTATCCTTATTTACCAATTGTACAGAAACTCTCCTATCAGCAAAAAACTTCCAGATATTTTTATATTGATCAAGGCTTGGTACTGCTATATCTTTCCAATAGTTCCATTTAGAAAAATCATTCACTTCTCCAGCGGTAAGTAGCCCTGCTTTTGGGAGCTCTTTTTCTTTTTCTATGGGTTTCTTTGGTAATTCCTCGATACTTTTTGAAGAAAGTTCTTCAAATTTTGCTTTTTCAGCTCCTCGTAAACGTTTTGTTCTTATAATAATTACCCCATTGCCTGCTCTGCTTCCAAATAATGCTGATGCCTCTTCATTTTTAAGAACTTTTATATCTTTAATCCTTTCCGGTTTTATAACACTTAAAGCTTCTGGATTTACAGGTAAACCATTCACCACAACCAAAGGTTTATGACTGCTTTCACTTATACTGCTTAGTCCTCTAATAGATACACTTCCATCTTTTCCTGACTTAGAAATGGATATTCCTGCAACATAACCACCTAGTTCTTTTGCTATGCTTACCTCACTAGAAGCAGTACTTATCGGTTCTTTCTTTTTACTCCCATATCCAGTGATTACAACCTCTTCAATAGCCCTATCTGAAGTTTCTAAATGGCGTTGAATAGGCGGCGGTAGAAATACAGATTGAGCACTTGGTGCTTTTAACGGTATGGGAACAGGATTACTATTAACCGCTAATTTCTCTACAATAGGATTAGACTTGTTTTTCTCTTTTTCTCTTTGAATATTATCCTTTGTTATGCTGTCTATAGTTGCAACATGGGTACTTACAACTTGTTCCTGTAAACTTCTGATCTCCACTATTGCAGGTTTTACAGACTCTACAGTATTATTTTTATTTAGAAAGTATAAGGCACCCAAACCAATCATCAAGCTAGCTGCAATCCCATATGGAAACCAGACAGGAATGATTCTCTTTTTTTCCTCTTTTTTATCCAGTTTTTCTTCAATCTTACCCCAAACTTTATCAAAACTGGGAAAAACCGTTGGTTCGTCTGAAAGCTTAGAAGCTTCATTGAATTTTTGATCTATATGATTATTTTCCATTGTTGTAAAAGTTTTAAATGTTTTGATTTACCAAAAGTTCCTGTAGTTTTTTTCGGGCAAAATTGAGCTGGGATTTTGATGTTCCCTCACTGATGGAAAGCATCGAAGCTATTTCCTTATGTGGATATCCCTCGATGGCAAATAGATTAAAAATTGCTCTACAACCTTCAGGAAGAAAATTCATTAGATTTAGAATATCTTTCTCAAAAGAAATATTTTCTACCGTTCCCTCTGAAGCACCCATAAAGTTTTCATCCAGGGAAATATGAAGGGCCTTATTAGCTCTTAATTTTTGAAGGCATTCATTAATTGCAATTTTCTTTGCCCAAGGTTCAAAGGTATCAGAATTCTGAAGCTGATTGATTTTTGTGAAGATCTTGTAGAATGTATCTGCCAATACTTCTTCTATATCTTCATCGTTTTTTAAATAGCGTCTGCAGACGGAGTACAGCTTGCCCGCCATTTTCTCATAGACTTTCCGCTGTGCATTGCGGTCGCTACGTTGGCATTCTAGTAATAATTCTCGTTCCATAGTCAGGAGTTATATTAGTATAGATGCTGGAACTTTCGTGAGGGTTGGAAACATAATAAACTTTTTTTGATATAAAATTGTAAAATCACAAAAAGAACAAATAGATTAATTCATATATTCTACCATTCTAGTCTTTATAAGATTTTGCCTTTCAGTACTTTTATTTTTCAACATTTTTTTAATTTCAAATTTAACTTTTCCTCTTGTAACAAATCTCTACTAGTAACGACTATTAATGAAATAATCTTTTTATAGTAATGAAAAATGCGAAAATTGCATCATTACTTTTTGTTTTGTCTGCAGGAAGTATGATGTTTGCCCAAGATGACTTAATCAATAAGTTAAAAAACAACCACTCACAAAATGCTAATTTCCAGTTCACCACACTAAAAGACGTTGGTGCAACTTCTGTAAAGAACCAAGGTTCATCAGGAACTTGCTGGAGCTACTCCGGAAATTCATTCCTTGAATCTGAAATGCAGAGAATGGGCAAAAAGCCTGTGGATCTTGCTGAAATTTTTACAGCAAGAAATTCTTACCATGATAAAGCGAAGTTATACGTTTTAAATAATGGAGCTATCAGTTGGGGTGACGGTGGAGAACTTCACGACGTTATCAATATGTACAAAAAATATGGTGCTGTTCCTCAGGACGCGTATTCAGGGTTGAAAGCCGGACAGACAACTAACAACTTCAAGGACATGCAGGGGAAATTAAAACCTGTTCTTGACAGTCTTGTTCAGGCTTCTTCTAAAGGAAAGCTTTCTGACAACTGGATGGATTCTGTAGATGCTATTCTTGATGAATATTTAGGAAAAGTACCTGCTAACTTCACTTATGAAGGGAAAAACTACACTCCTAAAACATTTGCTAAGGAAGTCGTGGGAATTAATCCTGAAGATTATGTAGAATTATCTTCTTATAAAGACTATCCATACTACCAGAAATTTGTAGTTCCAATTCCTGATAACTGGAGCCACGATTCTGACTGGAACGTTCCTATGAAAGATCTTACTGCAATTGTTGACAACGCAGTAAACAAAGGATATTCTATTGGTTGGGCAACAGACGTTTCTGAGCCGTATTTCTCATACAAAAATGGTGTAGCATATGTTCCGGATATGGATCTAGAGCAAATTAATGCAGAAAACAAACAGACTTTGTTTACAGAGCCTAAAAAAGATAAAACCATCACTGAAGATATGCGTCAGAAAGCTCTTAACAACCTTTCTACGACGGATGACCACGGTATGCACATCGTAGGTTTGGCAAAAGATCAGACTGGTAAAGAATATTATATGGTAAAAAACTCTTGGGGAGTAACGAATGACTTCGCAGGATATCTTTATGTATCAAGACCATATGTTGAGTACAAATCAACGGCTATTTTGGTTCACAAGAATGCAATTCCAAAGAGCATCCTTAAGCAATTAAAGCCAACCAAGAATATTGGTTTATAAGAAATCACTTCTGTCATTTTTGATGACAGTTTTAGATATTTAAATCTGTTAAAAACGCGCTTCCATAAGTTTGGAAGCGCGTTTATTTTTATGAATATGTCTTATAGGTTATTTTCCCGTCAGATGGAGAAAGTAATCTGCCAGAGAATATATTTTAGGCTTAGAACCTGCTTTATAATCAATGATCAACCATTTATTCTGAGATTCTTTTTTATCAAAAACATATTTTTCCTTTGGAAACTCAATTATTTTATGATCTGTAAAAATGATCTTATCGGGAGCTGCTTCATTTATTTCTGCAGAATAATAATTAGCATCATCAGCAATTGTATAGAAATTGTCTTCTCCCTGTTTTTTCTTAATATCTGCAATTTCCGCTTCATCAGGGCTCAGCATCAATATTGTAGAGCTAGTGATTATAGTATCCGCCTTTACTTTCTTATCTGAATTTTGAGTCAATGGTGACTTCCTTTCTGCTTTTTGACACGATAATAAGCAGGTTAATAATGAAAAAGATAGGCTTACGAAATATTTCATGGGCTTCATTTAAATGATTAAAAATTGTGTATTTATAATGTAATTGTATCCGGACATTTGATAAGGTGAGCCATTTTTTCTTTATGATTAAATGGATTTTCTATTTGAATATATTTTCCTGTCTTTTTATAATAAAAACCAAACCAGGTTAGGTTTATTCTGGATTCATCAATAAATTCAAAATAACCAACAGGTTTTTTTCTGTCCATGTTATCCCAATTTTTCATCTCTTTTGGTAAAGGGATAATGGGAGGAAAATCGGTGAAATAAAGTTCATATTTATTAATTCCCACCTTTTTAAGATCAGCATTCATAGAGAATCTTTCCAGTACAGTAAATTGAGCACTGGTGATTACTGATGAGATGTACACTCGGTTTCTTGCTTTACAACTTGAAGACCATACTCCTTCAATTGCCTTTACAGAAATCTCAGATATTGCTCTTCCTGCCAGTGGTACAGATTGTTGCTTTTCTTTTTGTTGGCCATCACAGGAAAATAGAAATAGTGACATCATTATTGTCAACAGTGTTTTCATCATAGTTTTTAATTTTTTAGAACCTCTTGAGCATAGTTTGGATTTATGCCATACTACAACAAAATTTTATTCCCTTTTTTTATTCTGAAAATTTATCTGAAATTGTTGCAAACTTATTTAAAGATAATGAGCCTACAAATAAAGGAAAAAATACATTACCATAAATCTCTTTATAATTATCTCACTAATTCGCGAAAAGTATTGCTGAATTATCAAAAAATACTACATTTGTAATGATCAACAAATTATTATAAATGAAAAATCTAAAGAAACTAGGAAAATCAGAATTGAGAAAAATCAATGGTGGAAATGCTCCTTCCTGTGAAGGCGGACAAATTGCTTGCCGTCATAAAGCTGAGGATGGCTTTCCTGCCTACTGGACCTGCGAATCTGCAGCACTTGGATGTAGGTAGATTTTAAAATTACAAAACCGGTCCTCAGAAATTCTGAAGACCGGTTCTTAATAAATAGGTGAAAATTAAATATAAAATAAAGTGAATTATGCTGATTAATATGATGGATGAATAATTAATTTCGCTTTACAAAAGAATAAATTATGCTGTAAAAAATTATCTGCAAAGCCTATTCATTCTTCTCCAATTCATATTAAAATAATACGCTCATACTTTCTGCTGAAAAGTCTAAAAGTTCCTCAACCTTTCCGTCCTTGATCTTTTTTACCCATTGGTGATCCTGTAAAATAGCACGTCCTACGGCAACAAGATCAAACTCCTCATTATCAAGTCTTCTCATCAACTCTGTAAGGTCTGTTTTTTCTGTTCCCTGACCTGCAAAAGCATTTAAGAAATCTCCGTTTAATCCTACAGAACCTACTGTAATGGTTGGTTGCCCTGTAATTTTCTTAGCCCAGCCTGCAAAGTTTAAATCAGAACCATCAAATTCCGGTTCCCAAAAACGACGCTGTGAACAATGGAAAATATCTACTCCGGCTTCTTTTAATGGTAACAACCAATCTTCCATTTCATTGGGTGTAAAAGCTAACCTAGTCTTATAATCCTGCTGCTTCCATTGTGAAAGACGGATAATAATGGTAAAGTCCTCTCCTACTGCTGCTCTGATAGCTTTCACTACATCTACAGCAAATCGGCTTCTTTCCTTTAAGGTTTTGCCCCCGTATTCATCAGTTCTTGTATTGGTTACTTCCCAGAAAAACTGATCAATGAGGTAACCATGTGCACCATGAATTTCAAGGCAATCAAACCCTAGATCTTTTGCAGATTTTGCAGAAGCTGCAAATTGTGCGATTGTATCCTGAATATCTTCAATAGTCATCGTTGAAGCCTTTTCCATTGGAACTAAAGGATAATCTTCAGACATTCTGGTATCTCCTACATGCCAGATCTGTGGTCCCATTTTACCACCATTCTGATGTACAGTGTCTATTACATTTTTCCAGCCGTTTAAAGCTTCTGTTCCGTAGAAATCCGGGATATTTTGTAAGTTTTTTGATCCTGGTCTGTTGATAACAGTTCCTTCAGAAAGAATTAGTCCTACTTCTGAGGCTGCTCTTCTTCCATAATAGTCTGCTATGTTCTGGGTAGGAACTCCATTGTCAGATTGTGCTCTGGTCATTGGAGCCATTACGATTCTATTTTTAAGCTCTAGATTCTTGTATTGAAACGGTTTAAATAATGATAATGTACTCATAATTTAAAATTGTATTTTATAATTGTTACACAAAGTAACTAATAATAGTTCGTTTTTGTATCTTTCATTGAAAAAATAGTGGTAACTTCGCAGTAACTTACATTAGTAACATTAAAGTAACGTATGAGATTTCGGTTTTATATAGTTTAAAAAAAACGTATCCCTATGAAAAAGAATGAATTAATGCAATACAGCTGTCCGCTGGGCAAGGCAATGGCCGCCTTGGGAAGCAAATGGAAACCCATCATTGTTCTGGTTATTAAGGACAGAAAATTACGCTTTGGAGAGCTTGCTGTACGCATTAATGTAATCTCCAGAAAGGTATTGACTGATCAATTGAGGGAAATGGAAAGCGATGGATTGATTATCCGTGAAGAATTTAAGGAACTTCCTCCAAGAGTTGAATATTCCCTTACCGAAAAAGGATTGGCATTGCTTCCAATTTTATATTTACTGGAAGAATGGGAGGCAAAATATCAAGTAAAAGGACTATACGATAAGGATTGTAGTCTGGTAGATAATAAAACGAAAAAGGCTGTCAATGTTTGATAGCCTTTTTCTATATAATCTTATTTTTAATAATTTGTCTTAATTTATCAATTGACATATCTTCTACATTTCGATGAAGCATTCTATGACAATTTGAACAAACAATTGCTAAGTCTTCTAATGCTGTTTTCTGTCTAGATTCATAAGTTGACAAAGGTTTTATATGATGACATTCAATAAATTCATATCCAATTTCTCCATATTTTTCATGAAAATCAAAATTACAAACTTCACATTCTAATTTTCCTTTTTCCTTTAGCACATTATTCTTTTTAGTCCTTATTAATCCACTATCTCTCTCCTTTAGTTTATGTAATTTATATAAAATCTCACCTTCAAAGCTTTCTTTAACAGAGCTATCAATCTCATCTTCAATTTTATAAAGCTTAATTAATGTTTCTTTTTCAAGGATTGAATCTAAAATCAAATTAGCAATTCGTTTCAATTCACTTCCTTTTTTATAAAATTCATTAAAAGTTTCTTCATCTAGCTTAGAATAACTGGATAGTCCTTGATTTTCATTATCTGCATCAATAGCCATAAAATTACTTAATTTCATTGCTACACCACTCGGGCTTCTGAAATTCAACTTTCTTTGTTCTTCAGAATATATTGGTAGTTTATTTAATCTTTCTGATAGCTCTATAACCTGAAAGTTAGTTTTGGTGAATAAATTAGAATCAAGCTCATAGTATAGATTTAAAGTTAAAATTAATTCATCTCTATGCCATCTAGGATTTTTCATGGAATATTTTTAAATGTAAAATTAGCTTATATATTATTTCTTTATAATCAGCATATTGGCAAAAGGTGTGATCTTTTTGTTCTCTGTTATTTTCAATCCGGAGGGCGCAATGGCGTTTTTCCATTGTTTCCAGCTTAAAAAGTGAAATGCTCCGATATTAAAGAAAATAAAATTGGTCGTATCTCTAAATTGCTCTGAAACAACAATGAGTCCTCCTTTCTTCAAAACCCTTTTAGCTTCCTTAAAGAACAAAACTCTTTTCTGGTGGTCCAGAACTTCATGGAGAGCGGTCACGGCAAGAATTACATCCTGAGATTCGTCTTCAAACGGTAATGTTTCTACAGCAATTTTTATTTCTTTGGGATTTGGGGGAAACGTTTTTTTAGAAACTTCAATACCACTTTCATGTTCATGTCTGTTTCCATAAATATCACAAACCGTAAGTTTCAAATGAGGATATTTCTCTTCCAACCGCATGGATAAAGGATCAAAACTAGCATGGATAAGGACTGCATTTTCAATTTTGTTCCAGTTGACGGTGTCTTCTAAATTATTGAGTTCATACAGATCAGAATGGTCATAAAGCCAATAAGAAGCAACTAGAGATGCTATAATATTTAAAACAATAAGAATACTCAATCCCCATAATAACCAGGTAAAAACATCGGAATGAAGCTGAAATGACAACATCAAAAGAAGAATGGAGACAACAACTCCAAGCAGGATTTTTTTATAGTTGAATAGAATAACTAATTTGGTAATTTTCATGGTAGTTTTTGATATCTCTTGATTTTCAAATTTACAAACTTATTCTGCAATAAAATTCACTTTATTTTAAAAAGCACTTTCAAAAAGGTAAGTATAGAACCAAAATGTAAGTATATGGTTTTTGAATTGTTTCTGATGCAACTTTGCATAAAAATTTTTCATTATGAATTATAAAGATATCGCTAAAGAAACCATTGGAAACCTGTATAAAGCTCATACAAGCATTAGGAAATCGGGCATTGATGAAAAGCTTATTGCCTTGGCAGAACTACGTGTATCTCAAATCAACGGATGTGCTTATTGTTGTAGTTATCATGCAAAAGAATTATCCAACTTTGGCTTTGATCAGGATATTATTAACAGGCTTCCGGGCTGGAAGCACACCAAAGTCTTCAATGATCAACAAAAGCTTGTTTTAAGCTGGGCTGAAGCTATAACCAACAATACTGATAATTGGCATGAAATCAAGAAAAAACTTACTGAACATTTTTCTAAACGTGAAATTGTAGAATTAACTGCCAGTATCACTTTAATGAGTACGCTGAATAAACTAAGGATTACTTTGGCTGAAGAAGATTAAAAAACAAAGGCTTTCAGAAATCTGAAAGCCTTTGTTGATATTATTTTAATCCCAATTAGAATATCGAAGGATATTTCTGAGGGTTTGTTTCATTAAACATTGCGTAGATCTTTTCTACCATATCGTCTGTAGATGGCTTGCTGAAATAATCTCCATCACTTGCATAGGCAGGTCTGTGATCATTTGCAGAGATTGTCAACGGATCTGAATCCAGATATCTGAAAGCTTTTTGCTTTTCAAGAATCTGCTGTAGGATAAATCCTGTTGTCCCTCCTTCCACATCTTCGTCAATCACTACTAATCTGTTCGTTTTCTTAACGCTTTCAGCAATTTCGTGAGATAAATCGAAAGGAATTAATGACTGGATATCGATAACTTCTGCAGAAATTCCTAGTTTTTCTAATTCATTAGCAGCTTCAGTTACCACTCTCCATGTAGAACCATAAGTAACTAATGTAACGTCTTTTCCTTCTTTTGTAACTTCGATTTTACCTACAGGCACAGTGAATTCACCTAGGTTATCAGGTTGTTTTTCTTTTAATCTGTAACCGTTCAGACATTCTACAATGATTGCCGGTTCGTCTGCCTGAAGCATTGTGTTATAGAAACCAGCTGCTTTAGTTAAACTTCTTGGAACCAATACTAAAATACCTTTTGAAAGGTTAAGAATTCCTGCCATTGGAGAACCTGAGTGCCAGATTCCTTCTAATCTGTGACCTCTTGTTCTGATGATCAATGGAGCTTTCTGACCTCCTTTAGTTCTGTAATGTACGGTTGCCAAATCATCACTCATACCCTGTAAACAGTAAAGAACATAATCCAGATACTGGATTTCAGCGATAGGTTTTAACCCTCTCATTGCCATACCAATCCCCTGTCCAAGAATTGTAGCTTCACGAATTCCTGTATCAGCAATACGTAAAGCACCGTATTTTTCCTGCATTCCTTCCAATCCTTGGTTTACGTCACCGATGTTTCCGGTATCTTCACCAAAAATTAATGTTTCAGGATATTTTTCAAAGATTTTATCAAAGTTATTTCTGATTACAACTCTTCCGTCTACATCTTCAGAACTGTCAGAGTATACAGGCTTAATTTCCTGAATATTTTCAGCTTTCCATTCAGATTGAGAGTATAGGTGAGATGAGTAGTTGTCTTTTTCTACTTCTGCTACTTCATTGTACTTCTGCATCAATTGGTTTCTCTCTGCAGAGTTTGTTCCTCTTGTAGCCAATAAAGCTTTTCTTGCTAAATGGAATACATCTTTCTTAGCTTTTGAAACTAATTTATTGAAATGAGTAATATAAGTTTCTACTTCAGCATTCTGCCCTTTAAGGTTTTCTACTAGAGGTAGAATAGACTGAACTAAATCCTTGATTGCGTTCTGATAATTATCCCAAGCTGCTTTCTGCCCTGTCTTAGCTTTCTTTTTTGCTTCTTCATCAATTGCATCTAATTCTTCGGTAGTAGCAATAACTTCTTCTTTTCCTTCAATTTCGATAGAATAGTTAAGAATCCACTCCCTGAATTTCACTAATCCATCAAACTCGGCTTCCCAAGTAAGACGTGCTTCATTTTTATATCTTTCGTGAGATCCTGATGTAGAGTGCCCTTGAGGTTGAGTAACATCTATTACATGAACCACTACAGGAACGCTTTCTGTTCTTGCAAAATGCTCTGCTTTAGCATAGGCATCTAATAATGCAGGATAATCCCAAGCTTTCACCTGAATAATCTCACATCCTTGGTTTTCTCCTTCTTTTCTTTGGAAACCGCTTAACATTTCGCTGATATCAGCTTTTGCTCTCTGGTTTTTTGTAGGAACTGAAATTCCATATCCATCATCCCAGATTGAAACGATCATAGGAACCTGAAGCGCACATGCTGCGTTTAATGTTTCCCAGAAATGACCTTCTGCTGTAGATGCATCCCCAATGGTTCCGAAAGCAATTTCATTACCCTCTTTTGAGAATTTTTCTGAACCGTCAAATTTCACACTTTTATAAATGGTAGATGCTTGAGCTAATCCTAATAACCTTGGCATTTGCCCTGCTGTAGGAGAAATATCTGAAGAAATATTCTTCTGTGCTGTAAGATCTTTCCAACTTCCGTCTTCATTTAAACTTCTTGTTGCGAAGTGTCCATTCATCTGTCTTCCAGCTGAAGCAGGTTCTCTTTCCACGCTTGTATCTGCATACATCTGCGCAAAGAAACTTTCTACTGTTAAGGCATCTATTGCTAATGCAAAAGTCTGGTCTCTATAATACCCTGAACGGAAGTCTCCATTTCTGAAAACCTTCGCCATTGCCAGCTGAGGAAGCTCCTTACCATCCCCAAAAATTCCGAATTTAGCTTTTCCGGTAAGTACTTCTCTCCTTCCGAGATAAGACATTTCACGAGAAATCCTTCCTAACTTGTAATCTTCAAGTATCTGATTTTTAAAATCTTGAAAGGATATTTGCTGTGTTTCAATATAGGTTGTTTGCATAGCTAAGTAAAAAAGTTTTTATTCTTCAAGTATTTTGCTAATATACAATTTTTAAATTAATTTTAATTTTTAATAATCTTTTTTAAAAATTTGATAATAAAAAAAATTGTAAAGATGGAAAAGAAATCACCTCATATACTGAACGCATCTAGTAATCTTTTAGGGTTTTCATTGATTATTATTACTTCTCTGAAAATCACTAAAATCAGCCGCAATACGTATTTAGACGAATTTGCAGGTCTTGCCTGCCTTCTTTTTGCATGCAGCTGCTTTTTTTCGTTCCTGGCTATCAGAACGAGAAATAAAAAGCGGGAATACACGTTTGAGACTATTGCGGATTATTTATTTTTAATCGCTTTATTTTGTATAGTCCTAGCTGTTATTATTGTAACCCTTAAAATTATTTAATTTAAAATTTTCGCTCAATTACATAATCCAGCATAATATGTAAAGATCTCCTTGCTTCAGAATCGGGAAATTCATTAAGAATATCCTTTGCTTTCTGCTGAAAATCTTTCATCACTGTAATCGCGTATTCCAAGCCACCGGAATTTTTAACAAATTCTATCAGTTCTTTTACTCTTTTGGGATTGTTATTATAACGCTTGATGGTATCAAAATAGTATTTTCTGTTCTTTTCATCCGCTACTTTCAAGGTATGAATTAAAGGCAGTGTCATTTTCTGTTCTTTAATATCAATTCCTACGGGTTTACCAATCACATTGGAACTTAAGTAATCGAAAAGGTCATCCTTAATCTGGAAAGCCATTCCTGTATAGGTTCCGAAATCTAACATTTTTTTAGCAAGAACTTCATCTGTACTGTTGGAAAGAACTCCAATTTCACAGCACGCAGCAATTAAAGTTGCTGTTTTTTGCCGAATAATTTCATAGTAAACATCTTCCGTTATATCTAATTTTCTGGCTTTCTCCAATTGAAGAAGCTCCCCTTCGGACATTTCACGGATTGTTCTTGAAATCACTCCAAGCAAGTCATAATCTTTATGGTCTGTAGACAATAAGACTGATTTTGATAAAAGGTAATCTCCTACCAAAACCGCAATTTTATTCTTCCATAACGCATTAATGGAGAAAAAATTACGACGCTTAAAACTTTCATCTACTACATCATCATGTACTAATGTAGCGGTATGAATTAATTCTATCATAGAAGCTCCACGATAGGTCTTTTCTGTAACATCTCCTACCAACTTGGCACAAAGAAATACAAACATAGGACGCATCTGTTTCCCTTTAGTAGTAACAATAAAACGAGTTACCTTGTCTAACAAAGGGACTTTACTCTGCATCGATTCATAAAACTTTTGCTCGAAAAGTTTCATTTCCTCATTGATCGGTTGCTTGATTTCTTCTACGGTATTTGCCACAATCTGCGAATGCTGGATGAATAATTATTAATTCTCACAAAGATAATTTTTTTCACTCAATTTTAAGAAAAATTAATCCTTGAGTTGCTCTTTTGGAACAAAATAAAGTGATGGCTTTGTACTACCCAACGGAGATTTGAACTTTTCTCCGGATAGATATATTCCGGTTTCATCTACAGCAACACCCTCAATCTGCCCTATTGACAAGGAACTTCCCAAGTAATAATGCTTTGGTCTTTCTTTAAAGAATATTCCCGGTTCGGTTTCAGTAAAAACATCTAAAAAGACTTCTGTCTTCTTGGTATACCCAACTAAATAGAGTTTTTTCTCAAAATAGGCAGCATCGGTTACCATAAAATTCGTTTTATAGGTTTCTGCTTTTACAGCATCCTGTTTTTCATTTAATTCAGGGTTTATTACGTAATGTACAGTTGCTTTTGAAGCCCATTCTTTTGTGAAAAGATGAAGTTTTCCGTTGGTATAAACCATGGCCTCCGCATCATAATCTGTATTAAAGTAGGTGGATTTATAATCAGTTTGTTCCGGATAATGAAATTTAATTTCCTTGACTTGCCCATTTTGTAGGCTGTCTCCCTGAAAAGGAACTTTATAAATGGTAAGATGTCTTCTGCTTCCGTCATTGTTTCCAAAGTCTCCTATATAAAAATGAGTTCCATCATTCGTCAAGGCTTCCCAATCAGTATTTCTGGCATTCACTTTTAGAGTCTTTACTACTTCTCCTGAAGTTTTATTGATTTCAAACAGTTCTGGAGCATTTCCACTATCATTAAAGGTGTACAATTTTCCATTAAAGAAATTCAATCCGGAAGTCTCCTGAATTTTATTATCCAAATAGTTGATTCTATATTTTTTTATTTTCAGGAAATCCGCCTGTTGAGAAAATGCAGTTTGAAAGGCAAGAAAAGCCAATAACAGAAGTGTTCTTTTCATAAGGTAAAATTATGAGTTTTATTTTTAAATAAGGAGATTTCGAGGGAGATTGTGCTTGATGATATTAGATTTGAATCAGAACAGATGAACAATTTTTGCAATTCCATCCGTTTAGGCTCTCAACTCTATTGCCTTTCATCATTTCTAATCCCTATACAGCAGAAAAACGAGCTTAAAAGCCCGTCTCTCCTATAGATTTTATTGATTTTTAATTTTAAATTAAGCAGTTTTCTGCTCTTTCAGGTTTTTCTCTTGTTCTTTTCTCGCCTGTTTTGCAAAGTATTCTTTCTGATATTGTCTCACCGTCTTCCCGGTACCATCATGTCTCCATCCTGGAGAATTGAAAATATAGTTGACTCTATCAGTAAATTTTAATCCAGGTTGCTTAATATCTTTCCAGATCTTTCTCCATTCATAAAAGAGAACGGTATCAGGTCTGTTGTCCGGCATTTTTGGATAGATTCCATATTTCACAGGAATATTGGGGTCTTCTTTTTGGAAAGTTCCGAATATTTTATCCCAGATAATCAAACACATACCCATATTTTTATCTAGATACTTAATGTTACAAGCATGATGTACACGGTGGTGAGAGGGTGTTACTAAAACATATTCTAAAACCCCCATGCTCTTCACAGTTTGTGTATGCACCCATGTTCCATACACCTGTCCTATTGCATAGGCAACCATAATGTGCCAAGGACTAAATCCTAAAAATGCCAATGGAGAGAAGTATAGGTATCTGTAAAGCGGTTGTAATACCGGACTTCTGAATCCTGTTGTAAGGTTAAAGTATTCTGAACTATGGTGAGTAATATGAACAGCCCAAAATGCTCTGGAACGATGATCCACATAATGTAGGACATAGTAGGCAAAATCTGTAACAACAAAACAAGCCAACAGGTACCAAATGCTAAGATCCCATGAAAAAAGTTTGTGATTATAAAAGAAAAACATCACCCCCATGGCAAATGTCTTCATAATAAGATCAAGACCAAAATTCATCAACGCCAGGTAAACGTTTGTTGCAAGATCTTTTCCATTATATAATTTCGCCTCTGAAACGTGGCTGTAAATCATTTCAGCTAAAATAACAATAGCAAATAACGGAACTGACCATGCATATACATGTTCTAAACCATTCTCGCTCATTAAACTCTCCATCATCACAAAAAATTTGTGCAAAGGTAGGGCTTTCGGTTATGTCTTAAGGAAAGGTTAAGGTCTTTTTAAGGAAATTTTAATCGGTGGTTTTGTTTGCTAATTGTCCGCAAGCAGCATCAATATCTCCTCCACGACTTCTTCTGACCATTACTGTAATTCCAGCATTTTCAAGCTGACGGATATAATTCTCCTCTGCTTGTTTGTTGCACTGGTCATACTTTCCATCACCAATCGGGTTGTATTGAATAAGGTTTACCTTACAAGGAACCTGTTTGCAGTACTTTATTAAAGCTTTAATATCTTCATCCCCATCATTAATTCCTTTCCATACACAGTATTCAAAAGTGATCACTGAGCCGGTTTTCTGATACCAGTACTGAAGCGATTCCATGATGTCTGTCAATGGAAATTTATCTGAGAAAGGCATGATCTCATTACGTTTTACTTCGATGGCTGAGTGAAGGGACAATGCCAGTTTCACACGGAGTTCATCATCAGCAAGCATTTTGATCATTTTTGGAATTCCGGATGTAGAAACGGTAATTCTTCTTGGAGACATTCCCAAGCCCTCAGGTTGGGTAATTTTTCTAATCGCTTCCACTACATTTTTGTAGTTCATCATTGGTTCTCCCATGCCCATGAATACGATATTAGAAAGCGGTCTGTCAAAATACATTCTGCTTTGGCTGTCAATAAGCGCAACCTGATCTACAATTTCAGCAACTTCAAGATTTCTCATTCTTTTTAGTCTTGCTGTAGCACAGAATTCGCAGTTTAGTGAGCAGCCTACCTGTGAAGATACACAAGCAGTAGTTCTTGTTTCTGTTGGGATAAGAACTGATTCTACTAACAGTCCGTCGTGAAGTTTCACTCCATTTTTAATGGTTCCGTCAGAACTTTTTTGAAGAAGATCTACAGAAACGGGATTAATGGTATATTCTTCAGCGATTCTTTCACGAAGAGGTTTCGAAAGATTCGTCATTTCATCAATCGAATGGAGGTTTTTACTCCATAGCCAATCATAGACCTGTTTCGCACGAAACGGCTTTTCTCCTAAAGACACAAAGTAATCTTTAAGCTGATCTAGAGATAATATACGGATATCTTTCATTTATTGTAAAAGTATAATGTAAAATGTACAAAGTAATAAACCGACGTATTTATTATATTAATTAAAAAACACATTGGACTTTGTACATTCTACATCAATACATAATTTATAGAATTAACATTGCGTCACCGTAAGAATAGAATTTATACTTTTCTTTTACGGCTTCTTCATAAGCTTGCATGATAAAGTCTCTTCCTGCAAATGCTGCAATCATCATGATCAATGTAGACTTCGGTGTATGGAAGTTTGTGATCATTGTGTTAGCTACTCCGAAATCGTGAGGTGGATAAATGAATTTATTTGTCCAACCATTGAAAGCAGAGATTTTTTTGTTTGAAGAAACAGAAGTTTCCAAAGCTCTCATTGTTGTAGTACCTACTGCACAAACTCTTCTGTGAGATTCTACTGCATTGTTGATAATAGCAGCATTTTTCTCATCAATGATGATCTCTTCAGATTCCATTTTGTGCTTAGAAAGATCTTCTACCTCAATTGGGTTGAAAGTTCCTAATCCTACGTGAAGTGTAACCTCAGCAAAATCAATCCCTTTGATCTCCAATTTTTTCATTAAGTGTCTAGAGAAGTGAAGACCAGCTGTAGGTGCAGCAACTGCCCCTTCCACTTTAGCGTAGATCGTCTGGTATCTTTCTGCATCTTCAGGCTCTACTGCTCTTTTGATATATTTTGGAAGTGGAGTTTCTCCTAATTCCTTTAATTTAGTTCTGAATTCATCGTAAGAACCGTCGAATAAGAATCTTAATGTTCTTCCTCTTGAAGTTGTATTATCGATAACCTCAGCTACCAAAGATTCATCTTCAGTGAAGAATAATTTGTTACCAATTCTGATTTTTCTTGCCGGATCTACCAAAACATCCCAAACTCTGGTTTCCTTATCAAGCTCTCTTAAAAGGAAAACCTCGATTTTAGCACCTGTTTTTTCTTTATTTCCATAAAGACGTGCAGGAAAAACCTTAGTATTGTTGAAGATAAACAAATCTTTCTCATCAAAATAATCCACTACATCCTTGAATAATTTGTGCTCGATAGTTTGTGTTTTTCTATCAAGAACCATTAATCTAGCTTCGTCTCTGTGCTCTGATGGATGTTCTGCTAATAATTCCTCAGGAAGATCAAAATTAAAATCTGATGTTTTCATTTTTTAAATTACGGTTTAAAAATTATTGAAATTACAAGGTGTAATTTTCGGAGTGCAAATATACGACATTGAATACCCCTTTGTCAAGTATTATTTACAATCAAATGTAAAACACTGACTACGCGGGAGTTTTTTAGACAAAAAAAGATTATTTTAGTCCCAAATTAAAAATAAGTTGGTTGAATCTGTAAGCAAAATTTACTTTATAGATATTCTCCACACCAACAGACATAAAATCATAACTATGAGCAAATATTCAATTGAAGCATTCATTAACGAAACAAAGGAGAATCCGCAACAAAGAGATTATTTCGAGCTGGAAACGAAACACCTTTTAGAAATCAACCTGAATAATCAGGCTGTATGGACAAAAAGAGGAAGCATGGTAAGCTATGTTGGAAATATTAATTTTGAAAGACAAGGAATGTTGTCAGGCGGTATCGGTAACCTTTTGAAAAAAGCAATCAGCGGAGAAGGTAGTAAACTGATGAAAGCCGAAGGAACCGGAAAGCTGTATGTTGCAGATTCTGGTAAGAAAGTACGTATTCTTTACTTGAACAATGAATCTGTCTGCGTGAACGGCAATGATGTTTTAGCCCATGAGCAAAGTGTAAAAAGTGATATCACGATGCTTAAAAGCATTGCAGGAATGATGTCTGGCGGCCTTTTTCAGGTAAAGCTTTCCGGAACCGGTCACATCGCCATCACTACTCACGGCGATCCTCTCACCTTGCTGGTAACTCCGGATACTCCCGTTTTCACAGATCCTAATGCCACTGTTGCATGGTCCGGAAATCTAAGCCCAGAACTTAAAACCAACGTTTCTTTTAAAAGCCTGATTGGAAGAGGAAGTGGTGAAGAGTTTCAAATGAAATTTTCAGGACACGGATGGGTTCTGATCCAGCCTTATGAAGAGGTTTATCTTATGGAGAAATAAGCATAAGTAGTATAATATAAAATGGCTGTCTTGGATTCTTCCGAGACAGTTTTTTTTTAAGAAGTTAGAGAATATAAGACTTGGAAATTATCCCATCTAAAACAAAATGACTCTTCAACACTCCCTCCCTCTCTAAATCTATCCCACTCAACAGCTCCCATTCCATCGTTGTTTGCAAAAGTTTTAATATATTTAGAAAAAAAATAGATGGACAATAGTACTTCCCGCAGAAGCTTTATCAAAACAGCAGCTTTAGCAAGTTTTGGGGCATTGGTTTTACCTAATTCCTTATTTGCCTATTCAAATGATTTTAAAACAGATAAAAAGGTCCGTGTTGGCTTCATTGGTGTAGGTCTTCGCGGGCAGGAGCATGTCAAATTACTGGCAAAGCGTAATGATGTAGAGATTGTAGCATTTGCAGATCCAGATAAGAGAATGCTGGCTGCTTCTCAAAAAATACTAAAAGACAATAATAAATCAGCTGCCCAGGAGTTTTCAAACGGTGAGTATGACTATAGAAGTCTTTTAAAATTAAAAACAATAGATGCTGTTGTTATTGCTACTCCATGGGAATGGCATCTTACCCAAGGTGTAGAAGCTATGCGTGCTAAAAAGATAGTTGGCATGGAGGTTTCCGGAGCTATAAAGCTTCAGGACTGTTGGGAATTTGTGAAGGTGTATGAAGAAACTAAGGTTCCTATTTTCATGATGGAAAACGTATGCTACCGAAGAGATATCATGGCTATCCTGAATATGGTTCGTAAGGGCATGTTTGGAGAATTGGTTCATGGAAGAGGCGGTTATCAGCATGATTTAAGAGGTGTCCTTTTCAACGATGGAGTTACGCCTTACAATTCCGGAGCTGAATTTGGTGAAAAAGGTTTCAGTGAAGCTAAGTGGAGAACCGATCATTATGTAAAACGCAACGGAGAACTTTATCCTACACATGGGCTAGGTCCGGTTGCCATGATGATGGATATCAACCGTGGAAACCGCTTAACAAGGCTCTCCTCGTTCTCATCCAAATCTGTAGGATTGCATAAATATGTTGTAGAACATGCTAAGGGCGGAGAAAATCATCCGAGTGCTAAAGTAAAATTCAATCAGGGAGATATCGTCACCACACAGATTGCCTGTGAAAATGGAGAAACCATACTCTTAACACATGACACCAGCTTGCAGAGACCTTATGATTTAGGATTCCGGGTGCAGGGAACAGAGGGATTATGGCAGGATTTCGGGTGGGGAGATTTCAACCAGGGAAATATTTATTTTGAAAAAACAATGAACCATAGTCACCGTTGGGATAATACGGAAAAATGGATGAAAGAATATGACCACCCCATGTGGAAGAGGTTTGAAAATACAGCTGCCGGTGCCGGGCATGGCGGAATGGATTTCTTTGTAATGAACACTTTTATTGAATGTATCAAACGAAATATAGAATTCCCAATGGATGTTTATGATCTTGCTTTATGGTACTCCATTACTCCATTGAGTGAAGAGTCTATTGCCAAGGGAGGACAGGTTGTTGATATTCCTGATTTTACTAACGGAAAATGGAAAACCCGTAAACCTGTATTTGGAATGACCGATGAATTCTAAAAAGACATTACTCATATTAGCAGGTGGATTGGGAAGCCGTTACAAAGGTCTTAAGCAAGTGGATGGAATACTCGATAATGGTTCGCCGATTTTGGAGTATTCTATCTATGATGCGCTGGAGGCCGGTTTCTCTAAGGTAGTTATTATTGTCAATCAATTAATTCCTCAAAGTTACATTGAACGGCTCAATGCAATATCTGAAGCAAAAGGTTTCGAACTTCATTGGGTATATCAGGAAATGAACAGCATTCCGATACAGGATTTTGATTACTCAGAACGTCAGAAACCTTGGGGTACAGGACACGCAGTTCTTTGTGCAAAAGAAGTAGTACAGGAGCCTTTTGTAATGATTAATGCAGATGATTTTTATGGCAAAGAAGCTTATCAACTGGCTTCAAAAGAAATAGATCTTCATCATATTTCAGATTTACAATTGGGGATGGCGGCTTATCCCGTAAGCACTACTTTGAGTGGCAACGGAACTGTTGCAAGAGGAATATGTACCTTAGATTCTGAAAACTTTTTGATAAAGGTAGAGGAACAAACATCTATTCAAAGGATAAACGATGCAATCATTTATACTGAAAACGGGGAAAGCATAGAAATTGCTCCTGACACCTTGGTTTCCATGAATTTTTTCATCTTTCATCCGAGTGTTTTCGCTTCATTGGAAGATTATTTTTATGATTTCATAACATCAAAACCTACGATAACCCAAGAGTTTTATATTCCCTCTGCTGTACAGAGAATGATTGATGAAAAAAGAGCTAAAGTAATGGTTAAGGCATCTCCGTCCCAATGGATGGGAGTAACCTACGCGGATGATAAAAAGAATATCAAGGATTTTCTGACATCCGAAATTCAAAAAAACAGATATCCTGAAGATTTATGGAATTAAAAGACATTATCATTCAATTTATTGGCACCGAAAATTGCATAATCTCTCCCATCAACAACGGGTTGATTAATACAACTTATCTTGTAGAAAATAAGGAAAACGAAGAAAAGTTTATTCTGCAAAAGATCAATCATCATGTTTTCAAACAACCGGAGATTATCATCAACAATCACTTAGCCGTTAACCAACTTCTTCAAAATAGCAAGTATCCATTACTCTTCATCAAACCCATTTCATCTTCCATCGGAAACTTCATTGTAAAAGATGATAATATGGAATCATGGAGAATGACCGGTTTTATAGAGGATACCAAAACTTTCTTTAAAATACCGGATTCCGCCACAGCTTATGCATCAGCAAAGGCAATAGGATGCTTTCTCAACGCGATTAATACCAGTACTCTACCAGATATCCAAACACCGATTCCTGATTTTATCAATTTTGAAAAAAGAATTTCAGATTATAAAGATTCTTTACATGGAGCTGACCGTACTTTACTAAATAATGCTTCTGCTGAAATTGAAGCTACCAACCAGCTACTATCACTGCCACAACGATGGATTGATATGGAAAAAAGTCATTTGCTTCCCAAAAGGATTATTCATGGAGATCCTAATGTAAGAAATATCCTTTTCAAAGAATCCAGACCTTTGGCTATTATTGATCTGGATACTGTAATGATCTCTACGTTGTTGTATGACTTTGGAGATATAGCCAGATCTTATACCAATACCACTAATGAAGATGATGGAACTGTTACAGAAAATTTCAATGCTGAAATATATCAGGCCGTAAAAGAAGGCTTTTTATTTGACTTAAAAGAAAAACTGGTTTCTGAAGAAATTGAAAATCTCGATTATGCAGCACAGGTTGTAATCTACATTCAGGCAGTACGTTTTCTGACAGATTATCTGAACGGAAGCACCTATTATTCTACTACATATGCTGAACATAATCTGGATAGAACAAGAAATCAGCTGGAGTTATTGAAAGGATTGAAAAAGTATTTAAAAATTGATTAAATTACAAAAGGTACAAAAGTTTTTTTTAAACACTTTAGTTATATTAAGTTACAGAATTCATGTATAATAAGTACCCGTAAGCTTTTCAGAACCTCTGATTTTCTTCTTAAGTGAACTTATTTATATTGTGTCATTTTGGAAAAAAATTCATTTCAAAAATTCAAGGATTTTCTTCCATTCTTCAAACTTTCTCTCAAAGGAAATGGTATGGAGTGGACTTGTAGACGGCAGTAAAAAAACAGGCAGTTTGTAGTTTTTTCCTAAAAGCTTTAGTAAGTTTTTATAGGATTTCCCTCCGTTACTGAAAATCGCTTTTATATTAGGATGTTCATCTAGCAGTTCACCAATTTGATTGGCTTCTTCATTTTTAATTTCAGAATCCAGGCTTCCTTTTCTTTCACAGGAATCAATGACATCCCAAAGGGCAATATGATGTTTCTTTAATACTTCCAGTCTTTTGCTATAATCTTCAGTAAATTCCTCATTCAGTAATTCCAAGATAATTTTCCAGAATTTATTTTGGGGATGGGCATAATATTGTTGCTTTTCCAATGATTTTACTCCCGGAATGGAGCCTAGAATTAAAATTTCAGACTGATCATCAATATGCGGTGGAAATGAGGAAATACGGTTTTGCATATTCAAATATATACATTTTGGCTAAAGCCATTGGAACTTTTTATAATAAAAAAAGCGGGCTAAAGCCCGCTTCTATTGATGTTCAGAATTAAAATTTGTTCTTTAATTCCTATAAAGTTTCTTTCAACCAGTCGAAGAATTCTCTCTGCCATACCAATCCGTTTTGTGGATGAAGTACCCAGTGATTTTCATTCGGGAAGTAAACCAATTTAGATTTTAATCCTCTTAATTTCGCTGCCTGGAAAGCTTCTTGTCCTTGCTCGTAAGGTACACGGAAATCAATTCCTCCCTGAACAATCATGATTGGCTTATTCCATTTTTCTACGAAGTTGCTTGGGTTAAACTCTGTATACGCTTTTGGCTGTGGTTTTTCCCATGGTGAACCAATGTCCCAGTTCGCAAACCAAAGTTCTTCAGTTGTTAGATACCAAGATTTCATATCAAATAATCCATCATGTGCAATGAATGTTTTGAATCTGTTTTCATGAATTCCGGCTAGCATAAATACGCTATATCCTCCGTAGCTTGCTCCAACAGCTGCCACTCTCTCTCCGTCTACATACGGTAATGTCTTTGCATAATCTGTTGCTGCAAGATAATCTCTCATGGGTTGTCCCCCCCAATCTTTTGAAATCTCTTCATTCCATTTTGTACCCCAGCCCGGCATACCTCTTCTGTTTGGAGCCACTACAATGTAATCGTTTGCTGTCATTAAAGCAAAGTTCCATCTTACGCTGAAATATTGTGTTAATGCAGACTGTGGTCCTCCCTGGCAGTATACCAATGTTGGATATTTCTTATTCGGATCAAAGTTTGGTGGATAATGGAACCATACCCCCATTTCTTTACCATCCGAAGTTTTTACCATTTTAAGTTCAGATTTTCCTTGAGCCAGCTTAGCATAAGCATCTTTATTGGCTTCGGTAACCTGCTTCATTTCTCCATTTTTAAGGTTTACAGAGAAAAGTTCTGTAGCATGGTTCACATCTGTTCTTCCTACTAAAAGTGAAGTTTTATTATCTGTAAAGATCTCATTAACGTCAAAATCCCCTTTAGTGATCTGCTGTACCTTTCCAGATTTAGAATCTAATGAGAAAAGCTGCTTTGTTCCTCTGTACGCTGCTGTAAAATAGATTGTTTTAGAATCTGCACCCCAAAGCACATCTCCTGAAACGCTGTCATCCCAAGCTGCAGTAAGATTAGTTGTCTTTCCAGACTTCCAGTCCATGATTTTTACATCATTTTTGTCAGCTTCATAACCATCTCTGGCCATACTTTGCCAAACCAATGATTTGCCATCCGGGCTGAATTTAGGATTAACATCGTAACCTTTGTTAGCTTCCGTTAGATTTTTAGTGGTACCCGTTGCCATATCATAGGCAAAAATATCAGTATTGGTACTTGTAGCATACTCCTTACCACTTTTAGGCTTTGTAACATATAAAAGCTGTGCAGAATCCGGACTCCAGATGAAATCCTCAGCACCTCCGAAAGGTCTTTGCGGAGAATCCCATGTTTTACCTTCTAACAGATCTTTAGCAACCTCTACTTTATCTGAAGTGTTCACAACAAATACGTGGTTGTATTTCCCTTCATTAAAGTAATCCCAGTGTCTGTGATTCAGGTCTGTATATACCTGAGCCGTAGTTTTAGGAGTATCACTGTATTTATCCTTGCCCATTAGTTTCTCTACCAAAACCTGCTTACTGAAAGCAATTCTCTTTCCATCAGGAGAAATAACTACATTGTCAGCTTCACCAATAGTGTAGAATTCAGCCCATGTTTTTCCGGCATCTTTTGAAAGATAGATTTTATCTCCTTCTTGCGCATAGATTCCGTTTTTATCCCATTGAATCAGGGCTTTTTTACCAAAATCAATTTTGGAAGACTGATTATTAAGAACATTCAGAAAGTAGTTCTCGTTTTTTGTTTTTTCGGTTTTCAGATCTACTTGTCCTACTTTATAGATAAGAGAAGCCTGATCCGGAGAAACTGCCTGCACTCCTACTTTTTTCAAAGTCCAAAGAATTTCAGGCGTCATTACTTGTTGTGCATTCATTAAAAGCGGAGCTGCCAGAGCCAGCAGACTGTACTTGAGTTTCATATGTTGATATTCATTTTTTAGCGGAATTATGAATTCTACAGATTTCAGCAATTCCTTTTATTAAATTCAAAGATTGCCAAAGTTAATATTTAAAATAAAAATTACCGAAAGAATTAACACTAAAGTTGATATTGTAAGGTAAAATAGTAAAGAAGACAAATAAAGTGGAGAAAGTTGATATGAGAAATTGAAAAAAGCACATAAAGTAAACTTGTAAATTTATCTTTACTTAAACTATCCTCTTCTAATCTCACAAATTCCAATATATTTTATACTTCCCCTCAAACTTTCTTGTTTTTCAACAAAAAAGCCCGTCAGTACGATACCAACGGGCTTTTTATTTTTATTTTCAAATCAATTACTCTCCATCTGAGAACATTGAGTTCGCCAGAGAGGTAACAATTGACAATAAGATACTAAAGATAAATGCCCACCAGAAGCCATCTACCACCATACTGTCTATAAAGTAATCAGCAATCAGGACAATCCCTGCGTTAATTACCAAAGCAAAGAATCCTAATGTAAGAATGGTAAGCGGAAGTCCAAAAAGGCTTAGGATAGGTTTTACAAATATGTTTAAAACCCCAAGTACAATAGCAAAGATAATTGCTGATGAAAACCCTTCAAAATGTACTCCCGGTAAAATTTTAGTTAAAAGATAGGCAACTATTGCAGTTACAAACAATCGGATAATTAAATTCATTTCTTATTTTTTTTAATAGTTATGGGGTGTATGGAGCAAAAGCCATTCCATTTCGAATAAAAAGATTTCATTAAAACTCTTTATTTAGGGAATATTTTACTCAGCATATATTGTTATCTTATTTTCATCATGGTCACCAATGACGTTGCCACATGGCTCTCAAAATCCGAGTTTTCATTCCGAATATAGATCTCTGTTCTTATCACACTTATTTTTGTTCCACCTTTGATGACATAAGACTTTGAAACCAGAGCATCTCCCATTGCCGGGCGCAGATAGTTTACTTTTAGCTCAACAGTTACCACGTAGCAATCTTCTGCATAATGACTCACAGCTGCATATCCTGAGGAAACATCTACCAAAGAAGCAATCATTGCTCCGTTAAACATTCCTGCTTTTCTGGTCATCATTTCCATCTTAGGAATTTTGATGGATACGAAATCAGTGTCCACTTCCAATAGCTTTGCTTTGTAGAATTTCAATGTTTCTGAACGGTCGAAGCTGTCTGTAATGAGTTTTCTCTTTTCTGGTGTCATGAATTTTATTTTTAAACAAAGGTAAGCTCTACGGCATTTTTATCTCAATTATATTTAGAAATTTAAACAAAAGATTCCAAAAAAGAGCCGTTAACAACTGGTGAAAACGACTCTTTATCTGCGCTTTTAAACGCTATCTCAAACTAACGATAACTTTTCATGAGTATTTGAAGTTTTCAGATGATGATCTTCCTTGATCATATCTGCTGCTTTTTCTCCTATCATAATTGCGGGTGCATTGGTATTCCCGGAAACCACATCCGGCATAATGGAAGCATCGGCTACACGAAGTCCTTTCACACCATATACTTTTAATCTCGGATCAACAACTGAATGGCTGTCTATTCCCATTTTACAGGTTCCGGTCATGTGATGGTAAGTAGAACATGACTTTTTGATATAATCGATTACTTCTTCTTTGGTTTTTCCCTCTCCTGGGTAGATTTCACCATCATTCCACTCTTTCATGGCTTCTGTTCTCCCCATTTCACGACAGATTTCAACACAACGGTAAAGAGCTTCCAGATCGGATTCCTCAGAAAGATACATGGGATTGATTTCCAGCGGTGAGGCAGGATCAGAAGATGTCAGTTTAATATATCCCTTACTTGCGGGTCTGATAAATCCGGCACAGAATGTGAACGCATTTTCCGGCCCTGTAAACCCGGGGCTGTAATAAGGAAGTCCCATAAATAATGGCTGCAGATCAGGGAAAACCATTTCTTCTTTACTTTTCCAGAATAGCTGAGCTTCCAGTAAATTGGCTTCAGGGGCAGGAATTTCTTTTTTAGCTTTAAAAATAACACTCGTCAGAAGATGATCCTGAAGATTTTTGCCCACTCCTTTCAAATCTTTGATTACTGAAATACCCACGGATTCCAACTCTTCTTTATCTCCAATTCCTGAAATCATCAAAAGTTTGGCAGATTCTATGGTTCCACAGGATACAATAACTTCTTTGTCTGCTTTTGCTTCCAGTACTTGTCCATTTCTGATATACTGAACTCCTACACATTGATCTTCTTCAAAAATTAATTTTTGGGCCAGAGCATCGGTTTGAATATCTAAATTCGGGCGGGATTTAACGGGATCTAAAAATGCTTTTGCCGTAGAACATCTTTTACCATCTTTTCCTACACTGAGGTGATTAAGTCCTGCTCCCCAGATTTCTTTATTAAAATCATCGGTTAAGGGATATCCTAATTCTTTGCATGCATCAATTGCACTTATTGAGATTGTATTTGGACGCTTAATCCTGCTTACAAAAAGAGGTCCTTCTCCTCCATGAATTTTGTCTTCACCATCTTCGTGAGTTTCTGATTTTTTAAAATAAGGCAAAATACTTTCCCAGTCCCAGCCCACACATCCATTATACGCCCAGTGGTCATAATCCTGTTGATGTCCTCTTATGTAGATCATTCCGTTGATTGAGCTTGAACCACCCAGTGTTTTACCACGGGGCCAATATCTGGTATTTCCTCCTGCGTTTTCCTGAGCAACGGTATGATACGCCCAATCTCTTTCTGTATTCCATATGGCAGGCCAACCAGACTGCTCCTGAACTTCAGAAACCTGATCATCCGGCCCTGCTTCCAGCAATAGTACATTTATATTTTCATTTTCACTTAATCTATTGGCTACTACAGCGCCTGCCGAACCTGATCCGACAACTATAAAATCGTATTTCATAAGTTTTAATTTGATTTGTTACTTTTTGATACTGATCACTTTAGGAACTGTTACAGCTTTCAACCCTTCGATTCCGAATTCTACGCCGTAACCGGACTGTTTTGCTCCTCCAAACGGTACAAAAGGGTGAATAGCACCATGCTGATTGATCCAAACTGTTCCAGCCTCGAGTTGTGCAGCAACTTTCTGAGCCTGTTCAGAATCATCGCTCCATACCGAAGCTCCCAATCCATTCTCAGAATCATTGGCTTTGATGATGGCTTCTTCTAATGTTTTATATTTGATAATAGGTAAAACCGGCCCGAATTGTTCTTCGTCTACGATTCTATCTCCATTATCAACGTTCCCAAGAAGCATTATCGGGATGAAATACCCGTCCAGATCCGGCTTTTGTCCTTTAAATCTGAAGTCCGCACCAATATTTTCAGAATCACGGATGAGATCCTGAATTTTATCATACTGCATCTTATTCTGTATTGGCCCCAAAACATTGGTTTCCTCTGCCCCATTCCCCATTGGAATATGAGAAGAGTATTCAGCCAAAGCATTCATCACTTTTTCATAGTCATCCTCATGTACATACAGTCTTTTTAAGCAGGCACAGGTTTGACCCATATTCAAAAAAGCACCCCAGAAAAGATTCTCCACGTGTTTTGCCACATCAAGTCCGGGTACAATAATCCCGGCATCATTACCTCCGCACTCCAACGTTAGACGTGCCATATTTTTAACGGAAGATTCAATGATTTTTTTTCCTGTAGCAATAGAACCTGTAAACATAATTTTACCAATTTCCGGATGTCCTGTAAGATAAGCGCCCACTTCACCTTTTCCCGTAACCACTTGTAAAATATCTTCAGGAAGTACGGTATTGATTACTTTTATCATCTCCAGACTGCAGAACGTAGTATATTCCGATGGTTTTATAATAACAGCATTTCCCATTCTAAGGGACGGAATAATCTGCCAGATAGCGATCATCAAAGGCCAGTTCCAAGGGGCTATTGCCGCTACAATTCCAATTGGATTTCTGTACAGAATATCTTTTCGGGTTTCGTCTTCAAAAACAATTTCTTCAGGTAAGTCAAGGGATGCAGGAACCTGCGTCCAGCCTACACAAGCCTGCATTTCAAAGTTGGCTCCCGGGCCACTAAGAGGTTTTCCTTGTTCTCGTGTAATCCATTCTGCCAGATATTTTGAATTGCTTTGCAGAGCTTCTGCTACTTTTAATAAAATCTGTTTTCTTTCTTCATCCGGTCTTGCTGACCATAGTTTTTGGGCTTTTTTTGCTTTTTCAATTTTAACCTCTATTTCTTCAACTGAAGTATTGGCTACTTCCCCAATAATCTCTAAAGTAGATGGGTTTAATGATAAAAAAGCAGTATCTACAGTATGGGATTTTTCTACGAATGATGTATTTTCCATTGTTCTAAATTATTTTGTATTTTACATAGCTCGAAAATGACAAAAACATGATATAAATCATTTGCTTATTCTCTATATTTTTTAACCTAAACTCTATGCTATAATGGAAAAGATCGAAGAAAGAACTGTTTTCAGTATTCCTTTCGGAGAATTGAATGTATTCGAAACGAATGTAGTATGCCATGATTTTCCTTTCTTTTTTGAAAAACCGGTCATCACTCTTATGTTGAGTGGCAATAAGATTATTCGTAGTGAGGAAGAAACTTTTGAGTTTAACGAAAGAAGTGTATTCATCCCTCCTTGTAATAAAGAACTGAGTATAGACATTCATCCAGCTTTCCGTGAGCCTACAAAATGTCTGGTATTAAATATAGAACAAGAATATATTGACAACGTTTTTTCCGAAGTTATCGAGAACTGGCATCCTGATTGGGACAGAACAGGAATTATGATGAAAGAGAATGCTGTGAAAAAATTTGTAAGCTCTGATGAGTCTTTATGGAGAAGTCTTACAAATCTTTATAACAGAAGAATAGACGACAGCATGTATGGAACATCGGATTTTTTGTTGAGTCTAAATCTTAAAGAGCTGATTTATGAACTGATGAAAACCAACGCAAAACATATCCTGCTGCATACCCATAAAGCAGAGAGTATGCAGAACGGTCTTCAGGAAGTGGTTTATTTCATCAAGCAAAATTACAGAGAACCTATTACGATCAAAAAGCTGGCACAGATAGCAGGCATGAGTGAAGCAAATCTGTTCAAAAAATTTAAGCATTCTTACAACTGTACCCCGGTAGAGTATATTATTCAATTAAGGATAGAGCATGCTAAACAGCTACTGATCACCAATCCGGAAATTGGCATTAAAAACATATGCTTTGAATCCGGATTCAATACTTTGGAATATTTTTACAGAAAATTCACTCAGATCACCGGAAAATCTCCGAAGAAATTTAAAATAAACTAAAGGAAAATAACCCTATGCCCTTAAAAAAAATCGTTACAATCGTAAGCTTTCTGCTCTGTTCTATTTTTCAGGCACAAACCCTGCACTTATACGGAGGGGCAGATCAGGATCAATATTTGGGATGTTTAAACTGTGATACTTTTGATAAAAACTCCATCTGGAACAAGTATAGTGATTATGGAAATGTATACAGTTCAAAATCGATCTGGAATTCCTACGGAAATTATGGGAGTTCATACAGTACTTACTCTCCCTGGAGCAGCTACGCCTCATATCCTCCGGTTATTGTTGACCAAGACGGGAATTTTTTCGGATTCCTTACCCTGAATACTTATAAATCTGAAAGATCGGAGTTGGAATTAGCGCACATTTTATGCAAATACCATGAGGATATCAAAACAGATATCGATAGGTGGTATGAAAAGTTGTTTAGATAATTACACTTTTATTCATTGAAGAGTCATAAATTTTCAAATAAATCTGTAAAATTGATAGCATAATTGCCCTAATTTTTAAATAGAAAAAATATAATTAACCTATTTCTAATCTATTCTAAAAAATTCCTTTTTACCCTATTTTCTACTTTAACAAACTGTAAATGTTAATTTTAATATAATTTAATATCATCGAAAGAATGAATGCTAATGCCAGTCGGCGTTATTCATGAAATCCATCAGCTAAGATTTAACACTCTATTAAGAAATAAATATCCATCTTTGCAGCCTTAAAATCAAACACGCTAGTTTATTTCATGAGCATTATTTTTAAAAAGCGACTACTTATAGCGCTTGTATTACCTACTGCCGCATTATATTACGGTCAGAGTACAAAGGATTCATTAGAAAAATCCAAATCTATTGATGAGGTGATGTTGGTGGGTAGAAACCTTTCCCAAACAGCCAAAGAAAGAAAGACACCTGTTGCAGTTTCCACTATTAAGGCAGCTGAAATTCAGGAGAAATTGGGAAATAGAGAATTTCCTGAAATTATGAAGTCTACCCCATCGGTTTACGTTACCAAAGTAGGTGGTGGATTTGGAGACAGTAGAATTAACATGAGAGGTTTTGATGGTGCCAACATTGCGGTAATCATCAACGGACAACCTGTTAATGACATGCAGGGAGGTACTGTTTATTGGTCTAACTGGACCGGATTGGCAGACATTGCAAGTACGATTCAGATTCAGAGAGGTCTGGGAGCTTCTAAATTTGTAGTTCCATCTGTAGGAGGAACTATCAATATTGTAACTAAGGCTACCGATTCTGAGCAAAAAGCAATGATAAAGGGAGAAGTGGGTAACGATAACTACTCCAGATTATCTGCTATGTACTCTTCGGGTTTAAAAAATAAATGGGCAACAACGGTATTGCTTTCTCGTTGGCAAGGTGATGGTTACATCAACGGTACAAAGGGGGAAGGTTACTCTTGGTTTTTCTCCACTGGATTTAAGCCGAATGAAAAACATGCATTCAATTTAATTGCAACCGGAGCACCTCAGGTACACGACACGAGAAGATCTTCTGCAACGGGAGCCAATGTGGCAACATTACAACAGTTTGAAACGTACGGAAGAAGATACAATCCACAAACAGGAATGCTGAATGGTTCTCAATTCAATTTAGCACCTAACTTCTACCATAAGCCGATTGCATCTCTTAACTGGGACTGGAATATTAATGATGCCTTGAAATTATCCACAGTGGTGTATGGTTCGTGGGGACGTGGTGGTGGTGGTACCGGACTTAACGGTTCCATTAAAAATGCTGGCGGACAAACCATGAACTTTATGAATTACGGACCGGCCGGAGATGGTACCATCAACTGGGATATGATTTATCGTTATAACCAAGGAGGTCTGGTAACAGATTACAATGGAAATAATTTCCAGAAAGGAACTTTTACAGCTCCTGCAGGTTCTCCAGCTGATTATAACGGACGATATGTAAGTACATTAAACGGAACCACTGGTATTGTAAGAAAGCAAAGTATTAATTCCCACGACTGGTATGGTGTAATTGCAGATCTTAATTACAAAAAAAACAACTGGACCTTTAACGGAGGTCTTGACCTTAAAACTTACAAGGGATCCCTTTATGACATTGTTACTGATATGTTAGGGTCAGATGCCTTATTTGTTCCTAATACAGCGAATGCTCCAAAAGGGTATTATATTAACCAAACTGTAAAGCCAGAACCACTTTCAAAGCTTAATGATGCTCAGAAAGTGTCTATCCACAACGAAGGCTTAGTAAAATGGGCTGGTGTATACGGAATGGTAGAATATAGCACTGAGAAGTTAAGTGCATCTATTCAAGGGTCAGTTTCTGAACAATATTACAAGAGAAAAGACTATATGCTGTATACTCCCGGAAATCAGGAAACCAAATGGTATCACAAAACGGGTTATATTGTAAAGGGAGGTGCCAACTATAACATAGATCAGCATCATAATGTATTCTTCAATACGGGGGTTATTTCAAGACAGCCATTATTCAATGCTTTATTCCCATCCAATCAAAACATTTATAACGATGCGAAGAATGAAAGAATCTTCTCTATAGAGCTAGGATATGGTTTCAAATCTCGTTATATCGATGTTAATATTAATGCATACAGAACGCAGTGGGATGACAGATTTATTTCAAGAACATTCAATGCAGGTGCTGCAGATGTTGCCAACTTCTCTCAATTGAAGCTTGGAAATGCTTATTACTATAATGCCTTAAATGTTGGACAGGTTCACCAAGGTATCGAATTGGAAACGAAAGCAAGACCTTTCTCTAACCTTAGATTGAGAGGAATGTTATCACTAGGTAACTGGAAGTACAAAGGAAATGCGAACTTCAACATTATTGATGTTCAAAACAACCAGGAAATTGCAGGAGCAACAGGGATCATTAACATTAAAGACCTGAAAGTTGGAGATGCTGCACAAACAACAGCAAGCATCGGAGCTGACTATAATATTACCAAAGCTTTCAGTATTGATGCGAACTGGGAATATTATGACAAATTATATGCGCAATTCAACCCGATTAACTTCCTTACTGAAGCAGCAAGAGAAAAAGGCGTTGTAAAATTACCAAGTTATAATTTATTTGACGTAGGGGCTACTTACAAGTTCATCATTGATCAGAAGAAGTCTTTAACGCTAAGAGCTAATGTATACAACTTATTCAACAAATATTATATTTCTGAATTAAGCTCCAATATTTTTGCAGGTGATAAAATTGCTAATGGTCCGGATGCAGGAAAAACGTATCAGGAAACAGGTAGAGTATATCAAGGTGTTGCTAATGGCAATACAGGATTCCTAGGTTTTGGAAGAACATGGTCTATTGCAGCCACTTTCAAATTCTAATACAGTATCATCTCAATAATGATTCAATTAAACCCGCCAATAATGGCGGGTTTTCTGATATTTATAATACATTATTGTAGTTGTTGTAATGCCCAGAATATAATATTTCCTGAGAAAATACTACCTCCGGAATTTGTCCCCTGAGTAGAACTTGGACCACATTGAATGGGTTTTGCTCCCATAACTCCCGCATAAGGCGTATAACAATCTGGGCCGGCACTCGATCCGCTACCTGGAAGAAATCCGCTACCACCACTTTGGGAAGAAAAAAACGCACCATCTTCTACCCAGAATACACCTTTATTTTTTACCTTGAATGCAGAAACAGAATTACCATTTGCTGCTAAAATCTGTACATTATTGCTTTGGCTTAATTTTGTTTTTGATATGGAATAACCACCACTTGCCTGATCTGCAAATTTCATCCCAGTAACATCTCCGAAAATACCTTTCAGGAAAGGATCGTTTGCAGGATCCGATGTAAAGAAATCTGCCATACCTGTAGTTGCATTTACAGCTGGATTATTGACAATATCGGCAGAAGTAAGGGTAATATCACCAATTAAAGAATTCAAAAGGCCAAGTGTATTATTCATACTACCCAAACCACCATAAAACTCAGTGGCAATCAAAAGCACTTTGCGAGGTGTATTTGCAAATGTGAACAATGATGATCTTTGAAGAGCGGTAATATCATTTCCACTTCTCCATCCCATTCCAATGATGTCGTAACTCATAATTGTAGATAAATCACCTGTGTCATTTAAGTCATCAGGTGCCATTGGTGAGCCATCTGTCCTTACAGTAGATGAAGAAAGAGGTCCAAAGTTGCTCCAAGAGTTCATAAAAGTAGTAAATGTTTGGCTTGAAAATTTATAAGAAGTATTGGTAACATCTCCTAGTTTTACGGTTGCCAAGGATTTTATTTTTTTGCTGACAATTGCTTTCAGCTGATCATCACAATGTTTAGTCTGCCCGTTCAGCGTCAGAACAAAAATATCAGTTCCCGCATTGACAGGAACACCGCTTCCGTACAAGAATACTGTTTTAATACCAGTAGTCGCAAACTCTCCAACCGAAGAGAAATAATATCCGTTATCCGGAGAAGAATATGCCCTAAAATCATAGGACCCGGGACTGGTTATGTTTACTTTGATCTTAATATATTCTGATGTTGTAAGCCCTGTATCTGTAGTATAGCTGCCATTAAGTGATATATCTGTAGAACAATCAATAGAACCGACATTAAACTCCGATGGTCCCAGTTTTCCGCAAATACTACTCCACTTGGAGCTTGTACCGTTCCAGTAATCGTAACAGCTTGTGTCTTTATTGTAGATAGTTAGCCCATTCTCTGCAGCTCCTAAAGACATGGTGTTTCTCTCTGCAGTAGTATAACGCTGAATAATAACCCCATTGAATTTGTCTGGTGCTGCAGTACTTGCAGGATCGATCCTTTCCGATATGTGCAACCCCGCATTTATGTTGGGCTTATCTGTACTGATACCGATTTGTCCAAAAGTTATGACGCTTGTGATAAGAAGCATTAGCAATAGTTGAATTTTTCTCATTTGGTTTATAAAATTATATTGTTTTATCTAATACAAAATGTATTGATACTCACATTAGAAGCATCAGTTTCATCTGATACAAAAAATTACGAATGGTTTATTTTTTTGATTACTTTTGCCTCGGTCAAATTGTCCAGATCTGCTATAATCAAATACTTTTAACATAATAAGAGACTGATCGTTAATTTGTTGGAATTGCAATATTTATCATCATTGTGTTTCGTTGCAAAAGTATGCCCCTATTAGAGGATTATGGAAATAAAAGAACCACAAACACAAATAAAATTCATGAATCCATTAAAGATTGTTAAACGCTATCATTATAAGGCAACAATAAACTGATACAAAACAGTTTACACAAATACAATTTAAAATTTCACTGATAAATTTGCTAAAATCAACACAAAGAAAATGGATAATGTCAAACTGAGAGAACAGGAAATACTAAGATTAAAAGAAGAACTATCTATAAGATATAGCTATCTAATGACTATTCTTTTATTATTGTTTGCTCTTATACACCTATTTATCTTTAAAGACAGCATAATGGGTTATTATTCCTTAGGCGGAGCGGTTTGTATATTTAGCTTTGTATATGTACTTGATACCTTTTTTCCGTCTGTTACTTTAAAAAATAGAGTTCAGGTCTACCTTATTATTGCACCACTTTATGTTTTTTTTCTCACCCTTTATTTCTGGAAAATTTCCATTGTCAATTTCTGTTGGTTTATACCTATTCCGCTCGGGGCATATGTCTATCTCGACAAGAAATATGGTTTCATTTATTCTATATATGCCATATTCATTGCAATGGTATCATTTTTCACGGCCCATTTTCTATCATTAGAACCCATCACAATATCTTACGAAGAGAACTATCGCTATACTGATTTTTTAATTTTTGGTTCTAACATTTTAATTGTTTACCTGTTCATTTATTATAAGGATAAGATAAGGGAACAAGAGCTTCTTTTTGTTATAGAAAAAAGAGAAAAAATTATACTTCCTGTTAAGCTAGAGGAACAAGATAATATGCCAGACGCAGAGTTATTGTTTGAAAGAATAGAAAATGAAATGATAACCAAAAGTCATTTTATCAATCCTAAATTTAGCCTTTCTGTGCTGAATACAATCCTAGAAACTAATAACACCTATACTTCAAGAGCAATAAGAAAAAAAGGATACTCTAATTTCAACACGTATGTAAATTCGCACAGGATAAACTATGTGAAAGAATTAATAGAAAAGAGTGATCTTGAAAAAGTAACCCTGATGTATATCTATACTGAGGCAGGATTCAACAACCAATCTACATTTAACAAAGCTTTTAAACAATGTATGGGAATGACGCCAAGTGAGTATATCCAGCGCATTAAAAAATAAATTAGTTCTCATTACGATGAACCAATTTACAATAAATAAAGAATCTAAAATTTCACACCTGCCCCCTATATATAGAGCAGGTAACACAGATCTTATGGCTCAGACTGCTTAAGAAAGCTGAACCTGAAAATCGTCTGCTAAAGAAAGAACACCCTCCGTTACTCCGTCAGAATGCGTACTGAAGCCTTTTAGCTTTGAAGTTTTCCCCTTTAAAACAAGATCCAAAAGTTGTTTATCTGAAAGTTTTTTTCCGAAAATATCAAAGGTAATTTTAAACCCACAATTCTTAAAATCTGAGCACCCCACAGCGGTTTTACCCTTGATCAGATTGTGCTCCTTACATTTCGGGCATTTCGTTTCTTCCCACGACTGAAGTTCTTTTTTCTGAGCGGGTTCTCTTTTTTTCTTTTCTTTAACCTCTTCTTTTTCTTCTTCCTGCAGGGTAATTACTTTCCCTTTGCCATCCACTACCTTTTTGGTAAGCTCAGTTACCATCTGGATCAGTTCTTCCTTAAAAAGATTGGCTTCATATTCACCTTTTTCAATTTTACGAAGTTTCGACTCCCATTCACCCGTCAGTTCCGGACTTTTTAAAAGCTCATCTTCAATGGTATCAATCAATTGAATTCCGGTTTGAGTAGCAATCAGGTTTTTCCTTTTCTTTTCGATATACTTTCTTTTGAAAAGGGTTTCAATAATGTTTGCACGGGTAGATGGTCTTCCAATACCGTTATTTTTCAAGAGTTCACGTAATTCATCATCTTCTACCTGTTTTCCGGCTGTTTCCATTGCCCTAAGCAGCGTTGCTTCGGTATAAGGCTTTGGTGGCGAAGTTTTTCCTTGGTGAATCATCGGATCATGTGGTCCTGATTCTCCTGCAATAAACTCAGGAATAGTCTGTTCTTCTTCTTTATCTTTTTCCTTATCGGTAGATTCTTCTTTAGGTTCTTTAGCATACACCGCTCTCCATCCCGGTTCCAGGATCTGTTTACCACTTGTTTTAAAAGGAATAGTTCCTACTTTGGCTTCTACCAATGTGTTGGAAATCTTACATTCCGGATAAAACACAGAAATAAAGCGCTTCGCGATCAAATCATAGATCAGCTTTTCTTCCCTGCTCAAATTTTGAGATGGTGGAACTTCTGTTGGAATAATAGCATGGTGATCCGTTACTTTTGCATCATCAAAAACAGCTTTTGATTTAGGAATCGGAGCTTCCAGTAATGGAGAAATCAGGTCCTGATAAAAACTCATTTTTCTAAGAATTCCTTCAATCTTCGGATAAAGACTTTCTGATAAGTAAGTGGTATCAACACGCGGATACGTTACGTGCTTCTTTTCGTAAAGACTTTGGATATAATTCAACGTATTTTCTGCTGAATATCCGTATTTTTTGTTGGCTTCAACCTGAAGTCCCGTTAAGTCAAAAAGCCTTGGGTTTTTCTCTTTTCCTTCTTTAATTTCAAAGGAAACAATCTCAAAAATATTTTCTTTAAGATATTCCAGTCCTTTTTCTGCCCGTTCCAATGTTTTCAACCTGTCAATAGCAGCATTGAAAATAACGTCACGGTATTTTGTTTTAAGTTCCCAATACTCTTCTGTGGTAAAGGCATCAATTTCTTTCTGACGCTGTACCAACATTGCCAAGGTTGGAGTTTGTACCCTTCCGATGGAAAGGACCGCTTTATTCCCTCCAAATTTCTTTGTAAAAAGCCTTGTTGCATTGATTCCCAGTAACCAGTCTCCTATTGCCCTTGCATTTCCGGCCAGATAAAGATTTTTATAATCTTCTGCAGGCTTTAAGCTTGCAAAGCCCTCCTTGATTGCTTCTTCCGTCAATGACGAAATCCATAAACGCTGAATAGGCTTGCTGCATTTTGCCTTTTGCAAAACCCAACGCTGAATGAGTTCTCCCTCCTGCCCGGCATCCCCGCAGTTGATGACCTCATCACATTCTTCTACTAGTCTTTCAATCACTTTAAACTGATTTTCAACGCCTTTATTCGGGATCAGCTTTATTCCAAAACTGCTGGGAATAATAGGAAGCAAAAACAGATTCCAGGATTTGTACTGGGGACCGTAGTCGTGAGGTTCTTTAAGCGTACAGAGATGTCCAAACGTCCATGTCACACAGTATCCGTTCCCCTCCATATAGCCCTGCTTGGATGTGGTAGCGCCTAATACTTTAGCAATATCTCTGGCAACACTGGGTTTTTCGGCAATACATAATTTCATGAACTCGGGATTATTGAAAGACTGCAAAAATCGGGATTTTTTTTGACTTTGCAAACTTGGTTATAGGATGAGGACCGACAATTTAAAGACTTAAAAATCAAATTTCACATTAATCAAGAGTTTTATGGTACTTATTCCATCAATAATTGCAATCTGTTTTGTATAAAAACCTCAATATTCAATTTTAATCTTGATAAAAAAAATAAAATAATTTTAATTCTAAACTAGTTTTTTGAATATTAATAAAAATTAAAACACCAATAAACAACTGATTTACTGATAATTAAAGTTTATAAATAAAAAAATATAACAAAAAGTCTATAATTTTAATAGACTAATAAAAATATATGTTCTATATTTGCAACAGAATTTAGGGAAAAGCAAATAAATGAAACCAAATACTAAGAATAATACAATAAAGAAACATACCATCAAAATAATGATGATGTGTAATTGTATGCCTATACATAAAGAACTTCGTGGATGACCTTACTTTTATATGACATATTTTTAAAGGCTCTACCACGTGTAGGGCCTTTTTCATTTCAACAATTTACACATTAAAAAATTACAAAATGAGCAATTCTAAAAACAGATGGCTGATACCACTGGCATTTACAAACATCTATGTAATATGGGGAATTACGTTTTTAGCTATTTCATTTGGCTTAAAAGGTTTTCCGCCATTCATTCTTTCGGGGCTAAGATTTCTGGTAGCAGGAATTCTGATGATTGGGTACCTCCTATCCAAAGGAGAAAAACCAAACTCACTCATTAACTGGAAGAAAAACGCAATCACGGGGGTACTTATCCTTACCGGAGGAACAGGTCTTGTGGCTTGGGGTGAGCAATATGTGACAGCTTCGGAGGCAGCTATTTCCATTGCAACCGGTCCGTTTTGGTTTATTGCCATCGACAGAAAAAACTGGAAATATTATTTTTCGGATAAATTTATTCCGATTGGACTAGCCATTGGTTTTGTAGGGTTGATTCTATTCTTAAAAGGAAGTGTGAATTCAAGTGCAGCACATGCCGTAGCGAACGGCCAAATCCGTATCACAGCATTTGTGGTATTGGCATTAAGTTCTATTGCATGGGTTTTAGGGTCTTTATATTCTAAGAAAAATCCGGCTTCACAATCTACATTTATGAATATTGCACAACAACTTATTGTAGCAGGAGCAGCATCTTTTCTTATTGCCTTATTTAGAAAGGAATGGACGGGTTTTTCGGTTTCAGCAATCCCATTATCGGCATGGTTGGGAGTTCTGTTTTTGATCTTCTTTGGATCTATAGTCGCTTATTTGTCGTACATTTGGCTCTTGTCCGTGAAGCCCGCTGCATTGGTAAGCACCCATACCTACATTAACCCTATTGTTACAGTTATTGCTGGATGGATTGTGGCCAACCAGAGCATAAATGGCGGCCAGCTCTATGGTTTGGCAGTCATATTGCTGGGAGTACTTCTGACTAATGTCACCAAGTATTTCAAACTTTCAAAACGGTCAAAGGTCAAAATCAGAAGAGTTAAAAGATTATTTAACAGGGCAGGCAAGCGATATCAGCCTATTTAAAAAGATAAACATCAGAATGATAGAAATCAGAAACATATCAAAAACATTCCACCAGAAAAAACAGTCTTTCAAGGCTCTGGATCAGGTGAGTCTTACTATAGATAAAGGGGATATCGTAGGAATTATCGGGTTTTCCGGTGCAGGAAAAAGTACGCTGATCCGTACTGTAAACTTATTGGAAAGACCAGATGAAGGACAGGTAATTATTAATGGAAGAGACTTTACCCAATTAAGTTCTAAACAATTGGCTGAGGAACGTAAAAAAATCGGAATGATCTTCCAGCACTTTAATCTTCTTTCTTCAAGAACCGTTTTTGATAATGTAGCACTTCCTTTGGAACTGGATCATCTCAGTAAAGATCAAATCAATAAAAAAGTCAACGAATTACTAAAAATTGTAGGTCTTGAAGATAAGGCCCATGATTATCCTAGGAGTCTTTCGGGAGGTCAAAAACAAAGAGTAGCGATTGCAAGAGCATTAGCCAACGATCCTCACCTCTTACTTTGTGATGAAGCAACGAGTGCCCTTGACCCGGTGACTACACAATCTATTTTACAATTGCTAAAGGATATTAATCAAAGACTTGGTATAACCATTCTTCTGATTACCCATGAAATGGATGTTATAAAGGCTGTTTGTAATCACGTTGCCGTTATAGATCAAGGAAAATTATTAGCAAAAGGAACTTTAAGTGAGATCATTTCGGATAGAAAAAATCCGGTGATCCAACAATTTATAAATTCAGACATCATGACCCTGCCACAGGAACTCAGTAACAGACTGCAGAAAGAGCCACAGGATGGTTTATTTCCGCTGGTCGAAATAGAACTTAACGAAAACATAAGTGTTGAACAACTTCTTTCAACTTTATATAATGAATACAAAATCCCTTACAAACTTTTGAAAGCGGATGTAGAATATTTTGGAAACTCCAACTTTGGAAAATTATTGCTGCAACTTCAGGGAGAAGCTGAGAAAAACCAGCAGGCCATCTATTATTTTAATCAAAATAAAATTCAAAATACAGTAAAAGGATATGCTTAGTGATACGGTAATTGCCCTTTTGGCAAAAGGAACCTGGGAAACGGTTTATATGACATTTGTGTCAGGTTTTTTTGGTTTTGTTTTAGGTCTTCCGGTGGGAATTCTGTTGTTTTTAACAAGAAAAGGACAACTGCTGGAAAATGTAGCCTATCACAGAGCTTTATCTATTTTGGTTAATATTTTTCGTGCCATCCCATTCATCATCTTAATTGTATGGATGATACCTTTTACAAGGATTTTGGCAGGAACTTCCATTGGAGTAAATGCGGCATTGGTTCCATTAAGTGTGGGAGCAGCTCCTTTTATTGCAAGATTGGTAGAAAATAGCCTTATTGAGGTTCCTCACGGCTTGATAGAAACAGCCAGAGCCTTAGGCGCTTCACCATTTCAGATTATCAAAAAGGTATTGCTACCGGAAGCGCTTCCATCATTAATTAATAACGCCACCATCACTTTAATCACATTGGTAGGTTACTCTGCAATGGGTGGTGCTGTAGGAGCCGGTGGATTGGGACAGGTTGGATATCAATATGGCTACATCGGTTATGATATTGTAATCATGAACACCGTTTTGATATTACTTGTTCTTCTTGTATTTATCATACAGTTTATGGGAGACAGATTATCTAAAAAGTTTGACCATAGATAAGTTTGAGTGTAGAAGAGTATTAGAGCTTGAGAATTCTTGTGAGAAGAATTTTGAGATCCTGAATGTAAATAAAATAAATTCTACTCATTTACCAATTTACTTTTAGCACTTTTACCTTTAAAATAAAAAATCAGAATGAAAAAAATAAAAATCATAGGATTATTAGCAGCCGGAGCATTTCTTTTTAGTGCCTGTTCGGGGAAAAAGGATGACCCCAACTTTATCAGAGTGGGAATTACCTACGGGCCGGAGCAGGAGGTTGCTGAAGTTGCTAAAAAAGTAGCGAAAGAAAAATATAACCTTGAAGTGGAACTGATTCCTTTCAATGATTATGTAGTTCCCAATGAAGCCTTAACCAATGGTGATATTGATGCCAATGCTTTCCAGCATCTTCCCTATTTGACTGAACAATCAAAACAAAGAGGATATAATCTTGCTGTTGTAGGAAATACTTTTGTTTATCCTATCGTTGCCTATTCAAAAAAGATTCAAAATATCAGCCAATTGCAAAATGGAAGCACCATCGTTATTCCCAACGATCCCACCAACGGCGGACGTTCATTACTTCTATTGCAGAAAAATGGTTTATTGAAATTAAAAGACGGCATCGGATTACTTCCAAAAGTTACTGATATCACTGGAAACCCAAAGCAATTGAAAATCATGGAAATTGAAGGAGCGCAGATTCCTAGGGTTTTGGACGATAGAGATGTTGTTGTAGGTATTATTAACAACAATTTTGCAGCCCAGGCTGGTTTAGATTCTGAAAAGCAAGGTATTTTTAAAGAAGATAAAGATTCTCCTTACGTTAATCTCATTGTGACAAGACAGGATAATAAAAACAGCCAAAAGGTAAAGACCTTTGTAAAAGCCTTTCAATCTGATGAAGTAGAAAAGAAAGCTAAGGAAATCTTTAAAGGAGGTGCTGTAAAAGGATGGAATTAAAGTTTGAAGACCTGAGGGTTTTAGAGTAAAAACTTGAATATTGAAATTTTAAGTAGATCATTTCAAATTTCACCTCTGTATATCATGCTTTGTGCATTCTGCTGAAGCTAAATTCACCCCTCCTATTTCTTCACTTCTAATAAAAACAAACTGTCAACAAATCTGTAGGCAGTTTTTTTATGGTAAAAAATTTATTTTCTCAATTTGAGATAATAAAAAAATTTTCTTTATTTTTGCTTTAATCCAATAAAAAGGCAATATGTTAAAGAAAACCGCCATTGTAAGTTTATTCACCTTTATTTCTGTTTCTTATATGGCCCAGAACAATACTGTACCCGTTTATTTAGATGAATCTAAACCGGTAGAACAACGTATCCAAGATGCCCTTTCCAGAATGACACTGGAGGAGAAAGTGGCTATGCTTCATGCACAATCAAAATTCAGTTCACCAGGTGTTCCAAGATTAGGAATCCCTGAATTCTGGACTACAGACGGACCTCATGGGGTACGCCCTGAAGTAATGTGGGACGAATGGGACCAAGCAGGATGGACTAATGACTCTATTATCGCCTACCCTGCCCTAACAGCTCTATCTGCTACATGGAATAAGAACATGTCATGGAACTATGGTAAGGCATTAGGAGAAGAAGCCCGTTATCGAAAAAAAGACATTCTTTTAGGACCTGGAGTTAACATCTACAGAACTCCTTTAAACGGAAGAAACTTTGAATACATGGGTGAGGATCCTTATTTAACCTCAAAAATGGTAGTCCCTTACATCAAAGGGGTACAATCTAACGGGGTGGCAACATCTGTAAAGCATTTTGCATTAAATAATCAGGAAATGTTCCGCCATACCAGCAATGTAAATGTAGATGACAGAACACTTTATGAAATTTATCTTCCGCCTTTCAAAGCAGCAGTAACTGAGGGGGATTCCTGGACAATCATGGGAGCTTATGATCTTTATAAAGGTCAATATGCAAGCCAGAATCAATATCTTTTGAATGATATCTTAAAGAAAGAATGGAATTACAAAGGCGTAGTAGTTTCCGACTGGGGTGCTGTAAATAACACTGAACAAGCCATCCATAACGGACTGGATCTTGAATTTGGAAGCTGGACAAACGGTCTTTCTGCCGGAACAAAAAACGCTTATGATAATTATTATCTGGCAAAACCTTATCTCGATTTAATTAAAGCAGGAAAAGTAGGAACTACAGAATTGGACGACAAAGTAACCCGATTACTCCGTCTTGCCTACAAAACCACAATGAACAGAAACAAACCTTTTGGAAATGTCGCTTCTGAAGAGCATAAGGCGGTAGCAAAAGAAATTGGAGAGGAAGGAATTGTTTTGCTTAAAAACCAAGGAAATGTACTTCCTATAGACATCAACAAGGCTAAAAAAATTGCCGTTATTGGTGAGAATGCCATTAAAATAATGACCGTGGGTGGTGGTTCATCATCATTGAAAGTAAAATATGAAACACTTCCTTTAGATGGTATTAAATCCAGATTCGGAAAACAAGCCGATGTACAATATGCAAGAGGTTATGTAGGAGATATCGGTGGAGAATATAATGGGGTAAAATCCGGGCAAGATCTAAAAGATACCCGCTCTGAAGCTCAACTATTGAACGAAGCTGTTGAATTAGCAAAAAAATCTGACTATGTAATTTTTGTGGGTGGACTGAACAAAGCAGACTTCCAGGACAGTGAAGGAAATGACAGAAAAAGCTACGGCTTGCCATACAATCAGGATAACGTTATTGCAGCTCTTGCAAAAGCGAATAAAAACCTTGCAGTGGTTTTAGTTTCAGGAAATGCTGTAGCCATGCCTTGGATCAAAGAAGTTCCAACTGTTTTACAATCTTGGTATCTGGGTTCTGAAGCTGGAAACTCTATCGCTTCTGTTTTAGCAGGAGATGCCAATCCATCAGGAAAGCTTCCGTTTACATTTCCGGTAAAACTGGAAGACAATTCAGCCCATCAACTTGGGGAATACCCGGGAAATAAAGAAGAATTTGCTGCAGGAAAAGGAAAAGATCAGAAAAACCCAATCAATATCACCTATAATGAAGGTGTTTTTGTAGGATACCGTTGGCATGATACCAAAAACATTAAGCCTCTTTTCAGTTTCGGACACGGTTTGAGCTATACAACCTTTGAATTTGGGAAAGCAAAAGCGAATAAAACAACACTGTCACAGAATGATACCATTACCTTTACCGTGACGGTTAAAAATACAGGAAAGAAAGCCGGTGCTGAAGTTGCCCAACTTTACATCAGTGATTCAAAATCATCCGTTCCCCGTCCTGCAAAGGAACTGAAAGGGTTTGAAAAAGTATATTTAAATCCAGGTGAACAGAAAGAAGTAACTTTTACAATCGATAAAACAGCATTAAGTTATTTTGATGCTGGAAAACACGATTGGGTTGCTGAACCTGGAGATTTTGAAGCATTGATCGGAAATTCTTCAGATGCCATTAAAACAAAAGTGAAGTTTACGTTGAAATAATCTAAACAAGAAGTTGATAAAATGAAGACGGAAATTAATTTGTAGAAATGTTGTAAAGCAGGTTTCATTTTTGGGACCTGCTTTTTTGTTTCTCTTGCTGATCAAACAGATAACACAGATTTTTCACATGAATCTACATAAGTTGAGTAAGCTTAAATTATTAAACATTTCCTTAACTATTCTTGAAAGCTTAAAAACTCTTAATGGTTCAAATTTTATAAAATCTCTTGCAGATCAAGCTGATGACGCAGTTTTTTTTGAGTGTATATTTTATCATTATAAAAATTGGAGCATTGAAATAAGTAAAAAGCAGGTCTCAAACTGAAACCCGCTTTTATATTTAATTTATCTAACATTTATTCTATTTCGCTCCCCCAGCATTTTTCTCTACATCGGTTTTGGTGTTTTCTTTTACTTTCTGGTTTCCGAAACGCTTTACAAAGGTAATATTCACTCCGTACCAGTCCCACAATTCATATCTTCTTACTGTTCCTCCCTGATTGTAAGTGATATCATCAGAATAAGGTCGTTTGAAAATATTCATCAACTGTATACTGGCTTCCATTTGTGTTTTAGGAAATATTTTGGTGATGGAAATATTATGGAATACATTGGTGTTATTAGCCTGGGTATTTCCATTGTTCTGATTGGAAATTTCCATCCATGCGCTCAGGTTGATGTTCTTATTGAAAAGATTGGTATAAGAAAGGTTGGCAGAACCACCCCAATAATTGATATAAGCTTTTCCACCAATATCATTCTTCAAATTGAAATCATGATTATCGATATAATACCACCCAAATCCGACATTTAGATTCAGCTTATTTTTAAGAAAATTCTGATTGGTATTAGCAAAAATGTAATATTTCTCAACTCTTCCATTGAAGTTTCCGGGATAAGACACATTTCTTCCGCCTTCACTGGTATAAGTGGTCCAGTAATCCTGATTGGTATACATATATCTTGCAGAAATAAAATACTTTTTCAGGATTCCAAACTTCAGGTAAAGCCTGTCATTAGGGTTAGGATTCAAGTCCATATTTCCTCTGGAATACGTTCCGTCAATGGATGGCGTTAAAAAAGGATTGAATTCCGAATACCAGGGTCTCCAGATTTTGCGGTCGTAAGTAAGACTCAAATCATATTTATCTGAGAAGCTGTATTTCAGCAATAAATTAGGAAGAAAAGTACCGTAGTGATCTTTTCTTTCAGTTCCTGCTACATCTTGTCTTGTCTTAAAATCAATATATTCATATCGAAGTCCAATTCTGGTTTCCAACTTCTTGAAAAATGTTCTACTATAATTAGCATATACAGAAGTGATATTATCTTCATAATGGAACTTATCTCTTGTAGAAAGCCCTGCATACTCAGAAGTCCCAAGACTGTATCCATAAAGGTTATTAGGAATAACATGGTTGTTGAATTCTGTTTTTGCTCCTACTTCCATAGTTCCCCAGGATTTTCCTAAAGGTTGGGTATAATCCACTTTCAGGTAGTAATTACGCATCTGGGCATTGTTTATAGATCCTATTTCTTTAGCCTTAGGATCGTTCACTATTGTTTTATTGATGAGATCATTATTATCATTTCCGGAATAATTGGTCCCTAGATTTACATCCAGAATTCTATTTTTCTCTTTATCATAATATTTATAAAAAACATTGGTACCCAGGTTACGATAAAAACCATTAGCAGTTTGAGCCTGATGATAATTTACAAAGTCTTTTTTATTATAATCATACTCTCTTCCGTCAGTATTGGACCATGACAAGTTTCTACTCTGATTATATTCAAGAACAAGCCCTATATTATTTTTATCATTCAATGCAAATTCAGAAGTTGAGGAAAGTGATGGGGTTTCACTTTTTGAAATGGTTTCATAGCTTAAATCTCTGTTCAAAGTATTGTCTGCATAAAACACAATGTTACTGGAGCCTTTTTGTACGTAGTTATTATTGGCATAACTTCCAATCAGAGTCTGAGTAAATTTCTTCTTATGATAATTCAGGTTAAAGTTAGAATACTGTGTATTTTTTGTACTCTGTCTGTTGCTTAGTGAAATACTTCCTTTTAATCCTTCATCATCACGTTTCTTCAAAACAATATTAATAACGGAACCAGTAGCTTCATATCGTGAAGACGGGCTAGTGATCACTTCAATCTTCAATAGATTATCCGCGGGAATGGTTTTAAGATATTCTTTTAATTCCTTACCTGTAAAAACAGATTTTCTGTCATTAATATATACAGTTACCGACTGTCCTTCCGCCTTTACAGCATCACTGTTATCAATGCTTACCAGAGGTGTCATTCTCAGAACATCCCATGTTGTATTTCCGGCTACAATGGCACTGTTGGCCACATTAAAGACAGTCCGGTCTACCTTAGATTCTACTGTTGGTTTTCTGGCAACCAGCGTAACGGCTTCTATTTCTTTCGCTTCTGCTTTTACAGTATCCTTTACAGCCTGGGTTTGAGCCAGCGCCAAAGAACCTGTTAATAATGCAATTGGAAATAATATTACTTTCATGAGAGATTTTAGTTTATCTATAAGACCACTATAACCTAACATTTGTTACATCGAAAAATGTGGAAAATTGAAATAAATATCTATGTTTTAACAATTTACATATTTCATATTTAGGAATAATTTAAAGAAATAACAATTATTAAGATAAAATAAACAACCAAATACTCCTATATCAAAAACATAGACAAAAAAAATTATAATAGTAATCATTTCCATTAACCAAACTTTAACATATTTATTTTCATTTTACCCATAAAAAAAGCCCGGATCTCACCCGGGCCGCTAGCAATAGCAAATTTACAAGGATTAAAAATTAAAAAATATGCTAGTTTAAACTTTCAAAATATTGGATAACACCTACTTCCGGCAGATGAAGCTTGTCCTTATTAAAATCAGGTTCCTGATTTTTGCTGCTTTCCAAAAAGGAATTACTGAATAAAGCATAGGACGGCTGTTCTGCCCAACCGTTTTTCAAAAGCTGATGAGCTTCCACAATTGGTTTCCCATACAATTTTCTGAAATTTCCGATATTGTATTGTGAAAATGCTCCATAATGAACAATAAATTTCAGAGATAAATCAATGGTTGTCCCTAAACTTTTACTCAGTTCCTTTATTTTTTTGTTGAATGCATTTCTCATTTTCCAAAGCATCTTTGAAATACTCTGGTAAGACGGATTTTCATCGTATCGATAAAATAAAATAGCGTCTCCTTCAATTTCTGAAATCTCAAAATACTGATCATTCATATCAATCAGTGTAGAAAGTAGTTGTCTTACAATATATTCTCCTGTATACAATTTTGTATTGAACACAAACTCGGTAAATCCGCTAAAGTCCGGAATTAGAATGATACCCTCTTGTATATTTGTATTCTTCATAATGATTATGGATTAAAAACCTGCTGCATCCTTACAGACGAAGCAGGTTTAATTTTACTTTATTGCCATCCGCCCCCTACAGAACGATAAAGCGCTGTTATGGCATTCAATCGTTGAGCTTTCAGGGAAGCCAGCTCAAGTTCAATCTGAAGCTTATTGGTTTGAGCAATGATTACCTCCACATATGTTGCTGAATTGTACTTGAATAACAAATCAGCTTTCTTTACAGCATCATTAGACTTTACAACCAATCCTTCAGCGATTTTCTGTTGCTCTTCCAGCTTTTGGATTTGCACCAAGGCATCAGAAACCTCTCCTACCGCTTTTAAAACAGACTGCTTAAATCCTATTTCAGCCTGATCAGCCATTACCTTAGATTGTTCGTACTGAGTCTTCAATTGCTTTCCATTTAAAATTGGCTGGGCAATAGCTCCGGCCACCATTCCGAAAAGAGATCCGGGAACACTGAACCATTTGCTGATCTGGAAAGCATTCACACCCCCTTGTGCTGTAATATTCAATGACGGATACATATTCATTTTTGCAACATGAATGGCAGCTGCACTTTTTCTTACCTCAAGCTCAGCGGTTTTCACATCCGGCCTGTAACTTAATAATTCCAAAGGAACTCCCGCTGAAATACGATCCGGAGACTGAACATTATTCAGACTGGCACTTCTTTCAATTTTTCCGGGCATAGATCCGGTTAACAAACTCAATGCATTTTCCTGTGTTGCAACCGAACTTTCGATAGCCGGAATAGATTTCAGGATCTGATCTTTTACAATTTCCTGTTGTTGTACCGCCAAAGCAGTTGTCATCCCTAATTCTTGCTGTTTCACCAAAAATTTCAATGTATTATCAGCGTAAGTCAGATTGGATCTTGTAATTTCTAATTGAGTATCCAGCATCAATAGGTTATAATATCCCTGAACTACAGCTGCCACCACTTGTGTTTTTACCGCCTTTGCTGCTTCCTGGGTTTTAAGATACTCTGCCAATGCCTGTTCCTTTCTTCCTTTAATTTTCCCCCAGATATCTGCTTCCCATGAAAAATTGAGGGCTGCAGTATAATCTTCCATATACCTTTTACCCATAAATTGTCCTGCCATCATCCCGTTCATACTATTATCCGAAGGACGGTTGATATTTCCGTTTGCAGAAGCACTAATGGTAGGTACATTTCCCCACTTGCTTTGAGTGTAGGCCAATGAGGCAAATTCTATCTGCTTTAAAGCTACCTGCAGATCATTATTCTGAACCATTGCCTTATCAATCAAACCAACTAAAACCGGATCCTTGAAAAAATCCTTGTAGCTGATCTTGGCTATGTTTTCGTTTTGCTCTACAACAATACTGTCACTTCTGAAAGCTTCAGGCATCTTCACTTCAGGCTGTTCATACTTCTGAACTTTGCAGGAAATGGCCGTCCCTGAAATGAATGCGATATATGCTATATTTTTAATTTTCATTTTTAAAATCATTTGAATTAATATTCCCAATCCGCATCTGTTACCACGCTTCCATTTATTTTTTCATGCAAAGCCTGGAATACTACAAAAAGAACCGGAACAATAAAAATTCCTAAGATGGTTCCAAAAAGCATCCCTGAAATAGCAGCATATCCAATAGAATGGTTACCCATTGCTGACGGGCCTACTACAAATAGCAACGGTAATAATCCGGTAATAAATGCCAGTGAAGTCATTAGAATAGGACGCAGACGTGCTTTGGCCCCCTCAACAGCTGATGCAATAAGGCTTTTTCCTGCTCTACGTCTCTGAATGGCAAATTCTACAATCAAAATACCGTTCTTCGCTAAAAGTCCAATCAACATAACTAAAGCAATCTGAACGTAAATGTTATTGGATAATTCTGCGAAAGTAATTCCTACGAACACCCCTGATAAACCTACCGGAATAGCGATTAATACAGCGAATGGAAGAATATAACTTTCATATTGAGCTGATAAAAGGAAGAACACGAATATGATACACAACCCGAAAATCATTACTGACTGTGAGCTGGAACCTGCTTCTTCACGACTCATTCCTTTATAATCATAAGTATATCCCGGAGGAAGCACCTGCTTGCTTACTTCTTCCACTGCTGCCATGGCCTGACCTGTACTGTAACCAGGAGCAGCCATTACCGTTAAGTTAGATGAGTTGAAAAGGTTGAAACGGTCTACCACTTCAGCACCTGTTACCTGTTTTAAGCTTACCAAGGTGTTGACAGGTACCATCTGACCTAAATTATTCTTTACGAAAATTCCGTTCAAGGATTCTTTATCCTGTCTTGTTTCCGGAGTAGACTGTACCAATACTCTGTAATATTTTCCGAATCTGTTAAAATCTGAAGCCTGAATACTTCCGTAATACCCTTGCATTACTCCTAAAACATCAGATACATTAACTCCAAGCTGAGCAGATTTTACTTCATCTACAAGCACTTCAAATTGCGGATAAGTAACATCAAAAGTGGTAAAAGCCACTGCAACTTCGGGTCTCTGCATCAAAGCACCCATCATTCCGTAGGAAATATTTCCAAGATTCTGAAGCTCACCGTTGGTACGATCCTGAAGTACAAGCTCCATACCGCTGGTATTTCCGAAACCATCAACCGTTGGGGTATTGATGACAAGGAAATTGGCTCTTTTATCCTGAGAAAGCATTCCCTGTGTTTGTCCGATAATGTCATTAATATTGTTAACCGCTCCTCTGGCTCCTGATTTTTTCAGTTTAACGAAAATAGAAGCTGCTGAAGATGACATGGAACCACTGAATAGATTCAGTCCGTCTACCGAAATTACTTTATCTACTGCCGGATTTTTCATCAAAAGGTCTTCTGTATCAGAAACCACTTTTGAAGTCCTGTCCTTGGATGCTCCAGGTGCAAGGTTCGCTGTAACAATGATAAAACTCTGATCCTCATCCGGAATAAATCCTTTGGGAGTTGTCATCGACATCCATGCAAACAAACCTCCGAAAGCTACAATGATAGCCAATGCAATCCATTTTTTCTTTAAAAGGAACAGTACTGCTTTCCCATAACGGAATGTCAGCTTATTAAAGCTCGCGTTGAATCCTGCAAAGAAACGATCCTTAAAGTTCATCTTTTCATGAGTCCCACCATGGTTTTGCTTTAAGAACAAGGCACACAAAGCGGGACTCAGCGTCAATGCATTGATAGCTGAAATCACAATCGCAATGGCCAATGTTAACGCAAACTGTTGGTAGAATAATCCTGTGGAACCACTCATAAAGGCTACCGGAACGAATACCGCAGACATGATAAGCGTAATAGAAACAATGGCTCCTGTAATCTCACTCATCGCAGACATGGTTGCAGCCCTTGCGTTCAGTTTTTTGTGTTCCATCTTGGCATGAACCGCTTCTACCACTACAATGGCATCATCTACTACAATACCAATAGCCAATACCAATGCAAACAATGTCAAAATATTGATCGAGAATCCGAAAACCTTCATAAAGAAGAATGTTCCTACAATAGATACGGGAACTGCAATAGCCGGAATTAACGTTGAACGGAAATCCTGAAGGAAGATATATACCACGATGAATACAAGAATAAATGCTTCTATCAGGGTATGAATTACCTGTTCTATGGATTGATCCAATGCTTCTTTCGTTGCATACGGAATTTCATAACTCATTCCCTCTGGGAACGATTTTTCAAGCTCTTTCATTCTTTCCTGAAGAGCAATCTGTACTTCATTGGCATTTGATCCTGCCATCTGGAAGATCGCCATCGTTACCGAAGCCTTTTTATTGAAGTTAGAAGAAACCGTATAACTGTAAGCTCCAAATTCTACCTTTGCAATATCCTTTAATTTTAAAACAGAACCATCGTTCAGTGCTTTTATCGTAATATTTTCATATTGTTCAGGTTCGGTGAATTTCCCTTTGTATCGAAGAACGTACTCCATCACCTCTTTACTTCTCTCTCCTAGTCTTCCGGGTGCCGCTTCCAGGTTTTGAGTCTGAATAGCACGGGAAACATCGGATGGCGTAAGGTTATATGAAGTCAGTTTATTCGGATCCAGCCAGATACGCATTGAATAGTCTTTGTTTCCGTAAACCATGGCATCTCCTACTCCTTTCACCCTTTTCAGCTCCGGTACAATATTGATCTTCGCATAGTTTTCAAGGAAAAGATCATTCATTGAACCGTCTTTACTGGTCAGGGAAACCATCGCAATCATACTGTTCTGCCTTTTCACCGTGGTAATTCCCGCTTGAATAACCTCAGCAGGAAGCTGGTTCGTCACCTGTGCTACCCTGTTCTGAACGTTAATAGCAGCCTGATCGGGATCTGTACCCAGCTTAAAGATCACGGTGATGCTTAATGTACCATCATTACTTGCTGTAGAAGTAATATAATCCATATTCTCTACTCCATTAATTGCATTTTCCAATGGGGGTGCCACAGATCTTGCAATTGTTTCAGCATTAGCACCCGGATACGCAGCGGTTACCATAACGGTAGGCGGTGCAATATCCGGAAATTTTGTAATCGGCAGGCTGACCATACCGACAATCCCGAGAATAACCAGCAACACGGAAATAACCGTTGCCAGTACGGGTCTTTTTATAATTTTCTTTAACATGATTTCTTCTTACGATTTTTTCTGTTGAGCATTCTTCTTTTGCGCCACTACAGGAGTTCCTGGCTGTAATCTGTCGAAACCGGAAACAATGTACTGATCACCAGCTTTAAGCCCTTTGGATACGATGAAGTTATCACCAGCTTTTCCATTCACTTCTACAGGTAGCATTGCTGCTTTTCCATCTTTGATGGTGAACACAAAAACTTTATCCTGAATGGTTCTGGTAGAAGCAATCGGAAGCAATACAACATTGCTGTAGAACTGATCCAGTAAAATCTTTCCTGTATTTCCGCTTCTTAAAAGATTGTTCGGGTTATTGAATTTTGCTCTTAGGGTAATGGAGCCTGTCGTTTTATTGAACTGTCCTTCCACTGCATCAATTCTTCCTGTTTCAGTATATTTTTCACCACCGGAAAGCAATAAGGATACTGCCGGTGTATTTTTAATCACCTCATCAATACTACTTCCTACATATTGTTTCTGAAAATTATTAAAGTCATTTTCACTTAAGCTAAAGTAGGTATATACCTGATGAATATCTGAAAGTAAAGTAATTGCCTCCTGATTACCAGGAGTCATCAAGCTTCCCAAACGATAGTTAAATCTTCCGATAAACCCGCTTACCGGAGCTTTAATCGTAGAAAAATTAAGATTAATCTTTGCGGATTCAATAGCAGATGATGACTGGCTTACAGCTCCTCTTGCTGCATTATATGCTGCCTCAGCCTCTTTTACCTGAATATCGGAAACCATTTTATTCCTAAAAAGTTCCTTTTTTCTATCCAAATCAATCTTAGAAGTCGAAAGATTAGCCTGTGCTGTAATTAAGGCTGCCTGAGCGCTTTTCAACTGTTCCCCGAATATCTGGTCCTCAATTTTAAACAATGGCTGCCCTGCTCTTACATAATCGCCCTCATCTACAAAAATCTTGCTTAGATATCCTGTTATCTGAGGTCTTATTTCCACATTGGAGACCCCTTCAATAGATGCAGCATATTCTCTGGAAACAGAAGCGTCTCCTTGTTTTACTATGTCTACAGGGAGTTCCGGTGCCTGCTGTTGATAAGATTGGTTTTGGTTGTTTTTCCTACATCCCGCCAAAATGATGAGCGAGAGGAAAAGTATGGTTGATTTCTGAATAAAAAATCTTTGCATAACAATAGTCCTTTTAAATTTTCCGGACAAAATTCGAACGAAAAAAATTCAATAGGATTATTCAAAAAACCCCTTGTTTTGTCAAAAAGACTCCTTATTTTCAAAAACATGAGAAATATCACTTATAGACAAAATAAATAAGATATTTTCATATTTTAAATCAAAATTATTCGGTAATTTTATCAAAAAGACACCTGTAATACAACAATCTCATTCTCAATACAAATCGTCTTTCCGGTATTCTAAAGGTGATCTTCCGGTATGCTTTTTAAAAAACTTACTGAAAGACGCCTGATCTGAGAATTTAAGCTGTGCAGCAACTTCATTAACGTTGAGATTGGGATTTTTAAGCAATAACCTTGCTTCTACAGCCAACACCTGATGAATAATATCCCGCGGACTTTTGAGCATTGTTTTATTAATGACCTTAGTAAGATATTTTCGACTGATAAATAACCTGTCAGCATAGAACTGTACATTATGCTCTTCCTTGAAATGCTCCTGAACCAATTTAAAGAAACTGGTGGTAAGTTCATCCTCTCTATGGGTAACCACATGTGGCTTCTCAATCTTCTTAAAGTAATTGTCTATTTCATAAATAACCAGTGAGAAATGATGCCAGATCATCTCATTAAAGTAATAGTTATCCTTTTCCTTGTTATTCAGCACTTTCAATTCATCAAGGTGAAAATCCAGCTTTCTATACAATTCAGGCTCGTTTCTGATAATATGAGTAGGATCGGATGACAGACTTTTCAGAACATTATTGGATTTATAATTAAAACCAGCCTGGGAAATAAAGTCTACTGAAAAGAAGATATATTTTGCATCGTAATCATCAGCAATATTATCAACCCAAAAAGTTTCAGCCATCGGACAAAAAACAAGATCTCCTTTAGAAACCTCATATCTTTTATCATCAAGTCTAAAGCTCACACTTCCTTTCTGTACTAGAAAAATACAGAAATAATCTGATCGGTAAGGCATATTAGGCTTAATGATGTAGTTGGCCTTATCAATTTCCATCACGACAAATTCTTTAATCCTAAGATCAAATTCTACCTGTTCCAATACTTCATCAAAAGCCAACTGTGAAACAAAACCGGGTTCTTTTGGGGATTTTTTCGCCATTGAAAATGGGTTAAGGTACGCGAAGGTAGTAAAAAAGGGATAAAAGCAGAGAAAACTAATCATGAAAAATTACAGGTGAATATCTTATTTGTGGTTTTGTGATTTTATGTTTTCTACCAACAAAAAAAAGGAACCGACACTTAAGCACCGATTCCTCATCATATAGTTTGTGTAATTTTAAGGCCGCTTATTATGAAACGGCAATTTCTGTCTGCTTCACTTTTAAGCTTTTTATTATAAAATAGAATAACATTCCGAGTGCTAAAAGAGCGTAACTTATCAAAATAATGAGATTTAAGCTTCCTACTGAAAATTCTGAAGGAAAGATCTGGCTCATTAACGTCATGAAAGACAATCCAATCCCTGCACCCAGGAAGTAACTTGTAGAACTCAAACTTGATGCCAATCCGTAGCTGGAAGGTTCAACATCCTGAATTCCCATTACCGAAAGGGCTGTAAAGCAAAATGTCATTCCAACTCCTGATATACATGCGGATCCCAGCAAAACAACAGTCAAGGGATGTCCTGTATAAACTGATATGAGTAACAGCAAGCCACCCATCAGCATAAAAGACCATCCGAAACCTCCCATTTGGGATGAGTTCAGTCGTTTTGAAACATGGGGTAAAATAAACTTAGCTGTTAAAGCAGATATAATACTGAATGGAACAAGCATCAATCCCGCAGAAGCAGCACTATATCCCATATCTTTCTGAAGCATTAATGAAATAAGGAATAAAAACCCAATAAAAAACGCTCCCAGCGTAAAAAATACAGCATTAGAAACCACCAATGAACCGTGCTTAAATAATTTCAGATCAAATAATGGCTCTGCAACAGATTTTAATCTGTAAAATACCATTACTAAAAGCAATACAGCAGCCACCAATGAACCAATTACCAGAAAAGGTTGTTCTTTAATATGAACTAATTCATGGGTCCCATAAGTGAGGCTCAATAGCCCAACCACCATTAATATCCCGGAAATAACGTCTGTTTTCTGCGCGGTCTCATTTTTCTCATCTTTTGGCAAGTAATAATAGGATAATATTAATGTGATTAAAAGGATAGGCACATTAATAAGAAAAACCCAGTGCCAGCTTAGATAAGTACTGATAATTCCACCTACAGAAAGACCACTTCCTGACCCAATGGCTGCAAAGGAACTGAAAACTCCTATCGCACGGTTTCTTTCCTGCTCTTCTCTGAATGTATTGGTTACAATAGACAGTGCCGATGGCATTACCAATGCAGCGCCCAATCCTTGTAAGGCTCTAAATAAAGCCAGCATTTCAAAGCTTGAGGACAACCCCGCCCCTAATGAGGTTAACATAAAGATTAACGCACCCAATAAAAACATTTTCTTTCGCCCTATCTGATCTGAAAGCTTTCCGCCAATAATTAAAAAGCCTCCAAAAAATAACACATAAAGCGTCTGCAACCATTGAACTGTTCCTGCGTCAATATTAAACTGTTCCTGAATAGAAGGAATTGTTAAATTAATAATGGCAATATCCAAAGCTTCCACAAAAGTTCCTACTGATGCTAAAATTAATATTATATTCTTCCTTGTATCCATGTATTCAAATTTCCTGCAAAATTAAAATTAACAGAACATATGTGAAAATTTTATGTTAAATTTGGAACGATGTTGAAAATTTAATTATTTAAAAAGAACAAAATACCTGAAATAGTAAAATAAAACATATAAAACAGAACAAATGGCAACAGAAAATTATATTCCAGATGAAAAAGATCTCTCTATTCTTCGAATTCTTCAGAAAGATGCTAAGATGAGTGTTCGTGACATTTCAGCAAGAATCAATCTCAGTCCCACTCCTACCCATGAACGTATTAAACGTATGGAAAAACTGGGAATCATTAAGGAATATACTGCCGTAGTAGACCGTAAAAAAGTAAACAAGGGAATGATGGTTATCTGCATGATTGCATTGAATGTTCACAATAAAAAAACGGCAGGGAAATTTATCGAAGAAGTAAGTAAGCTGAAAGAGGTTGTGGAGTTTTACAACATCAGTGGAGATTTTGATTTTATGCTAAAAATTCTGGCTCCCAACATGGATGAATTCCATGAGTTTTTCATCAATAAGCTATCGGAAATAGAGGGTATTGGCCAGACAAAAAGTATTTTTGTAATGAATAGCATTAAAGAAAGCGCCCAGATTGTATAAGATTTAACATCAATGTTTTTTGGAGCCTAACTTTAATATACCATTCGTATTAAAGACCAATAAGCATCATAGTAACATTTATTACCTTATCGATTACTTCCTATTATTCATCACTCTACCAACACTTCCAAGCAAAAATACAAATATTTAGGAACCAATTAATTAAAGTAAAAACAAGTCCCATGTTGTAGCTGTGTAGTAGGTTGTTTTTTGGAAATATCCATCATTATTAAATAGGTTTGCAGCACTAGAAAAACAAACCGAAAAATATCACAAAGAAACATCAAACTCATATTTTAAAATCCAGGGATTACTTCTAAACCCCTCCCTATTGCTTGAATTTAAATTTAACAAAACAAGTAAGTGGTGGAAGATTTTAATAAGCTAAACAAATATCACCAACAAGACACAAACTGAAAAAAAGAGGCCTATATCAACACAAGACTTTATGATGAACCAATATCTGTAAGCTGACTAAGCCAAGGATATTACATCTACATTATTTGTTTAATCATAAGAGATTGCACTTTTTAAAGTTGTGATCTCTTATTTTTTAGCACATAGAAGATTTAATACCCAAAAGCCTCCATCACTTCCATTTATAAAAAAGCATTGGTATAAATCCTATACCAATGCTTTCATACACATTATAAACTTATATGCCGGCATTCCCGGAATATCTTATATCGGATTATTTCCAGTAATTCCAAACTGTACCATCAAATATTGCCAATGTCTTACTGGTTGTATCATAGCACATCATTCCTGGATATGGACTCTTTACATTAACATGAGGATTTGCAATTTGAGGAAGAACCATTGCTTTATCAGCAGATTCCAATACCAAAACCCCATCTGCAACACTGGATGAAGCTCCAATAATAACACCTTTTCCCACCTCTGCAGAATTATTAGCAACAACAGCTGATGAGTTTCCAGCATCAGACAAAGGTTTCCAAACATCATTTTCGTATACCTTAACCTTATTATCCGTCACATCAAACACAAATGTACCATTAACCAGAGTTCCGGTAGGCAGCCCAGAAGTAGCAGGAAGAATCAAACCTTTTGTGTTTCCAGATGAATTATTAAAATCCAGAACCGTACTAGCGCCATCTACCACCTGCTTCCCTAATGCTACCTGAGCAATAGATAAATTAAAGAAAACAAGAGCAATTGCTATGCTTATATTTTTTATATTTTTCATATTATTTTAAGTTAATCGTTACAGCTTCTTTCTACGCACTTCCATTCGGTACCGTTATAAAGCTTCACACATTTATCCTGAATATCATACAACAACATCCCTTCTTTTGGATCAACAATAGCATCCCCAATTTGCGGAGTCTGGCTTACATGCTGAACTCTTGTAATCACAAAGCCTTTATTTTTTGCTTCCATAGCAAGAAAACCATTGGGAACATTTTCAGGCCACGCATTTGCTTTCTGCTGTATTGTAATTCCGAATTTGGTAAAACCATCCGGGGTTCCCGTAGCAGCCGGTTTCGTACAGAATGAATCTAATTCGTTAATAATCGCAGGAGCATTACCACACACGCCTTTATCATCTGACAACCCAGTTGGCCATAAAGACGGACACATAGCCGATGTCGCATTAGGACCACAGAAACTAGACGCTCCGGCACCAAGCCCTACAACAGACCCCATAGCAATTGTAACAATCTCACTATCATCACTGATTACAGAATTACCTCCACCCCCACTTACATCTGCCTTGGCAATACAATAAGCCTTAGCATTAGGAGCACCTACATATTTAACAGATGGATAGGTTGTTGACTGCTGGGTAAAGGTTCCACATATCTCCACAGCACTCCAGCTACCCATTTCAATTATAGAAGTTCCGGTATAAAGTCCTCCAAAACTTGGATCTCCCTGAATAACAGATCCGGTAAGGGAAATAAAAGATTTTGTTCCTAATTTGATTTTTGAATCTACCTTAGACCCGAATGTTCCAATAGTAATAGATCCGGTAGATATAACACTGGCCCCGTCATTAATTTCCAGATCCCCCATTACCTGAATCCCAGAAACCTGAAACTGCCCAGACTGCACAATAAGAGTCGCTCCATTAGGAATAGTAACCCCGCTTGCCATTGTATAATTTCCATTGATACAGTATGTATTTCCGCTTGTCATAATCTGCCCGGTATAGGGCGTACACTGAGCACCGAGTACCCCATAAAAAGCAAGCATTAATAAAAAAATGATTTTTTTATTAATTTGGAAAAAAATTAAGTTATTCATATGTATTTAAGTTAAATTAACAAATTATTCGCGATTTAAAGTCAATTAAATAACATTTTAATATCGCCGCAAGCCTAATCAACAATTAACATACCAAACTTCATTTAACAACTAAATATCAATACACTATTGCATAGAAATTGATATTTATTAAATAATATCTTTTTATAACACACAATTTGGAAACAAATACTAAAAACTAGAAAACATTATTTTATTGATATAAAATTAACACATATCCAAGGTATTTTTTTATATTATTTAAAATTTCAATGTTATTATCATTATTATTAATTTTTCTGCAATAAAAAAACACATCAATCTTTATGAATTTTATTAAAAAACAAAACTACAAGTATTTTATTCGCAGTTATCAAGAATAACATTAAAGACATCATCCTTACAGCCCCGATAGTTTTAAACTATATATGTTTTTCATAATTTTAAAAATCAAAATAATAGATAATCTACATTATTATTTGCGCTAAAAATTTATATTAAAAAGCTTAAATTTGCATCATGAATAACGAGACCATTTGTGCACTAGCTACAGCTAATGGAATAGGTGCCCTAGGTATTATCAGAGTATCTGGAGACAATGCTTTACCCATAGTTCAAAAGTGCTTTCCTGCAAAAAAACTGGAAAAACAAAAATCCCATACCATTCACTATGGATATTTTATGGATGGAGAGGAAGCTATTGATGAAATTATGCTTTCTATTTTTCTGGCTCCGAAAAGTTTCACTACAGAAAACTCTGTGGAGATTGCTTTTCATGGTTCGCCACACATTGGGAAACGTATTCTTGAAACACTTATTAAAAATGGAGCAAGAATGGCTAAAGCAGGGGAATTTACTCTTCGCGCTTTTATTAATGGCAGAATTGACCTTTCCCAAGCAGAAGCCATTGCTGACGTTATTGCTTCTGAAAATGAAGCGTCCAGAAAGGTAGCCATTAACCAATTAAAAGGTGGAATTACCAATGAAATCTCGTTATTAAGAACTGATCTGCTCAATTTTGTTTCTTTAATTGAATTAGAATTAGATTTTGCAGAAGAAGATGTAGAGTTTGCAGACAGAACTGCATTGAGCGGATTATTAGATAAAATAGAACTCAAGTTAAATTCTCTTATTGAAAGCTTCCAGTACGGAAATGCCATCAAAAACGGAACTGCCGTAGCCATCATTGGAAAGCCTAATGCCGGAAAATCCACTCTTCTGAATTCTCTTCTGAAAGAGGAAAGAGCAATTGTAAGTAATATTGCAGGAACAACGAGAGATACGATTGAGGAAATTCTTCATATCAAAGGCCATGCTTTCCGACTGATTGATACTGCTGGACTTCGTGAAACAGTGGATGAAATTGAAGCTATCGGAGTAAAAAAAGCTAAAGAAAAGGTAGAAAATGCCAATATTCTTGTTTATCTGGCAGATGCGGCAACCGAAAACTTTTCAGAGGATATTGAAATGATTCAGTCTCTTTTGAGAGAAGATCTGAAGTTGATTATCTGTGCAACAAAAATTGATGAAGTTACTCCTACCAAATACGAAATGGTAGAAGATATCTTCAGAAATGCCATTTCTCAAGAGTTTGATTTCATTAAGATTTCAGCGGTTGAAAACCAAAACATCCAAGATTTGAAAAATGAACTTTCATCCTATGTTGAGCATTTAAAAACTGAAGAAAATAATGTTGTAATCACCAACCAGCGTCATTTTGAAGCTTTACAGAAGTCACTGGATGCTGTAGACAGGGTAAAGGAAGCTATTTCTTTCCAAATTTCCACTGAGCTTCTAGCTTATGAACTGAGAAATGCACTAGAACATCTTGGTGAGATTTCCGGGGAAGTTACGAATGATGAAGTATTGGGAAATATTTTCTCTAAGTTTTGTATCGGAAAGTAGACCGTATTTTAGATTGTATGTTGATTACAATAATACCAATCACTATATTAATAAGTTCAATATCACTCACTCTAATTTTATTTAATTGACTATTTACAATACCTCAAAAATGATATTAGTTAAAAATTAAAACCATTTTTTTTATCTTTATATCATAATTAGATCTCAATGCAAGAGTTTGATATTGAACCTTTTTTATATGCGAATGGTAGTAAGCAATGTATAAATACTAAAACATTGTCAGAATTGATTTTGGCAAGACCTATCGAATTGTTCAGACCGCATAAAACATTATTCTATGTAATTCATCTTTTCGAAGAAGGACAGGGAAAACATTCGGTAGACTTCAATACTTTTAATGTCGAAGAGAAATCTATTCTTTTTCTGTCTCAGAATCAGATCAATCAATTCCATCAGCCACTTGATTATAAAGGTAGGGTGTTAATTTTCACCCAGAGTTTTTTTTGTAAAAGCAATCAGCATACACATTTTTTCTGGACGTCGGCATTGTTCAATGATCCGCTGGGTTTGCCTTATTTTAAAATTAAAGAACGATATGATGAGGTAGCTTCTTTATTTAATTTCATAAGCAAGGAACTTGAAAGACCTTACTCGGAAATACAATCTTCAATTTTAAATAATTACTTGTTTAATATTTTACTGATTGCTGAAGAAATTTACAAACCACAAGAAGCTACACTGAGCTTACATAATAACAGAATGTTGGTTTACAGGTTTAAATCATTAGTTAATAGTAATCTTACCTCCAAGCACAGTTTGAAATACTACGCTGAAAAGCTGAATGTTAACTTAAGAACACTGCAGAAAGCATTTCAGGAGATTGAAGGAAGTACACCAAAAAAATGGATTACTGATCGTTTAATTCTTGAAATCAAAAGAAATCTTGCCTATAAAGAATCCAGCATAAGTATCATTGCTTTTCAGTTGGGATTTAATGAAATCAGCAATTTTACGACTTTTTTTAAAACACATACGGGGATTACGCCTAAGCAATTCAGAAATTCAATTCAGAACACATTCGCTTTTTAATAAATTTCATTCGCTTTTTTGTAATAAAAAAAGATTGTCCACTGTGTAATTTTGTAATCTTAAAACCAATAGATTAGTCTAATGAGAAAAGATTATCAAAATAAAATTTATTCTGCAGATGCCTTTATTTTAAATTAACAAACTTAAAATCAGACAACTATATCTGAGTATGCATGTAATGGGTACCTAAGTACATGGTGTGGTTTATGGCATTACTTTGCAAATTGTGCATTTTTGTGAGTTCAAAATAACCCACTAATTAATAATATTTCGTTACAAATCTTTTTTTTCAATTTTATATTTTTCCAGAACCTAAAAAACACAATCTTTTTAAATGTATAAAATCCAGTTTATTATCATTTTTTTCATATTTCCTTTTCTATATTCTCAAACCACTTATTCATCAAAACAAATAGACAGCCTGCTGACATCCACTGAAAAGCCGAATAATTGGGATTTAAAGAAGAATATAGACTTTCTGAACAACATATATAGAGAATCCGAAAAAATAAAGTACGAAAAAGGAATGTACAGTGCGCTTACTAAAATCAGCGATTGGTATATGTTAAAGGCACAATATAAAAATGCCATTCCTTACTTTGAAAAGATAGAAAATCTACAGCTAAAGAATCCGGATAACATCAAGTATAAAATTTATACACTTCAGAGTAAAGCTTTTGCTTTTACTAATTTAGGCTTGTATGATGATGCGCAAGTAGCAATTGGAAAATCATTGAGTCTGGCATATAAAATAAATGATAATGATAAAAAATCCCGGTTTCTAGGGAAAGCTTATGATCTCAAAGCAGCACTTTATATTGAACTAAAGATGCCCGAGGACTCTGTATTGCTTTATCTGAAGAAATCAGCAATTCAGTATCAGCAATTAAAGGATAGTCCGGAGAGAAAGAACTTATTAAATTCCGCTTACATTAATATAAGCACTAGTTTTTTTGAAGCAAAAAAATTAGATTCGGCGTTATTCTATTCACAGAAAGTAATAAAAAACAAGCAAATAAGTGATGAGGTCAAAACTTCTGTTTTCCAGACTTTAGCACAAATATACCGGGAAAAAAATAATTGGGACAGTGCATTTTATTATTATAAAAGCGCAGAAGCAATATCTGCTAAGCTAGGTAATCCTATAGATTTAAAAACTATTTATCAAACACTCACCGAAATGTATGATAAATCCGGAGATAAGGAAAATGCCTTAATCTATGCTAAAAAGTATTCTCACTTATCTGATAGTCTTAATGTCATTAATAAACAAAGCGCAATAGTAGCCAACAAAAACATTAAAGAAGATTTAAGGGAAGAAAATGAATCACAGCAAAAGCACTTGTATTGGATCATAGGAGGCATTATTGTAATGCTGGTTTCTCTATCATTACTGTCTGTATATATTTTTAAAAACTATACGAAAGAAAAGAAATCCCGTCAGGAAGAAAAAACCATTATTGAAGAAAAGACAAAGGAGCTTGAACAACTGCAATCTAAAGTAAATGATTCTTTTGGTGAGATTCTATCTCTTGCTAAAAATAACAGTCCTGCTTTTTTGTCAAGATTCAGAGAAGTGTATCCTGGATTTTGTGAAAAGATTATTCACATGTGCCCGGATGTTCATAATTCCGAACTCACTTTTTGTGCTTTTATCAAACTGAATCTTTCTACAAAAGAAATTTCAAACTATACATTTACCTCAGTTAAAACGGTACAAAACAGGAAAACGAGATTACGGAAGAGATTCAATATTCCCTCGAATGATGACCTGTATGTCTGGTTTAATAATCTGTAAAAAAAGCCACTCTTTTAAGAGTGGCTTTTTAAGAATTTATTCTTTAATAACTTTCAGTATTTCTGTCTTCCTGTCTATCACTGCCTTTAGCAGATAGATCCCTTTGGATAGATTGCTGATATTAATTTTTCTATTTTTGATCTCTTTCATCTCAAGAACATTTCTGCCGGTCATATCATAAATTTTCACATCGGAAATAGTATTTGCACCGACAATATTCAATATATCTTTTACAGGATTTGGATAGATTGATATTTGTTTTTTACTAATAGTATTAACTCCTAAAAACGAGTCGGGAACTTCTATGCGGAATCCTAGCATAGTACCATTTTTCATTCCCCATCCAGTAATATACTTTCCGTTGGAAGATATATCTGTAGGTAAGATAAAATTAATACCTAATGTATCCAATCCTAAGCTTGCGACATACTGACTGAGAAGCATACTTCCGGTAGAAGGTGTCCAGAAGAAGCTTTCGTTGGTATCAAAAGTGGGATTAAAAGCATCTCGGTAATAGCCTACCACTTTAGTGCCGTTAGAATTAATACCTGTAGGATAACCTGTATGCGTTTGGGTAGTTACATTAATGGGTGGGATTGTGATGACTCCGGAGGTTTCATTCCAGATAGTAGCCGACTGATCGTAGCTGTTTGCTATAGCCCAGTTACCGTCATCAGACACATTCGTAACATAAGTCATTGGCATTCCATTATTATCAATAATCATGGTAGGTGTGCCATTTTTCCATACAGTACCCATCATTTCTCCAAATTGAGAATTGAGAAATCCTCCAATTACATTTCCGGAGATGCTGATGCCATTGGCACCTCCTCCTTGTGGAGAATTGATTTGCAATTCGGTTGTTCCCGCTGCTGTTTCCCATTTTGTAGGAAGAGATACCTGTGGAGAATTTGCTGAATATCCTCGTCCCACAATATAATTCCCATTACCAGACATTGCAAAAGCACTGCCGATAGTGCCGGAAAAATCATTACTCCCCCCTCCTACGTAAGTACGAATCTGAGTACCTACATCATATAAAGTGAATTCATTCAGGTTGGTAGCAGGGTTGGTACTTGTAAATGCTGCTTTTGTCCCATCATTAGAAATATCCGGATCACCAGAGTAAGAAGATCCATTTGAAACATCACCCATATTTACAAGTGCGTTTCCTGGTGTCCACAAAAAGTTAGAGTTTTGATAAATTCCTACAACAGTTCCAGTATTAGATACACTGCTCGGTTGTAAGTTATTTCCTAGTATAACAACTTGCCCGTAAGCATTTGAGAAAAAAAGAGCACCCATCGAAAGCACAGCTATTTTAGATAGAATTTTTAGCATAATTTAGATTTTTGTTATTGTGTTAGGTTTTATTTTGAATGGAGAAACAAGCTGGGATATTTTCATCTATAACGTAGCATCAGGGAAAGATTCTTACTGAGCTTTAGCATAATAAAAATATCAGACAATGATTTGCCATAATTCTTTCATATAAAACGGGGTATTAGGCTCACAAAAATGAACAATTTCAATAACAATACTGTGAAATAGATTCATATTTAGGTACCCATTATATCCATAGTCTTTCATAACTAAATGATCTTAAGTATATTAATAAATATGCAAGCTGCATAGTTGAAAAAGTATATTAAAATTAGTTCATCTGCGATATAACCCATTTTTCTTTACAAGAAGTTCACCATCCATCCATCGTATTATTCATGAGTGTACAAATTTATCTATCATTATATCAGATTGTTAAATTTCATTATGCATATAATGGGGAGATAGTTATTGTGATTACACTGTAGTTAATATTCAAATTCATTGCATCAAAATAAACACACACACATTATTGAAAAAAAAAGACACATTGATTTCAGCAACAGTATTATCTGCTTTCTCATACGCACAAACTGGTGTTAATGAATCTACACCATTACTTTATTGCTTTGTAACAAGATCCTTTTAACAAACATCAATTTAATTACTTTGCTTGCCAAAAAAACATATTTCTATTCAGGAAACATTCGGCTTTTCAGTAGAATGCTTTTTTTGTGGGCTTTTGTGTACAGCATTCCGATAGTTGCCCAAGCTTTCATCATTAATAAAAATATAACCCAGCCCAAAGAGGATCTTATTTTTATTACGAATTCTGTTACAGACAGTAATGATTATGAAAAAAAGAAGCCGGAAAAATACCCGATACAGAATATCAATAGTTCTCGAATATACATTATAGGAGAAACATCCTTATTTGGGGTTGATAAAATATTCAACGGTTATATTGCGCATGTAGCCCCCTCCTCATCTTCTGAAAAGCATTCCCTTACAATAGCGAGAAAACAAGAGAGTCAAAAAAAGAAAATTCCTCCTGCAATATCTCAGGAGTCAAGGGAAAATCTTTTTACTTTGAGAAGTCCTGTACAAAATGAAAGTCCTTTTGAGACCATTACTAAAACAGCTAAAGTATCTTTAACTACGCAGCACAATAAAGGAACAGTCTGTTTTCCAGGTTATATTTCTTTTTTTGAGATGATTTTCAAAAGACCTATTTCTCTCTTTTACAATAACGAATACTCGTTTGCAGAGAAATTCTTTATATCTGATAGGGCGCCTCCATTTTGGGTTTAAAAATGACTCAGAACTTATTCGCTTATCATACTATGTTTATTGATATGCAGGCTAATACAAAATTTTGGTAAACAGATGGTATTGTGGTCATCCGGAAAATCACTGTTTCACATATCAATTAATCAAATTTAAATCAGATGAAAAAATCTACTCTATTTTTAGGAGCTTTGCTAAGCTCTGGCTTCCTTTTTTCTCAGGTTGGGGTTAACACAGACCAGCCAAAAGCAACATTAGATATTATGGCATTCCCTTCAGATGCTACCAAAACAGATGGCTTTATAGCTCCTAGATTAAAAGGCTCTGAGCTGAAAGCTAAAGATGCATTGTATGCAGGATCTCAAACGGGAGCCATTGTTTATATAACCGAAGCATTATTGCCTGCAGACACTACAGTAAAAACAATAAATGTAACCTCTACCGGTTATTTCTATTTCGATGGAACGATATGGCAGAGAATTGGTAACGGTACTACACTTTCTACCGAGCCTTGGAACATACAAGGCACTACAAACCCCGCGACTGCTAATACACAAAATATCTATCAAACCGGGAGCATAGCTGTCGGTAAAAATAGTGTATACGTTAACGGTGCAAATCCTGTAATGCTGGATGTGGAAGGTGCTATACGCGGCGGCACAGGACATATAGGACTTGTAGGAGTTAACTCTATTGCTTTGGGTGAAGAAAACACAGCTTCGGAGACTAATTCCGTTGCTATTGGAACCGGCAATACAGCATCAGGTAGTCAGTCAATAGCTTTAGGTTCTGGAGTAACAGCAAGTGGCGACCGTTCTATAGCTTTGGGAATTGGTGGAGAGGCAAGCGGAAAATATGCAACCGCAATGGGATTGTCATCTAATGCAAGCGGAGAAGCCTCAACAGCAATGGGAAGCATTACCACAGCAAGTGGGTATGCCTCAACAGCGACGGGAGAATATACCACCGCAAGTAACAATTTTGCTACAGCAACAGGAGAAAATACAACAGCAAACGGGATAGCTTCTACTGCTGCAGGTAGAAGTACGGTTGCCTCTTCTATGACCGAATTTGTGGTGGGGCAGCTTAATGCCATTACAACAGGAAATCCAAACGATGTGATGGGAACTGATGCTGCTTTTCAGGTCGGTAATGGAGATTTTAACACAAATGTCTCAAATAATGCAATGACAGTCCTTAAAAGTGGTAAAACCGGTATCGCGATCACAGGAATAGAAGCAACTGCAAAACCTACTGAGTTCTTAGATCTGGGCACTGGTACAGCCAGAGTCCGTCACCTTCCTGCAAATGGAGCTGCTAATGCCATCTATACTCAGGGTAACGGCACTGCTTCTGCCACGCAGAACCAAACCTTTATGGCTACCAAAACTGTAGTTGCAGATGCTAACGGAGTGTTGGGTTATGTAGACGGATTACCCGGGACCAATCCTTCAGGTGTCCAAAACCTCACTTATGCAAGAAAAACAGTAAGCCCGCTTACTACCACTACCCCTACAGATTCTGAAGTAAGCATCGGAAATATAACCTTTAGGTTCAACGGAACATCTTCCAGTGCAGCCAATATTGAATATAAAGTATCCCAATCCAACCATGTTACCATATTATACCATAAAGGAGGAAATGGAGGTACAAATTTAGAAGAATGGGGAAGACAGGCTTCTGTAGCAGGAACCTGGTACAGCCTTACCGGTGAAGTAGGAAACGCAACAAGAGACATCAATCCTGGCAATAGAGATATAGCCTACTCCATCATAACATTACATAATACCAAAGATGTTTATCGTGTAACAGCAAATACGAATGGGGATATTGCTGCAAACGGAGCAGTGCCGGCAGTAGCTTCTTCTATTACATTATTTGTAGAAAAGTTACAATAATTAATATCCAATTTTTTCAGTTCCCTGTAAGTGATTAAACTGAGAAATGTACAATGAAATAAGAAAAACAATTATTAACAAGCACAAACACAATATCATGCCTTTCTTAAATTTTGAAAGCCGTCATTTTTCCCAGGTAGAAGAAACGGACATAAAAGCTGCAATGCAAACATTACAAACATTACTATCTGGTAAACTTGCTTCGCTTACGTCCGAAGAACGCCAGCAATATGGCAGCATCAACGAGCAGAATAAGCTGATGGTAAACAAGGTAAAAGATTACCGTGATGCACAGCCCCAGCTCAGCAGTCCCGATGTGAACTGGGAAGAATTCGGGAAAGATTATGGCAGCCGCAGCTTTCTGCAAAATCTGTTTGAACAGTTGGGTGAGCTGGCGAGGGGTGTGGAAAATGCCAAGATCCTTCACGACTGGGACAATTACCAGGCTTCCCTTACCGACTACCAGTACACCCGCTATAGGAATGATGCCGGCAGTGCAGGCTTTCATACCAAACAACAGGAGATTGGGCAGTTCTTTTCCCGCACCGGAAGTGGCAATAATGGTGGCAGCGGTACAGAAGATCCTCCCACACCGGAAGGATAATACTCATTTAGCGTTCCCAGATCCATCGTTGAGGTAAATCAACCCCAAATTCGAGGTTCGCAACCACAAAAATATGGCTCCGAATACCGATTCTGTGGTTTTCAACCTGAAAAAGGATACTGCATAAGTTTAAACTTGCAGACCCTTACCTCAATAATAAGGTTAATAACCGCAAAAAAGGATTTCAGGATGCTAAAATAAAGTTTCTGATAAGTTAATAACTCCTCAGAAATTGTGATGAATGAAAAAAGATTTAAACCTAGCTAATTCAAAATGATTAAAAAATGATTAAACGACTACTATTAGGCTTATTCATAGTAATAAGTTATATGAATCTTGATGCCCAATGTACGGCAGAACGGATCACAAATCCAAATTTGGTTGGAGGACCAAGTTTTAATTGGAGTGGTACAGGCTGGGATCTGAGCAATCCCGACGTAAGTTCTTATAGTGCCGGAGGAGGAATAATCTTTCGGAGAGACAGTCAACAGAATAATAACCTTAGTCAAACGATTAATAATGTAAACCCACAGGGAAATACATCTCCTGTATTTACATTACAGGTGGGGCCTTATGATTCCGCTCCCGCCACTTTATCACAGCCTATGACATTTGAGATGTCTTACGCCGGCACATTATATATGCGTATCAGTACCCAATACGGTGTATCTGCAAGTGCAGCCGTTACTTATTTCAATGGCGCATCGGGCAGTCATTCTACTGTTCCCATGCTACCATCGGGAACTTCATCAGGAGTGACTGCAACAATGACGGTAATGCTTCCAAGCAATGTTACCAATTCTGGCTCGTTAAATTTCCGTTATAATACAACTACCGGAATTCCGGGTGATGACATCACGTTGCGAAGCGTCAGTCTGACAACGACCATAGTTACTCCAACTCCTACCATTTCAGCAGGAGGAGCAACGACATTCTGTACAGGCGGAAGTGTAATTTTAACCTCTTCTTCTACAACCGGTAATCAGTGGTACAAAGACGGAGCTATCATTTCAGGAGCAACAGCGCAAACCTATACAGCCACTACTTCAGGAACTTATACTGTAATTGTAACAACTGGCGGTTGTGCAAGTTCACCTTCTACAGGAACAGTGGTAACGGTAAATCCAATACCTCCAACTCCTACCATATCGGCTGGAGGAGCAACGACATTCTGTGCAGGTGGAAGTGTAATTTTAACTTCTTCTTCAGCAACAGGTAACCAATGGTACAAAGACGGAAGCATTATTCCAGGAGCAACGGCACAATCCTATATTTTCAATACTTCCGGAACCTATACTGTCATTGTAACAACTAGCGGTTGTTCAAGCGCAGCTTCTGCAGGAACAACGGTAACGGTAAATCCTACACCGGCAACTCCCAGTATCTCTGCAGGAGGACCAACAACATTCTGTACAGGTGGAAGTGTAGTTTTAACCTCTTCTTCAACAACAGGTAACCAATGGTACAGAAACGGAAGCATTATTCCCGGGGCAACAGCACAATCCTATATTTTCAATACTTCGGGAACCTATACTGTCATTGTAACAACTGGCGGTTGTTCAAGCGCAGCTTCTGCAGGAACAACGGTAACGGTAAATTCAATACCTCCAACTCCTACCATCTCTGCAGGAGGGCCAACGACATTCTGTACAGGCGGAAGTGTAGTTTTAACCTCTTCTTCAGCAACAGGTAACCAATGGTACAAAGACGGAAGCATTATTCCCGGGGCAACAGCACAATCCTATATTTTCAATACTTCGGGAACCTATACTGTCATTGTAACAACTAGCGGTTGTTCAAGCTCAGCCTCTGCAGGAACAACGGTAACGGTAAACTCAATTCCGCCTCAACTGAATGTTACGGCAGGAGGCCCGACAGCGCTATGTACAGGCGGAAGCGTTCAGCTTACTGCAGATTATAATACTACAGGTGCTTACCAATGGTATCGTAATGGTACCATAATTCCGGGAGCTATTTTTTATCAGTATACTGCCACTACAGCAGGAACTTATACAGTTACAAGAGAACTGGGAGGATGTACTAGCCCTGCTTCTGCTGGAGTGAATGTTACGGTTAATATTTGTCAGCCCAATTTCGGCAATTGTAGTGCGAAAATGTTCTTAACTCGTGTAGTATCTGGTGTTTCTACTTTATATGAGGTAAATTATGCAACCACACCATTTACATACACCTCACTAGGCACAGGGACATTACCTCTCAATGCTATGGTATTCAATCCATTGGATAATTATCTGTATGGTTTATATTATGGGGGGGCTATTCTGGGCGGCTATAATCACCTTATCAGGATCGGATCGGACGGCAGCACTGTTGATTTGGGATCTGTAAGTGGTGTTGATGCTTTCACCTCTCATGATAATGGCGCGATCTCTCCGTCCGGTGATTTTTATGTAATAGGAGGAAATAGTTTTAATGAGCTGTACAAGATCAATATAGCAACACGTACTGCAACTACTATTAATATGAATATGGGAGTCCAAGCTGCTGATATCGCTTGGTATAATGGTCTTCTGTATGGGATTGATAATGGAAAGCTAGTTAGCATAAATCCTGTCTCAGGAATAGTAACAATCGTCGGTAATTCCTCACCATCGATAGGTGCCGTAGCAGTATGGAGCTTTAATAATGCTTTATATGTTACCAATGGAAGCATAATGTATATCATAGATCCTGCTACGGGGGCAGCTACTGTAGCAAGTTCGGCACCCCCTGAAGCTGCCGGTGATGGTGCAAGTTGCCCAACAGCATCAATCAAGTTGGATACTGACTTGTCAGTAACTAAAACCAATACACCAGCATCAGGAGCAAACGATCAGGCTAATGATACATATATACCTGGCGAAATACGCAAGTATACTGTGGTTGTCAGTAATTCTGCAACCGGTTTTGGTGCACAAAATATTACAGTTAATGATCCTGTTCCTGCGGGTATCAATGCAGCGACAGTAAGCTGGAAATGTACACCAACTTCAGGTGGTGCTGTTTGTGGAGCGGCAATAGGTACAGGTGCGCTTAACGATACAGGTCTGGCCCTGCCGCCGGGAGCTGTAGCTACGTATGAAATAACAATGACAGTACCTACAACCTTTACCGGAGCATTAACGAATATAGTTAGTATTACCCCGCCAAGCAATATCAATGATACCAATGCGACTAATAATACTGCAACGGATACGGATGTAATGCCATATAACTGTTCTGGGAAAATATATTCATTGGATAATAATGGAGAAATCAAAGCATTTACTAACCCGGTATCTTCTGGCGCATTAGGGGCTGTTATTAATACAACACCATATCCTGTTGCAACAACTGAAGCCAATGCATTGGGATATAGCAACCTTACCGGCAAATTTTATTATGTACAAACCCAGGGTGGTGCTGTTGCTAATAATACTTTTGTTAGTTATGATCCGATAGCCAACACCTATCAGACGTTGGCAGGTACAAACGGATTTATTTACAGAGGTACAGTTACTAATGATGGAACCGGATATTATGCTATAACGCAAGGTAATACTTTAAAATATTATAATATTTCTGCAAATACTTGGACCATTATTACCAATAACTATGTAGATCAGAATGGAAATAATCTTAACACGATTATGTCTACTTATAATGGAGGAGATATCGCAATGGATGGAAATGGTGATTTGTGGATTTTGGCAGGCACTGTATCAAGTCCAACAGCATATATTTTCAGAGTGAAAAACACGGTCCCTACCACAAGCCTTGGTGCCACACCATTAGTCTTAGAGCAGATAGCAAAACAAGATATAGGAAACAGCCCGAACGGAATTGCTTTTTCGGCAGCCGGAGAGCTTTTGATTACTAATGCTTCAACATTATTCAAAATGAATAATAATTTCTCGATTGTTTCGATAGGTCCTGTTACAAACGGAGCATCAGGAGATTTAGCAAGCTGCGCATATCCGATACCTTTTGCAATATCTGATTTTGGGGATGCTCCGGATACTTATAAAACGGTGCTTGCGTCTAACGGTGCACAGCATACAGTATCTCTGTACGATGCTACCAACAATACGTCTGCACTTATGATAGGAAGCAAGATCGATTTGGAAAATGATGGTTTTCCAAATGCCAATGCCAATGGTGATGATACCAATAATATTAATGACGAAAACAGCGTAACCTTGCCAGTATTAACTACAGTTGATACTTCATACAGTATTACGGTACCGGTAGTAAACTCTACAGGTGTAGGAGCGAACATCAAAGCCTGGATTGATTTCAATAAAAATGGAATTTTTGATGCTGCTGAATCTGTTACTGCTGTTGTTGCAAATGGGGCTACCAGTGTTACATTGACATGGACTGCTCTTTCGGGGCTTACATTAGGAGATACGTATTACCGTATAAGAATAGCAAAAGTTAGTTCTGAAATTGCTAACCCTACAGGAGTGGCAGTTGGTGGAGAAGTAGAAGATGGTAAAATTACTATTTCTGCCCCATCATATTGTACCAAGCCAGGAGATTTTTCTCTAGCAGGCATTCCGACTAAAATGGGTATCACTACCCAAACGAAGCTTACGGGCTGGCCGGAAAACGTACCGAATGGGCACATTACTTTAGAATCCAAAGAAAGCGGTTTTGTCATTACAAGAGTAGCGCAGTCATCTGCCGTTACAGATCCTAAAGAAGGGATGATCGTATATGACATTGCAGCCCAGTGTGTAAAACTGTACAATGGCACAGCATGGAAATGTATCCAGAGAAGCTGTAATAATTAATTCTAACCCGGTCTTGTTGGGGTATTAATATCCCAACAAGGCTTTTAAAACAATAAAATAAAATGAGAAAAACATTATATGCATTTGCATTTGCTTCACTTTCATCTTTTATGTTTGGGCAAGTGGCAATAGGAAAACAGTCTGTAACGGGTACAACTACCATTTTAGATTTTGACAATGCAGCGGGCAATACCAAAGGGATTATTTTACCAGCGGTAGAAAATACCAATACTGCACTTGCAGCAACCGTAACAGATAACAATGGAACTTTCCTTTTTGATAAGTCTGATAAAAAGGTAAAGATGTATGAAAACAGCCAGTGGGTGACTCTCTCCGATACGGGAGCTGTTACTACCGCACTAGCAGCAAACAGTAATACATCTTCTGAAAACGGAAAAGGAGTAATTATTGGAGCTAATACAACTCCTGCAAAAGGAGTATTGGTACTTGAAGGAGCTACAAAAGCAATGATTCTACCACAAGTTGCCAATCCGCATACCAGCGTGAAAAGCCCATATCCCGGGATGATGTGCTATGATACGGTAAGCAAAACAATTGCTGTATTTGATGGTGTAAACTGGAATTATTGGAAATAAATTTAACATTACCAACTCTTTTAGCCGGGCATTATTTTATACTTAATTACATTTTTTTTTCATAAGTTTTTTCCAGCCCGGCATTTTTCTAAAGCTTATAATATATTGTCTGACCTCCCTGATTCATATATTATAATAGACTCAAAAACAACAGATGATGAGAGAAATGGTTGCAGAAAGCAGGATAGAAATATCCTGCACTGTAATTAATTTCTAACGAAAACCCAATCATATAGTAACCAAAAAAATCATTTAGCTTGAAGAAGCCTGATTTCGGGTAAGCTAAAATAATTATGCTTATTGAAAGCTACATTTAAAGGGTTCTTTGTATTATTAAAAAGGAAAGTCTTCAAATTAGATTGTTATCTTAGTTTGAAGACTTTCCTTTTTGAATTACATTCCTGCTTAAATAATTATAGCATTAGGGTTATGGTTGTAGCTAATTGTTATTTAAAATAGTTTTTTTTCGTATTTCCACTACCCCAGCCTTAGTCAATTTAATACTAGAGTATTTTCCATGGGTATCTTTAATAAATTCAACGGTTCGGTTATCATCATCTGATCTGAAGAATTTATTGTCTGATTCCGGAAACAGTTCAATATCAAAGTCTTTATAATAGAGCTTCCCGTTTTTTTCAATGATTTTAATATCTTCATAGCTTCCCGTAAAGAGCTTATAAAGAGACATATTGTTTTTATTAGCTTTCTGATGATGGTATGGAAGCTCCACATCTTTACCAAAGCATATTGCAGCTAATCCATACGCAAGCAAGTAAGATGGAGACTGATTATTAGAAAGAACAACGATAAGCAAATCATCATCTGTATAACGGTTGAGAGAAGTCATTGCTCCGAAAAAACCACCGTCATGAGCAATTAGTCGATGTCCCTGATTATAAAATGGATTGATCAGAAAACCATATCCGAAGTTTTGTTCGTTATATGAAGTAAACATCACTTGCTTCATTTTATCACTTAAAACTACTGTACCGTACAGAGCCTTATCCCACTTTAGCAGATCATCCGCTGTTGAATAAATCCCATCATGTCCAATATTGAACACCCAATTGATATATGGATTTTTATTATAATTTTTCCCTGTCCTGATATATCGGTCAGCCATATTGGGTATCACTTCGTCATTGGTTATAACGCCTGTTTCATTCATTTTCAGAGGATCAAAAATATTCTCTTTTAAATACATCGAATAGCTTTTGCCACTTACTTTCTCTATAATGCGTGCTAGCAGATAATAACCAATATTACTATATGAAATCTGCTCTCCGGGTGTAAATAAAAGTTCTTTTCGAGCAATATAATTCAATACATGATCCTGAGTTAAAGAAACTTGGTTAAGGTAAAGTTCATCAAAATCCATTGGAAGCCCCGACATGTGAGAAAGCATCATATGAATTGTAATTTGATCACCTTTTGGAAAACCAGGAAAATATTTGTTTAGAGTATCGTCAACGGATAAAAGTTTACGCTCTGCTAATTGCAGAATAGCTGCTGCCGTAAACTGTTTGCTTACTGAAGCCAAGCTGAATTTTGTATTGACAGTTGTTTTTATCCCCCATTCGTAGTTCGCGTATCCATAAGCCTCCCGTAAAAGTAAAGAATCCTTTTTTACGATCAATACAGTCCCGCTAAACCCATTGATATCTGCCTGGGCTTGCATATAACTTGACATTTTTTTAGAGAGACTCATTTTATTCTCGGTTAAACTACCTTTCTCCTCGATTGTTTTGGTTTGTGAAAAACCATTGAGAGGGAGTAAGCTAATTCCTAAAAAAAATAATACTTTTGAGTTTATCATGCTTGTTAGTTTTGAACATATTTTTTTCTAATCAAATGTATATCTTATTTTTGAGTGGGCTTTGTTTTTTATTCAATAGGTCATTTGCAATCTGTACCATTCCATTATTACTGCCTCCACTCCAAATTGCCCTTCCAAAAATATAACTCGTTGTATATTCTTTCCAGGTGCTGCAATATCTTTTCAATTCCTGATGGGATTTTGCTAAATATTCTACGAATTCTTTTTCAGAAATATGATCTAATTCGTAGCAGCAACGTGCTAAAAACACACCTCTTCCATAATTCCAACCGCTATCTTTTATTTCTTTTAACTGAGCAAAATCTGTGATAATATTCTGCTCAATTAATTCAGGAACAACATTATTCAGTTTTCTGAAAAGGCCTAAATAATAGTCAAAAACTTTCTCTTCGTTTGGTATATTTGATCTTAGAATATCAAAATAGTTTTCTGAATTTTCAAATGCTCGATATACAGTATCAAGATTTTCATCTTGATTTCTTGTGTGCAAGCTTTGGAGAATTTCTATAGCTTGATGGTGGTCTGATATTCCCCAATAGGTGTCAACTAACTTTGTAACATCTGATTTGTCTAAACCTGTTTGATAAGAATTCAAGTATGCCGACTGTTGTTCGGCATACATTGAACCTATGAGCAAATGATCTAGAAAATAGCCACTTACAATGTTTTCATCATTTAATCGTATGCTTTTAAATGAATTTAACAATTTTGAAAAAAAACCCATATCACTTTAAGTTATTTTTAGGTTTGAAAATTTATCTTGTAAGATTTTGACGAATTTTTCACCAACTACCTGATATTTTGCTCTTGTTTCTAATTGTTTTTTTAGATTGAGCATATCTTCCGGATCCACCATATAATTAAGTCTATCATGAATTTCAAGAGATAAAGGACTTCCGTCAATATCAAAAGTGATAACATGTGTTTTGGGTAAATATTCTTCTGATGATTTTGCATAAACACCCAATTGCGATTTCAAAACACCTCCATACTGGAGTTTGGCTGTTTCAATTCTAAAATTATCAAATACAATGTGTTCATCTAATTCGCCAACGGTATCAGTGCTGAAAAAATGTAAATCGTTTCCGCTTAAAACCCAAAAACAATCTGTTTCAATTCTTTTAAGCTTTACTCCTATTGCAGATAATGCTACATTTTTTATCCCATCAGTTACAAGCTCCTGTACTTTGTTGGTTATTGACTGAGGAACAGATGCAGAAGTAAAAGCATCAATGGGTTTACCTCTCATCCATTGTGTTAATTTTGAAAAATCCTGTGCTAAAAGCTCTTGTTTGTATTGGTTGTATTTATTTCTTTCAGAATCTAAGTTAATTTCTGATTTTGCGGTTTTATGTTTTTTATTCATGATGATCATGAAAGCAATACCTGCAATTATTAATACGACTGGAATTAAAAATAATGTGTTCATTCTTTATTGGTTTAAGTTTTTTGTTTAAATGTTTGTTGGATTTATTTTTTTAGGCTTGTCTTTAGAAAAAATTCCATAAACGATGAGTCCGATAATCAATAGTATGATGAGTTTCCCTCCATATTGTGTGTAAAGCCCAAGCTTCAAAAAATTTTCTTTATCTAATTTATTTTCGCTCACTATCTGATCAAGCTCTTCATTAGTTAATTCGAAATATTCATCACTATCTTTTTTTGCCAAAACCAATTTGGGTTCCTGCGTTATCCAAGCTGGAATTATCCAGGCAATATTATATTCCTGGTGCATTCTTGCTAAATCCAGGTATTCTTTTGAGTCTTTACTCACAGCATACTTCTCCGTGTCGGGTAAATCTGCTATAATTTCTATTTTGTCAATTTTACCAAACGGAATTTTTGCTTTTGCTGATACAAAATTTATTGTAAACATTGAAACAAAAGATAATAAGAGAATTTGTTTTATCATTTTTCGATATTTGATTTTGGCTCATATGTACAATCAGACAACATTGTTGGATGTTACAATGCTTATATGCCTGAGAAAAGTATTGTTGAGCTATTACTAATTTATGGTTTTAACTTATGGATAAACTGTTCTATTTCAGATGGACTTAGTTCTGTTCTTGTGTCTGTTGCCTGTATATTTTTCAATAGTTTAATATGGGCAACTCTTAAAGCATCTTCAGCTTTCACCTCCTGATCTGGAAGTCAGTAGTTTTTTCATGAGATATCTGTATTTATTTTTTAGTAATTTGAACCTCCGCCTTCATGGAATCTCTTGTTAAGATGACAGAATTTACTTTTCCATTACTGAAATCAAATTTTAATACGTTCGGATAATCTACAATTTTAAAAGTCCCATTTTTCAGATACTGCAATTCGTTCTCATTTTTTCCTTTAAAATATCCCAAGAATAGAGATTCAACATAGAGACGGTTATTCTTTTCTACAATTTTAGTATCTGCACCCTGTCCATAAAGAAAATCGTTATACGTTCCGATAAGTTGCTTTTTTAAACTCAAAGGGAGTTCCTGAATGTCTTCATTGGATATTTTCTTATTCCAGTTCATTAGGGTCAGAAGCTTTATGCGGGCATCGTTCATCACGGGAATACGATTAGGCTTTTCACCATTTGCAAGAATTACAAAACCATTTCCATCTTCCATAGTAGCAAAAATACTCCCTCCCACTCCAGTATTAGAACCATTGCACGTAAACCAGTCATAGTTGTTGTAAGCAACAGACTTTTGCCATCCATAGCCCCAACCTCCAACGGCATTTTTTAAAGCTGTTACTTCTGTTACTTTTTTGGCGACCTGATGAGAGATTACTTTGTTATTTTTATTGCGTAAAGCATTTTGTATCTCAATAGAAAGCTTAGCCAAATCTGTAGGGGTAGACCATACTCCTGATGCTCCAATTTGCGGTGTAATAGGTAAGCCTGTTTTAATAACTTTTCCATCTTTATCGTGAACAGAAGCAACATTTGTTGGAAATCCTTTTTCATTAGGCTGTATCATGGTGGTATTCGTCAAGCCAAGAGGCGAAAAAAGATGTTCTTGTGCTAGTTCTGCAATAGATTTATTCAAAGTATCTTCTAATGCCATTTGAACAATTACATATCCCCCACCGCTATATTCAAAGCTGGTTCCCGGCGTGAACAGGAACTCAATTTCCTTATCGTATCTTGGTATTTGTCCTAAAAGACTTTGTTTTATAGTTGGAATTACATCTCCCTCATAATAGTCCGAAAACCCACCTTGGTTTGTCCCCGAAGTATGATTAAAAAACTGTTTCCAGGTTGGGCTATTATTTTCTGTAAATTTACTTTTTGGTAAATGCCATCGTTTTAAGTACTTATCAATAGGCTCATCCAGGTTAATTAAGCCTTTTTCTTCAAGAATATGGCAAAGAAGTGCTGTGATTGGCTTTGTAATTGATGCTGTAGAAAAAGCAGTGTTTACATCCAATTTTTCTTTAGAATTCATTGATTTCACTCCTACCTGATTTGAATATACAATCTTGTAATTTTCAAAAACAACAAGGCTCACCCCCGGAAGCTTATACTTTTCTAATTGTTGTTCGACTTTTAAACTATCTGTAAGAAATCTAAAGTCTTTTTTTTCTGCAAAAACTTTTCTACTTGTTTGGCAACTTGAAACCAGTACCATAAGGATTAGTAAGTAAAAGGTGCTTTTCATTGTATCGTATTTTGGTTAAAAATTTATTTCGATACAAAGATGTGGAAGACATTAAATGTATGCGACCGAATAAAATTAATCGATCACATTTATTCAAAAAAATAGGTGCGAATCTTTCAAAAAAAGGTACGAGTAATCACAAAATACTGAATTACACACTTTTGCGATAAAAAGTAGGTGTATTTCCGGTGTGTTTTTTAAAAGCAGTATTAAAAGAAGATTTTGAATTAAAGCCAACTTCATACAAAATTTCAAGGATGGTTACCTTACTTTTTGTATTGTCTTTTAAAATATTCATCGCACTCTCGATCCGATAGGTATTAACAAAATCATAAAAATGCTGTCCTAATTGATGATTGATTAAAAGAGACAGGTCCCGAACAGGAATTTCAGTCTCTTTAGAAACATCCTGAATGGTTAGTGAGGAGTTAAGATAAGGTTTTTTCTCAACCATATATTTTTTTAAATTCAAGAGTTCTTCATTATACTCTCTTTCATGTTCTGGTGATTGTTCATTGTTTTTTTCTTCGGAAACAAGCTCGGAAACAAGCTTTAGTTTTGAATCAATATTTCTAAAAAGACCTGGATTATTTAATGCCTTAAATAGATACCAACAGAAAATAAAGAGAGAAGATATCCAAAGTCCGATCTTGATCCATTCCGAAATGTATGGATAATCAGAAAACTTAAAGATGTTTTTTAAAAGAGCTACCGTATATAAAATGGTCAATACAATGGTAAACTGAAATAGCCAATTATAGGAGTTGATGCTTTTCCCTGCATAATTTTCAAGATAGAGTTTCTTTGATTTTCTTAGCACCCTAAAAACAGCAATGATGTATATAACGATCTGAAGATGTATTAAAATATGAATGAATTGGAACTCTATCATATTTTGGCGATTCTGAATAAAACTCATTTTCGATGCTGCATCTACAGCATAAAAACGAGGAAGCAAAACCAAATTAACAATTAAAAAGGGAAGCAGATGTAGTAAATATTTCGGCTTTAACTTAAAATCAGAGTAACAAACTGATATTATATAAAGATAAAAGACAGGAATTTGTAGGAAAGCGAAAGTGGTCCTAAACATTCCCAGGTTTGATGGGGCATCAGTTAGCATGTTAAACAAAGGCTCACTAATATCTATTGCATTTAACAGTAAAAAAACAGCAAACAAAGAATTACTTGTTTTGTACTTTGTTTTAAGTGTAATCAGGAAAAATGCAAGAAACAAGGAAATGAATAAAGAGATTATATTCACAATAATTAATAAATTAATTTTATCCATTTCTTACTATTCTTTGTTTATTATTAGTTTATTTTCAGACCTTGTATTATAATCTTTACAATCTCTTTAGATTTAAAATCTGACAGATGCAAATATAAAAATTAGATTGACATTTCCAGCGTTTTTTTATTATGCAAAGCAATGTGTACTTATGTCGTGCAGGGAAAAAGATCATCCAAGTCACTTTCTTAAAACATGCATTGAATTTTATCACAAAGCTACTATTCTCTTTTACTTTGAGTTACGTGTATTTTTCAAATTTTCATTAGGTATATTAATTTGTTGGAAAACTTTAGATCAGTAGAAAATTTAATGCTTAGATTTACTCAATAAACCGATCTCATCTTTACCTGAACCCATGAAAAAAATTATATTAACAAGATTTTTCTCTATTACACTGTGTTGTTTATTGTGGTCACCGGTTTTTTCTCAAACAAAACCTTACACACCTGTTTCTAAAGAACTGTATAATACAATTATGGAGAAAGACAGCATACTTTTCAACGTGGCCAATAAAGGAGATATTGATCAACTTAAAACCTTTTTTACCAAAGACCTTGAATTCTTTCATGATGTTGGTGGTTTGGCAGGATATGAAGAGACTGTTGATAATTTTCGGAGAGTGGCTAAAAATTATTCGTACACCAGAAGAGTACTTGTACCAGACAGCGTGGAAGTATACCCTATTAAAGATTATGGAGCTATCCAATCAGGATTGCATCAGTTCTGCCGTTTAGAAAATGGAATTTTAACCCATTGTGGAACTTTCAAGTTCGTTCATATTTGGAAACATACGGAGGAGGGCTGGAAAATTTCAAGAGTTGTCAGCTATGGACATTAAAGAATATCCATCAATTTTTCTAACAAATCAGCAGCAATCGGTATTCACCATCCTTTTCAACAGGTGCGCGATGTACACAAGGTAAAACCTTTTGCTCCGGATGATCTACAGTTAATCTCCAAAGATGTCCTAAGCCCAAATTAACAGGTTTTGCATTTGGTTTAGGAGAATAATGAAGATCAAAATAATATTCTTTCAAAAACGCTTCAAATTCATCTTCTGTACCGTTGTGTAATTCTTTCAGCTTTTCCCTAATTTCCGGAATCAAAATCTTTTGCATTGCTTGATCATTAGGCAAGATATCACTTGCTGCACCATAGTAAGTACATAAAAAAGTATCAGTACTGACAGGTGAGCGATCTACATGATAGGAATACACATCTGTAGAAATAAAATCAAACTCGTCGTCTCTTTCATAGCTTTTAAGCAAATTAAGAGAGGGCACTGCTCCAAAATCAGTTAATGCCTGCAAATCCTTTAAAATAACTTCCCGTGCAGCACTTCCATCTTCCGTTAGCTGTAGTTCTAAAAGATCTTCAACAGAAATTTCCGTAACATTTTCTTTTAATTGAAGTTTAGACACAATTTCTTCAAAATCTCCATGTAAGCTTCTATGCCAACAAAGCGCATTGTTATTCCCATGAAAATCAGTATTTACCAGCTCTGAGAAACTGGAAACCATTTCAATTTGATTATTGTCAGCAAATGTATTGTCCATATATGTAAGAAAATGTCTGATCATTTAATTCCAGACAAAAATAATGAATAAAGGGTTGTATAGGTTCTATACGAGCAAATAAATATAGAAAAAAACAAGCAAATACTGCCTTTATAAATTTATATATTGGTAATCAAATTCCTACCCATTCTCATATACATATTATTTTGAAGTGTGATTGCAATTCAATATCTTAGTATTTGTAAAAAAAATAAAATACAAGACACTTTACATAAGAATTCACATCTACATCCTTAGAATAGTAAAATTTAATTATTATTCTCGCTTTTTAATAAATAATTTGAATATATAATCATTTTTAATCTAAACACAATTAATGAGATACCCGTACGTAACGAAAACATTAGTCTTACTGATTTTTTTTTCGAACTTTCTCTTTTCTCAAACAAAGCAAGAAATTGACAAGTCCTTAAATACAGAAAACAAGGGTTGGAATGCACAGAAAAATATAGATTTTTTGAATTCAATTTACCAATCATCTTTAAAAATTGGTTATGAAGCAGGTATATGTAAATCTCTTTTTAAAATCAGCAATTGGTATATGCAGAGAGGAGAATACAAAAACGCGATTCCTTATCTTGAAAAGTTAGAAAACCTCTCCATTAAGAATTCAGAAAACTATAAATATAAAGTAAGAGCTCTACAAAGTAAAGCATTTGCTTTTACAAATTTAGGATTTTATAATGATGCGAATACAGCTATTGATCAATCTCTGTTAGAAAGTGAACAATTAAAGAAAGATGATGGAAATTTCGCCAAAGGAAATGGATACGACTTAAAATCAGCTCTTTATATTGAACTAAAGAAACATGAAGATTCAGTCTTATTTTATATAAAGAAATCACTTGCATACTATCTTAAAGTCAAAGACAAAATAAAAAGAAAGGAAGGTACAATAAAGGCATATATTAACATTAGCACAAGCTTTCTGGAGAAAAAACAAATTGATTCAGCTTTATTTTATTCCTATAAAGTCTTATCAATGAAAAATATTGGGGTAGAATCAGAGTCATATGTTTTACAAACTATTGGCTCAGCTCATATACAAGGAAATCATTTGGACAGCGCTCTTATTTATAATAAAAAATCAGAAAAAATATTACAAATAACAAAGGATCCATTTGCTTTGAAAGCCTGCTATCAAAATCTTTCAGAAATCTATGATAAGCTCAACAATAAAGACAGCGCTTTAATTTACAGTAAAAAATACGGGAATCTGGTAGATAGCCTATCTCTGGAGGATAAAAAAGATGCCGGTATAGCATCCCAAAATATAAAAGAAGATGTTCAAACAGAAAGTCAAAAGAAGCAATATTCCCTATATTGGATAATAGGAGGTGTAATTGTTCTGCTAAGCTTAACGTTATTATTCTCCTGGAATCTTTTAAAAAACTATCTCGGAGAAAAAAAGACAAGCCTAAAAAAGAAAAAAATTATTGAAGAAAAAGAGATTGAGCTTGAAGAATTGAAAGGTAAAGTAAATGATTCTTTTAAAGAAGTTATCGAGCTTGCCAAAACCAATGATCCCTCTTTTCTTGGAAAGTTTATTGAGGTATATCCTGAGTTCTGCAACAAGCTCTTGCAAATATGCCCGGACCTATTGAATTCTGAACTATCTTTTTGCGCTTACCTTAAACTTAACTTTTCTACAAAAGAAATAGCAGAATACACTTTCGTCGCTCCAAAGTCAGTACAAAACAGAAAAAATCGCATCAGAAAAAGATTGAACATTCCCTCTGATGAGGACTTATATATCTGGATCAGTAAAATATAAAATATCATACACCCCAATCGATTATACTATCTAAAAGGGTGATAAATAAAAAAGACGGCTCTTTCGAGTCGTCTTTTTTTTATTCTTTAATGATTTTTATCGTTGTATTTTATTATCAAATTTCCTCTCCAGTATATAACCTCTCATTAAAAGTTTATTCATAGGAATCTTCCCGTTTTTTATTTCGTTTACATCCGGTACTTTTCTTCTTTCTATATCTTAGATTTTAACGTTATCATTATTTTTTTTTGACATAATATTTGTATTTCCCTCTCAAATAGGTAAAAACACACATACCCTTTAGATACCCAAAGCTACTTAAATTATTGATTTTCAATACAATATAAAACAACAATACCCTAGAACAAGAAAACAACTAACTTTTTCTATAAAAACACCATACATATAATAAGAGTTAAAATCCAGAAAATACATTAAATCAATTGATTTTAAACTACTTAACGCGAATAGGTATCTAATGGGTACTAGCAGATTTGTTCCATAACATGCTCTTTACCTAAGTTCGCATCGAGAAAAAAGAACAATCGTAAAATTTTAGAATTATTTAAGATTTCAATTAATTTTTCAGAGCATAACTCCCTCAAAAAGCTCAATTTTTAAATGAATACTATGATACTCTAAATGCAACCCTTTGGGGTTCATTTGTTTTTTTTATCAAAATAAGTTCAGGCTACACAAAAACACACATTCTAAAAACACATAAGCCATTATGATGAAAAATTCAATCTTCACAACATCGAGCTTATTTACATCCCTCTGGGCTGATATTTATCTATCAGCTCAGGTTTCAGAGCACACCTTTATTCACAGACTTCGAAAATGCCTGCGTGCACCTCCTATATATTAACAGCTTACTTTATTATCAGCCAGAACCTATGAATTGTGAGATCTTAAATGTATTTATTATTTCATCTTTTTATTAATTCTTTATACATGCATACAATGAAAAAAAATATTATAGCTATTTCATCATTTGTGTTGAGTACGTCTGCCTTTGGGCAGGTTGGTATTAATACGGCAATTCCCAATGCTACTCTGGATATTACAGCAAGTCCTTTAGATCTTTCTAAAATAGACGGTTTTATTGCACCTAAATTAAAGGGTTCCGAACTAAAAGCTAAAGATGCATTGTATGATATTCCTCAAACAGGAGCCATTGTTTACATCACTGAAGTTCTTCCCCCGGCAAGCGTTACGCCTAAAACAGCAAACGTAACCACATTAGGGTATTTTTATTATGATGGCACTAAATGGCTACCAATTGCAGGAGTTACTACAGACGACTGGCATCTCACTGGTAATTCGGGAACTACGCCTGGCACCAATTTTATAGGAACTACTGATGACAAAGATATCATCTTAAAAAGGAATAATGTTCAGGCTGGTTGGCTCGGTACTACGAATACTACTATAGGAAATAATGCAATGCTTTCAACTATCACCGGAGCAAACAATTCGGCATTTGGCCGGGCTGCAGGATTTGGTAATAATGCTGGAAACAATAATACAATGTTGGGTTATCAGACAATGTACCAATCAGTAGCAGGTTTTGGAAGTAGCAATGTTGCTGTAGGTGCAAATGCTTATAGCGGAACTTTCATAAGTACAGTTGGAGCAGGTTCTAATAATACTATTGTTGGGGCAAACGCTGGACAATTAGTTACTGGGAGTAAAAATACATTCCTAGGAAATAATGCTGGTTTTAAAAATGTACAGGAAACATTATCAGGAAGTAACAATACTCTTATTGGTGCAGACACTTATCTTCCTACAATAGCAGGTAGTAATCAGCTAAACATTAATAATGTCATCTTTGGAACGGGTCTTTCGGGAACTACTACAGTTCCTCTAGGAAATATTGGTATAAGAAATAATGCTCCTACTGAGGCTTTGGATATAGATAAAGGAAATTTACGTATCCGTACCATCACCAGTAATATCGGAGGTAGTGGTGATAAAGTAGTAGTAGCAGGCTCAACAGGAATCTTAAAAACAACAACTTTAGATGTTGTTTCTGTTCCGTTACCTGCCGTTATTTCTTTAAATACTAAAATAACTAATTTTCTGAATGGTGTGGGATCTGGAGGAACGCAAACATTAACCAATATGGGTATTGTAAAAAATGGAATTCCAGGCTTTTCATTAAATACAGCTACTTCGAATGTAACAATTCCTGCAGGAACTTATCAAATTAGTTTTGTATATGAAGGCGTGCATGATGCTACAGGATGTACACTGAGTTCTTATTTTGTAGATTTTCCTGATGGAGGCGGTACGCAAAGAGTTCACTCTACAGCTGCACACAATGAAGGAGTTCCATCTAATCATGGAGGTACAATTACTTATACAGCAGTAATTCCTTCTACAAGAACGTGGCAGATAAGTTTAGGACGTGGTGCTTCCGGAAACTGTTCAGCATTACCGGGTAATGATTTGTTCGCAAACTCTACACAAGTTACTTTCTTCAGGATAGGAGATTAATAAAACTAATAAACTTTAAATATATACATCATTACACTTTATAATAATTATTAATATTTAGGAGAATATAGAAAATAATGCAATTTTAAATTAATTGATACAACCAATTTAAAAACAAACACTAATCCCTAATTTTTTTTGATCTGGGCAGGTTTAATTAGAATATTTTCTAATACTATTTCTGCCCAGTATTTTTAACCTAAAAAAACGACAAAACTTTCAAGCTAAGATATTATAATAGATATTCATTGAAGAGAATAGCTTTAATTTCATAAAACAAACACAAAAAACACAATGATAAAAAACATTTTTTTAGCTTTATTATTTCTGATAGGCTATACGAATTTATACGCCCAATGCCTTCCTAACCCCAATGCAAAACAATCGTGGTGGTTTGGGTATGGATCCAATGTCAGGACCGGCAGTGGTGGGTCTACCATGCCAGGAGATAAAATAAGAATCGATTTTAATGGTGGAACAGCTACCCTAAATAATCCAACTTTCGGGCAAGGTGACAAGACAATGGGATATGAAGGTTATGCCGTAGCCAACGATCCTGTTACAGGAAATCTGTTATTCGGAACCGATGGATACTATGTTTACAGAGCATCAGACGGAGCTAAGGCTACTGGAGGAGGAATAGGAAGTAACGTTTCTACGGGAGATGCTGCTGCAATTATTCCCGATCCTGCCGGGACAGAGGGGCGTAACTATATTGTTATAGGAAATAGTAATACGGGAAGTGTAGGAGGCTCGCTAATTGGAGGAAAGTATGATCTACAAACCAATACAGTATCAGGAATTACCACATTCGTAAACGGTACTACTACCGAGGGGATGGAGGTCATCCCTAAATCTACAAACAGCAGAGAATCCTGGATAGTAGTTCTCAACCAGAATAGCACAGTGACAGTGTATGAGTATAAGCTTTCCGGCTTTAATCCTACACCTATTTCTACATACACATTCCCCGACAGTGCAACACCTCTTACGGGAGAATCCATTAGCTGGATACCCCAGCAACCCGATAAGATCTTAATGAGCAAAAGTAAAGTAATTGTTCTTGCCAATTTCAATCGTGCTACTGGAGTCATTTCCGGGCAACTTGCTAAATTTACAGGAAACGATATCAAAAGCTCCTATGGACCGGCGTTGTCTCCAAACGGAAGATATATCTACTATGCGGATATATTAATGGGACCGTTATATCAATTCAGATATTATGATATCACGACTGGTACAATGACCTCTATTCCTTATTCCAGATCAATATATGGGATGAGAGTAGGTCCGGACGGAAGGTTGTATTTCGCAAACAGTAGTAACGGAACCACAATTTACTTGTCATACATTGATGACGCTAATAATCCGCCGAGTATTGCTGCAGGTATTTCTGATTTTAATACGGGAGGGAGGAATTCTTCTCTCAAATTACCAAAAACATATTGGACATCGACAAGCATAGATATTCCAACAGTAAGTACAACGGCGGCCACTTGTTTCGCCAATGGAACAGCAACAATAAATAACTACAATGCTTCTTATACATACAATTTTACACCAGCAGGGCCAAATGTGGGTGCAGGGGGTATAATATACGGGATGACGGCTGGAACAAGCTATACTGTAAAAGCAGATTTTAGTGGATGTACATCTGCAGCAAGTAACTCGTTCAGCATTGCAACACAACTTACTGGCGGATCTTGTAATCCATGTACAGCAGAACGAATCGCCAACCCTACTCTTATACAAACTGCCGGAAGCTTTGCCAATTGGACTTTACTTAATTCTGATGTAGGAACTTCTCCCAGCCAAAATGGTGTAGTATTTATTAGAGATGGTCAAATTAATGATCTTACGCAGAATATAACTAATGTTAACTCACAAGGTAATATTTCTCCAACATTTAACATTGGTGTAGGAGCTTACGATGCACTTAGCCCTGTAGATAGTAAAATGGCATATCTTGAATTTTATTATGCCGGAGTACCATATATGCGCATAGAAACCAGAAATGGAGTAACAGCAGGGGGTGCCTATGTGTATTATTATAATGGTGCAAGTGGTAATTACAACAGAATACCTATGAATGTAACGGCAAATATTGCGAACATAACCGCTAATATTGCATTAAAATTACCTGCTAATGTACCCAATTCCGGGCAATTAAAATTTTATTATAATGGTTCCGGAGCTAAACCTGTTGATGATTTTTATCTTGGTCTCGTTAGCCTGAGTACTACTATAACTATACCAACACCTACTATTTCTGCTAGTACTGCAACTACATTCTGTACAGGGGGAAGTGTAATTTTAACTTCTTCTTCAGCAACAGGTAACCAATGGTACAAAGACGGAAGCATTATTCCCGGGGCAACAGCACAATCCTATATTTTCAATACTTCGGGAACCTATACTGTAGTTGTAACAACTGGCGGTTGTTCAAGCGCAGCTTCTGCAGGAACAACGGTAACAGTAAATCCTAAACCGACAACTCCCACCATATTGGCTGGAGGAGCAACCACATTCTGTACAGGCGGAAGTGTAATTTTAACTTCTTCTTCAGCAACAGGTAACCAATGGTACAAAGACGGAAGCATTATTCCAGGAGCAACAGCACAGTCCTATATTTTCAATACTTCGGGAACCTATACTGTAGTTGTAACAAATGGCGGTTGTTCAAGCGCAGCTTCTGCAGGAACAACAGTAACAGTAAATCCTAAACCGACAACCCCAACCATATTGGCTGGAGGAGCAACCACATTCTGTACAGGCGGAAGTGTAGTTTTAACTTCTTCTTCAGCAACGGGTAACCAATGGTACAAAGACGGAAGCATTATTCCCGGGGCAACAGCACAATCCTATATTTTCAATACTTCGGGAACCTATACTGTAGTTGTAACAAATGGCGGTTGTTCAAGCGCAGCTTCTGCAGGAACAATAGTAACAGTAAATCCTAAACCGAAAACTCCCACCATATTGGCTGGAGGAGCAACCACATTCTGTACAGGCGGAAGTGTAGTTTTAACTTCTTCTTCAGCAACGGGTAACCAATGGTACAAAGACGGAAGCATTATTCCAGGAGCAACAGCACAATCCTATATTTTCAATACTTCAGGAACCTATACTGTAATTGTAACAACTGGCGGTTGTTCAAGCGCAGCTTCTGCAGGAACAACAGTAACGGTAAACCCAGCACCGCCTACCCTAACTGTTTTAGCGGGAGGTCCAACGACATTCTGTACAGGAGGAAGTGTTGTTTTAACTTCTACTTATAACACGACAGGAGCTTATCAATGGTATAAAGATGGTGTACTGATCCCAGGGGCTATTTATTATCAATATACTGCTACAGCTTCAGGTGTCTATACTGTGACAAGAGAATTAGGAGGATGTACAAGCCCTGCTTCTGCTGGAACAACGGTAACAGTAAATCCAATACCGCCTACTCTAACCGTTTTAGCGGGAGGTCCTACTACTTTTTGTACAGGAGGAAGTGTTGTTTTAACTTCTACTTATAATACTACTGGAGCTTATCAATGGTATAAAGATGGTGTACTGATCCCAGGGGCTATTTATTATCAATATACTGCTACAGCTTCAGGTGTCTATACTGTGACAAGAACATTAGGAGGATGTACAAGCCCTGCTTCTGCTGGAACAACGGTAACAGTAAACCCAGTACCGCCTACTCTAACCGTTTTAGCGGGAGGTCCTGCTACTTTTTGTACAGGAGGAAGTGTTGTTTTAACTTCTACTTATAATACTACTGGAGCTTATCAATGGTATAAAGATGGTGTACTGATCCCAGGGGCTATTTATTATCAATATACTGCTACAACTTCAGGTGTCTATACTGTAACAAGAACATTAGGGGGATGTACAAGCCCTGCTTCTGCCGGAACAACAGTAACTGTAAATTTAGTTCCCGCAACCCCAGTAATAACAGGTAATAAAACAAGTATCTGTACAGGAGAAAGTATTACGCTAAGTATATCTGTTACTGCAGCCTCTTACCAATGGTATAAAGACGATGTTCTAATTCCTGGAGCTGTTTCTCAAACGTATGTTGCAACATTAACTGGTAATTACAAGGTTCAAATAGTATCAGGAACTTGTTCTGCAACATCAGCAAATTATAATATCAGTAATTCATCAAATTGTTATTGTACAAAACCCGGAAACTTTTCTACAGGAGGTCTCATTACTAAAATTGGGATTACAGGAAAAAGTAAAATAGCAAGTTGGCCGGAAAGAGTGCCCAATGGATTCATTGCTTTAGATTCAGATACTAAAGGGTTTGTTATTACAAGACTTCAGAACTCCGGTATGGTTCCAGCAGCACAATTAAAAGAAGGAATGCTTATTTATGACATTGATGCTGATTGTATTAAACTTTACAATGGAGCTACATGGAACTGCATCAAAAGAAGCTGCAACGAATAATTTTTTAATACTTCGTCTTACCTGTAATCTCAGGTTATGGGTAAGGCTTTTCTCTTTAAATAAAAAAAATGAAAAAAATAATATATAGCACTATCATTTGTTTGTTTACTCAAATAACATCAGCTCAGGTAGCAATAGCAAAAGAAAACGTTGACGGAAATAATACTATTCTTGATTTCAATAGTACCCCAACAAATACTCTGGGACTTATCCTTCCTGCTGTGAATAGCTTAACGGCATTAACGGCAAGTAACAATGGGACTTTCTTGTTTGATAAAACGGATAAAAAGGTTAAAATGTATGAGAAAAATGGATGGGTTCCTCTTTCTGATGCAGGAGACGCCAGCGCAATCATTCCTAATTCTACCCCTGAAATTGGTAGAGAAGTTATTATAGGAGCTCCGTCTAGTCCTGCTAAAGGAATTCTTGTTCTAGAATCTAATAATAAGGCATTGATATTACCTAAAGTATCAAACCCTCATATCTCAGTAAAGAGTCCCTATCCGGGAATGCTATGTTATGATACTGCCAGTAAGTCTCTTGCGGTATTTGACGGAGTTAACTGGAACTATTGGAAATAAATTGAAATAGCAGAGAAATATTTTTAAAAGCGTCAGTATCTAGCTATTAACCAAACAGTTTATAGATTGATAATAGATTTATATAGCTTTTCTAAAGTGTATGGGTATTATCAGAGTATGGTTTACAAAAGTTATTTTATTATAGAAATTTTTAAAATTTAAAAAGTAAATGGAAAACTTTAAAAACATCCATATTGGATCACTTATTCGTCAAAAAGTTGAGGAAAGTGAAATAGAAATGGATAGAATGTGCAATTTTCTGAAATGTTCTGAAATGGAAATCGAGAAAATGTATAACGAAATGGATCTGCCAACAAATACTCTTTTAGTTTGGAGCAAACTATTGGAATATGATTTTTTCAGAATTTATACTCAACATCTAATTCTGTATTCTCCTCCTTCATTATTATATTCAAAAGAGCAGAAGTTTGAAAATCAAAATCCTTTGTTACCCAAGTTCAGAAAGAATATTTATACTATAGAATTAATTGATTTTATTCTTGAAATGATTCAAACAGGAGAAAAGACAAAATCTCAGGTTATTAGTGAATATGGGATTCCAAAAACAACTCTTTTTAAATGGATTCAAAAATATAGCAAGAATTGAAAGTTTTAAAATATCAATAACCAAAAAGTTAAGCATCATAGACAGGTTAGCTGAATAATTTTCTACCTAATATTAAAAAATACATTATGAATACATCTCAACCTAATTACAAAAGAATTTATACAGATATTCTTGACAAAAAATTTTCTCATAAGAAAACTGAATGTCAGAAGCTTCTTAGAAAGCAGAAATTATCGGCATTGGATGTTATAGAATTGAATAAAATAATATACGGTCAAAATACTGATGGTACTGAAGATAACCAAAAACATCGTTCTTACTCTTCATCAGATATTATTCAGATGTTGGATTATCAAAAGAAATATAACCTCAATAATACTCAATTAGCCAATCATTTTAAATTAAGCAGGAATACTGTTGCAAAGTGGATAAAAGACTTTGGTTTAAAATAGATTATACATTTTTTAATATCTGAAGTGGTACTTCTTCATAAAACTTGTTGTTTATTAATCCGTGCTCTGGAAAGCTAAATGTTTTCCGGAGCATTTTCATTTATCAGAAAGATTGTGACTGATAAAAAGCTAAATATTTTTTACGGAAAACCATAAATTATATATTGAAAATACCTGTAAGTTTGGTAACAGAAAAACAATCTTAAAAAAACAGATCCAATAAGTTGTTTTAAGAAAAATGTATATTTGCCCCCCTGTAATCAGGAGAAAATTTAAGAAATAGAAAAGTGTCTAAAGAAAACAAAAGATTTTATTTTAGAATTGATACCGAACCCAGTGAAGCGATTGAAGTTTTTGTGGGGCAAAATGCAGGAACTCAATTAAACAATGACATATTGAATGCCAAGGAGGAAGTTTTAATTATTTCGCCTTATATAGATGAAACAAAACTGGATGACCTCATCGCCTTAAAAAACAGGAATGTAAACGTAAGATTAGCATTTAGTGATCTGAGACCAGAGCAATATACGAATATTCTCCGAAAGCTGATTTATCAGCATAAAGTAACTGATATAAAGAAAAAAGAGAAAAGAGAAAGTCAGAAAAACATGCTTTTCTTCTCCTCTATTATATTATTTTGTCTGGGAATTTTTTCACTTATTTATTTCGGGATGCATGTGATAGATGACTTGAAAGATTCAAATAACTTCCTGGCTATACTTGTTTCTCTCGGATCTTTTTATGGGTTTTATAAATGCTGGGAGATGAAAGCAGCCGTTGAAAAAACAGAAATTTACACTTATCATTATTCTGAAACGTTGAATTTCAAGTATGTACGAAATAGCCGATATGACAACAAATTCGTTCATTCAAAAATTTATGTGATAGATCGAAAAATTGCTTATCTCGGTTCACTGAATTACACCAAAAGTGGCTTTACTACTAATTTTGAATCCCGCATCAGAATTACTCAAAGAGAAAAAGTAAATGAGTTGGTCCACTTTGTTCATGACATTTTTGAAGATAATATCAACCTCAAAAAACACGAACTTTTTTATCTTGGAAAGAAAATCTATAGTGAGGAAATGTATTAAGGTATATCTATAAAAAAACAGCGGTCTTTTTGAAGACCGCTGTTTTTTTATAGATATTTTGAATTAGAAGAGATTACTTCTTCATTATCTTCTCTGTTACTGTTGCAGATTTTGTTTTTAGCTTGATGTAGTAAATTCCTGTTTGAAGAGAGGATAATACTAATTGCTCCTGAGCCATACTTAAAGCCCCTTGCTTTACAGATTGTCCTGTAGCTCCATAAATCTCATAGGAAACTAAAGGCTCTTTACTTTTAATATAAAGAACATCCTGCACAGGATTTGGATAAACCTGTATTCCTACCTGAGAAGCTGAAGTTTCTACTACTGATAAACTGCAAGCAGACTTGGCGTATTTTGCAAAAAATGACTGAGATTTACCTCCTGTTACGTTAACAACCATAGTATCTACACCATCATTGGAAGCGGTAAATAACTGGTCCTGAAAAAAACCACCCAGTAAGTAATTACCATCCTTATCTACTGCAATGGCTGTAAATTCATCCTGAACTTCGAAATTACTATGGATTTCCTCGGCTCCTATCACAGCACCATTATCTTTGTTAAGACGTACTAATAAAGGATCTGATAAATCTCCGTTAGGACGTACCATAGAGTAACTTCCCCATATATCACTTTTACTTGCCTTGGCAAAAGCTATTTCGTTTCCGTTAAGAACAATTTTTCCTTTCATAAAACGATATCCGACGGAATTTGTGAAACCATCAGGAATCTTCGTCCATTTAACTGTTCCATCTGCAGTAAGCCTCATAACAAAAGGCACCTGCCCCTGATAAGATGGTACCGGAAAGGTATAATTTCCAAAAGTAGCGGCAGTAGTTCCTGTGTAATAACGTCCTGAAATATAAATATCTGAAGAACTTGTATCTTTTATAATGGAATGAATTTCATCATCCATAAAATTTGGCAAATCAGTTGTAAATTCTTTTCTCCATACCTCTGATCCATTACTGCCATTGAAAGCAAGCAAATAGGCATCTTTTGTAAACGGAATATCATTGTATGCAAAGCTAGCCAAGATGCTACTATAATCTCCGTACATCCTTTTGCCTGCAAGATAGTAACGGTCTAAACTTTCATCATACATCAAATTCACTTTTCCATCTGCTACTCCTACACTTAAGTCTCCTGTGATGGGAAGCAACAAGGGAGTGGCTGGTGTCATATTCCCATTATTATAATTGAATTTAACTAAATAATATTGATATGATGTAGTATAGCTAGCTGGTACTGTAATCAACCCATCTAAATGAGTTCCTGCTCTAAAACCTAAAATGGCATGAATATTTTTGGAAGAATCCATATACATCATTTGAGTATCAGATTGACGTAAAGCCAGGCTTACATCTCCCTGCAAAGGCTTACTCCACGCCAATACACCATTGGATGTATTGAATTTCAATAAATGACCTGTTTTACTTCCCGCATCTACGGTATTCTGATCAACAAAATTAATAAAAGGCATGGCATGAGAATCATCAAAGTGTATAGGAACAGAAGTTGGATCGCTAGCATATGCTTCATTAAGAAAGCGCCCCATGATATATAATCCGCCATTATTATCTACCTCTATGTTCCAGGCAAATTCATTGAATCCACTACCACCTATGGTTCTTGACCATCTTATATTCCCCTGACAGTCTGTAGAGAAAAGAAGAAGATCACGGAGTCCATAGCTGGTCACGGGTGTACCATCTAAATTTTGCCCTTGCGTCCATATACTTGCCAGATAATAAGCATTATTATTGTTGTCTACTACAATATCCCTTATGGATTCGTCATCTAAATACTTAAAAAAATCTGAATCATTACCCGTTTGGCCCCCAGCTTGTTTGGCCCATTGCCATTGATAATTTTGGCTAAAGGATAATAACGGTAACATCAAAAACAGTATCCATAATTTGCTTTTAGATTGTATCATAAAATTTCATTTAGTTATTACATATTATAAAAAGCAGTGTCCTCCGAAGAGAACACTGTTTATTTAAATAGTTTGATTAATTTTTAATCAGTTTTCCTTGCAACGATGTGTCGCCCGTTTGTACAATAACAATATAAGTACTCTGCAACCAGCTAGAAACATCTACATCTACCTCACCGGAGGATGTTTTCAGTTCCTTACGGAATTTGATATTGCCCATGGCATCAAAAACTGTAATCTGTTTTGCCAGCATTTTTTCATTGCCAGTATTATACGAGATTTTCACTTTTTCCTTTGCAGGATTTGGCATCATTTTCAGAGATGAAGCTGAAGTAATACCTACTACTCTATCTGTTTTTACTGGTGCCGGTTTACCTATAACTCCAACCTGAGCAATAAATTTGCAGTCTCCCTGACCCATAAACAAAATATCATCATTTCCTCCTGGGAAATTAGCATTTGGATAGAAAGCCAATGGATTAGAATTCATATCATAAGTACCTCCTGACGGAATCGTAATCATAGATGGGAAGTAAGTACCATATCCATTAAGGCTGGAAACTGTAAGCGTTACTGCCTGGCTTCCTCCATTGAAGATGCTTCCGTGAACATTATAATGATCACCATCCCACTTGAATGATACAATTTCAGAACTCAATCTACAATCTGTTTCTATTCCACATTCTTTACCTGGGAAATAGTTCATTGGACCTGACTTAAATATACATCCAAAATGTCCTATCTGTAGGTTGTAAGTTCCTGATGCATCAAAGTATAATGGATGGATAACATCATTAATTCCACTTTGAATAGGATTTCCAAACAGTTGCCATTGATGAGAATCAAAAACACCTTTTGGACCTAAGATATAACGATCTTTACTTCTGCACTCATCATAGCAACCCGTAGGGAATACCCACATTAAGCTTTCAATACTTAATGGTACGGTTACCTGATTAGATATCTTACAACCACTTGGTGCTGTATAGATTACTTCATATACACCGCCTTCATTTACAAAAATAGTTTGTCCGGTCATTCCATTACTCCAGTTATAATCTCCTGCAGCTGGTCCTGATGCGGTTAACCTAATTTTGTATGGTTGGCAGCTTTCTTTAAAATAAGACACAGTAGGCTGTGCCGGCGGGTTGCTAACAGTAACAGTAAATGTTTTCGATGCAACACAACCTCCAACTCCAGGATAACGAACTTCTAAGGTATAATTATAAGTACCTGCTGCCAATCCTGGTGTAGTATAGCTGATTGGATATGGCGCTGATGTCCAAGGTACTACTACAGAAGAACCGTTACTCCATTGATATTGCAATGTATTATCAGTTACAATACCATTTAATGTTACAGAACTTCCTGCACAGATATTGGATTTTCCTGATATGCTAACAAATGGAGCACCTTTCAGGGTTACTATTGCCGGATTACGGCTCATACTAAAATCTTTACAACCTTGTGCTGATACAAGTACCGGCCAATAGCTTCCTGATTGTGTAGGAGTGAAAGATATTGAGTTAGGCGCTCCAGGTACCTGTACAGAACCATTCATCCAGATATAGCTAGATGGGAAACCTAATGTTGGATTATATACAATAGGCTGAGCATTTCCTTCACAAGCGGTGAGGCTTGATGGAGAAAGGCTACCACCAAAATCAGCACTTAATACGCTAATATTTTTGTCTCCAGAACTGTAATGACATCCCTGAGGGGTTGTAATTTCTAATCTGATGGTTTTTGGACCAGCTGAATTAAATGTAATATAAGAGTATTGTCCCGGAGCTACATAAGAAGTTCCGTCAAAATGCCAGGTATATGTATTAGCGGGGTCATAATTTGTCGGAGAGAAAGTCCCCACTTCCCCTGCACAAAGCCAAGCCGGAACCATGAAGTTTGTACTAGGAACTGGCTTCAATGTAATAGTCTTCGTTACAGTACATGGTGGTATTGCTAATGACGGTGCAGACATCGTCATAGTAAATGTATATGTACCCGGCGCTAGATTATTGTAAGTAGCTGTTTGTCCGTTCTGAACTGGTAGTCCTGCTCCACTAAATGAGTACACAATAGCACCTGGATCGATATCAAATATCGTAGAACTATTGTACAAAGTAACATTGTACCCATTTCCATTACAAACCTGACTAATATTAAACTTAGGCTCATAATGTTTCTTTATTTCTCTATTGAAGCTATACCAACATGAACCGTATCTAAGACGAACAGTCACAACATGCACTCCTGCAAGATTAGTATTAAATTCAGCTGTATTCAATCCTTGTGCACTCACCAAAGTAAGTACGCTGTCAGATCCCCACTGAATTTCATCTGGAGGAATGGTAGCATTTAGATTATTAACCTTAATGGTATTACAAGCTGTCCATTGTGGAGTAAATGATACCTTAGGAGGTGCTGTACAACCAGTACCTGTTCCACAAGACTGGATTACATTTACATTTTGTGAATAAACAACACAACCGTTGATATCTTTAGCTCTTACTCTGTAGGTCCCGAATATTGGTCCCCCTGAAATAGTGAAAGCTTCAGTATTAGCACCCGGTATATCTACACCGTCATGTTGCCACTGCCACTCAACAATATTGGTAAGTCCTGTAGAGCTGTTGGCTGTAAGTAAATAAGCAAACATACCAGGATCACAAACGATAATATTATACACTGGTGAAATCGTAATGATCGTTTCAGGAAGTATAGTAAAGTTAGCGGTTGCTGTAGGCTTGTAGCTACATCCGTTAGTCCCGCCATATGAAACTGTAACTAACTGAGAAACATCTACTCCCGTATTATTTTGGATATATCCGTTATTTGGGAACGTGTATGTTCCGGATAAGTCAAAATTAGCTGGATGAGTTGATCCATTACTAAAAGTGAAAGTCACATCTGTTGCTGAAGTAATCGTTCCCTGATTAACAGTGAAAGTAAGGTCTGAACCTAAGCAAACCTTTCCAACATTCGTAAAGTTAATGACAGGAAGAGTAAGCTTAGTTACAAGCATTTTAATCTCTCTTGTTTGCCCACACTTGATAATCTTCAGCTTTAAATAAGTAGAATTCGTTGAACCTGCAATTTCATTTAGATTTACAGTAACAGCAGAAGTTCCTTGCCCCGATGCAAAACTTCCAAAATTAGCACTCTCAAAGCTCCATTCCATAAAATCAGGAACAATACCATTCAGATTTGCAATGAATGTTTGTGTACTACTTGGACAGAAAGGTCCCGAATTTGATTTAATGCTGATAGACTTAAGGTCTATTGCCTTAATTTTCGTTCTTATTCCTGCAGAAAGACAACCTGCAACTCCTAATGTTCTGTTTTGTACAGACACATCATATGGTGTAGTACCAGGAGTAAATATAACCGTTACTGAAGCTCCGGCATTACTCCCCTGAATTGTACCGTTTGTAACACTCCATACAGGTACCATTCCTGGATCAACTGTATTAAGTGTATACACATAAGGTCTTCCAGGACACACTGTTCTCTCTCCAACAATGGATCCAGAAGGTGCATTTGGAGTTTCTATTACTTTAACAAAAAGTGGTTTACTTTCGCAACCTCCTCCTTGCTTAGTTGCAGTAATTACATAAGACCCAGCTACTGGGAAATCATATGTAAAAGGTGCTGCTCCTATCGGCTGCGTTACAGGTACTGATACCCCGCCTAAAGTTACAGCCCAAACAACAGGCACGTTAGGTGTTGCTGTAAATGTCTGGGTTCCTCCTTTACAAATTTCACTTTCTCCCCCGCTTATTACTACCGGCTCCTCAACAACAATCGTTTTTATAGCCTCGCCACCACATAATAATAAAGTATTAAAATATTTAGCGGTAAGTGTATAAACACCAGGCTGCGATCCTGTGAAAAGAATTTCATTTCTCTGTTGATTGAATGTCAACTGACCACCTCCAGGTCCTGTTACATTCCAGTCAATCTTAGTCGTTGGCCATTGAGGAAGTGAATATTTGTACTGAGTGTTAGCACATACTACAGCCTCTCCCAAAATTTCTGCTTTCCTTAAAATTACTGGAATTTTAATGGTAGTCCATTCCGGACAAGCACAAGCAGATCTGTACATTACATATCCAAAACCATCCTTAGGATCTACATGATCCCATATTACTTCAATTTCATTACCATTGTGGCCTACAATTGCTCCTCCAATGACTTCCCACTCTCCTTTCTCACATCCGTCCTGCACACTATATTTTTCAACACTGCCTTCGCATACCACAGAGGCACAGTTAATTTGTACAGGGGGAGCTTCAAGGATCTCAATATCTTTTTTAAAAGTATGAGAACATCCACATTTGTTCGTTACCGTTAACCTGATATGCTTTGGTCCCGCAGTAGTATATGTAAATGAGGGTTCAAAAGCCGTTGAAGTCGTATTATTGTCATCCCCAAATTCCCAAAAATAATTGACAATATCAGCCCCACCATTCTGTTGAGAAAGATTATCAAAATGAATTTCGGTATTTTTACATGCTGTTTTTTCCAGATTCATCAGTTTGAACTCCGCAATTGGAGTATTGATCTTTTCAATACAGATGTTCTGGGTTTCAGTATTTCCGTTGGTAAACGTTATTACTGCTTGTATTGCACCGCCTCCTGAGCTTCCCCAAGCGACGTCTGCTTCAGTGTTTCCAGTACCGGGAACAACTGTTAAAGTTCCTCCAGGGGCACTCCAAAGTATACTGGAAATACTTCCGCCAACTACTTTGTACCTTACCGTACTGCCCGCACAGACACGGACACACTCGCCAGGTTTAATCATTGCGGAGCCAATGATATTACTATCTTCTCCTTTATCTCCCCGGAATTCCTGGCATCCGACTTGGGAGTTCCAAGTAATGTGGGTTAATGTTTGAGCTTGTAGTCCCCACGGCACTAAAAGCCAGCACAGTAGTAGCCATCTAAAAATGTGATGCCTACCCAAATAAGTGGTGTTTTTCATGGTTATTAAAAATGTATTAATTTTCGTTTGGAAATTAATAAAAAAAATAACACAAAAATCATTTAATAGTGAAAAAGATACAGCTTTTACGTGCTAAACATCAATAATATACCCATATTCCTACTTATATGTTATTTCACGCACTTTATAGTTATTGATAAAGATCAATTTATTTTTCATTCCCGAATGAAATCAATGTATTTTTTTTGTTTTTAAGTGTGTTTTAAAGAAAAAAATTAACCAAATAAACACATCAAACTTCAAAATAAAACAATTAAAAGAAAAATGTTATAAAATTTTCATTAAAAAAACAAACAATATGCTTTCATTATGAAATGGACATATTGAAACTACAATTAATCAGGAATGGGAAGAAAAGAGAATTGAAAAAGTAAAACCATTTCCAGTATCTATAGATAAATCCAGAATTATTTACTTTATATAGTAAAAAGAACTTATTTTGCGAAAAAAAGCACAGGAACAATGCCCAAATATCTTAAGGAAGTCATAATAACTTTAGTAGTAGTGTTTTCGCGATTGCCTTTTATTTTCAATAGCCTGGGTTCTGACTTAGATGCCTGGAGGGAAGTTTATACCGGAAAAGTATGGCACGAAGAACACATTTACAATGTTTCACGATTTCCCGGATATCCTTTTTCAGAATTTATCTATTCATTAATATATGATTGCCCTTATTGGTGCATCAATTTACTGTCGGTTTTGTTCACCGTTGGCTGCTGCCTCTTTTTTTTCAGAATCCTGGAATTCTTTAAAATAAAGCTTTCCTTTCTCATATCTCTTGTACTCTCCTTTACACCAATTATCTATATTAATAGTACAGTGGCAATGGAATACAATTGGTCATTGTTTTTTTTACTCGCCTCTGTTTACTCTATCCTGAATAAAAAACTCTGGGCAGCCTCTATATTTTTCGGATTGATTGTAAGTACAAGATTTAACAACATCATTTTCCTACCTGCTTTTCTTTTTCTTACCTATTGTTATATTGGAAAAGATATTAAAAAGATTCTTCAATTTTCTATACTTTCCATACTCTTTACATTCATTTTCTTTTTACCTGTTATTCTGAAATATGGAACTCATTTTTTGCAAAGTTCCGGAGCTTCAGAAGTTTCCTATCCTACTTTAGTGAGTTTAGGAACACTACATGTATATGGAACTTTGGGAATACTAGCAATATTCTTAGCTTTAGTCATACAGCTTTTCAAAGGCAGTTTTCAAAAGGTAAAAAACCTGTACAGAGATCACTTTATGCTGTTCTGCATTATAATGATACTATCCAATTTAATTTTCTTTCTAAAATATCCACTGGAAGCAGGGTACTTAATACCCTCAGTCCCTTTTTTACTTATTCTTTTACAAAATGTATTAGAGCCAAAATTGATGAAAATTGTATTATATGGATTCCTTATTTCTCCCTTTTTCATTCATATCAATACAAATAAAGTTAACCTTAAAGGAATTGTATTTGTGAATGAGGGTTATGAAGATCAGGAATTAGAATATTGCCAGAATTTGATTAAAAAAATAGAAACACTTTCCAATAACACACCAGGAATCTTTCATGTAGGAAATTTCTCTGAACAGATTTTACTGATGGGTAACTTTAGCAAGAACAACACAATAAATATCGTTAAAAACCTTACTCAAAAAGATAAAGAAGACATCGTAAGTAAAAAACGCCCCCTTTATTACATCAATACCGTAGACGGCAAAATAGAAAATGACAAAAACCATATGCTTAAGCAACACGGAATATTGTTCTATAAGGATTTTGAATTAGTGAAATAAACTGCAGGTGAAGAAGAATAGCCCACAAAAAAATGAAATATCTTATCTTTGTTTTTCGAGGATTATCATTAAACTTTTATTCGAAAATATTCTACATGAAAAAAAATAGCTTTTTATTTTCTGCAAAAGGAATTCTTATTGCAGGGTTTTTATCTCTAAACACCGTAATGTATGCTCAGAAAACAGCAGATATTTCAACAATTTCAGAAAAAACCTTAAGCAGTATTCTGGAAAAAAACAGAACATACTATGCACAAGGCAAAGTTGCCGACTATATTCCTGAGTTGGGAAAGATGGACGCTAAAGCCATTGCTTTTTCCGTGGTAGATAAAAACGGTAAAGTCTTTAATTCTGGTGATGTTCAAAAGAAATTCACCATGCAGAGCATCTCCAAAATCATTGCATTAATGGTTGCCGTAAATGAAAAAGGTGAAACCAATGTTTTTGATAAAATGGGTTATTTTGGCTCCGACAGACCTTTTAATCATTTTTCAAATCTTGAAACAACAGGAAAACCACTTAATCCAATGATGAATGCGGGAGCTATCCTTACCACTTCCCTGATCTCCGGAGACGGAGAAAAACCTTTCCTTAAGATTTTAGACATGGTTCGATATATTACCAAAAACTCAACCATTGATTACAGCAAGTCTGTTTATGAGTCCGAAAAATCCACAGGACACCGCAATCGCGGAATGTTCTACCTGATGAAAAACAATGGACTCATCTCTGGAAATGAAGATCAACTGGATAATTATTTTAAACAATGCTCCATTGAACTAACAGCAGAGGATCTGGCTAAAATTGGTTATTTCTTTGCCAATCAATGCGTACGTTTTGATGGAGACTCCACCTATAAAAATGCAGAAATTGCCAAACTAATAGAATCACAAATGCTGACGGCAGGGATGTACGAATTCAGTGGAGAATATTCAAGAACAGTCGGTCTGCCAAGCAAGTCTGGAGTTGGCGGGGGAATTACAGTAAGCGTTCCGGGAAAAATGGGTATTGGTGTATTCAGTCCGGCCTTAGATCAACATGGAAATTCATTGGCGGGATATCACATGATTTTAGATCTTGTAAAACAATATAATCTTAGTATTTTTTAATTTTATCCAGAACTTCTCTTGGATATAGATTAAAGTAAATTCAATACATGAAAATTAACTCATTTGGATAAATCTTTACCCTCATAGAAACTCCATAGTACGATTAATTTTTACCATTTTTTATAAATCAAAGCAGCTTTTCGCTGCTTTTTTTATGTTTATATTTCATATTTCCGTAATAATTTCGACACCCTTTCATAAAGTTACCTCCTTTTTAATTCACTCATCCGCGAAGATAAGTCTCCAACAAGAAAGTGAAATAATTCCCACAATGGTTAATAATACCATATAAATCAATTTAATACAAATTTGATAATCATTTTTTCCTTTTTAAGCCTTTCATTTTTTATAGATTTTACAGGGAAATTATTGATATTATCTTTTCGTAATATAAAAAAACAAATCTCTACTTTTTGAAATATTTTATTTTTTATTCCTATATTTGCTTAACATTTCTTTAACTATAATTAGTTATAATTATAGTTACTCAGATTGTGCCGGCATATTTACAGTGAATAAGAAAATAAATCGCATACTTTAATAGCATTTGAACAATCATTATTTTTTTGTTAAAAAATCATTATTAAATTTCATTTATGATTAAAGATATAGTATAATTTTATTATTTTTATTCACCTATAATAAATAATAACTATTTATAGCTATTGTATTGATGTTTTGTAATGAAATAGTAGATTAATATTTTAACACTAAATGCAATGAAAAACTTGACAAATATTAGGCTAATGCCTTTTGAAAAGCCGGACTATCACTTTATCTCTAATAATTATAGAGACCCTCTACCCTTGTTGATAAATAATCAACAAAAAATCTTTATAATTAAAAATATAATAAAACCAATTTTATGATTTCATAAGAGAACATTCCTCTTTATTTCAAAGAGTTATGAATTTTTATGAAGTTTCTTACTAACATATCACGCCATGAAAAACTTAACCATTATTGGACTAACGCCTTTTGAAAGGCCGGATGTCAACCTTATGCCTAAGCTGCATCAGGCAGGTATCTTTCCCGTTCTAAGTTTGGGACAGGAATTGGCGCCCGCCGAGGAAGCCTTAAGTCGACTTGACCAATTAGATATACCGTCTTGTGGTATCTACATTTCTAACGAAAAACTTACATCGCTTCAAATTCCTGAGAAAGTGACCTTTGCAGTCATACCCGCAGGAATGTTGATCAACCAGAACTCGAATCTTACCGTAATTTATCAGGTAAGTAGTCTGGAAGAGGCCAAACAGGCTGAACATTCAGGAGCAAATGGAATTATCATCAAAGGAAATGAAGCAGGAGGCCAGATTGGCTATGAATCTACATTTGTGCTGTTTCAGCGAATTATCAAGGAAATTCAAAGCATTCCTGTATGGGTACAAGGAGGAATAGGACTCCACACCGCTGCAGCTGTAAAGGCTTTGGGAGCAACAGGTATCGTACTGGATAGTCAGCTTGCGTTATTTCCTGAAAGTTCTATTCCTAAGGACATCAAGGATTTATGTTCAAAACTGAATGGAACAGAAACAAAAATCATTGCTAATCATCGTGTACTCGTGAGGCCTAACTCACCTGCACTGCCTGAAAATATCAATTCTGAAGAACTTAAGCAATATTTTACAGATCTTGATATTAGTAAGAGTTATATCCCGATGGGGCAAGATATTTCGTTGGCAGTAGATTTATATGAAGAATTCAAAACGCTGAAAAAAATGACTTTTGGCTTTAAGGAAGCTATGTATGGTCACTTAAAGCAGGCAAAAGCTCTTCAGGTAATTGACCAGAATAATCCTCTGGCACAAGAACTTGGTCTTAGATATCCAATTGCACAAGGCCCAATGACTCGTGTAAGCGACGTTCCTTCATTTGCCAATGCTGTAGCAGAAGCAGGAGCCTTACCTTTTGTTGCATTATCACTACTTAAAGGTAATTCTGCAAAATCCTTAGTGATGGAAACGAAAGAGCTTGCCGGAAATAAAACATGGGGTGTAGGTATTTTAGGGTTTGCCCCTCAGGAATTAAGAGAAGAACAAACATCATACATTCTTGAAGCAAAACCACCGGTAGTTCTGATTGCAGGAGGAAGACCGGCGCAGGCCAAGGTATTTGAGAAAGCAGGAATAAAGACATTTCTGCACGTTCCATCTCCTGCCCTACTTGATATTTTCCTTAAAGAAGGAGCTAAAAGTTTTATTTTCGAAGGACGCGAATGTGGTGGCCATGTAGGCCCATTATCAAGCATGGTTCTTTGGGAAAAACAAATTGAACGTATTTTAAAAGAAGACCATCCGGAAAATATCAGTGTATTTTTCGCGGGCGGAATCCATAACGACTTTTCAACAGCTTTTGTTTCTATTATGGCCGCTCCATTGGCTGCCAGAGGCGTAAAAGTTGGAGTATTAATGGGAACTGCATATCTCTATACTCAGGAAGCTGTACAAACCGGAGCTATTCAGGAAGAATTCCAGTTACAGGCTATGCAGGCCAAAGACACCGTTTTATTAGAAACAGCACCGGGGCACGAAACCCGTTGCTTAAATACAGCTTTTGCACACCATTTTACTACTGAGAAAGCCAAGCTTTTAGCTGCCGGAGCAGATAAAAAAGAAGTTTGGGAGCAATTGGAAAAACTCAATGTAGGACGCTTAAGAATCGCTGCTAAAGGCATAGAACGTCAAGGAGATCAATTGGTTAACATCCCAAAAGATGATCAACTTGACCTTGGCATGTACATGATCGGGCAGATTGCTACGATGCATAATAAAGTTCTTTCCCTTGAAGAACTTCACCAGAATGTAAGCGTAAATAACTACGATTATATCCAAAACGCCGCATTATCAGAAGAACCAACATCAAGCGAAAAGCCATTAGACATCGCTATTGTAGGTATGGAATGTATTTTCCCCGGAGCCAAAAATCTGGAAGAATTCTGGAGAAATATTATTCTGGGAAAAGACAGTGTTACAGAAGTTCCGGATGAAAGATGGAGCAAGGATCTTTATTACAATCCTGATTCAGACGGGCCAGATGTTTCGCATTCCAAATGGGGTGGATTCATTCCAAAAATTGATTTTGATCCATTAGCATTCGGAATTCCGCCACAATCCCTTGCAGCCATTGAACCTACACAATTATTAACATTATTGGTTGCAAAACGCGCTATGGAAGATGCTGGATATGGTGAAAAGCATATCAACAGAGACAACATTTCTGTAATTATTGGCGCTGAAGGAGGCAATGACCTTGCTAACAGCTATAGTTTCAGAGGATATTATAAACAAGTATTTGGCGAGCTTCATGAAGAAGTAAAAGAAGCTTTTCCACACACCACAGAGGATTCTTTCCCGGGTATTTTGGCCAATGTAATCGCAGGTAGGATTACGAATCGTCTTGATCTTGGTGGAAGAAACTTCACTGTAGATGCAGCTTGTGCTTCTTCTTTGGCAGCTATTGATTTAGCTTGTCAGGAACTTGTACTGGGCAAATCAGATATGGTTCTTGCCGGAGGAGCAGATTTACATAACGGGATCAATGATTACCTTATGTTTTCAAGTACCCATGCGCTTTCCAGAAAAGGAAGATGCGCAACATTTGATAGTGATGCAGACGGGATCGCCCTTGGAGAAGGAATTGCCATCCTTGTTTTAAAAAGATATGAAGACGCCATCAATGATGGAGACCGTATTTACTCTGTAATCAAAGGTGTGGGTGGATCCAGTGATGGTAAAGCCCTAGGATTAACTGCACCTAGAAAAATTGGTCAGGTAAGAGCATTGGAACGCGCTTATACTCAAGCCGGAATCAGTGCTGCATCTGTAGGATTGGTAGAAGCTCATGGTACAGGAACTGTAGTTGGAGATAAAACAGAGTTAAGTGCTTTAACAAATCTATTCAGCCGTTCAGGTGCTTTACCGGGACAGACTCATTTAGGTTCTGTGAAGACACAGATTGGACATACTAAATGTGCTGCAGGATTAGCAGGTTTAATCAAAGCTTCTCTGGCAGTTTACCATGGTATAAAACCACCAACCCTTCACCTTCAAAAACCTAATGCTTACTATAACGCACAAACAAGTCCTTTCTCTTTCCATGCAGAAACTGGATTATGGACTGAAAAGAACCGTTATGCAGGAATCAGTGCTTTTGGATTTGGAGGAACAAACTTCCATACGGTCATTGCCAATCATCCGAAACAAGATGATTCTATTGCAATGCAGTCATGGCCTTCAGAATTATTTGTATTCCGTGGGGATACTTATGAAGAAGCCAAAGGGCAATCAAGCCAAATCAAAGCTTTATTAGAAATCAATGATGGGATTCCATTAAAAGATATTGCTTACAGTTTAAGTATAAGCTCAGAGAAATCAATTCAGTTCAGTATTGTTGCAGATACTGCTGAAGATCTGATGATGAAACTTGAATTAGTACTGCTGGGAATAGAAACAAAAGATACGTTCACCGTTAATAAAAAAGAGGGAAAAGTGGCGTTCACATTCCCTGGACAAGGGAGTCAGAGAATCAATATGGCCCGTGACTTATTCGTCGTTTTCCCAGCCATGCGTAAGCTTATTGATGACTATCCTGAACTTGAAAAAGTGGTTTTCCCATCAAAAACTTTTAATGAAGCTGATTTAAAACAACAAAAGGAAACCATTAAAGATACCCGTTTAGCACAACCACTTTTAGGAATTGTTGATCTTGCATTAGCCAAATTCTTAGAAACACTAGGAATCATTCCGGACATGCTGGCTGGCCATAGTTATGGTGAATTACCGGCTTTATGTTTTGCAGGTGTATTTAGAGAAGATCAATTGGTAGATTTAAGTATCCAGAGAGCACAGTCTATTTTAGATTCAGTAGAAGGCGGAGATCCGGGTTCAATGTTGGCAGCAAGTGCTAGCCACGAACGTTTACAACCTATTATTGCTCAGGTAGAAGGATGTTATCCGGTTAACTTCAATGCTCCAACTCAATGTGTTATTGCAGGAAGTACGGAGGCTATTAATAAGCTCTTGGAAGTTCTTAAACAAGAGGGCATTTCTGCTAAGAAGCTGGAAGTAGCGTGTGCATTCCACAGCCCGCTATTGGCAAAATCTAAAAGTTTATATGCTGATGTATTAAAAGATATTCCTTTCCAGGAGATGCAAATCCCTGTTTGGTCTAATACTACAGCAGAGGTATATCCGTCTAGCCCATCAGAAATCAAAGAAAGACTGACTGACCATTTGGTACAGCCTGTAAGATTTGTAGAGCAGATGCAAGCAATGTATAATGATGGAGCAAGAATCTTCATTGAGGTAGGTCCTGGAAAAGTTCTTACCGGACTGGCAAAATCATGTATTGAAAAAGATCAGTTGACCTTATATGTAGAAGATAACAGCCGTAATAAATTTACCCACTTGCTTTGCATGTTGGCTCAATATTTAGGAACAGGACGCACTTTCAACATTGAAAAACTTTTCGATGGACGTAGTGTTCAGATTATTGATATCAATCAGCCTGAACTTTACAAGAAAAGTCCTGCCATCTGGCGTGTTAACGGACAAGCTGCACATCCGACAACAGGTACACTGCCTGCTAATGGTGCACTACCCATTTTAACTCCTATTTCCATGAACAATTTTACTAATAATACCCAGCCCCCTGCACCGGAAAGCTTATCCACAGCGGAACGTATGCTGCAGGAATATTTGAACAGCATGAAATTAATGATACAGGCACAACGTGATGTGATGCTTTCCTTTATGGGACAGAATCCTCAGATAAACCCAATGCCTGTTTATAACACTCCAATGCCTGCTTCTACCCCTGAACGTACTATTCCTGTACAACCTGTTTATCAAGAAAGAACAGTGGCAGTTGCTGCTTCTGCGGTTGCTGTAAAACCGGCTCCTACAAGAGATATTAAATCATTATTATTACAGGTAGTAAGCGATAAAACAGGATATCCACAGGAAATGCTGGGCATGGAAATGGATCTTGAAGCCGACCTGAGTATCGACTCTATCAAAAGAGTAGAAATTATAGGAACTCTTCGTAATGAATTGGGAACATTATCAAACGGTAATGCCAATGAAGATACCGTTATGGAACAATTGGCAGGAATCAAAACCCTAAGTGGATTGGTTTCATGGCTTACTGAATTCTCAGGAGCAGACACTACAACTACCCCTGAAAAAAATATCACAACAGCCGAAACTAAAGCTTCAAAACCACAATCTTCATCAGCTCTATCACTAGAAGATCTTCAAAATGCTATTCTGAATATCGTAAGTGAAAAAACAGGATATCCAAAAGAAATGTTAGGGTTAGACTTAGATTTAGAAGCAGACCTTAGTATCGATTCTATCAAGCGTATGGAAATCATTGCAGATCTTAAAAACAAGATCGGTTTTGGGGAGAACCTTGATCAGGCCGATGATGTCATGGAAAAACTGGCAGCCATTAAAACACTTCGTGGGTTAGCAAGCTGGATCAGCGAAATGAGTGGTGAAAACAATGAAGCCAAAGATGAAGTAAAGGAAATCAACACTCCTGAACCTACAAACAATGTATTATCACGTCTTCGTTTTGACATTACTCCTACAGACGCTTCTTTAGTGCAAAATACGGAAGTTCTACAGGGAAAACACTTTGCAATCACTCAGGATGACAGTAAGCAAACCTCAGCCATCAAAAACGAACTGGAAAAGCATGGAGCAATTGTAGAATTAGTAGACACGGAAAAAGATCTTTCAAATTTTGACGGATTGATTATGTTAGACCTATTCTCATCAACTGATAAACCAAGTATTATCGATCATGTTGATTTGATTAAAAAACTGGATTTTGATAAAGTAAAGTGGGTTTATCTGATCTCTGACATCACCGCTAATCTTCAGGAAATAACGGATGCGAAATCATTGCGTCATCATCAGGGTTATCCGGGACTTTTCAAAAGCTTAGCAAGAGAATTTGACCAAACGACTTGCAGATTAATCAGTCTGAGTACACCTCAGGAAATGGATCAAATCGCTGAAATTACGCTAAAGGAGATCCTAACCAACGATAAACCTGCTGAAGTAATTTATAAAAATGAAAAAAGACACAGAGTAGACATTATCCCGTCACCGTTGTCAACAAGCTTAAACGAAGCCCATATTCAGTTAGATCAGAAATCCGTGGTCTTGGTACTTGGAGGCGCACAGGGAATCACTGCAGAATTGGCAAAACATATGTCTCAGGCTTACCCATGTACTTATATTCTGGTAGGAAGATCTGCAGATCCAAGAAACGAAGCATCTGCTTTGAAAGAATTCGAAGGAATGAAAACCAAAGAGGAAATTAGAGCATTTCTCATCAAATCCGGAAGATTCACTTCACCTGCTGAAATAGAAAAAGAAACAACAAAAGTATTCAAAAACAATCAAATCCTACGTACTATTCGTGATATGGAAGCGCTTGGAAACACAATCGTCTACCAATCATTGGATCTTTGTGATGAACAAGGTTTGAGTCAACTGATAAGCAGTATATATGAAAAATATAACCGTTTGGATGGAGTTATTCATGGAGCAGGTCTTTTAGAAGATAAATTGTTCAAACAAAAGACAACTTCTTCTTTCGGACGTGTATTTGATACCAAAGTGAAGCCGCTACGTGTACTGGCAGAGCAACTTCGTACAGACTGTCAGTTTGTAGTGCTGTTCTCAAGTATAGCATCTGTATACGGCAACAAAGGTCAGACAGATTATGCTGCTGCCAATAGTGTATTGGATGATTATGCCAATGCTTTAAACAAAAAATTAAAAGGAAAAGTGATTTCCATCAACTGGGGACCCTGGAAAGGAGCCGGAATGGTTTCATCAACCCTTGAAACAGAATACGAACGTAGAGGTATCTCCCTGATTCCATTGGATGAAGGAAAGGAAATCTTCCTTAATGAGATCAAATACGGAACTGAAAGCCAGGTGCTGATCATGTCAGGAAACAATTGGTAAACCTCTGTACAAAATAAGTATGAAAAAAACGGATGTTGCTGTAATTGGCCTATCTTGTGTCTTTCCGGGGGCACAAGATGCCAATACTTTTTGGCAGAATATTGTCAATAAAGTAGACTCTACCCAATCGGCTCCGGCTGATAGGATAGATCCGGTACACTTTAGTGATGCCACCAACCCTGTCGATCGTTTCTATTGTAAACGAGGCGGGTTTATCCCTGACTATGAATTTGATCCCACAGCATTTGGAATATTACCACTCGCTGTAGAAGGAACAGAACCAGACCATTTATTAACCCTTGATTTAGTTCAGAAAGCATTGGAAGATGCAGGCGTATTTCAAAAGAATACTTCCCTTGAAAAAACAGGAATTATTATAGGTAAAGGAAACTATACCGGCCCTGGAGCTACCCGTGCCATAGAAATTGTAAGAACCGGAGAACAGATTTCCTCATTATTACAGGAATTACTGCCTCAGGTATCTTCTGCTGATATTGAAAAAGTAAAGCATGCTTTTCAGGAACGTAAAGGACGTTTCGCTGCCGATACTGCCATGGGACTGATTCCCAATCTGGTGGCTTCATTGGTAGCCAACCGCTTTGATCTGGGAGGCGTTGCCTTTACGGTAGATGCCGCTTGTGCCAGTGCCTTAATTGCCGTAGATCATGCTGTACAAGAACTTCAGCGAGGCCGTTCCGACATTATGATTGCTGGCGGTGTACATACAGGACAAAATGCTGCTTTCTGGAGCATCTTTGCCCAGTTGGGAGCCATGTCCCGTCAAGAAAAGATCAAGCCATTCAGTATGGATGCTGATGGATTATTGATTGGGGAAGGGTGTGGTTTTGTCGTTTTAAAACGACTGGAAGACGCCGTTCGTGATCAGGACAAGATCTACGCTGTTATTAAAGGCGTGGGAGTAAGCAGTGATGGGAACGGAACCAGTGTGATGAGTCCGTCCGTAAAAGGCCAACTGAAAGCTTTGGAGCAAGCCTGGATTAATGCTGATTTAGACAAAAATAAAGTCGGTTACCTTGAAGCTCATGGTACCGGAACTCCGCTTGGAGACAAAACGGAACTTCAAACCTTAGCACAGTTCTTTGGAAAAGAAGAAACTGCTCCGGTTGCAGGAATTGGGTCTGTAAAGTCCAATATCGGACATGCGATGCCCGCTGCAGGAATTGCAGGGTTGATTAAAACCTGTTTAGCATTACATCACGATACTTTGCCGCCAACATTATATTGTGAAAACCCAACTGCAGACATGCAGAACACAAGATTCAAACCTGTACAGGAAGCCAAAAACTGGTCAAAGACAGGACTTCCAAAAGTAGCAGCAGTGAATGCTTTCGGATTTGGAGGAATCAACGCACACGTTGTTTTGGAAGGCTATGATATGCCGAAAAAAGATCATGTATTGATATTGGCAAGACCTACCCATGAAGAATTATTGTCTGCATTACAAAATAATGAAACGACCATTGGTGAAGGAGATTTCAGGGTTGCGATATTTGATCCAACACCTGCAAGAATAGAAAAAGCACTTAAAATTGTCTCCAAGAACATCACTTGGAAAAACAAACAGGATATTTGGTACACCTCTGCCCCATTATTAAAAGATGGCGGTAAAGTTGCCTTTGTATTTCCGGGCTTAGATGGTCTGGCAAAAGGCGAAGTAGACAGCGTTAGCCGTTATTTCGGATTAACAGCGCCTATAGAAACTGAAGGTGAAGGACTTTTAACCGATGCTTTAAACATCTTCAACAACTGCAGTATCCTGGATAATTCTTTGAAAAAACTGGGAATCATCCCTGATATGAACGCAGGACACAGTTTAGGAGAATGGCTGGCAGGATATTCATCCGAGTTGGCAGAAGCCAATTCTGTAAAAGCACTTATTGATGTGCTGAATCCTGAAACATTTGAATTAAAAGACTCCAAATTCATTGCTATCGGAGCCGGAATTGATGTAGTACAACCTTTTATTGCTGAAATTTCAGATCTATATGTATCCAATGACAATTGCCCTAATCAGGTGATTCTTTGTGGCAGTAATGCTGCTTTGGATGAATTGGTACCTCAATTAAAATCAAAACAGATCTTCCATCAGGTTCTGCCTTTCCAATCCGGATTCCACTCTCCTTTTATCGCCGATAAACTGGATGTGATTCTTGCAGGAATGGAAAAAGCCCAGTTTCAGAAAACAAAGATCCCGTTATGGTCTGCAACAACACTGGAACCATATCCGGCAGATCAGGGAGCCATCAGAAAACTGAGCGCAGAGCATCTTGTTGAGCCTGTTCGTTTTCGCGAACTTACGGATAAATTATACGAAGAAGGGGCAAAAGTGTTCATTCAGGTGGGAACCGGAGGTTTAATTGGCTTCATTGATGATACCTTGAAAGGAAAAGCATTCAGCACCATTGCTGCCAGCGTTCCAACCCGTTCTGCACTGGCACAGTTACAACGTGTAGTAGCCTCATTATTTGTAGAAGGAAAAACGATAGCTCTTGATTTTCTGGAGATTCGGAATCATTCGAAAAGACCATCAGGAAAAGGCATTAAACTGGAGTTAGGCTCTCCTATTATCCGTAATTTTAAAGAAGTTAAAGCTTTAGCTCAGTCTTTTGATACGCCAAAACAATATACCGCAAACGCTTCAGCTATTGCCACAAAAAGCGGACATCCGCTGGTACAGGCATTTCAGGACAATGTTGCAGACATGATCCGTATGCAGGAAGAAGTCTTGACTTTATTCCAAAATCGTCCGGAAATAACCATCTCTCGTCCCGCTCAGGTTGCTCCTGCAGCACAACAGATCGCTCCAAAAGCACCAAGAAGTACAACTTTCTCGAAAGATATGTATGTGACCTTAGAAAGCCACCCTTATCTTATCGATCACAGCTTATTGAGACAGCCTAAAGGTTGGGCTCATGTAGCAGATATGGAACCGGTTATTCCGATGACGATGATCTTTGAGCAGCTTGCAGAAATTGCAGAAGCACAGATCCCAGGAACACTGGTTCATAAAATCATGAACGTAAGTGTATTCCAATGGATGAACGTGGCCAAGCCTTTTGAAAAAACAGTAAAAGGAGAATGGCGTTCCCAAAACCACGCTTATCTGGATATTGAGAACTTTGTGAATGCAGAAGTTGTATTAAAATCCTCTCCTGTTCCTACACTTTCTTTCAATCTTTCTATTGGAGATCTTTTACCTATTGAAAGAACACCTGAAGAAATCTATGATGCACACATGTTCCATGGTGATCAATACCAGGGAATCATTGAAGTTTCAGCAGTTGGAAATAAAGGAATCGTAGGTAAAATTAAAGGAAATGGCGGAAAAGGCTCTTTACTGGACAATGCAGGGCAATTATTCGGGCTTTGGCTTCAGCTTACATTAGTAAAAGACCGTATTGCATTCCCTGTAAAGATCAGAGACATTGAATTCTTCGGAGATATGCATGATCAGAAAGGTATTTTTGAATGTACCTGTATGCTTACAGAGCTTAATGATGAATTTGCCATCGCAGATATCATCCTTAAAAGAGACGGAAAAGTTTGGTGCGCCATTACAGGCTGGCAGAACAGAAGACTGGAGATTGATGCTGCTCTATGGAATGTTTCCATGTCACCATTGCACAACCGCCTTTCTGAAGAGATTGCTCCGGAAGTATTCTTCTTCCATCAGGCCTATACCAGAGTCGCTTCATGGGATTTTATCCTGAAAAGATATTTTAACCAGACGGAAAAACAGCATCATCAGCAATTGTTACCCAACAAAAAGAAAAACTGGATGGTAAGCCGTGTTGCCGTGAAAGATGCCGTAAGAAATCTTCTTCGTCAGGAAAAAAATCATGCCTGCTTCCCGATCACCTTTGAAATCCGTTCCGATGAAGTGGGGAAACCTTACCTCATCAGTGATTTTACAGAGGATATTCATATTTCTTTAGCTCACAAAGGAAAAGAAGCCGTGGGAATCGCGAGATATGGAAAATCTGTAGGAATCGATATGGAACTGATGGAAGAACGCAGCTCAGGATTCTATGATCTGGTATTTACGGACAACGAATTAGCCTTATTAAAAGACAGAGATCAGGCAGAATGGACCACCCGTTTCTGGGTAGCCAAGGAAGCTTACGGAAAGTTCTTGGGAACAGGACTGAAAGGAAATCCTAAAGCCTTTGAAGTCGAATTGATAAAAGACGATCACTTGTGGATCAACAACATTGAAATCAAAACTATTAAACATAAAAATTATATTATCGGATGGACACTGTAAACGCAACATTAAAAATGAACCACGAAGAACTTTTTACTTTATTAAAAGGTTTTATTACTGAAGTGATAGGTGCTGAATTTGTAGAAGAAATGGATATTACTCCTGAAAGTTCATTCACCAAAGATCTTGAAATGGACAGCATCGAGATTGTCTCTTTCTCTGAAAAGATCAAAGCGCATTTTGGCGATCAGATCGACTTTACAGGTTGGTTATCTTCTATGGATCTTGACCAACTAATCAATCTTGACCTTAGTATGATCATCAATTATATCTACGAATGCCAATAATCACTGTCAATAACAGACAAGTTCATATACAGGAACTCAACAAAGGAGCCGAACAAACCGTGGTACTGATCCACGGTATGTTCAGTAACCTGTCCATTTATTATTTTAATATTGCTCCCATTCTGGCGCAGCATTTCCATGTGGTCATGTACGATCTGAAAAGTCACGGTATGAGTGAGCGTTTCACGGATGGATATGATCTCGAAAATATGTCATCCGATCTGATTGGTTTAATGGATCATCTGCAACTGAAAAAGGTACATCTTGTTGGTTATAGTTTTGGAGGTTTAATTGCGTTAAAAACAGCATTACAATATCCCGACCGTGTCAATCAACTGGTGGTAATGGAAGCTCCGGATCCTCAGGACGAAAAAGCCCGTAACATCATTGATGAATACAGCAAGGAATTCCTTGAGCATTATGTGGCTAATTTTACAGATACTACCAAAGTCCAGATGGGCAAAAGACAAATGGAAAAGAACCATCGTATGTATGAGTTTCTGTTTAATCAAACCAGTATCAAAGCAGATATGATTAAGGAAAAGCATTTCCTTGATGAAGCTGATTTCAATGAATTAACAGCTTCCACATTATTGCTTTACGGTGCTGAGTCCAACTGCAGACCTACAGGAGAATGGCTGCAATCTCAAATCGGCTCGTCCGAACTTGAATTAATTCCCGGCGATCACAATATTCCGATTCAGGAACCTAACCTGATAGCGGAAACTATCGCTCAGTTTTTATCTAATATCTTAACGAAGAACCATGGCTAAATTTGCATTTATAGTTCCACCATTGACAGGACATGTCAATCCTACCCTAAGCATCGGTGCTACTCTGTTGGAAAGAGGACATGAAGTAGCCTGGATCAGCCTTGACCCGACTTTGGAGGCTAAATTACCTGCGGGAGGAAAATTATTACTGATCCAATACGATCAGACCGACGAAGAAAAGAAAGAAAGCGAACAATATCTTGATATTATTTCAAAAAAAGTAGTGTACGGAATCGACAGCGTCAAGTTCCTTTATGAAGAGGTTCTTATCCCATTGAACAGACATTGCTATAAAGGAATTGTTGCTTTATTAAAAACATACCAACCCGATTTGATCATTGGTGATCACCAGTTATTTGCAGCCCCGGTTGCCGCAAAAGCATTGGGAATCCCTTATGCCACTTCCGTTACCGCTCCGGCTGCCATTAAAATCATGAATGAGCTGCCTAAGGTACACGAATGGGAAGTAAATCAAATCGTTGCATTACAGGAAGAACTGGGAGTGAATGAAAAGCGTTCCCTTGCTACTTCTGACCTTTTAACCCTTGTTTTAACCTCTACGTATTTCTTTGGTGAAATGGAGGATCTACCCTCTCAGTATCAATTTACAGGTCCCGTTCTTACAGAGCGTCGTATCTCTTGTGAATTTGATTGGGATCGGTTAAAAAATGCTACCAACAAAAAGATTTTAGTAAGTATCGGAACCACTTTCGATCATGACCATAAAAAAGCATTCTTCCAAAAGGTAGTGGATGCATTTAAGGATGAAGATTTAACGGTTGTCGTGGTTTCAGATCCGCAACTTTTTGATCAGTGGCCGGATAACTTTATGGTGTATCAGCAGGTTCCTCAATTGGATCTGTTGCCTCATCTTGACGGGGTAGTTTGCCATGGCGGTCACAATACTGTTTCCGAAACATTATCCAATGGTATTCCTTTAGTGGTGATCCCTATTGCGTACGACCAGTCACATGTTGCAGGACGTGTGGTGCGTACAGAAGCAGGTGAGAGACTTAATTTCAACAGATTTAAAGCCAATCATTTAAGAGAAGCTGTACAACAGATTTTAAACAATCCGAGTTACCGTGAAGCTGCTCAAAAAGTAGGACAATCTTTTGTAGAAGCAGGAGGTGCAGCTACTGCAGCCCATTTATTGGAGCAGGCTATCTCAAAGGCTTCCAAACCTGAAAAACCATCTAAGTTTTTATTCGTTATTCCTCCATTCTTCGGACATGTAAGCCCTACGTTAAGCGTTGGAGCCAGCTTAATTGCCCGTGGCCACGAAGTAAAATGGTTTGGGATTACACCTTTAGACAACAAACATATTCCTGAGGGAGGTTCTTACTATTATCCTGAAGAAGACCTTATTCCGTATCAGGAAGAAATCGCCCGTATTTTAAAGAGACAGGATGACGGACCGGCATGCTCCGGACCTGAAGTGATGAAACTGGCACTGGAAGAAACCTATGTTCCTTTTGCCAAAATGATGATGCCGGGATTAACCAGACTGACAGAAAGCTGGATGCCTGATGTAATCGTGAACGACTGTATCACCTTTGGAGGTGCCTTATTTGCTCACAAACACAATATTCCTTGTGTAACCACAACTCCCGTTCCACCAGACGTAATGGGAGATACCGAAAAAAGTGCTCCTAAAATCTGGGAATGGCAGCAAAATCTAATCAAAGACTTACAAAAAGAAGTAGGAATTCATGAGGAAGGTATTTACATCCATTCTCATAAACTGAATATGGTTTTTACCTCACAAACCTTTGCCGGATTTGAAACCGTTCCTTCTCATATGAAGTTTGTCGGTCCAGTGAAAGGACGTCCAAACGATGCTCCATTTGACTGGGATAAACTGAATGCATCTACCACTCCAAAGATCTTTGTATCATTGGGAACATTATTGGTAGACATCAGAAAAGCTTTCTTTGAAAAGATCATTGCAGCATTTGCAGAACAGCCGGTTACCGTAATTGCCGCTACTCCACCGGAAATCTTTGAAGAATGGCCGGATAATTTTATTGTAAACAGCTTCGTCCCTCAATCCGCAGTAATGCAGCAAATGGACATGGTGATCTGCCACGGTGGATTCAATACTGTTAATGATACATTCCGTAATGGCTTACCAATGTTAATCACGCCTATTGCCTATGATCATTTTCATATTGCAAAATTAATTGAGCAGGCAGGCTGCGGAATCAGTATCCGATACAAAAGACTTCGTGTAGACGCCCTTCGTGAAACCGTTTTTGAATTATTGGAAAATCCTAAATACAGAGCCGCCGCTCAGGAAGTTCGTAATACATTCACGCTTGCCGGAGGAAATGACAAGGCGGTAGAACTGTTAGAAAATTTTGTACACGAACATTCAACATTAGCTTCAGTGTAGCCTATGAATCAACCTATAAAAAGAAGATTGCTATTTGGTGAACGTATGTTATTAGGGGACGGAACAGAACCTTTTAACGCGGTCATTCCTTTCAGACTGAGAGGTACCTTTGCATTAAAGGATATCCAGCAGGCTTTGGCCCAAATTCAGAAAAAGCATCCTTGGTTAAGAGCTCTTATCAACCATGATGAGAAAAATATCCCTTGGTTTGATGTTCCGGAGAAATCCCTTTCTATCCCGATTCGTATCGTGATTAGAAAAGGAGAAGACCACTGGAAAGAAGAATCCAAAAGAGAATGGCATACCTTATTTGATTATCAAAAACTTCCCCTTATCCGATTTGTATGGATCAAAGGGGAAGAAGTTTCCGATATGCTTTTTGCGTTCCACCACTGCTTATGCGATGGTGGTTCTGCAATGGCTTTCCTCCATGAGTTTTTAAAAGTGTTGGATAATTCGTCTGCAGATATTGGTGCAGAACAGCCTATCATGGGAATTCAGGATGTAGTGCCGGCTCATATTTTAAACAGCCGCAGACAAAAACTAAAAGCCAGATTTATTGGCCGACTGGCAGCTACAGCCATCAAATACATTCCTACAGGCAAGAAAACAGTTGATAGACAAGACGATTATCTGATCCATTGGAAAGTAGATGAAAAAGTAAGCCAGCAATTGATTTCCTATTGCAAATCCAATGAAGTGACCGTTAACACGTTCCTAAGTGCAGCTTTACTTCAGGCATTCAAAAAGGTAAAAGGCTCAGCAGCATTTAATAAAATTTCCTGTCCGGTAGACATCAGACGTTTTGCAACCCAGATCAAGAATGACCATATCTTCGCCTTTGGATTGATGATTGTGGTTTCTGCGAACGAAAAGATGAGCTTTCTGGAAAACCTGCGCTCCATGCAATCCTCTGTGGAACGTAAAACATCCAAACTCAATCCTTATATTACCATGATGGTGATGGAATCCGGACATGATGCTTTGACTAATTTCACCAAGCTCTTAAAGAACGGAAAATCTTCCAACGACTGCATGTTTTCCAATCTGGGACGCATTCAGATTCCTCATGAATATAAAGAGTTTACAGTGGATACCATTTTCAGTCCGTCTGTCATTGGACCATTGGGCAATACAACCACTCTGGTGGTTTCTACCTACCGCGGAAAAATGGACTTTTCCTTTGTAGGAAGTGAAGGATATTTACCTTATACCGAAGCAATGGCCATTCGGGACGAGGTGATGCAGATCATTAAAGTACAACTGGAATATATACCCGTATCATGATCAAAAGAAAACTAATGATGGTGGAAAGGATCATGTATGTAGATCCTGAAACCCCCGTAAATTGTGTATTTGCCGCTAAAATAAAAGGAGAAATTCCGGAGGAGAACTTTAAGACTGCTCTGGAAAAAATCCAGAAAAAGCATTCATTACTAAGAGTAGTTGTAGATACCAAAAGTGAAAAATATCCCTTTTTTATAGAAGAAAAGGATATTGCACCTATCCCACTCCGTATTGTAGAAAGAAAAACGGATCAGGACTGGCTTCTGGAATCTCAAAAGGAATGGAAAGTTTTGTTTGAAGATGAAAAGAAACCCCTTGCCCGAGTGGTTTGGGTGAAAGGACAAAATGTTTCTGAAATTTTTTGGGCAATCCCTCACTGCATCTCTGACGGAACAACAGGGGTGACCCTTATGCAGGAACTTCTCCAGCTTTTGGATGATCCCTCTTTTGAGCTACAGCCTTATCAGCCGTTCTCTTCAGTCAATGATTTTCTACCCCCGAATTTCAACGTAAAAAGTAAGAAATACAAAGCCAATCTATATCTCCTTTTTGCAAGATTCTTCTTTCTTCTCCAACGAAAAAGTAAAAAGAGAAATCTCGGACAAGACTATGTTCTTCACCGAAAACTAGACCCTGAAACCACCTCAAAAATCACTGAGAAATGTAAAACCAACGGAGTTTCTATACATGCTTTACTTTGTGCAGCGTTTATGCAGGCATTTCAGGAAGTAAAAGGTGCTGAGGCTAAGGGTAAAGTCATCAGTCCGGTAGATGTTCGTCATTTCATCCCAGAAATCAAGCAGGATCATTTATTTGCCTTTGCTCCAACTGTTGATCTGTCTTTAAAAAAGGGAAACTCTGATCTGATCAACAATGCGCGACAGATTAAAAACGATCTTATTCAGAAAATAAAGAAAATGGAAGCTCGAGAGCTTCTATGGATGGGAGAACAGATGCACCCGATTGTTGACCGTATGATTTCTATGCTGAAGTCAAGCAATGGCGGACATGATGTAACCCTCTCCAATATGGGTAAAATCAATATTCCAAGAGATTACAACAACTTCAGTGTTGAAACCATCTTCAGCCCAACGGTAGCATTCCCATGGCTGAACTCAAATACTTTGACGACGAGTACCTACAACCATCAGATGGATTTTATATTTTTGTCCAACGAAGACTTCCTGCCCAAAGCGGAAGCCGCTATCATAAAAGAGAAAGCCATTGCGCTTATGACCGCCACCGTATGAAATTGAAATTTAAGCCGAAGCCGCCCAAAAAGCTCAAAAAAACCACCCTCAAACGCTTTCTCATGAAGCGGACAATTTACTATGTCCTCCCGAATGTATTTTTTAATTTCATTATCGCTTATGCAAGTTTCAAGGAATTGGGGTACACCCATTTCTTTTCAGGAGAACAGAATTTAGCCCGTCTTACCTTACCTATGGCCTTATTTCTCCCTGTTGTTCTCACCATTGATATCCTCAAAAGAGTAACCGATGCCGCCGGACAAGGCGCCATTGAGTTTACCGTAGATGAACAGTTGAATATTAAAAAGCTAATGACCAAGCTGAGCATTCTACATGGTATCATTACCTGTTCTCTGGTATTAGCTATGCTTTTCTTAGGACAGTATAATTTCTCAAAGGATTATAAGCTGGATGCTACGGCAATGGCTGTGGTAGTGGGTGTATTAGCTGGGATTTTGTCTGTGGTGTTTGTGTATTTGCCGGTGTGGAGGTTGAGGAGATGGATGTGTAGGCGAGCGCAAACTGTAACTGTGGACTTAAACGCATAGTTTATTTTTGATACATCCATATCTTTGATAGTATCATATGATTTTATCAAAGATATGAAACCTCCCTATACTATTACAGACAACATTTTATTTTTAGTGGCTTCTATTTCTGAAAAAATAGGAGAAATCAATGCTTCCCATCTGTATAAACCTGTAACTGAATTAAGGAAAAAGAACAGGATTAAAACCATTCAGTCTTCCTTTTCAGTAAAAGGTCTTCAATAATTTCTTCCCGTTCCAGTCGTCCCCAAGGTCAAGAGCAAATCTTTCCTGCTTGATGCCCAGCATTTCCCTGGATCGTTTTACATGGCGCCGTTGATGTAAATTATAAGCATAGTCTTTATCTCACAAAATTGATACGTATCTTTAATTTCTCATTTCCCTCTTTATAATATCATTTTTTCCATTAAAAAGACAGAAAATAAAAACCTAATTATAGGGTTTCTATTTTCTAATGAACACATGTCGAAAATCTTATACTTTATTGGTTTTCTATACATTACACTTCCTATATTTGAAAACACTAACACTCAAAAACACAATATTATGGCACTAGACAATTTAATCAGTTTAAGCTTTTCAAAAAGTGACTTGGAAACCATTGACAAGGCCCTTCAGGACATCCAAACTGTACTTACAGGAAAAACAATCAACCTTACTCCCGACCAAAGACAACAGTATGGAAGAATTGCAGAGCAGAACAAACTTTTCGTGAACAAGGCAAAAAGCTATATGGAGCAATATGCGAATCTGGTTCCCTCATTTATCGACAAAGCAGAATTCGACAGGGATTATATCGCCAGAGAACAGATTGAGCAACGCTTACAGTTGTTTGACTCCCTCAATGAACAGTTTTCTGACACCAAGGTATTACTGGATCATGACAATTACCATAATGCCATCAGCTTTTACAGGAATGTAAGATTCCTTTCCGAAGAAAATGTTCCGGGAACCAATGTGATTTATGAAGACATGAAACAGTTCTTCGTAACCTCATCCCCATCCACTCCCCCCGAAGCTACACAACGCCCAGCAAACAACAGTGGCAGCCAGCCCGAATAAACATTGAGAATAATAATGATAACCAGAGCACGTGAAAACGTGCTTTTTTTTATGAAAACAAGCCCAGAACAGTCTGTAGACCGTTCTGAAGTCCCTCGAGAGACTTTTATAAGGGGCTGGAGGGACTTGCATAAGGGGTTAGAGCCACTTCAGAAGCCCCTTTAGCCCCTTATGTAACCGGGTTTACCCCCTTACCTAAGGGGGTATAGCCCCCTTCTCAAGGGGATGGAGACCGTTCGGAACTGGCTGCAGGGGCTTATTGAAGTGGCTGGAGGCTCTTTGTAACGAGATAACGTCTTTGGAGTATCTTATTAAGGTAATTTTTGCTAAAAAATTGCGGTTTCCCGTAGGGAAAAATTAAAGATTTTTATTATAATTGTATTCTATAAACTACAAATCCATGAAAACAAATACTATTTCCTGTCTTATATGAAGGTATAAATATATCTGACACTGACATACTTTACATTCTATTTCTTATTTTCAGTTGAGTTCTTTCATATTATAACACTCCAAACTCATAACAAATAATAAGCAACCGTAATAACCTTATTTCATTAAATTATCTACACAAAAACCAATGACAAACTCAGAACATTATAAATTAAAAGAAGAATTTCTCAATGAATGGCCATTATCCAGAATTCAGGATTTAAAATTAGAGGAATATACTAATCTGGATAAAACGTCCTTTTGCTACTGGGTTGAAGCAAAGACTAATCTTTTAGGAAGTATTTGGGGAGGTTCTGCTTACAAATTTGGCATTTACAAACGCAGAGATATAAATAAAGAAGTACTTAACGGAAATAGAGTGACAGATAATGAATATGCCTGGCATTCAAAATATGGTAAAACAAGAGGTGAAGCATTTGCCACAATTAAATTAATTTTATTAGAAATTGTTGAGAGTGCACAAAATAATGATCTGGAGAGTATAGATAAACTTAACCTAGGGGATGCTTACAAATGGAAAATTGCTTTTTTATACAACGATTTTAAAATTGTTAATATCTATAAATGGGATAATTTATATAATGCTGCTGAATTTTTAGGTTTCGATGGGGATATTAAAAGTTACCCGGCATTAAATAGTTTTATTCTGCAAAAGAAACAACCCGGACAAGATTATTTTGATTTTACTCAGCTCCTATGGAATAAAAGCGAAACAGAAAATAATGAGTTTATAAACAATGAAGAAAACGAAAGCTTCGATCTTAGCTATCCTAATCAAATTTTCTTTGGCCCTCCTGGAACCGGAAAAACCCATAAAATCAATTCTTTTTTAAACTCAGCTAAAAAGCCCAAAACTAAAGAACCAATTAATACAATAAAAGTTGATCGCCATAAAACATTCTGGCATCTGGCTCCCGGACAAGGAGGATATTTGTGGAATGACCTGAAAAATGGCAACAGATTGGGCTACGAATGGTGCTCTGTGAGTCTAGGTAATCTAAATGACCTGGATAAAAAACAAACAGAAAATTTCAAGATGAGAACCTATTTTTCGGATGTAAAACAAGGAGATTATCTATGTATTATCTCTGGTAAAAAGTTCTATGGTATCGCTGAAGCACTTCATGGTTATGACTTTTCCAAAGCTATTGTAAGTGGTTTTGACTTTCAGACTATTGAAGTAAAATGGGTTAAAATTTTTGACACTCCTGAATTATTATCTGCTTCTTACACTCCTACCTTTGGTAAATTGAATGGAGGTAAAAGATGGAACTCCTTAATACAAGCATTACAGGAAAATAATATTGTTTTTGATGACGACACCACTACTATTGAATCTGCGAAACCTGTTACCCAATCTAATAATAGTATTTTTACAACCTTTCATCAATCTTTCTCTTATGAAGACTTCATTGAAGGAATCAAGCCAGATTTAGATGACAATGATGAAATAAAGTATAATATAGAAGACGGCCTCTTTAAAATTGCATGTGATAAAGCGGCTAATCTTGCGGGATTTGAAGATTTAAGCGACGCATTAAAAAGTCCAAAAGAAATTGTTAAGGCAAAATTTGAAGTGAGTGAACCATTCTATCTTTTTATTGATGAAATAAACAGAGGAAATATTTCTCAAATATTTGGGGAACTCATCACTTTAATTGAAAAAGATAAGCGGTTAGGCCAAATTAATGAAACAAGGGTTACTTTGCCCTATTCTAAAAGTGAAATTCAGTTTTGTGTTCCTCCCAACCTATATATTATTGGAACAATGAATACTGCTGATAGAAGTGTTGAAGCTTTAGATACTGCTTTAAGAAGACGATTCTGTTTCACTGAGATGCTTCCTGATAGAAAGGTGGTTGAAGATAAAGCATTTAATGATTACCCACGGGCAGATATTATGGAAAAAATCAACACCCGAATTGAACTACTATTAGATAGAAATTATACTCTGGGCCATTCATACTTTATAAAAGAAAATTTTAAAAATTCTTTCCAAAATGAGATAATACCTTTGCTCCAGGAATATTTCTATAGTGATTATAGCAAAATTGGATTAATTTTAGGAAGAGGATTTGTTAGAGAAAAGGCAAGACCTAAGGATAAAGAAATTTTTGCTGATTTTTACGGCATAGATGATATTGACATTCAAAAATCATTTGAACTAATTTCGTTTGATGAATTAAATTTTGATGATGCAATAAAACTTTTATAAAGAATATGGTTCCTCATAAAAGAATACAGGTCTACGAACATAGTTTTTTACGAATAGGCGACAAAGGTTTTGATACACTACATTTTGTAGCATTATCAAAATTGAATGCTCTACACAATTACCAATATTTTGATCTTAAGCACAATGGCATTGTGTTCAAACAATATGTTGGTGTAATACAGGTTGAAGGAATTGTTATAGAGATTCTTCCTAAGATTGATCGTTATGAATCAGAAGAAAATAAAAAAAAATGGCAGAGTGTTCTTATAGAAATGTTACGTGTAACTAAGAAATTAAAGATTCAAGAGGTTGGTCAGGCGAATGTTGCGAAACAATCCATAACCCTCTTGGATATTTATTTTGAATGGTTTCTCAATGAAGTTCAGCTATTAGTACATCAGGGATTAATAAAACAGTACTATAAACAAACGGGAAATGTAAAAGCATTAAAAGGAAAACTGGAATTTGCAATGCACATTCAGAAAAACATAGTTCATAAAGAACGCTTTTACACGACCCATCAGATCTATGAAAAAGATCATCTCATTCATCAGATTTTAGGACAGGCATTAGATATTATAACTCGTTTATCCAAAGGAACCTACCTTTATAACAAATGTAAAACAGTACAGTTAGATTTTCCTGAAGTAAAATCAATTAAAGCCAATGAGAGTACATTCACTAAACTTATCAAATCTAGAAAAACAGCACCTTACGAAGCTTCTCTTTCAATAGCCAGGCTCATCATTCTAAACTATGCTCCTAATATTTCCAATGGATCAGAGAAAATGTTGGCTTTATTATTTGACATGAATAAATTATGGGAGGAATATATTCTAGTTCGTCTGAAGCAGGCATCCATAGATCATAATATAAAAGTTTATGGGCAAAATTCTAAGACATTTTGGAGTAATATTTCAATACGTCCGGATATTGTATTGGAGAATGATGATGAACAATTTATTATTGATACTAAGTGGAAAAATATAGACAACAATAAGCCATCAACGCATGATTTGAGACAAATGTATGTCTATAATGAATACTGGAAAAGTAATAAATCACTTTTATTATACCCATCAAACAATGATGATTTCAATGGTTATACAGATTTTGTAATGATTGATGATATGGTTGACAATCATAAGTGTGGCTTAGGGAAAATTTCTATTTTTAAAGATTGTAATAAATTATTAAATGATCAGATAGGATCAAAAATATTAAAGTGGATAAGTGAAATTAAGTAACAATATTGACTAATTCCATTAATGTATTGAATAGAATGTTTTTTAATAATAATTTCAATTATCCACTCAAATGTACCATCAAAAACTATCCTCCTGTTCCCGGTCCATTCAAATACTCATTACTAATATCTTTTTCCTTTTTGAAATCCATTTTTCCAAATTTATAACTGAAGCTGATTCCAAAGGAACGATAAGGCAGATCTCTTACAGAATAAGAATTATAATCTCCGGTATTTACCGTGGTTACCTGTCGGATGTATTGGTTGAAAGGATTGGTAATGGTAAATCCAAGGCTTGCTTTCTTATTCCAGAATTCCTTTCTGCCAGCAAGAGTATATGTGATTGATTGTGGATTTTTTCCTTGTATATTTTTAGCTGCCGAATTGTAATTTCCAAATACTTCCAAGATAAAGTTCTTGGGAAACTGATAGTTAAGGTTCAGATTGACACGGTAACGCATTCCCATATCTAAATTTCCTACATAAATCTGACTCACAATATATCGGTGAAAGACCATCATATTACTTCTCAGATTCAATTTATTATGGAAAAAAGGAAGTGAAACAGACACAATTCCACCGGAATTATATTCCTTTCCTATATTATCTCTTGCGGTAACGGATACATTGGTGTATTCAATACCGTTAGCTGTAAATACGGGATAAAAAGTAGTGATTTGTTTTAAATCCTGACTGTTGATACGCTCTACCAGTGAGAGTGAAATATTACCTCCGTTGGTAAAGTTCTTTGTGTATCCCAGCTCCATATTGTCTCCAATTTCAGGTTTCAGTGCAGGATTTCCTGTCGTAATATTATGAGGATCACTCACATTCAGGAAAGGGTTAAGCTCAGTATATTCAGGACGTTCTACTCTTCTTGTGTAGGACAGTTTCAATGTTTCGCCACTCTCAAACTTGTGGGATACAATAAAGGATGGAACCAATAAACCATAAGACGGGATATTCGTATTAGGAAAATCAATTGTAAGTGTCGTATACTCATATCGAAGTCCTGCTCTTACATCCAGCCAATTCAATAGTTTAAGCTTTGAAGAAAAATAAGCGGCATAGATTCCCATATCATAATTTAGATGATACGACTGCAATGGATCTGATTCATACTGCCCGGATGAAGTATTCAAAATATGAACGTCCGTAGCATTGGTAATATGCTGCTGTACTGTTTTGGCTCCCATTTCAAAGACAATATTATCATTCAGAGGATGTACATAATCTATTGACAAATTATGGCTATTGTCGGTTCCCGGATTACTTCCTGAAATACCATTGTAAGGAAATACGGCTCCGGATAAACTTTGGGTTTGCATATAGCTGGTCTTGGGAGAACCATAGCTGAATACATAGTCTGCCGTAAGCTCCTGCCCCTCTTTTTTGAACGTTTTTCTAAAACTTAGACTTCCATCTACAGAACGAACAGAGGATTGATTATCAGAAGTTCTGTACCCAATGACAGACTCCACATTGGAGGTATTATAATCCGTGATATATTGCTGTTGATTGATCAGCCCTGTACTTGTATTCGAAAAGCTGTTAAAGGAAAGTGAACCACTTAAAGCGCTGGATTTGCTAAGACTCCAGTCAAATCCCAGTCCGGTACGGTATCCATGTCTTTCAAAATCAGTATAACCATCCTGCAATAAATGGGTACTGGTATTGGAAGCAACATCTCTGGAAGTTCTGTCCTGAAAAAAAGGACTCTTAGCCTTTAGTTGGGCATTGCCACTAAAAAAGGCATTCATACTGAAACTATTGTTTTTATAATTCAGATTCAGAGAGCCGGTTTCAAATAAGGTTCCTGCGGTAGCATTCACACTTCCGTTAATTCCTCTTACTTTATTATCTTTTAAAACAATATTAATAATCCCTCCGGTACCCTGTGCATCATATTTTGCTCCCGGACTGGAAATGACTTCAATACTTTTGATCTGACTTGCCGGAATGGAAGCCAGTGCATCTGCAAGACTGTTTCCGAATATACTTGATGGCTTTCCGTTAATCAAAAATCGAATATTAGAGTTTCCCTGAAGTTCAACATTCCCATCTGCATCCACTGTCACCTGAGGTACTTTTCTCAAAACATCAATGGCTGCCCCATTCTGAGAGGTTACATCATTGGCCGCATTAAATACAATTTTATCAACCTTATTTTCAATAACAGATTTTTTGCCCACGATTGTAACTCCCTCCAAAGCAGTCTCTCCATTCACTAACTGAATATTCCCAAGCGTAATATCGGCCGTGTTGTTATTAACCTGAATGTCGGTGGTAGTTTTGTTTTTATACCCTGCATAAAAAACAGCTACTTTATAAATCCCTGATAAAATATGATCCAGTGAGAACTCTCCTTTTTCATTGGAAGTTGTTCCGTTTACTTCTTTATTGTCCTGATTGAGGAGGCCAATACTTGCGTTTCCTATTGCATTTCCCGTATTGGAATCTACAATTCTTCCGCTTATTTTTCCCTGCCCGTCTCCTTGTTGGGCATTGACCATCCCTACTGAAAATAGTAAGGTCCATAAAATTGATAATTGTTTCACCGTGATATTAGCATTAATCTGCTGCAATAATAGAGATCAATTTAGTAGAAATTCTGAATTATCAATTAAAATGATACCATGCAATATGATATTACTATTTAAACTTTTAGATGATCACCACAAAAGATTTAAACACTTAAGTTATTGTAAGTGACAATATTGCGCGTAAACAAGTACACGTAAGTTTTTGAAAATCTTTGATTTTCTTCTTATGTGAACTTTCCTATATAGTATGATTTTAAACTAACTTACGTGAACTAAAGTGTTTCAAATAAAAGCTTTTGTGGTTACAATTATTTTTTTTTATAATCACCACAAAAGTCACAAAAGAATTAAACACTTGAGCTTTTGTAAGTGAAAATATTGCGCATAAATAAGTACACTTAAGCTTTTTGAAAATCTTTGATTTTCTTCTTATGTGTACTTTCCTATATAGTGTGATTTTAAACTAGCTTACGTGAACTAAAGTGTCTTAAAGAAAATCTTTTGTGACTTTTGTGGTTATTTAAAAGAGTAAATTACAGTGTTTCATCAAATTCAGCAGATGATTTCTCTAAGTTCTACGCCATTCATAATACTTTAACATCCTTTATACCCCATCCCCAGATAAATTTTCGTTCTTTTGCAAAAAGTTTTAATTTTTAAATAATTGCATGTCAAAGTTTGATGAAATCCGGTATTTCCATGATCATGAAGTGAATGAAGCACTAGGAAGTATAGCCCGCGATCCTATGATGAAAGCGCTGATGAACTTTACTTTTCCAGGGGTAGACGAACAGGTTTGGCTGGAACAGTTCAAAGAGGTTCATTCTATCAGTGACTTCCAGCATCATTTTGTGGCGCACACTATCCGTCAGATCCTTGCCAAGAGTTCTGAGGGCTTAACGACTTCAGGTTTTGATCAACTTGACAAGAACACTCCTTACCTTTTCATCTCAAATCACAGAGATATTGTACTGGATACGTCATTGCTTAATCTGGTTCTGCTGGAAAGCGGCCATATTATGACTGCTTCAGCTATTGGTGATAACCTTGTGAAAAGAAATTTTCTGAATGTACTGGCTAAACTGAACCGTAATTTCCTAGTTCAAAGAGGATTATCTCTTCGTGAACAGCTTAAAAGTTCACAAACCATGTCAGAATACATTGATCAGCAATTACATCATGAAAACCGTTCTGTATGGATCGCCCAGCGCGAGGGCCGTACTAAAAACGGGAATGATGCTACCCAACAAGGGGTCTTAAAAATGCTGGCCATGGCATCCGGGGATCAATCATTGACCGATTATTTTAAGACATTGAAGATTGTTCCGATATCCATTTCCTATGAATATGATCCTACAGATTCCCTAAAAATGCCTCAACTTTTAGCGCAACATAGAGAGGAAGAATACATTAAAGGTAAAAATGAAGATTTCATGACCATGCTTAGCGGAATATTAGGACAAAAGAAGCGAATTCATATTCATGCCGGTCATGTAATTGATAAGGAATTAGATGATATCGCAGCTAGTATTGACAATAAAAACAAACAGTTGCAGGCTATTGCACAGGTTATTGATGATTCAATTATACAGAACTATAAGCTTTGGCCTACAAAATACATAGCTTATGATCTGATTCATAATACGGATACGTATGCTTCTCAATATACAGAACAGGAAAAACAATTGTTTATCCGAAGACTTGAGATGCGTATCTCTTCTTCTGATGCTATTTCTAAAGAGTATTTCCTTACCATGTATGCCAATCCACTGATTAATAAAAGAAAATTAGAAGAAAACTAGTTGTAAGAAAAACATTTTCTCAGATTAATACAAATATTGATGGACACTTTTTTAAGTGTCCATTTTTCTTTATGAATACACGTTTTCACCTACACCCTATACAGTATTTTTTTTACACATCTATATTTTCCTAATCTGCTTAATCTGCACAATCTGCGTGAGCTTACATGGATCAAAACACGATTCAAGTTAAATTAAAGGCCTCTACGGATTATGGTTTCCCGTAATTTTCTTCTACCCGTTGTTTGTAGTTTCGAGCATTATAAAACAAGGTGTTTTTATAAGCTTTAGTTCAACAAACAACGACTACATTATGAATAAAAAAACGACTCCTGCAGATCTCTTTTTGGGAATTCTTGCATTATTACTGATCAGTGTAAGCTTTTACCAGACCTGGCTCGGGCTACAGCAGATCTTTGGTCCGGCATCCTTTGTCATAGCCTTAGTTTTATCATTATTACTCCTCTTTCTGTGCTGGATGCTGAGAAATGCTAAACTGGAAGGAAAACCTACCGGAAGCCTTGTCGGAATCTATGTATTTATTGCCTCTTTCTGCTTTATTGCCAACTTCAATGCTTTATATACAAGGTTTATGAAAACCGATATCTATACGGATGAACTTCGTGATATCAATAAAAACTTCACTGTTCTTGACAATGATGTGGAATCAAAATTAAGCTATAAATATACTAAAGCAACGACTCAGGATATTGAAACCAAGAAAAAACAGCTGATGGAACAGATCAAAGATCCGGGGAATAAAGGAATAGGAACCCGTGCTCAGTTATTGATCAAGGATATAGAAAAACTAACAAACCAAAAGATCGATTTACTGACTCCTGTTGGTGATGACTACGAAGACCTTTCGGAAAGAATGGGAAAACAGATTGATAATATTATCTCAGACCTGCCCCCTGGCGAAAAAGCATTGCAAACGAGCATCAACAACGCATCAGCCAAATGGAACAAAAGCATTCAGGATCTGCTTCTTTTATCAAAGAAAGAAAAAGATGACCTATCACAAGGATTAATTGATGAAGCTCTTTCTGATTATAATAAACTGGGCAGCAGAGCACAGACTATTCTTGGAAATGAAAAAATTCACTTTGAACCCATGGTTTCAAAGACCCAGCAGGTTGGAAAAATTGGTTTTGCATTTGAACATGCCATTAAAAACTTTGGAATGTATCAGTTTGTGGTGCTGGCAGGATGTATTTTACTTGATTTTGTGATCGTTATCATTATTTTATTGGTTACAGATTCTGGAAATTACAATGGAAGCAACGGCAGAAGTGTATTTAACAATAAAAGAAGCGGTAAAACCATCATCCCTAATAACTAAGCTATGGAAACCAATGACAATTTAAAACCTCTGTCTTTTGAAACTGAAGAAGCCTTAAAACCTCTTTCCTTTGAATTTCAAAATGATCCCCCAGAAGATTTTGTTCCTATTGCCAAGACCATCTCTAATGATCTTAAAAATAAGGAAAGTAACTTTGTATTCTTCTTTGGAACTGCAGAATCAGGAAAATCTGTTATTCTTTCCTCCATGCTTTACTATCTCAGATCGTATGCCGGAGTGTTGAGACCAAAGCTTGGAACTCCCAACTCTAAGGAAGCCAATGTACTTCTCTCTGATTTTTTTGAAAACATCCGACAGGGAGTTCTTCCCAACAGAACCACAAGGGATCAGGTGACCCGTCTGGATCTTGTTTTTGAGCCTAATAACAGATCGAAAAGAGTGGTTCCGATAGATCTTACCTTTCTGGAAACCTCGGGAGAAAACCATAAAGACATCAGAAGAGGTGGAAGCTATCATAGCAGCATAGAAACGTTTCTTAATGCCAATATTCCGCTTACATTTATTATTGTTACCAGTTTTGAATCTGCCTATAAGGACGACTCCTTAATCAATGAATTTCTGGATGAACTGGAAAGAAAGGGTAAAAATTTAAAATCCGTGAATGCCATCCTTGTGATTTCCAAGTGGGATAAGTCCGGAAGAATGGATGTGGAAAGCGCTGAAGCCCTCGACAATTTCATTTCTGACCATTTGCCAATGACTTCGCAGCGTATTGACACATATGGCCTAAGCAAAACGTATTACACGGTAGGAAGTGTTCAGAATGCAACGGGAAGTGAAAAAATAAGCTTGTTAAATCTATCCACAGCGGAAGTGCTCTCCAAATGGCTGTACAGAAGCATTGTGGGGTATGATCTGGATTATGAAGGAACATTTTGGGAACGTTTAAAATTTAGTTTTACAGATTAATGAACAGTACTTATTTTTTCTCTGCATTTGGTACATTCGGAAACCCGAATGGCTTCCGGCAATCCTTTTTTTTAGGTGGAAATAAAGCCATAGCCAAGGAGATCCGAACGTTTGACTTGAAAACGGATGCCATTAAACTGTTTCCTCAAACAAGTATTTATTCTATCCGAAAGGACTACGCCGGAGGAGGCAACCTTATCTCCTACTCTGTTTATACGTTTGCTAAAGAGCAAAATTCGGACAGAGGGGGTACATTTATAGGTTCCGGTTTGCTCTTCGCCGGAAAGGTGGCCTCAGAAAGTCTTATCATCAATACGTTGAATGAATTTCAGGATCATCTTGAAAAAAATAACCTTTCAGACAGCATTATTACGGTCAATCATTCTGATCAGTTTTCCATCCATAAACCTAAGGATTTTGATAAGATAGGGTTCAATGTCCGTGAAATTGATGACCTTAGTTTTACCCAAGGCAGCAATAGCTACCTCGTTGTTTATTGTGAAACCAACCCGGCACAATTGCAAAATTTCTTTAGTCAGTCCATTGAACTTTTGAGTGTGTATGATACGATTTACTTTACCCAAAGCCATGAGATTGGAGAGTTTGTAAGGCAAAAGGGAATTTTCAGGATTGTAGATGCCAATGGATTTAAAAAGGAACTGGAGAATCTTCATGAAGAGAGAATCCGGGAAATTAAAAACGCCATTGCTGATCTTGAAAAAGAAAAGGAAAGCTTAAAGGATGAAAGAACGAAACTGTTTGAAGATCTCAACAGGCAGATTGCACAGAATGAAAGACGACATCAGGAAAATGGGGCTAAAATAAAGGAATCCAAAAGCGGAATTGAGGTTATTAGAAAGGAATACGACCAGTATTCCGGAAAGATTGATGAAGTCATCAAAAGCCTTACATCAGATGGAAAGGTAGAAACTGCGAAGAAAAGACACCAGGAAAATAAAAGATCATTTGCCCATATCATCAATCAGAATAAAAATATAGAATCAATTTCTCCTTTTTCTTCCAGTGTTGCAAGAAATCAAGGGAATCCAAAGAATAACCATCCCTACGCAAAGGATATTGCTGAATTTCACAGTTCAGGCAGAAATAATGAGAATAAAGAATTCAGACCGGATGGTTTTAAGATCGCTACAGTGATATTAGCACTACTCTTGGTTGGCGTTCTCGTCTTATGTTGTATGTGGATGCCGAAAGAATATTCTACAGTATTTACAATCCCTTAAAACTTGTTATTTATTAAAAGTGTATATATTTTCTACAAAAAGCTCCTCTCTGGTAACAAAGAGGAGCTTTTATGATCTGTAGTCTTAGCTTTATTTTTGTGAAGAATCAGGGCTTTTATTTTTTAAAACGGAATAGATAGCCTCTGAGATCTCAGGAAGTTTTCCACTGTAACTATTGCTTAATAAAATGATTGTTATCTTATTTTCAACATCCGAAAACAAGGTTGCTTCAAAACTTCCTGCTCTTCCATCGTGGAAATGTTCTTTCAGTTTTTTATCCTCAAATTTTGCATTACCCAATGCTGATTGACTATCCGGAATATTAAAACTTTGCCCCAATTCATATATTGAGTTTTGGTTGACCATTTTTTGGAAATGCAGACCATCTGCCCATTTCAATAAATCCATTGTGGTAGTATAAGTACCACCGGTAATAGGTAATTCTTCTTTATCCGGAACTAATTGATTATTAAATCCTTTTGCTATATTTTTTTCATTTGCAATGGGCGTCATGATGGAAGCATTCATTTTCAAAGGCTGAAATACAAACTTTTTGATATAGGTTTTATAAGGCAAACCTGTTACATGCTCAATAATAAACTGTCTCAAAAAAAGATTGTTAATGTTATAATCATACTCAGTACCCGGAGTAAAAGATAACTGATTAGCCAGCATTAGACCGTTGAAAATGTCTTTATCATTTTTAACAGTCTTCCAGTTTACATTGGGGATTCCACTTGTATATTGCAATAGATCTTTAATGGTGACTTCATTGGCCCAATCAGGAAGTTCAGGAATGAACTTAGAAACATGATCCGATAGCTTTAGTTTTCCCTGTTCTTCTAATTGAAGCAAGGCTACAGCACTAAACTCCTTAGTAATTGAACCTAAATGAAATCTATATTCATCTGTTAATGTATTGGTCTTTGCAGCATCGGTAAATCCAAATGAAGCCTTATAAATGATCTTATTATTTTTTGAAACCAAAACATTCCCATTAAACGCACCCTTTTCATGAGCAGATTTTATTATTTGATCTAATTGATTTACTTCTTGTTGAATATCCTTTTTCAGATTCTTAACTTTTTGACTAAAGCAAAATAGACTGAGGCATGAAAAACTTAAAATTAAAAAAGATCTGAACATGTTTTTTTAGAATTTATTTTACTAGTTTCTCCAAATATAGTCTTTATTTCAATGCTTATGAAAGTGATGTCATAGAAAGCTTTCTTGTCTTTTTACACAGTAACACCTTACTTCACAATCTTCACCCTTATTCCCTCAGAATGTGCACCCATTGCCGGAGCATACATATTTTGGAAAGATGTGATTCCGTTTGAAAAATCACCGATATTATTCGCTTTCAATTCGTATTCAAAAACATAGGTTCCTTTTGGCAATGAATTGAAAAAGAAATGAGTAGCAGCATCTTTGGTACTTTCGTAATATCCTGCTCCATTTTGCCATTTATAGGTAGAAAGAACATTGACAGGTTCAAAACCACTTGCTCTCATGTCTTTCAGGTGAATGTATTCCATATCACGATCGGTACGAATAACCAGCCTTACCATCACCAGATCACCCAGCCTAATAGGATTTTCCGTACTTATTTCTTTAAGTGTACTTTCATTGCCGTTGAATGTTTTCAGGAAAAGCTTCTTTTCAATAGAAACATTGGAAGAATTGTGCGCCATTACCTTATCCATATTTTCATAATACAAACGGTACATTCCGCCCCATGCCACTCCCGGACTGCTTTTTTGAATCTCCAGCTTTGCTTTTTCAGGGGTAATATCTTTCCAGTAATAGGATTTTTTGAAGAATCCAGCTTCTGAAGTTTTTGAAAGATCATTGGTCGGGAAAATGGTCTCACTTCCCAACTTCATGGTAATGCCTTTTTCTGCATCCTGCCACGATTTTCCGTAGTTCAGTAAAGCATACACAGCTTCTGTAGTGGACTTTGTTGTCCCCCAGCCCTCTGTTTGCTTGTTTTTTAAAAGCCATACTTTCATTTCCTCAACACTATTCAAATCTCCAGGCGTTATTTCCGAAAAGGCTTCTATCAGCATTGCCTGTGTTTCTATGGGTGCCTGATACCAGTACCAACCGGAGTTATTATCCTTCCAATACATTCCGTTTTCCTCGGAGTTTTTTGCTTTTTTCTTCAGATCAGCCACACATTTTTTGGCTAAATCATGATAACCATAGCGTTGCAATAGTGTAGTAATCATGGCCTGATGATAAAGACTATATTCCTCAAAATCTTTCACATAGGTATTCGCCAAAGTATTGAGTACTTTTTTCACTTCAGACGGAATTTCCTTTTGGGTCCAATAACTTCTGTAATAGAAATAAGAGGTATAATCGTTTAAATCCAGTTCTTCGTTTCGTTTTTTTCCTTTAATGAATTGGGTATCATATTCCTTATCCAGATAATCTATGCTGTTTTTGATAACACGGTTGATTTCATTGGTAAAATATTCTCCGGATTGGCCTTTCAGCATTTTATTAAGCTTTCCGAATCCGGCAAGGATATGTCCGGAAATGGTTTTATCCTTTCCACCTCCCGGAAACCATGAGAAACTTCCGTCAGGATTTTGTCGGTCAACAAGATCACGTTGTGCCTTTTTAAGATCACGCTGCATTTTGTTCAGATTAAAGAAGAGAGCAAGCTGCTCCATCTGTTCCTTTTGATCCTTAATTCTGCTTAGCCAAGGTGTTTCCCCGATAAGGATTGTTTTCAGGTTTTCATTGGCTTCTAAAGGATTGGATGGCATTTCCTTGGCATTCCATTCATCAAATATTTTCTTGATCTTTGGAGAAGAATTCATGATATAGGTTGAAAGCATATTTCCGTATAATCTACTGAAAAGCTGTTCTGAACATTCGTATGGAAACGTTCTCAGATAAGGAATAGACATCACTGCAAACCATAATGGATTGGAGGTAAGCTCTACACTCAGATTGAAATTGGCCGCTGAAGAAGATGCGTTATTCAGTAAGCCATTCATTGTATAGCTTTTGTTCTGACCTTCCTTAATGGAAATCGGGATAGTTTCCGTTACCAGCATTCTGTCGGAAAGTATTGGAAGAACATTCTCTTCTCCATCAGAATAATTATTTGTTTTTGCTAAGATTTTATAGCCAACATGATCCACAGCATATGGAATTTTAATATTCCAGCTTGCCTGTGTTGATCCTTTGGAAGCCACAGTCATTTTTTTCAGAGAATTGGTATTTAAAAATGCTGAGTCTAAAGGTTTTGAGGTTTCCGGATCGAAAAGGTAAAGTATGAGATCTCCTTTCAAGTCCTTATCTGACAGGTTATCAATTTTTGCTGAAATCTGAACCTCATCCCCTTGTCTCAGGAATCTTGGCGGGTTCGGGGTTACCATCAGTTCCTTTTGGGTTTTGGTCAAAAATTCTGCTGAACCTGTTTTCAGATCCTTGGTATGGGCAAATAAGATAAGTTTCCACTGGGTAAGTGCTTCCGGAGAGGTAAATTCCAGCTTTACATTTCCTTCTGAATCTGTGTAAAGATTGGGTAAGAAAAATGCAGTTTCATCCAGATTGGTCCTTGCCTTTACATTGTTAAGCAATTCCTCTTTCATTGCTTTTTTCGATGTTACTATAAAAACTTCTCTTGAAGCGGTATCTCCGTATAAAGCTACCGCTTCAGTAGGGCTAAGTTTTTTGATGTCTGCTATTTCGTCTTCAGGAAGATTTTTATCCATCAATTTTCCGTCAACAACATACATTGGATTAAGTTTCTTTCTTTTATAGGTCTGTAACGTTGGCTCATCGGCTACCCTGCTCATCACTTCCATGGCTGAAACTTTAGAATAGGTCCTGTCAAAAATCATTATAGCGGTATACTGGAAATAAGGGAGCTGCGGTATAGGATACTGCTCTGATTTTATAGAATATCGGCTACGGCCAGTGCTAAAACCCGTTGACTCAAAAGAAACCAGTTCATTAAAGAAATTATCTCTTCCCCAGCTATAATAATCATAATCTGTGTAGTAATTATTGGAATAAGGCACATAGTGACTGAAACTATACTCATTTTTTGCAAACTGATCCAGTGATGCATCGTACATGGAAGCCAAAACCTCAGCATTGATCTTCTCTTTATCTTTTCCTTTGATGGTGAGAATCCACTTTTCCGGAACGCCCGGTTGAATTTTATCCCGGAACACCTGAGTGGTAATCTCCAGATTCCTGTTAACATTTTCCTTAATATCAAACTTGATGTTTCCTTTCGCATAATCGTTATCATGAACAAAATCATAATCCAGATAAAGCATTCTTTTCAGGTCAGTATCCGTAACAATAAAGGAGATATTGGCACTTCCATTTTTCATGCTAATCTGTTGATAGTCTTCTTTCTTGTTATTTCGGGTAAACCTATAATTCACAGAACCTTCTTCAAAATCGGAATAGAAAGTTACCGTAGCTTTTTCGCCGACTTTGTAAGATTCTTTATCTGTACGAACTCCGAAATAAGCAGGCTTTCCGTTTCTAAAATTTACATTATCAAGAACTTCAATAACCTTAAAGGTCTTGATGGTATCATGATCTACTATAGATTCTGCTTCCACTAGATATTTTCCCGGTTCAGGATTTTTATTCAGTGTAATATTTTCAGTTTCTGAAGTATTGAATTGTTTTGAAAAAACAGTTTTACCCTTTTGAGGTTTAGCGTTTTGATTATAGCTGATATAGGGAAAATAAATGTCAAAAAGTTCCTTATTATAGTATGAGTAAGATAAAGGCTTTGCAGGAATATCTTCAGTTCTATATCCATTATCTGAGTTTTTTCTAATGAACTTTGGGAGAAGAATCTTGTTTTCTTCCTCCAGTTTACTAATGGTAAGATTTCCTTTGGCTGTTATTTTCTGATCATTGAGATTATTCACCGATATTTTCAGGGATTCCCATTCATTCTGAAGCATCTGTTCTGAGCTTTCAATATTGATTTTAGCCTTTACATCACCGATATTAATGACGGCTTGGTTGCTTTGGGATTCACCGTTAACATCGGTCACATAAAATGAAACGGAATAACGGTAGTTAGTTTTGTTTTTATCAGACTTTTCCTCTGCTTCTGCATTAAACGAAATATTGAAATTCCCATTACCATCTGTGGTAGTCTCGCCATGGGCAATATCAGTTTCTTTTTCCTTGTAATTTGGATAGTAATAACTGTCAAAATAGCTTCTCCAGAAATAAACTCTTTGTCTCTTAACTTCATATTTTACGGTGGCTCCGGAAATATCTGCTCCAGAAAAAGCCTCAGCCTTTCCACTCACCTTTACGTTCTCTCCAAGTTTATAAGCCTCCTTTACCGGACTGATGGCTACACGAAACTTTGGCCTTTTGTATTCTTCCACCTTGAAATACTTACTCTCCTTAGCATAAGAATGCTCCTTTTGTCCTGGAATTTCTCCAAGATCTGCTTCCATGATGATAGAATAATTCCCCGTAGTTCCGGAAGACGGAAGGGTGAATGCTCCTGTAATACTTCCGAATTCGTTTGTTACAGATTCAGCCTTGGACACTTCCTCATAGTTTGAGTTCATAATCCTCACCATTACTTTTTGCTTGGGAAAAATCGTGGTTTTGTCATAGTATTCCTGCTTCAGAATTCCCTTGTAAAACATCTTTTGGCCAGGGCGATAGATAGCACGGTCTGTAAAAATGATAAAGCCTTTATTTACAGGCTCCCTAAATTGCTCTTCACTCTCTTTTATATCCTTGATCTCATCATAATTTTTGTCAATGATAAAATATTTTTTCAGGTGAGGAAAGTATATAATGCTGCCATAATACCTTCTCTCCTTTGACTTGGGCAAAGAAAATATTCCAAGCTTATCTGTACTGCCTTTCCCGGTTTTGATCAGCTTATTATCCTTTCTGTTATTGAATTTATGTTCATATTCATTGGTATTCTGATACATGATATACTCTGCGTTATCAATACTTTTTCCGGTCTTGGTATTCATGGCCTGAAAGGTTACTTTCGCATCATCCTCAAATCTTTTCACATAAAATAAATCTGAAACTACAATTCTGTCGGTTCTTCTCGCCTCTTTCGACAGCGTAGTGATATCGTACATTCCTTCTTCCAGAGGCGGAATGGCAAGCAGGGTTTTATGCCGTTTGTAATCGTTAAACTTTTTCAGTGGAAATGTCTCGGAACGGAAATTCTGATCCGCAAACTGAGGATTAATAAAATAAACATATTTTTCACTCACCGAGTATTTGTTCCAAATGGGCTCTTTATCAAAATCTATCTTCCCCGATATTTTATTCAACTCTATTTTTACTTCGTCTGTATTTTTATAAGTGGTCTCTAATGAAATGTACTCCCCTGGCAGATTTCTCTTAGGTATTTCGATCCCCACTTCTGAACTTTCAAGCCCATTAATCAGTCTTTTACAATGGTTACTCCAATCTGATAATGGGATACGATCAATTGCTTTTTGGCAAAGTTGATGAGCATTCAGAAAATTGTTTTCAGAAATTTCCTGTTTTGCCAGATTGGCTGCCTGAAACAGAAGATATGCGGAAAACGGTTCCTTAGGATAAGAATCGGCCAACACTTCCAACTGCTGTAACTGCTTCTTCACATCCCCTTCTATTTCGGTACTTTTAAGATAAAGCAATGCTGTTTTATCATCATCATTGGTATGAAACTGATGTAAATTGTTCTTAATTTCTGCTATTTTTTTATTTGCAGAATTATCATAATCAAACGGCAGTCCTTGCAGAAACTTTAAATAATCTGTTGCAACAAGATCATATAATGTGGGCCTATATTTTGTGAATTCCAATTGATCTATTAATCGATTCCAGAGTTGTGTTTTTTCCTGCTGCAGTATTTGTCTGTTAGAAAGTGACTGGCTGTACAGTTGGTCTGCTTCCCTGTAAAAATCATTCACTGCCCATGTTTTATAGTCTTCGGGAAGCTCATTAAGAGGTGTAATGTCTTTTTTCTTTGCTCTGCTGGTATATCTTCCGATATAGGAAACATATTTGTTCGCCAGATAATATTGATAAAGAGCCTTACGCAATCCTTTTGATTCATTTACTTTTTTTCGGAGGATCAGGATCTGATCGTTATCGGTTCTTATATTCTCATCATTGGAATCATAATAAGCATTAACTACTTCAAAAATTTCTTTCTGAATAGAATCTCTTGAAGACATTTTAGGAGCTGAATGATCTATTTTTTGCTTTGATATTCTGGTTTTTAAAGGCTTAGTCTCTTTATACACCGGAATCTGTGAGAATATAGGGACTGAAACCAATAATGATAACGTGAGCAATATTTTGAATGAAAATTTCATGATAATTAAGTTTTAAAATAGGACGTTATTCCTGAACAAAGTTTGGAATTTCAATCAGGTCACCGGATTTTTTAGGAATGAAATATCCCCCGTTCCTCCTAAGAATCATATATTTCCCGGGAACCAGGCTGATGTAAATTAATACAGATTCCTTATCATTGGTTTCTCTTTTTCCTGAGGATGAATACCGTATCGTTTTTCCCATAAAATCAGGGGATGAAAAATACAATTGTTCTGAAACCGGCTTGTTTTTAAGATCTAAATTGTTCCATTTTCTTTTGGAAAACTTCTGAAAGATCTTTTCTTTGGATAAACTCTCAATCTCTGAAACCGGAATAAAAGTAGCTTCCGCATCTTTATAGGTATCTAGCGGTCCCCAGACATTGTTGTGGGAATAATCTCGCTTCAATCTCATAAACTGAGTTCCTTTCTCCTGAAAAAAATGATAGCTTATTTCTCTGTACAAATCATCTGTTGGATGCTTTTCCAGAAAATGAACCGTCCCGCGATAAAGAATCATAAAATGTACATTCTCCATATTTACCTCGGAAAACGGAAAGCTTTTGTATTCCATATAAGGAGGAGGCTGGGCAATGGCACTCTTTTGTGTCCGGTAATAGAAATATTTCCCGTTTTTCATTTCTTCTTCAGGATAAAAATAAGAGGTACTATCCAATTGCTGAATAAGATTGCCGTCTTCATCAAAATTCTTTTCCAAAATAAGGTTGTCATTTTGATATGAATATTCTACAGCTGTCTTCAGGTTTTTCTTCCAGTAATATACACGTTTGTATTCTCGGATTTTCTCTTCTTTTTCCGGAAGACTTACCCGTTCTTCAGATTTATCTTTCTTGTTGTATTTGGAATATTCATTTTTGGAATAGCTATGTCCTTCGGTTCCTGATTCAAGATATCCATTTTTATAAATGGCTTCTCCCAAAATGCTTCCATCGGGTTTATATTCAATGGTTTTTCCGGATTTCAGGCTGTCGCCATATTCCACGGTTTTCCAAATTTTACCATCATCAAAATAGTACGTAAGTTTTTTCTGTTTGGTTTTATTGAGGTAGGATTGTCCCGATCTGTCTTCTTCATCGGAATCAAACCAAAAGACGTCTCCAATTCTGTTTTTTTCATCTCCATCGGCAAAATACCCCTGCATCTGAAGTATATTTCCTTTCATGTAATAATCCCGAAGCAATTCTACATTTCCAGATTTTGGAAAAGGAAGCGGACGGTAATATATGGCAGTGGATTTTTTGGTTTCTTTCCAGTTAGAATCAAAATAAATGGTCTTTGCCTGCGCAGAAAAATGAACAGGAATATAAAATATCCAGAAAAGTAAACAGTACTTTTTCATCATGTGTTTGTTTTTTTTATTTTAAAATACCACATAAAACTTAGAGATTCAATGATTTATAGAATTCTGTTTTCATAATATTTTTCGAAAAATACTCTTTATTTAAGGCTAGTGCATTCCAAAAAAGAATTTTCTTTCCCCTGAAAGTAAACTCCAAGAAATAATCAGGACGTACTACAAAGGTTTTCAATGCTTTATCAATATCTTTCTTCAGTTTCTTTTTATCATCATTCTCCGCCATGGCAATGATCCCTTTTTCACCTAATGCATAATTCCACTGGGAATTGATCAAGGCCAAAAGATAGCCATAAGCCTCATCTTTCCGTCCCAGATTTTGGTATACTTTCACCAGATCATATTCAATTCTGTGGGAATCTTTTTCTACAGTGGTTCCGCTCACACTAAATAGCTGATGTTCTACAAGTGCCTTGAGAAAATACTTTTCTGCCTGTTCATAGTCCTTTTTTCCAAGAAATACATCAGCCAGAGAATGGGATGCAGTATGGTTGATATTCACAATTTCCTCATCATAATTATCTTTATATCTTTTATCAATCTTCAGGTCTGTAAAATAGCGCAATTCCTCAATATAGTTGGCAATATTGGTTCTTTCCAGTTTATCTTTGAGGTGAGATGTATATTGTATCAAGGTTGCATCAGACTTGTAAGGTTCCTCTTTTATCAGATATTTTAGGCCTGTCCGAAGATCATCTACTCTATAATTATGATACAACGGATTAGCAAGTGCAACGCTGTCCATTCTCTTTCTAGTATTGTCAGCCTGTGAAAATACAGTTTGTACAGTACCTGTAAAAAGGATCCAGCCTAGTATGGTTTTCATTATTAGTAATCTTATTTTTAAAAGTACAAAAAATAGCATGAATGGAGTCAAAACAATATTATGTACATTTAAGGAGTGACAAATGCTTAATAATATGATGAAGAAAACGATAATTTCAATGCTTTTATCCTTTCCCTGCTTTTTGATATTTGCACAAAAGTATCCTGAACTGTTTCCTGTAAGTGACAGAAAGAAAGGATATATTGGTTATTATCTTGCAGATGGTACCAATGTGGTTCCGCCACAGTTTTGCAGTGCTTCCAATAATACAGATGGTTATTATCTGGTTTCCAAGGCTGACCATGAATATGAGGAATCAGGAAGAAGAAAAGAAGAGCATATTCCCAATACTGAAAAGTTTGGTATTCTGAACAGAAAAGGAGAATGGATCATTGGTTTTGATAATAATTACAGCATGATTGGCCTTACAAATGGCTTTATCATGGTTTATAAAAATGATCTGAACGGAATTGTAAATGATAAAAATGAAATATTAATCCCTATAGAATATGAAACTCTTGATCCGATGTACAGCAACCTTATTGCTGCTAAAAAGAACGGCAAAAAAGGGATAATAGACATTCATAACAAGATCCTTATTCCTTTTCAGTATGACGAAATTTATGGTTTTCATCTTGTAAAAAGTAAGAATCAATATCATGCTCTTGTTAGAGTTGGAGATCAATGGGGTGTAATTGATGAAAAAGGAAAATACATTGTAGAATTAAGTGATACAGAACTTGTTACTCTTACGGATACTTCTGTTATTATTCAGAAAAACGGATTATATGGTCTCTCTGATTTTAAGCTAAAAACAATTATCCCCGCCGAATACACTGAACAGCTCTTTACTGGTGAGGAGATACAGCTTTTGAAGAACGATGTCTACTATTATTTCAGTCAGGAAGGAAAACTGCTCAGAAAGGAAAAAATAAAGAAATGAAACAAAAAATATTAATTCTTATAGCCATTACCACTGGATTTTTCCTGTCATCGGCACAAACGTTAACATCTTCCAATATTTGGTACGATGTAATGCCCAATGGAGCGAAAGCAGACAGTCTTTTAACCCAAAAAGGATTTAAACTCAAGTATTCCGGACCAAAAAAAATGGGTGGTAACTTAGCTTGTTATTTCAATAAAAAATTTGATGAATGGTTATTTATTAATGATAATGAGCAGGGTAAAACCACGCAGATATCTTATCTTCTACCTACTTTAAAAAAATACCAGAAAAATCAGACTGAAAAGAAATTGTTATTAATGGGTGAAGAAGTAAATCCTCTGGGAAAAACCTATCAGGAGGGCAAAATATATTATCATCTTACCTATACCTTTGAAAAAAGAGAGACCCCTTCGGCGAAGAATTAAATATAACCAAATCAGAATTCCAATGAAATTACTAGTAGCTATTACCCTTTTATCAGCTCTAATTTTAAATAGCTGCAACAAGGCCAAACAGGTTTCAGGAACTTATATTATGCAATCAGAAATGCTTCCAAAAGTCAATGGATGTTGTACCAATACGGAAATAATACGGTTAAACGAAGACGAAACTTTCAGTATGTATCAGCAAAATGACCAGGGGGATTATACTACCAATGATTTTGCAAAAGGAACATTTCAGCTTACAAAGGGGCTTGTTTCTCTGAAGCCTGATTCCATCAATACTCATCTTGATCTTTCAAAGGCAACGTTTAGAAAAGACCATGCAAATCACGGCTTAGACTACCTTACCAGACTGGATAATAAAGCAAAATACCATAAAATGGATTTTGAAAAAGCAGACTCCTTATACATTCGACGTGTTAATTCTGATAACAGGGAAAGTGAAGAAATAACGATAAAAAAAGATGGTACCGCTCGCTATGTACTCTATTCGTCTGACCAATCTCAACATACAATGGCACACACCAAGAATAAGAAGCTTACCAAAGAGCAGTTCCGGGAATATGTAAAAGCCATGTCCCAAAGTAGTATTTTTCAACCAGGAATAACCTCCAAAAAGTATGAAATTTCTTTGTTACTGAGTATTTCGGAACAAAACATTTCACTCTACGATCACAATAATATTGATAAGAAACTGTACGATTTCTTCTTTGAGAAAGTGCGTAGCTGGGTAAAGTAAAAACTTTAGTATGGATAAGACTCATCTTAAAATATTATCTTCGTAAAAAATTTGACAAAATGAAAAAAATAATATTTCTGGCTTCTGCTCTTCTTGTTTTGAATTCTTGTGTGGTAAGAACTGCTACAAAAGTAGTTTCGGGAGCTGTAAATATAGGCTATAAAGCGGTAAAAGGAACGGTAAACGGAATCAGCTGGGCTGTAAGCAAAGCCAAAGGAAAAATAGATGAGGACCGACTGGACGGAACATGGAAAGTGGTAGGGGTTTATCGTGGTTCTTTTGAGGATTTTTCTAAAGATCAAAATCCTGACGGTTCATTTACTTCAGAATGTGTCGACAGTTTTGATCAGATTATTTTTAAAGCTAATAAATCTAAATTCAAGCCGGTACATTGCAGTTCTGAGAAAGAAGACTGGGTAAAATATTCTCTGGAGTTTGGAAAAAACCCTTTAACCAAGGAAAAGGAGAATTATATTGAATACAACTCCAACAATTATATTTCAGTTATTGATGTTAACAACAAAACTATGGTTCTGGAGGGTAACCTGATGCCTAAAATGGCTTTTTCCGGTGCCAAGTTATATCTTTTGGAAAAGGTAAAGTAGAAACATCTGCTTTAAAGTAAAATATAAAAAAGTCTGCTCCTATTTTTAGGGAGCAGACTTTTTTTATCAACCTTATCATTATCTGTTTTCTATATCAACAATTTTCTTTCCCTGTGCTCCCAGGTAATGAAGAACTAGCTTTTCATATACTTTGTAGCCATCATCCACATTGGTAAATATCAGGATTCCTTTTCCTGTTTTTGGGAATACAAAGGCAATACATCTTGTTCCTTTATCAGCTCCCCCATGAGACAGCGCATAGTCACCATTTCCAAGATCATATACTGAAAATCCCAATCCGAAATAGACATCTTCCTTTATTTTCGACTGTTTTTTGATCATTTCCTGAAATACTTCCGGATTCAGATCTTTTCCTTTCATAACATTAACCATGAAGTTTCCATAATCCTCTATCGTTGTGTGAAGGTCATCTGCAGCATTAGCTGTTTTATTCTTTTCTGTTGGGTAAGGTTCTCCTTTTTCATTATACCCAATGGCAAACCTTGATTCATTGGTGTTTTGATCCCAGATATAATTAGTGTCACTCATTTTAATGGGTTGAAAAATAAGTTCCTGAGCAAGTTGTTCCAATGGTTTTTTGAATTTATTTTCCAGAGCTTTTCTAAGGTATTCAAAGCCCTCTCCTGAATATTGATATTTTGTTCCCGGATCAAATTGGAAATTCAGTTTTTTGTCTGCATTCATCCATCTCCAATTGGGAAATCCGGTCTGATGGCTCAGAATAAGTCGAGTCGTCAGTTTTTTATGTCTCGGATCATTGGCAATATCCGGATCTGTCCAATAGGCATCAAGAGGTTCATCCAGTTTCCAGTTTCCCAGACTTATCAAGTGTAATGCAACCATTGCGGTTACAGGTTTGGTAAGAGAGGCCACATTGAAATAGGTGTTATAAGGTGCCGAAACATTCTTTTTTATTTCTCCAAAAACCTTTACCTGCTTCAATTCTCCCCCATCAATAATTCCTAATCCAAGTGTTGGGATTTTATTTTCCTTTAACCAGTTTTCAATTTCCTGATCGTTTTCAAAGATTATTTTCTGATCATTAGCTTCCTTAGAATGGTGATCAAAGCTTAGCGATCGTTTCAGCTTCCAGTCTCCATTTTCTAAAGTCCAGAGATTGGTGAACTTGGCTCCTCCAACTAATTTTTCAGGTTGATTTTTTTCTTTTTCATAAAAGACATGATCCCCATTCTGAATGGCAGCATAGACTTTTCCATCTTTATATAACGGATAAATTTGAGTCGTTTTATCCACCAGAACTCTTTTGGCTCGATAGGTATCCGGATCTTTACATAATCCATTTTTAAAATCGGTCATGAATTTTTTTTTATCGGAAAAGCCATCTTTATCGTGATAAAATTCAAGCCCATCGCTTAGCAGAATTTCTGTCTGTTTTATATTACAGGTATTGAATCCTACCGAAAAAAGTAAACTATCTTTTGAAATAATTGTTCTGTAAAGAGGATCTTTTTTTTCGATTTGCGCATGGATACTGCTAAAAAACAGAATGAAGAAAAAGAGAATAAATTGAGCAGACTTTGTCATTGTTATTTTTTTGACAAAGATTATATTTTTAAGTGTTTTTTGACTAAAAATGAACCCGACAAAAACCCGACAATGCCCTGACAGAAATTATATCATACTGAATTTCAACCTGTAATATAGTTTTTTATTTCTATCAATCTCTGCGGCATTACGAAGAATAATAAATACATTGGAAAGCACAATAAAGATCATCAGTACCAATGTAAACTGTCTTCCAAGCTTTAAAAAGATCCCCAACATGAATACGATAGGTGCCATAACTGTCCATATCATCTGAACTGAAATAATCTGTCTGGCTAAGGTGTTTCTTTGCCTCATTTTAAACATCAGAAGAAACGGAACCAGAATATTCAATGGTGGCAACAGAATGAATAGCAGGGAGGAAAGATTGATTATTTTGATCTGGGAATAATTGATATCGGATTGCTCTTCTTTTACTTCTGTTATGATGTTATCGTCTATTACCTCAGCCTTTTCAGGAGTTATGGCTATATCCTGTAACAAAATTTCGTCTATCTCCAATGCCTGTACAAGAACCCTTAAGGTATGCCCCTTTGGCTCTGTTCCAGCCTCTATCCGCTGAATTGTTCTGACAGAAATCTTGGATTTCTCTGACAATTCTTCCTGAGTAAGATTCTTCTGTTCTCTTGCGGTTTTTAGCTTGGACATAGTTTGATATATTCTAAAAAAGAGGTGTTTTTTAATCAATTTCTGGCAGCTAATTTACAGCTTTTTCAAAATTAAAAACATACAATAATGGAAAGAATTGGCCTCCCTTAATCAATGATTATAATAATGGTATCAGAGATATTTCTCACAGTTGAAATAGATGTTATTTCTATTGATTTTTTATTAATTATTGATAAGAATATTGCTCCTTGTCTTAATTAATGAGACATTTGCATAAAAAATAATTGAAATGATACCCTTTCATGAACTCTTCTTTTTTATTCTGGCAGCGCTTGTCTTAGTGATTAGCCCTGGACCAAATATGATTTATTTGATTTCAAAATCAATTACTCAGGGAAAGAAGTCCGGTTTTATTTCGCTGGCAGGAGTCGTTTGTGGCTTTTTGTTTCACATTGTTATGGTCTCATTTGGTTTAACGGCTGTTCTATTGGCTGTTCCGTTTGCCTATACAGTTCTTAAAGTGTTAGGAACGATTTATCTTTTATATTTAGCTTATCAGGCTATTAAACCTAACAGTAAAAATATTTTTGATGTTGAGCAAAGTAGTTCCTATGACAGCCCTAAAAAGCTTTTTACGGTTGGGTTCTTAACGAATGTACTCAACCCGAAAGTGGCTGTCTTCTATTTATCTTTTTTTCCGCAGTTTATCAAGCCTGAATACGGCTCTGTATTCACTCAAAGTCTGGAGCTTGGTGTTGTTCAGGTTTTCGTAAGCTTTAGTGTTAATTTTGTGATTGTCCTTACGGCAGCAAGAGTGGCGGTATTCTTTTCCCATAATCCGATTTGGATTAAAGTACAAAAGTGGTTTATGGCCAGTGTATTGACTTATCTAGCGGTGAAAATGGCATTTTCAAAGGCTAAATAATGGAGTATCGTAAATTTTACAATATCAATTCAAGAGATGAAGCAGTCTATTCCAACCTATGATTTAAGTGACATTTCCCAGCATTCTTTTCTTATTGAAAGAATGGAAAAACGCAGCAGCAGTTCGGAAGATAAGCTTTTGGATAAGGGGATACATCGCGATAATCATTATATTTTCACCTGCATGGAAAGCGGACATGTAAGAATGATGGTGGATTTTAATATTATGGAAGCTCAGAATCCTACCATTTTCTGTGTATTACCCGGACAGGTACATCAAGGGCTTTTAATGGAAGATGTTTATGGATGGTTTATAGCGATTAAAGCAGATCTCGTTCCGGATGCAGTACGTTCTGTCTTTGAGGAATCTTTGGAGATCATTCAGCCTCTCCCAGTTGATACAAGCTGGATTGAAAAGCTGAATAATATTGCCAACCTGCTGTATGTTTCTTATACCAATGAGACATTTACTACTTCCAAGCAGGGGTGTTTAATTATCCAATCGTTGCTTAATGCCCTTACTGGTATGTTTTCCTTTATTTATTCGTGTGAGAACTATTCAGAAATATCCGGTGAAAGTAGAGCATTACAACTGACAAGAGCATTTAAAATATTAGTAAGGAAAGAATTCAAAACCCTGAAAAGTCCATCAGAATATGCAGAGACTTTAAATATCTCAAGGGGTTATCTTACAGAGGTTATTCGTGAAGTGACAGGAAAACCGGCACAACACTGGATTCATCAGGAAGTTTTAATGGAGGCAAAACGATTACTGGCTTTTACCCATCTTACAGTAAAAGAAATAGCCTATGAATTGGGATACAGTGATCATACTTATTTCAGTCGTTTATTTTCAAAGCTGGAAAGCATATCACCATCAGAATTTCGAGCAAAAACACAAAACAGATCATAAACCACGAATAGTCCAATCAATTCCCTGAAACGGCTATCGGTATATTTCAATTTTGCAACGTCCTTTGCAATAAAAATATTTATGTCTAGTTTACCAAAATGGGTCAATGACACGATAGAAAATGTCTGGTCCTCAAAATTTAAATCCTGCACCGTTGCTGATATAGAAAATATTTCTCCTAATCTTCGTAGAATTCGTTTTGCAACAGACTTAGAGGATGTTCACTTCGAGCCGGCCTTTGCCATAGGTATAAGAATTAATGATCGGGATTTCCGTAACTATTCTCCTTTCAATTTTAATAAAGAATCAGGAACTTTCGATGTTGTATTTCATCTTCATGACACCACAGCTGTAGGAAGTGATTTTGTAGCCCGTTTATCCATTGGAGATCCTATAAAAATGTTGATGCCAAGAGGCAAGCGTTTTTTTGATGCCAATGCTAAAATTCATTTCTCCATAGGTGATGAAACTTCATTGGGGAGTTCACTTTCCATTAAAGAGGCTGCAGAAAAGTCTACCTGTTCTTACATATGTCTTCATGAGCTTGAGGAACCAGCTGCCTTGGAAGCACTCAGTTTATATGGCTATCATGCTCCTAAAAACAACACAATGGGTATCATAGAGGCTCTAAATGATTTTTTACAGGAAGAAAAGCAGGCGGTATATAACAATGAGGTTATTTTCTATCTCACCGGAAATGGAGAAAGAATGTCATTGCTCCGAAAGTTTCTTAAAGCTAAGGACGTGGCTCCGAAGTGCATTAAATCACAGGCTTATTGGATAGAAGGAAAGAAAGGGTTATAAAAAAACAAGTCCGATTCCTGCAACTTTAGCATAGTAAGGTTACAGGAATCGCAGACTATTTTTAGCTCAACCTCATCTGTGAAAAAGTCTTTATTTTAACCCTCTTCCAAGTCCTCTCACCCTTTCCAGCCATTTCGCCCGTTGCTCTTCTTTAGAATTCCTGATAATTCCTAAATAAGTCACCTTTACCGGTTTTACCCCACAGAATTCCAAGGTTGATTTTTTCAACTGATTAACACTTGGTTTTCCATAGACAAGCCAATAATACCAACCCGGCTGATCCAGAGTTGTGATGATATGCGCTGTTTTTCCTTTTAAAAGTTTATCCCACCATACCGAATTTTCTCTGTATTGATAAGCAAATCCTGGAAGAAATAGTCGATCTATAAAACCTTTCATAAGAGCCGGCAAACCACCCCACCACACCGGATGTAACCAAACCAAATGATCTGCCCACTTAATAATTTCCCATGCTTTTATCAAATCTGGCTCCAACTCCATTCTTTTTTGATAACCAAACTGTAGATTAGGGTTAAAATTGAGATCAGCAATGATAATTTCCTTTATTTCTGCACCTGATTTCATGGCTCCTTCTTTGTAGGCCGAAGCTACTCCAAAATTGAAAGATTCCTTATTGGGATGTCCGTTGATAATGGCTATTTTTTTCATTATGATAGGTTGATGTTAATCGTTTCATAAGCATTAAGCTGCGCCAGTAATGACAATGGTTCATGCAATTGATGGCTAAAATACACCTTATTTTCATGAGGGTTTCGTGCCAGTTCTTCCGCATGCAGAACGGCAGACAATGCAGTCAGTTCTGCCTGTCCCTTTGTACTTTGCAGACTTAGTTTCTTATTCCCGCTTTTGTCTTTTACAATAATTTCAAAGACAGCCTTATCTCCATTTCCACTGGACCCGAAAATCATTTTTCTTTCCTTTAAAGATAAGATATTAAAGATTCTTAAATATTGAAAACTACCGAGCAGCCAAGTAATAAACTTAGAATTATAAGTCATCTTAACACTTACAGTAGGTATTCTTTCTATTTTGTTGAGGATATAAAGGTCCGGAACATCAAAATTATAGGCACTCCTTTTCCCTATCCCAAAGGAAAAATCAAAGGTTTCAGTATCTAAAAAGTGTCTGATAGAAATAGGTTTATCATTTTTATAATCATGGAAAGGAACGGCCACATTTTCTGCCATAAAGTGAGCAGAACTTTCGCCTGCCAGATCTTTAACAGAATAGTATACGAAAAGCTTCACCTCCTGAATGGTATTCGTATCCTGTGAAATAGTATTGACCAGCCCCGGTACAATACCGCCCATCCAGCCGGAACTGAAGACAATTCTACTGTTTATGTCTGAATTCCCTGCGATGTCATAGGCTTTTGCCAGATCGGGAGTGGGTTTTGTAATATCTAAGTAGTCAATATTATTCTTGATCGCATAACGCAAAACCTCATCAGACTTATCATTCACTGACAGAATAATCAGGTTTATTTTTTTTTCAGAAATAATCTGAAAAGAAGCAGGGTTCGTTACATCAATTTTCAAATCCCGCTCTGTCTTTCCGCCTTTTCTTCCTCCTATAAAAATAGTCACATGAGGGTTTCTTGATTGTAATATACGGGCAATAGTCTTGCCTACCAGTCCGTTTCCTCCAATGATGAGAATATTGTGCTCCATATCTTTTTTTTACAAAATTATAGAGCTAGGAAGCCAATAAACAGGACAAATGTCTAAAAAGAAATTTCCTTTCTGATACGGCTTAAGTGTCGCTGAGTAATCCCCAAATAGGACGCAAGATACTGTAACGGAATTTTTTGAATATAGTCCGGATAGTTTTCCAGAAGAGCTGCATAACGTTGGGAGGCACTGTCTCTCTGAAGCTGGAAAAACCTATTCTCAAGCTCAAGGTATTCTTGTTCAGCAATAATTTTTAAAAACTTGGTCCAGTTAAGATCATCCTGTACAATGGCATCCATTGATTCTTTTTTAAGAACCAACAGTTCTGCATCATTAATGGCCTGCATATTTTCTTTACTGAGAGATCCGGAAATAAATGATGAATACGCCGCCATGAGTGTGTTAGGAAACCTGAAACAGTAGGTCATATCTTTTCCGTCGTCAGAAAGATAAAAAGAACGAAAAATACCGGACTTAATAAAAGCAACCTCTCTGCATCTTTCGCCCTCGTGGATGAAATAGTCATTCTTATTTACTTTTCTAAGCTCAAAAAGCTGTAAAAACTCCTCAATCTCTCTTTCTGAAAATAGATTAAAGCTTCGAAAAAAATCATGTACCATTGTTTCAAGTTTCTTGTACGGCGAAAATAAATAAAAAAAATCATCCCAGAGTGGGATGATCAACCGTTTTGAATTTACTAAGTTATTGTATGAAGATATGAATGATGTTTTGTTGTCACAAAGATAAATACAGTCTAATTTCCCCGCATCAGGGGAATCCCTAAAGTTTTATCCGTAAAAATACGGTTGTATAAATGAAAAAGCCCTGCAAGAAATACTTACAGGACTTTAGCTTATCTAACAATTATTTTGTTTAAAATTGAGGTTTAAGGCTCAATATCAGATTTTAATGTTTAAGTCTGGTTTATTAAAGTGGGCTTACCAGCTGTAAGAACCATTCTTTAACTTCTCCATCCAAATGAGGACCTATTTTTTCCTCACATGTTTTGTGGTAGCTGTTCAACCATTCGATTTCTGTTTCTGAAAGAATTTCTTTAACAACAGTATCTTTAAAGAACGGGCAGAACGTTAATGTTTCAAATTCATAGAATGTTCCGTGAATCGTTTTTTCTGCTTCTTTCACTGCAATAAGGTTTTCATGACGAATTCCGTATTGTCCTTCAAGATAATATCCAGGTTCGTTAGAACAAACCATTCCCGGAAGAAGATCCTGCGGGTTCAAATCTTTTCTGATGTTTTGTGGCCCCTCGTGAACATTCATGAAGCTTCCTACTCCATGTCCTGTTCCGTGGTTGAAATCTTTCCCTTCCATCCATAACGGAAGTCTTGCAATGGCATCAAGGTGTACCCCTTTTGTTCCTTTCGGGAACTTTACCATTGATAAGCGAATTAATCCCTGCAATACCAATGTAGAGTTTCTTTTGAACTCTTCTGATGGCGTTCCTAATGCAAAAGTTCTTGTAATATCTGTAGTTCCCTCAAGATACTGACCTCCTGAATCTACAAGGATCGTTTCTTCGTTGGTTACCTCTTTACTTCCTTCTTTCTTTGCAGAATAGTGCATGATAGCACCATTATCCTTATATCCTATAATGGAACCGAAGCTTTCTCCTACAAAGTTTTCTCCTGCAGCACGGAAGCTTCTCAGTTTTTCACCGATGGAGTATTCATTCATTGCTTCTTTTCCTGCATTGTGAGTTAACCAGTAAAGGAATTTTACCATGGCTACTCCATCTCTTACCATTACTTTTCTGAAACCTTCCAATTCAGCTTCATTTTTCTGGGCTTTCATCAGGTTTCCAGGAACCGGAGCCTCGATAAATTGGTTATCTGCCTTTAATGTTTCAAAAATCTGCTGGTTACTGTTTGGAGAAACCAATACTTTTTCATTTTTGAATTTTTTCAGATAGTTATAGAATTCTTCGTAAGGCATCATTTTTACGAAAGAATCATCCATTTGTTTTCTGGCTGCTACTTCAAGTTTTTCCAAACCTGTGAATAGAACAGCATCATTTTTAGTGATTACAATGTATCCTAAAAATACCGGATTGCTTTCTACATCGCTACCTCTCAGGTTAGAGGTCCATGCTACATCATCCAGACTGGAGATGATATGAACAGTTGCCTCTTGCTCTTCCATCTTCTGACGGATAGCAGAAAGTTTATCAGCCACAGATTTACCGGCTCTTTCTACAGGATGTACAAAGATCGGATTAGTAGATGGGGTTCCCCTTTCTTTCCAAACCTCCTTTAAAAGAGGAATATCAGCAAGGGTAATATTTTTTGAATTAAATTTTTGCGAAAGCAGTTCCCAATTGGCATTAGAAGCAGCTAAGGCATTTACAGCCACTTTACCTCCGGCAGGAATTTCAGAAATAATCCAATCGATATAATTGGGAGTCCCTTCCATTCCGTCTTTGAAAAGGTCGATTCCTGAACCGTCCAATTCAAAGGCTGCTTGTGTAAAGTATCTTCCGTCTGTCCAAAGTCCGCCTTTATTTTGGGTAATTACCACAAAACCGGCAGAACCTAAAAATCCTGAAAGCCAAGATCTCTCCTGCCATTCTCCAGGAAGGTATTCACTCATATGAGGATCTGCAGAATATACTATAAATGCATCAACATTATTTTTCTGCATTTCCTCACGAAGCGCAGCAACTTTTTCCTTTGAAGTCATTCTTTTCTTTTTTAAACACCGAAAGTTACGAAAAATTTGAAGTCAAAGAGTTAAATCAACGTCCTATTTTCCTTAATAATCTGTTATTTTTTTATTAATTCTGGTGGCCGGCATTAATCGGTATATCTGATCATTGAGTTTGAAAATTGTATCTCTTTTAGGATGAATGGTAACTCGCTTATTCGATTCTATAATATTTCTTTATTTTTCTTTTAATACTTAAAAATTTTCAATGAATTAAATAAAAAACCAAACATATTTCATTGCACAAAACCTATTTAATTATTAAAATAATAAGTTTTTGGAAAGATTATTGCTGTATTCTACGATATGAAACAGCAGAATTACAAAAATCACAGGAAGTTTTATCCACCTCATCATTTTATCTATCTTCCTTTATTGATCATATTAGAGATATTTGGAATCTATAAAATAGGGAGCGATCCTGATAATAAGCTGATCTGGAGCCTATTTTCTATTGTGATATTTCTGCTTTTTTATCTTGCGTTTATGACAAGGCAGCATTATGCTCTTGGGCTTCAGAATCGTATGATAGTTCTTGAGTTCAGGCAACGGTATTTCGAGATTTTCAATAAAAGATCTGATGAAACGGTTGAAAAATTAAGATTTGACCAAATTGCGGCCCTAAGATTTACGTATGATGATGAATTTAAGGACCTTTTATACAAAGCACTGAATGAAAATATTTCCGGGGATGAGATCAAGAGATCTATTAAAAACTGGAAAGCTGATCAACTCAGAGTTTAATACGCCAACAAAATATAAAGCTATGAAAAAGTGGAGCTTTTACAGTATAACGATATTCAGTTTGTTGACCTTAACAGGCTGTACAGCGGTTGAAACAATTTTTAAGGCTGGAATGTGGTGGGGAATTCTCCTAGTCTGTGTAATAGTAGTGATTCTTTTACTGATTTTTTCGAAGGGTAAAAACTCTTAACCATTTTCTATGGAGGAGAATACAGATTTGGAGATGATCTCTCACCTTAAGCCATCAAAGATTGTAAAAATCATGAAGGATCCGGAAGCTTCTGCAAAGGCGGTACTCGTATATACCACCGATGCAGAAAATACCGGAATTACTCGTAAAAAAAACGGTAAAAAGTATTCTTATTACAAGGATGGCAAAAAAATAAAGGAGAAAGATGAAATCACTAGAATTAATAAGCTGGTGATTCCACCTGCCTGGGAAAACGTATGGATTTGTGCGTTGGAAAACGGGCATCTTCAGGCAACAGGTTTCGATGCAAAACAAAGGAAACAGTATCGCTATCATCCTTTATGGAGCGCCTTGAGAAATCATACAAAATTCTACAGAATGCTGCAATTTGGGTATGCACTACCGGATATCCGACTTCATATAGAACAGGACCTCGCCTTGAGGACCTTTGAAAAACGTAAAATTCTTGCACTGATTGTAAGTCTATTGCAAAGAACCAATATCCGTATTGGCAATAATGTTTATGAAAAGCTATATGGTTCCTTTGGCCTTACTACATTAAAGGATAAACATGTAAAAATCAAGGGACAAAAAATAACATTTTCATTTAAGGGAAAGAAAGGGGTTATGCATCAAATAGATCTCAGGAGCAAAAAATTGGCGAGACTGGTACAAAAATGCAAAGATATCCCAGGAAAGGAGCTTTTTCAATATTTTGATGAGGAGGGAAACCTACATTCCATAGATTCCGGGATGGTGAATGACTACATCAAGGAAATAAGTAGCGAAGATTTTACCGCCAAGGATTTCAGGACTTGGTCCGGAACTGTAAGTGCATTGATTGCCTTTAAGGAGATTGGATATGCAGAAAACGATACCCAATATAAAAAGAATGTAAAGGAGGCATTGGATATTGTTGCAGAACACCTCGGAAACACCACTGCCGTTTGCAAGAAATACTATGTACATCCCCTGGTTATCAATCTTTATGAAAACAATACGATCAAAAAATATCTTGACGAATTGGAAATTATTGAAGAAAATGACGGAAAAGCTGATCTAACGCAAGAAGAAAAGCTTGTTCTTAAAATTCTGGAAAATGAAAAAATAGTCGTTTAAAATTATATTTACTTAGAAACCCTGGTTTTCAAAAACTGAGTTCTGTATTCTTTCGGGGTAATGCCTGCTATTTTTTTGAAAAGCTGGGTAAAGTGGGACGCGGTATGAAAATTCAGTTCATAGGCAATCTCTGCAATATCCTTACTGGAATGAAGTAATGCTTTACTGTAATTGATATCAATCTCATTAATCCATTGTTTTGGTGATTTCTGGGTCACGCTTTTTACACATTTATTCAGATAACTTTCTGTTACAGATAGTTTATCAGCATAGAATGCCACTCGCTTTTCCCCGACATGATATTTGAACAAAAGATCCCGAAACTGAAGAGACAATTCCATAGGGCGTGTCGCAGATTTGTGATGGGTATCTGAATCTGTACTCAGCATTTTAATCAGAATAAGGTGAAGCATGGTGACTACAACATCATTAACATTAAGATTGCTTAGCCATAATTCTTGTTCCATAATGAGAAGAAGCTGCGTAATGGTTCCATACGTAAGGCTATCCAGATTCAGGAAAGGCGTCATGAAGAAAATACTGCTTTTGTGCTTGGGGAGCTCCTGTTCAGACAGAATATTATTTTCGTAGGCAAGAAAAAAACCTTCAATATCATCAGATAATTCCACAGTTGCTGTTATTGTTCCCTGCTTAATGAAGATCACCCCTCCTTTTTCAGCATGGTATTCCTTATTTTCAAGATACTGTTTAATATGTCCCTTGGTAACGAAAATAATAAAGTTAAAAGTTGTACGGTACGGAATGACCGGCATAAGAATCCCTTTAAGATAATTCTCTATCCGATAAAGCTGTATATCCGAATTATTGACTAATATTTTCTCCGCGATATTCGGTAGAAACAGTTTTTTGTATTGAAAATTGGATAATACTTCCATGATGAATTGATTATTACAAATTTAATGCTGAAATTGATTATATGGGTACGTTTTGTACAATGTCGGATGTAAAATGTATAATATATAGATAACGTTATCAATAATTGTTGTTATAAAAGGAATTTTTCTTCTTATTTTAATTATACTCCATTTATTTTAGGCTACTTAGTAAATAATGATGCCCATACATTATACATTATACATTATACATTATACTTAAAACTTATAGTACACTCCTACTCTTACCCCAAACGGGCTTCCCGGTGTGTAAGTAAGATCTGTGATAGGCTCTGCTTCTCCTTTCAACTGGGTTTCTGTTGCAAACTGTGCTTCATTCCAGTTTACATTGAAAAGGTTGTTAACCTGAATATTCGCTCCCCACTTCTGACGGTTGTAGGAAAGCATCAGATCATTTACGAAGTAAGCTTTTGTCTTGATGCTGTTATCTTCCACGGCTGGTCTTTCTCCAAGGTAACGATACTGAAGTCCTAATGAGAAACCGTTCAGGAAGTCCCAGTTTACAGATCCTGTACTGGTCACTACCGGTGCCAATGGAATGTAATCCTGGCCTTTTTCTTCTTCGATGAATCTTCCGTGGGAGTAATTGATATCGGCATTCAGGTAAAAGTTTTCCAATGGCTGAAAACGAATTCCCAGATCGGCTCCAAAACGTCTTGATTTTCCGGATGGTTCTACCACGGCATCATCTCCTACATATACAAATTCCTGCTGCAGATCCATATACCAAACGGCAGGAGTAATAATAAGCGATTTGAAAGGGTGTAATCTTACCCCAAAATCGGCACCAATGGAATAAGGAAGGGTATTTTGGTTTTTATTTGGAACCACTACTCTCAGGTCATTGGAGTGGAAGCCCATTCCTGTTTTCAGGAACCACATTACGTTATCGTTCTGTGCATAGGAGAAGTTTAGTTTAGGACTTAGCCTTGTTGCTTCCTTAGATTGTCCGGATGGTAATTGTTCTGCATCCAAAAGGTTATGCATATTGAAAATAAAATGATCTACTCTCAATGCAGGATTGATTGTCCATTTTCCTGTTTTCCAAACTAACCCTGTGTAGGCATGAAGATTGGTTTCCGTTCCGTTTACGTCTGACATTTTGTTGAGTAATAGATCTCTGTGATAGACGTGGTTAAGCTGTAATGTATTGATATCATCATTTCTTAATCCTATTCCGGAGGTCCAGTTCAGTGAGCTGTTGGGAAGCGAGAAACTTTTGGTATACTTCACTTCTGCACCGTAGATATTTCTTCCGTCTGTCTGCTGAATTTCATCTCCGTGATCTTTATCTTTTAAGTAAAAGGTAAAATCGGAATAGAGGTTGAAGTTATATTTTGAATAAAAAGCCATGGCATCTATCTGCTCAGAAGGCGAAATAATATGCTTAAAATTCATCTGAAGATTTGTTCTGGAAGTCTTCCCGCCTTCAGTAGGATCTATGCTCCCCCATCTGCCAATAATTCCCTCGTCTACGGCACGTTCAGGGATTTGGCCTGAGGCATTCCATGAAGAATTGAATGTTGAAAACTGAATATTGAAATAATCGTTATCAGTAAGCCATTGGTTATACTTTCCGAAAATATTGACTCTGTTAAAGTTCTGTTTTACATCAAAAGGTCCGTCCGTATAGTTGTATTCCGCAGCGATATAGGCATTTTTTCTGCCCAGATCATCATGCAGAATATTGAACATTCCCAATACTCTTTTGGAATTAAATGATCCTCCCTCCAGCTTGATCATACTATTTTTCAACCCATTATAAGTTTGAAAATCAACATATCCTGCCGTGTTAAAATCTCCACGGTCCATATAATAAGCTCCTTTTCCGAAATCAATATTATTCACTGTTTCAGGGATCACAAAATGTAGGTCAGAATATCCTTGTCCATGGGCATGAGAAACAATATTTACAGGCATTCCGTCTACATTTACACTTACATCTGTACCATGATCTGCATCAAATCCTCTTAAAAAAAGCTGTTCTGCTTTTCCACCTCCGGCATGCTGTGCAATGAATAATCCTGGTACTTTTCTCAACAGATCCTGTGCTGAATTGACCGGAAATTTATTCAGGTCAACTTTGGTGATGGCAGACAGAAATGAACTGTGATTGATGGCAACTTCTGAAATCTGAAACGGTTTATGCTGTAGAAAAATAACTTTATTTTTATCTTCATCATTGGTAACTACCCATTTTACCTCATCATATCCCTGACGGCTAATCACCAGTGTATCGGGAAGAGATTTAACAGGAATGGCAAAGGTACCATCTGTTCCTGTATGGGTATGGCTATTTCCGTGGTCGTATTTTACCAGGGCATCTGCAATGGGAAATTTGTCATCTGCATCTTTTATTAACAGCTGTTTTTCTGCTTCCTGAGCCATTGTTTTACCACTGAATGCCATTACCAGAAATACTGCTGCTATTTTAGTTATCTTCATTTTAATCTTTTTTTGAAAAATGTACAATGCATTTCTGATTCTAAGCTTACCTTAGAAATACTGTACATTAAGTTTGTTAATTCTTTTATATAATTTTAATCTTTTGACTTATGAATGTCTGCTTAGAGGGCTCTTATTGAATTGTATTAGTACAATTTCTGTCTAATAAAACTCAAACCCGGCGCTATCCTTTTACCTTTATAAAAAGCTTTTGAATGAAAAGTGTAATCCATGTTCCTACTACAAATGGAAATGTGAATACACCACCCACCACACTCAGATAGTTGTTATCAACCAAGAAATCATCGACTACAATAGTTAAAACAACTGCAATAAGTACCCATAGCCCATCTGTCTTTTTTACCCCCGAAAAGACAATAGCAGAAAGAACGGCATTGAATCCAAAGAGTCCCATATGGATTTCTTTAATAGGCTCCCCATTCAGCTGTGATAATCCAGCACCAAGAATAGAAGCTGTAAGTCCATATAATGCAGCAACTGGAGAACTGATAAAAACAGCAATGAAGAAAATCATCCCTGAAAGAACTCCTCCTTGAAATATTACTTCACCAAAACCATTAGTACAGGTAAGAAAATCATCATATTGAGTAGGTACCACTTCACTACTTAACATCGCAGACGGCGGAATATGGGTAAAATGATGCAACGTAAATACTAAGACCCATGTAATAATAATGAAAGGAAAGGTAAACACCGGAATTTTCTTTTGAATAAAAAAATGCTGAACAATGGCTGCCAATGCCCCACCCAACACAATAAGAATCCAAATTAATAGGGTCGTCTGAAATAAAAATGATAGTGCTACCCCTACAAGTGCCGCACTGAAGCCGTACAGTCCAGCATTGATTTCTGAATGAGCATATTTAAGCTTCATGGCGGTAAAGGTTCCGGCTGCCGTTGAAAGCAAAACTGCTACCCCACATTGCCAGCTTCCCATAAAAATTCCTATGAGAAACAAAAGCCCGGTCCATCTGTTTTCCTGAAGCATAATTTGCCCAATCCCTTTTAAAACATTGTCTACAAAGGGTAGTTTTTTAAAAAATTCGTCCATAGTTTTTTTTGTATAATGTATTTTATATAATGAGAGGTTAGATTTCAGGCTGGAGTTTATAGTTGAAAATTATTGCTACCACTCTCCAACTCACTTACCATCCCAGAAAGACCATTCCTACTCCGCAAACTGTTACCACAGCTCCGCTGACAACTCCCATATATCTTTCAAGTTTTTCGGTATTGAATAGTGTTGAGTAGCCATAACGGCCTAAAAGAACCATCCCAAGCATCGTGAGTACCGTAGTTACTGTAAATGAAGTAACAAGCACTATAATCTCCGACATAGAATGCTTTACTCCAGAATAAAATAATAAAGGAATCAAAGGTTCACTTGGCCCCATTACAAAGATCATAAAAAGGACAAGCGGCGTTACTTTTATTCTTTTTTGCGGCATTACCACTTCACTGTGATTATGCTCATATACATACACATCATCTCCCATTACATCAAAATGTTTATGAGGTTTGTTTCTGATGGCCTGAACCAGCCCATATACCAGATAAACTCCCCCGAAAATAAGCAGTGCCCATCCTGAAAAATTTCCCCTGATATCCTGAAACCATGATATTTTATTCAGCTGCCATCCTAAAAACACACCGATAAATCCTAAAATCAAAGAACTTAATACGTGTCCTAACCCACAAACAACGGTTAAAACTGCTGTTTTCATTCCGCTCCATTTCTTGGATTTTGAGATCACAATGAACGGCAGGTAATGATCCGGTCCTGATGCTGTATGTATAAAACTTATTGAAACGGCACTCAAAAGAAGCGCCCAAACTGTACTATCCATTTTCTATGTATTCTGTTATTCCAGATTCTTTGTTAAGTTTTGGGTAAATCTTTTTTCTATTGAACATTTTTCTCGCAGATTTTGGAGATTTCGCAGATGACTATGCTTGAGTTCAATGCGAAAATCTGATCAATCTGCAGTTTTTTTTAATATTCAACTATACTCTCAACCTACATAAGAATCATTTTAATTTTTTATTCTAAAGACCAGAGAATTTCCTGAATATGAAGAAAGAAATTGTACATCAATTCTCCTCCATGCCCCAAAGCTCTTACTACAAAACCATTCTCTTCCATGGCAGAAACTCCTACCTCCATTTCTTCAAGATGTACTGAAGCTGCCTCCACAATGGTTTCTATCAACCCATTCTTGTCTACATTCTCCTTTGTGCTGTAGAATATCAAAGTTCCCTGATGGGTATATTGTTCCAGGTTTCCAATGCTGCTGATGGGAATCATATCAGGCTGAATCACTACATTATCTTTCACTACCAGTTTATTTTGATGGTAGATTTCCATAAGGTTTTGAAAACGTTTCAGCTTGAAGACTTCTCCATAGTGTTTCCTTCCGCAGGTAATAATCTCACTGATGATAATCTGGCTGTTTTTCCCGATCTGAACATTGGCTTTACTTTTAAAGTTAGAATCTTCATGAGGAACAATGGGATGCGGAACATAGGCGAAAGACGTTTCATCCTCCATGGTAACATTCAGCTCCTGAAGTGCCTTATCTTTCATATTGAAAAGCCTCTGATACGATTGTGACTGCAACTGAAGAGAAGCTCCTTTTTCAAGGGCCACATCAAGGTGATAATGGTCTCCATCCAGAATTCCGGGAGAAGAACTCATTATCATCTGATACAGTTTTTTATCGCTTTTTCGTTGTCCTACAGAAACAACCCTGAAAGGAAGTGAAACATAAAGATCTTTCACATATGATTCTCCTCCCTTGAATCCTGCGATAATATTTAAACGACTATCCATTTATCTTACAAGGTTCGGTTCTTCAATTTCTTCTAAAAGAGCATATTTTTTAATCCAACCGATTACTTTATCCAGCCCTTCATCTGTTTTAAGATTGGTAAATACGAATGGATTTCCTTTTCTCATTCTTCTGGCATCATTCTCCATTACTTCCAGACTCGCTCCAACATAAGGGGCAAGGTCAATCTTGTTAATGATCAATAAGTCTGATCTTGTAATCCCTGGCCCTCCTTTTCTAGGAATTTTTTCTCCTTCTGCAACGTCAATGATAAAGATAGTAACGTCTGCAAGGTCAGGACTGAATGTCGCAGAAAGGTTATCTCCACCACTCTCAATAAGAACCAATTCAATATCCGGAAAACGTTCTGCCAGCTCATCTACTGCTTCAAGGTTCATACTTGCATCTTCACGAATGGCAGTGTGAGGGCAGCCTCCTGTTTCTACTCCAATAATTCTGTCGTGTGGAAGAAGACTATTTTTAGCCATAAATTCAGCATCTTCCTTGGTATAAATATCATTAGTAATTACTCCAAGATCATATTTCCCGAATAATTTTCTGCTTAAACGTTCTAGCAATGCAGTTTTTCCTGATCCTACAGGTCCTGCTACCCCTACTTTTATATATTTTCTATTTTCCATTTTTTCTAAAATTTATTTTGTTTTTAACGCTGGAGCGCTAAGGTTTTTATTTAACAAAGAATCCTTTCTCCTTTTCAACGATCTACGACATATAAAGTCTTGAATAAAGCCTTTCATGCTGCATACATCTGATGTCAAAAGCTGTATTACAAAGCCCTACCATATCCCTGTCCAGTTCCATTGTTTCCCAGACTGTTTTTTCCATTACAGGATACAGGGAAAAGAGAATATCCTGCCCGTCAAGCTGCCCCAGCGGAACCAACTTCACTGCATTCGTGATCATTCCCGCAACAGAGGTATAATAAAAGCCCAACAATGCTTCGTATAAAGGAATTTTCATTAAATAAGCATATACCCCGAACACAATACAGTAATGAGAATTGGCTTCCTTGTTTTGAATTGCTTTTTCAAAGGCTTCCATAAAAGGAAAATTATCTCTTCTCTTAAATATCTTGATCAGCCTTAACCCCAATTTTTGGCTGGCCTGGCGAATTTCTTTAGGGCATTTTATGGCATTGCATTCATTATCCAGCTTTAACAGTAATTGTAAATCATCATTTTCTGCTGCTTTATAAGCCAGTTTTACAAAAGCTCCGTCATTGAATTTAAGGTTGTACTGAAGCATGTTTTGCACAAATTCCTTTGCTGTTGCCAGATTATGGACAATTCTTTCCTGTACATAGGTTTCCAGTCCGTTAGAGTGGGTATAACCTCCAATCGGAAGTGTTGGATCTGCAAGATGAAGCAGACTTGACAAAAAATTGATATTCATAGTATTATTCATCTTTTGGAGCTGCCATTTTTAAGATTTTAGTAAAGATTGTTGATCCAAGACTTCCATGTCCGTGAGGCTCTACATTGGATTTAAGAAGATTCAACAGCTTTACGGTTTGTTTTTCCGGTTTGAAACCACTTGCTTCCAGCCATCTGAACATGGGCATTTCAAAAGGAAGCAGCACTTTATCATCCTGAATGAAAAGCGGAATGTGCTTGTTTCCGATTTCATAACATACGGTTCCCATTTCCAATAGAGAACCCGGTTCCATTACAATAGCATCTGTCTCCAAAACATTGATCGCTATTACTTTTTCTGCATCCTCAAAAAGAATATCACCCTCACGCAAGCGTTGTCCCTCTTTAAGAAATTTGATGGCTATATCGGTTCCCAGTCTGGTTTTTTTGCGTTGGATCCTTTTGGTGGTTTCAAACCATTCCAGATCCAGATAATCTATCATTTTTTCTGTAGGATTTTCGGTTAGGTTGCCTATGGTTTGATTAATTATCATCTTTTTTCGATTTTTTTCTGAAGTCAAAGTTTTTAGAAATGCCTACTCCGAATGTTGAACCACTGATTCCTGCCACATAGCTTTTGGTCCAGCCCACCTCTTTTACTTTGGTCTGAAGCATAGAAAGCTCAGCAAATTTGAATTTCAGGGCCCATCCACTTCCAAGCAATATCCCGATTAAAGGATAAGCACGAAGACGGAATCCTGTAAAGTTCTGCATAGAGTCTGCTGTTCCGGACACCTGCTGTCCCCAAACATAATGAGCATCTACCTGTCCTATCAGCACGAAATATTTTCCGAGCATCAATGATGGGCTATACCAAATTCCTGCTTCATTTTGCTTATACACAACATCATGATTAACAGAGTTCTGAGAATATGCATAATTGACTCCAACAAGATCATTATTGTTGATGAAGTACCCTACTCCAAGCGGGGCGCTGGAAACAGTACTGCTGCTGCTGGATGGTGTAGTTACTTTAGAGTAATCCAATGAACCGTAGACCATAAACTGCCCTTTTGGGCCGTCTTCATCACTTTTAAGTCTGTGCCCTCCCAGCAACTGAGCGTTTATATTCCCTGAAAGCATAGACAATCCGGCTAGTGCAAATGAAAAAACTGTTTTATTTAAATATTTCATTCTAAACTTATTCTATAATTATTTTAAATTTTGCTTGAGTAAATCTTATAGGCACTGGAAGCCTATAAGATCAGTCAGGTTTATTTTAGAACAAGTAATACAACTGTGTTAAAGGAAGTTTCTCCGCCGGTTCACAAGTGATATATTCACCGTCTACCGTTACTTTATAGTTTTCAGGATTTACTTCAATTAAAGGAGTCTTGTCATTATGGATAAGGTCTGCCTTGGAAATATTTCTACAGTTTTTTACCGGAAGAATCATTTTTTCTAATTTGTAAGAAGCAATGGTTCCGTTATCGATAGAAACCTGAGAAACAAAGTTGGCACAAATACCAAACTTAGCTTTTCCGTGGGCACCAAACATATTTCTGTAGATAATTGGCTGTGGCGTTGGGATAGATGCATTTGGGTCTCCCATTTTAGCGGCAATTACAAATCCTCCTTTTACAATCATTTCAGGTTTTACTCCAAATAATGCAGGTTTCCAGATCACTAAATCTGCTAATTTCCCTTCTTCAAGAGATCCTACATATTCTGAAATACCGTGTGCAATGGCAGGGTTGATGGTATATTTCGCAACATATCTTTTTGCACGATAATTATCGTTACCGCTATCTTTATCTTCTGCTAAATCACCTCTCTGCTCTTTCATTTTACTGGCTGTCTGCCAGGTTCTTGTGATGACCTCACCCGGTCTTCCCATTGCCTGAGAATCGGAACTCATGATACTGAACACTCCCATATCGTGAAGAATATCCTCTGCTGCAATCGTTTCAGGGCGAATACGTGAATCTGCAAATGCTACATCTTCAGGTATATTCTTGCTCAGGTGGTGGCATACCATCAACATATCTAAGTGTTCATCAATAGTATTGATTGTGTAAGGACGTGTTGGGTTTGTAGAAGCCGGTAATACATTGGGATACATTGCTGCTTTAATGATATCCGGAGCATGCCCTCCACCAGCACCTTCTGTATGGAATGTGTGGATTACTCTTCCATTGATTGCTCTCATTGTATCTTCCAAGAAACCTCCCTCGTTTAGAGTATCTGTGTGAATGGCCACCTGAACGTCATATTTGTCTGCTACTTTTAAGGCTGCATCTATCGTTGCAGGCGTTGCTCCCCAGTCTTCATGAATCTTTACTCCTAAAGCACCTGCTTCCACCTGCTCTTCAATAGGTCCTTCTTCAGAACAGTTTCCTTTCCCAAAAAATCCAAGATTCATTGGATATTCTTCTGCTGCCTCAAGCATTTTCTGCATATTGAACTTACCCGGAGTAACCGTTGTAGCGTTAGTTCCATCATTAGGGCCTGTTCCCCCTCCGATCATTGTGGTGATTCCACTATACAAAGATGTTTCGATCTGTTGTGGACAGATATAGTGAATATGGGTATCAATACCTCCGGCTGTTACGATATATCCTTTTCCTCCGTGAACTTCAGTTGAAGCTCCGATAATCATATTAGGAGATACACCATCCATCGTATCAGGGTTACCTGCTTTTCCGATTCCTACGATTTTACCGTCTTTAATTCCGATATCCCCTTTTACGATTCCCCAGTGGTCAATGATTACTGCTCCTGTAATACAAAGGTCTAAAACACCTTCATCTCTTTTGGCAGTTACGTTTTGTCCCATCCCGTCACGCACGGTTTTTCCACCTCCGAAAACGGCTTCGTCTCCGTAATGGGTGAAATCTTTTTCAATTTCTATGATAATTTCAGTATCACCCAGCCTGATTTTGTCTCCTGCTGTTGGACCTAATATATTGGCGTATTGTTTTCTGTCTACGTGTAAGCTCATCTTAATGATTTTTAAAGTTTAACTCTTCAACTTTTGCAAGGCTTGCTTTTTTCTGATCTTCAGAATCTACCTGTCCATCAACTAAATTATTGAAGCCCATTGCTTTTTTGGTTCCTCCTATTTCTACCAGCTCCACTTCCTTTTCTTCTCCCGGTTCAAAACGAACTGCAGTACTTGCTACAATATTCAGTCTCTTTCCGAAAGCTTTTTCACGGTCAAAGCTCATGGCTTTATTGACTTCAAAAAAATGGAAATGTGAACCTACCTGAATAGGACGGTCTCCAGTATTTGTTACTTTTATTTTTACAGTTTCTCTGCCTTCGTTGCAGATAATTGTACCTTCTTTTACAAAAATTTCTCCTGGTATCATAATAAATAGGGATTAGCGGATTGGGTTGTGTACGGTTACCAGCTTGGTTCCATCAGGAAAAGTGGCTTCTATCTGAACATCGTGGATCATTTCTGCCACGCCCGGCATCACATCATCTTTAGTAAGAAGATTGGCTCCGTCCTGCATCAGTTCAGCTACTCTTTTTCCATCTCTTGCGCCTTCAAGCAAAAAATGGCTGATCAATGCTATTGATTCTGGATAGTTTAGTTTAAGGCCTCTTGCCTTTCTTTTTAGAGCAAGCTCTCCTGCCAGAAATAGCATAAGCTTCTCCGTTTCTCTCGGTGTTAAGTGCATAGTATTTTTTATTTAAAATTGGGCAAACAGTATCTGGTCTGCCTTGTCGTAAAGGCAAATAAGAAGTGTTCAGAAATTTAAAATTGGAAAATGACTTTTATAGATCTGTACATTAATACAAACCATAATTCATCATTAAAATATAAAAAGGATTAGCAGCCTGCTATCTGCAGGGCATGATACAGAATGTATCTGGGTGCTGTAATATAGGTACCGCCTTGAACAGCCGCCACCTGTGCATTATAAGAATAATCTGCAAAAAAATAGTGTAGCCATTGTTCTGCAAGTATTGAATAATCAAATTTTACTTTCTCCCAATCATTGGAATCCTGTGCATCCTGCGCATCTGAAAAACTATAAATTTCAGGCTGGGTCTGCTGATCCGATTTTTGCTGAAGAAGATGAATTTTTGATAAGACATCAGAGTATGGTTCAGTTTTCCCTTTATGTGCAAAAAGACTTACACATAAAGCTGAGAAAAATAATACAAAAGAGAAAAATATGACTCTTTTTTTCATACCTGTTAATAATGATGTAAAATTAGAGTAATCTTAAAAGGTAGGCTATCAAAAAATTTATTTAAAATGTTCAAAATCGCAACAAATGCAATTTTAATGAAAATTCACATTGACTCATAATCGCCTTATTTACAACGATTAAAAAGAAAAAGCCAACTATGACAAATATTTTTTTGTCGCTATTCATATAATTACAACATTTATACTTCTATTTTATTCTCTTCAAAACATTAAATGAAATTATAAGATATTACTTCTTTTCATTCTCAAATACATAATATTTACCACTTATTGATTGACAAAAAAGTTTATTTCATAAAAACATACGGTATTTTTTTCTTTCCTTATAATTATTGTAAATTTGTATACAACTTACTTATTTAATTTTAATAAAAATAATAAAACGTAATATGTCAAAAGCAATTTCGCAAGTACCATTAGCGGTAAATGAGCCGGTAAATTCTTATGTACCGGGATCTCCAGAAGTTAAAAGCCTTATCAATACCTACAAGAAAATGTGGGCTGAAAAGGTTGAAATTCCAATGATCATCAACGGAAAAGAAGTAAAAACTGACGAAAAAGTACAGCTTCAGTCTCCACAGGATCATGCTCATGACTTCGGATTTTATTACAAAGGTGGTATGCAGCATGTGGATGACGCTATCAACGCGGCATTGGCAGCTAAAGAAGATTGGAACAACCTAGGTTGGGAACAACGTGCAGCTATTTTCTTAAAGGCGGCTGATCTATTAGCTGGTCCTTACAGAGATGTTATCAATGCAGCAACGATGATCGGACAGTCTAAAAATGTACACCAGGCTGAAATTGATGCGGCTTGTGAGTTTATCGACTTCTTAAGATTCAATGTAGAGTTCATGACAGAAATGTATTCTGAGCAACCAGTTTCTGACGACGGAATCTGGAACCGTGTAGAATACAGACCATTGGAAGGATTCTGCTTTGCAGTAACTCCTTTTAACTTTACAGCGATCTCAGGAAACCTTCCTACTTGTATGGCAATGCTAGGAAACGTAGTGGTTTGGAAACCGTCTGACAAGCAGGTTTATTCTGCAAAAGTAATCATGGATGTATTAACTGAAGCGGGTCTTCCTGCAGGGGTAATCAACATGATCTTCACGGATGGAAAAGATACTGCTGAGAAAGTATTGGCTCACAGAGATTTCGCAGGTCTTCACTTCACAGGTTCTACAAAAGTATTCCAGGGAATGTGGAAAATGATCGGTGACAATATCCATAACTACAGAACATACCCAAGAATTGTTGGAGAAACTGGTGGTAAAGACTTTGTAATTGCTCACCCATCTGCTAACGTAGAAGCTGTAGCTACTGCTTTGGTAAGAGGAGCTTTTGAATACCAAGGACAAAAATGTTCTGCTGCTTCTAGAGCTTATGTTCCTAAGTCTCTTTGGGCTGATGTGAAAAAAGTAATGGAAGCTCAGATGAGTACTATTAAAGTAGGTACTCCGGAAGATACTTCTAACTTCGTGAATGCTGTAATCGACAAAAATTCTTTCGAAAAATGTAAAGGATATATCGACAGAGCGAATGCATCAGCTGAAGCGACTGTAGCCATTGGTGGAACATGTGATGATTCTAAAGGATGGTTTGTACACCCAACTGTAATTGAAACTACAAACTCTCAATATGAAAGTATGGTAGAGGAAATCTTCGGACCTATCTTATCTGTATTTGTTTATGAAGATAAGGACTGGAAAGAGACTCTTAAGGTGGTTGATTCTTCTTCTCCTTATTCATTGACTGGTTCTGTATTCTCTCAAGACCGTTACGCAATTAATGAAGCTTACAAAGCTTTAGAAAATGCTTCAGGAAACTTCTACATCAATGATAAACCAACTGGTGCTGTAGTAGGACAACAACCTTTCGGTGGTGGTAGAGCTTCAGGAACTAACGATAAAGCTGGTTCTAAGATGAACCTTCTAAGATGGACATCTGTAAGAAGCGTAAAAGAAACTTTCGTTTCTCCAAAAGACTACAAATATCCATACTTAGGGTAATTCATAAGTAATAAATAATAGGCAATGATAATAATTGTCTGTTCTTTCATACAGCCTCGGAACTTCGGTTTCGGGGCTTTTTTTATGAAAATGATTCAAAAATTCAAAGTTTAAGGTTTAAAATTAGCCACAGTCAGAAAAGAAATTTATTCCTACCATACTAATACTCTATTACTCAAAACCTCCTCACCACGACACCTATTACCTGTTACCTAACATCTTTTAACAAACTTTACCTATATTTTACCATTTCACTACCCCTGTTAGGAATGGTTATTGATTTTTTACTATTACACCCCAAAATAAAATAGTATGAAAAAGTTATTGCTAACAGCTATCGGCGTAGGATTATTTGCAGTGAGCTGTGGAACCAAGGAGTCGTCTATGTCAACAAGTAACAGTGATTCAACAGCAGTAGATAAGGCACAAAAGGCGTTACCTGCTACAACTGATACTACGACTACAAAAAAGACGAATCCTGACAATATGAAGATGAAAACGGATTCAACGACGGCGACTTCTGTTAAATAGAATTGCACACGTTTATTTTAAAAATGGAAAATCTGTAGATGAAATGGCTACAGATTTTTTTTTTGATCTTAAGGTTTTAACTAAAATTAAATTTATCTTTTATGGAAATGAGCTAAAGTCCACGCCTAGTGAAATTTAATAGTAAGATCTTCTAAAATTTTATAAAAATCACTATATTTGATTAACACCAAACATTAAAAAGTATTCGTATGAAAAAATTATGGATCGGAGCATTTTTCGGACTTCTTTTCCTTGGAAGTTGTGCTCAAAACAAAGAAAAAAGAGAAGAATTCAAGGATGCCCATAATAAGGATTCTCTAGTAAATAGAATGGGAGATTCTGCTGTGGCTAATTCTGAGCCGTCACCAATAGATGCTTCAAAAACAAAAACCGACAGTACAAAAGTTAAATAAATCGCAAATCCACAGATGATCTGTGGATTTGCACTTAAAAAAACTTGACTGAAAAAAACCGGGCAATCAACCCCGATTATATTGTATAATCCTTATTCCTTGTCAGAATAGAATTTTTTTAGCAGATAAAAAGAGGAACAGTGATGATCTCATAACAATGAAATATGCACGTGCTCCCTATCTAATGTTTCATGGTTTGGCTTGTAGCGTATTGAGAATTTATCTTAACTTTTATTTCAGAAGAAACAGAATAGCTTCGAAGATAAAATTAATGAGCTGCATTATGATTGTATTCATTCCCGTAAAACTGTCGCAAAGATAGGATAGCAGCAGGGTTACATAAAATAATAGGTTATCCATTTTCGTGAAAAGCGGTAAGATAGAATGAAAAAAAATATTATTTCTTAATCATTTTCACGAAAATGAACACCTTTACCTGTTTGATTTTCAGTATCAAGATATTTAATATAAGATGATGGGGAAAAATCAGTAACCGCCTTGAATACAGCAGCAAACTTACTGTGTGAAGAAAAGCCACATTCATCAGCAAGGATACTGATCTTATACTGTCTGTACTTTTCGTCATTAATCAGCTTGTCTACAATATAATTAATCCTTAATCTGTTGATATAGGTTTTGAAATCTGCACTTTTGTGCTGATTGATTACATAAGAAAGATATTTTGTATTGGTATTAAGTTCACCCGCCAGAAAAGAAAGAGACATTCCCTTATTATTATACAGGTTTCCTTTTTCAAACCTTTCAAGAAGTTCAAGCAGTTTGGCTTCTGTTTCGGAAGTCATCAGAGAATCATTTCTTTTTCGGTCTGCTTCGCTGTCCTTTTCGTCAATTTCTTCTACAGATATATTTGAAAATTCAGAATGCTCAGAATGTTTTACAAGCTGGGTTCTACTGCCGCTAATCATGTTCACCTGAGTTCTTATGATATTCCTAAGTTTCGAACGTTGCTTTTTTTGTTTTGTTCTGAAAAATATAATCAAACCAACCAGAGAGGCAAACAAGATAACAATAGCAACATTCTTGGCGATACTCATTTGTCTATTTCCTTTGTTTGTTTTACTCACCGAAGCATTGCTTTTTCCTACAAATTCTTGGTTACGAGCAGCAATACTATCATATGTTCTTACATATTTCACAGCATACAAGGAAGCTTTAAAATTATCTCCGGTCCCTTCATAATAATCATTGATGTTAGAATATACAGCTTTTTTAAGCTTTAGGCTTCTGGAAGTATCTGCTATTTTTTCTGCTTTTTTTAGATAAAGTTCTGCGTCTTTCCAGTTTTTCTGCTTCAGACGAATCCCACCCAATCCGTTATAAACTAATCCTAGGGTACAGCTACCTTCTTTAAGTAATTCTTCTGCTTTCTTGTAATAGCTTTCAGAAACATTATAATCATTGAGTTTAAAATAAACATCTCCCAATAACTGATAGGAAGCGGCTAAGGTTCGGTCTTCATTCTGACTGTTTATTTTCTCAAAATTCTTTAAAGAAAGTTCAATATGCTCTATGGCATTTACATAGCTTCCCACCTCCATTTCATAGAAAGCCATCTCCTGATTCAATAGCCCCTCTACTTCATTACTTTTTTGAAAATCAGAAATTTTTCTTGAAGCTTCCAGTCCTTTGGAAATGTATTTTTTTGCTCTTTCGTATAACCCTACCTGTCTATATTGCCGCGACAATAATCTGCTTACACGGGCCATCAATTCGGCATCATTCATCTGATTGATGAGCGAATGGGCATTTTCACTATAACATATCGCTTTTTTAATTTCCCCTGCATGATGATAAAGTTCTGATGAAAGGAAAAGACTCTTTACTTTCTCTTCCGGCTTTTGGGCAGACATATAAAGCGAATCGGCCGTCTTGATAGCCTTGCTTAAATCCTTATAGGCAGTGATGGAGGAAGTTCTTTCACAAGCTTGGTCGAAGCTGTTCTGTTTTTGGGCAAATATGGGGATTGCTGTGATCAGCAAAAACAAAATTCTCAGTAGATTATTAGACATAAAAAAACAAATTATTATTCTATAATAATTCATCATTTTTTCACGAGGTGTCTTTTTGTTTTTTACAAAATTAGCAATATTTTGCTTTTGAATGAAATATTCTTCTGAAATTTAATCATTTAACTAAAAATGCATTTTACATTAATTTTAACAATAAGTCTAAAACAATAGATGATTTTCTTTCATATGACTCTATACCTATATTAAAAACAAAGTTCACTGATAATTATTTTCAATATGACCTGCTTAAATGTCATCATATTTATTACATTTGCAGGGAATAAAAAGTTTTTATGAAAAAATTAGCGATACTTTCTTCTCTATTTATAGGTGCTCTAGCATGGGCACAGGGAATCAAATTCGAGGAAGGCAACTTTGCCTCTATCCTTGCCAAGGCTAAAAAAGAAAACAAATTAGTCTTTATAGATGCCTATGCTTCATGGTGCGGACCTTGTAAACTTATGGTGAAAAATATTTTCCCACTTAAGACTGTGGGTGACTACTACAATTCTCACTTCATCAATGCTAAAATTGATATGGAAAAAGGTGAAGGAGTAGATATTGCAAAGAAATATAATGTAAAGGCTTTCCCTACCTATTTATTCATTGATGGTAATGGTGAAGCTGTACATAGAACCCTAGGGTATGTTGAAGAAAAAGACTTCATTCAGTTTGCAAAGGATGCTGAAGATCCAAACAAGAGACTTACTTCCCTGAAACTGCAGTTTGAAAAGGGAGAGAAAGATCCTGAATTTTTAAAAAACCTTGCCGGGCTTACAATGTACAATGATGCTGAGTTTGCGGGCAAAGTACTGGACCGTTATTTTGCACAGAAAAAAGAGCTTGACGAAGATGATGTTCAAATACTTCTTGCAGGAACACAAAGCACAGAAAGCCCTTTGTATAAAATCTTTCAGCAAAAAAAGAACGACATTGTAAAATTCTTCCCAGAAGATAGATATGAAAAGTTTGATAAAAGTGTTAAACTGAATACAATTTCTAAAAAAGCCTACAATGCAGATACAAAAACCTGGAATGACAGTTACTTCATAACAGAAACTCAAAAATTAATGAGTAAGGAAGATGCTGAAAAGGCTCTAAAAAGAGCGAAAGCCAGCAGAGCTTTAAAGAATAAAGATATTCCAACTTATGAAAAATTAGCTCTGGAAATCTATCAGGATTATTCTGCGGCAAGCTCTGGTGAGCTCAATTCATTGGCTTGGAACTTTTTTGAAAACATCACCAATAAGTCTTCATTAGAAAAAGCAGTAGCCTGGGCACAGGAGTCTGTAAAGAAAGATCAGAATTTCGCCAATACAGATACCCTGGCTAATCTTTACAATAAAATGGGAGATAAGAAAAATGCAAAAATGTGGGCTGAAAAATCTATTGAACTGGCAAAGAGTTCAGGAGAGGATTCTTCTGATACAGAGAAACTATTAAAAAGCCTTTAATTGGTAATCTATAAAACGAAAAAACCGCAGATTGTTCTGCGGTTTTTTTATGTTGTATCCTGTTGATAGCTCTTTTCTGCTCTGATTAGTATTCAAATAGAACACTCCCCCAAGTAAATCCACTTCCAAAGGCAGAAAGAAGTACTAAATCTCCTCTTTTAATCTTACCTAGTTCAATGGCTTCACTTAATGCAATTGGAATGGAAGCTGCCGTTGTATTTCCGTATTTTTGAATATTATTAAAGATTTTATCATCCGGAAGGCCAAACTTCTGCTGTACAAACTGAGCAATTCTAAGGTTCGCCTGATGTGGGATAAACATGTCAAGATCCTCAACTGTTTTTCCTGCCTTATTTAAAGCTTCCATCATCGTCTCCGGAAATCTTGTTACCGCATGTTTAAATACGAAGTTTCCGTTCATGATTGGGTATACTTCTTTATTCGTTACATTTTCCGGTTCTTTTCTCATTCTGTCGCTCCAGCCAAACTTAGAACCTGGGAACTGAGTACAAAGTTCATCAGCATATTTACCTTCAGAGTGCATGTTTACGGCTAAAATATCTCCAGCATTTTCATCTTCTGTTGCAGAAAGCACAACCGCTCCTGCTCCATCTCCGAAAATAACGGAAACACCTCTTCCCTCATCAGAAAAATCCAATCCGAATGAATGAACCTCTGCCCCTACAACAAGGATGTTTTTATAAATCCCTGACTTAATGAACGCATTGGCAACACTCATAGAATATACAAATCCTGAACATTGGTTTCTCACATCTAAGGCTCCAATGGTATCACATCCCAGCATATCCTGAAGCAATACTCCACATCCAGGAAAATAATAATCCGGAGAAAGTGTTGCAAAAACAATGTAGTCGATATCTTTAGCTGTTAAACCTGCTTTCTCAAGGGCTTTTTCAGAAGCTTTAAATCCCAGGTAAGCTGCTGTTTCCTGAGAGTCGTTTCTGTTTTTTCTGTGTCTTCGTTCCTTGATGCCTGTCCTCTCCGTAATCCATTCATCATTGGTGGTCATTAATTTTGCTAAATCATCATTTGTAACAACATTATCTGGAACATAAAATCCAACTCCTTTTATTGTACTTTTAATCATATAGTTTTTTAATTTTGGCAAAGATAAAACTTATTTAACACATACTTTTTCAAAATATTAGTATTTTTACTTTATGCCAATTGATACGATATACAGAAGCACCCACTGTGAATGGGTAGATGTAGAGGCTCCTACTGCAGAAGACCTAAAATTTCTTCATGAACGATACGAAATCAACAATCTTCTTTTGGAAGATACTATAGACCCCAATCACCTTCCAAAATATGAAGAAGATGGAAATGTAAAGTTCTTTCTTCTCCGTGAAAGCACAGAACTGGAAAGGAAAAACCTGAATACCATAAGTGATATCAGTACAAAGATTGCGATTTTCATACTGGATAAAACCATTATTACCATCCACAGGATGAAAACCAGAAGTATTTCTGAAACGAAAAAAAAGATTTCAGCAATACAGGAAGAGGTTACTCCTCAAAAAATAGCTCTAATGATTGCCATATTGATCATGAAGAGCTTTGATGATGAGTCTATAAGCCTTTTGGAGACCATGGATAATATTGAAAATGAAATATTCCTTAAAAACACCAATCATACCAGCCAGATCCGAAGATTATATAAATTGAAGCGAAAATCGGGGCTGAACTCTCGTGTATTGGTCATTTCCACTGATGCTATTGACAAATTCAAGCTTTTGAATTTACAGGATTCAGAAATTGTAGATTTAAAAGATAAGCACAAGGATGTAGTAGCCGATTTTGATCATTTGAATATACAGATAACCAATCTTATTTCAATGTTTTTAGCTCTTTCTGATCAGAAAGCCAATCAGGTAATGAAAGTTTTAGCAATTTACTCAGTCTATTTCTTACCAATTACTTTCATTGCCGGAGTATATGGGATGAACTTTGATAATATGCCTGAACTTCATCATAAATATGGTTATTTTATCACAATGGGCATCATGTTAACGGTTGTTGTCAGTACATTCATTTATGTAAGACGTAAACAGTGGTAACATCCTGAAATTAACATGGAATAAAATGCTGCTATCGTTGAAAAATAAAAAAGCTTAATTTTTCGGCACCACCAAAAACAAAATACATGAAAACTGAAGACCTCAATATAATTCTGGGAGATGATTCTCTTTCGCAGGCATCCAAGGATAAACTTATTGCCTTACATGAGAATATTTCAGCCAAGGAATTTTCTGATCTTCTGGATCAGCATGGGAATCAGTATATAGAATTTGTACAGGAAGGCGGCGGTGTTTGGGGAAGTGCACTGGTAGGCTATCTTTATGGTCTCGAAACTTTTGGAATTCGTTTTTTAAAAGTAGCAGGAACCAGTGCAGGAGCTATCAATACGATGCTTATCGCAGCTTGTAAAACTAAGGAAGAACCTAAGAGCAAGCTCATTAAGGATATTCTTTTTAGTTGGAACTTTGCCGATTTTATGGATGGGAAAACATATGTAAAAACAACCCTCCATGCCATGCTTAATAATAAGGACTTTTTCAAAATCAATGCTATTATTGCAGCAGTTCTTTTCATTATTCTGGTCAGTATTCCTTTTGCTGTATCCTCAGAAACCATACAGAGTGCCAAGCTCATGTTTCTGATCCCTCTTGTTCCGGCTGTCATTTTATTTTTTTGTATCAAAAAATTGTACAACAACTTCAGAAAGGAGAACAGCGGACTCAACCCGGGAAATATTTTCATGAATACCATGGAAAGAGCTTTGGATGATTTTGGAATCAAAACCGTAGCCCATCTCAACGAAAAATTCATCCAAAAGGAGCGGGATCTTAACCTCAGCTATCGTTATGGGAATAATCAGGAGTATTATACAATGGCGTTAAGCAGCATTGATAAAATTAAAACCAAAAATCAGGAACATATTGATCTGACAAGATATAAGATTTTCTATGACAGTGTTGTGAATAATGATTATTATAAAAACAATCCGTTTTACCTGCTTCAGTCTGAATATGTTGTCATTACTACAGATATCAATGCCAAAATAAAGGTTGAACTTCCAACAATGGCCAATTTATATTGGTCTGAAGAGGAATTGAAACACGCCAGTCCGGCTGAGTTTGTAAGAGCTTCCATGTCTGTTCCATTCTTCTTTGAACCTTTTCAGAAAAGAATTGATAAAACGGAAAGCTCCATAAAATATGCATGGAGATATTGGATGAATACCAAACAGGAAGACATTAATCCGGTTGGTGTTTTTATTGATGGAGGCAGTATTTCTAATTTTCCTATTGATCTGTTTCATGCCGATGAAGTTTTTTATCCGAGAATGCCTCTTTTCGGGGTTCAACTGACGAGTGATTCTGATATTCTTTCTGAAAAAGGAAAAACAAGTAGGGAAATTCTTAAATCCCCTTTCAGCTATGCCGGAAATATCATCAGTACACTAAAAGGGTTCAATGACAAAACATTCCTTACCAAGCACACTTTCTACCGTTTGTACAGCATACAATCTGTAAACTGCGGAACCAGCAGCTGGCTCAACTTCTTTATGAAAAAGGAAGAGAAAGAAGATCTCTTCAACAGGGGATTTCAGGCTGCCCTTGACTTCCTTAACCTATTTGACTGGGAAAAATACAAATACGAGAGAATGATGCTTACCATGAAGGAGAAAAAAATCCTGAAAGAAGAAGATACTCCAACTGTGGGATAGTGATTTTCGAAAAGCCTCCATCCCACAATTGCAGTAAATCATTTTTAAATCTAAAGAGAATCCAGAAACTCCAGATACATCGGAACACTATTTTCAATCCATTCCTCAGAAGAATCACGCTCTATACCATAGTATACAAAAGGTTCTTCGTATTTCGCTTTAATATAATCAAAGGTCAGCTCATAGGGACGGAAAAGTTCATTCATCGTGTACTTATATTCTCCTGACTTGCTGTAGCCTTCTTTATCAATTCCTGCAGTAACAGCCAATGACATTTTTTTTCCCTCCAGTTTAAATCCGCTGTTACTCCCATAAGCCCAGCCATACAAAACAACCTCATCAAGCCATTGCTTTAACATTGGCGGACTGCTGAACCAGTAGAAAGGAAACTGAAATACAATTTTATCATAGGATTCCATCAACTCCTGCTCTCTGGCTACATTAATTTTTCCGTCAGGATAAGCTTCGTATAATTGATGAACTGTATATTTTTCAGGATATTTCGCCAATTCCTCGATCCATCTTTTGTTAATGATTGATTTTTCAATATCAGGGTGTGTGACAATAACTAATGTTTTCATTATGTTTAAATTTCTATCGCAAAATTACGATACGTAACTTACATTTTGTACATTAGCAACCTATTGTATGGTACTATAAAAAATGTAAGTAATGACTAAAATAAAGGAAACCTCAACCAATTTCGCCAATAAGAAAGCCCTTGCTGATGAATGTCCGGAGATCTATGCCTCTAATATTATCGGTGGTCAATGGGCACTTGCCATCTGCTGTTATCTGATTAATGGCAAAATGAGATTTGGAGAATTAAAGAAACGTCTTCAAAACATTACAGAACGCATGCTCACTCTTCAACTCCGCAGATTAGAGGATGATAAAATCATTACAAGAACCGTGTATGCAGAAGTCCCACCACGGGTAGAATATGAACTGACAGATATTGGTTATAAACTAAAACCTATTATCCTGGAATTTGAAAAATGGGGGAAAGAGCATAAAGAACTTTTAGAAAAAAGTAAATAATTCTTTATTTTGTTATTTTACGTATATTTAATACTATTAAACTCACAAATTAACAAAATGAAAAACCTAACTTTTTTAATTACCCTCACTACTACTATTTTCCTGGGAACATTTGTAAATGCACAAAAAATTTCTGATGGTCAATCCATAGATATCAATGGAATGAGTGTCACATTTAATATCCTCAACAAGGAAAGTGTTGAATCCGGAGGAAAACAGTATGACCGATATAAAGTATCTGCAACTGTGAAAAACACTTCAGAAAAGGCATATAATATCAGATTGTCAGCATTTCCACAGATTGTCAGCAATACCAACCTTATAGAGTTAGACTGCATCAATGCAACCGGAGCAAGGCTTACTTCTAAAAAGATTGAACTGAAGATGAAAGCTCAGATCATCAATGTTACTTATTCTGCCTATGACAAATCCGGAAAATTTACAACCAGCACCATTCCTGTAACCGGAAGTTATTATTTTGATCCGGGTGATACCATTAGTGACAACGCCATTTTCATTGTTCCTCAAGGTGAAAAACCTGACGTTTCCGTAAGAAATCTAAGATAAGAAATATGCCGACCGATTTTCTTGTCGGCATGTCTTTATTCTATCAAATTACTTCCACAAAGGTTTTTGTTCTAAAACTTTTGAATGAATAGGACAGGTTTCATGATGTGCCCCTTTCAAATATCCTGTACTCATCAAAAATTCGTTAACAATTTCTCCCCCTGTAAATTTAAATGTCTTCTTAAAGAGCTTCATCCATTCCTCTAATGTTTTAGGATGATGATGCTCCAGCCATTTTTCAAATGAACCAAATTCTTTCTGCAGCTCAATAATAGTTTTGGCATTTTCAATAGCAGCATTCACTTTCAATTTATTTCGAATAATGCCGGTGTCATTCAATAATCTTTCTCGGTCTTCTTCCGTGTAAGCTGCTATTTTTTTGATATCAAAATTGTGGTATGCTTTTCTGAAACTTTCTTCTTTTTTCAGAACTGTTTCCCAGCTCAGACCTGCCTGATTGATTTCCAAAATCAGTCTTCCAAATAATTCATTATCATCATGAATAGGAAATCCATAATAATTGTCGTGGTAATTTTTGTGCAGCTCTCTTCTACTTTCAGGCTGCATACTTTCTATTGCTAAACAATAACTCATTAGAATATATTTTCTGTTTTAGTTAAGAATTTCTCCAGGGCTTCTTTGATATCAATTCCTGTACGGTCTGCCAGAACGATCAGCCACCAGATATTTTCTGCTAATTTATGTTCCAGTTCTTCCGCCGAATCTTTTTTCAGCCATGTTTTCTCATGAGACATTACATTTCTCCCGACCAATCCTGCATCAGTAAGGTAAGCAAGAGCATCTTCTTCCAATGTCCATTGGGTTTCGTTACCTTTTATTTCCAGCTGATGATACTTTTCCCGGATGTCTAAGGAGCGTTTTATGATTTTATCAAAATTATTTGTGTCCATATTTTGTTTTTTTATGTAAAAATTTCAGGGTATAAAGATAAATCAGGATTGTGACAACTGTTAGTCAGTAGTGCTTTTATTTTTTATCATTATAGAAACTGAATATGCTTCTATAATTGCTGAAAATATTTAGTAGTTTAGGCTTTTCAAAACTTCAACTATGAAATTTCTCTTATCCGTTCTGTTTTCTCTATTTTTAACTTCTATAAATGCTCAAAATATATACTCCAAGGCTTATGGAAATAAAAAGAATCCTGCTGTAATTTTTATTCATGGCGGACCGAGTGGAAATGCTACTTTATTCGAAGGGACAACTGCCCAAAAACTAGCCGATAAAGGATTTTACGTTATTGCCTATGACAGACGTGGAGAAGGGCGATCCAAAGATGAGAATGCAACAATGACTTTCAAGGAAAGCTTTGAGGATTTAAAACAGGTTTATAATACCTATAAAATCAAGAAAGCACATATTCTTGCCCATAGCTTCGGAGGAATTATCGGAACATTATTTACCAGTCAGTTTCCTGAAAAAGTGAGTTCACTTACCCTTGCCGGAGCATTATTTACCCAACAGGAAACCTATGATCATATTTTAAAACAGGCCAGAGAACATTTCAAAAATGACCCAGCTCAATTAAAAGAGATTTCTGAAATAGAAAATCTTGATAAAAACTCTGCTGCCTACCGAAAAAGATGCTACGAAATGGCCAGCAAACTTGGTTTCTTTGACATGCCCAATCCTACCCCGGAAAGTGAAAATTTAAGGAAAGAATACCAAGCCGGTGAATTCTATAAAAACAATATCAGAAATACCAACTCTCCTATCAAGTTCTACCAAAATGAGCGATTGAATAACCTTGATAATACCGTTATTTTAAAAATAATCAAAAGAAAAGGTATTCCCATGTATACTGTTTATGGAAAAAATGATGGCATATTCTCTGATAAACAGCTTAACGACCTTAAAAATATTGTGGGAAAAGATAACTTCAAACTTATTGATAACTGTTCTCATTATTTATTTGTAGATCAACAGGATGAATTTTTAAAATTTATTGAGCTGAAATTAAAATAAAGTGTAGTTTTGTAAAAATGTCAAATACCAAAGTTTATATGAAGACCTACAAAGCTATCATAACGATGCTTATACTGGTGTTTTCATTATCCCCGTGTTCTGTCAAAAGAAATGTTCTAGACATTTTTGACATCCAATACATCAGCGGGTTAAATAAGGTAAAAACGACCTCAGGACTTTCCCAAAATTGTGATATAGCCAACACTTCTTCTAAAACTTCGGTTTCAAAAACTGAGGCTAAGGTTAAGTACAAAAAATTTCTTTTCGCTTTTGATGCCACTGCAAAAAATATTGGAGAAGAAAAGATATTTTTCAATGAATACTCAGGGCATACTACAGGTAACAGCCCCCCGAAATATATTTTATTTAAAAGACTGAAATTAAGCATGATTTAAACTTTTTTTAAATCCATTAATTCAAGTTTTTTACAATACAATATTAATTTCAATGAAACATACTACAAACAGCCAGTCTTCTGACTTGGCCGGATTATATACTTTATCCCTCCGCATGGTTATCGGATGGACTTATTTTTCAGCTTTTTGGCGCAGACTTATCCTTGAAAACAAGCTTATTCCTGATGAAAAGGGATATATCGGGGAAAAATTCAATCATTTCTTACCCAATGCCTTAGGAATTAAACCTGTCATAGAATATCTTGTTACTCATCCTGATGCTTTGCAACGGTCTATGATGATATTCACCATTATTGAAGCGGTTGTAGGATTATTAATCATTCTTGGTCTTTTTACACGATTGATGAGTATTGGAATCTTCAGTCTTGCATTAGGGATTTTATTAGGCTCAGGCTGGTTGGGAACCACCTGCCTTGATGAATGGCAAATTGGAGTTCTTGGGATTGCAGGAGGCTTTGTTTTGTTTCTTACAGGAAGTGGACCTTATTCTCTTGACCATTATTTTATGAAAAAAAATAAGGGTTTCACCCAAAGAAAATGGTTTCAATGGCTGGGATCCGGGAATCTTCCTATTTCAAGGCCTAAAACACTCGTGCTGGCCGGTTCTTTAATAATCTTTGGTCTTACCCTTTACACCAATCAGTATTTTCATGGTGGCGTCTGGGGAACACTGCATAATAAATCTGTGAAGCCGAAGCTTGAAATCTCCAACATTTCACACAATAACTCGGATTTAAAATTTGAAGTGTATAGAACTGAAGGAGCGGATGTCTACGGTTCTTTCCTTATCGGAATCCATATTTTGGATAAAAACGGAAATATTTTAAAAGAATTAGATCATAAAGAACTTTCAAAATTGTCTAAGGAAAGCATTAAAAATCATTATGTAACCAAGGTAAAACCAGGAAAACACAGCCTAATAATTCCATTGGGAGCTAAAGCAGATGTAAGTATCAGTATTCATGATATTCTTCAAAAGGAAGAGATTCATGCTTTGAAACTGATTGATATCAGTGGTATTGAATGGACAGAAAGTATCCGATAGATTTAAATTTTATACTATAATTTGTTGGGAAGCGCAAAGACGTAAGTTTTTATTTATCACGTTTTACAAGGTGAAAGAATTATCTGTTCGTCTTTGCGATTGCCAGCACAGAAATGGTATGTGGATATTAGATTGGAATGTTTTTTAAGCTTCGGTTAAAAACCGTATAAATCATATTTTTATTATAAAAGCGGACTAAAGTCCGCTCCTATCGATGTTTAATGACATAATCTTTAATCATTTAATTTTTTAAACATCTTATTTTTCCGTCACATTCACCTGATAAATACATGAACTATCCGGATCCAATTTCAGGACTTTTATTTCAAGTAAAACATCCAGCCCCATGGTATCGCATATTCCTTGTACAAAGGGTTTTATGACCGGCCATTTCAACAGTCCTGCGATCTGAAGACTTTGTGTAATTTTATGGTAACGATCGACTCCTTTGATCAACATTTCAACTCTGTGGTCATTTAATTCTTTAAATTCAAAATTATATTCGGGACTGGATGTAAAAATTGCTCCTATAAGTATTTTTGCCACTGTAGGAATTCCTGGTTGTAAATTGGGTTTTGTTTCCAGATTTTTTAGAGTCATTCTTGATCCTAAATCATACATAAAGGTATTGGAAAGCTGTTCAATAGCTTCTGGGCCATACAATTTTCCGGCCTGTTTAAGCAGACCTCCGTAAAAGGCTCCGGTAATATCCGAAAGACGCTGGGTTAATTCTGTAAAAGTTTCGGGAAAGAAGTCTGATATAATCTGAGCCTGATCCATTTCGGGAAGATAACTATCATTTTTCCTGAAATCCGATAGAGCCATAAAGGTTTCCGGCAGTTGTATTGGATTCATGTTTAAATTTTATAAAGTTTTGGTTATTAGTTGATGAAAAATGGTTTAAATCATAAAATACAGTATTGTTTTAATGAAATTCAATTATCAAAATCCTACCAATAGAGGAAAAGTATGATTTCCTACTCTCTCCTATAAATTTGGAGATAATAGGCATCTTGTCTTTACTTTCACATAAAACAGATATCATAGCTCATGAAAAGCTATCGTACAATCTGGATATTGATTTATAAATAATGCCGAACGATTACGTTCCGATCTTTGCCTTTTGAAAAGGCACAATAAGGGCAAGGGAATCTATTCATATTTTTTCATTTGGTAGTGTAAAGCTAAAAAAAATAAATAAATTCTCCAATAAGTGATATTAATTTATAGAAAAAGAAAATGGGCTTCGATAATCCTATTATTGAAAAATAGTTTAACCATATTGAAGTCTAAAATAAAATCTACTTCATCTCATTTTGACACAAAAAAACCTCCGATATTTTCGGAGGTTTTGTTTATTAAAATTTAGTGCATGGCTTCACTCAAATCTATTTTTTCTTTACTTTTTCTTTCTTTTATAAACAAGATGAACGGAATACAAACTAAGAATGCAATTCCTAAATAAAGGAAAACATCCATATATGATAGTACCGTTGCCTGTTTAGTAACTGTAAGATCCAGCATTTTATAAGCAGCATTCATTGCAGCATCGGGAGTCATCCCTTTAGCCGTAAAACTTGCCTTTAATGCATTTAATCTCTGCTGGACATCAAAGTCATTAGAATCTAAATGAGAAATCAAATTGACTCTGTATTTTTGGCTGGCATTTGCAATAAATGTTGTAATTGCAGCGATCCCGAAAGACCCTCCCAACTGTCTCATCATCCCCGTAAATGCGGCCCCCTGACCAATTTCCTGACCTTTCAGCGTACTTAGTGATAAGGATGTGATTGGAATAAATAATAATCCTAATCCGGCTCCCCTTACCATCAGCATCCAGAAGAATGCTTCTTTACTGGTATCTGGGGTCAGAATTTTGTACCCCCAGAAGCTATAAACAAAGAATGTAAATAATCCTAAAGAAACCAAAATCTGCTGTTTTACTCCTTTCGAAAGCAACTTACCGATAATAGGCATCATAAAGGCAGTCGTCAACGCAGCCGGAATCATCAATGCTCCTGACTCTAAAGCCGTCCACCCCAAAATACTCTGGGTATATAAAGGAACTATAAATGTTGACCCGTACAGACCAAATCCTAATACAAAGGACATCGCCGTTCCGATCCTTAAATTTCCGTTCTTTAAAACCCTAAGTTCTACAATCGGATATTTGAATGTAAGTTCTCGCCAGAGGAATAATATAAATCCTAATATTGCCGTTGCCGTAAATGTTACGATCATTCCGCTTTCAAACCAGTCTTCTTCATGTCCTCTTTCCAAAATAAACTGTAATGAACCAACTGTTACAGCCAGTAAAGCAATTCCTAACCAGTCTACATCTGAGGCTTTACGTTTTTCAGCATATTTCGGGCTCTTTATAAACTGTAAGGTCATTAAAGTAGCTGCAATCCCAATAGGAATATTAATATAAAAAATATAAGGCCAGCTAAAATTATCTACAATATAACCTCCTAATGGCGGACCTAATGTAGGTCCAATAATTACACCCAAACCATAAATAGCCTGAGCCATACTTCTTTTTTCAACCGGGTATGATTCCGTGATGATGGTCTGTGATGTTACCAATAAAGCTCCACCTCCAATCCCCTGACACAATCTGAAAAATACCAGTTCCCAAATATTATCTGCATTACCACATAAGAATGAAAATACGGTAAAAATGATAATAGAGGCTGCAAAGTAATTTCGTCGTCCAAACTGCTGTGAAAGCCAACTCGTCATTGGCACAATAATTACGTTACCAATGGCATAAGCCGTAATTACCCATCCCACTTCGGAAAGTGTAGAGCCCAGGTTCCCTTTCATCTCGTTCAAGGCAACGTTCACAATCGTGGAATCCACAATTTCCAGCAAAGCACAAAGAATAGCCGTGATTGTAATAATCACTCTTCGGGCTCCATATTCTACTAATGAATCTTGCATAATTTTTTGTACAATGTATTGATGTGAAAATTTTGTAAAATGTAAAATGTGTTGATGATTTAAACTTTGGCTAAAACCATTAATTTTAAATCAGTCATGAGTTCATTTTACCACAATACACGAAGTACTATTTCAATGAAACCTCAGCTTTCACGTTCATCCCTGTTCTTAGCTTTTTAGCAATGCTCGGATCCAGTTTTACAAAATCTATCTTAATAGGAAGTCTTTGTACTACTTTCACAAAGTTACCACTCGCGTTATCCGGAGGAAGAATAGAGAATGTAGAACCTGTAGCCGGAGAAAATGAACTTACCACTCCTTCAAATTCTTTATCTGGAAAAGCATCAATCTCAACTTTCACTTTTTGTCCCTCTACCATTTTATGAACCTGAGTTTCTTTGAAGTTAGCAACTACCCATTTCTGATCATTTTTAACTAAAGAAAACAACTGTGATCCAGCTTGTAAATATTGTCCGGCCTGAATAGGAACTTTTCCCACAAACCCATCTTCAGAAGCTAATATTACGGTATATGATAAGTTTAATTTTGCATTTTCAACATCTACTTCTCTTTGTTTAGCCACAGAACCAGCAACACTGATTTGTTGAGAGCTGGCAGCCGTTTGAGATGATGCAATATTAGTTTGTTGAGCAATTTGATTTCTTTGGTCAACTAAAACCTGTAATTGCTTATCTGCTGTTTGTTTTGCAGCTAAAGCCTGCTCATATTGTTGCTCTGTAATGGAGTGGTCTTTCACAAGATTTGCATATCTTTTTAAATCCTGAGAAGTTTTCCAAACATTTACTTTTGCCGCTTCTATCTGTGCGTTAGCAGTTACTACCGCTGCCTCAGAAGAACTTATATTTTTTGAAGTAGCAGTGGTAGAAGCTTCAGCATTTGAAATATTGCTTTTAGCTGTAGACAATGCTGCTTGAGCTTGTTCAAGGGCCATTTTCTGATCTCTGCTATCTAAAATAACCAAGGTATCCCCTTTCTTTACAAATTGATTATCTTTTACTTTCACTTCAGTTATATATCCTGAAATTTTAGAAATAACAGGTGACATGTTTGAAGCGATTTGAGCATCATCAGTCTCTTCGTGATATTGTCCGTAAGAGTACGCTCTATAACCGTAGATTCCTCCACCGATTAAAACAACCGCCAAAATTATTGGAAAGACTAAACTTTTTTTCTTTTTAGGTTCAGCCGCTTGTGTATCATTATTTTCCATTGTTGGTATCGTTCTTAAGTTTATTTAATTGTTAAAGTTCCTGTAGTCTGTAATAGTTTTCTGTAGGCTAATGCTGCATCTGCTTTTGCATTGATAACTCCTACATTTGTTGAAATCTGAGCTGCGTCTGCATCCAATAATTCCGTCATGGTAGCAAGACCGTTATCATATTTATTTTTTGTGATTCTGAAGTTTTCATTCGCCTGTTCAGCAGATTTTTCAAAAACAGCAATTCTCTTTTTAGAATAATCTGTATTTTGATATTCTCTGTTTACATCAAGCTTAATGTTGTCATTCAATAATTCATCTGTAGCAGCTAATTGCTTTTCTCTTGCCTGAGATTGCTTTAATGATGAATTTTCTTTCCAGATATTGGATAAATTATAAGAAATCCCAACGCCTACATTCACCGCATTGTAAATTGTAAGAAACTTAGGAATATCTGCGGCCACATATCCTCCGGTAAATGCTAAAGAGGGAAGGTTCTCTGCCTTTGCAGACTTTGTCCCCAATTCCGCAGCCTTTCTTTGCTGTGCTAAAGCCTGTAGATCCTTACGATTTTCTCTGGCTTCATTCACATAAAAGTCAACAGGTTTTACTTCAGAACCTTCTTCAATATAATTTTGGTCTACATCAATTTCTGTAGTTTCAGGAAGTCCTAATAACAGGTCCATATTGATGTTGGCAATATTATAATTATTCTTGGCTTCCAATAATTGAAGTTCAATGTTTGAAGTTTGGAGATTCGCCTTTAACCTGTCATTTCTGGCAATTAATCCATTATTCTCCATTTTAAGGAAAGTTTCGTCCCTCTTTTGTGAAGCAGTAAGATTTTCTTCAAAAACCTTAATAGACTGGTTGGCTTTAAACAAATTATTATAAGCCTGAGCTACATTATAAGCAATAGCAATCTTATCGTTCTCCGTACTTAATTTTGAGGCCTCTACCAAGTATTTTGCTGACTGAATACCATATTTGATTCTTCCGCCGCTGTAAATAGGTACACTAAGATTTGCAGAACCATAAAGCACCTGATGTACTTCCGGACCTCCTGCTCCACCTGATACTCCTGGAAGTTTAAGGTCTACATTGGGTTTTATCGGAAGATACATATAGCTTCCTGAAACTTTCAATTCCGGAAGCTGTCTGTTTTTAGCCTCCAGAAGATCAGCTGTAGCCTCTTCGATCTTGGCTGCATCGATCTTGAGATTCTTGCTGTTCTGGATTCCCAGCTGCACAGCTTCGTCAAGAGAAAGATTTTTTTTCTCCTGAGCATTTGCATTTGCTATTCCTACGAATAGTGATAATGCAATCACTGAGTTATTTATTCTCTTCATAACCTAAAAGGTCTTTTAGTAAATGTTTTATATGTTTATTAAGTTCGGTATAGTATGTTTCGTCAAAAACATCATCTTCAGCGGTATCATTAAGGAATTCTTTATACATTTCCTTAGCATTGAATGCATAGAATAAAGTTCCGCTTATGGTTGAATGAAGCAGATAAATAGGAGGATTTTTTGTAAAAACACCACTTTTCAGCCCACTTTCCAATATTCGGGAATACATAGAAAGGAATGACATTTTGGTTTCCTTTAAAAATGCTACAATCTGTGGATTCTCTGCATGAAGCTGCTCCCTCTGCATAATCCTGTAAAAGCATTTTTGGGTTCTTATTCTATTGGAAAACTGGTCTATTATTTTCTCAATTTTCTGCCATTCATTAAGGTCTGTTCTCTCTACAATATCCTTTGAAAAAAACTGTCCCTCATGCATTCTGTATTCAACCAATTTTTCATAGAGTTTTTCCTTAGAACCAAAATAATACGAAATCATAGAGATGTTTACATTAGCCATTTTTGCAATTTCTCGGGTAGAAGTTCCGTCGAAACCCTTTTCTGCAAAGAGCTTTTCAGCTGCAAACAATATATTTTCTTCTTTTGAAATCATGTCAGTGTCCATTTTTCAGGGCGCAAATTTACATAAGTTTTCAATTGAATCAAACGATTGATTGATTTTTTAAGATTGATTTAATTTATCAGGAATAAAAGACAGCCTCTATGAAAGAATAAGAAAGTCGTATAGAAAGACCAAATTTAAAGAAATAATGAATACGATTTCAAAGATTGTTTAAATATTTCAAAACAATTCAAAAAAATTATTATTTTTATCGACTTTAAAAATTTTAGATCATGAAAAAAATAATCTCAGTTCTGGCCATCGGTTTATTTGCATTTACTTATGCGCAGGAAAAACCTAAAGAAAGCGGATGTTGTGCAGGAAAAGATAAGAAAGAATGCTCTGTGAAAGATAAAAAAGCATGTTCTGATGCTCACCATAAAGGCTGTGATGCAAAGATGAAGACAGCAGAAAATACTCCAAAAGCAAAAGATAAAAAGACCGTAAAGGAAAAAAAGGCGGCTTAAAATTACTATACGCTACAAAAAATAAAACTCCGGAATTACCCGGAGTTTTTTATTATGTGCTTTTATGAATATATCTCGATAGTTTTATACCAAGATCAGTCCATACTATTTTAGGATTTCCATTTCTGGTAAGATGCAGATCTGCAGTATTGATTTCTTCCAGAATACTTTCAATATTGGCCCCACTAATGAATTTTGAAAAACCGGCCCAGTTGAATCCATTGGCATTAATCTTTTTATATACCAAATTTTCTGACTGATAGTTCTGAAGAAGAGCTAATCTGAAAATTTCAGAACAGTAGTTTAAAAAATTCTTTTGTTTTTCTCTGTTCCAGCCGGCAATTTCTCTTGCCCATACAATAATGCTTCTGAGGTATTCAGGTTTCTTTTTTACCATAAAAGCATCACGAACCCACTGTACAAATAGTTTTTCAAACTCATTGCTTTTATCTCCTGAATTCAGCAGTTTTATAGCTTCATTCAGATTTCCCTGTGCTTCATGAACAATCTCTCTTATTTTTTCATCAGAAACAGAAAAGTTCTTTTTTAAATAATTCTCAATGTCTTCGTCATTAATTCTCGGAACTTCTACAATCTGGGTTCTGGAAAGAATTGTGGGAAGAATATCATTGGTATTTTCTGCAGTAAGGAGAATGATGGTTTTTGCCGGTGGCTCTTCCAAAAACTTTAGAAACTTGTTGGAGGCAGCTACATTCATTTTGTCAGCTCTCCAGACAATAAGCATTTTGGTTCCGCCCTCAAAGCTTTTTAGAGCAAATTTTTGATTCTGGTCATCTATCTCATCTGCTGAGATGAAAAGCTGCTTGTTTTCGGACTCCAAAAAGGCCGTCCAGTCATCATAGCTCGCATAGGGAGATGCTAAAATCATTTCCCTAAACTCTTCAAATTTATTTTTGCTTAATGAATTTTTGTTGTCCGTAAAAACCGGAAAACTAAAGTGAAGGTCAAGATGGTTAAGGTGCTCTACTTTTGAAGCAGCATGCTCATTTTCCTGGTTCAAAATTTCTTTCGCATAGGCCAAAACAATGGGTAATGTTCCGTAGCCCTCTTTTCCTACAAAAAGTTGGGCATGGCTCACTCTGTTTTCGGTGATGCTTTCTCTAAGAAGTTTTTTCAGGTTCTCCTGTCCGGCGATGTTCTCCCAATTCATGTTCCAAAGATAAAAAATCTTATTTCAATTTATAAAATTAAGTCTGTTTAATCTGTCATAAAATCCTATTATGTCTATTTTAGGATATCCCAAACCTAATTATAGGAAACATCAATAATTTAATTAGAATAAATTTGAAATTAAATTGTGTGCAATTTAATTTTTGGAAATACATTTGCAATGCTAATTTTAATTTAACTTAACAGTAAGAATTCAGCCAATTTTAATCATCAAAATAAATTAAAAATGAATAAAGAATCCGAACAGAAAATAAGAGAGGTTTTTCAGCAACAGAAAGCATTTTTCAAAACCAATCAAACAAAAGATATAGAATTCAGAAAGACCCAGTTAAGAAAATTTCGTGAGGTCTTTTTAAATCATACAGATGCTCTTTGTGAAGCTTTGTCCATAGATTTGGGGAAAAGCCGAAAAGAAGCTGAATATGTAGAAATTCAAATTGTGATAAGTGAGCTTGATTATTTTCTGGAAAATATAGATGAATGGGCAAAACCTACACCTGTACCCTCAAAACCACATCCATCCGGAGCCGAAGTCATAAGTAAGATCATGTATGAACCGTATGGAGTGAATTACATCATCGGACCATTCAACTACCCTGTTCAATTAACTTTCAGCCCATTAATCGGAGCTTTGATTGCGGGTAATACTGCTATCTTAAAGCCATCAGAAAATACTCCTCATGTTGCCAAAATCCTGGAAAAAATTGTGAAAGAGTCTTTTGAAGAGTCTTATGTAACGGTGATTCAGGGAGCTATTGAAGAAAATACATTATTATTAAGCCTTCCTTTTGATTATATCTTCTTTACAGGAAGTCCGAATGTGGGGAAAATTGTAATGAAAGCTGCTGCTGAACAATTGATTCCTTTGGCTTTGGAGCTTGGAGGAAAATCACCTACTATTGTTCACCAAGATGCAGACCTTGATAAGGCAGTAGAAAGAATATCTTACGGAAAATGGATTAACTGCGGGCAAACATGCGTTGCTCCTGACTATATTTATATTCATGAGTCTGTAAAAAATATTTTTATTGAAAAGTTCAAGGCTCATTTAAAAAACGTTTACAATGATGAATCCCTAGGAAAAATAGGAAAGATCGTGAGTCAGAATCAGATTAAGAATCTGGCGGGCTATCTGGAAGCAGCTCCTGAAAAAGTAATCTATGGAGGAAACTACAATCTTGAAACCCGTCATTTTGAAGCAACTTTAATGGATAATATAACCTGGGATGATAAGGTAATGCAACAGGAAATTTTTGGGCCTATTCTTCCTATTATGACTTATCATGACATTAATGAGGCTCTGGAAGAAATTAATAACCGCCCTAAACCATTGGCTTTATACGTTTTTACAGAAGATCAGGAATTTGCAGATTATATTTTAAGCCATACAACAAGTGGTGATGCAGAAATCAACAGCACTATTATTCATGTAGGTTCTCATTATTTGCCTTTTGGAGGTGTAGGAACTTCAGGAATGGGAAAATATCACGGAAAATTCAGTTTTGAAAGTTTTAGCCATAGCCGGTCTGTTCTTCAGGTGAAATAATTATATAAGCCCCGCTGCTTAAAAAAGACCGTTATAGGATTATAAACGGTCTTTTTGCTATAATAGAATTATTATTTTTATGAATAAAAAATTGCATTTTTCTCTTAAAGAAAGGCCCTTAACAAACTTTAACCACATATAATTTTTACAATTCATTAATATTTAAGATATTTGCGCATTGTTTTAAAAATAAAGAATGAAAAAAATCTTTGTAGTATCATTCATATCGGTTGGATATTTCCTTAATGCACAGAGTCTAAGCAACTCGCCTTACGCAACATATGGAATTGGAGATGTAAAATATGATAATACGATCGAAACTGCTTCCATGGGAGGTATATCTACTGCTTATATAAGTGACTTTACAAGTAGTTTCAACTTTGCAAACCCTGCAAACAACACTAATTTCGAGCTTACAAGTATAAAACTGGAGGCAACCAACGAAAACAATTATTTCAAATCGAATTATAACGATATGAAATCTACAAAGCATTCAACTTACCTTTCTAATATTGCTTTGGCATTTCCTATCTCTTCAAGGGTAAAAATGGGGATTTCCTATCAGCCGTATAGTTCAAAAAGTTATGATATAGCAACCGAGGAAGTTACAAAGAGCGGTACTACATACTATAACGCCTTTAAAGGAAGTGGTACGTTGAACACTGCAGCAGTTGCCGTTTCTTATAAAATTAATCAGGAATTCGCTGTAGGGGCAAGAGCCAATCTTTATTTTGGAGATTTGTATGACCTTAATGAATTTCGTACTTCATATTCTGAGTACATCAATGGGTATGAAACGAAAAACAGAGTTAGAAACTTTAACTTTACATTGGGTACCAGCTACCAGAAGTTAAATACTCGTACTGATAAAAAGTTAACGATAGGTGCTACGGCTACTTTCGGGAACACCAGCAATATGACTACCGAATACATCAACAGTACCTACAGATATGCAGATGCTGCAGGAACTAAAGTTGATGAAAAGATCTTGGAACAACAAGATACAAAATCTAAAAACCTACTTCCATTACAGGCTTCTGTAGGGGTAGGATATGGAAGTGATAACCATTGGTTTGTTTCCGGACAGGTTGACTATAAAAAAGGTGAAGATATTGCTTATTTTGGTAGAACATTTGACTTCCAGGATACTTATAGAATTTCTGCCGGAGGATGGTACTTACCTAACTATAATAACTTCAGAAGTTATTTCTCAAGGGTAATTTATAGATATGGAGCTTTCTATGAAAGAGGAAATCTGAAATTAGAGGGGAACAGCATCAATAAGTTTGGTGTTTCCGCTGGTGTAATGCTTCCATTCAAAAACAGTAGTATTACAAGAATGAGTGGTCTTGAGATTGGGGTAGAAGTAGGTAAAAGAGGAACTCTTAATGATAATCTTATCAACCAGAACTTTATCAACCTAAAAATCGGTTTCAACTTTGCTGATAAATGGTTCAGAAAGTCCCTTTATAACTAGAATGAACTTTTCAAAAAAAATAGTATATAAAAATATAGCATGCCTTTTTAGTTGTGCTATATTTTTTATATTGATATCCTGTGAGGAGGATCTTACCAAAAATAAAGGGAGCAAAAGCAAGAACTTCCCATCACAGATCATTAATAATGCCAATATCGTACAACGTGATTCGGGTTTTGTAGTCCTAAAAGCCAAGGCCGCACTTATCGAAAAATATGAACTGATAGACAGTCCCTATGTAGTGGCCAGAAAAGGTATAGATATTGAATTCTTTGATAAGAAAAAACCTAAGGTTCCGGGAAGAATTACAGCCAAGTACGCCCGTATTTTTGAATATAAAAAATTCTACGAAGCAAAAGGTGATGTAAGGATCAAGACCAATGAAGGGCAAAGATTTGCCATGCAGAGTATTTATTGGGATCAAAAGAAAAACAGGATCTATACTAAAGATACGGTATATGTAACCATGGAAGATGGTTCTACTTTAGTAGGAGCCAATGGGATGACCGCCAAGGATGACTTTTCTGAATATACATTTTATAATAACTCAGGAGATTTCAGTTCAAAAAGACTTTCTGAGAATAAAAAAACAACTCCATAATCATGAAATTCCGGGTTATCGGGCTTATGTCCGGAACAAGTCTGGATGGCTTGGATATTTGTCTTGTAGAGTTTAAGAAGCAAGACAGGTGGACCTTTGAAATCCTAAATGCCAATACCCTGCCCTATTCTACTGATTGGGAGAACAAACTTAGAAACTCCATTTATTTTTCCGGGGAAGACCTATTGGAACTCCATTCGGAGTATGGTTTCTATTTGGGACAGCAGGTTAAGGAATTTATTGAAAGACATCAGCTTGAAGGCATCGACATGATTTCATCTCATGGTCATACAGTTTTTCATCAGCCTCAAAGAAAATTTACGCTTCAGATCGGAGATGGCAGAGCTATTAAACTGGAAACTAATTTACCTGTTATCTACGATTTCAGAAGCCAGGATGTTTTGATGAAAGGGAATGGAGCACCTTTGGTACCTATTGGTGATGAGCTGCTTTTTTCAGATTATGATGCATGCCTTAATCTGGGTGGATTTTCAAATATCTCCCTACAAAACAATGGTAAAAGAATTGCCTTTGACATTGCTCCCGTTAATATTATTCTGAATACTTTAGCCAGACAGCTCAATAAAGGTTTTGATGAAAATGGTGATCTTGCCAGAAAAGGAAAAATAAGTGAAAGCTTACTTGATCAACTTAATTCTTTAGACTTTTATCAACAATCTCATCCCAAATCATTAGGTATAGAATGGTGCAATCAACATGTTTTGCCATTGCTTGAAAACATAGAACCATTAGAGGCACTTGCTACTTTTACAGAACATATTGCCCAGCAAATTTCAAATACCATCAATAAAAATAATATTAAGGATATACTGATAACCGGAGGAGGCGCCTATAACACCTTTTTAATAGAAAAAATAAAGGCAAAAACAAAATCTGAGGTAATCATCCCTGAAAAGGAGATCATTGATTATAAGGAAGCTCTGATCTTTGCATTCATGGGTGTTTTAAAAATAAATAACGAGATAAATATCTTATCTTCAGCCACAGGAAGTACTTCCGACCACAGCTCAGGAGTAATTGCATAACAATACAATTGACAGCATAAAAAAACCTTCATTTTCATGAAGGTTTTTTATTTATTATTTATAAGCTTCGATCTTATCTGTCAACGTATTGATAAAGTTCTGTAATGGTTTTTCTACCATCATTTTGATAAATGGATTAAACTTCCCTTCAAACAACATCTGAACTTCAGTCTGGTTCTCATTGATAGGATTTAAAGTTGCTGTTAATGAAAAATCCAAGCTTGAGCTTGCAGACTTCAAAATAGCTTTTTGGTCAGTTACTTCATCTATTTTCAATGCAATTTCCGGCATCCCTTGTAGCCCAAACTTAAAGCCATTATCTTTTGTTTCAAATTTTTGAAGACCGTCTGGCATAAAATCTTTGTAATTTTCAGGCGTTTTCAATAATTCCGATAGCTCTTTAGATGATTTATTGACAATAATTTTTCGTCCTTCTAAATTCATTTTTTATTTTTGTTTTTAGTTTCTTACTTCTTACAAATGTATAAAGTTTTTTGAACGAAAAAAAATTATTACTACCTAAGCATCCTGAGAAACTTAAAAAACTAAATAATAGCCAACAATTCAACTCAATCATGAAAAAAAACAGAAGCCTATATAAATTTTTAATTACTCTCTTGCTTTTTATTCCTGTGTACACCTTTTCACAAACCTATCTTGATGTAGAAAAATATAAATCTAAAATAGGCGCTCCTATACATAATGTACTGAAAAGCTTCAAGCAAAAAAAGAAGATTGAAGATGACTCTTTTGGAATAAGTACCAAGTCTGTTCAGATTAACAAGTACTACTATCTCTCCTTTCATGAAACAGAAGATAATGATTCGGTAGGTTATATTACTTTTTATAGTGGAAACAAACTAGACAAACAATATACAAGTAAAAACTGGTATACTATTGTAAAATACTACTCAGATAAATTAAAGCTGGTTGAAATAAATGTGGTTGTTCTGGGACAGAAAAATAAGTTCAAAGACTACAATGAAGCCATCAAATTTTTGCAAAGTCAAAATATAGATGATTTAGATACCTATATGGCCTCTTTCAATACGGATGATCATCTTACTTATCATTTTATGATTAATGAAGATGTATTATATTATAAGATTGAAAGAACGGATAATCAGGAGAATGCTGATTGATAATATAAATGTTCCTAAAGCCCGCAATAGAACGTAAAAATAAAGCTCTTAAGCAGAACATATTGTGCTTTATTTTATATATTTGCGAATATATTGTAGCGAAGAGAAAATAAAACATGTCGGAATACCGCCATATTTTCACATCTTTACAAAACCCAATTTACTGATTATCAATACCTCAATAAATATTAGAAATGTATAAAATTTTTGTAAACGAAAAAAAATTATTAATATCTAAGCATTCCGAGGAACTTGAAAAAAACCTTGAGTATGAAAGTTTCACGACTTTAGAGATTGCATTGGATCTTCTGGAGAACACTTCTGTAAAGGAACTTAATGTTTTTGGAGAGAATATTGATGAGATCTGGCAAGAGTTCCAAAAGCTATTCAGAATTATAGAAGCTGCAGGCGGCCTTGTGAATAATCCTAAGGGAGAAATTCTTTTCATCAAAAGACTGGGTAAATGGGATCTTCCGAAAGGAAAAATGGAGAAAGGAGAATCCAGAGAAGAGTCTGCCATAAGGGAAATTGAAGAAGAAACCGGATTGGTAGATGTAGAGCTTGCAGAATTCATTAATACTACCTATCATATCTATATAGAAAGAAATGGTGATAAAATCCTGAAATGCACCCACTGGTTTGAAATGAATTTTGATGGAGAAGATACTTCAAAACCACAGATAGAGGAAGGAATTACTGAAGTTGCCTGGAAAAACATCACTCAGATTAAAGATGAAGTTTTCCCAAGCACATTCCAGAATATTAAACTTATTGTAAAGGAGTTCTGGGATTCAAAGGCTAAATAAATTCTATTACCTTTTCCAGAGCTATTCCTCTTGATCCTTTCAACAATATATTTTCTGATTGAATTTTATGTTGTTGAAGGTATTCAATCAAAGCAGCTGTACTTTCAAAAGCAAGATCTGACGGATTGATTGCCTTAAAGTATTTTCCTACTGTAATAATTTCGTTAAATTCAAGCTCCTGAGCCAGATTAAGGATATTCTGATGCTCTTTTTCACTCTCGGCACCCAATTCCAGCATATCACCAATAATAATAGTTTTACTACCCTCAAAAGTGATGAAATTATTCAAAGAGGCAGTCATCGAACTTGGGTTGGCATTATACGTATCCAAAACTAATGTTCTCTCTTCTTTCTTTACAACCTGCGAACGCATATTTGTTGGTGTATACTGTTCCACAGCATGCTTTATTTCTTCAAAGCTGATTCCGAAATGAAGACCAAGGCTGGCCGCAGCACAAAGATTGGTAAAGTTATATTCTCCAGTCAGTTTTGACACCGCTTTTTCACCCTGATAGATCAATCCTACAAAATGATCCTCTGAAAATGCTTCGAAATTATAGTCTGCACTTTCTTTTCCAAATGTAATTATAGGAGAATAACCCTCTGTTTTCTCAACCTGAATCGGATCATTTTCATTAACCACAATAGTTTGATGGTTCTCTTTAAGGTAAGTATAAAGCTCAGACTTTCCTTTAATCACTCCCTCGAAACCTCCAAACCCTTCCAGGTGAGCTTTCCCAAAGTTCGTAATATATCCAAAATCAGGTTTTGAAATTGTACACAGGAATTCTATTTCTTTTTGATGATTCGCTCCCATTTCAATCACAGCCATTTCATGTTCCGACTTGATGGAAAGAATGGTAAGAGGAACTCCAATATGATTATTCAGATTCCCTGAAGTATATTGTACATTAAATTTTTCTGAAAGAACAGCGTGGATCAGTTCCTTGGTGGTAGTCTTACCATTGCTTCCTGTAAGCCCAATAAAAGGAATCTTAAGCAAGCTTCTATGATGGAGAGCCAATTGCTGCAGGAATTCAAGGGTAGATGGAACATAGAAAATATTCCTTGCTTTATTTTCAAATTCAGATTGTTCAACAATTACAGCCAGGGCACCCTCATCAATGGCTTTTTCTGCCAATGTTGCAGCATTAAAGTTATCACCGGAGAAAGCAAAAAAGATATCATTTTTGCCTATTTTTCTGCTATCGATTGTTACTTTATCGGCCTTCAAAAATAAAGGATAAAATTGTTCTATATTCATAGTTCAAAAATAAAAAACCTTCCGAAAATCCGGAAGGTTTTTTTTAAGTATTTTTTTTGATAAATATTATCTTCTAGTTCTAGCTTTTTCGTTAGTTCTAGCATCCTGTGCAACACGGAAACCAATCCAACCATAAGCCTTACCTTGATTTTTATATCTTCTTTGTCCCGGATCCAGCCAATATGCTGTATCTTGCCAAGATCCTCCTTTTACAACTCTAACTTCGTTAGAAATTCCAGAAGTTCTATCCTTGCCATCTTTCTGCATTTTCACTCTACCACTAGCATCTACAACAAAGCTTTTCTTAGGAGCATTATACATATCGAATCCAGAAGTAGAATCTGAAGCTCTATAGTACTCTAGAGAAGACTGTCTGTCTCCATCTCTATAGTTTCTGTAGTCAGCAATTGTTTCTCTTTCGAATTGCCCAGGAAGTCCTTTATATACTAGTCTTCCGTCAGCTAATGTATCATATTTAATAGTCCCTTCATCTACCATTTTGTAAGTTCCGTCTCCGTTTCTTACAATAGCCTGAGGCATATTTCCTCTGTAGTAATTGAAGTCATTGTAATCTTCATCAATGATTGGTCTGTACACATCGGCAGTCCATTCTGCAACGTTACCATACATACCATAGATTCCTAGGTCGTTAGATGGATATTGTCTTACGTCTGAAGTTTGTGCAGATCCATCGTTTTTCCATCCTGCGATACCAGAATAGTCACCTTTACCCATTTTAAAGTTTTCAAGGAACATTCCTCTCTCTTTTCCTTTGGTACCTCTTAATTTTTCAATTTCAGGTTTCTTACCTAGGTATTGGTTGTATTCTCTGTTCTTAGCCATACCAAGCGCTGCATATTCCCATTCAACTTCTGTTGGAAGTCTGAATTTTTGAACCATTGCAGAGTTTGGAGCTCTGTTTGCAGATAATAATCTCTGGTTGGTTGTTTTCATACCAGATTTTTGCTGCATTCTTTTTTCGTTGATATACCCTTGCATTTCAGGATCATTCGCTTTGAATTTATCCATGTTAAATGCAGTACCTCCTTGGTTATTAGATTCGTTGATATACAAATCTTTAGCAATAACACCTGCTTGCATCAAAGCTTTTTCATTCGCTCTGTCTGTAAGCCATTCACAGTATCTGTTTGCCTGAGTCCAAGAAACACCTACAACCGGATAGTAATCGAATTCCGGAGAACGTAGATAGGTCTCATTATAATCGTTTCTAGCTAGTTTGTTGTCCCATAATAAGGTATCTGGCAAAGCACCGTTATAGATTTCCTTAAAACTTGGGTCACTTGGAGGGAATACATACTTCAACCATGTAAGGTATTCGCGGTATTCGTAGTTAGTAATCTCAGTTTCTCCGACAAAGAATGAACTCACCTGCATTCTTCGCGGTGTGTTATTCCAATCGTGCATAACATCATCTTTCACTAATCCCATTGTAAAAGTTCCACCTTCTACATATACCATTCCCGGCCAACCCTTCTGCTTCTGTTGCTTTCCTGCAAAAAACCAACCCTGTTTTTCGTTTGGCTTCCAACCCGTTTTACTGACAAATTTTTTGGTACCACCACCTTTGCTGGTTCCGGACCCGCCACAACTGGTTAATGCAAGTGTAGAACTTAATGCTATTAATGAAAACAACTTTAGTTTTTTCATAGTCGATATAAATATTTTCAAGAGTACAAAGAAAAAATAAATTATTCAATAAATCAAATAAAGATTTGATTTTTTTGAAAAACGTTAACAATTTAATTTTATTGTATCATAATTTAATTCTAAATTTTTGATTTATTTTGTAATTTAGCAATTTCAATAATAAACATGAGACGAAAAATAACGCTTTTATCCTTAATCGCTTTCACATCAGCACTTTACGCTCAAAGAAACACTATAGAATGGAATGGTTCCAAAATTCAGGATTTTGGTGACACAAAATTAAATCTTCCCAATTTCAAAAATGAAGGTTTTTCTTTCAGCCAAAATAATGTTTTTATAGTAACTAAGCAAAAAATAGGAGAAAACCAGCTAAAGATTTCAGACCTTACCTGGGAAAGTGTTTCCAACCAGGATTTATTTGAATTAGACAAAACCAGCCTTCCTGATCACGACATTTCAGATATTGTTTATTATACATTAGATGGGGAAAGATATGCAAGTATTAATGTGGCTTTATTTAAAAATGTAAAAGGACGTATCCAAAGACTATCTTCCTTTAATGTTGCAGAAGCTTCTACTCCATTGAATACTTCAGGAGGTGTTAATAAAATAGGAACAGCCGGTAATTCATTGGCGAGTGGTAACTTTTACAAAATAAAAGTTGACAAGTCCGGAGTATTTAAAGTTACAGCACAATTTTTAAGAGATAATGGAATTAATCCATCTTCTGTAAATCCAAGAAACATGAGAATTTACGGAAATGGAGGAAATATGCTTCCTGAGTTTAATCAAGATCCAAGATACAGTTCATTACAAGAAAATGCGATTCAGGTAGTAGGTGAAGATGACGGGGTATGGAATGATAGTGACTACGCTCTTTTCTATGCACAGGGCCCGGATGGATATAATCTTTATGATACTTCCAATGGAAATGGTATTAAGAGAAAAGAGACAAGATCTGACACCAGCAACAATGTAAAAAATATATATGATGATTTTTCATATTATTATATCAACTTTGATAAAGGCATGGGAAAAAGAGTTCAGGCCATTGACGGTACTCTCCCTCCCCAACTGATTACAAGATATGACAACTACCAGGTCATCAACAATGATCAGAAAAACCTCTTAAAAGTAGGAAGAACGTGGGTAGAAGATTCTCCTTTCAGCTCTGAAAAGGTAATCACCCTTACTACCAATTCTCCTATTCAGGCTAATGACGTGATAAGGTATAGAACGCGAGTAATAGGTTTCAGGTCCCAACAGAACTCCATTGAGATTAAACTCAATGATCTGCCTCCGTCTACTCAAACTGTCGCTACCGATACCAGTAGCTATCAGTATACTTTCTTCCCGATGCTATATTCTGGAACAACAACCAACCAGACAGGAAACCAGCTTACCTTTAAATATAATCCGAACATTGCTAAAAACCCTAACGGAACATTCTACCTTGATTATGTTGAAGTACAGTATAAGGAGAATCTAGCATTTAATGGTACTCAGATGAACTTTAGGGATTATTCTCTTTTAAGTGGAAGTAGTACAAACTATGGTTTTAGTGTTTCCAACGCATCCAGTCTGGAACAGGTATGGGATGTGACAGACATTACGAATGTTAACAGAAGAGTAAATAAAGCGGGGGCAGGATCTTTTAACTTTGCTTATATTGCTGCGGACCAGAACTTCAATAATGAATTTGTGGCTTTTCGCGCTGATGCGGCTTTCACGCCACAGTTTGTAGGGAGAATTTCTAATCAAAATCTTTCTGCATTGCAGGCAATAGATTATCTGATCCTTACTGTACCTGAAATGATGGGGCAGGCACAAAGACTTGCTAATTATCATCAGACAAAGAATAACTATAAGGTAGAAATTGTAGATGTAAACAAGATCTATGAAGAATTCGGGAACGGAAGCAAAGATCTTACAGCTGTAAGGGATTTCGTTACTAAGTTAAACACTCCTGCCGGAAGACTTAAGTATGTATTTATTCTGGGAGACACTTCCTATGATTATAAAAACAGAGTTCCCAATAACACCAATGTTGTTACTTCTTATCAGAGTGAACACTCTTCAGATTATATAGCTTCATTCGTTACGGATGACTATATTGTAATGACTCAGCCACAAACAACCTTATTTGTTGAACATAATTTACCGGATCTTCCTGTAGGTAGAATTCCGGCAGCCAATATAACGGAAGCAGGGAACATGATTGACAAAACCCTGGCTTATTATAATTCACTTCCGGGGCAATCCAGTCCTTTTGGAGAGTGGCGTATGCGACTTGACTTCGTAGTGGATGATAATGGAGAAGGCGGAGGACCTTTCCATAATGTAATGAACAATACATTATCTGGTCTTTTTGAGCAACCAGGCGTGCAAACGCTTAAGGAATATAATGTCAAAAAATTATATCAGGATGCCTTTACGATTCAAAGTACATCAGGAGGACCAAGATATCCACAGGTAAACCAGGCTATATCTAATAGTATAGGAAACAGTCTTTATCTGTTTTATTTCGGACATGGAGGAATCAACGGTTGGGCACAGGAAAGAGTATTAACAAGTACTGAGATCCAGAACTCCAATAACTTCTCTAATGTATACAGCAGATTCCCGCTTGTATCTACTATAACATGTGAATTTACATTATGGGATGAACCTGCAACAAATTCTGCAGGAGAGCAGTTCATGAAGCTTAAACAAGGAGGTCCGGCTTCTATGATTACTTCCAGCCGTGCCATTGGAGTAGATTACGGGCGTGACTTCACCGATGTTTTCACTAGAAATATATTCAAGCTAACAAGTGATGAGTTTAATACTCTAGGGTATGCACACTTAAATGCAAGAAAAGAAAAAGGAGCCAATGCCAACCACCTAAGGGTAAATTTCCTGGGTGACCCTGCAATGAAATTAAGCAGGCCTCAAAGATTATTAGCGATTGATAATATTGAAACTCCTGTTCCGGGATTAATCAGAGGATTAGACTTTGTGAAAATCAAAGGACATATCAATAATCCTAACGGAACCCTGAACAATACATTTAATGGTAGAGTTTCCATCAATATTTTTGATAAAAGATTAAATAAAAAGACCCTGAATAACAACGGGTCACTATCACCGATATTATCGTACACAGAAGAAGGAAGTGCTATTGTAAAGGCTTCCGGAATGGCAGTAAACGGTGTATTTACAGCAGAATTCTATGTTCCAAAGGATATTAATTATGCCGTAGGAGAAGGAAGACTATTGGGATATGCTGATAATAAGGTAATGGATGTATTCAACAACCAGTCTGTACAGGTAGGTGACATTAACCCTAACGGAGTCAATGACAATCAACCACCAAAAGTAAAGTTATATATGAATAACACGAACTTTGCAGATGGTGGAATCACCAACCAAAACCCTATGTTGCTAGCATGTCTTACGGATGATACGGGAATCAACTCTACAGGATCAGGGATAGGCCATGATATTACGGTATACCTGGATGGTCAGATTATCAATACTGTTATTTTAAATGATTTCTATGCTTCAGGTGAAGGAAACGGATGTTTAAACCCAAGTCTTGCTGACTATCAAAAAGGGAATGTAACCTACCCTTTCAGAAATCTTGCTATTGGACAACATCAATTGACATTTAAAGTTTGGGATATAAACAATAATTCAACAACTACTACGTTAAATTTTGAGGTTAAGGATGAGTCTGACCAACATTTGACCATAAACCGTCCTCTGAACTGGCCAAATCCTTTCACCAATAAAACGTATATTCAGTTTGAACATAACTGTGATGATATTTTGGATGTGAATGTACAGATCTACACAATAACCGGAAGATTAGTAAGAACTTTATCTCAACCGGTAGTTGCTGAACCGTTCCTACAAGGCTTTAGAACCCCTCGTCAGGCTATAGAATGGGACGGAAGAGATGATTTTGGGGCTACAGTTGCAAAAGGTACGTATATTTTTAAGATATTTGCAAAAAGTCAAAATCAAGAAAAATGCAAAGGAAGTGCTACAGCTGTAGAAAAAATGGTACTTTTGAAATAATTAATTGATACAATAGATAATAATATTAATAAAAAACTGATAATATATAAAAGACAACATATGAATTTAACTACTAAACTGCTTTTAGGATTTGGGTTAAGTGCTGGTTTTCTAGGCTATTCGCAAGATTTAGGTAAAATAAACCCTGTACTAACCGGAGCTCCTTTCCTAAGAATTGCACCAGACGCAAGATCAGGAGGTATGGGAGATCAAGGGGTAGTAACCTCGCCTGATGCATTCTCACAATTCTGGAATGCAGCTAAATATCCTTTTAGCAGAACAAGTTCTTCCGTAGGTCTATCCTATACACCATATATGGGCAAGCTTACCAATGATGTATTCTTATTATATGGTGCATTCCATAAATTCCTTGGACAGGATGAAAGATCTACTATCTCTGCAAGTATTTATTATTTCAATATGGGACAGGTAGACCTGACTCAGTTGGTAGGAACAGAGGTTGCCTCAATGGGGGTATCTAAGCCTAATGAATTCTCTATTGATGTTGCCTATGGTTTGAAACTTTCTGATTCCTACTCAATGGCTGTTACAGGTAGATTTATCCGTTCAGACTTAGCCGGAGGATTCAATACAGATACTACGCTTAAAGCAGCAAACTCTTTTGCTGTTGATATTTCAGGATACTATACTTCCGAGAGATTCTCAAGTTTTGGAGGATATGATGGTAAGCTGAACGCAGGTTTTGCTGTACAGAACCTAGGTCCTAAACTGGATTATACAGGAAACGAAGAATCAAGATCTTATTTGCCCACCATGGCTAGATTAGGGGTTGGTTATGATATGTATATGGATGATCTTAATAAAATAGGAATTAGCTTCGAAGGATCAAAGCTTTTGGTTCCAGGATCTGAATATGTAGGAATGGGATCAGACAGACAACCTAGATACGAAATTCCAAACGTAGGCCCAATGGCTGGTATTGGAAAATCTTTCAAGAACAAAAACAGTATCATGTATAGTGGTGCCTTGGAATATTCATATGACAATGCTTTTTCTGTAAGAGGTGGTTATTTCCATGAAAGTGAAGAGCAGGGAGCAAGACAGTTTGCTACTGCAGGTCTTGGGTTGAAGTACCGTTCTTTCGGATTGGATCTTTCTTACCTGATCAATATGTCAAAAGTAAACAGTGCTTTGGATAATACACTTCGTTTCGGGCTTACCTGGAACATTGGAGAAGAAACATCCAACAACGATCGTTAAGAACTGTAACAACTATATAAAAAAAGCCTCATCAATATGTATGAGGCTTTTTTTATGGCGATTCATGATGATCAATATCAATCCTTTTCACTTGTCAATTTCCAACACATATATCTTCCTCGTCATTATTAAAAAAATATAATATTTAAGTTTACAAAAGTCTCTTCTTTATGGCCGTTTTGTTAAATTCAATAGCTATTTTTGTAGTATGAACTATTCGGCAGAGCTAAAAAAATTTGTAACCAGTCAGTATGTATATTCTGCTATCAGAATTACATTAGCCACTGTTTTGCCCTGTTTGGTTCTTGCCCACTTTGGAATTTTAAAAGAATACTTCCTCTTCCCTCTTGGAACCAGCTTTGTAGCCCTTACCGATCAACCCGGACCTTTCATCCGAAGAAGAAACGCACTTGCTTTTGCAATCTGCTGTTTTGTATTTGTTGCATTAATTGCAAGCCTGGTGATGAATTTTAGAATGCTGGTACTCCTTGAAATCATAGTATTTGGTATGTTTTTCTCCCTGATTGGGGTATATGGCCAACGATTGGCTGCGGTTGGTTCCTTATCACTTGTTGTACTCGCAATCTTTATTGATGGGCATCTTACAGGAAGTGACATCTTCAAAAGTTTACTGATCTTTGCCTGTGGATGTATCTGGTTTTTACTGATATTCCTTGTGGTAACCACCATTCGTCCCTATAAGCTGGCAGGTCAGATGATTGGAGAAAACTATCTTCAGCTAGCAGAATTTTTAAAAATCAAGGCCAGTTATTATCAAAAAAATCCGGACTTTGACAAGCTTACGACTCAGGTCATTGCAAAGCAGATTGAAATAAAAAATCTTCAGGAAGAAACCAGAGAAACTGTTTTCAAAACCAGAACCATCGTTAATGAATCTACAACAACCAGCCGTTTGTTGATGTTGATGTTCCTGAATTCCATGGACCTTCATGAGAAGCTGATGACCTCTGAAAGCGATTACCAAAAACTACAGCAGAGCTTTGAGGACAGTATGATCCTTGTCAACATTCATGATTATCTGAATCTTTTGGCTGAAGAAATAACCAATATTGGGATTGCACTCCAAAGTGGAACAAGAGCAAAACCAATGTTTAATCTTGAACTTGAATTAAAGAATCTTAATTATAATTACTTTGAACTCAGAAACAGACAGCTATCCTCAGATAGTCTGGAAAATTTCATGGTTTTGCGTCAGATCCTAATGCGCATTAATGAAATTACAAAAGAGATCAACGAAATCTATAAAGTCTTCTCCCAAAACGTAAAGCTGGCAAAAAGTTTATCCACCGGATTAGATCTGAAAAAATTTATGCCTAATGAGCCGAAGCTTAACTTTAAGGTTCTAAGGAATAACATTTCATTATCTTCATCCCAATTCCGTCATGCCATAAGAATTACAACAGCCCTTTTACTAGGCTATATTTTCTCTATGTTTGATTTTCTGGGACTGGGACACACCTATTGGATATTAATTACCATTACAGCCATCCTGAAACCTGCATATTCCATTACCAAGCAAAGAAACCTGCTTCGTCTCTACGGAACGGTTACCGGAGCCACAATTGCGTATATTATTCTACATTTTATACACATTAATGGAATATTGTTCGCCATTCTGCTTATCAGTATGATCATGTGCTTCAGTTTCTTGAAAGGGCGCTACTTCTGGGCCGTATTATTTATGACGATCTATGTTTTCCTAAGCTTTAATTTCTTAAATCCGGGAAAAGTAAATATTATCTTCAAGGATAGGGTTTTGGATACTGCCATTGCCGGAATTATTGCTTTTGCAGTTTCTTATATTGTACTGCCTGTTTGGGAGCATACCCAGAACGTTGATCTGATGAAAAAATCTGCTGCAGATAACCTCATCTATTTTCAGAGTGTGATCTCGAAGTTCCTACAGGGAGATTTTGATATCGAAGATTATAAGATGAAGCGAAAAAATGCGATCATTTCTCTGGCCAACCTTTCCGATAACTTCCAGAGAATGATTTCTGATCCTAAAAATCAGCAGAAAAAACTGGAAGTCGTTCATCAGTTTGTGGCAACGTCACATCTTGTTACGGCTTACACCGCATCTTTGTCTCAATACTCTAAAAACAATGAACAATACCCAGAAATAGATGCTGAGAGCTGGAGTAGAAAAATAGAAGCAGAAATGCAACAGACCTCAACCCTTTTAAACGGGGACGATGTGAATGAAGCCCTTAAGATGGAAAGCCGTCTTGAGCCGGAAGATTCTTCCATTGAAGATATGTTGATGAAAAGAAAAACCGAGATTGAGGAAAACGAAATTGTTGACAGAAGAGATCCTGACAAGATTTCCCATCTAACGGAGCTTAAAAATATTCATGATATTCTGGAACTAATCTATGACGTGGCCAAAGAACAGAGAAAGGTCATTGAAAAATACAGAAGTGAAAAGCATGCTACTCCTCCACAATCGTAAAGCAATAGTCATCAAAAAATTCCACTCTGGCCTTAAATTCATCTGAAAACTGTTCGTCATACACCCTGCAGCTTATTTTATGAAGATGTTTCAGCTCAAATGGCTTCACTTCATAGTTTTTCTTTAAAGACCAATACTTAGAATGGTGGATCTTATACATACTTTCCTTTACACTCCAGATAATGGTGTAAAAAGTATCCGCTTTATCCGCCGGAATAAAACCCCGTTCATTTTCATATGTGAATTTATCAATCACCCTTAAAATCTTAGGGTTAAACTTTTCTACATCTATTCCTATCTTATTCTTAGAAATAGCAATCGCTGCAAAAGGAAAAGAATGGGTAATGGAAATTTCCGCGTCATTGGGAGAAAGGAAGGGTTCTCTTTCTTTATATAAGATCTTGGAGTGAGGTTTTAAACCTTTTAAAAGCTTACGCACCATTAATACCTCTAGCAATTTTTTAGGATGATAATCTTTTACTTTTTCGGCATTTTCTGGCTCCAGAAGTTCATTGATATCAAGTTCTTCGCTTTCATCATACTTCCAAACAAGGATTGTGGCATTATCATCTGAAAAATCTCGGTAAAGGGGCATCGTTTTTTTATTCGATAAAAATAGTGAAAAGATGTGGAAAGAGAAAATGGAAGAAGATAGGAAGATGAGAGCAGGAATCTGGAAGTTATGGTCTGCCAATAGAAATGGCTGTACAATTAGATTAGAAAGAAATTAACAATTAACACAACGTCTAAATTCCTGCTCTTATTTTTTATTTAGATTGATGGTTTACATCATTTCTATGTTCAATAATTTCAAGATTTGAATCTACGAAATAGGCGCTTCCAAATCCGTTTACATAAGAACCTTTTACCGGTTGTAAAGCAATCAGAATAAAATCTCCCATTTCAGAAATAACATCTACTACTTTTCCGTGGGTTTCCTTAAGTTTTGCAATAACATTATTCCATATCTCTGAATCTCTTTCTATCTGAGAAGTTGCTGCTTCAAGTGTCAAACGTTCGCGGGCATATATCTGTTTTGTAGCAGATTCATCTTCAATAAACATGACAGAAGTTTTTCTTCCCTCTGAAAGATTTTTCGTGTGTCTGGCCATAAAAGAAACCAAGATATAAAATGTCTGTTCTACCTGTACGAATGGTGCATAGCTGGAATTGGGATTTCCTTCTGCATCTACAGTAGCCAGAATTACACTTTTTGTATTGGCTATCAATTCTTTTACTTTTGGAGCAACCGGTTTTGTTTTTTTCTCTGTATTGGTATGATTCATAAGATATTATTTATCAGATAAAAGTAATTATTTAGATTAAGACTAAATAATTTTAAGTCATGTTTAATCTCATAAAACTGAAATTCATCTGCCGTTTTTTTATCTTAATTATAAATTGTAATTTTGCCTTTCGTTATCAACTGAATTTAAATATATTCATTACATATGAGTACTACAACACAATACGTTCCTTATAAAGTTAAGGATATCTCCCTTGCAGAATGGGGAAGAAAAGAAATTACCCTTGCAGAAGCAGAAATGCCAGGTTTGATGTCTATCCGTGAAGAATACGGACCATCTCAACCGCTTAAAGGAGCAAGAATTGCTGGATGTCTTCACATGACGATCCAAACAGCTGTGCTTATCGAGACATTGGTAGCTTTAGGAGCTGAAGTTACTTGGTCATCTTGTAATATTTTCTCTACACAGGATCACGCTGCTGCTGCTATTGCTGCTGCAGGAATTCCGGTTTATGCTTGGAAAGGATTAAATGAAGAGGATTTTGACTGGTGTATTGAGCAGACTTTATTCTTTGGTGAAGACAGAAAACCATTAAACATGATCTTGGATGATGGTGGAGATTTAACAAACATGGTTTTTGATAAATACCCTGAATTCACAAAAGATATCAAAGGACTTTCTGAAGAAACTACTACAGGAGTTCACAGACTTTACGAAAGAATGAAGAACGGAACTTTAGTAATGCCTGCTATCAACGTAAATGACTCTGTAACTAAATCTAAATTCGACAACAAATACGGATGTAAGGAATCTGCAGTAGATGCTGTAAGAAGAGCTACTGACGTAATGTTGGCAGGAAAAAGAGTGGTAGTTTGCGGATACGGAGACGTAGGTAAAGGTACTGCTGCTTCTTTCAGAGGTGCTGGTTCTATTGTTACGGTTACTGAAATTGACCCAATCTGTGCGCTTCAGGCTGCAATGGACGGTTATGAGGTAAAAAGATTAGATACTGTGGTAGACAATGCTGATATCATCATTACTACAACAGGTAACTTCAACATCGTAAGAGGAGAACATTTCCTTAAAATGAAAGATAAGGCTATCGTTTGTAACATTGGTCACTTCGATAATGAAATCGATATGGCTTGGTTAAACACAAACTACGGTCAGACTAAATCTGAAGTGAAGCCTCAGGTTGATATCTATACAATCGAAGGAAAAGAAGTAATCATTCTTGCTGAAGGAAGACTAGTAAACCTAGGATGTGCTACAGGACACCCAAGTTTTGTAATGTCTAACTCTTTCTCTAACCAGACTTTGGCACAAATCGAGCTTTGGAACAACTCTGCAGCTTATGGAAACGAAGTATATATGTTGCCTAAGCATTTAGATGAAAAAGTAGCTGCTTTACACCTTAAGAAATTAAGCGTAGAGCTTGAAACTCTTTCTACTGAACAGGCTGAATATATCGGAGTAGATGTAAAAGGGCCATTCAAGCCTGAGTACTACAGATACTAAGATTCATAAAAATATGATACAATCCCACTATTTTGAAATAGTGGGATTTTTTTATTTTCTAAACTCAATATATTCTTTATTTTTGAAAACAAAAACTAACATGAAAAACTACCTATTTCTGGGGATGATGAGCACTGTTATGCTCTTTAACAGCTGCAGCAACGGTGATGACAATACCAATGATTCTTCAGAAAAAAAATTACTCCTGAGCAAAGTGACCACTACCTATATGGGCATTCCTGACAACGTGGAAACAGGCATACTTACATTTGAATACAATAATAAGGGACAACTTGTAAAAATGCAATCTAAAGACGGAACCACTACTTTTGAATATAATAATGATAAACCCGTAAAATCAAATTATTACAACAGTCAACAAAAATTAGAATATTATTCTGAATTTAGCTACGACGGAAACCAGTTGATAGGTAATAAAGTTGTATCTCCAACCCCTCAAAACAATATAACTTATAAATACACTTATGCTCTTAACGGCCATCTTGCCACTTCAACGATCTGCAATTCTGTAAATTGCACCAGTCCTACTATTGAATATTATACCTATAACGGTGATAATGTTTCTGTATATACTGTAAATATTGGTGAAACTAACTTTAGCCTAAAAAACGAATATTCTTCTGATAATAAATTTACTCCTTACACCAATATCAATAAGTATCTGAAAATTTTCTTTAGAAAGACCGAAACTTTAAGTAAAAATAACTACTTAACAGATAAAAATAGTTCTAACTCTTCAGGAAATTGGCTACCCAATGATACTATCACTTATACTTTAGAATACAATAGCTCAGGATTTGTTATCAAATCTTTAGGAAAAAACCAAAACGGAAAGCCTATTGTTCAATATAATTACGAATATATTATCCAATAATAAACACGCTCTCCATTCTTGGGGAGTTTTTCTTTTTAGGAGCTAATTTTTTAATCTAATTTTTGTTTCTGTTCCGTATTTTGCCCATATTTTCTCATGATCATACCGATGTTTGTAAAAAATGAATATATTTAGCCCCTTAAACAAAACATTAATTCATGAAAAAACAAAGAGTATCGAATGCGTTTGTCGCAGCATCTTGGATAGCATTGGGAGCCGGAATGATTGGCTATATTGTGGGTCTTGTAAGAGCTGAAATGCTGCTGAACGAGAAAGGCTATTATTTCACCATTCTATTATACGGCTTATTTGCGGTGGTATCCTTACAAAAAGCGGTACGTGATAAATTAGAAAACATTCAGGTAACCGATATTTACTATGGAATCTGTTGGTTTGCAACATTATCTTCCATTGTATTACTAGCCGTCGGACTTTGGAATGCGACCATACTTCCAAGTGAAAAAGGATTTTATGCCTTTGCATTTCTTCTCGCACTTTTTGGGGCCATTACCGTCCAGAAAAACACCAGAGACAATATGCTTCAAGAATAATACAAAGACTCTCCAAATTTGGAGAGTTTTTCATTTTACAAAGTTCACAACCATTACCCTCTTATCATATACAAAAATCTAGCATTCTTATTATTTTCTTCATTACATTTCAGATAACAAAGGCCCAGAATGGATTCATCAAAAAATAAAAACAAGAAAACCTCACCGATTACGATGAGGCTTTTATTTTTAAGCTTTAAAAACTATTTGTCGAAGTAGTTGGGATGCTGATTTTTAATATCATCTACTGTTCCCAGTACTTTATCTTTTAAAGAATCCTGGTACTTTTGAAGTTTTCCAGCTACTTCTTCATTACCACTTCCTATAATCTTAGCAGCTAAAATCCCTGCATTCAATGCTCCGTTCAAAGCCACTGTTGCCACAGGAATTCCCCCAGGCATCTGAAGAATTGATAGTACAGAATCCCACCCGTCAATAGAATTGCTTGACAAAATGGGAACTCCAATTACCGGAAGTGTTGTACAGCTTGCCACCATTCCCGGAAGATGCGCTGCTCCTCCTGCACCGGCAACAATTACTTTCAAGCCTCTTTCATGGGCTGTCTTCGCATAATCGAACATTCTTTCAGGTGTTCTGTGTGCAGAAACTACCGTCAATTCATATGGAATATCCAGACTTTTCAGAAAATTCGCAGCCTGTTCCATGATTGGCAGATCGCTCTGACTGCCCATAATAATTCCTACCATCTTCAATTTTATTAGATGTTCAAAGATAAAAAATTTAAACCTGTCACTAAAATTTAGTCTAAAAGTTTAAAATATAAATCAAAATAAAATAACGGACTTAAATAATCAATCCACATATTTTGTGATGATAGATATATTCATTCTTTAAATCTGTACCTGTAAAAATTAAAGCAACTGCAACCATAATGTTTATTTTAAAACAGGTAAATTTGCCCATTACACCACGATTTACTTGAAAGATTATAAACTTATTTTTGCCGTTCTTACTGTTGCCATTGTCTGGGGAACTACATTTTTAGCCATCCGTATCGCCGTAGAAACCATCCCTGCATGGTTTGTTGCCGGAATTCGCCAGCTTTTTGCTTCTATCATCATGCTTGTCATTCTCCTTTCAAGAAAAGAATTTAAATGGATTGGCTGGAAAAATCTAAAATATCAGATTATTTTTTCTTCCCTCATGCTCATCATAGCTAACGGAATGGTTACGGTAGCAGAAGAAAGTGTAACCAGCAGTCTGGCTTCACTCATCAGTGCCTGTGCCCCTATTTTAGTTTTTCTGGGAAGTCTTGCCATTGGTTTGCAAAAATTCAGCCTCCGTGCCTTGGCTGGGGTCCTGATATGTTTTAGTGGTGTGCTTTTTGTTTTCTGGGATGGACTTAAAGATCTGGCTAACCCCGATTACAGAACAGGAATGATTTTCCTTTTTTGTGCTATTTCAGGTTGGGCTTCCGGAACAATTTTTACCAAAAAATTAAATATTCAAAGCGGTAATATTACTCTTAATTTATTTTATCAGTTTTTGTTTGCGGGAGTTGTTCAGGTTATTTTTGCGTTCCTGTTTTCAGAAAATTATAATTTTGGAAACTGGACGTTGAAAAGTATCTCTGCGATGCTGTATCTCTCAATTTTTGGTTCTGTAGCAGCCTTTTTTGCATTCCACTATGCTTTAACGAAGATCTCACCGGTACAGGTTTCTATTCTGGCTTACATCAATACCATTATTGCCATATTTTTGGGTTGGTTGATTATGGATGAACCGATCTCATTCAAGTTTATTTTGGCAGCAGCCTTGATTATTTGTGGAGTATTTATCATCAATTACAAACCTGAAATGTTTAAAAAGCAGAAAGCAGTACAATAAAAACATTCTTTATTGTAAGCATAAACATATAACACTTAAGTTTTTTGAAAATCTAAAATTTTCAACTCATTTCTATTTCTAGTTTGGGATTATTTTGGTCTTATTGGAGTGTTTAAAAATCAAAACTTCGATGATGATTATCTTCTGAAATTTCTATCTTATCAAGCCGAAATATGATGAACTTAACAGGTAGTTTACCTATTTGTAATTTGCCTCGCCGTCATTTTTTTCCTATATTGTATACTCAACCTACACGATATGCTAAAAAACACATTTTTCATCTTTCTTACAAGTTCCTTTCTTTTGGTAAGCTGTGATTACAAAGAAAAGGAGAAGAATCTGACAGACAGAGAGAAACAATTATTGGAGAAAGAAAAGATATTTGCTAAAAAAGAATCCGAGTACCAGTCACTCTTAAAAATGAGAGACAGTATCTTCACAAAAAAAGATTCGGTGAAAGTTGCCGTTTGGCCAACAGAAATTTCCGGAGCCTGGAATGGAAAGGTAATCTGTACGGAATCCAATTGCAGTGATTATGCAATAGGTGATCAACGGACAGACCTTTGGGAATTCGATAATGATTCTACCCAGCCCATCACCAAAATCATCAACAATAACAATCTGGTAAGGTTATATTCCGGGAAGTTTGAAAATAATGAGATCAAGCTTTCTTTCAAAACCGATTCTACAGCCAAAAAGAATGTAGAAATGAATGTTCTTCTTAATGACATTTCCGACAACAAGATCAAGGGTACCAGAACGGTGACCACTGACGGCTGTACGGCCAAGTTCTCTGTTGAATTAGTACGTTCCACAAAATAAACACTTATGATTTTACTGAGTATACATAATCTGAGTCTTCCTATAGAAGATCCGGTACTAAAGTTCCTATTGGTACTGATTATCATCCTTGCTGCTCCTTTATTACTAAATAAAATTAAAGTTCCACACTTGTTGGGGCTTATCATTGCCGGAGCCATTATCGGTCCCAATGGTTTCAATGTATTATCAAGGGACAGCAGTATTGTAGTTACCGGAACCACGGGACTTCTCTACATCATGTTTCTGGCCGGACTGGAGATTGACATGGGTGATTTTAAAAAGAATAAATGGAAAAGTCTCACCTTTGGTATTTATACCTTTATAGTTCCTTTTGTACTGGGATATTTGGGCGGATATTATCTTCTTCACTTCTCTATGCTGACTTCTATATTATTTGCCAGCCTTTTTTCATCCCATACCCTTATTGCTTATCCATTGGTGAGTAAGTTGGGAATCGCAAAGAACAAAGCAGTTAATATTACAGTTGGAGGAACCATGATTACAGATATTCTTGCCTTATTGGTGCTTGCCATCATTGTAGGAATGTCTCAGGGAGATGTAGGAACAGAATTTTGGGTTAAGCTCTCTGTTTCCTTTATTGTTTTTGCACTGATCGTTTTAATTGTCTTCCCTATTATTGGACGTTGGTTTTTCAAAAGAGTTGATGATAAGATCTCACAATACATTTTTGTATTGGTGATGATTTATCTTGCAGCAATGCTTGCCGAATTGGCAGGTGTAGAGGCTATTATCGGAGCTTTCTTTGCAGGATTGGCTTTAAACAGGCTTATTCCTCATACTTCTTCTCTGATGAACAGGGTTGAATTTGTAGGAAATGCCATCTTTATCCCATTCTTCCTGATTAGTGTAGGAATGCTGATTGATTTTAAGGTGTTTTTTAAAAGCTGGGAAACTCTTGAAGTAGCCGGAATTATGCTCGTAGCCTCCATTGGAGGGAAATATATTTCCGCAGTGGCCACACAAAAAACTTTCAGACTGACTAAGGAGGAAGGGAAATTAATCTTCGGATTAAGCTCTGCTTCTGCTGCTGCCACACTAGCTTCTGTAATGGTGGGTTATAACATTATTCTTTCTGAAACTGAAACGGGAGAACCTGTAAGATTATTGAATGAACACGTTCTGAACGGAAGTATTTTACTAATTCTTATTTCATGTACCATCTCATCCTTTATTTCAATGGCCAGCGCTCAAAAAATTGCAGAGGCTGATAATGAAGACACTGTTTCCGGAAACAGCCATGAAGAAGAAAATATCCTTTTGGCCATCAATCACGAGGAAACAATCGAGAGAATGGTTAATTTAGGAATTCTGATAAAAGCACATTCCAATACGGAGGATTTATTTGCTTTAAATGTCATCAATGAAGATAAAAACGAATCATCCGTTAAGAATGCAGAGAAGCTTCTTCATCAGGCAACTGATGCCGCAGCCGCAGCTGATGTAAAACTACAGGCTCTTAAAAGATATGATAATGACGTCATCAATGGGGTAAATAATGTTATTAAGGAACAGAATATCACAGATCTTATTATTGGTCTGGAGGATGAAAAGGGGTTCTCTCCTTCTTTTATCTATAATCTGTACAATGGTTATCTTCAGAATGATGATGTAAATGTGTTGGTATACCATGCCGCACAGCCACTTTCTACCATCAAAAGATACGCTGTAATGATTCCTGAGAATGCTCATAAGGAAGCAGGATTCTTCCATGCCCTTTTAAGGGTTTGGAACATTGCCAGAAATTCCGGTGCTACTGTCGTTTTTTATGCGCCTGAAAACATCGTGGATATCCTTCAAAAGATCATCAAAAAAGCCAATATAGAAGCTGAATTTATCATTATGAATACCTGGCAGGATGGTGAAAGAACCGCTGCTCAGCTGAAGGATGATGAAGCTCTGATTATTTTCATGGCAAAAAGAGGAATGCAATCCTATATTCCACGAATGAGGCTTATTCCTGAACTATTGAACAGAAACTTGAATGATAATAACTATCTTCTGATCTTCCCATTCTCGGAATATGACAAAAACAGCCCCGAAATACGATCTGTAGGAAACCATGGAGATTTTGTGGAGATTGGAAATGTGATTCAAAAAATTTTCAAATAATAACCGGTATTTTTATTCAAATTAAAACTCATAAAACAATATTGAAAACAACGAAGATATTTCTTTTAGCAGCTACTCTGAGCACACAGTTATCCTTTGCCCAATTAGCAAAGATTGTGGACAAGGACGGCTATGTGAATGTAAGGGAAAATGGGGATGCAAAAAGCAAGATTACGGGAAAGATCAATTCGGATGAGATTGTCTATGTCTTTGAAGCTGATCAGCCCAACACTGACTGGCTCAATGTAGATTATAATGAAAAAACGGGCGGATATATTCACAGTTCAAGGCTGAAGTATATAGAATCTTATGAAAAGGTGCCACCAACTGTAAGGGATGAAAACAATGCTATTTTTAAATCCGGAAATATTAAAGTGGATATCGTCTCTGAGAAGTTTAATTATAAGGAAAATAAAAAGTCCTTTTCTTCTTCAGATTATAGTGGTCAAAAAATTGAAGATCAATATAAAGGTCAACCGATATGGGGTACTGACGGGACAATTCCTCAAACCCACTATCAATCCATAGCAGTACAGATTGGGGATAAAAAGATTAAGATTCCCAACAAGGAAATTGAAAACCTTTTTAACATTAGTAATGAATATACCAACTGTTATTTTGATCGTAAAAATGACACCTTATATATTACCATGCTCAACTCAGACGGAGCGGGTGCCTATGTAGCACTTTTTAAAATTGTGAAAGGAGAATATAAAGGAAGAGTTGTAAAGATGCCTTTTTAAACACTTTATCACAAATTTTAAAAGGAACAACGTGATTTTTTAAAGTATAACAATAAATTAGGCCTATTTCAAGTGTTGAAATAGGCCTAATTTTATATTTTGAATTCGATTATTCTGCAATCACTTTCACCATTCCTTTTACCTTGACAAGCTTTTCCATAAGCTCTTCTCTGGAATCTGCCAACACATTGATGTGTCCCATTTTTCTTCCCGGTTTGGTTTCAGTTTTTCCGTATAAATGAATATAAGTTTCCGGTAATTTAAGAACCTCATCCATTCCCTCATATACTACTTTGCCTTCATATCCATCTGCACCTACCAAATTCAGCATTCCACTGTAGGTAATAGCATCCGTATCTGCTAAAGGAAGATTCTTTACCACACGGTACATCTGCTCAAACTGTGAGTTTGTATTTCCTTCCTGAGTCTGATGTCCCGAATTATGAAGTCTTGGAGCTGTTTCATTTACCCAGACTTTCCCCTCTTTATCAAGGAATAATTCGATAGCAAAAAGTCCCGGAGAATTGATAGTACTTAAAAATTTCTCTGTAATAGATTCAATCTGCTGCTGCACATCTTCAGTAAGAAGAACCGGGCAAACATTGAAATCTAAGAGATTAAGTTTGGGATCAGCAACCATTTCTGTTACCGGAAAAGTATTGGTTTCTCCTCTTTCATTTCTGGCAACAATTACAGAAAGCTCTTTGTCAATATCTACAAGACTTTCAATTACAGAAGCCTCTTTCCATAGATGCTGATAATCATCTTCGGTTTTGATCACCTGTACTCCTTTTCCATCATAACCTCCCGTATTCATTTTCTGAACGAAAGGTAATGGCATTATAATTTTTTCATCACTATTCCAAACTACCTGAAATTCCGGACTTGGAATATCATGAGTTTTATAAAATTCTTTCTGAAGAATCTTCTGCTGAATGGTTTTGATGGTATTGGCATTAGGAACCACTCGGATTCCCTGTTTTTCAAGTTCAGCCAATGCATCAGCATTTACGTGTTCTATCTCAATGGTCACAACATCTTTATCTTTTCCAAAGTTCAAAACGGTTTCATAATCATTGAAATTTCCCTGCGTAAAGTAAGAAATATTATGACATGGCGCATCAGATGCCGGATCTAGTGTATAAAACTCATCATCATACTTCAATGCACTTTGTATCAACATTCTTCCCAGCTGTCCGCCACCCAGAATTCCTATTTTCATTTTTTATTTTTATTAGATTTATTTCTTATTGAATTTTATCAATTTTTAAGTATCCAAGTCCCATTGGGTTCTCTTGATTTTCAGCATCAGATTTTTGAAGAACAATGGAATACTTTTCTTTCATTTTTTCCGGAAGAATATCACTCACATTGAAAATGTCATCAATATCTACCCCATGCTTGTCATCAATATGACTTACTGCTCCCTCAAACCCCATAGTCTGGTAAAATTCGGTAGCTCTTGCTCTTTTCACGATCTCTCCCATTGATTGGCCCACCATCAAATGCTGCTCATGGAATTCTTCAAAGAAACCTCTTTTGTACCCTCCCAGATTAAGGAAATACAATTGCTCCTCCGATGTTTTCTCACCTTTTTCTACAATCTTTACTTCATATCCATCTGCAAACTTCACTTCCTGATAACAATCAAGGTGAATCTTTCCTTCTGCTTCTTTCCAGAAGTCTTTCATATCAGGAACCAAATCCTTAAGGTTCTCTGCAATTCCGAAAAATACATCGTGCTGCTCTATATTTCTTCCTTTGGGAGTTGCCCCAAGAATAATATAAAATAATTTCATTTCACTTTTCATGCATACAAAAATACGTTAAATTTATCTTTTTCAAATGTTTGGCAGACTACTACAATAATTTTATATTTGTAGCATTAATTGTAGTATGTCAGAAATCATCATACTCTTCCTTGGTGCTATTTCCGCAGGTCTTTTAGGGTCACTTACGGGTTTAGGAGGTGGAGTTATTATCATTCCTTTATTAACGCTGGGTTTTGGTGTTCCAATGCATTATGCCATCGGCGCTTCCCTTATTTCTGTAATCGGTACTTCTTCGGGGGCTGCTGTAGCTTTCGTAAAAGAAGGTTTTACCAATATGAGGATCGGGATGTTCCTCGAAATAGCGACTACGGCAGGAGCTATTGTGGGAGCCTTAGTTTCTGGAATGCTTAACCCGAATACCATCGGAATTATTTTTGCAAGTATTCTTCTTCTCACTGTTGTTTTAAATCTTAAAGGAAAGCCTGATCATCAGGAACCTTTAATTAAAGGAAGTCTGGAAGAAAAACTGAAGCTTTACGGAACTTTTCCTGATAAAGGAATTCTAAAAAGCTATTCTGCAAGAAATACAGTTCCCGGGTTTTTGATGATGATGTTTGCAGGAGCCATGTCCGGACTTTTAGGAATAGGTTCCGGAGCATTGAAAGTATTGGCAATGGATAATATGATGAAGCTGCCATTTAAGGTTTCTACGACTACCAGTAACTTTATGATTGGAGTAACTGCTGTAGCCAGTGCTTTAATCTACTTTCAAAGAGGTGAAATTATTCCGGTAATTGCAGCACCTGTAGTAATAGGTGTGGTGATAGGAAGTTTCATCGGTTCGAAAACATTAATGGTTTCCAAGACAAAAAAGCTAAAAGTATTTTTCGCTATTGTCATTACCATTCTGTCTATTTACATGATGTATAACGGTATCAACAAAAGCTTCAGGTAATGAAAAAGAATTTTACAGATGTAGATCTGAACCGTTCCGTAGGAAATCTTCTGAGATTGGGGGTTATTCTTTCTGTGGCCACTTCGTTTATTGGCTTTATCAAGTTATTTACTGAAGGCTTTGAAATGCCTAAAAAATACACGAACCTTGTTGTAGGTACTTCTTCTGAAAAGGTATGGGGCCAGTTTTGGGACTCTTTATGCAAGGGAGAAGGAATGGGAATTATCCAACTGGGAATCCTTTTATTGATTTTCACCCCTTTGATGAGGATTATCTTTGCTTTAATAGGGTATCTAAAAGAAAAAGACTACGTGTATGTAGTCATTTCCTCAATTGTTTTAGCGATTATGGCGGTAAGCTTCTTTGCAGGCTACGCACACTAATTTACATTTCATAAAACTCCAATGGTAACTGATCAGGATCCTGGGTAAAGAAAAATTCTTTTCCAGTGAACTCGTCTATTCGGACTTCTTCACAACTCAGTCCTTTTTCTATCAGTTCATTTCTTTTTTTCGTAACATTTTCAACGGAGAAAGCAAGGTGTCTTAAACCGCATGCTTCAGGGCGTGACGGACGTTGTGGAGGATTAGGAAAAGAAAACAGTTCAATCACATAATGATCCCCGATAGCCAGATCAAGTTTGTAAGATTGTCTTTCTTCACGATATACTTCACGAATGATATTCAGGTCTAGAATTTCTGTATAAAATTTCTTTGAAACAGCATAATCTGAACAGATGATTGCAATATGATGGATCTTCATTTCTTTAATTTTAAACTACTTCTTATTTTTATTATTGGATTTCTTTACAGTTATCTTTTCTTCTTGTATCTATAATATATTGGATTTTCCATTCGTTATTCTGCTTTACCAGCTGAAAACTATTAGCTCCGCAATGTGATAATTTCCCTTTTAAATAAAAAGAATATGGCGTAAATACACTGGCCAGATTTCCATCCGCATGAACGGCTTCTATTATAATTCTTTCCTCCAGATCTCCTTTTGTAAATTTTGAAACAGAAGCTACGAATTCCTGTATGCTATCACTTTTTACAGTACCGTCTTTAGTGATGGTCTGAAGAACTGCATTCTCTGCAAAAGCCAATTTTACCAGTTCTGGATCCGCATTTTTCATGCCAAGAAATAAGTTCCGGATCGGTTTTTCAATATCCTTATTTTGCTGACCGAAAGCTGAAATACTGATCAGCAGAAGCAGTGCCATAATTTTATTCATAGAATAGATTTAGATAAATAAAAATAGATAAAATAAAATTTAAATTGATTAACAAATTTTAAAAATCATTTTCCTTAAATTGTAATCAAAATTATTTCATAGCTTTTATATGTGGATTATTTATCTGACTTTGGCCATACTTCTTCTGGTCATGACAATACTGCCAAAAATCCAGCATTCTCACTGGATATTCAGAGTTCCGGAATTTGCTAAAATACAGGTTACGTATCTTATCTTTTTCACTTTTCTATTAGGCTTTTTTACTGATTCTAAAGAATATTTATGGTATTACCAGGGCGTTCTGCTGGTCTTGTTTGTCCATCATAGCCATACTCTTATCAAGTATACCCGTTTCTACCCCGTAAAGAAGCACAGACAGCATCACAAATCTTCTGATAAACTACATTTCATTTCAGCTAATGTCTATCAGTTCAATAAAGAATATGAGAAGTTCATTGGGCTTGTTAAAAAGCACAATCCTGATTTTTTCATGACTATGGAAAGCAATGGTGACTGGGAAAAAGCAATGAGGCCTTTAGAAAAAGAATTTGGTTACCAGCATAAGGTGACCCTTGAAAACACCTACGGTATGCATTTCTATTCCAAAATTGAAATCAAAGAAGCTAAGACTCATTATTTCGTAGCTGATGATATTCCAAGTATTGAGGTACATATGAAAACAGCTGATGGTTTTTCTTTTGTCTTCTTTGGAGTTCACCCACCACCACCAAGCCCTACGGAAGAAGAAACATCAAAGGAAAGAGATGGCGACCTTCTAAGCACAGCCAAATGTGTAAAAGACATCAAAAAACCTGTTATTGTAGTGGGAGATTTCAATAATGTTGCATGGTCAAGATCATCTGTACTTTTCAGAAAAACAAGTCATCTGATAGATCCGAGAATCGGACATTCTTTTGTTTCCACCTTTCATGCGAAATACCGTCTTTTAAGGTTTCCTATCGATCTGATGTTTCACAGTGAAGATATTTTTATTAAACAGCTGAAGACATTGGAGAATTTTGGTTCAGATCACCTGCCGGTATATTGTGAGTTTTTCATAGATCATCACAATGATAAACAGGAAGAGCTTATAGAAACAGCGACTTCTGAGGAGAAAGAAGAAGCCGAAATCATGATAGAAGAAGGAAAGAAAGAAGATGGCGAACGGGAAACTGTTGTTACTGAGGATTAAAAAAAGTGGGCTAAAGCCCACTTCTATTGAATATTTTTCGTTTTTAGAATTTCATCACATCCTTCACTACTCCATTCTTCTGTGTATGTTGTAATAACTCTGCTTCAATGAATGTTTTGATCTGCTCTTCGGATGTATCACTTGGGAATAAAAGGTGTACGTTGGCACCCGCATCCAAAGTAAAGAATAATGGCAATCCGGTTTCTCTTCTGAAATCCCAGATTTTATTGATGACTTCCAATGTTCCTGTCTTCATCAGAATAAAAGCAGGATCACTCATCATCATCATCGCGTGCAGCGTAAGGGCTTCATGTTCTACCAATTTGATAAAACGCTCCATGTCTCCGCTTTTCAGGATGTCTTTCATCGGAACAAAGTTTTCTCTTGCTTCCTGAAATCTTCTTTCTGCATAAGGATTGGTATTCATTAAGCCATGTCCTACAGTTGAAGAAACACTCTTCTGTCCTTCATGAATCAATAAAACCCAGTCATTAAAATTCTTGAATACCTCATGAATTTCTGTATCAGGATATTGTACCGCAAACAGGTCTGAACTTCCGTTAACCTCATCAGTTTCTCCCCACACTACAAGTCCGTTGTATAAGCTTCTACAAGCGCTTCCACTTCCCAATCTTGCTAAAAATGAAGCTTTTCTCAAAGACTCCTCTTCAGAACTTTTTCCTGTAAATGTTTCATCCAAAGCCATCAGACATTTTGCAATCGCTCCAAATCCTGATGCAGAACTGGCAATTCCGGAACTGTGTGGGAATGTATTTTCTGTTCTGATGATATATTTCCCTTTCAAGATCCATGGAAGATATTGCTCAATATTTTTGAAATATTTTTCAATTTTTTCAGCAAATTTCACTTCTTCATTTCCAGCCAGAAAAGTCTGAACAGAAAAAGATTCATCTGCTAAAAATTCCATTGTAGTATTGGTTTTACAGTGGTTTAAAGTATAACTGATACTTGGGTTTGCAGGAATCTGATTGTCATATTTCCCCCAATACTTAATCAGAGCAATATTGGAAGGACAGCTTTCTGAAACCGTCTGCGTATGAATGTTGAAATTTTCTTTTCCTATAAATTCTTGTGTTGTCATAGTTTAATTTAAGTGATAATACAGATAAAAACTGGTGATTAAATAGAGGTTTTCTTCGTATCTTTTAATACATCTTCTCTATAATATCTGCATATTTTTTAAGAACTACATTTCTTTTTACTTTCAATGTAGGGGTAATTTCTCCTGTATTGATGTCAAATTCTGCCGGCATTAAGGTAAATTTTTTCACTTTTTCATAGTCGGCAAGGTGATCTTGTAATTCCTTAAGTTTTTCTTTATAAAGGCTTATTACCTTATCATTTTTTACAGCATCCTCCCAATTGGTGAAAGGGATATTATTCTTTTTGATATAGTCTTGTAGAAATTCAAAGTTAGGAACGATTAGCGCTGAAACAAACTGTCTTGCCTCAGCAACCAACATAATCTGTTGAATGAAATTGTTATTGGTCAGAAGATTTTCAATTTGTTGCGGAGCAATATATTTCCCATTGGAAGTCTTCATCAGGTCTTTAATTCTGTCTGTGATGATCAAGTTACCTTTATCATCAAACTTACCTGCATCTCCGGTTTTAAACCAACCGTCTTCTGTAAATACTTTCTCAGTTTCTTCAGGTCTGTTATAGTACCCTTTCATGATTCCGTTTCCTCTTGCCTGGATCTCGTCACTTTCACCAATACGGATTTCTACGCCTGGTAGTGGTTTCCCGCTGGTAGCATGTTCAAAGTGAGTCAAAGGGAAAAGGGTTAAAGTGGCTGTAGTTTCAGTCAATCCATACCCTACGGTCACATGGATGCCTACAGATTCAAAGAATCGGGTTACTTCAGGAGATAAAGAAGCTCCTCCGCATGGTAAAAACCATAGTCTGCCCCCCATTTTATCTTTAATCTTACTGAAGACCAACATATCTGCAACAGATTCCTTTAATTTTAATCCAAAAGGAACTGATCTTTCATTTCTTCTTAATTCTGCGGTTTCCCATCCGGTTTTTAAGGCCCAATCAAAGATTTTTTTCTTTAATGATGAACCTTCTTCTGCCTTTTCAAGAACTCCGGCATATACTTTCTGGAAAAATCTTGGTACCGCACACATGGTAGTGGGCTTTACTTCTTCCAGTGCTTTTGCTATATTTTTTGGATCTTCAAGGAAATATACTCTCGCTCCTCCATATAGACAAAGTAAGCTCCAGCTTCTTTCAAAGACGTGGCTTAATGGCAAAAAGGCTAATGAAAGCTCGTCTTCAAAGTTTTTAAACTTAAAAAACTCAAAGTGAGAGTCGAATGCCTTGATGAAATTTCCATGGGTAAGCATCACTCCTTTTGGAATTCCCGTTGTTCCTGAAGTATAGATTAACGTTGCCGTGTCATCATTTTCTTTTTTACAGACCTCTAGCTCAGCAGAAGCTTTTGCGATAAAATCCTCAAGATAGAAACTATTAAATTCTTTCTTGATCCATACTGCTTTTTTAGAAACAATGATGGTCTCAAGATTATTCTCTTCTTTATGTAAAATATCTAGGCAGGCATCATACTGCATCTGGTTTCCTACCAGAATCGCTTTAGCCCCAGAATCATTGATGATATATTCTGCCTGTTCAGCATTATTGGTAGAATAAATAGGAACAGTAATCGCTCCAATAGCCATTGCAGCCAGATCAACGATCACCCATTCTGAAGAATTGTCTGAATAAATAGCGACTTTATCATTTTCCTGAACTCCTGCTTCTTTCAATGCATTGGCCATTTTAAAGATAATTTCACTGAATCTTTTCCAGCTTAGCTCTTTCCAGGCTTCATCTTTCTTTTTAAAGCCAATTGCAGCTTTTATAGGATGTTTTTCTACATTTTTAAGGATAATTGCCTCTGCAAGATTCATTTCTTCAGCTTTTTGTCGTTAATATAATTGTTCAGGTGAAAGTCTATACTTTCTTTTACAGGAATAAACTCATAGTTCAGTTTTTCCCTTACTTTATGATTGGAAATGGTATTGAATGAAGATATGGCTTCAATATTTGATTCTGTAACCATTCTCAGTTTTGGAATCAGCCATCCGAATAATGTATTGGCTAATTTTCCGATATTCAGTTGGGATCTTGTAAGGATTCTTGCCTCTTTAAGACCTAATCGGGTTCTGATCTGTTTTGCCAGATCGGCATATTTGTTATTTTCAGCAACAATGATAAATCGTTCCCCGAAAATGTTATTTTCCATCAGTTCAATGGCTGTTTTAGCAACATCTCTTACATCTACATAAGCAGAGCCACCTGCAAATGTAAAACTGTTGTCTTCAAATGTTGAAAAAAGCTCACCACTACTTTGGCTCCAGTTTCCGCTTCCCACAATCATTCCCGGATTAATGATAACAACATTCAATCCTTCTGCAGATGCTCTCCAAGCTTCCATTTCGGATAAATGCTTGGATATGGCATAGGCAGAATGCTCTAATTTCGGGTTAAAATCAGATTCTTCATCCAATTCTCCCTTTTCATTAAAGCTATCTAACACCGCAACGGAACTTACGTGCAGGAATTTTTCAACTTCGGAACCCTCGCAGGCAAACAACAGGTTTTCTGTACCTTTAATATTGGTATGGTACATTTCTTTCTCATCTTTGGGATGAAAACTTACCTTTGCGGCACAGTGATAGACTTCATTCACCCCTTTTAGAGCATCTTTCAAAGAGTCGATATCATCAAAATCGACATTTACCCATTCAATTTTATTGAAAAAATCGTCAGGATTCTCTGTATAAAAGCTGTATGAATGCCTTACTTCGTTTAAATTGCTGCCAGGTCTCTTGGAAGCACGTACATTTTTACCTCTTTTTAGAAGTTCCAGCACGATTATTCTTCCCAGAATTCCGGTTGCACCCGTTACAAAAACCATTAATTATTTTACTTGATTGCTGACTAAAATATGACAATATTTTCTATCCGGCAATTCTTCAGGTTCCTGCCAAAGTTCCTTTGAAAAACTGCTTTTGCAAATTTGCGATTTTTAAAGCAAAATTCAACTTTATTTAACCAATATTATCACTCTGAAAACAAGAATTATGAAGCTTAAAATAGTTTAAACCTCAATGATTGTAAAAAATAAAGCCCTGAAAGTATTAATGAAAAACTTCCAGGGCTTCTTATGATTTAAAAAATATCTTATTATTTAAGCTAAAACTACATTATTTCTTCTTAGAGCCTTGTCACAAAGAACATCTGCAATACTTCTGGAGATCAGATTTCCCTCCGTAAGATTATCCAGCCAGAAAAACTCACCTGCGGCATTGATCTCAATAAAGTAATATTGATCTTCAGGAGAAACAATAATATCTATTGCACCATAGTCTACATTATAAATATCCAGAAGCTCCAGCAGTTTTTCTTCAATATCCTTCGGAAGTTCTGTTCTTGTCCATTTATCGAGTAAATTGACACCATCCTTTCTCCAATCAACCTTTGCGTCTTCAAATTGTTGTGAATCCACTTCAAATGCATAGACATCTCTTCCTACAATGGTAACACGAAGTTCTTTTTTCTTTTCGATCATCTGCTGAAACTGCATCGGGCAATATAACAGAGAATCCAACTCTTCAAACTTATCTTCTTTTACCACATTGGTAAAAACCACATTTTCTACTCCGTCTTCGTAAATAGCAAAACCAGTCTGCATTTTAGCCACTACATTCTGATGTTTAAGGATAAATTTCTTTGCTTCTTCCGGATTGTTTGTAAGACAGGTTTCCGGAACTGAAAGTCCTATTTTATGAGCTAATTTCAACTGTTCTTCCTTGCTATCCAGTCTTCTGTAAACGCTCGGTTTACCTAATGAATAAGCATCAATAGACTCTAGAAACCCGAATAACGTATTACGAATCTCCCCCATTGCTGCTCCGAAAAATTTAGGTTCCATTTCTTCTTTCAGGCCTTTTCCAATATTATAGGCTCTTCGGTACCACACTGCCGAAATATCATCCAGACGATACTTTGCAGATGGTGTTTCAAGAATACTTATCCATTCTCCATCCTGAAAAATGGTTGATAGTTTATTTTCTAAGGGATATAAATCAACATCAAAACGTATAACTTCACAGTTGTTATCTGCAATGTATTCTGTTACTTTTTCAATTGAAAAATTATCTGCGGTATGTGTTATAATTAAAATTTTATTCATGGAAATTAATTCTTTTGATAAGGTTGTCGGCAATTCTTTCTGCTATGGGAAAACCCAGTTCTTTTTGAAGCATTCCCCATTCTCCCTGCGGATTGACTTCAAGAAAATAATATTCTCCGTCCTTTCCTTTTATTACATCAATGGCTCCCATATAAAGCCCCATTTCTTTCATCATGGAAGTCAAGTTTATTTTGATATTTTCCGGTAATTCATAAGCTGACCAAAAGTAGTTTTCATTGCTTATTCTCCAGTCTGCATTGGTATTGTTATTGATCTTGCCCGTAAAGAACGCTCCGTCTACATACATGATTCTCAATTCATATTCTTTATCAATATAAGGTTGGAAGATCATTGGGCAATAGGCAATATCAGAAAGATATTCCAGGGTTTCTTCCTCAATAATCATGGTAGAAATCAGGTTTTCACCACTCATGTTTTTTGATTGTACTCCATGCAGCTTAGCAATTGCTTTTCCTGAGCAATATTGATGAAAAAATGCTGTTATTTTCTGTTCATCATTAGAAAACATAGTTTTGGGACTGATCAGGTGATTTCTTTGGGCAATTTTCAGTTGAAGCATCTTGTTTCCGTCAATTTTCTTTTCTTTTTCAAAAGGATTGATCCACGGAATATTTTCAAGAGTAGTGATCAGATTATAACGAAGACTTCCATATTCGTTCTGAAAGATCTTTTCATAGTTCTCATCCAATTCTTCCGGAACACCTATCCGCCATGCTTTTCTGTGCCATACTCCTTTAATGTCATCAGAATGGATGGTATTTCCGGACTCATCAGTAATTTCAAATGAGTTTTCATTGATACTGATTTTCTGAAGATGATTAAGCTGATCGGAATTCAATCTGAAATAAGGAATATTTTTAGAAGAAAGGTATTGAAAGAAAAGATCAATAGTATAAAAATCCTGTGAGTGGGTGATACAGAGAATCATTTGCCTGTTTTACTAAAAAGGGAAACTTAAAGTTTAAGTTTCCCTATTATTACAATTTTGTTAATATGTTACTGTAAAATGATCATTTTATAGTAAGATTGCATCATCATCACCATCCGAAGGATATTTCATGGTATGTTGCAAATCAGCTTGAGGAGAAGTTACATTGTCTAAAGTAGGCTTTGTAATTGTATCTCTTTCAGGAATTGTGATAATACCTGTTCCTCCTTTTACTGTTTCAGGATCTTTAAGTTGTTTTTCAAGAAATGACGCGAAAAACGGCTTCTTTTTTGAGTTTTTGTTTTCCATAAGTAAATATGTTTGTTTTTTTGATAATCGAAAATACACAAATTTCAACTTATGGAGAAATATTTTTACATTTTAAGAAAATTTTAACATATTAACAAAAAACAATAGCATATTATTAGCTCAATCCCAAGAACTGCTTAACCACATTAGCAAAATCTACAGGATTTTCAGCTTGCACCCAATGTCCTGCATTTTTCACAGTAACAATTTTAGCCTTTGGAAATTGTTGCTTTATCCCATATTCATCTTGTGGAAGTATATAGTTGGATTTTTCGCCGGCAATAAATAAGGCTTCTCCATCAAAGGTTCCAAATTTCACTGCGTTGGAAACAAATTCATTATACTTTTCGGATAAAGTTTTAAGGTTAAACCTCCAGTTTAGCTTTTTATTATCATCCCAATACAGGTTTTTTGTTAAAAACTGGATCGTTGATTTTTCAGGAATGTACTGGTTTAAAACAGCTTCCACCTCATTTCTGGAACCTACGGTATTAAAGTCAACACTTTCCAAAGCTTTGATTATACCTTGATGGTGCGGTGGGTAAGCTTTTGGAGAAATATCCACTACAATCAGCTTTTCAACTCTTTCAGGATATTTTATGGCAAACTGCATTACCGCTTTTCCGCCTAAAGAATGTCCCAAAACATGCGCTTTTTGAATTCCATAATGATCCATATAACGGGCAATATCATCCGCCAGATCATCGTGGGACATATCATCTGAATGAAAGCTTCTTCCATGGTTTCTAAGATCAATCAGGTGCACCGGAAGATATTCTCCAAGATCTTTTCCGAAACTTCCCCAGTTATCAAGCATCCCGAACAATCCGTGGAATACCAAAAGCGGTGTAGCCGTTGAAGCCTCACCAAATATTTTTGAGTTTAAGATTTCCATATTTTTTAGAAATTAGATGCGAGAAACTAGACGTTAGAAAAAGACATTAGCTTCCTCTAACTTCTAGCTTCTCCATTATTTATTACCATTTTGCCAATCTCTTCAAGTAAGATTGAACTGTATTTTCCAGTCCCATATAAAGTGCCTCGGAAACTAAAGCATGTCCGATGGATACTTCCAGTAGATTAGGGATATTGTCTGCAAAGTATTTTAGATTCTCTAAGCTCAGATCATGTCCTGCATTGATTCCTAATCCAAACTCAGTAGCAGCAACCGCTGTATCATAATAAGGTTTTATGGCCTGTTCTTTATTGGTCAAATAATCTTTTGCGTAAGCTTCAGTGTATAGCTCAATTCTGTCTGCACCTGTCTTTGCAGCGGATTCTATAAGCTCAGGCATTGGATCAAGGAAAATTGAAGTACGGATTCCTGCTTTTTTAAATTCTGCAATGATTTCCGTAAGATAGTCCAAATGTTTTTTGGTGTCCCAACCTGCATTTGAAGTGATGGCATCATCTGCATCGGGAACCAATGTCACCTGCTCAGGCTTTACATCAAGCACCATATCAATAAAAGACTGATGTGGATTTCCTTCAATATTGAACTCAGTCGTAACCAATGGCTTCAGATCATAGACATCTTTTCTGGTAATGTGTCTTTCATCAGGCCTTGGATGAATGGTAATTCCCTGTCCTCCGAATTCCTGGATCTTTATAGCAGCTTCTGTAACACTTGGTGTTTCTCCTCCTCTTGCATTTCTTAAGGTCGCAATCTTATTAATGTTTACGCTTAGTTTTGTCATTTTTTTATTTAAGATATTAGACGTCAGTTATCGGATGTAGACTTACAATATAATATCGTAAGATTAACTTCTAATGCTGACTCTTTTATTATTTTTTAAGTAAGGTTTTAAAACTAGTCTATAGCCTCAATATCTCACTTTTTGTTCATTATACTTTTACACTTACCTGCATTACCTGAAGTTCAAATTCTTTTGAAGCGACAAGCAAATGGTCAAAAATATCTGCCTGAATCTGTTCAAAATGTTCCCACTTTGAATCATTTGCAAAACAGTATATTTCAAGAGGAAGCCCTTGCGGAGTAATCTCCAGCTGACGAACCATTCTGGCTCCACTTTTCTCAATATCAGGATCGTTTTCTATATATTTTTGTGCATAATATCTGAAAACACCGATATTGGTAAGCTGTCTTCCGTTGATTTCTTTATCATTATGACTCAGATTTTCTTTTTCTTTTTTAATTTCCTGTCTTTTTTCTTCCAGATAATCCGCAATCAAATTGATCTCCTTTAAGCGCTCAATATCTTCATCAGTAAGGAATTTAAAGGAATTAATATTAAAATAAATGGATTTCTTGATTCTTCTTGTATTGGATTCTGACATCACCTGTAGGTTTTTGATCTCAGTGGTCAGTAAATCGTAGGTAGGAATTGTGGAAACCGTTTTATCAAAATTGGTAATCTTTGTAGTCAAGAGATTGATCTCTGTAATATTTCCTTCAATGCTGTACTTGGGAATACTAATCCAGTCTCCCACTTTCATGTTTTTGGATGTAGCAACGTGAAGTCCGGTAACAAATCCTAGAATGGTATCCCTGAAAACCAAGACCAAAACAGCTGTTATTGCCCCCAAACTTCCTAAAATAGTCCCTCCTTTAATCCCAAAAATCAGACAGATTCCTATTACAGAAAGTACAAAAATTCCAAAGATTTTTACCGTTTCAGAAATGGCATTAAGAGTCATGATCTTGTAGTAATCCTGTTTGATTACAAAGTAATTTCTAAAAGCCGTTAATGCCCTAAATAATAATCCTGCAATCACAAAAATAGTAGCGACTCCAACAATAATCTCCAACAATGCAAAGCTTTTCGGATGTCTGTAGAAGACGGAAAGCAATGCATATCCCGCAAAGTTCAATGCTCCTAAGTGAACCACGGAATTGGTAATTCTTGAATCATAGATTGATTTTAAAATAGGGAATTTTTCTTTATCAAAAAAGAATTTGAAAATAGTATTGACAATGAATTTAAAAACAAAGTCCAAGAGATAGATCATTCCTGCCAGAAATAAAAATTTCAGCATAATCTGAATAGGAAGTGCCAGATCAGCATATACATGATCTCTCACAAAATAATGGATCTGATCACTGATATTCTGCAGAAAATCTCTGGTATCTTGTATTTCATTTTTCATTACAGCAAATTTATAAAATTAAGAATGATGAATTTACTATTCATTATCAATTTTCATCCCAAATTTTAAACCTTTTATCAATTTACTTTTTTCATATCTTCGTTTATATTTAAAAAAATGGATACAACAATCATTAATATTCTTTGTCTTGTTTTATTATTTGTTGGAATATTGGGTACTTTTCTCCCGGTTCTTCCCGGCTTATTGCTAAGTATCTGCGGATTGCTGATCTATAAATTCGGGACGGATGCTGATCTTCCGATGATCTATATCTGGGCATTTGGTATTCTTACCTTGGCTTCTGTAGTGCTGAGCTATGTGATTCCTGCTAAAACCAACAGGAAATATGGAGGTACACGCTGGGGAAGCATCGGATCTGTGATCGGAACCATTGTAGGCATATTTATTCCGATACCTTTAGGCTTCCTGATCGGAATGTTTGCAGGGGTATTTATTGGTGAACTTCTGCATGACAGCAAGGATATGAACAAGGCATTACAATCCACTAAAGGAGCATTAATTGGGTTTATTTACGGAACCGGATTTAGCTTTGTAGTGGGAGTGGCAATGTTTTTGGTAGTACTTCTGAATATGTTTGATATTATTTAACAAAAAAAGAGAGATCATGTTTCATAAAGTTATCATACTTAGCCTGGGAATATTCGCATTAACAGGATGCGATGCCCAAAAGAAAGCCAAGGCAACTCCAAAAACTTCTGAAATGACTACACCTACAACTCCTGATCAAAAGAACGGTATCGTTTATTTGAATGAGGGTGAAAACAAATTTCTGAAAGAATTCCAGATGAATGTTACTTTCAAGGGAATCTCTGAGGACAGCCGATGTCCTGAAGGGGTAAATTGTATCTGGGCCGGAGCAGCACTTGCTCAGGTTGAAGTCATGGGAACCTCTACCCGACCTATGGTTTTAAATCTTGCCAGTATGGATTACCCGAATAAAAACTATCGACAATCAGCAGATTTTAACGGCTATACAATTACATTGCAGGAAGTAAACCCTTATCCTAAGGCAGATGGAGGTACAACGGCATTAAACGGAAAATATAAGATCGGGATTTCCATCAAAAAAACAGGAAAAACTTCCGATTCTACCACGCAATAGGCTCTTTCCCTTTGGAAACAAGATATTCATTAATTTTTGAGAAAGGCTTGCTTCCAAAAAAACCTCTATAAACAGAGAACGGCGACGGATGTGCCGATTTTATAATAAAATGTTTAGCCGGATCTATAAGTTCGGCTTTTTTCTGTGCAAAAGCTCCCCACAATACAAAGACTACATTTTCTTTTTTATCAGAAATTTCTTTGATGATAAAATTAGTAAATTGTTCCCATCCAAGATCTTTATGAGAGTTTGGCGTGTGTGCACGAACTGTGAGCGTTGCATTCAGCAAAAGAACGCCTTGTTTTCCCCAGTCATCCAGTTCCTTTGAAGTTCTTACTACTCCAAGATCATCTTTCAGTTCAATGAAAATATTTTTAAGGGATGGAGGCGCTGTAACCTGTTCAGAAACAGAAAAACACAACCCGTTGGCCTGATAATCATTATGATAAGGATCCTGACCGATGATAACTACCTCAACATCTTCAAATGAAGTCAGTTCCAATGCTCTGAAAATCTGATCTTTTGGTGGAAAAACCTTTGTGGTTGCATATTCATTTTTTACTTTCTCCCAAAGGGTTTTGAAGTATTCAGTGCTTTTTATTGGGGCTAAAATTTCTGTCCAGGTCATGTTGCAAAAATAATTAATATTAAAATAAAAGCATAGTCTATACCTTAAATATCTTCACTTTTCTTTCAATCAAAATATAGGAGAAATAAGATAGAACAATAGACAAAGCAATTAATATGAAGCTATTCAACAGCTCTGAGGATACAAAAACAATTTTCTGCACTAATATTATATAATGGATAATATATAATGAGTAGGAGATATTTCCCAGAAAATAAACTGCATTACTTCCCAAAAACCTTTTGACAATACTATCTTCCCCATCATACAACTGTTTAATTATTATCGCTGATAATAATGGAATAAAGAACAGTCCTTTTTCTGTATACAGTAATAACAGAGACAGAATCAATGCAATATAAGTAACCAGGTTTTTTCGCAATGTAATACCTGGTAAAAAAGCAATCCCTATCCCCAGCAAGTAAGAGGATATGGTTCTTACTAGGGAATTTAGGCCAAAAGTAATATCAAGATAGGCCGGAGATTTAATCATTTGCATCTGCATGTCTGAGCCTAGGTACAGGTTATCCGGAAAGTACGGAAAGATCAGTCTTAAAACCAGACCTGCCACGATTAATATTTCACTACGTATTTTGTAACGAACGATAAAGAAAAGCAAAAAAGGAAATATGATATAACAGATCCACTCGGTACTTAATGACCAATAGACACTCCCTAATGAATAATTAGGATTAAAAAAACATTGTAGTAAAGCTGCATTAATTAGAAATTTCGTTTTTGAAGTGTCTATTAAGAACACTGCAATGAAAATAACGGATAAAAAATAGACGGGATAAATCCTGTTTACTCTTTTCTTGTAAAATTTCTGTATTACACTAAAGTTTAAGGCTTTAAATTTATCCGCGTAAGAAATTGCCAATAAAAAAGCACTTAACACAAAAAAGATATCCACGGCAACATAGCCTTTCTTTACAACAGTTTGAATCAGATCTATTTTAAAATGGCTAAAATGAAAAAAGGTTACCCATAATGCTACAATTCCTCTCAACCCGGTTAAGGATTTTATTTCATTTTTCATATATGCTCTATAATATCGATCTGTCTGGCAATAAAGATAAAAAAAAACCTGATGGATTCAAGGATTAATCCCTCAGAGCGGCTTTTTTAAGCTAAAAACAACATTATCGGGATTATTTTCATCTTTTTCACTTTCTTCCAAAACAAAATGATGCTTTAAGAGCAGCAACTGCGAATTAGTATTTAGCCTATTTGTAAAGGCAAGCACGTTCTGTAAGTTCAATTGATTAAATCCAAACTCCAAAATGGCTTTCAAGGCTTCTGACATGATTCCTTTATGATGATAATCTGGCAATAATTCATACCCAACTTCTGCTGTTTTCCTATCCTCCGAAAACTTCCACAGACAAATTGTTCCAATTAAGTTTGGATAACCTTTATAGGAGATTCCCCAGAAAATAATTTCTTTCTCCTGAGCTTTTCTTTTGATATGGAGAATAAACTCCAGAGCATCATAATTATTTTTTGGAGAATTCCTTTTTACATACTGATTAATGACATCATTGCTTCGGATTTTCAGAATATCTTCTACATGACTTTCATTGATGCCGCTTAAAATCAATCTTTCAGTTTCCAGTTTCATTTAATCTTCTTTATTAATGTTTCTCCGTCTACACTATAATTTTCCGGATGGTTTTTTTTGTAAATCACTCAAATATACATAATAATCAAAATTCTCACTAACTTTGCATTGTGTATATAGATAAAGAAGATTTAGACGAATTAGAGTTTCCGCAATTGCTCGCGGAAATTTCCCCATTTGCGTATTCTCCGAAAACAAGAGAAAAAATTCTTCAACTTCGTCCCATGGAAATTGACGAGGCGGAACTTTCATTGAAAAAAACATCAGAATATCTGTCGAGTTTTGAAAGTTCAAATGCAATTCCGTTTGATGAATATGAAGATATTGAAAGTGAGCTGAAATTGATGCTGATTGAGAATTACCGTCTGGAAAACAGTGCTTTCATCAAAATAAAAACCATCACGGAACAGATTGGAAGATTACAAAAGTTCTTCCCTACCATGCCGGAGACATTTCCTACTTTATTGGAAGAGATTTCTGTACTGGAATTCAGAAAAGAAATCATTGATAAGGTAGATAAGGTTTTTAACCGTTTTGGTGAGGTAAAAAGTGAAGCTTCTCCAGCTTTAAAAGATTTAAGAACTGAGATCCAGCATGCTAAAAAAGCCATTCAGGAAAACTTCAATCGCGCTCTTACCACTTATGGACAGAGTGACTTTTTGGACGATATACGAGAAACAATTATTGATGACCAAAGGGTCTTAGCCGTAAAGTCAGGATTTAAGAAAAGAGTTCCTGGAAGAACCCTGGGGATTTCAAAAACAGGTTCTATTACTTATATCCAGCCGGACAGTGTAGTAAAGCATTACTTCAAGCTTCGTGAGAATGAGGAGGAAGAGAAAAAAGAGATCGACAAGGTTCTCAGAAAACTTACAGCAGAACTGGCAGAGTTTCAACCTCAGCTTTGGAGGTATCAGATTTATATTTTTGATCTTGATCTTACAAGAGCCAAAGCTAAGTTGGCAGATTTGGTTAACGGAATTCTTCCGAAGATCAACCGTCATAGAACATTGAAACTGAAAGATGCTTTCCATCCATTATTATGGTTAAGAAATAAGATTGAGAACAAGACAATTCACCCACAAACACTGGCTTTAACAGATCACAACAGGATTATCTGTATTTCCGGACCTAATGCCGGAGGAAAATCCATTACGTTGAAAACAGTTGGATTGTTACAATTGATGATTCAGAGTGGTATTTTGGTCCCTGTGCATCCAAAATCTGAAATGTTTTTCTTTGAAAAGATCATGACCGATATTGGTGATAATCAATCTATTGAAAATCATTTATCGACGTATTCTTCGAGGTTAAAGAAAATGTCAGGAATTATCCGTGAAGCTGATGCCAATACTCTGTTACTGATAGACGAGTTCGGAACAGGATCTGATCCTGAACTGGGAGGTGCCTTAGCAGAAAGCTTTATGGAGTTTTTCTATGATAAAAAGAGTTTTGCCATTATTACAACGCACTATACCAACATCAAATTGGTTATAGAACAACTTCCAAATGCCCAGAATGCGGCTATGCTTTTCAATGAGGAAACTTTGGAGCCAATGTACAAACTAGAAGTAGGTCAGGCAGGAAGTTCATTTACCTTTGAAGTGGCGGAAAAGAATAAAATCCCGAGGTTTATCATTCATTCTGCAAAGAAAAAGGTAGAGCACGATATTGTTAATCTTGATAAAACCATCGTAAAGCTACAACAGGAAAAATTTGAGGTTGAAAAACTAAAATTTGACCTTGCAGAAAGGAAAGAATCCGTAGAAGATAAGCGTGATAATCTTCAGAAACTGAATGATCAGCTTCAGCAAAAACTCTTCAATTTCCAGAAGCTTTATGAGGAAGAACATCGTAAATTACAGTTTGGGAACAAGATAGAAACATTCATTGACAGCTATACCAAAGGAAAGTCCAGAAAGGATGTAGTAAAAGACTTTGTGAAACTACTGGAGCAGGAAAAGTTCCGAAAACTAGGCCATGATAAGGATGAAACCAAGCGCCTTCAGGTAGTGAAGAGAAAGATCACTCAACAGCTTAAAAAGGAAGAGGTTATTGAAAAAATTGCCGAAACCAATGAAAGACTGGAAGAAAAACGTAAAAGTGACCGCGAAGTTTGGATGAAAATTGGCCAGCGTGTTCGTATCACAGGAAGTACCAGTGTAGGAACGATTGAGAAAATTTCCAGAAACAAGGTTATTGTCAATTACGGAACTTTCAAGACTACGATTAATTCTGAGGAATTAGAGAGAATTTAATCTGCTTGAAGATTAATTGAATACCAATAATGAAAAGAGAGTGTCTTCGGATGCTCTCTTTCTTTTTTGTGCTATGTCCCAAGAATTTTCCTATTTTTAACAAAAACAATAATTTATGAAACCATTAAAGGCACTTTCAGATCTTTTACCAATACCGAGTTATACAGTTATAATACTCTGTTTTTTCTTTCCTTTTTTCCTGATAAAATGTGGTGACACTACTCTAATGTCTATCAAGGGAACAGATTTGGTAACAGGAGTTTCCCAAAAAACCATGAACGAACGTATGAAAGAAAGCTTGAAAAAAAGTTCTCCTTTTGGTTCAGCATTCGGAAATAATGAAAATCAAAAATCATCTGACTCGGATAGTGAATATTCTCCGATGGGTAGTACCAACAATAAAAAAGATAACGAAAATATTGCCCCCAACCCATTTATTATTATTGCATTTTTGGTTGCCGTTGCAGGAATTATTGTACAGCTAATGAAAAGTATCAGAAAAAAATATGTGTATCATATTGTATTTTCCTTGATAGGGCTAGCCTCCTTTTTAATCTTTTACATTACATTCCAGTCAAAAATGGAAGGACTTGGAAATAACAAGGTCGGAATGGGACTGGGAAGTGGAGTTACCATCAGCTACGGCTTTGGAACTGCATTTTATGTATGTGGTATCTTATTTTTCCTTATGCTTTTATTTTATGGAACATATTCTTATTTCCTTAAAAATGATCCGGAGGCTATTTATGGTTCTTCCAAGCAAAATACAGAATCTTAAAATACGATATTTACAGATAAAAAAAGAGTGCCTGAATCAGGCACTCTTTTTTAGGTTTAAGATTTACTTTGAACCATTATTCAATATAAATATAAGATTTAAAAGAACTGCAACATTTTAATTATCATCTGAAATACATTTAATTTATATATTTGGGGATCTAAAATTTGTTATGATGATTTCAGTAAACAAAGCACTCTACTTATCCGCTTTCAGTATTTTTTCTTTAGCTTTCGTTAAGGGTCAGAATAAAGTTCCCTTTGGTGTTGTAAAAGCAGAGGAAGGATATGCCAATGTACGCGTACATAAGGATAACTACCGAAAAATTGTAGACAAGATCCGTATGCGTAAAGGTGATGTATTTGTTTATGTAAAGCCTGCTCCGGGAGAAACGGAATGGATCTGGATCAAATATCCTGAAAAACAGGATGATGATAAGCCTTTTGTACGCTATGAAACTCTTGACAAGGAAGGAATGGTCAATAAGGAACGTATCGCTTATATCGATCAGCTTCCGGCATATACCCCTTCAAAATCTAAAAACGGAAAATCATTAATTTTCACAGATAATTCTGATCCTAAAGTTCTTACTTCTCAAAGAAGCAAAGTGGTCATCGATATTTACCCTTCCAATGCCGGCTACCGTAAAAAGGAAAAAGATGCTGAAGGAAAGCTTCTTACTATTGATAAGGTAAAGCCTTGGGGAATAGGAAATGATCTTCCTGAAGGAATGACGGAAATTAAATCTATCAGAGTACAACAACCCGGAAGAGGGTCTGTTTTTGTAAGGGAAGCCATCAAAAATATGTTCCAGCCTACCATGGATTTCAACAACATAGGGGTTACTTCTCTGGACAACGACAATATTTTTCTTTATATGATCAATGGTTCGGGAGAAAACAGATATACCACTCTTTGGACGATCAAGAAAGGAAGAGTGATCAGCCAGATTATTTATCATAATCCGGAATAAATTCATTATTTTTGCACCGAAAAAGTTTAACGCTTATTCATCACAGAAACTGGTTCTGCCTAACCGCAGATTAAAAGGGAACCGTGTGAAAATCACGGACTGTCGCGCAACTGTAAGTAACTGAAATCTTTATCAAAAGATCCACTGTGCGAGGCATGGGAAGGAGATAAAAGATGTTACAAGTCAGGAGACCTGCCTTTTCTTAAACAAGAAACTTTCGCGATCTGAAGTTTTATTGATCTGATGGATTGTTTCAGGGATTTCCAAGATTCCTGTCATTATTCTGTTGTTTTAATATTATTTCATGTCGCCTTAATTAATAATGAAATATGACTACAGAAGAAAGAATTGAAGCAGCCGAAACCAGAATCTTTAAAGCGGTTTTCCCCAACACAACCAATCATTATGATACTCTTTTCGGAGGTACTGCCATGCAGCTGATGGATGAAGTAGCCTTTATTACTGCTACCCGATTTGCAAGAAAAAGAGTGGTAACGGTAAGCAGCGATAAGATCGATTTTAAAAAACCTATTCCTGCCGGAACTATTGTTGAACTGATTGGAAGAGTTTCACATGTCGGAAAAACAAGTATGAAAGTAAGTGTGGAGATCTTTACAGAACAAATGTACTCCTACGAAAGAGAAAAAGCAATTGTAGGTGATTTTACCTTTGTAGCAATTGATGAATTCAAAAAACCAATTCAAATACTATAATAATTTTCGGGCGGCCTTTGGCCGCCCGAAAATTATCCAAAACAGTAATAAAAAACCAATTTCTTTCTTTCATAGAAACAAGATCGGATATTGAGCTGTTTTATTATTTTACTACTTTTTCAGTTTCCAGATTTTTGTTTAACAAAAATTCAAATGCTTCACCCATCTCATCTGATGCTCTGGTAATGGCATTTTCAAGCATATTTCTGATCTGCTTTTCCGTAACGCCGGCTTCTGTCCAGCTTTTCCCTGAAGTATAAGAGTTCAGGATAAAAGGCATGATTCTATCGATAGCACAAGCAAAAACAGCATCAGGAGTTTTTTCCTCTTCAAATTCCAGCCATAAATTAAAGAACTCTGTACGCAAAGGCTCATCCAGAATTCCAAAGATCTTCTGGGCAGAGACTTTTTCTCTTTCAAATTTTCCAACCATTGCTTTCTCATCAAATAAGAAAGTATCCCCTGCCTCAATCTCTACAAGATCGTGAATAGAAAGCATTCTTATCACCCTCAATAAATCAATATCTGTACGGTTTTTTGCATATGGATAAAGGATTTGTGCCAGAATAATGATTTGCCATGAATGCTCTGCCGTATTCTCTCTTCGGGAGTCATCTGCATTGTAATTTCTTCTTTGTACGTTTTTCAGGGCATCCACTGCCAGGATAAAATCGATCTCTTTCTGTATCTTCATCTTACTTTTATTTATTATATCCTTCTGCTGGATATACCTTAGTTTTAGTTACCCATTTATTATTTATTTTTTCTTGTGTGATCACCTTTACATACTTTTCGTCACTCTTATCCTCTTCTTTTTCAAGCACCTTATCCAGTCCTTTATTCGGAATCACGCTATATTCTGTAGTGAAAAAATTGCAACACCCAGACTTTCCATAGCAAATCAAACGTTTACGTACAGGATCTGTTTCAAAAAGATCAAAATAGCTTGATGCAATGTCTGTAAGCTCTTTACTTTTCACAAAGGCCATCCGTGTACTGTTAAACACATATACATCATAAGAAGCACTGCTATAATTACCAAGGTTTCCATTTCTTATTGCTATGTCCTCCGTTCCGTCAAAATTGAAGTCATCAAAAACCACAGGACTTTGCTCCTTTTTTAGCTGAATCATTTTTCCCGGCAGCGGTTTTTGATCATTTTCAAAACTTAACACCAGATTATCAGACGTAAAAGTTTGCACCTTGGCATTTTTGTTATCAAACAATTCTACAGTTCCCTTACCCATACATCCGTCATTATAACAGTTTTCAATATGGATTACTGCTTCATAGCTTTTAGACGCATCTTTAACCTCAAATTGATATTGCCCAAAACACAAAGGTCCTAATAAAATAAAGGCTGATAAACTTTTGTAGTAATTTAAAATATTCATGATTATAGTAAATGTGAATTCAACTGTTTCTTTAAAAGTCTCTATAACAAAAATACAAATCCTATGAGCTATCTCAAAATTCGTCTGGTAATATATCTCAGAATCTCAAAAGATAAATCAAGTTTTTAGAAGCTATTCCCGCTATCCGCTCATACTCCTCGCACCACTCCAAAATCCAAGCATACTGTGGGGTAACCGCTCCTATCGGGGCTATGAAGTCTAATAATAATTAATACTACCATTCTATATCAATTGATTTGATTTCAAATACAAAATATTAGCTGCAATAAAATCCTTGATATTTTTATCATTTTTAAAGTACAACCAATAGTATTTCATTACATTTCTCAATCTTAAGCAGTCAATTTTAAAGTCAAAACCAATTATTTTGCCTCTACAATGAATTCACTAAAATTCAAATTAAAAATTATATAGTTGATTATCAGTTTATTACATATATTATTTTAAAAATTTCACTACTTTGTATTGCATAATACCATTTTATTTACATATCTTTGTAATGTAAAATTAGAATAGGCCCAACTAGCTAGGGGTATTTTTCTAAAATATATAACTAATTAACAAAACTTATCAAAGATGAATACTGAAAATACCAAAGCGCAAATGCGAAAAGGGATTCTGGAATTCTGTATTCTAAGTCTCATCAATAATCGCGAAATGTATGTTTCCGATCTTATAGATGAACTGAAAAAAGGAAAACTGGATGTAGTGGAAGGGACCCTCTACCCTCTTCTTACAAGACTTAAAAATGGAGAGTTTCTCTCCTACAGATGGGAAGAATCTACAGGGGGACCACCCAGAAAATATTATCAAATCACGGAAAAAGGAAAACTTTTCCTGGATGAACTTCTCAATACGTGGAATGATCTGACCGCCTCAGTAAACCAAATCACCCAACAAAATTAAAAAACAAAGCTATGAACAAGACACTCTCAATAGGACTCGCAGGTTTTTCTTTTACCATAGAAGAACACGCATATATAAAGCTCAGCGATTACCTGAACGCACTAAGAAGCTCACTGGATGCTTCTGAAGCGGATGAGGTAATGCATGACATAGAAATAAGAATGGTGGAGATTTTCAGAGATTCTCTGGGAAAACGTGAAGTGATCAACGATACAGATGTAGAAAAAGTAATCGCACAGATCGGAACCCCTGAGAAGATTGAAGAACAGGAAGAGGCTTATTTTTCTGAAAAAAATACAACTAAAAATACGAACAACACAGGAAATAGTTACACAGACAAAAAACAATTGTTCCGTGATCCTGAAAAACAAAAAATTGCAGGAGTTTGCGCAGGTTTAGCTCAATATGTAGGAATGGACATTACTGCTATGAGAGCCATCTGGCTAGGGATTTTCGTCTTAGGAATCTTCACAGCAGCAATTTCTTCTTCATTGATCGGACTTCTCTATGTAATTCTTTGGATCGTACTTCCAAAAGCTGAAACAGCAGCAGATTTCCTGAAAATGCAGGGAAAGCCTATGAACTTCGACAATCTTAAGAATGAGTCTAATAAATTGGTGCAATTTGCCAATGAATCTACTCAGAGAGTTGGAGAAATTTATACGGAAAACAAACCTTACATCAACAATGCCGGAAGCGGTATCTGGAATGTATTCAAGTACATCGTAGGAGGATTCTTCGTATTGATGGCCGTAGGAAGCATTATCGGAGTATTTGTATTGTTTGGACTTTTCGGAATGGATACTGATTTTCCAGGAGCCAATCAGATAAGATTTTATATGGATGATAATGGTCTGGATAAAGTATTGGCTGCCATTATGGTGATTGGAAGTTTAATTCCGGCAATTCTTTTCAGCTTATTAAGCATCAAGATCTTCTCTCCGAAAACTAAACTTAGAAATATAGGATGGGTAATAGGAGGTTTATTTCTTCTTCTAATCGGACTGGGAACTTACTTTGGACTTAGTATGGCAAAGAAAAACCTGATCTATAAAGGAAGCAAGGAAGACACAGAAAATGTAGCCATCAATACTACATCTGATACCATCTACGTAGACATAAAGCAGGTAAGCATTCCTCAAAACTACAAGGCTTATGATGATGATATCTATTCTGACAAAAACTCAGTATATGAGGAAGATTATATTTCTGTAGAAGTAACCAGAAAACCTGATGTAAAAACCCCTTATCTGATCATCAAGAAAGAAGGAAACGGGTACAACTATCCTCTTCAGTTGACAGTTCCTGTAGAAGTTGTAAACAATAAGGTTATACTTCCTAACTACATCAAATATCCTTACGACCACAGATTCAGAGACTACAGAGTAAATTATGAACTTGTAGTTCCTCAAACAGCCGTTGTTATTCCATTGAAAAAAGACAGAATTGATTTCAACGGAGATCTGGATGGAGATGGTATTAATGATGACGATGAGAACAACGATGAAAACCACCACGGTGTAAGAATCGAAAAAAATAAAATCACAGTAAATGGTTCTAGCATAGAATACAATTCTGATGATAAGGACAGTATCATTATCAATGGTAAAAAAGTTCCTAATAACCAAGCTAAGAAAGTAATTGATTCTGTAGCATCCGATATTAAGAAAATAAATAAGGATGTGGACATCAAAATCAAAGACGGAAAAAACGAAATTTCCATACAAACTAAATAATTAACTTTAGAGAGTGGTAGAAGATGTGAATGGATGGCAACCGTTTGAAATTCACATCCTTCTTCTCTCAAAAAAGTGAAAAAACAGAGTATTTAGTTCTCTATGTTAAAAAAAAAGTTTAATTTCGTATTGTTAAAATTTAATAACCAAACAACCAAAAACACACTCTTATCATGATACAATTTGCAATGGAATTCGTAATGAAAATCGTAGATTTAATCAACGGTTTGTTTTAAGAGCAATAATATTTCAATATATTTGTAAAAGTATAACCAATAATTGGTTATACTTTTTTTGTTTTTAATTCAAAAATCTATGAAAAAGCTGATAGGCAAACTGATGTTAAAATTATTAGGCTGGAAAGTTGTTCTACAGGGCGATGTGAACAACCTGAACAGATGCATCCTTGTGGTAGCACCGCATACCCACAATATGGAATATATTTTAGGAAACCTTGCCTATTGGTCCTTAGAAAAGCCATTAAAGATAATCATTAAAGATGCTCATACTAAAGCATGGTATGGAAGTGTTGTAAGAGGATTGGGAGGAATAGGTATAGACAGAAGCCAGAAAAATGATCTGGTTAACTTTGTCGCCAATCAATTTGCAAAGGAAGACTTCAGCCTTGTTATCACCCCTGAAGGCACGAGAAGCTGGGTTCCAAAATGGAGAAAAGGTTTTTATCACATGGCTCTGGCAGCAAAAGTACCTATTGTACTCGCAGCAGGAGACTTCAAAAGAAACACTGTTTATTTAGGTTACACCATCCCTTACGAAAGACTTGCATCCGTTCCCTTTTCAGAAATCATGCAGGAAATTGAGGAATATTATATAAAAAATGATATCGGTCCTAAAATTCCGGCTAACTGGAACCCTAATATTATGGGGAATGGAGAGGAAACTAAAAGTTAGAAGTTACATATTAATCATCTATTCAGCATACAATGAAAGGCCAAACAAAAGAAGAAATCTTAGCATTTATCAATAACTGGGGAGACGTAACCCTGGCAAAAACCCTTGAAATAAAATTCATCGATATTGATATCGAAAACGAAACCCTTACCGCTACCATGCCGGTACTTCCAAGAACGCATCAGCCTTTTGGAATTATGCATGGAGGAGCAAGCTGTGTTTTGGCTGAAACTTTGGGTTCAAGCCTATCTAATATCTTCATCGACGGTGAAAAATATTATGGGGTAGGAACAAATATTAACTCCAACCATTTAAAAAGTAAAAAAGACGGAGTGGTAACTGCTACTGCACGTTTTATCAGAAAGGGGAAAACCATGCATGTCTCCGAAATTGAGATCAGAGATGAGAAAGGAACCCTTATCAATCATACAACGATGACCAATAACATCATTCTTAGATAATCAAGAAAATAAGATAAAATATAAGGCTCAATTCTTTTTTGAGTCTTTTTTTATACTTACTATGACTCTTATTTTTTACAAGATTAAATAATAAGCTCTTTGAAAATATTACAGGAAATGAACAATGTTTCATTAAAAAACAGCACTTTTAATTTTGAGATCTTTAAGACTAATAATACCTTTGCAGAAAGGAAAATCAGCCTCGGAATTTCCTATATCATTTCCGGCCGGTGATTTTCAAAATCCATTCATAGCTAATGATTTATTTCAAACTTCCTTTCGATGAAAGACTGCATTCTGTAGATAAAGAAGCCCATCAAAATGCTGTTAATTTTTATTCCTACAATGGCCTTATCCAAGTTGACTTTAATGGAAACATTATCAAAGTTGATCAGGAGGAATTTAATAATACTCCGATCACCAGTGAATCATTAATCAATGACACTACAAACTTCACTGCTGAAACCAAAGAGAAATATTGCAATACCTTAGAACAGGTTATTGATGTTATCAAGGAAAACGATCTTCCAAAAATTGTTTATTCACGCAGGAAGATCTTCACAGATTTTAATACCATCGATTATAAAGAGAGTTTTAATAACTTATGTCAATCCTACCCAAATGCATTCAGATATCTTTTTAATGATGGTGAAAATGCCTGGATGGGAGCTTTTTCTGAGGTATTGGGAAAATTTAATAAAGCAACCCACGAGTTTGAAACCATGGCTTTAGCAGGAACACTTCCTGTTTTGGAAGAATGGTCTGAAAAAGAAATTGAAGAACAGAAACCGGTTACCACTTATATTCAGAATATCCTGAAAAACTATTCAGAGCAAATTCAACAATCCCAGACTTATGACCATATTTCCGGGAATATCAAACATCTTCGTACAGATTTTAAAACGACCATAAAGCCAGAAGATCTTGACAGAATTATTAAAGATCTCCATCCTACTCCTGCAGTTTGTGGTATTCCAAAAGATTTTTGCAATGAAAACATCAGGAAATATGAAAAATTTCCTCGTGAATTCTATGCGGGTTATATTAAAGTTGAAACAGAAGAAAGCATTCTATATTTTGTAAACCTACGGTGTGCAAGACTTTATAAAGATTCCGTACATGTTTTTGTAGGGGGTGGAATTACTGCACAAAGCAATCCGGAAAAGGAATGGACAGAAACAGAACTGAAGTCAGAAGCGATATTGAAAAATTTAGTTATTTCTTAATTCAAAAAAACAAAAAACCTCTTTCAAATTGAAAGAGGTTTTATATTATCTATTATGTAAATATTTGATTATTTTTTCAAACCGATTCTACTCCATGTATCCATTACAAAAAGTAGGATAAGGCCTATAGCAGCGGCTCCTGCTGAAAATACAAATCTCAGATTATCTTCATCTGCTAAGATATCCGGTAACTGCCAGTTTATAGCATAAAGATTAATGGCCATGAATGCAATAAACACTACTAAAAATACTTTATAAAACTTCTTCATAATTTTAAAAATTAACATAATTCAGCACTAGTTGTGCGAAATTTGCGGTAAATAATTTAATGGAAATTGCTAAAAGGATAATACCGAAAACTTTTTGAAGGATCATTAATGTAGCATCCCCTATTTTCCTCTCTAGCCATTTCGCTGATTTCAGCACCAAATATACGAAAATTGTATTAAGAATAATTCCGCAGATAATATTAATATCATGAAATTCAGCTCTCAGTGATAAGGCAGTTGTTAAGGTTCCTGCACCTGCTACCAGCGGAAATGCGATGGGAACGATGGATGCAGCCTTTGCTTCCGTTGTTTTATTGATCTCGATTCCTAAAATCATTTCCAGGGCTATGACAAAAATCACAAAAGCTCCGGCAATGGCAAAGGAATTTATATCTACTCCAATTAGTTTTAGAATTTTATTTCCTACAAATAGGAACACAATCATAATTGCTCCGGCAGTAATCGAAGCCTTTCCTGCTTCAATCTTTCCGAACTTCTGTTGAAGACCTACTATAATAGGAACTGAGCCGATAATATCAATAACGGCAAAAAGAACCATAAAGCTGGTAACGATCTCTTTAATAGAGAAACCATCAAAAATTTCCATCTCTTTGTAATTAAAAATTTCGCAAAAATATGAAAATAAATTAATTATTTGCTAATTTGTGAATATAAATTAACAATTATTTTCAAAAGTTCATCAATACCATCAGCAGATTTCACAGGAGAATATTTTTCCATCTGGATTTTCTGCTGTAGCTTTCCATATTCTTCTGCTATTAAAGAACCATTATTCTTCTCAAGAAAAGTCTTAAATGCCATAACAGAGCCTTGGGAATACTGGTTTCTTACTTCCTGATCCATTTCCTCCAGTGTTGCAAAGAACTTCTCATAATCGCCGTTGTCCTTAAGATTTTCAAGGTAACCAAAATAATCATTAATATCAGTTTTCAATGATTGTCTGATTTCTTTTTCTGTCTCAGCCACTGAACCTAAAGGTTTTTGAGATATGGTTTCCCTAACTAATGTACGTTTTTTTTGCCAAGTCTTAAATAACAGATAAACAACAAATAAGCCTAAAAGAATGGCAATATTGGTTAAAAGAATATTCCAATGGAACTTACTTTTTTCTTTTACTTTAAATGAAGTGGTCTTTAAAACCGGTGTATCTACTGTCTCTAGAAGATTATTTGTGTACTCATTTACTTTTTCTACAGCGGTGCGGGATTCTAAAATCTGATCATGAGAAAAAGCATTCACAGACAATGTTGCTTGCCCAAGATCTACATATTCTTTATTTTCAGGGTTAAAAAAGGCAAATTGTTCTGTCTTAATGGAAATTGCTCCTGACTTATTAGGAACAATCACATAACTAGCCGAAACCTCCCCCTTCATCCCAGTAGAACCAGGAGAAACTTTAGAGGTGATCTTAGGTGCAAAAACCTCATAGTCTGGAGAAGCCATTATTTTTGGAAGTTCCATATCCGGTAAATTACCCTCTCCTGAAACTTTTACAATAACATTTAATGGTTTCTTTGCTTCTGGTTTTTCCTTTGAAGTATTATAGACGCTTACATTAAAGTTTCCAACAGCATTTTTAAAGCATTCAGGAGCTCCCTCCGGAAGTTTTCTCACATTAAGCTTCACCTTATTGGAAACAATCTTATTTTTGTTAGAATAGGTACTTACTGACGCTGATACTCCAGGAACTTCAACATATCCGGCTTCATTGGGAAATACCATAAATACTGCCAGAACCTGAGATGCCATATTTCCGTTACCAGATGGATCTATTTCAGATTTATTAAAATTGACAGCATGTATGTTGATATTCTCCTGCTGCGGAAGACGGATATTCTTCACTTTACGGAGATTATCCATATTTCTGGAGTATACCTTAAGAACAGCAATGGTTGGTTGATCCTGATACACTTCCCTATCTTCAATCTCCATATTCAGATAAACATCATTGGAAGTGTTACTGGCCAATGCACGCTTATCTACAATATCTCGGATATTGACGTCAAAAGGTTCTGTTTTGTAAATTTTGTTATTAACGGTTACCAATACTGAACCAATTTTTATTTTTCCTTTTTTCTTGGGTTCAAGAGCTATTCTGGAAACTTTTTGGGTAATAAGTGTATTGGTTGCAGGGTCAATGACAGTATTGGTAACTGATCCGCTGCCTATAATATTGAATTTTGAAAGATCCGGAAGCTGGAAACCTGTCTGCTGAACAAGCTCACTTCCGTTCAGTTCCAAAACGATGGTAAGGTTTACAATATCTTTTCCGGCGTAATCAGATTTATCAGCATCAAGAGATAGATTTACCTGTCCGTAAGTAATTACGGATGCTAGAGTAAGCAATATGTAAATCAATTTGTGCTTCATCACCAATCTTTCTCGTTGCTTTCAGGCATCGAATAAGAATTCTTGTTTAAAATTCTTCTGGCGGTTTCTTTTTCTTTTTCGTTTATTTTGTCCAGGATTGCATTTTCAATATTTTTTGGTATTTTGCCCTCATTATTTTGATTCTGCTGAGGGTTATTACCTTGGTCACTTTTACCTTCGTTCTGTTGACCGTTTCCTTGATCTTGCTTTTGATCTTTATCTCCTTTCTGATCTTCTCCTTTGTTCTGATCGCTACCGCCACCTCCTTTTCCTGAGTTATTCTGCTGGTTCTTCTGTTGTTCTTTTTCCTTTTCCTTTAACTTGGCAATCTCATAGTTTTTTCTGGTTGCCTCACTGTATGGATTTTGCTTCAGAGCCTTCTTATAATAATCTGCAGCTTTTTCCGGCTGGTTCATCTGCATATAGGTATTTCCTAGATTATGAAGGGCTGCTGATTTATCGGGAATTGTTTGTGAAAGCTGCTGTGCCTTTTCAAACTCTGCCTTTGCATCCTCATATTTTTTACTTTTGTACAAAGCGTTCCCCATATTGTAGTGAGCCATAAAATCTTTGTCGTTGGATTTTACTGCTTCCATGTATTTTGAGGAGGCTCCATCATAGTCTTTACCATCAAATTTCTGATTGCCTTCATGAACCAATGTTCTATAGTTCTCCTGCCCAAACAAGGGGCTTGAGAATGAGAAAGCAACTATTAACGATAAAAATATGATTTTAGTATTCATCACTTGCAAAATTATTCCTTTATATGTTAAGAAACAGAGTTTTATTTGTTAAAATTCGGTTAAAGTAGCCGTTTTCAATCCTTATGAACAATAAAGAAAACTACACATTAAAATCATTCTTAGGGTTAAAAATATAAATTAAAAAGAAAAACAAGATAGATACCGCTAAGAAATATTGATAATAATGATTAGCATTCTGTGATTTCACTAGTGTTTCAGATCCTGAGGAATTCTTATTTACGGCATCAATGATCCTGTCCGGAGCTTCATTAATGTTATTTCCATCAATATAAGTTCCGCCTGTGGATTCTGCCATTTTCTTTAGAGCTTCTGTTTGTCTCTTTGAAATTACAGTACCACCGTTTACATCTGTTTTATACCCCATCAACTGGCCATACACATATTCCGGAACAGGAGCACCCTCTTCCGTACCAATACCTACAGAGGTAATGCTCACACCCTCTTTATTGGCAAGCCTTATCGCAGCATTATCATTTCCTTCATTATCTTCACCATCACTCAGCAGGATAATCTTTCGTGACCCTTTACTTACATTTTTAAATTTTTCAACAGCAGCCTGCATTCCTTTCAGGAAATCTGTCCCCTGAATTTGCATAGAATTGGTTTCAATACCACTGATATAGGTTTCTGCGGAATTATAATCTGTTGTCAAAGGCATAATTGAGGTTGCCTGCCCTGCAAAAATAACAATTCCGATCTTATCGTTTTTCATTTTCTGCATGGTTCCTATCATCAGGTTTTTTGCTTCAGTAAGACGACTTGGATTAATATCTTCTGCATTCATTGAATTGGATACATCCAGCATAAAAATCACATTATTCAGCTTTTGGCTGCTTTTCACCTCTTCTGAACCATTTAAAAGATCAATAATGGAGAATATCAGGAATAATGTTCCTAACAGATATAATGCAGGGAAAAACCTAATAAATCTTGAATCTTTTTCAAATAAGTTATCATGAAACTGGCTGGCTGCAAAAATTTCTCTCTTTTTCTTTCTCCATTTTAAAAAACGGATCAAAAAGGAAGCTAACAGCGGCAGAAGCAACAGTAATAATAAATACCAATAATTTCCTAACGACCAACTCATCAGCTTAAAATTTTATAAAATACCCACCTCAATAATGCATCCAGCATCAATACTCCTAAAGCAATCCATAGGAAAATTGCAAAATACTCATCATAGTTATACAATTTGGAAACCTTTATATCAGATTTTTCCAACTGATTGATTTCGTCGTATACCTCTTCAAGGCTACTGTTTGAAGTTGCTCTGAAATATTTCCCACCGGTTGTCTGTGCCACTTCTTTAAGGGTATTTTCATCGATGGTAACCTCTGCTTCTGTAAAAATAAGGTCTCCAAAAATATCCTGTGATGTTGGCATCAATGCATAACCATTAGTTCCTATCCCGATAGCATATACCTTTATATTATTGTTTTTTGCCAACTCAGCAGCAAGCTGTGGCGGAATAGCGTTTTGTATATTACTTACCCCATCCGTCATCAGGATAACCACTTTACTTTTGGCTTTACTTTTAATCAAATGATTTACAGCGACAGAAAGTCCCTCTCCAATGGCAGTTCCGGGCTCCAGTCCTGCAGAATTCAGGTTTTTAATTTCATCAATCACCACCTGATGATCTGAGGTTACCGGAACCTTTGTGAAAGCTTCTGCAGCATAAGCAACCACTCCTATTCTATCGTTCGGACGCTTCTGAACAAACTTCACCGCAATATCCTTTAACGCAGTAATACGATCGGGGTTAAGGTCTTTTGCCAGCATACTGAGAGATACATCTATTGACAGCATAATATCAACGCCCTTTGTATCGTCTCTGTCTTGGGAAACGGTAAAGGTTCTTGGTCTAGCCATTGCAATGATGAGTGCAGCAAGAATGATATACTTTGATAATTTTAATAAAAAAAGCACCCCTTGAATTCCATTGCTGGCATCCATATTTTTTACCGTAGGAACTTTTACTCCTTTCCTTTTCTGTTTACCTGCATCTTTTATAAAAAGGGGTATAAACAGTAGAAAAAGTAATAAAAACCACGGACTGTAAAACTCGAAATTAAACATCCTTTCTTAAGTTTTCAAATTCTAAATCTTTGGATGATCTTTTTACAAAATCTTTAATATCGGCAAAATCTTTTTCCATTGTTTGCTGATCCGGAAAAGTCTTGGCAAATTTCACCAAATCTCCTCTCAGGAAAACATCTTCAATTATTTTTTCGTTATCCTGGGAAATTGTGTTGTTCTTTTTCATGACATCAATAAGATCATCAGTAAGAAGAACATCCGCAGGCAAATGATACTGCGTGGCAATAAAATTCCTTGAAATATCGATCAATTCAACATAAAACGATCGGAAGTTTCCTCCTTCAATATATTTTTTCTTTTTAAGTGAATCCAGCTCTTTTAATGTTTGGTTCGTTACTACAACTGGAGAACTTTTTGATTTTCTTCCCCATTTTACGATCATAATGATGGCAACAATCAAAGCGATACCAGCTAATGCTGCAAGAATATAGAATTTGTATAGTTCCCAATAGTCTTTAGGAGCCAGCTTCACCTCTTTATTCTTCATGATATCATTAATCTGATCAGCTTTTTGAGCTGTATTAATGACTTCTATTTCGTAAGGAATTGTTTTAAGAACCTTATCTCCCACTTTAAATTCCAGTTCAGGGATGGTAAATTTCCCTTCATCAAAAACTGCAAATTCTATTTTCCTTTCATATGAATTGGCGTTTTGTCCAATGCTGTCCTTTGTTTCTTCAAAATGAAAAGGAAGCAATTCGTTTTTGGGTGCAGAGATCACCTGTTGATCATTAAGATTCTCAACTTTTATGGTAAGATGATTGACCTCACCAAGGGCAACGGTCTTCTTCTCTACATTGGAGGATAATATCTGTGAGAAAGCATTCGCACAGACTAGAAAAGATAGTATTAAAAGTATTTTTTTCAATGTTAAATAATAAAGGCTAGGCCTTACGTTTTATTTACGGTTAAAATCCGATGTTATTTTTTCTGAAAATAATTATATAATAATTTTGAGTAATCCGAACCTGTATTAATATTCATAAAACTAGCCGAACTGTTGGCAAAATCTTCTTCTAGTGCTCTTAGCTTCTGTTTTTGAGCCTCGGCGAAAGTATATCTCCATCTTGCACTGGAAGTATTTGCCCATATTTGTTTTCCTGTTTCTACATCATATAATAATGTATATCCTACATCAGGAATTTCATTGTCTTTTTCATCATAGATCCGCATGCCTAACAACTGATGTTTTTTGGATGCTACTCTCAGCATTTTGGAGTCATATTCATCCTCAAAATCTGAAAACAGGAATACTAATGATTTTCTTTTAAAGATTCCCATCATATATTCCATCGCTTTATCTATTTTGGACTCAGCCGGAACATAATCTGCAGTCAGAATATTACTGATAATTGAAAGAATATGCTTTCTTCCTTTTTGAGGTGGGATCACTTTATATACTTTATCTGCAAAAAGGATCAGTCCAACCTTATCATTATTGCCTGCTGCTGAAAATCCTAAACTGGCAGCAATTTCTGCTACATATTCTCTTTTCAGCTGAACTTTTGTTCCATAGTCCATAGAAGCAGAAATATCTACCAAAATCATCATGGTAAGTTCTCTTTCCTCTTCCATTACCTTAACGAATGGCTCACGGAAACGCGCTGTTTTATTCCAATCGATTCTTCTAATCTCATCACCAAACTGATAGGGACGGACTTCGGAAAAAGTCATTCCCTGCCCTTTAAAGGCACTGTGATATTGTCCCATTAAAGCAGCCTCCGTCTTTTTTCTGGTACGGATTTCTATCTGCTTTACTTTTTTTACAATATCTTTTATCTGCATATTATCGTTTTATGTTCAATGTATAAATTTTAAGCTTTGAACTCAATGGATACATTCAACCATTCATCATCAAACTTTGGACTGTATTTTTTATAGAAATTAATGGCCGGCTCATTCCAGTTCAATACCTGAAATACCATTCCACTGTATTCATTTGATTTTCCATGCTCCAATGTTGCATCAAATAAGAGTTTTCCAATCTGCTTTCCTCTCATTCTTTCGGTTACTACCAAATCTTCAAGATACAATCTTCTTCCTTTCCAGGTTGAATATCTGTCATAATACAATGATATCCCAACAACCTCACCATTGAACTCAGCAACGAAAGCGCCCCAAACAGGCGATTTCCCAAATCCATCTTCAATAAAATCATCCAGAGTTACGGTTACCTCGTGCAATGCTTTTTCATATTCCGCAAGCTCCTTGATTAATTCCAACATCGAAGCACAGTCTTCCTGAACTGCTTTTCTAATAATAATATCGTTCATTATGGTGCTTGAATTTTTCCTAATATTCTATTGATAATCTCTTCTGTTGAAATTTCTTCGGCTTCAGCTTCAAAAGTTAATCCCATTCTGTGTCTCAATACATCTTTTGCCAATGCTTTTACATCTTCAGGAATAACAAAGGCTCTTCCTTTTAAGAATGCATACGCTCTTGAAGCAATAGCAAGGTTAATGGATGCCCTTGGAGAAGCTCCAAAACTGATATAGTTTTTAAGCTCAGAAAGTCCGTAATTCTCTGGGTAACGGGTTGCAAAAACCATATCCAGAATATATTTTTCTATTTTTTCGTCCAGATAGATCTGGTTAATTATTTCCTTAGCCTCTACAATATCCTGAAGCGAAATCACAGGGTTCACAGTAGGCTGATGAGATGTAGAAACCATTCGCATTACCAGTCTTTCATCTTCGAAAGAGGGATAGTCTATGGTACACTTCAGCATGAAACGGTCACTCTGTGCTTCTGGTAATAGATAAGTTCCTTCCTGATCAATCGGGTTCTGTGTAGCCAGTACCAAAAATGGTTTTGGAAGCTTCATGGTTTCATCACCAATGGTCACCTGTTTTTCCTGCATCACTTCCAAAAGTGCAGATTGCACCTTTGCCGGAGCACGATTGATTTCATCCGCAAGTACAAAGTTTGCAAATACAGGACCTTTTTTTATAGAGAAATCGTTGTCTTTGATATTAAAGATCATGGTTCCCACCACATCTGCAGGAAGCAAATCCGGTGTAAACTGAATTCTTGAGAACTCACCATGAACAGCATCTGCCAATGTTTTAATGGCTAAGGTTTTTGCCAGCCCCGGAACTCCTTCAAGAAGTACATGACCATTCCCTAGAAGCCCTATCAAAAGGCGGTCTATCATGTATTCTTGTCCAATGATAACCTTATTGATTTCTTGTCTCAGAAGAGAAAATAAGTAGTTTTTTTCTTTTACTTTTTCCGTCAATTGACGAATGTCTTCTGCTTGATGTATATCTGACATAGCTTGATTTAAAATAGGTGGTAAATTTCTGATAAATACTTGCATTAATCAACACAATCAATGCCATTTTTGAGTTAAAGTTTGTTAAATATTCTGAAGACAATACCGAATTAAAAGCAATATTGCTTCAATTGTTTCACTTCACCATAACCTAAAATAAAAATGTTGCGATGATATTACCGCAACATTTTTATTATCGTAAATTACAGATCCGTTAAAAGAAAAGAATTTATTAATGCATTAAAGCTTTGTGATGGTAATAGTAAACACATCCTCCGGCTTATCTACTGAATCTTCGTAAGATCCTACATTTATATAATATTCCGTTCCTGCAGTGGTTGTAATAGTCTTAGTTTCGGAACTACCGCCGCCGCCATTATCTTGTGTACCTACACAAACTAAATTATTACATGTACCGCTATATATTCCTATTTTCGGATCAAAAGTAATTGTAGCAGGAGATGCCTTAATTGTAAATTGGCCTCCATCTCCCGTAAATTTGAACCATAGTCCATCATTCATTCCATCATTCGGACACGCAGTTATAAAACCTGCATTATTAGTAGAAGACATCCCGTCACTTTGTACGTAGGTATATGGAAAAACAGTTGCTTGTAAAGCTCCGGAACAAGCATCATTTGCCGGTATTGGAGGAATAGTTTTAAAAATATTATTCGCACAGCCAGTAGACTCACCATTGGCTGAAACAGCTGTCACTTTTAAATAATAATTGGTATCCCGATTCAAAACAATGGATGGTGAAAGATTAAAATTAGCAGCATTTACTGCCTGTTGATTAATAACCTCTGTACCTCCAGGTGTCGTTCCTAAGGAAATCTTATAGGAAGTAGCTCCTATAACGGGCTGCCAGCTAATATTAGGAGACAACGAAATATACTGGGCATTGTCTGTAGGGTAAAGTACAAAAGGACATCCGGGAGTAGCCTTAACCGTTAATCCTGAAATTGTTATTGATGATTTGTAATCAGCTCTTATTCCTCCAGGTGGAGATGCCGGATCAACAACCGCATTATCTCCTTTATAATAAAGGGTAGAATTTGGAATATATGGATAAACACGGAAAGCTTCATCGAAATTATTAATATCAATACTTGGCGCATTTTCTTTTGCTGCCACAACCAAGTTATCTGTATTATTATAGGCAAACGGCGCTGTAAAGACCACTTCTACTTTACCATTATTCTTTGTTACAGTACCTGCAAAGACCTGAGTAAGCTGTGATGAAGTAATCCAGTCTGTACCGGAAGCAAATGCTGTTTTATTGGTATGCCCCAGGTAAACCGTCCAATTAGACGAATCAGAAATAGTAGCAGATGGGTCCACATAAAATGTAAGCCCGGTAATATTTCCTGCTGCATTAGCATTTATCTCATTCTTAAGGTATATCTGTTGAACATAGGAATAGGAAAAAAAGCTGCTTACAGGCGCAGTTCCCACATTTGTACTTCCAATATTGAGATTGATTTGAGCCTTAACACCCAACACTGCAAGTAACAAAGACAAAAGTAAAATTCTTTTCATTATTAATAATATTAACATCGAATATGATGCTAATTTAATAATAAAATATTAATTTTTATAATAAAAAAAATTATTCAATCCTATATACTCATAAAGCGAATACAATAACCACAAATTTAATACCTTACAAAAAAAATATTTACACATTCAACAACAAAACCCATTTAACATAAAAATATGATTGTTAAAACAATATTTTTAATACATATTTTAATATATTTACAGGAAATACCCACCATATGTATAAAAGGCTATTTTTTTCAAGTATCTTCCTTGCAGGTCTTTTTAAGTCACAAACAACCACGATGACTAATCTAATCTCGCAGGCAGTATATTATGACGGTTATGCAGCACCTGTCTCAACTCCTGTACCATCCGGTCTCATCAGACTGGGAAATACCCGGTACGCAAAAAAAATTACAGATGCAGAACTGGATTCTTTTAAAGCAAAGATTGCCATGAGGGTAAGCATAGGAGCTTTATGTGATAATTATGACCGTCTCGGAGAGGTATTTTTGGCTATGGTTCCAAAAAACCAACCTACATACACTATGGATGATGCGAATGTTAAAAGAATTGAAGTAGGCAGATACATTACTCCATTCATGAACAAGAATCGTACTCCGAACGAAGTTCCTTATACCTACGACATCAGTAATCTTTATAATGTATTCCACGATACCACACTCCGAAACACCTATGATATGTATATGGAACTGGATGTTTTTGGAGTTCCTTATGCTGCCCAAACACAAGTTCAAGGTTGTACAGGAAGAATTGATGTTTTTTCCGGAACCCTGACTTTTTTCTCAACAGATGTAGGAGCAACGCCTACTGATTATAATACACTCGTTCCTCTGTTAAGCTATAGCAGAGTTAATAATTATAACAGTACAGACGTTACAGGTGAAACAGTGAGAATTGTAAATTTCAATTTACCAAACCCTGTTACCAATGCCCATTTTTCTGTAATATCCACTCCTCATGGTGCCGATGAAGGCGGTGAGGAATACGTAAGAAGACAAAATTACACCTATGTAGATGATGTACAGGTATTAACCTATACACCAGGAGGAACTTCCTGTGAACCATTCAGGGTATACAACACCCAAGGCAATGGAATTTATGGAGGAGCACCTTCTTCATTTGCAGAATGGACTGCATGGAATAACTGGTGTCCAGGGAATTCAGTTCCCATCAGAGGGTTTACACTTCCCAACATGACTGCAGGAAATCATACCCTAAAGCATACAATCCCTACAGCGGTCTTTAACCAGCAAAAAGGTGATGTCTATTTATCAGTTTATATGCAGGGAAAAAGTGATGCTACCTTAAATGTAAAGGACGTCAAAACCATTGATGTTAATATTTACCCCAATCCTACGGCAGATTTCGTGAATGTAAAATCTAAGGAAGATGTGGCTTCAATGAGTCTTTTCAGTATTGACGGTAGAAAACTCACTGAAATTTATAAAGAAAACAGAATTAATCTTTCCTCTTATACGGCAGGAGTTTATTTTTTAAATATTGTATTGAAAGACGGAACCACTTTTAAGCATAAAATCATAAAAAAATAATAGATTTTACTATTTATCAGAATAATAATTCATCTTCAAAATCTTTATGTTTTATAAAGATTTTCATAAAAGATAGTTAATAAAACAATAAAAAATCCTCCTTTGAAAAAAATCAAAGGAGGATTTTAGCTTCATAAAAACTTATAAATATCTAAAAAGTAGAAGTTAAATTTTCTAAAACCCGCTAGTATATTATCAAATATATTCCCTAAAAGAAAATAATAAATAATATGTTTTTTCAGCATTGCAGAACTTTTACTTTAATCCCCTGTCTAAAAAATTGTCATTTCCAGTTTATTAAACTATTTTTGGAGATTAAAATTTCTGCAAAATGAATTATCATTTTCAAGCACACAGACAGGTGAGAAAGAACCTTTTAGATATCCTGCAGAACACTTCTCATGAAGATCTTCTGCTGATTCCGGACGGTTTCAACAACAATATCTACTGGAATATTGCCCATACAGTTGCTACACAGCAACTTTTGCATTATTACCTTAGTGGAAATCCTTTCCGTATAGATAAGTATTGGATTGAAACTTATAAAAAAGGGACTTTACCTAACCTAAATGTTCAGAAATCTGAAGTAGAAGATCTGGAGTTTTTACTCACTGAAACTTCAAAGATTTTAATGAAAGATTATGATAGTGATTTCTTTTCAGACTACACTCCCTACACCACAAGTTTCGGAATGGATCTGAAGAGCATTCAGGATGCTATTATCTTCAACAACATGCATGAAAGCTTGCATTATGGCTATGCAATGGCGCAGAAAAGAGCAATTTTAGGAGAAAAATATTAATACAAAGCAGGGTAAAATAAAACAGGAAATTTGAAGTGACAATACTTTACAAACCCCTGTAATTTCTAATCCCAAAGCTTAAACATAAACATTAAACAACTCAATGAAAGACGATTTTATTTTCGGGTTACGTCCCGTGATTGAAGCAATTGAAGCAGGAAAAACGATTGACAAGATCTTTGTGCAGAATGCACTTCAGGGTCCTATTTATGCTGAACTGAAGGCGATTTTAGCAAAAAATAAAATTCGTCCTAATTATGTTCCGATTGAAAAACTTAATCGTTTTACAAGAAAAAATCACCAGGGGGTGGTTGCTTTTATTTCGGATGTTCCGTTTCACAAAGTAGAGGATATTGTTCCTCAATTGTTTGAAGAAGGGAAGACTCCTTTCTTATTGATTTTGGACAGACTGACAGATGTAAGAAACTTTGGAGCTATCTGTAGAACTGCAGAATGTGTAGGAGTAGATGCCATCATTATTCCTGAAAAAGGAGCAGCACCTATCAATTCTGATGCAATCAAAACTTCTGCAGGAGGTATTTACAATATCAAAATCTGTAAGGAAAATAATCTTGCACATGTGGTAGATTTCTTACAACAAAGCGGAATTACTGTATTTGCCGCTTCTGAAAAAGCTCAAAAGCTAATCTATGACGTTAACTTCACTGAACCATGCGCTATTGTTATGGGAAATGAAGAAACCGGAATATCTAAAGAAGTATTGCATCATGCAGATGAAAAAATCAAACTTCCTATCGAAGGGAAAACTCAATCTCTAAACGTTTCTGTGGCATGTGGTGCCATCTTATATGAAGCTGTAAGACAGAAAATGTTGAAATAATTAATTCGATAACACAACACTTAAAAAAATCAGAAAATGAAAAACATAGCAGCATTAGCGCTAATCTCATCTATAGCTCTTGTTTCTTGTAAAAAAGAAACGGCAAAAATAACTAAAGTAGATCCTAAAACCGGAAAAACGGTAACGGTAGAAGTACCGGCTGACTCTGTAGCAAAAGTTGCAGAAAACCCAGCTATCAAAGATTCTGCAGGGATCATTACACAATCTTTTAAGCTTGAAAAAGGAAAAACTTACCCTCTTACAACTTACCAGAGAGATGTAAAGACTATGACGGATCCTCAGGGAAAATCTATCACAGCGACTACTGAATCTACGGATGAAATGAACTTTACAGTAAACGATATTAAGGGAAATGTATATGAAATGACCCTTAACCTTGTTTCTAAAAGAAGTTCTCAGTCTGCACAGGGAAAAACAGTGGTAGTAGATACAAAACTTCCTCTTCCTAAAGAAGATGACCTAAAAATGATCTGGAATATCAACAAAGCGCTTACCAGCAACAAGCTTGATATGAAGATGGACACAAAAGGTAATGTAATTTCCATTACAGGTTTTGATGCTGTTTATACCAAAGTTACAACAGCTCTTACACCCCTAATTAAGGATGCCAATGAAAGAGCGAGCGTTGTAGCAAGTCTTAAGCAGTCTTTTAACGAGAAAGTATTAAAAGATCAATTCACTAAAAACTTAGCAGTTATCCCTAAAAAAGGAGTAAAAGTAGGTGAAAAATGGACTACTTCTGAAAATGCAGACCCAAGCGGAAACATTAAGGTAACTTCAAACTATGTTTTGAAAAGCCTAGGAAACGGAACTGCTGAAATTACAGTATCCGGAGGTATTCCTAAGAAAACTGAAAAGAAAGCTCAGGGACCTATTACTCATAGTCTTAGCAGTGAACTTGTTCAGAACGGAACCATTAAGTTTGACGAAAGCACAGGATGGATTACTAACCAGAACATCAACGTAAAAACAACTCAGATTGAATCTATTACAGACGGAAAACAATCTCAGTCTATGACAAGTGTTTCTAATTCTTCTGTAATGGTAAACCCATCTGCAAAATAATTGAACAACCAGGTTTGAAGATAAGCACAGGAGGAAAAACTAAAAACTTTAAACTCTGGACCTTAAACTTTAAATTTTAAAATTATGAAGTACATTCTTGAGTTAGTACTGTCTGCCATCGTTATTTTCTTTGTCTGGAACATTCTGAAAAGGATTTTCTTTAAGACATTTTATAGCTATCGTTTCAACAACAATAACGGTAATCAGAATAACAGGCAACAAGATATACACAACTCAAATAAGGATAACAACCTCAAATGGGATGCAGAAACGGTAGACTATGAAGAGGTGAAAGAGAGTAATGACAAAAGGTAAAAAATCCAAGAAATAAAAGATAATAACCAGCATGGCAAAAAATAAAAACTTAATTTATATTGCAATTTCATTAGTAGTATTTATAGTTTTAGCATTTTTATATTCCACTCCTGTATTTTCAGGAAAACAGCTTTTTCAGCATGATATTGTACAATACAGAGGAGGAGCAAAAGAACTGCTTGACTATAGAGCCAATACCGGAAATGAAACCTATTGGAGCGACTCCATGTTCGGAGGAATGCCTACTTATCAGATGGGTAGCCAGTTTAAAGGCGACATCATCAAAAAGATCGATAGCAATCTAAATTTTCTGCCAAGGCCGGTTAATTATCTATTCCTGCTTTTTGCAGGTTTTTTCCTTTTGGGAATGGTAGTGGTCAGAAACTGGAAGTATGCTTTGCTAGGAGCTACTTTCTTTGGGCTTTCCACCTATTTCTACATCATTATTGCGGCAGGGCACAATGGAAAAGTAAATACTATTGAATATTTCGCCCCGCTTTTAGCCGGAATTTTACTGGTATATATCAGAAAACAATATATCTGGGGATTCATCGTCACTACCCTCTTTATGGGGCTTCAGATTGCAGCAAACCACCCACAGATGACCTATTATCTGTTTCTGGCTCTAGGATTTTTATTCCTGTCTGAATTAATCAGAGCGATCCAGAAAAAGACCCCGATGAAACATTTCCTTATTTCATCAGGAATCATTGCTTCAGCATGTATCATTGGGGTTGGAATGAATGCACAAAGGATCATGGCCAACTCTGAATATGTAAAGGAGACCGTACGTGGAAAGCAGATCTTAACAAATGACAGCCATACTTCAGGAAAATCCGGAATGGATAAGGAAAGTATGCTGATGTGGAGCTATGGACAGCTTGAAACGTTAAACCTTTTCATCCCAAGATTAATGGGAGGCGGAAGCCAGGAACCGGAAGGAAAGGAAATGATGAACAAAGTTCAGCAACTGGTACAGGAAAATGTAGGCTCACAAGCTGAAATGGACAGAATTTCAAAAGGTTTCAGCGGCATGACCTATTGGGGTGATCAGCCGGGAACTTCAGGACCTGCCTATCAGGGGGCTATTGTATGTTTCCTTGCTTTATTAGGATTCTTCTTTGCCTGGAAAAAGTATCGTTATTGGATTTTGGGAGCTTCAGTCCTTACCATTTTATTGGCTTGGGGAAGCAACTTTATGCCATTATCAGATTTCTTTATTGATTTCGTTCCTTTTTATAATAAGTTCAGAGCACCATCTTCTATCCTGGTAGTTGTGGAATTATTATTCCCGTTAATTGCCATTTTAGGATTATACAGATTCTTTACGGATGAAAAACTAACAGAGGAATACAAGCAAAAGATTCTAACATATGTAAGTGGAGGTACATTAGGATTATTATTAATTCTTTTAATATTCGGAAAATCATTACTAGGATTCTCTACGGAAAATGAGAAGACCTACTTCCCTCCTTTCCTATTGGATTATCTGGTAGATGAAAGATTCAAACTGTTTAAAATAGATGCAATAAAGGCATTTATTTATGTAGCTATTGCTGCTGCTGCTCTATTCTTAAGCTTAAAGAAAAAATTAAGTCAGAATATCGTTTTGGTGATTATTGGAACTGTAAGTTTATTCGATCTATGGACGGTAAACAAGCGTTATTTAAATGACGAAAACTATGTAGATAAGATCTTTGCTGAAAATCCTTTTCAGACAGAAAGTTCAGATCTGTTGGCTGAAAAAGTTCAGGGAAATCCAAACCTTGAATCCATCTTATCTAATGTAAATATCAACAAGACATTAGAAACGATTGCTGATAAAGATAAAGCACACTACAGAATTTACAACCAGACTCTAGGAGTTACAAGTGAAACCAACACGTCTTATTTCAAGGCATCAATCGGTGGTTACCATGCTGTAAAACTTAGAAGATATGACGATGTATTGAATGAGTACATCAATAATATTAACAGTGTAAAAACACCTAAAATATTGAATTTACTGAACGCTAAGTACATGGTTTTCGGAGGTCCGGAGCAGCCACAGGTTGTTCCTAATCCAAAAGCCAATGGAAATGCATGGTTTGTAAGTGACTTAAAGTTTGTAGAGACACCTAATGAAGAAATAAAATCCATTGGTGTTATCGATAACAAGAAGACCGCAGTTATTGCATCGTCTGATAAGTCATATTTCAGCAATAAACCGGTTCAGGCAGATTCTACAGCCTTTATCAACCTAACCAAGTACCAACCTAACGAGCTTGAATTTAAATCACAGTCGAAGACACCTCAATTAGCAGTATTCTCTGAGGTTTATTACCCTCATGGTTGGAAAGTTCTTGTTGATGAACAAGAAGTACCTTACATTAAAGCAGATTACTTATTACGTGCAGTACATGTTCCTGCAGGAAATCACCATATCAGAATGGTTTTTGAGCCTGAAGTGATTGAAAAAGGAAAATGGATCTCGCTTCTATGCTTCGGATTATTCATTGCATTGGCTGCCTTTGGCATTTTCTGGATGAATAAGAATAAGAAAAAAGAACTTCCTCAAACCGTTTAAGTTCAAGTTTAATGCAGACTGTATCAAGTTAATGGAACAGAAGAAAATATTGATTATCACCTATTACTGGCCTCCTGCGGGAGGTCCTGGTGTTCAAAGATGGTTGAAGTTTGCCAAATATCTTCCTGATTTTGGCTGGAAACCCATTATTTATACTCCTGAAAACCCAAGCTATCCTTTGCTGGATGAGACACTGATGAAAGATGTTCCTGAAAATATTGATATCGTCAGAACAAAAATTTGGGAGCCTTATCAATTGGCGGAAAAGCTTAATAAAAGCAATAAAAAATTTAAAGCTGGGCAATTTGATGTAGGAAAAAACCAAAGCTGGAAATCCAAGCTTTCTATCTGGGTAAGAGGAAACTTCTTCATTCCCGATGCAAGAGTTTTTTGGGTAAAGCCCTCCATTCAATTCCTTGAAAAATATATTAAGGAAAACAAGATTGACACTATCGTCACCTCTGGCCCACCCCACTCTCTCCATTTGATTGGACTAGGTCTTAAAAACAAATTTTCCAATCTTAAATGGATTGCCGATTTCCGTGATCCTTGGACAGAAATATCCTATTACAAGCATTTAAAATTAACCAAAAGTTCAGATAAAAAACATCGTCAGCTAGAAAGTGCTGTTTTTAAAAATGCAGATATTACCCTAGCTACAAGCTATACTGATGCTGAGAATTTCCGTAAGGCCGGAGCTAATGCTTTTTGTATTACAAACGGTTTTGATGAAAGTGATGGAAGCAAAAAGCAAAAAGCCTTAAAGACTACTGAAGATAAGTTTACGTTAAGCTATATCGGGGTTTTGGAACAGCTTAGAAATCCAGAAAATCTTTGGAAAGCATTGGATGAACTGATAAGGGATAATGTAGAATTTGCCAAGTATTTCAGCTTAAAATTTGTGGGAAGAATTGATGATAAGATTCTCCATTCTATTGAAAATTCAAATCTGAAGAATCACATTCTGAATTTAGGTTACCTTTCGCATGGCAAAGCCGTTGAAGAAATGCAAAATTCAGAAATGTTATTGATTACCAACTTCCCGAATGAATCATCAAAGGGCATTATTCCCGGAAAAATATTTGAATACCTTGCTTCCGGAAAACAGATTCTTTCATTTGGACCGGATAAGGCGGATGTTTCAAAGATATTAGACGAAACGAATGCCGGAAAACATTTCAGCTACCATGATTCTGAAGCAATGAAAAAATTTATTCTGGAAAAATTTGACCTTTGGAAAAATGGAAACCTTTTGGAAAACACTCAGAATATTGAACAGTTTTCAAGAAAGAGCCTTACAAAGCAACTTACAGAAATTTTATAATAAAGAAAGCTGGAGATTTACCTCCAGCTTTCAGTTTTTTTTAGATCGTCCATTGGTCATTCACCACAGCAATCAGATAGTATTTACCCTGAAATTCTTCAAATACCAAGCGAAGTGTCTTCCAATCCATCTCACTGCTTTTTTCAGTTCCTTTAATATAATTTTCTGTAAAGTCATGCTTAGGATAGGCTTCCTCAAGATTGTTCAGTGAATTCCCACCCCCTACAAATTTATTCAGTGAATATTGAGAGGCTGTAAAATCCTTGGAAAAAACCCATTTACCAAGATAATCATTAACGGTTGCTTTATATGGATCTCCTGATCCATCCTTTGCTCCCCAGGTAAATAAAGTTTTTGTAGGTTGATATTTTTCGAAATCAGCTTTAGAGAAATGTTTATCTTCTTTTTGATCCACAAAGGCATACATGGAGAAGCTAATTCCTTTTTCAGGATGAATAAATGAGGCGAATGCCTTATAATCCTTGGCTTTTAAAGCTTTCAGCACCTCATCATTTGCCAACTTCAAAGCCTCTTCTTTCTTAGCTTTATCTTTAATAATTGTGGCGCTGTCCGCTTTTACCCGAACTATAGTATCAATCTCATTTGGAACCGGTTTTCCGGCTTCTTTTTTACAGGCTACAACAAGACCCAGTACCAACATCGAAACAAGTAGTTTTTTCATATTTTTATTTTGTAGTAGGTAAAAAACACCAAAACTGATGCCATAAAAGGATATAGGATAACAGGTAAAAGATTTAAAATATAAATGTATGTAATTCACAGTTCATTAATACATTTTCCCAATTACATCGTACATTTGTTATATGGAAATTTTGGATATTCTCATTATAGGAGCCGGACCCATCGGTTTAAACTGTGCCATTGAAGCTGAAAAAAATAACCTAACGTATTTAATACTGGAAAAAGGAACTATTGTCAATTCATTGTATCATTATCCTTTATACATGCGTTTCTTTTCAACAGCTGAGAAACTGGAAATTGATGGAACACCCTTTATTTCTACAGCTCCAAAACCAGGAAGACAAGATGCTTTGGAATATTATCAGGGAATTGCCCGACAAAAGAATTTGAATATTCATCTGTATGAGAAAGTTTTGCATGTTTCTAAAAAGGATGACATCTTTGAAATTGAAACTACAAAAGGAAATTATCAGGCTAAAAATGTAGTGATTGCTACAGGGTTTTATGACATTCCAAATCCAATGAATATTCCTGGTGAAAATCTCCCAAACGTAATGCATTATTATACGGAACCTTATCCTTATGCAAGACAAAAAATTGTAGTTGTAGGTTCTAGCAATTCAGCGGTAGATGCTGCTCTCGAAACGTATAGAAAAGGAGCTGAAGTTACCATGATCATTCGCCATTCTGAAATTTCAAAAAGTGTAAAATATTGGGTAAAACCTGACATTGAAAACAGGATTGCAGAGGGAAGCATTACGGCTCACTTTAACTCTGAAATGGTTGAAGTAAAGGAAAATTCTGTTGTTTTCAAAGATGAAAATAATCAGATCCATGAGATAGAAAATGACTTTGTTCTGGCCATGACCGGTTATCTCCCTGATTTTGATTTTCTGAGAAACGCCGGTATTGAGCTGAACGGTGATTGCCTGAATCCATTCTATAACCCTGAAACAATGGAAACTAATGTCTCCAACCTCTATCTGGCCGGTGTTGTTTGTGGTGGAAAGGATACTCACCTTTGGTTTATTGAAAACTCAAGGGTTCATGCCAGCATGATTATCAACTCTATTTTATCAAAATATCCTGCAAATCACTTATAAAAGAAGCACTCAACATAGTACTTATCAATGCCTAAAATCACCATTCTTCCCATAATTATAGCTATACTACAACTGGCGGGGATTGGTCGTATAGTATACTCCAATATTTATGGAAATAGCCATATTCCTCAGTCTTTTATAGAATTGAATATTCTAGCCGTCCTAAGTTTTGTAATATTAATATTCTCTTACTTTATGTATTACAAAACTACTAAAAAGATGAAGTGGTGGCTGATTCCTATCTGTATTTCAAGTCTTATCATACTCACATTGATTGTTTGCTATATTATAATGGCTGTTGATAAATACCAATAAATTATTATTAAGATTTAAACCTCTTCCAAGGAATCATAAAATTCATTATTTATGTATTTTTATAATGTAGATATATGATTAATAGTAGTCTATTAAACAATTATAGAAAAACCATGTCTATCCTATGAGCAATGAAAAATTAAGAACCATTACTTTTAATGATGAAGGTTTTATCCTGACGATTCCCATTTTGGATGAAAATCGTTTTGTGGCTTGGAGTTCAATAGACACGATTATTTATGGTCCAGAAATACTCTATCATGATCATTCCGAATTTATTATTTATTTAAATCAACCTCCTGTAATTAAGCTAAATGAAAATGCATGGTGGCTGAACCGACTTACATTCCGGATGAAGAATAAAGGAAATAAAAAGATCAGAATCTCTGATGAATGGAACAGGGATTTCTCTTTCTTTATACCTAATGCTAAGAAGTATCTTCAGAATGTACAGGACGTTGATATTAGCTGTGATAAAAGAAAAGGAACTCTCATCAAAAGAACTGAAGTTAGAAAAAATAATAGTACGGTAATCACAGAAAAATGGAAACCGGAAAGAACAACAGACCTTATATGGGAAATGGTATATGACAGATATAACAGAACAGTCGAAGATATTTATTCCAGAGACAAAGGTATTTAATGAATAAACCCTGGCAAAATAGTATTTGTCAGGGTTTATTGATATCAGTTAGAAATTATTAATCTTCTTTTAAAGCAAGATCTTCCTCCACCTTATTCTTATCTTTTAACATCCAGGGAATAACAAAGTAAAAAGCTATTGCAATAGCCGTAGCCAGTATTCCGGTTCCAATCCAAAGGGTATTGAAACCCAATTTTTCGGCAATTAATGTTCCTATATAAGGTGTAATAATAAATGCAATGGAAAAAGACATTCCGTTCAGTCCCATATAAGCCCCTTTATTGTTTTCTCCTGAACGAAGTGCTGTAATGGTTGCCATAAATGGGAGTGTCCAGATCTCACCTATGCAAAGAATCGTCATAGCGAACAATAATGTCACCATACTGTAATCAAAAGCCAGCATTGCATAAGAAAGTCCGCAAAGAAAAGTTCCTATTAACATGGTAAAGGCTAAAGTGAAATATTTCTCAGCAAGCTGTACAAAGCCCATTTCAAGGAGAACAATCAGAAAACCACTATATCCTAAAATATACCCTATATTCTGCTGGCTCAGTTGAGCTGTATCCTTATAAAAAATAGTCAGGGTACTGAACAACTGGAAGAAACAAATAGAGAACAGCATGCATAATAAACAGAATATTAAAAACTTATTATCGCGGTAAGGAGAATTTTCTTTTTTTATTACTATTGCTTCTTTTACTTTTTTTGCCTGTTGTTTAGCCAGCTTTGCCCGCCCTCTGAAGAACCAGATATACATCAATCCGGCCAAAAAAGCAGCCAAGGCATTACTATAAAACAGAAATTCATAGGAAATAGCAGACAAAATACCACCCAATGCAGGACCTATAGAAAACCCAAGGTTTACGGCCATTCTATTCAGAGAAAAAGCTCTGGTAATATTCTCAGGTCTGGCATATTTCGTAATGGCTACGGAGTTTGCCGGACGGAAAGTTTCGCTCACAATACTTTGAGCTAAAATAATTCCGGCCAATCCCACCTCAGTCTTAAAAAACGGAATTAGGCAGAAAAGCGGTACACTAAGCAGTAAGCTTAGGCTCTGCACCCTGTATTCACCAATTTTATCAGTCACCATTCCTCCAAACCAAGAACCAATAACAGATCCTATCCCGAAAAAGCTAAGTACAATTCCGGAATTTTCAATGCTAAAATGTAAATGATTTGTCATGTAAACTCCCAAAAAAGGAAGTACCATAGAACCCGCCCTGTTGATGAGCATTACCAACGCCAGCATCCAACTCTCCTGCGAGAGTCCCTTGAAAGAACTCGTATATAAGTTAATTAATCTCAAAATAATATTTGGTGGGGAAATTTAAGAATGCAAAGTTAGGCAAAATAGCCCCCAAAACCCCTTATTTATGCCTATTTTTATAAATAACATTCATAAAAATATACTATCGGCTGTATCCTAAAAAAAGAGAATATTTTTGATACATAAAGCTTAAATACTTTTATAAAATTCGTAAATTGCAGTAACAACAAGGTTTTCAGCCTAAAATATTTAAAAACACATATAAAAAATTAACCAATACGTAAGAATGGTAACCTACGAAAACTTACACGACACTTTATCTTTTTACAGTATTGACTGCCATCAATCCTACTATATTTCTTCGGGAAACCCCATCTTTGAGTTTCCCAAAGCTCCTTTCCGCATGGATTATTATGCCTTGTGCATCTGCACAGCCGGAGAAATAAGCATTGAAATAGACCGTCATCAATATAAAGTAGAAGCCAACAGCTTTCTTATATCAGCACCTTCTACTATTGTAAAATTTCTGAAAACCAGTGATGACTTTATGATGAAGCTATTATTTTTTGATAAAAATTTTCTGATCAAAAATATTTCCAATCCTTTCATCATTGAAAAAATGGATCTTTTCTCTAAAGGATCTTATAGCATTGTAAAAACCACTGAAAAGAATTCAACATTGCTTCAAAGCCTTCTCGACTATCTTAAAAAGAAATCGAGAAAACAAGGAAAGTTCACTGAAGAAATTGTTCGTACCATTATTTTCAATCTTCTGCTGGAAACAGCTGAGATGATGGAAAAGAAAAACTTTATAGGTTCTGATAAAGAGGAAGGGAAAAAAGACCTTTATCTCAAGTTCAGTAAACTCATCCGGGAAAATATTCGACAACACAGAACCGTACAGTTCTATGCCAATGCACTTTGTGTTTCTAATAAATACCTTATTGAAATTATTAAAAAGGCAAGTGGAAAAACACCTCATGAGGTGATAGATGAAACATTACTCAAGGAAGCTTATGTGATGCTTGGAAATCCTGACATAACAATTTCTGAAGTAGCCTTTGAACTTCAGTTTAATTCGGCATCAGCTTTCGGACGTTTTTTCAAAAAACACACTTCTCTTTCTCCCTCTGAATACAGGTTTAAGGAAAATATCCAGTCTTAGGAATTTGGGGATACTAATTCCGACATTAGGGATATATGTTGCTTTCTGAATAGAGGTACCTTTATAATGTTAATTAAAAACAATACAAAATGAGTACGATCAATTCAAAATTCGGCAACGTTTTAAATACTTCTGAACAGCTCGGAAAAGTAAACCATGAACCGGATTCAAGCAAAGAAGTCCAGATTAACACTCCTGAAAAGACAATGCCTTTTTCAGACCAAATCGGAAATTATCAACGAAATAAAGGAATTCCTTTACAATCTTACGAAAACAGCAAAATCTATATTGTAGGAAGCGGAATTGCAGGGATGTCTGCAGCGTACTACTTCATCCGTGATGGCCATGTTCCCGGTAAAAATATTATTTTCCTTGATCAGCTTAATATAGAAGGCGGATCTCTGGATGGTGCCGGAAATGCAAAAGATGGCTACATCATCCGTGGTGGAAGAGAAATGGACATGACCTATGAAAATCTTTGGGATATATTTCAGGATATTCCTGCATTAGAACTACCTGCTCCTTATAGTGTACTGGATGAGTACCGCCTTGTTAATGACAATGATCCCAATTATTCCAAAGCAAGATTAATCCATAATCAAGGACAGATTCAGGATTTCAGCAAATTCGGACTTGAGAAAAAAGACCAGTTGGCTATTGTCAAACTTTTATTAAAGAAAAAAGAGGAGCTTGATGATCTGAGCATTGAAAATTACTTCGCAGAATCATTCCTCAACAGTAATTTCTGGTTTTTCTGGCGTTCTATGTTTGCTTTTGAAAACTGGCATAGTTTGCTAGAACTGAAACTGTATATGCACAGATTCCTGCATGCTATTGACGGAATGAAAGACTTTTCATGCCTTGTATTCCCTAAATATAACCAGTATGATACATTCGTAACGCCATTAAAAAACTTTTTGGTTGAAAAAGGAGTACAGATACAGTTTGACACCTTAGTAAAAGATCTTGATATCCATATCAATACCGAAGGAAAAACTGTTGAGGGAATTATTACCGAGCAAAACGGAGAAGAAGTAAGAATACCAATCGGGAAAGAGGATTATGTGATTGTAACCACAGGATCTATGACTGAGAGTACATTCTATGGAAACAACACGACTGTTCCTGAAGTTACGATAGATAACAGCAGTGCAGGGCAAAGTGCCGGATGGATGCTTTGGAAGAATCTTGCTGCAAAATCTGAAGTCTTCGGAAAACCTGAGAAATTCTGTAGCCACATCGAAAAATCTTCTTGGGAATCTGCAACGTTAACATGTCGACCATCTGCATTCACTGAGAAATTGAAAGAACTATGTGTCAATGATCCTTATTCAGGAAAAACAGCTACAGGAGGTATCATTACGATTACAGACTCTAACTGGGTGATGAGTTTTACCTGCAACAGACAACCGCACTACCCTACTCAGCCTGATGATATCCTTGTAGTATGGGTATATGCTCTTCTAATGGATAAAGAAGGGAACTACATCAAAAAAACAATGCCGCAATGTACCGGAAACGAAATTATTGCAGAACTATGCCATCATTTGGGGCTTATCGATCAGCTTGATAATGTGGTAGAAAATACAATCGTTCGTACTGCATTTATGCCTTATATTACATCTATGTTCATGCCAAGAGCTAAGGGTGACCGTCCAAGAGTGGTTCCTGAAGGCTGTACCAATTTAGGATTGGTAGGACAATTTGTAGAAACCAATAATGATGTTGTATTCACTATGGAAAGTTCTGTAAGAACGGCAAGAATAGCGGTATACAATCTCCTTAACCTTAATAAACAAGTTCCGGATATTAACCCTTTACAGTATGACATCCGACATTTATTGAAAGCAACTCAAGCCTTGAATGACTACAAGCCATTCCTTGGAGAGGGAATTTTAAGAAAAGTATTGAAAGGAACCTATTTTGAACATGTACTGGTCAACCGTCCTGAAGAAAAAGAAGAACATGAATCTTTCTTTATGGAACAGGTAGGTAAATTCCAGGAATGGATCAAGGGAGTTAAAGGCTAGAAAGTATAAGGATGTTGAAGCTGGACAACGCAAAGACGCAAAAATTTTATACTTCGTACTTCAAGATGTCATGATTTTATCTTTGAATTTCTCAAGCTAAGATCTGCATCACATAAAAAACCGCGTCTTTGCGCTTATCCAGTGAACATCATTAAACATAAAAAAGCAGGACTTACAATAAGTCCTGCTTTTATTTATTTTAGATATCCTTAAATTATTAAGGCTTAAAAGAATCCTTTAAAGTTACCGTACGGTTGAATACCAATGTAGAATCCGTAGAATCCTGATCCTTTGTAAAGTATCCGATTCTTTGGAACTGAAGAGGTTCTCCCACAGCTACATCTTTTAGACTTGGCTCTGCAAAACCTTGAATAGTAGCTACAGACTCCGGATTGATAAAGTTTAAGAAGTCTACATCTTTTTCAGCATCAGGCTGTTCTACCGTAAACAATTGGTTGTAAATTCTTACCTCAACTGGGATTGCATGTTGAGCAGATACCCAATGTAAAGTTCCTTTTACTTTTCTTAAGCTTTCTTCCGTTCCGCTTCCAGACTTACTCTTTTCATCATAAGTAGCATAGATCGTAGTAATCTCTCCATTCTCATCTTTATCTACTCTTTCAGCTTTGATGATGTATCCTGACTTCAGACGAACTTCTCCGCCTAATTTCAGTCTGAAGAATTTATTGTTAGCTTCTTCCTTGAAGTCTTCACGTTCAATATATAATTCTCTTGAGAAAGGAACTTCTCTTGTTCCTGCATTTTCCTGCTCAGGATTGTTTTCAGTCTCCAACCACTCTTCCTTACCTTCAGGATAGTTTTCGATCACCAGTTTTACAGGATCTACCACTGCCATTACACGCTTTGCTACCTTATTCAGATCTTCACGTACACAGAAATCAAGCAACTGAATTTCAATCAGGTTTTCTCTTTTCGCAACTCCTACCTTATCAATAAAGTTTCTGATAGACGTTGGTGTAAAACCTTTTCTTCTCATTCCTGAAATGGTAGGCATTCTAGGGTCATCCCATCCTGTTACCGCTCCTTCAGCTACCAATCTCTGTAGCTTTCTTTTAGAAGTAATCATGTAGGAAACATTCATCCTTGCAAATTCTCTTTGCTTGTTTTTAACTTTTCCTTCTTCATAAACCTGATCCAAATACCAGTTGTACAAAGGTCTGTGGTTTTCAAACTCCAAAGAACAAAGCGAGTGTGAAATTTGTTCAATATAATCGGATTCACCATGAGCCCAGTCGTACATTGGATAAATTTTCCAAGCGGTACCTGTTCTGTGGTGAGGCTTATTCAAAATTCTGTACATAACAGGGTCACGCATGTTCATGTTTGGCGAAACCATGTCGATTTTTGCACGAAGAGACATTGAACCGCTTTCAAATTCTCCGTTTTTCATCCTTTCAAATAAATCTAACGATTCTTCAACAGGACGGTTTCTGTATGGAGATTCAATTCCCGGTTCTGCAGGATTCTTTCTTTGTTCAGTAATTACTTCAGACGGTTGCTCATCTACGTAAGCCTTTTCTTCTTTAATTAACTGAACTGCCCAATCGTAAAGCTGCTGGAAGTAATCGGATGCGTACAAAACTTTATCCCATTTGAAACCTAGCCATTCAACGTCTTTCATGATAGAATCTACGAATTCCTGTTCTTCTTTTTCAGGGTTCGTATCGTCGAAACGAAGGTTTACGGGAGCGTTGTATTTTTCACCAAGACCGAAGTTGATGCAGATGGCTTTTGTATGCCCTACATGCAGGTAACCATTCGGTTCAGGTGGAAAACGGAAACGGATCTGATCTTTATTCAAACCGTTTGCCAGATCATCTTCAATAATTTGCTCAATAAAATTGAGTGATTTTTTTTCTTCTTCCATTAAGATTAGCTTTTATTTTTTAGCAAAAAAAGTTGCACAAAGTTACGGAAAAATAAGCTTTTGTGAAAGTGCTAATTTAAAACGCTTATTCATTGTAATTCAATATTTTTTATTAATTTAGAGAAAGCTAAAACCGTTTAAACCAATTAATAATCATGGCCGTTTATATATTAAGCAACCGGAAGATTATTCGGCATCAAGGAGAAAAAGTGGATTCTTTTTCCAATGATGAATATTCAATCCCAAATTTCAGGATTGCCAAATGTAATTTTGACAATCACAAGGAGCCTACTGCCCAAGCCAAAAAAAAGAAAGATTATACGAATCGGAACATTTTAGATTATCAACTCTTCTCAGAGCCTGAAAAACAAGGCTACGGAGAAGTATTGGATGTTCTTTTGAGTGAAAAGGGAATTAAGAAATCTCCCCTCACAGTCAATAATCTTGGCGGAACCCAAAGGATGTTCTATGAATTGTACAAAAACATGTCTGCCACCAAGGACAGAAGTGATGTTCTGATATTTATCCATGGCTACGCCTATGATTTCGATGATGAATTAAAGGCTATTATTGACCTCAAGAGATTATTCATTGATAACCCAGCTTCTCCGGTAGAACACATTTTATTTGTAAGCTGGCCTGCATCAAGCAGCATAGTTCCGCTCACTTATTTTGATGATAAAGCATCAAGCATCAACTCCGGAACTTCACTATTGAGGCTTTTCTATTTTTACACTCAATTTTTAAAAGATATTTTCTCCAACAGAGATCTTGTACCGTGCAATCAGAGAATCCATATCATGACCCATTCTATGGGAAACAGGGTTCTTCAAAGCATGCTCTATAGCCTTAAAAGGGAAAATATTCTTAGGGTTATCGATCAGGTATTACTCTTAAATGCTGATGTGAGTTATAAAGTATTTGAAGATTCCGAAGATTCTTTCAATAAGCTTCCTTTGCTTGCCAACCGGATTTCTATTTACCTGAACAGACAGGATGCCATTCTTGGAATTTCCCAGTTTACCAAAAATATTCTTACCCCGCGTTTGGGTAAAAATGGGCCGAGTGACATTGCTCATTACAAGGATATTGTTTCTATCATTGATTGTACCTTTGTAAAAGATGACCTGCTGAATAGCTTTAAGTTTGAAGTAGGAAATCACTGGGGCTACCTTTCCAGTTCACAGGTACAGAATGATATTTTCCAAAATTTATATGGAATAGATAGGAATCTTATTACCAATAGAACTAAGGATAACGAAAATGTTTTCACAATTATTTCTTAACGGTTAATTAAAAAAATCCTATAAAATTAACTCCATGTTAAAGTTACTAATAACCATAAAGATGGCATAGAGATTGCCAATTCATAGCATAGAGAATTACAATTTTTTTATTATGAAAAAAATTAAAAAAAAGGTTTCCTATATTCTAACATATATAAAGAAAGCCATTTTCGTAAAAGATGTGATTTAAAATGAATATTAAATTAATAAAACCATACACTATCCGACTCAATAATTACTTTATCCTTTAAACATCTCCGAACTACTTTATAATTCCTACACCTATTTTGCAGGGATTTATTTTCATGATATTATTTATAACTGATTAAGGATAATGGATAATATATTCTGGCTTTTACTTTTTTGATATTGATATAAAAATTCTATTATTATGTTAAAAATCAATAAAATAACTCACCATTCATTGTGTAATTTAAAATGATTTTGGATATTTACTTACCAATCAAATTAAAATATTTACAATGAAAAATCTAAGAAAATTAAACAAAGGAGAATTAAAGATTATCTATGGAGGAAGACCTCCACTTGGATGTAACAGCTGGAACCCATCCACCATGTGCTGCAGATCATGGGCACCTGATTACTGTGGCAATACTACCTGCCCAGATTCACCACCTCCATTTTGCTAGTTCATTTTTCACAACTATATTTTGAATCATGATAAATTATTTCTGAGATTTAATCCGGATTCAAAATCATTAACAAAAAAGCTCCAATGTCTAAGCCTTATGACATTGGAGCTTTTTATGATTCGGATCATCGGACTTTCCGTTAATTAATCTCTTATACTTTAAACCACAGCAGCTCATTTCTGAGATCCAAGCTGGATTCAAAATTATTAACAAATAAAGCTCCGGTTCCTAAACCTTGAGGCATTGGGCTATTTTTTGTAAAGGTATACTGAGCAATGGCATTTAAGCCGATATTACTTTCCAACGCCGAAGTGATCCACCAGCCGATATTCAGTTGTTCTGCCAGTGAAATCCACTCATCAGTACCTGAAAAACCACCTACTAAGGCTGGTTTCAGAATAATATACTGAGGTTGTATTGCTTCTAAAAGCTTTTTCTTCTCTTCGAGATCAGTAATTCCTATTAATTCTTCATCCAAAGCAATAGGAGTCGGAGTTTGGGCACACAATTCAGCCATATCACTCCAATTCCCAGCCTTGATAGGCTGCTCAATAGAATGAATATGTAAATCTGCCAGTTGTTGCAAAACAACTATAGCTTCTTCTCTTGTAAATCCGCCATTGGCATCAACACGAAGTTCCAGCTGATCTTTGGAAAATTTTTCTCTTAATTTCTGTAGAATAATATGCTCTGATTTCCAGTCAACCCCGATTTTTAATTTAATGCAGTGAAATCCTTTTTCCAGCTTATCCTGAATTTGCTCCTCCATATAACCTACATCACCCATCCAGATCAGTCCATTGATAGTAATTGCAGATTTACCCTCTGTAAATTCACTTGGAAAATAAAGACTTTCTCCATATTTCAGATTCTGAACTGCCTGTTCATACCCAAACCATATAGACGGAAAATCTTTCAATTCTTCTTTTAAAAAATCTGGACCTGTGTCAATATTCTCACATAGCCATTTTAGCTTCTCTTCATAATCAGGTCTATCATCAAAGCTCAACCCTCTGAAGATTGCACACTCACCCACTCCTTTCTTTCCATGATCTGAAATTTCTAGGATAAAGGTTTCCTTATCAAGCAAAACGCCGCGAGATGTTCCACTCGGGCGTTTGAATTCTAATAAATATTTATGATATGATGCTATCATTTATTTTACACTGTCAATACGCATAAATTCCTCTGCTTTCTCTACCATGTCAATACTTCCACAGAAGAAAGGAATTCTTTGATGAAGTTCTGTAGGTTCTATTTCAAGGATTCTTCTGAAACCGTCCGTAGCCTTTCCTCCTGCTTGTTCTGCAAGAAATGCCATTGGATTACACTCATATAGTAATCTTAGTTTACCATTTGGAGCCTGGGAATAAGATGGATAAATATAAATTCCTCCTTTAAGCATGTTTCTGTGGAAATCTGCTACCAAAGAACCAATGTATCTGGAAGTATAAGGACGATCACCCTCTTCCATCTGGCAATATTTAAGGTAATTTTTTACTCCTTGAGGAAATTTGATGTAGTTTCCTTCATTGATGGAATAAATTTTTCCGGTTTTTGGGAAAGTCATATTAGGATGAGAAAGATAATAAGTTCCTAGAGATGGATCCAACGTAAATCCGTTAACTCCATTTCCTGTTGTATAAACAATCATTGTAGAAGAACCATAGATTACATATCCTGCTGCAATCTGGTTAACTCCTTTCTGCAAAAAGTCTTCCAGTTGTACAGGAGTTCCTGGTTCAGAAACTCTTCTGTAGATAGAGAAAATAGTTCCTACGGAAACATTTACATCAATGTTTGAAGATCCGTCCAAAGGATCTATGAGTACAACATATTTACTTAAATGACCGTTTTCTCCACATTTAATGTCAATAAAATCATCATTTTCCTCAGAAGCAATACCACAAACAACCTCTCTTTGAGACAAAGCCGTAATAAAAATTTCATTAGCGATCACATCAAGTTTCTGCTGCTCCTCACCTTGAATATTTTGGTTTCCGGCAGCTCCTGTTATATCTACAATTCCGGCTTTATTTACTTCTCTGTTTACCACTTTCGAAGCCAATCTTATTGCACTCAGAAGACGAGAGAATTCACCTGTAGAATACTGAAAATCGTCCTGTTTATCTATAAGAAATTCTCCTAAAGTCTGTAATGGTTGATTTGACATATTTTTCTTTTTACGTTTTCCCCAAATTTCGGAAAATTTATCGCATTAAGGAAATTTAATTACAAAAGAGATTACACACTGTATTTCAACACAATACAAAGCAAACTAAACATAACATCAAGCAGTTATTGAAAATTACGTCTCCAAATTAGTGATCTCAGACTCACGAAAAATTCAGATTATTTCATTATTTTTTGATTTTTAAGGAAATCTTAATTCTATCCACCCATCGGGCTATTTCATATCTCGTTGTAAATTTATAATTTTGACGTCCGTAAAAAACTCATGTAATTTTTAATCTAACAATTTTATTTTTAACAATTTAATGAAAATTTTCAAGTTTGGTGGAGCATCTGTAAGAGATGCCGAGAGTGTAAAAAATGTATCCATGGTTCTAAAAAGCCAAGGATTTGCTAAATGTTTGCTGGTGATTTCAGCAATGGGCAAGACGACAAACGAGTTGGAAAAAGTTGTAGAACTTTATTTCAAGAAAGATAATTATCAAACTGAGATTGAAAAGATAAAACGAAAACACATCGAGATTGCGGACGGTTTGTTTCCTGAAAATCATGCGGTTTTTGCTGAAATCAATATCTTTTTTGATGACATCGATTCTTTTTTAAGAAGAAATAAATCTCCTAATTACAGCTTTGTCTATGACCAGGTGGTAAGCTGTGGAGAAATGATTTCTACAAAAATCCTAAGTGAATATCTGAATGAGATTCAGTTTACCAATCAGTGGCTAGATGCCAGAGATTATGTAAAAACCGACAATTCTTACAGAGACGGGGTTGTAGATTGGACAAAAACAGAAGCTTTTATTTCCAATTTGAATCCTGAAATCTGCTATGTGACTCAAGGTTTCATAGGTTCTGACGAAAACAATTTTACAGTAACGTTAGGAAGAGAGGGTTCTGATTATTCTGCTGCTATTTTCGCTTATTGCTTAGATGCTGAAGCCATGACTATCTGGAAAGATGTACCTGGGGTAATGACCGGAGATCCAAGAAAGTTCAAGGATGTATCTCTTCTTTCTAATATCTCTTATGAAGAAGCTATTGAAATGGCTTATTATGGAGCAAGCGTTATTCACCCAAAAACATTGCAACCGCTACAACAAAAAAACATTCCTTTTTATGTAAAATCCTTTGTAGATCCTACCAAAGAAGGAACTAAAGTAGGAGCTTCAGAAAAAAACCAACAGGAAGAAACTTATATTTTAAAAGAAAATCAGGAACTCTTGAAGATTTCTACCAGAGACTTCTCTTTCATTGCGGAAGATCATATGAGCTTAATTTTCGGATATTTATCTAAATATAAGATTAAAGTTTCCTTAATGCAGAATTCTGCGATCTCCCTGGCACTGTGCCTTGAAGATAAATTTAATCATCTAGAAGAGCTTAACGAAGAGCTTCAAAAAATTTTTAAAACTGAAGCAATTAAAAATGTATCTTTATTCACAGTAAGAAATGCGAAGATGGATCACATTGATAGATTTTACCATGAAAAAAATGTATTATTGGAACAGATTTCCAAGAATACTCTTCAAATGGTAACACAATAATATTAATTGCGACTAAACACACATGAGTTTAATTTCGAAAAACGATCTGATCAAAGCTTCCGGCTTAAGTAAAATCGGGTTCCTCAAGAATCCGGTAGCATCTGCTGTTATGAGCATTGCTAAAATAAATGAAGTAAATAGACTATACGATAAACTAAAATACAAGGAAGGCAAAGACTTTTTCGACTCATTTGTAAGAGAAAGAAACCTAAGCTATGTAGCTTTTGAAGAGGATCTTGCAAAAATCCCTAAAACGGGGCCATTTATTTTGGTCTCCAACCACCCGCTGGGTGCCATTGACGGGATTTTGATGTGCAAGATTTTATCAGAGGTTCGTCCGGACTTCAAGGTAATGGGAAATTTCCTCTTGGAAAAGATCAAACCTATGGAGCCTTACGTAATCGCTGTAAATCCTTTTGAAAACAGAAAAGAAGCTTACAGCAGCTCTTCAGGAATGCGCGAAACACTCAAGCATATACAAAACGGAGGCTGCGTAGGTATTTTTCCTGCGGGAGAAGTTTCTAACAAGAACAATCCTTATGGAGAAATTTTAGATAAAGAATGGGAAAAAACGGCACTTAAGCTTATCAGAATGGCTAAAGTGCCGGTAGTTCCTATGTATTTCCATGCTAAGAACAGCCGTCTATTTTATCAGGTGGCTAAACTTCATCCCAATTTACAGACGATCATGCTTCCCTCTGAAATGATGAATGACAGAGAAAAGCCAATCAGAATAAGAATCGGGAGACCTATTACTGTAAAGGCAATGGATGATATGGAAACCATTGAAGAGCTTGGGGAGTTTTTGAAACGTAAGGTTTATATGATGAAATCTTACTATGAAAAAAGAAAATCACTGGCTCAAAGCATCAATCTTCAGAATTTATCTGTAAAATTTCCTCTATTAAAGGAGGAAAATATAGTTCAGAACATTATTGATGAAACTCCATTGGAAGATATCGTAAAAGATGTTGACAAGCTGAGAGGAACGGATAAAATGTTATTCAGCAACGGGAACTATGAGATCTACTTTACGACGTATGAGGAAATCCCATCTATTATGAGGGAAATCGGGCGTCAAAGAGAGCTGACTTTCCGTGCAGTAGGCGAAGGAAGTAATCTTCCGTTTGACCTTGATGAGTATGACAAGCATTACCATCATCTTTTCCTTTGGGACAACGGTGAGAAAAAACTAGCGGGAGCTTACAGAATGGCTCTTGGTAGAGAGGTAATGAAAAAGTATGGCATCAAAGGCTTCTATACAAGTTCTTTATTTGAATTTGAGCAAGACATTCACCCTTTCTTTAAAAAGGTGATCGAAATGGGCCGTGCTTATATCTGCCAGGAATATCAGCAGAAACCTCTTCCTCTTTTCCTTTTATGGCGAGGAATTGTACATGTATGTCTGAGAAATCCTGACCACAAATTCCTAATGGGGGGTGTAAGTATCTCCAATAAGTTCTCAGAATTTTCAAAGTCTCTGATGATCGAATTTATGCGTTCTAATTATTTTGACTCTGCAGTGGCTCAATACATCACTCCGAGAAATGAATATAAGGTAAAGCTTCGTGACAGGGATAAGAATATCTTCTTTGAAGAAATGGAATCGGATCTTAATAAGTTGGACAAGATTATTGATGATCTTGAACCTGAATTAAGATTACCTGTTTTGATTAAAAAATACATTAAGCAAAATGCAAAAGTAATTGCTTTCAACGTTGATCCTAACTTCAATGATGCGATTGACGGATTGATGTATATCAGAATTAGTGATCTTCCGGAAAACACGATCAAACCTGTATTGGAAGAGATGAGTGAGCAAATCAGAAAGGAACAGGAAAATAATCCGGCTGATAATCAATAAGTTTTTTAATTTTAGTAAAAAAAGTACGATGAACACTTGCTTTGTATACTAAAACATGCTACTTTTGCATCACTTTAAAACAACGAAGTAAGTCAAACAAAAATATAATGGTTTCTTAGCTCAGTTGGTAGAGCAATGGATTGAAAATCCATGTGTCCCTGGTTCGATTCCTGGAGAAACCACTTTAAAACCTCTGATTAGTCAGAGGTTTTTTTGTTTTAAAAAAAAGACTGTAAACCCCAGAAATTTGGATAGCAAAAGGGAGTTAAATAGATCAAGAGCTTTATTTGTGAAATTTTACAGCCTGTTATTCTTACTCTTAGGTATAAAATCAAATAATTAGTAATAAAAAAGTTTAAAAATCTTAGAAGAATATAAAAAAATGTATTACTTTTGCATCACTTTAAAAACAACGAAGTAAGTCAAACAAAAATATAATGGTTTCTTAGCTCAGTTGGTAGAGCAATGGATTGAAAATCCATGTGTCCCTGGTTCGATTCCTGGAGAAACCACTTTAAAACCTCTGATTAGTCAGAGGTTTTTTTGCTTTTATTAAAGAAGTCTGCAAACACCAAAAATTGTATAATTTGAGGTGATATTTTCAATCACCCTACAAGATGCATACTGTTTCAAATATGATTACAAAAAAAATTAATCAAAATAATGGGAATTAATTTTTTATTTGATGAGTAAGACTTAATTTAGTAGGATAAACCTAATTACAAAGACTATTATGAAAGCAAAATTATTGGCCGATACTTTTCTGGGTATCGTCGCTCTGCTCGTTTTTCAATCATGTGCAGAAAATATTATAGCAGCAGAGGATACTACTACCCAAAAAAACGTATCCGCTTTAAAGAAAGCATCCTCTTTCAGTGTTCCAATTGCCGGAAATTCTTTTTTAACCGTAAAGCCCTCGGGAGCCAATGAAGTAATCACTTCTAGTAAGTTGGGTAACTGGACCAACTCTAATACTGTTATCAGTACTTATTTCAGGGTGAGTAATACAGGAGCATTAAACATCGGATTAAAAGCTTCTGTTCCTTCGGGTACAAGTGTTGTAAAAGTAACGGTAGGTGGCACATCCAAAAATGTTACTTTAACAGGATCTGCTTATAAAGAATATACCGTTGGAGATTTTAGTGTTTCCACTCCAGGTTATGTAAAAGTTGATCTTCAAGGTGTCTCCAAAACCGGTGGGTACTTTGCAGATGTTACAGATGTTACTTTCAGTGGAACAGCTTCTACAGGAACCAATGTATACAGTAATGATCCTTCTTACTATTATTGGGCACGTAGAGGACCTTCCTGCCATCTTAATTACATAATTCCAACCACCAATAATGTTAGCTATTATTATAATGAAGTAACGGTTCCTACGGGAGAAGATAAGATTGGTTCTTATTTTATGGCCAATGGCTTTAGTGCAGGCTATTTTGGAATGCAGGTTAACTCTGCTACGGAAAGAAGAATTTTATTCTCTGTATGGAGCCCATTTGATACGGATGATCCCAATAATATTCCTCCTGACCATAAAATTATTCTAAACAGAGCAGGTACCGGTGTAACGATTGGAGAATTTGGCAATGAGGGCTCTGGCGGACAAAGCTATTATAAGTACAACTGGAGCGCAGGACAAACCTATAAATTCTTATTAAAAGGCGAACCGGACGGTAACGGAAAAACAGATTTTACAGCTTGGTTTTTATCACCTGATACGACAACATGGAAGCTGATAGCAAGCTGGAAGAGACCTCAAACCAGTACTTATCTTAAAAGCTTCTACAGCTTCGTTGAAAATTTCAATCCTGAAAACGGATATCAGGGCAGAAAAGCGGAATTCAAAAATCAATGGATAAGAACTTCAGATGGCAACTGGGCCGCCATTTCCGGAGCAAAGTTTAGTGTAGATAACACTTACAATGCACAACAAAGAATAGACGCAATGGGAGGAACAAGCAACAATGCTTTCTTTTTGCAAAACGGAGGATTTTTTAATACAACTGTTGCTCCTGGCTCACAGTTTTCTGTTATAGCGCCCACACAAGCTCCAAATATCAATTTATCAACTCTTCCTTAAAATTATAACCTAAAAATAATCAGCCAGTTCCTATATAATATAATAAGAACTGGCTTTTTAATACGGATAAATATAAAATATAGAGTACCATAGGATCTTCAGGGCCTATAAAAGATTCCTTAATGTATTTCTTTCCTAAAAATTCAACCTTAAGGAACAGTTTAAAATAATATTAAAAAAACAAAGCACACAAAACCACTGATGAACAGCACATTGAAGTCGAAAACCAGCTATAACAACACATTTATTCAAAAAAATAAATCAAAATATTTGCACGGTATTACAAAAAGTTATACTTTTGCATCACTTTAAAACAACGAAGTAAGTCAAACAAAAATATAATGGTTTCTTAGCTCAGTTGGTAGAGCAATGGATTGAAAATCCATGTGTCCCTGGTTCGATTCCTGGAGAAACCACTTTAAAACCTCTGATTAGTCAGAGGTTTTTTTGATTTTATGATCCAAGCCAATATGGTGTAGGATATGAATGAGCTTATACAATATATACCAAGTTACTTTTCAAACTCCCATTCTCCATTTTCTTTCTTTAACCTTAACCCAACAGTCCCAAATCTAATTTGATCTTTTGGGAGGTCTATCTGAAGATAAGCTCTTTTTCCACTTTTGTCAAACAACACTCTATGAAATTTATAATGTCCTACGTAGTTTTTGTTATCAATAGCTTTTGCAACTCTTTTTATATTTTTAAAATCTTCAATCCTACTAAAATCGACTGGAATTGCCTGATCTGATCGGTTCTTAACTTCATTAAAAATATAATTATAATGAAGAGCGTCCCAATTATCCTTTGAAATATCTACTGCATCCAGTGTATCAGACATGGTAAAGGTATATTGCTCATTTCTCATTCTGGCGTCTATAATATCTATAGCTTCACTGCTGCTTACTTTATACTGATTGGCTATTTTCGATATTTCTTCCGGATCTAATTCTTTAAAGACATATTTGCTTATTGCTAAATTTAAGATCTTGTATTCATCATTATCTAATGAGCTACAAGAAGAAAGCATTAATAATAGAAATAAAGCAATCAATTTATTTTTTCTTAAGATTCTCATATGATGTTTTATAATACTCATATCACGTTATTAATTTTTATTTTCATCAGGGGATCAATCTGTACATGATATATACATCATCAATGCTTAAGTCCCTCTATTTCATTAGTTTCTTAACCAGTTCAGACACTCAGTGATCTGTATTTTACTGATAAAAACACCTGTATTTACTTCAGGTTCAGGAGAAAGCCTAAGTTCTACTTTCTGGCTTGAATGCTTAATGATTTCTGTGACTGCTTCTTTGTTGATGATAAACTTGCGGTTAACTTTAAAAAATAAATCTGGATTCAGTTTTTGAATGATATCCTTGATGGTATCGTCATAAATATAGGTATGATTGTCCTTTGTAGTGAGAAAAAGATATTTTCCGGAAGCAAAAAAGTATGCTGCATTCTGTTCATCCACAGATTTAAGTTTATTTCCCTCTCTTACCATGAAACGTTTCATCACCTCAGAATCATCCTGACGTAAGGTAGAAATGGATCTCAATACAGGTTCAGGATCAAAATTACTGATGGAAATAAATTTTTGTAATGCTTTATGTAAGTCCTCTTCTTCAAAAGGCTTCAGAAGATAATCTATGGTAAAATGCCTGAAAACCCTCATAGCATATTCATCAAAGGCTGTTATGAAAATGATTGGTGTAAAAAGTTCAACCTGTTCAAAGATTTCAAGACTCATCCCATCTCCCAAATTGATATCCATAAAGATAAGGTCTGCGGAGTCATTTTCGAAGAATTCTATTGCCTGTTTTTTTGACCGAAGAACCACAGTCTCAGTGACAGAGACTATGTTTTGTGTATCCAATAAATTCTTCAGATAATTAACTGCCAGCAATTCATCTTCTATAATTGCAATTTTCATAACATTGCAAAAGTACAAAAAAACCGCTAAAACAATCAAGTTCAAGCGGTTTCAAGGGTTGTTAATATGAAGTGTTATAAATTAGGATTATTCTTCTTCGCACTCATCGGATATTCTATTGTATATCTCACGTCATTTTGTTGAAGAATATATTCCTTACCATTGATGGTATGTGTAATTTTTTTCTGGTTTGCTCTTCTCAGATCGAACCATCTATGTCCCTCTGCTGCAAATTCTCTGAATCTTTCATCAAGAATAAAATTCATGAAATCAGTAGCATTCATTGGGGTAATATTATTTTGAACTGAAGTATATCCTTCAGGGGTATATCTGTTTTTTAATACTTTTGATAAGATCTCTTTTGCCTCGCTAAGTTTCCCAAGCTTCAATAATGCTTCAGATTTTATAAAATACATTTCAGTAGTTCTAAAGGATACTTTGAATTCAGAACTTCCTCTTTTAATGATTTTATACTGGCTACCATTTTTTTCAAAATAAATTTTAAACCTTTTATCTGTAGCGTCGTTGTATTTTGAAATCAAATCTGTAGATGCAAAAGATAAGTTTTGTGCAGCACTGTCAAATACATCATCCAAAGCCATAATAGACTCTACAGACATATAATGATGAGGGGCTGTATTGCTCGTGTTTAGGTTGCTCAGCTCTCCTTTTACTGCCAATACCTGATCTGCGTAGGATAAGGCTTTATTCCAGTCATTCTCATAAAGGGCAGTTCTGGCCTGTAGAGCCAACAATGCTACCTTAGAGAATCTATAATTGATGCCGGCAGACTGCTGCTGCTCTACCATAAGCCCTTCTGCTTTGCTCATATCTGCATGAACCTGGTTATATACTTCCTGTACAGAAGAAGGTTTCAATACTGCTTCAAGATCCATTTCAAGATTGATAGGAACTCCTTTGTCTGTAGAGGCTGTAGCACTATTGTATGGTTTACCATATAGGTTCACCATGTCAAAATACACATAGGCACGCAATGCATAAGCTTCTGCAAGGATCTGTTGTTTTTCAGGAGAGTCTTGCATAGTCTTACTTCCTTCATTGATGATCTGGTTCAGATAAAAGACTACTGAATAAAACTTCACCCAAGGAAATTCTGCTGTTGCCGAGTCATTATTGGTATCCTTCCACATTGCAATTTCACGATAAACGTTGAAATCACTTATATTTTCATTAATGTTTACCTCATCTGTACGAAGCACAGACAAAGATTTGTGAGACGGATATTTTGCATAAGCTGATGTAAGAACTTTACGGTAATCTTCTACCGTTACCGGGATAACTTTTCCTTCTGGCTGTACATCCAAAAATCTGTCACACCCTATACTGGTAAAGCTGATTGCTGCTAATGCTATAATTGTAGTTATTTTTTTCATTGTTTTCAAGTTTTAAAAAGAAACATTAAATCCTATTGTAACAGATTTGGTAATAGGCTGTGCATAGATATTACCATAGGTTTCCGGATCAAAATATCCTTCGTAGCCATTACTGAATACAAATAGGTTACGTCCCTCAACGCTTAGCCTAAGACTAGTGATTCCCATAGGAGCGGTAAATTCTTTAGGAAGTGTATATCCTAAACGAATACTGCTGATTCTTACATAGCTCACCTCTTTAGCCCATATATCCAGTAAACCATAGGTATTGGAACGGTTACCAGCAAACCATTTGTTAGCCATCCATCCATCAGGATTTGCATCCATATCAGGACTTGTAATTCCCGGCAATGAATTTCCTGCTTCGTAAATCTCCCTTGTATAGTTTCTTCCTCTGTCTAAATCCATTCCTCTATAAGATGGAGTACGCATTACTGTCTGCTTGAAATTGAATGTAGCAGCAACAGTAAGGTCAAAATTATGAACCTTAAAGGTGTTGATAATCCCTCCGGTGAACTTAGGGTCTCTATCTCCTACATAGGTAAACAGGTTTCTCAATTCTTCGTTTGAAAGTTGTGTATCTACAAACTGACCCGGAAGAAAATCTGCATATACATCATAAAGCTTGAAGAAATCTGCAGCTTTTACCTTTTCATTTCCTTTCCAGAACATTGGGTTTCCATTTTCATCCATTCCTGCAGTTTTTAGAGCAAAAACAGCATTTACAGGAAGTCCTTCTCTGGACGGAAGCATTGCATTGTCACGAGGCTGCTCGCTAAGAACATTACTCTTGTTATGAGCAAAGTTGATCGTCGTTGACCATTTGAAATTCTCTTTGTTGATGTTTCTGGTTGATAATGCCAATTCAAAACCTTTGTTGGTAAGACTTCCCCAGTTCATCATAGTATATTCGAATCCGGTTTCAAGAGGAGTTTCTTTCATACTGATCATATCCGTCCCTTTTCTGTTGTAAACATCTGCGGTAAGATTCACACGGTTATTAAATAACCCCAAATCAAGTCCAAAGTTGATATTGGTTGTTTTTTCCCAACGAAGTTTATCATTTGGCGGGCTGATCACATTGATTACGTCTTCTCTCATCCCCGGAAGAATGTTTGCATAATTGTATTCACCAATAAAGAATGGTGAAGTATTACGGTCAATATTCCCCTGCAGACCATAAGAAGCTCTTAGCCTAAGATTGGAAACAGGTGTGATATTCTTCATGAAGTTCTCTTTCGTAACCAACCAAGATCCTGAAACAGCCCATATTGGAAGATACTTATACTTTTTATTAACTCCGAATAAATTGGTCCCGTCATATCTTACACTTCCAAAAAAGGTATATTTTTGGTCATAGGTATAGGAAGCTGTCGCAAACATAGATGCATAAGCGTTCTCTACAGGAGGCATTTCACGATAAGTTTCATATCTCTTGTCTGCTGCAAAATTGGAGGTAGGGAAAGCTATAGGAGTTCCTGTTCTCGTATTTTTATTATAACCAAAAGCTCTTGTAAGCGTAGTATTATCTTCCGTTTTACGAAGTTCTGTTCCTGCCATCAAATCAATTTCATGTACAGAATTGATTTTTGTATTGTAGGTTCCCTGTAGCTTCCAGTTATATTGAAAGAAGTCGTTATTCCAGTTTTGCTTAATATCTCCGGCAGGCAGGAAATAACGGTATGCACCATCTTTATAGTAACGGGTTCCCTCTTTCATCTTTCTGGTAAAGTAAGTCTCCTGTCCGGCATATTTCTCCGTCTTATTGGTATCATACTGAATACCTAACTGTGAAGTAAATCTCAAGTTTTTGGTTGCCTTATACTCTAAGTCTAATATTGCCTTTAGTGAGTGATTCTTCAGTGCATAGTTTGTATTCTCTCTTTCCTCTAGGAAATTGAAAGGAATATAAGTATCTGCAAAACCATCTATATCTTTGTCATATCTGTAACTTCCATCCGGATTGAACGGATTCATATACGGATTGGCATTTCTTGAATAGTTAACAGGACTCGCTGCAGCATCTGCATCCGTCATGAACGATTGTCTCTCGCTCTGTGTACCGAAAATAGAAATTCCTGCATTTAACTTATCACTTAGTTTATAATTATTTTTTAGGGTTAGGTTATATCTTTTAAAACCAGTTCCAATTGTTGTTCCTTCTTCATCAAAATACCCTAGTGAGAAATAATAGTCAGAAGTATCGCTACCTCCGGAAATGCTTACTCCATACTGTTTGTTGATAGCATTTCTGTATAGTAATTTTCCCCAGTCGGTATTATTATTTCTTAACGAGTTAAGCTGCTGACGTGTCAATGGATTCAAAGCATCCAAGCCTCCACTTCTGAAATCATCAAGCTGGTGGTTCTGAGTTAAAATTCTCATCACCTCTCCTTTATCTGCACGGTAAGTAAGATCTGCACGTTTTGCAAGCATTAGCTCAAGGTCTACCTTTTCAGATGCATTCAAAAGGTTCAGACGATCAAAATCAGGACGAGCGGTGATGAAAGTATCAGCAGAGAAGTTTAATTTCATGCTTCCCTTTTTCCCTTTTTTTGTTGTAATGGAAATTACTCCATTAGCAGCTCTTGCTCCGTAAATTGCTGTTGCAGCAGCATCTTTCAGGATCGTAATATCCTCAATATCGTTAGGGTTTAATCCTGCAATAGAAAAATTCTGAAGCTGATCAATATTGTCTTTATCAGTGAAGTTGGGTACATCATTTCCTTCTAATGGAAGCCCGTCAATTACCCATAGCGGATCCTGTGGACCGGACAATGAAGCCGTTCCACGAATTCTGATTTTTGCCGGTGCCCCTGGAGCCCCGGTCTGAGGAGCAACTGCAACCCCTGCAATCTGTCCAGCCAACATTTGGTCTACACTCGCTACCCCAGCCTGGCTTATATTATCCATTTTTACCGTAGCAACTGCTGAAGTCTGCTTACGTTTTTCAATCTTCTGATATCCGGTAATGATAACCTCCTGAATTTTATTTTTATCTGAAACTTCAGAACTCAGTCTCACCGTATAATTGGTTTTATCTTCATTGATCAGAATCATCCTGGACTCATATCCCGGATAACTTACCAATATAGATTTTGTATCTTTTGGTACTTCCAGTATAAACTTTCCGTCCTTATCTGCAACTGTACCTACTGATACACTTTCAATAATTCCGTCCAGATCCGTTTTTGTAGAAACAGATTGGGCTTCTATTTTTATGGATGCACCGGCAATTGCGCCGGAAGTACTACCATCTTCTATCTTTCCTGTGATCGTTTTCTTTTCCTGAGCAAACGCAACCTGAGCAGCTAAAAGAGGTAAAAGTATTAGAGTTTTTTTCATAGCTGTTTATTTATTTTAAAGCCTCTTCAATACGAATGATTAAATCTGTGTAATGAGCTCTTGAGGAGTCATCACCTTTGTATCTGGTTCTATTCAGTAAATCCAGAACTTTCTGTAGCTCTGCTCTTTTATAGGTAGTTACTTCAGATACTCTTTTCATGGATGAATAATTAATGTTTCTAAGGTTCTTATCTTCTTCATGATAATTACAGATCATTGGCATATTCAGATTATGATCTGTCTTTAACCCTTTCACTGCTGTTTTTTCGAACAGTTTATTCACTGAAACAATCATCGCATCTACATAGTTCTTCTGTGCCATCTTTTCAAAGATTGTAAGGCTTCCTCTTTTATTAAAAATGGCTCCTCTTACCTGATCAAATAGATTTTCAACAGTATAAATCTCATCCTTAGAACCTGAAACTTCATTTTTCAACTCATTTTCAAGTAACCTAAGCAATCTGTCATCCATAAACAGGGAATAAATATTGGCATACTGCATTCCTCTTGCCAAGGTATACGGCGTCTGCTCAAATGGTCCCATCGGTGAGTTTTTAACCGGATAGGTCTTCTCTGTAATTGGATTGAAGAATAACCACTCCGGAAGGTTGATCGCATTTTTAACAAGATAATCAACCGCTCTTCTCTGTGTTTCCGCAGGAACCGGTTCGTATGCCTTTTTCTTGTTACCAAAAACAGTGTTATTCAGGTAAATCCCTCCTACATTAGCCATCACATGACCTGTATACAAGTCCCATTGCCCAATAGCTTCCAAATACAATTTACCTGTCGCTGTGTAATCTTTACCATCTTCATAGGTCCATTTTAAAAGGTTATCTACAACAACTTTCAGGTTCTTCATTCCGTATTCGCTTGCCTTCATTGCATCATCTCCCAAATCTTCAGACTGCGAACGCGGATCTATTGTTTCAAGATAACTCTGCTGTTCTCCGTAGAAGTACATTGGATCGTCTTGATGTTTTTCAATCAGGTTTCTTAATGCTTTTTTCTCAACAAACTCATCCGGGTACCAACGATAGCCCCACTCAATAGCATATTTATCATAAAGCCCGATTTTCGGAGTGATTGCTGTAACACCATCTTCCGGCTGGGCAACATAGTTGTAACGTGCATAATCCATAATGGAAGGTGCAGTTCCACCCATTCTATCTGTAAATTCCTTTGAACGAAGTGATTCTACGGGGAATGAGAAAGATGCTCCCATATTATGCTTCAATCCGAATGTATGTCCTACTTCATGGGATGAAACAAATCGGATAGCTTCTCCCATATGCTCATCACTAAATTTATTTCCTCTGGCTTTTGGATCTATTGCCCCTGTCTGAATTCTCATCCAGTCATGAAGAGAAGTCATTACATTATGCCACCAGATGATATCCGCTTCAATAATTTCACCACTTCTCGGATCTACTACTGACGGCCCCATGGCATTAGACTTAGGTGAAGCCGCATAGGTGATTACAGAATATCTTACATCATCAATATCAAAATCTTCATCCTTTTCGTCCGGCATTTTTGCAATCACAGCATTTTTAAAACCAGCCTGCTCAAAGGCAACCTGCCAATCATGTACTCCTGCGATGATCTTTTCACGCCATTGTTTTGGAGTAGCAGGATCTATATAATAAACAATTTGTTTTTTAGGCTCTACTAATTCTCCTCTAAGATATTTCTCCTTGTCTTCATCTTTAGGCTCAAGGTTCCATTTGGTGATGAAGAATTTTTCATCCATTTTCTGCTGACGGTCATTGAAAGTCCAATGCTTTTCAGAGAAAAACCCTACTCTTGCGTCTGAAACTCTGGGTTTCATAGGTACACTAGGAAGCAATACAAGATTACTTGTAACCCCCAATGTCACTGGTAAATCTACACCTCCCTCATTCACGGAAGTACTCAATTGAGACTTCACAACAAGGTTTTGTGGAAATGTTTTTACTCCTTCTATATAGGAAAGACTTGATTTTACTGATCCTCCAAGACCTACATTCGCCAAAACATCATTAAAACTCTTCTGATTTCCGTCAAAAACCTTGTTCACCTTAATGGCTACTGAAGTGGAGTCATTGTTTTGTGCTTCAATATCAAAAACTTCAATTACAGATTCTGAAAAGTTATCCTTAACAGATTTTGTAATGGCATCATTTTTAGGTGACGACACTTTAGCTTCAGAGGTTTTAACCCATACTTTCTTGGCTAATCTGTCACGGTGAAAAGAAATGATCTTATTTTCATAGTTCATTCCCTTATTTAAACCCGCTTCATTCACCTGCATAGGTACCTGAGATAGTTTGTTGACCACCAAAAACTGGCGCCCCATCAAACTGTCAGGTATTTCAAAATAAACATCCGTTTTTACCTGTATCGTATTGAAAATACCTTTTTTATAGGTACCTTTTTTGATCAGTTCGTCAATTTTCTTTGTTTTTTTTGATGATGAAACATCTGTTTTTTCAGCTTTGTCCTTGGCCGTTTTTACAGTATCCTTTTTTTGTGCCATTACCGCCGGCGAAGCCAATGCAAGTCCTAGATACAAGGCAAGTCTGTAATTCTTCATTAAAATAGTCCGATTCATTCCAAATAGTAAATATCTTAGTTTCAGCTAGCAAAGCTATAGGTATAGTGAATTATTAAATAATATTAGGGAGTGAGAGGATGTTTTTTGGGAGTGAATGGATTTTTTTATTTTACTTCATTAATGGCAAAAAACATATGAAATTTTCACCATCTACAGAAATATGAAGCAGATTATTCTTAAAATACTCATAAACCTGATTCAAATAATCAATTCCGAATTTCTCCCCCTGAACGGCTTCCGTTTTCGGCTGCCAGGTGTTCTTCACCATAATCTCATTCTTTTCTATTATAATAATGATCTCCAACGGTTGATCTATCGTCGCAATATTATGTTTTATCGCATTTTCCACTACAATTTGCAAGGATAGATATGGAATTCGTTTTTCTAAACTTTCCGGGCTATTGATGATTAACTCAAATCTCAGCTCTTCATCAAACCTACTTTTCAGAAGCTCCATATATTTTTGGATAAAATCAATTTCCTTGGCAACAGAAACAATATTTTCCTTTGGAGGGACAATCAGATACCTATAAATCTTGGAAAGGTTCATGGTAAACTTCTGAGCATTCTCTTTATTGATTCCGATCAGCATATAAAGCGAGTTCAGTGAATTGAACAAAAAATGCGGATTGATATTATTTTTAAGCTGCTGCAACTGATTAATAACCTCTGCCTTGTGCATCTTTTCATTCTCAACCAGCAGTAAGTTTTTCTCCGTCTGTATTTTTTCTTTTTCTCTGTAAGCAATATTTGCTGATCTTTGAAACAAAATAAAGACCGTTACAATCAGGAATAAAGCAGCAAGAAATATATAAATGGTATAGGTTTTTACTTTGTTGGTATTTTCATCAATAATAAAATTAACATGATTTACCACTGTATATCCATCAAAATTATCCGTTTTTAGTGGTTTTATAAATCGGGTGACTCCCACCCCAAGATATTCAGAAACGGCAGTTCTTTCTGTATATCCAGATTTTACAGTATTGCATATCGTATCTTGGGGTTTGATATCTGTAAATTCGAAAATACTTTTTCCAAGATATTTCTTTTCCGGATGGGTAATACAAATTCCCTCCTTTGTAAAGACGTAGGCATAAGTATTTGAGCTTTTATCTACATTGATAAAATATTGATGAAGATCATCCAGACTCACTGTAGATCCATAATACAGCCTATTTTTACCAGGAAGTACAAGAGAGTCATAGCTCACCCAATAGATGCTGTCTTTACGTGTAATCAGAAGATCCTTAAAGTGTCCCGGCCCGTTACTTTTTATAGCAACAGACTTTTCTGTGCGCTCTCTATTTTTAAAAAGATCGGCTAAAGGATTATTACTTTCCGATTTTCCGGTTCCATTCTTATCATAATAGTACCAGCTGTAAGTTAAAAGATTTCTTTTTTTGTTTAAACCATTTAAAACCAAAGAATAGTCCTTATAATTTTTCAGACCATCTTTTTGAATCAATTCACGAAGAAGGTATTGATAGTCTTCTATATTTCTAAATTCATTTTCTACCGATTCATATTTCCGGAAGAAAGTTTTTCTTGCAAAATCCTCAGTATTTTTACGGCTGTCTTCTGTAATTAAAAGACTTAGAACAGCAAATGCTGCCACTGCAATGAAGCAGACAGAGATTGCTGTAATGTAAACTGATTTTCGGGATAGGGTATGTTTAAATTGAATACTCAAGATCTTCTACATTGTTATTTTCATCAAAAGAAAGACTTAGGCAATACTATAGTAAAGCCTATTCTTGTGATTCTTCCGCAGATAATTTATTAGTTTGCAAAGATATAACAAAGATTTCAGGACCAAAAAGTGAATTAAAATTATATGAAAACAAGTGATAAATAGGAACATCTTGAGGGTATAAACGTATGCTCAAAATATTTTTTGTAAAAAAAAAGTTTTTTCTATGCCTTAAAGCAGGCCCAGAAAATCTATAAATCTTAAAATTAGTTAATATAGATGTTCAATCAACAGATTACGCTCTTAAATATTTTGAAATTAGTTATCTTCGCCTACAAATCTAATTTGAAAATGAAGAAGATCATCTCCGGAATATCTATTTTTTGTTCTATCATTATTTCAGCACAGGAATCTATTCAGTTCCAGGACCTCCCTTTCAAGGATATTATTGCAAAAGCCAAAAAGGAAAAAAAATTGGTTTTTATTGATGCATATGCTTCTTGGTGTGGCCCCTGTAAAATGATGGAGAAAAATGTTTTTCCTCAGAAATCGGTAAAAGACTATTACAATACCAACTTCATCAATGCAAGATTTGATATGGAGAAAGGAGAAGGAAGAGACATTGCCGCCAAATATGGAGTTCGCTCCTACCCTACTTATCTTTTCCTGAATGGTGAAGGCGAGCTTGTTTCCAGAAATACCGGCTATATGGAGGAAAGTCTATTTGTAGCAATGGCTCAGGATATCAATTCACCAGGGAACAATAAAAATTCTCTAAAAGACCGATTTGCTAAGGGTGAAAAGGATCCTACATTCTTGATCAATATTATGAAACTTAATTCTGATACTGATTATGAATTTGCCAAGAAAGCTTCAGAAAGATATTTTGAAAACAAAAAAAATACTGAAGAGTTTTCGAAAGACGAAATTGGATTTTTATTATTTTTCTTAAAATCAACTGAAGACTCCAATTATAAAACTTTTTCTGCGAGAAAGGCAGACATTGTCAAATTTCTTCCGGAAGAAACTTACAACGAATTTGATGCTCAACTGAAGCTATCAAAAATTGTAGAACAATCCATTGATGATAAAAATAAAAGAATCAATGATGAGTATTTTCTGAAAACGGCAGAACCATTAGTGGGCAAGCAATTAGCTACAGCAAAGCTTAACCAGACTAAACTTAGCTATTACGAACAAAATGCCAATTTTCCTGAGTATGAAAAAGCAGCCTTGGATTATTATAAAAACTCAGATTCATTTAATCCTGATGAGTTGCTAAGAGCGTCATGGGTATTTTTAGATCATGTAAAAAACCCATCCTCATTGAAAAAAGCCACTGAATGGGCAGAAAAATCAGTGATGAGAGGAGAAACCTCTGAAAACACTTATATTCTTGGTAAGCTTTACTTTTTAACTGGCAACAAAGAAATGGCAAAAAATTATGCTGAAATGTCTAGGAATATAGCCACTCAGTCCAATAAGGACTCTAAATTAGCAGAAGAATTATTAAATCAAATAAAATAACACATATTGATGAAGTATAGAGTATTAGCAAGTGTATTAGCTTTCTTGGCTATAGGATCTCTGAATGCACAGGAACAGGAACAAAGTGGGGAAAAGAGTTTATATGTAAAGGGAAATGCTCTTTTTTTACCATTAGGTATTGTTAATCTTGGTGTAGAAAAACAAATCAGTCCCAAATATACTATTCAAGGAGATGTCTTTATTTCTCCATGGAAGTCATTCGCAGGACATGAATTACAATTTTACTCCGCTTCAATTGAAGGAAGATATTATTTCAAGGAAGCTTTCAAACATTGGTATGTAGGTGCCAATCTTTCCTTTGCTGCCTATAATGCACAAAAATGGAATTATTGGAATAATGACACTTCTGTTGCTGATAACGGAGACATTCTTATCAATTCTAATCTTTATCAAAAAGGATTTTCTGTAATGTTGGGTATCACTGGTGGTTATCAGTTTCAATTATCAGACCGTTGGAATCTTGATTTGTATGCTACAGTGGGAACCTCTCAAGGCTTTTATAAAGGCTATGACCGTTCCACAGGAAAGCGCTATGACAACGCTGAAAAATTTAATAAAAGTGGAGAAATTATGCCTTACAGAGGTGGAGTAATGATCTCTTATAAATTTAAATAGAGTAATGAAGTTATTTGGAAAAAACCATATTATCATTTCAGTGATCACTTTTGTGATCCTTTTTTTAATGAACTATCTTGGGAATGATCTTCCTGACAAATTGCAAAGAGCTTTATTGACGGCTTTTGCAGGTGTTGTGGGACTGACTATTGGACTTTTTATATTAAATAGGGGCAAGAACGATAAAACTCCGCCCCAAAATTTTGATTAATCTTCATAAACCACATATCGGATTCTGATCTTTTCAAAATCCTCTAAATCCTTTTTCCATGACGCCTTAATTTCCGGAATTGATTTTCCAGCAATAATCTGCTTTCTGAATTCATCAGTTCCGGACAGGGTATCAAACCATAAGTTCTTTAAAAAGAAATCTAATTGTGGATTCTTATAGTTTTGATAGGCCTTTATTACCCATTCCAAATTAAGTTCTCTTAAATCTTTAGGATAATTAGATAAGTTTTCTCCATAGCAAAGCTTTCCGTTCAAGAAAGGATCTTTTGCGCCATAACTCGGTTTTGGAGTAAATTGATAAGGTAAGCTTTCCGTCCATGGAGAACCATAAATCTGAAAAGGCTGCTCTGTTCCCCTTCCTACAGAAACCTGGGTTCCTTCAAAAAAACATAAACTCGGATACAAGTTAATGGCTTTATCATTAGGTAAATTAGGTGATGGCTTATCTAATATTGGATAACGCTGTTTTTTGTGATAATTTTTCATTGGAATTAAGGTGTATTTCGCCTGAACTTCATTTTTCAGCCACTTTTCACCGTTTACCATTTTTCCGTACTCACCTATTGTCAATCCATAGACTACAGGTACTTCATGCATTCCTACAAAACTTGTCCATTTCTTTTTCAAAACAGGACCATCTGTATATCCATCATGAGGATTCGGACGATCTAGTACCATGACTTCTACATTATTTTCAGCCCCGGCCTCCATTAAATACGTTAAAGTTGAGATGTATGTATAAAACCTCACTCCAACATCCTGAATATCAAATACAACAATATCTATCCCTGCCAGTTGTTCTGGTTTTGGTTTCTTATTGCTCGCATACAAAGAAACAATTGGAATTCCTGTTTTAACGTCTACTCCATTTTTTACTTTAGCTCCTGCATCAGCGTCTCCTCTGAAACCATGCTCAGGCGCAAAAATAGATTTGATCTTAACACCATTTTTAACTAAAAAATCTACCAAATGGGTTTTGTCACTCATCAAGCCTGTTTGATTGGTCACTACACCAATTGTTTTTCCTTTTAATAAGGGTAAATAAAGCTCAGGTTGGTCCGCACCGGTTTTAAAATCCGATTGAACTTGGGTTTGAGAATAATATTGGTTGAATACTCCTAAAAAAATTAGGCAAATCAGAAGTAAATTTTTAATTTTGAAATCTAAATTCATAAGCTTGAAGTTTCCTTTATATTTCTCTAGAAAAATAGCATTTTCCAAAGATAACAAAAATAACCTATCACGGGTTATCATCTTCATTGGCAGGCTTTCTGTAGCTCTTGGAATCATTGTTTCCCTGATTACTGTGGCCACCGGATTAGGTTCCAAAAAGGCTATTAAGGAGAGACTTGCAGATTTCAGCGGACATATTACAGTAAGATCTACCCGATCCAATTCCTCATACAATACTTCAGTACTGGATAATCAGGGATTAAATATCTCGAAAATAAAAGAGCTTCCTGATGTGGAAACGGTTCAAAAGTATGCAACCGTAACAGGTATTATGCGTAATGAACATAATTTTGCAGGAATCATTTTTAAAGGAATAGGAAAGGATTTTGACAGCTTAAGGTTTAAAAAATTTCTTCTCGCCGGTACTACACCAAAGGTTACTGAAGTAGGATTCAATAATGATGTTGCCATTTCACAAAAAGTAGCCAATGATCTTCACCTAAAGGTAAATGACAGCATTGTTACTGTATTTTTAAAGACTGATCAAAAGCCAATCTACCGAAAATTCAAAATTATCGGAATCTATAGAACTGATATTAAAATGATTGATGAGCAGTTCGTTATTGGAGGGATTAATCATGTAAGAAAAATTCTGGATATGAAAGGCGACGAGATTGGAGGTATTGATATTTTCCTGAAAAACGTCAATGATATCGACAAGGATTTTCCTGAAATTGAAAAACTGATCGGCTATAAAAACTATGCTGAAAAAGCCACTGAAAAGTTTCCACAGATCAATGACTGGATCAGTATTTTTGACACCAATATTGCACTGATTATCATCATCATGCTGATTGTGGTGGTTATCAATATTATCATGGTTCTTCTAATTCTTATTATTGAAAGAACAAATTCCATCGGGTTGCTAAAGACATTAGGAGCCAGTAATGCACAGATCAGAGCTACCTTTATCAACTATACGCTTATCATTATGATTCCGGGGCTTTTGTATGGAAACGCTATTGGATTAGGATTAATTCTAATTCAGAAATTCTTTGGGGTTATCAAGTTGAATCCGGAAAACTATTATGTAAGTACAGTTCCGGTGGACCTCAACCCTATTGCCATTGTTTCCATTTCATTAGGGATTCTGGCTATCTCAGCACTTGCTTTAATTATTCCGAGTTATCTAATCAGTAAGATCTCTCCGGTGAAAGCAATTAAGTACAATTAATTATTAAAAGCTGGTGGGCACTGATCATTGAAACTCCTTTCAATGTTTCAGTTTCGTCTGCCAATCATACAGGGCAAAGATAATTTTAAAAGCATTATCTTTGCACCGCATATAAAACATTTATGAAATACGCAAAAAATATCCTTGAAACGATAGGTAATACACCGCTGGTAAAACTTAACAAAGTGTTAGGTGAAGACTTTCCAGCACTAGTTTTAGCAAAAGTTGAGACATTCAATCCCGGAAACTCCGTAAAAGACAGAATGGCTCTTAAAATGATAGAAGATGCCGAAAAAGACGGCAGATTAAAACCTGGAGGAACCATCATTGAGGGAACTTCCGGAAATACTGGAATGGGGCTGGCACTTGCTGCCATCATCAAAGGCTACAAATGTATTTTTGTAACCAATTCTAAACAGTCTAAGGAAAAGTGTGACATTCTTCGTGCTGTAGGAGCAGAAGTAATTGTTTGTCCTACAGACGTAAAACCTACTGACCCACGTTCTTATTACTCAGTTTCAAAAAGACTGGCTAAGGAAACTGAAAACGGATGGTATGTAAACCAATATGATAACTTATCCAACAGAACTGCTCACTATGAATCTACAGCTCCTGAGATCTGGGAACAGACTGAAGGTAAACTGACTCACTTTGTAGCAGGTGCAGGAACAGGAGGTACTATTACAGGATGCGGAACATTCTTCAAAGAAAAGAACAAAGACATCAAGATCATTGGTGTGGATACTTACGGATCTATTCTTAAAGAATTTCACGAAACCGGAGAATTACACTACGACCATGCTTATACTTACATTACAGAAGGTATTGGGGAAGATATCATTCCTGAGAACTATGACATGGCTGTAATTGACCATTTTGAAAAGGTAACAGATAAAGACGGTGCCATCTATGCAAGAAAACTGGCTAAGGAAGAAGGTATTTTCTGTGGATACTCTGCGGGAAGTGCAATTGCTTCATTAATTCAAATGAAAGATCAGTTTACGAAAGATGATGTCATTGTAGTTTTACTTCACGACCATGGTTCAAGATATGTAGGAAAAATCTACAATGACGAGTGGATGAAAGAAATGGGCTGGTTAGAATAAGTAACTTTCCTTTTACTACTTTTAATATAAAATAAAAATCAGAGCGTTTGCTCTGATTTTTTTATTGTTTGTTGATATTTTCCTTTAAGATTTTCTTTAGCAAATTATACTCTTTCTCACTCATAGATCTCTGTGGAAACATATAATTATATTTACCCTCTAGAGAGATGAATTCATTATTACTGTCAAAATATTCAAAATCTTTCCATTCACTGGTTTCCTTTTCTCCATCAATATTCACTGTGAAAAAATTCTGATCAAATCTGATCTCATATATCTTACATTTTTCAAGCACGCTTAAATAATGATTGACCTGTTTTTTCCATCTTGAAACCTTGTTAATGCTTACAGACAAGAAAACGGCACAAAGCAGGAATATAAAACTCAAAAAGTATAAAATTCCTTTACTGTTCTCACTTAAGCTATCTTTCAAAAAAAATACAATGACTAAGATAACAGCAGCTGCAATGGTTGTTATTGTTTTACTCTTAGTTGTAGGTGAAAAAAGCAGACTACCCTGGTTACCACTAAAATAAATATCCTCAAAATTCTTTCTGTCAGTTCTTAATGTAATAACCTTTTCCTCACTCATAATACATGGTTTGTTTTAAAAAGCTACAAAACTAAGCTAAATATCTTCATATTGGTCACTTATTGCAGAAAGTTTGTTCATCAAATCCCTGTTTCTACGCTTTAAAGCTTCCAGTTTGTTCAGCATATTATGAATAACTTCCAAACCTGGCAGATTGATTTCAAGATCATAGTGCCAATTGGTAAACTTTTCCAAATCAGGCAGATCTTCATACATCAGATAGTGAATATTGTCTTCCACCTGTATATTCAATAAACCATATTCTACAAGGTCATCAAAAAATGTGATTTCTATATTGTATATTCTTACGAGTTCTTCCCGTGATATTCTTTCACTCATAGCCTAGGAATTTTTAAGTTGTTCAAAAAGTTCTTTCTGCTTCTCTGTAAGATTGGTAGGCAGTTTCACTTCGTAGGTTACAAAAAGATCGCCGTGTTCGTTCTCTTTTTTGTAGACAGGAAATCCTTTTCCTTTCAATCTTACGGTAGTTCCGGTTTGCGTTTCCGGTTTCACTTTTAGGTTTACACTTCCATCCAGGGTATTTACCTTTACATCACCCCCTAAAACCGCAGTGTACATATCAATAGTCACCTTTGTTTTAAGATCATCACCAATTCTTTCAAAATCAGGATCCTCAGGAATATTGAATGTAATATACAAATCTCCGCTTGGTCCTCCGTTTACTCCCGGATTCCCATGTCCTTTCAGTTTAATCTGCTGCCCGTCATAAACTCCGGCCGGAATGGTGATTCTTACCTTCTTCCCATTGATTTCAAAAGTTTGTGGATGTGTTATTGCAGCATCTCTTAAATTTAGATTCAGCTCAGCCTGTACATCTTTTCCTTTGAACTTACCTGATGCTCTTCCTCTTGAGCTTCTGCCAGTGCCTCCTGCACCACCAAACATATTTTGGAAGAAATCTGAAAAATCCTCGCCCTCTCCAAAGTCAGCACCTGAGAAGCCTCCGCCTCCGTAGTTTTGTTGCTGATATTGTTTTTGCTGTTGCTGTTGGGCTTTTTCGTATTCCTCACCATGCTTCCAGTTTTCACCGTATTTATCATATTTGGTACGGTTTTCAGGATTACTGAGTACTTCATTAGCTTCATTCAGCTCTTTGAATTTTTTTTCAGACTCCTTGTCATCGGGGTTCAGATCAGGATGCAGTTTTCTAGCCAATTTTCGGTAGGCTTTTTTAATGTCATCTTGTGTTGCGTTTTTATCTACGCCTAGAATTTTATAGTAATCTATATAAGCCATAGAAACGAAGTTTACCCAAATTTATGAAATTTAGGCTTGAAAATTGCATAGCAGAGTGTTAAAAATAAACTTATCTTTGATAAAAAGCGCCACATGAAAGAGGTATTAAAAAACTACTCAGGAATCATATTTTTACTTTTAGGAATCACTATTGGAAGCATTATAGGAATTGTAGCTCCTGGGGTTGTGGAATACATAAAACCATTGGGAGACATTTTTCTTAATCTTCTTTTCGTGAGTGTAGTACCCTTGGTATTTTTTGCAGTATCGAATTCCATTGCCTCTTTAGAACAACAATCAAGGTTCGGAAGAATCATTCTTGTGATGGCACTTACCTTTTTATTCTTTATTTTGACAGCGGCTATTTTTACGATCTGTGTAGTGTATCTTTTTCCTGTTTCAGGAGTTTCCGGAAGTTCAGAGATCGTAACTGAAGCGGCTAGCGATGAAACTTGGGGAAATAGAATTGTGAGCTTTTTCACTGTGGGAGAATTTACCGCACTCTTTTCAAGACAAAATATGCTTGCACTGCTTATTTTTGCGTTCTTGACAGGTTTTGCAGCCAGAAAAACTGGAGAAAGTGGACAGCCATTCAGAGTTTTTATTGCATCAGGATATGAAGTAATGAAAGAACTTCTTTTATTGGTTATGAAGCTGGCTCCCATTGGCCTAGGGGCTTATTTCGCCTATCAGGTAGCAACGTTAGGACCACAGCTTTTTGGATTTTATGCTAAACCTTTAGGGTTGTATTATGTGGCAGGAATTATCTATTTCCTTGTCTTCTTTTCCATCTATGCATTCATGGCGAGTGGAAAAAATGGGGTTAAAAGTTTCTGGACGAATGCCATTTATCCTACTCTTACAGCAATAAGTACCTGCAGCAGCTTTGCAACTATGCCAGCGAATCTACAGGCAGCTTCCAAGATTGGAATTCCCAATTCTATTGCTAACCTGGTGATTCCTATTGGTACTACCTTGCATAAAAATGGATCCTCAATGTCTTCTATTATTAAGATCTATGTAGCTTTTTTAATTATTGGAAAAGATTTCTTTGATCCTGCCAATTTACTTCTGGCTTTAGGAATTACGGTTTTTGTGAGTATTGTAGCCGGAGGAATTCCTAACGGTGGATATATTGGTGAAATGCTGATGATCTCTGTCTATAAACTACCTCAGGAAGCTATTCCTGCTGTAATGATTATCGGAACCCTTGTAGATCCTTTAGCAACAGTTCTTAATTCTGTAGGAGATATCGTTGCAGCCATGTTTGTGAATCGGTTTGTAAAAGTCACCTGATTAAAAGTTGACCATTAATCCAATGTACAAATGCCTTTATTCTAAAAGAGATCTACCCTATTCACTTCGCTGTACAGGTTCAAGGTTTTCATATTCTTCGGGAGTGAAAAGCCTGTAATGAACTTTAAATGTTTTCCCCAAAGGGGTTTCCAATGAAAATCCACCAGGTCCGAAACCATCTGTAACATCGAGTGTAAAGTGGGAATATTTCCAGTATTCAAAGAGGTCGCGGTCTATCCAGAACTCATATCCGTTAATGGTTCCTATCATGGCATCATTCATCCTTGGAAAGAATCCTCCTTTTTCGAAGCATTGTGGTTGTGTTCCCTCACAACATCCCCCTGCCTGATAAAACATGAGTGCCCCATACTTATTTTCAAGTTCATGAATGACTTCAAGCGCCTTTTCTGTTGCAGAAAGCCTTGTTATTTTTCTTTCCATTATTTTATTTTTTCAAATTTAACAATTGAATCTTGTTATCTGAATAAAGAGGCTCGGCAAAAGTATTTGCCGAGCCTGCAGCTCATTGTTTAGTTTGAGTTTGCAATATCCAACACAATCCGTCCATCAATCTGTCCTTTTTTCATTTTATCAAAGACATCATTAATATCTTCGAGTTTGGCTGCAGTTACTGTTGCTTTCACCAGTCCTTCATTGGCAAAATCCAAAGCTTCCTGCATATCTTTTCTGGTTCCTACAATAGAACCTCTAACGGTTATTCTTTTTAAAACAGTTTCAAAAATAGGAAGCTCAAAAGATCCGGGAGGCAATCCATTCAAAGCAATGGTTCCTTTTCTTCTCAGAACATCTATTCCCTGTTTAAAAGCAATAGGCGAAACAGCTGTAATTAATGCACCATGCATACCGCCAACTTCTTTATGCAAATATTCTCCGGGGTCTGTATTTTTTGCATTCACTACAAGATCTGCACCCAGTTTTTTAGCCAGTTCCAATTTATCATCTGCTACATCAATGGCAGCAACATGCATCCCCATCGCTTTTGCATACTGAACCGCTACGTGGCCCAATCCTCCGATTCCTGAAATAGCTACCCATTCTCCGGGTTTTGTTTCTGTTTCTTTGAGTCCTTTGTAAACGGTTACTCCTGCACATAAAATTGGAGCAATCTCCAGAAAGTTAACATTGGACTTCAGATGTCCCACATACCTGGAATCTGCAATAACGTATTCTGCAAAACCTCCGTCTACACTGTATCCGCCATTTTTTTGAGCCTCACAAAGTGTTTCCCATCCTGTAATACAATAATCACAACACCCACAGGCACTATATAACCATGGAACTCCTACTGCATCTCCTTCTTTAACAAAGGCTTCAGGTCCGCAAGCCACCACTATACCTACACCCTCATGTCCCGGAATAAGGGGCATTTTAGGTTTGGCAGGCCAGTCTCCATCTACAGCATGCAGGTCTGTATGACAAACGCCACAGGCCATTACTTTTACAAGAACTTCATATCTGCCAGGGGCTCTTACGGGTACTTCTTCTATTTTCAGGGGCTGTCCGTAGCCTTGAACTACGGCAGCTTTCATTGTTTTTGGAATCATATTTTATTTTTTTGAATTGAGTTTTTACTGGTTAATAGTTTCCTACTCATCCGAAAAATTCCGGATAAGAAAGGTAATATTTGCGTGAGGGATAGTAAGGGCGGCGAGGAACGAGCCGGTGCGGAATGGAATGGAGCACCGAAATGAAATGAAGCCCTGCATAGCCCGACCGTTTTGCCCTGGATAAAGCCAAGGCAATCGGGCACGTCCTAAAATTAATATTAAAAGAAACCTAACTTGTTTTTATTATAGGAGATCAACATATTTTTGGTCTGACGGTAATGATCAAGCATCATTTTATGATTTTCTCTTCCTATTCCAGACTGCTTGTAGCCTCCAAAAGGTGCTCCTGCCGGATATGAATGATATTGGTTTACCCAAACTCTTCCTGCCTCAATCTGGCGCGGAATATTGTATAACTGATGGGCATCTCTCGTCCAAACTCCTGCTCCCAATCCGTAGATGGTATCATTGGCTATTTTTATGGCTTCTTCTTCGTCTTTAAAGGTTGTAAATGCCAGCACAGGGCCAAAGATTTCTTCCTGGAAAATTCTCATTTTATTATTTCCCTTGAAAATAGTAGGCTGGATGTAGTACCCATCTTCAAGATCTTCTCCTAGGTTATTTACATTGCCTCCTACCAAAACTTCTGCTCCTTCTTCTACTCCTAGCTGAATATAAGACAATATTTTATCTTTCTGAATCTGAGAAGCCTGTGCCCCCATCATGACGGTTTTATCCAATGGGTTTCCTACCTTAATGGCCTTTACTCTTTCAACGACTCTTTCAATAAAGGCATCTGCAATTCCTTCTTGAACGAGTAACCTTGACGGACATGTACAAATTTCACCTTGGTTAAGAGCGAAAAGTACAGCACCTTCAATGGCTTTATCTAAAAATTCATCGTCTGCATCCATTACAGAATTGAAAAATACGTTGGGCGATTTTCCACCTAATTCTAATGTCACAGGAATGATATTTTCTGTTGCATACTGCATTACTAAACGGCCTGTAGCTGTGGATCCTGTAAATGCAGCCTTGGCAACTTTAGGATTTGTAACCAAAGCTCTTCCTAGTTCTGCTCCAAAGCCATTAACAATATTGATGACTCCGGCTGGTAATAAATCTCCAATGAGTTCCATTAAAACCATAATAGACACGGGTGTGCTTTCTGCAGGTTTTAAAACGACACAGTTTCCTGCCGCCAATGCCGGAGCTAACTTCCATACTGCCATCAATATTGGGAAATTCCAAGGGATGATTTGTGCGATTACTCCAAGTGGTTCGTGTACAATTAAGGATACAGTGTCTTTATCCAATTCGTTATGCGAGCCTTCATCTGCCCGAATTACGGATGCAAAATATCTGAAATGATCTATTGCAAGTGGCATATCCGCCGCCAAAGTTTCTCTTACAGCCTTACCGTTATCAATGGTTTCTACTGTAGCAAGATATTCCAGGTTTTGTTCTATTCTGTCTGCAATCTTGTTGAGAATAATACTTCGCTCTGTAGATGATGTATTTTTCCAGGTTTGGAATGCTTTTTCTGCTGCATCTACAGCCAAATCCAAATCTTCCTTGGATGAGTGGGCTACCTGAGTGAATTTTTTACCATCCACCGGTGAAACTACATCAAAATATTGTCCTTTAACCGGTGGTGTAAATTTACCTCCAATATAGTTATCGTATCTGTCTTTAAATTCTGGACGCTGTAAAAGAGTCGTTGATTTTGGTTCTGTAATTGTGCTCATATTAGTATTGTTTATATTTTTTCGATGATGCCAAATTACATGTACAACCCAAAAAAAACATAGCACAATCGTATAAAAAAGGTGCAGAATAGTGTTAGGCCTATAATTTTATCATTTTATTAACAACAACATAGGTTCATATTTTATATATTTGGAATACCAGTTTTCAAAAAATATTTAGAAATGAATAACAATAGCAAGTTTTTATTAAACACTCCTGAATTAACTCAGGAGAGGCATCTATTGAGTCTTGTTGAAAACCAGACCACATTCAATCTAAACAATTGTGAATTCAGTATATATGAAACCCATCAAGCAGCTTTTGGGGTAAAGCTTCACTTTGAAAACATTGCATTTACAGCTATGTTAAGAGGGAAAAAGCATATGAAACTGGATAATAAGACTAATTATTTTGATTATTTTCCGGGAGAAAGCATTCTGGTTGCTCCAGGGGAAACTATGGTAATTGATTTTCCTGAAGCTGATGAAACAGCTACACAATGCATCTCCTTAAGTTTAAATCCTGATTTTATAGAAGATTCTCTCAATTATTTAAATTATCACCTGCCAAAGGTAGATGAGTCTTCACAATGGAATATTCAACTGGACGAATATTTTCTTTTTAATAATCAGGCATTGGCTTCTGCAACCAATAACATCATGAGGATTGCCATGGATGATAATTCTCAAAAGGATATTATGGCTGATTTTGCACTGAAAGAGCTTCTGATAAGGCTTATGCAAACACAGGCAAGAAGTCTGGTAGAAAAAAATATTGTAAAAAACAGATCAAGAATGGGGTTTGTGGTGGATTATATTAAAAGAAATCTACACCAGAAATTGTCTATTGACAGTATTGCTAAACTTGCGTATGTGAGTAAATCCAATTTCTTTAAAATGTTTAGGGATGAACTGGGAGTCTCCCCGAATGATTTTATTCTACAGGAAAGAATCAGCAAGGCAAAAGAATTATTAGCGGGACAAAACAGCATTAAAGAAACTGCTTTTCAGACCGGTTTTTCTGATACCAACTATTTCACAAGGGTATTTAAGCAACTTGTAGGAGTTACTCCAAAGAGTTATCAGAATGGAAAATTATTCTCCAGATAATTGTTCATGATAATTTGTAATTCTTAAAGTTTATTGATAAAAAAAAGCCCCTGAAGTAAAAACTTCAGGGGTATTTTTATAATGATTAATATTTATCATTTTGTAAAACATTCGGGTTTGCCGAAGTTTCCTTAATAGGAATAGGTAAAGTATACCTATAATCACCATTAGCAAGATTCTTAACCGGAATGATGTCATCTGTAGGGTTTCTGTCCATTTCTACATTTGCCAATACTGCAAGTCTTTTCAGATCGACATAACGGTGCCCTTCAAGTGCTAATTCAACTCTACGTTCTTTCAAGATGTCAGCGTAAGCAAACTGTGCACCTGTATAGCTAGGTGTTACAGCAGAACCAAGGTAATTTCTAGCCTCTCTTACTTTCTGAATTAAGTCATGAGCTGCTGAAAGATTACCTGCAGCTACTTCAGCTTCAGCAATAATGAAATACATTTCTGACAATCTGAAGACTTTAACATCATTTCTTGTAGATGCACTTAATTTCCCTGGGTATTTATCAATTACCAATCCATCATTTCTGGTATTACCTGCAGATGCAGAAGCATAGTTATCGTTTGGTTTTGATGAAGGATCTACGTAAGCATATTTTCTGATGTCTCCTGGAGTATTTTTAAATATGTTATATAAGTTTCTTCCCCAGAACCACATTGGAGATCCACCAAGGTTAGATTGGTTTGTATTCCATTTTCCACCGATAGCAGCACCTGCTCCCAATGGAAGTCTATTAAGAGTAAATATAGCCTCTCCATTATCAGTATCAGCCCACATTCTTCTATATGGATTGAAAGAACCTCCTACAATACCATTTCCAGTCTTCTCATCAATTCCTCCATAGAATGCGATATTCCATTTGTCAACTGGTGGCTCATTGAAAGGCCCAGATTGGAACACAGAACCATCAGCTTCAGTAACAAGAACCTGAGAATTCGTTCCTGTCATTGGCGTTGCCTTTGTAAGTGATAAACCAGATCCGTTGATTACTAATTCTGCATTTTTCTTAGCTAGTGTCATTTCACCTCTATAAAGGTTAAAACGAGCAGCAACAGCATTTACAAAATTCTTATCTACCTGATATCTTCTTGGATTTGTAGAGTTTCCTAAAATATCTCTGGCGTAGTCTAAATCAGCATTAATGAAATCATACACATCCTGATTTTTAGCTCTTGGCAATTGAGCTTCCGTAGAAGGAACATCCTTCAGAAGAATAACTCCCAGAGCGTTAGGATTTTTCATATCACTAGAGAAATAAGCCTCTAGCTGTACATAGCAATATGCTCTGATTGCTCTAGCCTGTGCAAGAATTGCATTATATGAATTCTTCTCTTCAATAGAAACTGGTGTAATTTTCTTTGCCCCTTCAAGAAGTCTGTTAACTCTGTTGATTACTTTATAGTTATTCATCCAGATCCCATCACTAGCAATGGTACCTACTGTTCCTCCTGTAATAACAGAACTAGACGGATCAAGGAAATGTCTGTGTAGTGAATATTCTTGTCCTCCACTACCAGATCCTGGTTTTACTTCGTCTGTAAATACTGCTGTGAAGTAAATCTCATCAATTGGATCTAACTGAGCGTATACAGATCCATTTAAAACTTCATTAAGGTTAGCAACACTTGTAAACAGGTCTTGTTCTTGTAACTCTCCTGCTTGTTTTATATCTAGTGCATCCTGACAGCTGTTCAGCGTAAATGCTGCAGATGATAGGGTTGCTATAACTAATATTGTATTTATAATTCTTTTCATAATTTTTCTCTATTAAAAATCAACATTTAAACCTACCGATACGGTTTTTGGGTTAGGGTAAACATTTAGTGAAAATGAAGTAATCGGCTCCGGATCAAATCCTTTCCAATCTGTCCAGGTATAAAGGTTTTCTGCCTGAACAAATACTTTGATTCCTCTTACTGGCAGTTTACCTAACTGACTTTTGCTAAAGTTATATCCTAGAGTAATATTCTTAAGTCTGATAAAGTCTGATCTGTGTAAAAATCTGTCTGAAGAACCCAAAGTTAGGTTGCTTGCTTTTAAAGCTGGAACATCTGTATCTCTATTTTGAGGAGTCCATGCGTTTAACAAGTCTGCAGAAAGGTTTCTGTTAGCAGCTGCACTTGGATCAAATACCCAAGACTGTAAGTTATCATAGATCCATCCTCCTTGTTGGAAAGAGAATAAGGAATCAAAGAACCATCCTTTGTGTTGGAAGTTAAATCCGAAACCTCCTGTAAACTTAGCATATCTTGATTTTCCTGTCAATACTCTGTCTGCAGATGTAGGAGCTTCAGTGATGCTTCCATTTTTGTCAAGGAACTGTAAGTTTCCGTTATCACGATTTACACCAACGTATGAATATAATTGATATTGACCAGCAGGTCCACCAATAGCATTTACTACATCTCCTGCAAGGTTTTCGCTATTCATAGAAACAATCTTGTTAGAGTTATATGCTGCGTTTGCGAAAACGGATAATCTTGTATTTTCGTTTCTGATCACGTTATATTTGATCATCCCTTCAATACCTTTGTTATCAAGAACTCCGTCGTTACCTCTGATTGAGTAATAACCCGTAACTGCTGATTTTTGAAGATCGTTGAACATTCTTGATGTTCTTTTCTGATAGTAATCAACACTACCTTCGATTAATCCTTTAAAGTTAAAGTCTAATCCGATGTTACTTTGTTTTACCTGCTCCCACTCTAAGTACGGGTTTGATAAGTTAACAAAGTTATATCCTAATAAATTCTGATATCCTGAAATACCGTTATACAAATCAAGGAAGTTATTTGGAAGTAATGCTAATGGGTTAGAATTATCAGTAGCAATTCCTAAATTCTGGTTACCTGTAGTACCGATTGAAGCTCTTAGTTTCAATAATCTGAATCCTGAATTAGCCATGAAATCTTCTTTGTCGATATTCCATCTTGCTGCAACTGACCAGAAAGTCTCCCATCTGTTTGTAGGAAGGAAACGATAAGATCCGTCTCTTCTTACAACTCCACTTACACCATATTTATCTTTGTAATCATAATCTAATGTTCCAAAATAAGCTAAGGTACCTGCTGTTACTTTTGAAGCCGTTACAGAAGGTCTGTAAAAGTTAGGAGTATCAGGGTTGAAAGGAATATAACCAGTTCCTGCACCAAACTCCCACTGTAATGGGTTTAGACCATTTTGTCTTTGAAAATTATTACTTACATGTGCTTTGATATAGTCCATATAGGCACCAGCACTAATTGTATGATCTCCAAAAGACTTATTGAATGAAATATTGGTAATACTGTTGAAAGTTAAATCTCTTGTTGTAGAAAACTCTTCACTACCTCCGTATTTAGCCTGATCTCCGTTTGCCACACTAATAGCAAGGTATCCTAGTGGTGATCTCGCGAAAGTTCTTTCGTATTGCTTATATTCAATACCTGTTCTGTTTCCAATGCTAAGGAAATCTGTAATCTTATAATTTACATTGGCATTCGCAGAAATACTTAGTTCTGCAAACCTGTTTCTGATTCCTCCGTTGATGTTATCCTGAAGAATCCATTGTCTGTTGTTAGAAGCATCACCTTTGATAGCATTATATAACTCTTGTCCATTCGCATATGGAGAAGGGTCAATATATGGTCTTGAAAGTACTCCTCCAAATAATGGGTTTTGAAGAGTGTTGCTGGAAATTGTAGTATTCGTTTCATCATCCAACTGATTTCTTTTGGAATATCCTAAACCGATGATAGAACCAAAAGTCAACTTTCCATTTTTAGATTTACCGTTAAGATTATTTCTCATTGTAAATCTCTTGAAGTCTGTAGATCTCACAGTTCCTTCACTTTCTAAATATCCAAGGGAGAAGAAATTATTGATATTTTCTCCACCTCCGGTAATAGACAAGTTATGCTGCTGAGAAATACCGACATGGGTAAATTGCTTATTCCAATCTGTATCTGTTCCCCAGTTATTGATCTGGTCGTTCGTTAAAGATTTTCCTTTACCTGTTTCTAAATTTTTCTGAATATATAACAATTGCTGAGCATTTGCCATATTATAGTTTGTTTGAGGCAGCTGGCTGAAAGAAGTTAATGCATCATAGGAAACCTTTAACCCTGAGTTAAACTTCCCTCCTTTTGTAGTAATTACAACAACTCCATTTGCAGCTCTGTTACCATAGATTGCCGTTGCTTGGGCATCTTTCAGGATACTGAATGTTTCAATATCATAAGAGTTCAAGTTTCTGAACTGAGAACCTGAAGTAATTACCCCATCTACCACGTATAAAGGATCCGTAGAACCATTAAGTGAGCTTGTTCCTCTAATCAGAATATTGAATTTCCCAGAACCTGGAGAACCAGAGGCCGAGTTAACAACAATACCGGGAGCAGTTCCCTGAATTGAACTTAATACTGAGATGTTAGGTCTGTTTTCCAAAGTTTCGGCACCTACTGTCACCGAAGAGCTGGTAGTTTTAGCTTTGGTAGCTGTTTTACTATATCCTAAAACAACTACTTCCTCAATTTTAGTCTCTTTGTCCTTACTGTTCTTAGATTCTTTTTCTTGAGCAAATACAGCTTGGCCTGTGAAAAACAAGACCCCGGCTGTCAAAACACGCAATTTCATATTCATATTAACAGATTTTAATATATTCAAGGGACAAATATGTTAATAAATATTAACAACATCAATTTATCAAACCTTGAAAACCCTTTACCAGAACAGGGTTATCCGCATCAATCTCTAAAAAACACTAAAGAAAAAATTTAATTGCTTTTAAAATTTTAACAAAAAACAAAGCATTTTAAACAATGAGGGAATTTTAATAAAAAATGAAATAAAAATCAAAGTACATCATTTCACATAATAAAAAGAAAAATATAAACACAAAATATTAAAATCGACGAAAAATATAAAATACATTTTACCTAAATTTTAAACAAAACGGAGAAAAACAAGTACTACTTTTCATCAATTTATCTTAAAAACAACCTTATAAAAAACAGGGAGACCACCTTAAAAGGCAGTCTCCCTACAGTTAAAATTAAAAATTTGTTAATATATACGATTTAAAAATCGGTTCAAATTGATAGGTATTTTAGAAATATTTTCATGCTTCTTTTTACCATTTAAAAAATTATATTTTTTGCAAAATAACTTTTATCCTTTTTCAACAAACCTTTAATATGTTTGTTTTACCACTGTGGATTTTGCTGAGCCGCAAGCGTTGGATTGTTCACGATCTCGTCATTTGGAATAGGCCATAATATTCTGAAATCTGTTTTTGGAATCATAGCAACACCTAACGGTCCTGTATATGGAGTACCCAATGTAAAGGCAGATCCCGGAGGTGTAGAATTGGCTACCTTAGCAGGAATACCAGGCGTAGGTACCAAGTCATCATAAAGTAATCTATGAATATCACCCCATCTCATTCCTTCTCCTAGGAACTCAATTCTTCTTTCTGTAATAATGGCATCTACAAGATCTGTTGCATTCGCAAATGAAGCAGCAGTATATTGTTGAGTAGCCGGAGTTGCCAATGATCTGTTTCTCACCATATTCAGATACGTAATAGCTGAAGCCGTATTCCCCTGTCTTGCATAAGCTTCTGCCATGGACAAGATTACTTCCGCATATCTCATGATTGGAGAACCATCTGATAAGTTGGTAACATCTTTATATTTATTTACATATTTTACTCCTGCAGTAGAAGTTCTTACCATTGCTGTTTCAGCTCTTCTCTTATCATCCAACAACCATCTTGGGTTTCTCCAGATAATAGGACTGATACATACCAATGATCTATCTCTATACATAGACGCTAATCCAGCATTAGTACCAGGGTTGGTATTGGCTGAATTCTCAATGGAGAAAACAGATTCAGAATTGTTGTAGTTATTAGCCAAAATGAATGGTACATCTGGAGTAGCAGTAAGCGTATAAGCAGAACTTAATTTTGCTCCTTCTGTAAGTACTTTTGTCCAATCTCTCATATTTAGGTAAGCTCTCACCTTCAAAGCAATTGCAGCTTCTTTAGTTGCTCTGGTAATTCTTGCATTACCTGATCTTGTAGATTTACTTGCCGTTAGTAATTCCGCTTGGTCCAAATCAGCAAGAATCTTAGTATAGGCTTCTGCTACAGTTCCTCTTCCTACCTTAAGCCCCTCTTCAATAGCAGCAGGGCTGGTAATTGCGGTAGTACGGTAAGGGATTCCCGGATGACTTGCATTGGCTGTAAAATTATATGGACGAGAGAAATGCTTTAATAATTCCAAGTGAGCTAATGCTCTTAAGAAGTACATTTCACCTAAATAATTATCACGTACCGCAGGGGTAATTACTCCTGTTTCGCCTGCTTTTTTCAGACCATCTATTGTAATATTTGCTTTATTAACCAACCCATAGCCATTCATCCAATAATGTGAATTATTAGGAGAACCACCATCATAAGTTGCCGTATATGTTAACTGGTAAAAAGTAGCTGTATTAACCATATCTTCACCGCGCACGTCATTTTGCTCAACATAAGCAGCCCCAAACACATATCCTCTAGGAGTGTTGGCAGCATCCGGCGCCGTTTTATAAATACCATTCTGCGCCGCATTGTAAACCCCCATCACAGCCAAGTCCACATTCACTGCAGAAGTAAAGGCAATATCCTCATAGAGGTTATTATAAGGTTGTAAATCTAAGGTCTCTCTGTCTGAGCAAGAACTCACCATCGCTATTAATAATGATACCGATAAAACAGACAACCCCCTTCTTATTATATTATTATTTTTCATTGTTATTTTATTTTATAGTGAAACATTAAAGCCCATACTGAATACTCTTTGACGAGGAGTTCCATTAAAGTCTACCCCGGCATTCTCCATTTCAGGATCAAGGCCTTTATATTTAGTAATGATGAATGCGTTCTGAGCCTGGAAGTAAATCCTTAGATTTCTCACCCCAATAGACTTAAGAACATCTTTAGGGAAAGTATATCCTAAACTAATCACATCAAACTTAATGAAGCTTCCATCTTCCAAGAATCTTGAAGTAGCATTACTTGTTTGGTTACTCAATGTGTTATCTCCAAAGATCAACCTAGGTGTCAATCCATCTCCTGGATTTGAAGGGCTCTGCCATCTTCCTAAAATTTCCGTTGAGTTGTTGTTGAAATTCAAGGTCATCAAATCTCTTCTAGTAGCATTGAATACCTTGTTACCACCACTGAACCTAACCGTTGTACCTAAGTCAAAGTCATAGAATCTGAATTTAATACCAAGCGCTCCAAAATATTTCGGTAATGTATTCCCCAATACTTTTTTATCTGATAAGCCTAATGTGGAAGATTTACTTACATCATTAGGATTCGAAGGATCGAAAACCGCATAGGACCCTTGTCCTACAAGTCCTTGAACCAAGCTTCCATCAGCTTTATAATAAACTGGGTTACCATTAGCTGCATTCACTCCCCAATAATCAAATCCGTAGATTGATCTTAAAGACTCTCCTACACGGATAATATTGTTTGCACTGGAGAAAATATCAGCATTATTATTAGCAAGAGCCAATACCTTGTTGCTCATTAATGTAAGGTTGGCATTCACATCCAATCCGAATCTCTCAGTATTAAGAACATTGTAGTCCACTGAAAATTCAAATCCTTTGTTCTTCATATCTCCAATATTCTTGAAAATACTATTGTTAGGAACTCCCAATGATGGAGCCAACGGAGCTTCAATAATCATGTCCGTAACTTTGTTCTCAAAATAATCAAAAGTAAATTTCAATCTATTACTGAACAAAGCCAGGTCAACCCCTAAATCGTATTTGTTACTTGTTTCCCATTTTAGATCTGGGTTATAAATTTGTGAATAAGCCACCCCAGTGTAATCTGCATATTTGTAATTGCTAAACAATCCTAAATATGGATAATTACCAATATCTGTATTTCCAACTTTAGCATAAGAAGCTCTTACTTTAAAATCAGAAACTACATTACTGATCTTTTCCATGAAGTTTTCCTTACTTATCGTCCATCCCACAGATACTCCTGGGAAATTACCCCACTTGTTGTTCATTGGTAATGAAGAAAGTCCGTCTCTTCTTATGGAAGCCTGTAAGAAATATTTACCTGCATAGTTATAGTTAAATCTTCCAGCATATGATAATATTCCCTGCTCTGTAATTCCTCCTCCTGACTGAGGCGTACCCACGGAGTTGGAAATAATTCCATTATTAAAGAAAGGAGTGGACAGGTTTGTTCCACCGCCATAGAAGCTTTGCAATTTCTGCTTTTGATACTCATATACTGCTACAGCACCAATATTATGCTTTTCTCCAAAAGTCTTATTGAATGTCAAGATATTTTGGATGTTGCCTCTTAGATAATCTGAAAAGTCATTTCTGATATATCCATTAGATCCACGTCCATCACCATGTATAGGGTTCCAATATACAAACCCTTTGGTTTGAGACTGGTCAACACTTACCTGGAATCTGTAAGATAAATAAGGTAAAAATCTAATATCTGAATAAAGAGACCCGATCAATCTATTTACACTTGATCTCATTTTATTGTTATTAAGGGCATATACGATGTTCGTAATATTATCCCCTGCAAGCAATAAATTCTGCCATCTACCTACTACCCTTGGATCAGTCGCGTCAATGTTATATCCGGTTGGGCTTTTTGGGTCAAAGATTGGCGTATTTGGCAATTGCTTAATAGCATTGTAAATATTCCCTGAAAGTGATGATGCACCCGTATTTAGTCCTACATAATCTGTTTTTGTAAAGCTAAGATTTGTTCCAATCTTCATCCATTCAAATGCCTGATGATCAACATTAGCTCTTGTAGAGAATCTCTGCATTTCGTTAGGAATAGCAACCCCTTCCTGTTTGGTATACCCTATGGAAGTATAATAGCTTGATTTTCCGAATGAACCTGAAGCTGATAATGTATTATCTGTTTGGAATGCAGCAGATCTTAGAACTGCTTTCTGCCAGTCAGTATTATATTCTGTACCGAACGCGATTGCCGTTTGGCCTGCATTCGATCTTTTCTCATTAGAAATAGCAATAAAGTCAGGAGTTTGAAGTAAATTATACAAGCCTACTGGCATTGCATATCCTGCGTAATTGCTAAAGTTAAGGCTTAGTTTCCCTCCTTTTCCTTTTTTAGTGGTTATCAAGATCACCCCATTCGCAGCTCTTGAACCATAGATTGCTGTTGCAGCACCATCTTTCAAGACTTCAAAGGATTCAATGTCATTAGGATTAATATCCCCCAAACCATTGGTAGCAGTTTGACCTCCTACATCTCCGGAAAAGATAGGAATACCATCTACAATATACAACGGTGATGTACCTGAAGTAATAGATGCAATTCCTCTAATTCTTACTCTTGGAGCTTCCCCCAAAATACCGGTTGTACTGGTAATCTGAACACCGGCTGCTTTACCTGCCAACTGCTGTTCAAAACTTGGAGCAGCAATACTGGCTACATCAGCAGCTTTAATAGATGTAACAGCACCTGTAACTTCTTTTTTCTTCTGGGTTCCATACCCCACCACCAAGACTTCTTCAATTTCTTTTGTGGAAACCGTGTCTTTTTTCACCTTTTGTGCCATCACGCCTTGCCCTATAAAAAACAGGACTCCAGCACTTAGCACTGATAATTTTCCATTCATATTAACAAATTTTAAGATATTCCGATGACAAATATGTTAATAAGAAAGAATAGATTCAAATGAAAATATCCTATCAAACAATCGATTGAAGTGAAAAATATTAATTAAAAATAGTAATTAAATTAATAATTATAGTTAAATTCAAACAATTATTGCAATTAATTAAAAACAATTTAACTTTAACAAAATATTAACAACAATTAAAAAAAATACTATGTTACATTAAAATTAAAAAACTAGTGTAAAATTTTCATTAAAACAATAATTTAAATGAAAAATATTCAATATTTAAAATAATGATTTGTTATAATTTTAAGAAAAATCATAACAAATTGATAATAAAATTTCCCAAAAACATACAAAAAAGTAAAGCATCTCAATATTTGAGATGCTTTTTATAATTTTATACTACTAAATATTATTTCTTATAGCTATAGTATCTTGCCCCATTCAAAACAGGATTCTCCTCTTCAATAGAATCAAGGCCAAATCCATTGTAGCCTGCATTTACAGATTCATTTAACCGTTTTCTGTGGAGTTTTTCGTAAGTTTCAAAATCAATAGCTGTTCTATTATTAAGGTTGTCGAATAGATTCCACTTATCCACAACTTTTTTCCAGTTTTCAGAGACTTTACCAGCAAAAACTTTCGACTTAGATCCACTGCCATAGCCAAAGAACCCAATCTCCTTTCCAGATAAATCTTCGTTTTCGTTAAAAGAAGTTTGTAAACCGGAAAGGAATGCCATAAAAATAGAAGCTGTATACATATTTCCTATTTCGGAAGAAGCTCTTTGAGTCTTTTCTATCTTTTGATTAATTAATTGTACATAATCCTCAGATTTCGCAACTGCTTTCTGCTGATCCGGTGTTTCATAAGAAAATCCGTTTTCAATACTATAGATCTCTGTAAATATTCTTTTTCCATGGAAAGCATAAGGAAGATGAAAAACAATATACTTCCAATCCTGATAAGGTTTTTCTTTACCAGTAACATCTTTATAATGTTGATATGCTTCTCTTATTCTATCCTGATAACACTGATTGGAATACTGGCCATCAAAAACCGGCTCATCTGTAAAAATTTCAATTTTATCAGGATAAACATCAGGAGCGCCTATTAGGTCTTTCTTTTTATACTGTCTTCTTGGTTTGAAAAAATCAAAAACACTTTCTGTAGCAACTCCCCAGTGATTGTCAATTTCCAATAGATCCGGCTTTGCAGAGATTAAAAGTGAAACTGCACCACCTCCTTGTGTATATTCTCCGGAGGAAGCCAATTCATATTTTGCATAGTCGCTGGCAATCACCACTGCTTTTTTATCAGGATTTACCCTTACAAAATCTAAAGCATTATGAAGAGCATCTACCCCACCTACACAGGCAAAAGTCATGTCTACAACATCACAATTCCTGAAAACCCTTTCACCAAAATCCGCCTCCAACACTCGCTCAACCATCTGCATCGCATAGGAAGCCGTTGGCTTAGCAGCATCCAATGCACTTTCTGTTCCCAGATAAATTCTTGCAATATCTTTGGGATTGATACTATAATCTTTAATTAACTTTAATAGCGCTTCAGCTGCAAAAGTTGCAGCATCTTCATGTACGTCGGGAAGCCCCATTTTATGAAGTCCTAACCCTTTCTCCAATTTGGCAGGTTCTATACCTCTTTTTTCAGCTAAATCTTTAATTTCCAAATACAAAGAAGGTACATAGTAGCTTGCCGCCTCAATTCCAAAACTCATAATTTTCTAAATTTTAAACGAATTTATGAAAGATAACGCAAAAAACAGCGGTAAAAACCACTGTTTTTTATAACATTAATAAGAAAAGCCGACAAATTCTGTCGGCTTAATATTTTACTTATAATTTTCTATTGCTTTATTCAAGGCATCAATCTGCTTATTGATACTAACTGAATTCTGTGGATTTTGTTTTAATAGTTCCATCTTTTTACTCAAACCATCTTTCAGCATTTGAACCATCATCATTTTAGCTTGTGGGTTATCTGTCATTTGATTTTTGGCGTACCCTGCTATTTTAGTAATGCTTTCAGTTGCCGCTAGGTTATCTGAAGTCATGATCCAGTTGAAGCCATCTTCCGCAGCTTTTCCTAATTCCGGGTTCTGGAATTTAATAAACGGATAAAATACTGCAATTCGAGCAATATTTGACATTTGGGAAGTCACCTTATTCTTTACAATAATTGGAAGCAATTGTGCCTGTAATTCCTCTGAAGCTCCTTCAAGATCAATTTTGTCTGCAAAATTATTTGCTTTTGATGGATCTACGGCAAGAATAGCACCTAGAGAGTTTCCTTTTACAGCATTTGAAACAGCACTCATTCCTTTTTCAAACATTGGAAGATATTTTTTATCTTTCGTTTTTGCTAAAGCAGCAATAGCAGCAGCCTGCGTTAATGTTTTAGGATCATTAGAAGCTAATTTTTCTACATCAGCACCTAAAGCTTTCATTTGTTCAGGACTTGAAAGATCCATTAATTGTAAAGCCTGAATTCTCACTCTAAAGAATGGATCCTTAAGAGCTGCAGACAATAATTTTATAGCAGCAGGGCTTTTTAACTGGTCTTTTATTCCTGCTAAAGCATTATATTTATTTTTAAACTCCTTGGAGTTTGTAAACTGCATCAGGTTCTGCTCGGGAGTCTTCGTGTCCGTAATCTCTGCCAGTAGAACTCCATCTGCATTGATATTTACCAAATCCGGAGTTTTGGAAACATCAAAACTGAACGTATTCTTTGCTTCAGCATTTACCCAAACATTGTATCTCTTCGGTTTTCCGTTATCATATACATCAATTGCCAGAGGAAACTCAAAAAGTGGATCCTGAGTCTGATTAATCGTAACAGACACTTGTTTTTTTACAGGTTCAAAAGTAAATGAATAGTTGATCTTCGGGTTACCGTTTGCAAAATACCATTGGTTAAAGAACCAGTTCAGGTCTTTTCCTGACACTTTTTCAAAGGAAAGTCTCAGTTGATGAGCTTCTGCATTCTGATATTCATAGGTTTTCAGGTAATCATTCATTCCGGCAAAGAAAGCATCATCTCCAAGATAGTTTCTCAACATATTTAAGATCCCTCCTCCTTTCTGGTAGGTTACCAAATCAAAAACATCTTCACGAGATTCATAATTGAACCTCACAAGGTTCTTCTTAAAGTCAGATGGATTATGGATATATCTGTTCACATCAGTCATCAGGTGATAGTCAGCCTGATCTTTCCCGTATTTATATTCGTTCCAAAGGTATTCGGAATAGTTAGCAAAAGATTCATTTACGGTAAGGTTACTCCAGCTTTCTGCTGTAACCAGGTCTCCAAACCAATGGTGGAATAATTCATGAGCAATGGTGTCTTCCCATGTATTTTCATCGATAAGCTGTCCCGGTTTTTGAAGAATATCACTTCCGTGGAGTGTTGCGGTAGTATTTTCCATCGCACCACTTACATAATTTCTACCGGAAATTTGTGCATATTTTGCCCAAGGATAATCATAGTTCAGTTTTTTGGAGAAAAACTCGATCATTTCAGGTGTATTTCCGTAAATCTGCTTGGCATAAGGTTCATATTCCTTTTCAATGTAGTAATCCACAGGAATATTTCTCCATTTATCTTTTACGATGGCATATTCACCTACTCCCATAAAGAAAAGATAGGTAGAGTGTCTTTTATCCATTACCCAATGATCTGTTCTGAGTCCATTGGCTTCTTTCTGAGAATTTTTTAAAACTCCGTTTGAAAGTGTCACATATTTATCAGGAACCGTCATATAGATTTCCTGTGTGGTCTTTTGGTTGGATTTATCAATTGTTGGGAACCATGCTGAAGAAGATTCAGTTTCTCCCTGAGTCCAGATCTGTGTAGGCATATCCGGTTCTGTTCCTTGTGCATTAATGAAATAAAGTCCTTTTGCATCATTAATAGCCATACTTCCCTGCTGTTTTACTTCGTTTGGACGGGATGTATATTTGATGTAAACTGTATAATCCTGATTTTTCTGATAGGTTTTATCCAAAGTAATTTTCAGGACATCATCTTTATAATCGTATTTTAAAGGAGCTTTTTTACCGTTGTTATCAAGGGCAACTTCATGAATTAGCATTCCCTTTGCATCAAGTACCAGTTCATTAGTAGCGTAGAAGTATGGTGAAGCAGTAAGCCATTCCTCTCCATTCATCTGTTCTTTCTGATAATCGAAGTTTACCTTCAGTTTGGTATGTTTAAGTTCCGTTACTTTGGTATGGGTAGCCCTGTACACTTTTTCTCTTCCTGAAGTTTCAGTTTGTGCTGATACATTGGTGGAAAATAAAATTCCAAGTACAGCAATTGATAAAATGGCCTTTCTCATCTGTCTACTTTATTATTATTTAGAATTATTTTTTTATTATGATGTCAAAAATATCATTAACAAGAGTTTCGTAATCCCCTGTTTTCAGTTGTTCCTTTGTTTTGGCAAAGGCTTTTTTCAGTTCACTTTCCGGGTTTTCATCATCTACTACTTCTGCTGAAGTAACTCCTTTCAATTGAAGTATTGCATTCTTAAGGACTTCCGGATCTACATTCTCTTCAATATTTATTTTTAAATACTTCATGATTTATATTTGTAATTAGATATACTACTAATCCCCTTTTTAAAAGGAATTATAATCCGTTATGGATCTTCTTTCAAATTTAAAACTTATTTTAGAAACAATATACCTGTTTTAGGCATTTTAAGTATTTAAAAACAAGGCTGAAATCATTTCACCCTGTTTATTTTTCCGTTTTGGTAAAGAAATACGGTTGTACAATCCATTTTTCTTTCCACGTTATAAACATGGATTTTTTTGGAATCTATGCCATTCATTTCAGATAGCATTGGACTTTCCCAGTTATTGTAGAAAATAGGTTCTCTAAAAGTAAAGTGCGGATTGGTCTTTAATTCATTTGATATATCATATTTCAAACAGATTTCTCCATTTTCAATATGGTTTCCCTTAAGAGCAATGTTTAATTTGCTGAATAATTCATTGTTAAACCGGCTTGCATAAATCCATGAATTTTTAACACTGATATCTGTGATCATAAGAAGAAAGGCAAGGGTTGCAAAACATACGCTGATTATCTTATTTCCTAATTTCAGCTTAACCAATACATATACAATTCCTGTAATCACAAATAGCGTATAGAAAAGCCTTATGGCTCCAAGGTTTCGATTATCAAATCCAAAAACAGTAGGAATATAGGATGAGAAAAGAAAGATACTTAATCCCAGCAGTATTGAAATCAGGGAAATGATTCCTAAGTTTTTAAAACGATGTAATTGACTTTTAAAATCATAAACAGAAAATACCTTATAAACGACTGAAGACACAATCAATGCGGATATTATTTCTACAATATGAATATTTCTAAGGTTCAGTAATCCTTTATACATTCCCACAAAAAGATCCTTGAAAAACAGTTTAACGGAATAAACAGCTACCTGTACAACTCTTTTAAATTCAAAAATTCTTCCTACTTCATCTCTTTGATAGGAATTAGCAAATAACTCCGGCTGGATAACCTTTCTGAAAAGGACGATGGTACCTGACGTAAGCAGTAAGAATAAGATTCTTTTTTTATTATTCTTGATTAAAAATAAATTCAAAAGAATCAGCGGAAGAAAAATTTCGTAGCTTAAAATGGAGGCAATAAAAAACAGTGAGCTAAGTATTATATTTTTGCGAACGTAGATAAAGTAAATGCTTAATGAGAAAAAGATAGTTGCCAGATTCGAGTTAAGCATAATGGAAGAAAATTGAATACTTGTCCCAATTAAAGAACATGAATATAGTAAAGTAACCAAACTAGCTAATTCTTTGGACAAAATATTTTTGGCAACCCAATAAATGACAATTAGAGAAAGAGGAAAAAAAAGTACACCTAAAAGATAGATGTATTCATTAGACTTGGAAAAAAAAATCAAGGTTCCCGTGACAAAGCCAGACACAGGTCTTGCAGCCATGGTTGTGGAGTCCAGAAAAGAATAAATGTAACTGAAATACGACTCAGAAATTTGCTTTGATTCGTAAAGTTTACTCAGGTCGTCTGAGACTATTATTTTCTCTTTAAAAACAGCCAGGCATATATAAAGATTGTAAACAATTATTAAGATATTCAGAAATATCAGATAACTATTGTTTAATTTTTTTTCCATATTATTTTTCAAAATTTGTGGTGAAAACTACATTTTCACAAGCGTCAAAAATAATGGAAATATACCAATTACAAAAGGATATTAAAAATATCCGGTGACATATTAAATTGCTACCGGAGCTTTGATGCCCGGATGTGGATCATAGTTTTCTAAAGTAAAGTCTTCGAAATCGAAATCAAAGATATCTTTAACGTCAGGATTCAGCTTCATAGTCGGAAGTGCTCTGGTTTCTCTTGAAAGCTGCCTGTTTACCTGCTCAAAATGGTTGTTGTAAATGTGAACATCTCCAAAACTGTGAACATAATCTCCTACTTCCAAATCACAAACCTGCGCTACCATCATCAATAATAGTGCATAACTTGCAATATTGAAAGGAACACCAAGGAAAACATCTGCACTTCTCTGATAAAGCTGAAGAGACAATTTCCCATCTGCTACATAAAACTGGAATAATGCATGACAAGGGGCCAATGCCATATTTGGAATTTCTGCTACATTCCATGCAGAAACGATTAATCTTCGGGAATCCGGATTTTTTTTGATCTGATCAATAACCTCAGTGATCTGATCTACAACTTTACCATCAGCTCCATTCCAGCTTCTCCATTGCGCTCCGTAAACGGGTCCAAGATCACCATTCTCATTTGCCCATTCGTCCCAGATGCTTACCCCGTTATCTTTAAGGTACTTGATATTGGTTTCTCCTTTCAAAAACCAAAGCAATTCGTAGATAATGGACTTCAAATGCACTTTTTTAGTGGTTACCAAAGGAAAGCCTTTTGACAGATCATATCTCAGCTGATATCCGAACACACTCCTTGTTCCGGTGCCTGTTCTATCGGTTTTATCAGTTCCGTTGTCTAAAATATGTTGTAAAAGATCCAGGTAATTTTGCATTTTGAAAGGAATTTTATGGTTCAAATTTACTAAAAAAGCATTCAATATTTGAATGCTTTTTAAAATAGATGCTCACGTTTTTTAGTAAACATTTGTATATCTGTTATCTACAAGTTATTGAAATAATCTATATCATGTTATGGAACTACAATACGGAAACACTAATTTTTTCACTGTTTCCATTGATGGATTTCAGCAGTCCATAACTGTGTTTATCTATAAATCTATCATCAGAGTAATCCAGATTTACAGGACCGAATTTTATAAGTTTCTGAAATTTACTCTGGTCGATAATATCCTTTGTTCCATAATCGATGGAAATATCGCCTATTTTTTTCAACTTACCCATTCTGCTGTTATCGATGACATCATCGGGCCAATAATCTACGTTAAGGTCTCCTATTTTCTTTACTTTACCTGCTTTTTCTCTGGTAAAGGCAGAATCATCCCAATAGTCTACAGAAATATTTCCTATACTTTTCAGTTTACCGTTTTTGGCACTATCCCAGCCCAATTCATCCCAATAATCTATTTTGACACTGCCAATACTTTTAAGCTTTCCATATTTAATCTTATCGAAAGTCTTATCATTATAGTATTCAATTTTACCATTCAGCTCCGGAGCATTAAAATCGGAAATTAACCCCTCAGAATCAAGGGTAATAACAAAATCGTTTACCGTAATTTTTACAGATTCCAGATCATAGGTCTTCCCTGAAACAATGGCTCTCATCTGTGCATTAATCGCTAAACTGCCCAATAAAAAAGCAAGGAGAAGTACATTTTTAAATTTCATAATAGTAAAGATTGATCTACCAGATGTTTTCAATATTCTGATTGATATTGTTGATGGTAAATGTTTCTCCCATTTTCTTGCCAAACATTGCTTTCACTAGAGGAGATTCTGATGAAACTGTCATCATTTTCTGATTTTCAAAAATAATTTCTCCCATTGAAGCCGCCACATAGAACAACCCTTTATTGGTTTTCACCAAAGCTCCGTTCTGAACTTTTTCAGAAAGATCAGCTGTCATTTTTTGTAGAACAGCCTGTTGATTCAGGACTTCATTAAGCTGACGCTGCAGATTATTAATTTCCTGCTGAAGCATTTCTCTACCCGTTTCGTATTTATCTCCCATCGAACTTTTTGTGTCGTTATTAGAGGCACGTGTTTCATTGATCAGGTTTTCGAAATACTGAATCTTATCTGTTAATTTGGCTTTGAGTATGTTTATTATTTCCTGTTTGTTCATTGTAATGATATTGTTTGGTTGTGAGAGGTAAAAACCACTCATCAAAATCATAAATTTTAATTCCCCTCCGACAGAGGGGAATATGGTGCACTTAAAATTCTGTAATTAGGATTTTATAATTTCAGCCAGAATTTCAATGGCCTTAATTTTCATTTTTCAAATACAGCATAATCTGAAACCTTGAAATTGAAATCTTTACTTTCATCAAAGTTTCTTTTAGTTTTTTCAAAAACGTTTCTGAATGTTCCTGATATATTTCCATCTTCAATGGTAAAGTTGACAGGTTCTTTTGACATATTTAAAATGACCAGCACTTCATCTTTTCCATTTTTTCTTACGTAGGCCAGAATCTTGTCATTGGCAGTTGTATTGAGAAGATAGGTGGTAACATTTGAATCTCCGCCTCTCAAAGCAGGATTGGATGCTTTTAAATCTAATAGTGTTTTATAGAAGTCTGCAACCTGGTAAGTTTTACTCCACTTGATGACATCTTTCTCAAAAAACTCCAGCCTTTTCATGTTGGGAAGCTCCTGCCCAGAGTATAATAGTGGAACCCCATTCCATGTTGCTGAAAATACGGCCATAGGTTTTGCAATGACTGCATATTTTTCATATTCTGTTCCGTTCCATGAGTTTTCATCATGATTAGCTGTAAACCAAGCCCTCATTGACTTATCGCCAATATTGGAATATTGTACCAATAAATCTTTCAATTCCTGAAGAGGTTCATTTTTTTTGTAATAATCTGCGGATTTATGCATCCACTTCCAGGAATAGCTTGCATCAAATACCTTTCCGTACTCAGGACTTTCCAGCTCATCAAATTCTCCTAACCAAAAGAGAGGTTTTACTTTTTCTACTTCAGGACGTGCCTGTTCCCAGAAATCAACTTCTACCCATGAAGCGAGATCACATCTGAAACCATCAATATTGGTTTCTGTTACCCAGAACTTCATGGCTTCAATCATTGCCTGACGCATTTCCTGATTTTTATAATCCAGCTCAATGATATCATCCATTCCTGATGCAATATGAAATTTTCCGTCAGGATCTTTTAAATAAAATTCAGGATGTGTTTTTGTCCAAACATGATCCCACCCTGTATGATTGGCTACCCAGTCTATGATCACCTTGAAGCCAAGTCTGTGTGCTTCGTTCACCATATCCTTGAAATCTTGCAGTGTCCCGAATTCCGGATTAATGGAGGTATAATCTGCCGCTGCATAAGGACTTCCCAGACTTCCTTTTTTATTTTGCTGTGCAATTGGGGTAATAGGCATAAACCAAAGTGTTTTTACTCCCATTGATTTCAGTCGGGGCATTTCTTTTGCAAATGCTTTAAAAGTTCCTTCCTGAGTATATTGTCTTATGTTTACTTCGTAGATATTAGTGTTATGTTTCCAGTCTTTTGGCAAATCTGTCATCTTCCCTGTATTTTTTTGAGTGGTACAGGAAACAATTCCCAGACCAATTATGGCTAATAAAATTAATTTTTTCATTAATCTATTTTTAACAAAAGTAAGAATTTTGGTCAGGAAAAGGGTAAAGAAGCGGAGAAAGGCGAAAAGATAAAATCAAGTTGCCCATTTTCAATAAAAAAGCCCCAGATTAAAAATCCGGGGCATATATCTTGTATGTTCTTACATCTTATCTTTCATCATCATTGTCATCTTCATCTTCAAAGACATCATCGTTGTAGTCTTCTTCTTCGTCATCATCGAAGTTGTCATCTTCATCTGAGAAGTTTCCTCCTGATCCAAAATCGTCATCAAAGCTAAAATCATCGTCCATAAGAGGCATTGCTGATTTCTTTTTAGATCCTCCAGCGTTTCCGCTTTTGCTAGGAGCTTTTAAAGGAACATTTCCAAACCTGAAAACGGTAATTGGATAGGTAACTCCTTTTTTATCCTCAATACTCTCTACAAGTTCACAATAAAACTCCCAAAGATCCAGTAGCCCATATTGGAATTGTGCTTTGTCTCCAGCATTTTCAAAAGCCTCATCAATGTACACATCTGACATAATCTCGCCATCACCATCATCACTCATATCTTCGAGTGGGACACTTTTTACGATTGTTCCATCACTCTCTAACAGATTAAAAGCAGAAAGCTCTTCTCCTTGCAGATTGAACGCACTTTTAATTCCTAAATGTAAATTCCATAACGTTTGTTTTCCTTTAACTTCAATATCACGGAAAATATCCTCTTTCGCATCTAATATTACGCGGATTTTGTAAACCATATCAGTTTCTTAAATTACTTTTTTGCCTTTATAATTATGATAAATCTCTGGTGCAAATATATAATAAATGACATGTGACAAAAAAATATTTCAGGATTTTTTAAATTATTTTTTTTTCTTACATTTTGACGAAATTATTTACTTTTTTCGAGCATAAAACTAAACTTTGTTCCCTCGAGATAAACACTTTCTACTGTAATATTTTCATTATGAGCTTCAAGGATATGCTTTACAATAGCTAATCCTAATCCTGAACCTCCTTCTCTTCTGCTTCTGCTGGTTTCTACACGGTAGAATCTTTCAAAAATCCTTGGGAGAATTTCAGATTTGATTCCCATTCCGTTGTCTATCACTTCTATCAGCACCTTATTTTTCAAGACACTTGTCTTTACTATAACCCTTGCTTCCTGCCTGTTCGCATAATGAATGGCATTTGAAATAAGGTTAATAAAGACTTGAGAAATCTTTTGTTTATCAGCTTCCACAAAGATTTGTGGATGAAGAGTCTGAATCTGTAAGGTTGTATTATGTTTTTCTGCTTCAAGATCAAGTAGATCAAAAATCTCTTTGATAAGAAGATTGACGTCAAATTTTGAAACTGTAAGATTAATTTCTCCGGCTTCAAGCCTGTTGATCATATCAAGGTCTGTAACAATGGCAATAAGCCTTTCTACAGATTTATCGATTCTTTCCAGGTATTTATCACGAATGGTAAGATTATCTACTCCTCCGTCTCTTAATGTTTCTACATAGCCCTGGATGGAAAATAGCGGCGTTTTAAGTTCATGGGAAACGTTTCCGATGTATTCTTTACGGTAGCTTTCCATCTCTTTCATCATGTCAATTTCTGTCACTTTCTGCTGATTCAGGTCTGAAAACCTTTCTCCCAGTTCCTTGATGGTAATATTTTCATCATGGTCGTGCACAATCTCCTGAGGAAGAATCCCGGAAAGTCCTTTTACCTGCTTCCTACCGTAATAATTGAACAAAAGCTCCAATACGACGCAATTGACAATAAAGATCAGGATAACACAGATTAAAAGCCCTGTTTTAAACAAAGGGGTTTCGTAATAGATGTCTTTAAGTGAATCGAAAACGACCACCAAAAAGAGCATTACCAGAGTCAAAAGACTGGAGGCAACAAGTGTAAGTCTGTAAAATTTCAATTTTACAAAGTTTTAATGATTGAACGTAAAGTTAAGGTTTCTAATTGATTAAACGATTAGTTTATATCCAATTCCTTTTAAAGTCTGAATGGTATTGATTCCTAACTTTTCTCTTAATCTTCTGATGTGAACGTCAATAGTTCTTTCTCCTACGATAACATCGTTCCCCCAAACTTTTTCCAGAATTTCTTCTCTTTTGAAAACTTTTTCTGTATTGGAAGCCAAAAGATAAAGTAAATCAAATTCTTTTTTAGGAAGCAGAAACTGCTGTCCGCTTTTGGAAACCCTGAAATTATCTTTATCAATAATAAGATCACCTATTTCGATCAGTTTTGCATTATCAGAAACCTGAGAGGTTAATTGTAGTAATGCGTTTACTTTAGAAATAAGAATTTTTGGTTTGATTAGTTTTACGACATAATCGTTGGCACCTGCCTGAAAACCGGCTAATTGAGAAAACTCTTCACTTCTTGCAGAAAGGAAAACAATCAATGTTTTTTGAAGTTCTTTCACTTTACGAAGTTCCTGACAAGTTTCAATGCCATCTTTTTCGGGCATCATTACATCTAGGAGGATCAGATCCGGAATTATTTCTTTTGCTTTTTCTATACCTTCGTTACCATTGGTAGCTGTATAAATATCATAACCTTCCTTTTCCAAATTGTAAGACAGAATCTCTAAAATGTCCAGTTCATCGTCTATTAAAAGAATTTTTTTGCTCATCTTCTAGTTTAAGAATTCCCACAAAAGTAACTATTTTCCGTGGTCTTCCTTATTTATGTTATGTTAACTAATTATTAAAAAACATATCATCAGTTTTGAATTTCAAAATCGATAATAAAAACAGTAAATAAATACATATAAATCAAATATACGAAACTATTATTATAATAAACAAAAAAAATATAATTATAAAAAACAAACATCAACAATAAAAAACAACCATCATCTATTAATACAAACTTCACAATTAATTAAGATTCTCCTAAACTTTTCCTGAAAAGTTAGCCCTTATTTTGCCCCTGAAAAAGAAGTAAAATGAAAAAACAACTCCAAAAGAGTATTACGCTACTTGCTTTGTTTTCTGCGGGCCTTGCTTTTGCACAGAGCCAAGTGTTAGAAGGCAGGGTATTGGATGAGAAAGACAACACTCCTATAGAGGGTGTAAAAGTAAAGGTGAATGATCAGGAAGTAACTACTGATATTGCCGGATATTACTCAATCAATCTATCCCCTGGTACCAATTACATTATAACGGTAAGCTCTAACGGATACAACAGAAAGGAAATAAGTGAAGTTATTGTAAAAAATGATGGTAACACTCACCTTGATATTGTTTTAGATAAGCCCACTACTAAGGAGAAAGAAATTGAGGGAGTTGTAATAAAATCAAATGCAAGAAAAGAAACCATAGCTTCTACCATCGGTTTACAGAAAAATTCTGGTGTAGTTTCTCAGGTTATTGGTGTTGAAGCTATTAAAAGAAGTCCGGATAGAAACACAGGAGAGGTTCTGAAAAGAGTTTCCGGTGTGAGTTTATTTGATGGAAAATATATTGTAGTAAGAGGTTTATCAGACCGTTATAATCAGGCCATGTTAAATGGTATTCAGTTATCCAGTACGGAGCCTGACAGAAAGACATTTTCTTTTGACCTTTTCCCGGCCAACGTTATTGAAACCCTGGTCATTAACAAAACCTTTATTCCTGAATATACGGGAGAATGGGGAGGCGCATTGATCCAGGTAAATACTAAGGATATTCCTAATAAGAATTTCTTTAATGCACAAATAGGTGTAGGAGGAAACTCTATCACGATGGGGCAAGAGTTCCATATGCAAAAAGGTGGAAAATGGGACTTTCTAGGAATTGATGACGGTTACAGAAAGCTTCCAACCAATATGCCTGCAAAAAATGCATTCACGATCTTAACTGAAGCTCAGAAAACAGAAATAGGTAAAGGATATACCAAGAACATGGGCTACAATAGTGTAGGTTATCCTGAAAACATAAGTTTACAGTTAGACGGAGGTTTCAATTCTAAGTTATTTGGAAAGGATCTGGGAGTAATTGCAGTATTAAATTACAGCAACAATAAGAGAAGAACTGAATCTACCAACCGTTTCTTTACCATCAACAATCAACTTGCTGATACCAACTTTGATTATTTCACTGAAAAATACAGCAATGATGTTACCTTGGGTGGAATGTTGAATTTTACTTTAAAACTTAACAACAACAATAAAATTTCCATCAAGAACATTATCACCAATAACTCGGTGAATCATATGTCTTTCAGATCTGGAAAGGATTTTGAATTTGATCCTATCAACGGAACGAATATCATAGCCAGAGAGACAGGATTTAAAAATACAACATTCTATAATTCTACTCTTACCGGAACTCATAAAATAGATGCCCTTGGCGGATTTACCGTAAACTGGTACGGAAGCTTCGGGATCCTAGACCAATACATTCCATTGCTACAGCGTTTGCAGTATAACCAATATACCAATATGGAGGGAAGTCCTTATCTGGCATTGATTTCTAATGGTCTTTCTCAAAAATCAGGAAGTGTTTTCTATTCTACACTAAGCGATTATTTATACAATGCTGGTGGTGATATTTCTAAGACATTTACTTTATTTGGACAAAAGCAAACCATCAAAGGAGGATATTTATTCCAGGTAAAAGACAGAATATACAATTCAAGACCATTCTCTGTAAGGCTTGAAAGATACAATCAAGGATTACTTTCTCAGCCTTTTGAAACTATCTTTAATCAGGAAAACTTTGGAACTGACGGTAGATTTACATTCGATGAAATTGCCGGAAATCAGTACAGATATATTGCCAATACAATTCTTAATGCAGGATATTTACAGTTTGACAACAACTTTACGCCTTGGTTAAGAGCCGTATGGGGATTAAGAGTTGAGAACTTTGACCAATTAGTAGGAAGCACGAAAAAAAGCGATGATCGTTTTGTAAACACTCGTGTAACAGACTTTTTACCTGCGCTTAACTTGACATTCAAAGTAAATCCTAAAATGAATGTACGTCTTGCCGGTTCACAAACTGTTGTAAGACCTGAGTTTAGAGAGGTTTCTCCTTTGGCTTATTATGATTTCGACTTGGGAGCTACTGTAATTGGTAGTAAAAATATTGAAAGAACTAAAATTACCAGTGCGGATCTTCGTTGGGAATATTACCCAAGAAACGGTGAGATCTTCTCTGTGGCAGGTTTCTATAAAAACTTCAAAAAGCCGATCGAGCTTTACTTCAACCAATCCGGGGTAGGAACAAGTAACACGTTCAACTACCTTAACGTAGACAAAGCTGATGCGTATGGGATAGAGGTTGAATTCAGAAAGAAACTTGATTTCATTTCTGCACTTAGAAACTTTACACTAGGTGGAAATGCTTCCAGAATCTGGAACAGAGTAACGGATGAAACTACGAAAATTGACAGACCGATGCAGGGACAATCTCCTTACACGATCAATGCCAGTCTTCAGTACGATACTGAAAAATCAGGATGGTCTTCTACGGTACTTTTCAACATGATCGGAAGAAGAATTCTTTATGTAGGAAATGATCAGGTTCCACCAATCTGGGAAGCTCCAAGACCCCTTTTAGACTTCCAGATTGCTAAAAAAATATGGAAAGATAAAGGAGAGCTAAAACTGAATGTTTCAGACATCCTGAACCGTCGTGCTAAGTTCTACCATGATCTTAATGACAATGGTAAATATGACAAAACAGATGCTCTTGCTATAGAAAGAGTAACAGGGACCAATATCAGTTTAACACTGGGGTACAAATTTTAATATATCCAATAAATAATCTAATAAAAATAATTTAATTCTTTATAACATGAAAAAGTTCGTTTTATATTCTTTAATGCTTAGCGCTCTAGTATCAACTACCGCTTGTAGAAATATAGAAGAAGATGGACCTACCATCGTTCAAGGTGGTGGCAACGGAAACGGAGAGACTGAAAACCTTATTCTTTCAGGAAAAATCACATCAAGTCTTACCCTTAAAGCTAATAAAATCTATAAGCTAAGAGGATTAGTATACGTAACTAACGGAGCTACTTTAACCATCGAGCCAGGTACAAAAATTGTAGGTGAAGCTGATAAAAACGGAGCTTTAATTATTACTAAAGGAAGTAAAATAATGGCAGAAGGTACTGCTGCTAACCCTATTATCTTCACTTCAGAAAAACCAAGTCCGAAAAGAGGAGACTGGGCAGGTGTTGTTATCTTAGGAAATGCACCTACTAACGCATCTTTCGGTGGTGCTAACGGAGTAGGAGAAATTGAAGGAGGTATCAATAACTCTGAAGGTCTTGGACTTTATGGTGGAACTAATGCTGCTGACAACAGTGGTATCTTAAAATATGTAAGAATTGAATATGCAGGATATGCTTTCTTACCAGACAAAGAGGTTAACGGACTTACATTCGGAGGTGTAGGTAACGGTACTACAGTAGATTACGTAGAAGTTGCTTATGCTAATGATGATAGTTTTGAGTGGTTCGGAGGAACGGTAAACTGTTCTCACCTTATTTCTTACAAAGGTCTTGATGACGATTTCGATACTGATAACGGTTTCTCAGGAAATATTCAGTTCGGTATTGCAGTAAGAGATCCTCAGGTAGCTGACGTTTCCGGTTCTAACGCATTTGAATCTGATAATGATGCTAATGGTTCTCCTCTAACACCTCAAACATCTGCTACATTCTCTAATATGACGATCATTGGGCCAATCAATTCTTCAAGCCCAGGTTCAATCAACTCATTATTCCAGAATGCATTGCAGATCAGAAGAAACTCTTCTATCTCAGTATTTAACTCTGTTTTCACAGGATTCCCGGTTGGTTTATTCGTTGATGCAACTAAAGGAACTCCAACAGATAATAATATTGTAGGTAATAAACTGTTTTTCGAAAATAACATTATAGCAGGAAGTACAACTCCTTTAAAATTCGGAGCTTCAACTTCTACCCCAACAAGTTATACATTGAACGACCTTACAACGTGGTTTAACGCTAAAGGAAATACAATCTTAGCTTCTACTGCTGATGTAAAACTTGCCGGTGCATGGGCTCCTGCAGGAACTACACCAAACTTTACTCCAGCTGCTGGTTCTCCACTATTAACAGGAGGAACATTTACAAATCCTAAAGTAGCTACTTGGTTTACTCAGGTAACTTACAGAGGTGCTGTGAAAGATGCCAATGATACTTGGTATGCAGGATGGACAAACTTCAATTTATAGAACAATATAGTAATTAGATTTTATTCAATAAAAAGCCTTCGGAAAGATTTTTCCGAAGGCTTTTTTTTACTCGATTTTCAAAAATGATCAACAATAGCCATATTGAATGTTAAAACGTGTTAACATTGAAAATTCAAATTCTTATAATTCCAGAGAGATAAAATAACTCCACCTTCCCATATTTGACTTAATTTTCAAGGTTTGCTTTAAAATCGGAATAATCTGGTGTATTTATTTGTCTGAACAAAATAAATTTCATTCTTATTAAATACAACAATATAGGAACATAACTCATAAAAAAGCCACCGGAAAATTCCGATGGCATTCACAAAAAACAAGTGTATAAAAAATATATATACATTTCATTTAACTTCTCCAAAACAGATTCCCATCATGCATCAGGGCTTCTATTTTAGAGATTCTGGAAACAGCTTCTGCAGAACATGAAGCATCTGTAAGCACAATGGCGGCTTCATCACCAGTCTTAGGCCATTGCTGATTTCCTTTTTCATCCAATGGAAGAATACTTTGAGTCGCAAATTGCAAAGCTCTTGACAATGCATATTCTGTAGCATATCCGTACAATTCTGCAATAAGATTGGCTTTCTGCAACATATTTCCGGACCCGAAAGTACTCCAGTAGTCCTGAACATTATCATTTCCAATCAGCACATTTACGCCATATTTCTTTAGCGTTGGAATCGGCATTATTGTTCCTTTAAAAGGTACAGAAGAAGCAATTCCTACCTTTCCTGCTGCCAGTCTTTCTGCAATCTGCTCAGCTTCTTTTGGAGAAAGATGTGCCAGTGCAAACGCGTGGCTAACAAAAGTTTTTCCCTGAAGTGCTGGATTTTCAATCGCCTTATCAATCAGATAATTGATTGTTTTCATTCCGGACTCTCCTACTTCATGAAGATGAATATCAATTCCTTTATGATGATCAAGAGCAAGTTGTACTGTAAAATCCATGACTTTTTCAATACTTCCGTCTATACTCAATGGATCTAATCCTCCTATAAAACCAACACTTTTTAGCTTGGCAGCTTCTTTCATTAAAGGAGCCGAGGCTGTATAATACACACCATGCTGTGGAAAGGCAACCAACTCTGCTTTAAAGGAATCTTTTTTATTTTCGAGAGCCTGTTCCAAATGCTCAAGAGATTGTAATCCTGAGGTAGGATCAATATTAAAGTGTGTTCTCGCAAAATGAGTTCCATAGTGCTGTTGAAGATTAATCAACTGCTCTGCCCTGTCCACTGAAGTTTTTAGCAATTCCGGAATGATTTCCTGTTCATAGGCAATCATATCCTTTACTGTTCTTCTTTTCGGAGAAAGAGCCTGCCATGGAAGACCATACAATGTTTTATCCAAATGGATGTGCATATCCCTAAAAGCAGGGAGCATTAAATATCCCTTGGCGTCTATTGCATCAGAAGCAGGATCATTTGCTTTTACAGTCTTGATCTTTCCCTCTTCAATTTCAATACTGAAAAGGTTTGTTTTTGTTCCGATTACTTCTTCATTTTCATATTCAAAACCTGTTTCCAGGCGGACATTTTTCAGGGAATATTTTCCTTTTGCAGTTAATTGATAGGGAAATTGCATTATTTAATATTTTAACACTACAAAATTACACCGGCTTCTGTTGAAAACCGGTGTATCAATTATGTCTTGTTTTGTATAAATTATTCCTTGAATTGAGAAGGTGTCATTCCGGTCTGAGCCTTAAAGAACTTAGAAAAACTGGCATGATCATAAAAACCAAGGTCGTAAACAATATCTTTTACAGACATTTCTGAAACTTTTAAAAGGCGCTTTGCTTCCAGTAGAATACGATCCTGAATAAGGGATGACGCGGAAGCATTGAGATTCTTTTTACAGACGATATTAAGATAATTAGCAGAAATATTCAGTTTATCTGCATAAAAAGAAACCGACCTTTCTGTCCTGAAATGTTCATCAATCAGATGCAGGAATTTTGAAATGATCGGGTTTGAATTATAAACTTCAAAATCCTTAAAGGCTCCCTCCATGGATTGGCTTACCAATAAACCGATCAACTCACTTCTCTTTTGAATAAGTTCCCAAAAGATGTTTTCTCCAGATAATTCTTTTTGAATAGCCTGAAATTCATATAAAAAAGTCAGAAAAACCTCTTTGGAAAGATTGATGACCGGATGGTTCTGATAATAAGAAGCTGAAAAGCGCAATGAAGGCAAAAAACTTTCAAACCAATCTCTGCTGATCATCAACTGGTAGCCTATTGTTTCTTTTTCGATCACCCATTGATGTACCTGATCAGGAAAAACAAGATGAATCTGATGATCTCCTACCTTATATTCCGTAAAATCTATAGTATGTGAACCTACTCCATGGTCGAAAAGGTTAATGATAAAAAAATCATGCTTGTGGGGATCATCAATGGAACGTGCGCCGTAAAGTTCATTAAACAGCAAATTACAGCCCTTAAGCTGGTTCTCACTAAACTCCTGAATTCCTAAAATGGGAAAATGATCTGTATGATAACTCACGCTACCTGAATTTCTCTTAAAATTAATAAAATTTATGAGAGAAAAAATTAAAATAGCCACAAAAGATACAATGCACCCTTTGTGGCCAAAAAACACTAACTAAATTATATATCTAAATTTTTAATTAGCAGACCATTACATACTGCTAACAATATTTTTTAATCTTATTTAGACTAAGAATTTAAAAAACAACATTCCCCTGATGCACCAACGATTCTACATCTGATATTCTTGATACTGCTTCTGCAGAACAGCTTGCATTCAACAAAACAAAATCTGCCTTATCACCTGTTTTAGGCCATTGTTGAGTCCCTTTATCATCCAAAGGAAGTACATTTCCCGTTGCCAGCTTTAAGCTTCTTGATAATAAAAACTCGGTTGAATATCCATACAGCTGTGCCATCAGGTTAGCTTTCTGAAGTACACTTCCGGTCCCGAAAGTATTCCAGTGATCCACAATACTGTCATTTCCTGTTAATACCGTTACATTATGTTTGTATAATGTTGGAATAGGCATAATCATTCTTCCAAAAGGAATAGTAGAAACAACCCCAATTTGTGCTTCGGCAAGTTTTTCGGCTACTTCTTCCTGTTTGGCGGCTTCTAGTTTAGCTAAGACAAAACAGTGGCTTAGGTAAGTTTTTCCCTTTAAAGATGGATTTTCATTTACTTTTTTAATAAGGTATTCAACCGTTTTCAATCCGGAATCTCCTGTTTCATGCAAATGAATATCTATTCCCTTTTTATTATCCAAAGCCAATTGAACCGTGAAGTCCATCACTTTTTCAATGTCTCCGTCTACATTAAATGGATCTACACCACCAATGAAGTCAATATCCATCTTTGCTGCCTCTTTCAGGTAAGGAGCTGAGTCTGTATAAAACACTCCATGCTGTGGAAATGCCACCAATTCAGCACCGAAGCCTTTCTTTTTATTCTCTAAAGCTTTTTGCAGATTTTTTAAAGACTGAAGCTTTGAAGTTGGTTCAATATTTACATGGCTTCTCGCGAATGAGGTTCCTTTCGATTGTAATAATTCAATCATTTTTTCAGCTTTAAATGTTGAATTCTTAAGCATCTCAGGAAGCATTTTCTGTTCAAGTTCAATCATTCCTTTCACCCCTCCTGTTCTCTTTCTTACAGCCTGCCAGTGATCTCCATAAAAAGTTTTATCCAAATGAATGTGCATATCTTTAAATGCAGGAAGCATTAATAATCCCTTGGCATCTATAGCTTTTGCATTAGCTTGATTGGGAGCAATCTTGATGATCTTTCCGTTTTCAACTTCTATGTAAAACAGATCAGTCTTGGTAGCAGAAACTTCTCCCTCGTCATATTCAAAACCGATTTCTAAACGAACATTTTTAAGGCTCAGTTTTCCCTTTGCTGAAATATTTTTCTCATCAAAAAAAGGTGATGCCGTCATAATATTAGGTATTAAGGTTAATCCCGCCATTGCCAATGCTGAATTTCTTATAAAATCCTTTCGGGAGATATTATTGTCTGAAGTCTTCATTTCCAATCTATTTATGACAAAAATAAAAAGAACTGTCCTGAACAAAGTGTATGGTTTATTACAAAATCTGTATGATTTATACTTTCTTGATTTTATACTAATACCATTGCAATATTTTTGGATTAGCAGATGGAAATAATTAATAAATCTGTTTAAACTTAACCATAAAAGTCACAAAAGTTTTTATTTTTTAAACACTTGAGTACACTTTAGAAAGTATAAGGAAATACTGCACAATTAAGTTCACATAAGATGAAAATCTTTAGTGTACTTCTTATACACAAAGTGTATCACTTAAATAACTTACGTGTTTAAAAAGCTTTTGTATTTCCTTTGTGGTTTAATAAAAAATTTAAACAGATTTAATATAAGAATTCTACCAATTAAGCATCATTCCATAACTTTCTTCTTATTTTTGAAAAAAAATTATATGAAAAAAATTATAAGCATTATTTCGGTATCTGCATCAATCTTTGTAACCGCACAAACAGGGATTAACACCCCAAATCCAAAAGCTACTCTTGATGTGACTGCAAAAAAAGAAATCTTAACCATTGATGGGCTATTGCCTCCCAGATTAACACGTGCAGAACTTACAGAAAAAGGAAACACTTTATATGGAATAGAACAGGATGGTGCCATTATATATATTACCAATCCTTCCGGAGGAGATAATTCAAGCCAAAGAGAATATATTGAAAGTAAAGGACTCTATATCTTTGATGCCGAGGCTGCCAATAAAGAAGGAAGATGGATGTGCTTATTCTGCTATGGTATTGTATAAAAAAACTTAATTACTCATAAAAAATACAAAAAGAGACTGCCTTGTAGGACAGTCTCTTTATATTTATAAATTAGAATATTCAAATTTTCTTACTGCTTCCAGTGTCATGTCAATTTCTTTATCCTTGATTGCATCACTGATGAAGTAAGTTTCATAACCACTTGGTGGAAGATACACTCCATTCTGAAGCATCTGGTGGAAGAAGTTATTGAACAATGAATGATTAGCTTCCTGTGCTTCATCAAAGTTGGAAACTCTATTGATGTGGAAGAACACAGACATCATTGATCCTTTTCTGTTGATTTTATGGGCAATTCCTTTTTCATTTAAAATCTTTCCGATCTCAAAATCTAAGGTTTCTGTTGTTTTATTTAATCTGTTGAAAAATTCTGAATCGTTTTTAATCAGTTGAAGAGTTTTTAATCCGGCTCTCATTGCCAAAGGATTTCCACTTAATGTACCTGCCTGATATACTCCTCCTTTCGGTGCCAGGTGGTCCATAATTTCGTTTCTTCCTGCAAAGGCTCCCACTGGAAGTCCGCCTCCGATTACTTTTCCATAGGTTACCAAATCTGCCTTAACATTGAAAAGCTCCTGCGCTCCTCCAAATGCTAATCTGAAACCAGTCATTACCTCATCAAAGATCAGTAAAGCTCCATTTTCATCACAGATTTTTCTAAGGTTTTGTAGGAAATTATTTTCCGGCAATACGCATCCCATGTTTCCGGCAACCGGTTCAATAATCACCGCTGCAATTTCTCCCTGATTATGACGGAATAAATCTTCAACCTGCTCAAAATCATTGTAACGAGCCAGTAATGTATCTTTAGCTGTACCAGCTGTTACACCCGGAGAATTTGGATTTCCAAAAGTTGCAGCTCCACTTCCCGCTTTAATCAGAAATGAATCTGAATGACCGTGGTAACAACCTTCAAATTTTACAATTTTATCTCTTTTAGTATACCCTCTTGCTAGTCTGACAGCACTCATACAAGCTTCCGTTCCCGAAGAAACCATTCTGATCTGGTCTATATTAGGAACGTTTTCAATGATGAATTTTGCAATCTCCGTTTCAAGTTCTGTAGGAGCACCGAATGAGAATCCTTTTTCTGCCTGAATTTTCAGTTCTTCCAATACTTCAGGGTGGGTGTGCCCTAAAATAGCCGGCCCCCATGAATTGATGTAATCGATATACGTATTATCATCTGCATCGGTAAGGTAAGCCCCCTTTGCCGATTTCATGAAAACGGGAACTCCGCCCACAGATTTGAATGCTCTTACCGGAGAATTTACTCCTCCCGGAATGTATTTATAGGCTTCATCAAATAAAGCCGAACTTCTTTGGTACTTCATATATTTGTTGCTGGCTGACGGTTCTTGATTGACGCGTAAATTTTACTGTCAATGATAAACCATCAACACAAATTAGTTTCTTGGTTTTTTATCGATCAAATAAATCAGCTGCCCTGCAGATGGCTGTTGTCCTTCATCCATTCTGTTTTTGGCATATAACTTATGTAATTTGATCCCGAATTTCTGGGCGATATCATGCATATCTTCACCTGATTCTGCCTTGTAGGTAGCCGTATTTCCTGCAGAGTTTTTAGATTCAAGGAAAACAATATCGTTTTTCTTCAATTCTTCATTCTCCAGCTCATTCCACTTCATCAGTCTGCTTTCGCTTACTTTAAATTTATTGGCAATGAATTGAACATTGGTATCTTCAGGAATGATGATATATTTCAAACCGTCATTCGGGTGGCTTTTGATAAGAATAGAATTAAGAATCTCAGCTTTTGTCTTGATTCTTTCTACTCTTTTTTGCTGTTGTGCATAGGAAGTCTGTTTGTACGGAACTTCTACGGTAACCGGTTCCTTGGCTTTCTTGATTGCCTTTCCAGGTTCCAACTGAGCCATAAATGTTCTGTCGTCTTTCAGATCCGGATACATTTTAAGGACAGCATACAACACTTCTTTAGAATTGGTGTTGTCGTATTCGTATAATTTATACTTTTCAATTTTCGTGATCAGGATTGAAGCATATCGTGGATTGGTTGCATATCCAGCTTTTTTTAAACCGGTAGCCCACGCTCTGTAATCCTTCATATCAAGCTTGAAAAGATTAGCGTAATATTTTCTAGTGGATAAAAATATGGAATGATCTTCATAAGATTGTCTTGGATCATCATACACACGGAAACATTCGTTGGGAGCATCGTCCGTATGTTTCATTGTTTTACCTGTCCAATCTTCTTTACATTTTATTCCGAAGTGATTCTTACCCTGTTGTGCTAATCTGCTTTGCCCACCTCCGGTTTCCAGGAGTCCCTGAGCAAGAGTAATAGAAGCCGGAATTTTATATTTTTCCATCTCCTCTACTGCATATTTAGCAAAATTCTGAATGTACTGATCTTCGGTTGCCCAGCCCTGGGCAGAAAGTTTTGATAAAACTAAAAGGCTTATTGATAGGAAAAGTCTTTTCATGTTTTTCAATTTTACTTATATAATTAAATTTCTATTCTGTTTTTCTAAAAGCAAATTTGCTCCCTCAATTCCCTGCAATCCACCTGTATGAAAGCACAAAATTCTACTGTTTTCAGGAAAATACTCTTCATCAATCAGTTCAAATATCTTCTGCATCATCTTTCCTGTATAAATCGGTTCTAAAGGAATTTCATATTTTTCTTTGAAATCATTGATAAAACGGATATTTTCATCACTTATTTTACCATAACCTCCAAAACATGAATCTATTAGATTAAAATTATGTTTCAAAGTTAATTCAAAAATTTTATTTTCCAGTGAAGCATCGTCAACAACCTTACATCCTATAACTTTCTGATTATCTTCACAAAATTTTGAAATTCCGGCAATGGTTCCTCCGGTTCCAACTGCGGTGCAAAGGTAATCAAAATCTTTTGTTTGCTCATTGAGCATCATTTTTACGCCTGCCACAGCCTCTTCATTGGTTCCTCCTTCGGGAACAATCAGTGCTTCAGGAAACTCATGTTGCAGAAATTCAGTTAGCTTTTCTTTATGTCGATATTCTTCGCGGGTGACAAATTTCAGGTTCATCCCGTTTCTTTTAGCAAAAAGCAATGTTGGATTATCACGCCATTTGTGCTCCAATTCTTCTCCTCTTATGATACCCAATGTAGGAATACCTGCCAAATTCCCTACTGCTGAAACAGCAGCAATGTGATTGGAAAAAGCACCACCAAAAGTAATAACATAGGGCTTTTCCGGATTCTTTTCCAGGTAATGATTGACATTGTAAAATAGCTTCCAGTATTTATTTCCTGAAATCTGTGGATGAATAAGATCTTCTCTTTTTATGAAAAGTCTTACATTTTTATGAATTGAAATTTCCTGAATGGGAATCTGTTCTGTCGGGAATTTTAATAGCATTTTAGTTTTTTGTACTATTCATGGGTTATTATTGCAAAAATAGGAAAAGATTTAATTTTAAATAACCACACTGCTGATGCCTGTAAGTATTAAGTTTTGGCTAAAGCCAGATGAATTTTAATTTATTCATTGGTTAAAGCGGATTAAAGCCCACCCAAATTGAATATTATGACAGCTATTGATATTTAGTAATAAGATCCATCGTCATTCTAAAGATATTTTCTAAAGTTCCAGAGTTTCCTCTTTTTAAGATAATTCAAATTGTGTTCATTAGCGTAGGCTTCTCTTTCGAATGATATTCTTTTATAGGCCTGGTATCCATCTTTTAGTTTAAAGAACCAATAATAATATTCAATAACATAGAAAATATAGAAGAATATAATGAGCATTTCCAACTGTTGTCTAAGATGGATCTTTTCGTGATTGATAAGTACATTATTTTCCTTATCTTCGGGTTTCCTAATGAAGATAAAGGGAAAAAGAGCAATGCCATTAATTTTTAACTTTTTTAGTGGCTTTTGGCATACAATTATCATAGTAACAAATATAAAAAGTTTTTTGACTTGCTTTTAACTTATGGCCCATTATGACATCAAAGAAGGTGAAGACTTCTACTATAATGAACAGGGATACAAGGTTTTTACAGAAAAATTCCATTTAAAAAGGGGACATTGCTGTAAAAGCGGCTGCAGACACTGTCCTTACGGGTACGATAAAAAGACTGATACATTCATTAAAAATGATAAAAAAAATAAATAAAATGAAAAAATATATTTTTATTTTGTTGGCATCGGCTACATTGGGATTAACTTCATGTAGTCCTTTTCAGGTACGTTCGGATTATGCTGAAACAGCCAATTTCAATTCTTTTAAAACGTATAAGATAAGAATTGATGATTTAAAATTGAATGATATTGATAAAGACAGGGTTTTGAATGAACTTTCAAGACAACTTCAAAGCAAAGGGCTTCAGTCCGGAGAAAATCCAGATCTGATTGTCAATGTAAAAGCTAACCATAAGAAAGTTACGGATATCAATAGTTCTTCTCCTTACGGAATGTGGGGATGGGGCGGACCATTCGGATGGGGTGTTGGAATGAACAGAACATGGACAACCAATTATAATGAAGGAGCGCTGATTGTTGACCTCATCGATTCAAAGACGAATAAATTGGTTTGGCAGGGTATCGGAAGCGGAATTTCTGTAGATTCTCCAAAATCTAAGCAAAGACAAATTCCTGAAATTCTGGCTGAGATCATGAAAAACTATCCGCCACAGAGAAAATAAGATGTAATTTTATTATTATATATTACCAGCACTTTTTGTGCTGGTTTTTTTATGAGAAACTGTGTATTTACTATCCGTAAAGCCTGTCTTAATTCTTTGGTAATACACCTGTATTTAAAGCCGAATGCGGTACATTCAAAATTAACAATTATGTAATTTTTTATTCATAAAAATGTAGTATTCTTGTTTAAAATTATATTATATGAAAAAAATTATCTTATTCTCTGTATTTTCGGGGCTTGCCTACGCACAGGCACCTTCGGGATATTATAACTCAGCCAACGGACTCAATGGCGCTGCATTGAAAACGGAATTAAGCAGCATCATTAGTAACGGGCATCAGGACAAAGGCTACGGCGGACTGTGGACTGCTTATAAAACTACAGATATTGATAAGGACTATGAAAATGACGGTTCTATTCTTGATATCTACTCAGAAAAGCCTGTAGGAACTGATCCATACAAATATACTCCGGGTTCTAACCAGTGTGGAACTTATTCTACGGAAGGAAACTGCTATAACAGGGAACACATTGTTCCTCAAAGTTTATTTAATCAGTCTTCACCAATGGTATCTGATGTTCACTTCATCAGAGCTACAGATGGAAAAGTAAACGGAATGAGAAGCAACTATCCATTTGGAAAGGTGGGAAGTGCTACTTTTACTTCTCAAAACGGATCAAAGCTTGGAAGTTCCATTTCTTCAGGATATGCGGGAACGGTTTTTGAGCCGATAGATGAATTTAAGGGTGATGTTGCGCGTATGATCTTTTATTTTGTAACGCGTTATCAAAGTAAACTTTCTTCTTTTTCTTCAGGAAATATGTTGGGAAGTTCTACATTCCCGGGACTTCAAACGTGGGAGCTGAATGTTCTTCTTGCATGGCACAATCAGGATCCGGTTTCACAGGCGGAGATTAAAAGAAATAATGCTTCTTACAGCTATCAGGGGAACAGAAACCCTTTTATTGATAATCCAAGCTATGTTAATCTTATCTGGGGTTCTCAACAACCGACTGGTGATACTCAGGCTCCAACAACGGCTACAGGTTTAAATGTTTCCGGAAAAACAGCTAACAGTATTTCTCTTGCATGGAATGCTTCTACGGATAATGTAGGGGTAACGGGTTATACTATTTATATGGATGGAAATCTGAAAACAACGGTAAGCTCTACTTCTGCTACAATTTCAGGATTGAATCCTTCCACTACCTACAATTTTTATGTGGTAGCTAAGGACGCTGCAGGAAATTCTTCTTCTAACAGCTCTACGGTTTCCGGAACAACAAATTCAGGAGGGACTACAATTCCAACTACGGACTGTGTAAATGAAAATTTTGAAGCTATTCCGGCAGCCAGCTCTACTTACACTTCTAAAACATGGAGCAATAATGGTGTTTCCTGGACAGCTACAGATTCAAGAACTGATCAAACAATCAACAACAAAGCGATTACGATAAGAAATGGTTCTTTAACGTCTAACAGTTCATCTAATGGTGGTATTGGATCTTTAACGGTCACTACACAAATGAAGTTCTCAGGAACCAATGGGACTTTTGATGTGAAAGTAAACGGTACAAGTGTAGGAACTATTCCTTACAGTACAACAGCGACAACAACTACTATTAACGATATTAATATTACAGGAAACGTAACGGTAAGTTTGGTCAATAATTCTGCAAGTAACAGAGTGGCTATTGATGATCTTAAATGGACGTGTTATTCTGGTGCTGCGGGAAGACAGGCGAAAAGTATTGCTCCAAGCTATAAGATCTCTCCCAATCCAATTACCAATCAGGAAATTTTTGTAAGCGGCGATGTTCAGAATATCAAGAAAGCTGAAATCTACACATTACAGGGAAAGGTTCTTCAGACTATTGACAGTCCTTTTAGAAATGGAAATTCAATCAAGACCAGAAATCTTGGTCAGGGTGTATATATTTTGAAGCTGGATGGTTCTACGATACAGTTTTTGGTAAAATAACTCAGGTATATTTATTATAAAAGGCCGGTCTCTTTTGAGACCGGCCTTTGTTTTTTATCATTCAAATTATTTTTATTGGTCTTTTCTGACCGGATCTAAGGTAGGGTCCCAAAGTCCTAATTTGTATTTTTTATTGAGGTATTTCACAGTGCTGTTGCGTGATACTAAAAATTCTCTGGCTATAGCATATTCATCAAAGTTGATGGCGAAATGTTCTCTGTACTTTTTTATTTGAGGAGTAATAATAAGACTGTCAAAAGTTTCTTGCGCCGTTTCATTCTGATGGAAACTCAAAGAATCCCAAAGTTTTTTTTGGGCTTTAAAGCATGAATCTTCTATCTGATATTCATATTTATTAATGAAGATACCGGCCTCGGTATTTTTATCATCCAGTTTTTTAAGAAAGGAATTTACATACTTCAGGGTATCTCCTGTAGGTTTATAATTTGCAATTACAGTTCTAAGTTCATCGTTTGCTTTTGTCTCTTTTTTCTGATTTTGAGAACAGGACAGAAGCAATATACACCAGGCTCCTATTAATGCTATATTCTTTACCATATCAAAGATTTCACTTAGTAAACTTTAAATTCTTTTTCTCCTTGTGGGATATAAAAATATCGGTTGATGAACATTCCTCTCATCCCTCCATCATAATCAACTTTTGCCCACAAGGCAGTGTTTCCTCTTAATTGATTGTCTGTGGTATCAAGCATTAATGCCGCCAATTTACCTCCTGCAAAAAACTGTAGCTTATATTTTTCTATAGGCTGCATCTTAAAAGTAGAAGATGTATATGCTTGGTTAAGCTCTTTCCAATTATTTTCAATTTCGTTTTTATTACTGTATCCGGATACAAACAAATCTTTGAAACTATCATACTCAAGCTTCGCAATATTATCCAGTTCTTTGTTCTGATAAATACTCCAGATCTCTTTATATTTCTTCAGTAATTTTGCTTCCAACTCTTTTTTATCCATTTTTTGAAGATCCTGTGCATTCTCAAAAGCTGAATGTAATTGATAGGGAACCTCTACTTTGACATCAAAACTTCCTTCATAATAATTTTTCCCTGCGCCTACAAATTTTTGATTAGAATAATTATCAACTATTTTTACTTCTGTTGAAGGAGTTTTAAATTCTTGTACTACAACATCTCCCTGGCTTTCATTTTTCATATCAAAAGATTCCAGATTCAACGTTAAAGAAGTCTCTTCAGATAAAACAGCTGAATTGACCGGATATAATTTATAAGTTATTTTTTGAGTACCATTTTTAAAAATAAAAGGATTTATCTCAAAGGCAGAACTCGTTGGCTTTTTAAATTGTTTAAAAGCTGGAAAGTCATTAATAAATACTTCAAAATAACATTGATTATTCTCATACCTGAAACCATAATTAGGTTCGATAGGATAATTCTTTACCTGCTTTGATATTTCTGTGACAATATTATCTGCTGTAATATTGGGATTTTGCATAGTCTTATTTTTTTCTTGTGAACAGCTTTGTAAACTGATTAATGTTAAAAGTATTGGAATAAATCTTTTCATTTTATTTAAGGTTTAAATAATTGAATCTCATACATTGGCATTTCAAAAGGTTCTATTAATGTAAACGGAGCCGGTTTTCCTTTATTGGTAGATGCATCAAAAACATCGGTAAATCTATTTTTAATTTTAAGCTCTCCCAAGTATGTTCCTTCAATACCAGAACAATATAATGTTTTTTTAACAAAGAGTCCTTTTCCGCCTTTATTATCAACTCCATATCTCAATCGGGATCCGCATGAACCTTGAATTGTTATATTGAGTTTTCCTTGTATTGAGGTTTGTAATGGATCAAATTCAAACTCATATTTGTATGACCCTAATACCGTTGCCGTGAATTTTATCTGGTCTTTAAGCAGGACTTCGTCTTTTGCTGTAAAAATACCATTCTTTAGCTTATCAATTATGGAGTATGTATTGGTAAGAAGGCTATATTTCACATTATGTTCAAACATTATATCGCCTTTTACCTCTATAATTCCTTTTATCTCAGGTACTCCTTTATTTTTGAAATATTCTGCAATGCTGTTATTATTCTCTTTATTTAGGTCTAATTTTTTCTTAGCTACCTTATCTTTAGGATACATTGCCCCTTTTATGTCTTGTATCGTTTTCGTTATCAGCTGTAACAGATCAAACTCTTTTTTGAAACTGATAGCAATTAAAGGATCTGCTTTTATATTCACTTCATAGACTACTCCTAATTTACCGTCTTTTTGCTTTTGATAATACATTCCTGCATTTATTGCTATTGCCGGTGGAATAAGCTCTACTCCTGCATCTTCCATTCTTTTCAGAACAGCGTCTGCTCTTCTTGCCATTTTAGCGAATTTCTGAAGCTTGGTAGCAATGTTTCGACCTCTTGTTAGATAGATCATTAAAAGTTCGACAAGAATTCCTATCACTACAAAACCATAAATAATGGCTGCTGCTGCAAATCTCGTATAGTCGGTTTGCTTAATAAGGTTGGTTTGGGTACCTACAAGGGAAAGTTCCTGCCCTGATTTCTCTACGGTACGGTTATGAATGGTGTGGATTCCGTAGAAATAGCTTTTTGCCTGGCTTTCAATATATTTCAACAGGGTATGCTCCATGATAAAGTTGGCAGGGAACAGCCTGTATATTTTATAGAATGTTGTATTCTTCAATTCATTAAGAACATCAGAAATCCCTTGCTCCAGAGTGAAATTTTTCTCATGAAAGTAATAAGGCATTACTTTGTCTTCGCTATTGTACTGAAAATGCCCAATCCAGATAATATCCGGATATACTCTTACTTCCAGAGTAGCGTTTTTCTTACTGGCATAATAAGCACAGCTATTGATGTAAAAGGCAAATTTATAATCAATTTCTGAAAAAGGATTGAGAAATTTCGCCAACATTAACACGTAGTTCTTGGGAAACTGAGCCTGTTGTGAAAATACGGTTTGCTTTACCTTTTCTCCTTTTTTAGGGAGTAAGTCTTTACCTCCTGTTTCATTAATATAGATGGTAGTTTTATCATGCTTTTCTTTTCTGAAGCATCCTTTATTTTCACGATCAATTACACTGACAGTAATTTCTTTATTTTTTTTGGCATCCGGACCGATAGTTTCATAGATCAATGCGGCTTGGTTGTACTCTAAATAGCTGAAATCAATTTCTACTCTACGGTTCTTTTTATAAGCCTCTTCGGTTTTTCCTGATACGGCAGGGTTTACTTCACCATATCCTCTCGTCTTTATTCTGTTTTTAAGAAGTCCTCCTTTTACAAAAAAATCTTTTACTGCTTGTGCTCTTCTTTCAGAAAGGCTCTGATTATAATCCAGGGTACCTCTATCATCTGCATGCCCGGAAAGGGTCATATCCAGATGTTGATTGTATAAAAGAAAGTCTAATATTGCTTGTAAAACATCTCTTTCGTTAGGGCGTATTTCTGCTCTATCAAAAGCAAAATGAATTCTGCTGGTCACCAGCTGAGTTTCGGAAGTTATTTTTTTAAATTTTGTACTCCCTTCTTTAAAGACTACAAAATGTTCTCCATTATCATCTACATTAATTTGTCTAAATGTACATTTATGGGTATTCTTTTCATTTTTATCGGGTAAGCCTACTTTGGTTGGGGTATTGGTTACAGAACTTTCTATGCCTTTACTTACCACATTATTCTGAATCCTAAGAAAACGTGCGTGGACCTTGTCTTTGCCATCGGTTACTTCAAGCCCCGAGGCTGTTTTTACTCTTACGTAAAATTCCTCCTTAGCTTTAGGTTTGCCTATTTTACCATACCATTGATACGTATTTCCTATTTTAAGATTAATCTGTCCATCGACAACGTCTACGTTATAATAGGTAAAAATCAGTTTATCATCTTTAAGGCCTTTTCCTCCTTCTACAACTTTGTAAACGTCTACAAATACTTTTTCACCATTCAATCCTTCTGTATCTAAACGAAGATGAATAATATGTCCATAAGAAAACACATAACTTTGTCTTTCGTCTTCACCTCCTCTTTGCTTGCACCATGCACTTTTGATAATTCTGGGTTCAGTCCAGCCTTTTACATACAATCCCGTGGTATTGGAATCTCTTTTTCCGGAAAGACTTGCTTCTATATAGTAATAATAGCTTCCACAATATTTTTTTGCAATCTTAAACTTATATCCAACTGCAGATGCTTTTTTCTCAATAACACCCTGTCTGTCTGCCGTTTGCTTTATCCATACTACCGGTTTTTTCTTTTCTTCAGCAGTAGTACCCGGCAGCCAATCATTCACCTCAAAAGTAACCTCCTTATCGGCTAAAAGTGTCACTCTTTTTCCCAGCACTGTCATATCCGGATGATAAGGACCTTTAAATTTTATTGTTTTAACTCCTTTTGCCATTTCTGTTATTTTAAATTACATCATCGCCCTCACCAGAAGGCTGATCCTTATACATTGATTCTGTATTTACCAAAGGATTAATCTGCTGTTGTACATCCTTATCGGCATTTTTAAAGTTTTGTTGACTGGCTTCTGCCTTTTGACCATGATCTATGATTTCTATACAAGGCGTTCCGGCAACGGCACAGATTGCCTTGCTGTCTTCCAGAATAATGTATCCGCCATTGCTGAGCTGTACCTTTTCATAGAATTTTTGCCATTCGGTGACCATGATTTTGCATGGTGGCGGCGGGCCTCCATTTTTTGTGCAGTTCCCGAATGTATTTTTCTCAAAGGTTGCTCCTCCAATTTCCTTTGTGGTAACAATTAGTTTTTTAGAGGCATTTTTATCGTTCGCATATTCTTTCTGATGAGAAAGTACCTTAAGCTTATCCGGAGCCTGTCCGAACTGGCACTTGCACATCGCTCCCTGTACTACAATATGTTTTTCTGCCATAACTATTGTTCTTTATTGGATACTACAAGTCTTGTGAGGTACTGATTTCCGAATTCAAGGCGAACAAAATTAGTATTCATCTTGAAAGTAACTACCGTTAATGCTTTTGAAGAGTTTTCATCGGTGTCTACCGTTGTCTGGTAAAGCTGTGCATTATATCTTGCAAATTTTGTTTGACATTCTGTAGGTGAACTTTCATTGAAAATTAAACCATAAGGTAACCCTGATACTTTTTTATCTCCGTAATACTGTAAAGCATAGTATTCTTCTCCATCATTCATTTTGGCATAGATCATATTGAAAACTTCTTCGATATCCCAGCTTGAATATTTTCCGCCTTTACAGGTTTCACATTCAGGCTCGCTTGGCTGTATCTGTAGGAGTTTTGTAAAGGTATCAGCAGTAGTAGGAAGGGAAATAAATTGTTTTTTACTAAATAATCCCTGTAGTTTTTTGGAGGTTGTTTTCTCTATCAATCTTCTGTTTTCAATCTCTGCCATCTGGGCTTCTGCTTGTACTTCCGCTTCTTCCATCTGATCAGATGTAGGAGCAGCAGCATCTGCAACGGCTTGGGCTGATGAAGTTTTGGATCCTTTATTATTCAATAGAAATTCCTTGATTTCTTTTTCCAGCTTGCCTGTTGATTTGGTTTGTTTTATATCAACTTCTTTCTTTGACCAGCTATCAGGTGTTATATTTTCAAGGGAAATGCTAACCTTTGTACTTTTTTTGGAAATTTTAGCAAGAGTCACATTCCAACTTGCTCGTTGAATAAATTGCTTAGGTTTTGCTCCTTTGTTTACTGCAAGTTCCAGATAAGGATTTTTGTAACCTGCATCATATTTTAGGTTATGGAGATCAATAGTTGTTGAGAAACCGCCATCAGAAGCAGCTGCCGCATCCGCCATCCCGTCATTTTTTGTAAAATCATTTTCGAAATCAAAAATGATATTTTCCAGGACTTCTATGTTCTTGGGTACTGTAAACTCTACTTTTTGCCCGAAAGACATGCTGAAATATATTATAAAGATCAGCGTAAGTATTTTATGATTTAATTTAAGATTCATTTTGTTCGTTTTTTTATTTATTCTGATATCGCAGTAACTACTGTCGATATTTTCTTTTCTTCTGTTAGCATAATACTGCATTCCAGATACAGTGTTTCGGGCAGAAATGTTTCTCCGTTCAGATAATATTGTATCCTGAAATCCCCGTCGTTATTCATCGTCGGATCATCTGAAATAATCATTGAAAAAGGATAGTTATTGATAAAATCAGATGTTGTTCTTTCATCATTCAATTTTCCTTCTCCTGCTATATTGACGAGATCGTATTCATCTTTTAATGGATCTACTTCTATCTGTATTTTGTACTCAGGTTCTATGGGATTATTGACAACCGGAAAGCTTTCTTTTCCCTCTATCTGGTAATTTTGTCCAAAGCTTTGATACATTCCGAAGAATAAGGTTCTGATGAAATAATCATTTTTCAGATAAAGCTTCAGGGTCTCTGGTTCCTCTATTATTTTTTCAATCTTATCACAGTATTGATCTACTATAGCACCCTCAAATTCTTTATAAACCTCATCTTTAACGTTAGTCCATCTTTCTTTAAATACTGAGAGGTTCTCAATGTTGTTAAATTTCCCATGCTTATCTACACTCACCTGCAAAGGGTATAAAACCTTAGAAGTCTTATACGCCAGCATATCTGCTATTTCATTAACCTCTTCCTCATTCAGATACAGGTCGGAAATTCTTTCGATATCAAAAAAATGCAGGTTATTTTCGTATTTCAGCCAACGTACAGATGTTTCATATTTCAGTTCATTTTTATGATCTCCTGTTTCAATATTGATGACCACTCCATATTTCTCCAATGAATGTTCCGGTTGAAAAACAATGCTGTTTCCTCTTCCAAATTTCACTTTCTTATTTTCATCTGCAACAGCAATTCTTGGAATAAAAAGCTCTTTCTGCACGGTAATTCCTATGAGAATCATGTCTTTTACCTGACAGTGGTTGTTGTGAAATAACTTCAAAGCATCTGCATCCAAACCATAAAGTGTGGCAATACTTTTTAAAGTTTCATTTTTTTGAATGATATGGGTATTAAACTTCTGCATATGATGATCCTACTTCAAAATTCTTTCTATAATTCGATTTTAATTTTAATGAATAACTCTTACTCTATTGGGTCTTGGATCCATTCCTATTCCCTCTCTTCTTGCTGACCAATGCAGATATTTATGTCTAAGCTCTCCAAGATCTTTTTGCTCCTGAGCTTCTTTCTGGTACTCAGCATATCTTTTCTGTGGAATAGATGCGCCCAGATAAGCCTTTTCCAGATCTTCTTTTCTTTTAAAGGTATAAGGTTTTCCATCTCCCATTACATAAGGCTCTAAACGATTTTTCACTCTTACCAGCAATTCGTCTGAAGCAATGGAATAGGTTTCATTAATCATCTTTTTATCTTTAATCGGAAGATCTTTTTGAATACCATAATCTGCCATAAAGTGTAACGGAATGAAGCTGAATGTCTTTACCAGTTGACGCTTACTTTTTAAAGACCAATAGAATCCGGAAGTGATGGTAAGTTCCCCTTCTGCAAACCAGCCTTCTCCCTCAAGTTCTTTTTTCAAAGCCTCAAGTTTAGAGGTACTGAATCCCCAGGCAGTCTCAAGTTCTTCCCATAATTCTTCTCCGTTTTCATAAGCTCCACCTACATCACAATGTACTCCTGGAAATGTTTTTTCTATTCCTGTACGTACTCTTGTAAGGTCAAAGTTCTCTCTATGTTCGTCTTCTGCAATAAAATGAATCACCGTTTGGGCTTTTCCAATATCATTAAGGCTCAATTCTTCTACATCATTACTGAAATTGGGTACAGGTGACAAATATTTTGAATAAGAGGAAACGGTATCGTACACCCCCAGAAATCTGACTTTTAAAACATCAATGGTAATTCCGGCTTCTTGTAATTTCAAGCCTAAATGTCCCCACTTAGGAAGTTCCTCCGCAGTTACGTCTTTTCCATCATCATCGGAATACGTCGTCGTTGTCATCCCGTCATTAGAAACCGTATGGGAAGAGGCTTTATATTTAGCTTTTGATATTTCATAGACAAAATTTCGGGCGGCAGCGGCTCCACGGCTAAAACCAAATACATCAAAAGTAAGCACGGCAATTTTATCGGCTTTCTTTGAGCTTTTGATGTTTTTCACCTTTTTTACAATCTCCTCACATCCTTTTCTCACTTTGGATCTGATCCCTGTAGCTCCTGTACCAAAAGCATATCCAAGGGTTTCATCTCCTTTGGCATCTTCTGTTCCGATTCCTTCTATATAAATACCGTAGTCTTTATCATAGTTATCCCACATTCGGGCTACATTGCTCCAATCGTTATTATAGCTATTATTATCGCCGGGTACACCTCCATGTTTTTTGTAGTCTGCAGTTTTATTTACCCTTTCTATGGTATTGGTTTTATTATTCAGAGTTCCGTCAAAAAATATCCCAATGGTAATATCCAATACTTCCTCTTTGGTTATTGTCGGTGAATATCCTCCAAATTGATTATTGTGCATAGTTCTCTTTTTTTAATGGGTTCACAGGAAGTTTTATTCTATTTTTTTGGATAACCTGACATTTGCTTTGGTAATGAAAACTTCACCTTTCTCGGTAATTAAAGACAGAAATACCTTTGTATTATCATCATTTACTTTAATGGTAAAATCGATCTCTTCATCCTTGTCTATTTTTTGAAATAACTCAAAAATCTCTTTCTCATCAAAGGAATCTATCCATACACCATATCTGTTTTTATCCTTATCTCTCCAGTAGAAACCACAGAATTTCGGAATAGCTCTTTCTTTATAGGTATCATCTTTTAGGCTTTTTGCAAAAAGATTTTCCTGCTCACCATTATAATTGGTAAATCCAAAGTCCAGCCATACACCGCCATCAGGAAGAATAGCTACAGGTTTCCAATGGTATCTTTGTCTGTACACCTCATAACTCTCTTCAGCCGGATATCCCTCGTTTTTGATTTTCTCCAAAACTTCAGGTTTGAATGTCTTGTAGGATGGATCATTCAGCATTCTGTCTGCAAAGCCCTCATTAAACATATATTGGGCATTGTCATATGCTTTTTCTTTAGTAATAATGGTATCATGAGCCTGAAAAGCTCCTATTTCTTTTTGGTTTCCCGGACCTTTTGCCCATAAAACCACTTTTCCTTTAGGTGCCAATCCTACGATAAATGTGTTGTAGGTTGTCCTTTTACGGGTATCCTGGTCTACAAAGCCTTCTTCAAAAAGCTTTTTAATTTTATCTTTATTCAGATCCCATTTTCCGGTATAGAACTTTTTTTCAACTAGGGAATACCATGTAAACTCCAGATGATGTGGAAGATTCATTTTTTCAGTCTCAACGCTCATCGTTCCCCCTTCATTTCCCCAGCCTGTATTTTGTGTTCCCCAGATAGCATCAAAGCCATAGGTAAAATCATCTGCAACAATAGCTCCTTTATAAACTTCCATCGGATATTCCTGCGGCGCAGAAACCGTCCCCAACCATTGATATTTTTCTTCCATTTTTTTATTCTGACAATTTATTGTTGAAAAACAACATACTACACAAAGAATAAGAGCCTTTATTTTATTGGTGACCATGAGACATAATCTTTTTATTACTCGCTAAAACAAGGTTTTGCTTTTGGGCTTCTACATTAATCTTTTGTGCCCTCTTTTCTGCCTTTTTTCCTACATTCAGCTGATAAGTATCTTTTACTGTTATCAGTATATTGCTTGCTTTCTTAATAATCGCCATACTAAAATAGTTTTGATTTTTCAGCACTATTGAATTCTACTATTTTTCCACTTTGCATGGTCATATTTTCCACTTCGCTGAACATGGAAATTTCCCCTGCTATTTCATTGGAAGTCTCGGAATGTCTTTTAAACTCCTTATCTACCAATTCTGTTCTGTTATCTGAAGATTCTTTGATATCTCCGGAAGCAGTCTGCATAATATCTTTACCTGCTGTAGAGCTTATATCTTCATTTGCTGTATGGCTAATACTTGCTCCAGCATCTATGCTAATTTCTTTTCCTGCCGTAATATTGATGTTTTCACCTGCATTTAAGGTAAAGTTTTTAGGAGCTTTCATATTGATGTTTCCTTTACCGTCCATAAAGTAGCTGTTTCCACTTGGATCCAGAATGGTTACACTTCCCTCATTATCATTCAGTAATATTCTGATACCGCTTCTGGTTTGTATGGATTTCAAATGATTATCGATTCCTCCGCCCAGCGCCACACCACCATGAAACATACCACCCATTACGAAAGGTCTGTCCGGATGGCTGTGAACAAAATTAATCATCACCTGATCTCCCACTTCCGGAATTGCCACATAGCCTCTGTTTTGAGATATCTGATCTGTTCCTCCGGCATCCGGACTCATCATACGGATAAAATGAGTTGTATCATTAGTTTGCCAATCGAATCTCACCTGTACTCTTCCTTGTCCATCCGGATCTGTATTGGAAATTACAGTGGCTATCTGTGGTTCTGCCTTTGGAATATTGTATTGCGGTCTTGGAAGAAATCCTGTATCAGCTGCTATTCCTATAAAGCTTCCTTTATAATGACCAATGGTATCAATTTCATGTTCGGCTTCTGTGATCATAATCCTTGTAAAATAAGAGGTCTCGTTAGAATCTGGTTTACGCATCTGTACATCTGCTACGCAACCTGGATGCAGAAAAGGAACAGTTGTGTTTCCAGAAATGGTAAAAACATTCACGGCTTCACTTCCGGAAGCACTTTTCTGAGAATATTCTACATCAAGGTGTGTCGTTGCCTTAATGGGAGCCATCTGCAATGCCGGTGTTTTATAGATAGAGTCGTTATGGCTGTATGCTGTTTTGGCAAGGTCTCCTACGTGTTTAATAGGAGTTGCCCCTGAACTGAGTCTTTCATGCTTATTACTATTATAGCCATAGTATTTGGGTTTGGTATGAACTGCTTTTAATTCAACCTTAATATCATGGGCGCTGCTTCCATAGGTTAAAACAATGGGTTTATTCTGAGGCGGAAGTTTCCCGAAATGCAGGACTTCACCATCGTAAAAGAATTGTTCTCCGTAGGCTTCAGCCATTCTTGCCAGGTAATTATAGTGGGTTTCATCATATTGACTGCTGTAAATGATCTGAGAGAAATTGTTAGCATCTATTCTGATATCAAAACGGCTCTTATCAATTCCCTGTTTGATGACCTCTTCTGCAATGATTCCCATATTTACAGACTGAGTACCTCCAAAACTTTGAATATGGGGTGCACCGTCAAGTAAAATTGTTGGACTGCTGCCGGTCAATACTATATTTCCAAGGCTCATTCTCTCCTGACTGAAACCTACTCCTGTGATTACTCCCACAAAGGTTCTTTCAGGGCTGTTATCAATATCTTTGTATGAAATGATTGCTGTAAGACGTTTTCCAAGGAATTTATTGGCATCCTCCAGAGAATGGGTTTGTCTTTCACCTAAGGTATCATGGGCCAGAGTAAGGGTAAATTCGTGGTGATGTCCTGTGCTTTGTTTAAGCTTAAAGTGTTTATAGTATTTGATAATCTTCCCTTCTATAACGAGGGAAAGCTTTACCAAACGGTTGATACCTGTATGATGATTTTCTGATACACCATCTGCATTCTGCGTAGGACGAAAGGATGCGGCATTTGATTTTCCAGGTGTGTTTGACATATTGTGTTGTGATTTGTTTAAGTTTCTGAAAATTATTCAATAAAACGGGAATTTAAAAAAATAAATAAAATCCCCTAGAATAAGGCTTTACAATAGGTAAAAAAAGACCGTCTTATAGGGACAGCCTTTTTATTTCTTTGTCATGAAGACTTAGCTCATTGGCCAAAGTCCTTCATAAGCTGAATTTCCGTAGCTAATACTTTCAGCACTTACTACAAAGCTAATCAGCATATTGTTGCTGTCTATTGCATCAAAATCTACTTCATGTTGGATTACATATCCATTTTCCCATTTTAAAGTGATCAAAGTTCCCTCTTCATGAGATTTATTGAAATTGATTTCTCCGGTTGTAGGTTTATATTTGCTGTTCAGTAGACTTTCTAAAACATCAGACTTTTCAGTTGCTTCAATTGTTACTTTGATTAGAGCGTTTGACGGATCTGATGCTACACGTCCTGAAATATCTGTAGCTCTTGATACGCTGTAGTTAAGTTTTAATAACTTCTGACCTTCACCTCCATTGAATTTTAAGATTCCTCTTGAATTTCCTGCCATATTCTTAAATTTAAATCATTAATAATAGCCCTATATAATAGGATCTATATAACAAAGATAGACTTCATGTTCTAATTTAAAAAGTTTTAAGGCAACAGTTTCATAAATTGTAGTAGTTCTACGACTATCTATTCAACGGGATTACATAAAAACTAATAAAACTGTCTTAATTTTTAACATTATTAAAAAAATAATCAGAAATGTTTATAAATATAAGAAACTATTGCAATAACAAGATTGATGACGATAAGGCCCAATAAGACATTCGTGTATTTCCTTTTCTTATCTATAAAGCTTAGCCCTAGTGTAAAGAAAAACAGCAATAAGGTATACACCGCCGGATACATATGAAAAGCCTCAGAAAACTTGCCTTCAAAAACCAATACAATTGCTCTTTGAGCACCACACCCAAGGCATTCTACACCCAGAAACTTTTTACTGGGACAGGTCAGCATGAAGTCTTCAATATTCATTTCTATAAGATTGGTTATGAAGAAATTTTTGCCCTTGTATATTGTTGTGGGAAAAAGCACTCTTCTTTCATTTCAAAGGCTCCCTGAATTGCCAGATATGGATTCCTAAGAATTTCTCTTGCTACAAAAATCAGATCTGCCTCATTATTCTGAAGAATTTCTTCTGCTTGTTCTACATTCGTAATTAATCCTACAGCACCTGTTTTCACCTGAGCTTCATTCTTTATTTGTGAAGAAAAGGGAACCTGATAGCCATTAAAAACTGAAATTTTAGCTCCATGAATATTTCCACCGCTCGATACATCCACAAGGTCAACAGAATGTTCTTTTAAAATTTTCGCCAACGCTACACTATCCTCAATACCCCAACCGTTTTCAGCATATTCTGTTCCGGAAAGACGTACAAAAAGAGCCGTATCATCATTCAATTCTTCATTTACAGCATCTACAATTTCAATCAGAAAACGGATCCTGTTTTCAAAGCTTCCGCCATATTCATCTGTCCTGATATTGGAAAGTGGGGACAAAAACTGATGAATAAGATAGCCATGCGCTCCATGAAGCTCAATTACATCGAACCCAGCTTTTACAGCTCGTTGGGCTGCCTTTTTAAAATACTGTACATGTTCTTTTACCTCATCAGTACTCAATGCATGAGGAATCCTTTCTGATGGATGATAAGGAATAGAACTTGGTGCAATGGTTTCCCATCCTTCTTCAAGAGAGATCTGAAGATTATTCCATGTTGAACCTTTTCTCCCTGCATGAGCCAGCTGAATTCCTATTTTACTTTCTGAGTTTTTGTGAACAAATTCTACAATTTTCTGTAGTTTTTCTTCCTGCTCATCATTCCAGATTCCCATACAATGATTGGTGATCCTTCCTCTTGGTTCTACACCTGTAGCTTCTACAATCAGTAAACCTGTTCCACCCTGTGATCTGCTTCCGTAATGCACGAAATGAAAATCATTCGCCATACCGTTTTCACATGAATACATACACATTGGAGACATTACCCAACGGTTTTTAAGCACTACATTCCTGAATTGTATTGGGGTATATAACATTTTATTTGTTTTAAAATTTGAACTTTATTATTAGAAGAATAAATATTGCCCACCTCATTAAAAAGAAGTAATTTTACGCCCCTTTTTTAGTCTACAATATATGAAAAAAGACATACAGATCAGTTACGAATATTTTAAAAATAGCAGTGAACTGACCGATATAGAAATACAATTATTCGAAAGAGCCAAGGCGGCCCGCGAAAATGCTTATGCACCCTATTCTCAGTTTTTTGTGGGATGCTCTGTGTTATTGGAAAACGGAGAAATATACTCCGGAAACAATCAGGAGAATGCCGCTTTTCCATCCGGACTTTGTGCTGAGAGAACCACATTGTTCTGGGTAGCAGCCAACTTTCCAAATGTTAAAGTAAAAAAAATATTTGTGGTTGGCGGACCTAAGGAATTTCATGAGAAAAACCCACCGATCCCGCCTTGTGGAGCATGCCGTCAAAGCTTAATAGAATACGAAACCAAGCAAAACGAAAACATCGATCTTTATTTTTCAAGTATGAATGAGGAAGTTGTGAAAGTGCATGCAGTGAAAGATCTATTACCTTTTTATTTTGATTCTACATTTTTGTAGGAGTGAAAAGGTAAAATCGTAAAAAGGCTATCGACAGCCCCCCAATTAAATATTCAGCATTTGCTGTAATATGAATGCGGATTTACATCATATTTGTAAGTCATAGCAAATTTTTGATCAAAAAACCAACAGAGATTCTGTTGGTTTTTTTATTTTAAATGATCTATAAAGAGAATTCTCTCAGTTGAAAAACACTAAGATGCTAAGGTTTTGATACAATATTATGCTGAGAAAGCGCAAGGATTTTATCTACGATAAAATTGAATGCTGTTGATTTCTTTTGTAATAATAGATTTTAAATAAAAAAGAGACTGTTCTATTTCTAAAACAATCTCTTTATTTTTTTTACATTACAGATTAATCTTCTGTTTCTTCTTCCTCTTCATCATCTTCGTACTGCTCCAGATAATAGCTGAAAGTAAAATCTTCTACTTCTTCCTCTGCATCTTCCAGCGTAGTTAGAAGATCTTCAAAAATTTCCAGTTGATCTACTGTCATATTTACGAATTCAAGGTGAAGCGGCATTTCTAGGTCTCCGGTAATGGTATCGAAAAGCGCATCAAGATTATCCCCAAAATGTTCAGGAAGCTGAATTTTTTCTTTTAGTTGGGTATAAAAATCTTCATAATCACCTATATCTGTAAAATCTATATATACTGTCTTCATATTGAACTAAATTTCCAATTCTTATTAATTAAAAAGGTCTTGCATTTTTTGCAGAAATCCGTTTCTTCTGTTTTTTATTTTTTACAGGTTTTTCTTTTTCTAAGCATGAGAGCATCAGATGGAAAAAAAAGTAAAAAAACAGATTTATTATTTTTCAAAATTAATACTTATAACTATTTAAATGCAAATTATACATCAAGTCATTGCGAGGAGCTATAACTATTTACTACGTACAATTATTGCTTTTCAAAGCTTTTATAATGATTCTTGGTAAGATAAACATCTCCATTTTGGGTGTAAATAATTCGGTCTGCATTTCTTCCACCGCAGTGATAGTTTACATCTGCTTCAAAATACTTATCACCATCCGGCAATCTTCCCTCTCTGTTACCAAATTTATCTCCACCAATTGCTTTCCCCGGAAGCACTTCACAAAGATTTCCTTTTGATGGATTCCAGCCCTGATTTCTGGCTTCATTTTTTGTAATGTAATAATCCGGAAGTCTATGATTTTGCTTTACATAACTTATCACTGTTTTTTCTTCAGTCAGTTTATCAATAGAAACCTGTACTGATGAGTTTCCAGCATTATACTGATCCTCTGTAGTAGTGCTTCCATAACTTACAGCCTCTGTTTTTGCAGCATTAAAATGATCTTTTTTATCTGAGATAAAACGGTTGTAGATATACATCACAGACATCCCAAAGAGAAGACCGAGACAGATAAAAAATACACCTCTTATTTTACTGTTCATTGTAACAATTTATTTTATGATTCTCTCCACTCTTCCGGAATATCACAGATTGGAATAGGATCCATCTTATGTTTTGCAGCCTTATGCATTCGGTCAAAGATCAGGAATACTTCTTTATCTCTTCCTTCATAGTCTTCAGCCGTTTTGGTTCCATATTCTTTCTGAATTTTTTCCAATTCTGGATAAGTTGCTCCGATCTGTTGTTCGTCAGTTCTGTCTACATCCCAAAGTCCGTCTGTTGGAATAGCCTCCTGAATACTTTTAATTAAATTCAAGCCTTTGGCAAGTGCATACACCTCGGTTTTATATAAATCGGCAATTGGGGATACATCTACTCCTCCGTCACCATACTTTGTGTAAAATCCGATCCCGAAATCTTCAACTTTGTTTCCTGTTCCGCATACCAAAAGTCCGTTAAGCTGCCCGTAATAGTACAGGGTAAGCATTCTCAAGCGTGATCTTGTATTGGCAAAAGCCAATTTTTCATTGGGATATAAATCGTCTTTTACATCAAAAGTTTTATAAAGTTCTTCAAAAGCGGGAGTCAGATCTACAGACATGATCTCTACATTGGGAAATCTTGATTTTAAATCATTCATATGGTCCTTTGCACGATCCACCTGATCTGCTTTCTGGCGGATTGGCATTTCGATCAGTAATGTTTTCAGTCCCGTCATTGCGGCCAATGTAGAAACTACTCCGGAGTCTACTCCTCCGGAAACTCCTAATACATATCCGTTTACTTTAGCTTTTGTTGCATAATCCTTTAACCAGCCAACGATATGGTCTATCACTTTTTGTGTCTGCATCGTTTATATTTTTTAGTCTATTCCAAATTCCTTAGGATATTTTACAACCCCATTTTTATTTTTAAGTCCGTCTTTTACCAGCTCAATGGCCATTCCATTTTCTTCGGGAATTTCAAACGGAAATGAAATCCCAAAATTACTTGTTTTTTCGTAACCAAACTTAGGATAATAAGTTTCATGTCCTATTAAAATAACAGATTGATATCCTAGTTCTTGGGCAATATGATGTCCTTGAAGAATAAGTTTTCCTCCAATTCCCTGATTTTGAAACTCAGGTTTTACGGAGACCGGCGCCAAGGCAAGTGACTCAAAAGTTTCTGAATTATTCTCAATGCAAAGCTTTGTAAACAAAATATGTCCTGCAATGTCACCATTTTCATCTTCTGCCACCAGTGATAATTCCGGAATAAAAGCATCCGATTTTCTTAATTTCTCAACCAGAAATTGCTCTTGATGGTCACTATGCTCCATGTCTCTGAAAGCCTCTTCTATCAATTGAAAAACTTTTTTATAGTCTTTTTCTTCTTCTTGTCTAATCTTTACCATTTTCTACATTATAATTTTCGCGTTTCAATTTATACCAAAAGCACATTACACCATCATCTTCAAATTCACCTGTATTTTCAAAACCCAGCTTTGTTAAAATATAGTTAGAACCTGCATTTCCTGAATCTGCATAAGCGTATATAGTCTCAGCCTTTAAATCATTAAAACCATATTCAAGAGTAGCTGTTGCAGCTTCCCAGGCATAGCCTTTCCCCCAAAATTCAGGAATGAAACGATAACCTAAATCCAGTGTTTCAACATGGCCGTTGATGGGTTTCTTCAGTAATTTTAATCCGCACCATCCTATCATCAGTCCGCTCTCTTTTTCAACCACAGCCAGCCTCCCTACTCCATTTTCTTCATATTGTTTCTGAATCATTCTGATATCATTCTGTGATTGTTCCAATGATGTTACAGGAGTTTCAAGATACTTCATCACCTCAGGATCAGAATGCATAAGGAACATTCTTTCAGTATCTTTATCTTCAAGTTTTCTTAAAATCAGTCTTTTTGTTTCTATTTTCATAATATTAGTTTATTGTTCAGCTCCAAAAACAGTTACATCCGTTTTCAATCCTTTTTTAATATTCGTTTCTTTCATATCATTTCCACCTACATTTAGGGTTTGCAAAATCGGATTTCCTGAAATATCAATTTTCTGGATCTTATTATGTTCTACATTGAGTTTTCTTAAATTTTTAAGCTGAGTGAGATCAACTGCTTTCAGCTTATTTAAAGATAATGTTAATTGATCGATCCTTGGAGTATCTTTCAGTGAAATACTTTCCAAAAGGTTGTTATCTACATACAATGAAGCCAGTTTTTTCAGATTTTCTGCCTTGAAAGAAGAGATTTTACAGCCTGTGCATGAAAAGAGTTCAAGCTTTTCCAGATTTTTCAGATGAATGACAGGAATTGTATTATCATCAAGCAAGATCATTTTTACATTTTTAAAAAAGGCCAGGTCCTCCGTAGATTTGATATCTTTCTGAACCAAAAATAAATTGGCAACCATTTCAGCCTCTGAGGCCTCTATTACTCCGTCTTTATTCAGATCAAAATTTTCAACAACGGCTTTTTCCAGGTTTTTATCTTTAAATTCAAGCTTTTGCCCATTAAAAAAGGTAAGCCCTAAAATAAGACTGAGGGCTGTAAATATTTTAATTTTCATCATGAATTGTCTATTTAATCCTTATTTTTGTAAACTTAAATTCCATGTAAAAATAATGAAGATTTTTAGATATATTGCGCTTTCTTCTATTTTAGTTGCAGGACTGAGTTCTTGCAAAAAAGAACCCGAAAATCAATGGAAAATAGAGATTAAAGATACTGCTGGAAAGGTTGAAATGACTGACATTTCTAAGGAATTCTATAATCCTAATATTTCGTTGGAGCAGTTTAAAACCCAGTTCCCTTGGTTTCAGGGCAGTGTTTCTGATGCAGATTTCGGAAAAAGAAGAACAGATGCTGAAGAAATAAAAATCTATAAGGAAGCTATTGGAAAAATAGATCAGGCTAAGCTGCAAAAAGAGCTTCAGGGCTTGTTTTCCCATATAAAACATTATTTCCCCCAGTTTAAGAGTCCAAAGGTATTTCTGTTTTCGTCTGCATTACAGATGGTTCAGGATCCGATTTTTTATGACCAGAAAGGAAATCTTTTATTTATAGACATTACGGGCTTTATGGGAGATGGCAACGCTCACTACAAAGGACTGGAACTTTATTTCCAAAAGTCGATGAACCCTCAGAATATTGTTCCCAAGGTTTCTCAGCTTTTTGCCGAAAATATTGTAACCGAATCTGCCGATCACCAGAAGTTTATTGATCAGGTTATTCTTAACGGAAAGGTGATGATCTTACAGGATGCTTTTCTTCCCGACTTTCCTGATTATTTGAAAATAAATTACACCAAGAAGCAGTATGAATGGGCGATCACCAATGAAGCCAATATCTGGAATTATTTTGTGGAGAGCAATTTGCTGTTTGGTGATGATCCAAGATTAGGTGAACGTTTTATTGCGCCGGGACCATTTTCAAAGTTTTATACTGAAATTGACAATGAGTCTTCACCACAAATTGGAATTTTTACAGGATGGCAGGTCTGCAAGGCTTATCTTAAAGAAAAACCTGAAACTAAGCTGAAAGATTTCCTGAAAATGGATGCCACAACAATCTTTAATCAGTCCGGTTATAAACCGAAACTTAAATAATAGAAAATTTAGAATTTAGAAAAAATAGAGAAATGAGAAAAACTCAGATTACGATAGATGTAGAGCTGGATGAAAACCACATCCCTGAAAATATTACATGGAACGCTCAGGATGGAGGTGTTGAGAAAGAGGAAACTAAAGCAACTATGATCTCTGTATGGGATGATAAAGCAATGGAAGCTTTAAGAATTGATCTTTGGACCAAAGAGATGCCCGTAGATCAAATGAAGATGTTTATCCACCAGATTTTAATGTCTTTGGGAAGTACTTATCAAAGAGCTACCGGTGAAGAAGATGTAGCACAATGGCTGGAAGAAATTGCAGAAGAGTTTGCTGTAAAATCAGCTATTAAGTAAAATACAACACAATAAATGTAACTGTTGACCAATATAATAATTATAAAACATTAATAAATTGGTACGCTGTTAGATTGATAAATTATAAAATATTATGAATTTTAATACAAAAGTAATTCACGGAGGGCAGCATCATGAGTCTGCAACGGGTTCTGTAAATGTTCCTGTATTTTTAACCTCTACATTTGCACAGAAAAGCCCGGGAGTACATTCCGGATATGAATATTCAAGAGCTGCTAACCCTACAAGACAGGCATTGGAAGACTCTTTGGCAAGCATTGAAAACGGAGCGAGAGGTTTAGCTTTCGGTTCCGGACTTGCAGCTATTGATTGTGTTTTAAAATTACTAAATCCAGGTGATGAGGTAGTTGCTGTAGATGACCTTTATGGGGGAACTTACAGAATGTTCACCAGACTTTTTGAAAAATATCAGCTGAAGTTTACTTTCGTTAATTTTGATGATGTTTCTAAAATTGCTGATGTAATTACTGATAAAACTAAACTGATTTGGGTAGAAACTCCAACGAACCCTTTAATGAAGTTGGTAGATATCAAAGCTGTAGTAGAAATTGCTAAAGGAAAAGATATTTTAGTAGCCGTAGATAATACTTTTGCTACCCCTTATATTCAAAGACCAATTGATTTGGGAGCTGATATTGTAATGCACTCAGCAACTAAATACTTGGGTGGACACTCTGACGTTATTGCAGGAGCTCTTATTGCTAAAGATGCTGAACTGGGTGAGAAACTTCACTTCATTCAATTTGCAAGTGGTGGTATTTTAGGACCTCACGATTCTTATCTTGTACTAAGAGGGATCAAAACATTGGCATTAAGAATGCAAAGACACTCAGACAATGGTCTTGCAGTAGCAAAATATTTAGAAAATCACCCTGCTGTTGATAAGGTAATTTATCCTGGATTGGAATCTCACCCTCAATATGAATTGGCAAAATCTCAAATGAAAGAATCTGGAGGAATGGTTTCATTCACATTCAAATCCGGTAAGAAAGAAGATGCTGTTAAATTCTTAGAGAAAGTAAGAGTATTTACACTGGCAGAATCTTTAGGAGGTGTAGAATCTCTTGCTAACCACCCTGCTTTAATGACTCACGCTTCTATCCCTGCTGAAAAACGTGCTGAATTAGGAATCACTGATGATCTGGTTCGTTTAAGCGTTGGAATTGAAGATGCAGAAGATCTTATTGCAGATCTGGAAAAAGCTTTTTCTTAAAATATAAGATAATGGGTAAGATTAAAATTTTATTGGCCTTTATCCTTTCCAATCAGGTTGTATATTCTCAACTAAAAGAGACTGATAAACTTTATACCACTGTCAAAAAACTGGATAGTCTGGTATTTGATGAAGGATTTAATAAATGTAATCTTACCCATTATAATGATATCATTAGTAATGACCTTGAGTTTTATCATGATGAGGGAGGGATTACTTCTGGAAAAAATGCCTTTACCTCATCCATAGAAAACAATATCTGCAAAAGCAAAGAAAAAAGGAAACGTGAACTTGTTCCTCATACGATGAAAGTATATCCCATGTATAATGATAACGTTTTATATGGATTGCTACAAGAGGGTAATCATGAATTTTTCAGATATAACAATGGAAAATGGAATAAAACCACACGTGCAAAATTTACACATCTATGGATTTTAGAGGGTTCTAAATGGAAGCTAAAAAGAGTCCTAAGCTATAATCATCAATCTCTCAAATGATATGAATTATACAAGAAAAGCTATCATTTCCGATTTGCCTCAACTCGCAGAATTATTTGATCAGTACAGAATATTCTATCACAAGGAATCAGATGTCCCAGCTGCAGAAAATTTTCTTCAGGAAAGAATTGAAAGCAAGGATTCTGAAATTTTTGTTGCAGAAGAAAATGGTACACTCACAGGTTTTGTACAATTATACCCTATATTTTCATCTACAAGAATGCAGCGCTATTGGCTATTGAATGACCTGTATGTCAATGAAAATTATAGAGGAAAAGGATATTCCAAAGAACTTATTGAAAAAGCTAAGGAATTATGCAAAGCTTCAAATGCCTGTGGAATCCTGCTTGAAACAGGAAAAAGTAATGACATAGGAAATCAATTGTACCCATCATCCGGTTTTGAATTGTATGATTCGGTAAATTTTTACGAGTGGAGCAATTCATAGCTTTCGTACAATGAAGATGTACAAAGTAAACTGTATTATATCTAACTTATAATCCAAAATAATATGACAGATTTCCAAAAATACATCCAAAGATATTTAGATCTTATTCCATCCGGAGACTGGTCAGCTGAATTGACAAAATCAGAAGAGAAAACAGTAGGAATTTTTTCTAATCTTACCGAAGAACAATCTAAATTTGCCTACGCTGAAGGTAAATGGACACTGAAAGGCGTGCTATTGCATTTATCGGATACTGAAAGAGTTTTTCAGTACAGAATACTGGCCATTGCCAGAGGTGAGAAAAATAATCTCCCGGGATTCGATGAAAATGAATATGCTGAAAAATCCCACGCCAATGAAAGATCTCTTGAATCTTTATTAGAGGAATATAAATTAATAAGAAAATCTTCCAGAATTCTATTGGAAACCATGAATCCTACTGCTTTACAAAGCATTGGAACAGCCAATGGCCATGAAATTTCAGTAGAGACCATTGGAAAACTTATTATTGGCCATAATTATCACCATTTGAATATTATTGAAGAAAGATATTTATCTAAATTGGGATGGATGTAAATGAAACATACATTAAAGTAGTTTCAAAATCATATTTTACACATAGAATATTAATAGAGATGGGCTTTAGCCCGTTTTTATTTAATACTGCTTTCAACGGCTTTAGCCAAAACTTAAAAACAAAAAAACGTTTCTATTTACTCCTCAATTTTTTGTCCAAAATTCATATATTTTCTACCTTTATCAACTGTTTTGAATTCAAATAAAATTATGGAAAAAATAATCGAAATATTAAAGTCCGGCGGAACTATTCTTTATCCTACTGATACCATTTGGGGGATTGGTTGTGATGCTACCAATATAGAAGCTGTCAATAAGATTTTTGACATCAAAAAACGCGAGAAAAATAAATCCATGATTATTCTTGTCGAGTCTGAAAAAAGGCTTCAGGATTTGGTAGATGTTCCTGAAATGGCTTGGGAAATTATTGACCTAAGTGAAAAACCAGTGACTATTGTTTATGAAAATCCAAAAGGGTTACCTAAGGAATTGCTTGCTGAAGATGGAAGTATAGGGATTAGATTGGTAAAGAATGATTTTTGTAAAAAATTAATTACAAAGCTGAACAAGCCTTTGGTTTCTACATCTGCCAATTTCAGTGGTGAAAAAAGTCCTTTAAAGTTTTCTGATATTTCCGAAGAAATGATAAGTCTTGTAGATTATGCTGTGGAAGAAGATAGAGATAAGGTTTCAAAATATTCAGGTTCTTCGGTCATCAAAATATGGAGTGATAACAGGATAAAGGTTCTCAGAGAGTAAAAATTCCGGGTTAATCTGTTTATTTTTTTAGAGTCTTGTCAGTTCATATCGGCAGGATTTCTTTTTTTTAATTCTATCTTTGCAAAACTCAACTCATAAAATACATGCTATGAATCATCAGGAATTCGCTAAAATGTGGGTAGACGCCTGGAACTCTCATGATTTGGAGGATGTTCTCTCCCATTATTCTGAAGATATTGAGATAACAACTCCCATGATTAGCATGGCTACCGGAGGGAAAGAAAGTTCTTTAAAGGGAAAAGAGGCAGTTCGTGAATACTGGAAAAAAGCATTGGAAAAGTTTCCGGATCTTCACTTTGACCTGATCCATTCAACGGCGGGAGTAGATTCTGTAGCATTATTTTATAAGTCTATTATGGATAAACATGCTGTGGAAGTGATGTTTTTTAATGAAGAGGGAAAAATTAGTAAAATGTACGCTCATTATGATTAGTGAACGGCATGGGTAGAAATTGACGCTATTATAAACGATGAAAATTAATCTTAATCAAAATAAGAATTTAAAACTTTTTAAAATAATTTCTGAAGCTGCAGAAAGGAACAACCAGTCTGTATACATTGTTGGTGGATATGTTCGCGATCTTCTAATGAAGAGAAAGGCATCTACGGACATCGACTTTGTGACTGAGCAAAGCGGTATTGAGCTGGCTCAGAATGTGGCTAAGGATATTGATCCTAAGTTAAAGGTTTCTGTATTCAAAACCTATGGAACTGCCATGATTAAGTACAAGGATCTTGAACTCGAATTTGTAGGTGCCAGGAAAGAAAGCTATACAGAAAATAGCCGCAAGCCTGAAGTGGAGGGCGGAACTTTGGAAGACGACCAAAAAAGAAGAGATTTCACCATCAATGCGATGGCAATTTCTTTAAATAAAGATAATTTCGGGGAACTTATTGATCCATTCAACGGGATTGAAGATCTGGAAAAAGAAATTCTAAGAACTCCATTAGAACCTGCTCAAACTTATTCTGATGATCCATTGAGAATGATGAGAGCAATACGTTTTGCTTCAACCTTAAGCTTTACCATTGAAGAAAATTCTTTAAATGCTATTAAGCAGGAAGCTGAAAGAATCAATATTGTTTCCATGGAGAGAATTATGGTGGAGTTTAACAAGATTATGTTATCTGAAAAACCTTCTGTAGGATTAAAACTAATGGAACAAACTGGGCTTTTAAAGCTTATCATTCCTGAATTAATAGAGCTTAAAGGTGTAGAGGAAGTAGAAGGACAGACTCATAAGGATAACTTTTACCATACCCTTGAGGTAGTGGATAATATTTCTGTGAATACCGATAACCTTTGGCTGCGTTGGTCTGCATTACTTCATGACATCGGAAAAGCTCCTACAAAAAAGTTTGTGGAAGGAACAGGCTGGACTTTCCACGGGCATGAATTTTTAGGCTCAAAAATGGTAAAGACTCTTTTCCAAAGACTGAAGCTGCCATTAGGAAGCGATATGAAGTATGTTCAGAAAATGGTGAAACTTTCTTCCAGACCTATTGCCCTGATTACAGATGATGCTTCAGATTCTGCATTAAGAAGGCTTTTATTTGATGCCGGAGAAAATCTTGAGGAACTTTTTACGCTTTGCAAAGCAGATATCACTACTAAAAATTCCAAAAAACAGGAGAAATTCAAGAAAAACTTTGAGTATGTGGCTGTTAAAATCAAGGAAGTAGAAGAAAAGGATCAGGTAAGAAACTTCCAACCTCCTATCACCGGAGAGGAGATTATGCAGATGTTTGACCTTAAGCCGGGACGTGAAATCGGTATTTTAAAGGAAAAAGTGAAAGAAGCAATCCTTGAGGGGGAAATTCCGAATGAAAAGGAAGAAGCAACCAGGTTTGTTATTGCGGAAGCAGAAAAACTGGGATTAAAAATATAATTGAATTTTACAAAGTATAAAATACGGCTGGATGTTTTCACATCCAGCCGTATTTATTTTGCTTCAATGAGGTATATAACAAAGCCGGACGGGCTCTAAGAGCCCGTCCGGAAAAAAACACAAATGATGAAAAAATAAAAAATTATTTTTGCTTACGCCTTAGGCGTTATTCTTAATTTTTATAGAACCCGTTTGTTCCAACGCCTGCAGTAAAGTTTTTCAATAAAGAACCATTGTTCGCATTGTAAACATTTACTTTACCGTCTTCTGAGAAGTTTGCATCTGCAGCAAAGATTCTACCATCAATAACGTCAAAACCATAAACATTCCCTATAGCTGTAGCAATAGGTGTAGTAGGAACCGCTGTAGAATTAACAGCCATTCCATAAATTTTATTGGTATCAGTAATAAAATAGAACTTATCGCTATCTGCTCTCAATTTCTGAACCTTAGGAATTCCTGTAAGAGTAGTTGTTGTAAAAGTTCCTGCAGAAGAATTGATCTTGTAAATGTATGAGTCTGTATTATCAGAAACCAATACATAAGCGCTTCCTTTGTAAGAAATAAGGTCTTTAATAATCCCTACGCTAGGTAGTGTAATAGTCTTGCTTATAGTATTTGTAGACGGGCTTACAACACTGATTGTATATCCTGTTGCAAATGAATCAAAAGGAGGAGCTGTATTATAGCCAATACCATCAGTCTGTACAATAATATTTCCTTCTGCTTCAACTACTTTTTCAGCATAACGTGGGAAACTAACACTATTTACATAGGTGTTATCTGCAATATTATAGGCATTAAGCTTTCTTACATCCGTAAAGTTATTGTTCGTTACAAAATACTTATTTCCAGAGAATGCTATATATCTTGGATTATCAAGATTAGCTATTACCGTAGCTTGTTTTCTGAATGTATAACGGTTTACAATATCGATTTTGTTAGGAACATTCGCTACCAAATAAGCACGATCTCCTAGGAAACCTATACTTTGAAGTACCTTACCAAAAGATTCTTTATTGTTATTCTCAGAATAGATGTTAGTAAATATATTTCCAAGGCTGTTGCTCAAGAAAGTAACATCAGAGGTAGGCTTTGTAAATCCACCCTCGTTAGAGATAAGGATTCCGTTTTCATAGGTAGTTGACTGAGTCGTCTCAGTGTCATTATCACTGCTACATGAAACATTGAAAAGTAACATGGAAGCAAATGCAAGAGGTAAAATTCTTTTGATATTCATATATATTTAATTTTATTTTTAAAAATTGATATTTAAACTTACACTGTAATTTCTTTTAGGCAATGGATAAGCGAACATAGTATAATAGACTTCATTGAAAACATTATTAACCTTGAACCCTATGGTATAATCCTTATGGAACGTAAGACCAAGCCCGGCATTCATTACAAAATACTCTTCCAAAGCCTCACTTCTCTTTTCATTGGAATCTGTATAGGTAAGCCCGTTAAAAAGCCCCTGAACATATACTTTTATAAACTCATACTGGTAATCAATATTTCCAGTGAACTTATGAAATGGCACATACATCAGTTGTTTTTTCTTTTCAAGATCCTGAGAATTTGTATAGGTGTATCCAAGGCTTCCTTTTAATAGATGTTTACCAAACCTTTTCATATACTCCATTTGAGCCTCTACCCCATATGATCTTACATGATCTGTGTTTACAGGACTATAATATCCCGAGAAAGTTGGAAGCCATCTTATCATATCACGGATATCAAGATAAAAAGGAGCGACTGACATCTGAAGAGCCCCTACCTTAAATTGGTTTCTCAATTCAAACTGATAGGAGGTCTCCGGCTTTAAATCCATATTACCTCCCGGCTGCCAATATAAATCATTGAAAGATGGAGCCCTGAAATTTCTTGAAACACTCAATCCCAGAGTATACCAATGGATGGCATTCCATTTTCCGGAAAAAGAAAACAGTACAGGTGAGCTAATTTTTCCCACGAAATCTTTTCGTATTCCGGCTTCAAGACGTAGATCTGTTACAGGAAAATATCTTAATAATCCAGAAACTGATCCCATATTTCGACTTACATGATCTATTCCCGAGCCATATCCTTCTCCTTTATTAAGTTGATATTCTCCAATAACATTGAAGTTCCATTTAGAGCTAAAGAAATAATTAAAATCATTCTTCAGTATATAATTCTTCCCTGTTCCACCACTGGTCTGAGGACCATCAGCTTTAGCAAAATACTGGAAATTTTCCTCCGTATAGGCTGCCTTGAAAGAGTTATTGAATTGTGTTTTATTCCAATCCCATGAAAGCAGGCTTCTTATATTTTGAGTTCTGTATTTCGTTTCAGTTTCGTTATCAAAAAGAACCGGATAATGCTGTTGCCCATTGAAAAATTCCGAAATCCATGAAACCTGATGGTGTGGAGCAATTTTATAGGCTGCAGCAATATTGAAATTTGTATTGTAGTATTGTCCGTTTCTATTGATGTAGTTTTTGGCCTCTTTTACTTCATAATCATTCTCACTTACAGAATAGTTCCCCGAAGCCTTAAAACTGAATTTTTCATTGCTATAAGCTCCTTTAAGCAAGTTGTTATAAGTATTAAAAGATGCTACTTCTGAAAATAGTGTACCATGAAACCCTTTATTAAAGTCGAGGTTATTATTTAGGTGAATACTTCCACCGATAGCTCCGGAACCATAGGTAACACTTCCTCCGCCGGCTTTTATTCCGATCTGATCATACCCGAACAAGGAAATATTATTGATATCTCCCTGTCCTAAAAAATTAGAGTTAATATTAATCCCATTCCATACAAAAGCCGTCTGTTGGGCAGTCGTTCCTCGGAAAGATGGTGAAGAAACTGCTCCACGACCGTTTTCTTTAATATAAACTGCGGATTGGAATCTCAGCAGTTCAGAAAGGTTGCTGGAATTTTTTTTGGCATCTTCAGCAGTAATTGTTTTTACAGGATGAAAAAGCTTTACCTTATTCATCTGACTATCGAAAATATAAATCGTATCAACCACTTTCTCCTGTCCGAAAAGAAAGCAGCCGTAAGACGACAAAAACAGTACTAAAGATCTTTTTATACCCATATTATTCCACTTTTCCTCCGAAAGCAATATGTTTTTTTTGATTATTATTCTGGCAGGTCTCCTGACTTTCGCTTTCTGTGCCTTCCCGTTTGTACAGTGGCTGTTTACAGAAACTTTTGTTGCGATTTACAGTTGCGGGGACAGTCTGGGCATCTCACCCAATTCCCTTTTCATTCCAATATGCTGGAAACCAAAATTTTTGCAAAGATAGCTTTTTAAATGTATTGACCAAAAAGCAGACTTATAGGCCAACCTTTGCATTTTGTGATAATCTGCACCTGTTTTTAGCAAAAAAATAGACATATAGATTTACTGTAAAAATTCAGATAACTTTAAGCTTGAAACATTACATATATAAAATAAAAACAGCTGCCTCCTGTACGAAAGCAGCTGATTATTTATAACAAGATGTTTACTTATTTACCGATTACTTCCGTAATTGGGTTTCCAACATTTCCACTTGGGAATTGAATTTTTAGTAATGAAGAAACTGTAGGCGCAATATCCGTCATATGATAAGCCTTGTTGCTTTCTCCCTGCTTAACTCCCCATCCCATAAAGATCAATGGAATATGTGAATCATAAGAGTTCCACACACTGTGTGTAGTTCCTGTTTTGGAGTATGGTGGAAGCATAGAGTCATGAGAGATCAATTGGATATCACCACTTCTCTGTCTGTTGATTCCGTTGATGATTCTTTGCTTAATTGGCTCCGGAATACTAGATTCCTGAACTTTATCTACAGAAACAGCATATAAAACAGTAGGATCTTTTTCCAATTCCTTTACCGTAAAGTTTCTTACATCATCCAACTCAAGCTTGCTGTCTGCCAATACTTTTCTGTCAAAATAAATCTGATAGTTATCAATTGCATTAATCAATTTATCTGCACCAAACTTCGCTTTCAACTTTTCGTTAATATTCTTCTCAGCTCCTTCTCCGAAGAAACCTGTTGGGATTTTATGTTCTTTCAGGAATCCTACAGAATGAGCTCCACCGTGGTCAGCAGAAAGAAAAACAGTGTACTCACCTTTTCCAACCTTTGAATCCAGGTAGTTGAAGAATTCTGCTAAATCCTGATCTAGTCTGATATAAACATCCTCCACTTCAATGGAATTCGGCCCGAACTTATGCCCAGCATAATCCGTGGAAGCCAAGTTGATTGCTAAAAAGTCTGTAATAGCATCACCTCCTAGTTTTTCACCCTCTACAGAAGCTTCTGCCAACTTCAAAGTCAGTGTATTTCCGAAAGGTGTGTAACGAATGTTATCTTTTTTTGTCTGATAATCTTTAGCCAGATCGTTGTAAGGGAAAGTAGGCGTCTTTGCACTTCCCAATAATCCTTCCCAAGAAGAATTGTCAGGCGAACTTTCTGTATACTGATTGATTGGAAGTAAAGTATTCCAACCATTTGCTACTAATTTTTCCGGTAAATTCTGAGAGTTGAATGATTTCACCCACTGAGGAAGATCATTCATATACCATGTGCTTGTAATAAAGTTTCCGGTACTATCATCAAACCAGAATGCTCCGTTCGGAGTATGTCCCGCAGGAAGAATGGAAGCACGGTCTTTCAAAGAAACACCAACTACTTTTCCCTGGAAATTGGTTGCCAGTCTTAATTCATCCGTTACCGTTGTAGACCAAAGATTTTTCGGAGAGTGGCTTCCTGTTTTGGTATTGGTAGTTCCTACCGGCTGAACGCTGTCATCCGCAGTACAGTATACTCCTTTACCCGTTTCCTTATCCGTCCAGTCGTTTCCGGCAATCCCGTGAATTGCAGGTACAGACCCTGTATAAATACACGTGTGTCCTAGCGCTGTAATGGTAGGAACATACGGAATGTGTACATTATTTAAAGAATATCCTGTATTCAATAATCTTTTGAAACCGTCATTTCCATATTTGTTGTAAAAACGGTATAGATAATCCCAACGCATCTGATCCACTACCAGACCTACAACTAATTTGGGTCTTTCCAATTGAGAATTTCTGTTCTTCTGCGCATTGATTGTAACTACGGACAAAAAAGTAGCTGCCGCAATTGAAATGTTCCTAAGCATCCAAGTAAATTTTTATTGATCACAAATTTAGGGGTTTTGAAAGTTTTAGAGTATGAAATTTTATTTAAATTTGATCTTTATTCAATTCCCTAACCCAATTTACCATGATTTTAGGAATATACTGGTACTTTAAATTCCCTGAAAACCTATACCATTTCAAGTTTTTCAGGTTTTTTGAAGGATATGGAGGCCATGCGGATAATGATGCAGAGTTGGCAGCAAGAGTTCAGGTGAGTAATATGGAAAACCTCATCAGACAACTGGAAGAATTGAAATCACGGTTCAAAAGAACTTATTTATCCCTTGCCATTAATGAGAATCAACTTATTATTAGTATTGGAGATCATCAGCTTTTTGATTATCATTTTCAATTCGTAAGTGAAATAGAAAATTTGTTAATCCAAGAAAATGCCGAATTGTTGGATTCTAGTAATCCTTTCAAAGCTCAATTTTATAAAAACTATCAACCGGAAAAGGAGAATTTTGAAAATATTGAGCATCGTTTTATTCAAATTGTTGGTTCAGATTTAAAAAAGAATAATGCTGAAAATCTTTCAATAAGAATTGACTGTAACCTGCCCTTAGCAGATAAAAAAAACTTCATTAGTGACTTAGTTACTATATGCCAAGAGGAAAACATCAATGTATTCTATTATAAGGATCATGATTTTAATAATTATTGTAATCTAATGCTCCTTTTCAGCAATGGACGACAGACTAGAGATGCCATTCAGATTGTTCATGTGAATTCATTTGGAAATAAGGTAAGACAACTCAGTGAAAAATATCCACTCCATTTTGGCCATTTTGGTGGACTCAACCATTATCCAGAAAACGGACCTCATATCGAACTGATGGTGGATGAAGAATATATTTTAAGCAAAAAATAAACCCATTATAATTTAATAATATGATTAAGTTTAAATATGTCATTTTGTATGTTGAAGATGTGGAACAATCCATGAACTTCTATAAAAATACCTTTGACGCCGAAATAAAATTCATTACTCCGGAAAAAGACTATGGAGAACTGCTTACCGGAGAAACCAGTCTTTCTTTTGCTTCAATCAGCTTAGCTGGTTCAAATCTAAAACAGGGTTTTCTATCCTCCAAAACACAAAAAAAGCCATTTGGAATAGAACTTGGCTTTGTGACCGATGATGTGGAAACATTGATCGAAAAAGCTGTTAAAAATGGGGCTGAATTGTATGAAGAGATTGCTGTAAAACCTTGGGGACAAAAAACAGCTTATATCAAGGATCTTGACCATTATTTAGTGGAAATTTGTACTGAAATTCAATAAACATTCTTCTTCGTGGAAATAAAAAAACTACAAAAGCTATCTTCCAACCCCTGCCTGAATTGGGGACATAATGGGTATACAACAGATACAATTTATTCTGTCTCGTCTATAGAATACTCCAATTCCTTTGAGTTTACTCTAAGGGAAAAGTCTTTGTCTTATTCCAAAATCTGGGAAACTGATGCTGATGAACTGGAAGAACTTAATACAATCATTGAAAAAGATAATTCTTTTGGAGCCTTTACAGATGGTGAACTCCAAGGCTGGATCATTGGTGAACACAGAACATGGAACAACAGCTTTTACATAGAAAATATCCTTGTCAATGAAAAATACAGGAGACAGGGAATCGGGATTATGCTGATTAAAAACGCCATTAAAGAAGCCCGAAGATTAAACTGCAGAGTTATAGAACTTGAAACCCAGAATACCAACTACCCAGCCATACAGTTTTACAGAAGAATGGGATTCAATATCACCGGACTGAATACCAGATTGTATGATAATGCCGATGAAATTGCCCTTTTTATGACCCTAGATATCGAATAACTCTAGAAATAAAACTCCTCTTATTAATTCTATTGCTCAATTATGATTTTATTCTTTTAATAAAAAATTAAAACACTTGCTAGTGTCTTATATTTTTTATACATTAGTAATCAGCAAATTAAAAACATTGATTACTATGAAAAATTTAAAAAAATTAAAGAGAAGCCAATTGGTGTTAATTAGCGGAGGAGATACAGCCTATGCCTTTTGTTTAGATGGCGTTTGTCCTCCAACCCACGGATCCTATTATTGTAGCGGAGATATCTGCTACAGATCAACTGGTGGAGGTGGTAATACTGGAGGAGGCCCTGGTGGTGGAACCCCTTGCCATGAGCCACAACGTTTCTGTCAGGAATGGGAAACAGGATGTGGATGTCATTATTAAAGTTAGTTGTTAGATAAAAATTAGGGCGGTTTTCACCGCTCTTTTTTTGTGCTTTTACTAACAGAAAGATAGTAAGCAGTCGGATATATTTACTTGTGATATTTGAGAGCAGCAATGGGTTTATGGTTTCCCGTAATGAGTAAGCATCAGGATTCTTTAGTTTTGAGCCATTAGAAAATAATCCTATGAAAATAAAATTCATACTCATTCTGTCAGCTATAGCATTAATGAATCTAAGCTGTAATGATAAAGAAACACCTACAATTACAAATCAGTCTCAACCGGTAGATCCAAATTTGGAACAATTAAAAACAGAAGCTTCAAGATTAAGAAATGGAGGTTCCGTTAAAAGTATTGAATTAAAAAATGGAAAAGCGATAATTACATATGTAAAAGATTATACGGAATACAAACAATTACAACCTCAATCTAAATTAACAGAAAATGATTTAAAAGAATATTGGTCAACAGGAAATGCTATTCAAAAAATCCTCGTTGAAGGCCCTGTACAAATAATGAAGAAACTTAGTTTTATTGATGAAGTTGAGCTTATCCTCCCATTTCAAGGCAAAATTTATAGGAGTGATGTCAAAAAAACAGAATTAGAAAAATTTATTGGAAACGATTTTTCAGAGATAACAAACACTTGGACAGAAAGCTTTGTAAATCCTTATGTTTATAATAAAAATGGCAGATAAAAGTTCTTAAATAAATTCAGTGTTGAAAAATAATTCAGCGGAAAAAGAAAGAAAATAAAATTCTTTCACAAAAAAACCGCGCCCGAAAGGCGCGGTTTTCATATATATATATAATTCTGTAAATTAGAATTTAAGATCTCCATTCACTTCTCTCACTGCATTAGCAGCTTCAGCGAATTTCAATTGCTCTTCAGCAGTCAATGTTACGTTTACGATTGATTCTACTCCGTTTGCTCCGATGATAGCAGGAACACCTAAGCAGATATCGTTTTGTCCGTACTCTCCTTCAAGCATTAAAGAACAAGGGATCATTTTCTTTTGGTCACATGCAATTGCCTGAACCATTACAGAAACAGCTGCACCTGGAGCATACCAAGCAGAAGTTCCTAATAATTTAGTAAGAGTAGCACCCCCTACTTTAGTTTCTTCAATTACATATTTTTGTTTTTCTTCGTCTAAGAATTCAGTTACAGGAACACCATTTCTTGTAGCTTTGCTCAATAATGGAAGCATACCTGTATCACTGTGAGCAGCGATTACCATACCATCAACATCAGAAATTGGAGCTTCTAATGCCTCAGCCAATCTATACTTGAATCTTGCAGAGTCTAGAGCACCACCCATTCCGATGATCTTGTGCTTAGGAAGACCTGAAGTTTTGTGAACCAAATAAGCCATAGTATCCATTGGGTTAGAAACCACAATGATGATTACTTCTGGAGAATGTTTTACTAAGTTTTGAGTAACTTCTTTTACGATACCCGCGTTGATACCAATTAATTCTTCTCTAGTCATTCCAGGTTTTCTTGGGATACCTGAAGTGATTACTGCTACATGAGAACCTGCAGTTTTGCTGTAATCTCCTGTTGTTCCGGTAATTTTCGTATCGAATCCGTTAAGAGACGCCGTTTGCATCAAATCCATTGCTTTACCTTCAGCAAATCCTTCTTTAATATCTACCAAAACTACTTCTGAACAGAAGTTTTTCATTGCGATGTATTCTGCACAGCTTGCTCCTACAGCGCCTGCACCTACTACAGTTACTTTCATATTGTTACTTTTTAAATTATTTATTTTTGTTAGTTAAGTTTAAAATTGAAACTCCCCAAATTTAATAAATCCTGAAAAAATGAGCAATTTTTCAGAAATTTAATTAGAATTAAAAGAAATTAGTTGACGTTCAGTAAAAACGTGTATAGTTTTTTCGCTCCGGAAAGCACTTCATTATAGTTTTCCTCCGTAACTTCCGTGTCCAAAACCTCCTTGAAGTTCTTCCACATCGGGCCCGTATTCTCCTGATAGCATCCAAAGAAATTAAAAGTCACCTCATCAAAACCTTCCGTTTTAGAAAGCTGCTTTGCAATAACGTTTCCGCCCAAAGTAGAACCTTCAATTACATACATCGCGCCCAATGCTTCATGTTCATTCTCAAACTCAAGAGGGTGAGAAACTGTTTGATTTTCCAGAGAAAGACTTTCAAGGTCCTTTTCAATAAGGGAAAGCTTCTTTCTGTTTTCAAGCTGAAGTTTTTCTGCATACTTATCAGAAAGACTGTTGAAAATTTTATCTTCACTGTGAAGAAGCATCAGATAATTAGTATGGATGATCTTTTTATAATCTTCTAAGGTGAAAGTTTTATTGAAAATCTTTTCAGAATTAAAAAGCTTCTCCGCCGCATCGTGATATTCTGCTGTATTTTGTTTAAGATATTCTGATACCATAAATAACGTTTTAAAAGTTTCTCAAATGTAAGGTTTTTTGAACGTTAAAATGAAAGAAGTACCCTCTTTATTGCTCTCATAATCTACATTTCCTCCTATTCTTTTCATGATTCGGTGTACGATGGACAGCCCTACTCCATTTCCTTTAAACTTCTTCGCATTATCCATCCTATTGAAGATTTTAAACATCTTATGTTTCTCTTCCTCAGGAATACCGATTCCGTTATCCGAGATTCTGTAAATAATGGTTTGCCCGTCTTCCGTTCCTTCAATTTCTACCTTTGGCTGATCTTTATGGGAAGAATATTTCACTGCATTATTGATGATATTTAAAAATACCTGATGAAGCAAAGTTTTATCTGCCATTACATCCGGACATTCCTTAATGATAATTTCACTTTTAGGACTTCCGTAGGTCATTTTTGCATTTTCAGAAATTTTATAAATGGTATTTAACGTATTAAGACTCTCAAGCTGAATATCACTATGTTTGGCTCGACTGAGCTGAAGCACATCTTTCATCATTTCAGCCATATTATCAATTTCTTCAATGATGGTATTGATCTTCGTTTTACTCTTTTCAGAATCATCAGCCAAATTCCCCAAAAGCATCTGGGCATTCAGTTTCATGACTGTTAATGGTGTTCCCAGATCATGAGAAATCGTATAAGAAAAGCTATCTAACTCTTCATTTACTTTTTTAAGCTCATCATTAAGCCTTTTGATCACATTATAGTTCTTATGGGAAGTTTCCAGAATTAAATCTCTTACAGCCTGCACAGCATTTACATTTCTGGAGTTCCACCTTTTGGAATGGCCCTTAATATTTTCTGTAAAAATCTGAAATGAGGTTCTGGGAGAAACCATGTGTTTTTCTTCTCCATTTTGGGAAAATACCTCTATCTTTTTCTCCGGATTACCGGCCCAATTAATATGTTCATCGAACTCTTTACGGAACCAGATTAGCATTTCATTTTTCTCTCTCTCAATGAAGTAAATAATGATTCCGGCAGCGTTTTCAGATAAATTCAGTTCTTCCCCATGATTTCTAAGGAAACTTCTGTTAACATAAATACGATCCGTTGTATTTTCCAATGCCCAATGTACAATTTTATTAATCGCATCAGTAGTGAGAGTAATTCCTTCTGTAATTATATTTTCATCCGAAACAATGGCCAAACCATCTGCTTCCGGTAAATTTTTGATATCCGTCTTACTTTCAACAAGAGAATCAAATAAATAATGATGTTTTAAAAATTTTGTCTTTAGTTGAGATAATTTCTCATTCACTTCCAGACGGTAGTTCAGTTCTTTTTTTGATTTAAAAGATGAATAGGCATTCGCTGCCAGAGCCGTAAAAATCCCTGCCTGTACCCTGTCTTCAAGATCCACATGTTTTGGTTCTGTATTCTGACAGGTTACCAACCCCCAAAGATGGTTATCAATAATAATCGAAACACTAAAACTGGAGGAAACACCAGAATTGATAAGGTATTGCCTGTGAACAGGTGACATTCCTCTTGATCCTGAAAAACTGAGATCTATATTTTTATTGGTCTTACTTATAACAGGAACCGTCTCAGTATGTACATTACTGAATATTCTTTTTCTTTTCTTAAGATAAAGCTCCCGGGCCTGTCTTGGAATATCGGATTCAGGGTAATGAAGTCCAAGGAAACTTTCCATTTCTTCATCTTTCTTTTCAGCTATTACCTTTCCGGAACCGTCCATCATAAATTTATACACCATCATCCGGTCATAGCTCACCACCTTGGCAAGCGTTTCTAATAAATGGTTCCAAAGTTCCTTTTCATCATCTATGATATAAAAGTTATCGTATTTATTGGAAATTCTTTTATCCGGATTCACTAAAACCTCTTCAAATTCCAGAAAAATAAATCCTCCGCTTCGGAAGACAGAAAAATGATATTCTTTATCATTAATAAAGATCTTATCAAAATATGTTTCATTTTCCCTTCTGGTAAATCTATTCAGTGATGTATAGATATCTGAATCAATAATATGTTGAAAGCTTTCCGGAAAGTCCGAAAGTCTCCTATCGAACAACTCATCTAGGTTTCCGATTTTAAATATATCCGATATATTCCTGCTGAAAAAAGTAATGGAATGGGACTCCGCATCAATGCCAATCAAATAACCAAAACTTTGTATAGAGCCTGGAATATGGATGGGTTCATCGTGGCATTCTACAAAATTCATATAACTATTCAGTCTATCTATCAAATATAAGGCTTTTTTTAACGGTAATTATTCTGTTGTATTATTTTTTCCTCCAGCCTGATGGTTATATGATTGTACCGGAAAAAAATCATATTAAAACATTCTTCTTTTTCCGGTAATTTTAATAAGATATCACTAAAATATACGAAAAAAAATACAATGTTTATGTTTTTAACTTATTAACCCTGATTCATAACATGAATTAAGGATTATTAACTAAGATAATTGGGTTATTTAAACATTTTTAGCTAAATTTATATCACCAAATAATGAATATGACAAAATTCTATTGAATTATTCACAATGAATTCAAGACAATAATTAAATACAAATAATACTATTATGAAAAAGTTCCCATTAATTTTATTTTCTTTGGTCCTCTCTGTAGGATTATGGAATCCATCAGAAGCATGTACACGAGTAGTATACAAAGGTCCAGAAAATACAATTCTTACCGCCCGTTCTATGGATTGGCGTGATGAAATCCCTGCCAACCTATGGGTTTTTCCAAAAGGAATTGATCATACCGGACAAACCGGACCTAAATCTGTAAAATGGACTTCCAAATATGGCAGTATTATCAGTTCTACATGGGATATTGCTTCTGCAGACGGAATGAACGAAAAAGGACTTGTGGCCAACATGCTGTGGCTAGGTGAATCACAATATCCAAAATTCGATCCCAAAGGCAGTAAAAAGGGACTTGCCATTTCTTTATGGGCACAATATTATCTTGATAATTTTTCAACAGTAAAGGAAGCGATAGATTTCTCAAGAAAAGAACCTTTCGTTATTGTAAGTGATTATATTCCGGGAACAGAAAAATTTACAACCATTCACCTTTCTCTTTCTGATGCGTCTGGAGACAATGCTGTATTGGAGTACATCAATGGAAAACTGGTTATTCACCATGATCCGTCTTATACGGTAATGACCAACTCTCCGATCTTCGAGGAACAGCTTGCTCTTAACAATTACTGGAAAGGAATTCCGGGTACTGTTATGCTTCCGGGAACCAACCGTGCTGCAGATAGATTCGTAAGGGCTTCTTACTATGTGAATGCCATTCCAAAAACGGCTGACATCCGTACTGCGGTGGCCAGTATATTCGGAGTGATCAGAAACTGCTCTGTACCCTACGGGATTTCTTCAGCAACAGAACCCAATATTTCTTCTACAAGATGGCGATCTGTTTCGGATCAGAAGAACTTAGTCTATTATTTTGAAACTGTTTTTACCCCCAATACGTTCTGGGTAGATCTTAAAGATTTTGACCTCAGCGCAAAAGGAAAAGTAATGAAACTGGATCTAAGTAATTATCAGACTTATCATGGTAAAACCAATACAAATTTCAAAGAAACTCCATCTTTTAAATTCCTGGGCTTAGAATAATTTAAGTCAAAACCAAAAATTTAATCCTTACGTGTTTCTATCTGAAAACCCAGTCCGAAACACTAAGGTTTAGAAGATCATGAATGCAGATTCAGGATTAGATATGTGATCATTTTCCTCCACTGGAGAAGTATAAATCGAAGATTTAACGGAGGATTTAAACAATAAAAATAGTATCATTTATAAGCACATTCTGTGCTTCACCTCAGCTTTTTAAGGATAGAGATAAAGTTTTTATGTTTAAATAAAATTTCAAATAAGCAAAAATTAAACAAATAGATATGGCCTTTTTTTCATTTAAAAAGAGAAGCCTGTTCCTGTGCATTCTTATGGGCTGGTTTTCAGCTAACGCACAGATACAGGATTCTTTACAGACCAAACCACAGCAACAGGAAGAAGATAATGTAAAATATCCGCAACTTCAGATCAAAGGCCTTTTTCAGGCTCGTTATCTGGTGGGTATGAGCAAGGATGTAGATGTAAACGGACTTCACCACTCTGATGGCGGCGGGACGAGCAATAATTTCATGCTAAAATACATGAGAGTTCAGGTTCGCGCACAGATCAGTAAACGAACAGAAGTTGTTGCCTTGGCTAACTTTGCCGATTTTAAAAACGATCCTAAAAGCAGGGTTCTTGAAAATGCCTATCTGAAATATACATTCAGTCCTAAACTGGCATTTACTGTAGGACAGTTCAGACCTTGGTTCGGAATTGAAGAAACTTATCCTATTGACATTATCAAATCTCTCGACTGGTCTAATCAGTACTCTGAATTTGGAAAACTAGGCTGGACTAGCTTCCAGATCGGACTTTCTGCAACGGGACAGCTTAAGCTCGGTGAAATTCCTTTCCAGTATGCTGTATCTGTAGTGAACGGAAATGGAAAAAACCAGGTTAATGACAACGACAACGGGAAACAATACTCTACCCGACTGCTTTTCGGATTATCTAAAAAATATAATTTCAACGTTGGTCTGAATGGAGGTATTGGTGAGGTTTTCAGCAAAAAAGTATATGCCGTGGGAGTTGATTTAAGTTCTATGATTCAATTTGACCCAAGATGGAGTCTGGATATGCAACTGGAAGCTAAACAGGCTACCAATCACATCCTTTACAACTCTATTGCTCCTGAAGCAAGGCCTGATAATCCTGATCAATATCTGGTTCGCGGGGTTTATTTTCTTCCGAATGTAAGATATGAAATCAACCATAAAAACCTGAGTGCCTTTGAAATGTCTTGCCGATATGAATACCTCGACACGAACTTCAGAATGGCTTCTAACCCAAGACAAACCATCACTCCAATGGTTGGGCTGGAATTTCTGAAAAATTATGGTGCCAGAATTCAGCTGGGTGTACAGTTTGACCGTTACAAATATCAAGTAGAAAATACCTCTCAATACAACAATAATCTCTTCATCGTGCAGGTGCAGAGTAGATTTTAACCTCTTAAATAGTTATCATCATGAAAGAAATTAATATCAAAAACGTAGCGATCACATTTGCTGCTGCGTTGATTATATGGTTCATTCCTGCTCCTGAGGGTGTAGCCGAGAATGCCTGGCATCTGTTTGCCATCTTCGCAGCAACCATTTTAGGAATCATTCTTAAAGCTGCTCCAATGGGTACCATGTGTATGATGGCCATCGCATTTACGGCCCTCACACAGGTAGTTGCTCCGGGAGATGCAGGAAAATCTATTACAAAAGCACTTTCCGGATTTGGAGATAAAGTGATCTGGCTGATCGGGATCTCTTTCTTTATTGCCAGAGGATTCATCAAAACCGGTCTTGGAAACCGTATTGCCTTTTTATTCATCAGGGTTTTTGGTAAAAGTTCATTGGGATTAGCCTATGGATTGGGGCTTGCAGATGTTTGTCTGGCACCAGCCATTCCGAGTAATACAGCAAGAGGTGGAGGAATCATCTACCCAATCATGAAATCTATGGCAATAAGCTTTGATTCTGTTCCTGAAAAACCGGAAACTCACAGAAAACTGGGTTCATTTTTAACATTGAACAGTTATTATATGAACCTCATCGCTTCATCCATGTTCCTTACAGGGACGGCCAGTAACCCGATGTGTCAGAAGTTTGCAGCTAACCTTGGCATTGATATCACATGGATGTCATGGGCAGCAGCCGGTTTTGTACCTGGTTTGGTTGCATTCTTTGTAGTTCCGTTGGTATTATACAAATTATATCCGCCTGAGTTGAAAAAAACAGGTAATGCTCCGAAAATGGCTGCTCAAAAATTAAAAGAAATGGGACCCATTTCCAGAAACGAGTGGTTGATGCTATTGGCTTTCTTTATCCTGTTGGCTCTTTGGATATTCGGTGGAGCACTTTCTATTGATGCTACAACAACAGCATTCATTGGATTAACATTATTGTTATTAACCTCAGTATTAACCTGGGAAGATGTAAAAAGTGAAAAAGGGGCCTGGGACACTATTGTTTGGTTCGCCGTTTTAGTGATGATGGCAAGTTCCCTGAATGAACTGGGCTTCATTGGCTGGTTTAGTGATCTTATTAAAGTACAAATTGGAGGTCTTAGCTGGCAGGTAGCATTCCCTGTTATTATTGTAGTTTACTTCTTCAGTCACTATATTTTTGCCAGTGCTACAGCTCATGTGGCAGCAATGTATGCCGCCTTATTGGGTGTAGGTGTTTCTTTGGGAATTCCTCCTATGCTGCTGGCAATGATGCTAGGTTTTATGGGTTCAATTTATGGAGTTCTTACCCACTATGGACACGGCCCTGCTCCGGTATTCTTCGGAAGTGGATATGTCGATCTGAAAATCTGGTGGCTAAGAGGTCTTGAAATAGGAATCGTCTTATTAATTATCTATATGGTTGTTGGTGGTCTTTGGATGAAAGTTTTAGGATATTATTAATTATTAAATCAAATATATGTTATCAACATTGTTAAGAAAAATGCTGATGTGTCTCACGGGACTTTTTCTGGGGTTCTTCCTGCTGATTCATTTTCTGGGTAATCTCCAGCTGTTTCTTCCGCAAGAGCAGGCACATTTACAGTTTAATGCCTATTCGCATTTTTTATCAGGGAATATCATTATCAAAATAGTTTCTTATGTTTTGTATGCCAGCATCATTCTGCATGCAGTAGATGGTTTATTCATCACTTTAAAAAATAAGAAATCAGGAGGCGGCTATCAGTCCGACAAACGTGGAAGAGCCAGTAAATGGGCTTCCAGAAATATGGGAATTCTGGGAACATTAATCCTGATCTTTTTGGTGATTCATTTTCAAAACTTCTGGTACATCTACAAATTCGGAAATCCACCTTTGGATGAGAATGGAAACAAAGACTTATACATTTTGGTAGTAACAGTTTTCAAGGAATGGTGGTACGTTCTTATTTATGTACTTTCCATGATTGCCCTATGCTATCACCTGATTCACGGAATACACAGTGCTGTAAGAACACTTGGGCTATACCATCCTAAGTTTGTAAAATGGTTCAAAACCATTGGGATTGCTTATTCAATCATCATCAGTTTAGGTTTTGCACTGATGCCTATTTATGTATTCTTTACTTATCATTAAACAGACCTATCATGATTTTAGATTCAAAAATACCACAAGGCCCATTAGAACAAAAATGGGATAATTATAAAAAGAAAGCTAAGCTCGTTAATCCAGCCAACCGTAAAAAACTGGACGTTATTGTTGTAGGAACAGGTCTGGCAGGAAGTTCTATTGCTGCTTCTTTAGGTGAAATGGGTTACAATGTCAAATCATTTTGCTTCCAAGACAGCCCCAGAAGAGCACACTCTGTAGCAGCACAAGGGGGTGTAAATGCCGCTAAAAACTATAAAAATGACGGTGACAGCGTTTACAGAATGTTTGTAGATACTTTGAAAGGAGGTGACTTTAGAGCACGTGAAGCCAACGTTTACCGAATGGCAGAATGCTCCCTAAACCTCATCGATCAATCTGTAGCCCAAGGAGTTCCTTTCGGACGTGAATATGGTGGTTATCTTAATAACCGTTCATTCGGAGGAGTTCAGGTAAGCAGAACCTTCTACGCCAGAGGGCAAACCGGACAACAATTGCTTTTGGGTGCTTATCAGGCCTTAATGAGACAGGTCGGGAAAGGCTCTGTACAATTGTTTTCAAGGCATGAAATGCTTGATCTGGTTACCATTGATGGTAAGGCAAGAGGAATTATCGTAAGGAATTTAGACACAGGAGAAATTGAAAGACATGCAGCACATGCTGTAATACTGGCAACAGGAGGTTATGGAAAGATCTATTACCTGTCTACATTAGCCATGGGGTGCAATGGTTCTGCTATCTGGAGAGCCCATAAAAAAGGTGCTTTAATGGCTTCCCCAAGCTGGATTCAGGTACACCCAACTTCCCTTCCGCAATCCGGAGATTATCAATCTAAATTAACATTGATGTCCGAATCACTGCGTAATGACGGTAGAATTTGGGTTCCGTTGAAAAAGGATGAAAACAGACCACCAAATGATATTCCTGAGAGTGAAAGGGATTATTATCTTGAAAGAAGATATCCTGCTTTCGGAAATCTGGCTCCAAGAGATATTTCATCTCGTGCTGCCAAGGAAAGAATTGATGCTGGGTTTGGAATCGGACCTCTGAAAAATGCAGTGTATCTTGATTTTTCCAAGGCCATTAAAGAACAGGGAAAAGATAAGATTCAGGAGAAATATGGAAACTTATTCGATATGTATCTTAAGATTACAGGATATGATGCCTATAAAGAACCCATGATGATTTCTCCATCAGCACACTTTTCAATGGGCGGGCTTTGGGTAGACTATGAACTGATGACTACTGTTCCGGGATTATTTGCTTTAGGAGAAGCTAATTTTGCAGACCACGGAGCCAATAGACTGGGTGCCAATTCTCTTTTACAAGCTTCCGTGGATGGTTACTTCATTGCTCCATATACCATTGCTAATTATCTGGCTAATGAAATTCACACCGGAAAAATCTCACCGGATGATCCTGAATTTGAAAAGGCTGAAAACGCGGTTAAAAACCAGATCCAGGATTTAATCAATATCAAAGGGACCAAAACCGTTGATTATTTTCACAAGACATTAGGAAAACTATTATATGATTATTGTGGATTGGCCAGAACTGAAGAAGGGCTGAAATATGCCATTCAGGAAATAAGAAAATTAAAACAGGAATTTCACAAGGATGTAAGGGTTTCCGGACAAGGTGATACCATGAATACGGAACTGGAAAAAGCAGGTCGTGTTGCCGATTATTTTGAAATTGGAGAATTGATGTGCTATGATGCTTTAACCCGTAATGAATCCTGCGGAGCACACTTCCGGGAAGAATACCAGACACCTGATGGTGAAGCACTGAGAAATGATACAGACTATCAGTTTATCTCTGCATGGGCATGGACAGGTGAAAACGGCGAGCCTGAACTGATCAAGGAACCTTTGATCTTTGAAGAAATACAGCCAACGGTAAGAAGTTACAAATAAAAAACAAAAATTATGGATTTACACCTTAAGATATGGAGACAGAAAGACAGAAAAAGTGAGGGAAAACTGGTCAATTACGATCTAAAAGGCTTGAACTCCCACATGTCTTTCCTGGAAATGCTGGATACTTTAAACGAAAAACTGATCACCGAGGGAGATGAACCTGTAGAATTTGATCACGACTGTCGTGAAGGAATCTGTGGACAATGCGGAATGATGATCAACGGTATTGCTCATGGTCCTCTAAAAAATACTACGACTTGCCAACTTCACCTACGATCTTTTAAGGATGGTGAAACTATTTTAATAGAACCATTCCGGGCAGAGGCTTTTCCGGTAAAAAAAGACTTAAAGGTAGATCGTTCTGCCTTTGACAGAATTATTTCTTCCGGTGGTTTTGTATCTGTGAATACAGGACAGGCTCCCGATGCTACCGCTATTCCGGTTACTCACCAAACTGCTGAAGAAGCCTTTGATTCTGCTGCCTGCATTGGATGTGGCGCCTGTGTTGCCACCTGCAAAAACGGAAGTGCTGCATTATTTACTTCAGCAAAGATCACCCATATGGTATTGCTTCCTCAAGGTAAGGAAGAAAGAAGCAAACGTGTTCTGGATATGGTTTCGCAAATGGATGGCGAATTATTCGGACACTGCTCCAATACGGAAGCCTGTGAAGTGGAATGCCCACAGGGAATTTCAGTGCTGAATATTGCCAGAATGAATTTTGAATATAACAGAGCTTTGTTTTTTAAGAAAAAATAATTGAAATAAAAAAGCTAAGAAAATAAGAAAGGGCAAATGTACCAATTGGTAGATTTGCCCTTTTATGTTTACATTCTTACACTAAACTCCCGATATTGTAGTTTTCTAAGGGGGACTTTCATCATAAAGAATATTAATGGTATCCTGCTTAGAGACAGAAGAAAAGTATAATACTATTGTTTAATGAACTTTTTTCTATTAAACTTCTTTCTCGAAGTAAAGTCTGTAGTATTTTCCTTTATCATCTTCACCCGTTTCCAGTTTCTGTCTGTCTCCATGGATATAGATGTGGAAATTTTTGTCTAGCTTGATGATACTTTTAAAGTGTCTTTGGGTCTTTTTTACTGCTGCTTCACTAATTGGGAATTCTTCCGCGATATTCACCTGCATATCCTGTTCGTAATCAGTTTTAAAGTTCACAAAACTTTCAATTACATGCTCGTCTCCCAATACCTCATTGGCAAATTCATCCAGTTTAAACTCTTCTTTTTCCTTAAAGAAATTGATGGATTTATTCAGGAAATCAGCCTGATCAGCCTTTGAAACCTCAAATTCCTGCGGCAATTGCTTTGTGATATAATCTTTATATACCATCAATGCTTCCTGAGTATGGAAGTATTCATCGTCACGTTGTTTTACCTTTAAGAAATCCTCAAACCAATAATACATATCACCGTTTTTGTTGTTGTCTACAACGGAAAGTACATATCCTGTATCTTTATTATTATTGTGGATCAGGGCTGCTTTATCAATTTTAGATAAACCAATTCCCATATCTTTTTCTATGTCAAATGTTTCATCCTGAGGATTAATTTTCAGGAATGATTCTCTTTTTTCAGTTTTGAAAATTCCGATCTTGTCTACTCTATCCGGACGGTCACTTTCATCTTCAAAAAGAACAATGAACAACTCTCCTCCTTGAACTCTTGGGTTTTCAGCAGCTTCGAAAAGGTGTTTTGCAATGTTTTCAGCTTCCCAAATGAACTTGGACTTATCTTCAAAAATTTCAGATACTGCACTGTAAACCGGATTGTTCACCAGGTACGTATCACTGTAAAAATGGAAAGTTTCTTCTGATTTGAAAGAACCTAAAAAGTAATTCTCAAGCATTTCTGCCATCCCCTCTTCAAGCTTCAATTCTTCCTGGGAAAGTGTTAAAGATTCTCCGTTGATCTTATTTCCGACTCTGTGTACTATTATTTTTGAAAACATCTTCTGAATATTTGGACTGCAAAGATATTCATTCTATTCTTTATGCGAAACTTAAAAATAGGAATGATTTTGTTTTAGGTTATGCTGAATTTTTGAACCGTAAAAGCCACAAAAGCTATACTTTAAAACACTTTAGCTCCCTTCAAAAGTTTAAAATAATGCGGCAAAAAGTTCACTAAAGGTGAAAATTTCAGATTTTCAAAACTTAGGTATACTTCTTATACATAAAGCTTTTCACTTCAAATAACTTAAATGTTATAATCTTTTTGACTTTTGTCTTTTAGTTTACCCTTACATAAAAGGGTTCCTGCTTTCCAATTTGATAAAATCCTTATCATTTTGAAATGCTTTTGTCATTTTAAAACCTCAAAACAAACAACACAACAATCTAACAATCAATCAACTACAAAATAGACGCATTCAACGGAATACCATTGGCATCATCATTTGAAAAAATGGAAAAAATGGACTTGAAAACATTAAACAGAATAGACAAATTAAGAAGACTAAAAAGCAGAGGACCTAAGACTCCTAAATGGCTAAAGCCTTACCATATGCTTTTTATCGCCTTTTTAACCATTTTCATTTTTGGAGCCATTATAAAGCTACTTGAACAAAACCACATTTAAAAAAATATAATATGAACTATTTACAGGCCGTGCAGGAAATCATAGAATTGGTTCCTGACTTTGAAACTGAACTTAAAGAGAATAGAAATCCAAATTCGTATAGTGTCATCAGGGCATTCACTGAGCGTATTAAAAATATGATCCGCCAGAATGACAGTAATCTATTACTCAAAAGCTTACAAAAGATGGACAAAATTTACACTGATGGTGATGTTGCCTTAAAAAATGCAATTGAAAATACTTTTATCTATTCTTTAGACAATTTTACAGCTTTTTGCAGCAAGGAAGACCGAAAAATGATATTTAGTCATATTTCTTCCAACCTGAAAAGCAGTTATTCAAGACAAATTTACAGCCACGGTATATAAAGGTTTTATTACATTTTTCACCCGTTTCATTACAAAGTGTTTAAATTAAACAAAATTAAAAATAACTCACAATCAATAGATTATGAAAAATAAAATCAGAAAAATTTCAGACTGGAAAACCTGGAAAACAACGACTAACAGACACAATTCGGAGATATTACTAACTCATATCGCTGTGATCGTTGGTGTATTTATTTTTGCAGCCTGCCTTTAAATTTTGGTATACATTTAGCTTCAATAAAAAGTGTTTGAAAAATTCTTAATTATGATGAAAGTACAAATGCAAACTATTAATCAAAAAATAGCTGTTGAATACTTAAAATTTTTCTATCCGCCACTTCGCAAGGAAATCATACAGTTATCTGTTCATGATAATTTTGCAGGAATTATGCAGGCAACCGTTAATTATCTAAAAGGACTGTTGCAGGAATCTAAGATCAACATTATTGCCCATCACATCAAACTTATGGACGGACTTTACAGGAATGGAAATTCTTATGTAAGAACCATGATTGAAAATATCTTCATAAGGTCTTTTGAAAGCTTTAAAAAGCATGCAAAGATTCAACATTGGAAACTTCTTTATCATTATATGCCTGTGAGCTTCCAGATTATTTATAATGAACAGCAGAAGCAGGACCAGATCTACTTTGGGAAATAAATAGCTTTTATAGAGGCGAAATCACAAAGAGATAAATGAGCAAGTTGCTTACTTTAGTCTTCCGTAATCTTTACTTAAAGAGGAAAGAAAGAATATATGTTGCAGCAATTTAAATATTTTGACTTCTTTGTCATTTCGCCTTTTTTGCTTTCCTATTATAAAACCTTACTTTTGCAAAAAAACTAATGAAATACTCTTTTTATGCTGTCATGATGTTGTTATCCCTGATCTCATGCGGAAATAATGACAATATAATAGATGATCCAAGACCAATTGATCATGAAATCCGGAATTTTGAATTCAGAAATTATACGGTAAAAAACACGGTTTTATATAAAGGATCATCAGGACAAAAGTCGACTCCTGAAGAATCTTATTTGAAGAGTTACTGGAGTACCTATCAGGTGCCGGCCTGGAAAATCATCAGCCTTGATTTGAAAAACAATTCCATAAAATTGATTTCAGGAAATTCTGCTACTGTATCATACAATATCAAAATCGTTAATGATTCTGTATTAATCAATGATAATAGCAATAAGCCCAACTATTTAGGAGATTTCAATAAAAATACCTCAACATTTACTCTAAAAAGAACTTTCAGGTATACCAAAAAGGCTCCAAGAGATCACGGTGCATTATTTATTAACCAAAATACAGATTTTGGCATCACTCAATATGAAAATGTCTTTGGAACTGTTTTTATTTCTCCCTCTGAAATGACGGAAGCAGATGACACCGTTCTTTGGAGCAATATAGAATATCATTACAAATCACTGTAAATTAAAATTTTGTTAGAAAAAAACTCCCCAAACAGATTTTGTTTGGGGAGTTTTTTTATTTCAATTGATTCAATAATGTTTCTTCAAAAACTAAAATCGGATTTTACTTTTTCACGAATACATTTTCAATAACCTGTAGTTCTTCTTTTTTCAGTTTTGAGGTTTTCTCCAGCTTTGCAATAAAAGTGGCTACTTCTTCAGGAGTTGATGGTGAACCCAGATTTTCTCCCTTAGCATTAAATGAATCTGCTAATACTTCTCCTTTTGGATTTAGGATTAGCCAAAAAGGAAGTCCTGCATTTTCTCCTTTATATTTATTCATTAGTTCCTGCCCGCCGGGGTTTTCAAGGGTTTTCTTTTCACCTCTTTCCTGAACGTCTACGTAAGCCGTAACAAACTTCTTATCAAAAAGAGGTTTGGTTTCCGGAAGATTCATATTCTTTTCCATCATCTTGCACCATTTGCACCATGAAGCATGAAACATTAACAGAACATTTTTCTTACCCGCTTTAGCTTCTGTAAGCGCCTTATTTAATACTACATCTGCTTTTTCCTGTGCTGTTCCTAACTGAAATAACAGTAAGGCAACCACCACAATAATCTTAGAATATTTCATTGAATTTTATTTTATGCTATACGAATGTAGGAATTTTACAAGAAAAAAGATTATTCATTTATTTTAATTATTTTTAAATAGTAATGAATATAGAACGGAAAACTATATCCCTAGAATCAGGGGTTCTCTTCAATACGGGAAATTAATTACTTTTACATTCTATTAAAATAATACAGGAATGAAGAAGATTGGAATGTCAGTCATTATAGCCTTGTCTTCCATGTTGAGTGCACAGACTAAACAACAGGTTGATGCTTTCTATGGGGCCATCAGCAGTAATGATTTATCATTGGTAAAAAAACTAACGGAGCAGGGATATCCTATTAAAGCCGTTCTTTCGGATCAGATTTTACCAGTAAAGGCCGCAATCTGGAAGAAAAACCTGCCCATGGTAGAATACATGGTGAATAAGGGGGCTAATATCACGGCAGACAAAACCCTGATTGATACAGCCATTGAATATGGAAGTCCGGAAATTACACATTATCTTTTCGGAAAGGGTATCTATGCTCAAAATGCATTGTATACTGCTATTTTTTATGAAAATTTTGAAATTGCAAAGGAGCTGTATGTCAACTATCAGCCTCAGAAAATTGAAAGAGAGGACTTTGGAAAGCTTCTATTGTTATCCGTAAAGAACAATGATCTGGAGTTTATAAAGAAGATTGCTCTGAAAGGCAAAGATTCTCCCATGAATTATTTTGATGATGATGGATACAATGCATTGCTTTATGCTGTAGAAAAGAATCATACAGACATTGCGAAATATCTTTTATCTCAGGGAGCTGATAAAAAATCCAGAATTACCTTTGAAACAGACAACGGAATTGTTTCAGGAAAAACAGCTCTACAGTTTGCAAAAGCCAATAAAAACACAGAGCTTCTCAAGCTTTTAAAATAAACACATCCACCATTATCACCATGAAAAAACTAATATTCCTTATATCGGCTTCATTTTTTTTAAGTTGTAATAAGTCCTCAAAAACAGAATCCAGCAAAGTAAATCATGCAACTCTGTTGGTAGCTACTGAAGGCCATATCTTTAACTTTAATCTTGATGAAAATAAAATTGTCTGGCAATATAAAAGTGCCATAGACAGTGCCGGTAACAGAAATATTTTTGCACTGGATGGACAGAATATTTTCATGCCTTTTGAAAGTGGAAAGCTTATTAATTTTGACATTAATACCGGTAAAATCATCTGGCAGCAACAGATCTATGGTAATGGAGACCAACCAATGGACATGAGTAATGATGAGAATGAAGAAGCAAAAAGGCTAAGCTCAAAGATGCCTTTATTTATGGCGAAACCCTTGGTAGACGGGCAAAATATTCTAATGGCATCAACAGGTCAACCCTCAGAAATAAACCGTGCTTGGCTCTATAATTTTAACAGGGCTGATGGTACAAAAAACTGGCTTAGTGAACTGCCAACGATATATAATTACTTTGCTCCTGTAAAATACCGTAATTCCTATTTTGTAAATTCGGCTGTTTTTCTGGAAAAATTGAGTGCCCAAAATGGTGTAAATACTTCATACGGAATGTTCGACGGAGATGTGGAAATTGCAGGACAACCCTTACAGCATAACGAAGTCAACCAATTTGAGCGTCCTATTTACAACCAGATGTACACTGATGGCAATACTCTTTTCATTGGAAGTGAAACAGGAACTATCTATGCACTGAATCTTGATGAAGACGGCAATCTTCCTAATGGAGATATCTCTGATCCTAATAATACTTTCATTAAAAATCCTAAAGTGTTTAAGTGGATTTATAAAAATGACAAACTTGTTGCTAAAAGAAGTCATATCCTCTTTTTTGAGAATGGCACTTTATACACTGAAATGAGAATATCTTCTAACAACGAATCGAATCTTCTTGCCATTAATGCGGAAGATGGAAATCTGGAATGGAGACAAATTCTGCCACCCGATGTTTTAAACTGGACTATTAGCAATGGAAAAATCATTGGTAATAATGCTAATACTCTTTTTTATATAGACACGAACGGAAAAAATTTCACCAGTGCCAAAATTAAAGACAAACCTCTTTCCGGGATTGAATCTATAGACGCCACTCATTTTGTATATGTTACCCAAAAAGGGATTGAAATTTTTGATACTCAAACCCAAACAGCCAGATTAGCCATCGCAAAAACATTCAATGACAATGAACACAACAACCTACAAATCAAATATATTTCAAAATAAATAAAGGCTCATAAAACATACTCTTGAAAAGTATGAGATATATAATTGACAAGACACTCCATTATTTAGGTTTTATGCCGTAAAAGATGAAAACAGTTATTAAATATACATTCGTCAGATTTATCATTCTGGCCATTCCTTACTTTGCATGGTTTGCCTTATTTGCTGAGGCTGGTTATCACCGTCAAACGTATGATTTGGACCTACTGCCGCTGTATGTATTTTTCTTTTTGGGTGGATTGATAGGTATTGAAACCCTTTTTCGTATCTACAGGAAAGAAAAGGCAAAATATTTATCTAACATTTTACTTTTGATATTTTTTATTTTGTTGTATTTTGTTTTACCGCACAGAGATAATTTTAATTAAATAAAAATACCTCTTTTCTTGTCAAACCATGTATTGAATCCCACTTGAAAAAAGCTTAAAAACTAAAAACCTACAAATAAGATGAAACTAAATATTAAAAAAAAATACATTATACTCTGGTGTGTCATCATCATTGCTGTTATCATCCTGCCCGATATCAAAATGTATTATCAACAGTACAAACTTAGATCTGAAAAACTGCCGGAAAAATTTCTGTCCTACTCTACACTAGACAGCCTGAAAGATCATGATTATGAAGTATTGAAAATATACGGAGGCTTTAATGAACCTGTACTTCAGGGAAACGACAGTACAATTATCATCATTTCCGGAAGTAGAAAAGAATCAAAAGACGGCGGCGATGATATCGTAAATAAATGGTATAAAATAAATCTGAACGGTCAGATAACAGATTCTCTGCAATACAGTTACAAGAGTCTAAACTCTACACATAGCTATCAGACTTTCAACGATTATATTGTAGATGTGGATCAAAACACCTACTCTAACTGGATTAAAGATGGGGATACCATTCATTATCCCTATAAAAATATTACTGACAATAAAATCTTTTCCGTTTCTGAAGCACAAAAAATCATTGCCGATAAGGAATATATGTACGATGATATCATTCATTCCGATACGACTGATAATGATTACAAATACAAATTAGTTGTATTTAAGGATAATGTCTGGAATTATTTTTATACTGAAAAGAGCTGGACAGATTATCCTACATACAAAACCAATAAAAAATCAATTCAATACGATACATCTACCTATACCATAGATACTCAAGCAAATGTCATTAAACGAGACTATGTTCACAAAGAAAAATGGGCTGCCCGTTCTTTTTGGAATCTGAATAATTTTAGCTGGGGATCAGGAAATGGTTCTGGTGGTGACGGCTGGACCGGTACAAGTTATTTTTCGATTAAAATGCCAAAAAAAATGCTGCATTACAAGCAGCATGTTTCTATAGATTATCCTGATGGAAACTTAAGAGATCCTTTTTCTTATTTTATTTACCAACCAAAAAACGGAGCTTACCTGTTATTGATTGATACCCAAAATCAAGTCTATTATCTGATAAGACCTAGGAAGTAAAAGTTTAATATTCTAATCAATTATGGCACTGTTTCTACTCCTGAAAACTTAAGAATACCCTTTTCATCTTTCAACCAAAAGACAAACTGTGCTCCTTCATGTCCATCGCCAAATTCATTGGGCCGATGAGTGGTATACAGTACAATATAATCTCTATCACTAAATGAAGGGTCATCCTTGTCAATAGCAAACTTAATTTCATTACGTTTTAATCTTTCCAGCAAGTCTTTATTAAAAATATTGTCAATATGCTTACTGTAAAAAGCTTTTTTATTCACAAAGGCATTTTTCTCCGGCGCGGTTTCAAAACATAAATAGCAATACACCTTTTGAGTGGTCAGTTCATTCAATGTTTCATAATCCTTTTGAGATATCAAAGTAATTATCTTTTGGGTAAATTGTTCTGCCTTAGTCTCTAGTTTCTGTTTATCCTTTGATATATTTTGTCCGAAAGAAACCAGCGGTATGCATATGGCAAGGAGTAATGCTATGTATTTTGTAAAATTTACTTTCATAGTAATCCATTTGGTTTGTGAGATTGGTCGTTTTATGACTTTAGCGATAAAAATAGGTCAAAAGCCTTTTGTTTCTGTATATTCTTTTTCTAGTATTTTAGCAAGGAAACCACCAATGTAAAGAATATATTCTGTTGTTTTTAAAAAATATATTAATATGACCATCAGAAACTCCTTCCTTATCTTCTCTTAGCGTAATGGCCTGAAGTGTTCCTTCACCATCAACATCCAGATTCCCTATGTTTCTGATTGCATTTGGAAATACCTGTTTAAGATCATTAATGGTGGACTTGGAATCTATTTTTATTCCCTTATACAGAATATAGTTTCCGTTGATAAATCTAAACTCGTCTACAGCTACTTTCTGGCCGCTGTTTTCAAAGCGTGATCCACTCTTATACAGATATTTATCATTCATTCCATTACCATCCGGAGTCTCAAAAATATAAGTACAGGGCTGTTCCTCTGACAATAATCTTGTACTGTCTGCTTTTCCGAATACTTTTCCAAAGTCATTAAGGCTAAAAAACCTTTTCAGTTTACCATTAAATCTTATATCTTCCTCCAGCATTACTTCGTCCAGAGTATCTTTTTTAATTTCTGCAGCTTTGGAAATATTTTGAATGGTTGAATCGGTTTTAACTTCGTTTTTCTGTATCTCCTTTTGTGTTAACGGATCCTTTTTGCTCTCCTTTTTTTGATTACAGGATTGGAATAAAATAATAACCAGTACCGGCAAAAAATATTTCATATATTAGTTTTGTTCGTTGATATAAATAGGGTGTTTAAGAATACAGCAGTCATACTTAATGGAGCAATACTGTACATATTGACTGTTGTGAGATTTTTAGATCTTGCAATAAAACAGAATCTCACAAAGCGTTGCTCATTGCTCCTTGAGTATTAATGTAGATTATTATTTTGCTTGTAAAGTTCATCGTCCGTTTCTTTTAGAAAATCAAGGTAACTAAAATTAGCAGGTTTGCGCTTACGATATTCCAGGTATTCTTTATAATATCCAAAAGCTCCACCTAGTCTGGAAGTTAGTAGGTAAGTCTCATGAGCAGCAATTGCATCTATATATCCCACTTTCTTTCCTTTACTGTTAAACCTAGATAAAACCAGATATATGGTATTATTTTGATAGCAATTAAAAACCCTGGCTCTTTCTTCATTTTCTTTGCCATCATCAAAAACCAGATTGAATTTTTCTTTTTTAATCAGTAAATAATTCAATACTTTCTGAAAGCTTTCTTCATTTTCAATAGTAAGTGTAAATCCGTCCAGATTATTTTCTTTACCTTTTCCATAAAAACGGATCATATTTTGTGTAAAGGAATCTGTATCGGGAGCTTTTTCGATCTCAATTTTAGCAAAATTTAATGAAAGTTTCCCATCATCAATAGCATGAGACAGGTACGAAGAATATTGGGCTGCCTGAGTTCCAACTCCTGCATCGGAAGCTGTTAAATCAAACTTTTTCAATTCTTTCTGTTTGACTGGCAGTATAAGTTTCTCCAAGTCAAATTGTTGGCCTTGGTATGACTGAAATAAAAATGTCATACTTACGATTAAAAAGAAAGATTTCAGCTTATCCATATTATTAAATTTCATGTTGAAAAATGAGCGAATAAGGTACAAAAAATAGATTGGACATTTAACTTATAAATGACATGAAATACATTTTCAAACCATTGTATACGTTCAATAATGTATAAGCTTTTAATAAGCTTTATTTCCTGAAATAGTTAAGGTATGCGTGGTGCTTATCGAAGGACAGCATCTGCCATCTTCTTCAGCATATTCCAATTTTTTTACTCTAATTTTTCCATTTTTAATTTCATCAAAACTAAACAAGTAATCCGGTTCGTAGCCGGCAATTACTTTCACTTTGCTCCCCGTATTCTTGTACAATGATAATCCTTGTCCTATAATTGCATTTCCACCCTCAGGGGCAACAGACCAATAAATGGCTACATCATCTATCCCATCACCGGTAAAATCTCCTACATAAGGTTCTTGAAGATCAATGACGCCCCCATAGGTTTTAAGAATATTGGGTAAATAATCCTCAAATTGTTTCATCGCTAATTTTACGGCTTCTTCTTTTGAAATCCTGTTGTTCAAGGATTCAGATTCTTTAGCTTTTGTTTTTTTTTCCTGAAAAAGCTGTTGCTCTTCTTTCGGTTCGTCCTTATTTCCTTTACGATCTGAATTATTACAACCTGCCAATACTCCTGCTAGGCAGATTATACCGATAATTTTTTTCATATGTTTTGTAGTGAATGTCTATCTATTTTTAACCATAAAAATTGCTGATATAAATATACGGCAATACAATAATATGATAAAAAGCAAAACCGGCGGTAAACTAAGTTTACCGCCGGTTTAATTTATAATTAAATGTTAGTGTTTCTTACATTTATTATTTTACTTCTTCGAAGTCTGCATCCTGTACGTCTTCTGCTCCTGCATTGTTACCTCCAGGGTTTTGAGCACCAGCTCCTGCATCAGCACCTGGTTGTTGACCAGCTGCATATAATTCTTCAGAAGCTGCCATCCATGCTGCATCTAATGCTTCAGTTTTAGCTTTAATATCATCAGAATTTTTAGCTTCGAAAGCTGTTTTCAATTCAGCGTGAGCTGTTTCAATTGCTGCTTTTTTGTCAGCAGAAAGTTTCTCACCAAATTCTTTTAATTGCTTTTCAGTTTGGAAGATCAATCCGTCAGCTTTGTTGAAGATCTCAACTTCTTCTTTTCTCTTCGCATCAGATGCAGAGTTTTCCTGAGCTTCTTTCTTCATTCTTTCGATTTCCTCGTCAGAAAGACCTGAAGAAGCCTGGATTTTGATAGTTTGTTCTTTACCAGTTCCTTTATCTTTAGCAGATACACTTAGGATACCGTTTGCGTCAATATCGAAAGTTACTTCAATTTGAGGAACTCCTCTTGGCGCTGGTGGAATATCCTGAAGATCGAATCTACCGATTTCTTTGTTATCGTTGAACATTGCTCTTTCCCCCTGTCCTACTCTGATGCTTACAGCTGGCTGGTTGTCAGAAGCTGTAGAGAATACCTCAGATTTTTTAGTTGGAATAGTAGTGTTCGCATCAATTAGTTTAGTGAATACAGAACCCATAGTTTCGATACCTAAAGAAAGTGGTGTAACGTCTAGAAGTAATACGTCTTTCACGTCTCCTGTTAATACACCTCCCTGAATAGCTGCACCAATAGCTACAACCTCATCCGGGTTAACTCCTTTAGATGGTTTTTTACCGAAGAATTTTTCTACTTCTTCCTGGATAATTGGGATTCTTGTAGAACCTCCTACCAAGATTACCTCATCGATATCAGAAGTTGATAAACCTGCATCTTTTAATGCTTTAGCAACCGGCTCCATAGATCTTCTTACAAGATCAGCAGATAATTGCTCGAATTTAGCTTTAGTTAAAGTCTTCACTAAGTGTTTAGGACCTGTAGCTGTAGCTGTGATGTATGGTAAGTTGATTTCAGTTTGTGGAGAAGAAGATAACTCGATTTTTGCTTTTTCAGCAGCTTCTTTTAATCTTTGAAGAGCGATAGCATCTGTTTTCAATTCTACCCCTTCTTCTGCTTTGAACTCGTCAGCCATCCAGTTGATGATCACATCATCAAAGTCATCACCTCCTAAGTGAGTATCACCGTTTGTAGCTAATACTTCAAATACACCGTCTCCTAAATCAAGGATAGAGATATCGAAAGTACCACCACCAAGGTCATATACTGCGATTTTTTGATCTTTATGAGCTTTATCCAAACCGTAAGCTAACGCTGCAGCTGTAGGTTCGTTGATAATTCTTTCTACTTTAAGACCTGCAATTTCACCAGCTTCTTTAGTAGCTTGTCTTTGTGCATCGTTGAAGTATGCAGGAACAGTGATTACTGCTCTAGTTACTTCTTGTCCAAGATAATCTTCAGCAGTTTTCTTCATTTTCTGAAGCGTCATTGCAGAAATTTCTTGTGGAGTATATTCTCTGTCGTCGATTTTTACTTTTACTGTATCGTTTGGTCCGCTTACTACGTCGTATGGTACTCTTGAGATTTCCTTTGCATCTTCTTTAAAGTGAGTTCCGATAAATCTTTTGATAGAGTATACTGTTTTCTTTGGATTCGTTACAGCCTGTCTTTTTGCAGGATCTCCTACTTTTCTTTCTCCGTCTTCTGTAAATGCTACGATAGAAGGAGTTGTTCTTTTCCCTTCTGCGTTAGGAATAACAACAGGGTCTTTACCCTCCATTACAGCAACACAAGAGTTGGTTGTTCCTAAGTCAATTCCAATTATTTTACTCATAATATTTTATATTTTTTCTATTTTTAATTTTATTTACACTCTCTATTTCACAATATCTGTACCATTCAAAAAATAGTGACAAAATGACACAACAAAAATAAAACCCCGATTAAATCGAGGTTTTACATTAATTAATATGGAAATATTTTCATGTAAACGTCATTATAATGCCATACATTCGTAGATTATCTTTTAAAAATATATCATAAGATCTGTATCACTTCAATATTTTACCAGTCGGCCTTATACTGTTTCCAGTTTTCAGGAATTTTTTCTGATTTTTGATAAATAAAACATATATATTCTGATTGTGGAATAAGTAAATTATCATCTAGAAGGTATAATTTATCTCCCTCAACTTTTACACTATAGGTTCCTTTTGAAATATGTCCACCCTGACTGGCAAATTGAGTATCAATTTTCAATAAGTTTTTTTTAAAATAAATTACTCCTCTCATGCCTGTCTTTTCTGGATCTGGTTCATTCATTTCAACACTTATAAACCGGACTCTACCATTTTCATAGAATTGGATTTTCCTGTTTATATCATTTCCGATATCCCTTACTTTATTAAAGTTTTTATCGGCCATATAAAAATCAACCTTTTTATAAAAATAATCTACATCAATGTCCTTGAAAATGGATTTATCAAAGTGTTCAATATTCTTAAATTTTCGGGTCAAAACTTTTCTCCCATTTTCAAGTTTTCTTGATTGAGCACATGAATGAAAGAAAATAGCAGAGCATACAAGTATAATAATATTTTTTACCATGATGTAAATGGATTAGCCGTTTGATATTGGAAGTAAGGGGTAATACCTGAAGACAGCACCTCGAAGCCAGGCTGTGGAGAAACAAAATAGTGTGCTCCAATATCCTGAATGGCATGACGGATGTATCTATCGGAATTGATTCCTACCCTATAATTCCCCCAGCCTACATAGGCTGCTCCCAATCTATATCTTGGTCCAACTTCTTCAACATTATTATATGGATGCTTGGATCCAAATCCACCTCCGCTACCGTAAGGAACTTTGTGGAATAATCTACCAAAGAAGCCTGGTCTTGGAAGTCCTGCCATAGCTTCAGCATCAGAGCCTCCATTTTCTGCATAACTGCTACTGTATCTTTCACCTGTAAATAGATTAAATCCTGCATGAAAATCACCAATACTTAGACTCAAAGCTGCTGTACGCCATCTATCATTATTATCGGCAAAAATACCTACTGACCCTTTTACCGGAGCAAATGGACTTCCATCATTTTCATAGGTTAAAGAAATATCTTTATATCTTAATCCAAGAATTCCTGTTTGCTGTGGATGCAATCCTTCCCATACATTGGTACCCAAAGATATTCCAAAATTCCCATCATCATAGTTAAACATTAAAGACTTTCTATATTCCCAGCCACTAAGGCCACTTCCTGCATGAGAGGACTGATAGGTAACTCCATATCCAAAGGAAATTCCAAAATCTCCATTTTGATAATTTAAACTAAAATTGAAGCCGGCACTCATACCTTGCCCAAATGCAATGGAAGGAGAGATTGAAAAGCTAAAGCCTCCTCCCAGATTCATACTAAAGCTTGGCATAAACGACCCTACAAAAGCTGATATCACTTGGGTACCTAAGGACCCTGTGGGGACTCCTATAGCTCCCATGATGGCACCTTGTATGGCACCACTTAATATGGACATTCCAAATTTACCCCAACTCCAGTCCCCTGTCTGTATAGCATGACCTATATAACTTGCCGCACCGGTAGCTGCTCCTATAATAGCTCCTGCAATTACCAAGACCCAAAGAATCTCACCACTAGGATCTATATACATCAATGGGTTATTCAGTACATACCCAAACCTGTTATAATTTTGTGTATTAAAAGGATCCTGTATATTGTTGTCTACGGATAGGAAAGTATGCAGCTTAGGATCATACATCCTTCCATTCATATGAATCAGCCCGACCTGCATGAAGTGTTCATGTCCTGTGTAGCCTCTCTCAATAAACAGATCTGCTGCTCCTCTTTTCAAGTCTATTTTCCTTCCATCCTTTTCCAGATATGTCAAATTTCCCCAAGGATCAAACTGTCTTCTTTCTTCAGCTTTACCATCTTTACCAGAAATAGCCAAAATTGTTCCCTGATAATCTCTATGAAGATAATGAATTCCCTCGCTCAAGAGTTCATCATTCATATTAAAATCTTTAACGTGAATAGCAGGAGCTGAATAAGGATCACCTGCGATATAAGTAATAATCCTTGTTTTCACAAATTGTGCAGGGGGTCTTCCTGGAAAACGATTATCAATAATTTCAACAGTATTATCATCAGAATAAATTTTACTCCTTGCATAGTATGTAAAATTATTATTATAATTATATTCTGAAGATGCTCTTGTCTGGTGAATATTGTAGGTAAACATTGCCATTTCATCTCCGTCCTGCATAATGCTTACAGGATTTTTGTAGGCATTGTAGGAAATGGTCTGCAGTTGGTTTACTTTATAATAAGCATCGCCAATAGGATTCAGGTTTATCCCTTTTTTTCTGTATCTGTTACCATCAGCATATTTATAATCTCCAACCTCACTGTTATTACTAATTCTACCATAAGTGTCATAAGTTTGTGATTGAACTCCGTTAGGATCTTTCCAGGAGACTAATCGCTGCATATTATCATATTCAAAGACTTCCTGCCAGCCATTTGTAATGGCCGCATTATTCCTTTTTTTCAATAATCCTGTGGCTCCTTCAAATGTATACTCATTAGATAGAATCATTCCAGAACTATTCTTATGTCTTACTCCTCTTAAAAAATAATTAGCATCATAGGAGTTTGCAATGTCTGTTCCGTTGCCAAAATAGGCAGAAACTACCTGTCCTTTTTCATTGATACCACTTAATTTCCAGAGTGTATTACCATTACCATCATTAATCCCTGACAGCATTCCACAGGAAGCATACACATTTTCCATCACCACTTCACTTGAAAGTGTTCCATAGATTGTTGTTTTGTTTTCCCGTTTTATTCTTCCTAAGCCGTCATAGGTAAAGTTTTTCTTAAAAATGGCAACTCCATTATTTTCCTCACTTTCAACTACCCGATAATAGTTGTCATACTTATAGGTATAAGAATTGTTTACTCCATTGGATGTTCCTACTTCAGAATCAACGAGTCCCTGCGCATTATAATTATAAACTATTTTTATATCTGTATTGTCTCCTGTAACCTCTTTTTTGACGGTTCTGCCATATTGGTCATAGGTATATACTGTTTTACCTTTAGGATTTTCCTCTGCGAGGAGTTGGCCTAAACTGTCATATAAATAGGTGTAATCTCCACCTGCAGATGGATCAGACATTTTGACCTTTCTTCCCCAGCCATCTTGTTCTACACTTATAACATGTCCCGTATAGTTTGAGGACTTTAATCCTCCGTTGGCATAGTAAGCATAGTTGATTGCCCCTCCACCATCAGACATTTTAATTTTATTGCCCCATTCATCCTTAGTGATGGATTGGGTTTGAAGTCCATCTGTAACCGTTGCAGATAAACCATTATATGAAGTGGTAATGATTTTTCCGGTTGGAAAAGTATTCTTAATTACTCTTCCATATACATCATACTCGGTTATGGTCCATTTACTTGCTGTAGTTGTAGAGAAATAAGGCTCACTCACTTTATATGGCCTATCTAAAACGTCATAATCTGTTCTTTTCTCTATCCATTTATCACCAATTGATAATCCTTTTTCAAGGCGTTTTCTACCCCAGTTATCTGTAAACGTTTCTTTGATTGCCCCTGTAGCATCTACTACCCGTAATTTGATTCCATTAATAAAATCTCCTGATGTAATCCACTCATGGAAATACTGAGTAGCATTATTATAAATATCTCTTTCCTCTATCTTCCGTTGCCAAGTATCATAAGCATAACTTACTGTTTGATTAAGGTTATTAATACTGGAAAGTAACATCCCAAAATTAGTGTCATAATTGAATAAAGAAGTGGCTCCTAAAATGTCAGTAGTTTTTATTGGAAACCTACCTGTAGGATCATACTGCATTTTTTCAATTCTTGGAGTTACTCCTGTTACAGAAAGTGTTTTCTGAATATTATTTCCAAATACATCATAAACAAAATCCTCAGTAATATAATCTGTATTATTTCCTTTTTTCTTGGTTTGACTAATAAGCCCATTGGCGTAAGTGACAAGGTTTTCTGTAGAGAAAGTATCATTACCAAGTATTTGTATTTCGGTCTTTTTCACTGGTCTTCCTACGTAGTATTGGTTTCCAGTTCCGGATGGGTTATCTTCATAATCCGCCAAGATTGTTTTTTCACCACCATTGGCAACTATTCTTGACTTTTTGACATTATTATAGGTATCATAAATGTCATAATACTGATTCGTAATAATTCCAGTCAGATTATCTATTTGCTGTACCTGTGATGGTAGATTCACAAAAACCTTATTAGCCAGTAACGAAGTTGTATAACTGTTGATGGTTTTCGAAACAAAGGTAGTTGGAGAGTTAAAATCCGGAGTGGAATTGAGATACGTTTCTTTCACCGCTCCTCTTTTCTGCGAATCCTGTAAAGAAACAGTCCAAAAAGGCTGTGCTACAGTTCCTCCATATACTGATGATGTAGCAACCCCTTTCAAACCTACAAGACCTAGGCCTTCCATGTTCATGACAATCCCTTTATATCTGTATTCCTGTATCTTAGTTTCTCCATTAAAGTTTTTCTCAACTTTTTTCACAAGTTTTATAGATGGAGCTATATTAAGATTAATATAAGGGTACTGTTCAGAATTATCTGCCGTATAGGTATCGGAACCACTTCCTGTATCTATAGCCGCATCATATGAAATATCCGTTACCAGATCATTTTCTTTAATTCTCTTTAAGGTAACATCTATACGGTTATCTTTTTTGAATGAAACATATTTTATTTTGTCACCACCAAAAAATGCATAATCAAGATTTTGGTTTGTAATATTGGAGTTACTTAAAAATATAGGTGTTCCTTTATTAATGGCGCCTCCATAGGTATAATTATTTTGCCAGCCGTCTATATATCCGGAAAAGCTAGGCATTCCATTCGTATTGCTACCCATATTGTACTTCACGCCTCCCCTGTCTCTGATACTATAGTTATCTCCATAAGCTAAATAGGCTCCATTAGCACTGGTACCAAAATCAGGTACATTATGAGGAGTCAAAATGTCATGGTAGAACAAATCAGCCTTTCCGTCTCCATTTATATCTGTAAAAGAATAATAGAACGTCTGAAGCATATGCCCGCAAATATTAGATCCTGACGGCCCCGGATAACAGGTATTCTGAATCTGAGGCTTGAAATAATTGGTCCCAATATCCCTTACATTTCCCATAAATGATTCTCCGGAACTTATAATGAAAAACCAATTGGTATTGGCATTATCTATAGGAAATACCACATCTGTTTTACCATCTCCATTAAAGTCGGCAAGATAACATGGTAGATCTTTTTTAATAAGATTATGTGAGAATGATGCCTTTTGAACAAAGGCCCCGTTTTTTGTTCCGAATACATATAATTGACCGGGATTGAAGACATACAGATCAGAAACACCATCACCCTCAAAATCTGCCGAATATATTCTGGACTCTCCTGTGATCACACCATTCGATCCCAACATGAGCGGGTTTTGAACAGCAGAATTATTCGGATCCAATTTTAATAGGTAAAAACTAGAAATATTAATTGTAACCCCCTGATTACAACAACCCGGTGGAGGTCTGTTGGTATCACTCACTTTGGCAGGCCCACAATAATAATTCTGATTAACTGTATAAGGTCGCAATACTGCCAAAATATCAGAAACCCCGTCACCATCAAAATCCCCAACCAAATAATCCTTTGGAATCCTGTTATAATAAGTATTACTTCCATTAATTACATTACATCTCTCATTCATTGCAGTATAAAACCTGTAAGAATTAGTGAATGAAAGATCAAGGGAATTAGCAGAATTAGGAATATAATTATTTATTTTGATCACCTCCTCATCCGTAACAGGACTTGTAGTACTGGCTATAATGGTAGAAACAGCATCAAGGTTGTAAAACTTGTTATTAGGCAGTACTAATTTCGTTGAAAAAATTTCCTTAAACTTTTCAACACTAGTCATCGCACCTGCCACATTGGAAGTAGAATTTATCAACTGGCTGGAATTAAATCTATAGAGCTGATCTCTGGAATTAGGATAAGTCATAAAATCCAGTGAGCTATCACTATCAAAATACCCTGAAGTATACTGCCAATTGCTTCTATCATAGGCGGGAGAAACCCCTGTTATCGTTTTAGAATTATTGCTGAGTCCGTTCTCTGTATTATCATATTCAAAAGTAACAGGCTTTACCGTTTCACCGCTGCCATTATATTGTTGAACTCCAACAAGCCTCTGATAGTTTAATGAAGTGACATCATAAGTCAATTGATATTTTCTGAAAAGCTGGTCATTTCCCGTAACTTCTACCCTATCCAGTTTTCTGTGTGAATAGATATCCCGGGCACCATAAATATAGGCCTGATCTGTACGGGCAGCATCTTTGTAATAAAACTGTATTTTATTGGGACTGTTATCAGGATTAACCGACGAATTATTGCCATATTCTATCGTTTTAACGTAGATATAGTTATTAAAGCTGTCATATGTAAATTTAATCCTGTTTTGCTGGGCATCTTCAATATAATTGATCTTCCATTCATAACTATTGGATCCCAGAAAGCCACTTCCGCCTCCATATTTTGTGGTTTTACCATCAGGATAGTATACCATAAAATATTCCGGCCCGTTGGCAATATTTCCGTGGGAAACAATCTTAACGTTAGAATACTGCTCTGTCTGATATTCTGCGCCGTCTGCCCCATACGTACCGGTCTTTAGAAGTAATCTTTGCCCATCAAAGGCAAACCTGTCAGTATCATTATAGTTCACCCCATCAATCACTCCATCATGGAATTTTGTAGAAGCCACTCTGGTTATGGATGATATTCCTCCTATATTCCATCCCCATCCGGCAACCCCATTTCCTGCCTGGCTAGAATAAGCCAAAGAAATACCCGGAGCAACATTTTTAATCCCCGGAAGATTAGCAATTGGTATCGTATAATTGGCACCTCCATTTGGAGATACTGATAACTCACCCGATGTCTGTCCTACAGACTGCCCATTCAATAGCCCCACTACTGAGAGTAGAGCTAATAAAAAGTAAATTTTGATTCTCATGGTTGGTAGTTTGGGTTATTGTTTTAAAATCTTGTAGGTCAGCTTTTCTCCGGTATTCAAATGGAAAACAACCACATACATTCCTATCGGCTTATCCGAAAGGTCCAATACCACTTTATTTTCTCTTTTATCAAAGGCAAGCTCTCGGTACTGGGTAAAGTTGTAGGCTATATATTCCACTTTTTGGATCATAGCACCAAATTCAGGAGACCACACAAGTGTCGCCTTGTCTTTCGTTGGGTTCGGGTAAATTTTAACCTGATACTCTGGAGGAGGAAACTCTTTTTTACCGAGTTGTTCATCGACGAGTGCATTTTTATCTGCAATTAAGCATAAAGCACAATATCGTCTTACGATTTGATTTCCTCCGCTATCATACTCAAATGATAGTGACTGTGATTTAATTCCCTCTATTGAAATCAATAAGAAAAGAATTAGTAGTAAATTTTTTCTCATAAACAATATCTTAGTATTCACAAAAGTCCAGAAAACAAATCAGTTGCGAAAGGACAATGTATCATAGATCAGGGATATAAATAAGATTAATTGTCTAAAAATTAACCATTATTTGTTTTTTTTAGATATTTTTGATGAAAAAACACTAATTACCATGAAAAATTATCAGAAAAACCTTTTTGAGTTACTATTAAAGGAATCTGGAGGAAAGAAAAACCTGGTAGATATCATGATTGACAAACTGGCTCTTTCCAATGATACAGCTTACAGAAGAATCAGCGGAAGAAGTCATATCACCCTGAATGAAGGTATTTCACTGGCTTCTCATTTTGGGGTTTCACTGGATTTGATTCACAATGCGGCACCCAATAATGCTGTCTTGAATAAGATTCATGATATTTATAATATTGACGATCTGGAAATGTATTTTGATTCCTCTATTCGAAACCTACAAAAAGTAAAAAACAATCCGGATGTAGAATTTATCTATGCTGCCAAGGATATTCCTCTTTTTTATTTTATGAGGTTTGAAAATTTGAGAAAATTCAAAATCTATGCATGGTTAAAGCTGATGGATGCTGTTTTTTTCTCTCAGAGAATCAGCTTTGAAGACTTTGAAATTCCTGAAAAAATCAGTCAGAAAGCTATTCTTTTATCGGAAGTGTATAACGATGTAAGCTCTACAGAAATATGGAGCAATGTCACTATTTACACTCTTCTGGAGCAGATCATTTATTTTCATCAGCTAGAGCTAATCAATACGGAAAATGCCCTAAAGATTTGTGAAGAAATTACGGAAATGCTTACTCAAATAGAAGAGGAAGTCATTAGTGAGAAAAAAGAATCACTCAAATTATACCAGAATGATCTTCTGATCATGAATAATAGTGTCTTTATCAGGTTTTCGGACCAGAAGATGCTCTTTTTACCCTACAATATCCTAAGCTATTATTACACATTGGACGAGAGAGTCTGTGGAAACTATGAAAAAAGCCTTGAACTGATTTTGAAGAACTCAGAACTCCTTTCTTCCAACAATAAAGCCAGATATATTTTCTTCAACAAAATGTATAAAAAAGTAGAGGGAATAAAAAAAATGCTACAAACCTATCATCAGTCATAAAGGCATTTGTCCCTTGAAATAACACAGGCTCTGAAATTGTTAAAATTAATCAAAGTTTAACCTAATAAATAGAGCCAGAAACTTTACGAATTATTATTTTTGATAAAATATATACATTTAGAATGTCATTACACTTTAATCCACGAGATATTACATGGCTTGCCTTTAATGAAAGGGTTTTACAAGAAGCCATGGACGAAAATGTTCCTTTGCATTTAAGAATACGTTTTCTAGGAATTTTCTCCAATAATCTGGATGAGTTTTTCAGAGTGCGTGTTGCCGGATTAAAGCGTGCCATGGATTTTAAGGAAAAAGTCATTGCAGAGTCTTTTTATCAACCTCCGTCTAAGATTCTTCAAAGGATCAACGAAATTGTAATGAGACAACAGCTTAATTTCGACAAAACCTGGAAAAATATTCAGGCTGAAATGGCTGAGCATAAAGTCTCCATCAAAAATTCTAAAAATCTAACCGCAAATCAAAAGGAGTTTGTAAGAAGATATTTCGATGAGGTGGTAGAGTCCAATGTGATTCCTATTCTTCTTCACGAAAATACTCCAATGCCCTACCTGAGAGATAAAAGTCTCTATCTTGGTGTTGCCATGAGAAAAAAAGACTGGCAGTATTCCAGTAACTATGCCATTATTGAAATTCCGTCACGTTTCGTAGGAAGATTTGTGTTGTTGCCAACTGAAGATCCGGAAGAAAAAAATGTAATGCTTCTGGAAGATGTGATTACATTCAACCTCCCCCATATTTTTTCTTATTTCGGGTATGATGAATTTGCAGCAAATGCATTTAAAGTAACAAAAGATGCTGAACTGGATCTGGATAATGACATCCGAACCAATTTTGCAGAAAAAATAGAGAAAGGACTCAAAAACCGAAGAAAGGGAAAACCAACCCGATTTGTTTTTGATAAGGACATGGATAAAGCCTTACTGGAACTTCTTATCCGAAAATTAAATTTAACAAAAAAAGACAGTATTATTCCTGGGGGAAAAATTCATAATTTCAAACATTTCATGGACTTTCCTGATGTTTTTGAAACCTATGCAAGACCTGTGGAAAGGACTTCTTTTACCCATCAGGCGTTTGAGCATGGTGAGAGGGTAACGGACGTTATTTTAAAAGAAGATGTACTGCTTACATTCCCTTATCATAAATATAATCCGGTTATCGATCTTCTTCGTGAAGCCGCCATGGATCCGGATGTAAAATCTATACAAATCACGGCTTACCGTCTGGCAAGCAGTTCAAAGATCATCAATGCATTAATCTATGCCGCAAGAAACGGTAAAGAAGTTACTGTAATGCTTGAACTCCAGGCAAGATTTGATGAAGAATCTAATCTGGAATGGAAAGATATGCTGGAACCGGAGGGAATTACTGTTCTTGTAGGCCTTCCCAACAAAAAAGTTCACGCCAAGCTTTGTGTTATCAAGAAAAGAGCCCATAACAAAACGATTCAGTATGGGTTTGTAAGTACCGGAAACTTTAATGAAAAAACGGCCAGAATCTATGGAGACCACTTGCTTCTTACTGCAGATCGTGGTATCATGGCCGATATTAATAAGGTATTCAATATACTGAAAAAACCAAAGGATGATTATCTTCCAGTATTGAAAACTTGTAAAAATTTACTGGTTTGTCCACAGTTTATGCGAGAGAAGATCGTTCATCACATTGATAAGGAAATTGAAGAGGCTAAAGTGGGAAGAAGAGCCGAAATTATCGTCAAGGCCAATTCTTTAAGTGACAGACTCCTGATCGAAAAGCTATACGATGCAGCAAAAGCAGGAGTGATGGTAAGATTAATTGTACGAGGAATCTACTGTATCATTAACCAGAAAGATTTTAAGGAAAAAATTAAGGGTATAAGCATCGTGGATGAATATCTGGAACACGCCAGAGTAATGTATTTCTATAATAAAGGCGTGGAAGATATGTATATTTCCTCTGCCGACTGGATGACCAGAAATCTTGATTACAGGATTGAAGCTGCTGCGAAGATCACAGATAAAAATCTTAAAAAAGAACTAAAAGATATTCTTGATATCCAGCTAAGGGATAATGTAAAAGCAAGAATACTGGACAAAAAACTAAGCAACGAGTATGTAAGAAACGACAAAAAGGAATGTCGTTCACAAATAGAAACCTATAAATATTTAAAGGCTAAAACGAGCAAAAAATGAAGATAGCAGCAATAGACATAGGAAGTAATGCAGCCAGACTTCTGATTAATGAGGTAAAAATAACTAATAAAAAACCCGAATTCATTAAACTCAATCTCCTGAGAATCCCTCTGAGATTGGGAATGGACGTCTTTACCATCGGAAAGATCGGTGAAGAAAGAGAGAAAATGGTCATTGATTCTATGAAGATATTCAGTGATCTGATGAAAATCTATAAGGTAGATCATTACAGAGCCTGCGCCACCAGCGCGATGCGTGATGCAGCAAACGGAAATGAAATCATAGAAAGAGTAAAGGAAGCCTCAGGCATCAATATTGAAATTATTTCAGGAGACGAAGAAGCCACCCTTATTTACGAAAACCATGTAGCAGAAGGTCTTGACAAAGATTTCGCTTATTTATACATTGACGTAGGAGGTGGTTCTACCGAACTTACATTCTATGAAAATGGTACAATGATGTACGAAAGATCGTTCAACATAGGAACCATCCGTCTTCTCAATAATCTTGTTACAGAGGATAATTGGAAAGAAATGAAAGATGAAATCAAGGAGAATATTGTCAGCAAAAAACCAATTGTTGCCATTGGCTCAGGAGGAAATATCAACAAAGTGTTCTCTATGAGTAAAACCAAGGATGGGAAGCCCATGTCTTCATCTCATTTGAAAAAGGTATACAAAGAGTTCAATGAACTTTCTGTAGAAGAAAGAATGACAAAACATAGTCTTCGAGAAGATAGAGCGGATGTATTGGTACATGCCTTAAACATTTTCAATAACGTGATGTCATGGTCGGATATCAACAGAATCTTTGTTCCGAAGATCTCCGTTGCAGATGGTTTGATTCAAAACATTTACAGTAAGTTACAGCATAAAATATAGTTTTTAAATCATATTTATTTCAAAACCGGACAATTTTTTGTTCGGTTTTATTTTTTAAAGAGATTATAACAAAAGCGGACCGAAGTTTGCTCCTATTGATTTTTATTTAAAATTTTAATAAAAAAATTAAAGTAAAACCTCCTTACCAAACGTTATACAACTATCAATAGCAAAACAATGAATCCAATCAAAATAATTCTCACAGGAGCTACAGGAATGGTAGGCGAAGGTGTTTTAATGGAATGTCTTGAGAATCCTAATATCTCTACAATCCTTAGTATCAGTAGAAAACCCTCCGGAAAAAAACATCCTAAACTTAAAGAATACCTTGTTTCTGATTTCTTATCTATTGACATTAATGATGAAAACCTAAAAGGTTATGATGCCTGCTTCTTTTGTGCCGGAATCAGCAGCGTAGGAATGAATGAGGAAGATTACACCAAAATCACCTACGATACTACTGTACATTTTGCAGAAGCTGTTCTACACCAAAATCCGGACATGGTCTTCAATTATGTTTCAGGTGCTAGTACAGACAGTACAGAAAGTGGAAAAGTTATGTGGGCAAGAGTAAAAGGCAGAACGGAAAATGCCTTAAAAAAAATGAATTTCAAAGGCGCTTACAATTTTCGTCCCGGATTTATGAAACCTGTTGATGGCCAATTAAATGTAAAATGGTTTTTTAAACCTTTTATTTGGATTTTCCCTATTTTTTTACCGTCAAAATCATTAACTTTACACGAAGTGGGTAGAGCGATGATTAATGCTGTAGAAAAAGGATATCCTACCTCAACTTTAGAAATTCGAGATATTAAAAATTTAGCGATATGAGAGACATGTTAAAAAGAATTATTCTGGTTATTTTTGTACTCTTACTTCTGACCGCCATTTCAGGGTTTCTCTATATGCAGAAACATCCCCTGGAAGAGGGAAAATCAGGAGCAATTTTGAATTTTTCCGGTAAGCCTGCAAAATAATTGAATTCTAAAATACATCTTTACCAAGAATTTCATCTTTTATCAGAAACAAACCTATTTTTTAAACATTTCTTAAAATTCCATTAAAATAGTTGCGAAACATAAAGTTCATTTTTGTATTCATCTAACTGAAGTAAAAAATGATCAACAACTACTTATTAAAAGGGTCTGTTATAGCCGCATTCTTTTTACAGAGCGGACTTTTCGGACAGACACTGATTCATTACTGGAATTTTAACAATAATACATCCTCGGCTTCCATCACTACGCCATCATCTACATTGGCGAATGGTTCTCTTATGGCCATAGCCGGTGGGACAAGTGTGATAGATTTCGCTAACGGTACCGGACAAAATTTTAATATTGATAATTTAAATGCCAGAAATGGTGATGCCTCCGGAACTCATTTGCGGTTCAACAGCCCGATTGGCGGAGCATTACAATTCAATCTGCCAACCACAGGATATAATAATGTGGTGGTAAAATTTACGACCAGAAAATCTACCCAAGGAGCAGGAACACAAACATGGTCTTATACAACAGACGGGACTACTTTTGTTCCCTATCAAACGGTGACTCCTCAGGATGCTAATCCGCAATTGATCACTTTTGATTTTTCTGCCGTTGCGGGAGTCTCCAATAATCCGAACTTCAAATTAAAAGTTGAATTCTCGGCAACAGGAGGTGGAACCGGTGGCAACAATCGTTTTGATAATTTCACGGTGGACGCCAATCCTACAGGAGGTATTGATACCACTCCTCCTACTACAACTTATCTTCCCTCAAACAACACAAATAACGCTTCCACTACTGTAAATCCTACCATTTCCTTTAATGAAAATGTACGACTTATAGACAATTCTACGATTAACGATTCTAATGCACAAAATATTGTAGAACTTCGTCTGGGAAATTCTACAGGTACACAAGTTCCTTTTACTACTACTTTCAGCAATAACACAATCACTGTAATCCCTACTTCCGGCTTGTTACCGGGTCAAGTATATTATTTAGCACTTAAGCCTAATACCGTAGAAGATTTCAGTGATAATGCGGTAGCTACAATAACTTCCAGTACATTTATAACTGCCGGAACTTCCATTTCTCTTGATAAAAACTTTATAAAAGTTAATGAAAATTCAGGAAATTTGGCCTTTAAGATCAATGTAGCCAATCCGTCAACGGCCACTGTAAATTTGGTGGTGAAACCGGCACCCTTTAGTACCGCAGACAGTAATGATTTTACTTTGGCCAATCAAACCATCAATATCAATTCTTCTACAACAAGTTATACCGTAAATATTCCTATTATTGATGATACATTGGAGGAACAAAAAGCAGAGTATTTTGTAGTAAGCCTTGAAAATCCGACTGGGGCAACAATTTCAGGCGATAATTCAGCAACAGTTTATATTGTTGATAATGATAAACCGGCTCCTGTTCCATCCAATCAGATACAATTGAATTATATCGGAAGCTTTGACCCATCCGGAAACAATAACAGCTCTACAGAAATTGTAGTTCATGATAAAGCTACGCAACGACTGTTTACCATCAGTTCCATTACAGACGTTTTTGATATTATTGATTTTAGCAGCCCTACTACTCCATCGGTTATAAAAACTGTAAATATGGCTCCATATGGGGGTATCACAAGTATTGCCGTAAAAAACGGAATTATTGCAGCAGCTTCTCCCAATGTCAATCCACAGCAAAATGGATCTGTAGTCTTTTTTGATATTAACGGAAACTTCCTTAAACAAGTTACCGTAGGTGCTTTACCGGACATGATTACTTTTACGCCTGACGGAACAAAAGTGGTTACAGCTAATGAAGGAGAGCCTAATGATGCTTACACCGTGGATCCAGAGGGGACAATCAGTATTATTGATATTTCTGGAGGAATTGCTAATCTTGCTCAAACTCATGTGACAACGTTAAATTTTAACAACTTTGATTCTCAGGTTGCTACTTTAACAGCTACCGGTTTAAGAAAGGTAAGAACAAACAATACCTTATCTCAGGATCTGGAACCTGAATATATTACGATAAATGCAGACAGCAAAAAAGCATGGGTAACCCTTCAGGAAAATAATGCCATTGCTGAGGTTGATCTTACGACTAAGACTATAACCGGCATCTGGGGGCTAGGTAAAAAGGATATGAGTCTTCCGGGTAATGGTTTTGATGCTTCAGACAATAATGGAGAGGTTCTTATTGCCAACTGGCCTGTAAAAGCTTATTACATTCCTGATGCCGTGCAAAACTACAAGGTTGGAAACACCAATTATATCGTAACCGCCAATGAGGGAGATGAAAAAGATCTTCCCGGATATAGTGAAAGAACAACTGTAGGAGCCAATAATTATATATTAGATCCTGCTATTTTCCCAAATGCTAATCTATTAAAAGCTTCACATAATCTTGGAAGATTCAGAGTATCATCAGCTACCGGAAATACGGATGGCGATACAGATTTTGAAGAAATTGCAGCCTTGGGAGCACGCTCATTCTCCATCTTTAATGCAGATACAAGACAACAGGTTTATGACAGTGGAGATCAGTTTGAAAGATATATTGCAGCGAATCATCCTTTAATTTTCAATGCCGATAACGAATCCAACACTATTAAAAGCAGAAGCCGCGCAAAAGGCCCTGAGCCGGAAGGAGTAGCATTGGGAACCATCAACGGACAAACTTATGCTTTCATCACATTGGAAAGAACAGGAGGGGTAATGGTTTACAATATCACAGATCCAAGCAATCCTACCTTTACAGATTATAAACATTCCCGTTCTACTTCAGCATATGGAGGAGACAACGGCCCCGAAGGAATTATTTATATCGCTCCTGAAAATACCACAACCAATAAAGGTTATGTCATCATTGCCAATGAACTTAGCGGAACCTTGTCTATGTATGAAGTAGCTGTTGCTCCTACCTTAGGAACCGGTGAGGTAACACCAGAAAAAGCTACTTTCAATGTGTTTCCAAATCCTGTAAATAAAGGAAATACACTATATTTCAACAGAAAACAGGACTACGAATTATATGATATGTCAGGAAAACTGATTGGAAAAGAAAAAAATGCTTTAACAATAAACACTTCAACCCTTTCTACAGGAGTTTATCTTGTAAAAACCTCGGAAGGACATCTGAAGAGAATTATTGTAAAGTAGTTGATATTTTATTATTTAATTGAAGCTCCCTTTTGGGAGCTTTTTTGTTATTGGGATTTATTATACAAAGATTTTCCTTTCAAAAATTATCATCATTTAACTTTTGATTAACAAGGTGAAAATTATTTTATATCTATATTTATCCCGAACAAAAACCAAATTCAAAATGAAAAATATTAAAACGGCAGCTATTTTAGCCATTCTATTTCTAGGAACAGGCAAAGCTTTTTCACAATCCAGAAAAACAGAATCTACCAAAGGCGTAGAACAGTCTGATAACAAAAAAATACAGGTAGAAGGTGTTGGACATAAGCTCAATTATACTCTTAATGGTGGAACAGTTGAGGTTTCGGGAGGGGATAATACCGTAATCATCAAGGGAAATGCAAAAAAGATTTCCGTTTCAGGAACCGGAAACAAAGTATACATTGACAAAGTAGATAAGGTAGCCATAGAAGGTGGTGATAACACGGTGTATTATAAAACAGCCGGAACAAAAACAGGAAAACCAGAAACCGCCCTTACCGGTGTAGGAAATAAGGTGGTGAAACAATAAAAAAAATCAATCAAAACAAGGCTTGGATCATTCATTCAGGCCTTTATTTTTAAAATACATTATCGTTTCATTTTTTGAAGAAGCTTTTTCCTTAAAAATATAAACTTCCGCCATAATTATATAACACACTCACTCTTATTCATTCTAATTTTATCCCGCGAAATGAAAAGAGTCTTTCACATACTGTTTATCCTCCTTTACATCGTGGTTTCCTCAGGGTTTACTACCAGCAGACATGTATGCAAAGGAAACTCAAGTGAAATACATCTGGGCCTTAAAAAACTTTCTGATCTGGACTGCCCGAAATGCAGTGCCAACAAAGAAAAAAATCATGGCAAATGCTGTAAGCTGGAAGTAAAAAAAATCTGTAAAGAAGACAATCTTCCCCATTCTTACAAAAACTCTCCGGTAAAGTTTTTATCAGCATCCATTCCGTATTACAATCTGGGGACCCTATTTGATCAGGCAATAGCTATTGATCCTGAAGACCACCCTTCCTATTTTGATCCCTCAAAATATCATCTCAATTACCCCTCCCTTTTCATTCTTCACTGCGTTTATAGAATTTAGAATACATTGAATCATACTCTGATCCCGATGGGGACAACTATTTTTCAATTTTAATTCTAAAAATATTCTATGAATTTATCATTCAGAGCACTCATCTTATGGCTGGGCTGCCCTGCCCTATCCTTTGCTCAATTCACGAGCTTGGAGGATGTACTTCTAAGGGCCGAAAAAAATTACCAGTCCATTCAAAAAAAAGAAATCAACATACAAGCCTCCAATGAAAGGCTTCAACTTCAAAAAACCTACTATCTTCCGGAAGTTACCCTAATGGCTCAGCAGAGTTTTGGGACAATCAATGCTCAAAACGGTCCCATGTACAATATGGGAGGAACTGGAATTGCCTCTACTTCCATGCCTTTGGCAGAGCAAAACTGGAATGCAGGATTCGGGAGTCTATATCTTGCCAATATCAATTGGAATGTCTACACTTTTGGAAAGCTTTCCACAAAAGAAAATGTAGAAATAGCTGATACAGAACTACAAAAAGCGGACTTAAAACAGGAGGTATTTCAACATCAGATAAAGGCCGCAGCTGCATACTTTAATCTTTTGGTAAGCCAGCGTCTTGAAAATGTACAGCACGAAAATCATAAACGTTCAGAAGTCATTTATTCCATTGCTCAGGTAAGAGCCAACAGCGGATTGATTCCTGAAGTAGATGCCTCTCTGGCAAAGGCAGAAATGTCGAGCGCTCAAACCGCGATCATCAATGCCAATGATCATGTGCTGGAATACAATAAAAAACTGGCAGACCTGCTGGCAGAAAATTTTAGTGATTATCAATTAGATCATTATTTCAGTAAGAATACGCCTTACTCAATTCAGGAAACCTCGTCTTTGGATAACCATCCCAGCACTCTTTTTGTTGCTCAAAAAATTAATAAAAGTAAACAACAGGAAGCTTATCTACATACTGCAAGTCTACCGTCTATTTCTCTTTTTGGTACATTTCAGGGGCGTGGATCCGGTTTTGCATCCAATTATGTTCAGGATAATTCTGCTTACTCATCCTCTTATTTAAAAGGAATTGGAGTAGACCGAATGAATTATATTGTGGGGTTCAATCTTAGTTGGAACCTTACTGACTTTTACAGAAACAATTCCAGGGTAAATGAGCAGAAACTGCTGACAAAAGCATTGGATTTTGACTATCAGCAGTTACAGCAGGAACTTCATAATCAACAGAATCTTTCTGAATTGAAATACAAAAATGCAGTAACAAAGGTCGCTGAATCCAAAATACAACTTCAGGCTGCTACCGATGCCTTTCATCAACAAAAAGCCCTGTACGAAAACGGATTAACTACGATTGTAGACTTTACGCAGGCTTTGTATCTTCTGAACCGTGCTGAGATTAATTATGAAATTGCTCAAAATAATTCTTGGCAGGCCGTTGTGCTCATTGCAGCATCCAAAGGAGATATCTCCGTGATTACAAAAGCAATTACCCACTAACCAAAAATTTACATATGAATCTTATAAAGTTTGCATTACGCAGACCAATATCTGTAATGGTATTGGTATTGGGGCTATTGTTTTTCGGAATCAAGGCAGCCAAAGAAGTCAAGGTAGATATTCTCCCTGAGATGGATCTTCCTGTAGTGTATGTTGCCCATTCCTTTAATGGATATACTCCTCAGCAGATGGAAGGATATTTCACCAAAATGTATGTGAATATGCTTTTGTTTACCAACGGAATAAAAAGTATTGAATCTAAAAATACCCAGGGACTTACCCTGATGAAAGTCAATTTTTATGAGGGAACTAATATGGGAGAAGCCATTGCACAAATCAATGCACTTTCTACCCGTTCGCAGGTATTTTTACCTCCTGGGGCACCACCTCCGTTTATTATTCGTTTTGACTCCTCTTCACAACCGGTAGGACAACTTGTTTTCCGAAGCAATACAAAAACAAATAATGAGCTGCAGGATATCGCCAATTTCAATGCACGTCCTTTCCTGATTGCCATTCCTGGATTAACTACTGCTCCGCCGTTTGGGGGAAGCCCGCGTACCATAGAAGTCAACGTGAATCCAATTAAACTGCGCGCACATAATCTATCTCCTGAGCAGGTGGTAGAAGCTATAAGCAGGAATAACATCACTTCCCCATCAGGAAATGTGTATATAGGAGAAACCAATTATCTTACTCCTACAAACAATACGGTAAAAAAAGTTGAAGAACTTGGAGACATTCCTCTTTTCAAAGGAACAGCAGATAATGTTTATGTTCGGGATGTAGCCACCGTAAAAGATGGAGCAGATGTAGCCACCGGCTATGCATTGATTGATGGAAAACGTTCTGTGTACATCAATATTGCCAAAGCCAGCAACGCTTCTACTCTTGAAGTCGTTAATAAGCTGAAAGAATCATTGCCGAAGATTCAGAGAAATATGCCTGATGATGTACAGATTTCCTATGAATTTGATCAATCGGTTTATATTTCAAGTGCCCTGAAAAGCTTAGCTGTTGAAGGAATTCTGGGTGCTTTACTGACAGGACTTATGGTGATGCTTTTTCTTAATGACCGCAGAGCTGCATTAATTGTTATTATGACAATTCCTATCTCCATTATTTCGGGGGTATTATTTCTGAAATTATTCGGACAATCGATTAACATTATGTCTTTATCCGGACTTGCTCTTGCCATAGGAATTCTGGTAGATGAAAGTACCGTTACCATTGAAAATATTCACCAGCATTTTGCAATGGGGAAAACCCGAGCACAGGCTATTTGGGATGCCTGTAAGGAAATTGCCTTTCCGAAGTTATTAATCATGCTTTGTATCCTCGCTGTATTTGCTCCGGCATTTATGATGAGTGGTATTCCGGGATCGTTATTTATGCCTTTGGCAATGGCGATAGGCTTTTCAATGATTGTATCCTTTATTTTATCACAAACCTTTGTACCGGTAATGGCGAACTGGATGATGAAACATGATCCTAAAACCTGTGAAAATCACAAACCAAATTGGTTTACCCGTTTCCGTGACCGCTTCACTGAATTTCTATCTTCTCTGATGAAACGCAGAAAGCTTATTGTAAGCCTTAGCCTCGTCATTGTTTTGGGCATTGGATTTGGGCTGTATCAAGTGACCGGAAAAGATGTATTACCTACCGTAAACTCACGTCAGTTTCAAGTTCGTATAAAAGCTGCTGAAGGAACCCGTATTGAAGTCACAGAAATAAAGGTTAAAAAATTTCTTGAACATCTTAAAAATAAGGTTGGAAAAGACAATATTGCCATTTCTTCTGTATTTATCGGGCAACATCCATCTACGTTTGCTGTAAGCCCAATCTACCTTTATAATGCAGGTCCTCATGAAGCTTTAATGCAGGTTGCCCTTAAAGAATTTAATGGTAATTCCGATGAATTAAAGGATGAACTACGAACGTATTACAAGGAAAAAATGCCTGATCTTCAGATTTCTTTTGAACCTATTGAATTAACTGAAAAAATTCTTAGCCAAGGGACGAATAATCCTGTCGAAATAAGAATTTCAGGGATGATGAAAAAGATGAACCGTATGTATGCAGAAAAGCTTTTAGCCAAGATCAAAGAAATTGAATACATGCGAGATCAGCAAATCCCACAATCGATGAACTATCCTGGTTTACAGATTAATATTGACAGGGTAAAGGCGGCCCAATTGGGACTGGACGCTCAGGATATTGCTAAATCTTTAGTGACAGCCACTGCTTCTACCCGCTATACCAATAAAAACTTCTGGGTAGGAGGAATGATGGGGATTGCCTATGATGTACAGGTACAAACCCCACAAAATATTCTGAACAGTAAAGAAGAATTGGCCAATATTCCGTTATCTAAAAATTCTGACAGGCCTGTTTTGGGAGATGTTGCCACCATCACTTCATCAAAGGAATTGGGAGAAAGTTATAATCTGGGGACAATGGGTTACACCACGGTTACAGCCAATCTCCATAAGACGGATCTGGAACAGGCTTCCAAGGATGTAAAGAAAGCCATTGAATCTCTTGGTGAACTTCCGAAAGGAATAAATATTGAAGTTTCCGGAATGGCTCCTGTATTGGATGAAACCATGAGCAGTCTTTCTTCCGGACTTCTCATTGCAGCAGCGGTAATTTTTCTGATGCTGGCAGCTACTTTTCAGTCTTTCCGTGTTTCATTGGTTATTTTAACAACGGTACCGTTTGTTATTGTAGGATCACTGACATTATTAAAGCTTACAGGTTCTACCTTGAATCTTCAGTCGTATATGGGATTAATCATGTCCGTTGGAGTTTCCATTGCCAATGCTGTTCTGTTAATCAGTAATGCAGAAACCATCCGAAAATCAACAGGAAATGCATTAGAGTCTGCTATTGAAGCAGCAAAACTCCGTATCCGACCAATCATTATGACCACATTGGCTATGGCTGCCGGGATGCTTCCCATGGCTATAGGCTTTGGGGAAGGTGGAGATCAGGTTTCACCGCTGGGCCGTGCCGTAATCGGAGGGCTTATTTTCTCAACGTTCTCTGTTCTGGTTATTCTCCCGCTTGTTTTCGGATGGATACAAAACAACGCTAGCATCATTTCTCCGTCTTTAGATCCTGAAGATGAAGAAAGCATCCATTATTCTAATTCCAACTTATAATTTTTACATTCAATGAAAAATATATTATATACAGCCGCTATCCTGATTCTTATGGTAATTCCAGCATCCTGCAGTAAAGAAAAAGCAGCTCCCAAACAAGAAATGAAGCCCATGATGATGAACAACATGGAAACGGTAAGCATAAAAAAAAGTAATCCAAAAGTTGAGCTTAAACTTCCCGGAGAACTGGTTCCAGATCAAGAAACAGCATTATTTGCTAAAGTGCAGAGTTATGTAAAGAAGATTAATGTAGATATTGGAACCTACGTAAGTGCGGGACAGATTCTGATGGTTTTAGAAGCTCCGGAAATACAATCTCAGGCAGCCAATGCTAAAGCCAAATGGCAGGCACAGGAAGCAATATACACCTCAACAAAGGCAAGCTATGAAAGAATGTATAGGGCCAACGAGACCAAGGGTGCCATTGCAAAAGATGCGCTGGACCAGATTACAGCCCGAAAGCTTTCTGATGCGGCACAGGTTAACGCAGCAAAATCAGCGTATCACGAACTTCAGGATATCAACCGTTATCTGGTGATCCGCGCTCCTTTTAGTGGAGTCATTACGGAACGAAATGTAGATCTGGGAGCCTATGTGGGGCCTATGAGCGGAACTCCACTCATGGTTATTCAGAATACATCAAAATTGCGACTGAGTTTATCTGTTTCTGAGGCCAGTGTTCCTTACCTCAATGTGGGGGATACCATTTCATTCAGAGTAAATGCTATTCCTGAAAAAAGCTTTAAAGCCAGAATTTCCAGAAAATCGGGTTCATTGGATCTTAAACTGCGTTCAGAGAAGATAGAGGCCGATTTCGCAAATCATTCTAAGGAATTAAAACCATTTATGATTGCAGAATCTATGATTCCTTTACAAAATACCGAAGCAACATTTTTCATTCCAAGATCTGCCGTGGTAGAAAGCAATATGGGAATTTATATCATCAAGAAAGAAAATGGAAAAGCAAAATTCATCCCTGTCAAAAAGGGAAGAATCATGAATGATACCATCGAGGTGTTCGGAGAATTGTCAGAAGGAGACCAGATCATTAAAAAAGGAAATGAAGAAATTTTAGAGGGAAGTTTAATTAAATAATATCAATAATGAAAGCAGTATTTAGAAACACATGGATCATTCTTTTCAGTGCAACCGTTTTGTTTGCTTGTAATAAAGAAAAGGAGACAATAAAAAATGTGGAACCTATGACCACACAGAAACCTCAACCTACAGCTTCCGGACAGTATGCAAAAGGCAGCCATGTTCCGAATGAAACAGTCTGCATGGTTAATAATGCTTATATGGGTAAAAAACAAATGGAAGTTCCTCACAACGGCAAAATGTACTATGGTTGCTGTGAGATGTGTGTAAAAAAGATTCCAACGGATAAAACTGCCCGAGAAGCTATTGATCCATACAGTGGAAAAACAGTGGATAAGGCGGATGCCTATATTGTAATGATCAGTGATGAGGGCGAAGTGGCCTATTTTGAAAATGAAGAGAGCTACAATAAATTCCGAGCTCAAAATTCATAGTTATATTTTTCAGATTAATTGTTTTAGGGCTTGGTAACTTTGGTTATCAGGCTCTTTTTATAGAAAACAAAAAAGACAGGCCTTGTATAAAAGCCTGTCTTTAAAAATATCTCAGATATAATTATTCTACGTTTACTACCTTTTCAATTTCCGGTGCATGTTGTTTAATTGTATTTTCCACACCTAGCTTTAGGGTTGAAAAATTTAACGAGCATCCGGAACAGTTACCCAGAAGTTTTACAAAAACCTGATTATCTTTCACGTCAATAAGCTCTATATCACCTCCGTCTTTATTCAAAAACGGTCTGATGCTTTCTAAAGCCTCCATTACTCTTGTTACTGTATCTTCGTGCGTTATGTTTGTTTCCATATTTTTTCAGTTCAATTCGGTTTTTTCAAATTTGATTGAAAGTTATTATTATTTTGCCTTTGGTGAGCATCCTGCCATGGTAGAGATCTTCACTGCTTCAGTTGGTGGAAGACTTTTATTTCTTTCTACCAGACTTTCTACCATCTTTCTTGCAGTTTCAGTGTAGATTTCTGAAATTTTAGAATCTTCCTGAAGTGCAGCCGGTCTTCCAACATCTCCTGCTTCTCTGATACTTTGGATCAACGGAATTTCTCCTAATACCGGAATTCCAAGATCTTCTGCAAGATATTGTGCTCCCTGGTTTCCAAAGATATAATATTTATTCTCAGGAAGTTCTTCCGGTGTAAAATACGCCATATTTTCGATTAAACCAAGAACCGGAATATTGATACTTTCCATTTGGAACATTGCAATCCCTTTTCTTACGTCTGCCAAAGCAACATGCTGAGGCGTACTTACGATCACCGCACCTGTTACAGGTACCTCCTGAATGATTGACAAGTGAATATCACCTGTACCCGGAGGAAGATCTATTAATAGGAAATCCAATTCACCCCATGCAGCATCTCTGATCATTTGATTCAGTGCTTTTGAAGCCATTGGACCTCTCCAAACTACTGCCTGGTTTGCTCCCGAAAAATATCCTATTGAAAGCATTTTCACACCATAATTCTCAATAGGCTTCATCAGGCTCTTTCCGTTTACTTCTACAGAAACCGGTTTTTCGCCTTCTGTATCAAACATGGTAGGAACTGAAGGACCATAGATATCGGCATCCAATAATCCTACTTTAAAGCCCATTTTAGCCAATGTTACTGCCATATTTGCAGAAACGGTAGACTTCCCTACTCCTCCTTTACCGGAAGCAATAGCGATAATATTTTGAATTCCGGGAATTTGTTTTCCCTTGATCTGACTTTGCTGAATTTCACTAGGTTCCGGAGAAGAAATTTTAAGTTTTAAATGAATGTCTTCTCCAAACTCACTGGCAAAAGCCTGTTTCATTGCAGCTTCCAGTTTTTTCTTTTCGTGCATTGCTGGCGAATGAGCAGTCATGTCAATATAAACATCATTACCCATTATCTGAAGATTATTCACCAAATCGTCTACTTCTATTTCTTTAAGGAAATCTTGAACCTTTTCTTTCGTCAACATATAAATATAAATTGTTTACAAATTTACGGATTTTTTCGATAATTTAGAATCAATAAAATCTATAATATCAGGTGATAAATCAGATCGTTAAAAATTTTGTTTATTCTATTTTTTATCCTGACTTATGATCAACCTCCAAAACAAAATCTATGGAAACCACTGCTTATCCATCCAAATACGCCTCTCCCAAAGGAATCTTCACTGTTGGAAAAACAAGATTTAAATGGTATGATCTGGCAAAAGATCCTGCTGAGGTTTCTTCACAGGACATTCATCATGCTAAAATATGTATTGAAAATGCACAGGAAAACTTCCAAAACATTGATGATCTAGGATTTGTCATCATGCATCGATGTGGTGAAAACTATCTTCTTTTGGTCTGCACATGGCGCAGTGACAATGAATTATGGGAAAGTGTTTACTATGACGGTACAGGTAAGTTTGAGGTATGGGATAGAAATAAAACCCACCTCCCAACGTATTGTGTATGGGAAATGGGAATTGTTTACCATGAGTCCCAGGCATGGAAAAAGCACCTGGGAACTGCAAGGCATGAAAGTCATAAGGTGGAATATCTTAATAACTTTTTTGAAGGCGAGGTCTGATTTCACGAATCAATTCGCCCTGTATTTTTCATCAAAGTTTACATTTCTGCCGGCTTCTTTCACTTTTCTATTTCCAAAGGTGTAGGTTGCAGACAACGTAAATCTTCTGGTATCATAATAATTGTTATAGGAATGTGTTCCTGTGGAATAATAAATTTCTCCGATACTTCTTGCTTGTTTGAAGATATCAGATACCGTTGCATTGATCTGGAGATTTTTTTCCATGAGGCTTATTTTAAGGCCAGAGGTAAAGTTTCCGGCAAAATCCATATACACATTTCCGGAATTAGATGGCAAACGGAACCAATAGTTAAGAATCAATTGAATCGTTTTACTTTTATTCAGGGAGAGGTTATTCTGAAAATTAAAATCATACCCATATCCTTTTTTAGATAAGGCATCGGTCGCAAAAACCTCAGTACTCATATAGGATACATCTGCAGAGTAGTTCGCTTCCCAAAATCTCAGGAATGTATCCGAATAATTCAGGGTAACGCCGAGATTATTCTGATTATAAAAATTGAAAAATGTACTGGTTCTACTTTCTCCGGACAAGCTTACTACCTGACCAAATGCATCCAGTGTTCTCTGGAAATAAACAGAAGTAGATAATTTTCCCTTATAAACATGTGAAAATTCAAAATTATGATTGATTGACGGCTTCAACAAAGGATTTCCGGTGAAGTAAGAATTAATATTGATATACCAACGATACGGATTAATGGCCCGAAATCCCGGTCTGTCGATCCTTTTGGAATAGTTCAGGTTGAATGTATTATTTTCGTCACTTTTATAAGCTACATAAGCAGTCGGAAAGAATTTTCCATAGGAGTTTTCTGTCTGTTGTCCGGATGTTAGAGAGTTTCCATTGACTGTAGAATATTCATAACGAAGTCCGGCTTTTGCGGACCATTTTTCGTTGAATGATTTTTCAAAACTCATGTAGGCAGCATAGTTTTTCTCATTATATTCAAACTCATTACTCTTTAATGGGTCTGGAACATAACTTCCATTATTCAGATTTTGATAGAAAATACTTGAATTATTATCAAAATTAGTAAACTTCACTCCTGCTTCTGTCTTTGCAAGCTGATAAGGCAATGTAAGGTCTGCCTGCCCTGAATATATTTTATAATCTACCATGGATGGGGACTTTACCACAAAACTATTCCCAGAGTTTTCCGTTGTGGTAAAATCAATGATATTCTTAGGGGTATTGGAAAAATAATTTCCTGTGATGCTTAGTTTATTATCCTGTTTTCCAAATTTAAGGTCGTAATATCCACTGACCGTATGCTGAATGGTTTTTCCTCTGTGTTCGGCATCGGTAGATAAAGTATTGGTATATATTCTATTCTGAAAATAGTCTGAAGTATTCTCAATATCCATATTAGAATGTCCAAGACCATAGTCATAAATAAATCCAATGTTGGATTTTTTCCCCAACTGATAATCAATACTTAGGTTAGCTCCAAGCCCATCTCCAAAATCTCTTCGGTCATCATGACTTTTAAGTCCCTCTGCTCCTTCTATCCAATAGTTTTCAAAGGAATGTCTTTCGTATTTATTTTGTCTTAATTTTAGGGAAGAACGCAACTTTTCGTTTTGATAATTGATTGTTGCGCTGTTTGAAAATGCGGTATAGGTCTGCTGTTGAAGACTTGTTGTCAAACTTCCGCTCCATCCAAGGTTTTGATTTTTCTTAAGAACAATATTGATAAGTCCACTGTTCCCTTGTGCTTCATACTTGGCCGGAGGTGTGGTAATAACTTCAATTTTTTCTATATTTTCTGATCTGAGGCTTTTAAGATACGTAACAAGTTCGGTGGATGAGAGATTCAGAATTCTTTCGTTAATCATTACTGATACTCCACTTTTTCCGGCAATTGAGACTCCTGCATTATCGTCTACCTTTACCAAAGGTGTTGTTGCAAGGGCGTCTGCTCCATCCATTCCCTGTGAGGCTACGGAATTGCTCACATTAAAAACCAATCTGTCTGCTTTTCTTTCGATTAGTTTTTTTCTGGCAGTAAGGGTAACGCCTTCAATCTGTTTTTCATTTTTTCTCTCGATGAAGAAATCCTGCTTTATATCACCATTTACCACAATATCCATAGTGGATATTTCTATACCCTCCTGTATTAATTTTATATTGTAATTCCCATTTTCAAAAAGCTTCAGTGTATAATTTCCTTTATCATCCGAAATGGCAGTCTGCTTTTTTTGGTCCTTTATTGCTACCACTTCAACATAGGAAACTGAACTTCCAGCCTGAGTAATTTTTCCGGTCACCGTCTGAGAAAATAGGGCCATTGGCAACAGTATCATCGCTGAAAGTAATGTTCTCTTCATTTCTATGGTTGTTTTTAATAGAACAATCCATGGCTTTTGTTTGTTACATACAATCACTTATTTTTAATGTTAAAAACAATTTCATCGTTATCATACAATACATTCTACAATCCCTAAACTTGTTGTAAATATTCTTAAAATATGCTCTAGATAGATGTATCTTTAGAACCCTTTTATTTAAAACGACAGAAATAATTGAGTAAAAATAGTTTAAGTACAAAAAATCAAAATATATGAAAGTGATCGCTTTATCAGGAGCAGTAGACACAGGAAAATCACATACAATTAATATCGCATATGCTTTTCTGCTTAGGGATGGATATGTACAGGTCCCCGGGAATTTCAGGGTTTTGGGAAATTCTAATAATAAAGACTTCATCGATATTCTAGAAAAAGATGGCAAAAAAGTAGGTTTTGTCGGGATGGGAGATTACATCATAGGACCAGGCCAGAGTCTAAAAAGTTTACTTGAAGAACTTGAGACCAAAGGTTGCGATTCTGCCTTGTGCGCAGCTAGAGATATTCCGAGAATATTAGCTGCAGTACAGGCATACCCTGATCATATTATTATTCAAAAAACGCTTTCTACTGGCGAGGAGAATCATAGAATTGTGAATACCAATGATGCTATTGTAATGATTAACGAAATATAGTTTTGGAAGTAAACCTCATGCACGTTGTGGGTTCTTATATCATCTTTTAAAAGTAGTTTATAAAATAACAAAAGTCACCGATTTTGGTGACTTTGTTACTTTAATTGATTTCCAATATATTTATTTCTAGGAAATTTTCAATATGATTTAGAAATCTAGTTTTTGAAATAATATCTAATATGTCCTGAGGAAGGTTTTCTAACTTCAATGGTTCTTTAGGAATGGCTACTAAATGATAATGAGGATCTAAAAAATTACTTAAAACTGTTTTGTCATAAGAATAAAGACCTTTTTTCGTCATAGAAATGTAGTTTTCTAAATATCTTTCATCAGCTCCTGAACCGAATGTCTTAATTAATAAACTGTCTAATTCAAGATTCACTAAGACATCCGATACTTCAGGTAAATTCCTAAAATAATTGACTAATACCTGATGTTCTTCTTTAGATTCTGCTACCGAGTTGGGTAATTTCCCGCCACCAGAAGCCATAAATCCTATATATTTACCATCTGTAAAAAACCAATCAATATCTAAAGTTTCTTGTTCTATTTCTGTTATCATCATCAATATTTGTCTGTCAAATGTTTTCTATAATTTTGACTCAATATCAGGAACAAATCTTTCATTACAAAAACTAATGAATTCATTGGAATTTATTGGAGGGGGTTCTTCAATTGTAACACAAGCCATCTTAGAATTTAAATAGCTTTTAATTTCCTTAAATAATTGAATACTTTTTATGGAAGACGGATCATTTCCATACATAGAAAGTCCAAAAATCATTTTCCCATCATCTGTATATTGCAATGTAATTTGTTTAATTTCTGATGATCTTTCTTTATTTTCAAAGTAAATAGTATATTCAAAATCTGGATTATTTTCCAGGTGTAAAAGCAGTTCCTTAACAGAATAGTAAACTTTTTCAGGATGATTAGAAAACTGAGGGAAAGGGTAATCTGTTGCTAATTCCTTACCTCCCAATGGAAAATATTTTGCAAAAAAATTGCATAGAACTTCTAACTTTCTACTTTCAACTAGATAATATGAATCTATGTATTGTGGCATAATTGTATTGGTAAATATACATTTTTCTTTGATTTATAATATTCCAAGATAGGTAATAATGCGAATTAAAAATCCATAAAAGACAAAATCAGAATAGGGATTTTCCTATTCTGATTTAACTATATTTGAGTAATAAAACTAGTCAACTTTTTCAGGACGACTCATCTCCTTAATTTTTCACATCTACATGGGGATGGGGCACTACCTATACCAAGGGTATCTAGATGTAGATAATAATTAGTCTCTTTATTTTCAATAAATAATGTTGAACTATCTTTCTTTTTAGAAACATAATCTCCTATTTTAATTTTATTTTTCCATTGACCGAGAAGAGGTAAACATATTTTACCAAAATTCAAATAAGGATACATGTGATTTACTGTATCTGCAATCTCTCCTAAGTATTTATATTTATTCATTTCAATTGGTGAAAAATCATTTAAAAAAAGTTTTTCATCCGATTTAAAAAAATCAGACATATTTTTTTTATCTGAATTAAAATAAAAAAACAGAAAAATAAAACCTATAAGCGAAATTAAAAATATTATTTTGATATTTTTTTTCATATTCTTTTGTATTAATTTAAAACTATTTTTTAGGAGGTGTCATCCAAAATAATCCCGTAACAGTATCCGAAACTTATCCTAATAATCTCTCTAATTGCAAACCACCGCAATTGCGGTGGTTTCCTTATTTATCTACTTGCAAATCAAACTATCTAGTTTCTAACTTTCCATTAAGTATGGTATAATAAAAATATTTTCCTTTAATCCTTTTGATGACGTAATAATCATTTCGTTGGTATCGAGATATACTATCATCCATTTTCTCTCCATTTAATGTAGCTTGAATAAACTGAAGTTCATTTTTAAATTTTCTTTCTTTTTCTTCATAAACCTTTCTTTTCATAGGAATATCATATACATTTCTTGCTTCATCATAATAAGTAAACTCTACAACTTGCGTCTTATCGGTTTGGAGTAAACTAACCGTAGGAGCAGGAATATAAATATCATATTTCTTCCAATTGAAAATAATAAAGTCTCCTTTTTCGTCCGGTAATGAAGCCAATAAAGTGTTAGTACCATCTATGAAATTATCAAAGATAATCCCTCTATCTTTACAACCACTAATCATCAATTTTATGACTTCCTTATTATCATCCGTATTTTTTATTTTATCAATTTCTGATTCTTTAATACAATATTCATAAGATTTTTTCTTTTCCGTTTCAAAAAACGGTTTGATTTGTTGATTCTGAGCATAACAGGATTGTATGCAGAATAAAACCAAAAAATTAATTAAATGGCTGTAACTATTTCTTTTTTGTACGCTTAACATTATCATAATAATTATATCTTCCTTTTAAAACTGATGAAGCTCCTATTCCATATACTGATCTTGCAGCGTTTGCTCTATCTTCTCCTTCGCTTCCGTTACGTCCGTTATATTCAAAAGGAGTATTGGCAGATCTGTAATAAAAACTACTCCCTGCACAATCAATCAAAACCGTTTGTGAATCTAACCCCCCAAAAACTTTAGGATTTGTCGAATATGAAGTCCTTAAGGGCAATCCATTTTCTGCACGGATCATATTCTCTATATGCGAAGCAAAAATTTCACCTCTGCTTACCCCAAACCAACCTCCTTTTGGGTAGAATTTATTTTCATCTCTTTTATGTCCTAATTCATGTCCAAGACTTACAAAAAACGGAGAATCTACAAATCCATTTGTCGTAGGAGTTTTTGCACTAGCTTTTGGGTCTATTTTAATAGGACCTAATGAATTTATTCCAGCATCTCCGGCATTTCCTTTATCATACATAATATTGACATCATGTTTATCATTATCAAAATAAGAAACTAAGTCTTTTCCTGCATCTCCACCACTTTCTAACGTTGATAAACCTGCAATAATTCCAATAACATTGTCAGAAAGTGTGACATTTTTATCAATAGCTACCCATTTTCCGTTTACTTGATGTTGGGTTTGTCCATTAGAATATCTATACTGATTATCTCCATCTGTAATACTAATCCATAAACCATCTGGATCAATGAATCTTATCGGATTATTAATGGCATAATTGTAAGGAGAAAAATTATGTCCCTTTTCACTTAAAGGATCTATTTGAGTCCATCTTCCTAAGTCAGGCATGTAACTTCTCCAGCCGTAGTCATACATCCCTGTCTCCTGAAGCTCCTTGCCATTGTACTTGTAATTCTTATAACTACCTACTCCAAAGAATGCATTCCCTGTCTTCAAATGGTTCATCCCAAAAGGATAATAGTCGTTGGCATCTGTTATTTCCAGAGCACCTATATTATTTTTTCCAAAGCTTACCCTCACATTTCCTAAATGATCCCTGTACTGGTAAATATACATCTTTTTCTGGTAATCATAAAAGCCCTCTGCTGTTGGAAAAAACTGCAGTTCAGGGTTGTGAGGATTCTTGATGATTCCGCCTCCATCACCCCCTGTTGGAGGGATAACCACACGACTCGCCATACTGAATGCCTGTTGTTCTAATGCAAACGCGGTTTCTCTGGAAAAAGACTCTGAACTTCCACCTCCTGAGTTGGTGACTTCCCTTTTAAGGTATTGAAAGCCATCAAGGTAATCCGTAATTTCCTTTGTCCAGCTTGTACCAGCAACTCCAACTGAAGTTTGCGTGTTCTCCTTTCTCAGCTTTACCCCATCAGCACTATAGTTGGTCTTTGCCTGGGTGGTGATAGGATCATAGCCTATATCCAAAATACGAGGCAGGTTCAGGAAGTTGTAGCTGATGCCTGTGATCTGCTTATCCAGCATATTGATCATGTTTCCGTTGGAGTCATAGGAAATAGTGTTTCCTCCGCCCTCATATCCGGCCTTGTTATGTCTATTATCTTTCACATCCAAAAGACGGTTTCCAAGACTTGTCGGAGGACCATAGTTATACACCAGATCATCAATAACCTCCGCTGTGGTCCCATTCATGGCAGAGGTTCGATATAGATTGGTAATGTTTCCATTCAGGTCATAGTTTATTGCCTCCGTGTGCTCCTTGCTCCATGGGTTGTTGGGATTTTGGTAGTATCCGGCTGTAAGCCTGTTCAACCCATCGTAGGCATAACCGTACCTCTTGGGTTCCAGGGGAGGATTGGCTCCCAGAGATTCCACGGCACGCCAGTCCACCTCGGCAATGTTTCCATTGTACATGGGCTTTACATTCTTGCCTGCAAAAAGGGTGGTATCGGGGTTGGTGGTTCCGTTCTTTTGGTTATACTTGATCTTGTAGGAAAATAGTTTTCCTCCCAAATCAGATAATGACATCTGTCCCGGGTTGATATCGGTCATCCATCCCCTGATATTGTAGGCATAGTCAATGCTTTGTAGACTATTTCCAACCACCTTGTTCTTAAGCTGGGACAATTCATTGTAGGAGTTTTCTACCAATAGCTGCTCAGGCCAGTAATCCACCTGATGATAGTGCTTCAAAAGTCTGTTTTGATTATCATATTCAAAACGCTCCTTTACCGTTACCTCCGGTTCACCTGCTCTCCTTAGATGTTGGGTTACCGTATTTTTGGGAACCCCAGCAAAGTCCAGCTTAGACTCAGTCCTGGTATATCCTCCCAAGTGATTGATGGAATGGGTTCCAATGGCCCTACCTCTGGTATCATAATAGGTGTAGCTCTTTGTCCAGTTGTCATCCTCAATGTTCTTCACCAGGTTCATTACGGGAAGTCCCTTGGTACTTTTTCCCCCAGTAGGAACATCTGTTAGAGGAGCTTCTCCTTGAATAAATTGTGGAAATGATGGATTAAAACCGTAAGTAGGGTAAGAATCGTAGTAATTGACACTTAGAATGGTTGGGATTTCTCCTACAAAATAGACATCTGTGTAATAGATTGTCATTCCATTTCGAGTAAATCCTGTGGAGCTTCTTTCTTCAGCAATGGTTATATTATTAATCTCATTTTGCCTGCCTGCTC
>NZ_PPEI02000010.1 GCF_002899895.1 Chryseobacterium oncorhynchi
ATGATATTTCCATTAAAATCATAGGTCAGGTTTTCGTTAAAGTTGTAGTTATACGGATTGGTAGATTCAGGTTCTGTATAGACAGCATCTTTTAGCCTATTCAGATTGTCATAAACATAGGAATACCTTTTCAAGGTACTTTCTGCAGCATTTTTCCAGTCTACCTCTGCAATATTCCCGTTGTATCTTCCCGAAGTTAGGTTGGTAAATTTAGGACTGTTATATCTAATTTCATATCCAAATAGTTTTCCACTCAGGTTGGCAGGATCATTAATCTGGGTCATCCAGCCTCTGATATTGTACTTATAATCGATCGTCTGGAGCCCCTGAGAAGAGGTTCCTCCCACTTTCTTGCTTTCCAGCTGAGAAAGTTCATTGTACTTATTCTGGGCCAGAATTTCCACGGGATTGGAGTCTACCTGATGCTTGTGTACCAGCAGCCTATTTTGGTGGTCATATTCGAAATTCTCTGTGATTATCCTTTCCGTATCCGTATTCAATCTTTTATGCTTGGTAACAACAGTTTGGGGAACTCCTGCAAAGTCCAGCTTGGACTCCGTCCTGGTATATCCTCCCAAGTGATTGATGGAATGGGTGGCAATGGCCCTGCCTCTGGTATCATAATAGGTATAGCTCTTTGTCCAGTTATCATCCTCAATGTTCTTCACCAGACTCATCACGGGAAGTCCCTTGGTGCTTTTCCCGTCAGTGGGAACATCCGTTAGAGGAGCTTCTCCCTGAATAGATTGTGGAAATGATGGATTGAAGCTATATCCCTGTGGGTAAGTATCATAATAATTGACACTTAGAATGGTTGGGATCTCTCCTACAAAATAGACATCTGTGTAATAGATTGTCATTCCGTTTCGGGTAAATCCTGTGGAACTTCTTTCTTCGGCAATCACCAGGTTATTGATCTCATTTTGCCTGCCTGCTCGTTCCCCGCCTGATGATAAAAGTCCTGTATAGGTAACCCGACCTAATCGATCGTACTTGGTAATCATCCATTTATTCTGGGCCTTAAGGTTGGTATCCTGGGTCAAAATCAGTCTATCTGATTTATCATACACCATATACTCCCAGCCTTTGCCTGGAAGTTTCTTTTCTACCAGTCTACCTTTTGTGTCATAGCGGTACTGGTAAACTAAAGCATTATGTTCTTCTATATTCCAGTTTGAAAGTTTAGAAACAAGAGGGGGGAGAACAAAAGCAAGCTGATTGTATTCATTATAGACGTAATAGGTATCGGCATTTTCAGTCGAGTTCACCACTTTTCTGACCAATAAGGTCTGCCCTTGTCCATTTTTAAATTCTATAGTTGAATTACCATCTTCATCGGTGACTGTATTTTTATACAATTCGCCCTCTCCATAGATTCCATTATTAACGATATCAGATTGTGTTGCATTGTTTACCCAAATGCTAGGAACAGTAAATTTTCTTACTTTGTCTGCTGTAGCATTGGCCTCATATTGAAACCTTACAGGTTTTGTATTCCAGTCATTTCCAACCTGTTTTTGCTCTAAAACTCTGTCTAAAGGTGATTTTTCCAATAATTTTTCCGAATAGACTTTTTCTGAACCATAAGGAGTATTAGTTACATTGGCTAACGGATCAAGAATAATGGCTCCATTCAGGGTTCCAGATTGTGGTACAGGAAGATAATCTTGAGCCTGTCTTCCAAATCCATCATAAAGGATGGGGGTGACAACATCCTTGCCTAGTGGGGATGCTTTTACATTAACTACTTGCTTTGGGCGCCCTAATCCATCAAAATACTGTACTGTTTCTAAGGATTTTGCAGGTGCTATACCATTATAATCCAAATATGTTTTTGTATAAATGTAATTTTCCGTATTGGAAAGCTGGGCATATGTTAAATTGGATAAAAGTAAAGTTCCTATTGGTATTATAAGTTTTTTCATCAATTTAGTTTTTATAGTTATATTTCATTTCCTTTACAACCTGTCCATTTACATCTACTATTTTCTGAAGTCTGCCTGTCGAATCATACAAATAGTTTTCTCTAACTCCTGAGGGAGGCGTAATACTAGTTACTCCAATCAAAGGATCATAAGTATACGTAGTAATTGGATAGTTCTTTAAGGAAGGATTATTTCTTATCGTATTTAATTCATCAATCAAACTTTGTTCAGAAGCTGCATCCACATCTGAATTAGATTTTGTCACAATACTGAGGTTTAAATAATCTGTAGAAGATGTCGGTTGTCCTAATATTTGCATGAATTGTACATAAGTAAGGCCTGTGATTTTCAAAATAGGGAATCTCTGCTTATAGCCATAAATAGTTACCGCTGGAATACCTGACTTATCTGTTACCTGAATATAATTAGCCTTATTATCAATTAAATCATAATTTATTTGATCAACAGTCTTATCCACACTAATCTTATAGTTTGTAAAATCTAAATCTGCATCTAGTTTAGAAGTTCTGATTTTTTTAGCAACAATTGGCAATTCATGAAAAAGATTTTCCTTTAGAGAATATTTATTATTCTCATTTTTTATAATTTCTATAACAGGATACCAGATATTTGATTCAACCATTTTTGAGTAATTAGCGAATTGGCCTCCTACAATAGTATTATCATCAGAACATGCTGTAAACCCTGGACATCCTCCTTTCAATTCATAGGGATATAAATACTTCTTAATACTTGTTCCTGATGATGTCGTATTCTCAATCTGTTCTGGATAAGGATGCCAGAAATCTTTGAATTCTCTATACTTTATATTTGTTTCTGCCGAAACTTTCTTATCATTAAAATAGTCAATTACTTTTTCTTTTTTCAATAAATAAGGAATAACGGGAACATACATGGTATAACTTCTCGTTGGCACTCCGTTTTGTATATGATTTTCCTCAATTTCTGTATAAACATAGTAATTTTGATCGGAAACCTTATAAATACTGCTGTCATAAAAACCTATAAAATCAAGTAGCTCACTTTCAGGCTTTAAAAAATTTTGATATTCATACTGGTGTTCTTTTAATAATTTATTATTAGAAGCATACTGCATTTTTTTCATTAATTTACCCCTCTCATATTCTCTGTTTCCTCCATAAAGAGTATAACCATAAATAGTATTATATCGTCTTACTGAGTTAATATCAGGATTGGTAATGAAGTCACTAAAATAATATTCTATATACCCTTTGTTGCTAATTTCTTCAGTTACCTGACTGAATTTTATTTTCGACCACGATTCTATTCCAGAACTAGTATTATCGCCAAGTTTATATTTATAATTGGTTGTATAACTATTCTGTCCGTCAAAGTCTATTTTGGAAGCAATTCTGGTAGTAGAACTATAAGCTGGGTTTGAATTAAAATTAATTACTTGAGGATTAAATGGAGCTGTATCAGAAATCCGATTTTGTTTAGAATAATCACTTTTTTCATAATTGAAAATAGTATATCCTTTAGTAGGATAAGTCACTTTTTTTAATAAAGCAACATCTAAAAAATTATTTGTATCTCCCGCACCCAAGTTGTTGGTTCCATTCCAAAATCCAAATCCATTGGTTCCATAACTAGTTTTTGTTGGTAGGTTGTCCGTTTTATAATAATCAAAAGAGTAAGTTTCGTTATTTTTACTGACAGATGTCAAAAAAAACCTAGAATTTACCCCTCCAAAAGGAGTTTGATTCAAAACTATATTTTCACTTCTTCCAAAATAATTTAAATTGATACCATTTAAATGTATAAGATTATTAGCATCCTTAAAATAAGTATAATTGATGTTTATATCTTTATTTACAACTTCTATACTTTGAAGTATTGCTCTTTTCGTATAGTTAACTGTGTTGATAATACTTTCTGTACTTCCTACATGATGTTCAACTGATTTGGTTGCATCAGTATTTGATGTAGCTAGTTGCTGATTAGTAGGGTAACCAGTTGAAAACATGGTGCCATTTGTAAGGTTTTGTTGCATAAAAGGATTAAAAACATTTGGATCACCTTGTTTATAATTTGCCAAAATAATGTCACCATTCCTTAATTCTACTTTTTTTAGAAACCATGATATTATATAGTTAGCTCTGGTTGCAGAATAATAACTTTGAACTATACTTCCCGAAGGAGCGCTGCCTTTATTAGTATATTCTGAATAATTAACATCTAAAGCATCATATGAACCACCAAAATAAAATGTATTTCCTTTATCATCTAGTATTCTAATTTGGCTAATATTTATATTATCAAATGGAATAGGGCTTCTTACAGAATAGCATTTAGAAGCGAAAGAAGCGGGCCCTAATATTTCCAATTTAGCATTCTCACAAAATACCATAGGTGTACCTCTATTATCAAATATAAAATACCCTTTATATCCAAAAAAATCAAAATAGAATTTTTCAGGTTTATAATCTGTTTTTACATTTGCATTAGGATTTTCTAAAATTTGTTTTTTTGTAGGTGTAAAACCATAATTGAGGTCTTGTTGCTGAATAATACAATCTGTTGTAGCTCTTGCTTTGAGCTCATCAGATGCGACAATTCCATAAAAGCCATTGAGAGGATCAGCAACAAAAAATTTTGAGAGTAAAAAATCTCCATTTACTTCTCTAGTAATGCTTCCTATTTGATTTCCATACCAGTTTAATCCAAAGATACTCTCATCAACTCTAGGTTTAAATCCTATTGCATTATTTGAAATTTCATTAGATAAGGTCAAATTTCCTACAGGAATATTGAATAGTGGAACAGTTGTATTAACAGCTCCATTATATAAATCATTATTAGTTGTTAAATTATTTATCATTGACAAGCTTTCTTGTGGTCGATCTTGTGCAATAACATTTGTTCCCAAGCATATCCCTAATAAAAGGATACTTAGTGTTATTTTTTTCATCGTGTTTTATTTTTTAATCAGCTTAGCATTCGCCGTTTTGTTATTATCAGTCTTTATCGTTACCAAATAAGCTCCCTGAACCAAAGCCTGTGTATTAATCTTCGTTACCCTATTTTTCGTTTTCAGGTTTTGTAATTGTCTTCCGCTCATGTCATAGACCAGAATATCAGCCTCCTTGAAGTCAAAGCCGATTTCAACATATGCATAATCGGATACGGGGTTGGGATAGATCTTGATGTCATATTTTTCAATTAAATCATTCACCTGCTTATCACCCAGCTTGACAATCTTCCAGTTCTCTTTTCCTAGTTCTTCAGCACTCGTTCCTGCCAGAATAATGGAACCATCTCTGTTGAGTCTTAGATCTGAAAGTCTTTCCTCTCTTTGTCTGGATTCTCCCTTGATGTGCTTTCTCCAATGCTCATTTCCATTTCCGTCCAGATACAGCATCCAGAATGTCTCATCATCCTTTTCCACTCTTCCCTCAGCCTGTGTATAGCCACCCAGGAGGATTCCCTTGGTTAGGTCTTGACTCTGGATTACATTCATCCCCATTAGAACATCCCTGTTGCCAAAGGTGTAGGACTTCTGCCATTGTTCATCCCCACGCTCATTTAGCGATATCAGCCAAAGGTCTGTTCCCTCTTCAACTCCCACGGTCTTGTTTCCTGACCTTTCCGATCTGGATTCCCCGCCAATGATGTAGCCATTGGAAGTCAATGCAAGGGTTCTGATGTGGTCGTCTCCCTTTCCGCCAAGGTTCTTTTCCCATTCAACCTTTCCGTTCTTATCGAGTTTGATGACCCAATAATCACCTTCTCCAAAGTTTTCGCTTTGCTTGGAGGTTGTAAAGGGGTGATTGTTGTTAGCCGATTTTTCATTTTCGGCATTGCCACCGTTATTGACAATTCCACTTCGGGAATAGACGCCCAGTAATGCGCCGCCATCTTTTGTGGGAATCATTTTTTCAACCTCGTCAAGACCTCTTCCGCCTAAAATAAGTTGGGAGATTTCCTTACCGTTTTTGTCGAGCTTAACCACCCAGACATCCTTAGAACCATATCCTTTAGGGGAGTTCTGGATATTTCCTGCCAAAATGAATCCTTGGTCCTTGGTTTGGATAATGGCCCTGGTTTCCTCATCCGAGGAACTTCCCATAGTTTTTTGCCACAGCTCATCTCCAAATTCATTGATGCGGATGAGCCATACATCTGAACCGCCTTTGGAATCATCCTTTTTATCAAGTCCCTTACCTGAATATGAGGTTCCCGCCAAGAGGAATCCTCCATCCTGCGTGGTTACAGTCGCTGAAAGGTAATCGTGGTTGTTTCCTGAGAAGTATTTTTCCCAGGCCTGCTCTCCCTGCTGGTTCAATTTGACCAGATGGAAGTCGTAGCCATTGTTTTGTCTGTTATTCTGTTGGAGTTTATTACTCTGAATGGAGCTTCCCGTGATAAGGTATTGCTGATCGATGGTGGTGGTTACCTGGCTTAGAAAGTCCTGGGTGGAGGACTTGATGTCCCTTTGCCAGATCACTTCCTGAGAATAAAACAGGCTAATAGTGCATATCGTAAATGCACTCATGTAGAGTTTTTTCATATTTGTGTTGTTTTTAAAATTTTTGTGAATATAATATAATTTTCAATACACTTTAAAACTTTTTCACTATCATATCTGTTTGGTTTATTAATAATATAGCAAAGGTGAATCTACAGAGCGACAAGACACGTCGTATTATAATTGATCTTATTTTTTTTAATGTCCGAAAAATTCAGTTTTTTTTTTGGGGGGGAAGATTAAATAAGTTTGAGATTGGTTTAGAGTATGATATAGGAGTAGAATAATTTAGTATATATAGGTACTATCTTGCAGATTCTTCGTCAACCCTTTTGTTAATAAGTATTTACAGAAATTAAAAGCATAGCCATCAATCCTTAGAAGTCAAGGCTCAGGTTTTTGCTACAATTTTATCAAGTCAACCCAAGCTCCGTTGCTTTTCCACTGAATCTGAGCTGCTGAAACTTTCCTGAACTCAAAACTTTGTGTTGTGGTTGTGATATTATATTTAACTGTGAAATTATATTGAGTACTGCTGTTAACCGTTTCGTCAACACTTCCACCATTCGGACTGGCTTTGATTGTTCCCGTCATACTATGCTCACTTACGTTGGTAAGCAAGATAAAATCATCTGCTGTAAATCTGTAGAGCTTATTTGTAATAGTACCATTGGTTACACCCCAAGTGCCTTGAATCCATACTGGCGGATGAAAATAAGGGGTAACTTGCGGATTAGATGGTTGTGGATTGTTTACAGGTGTATCATCATCGTTATTGCTATTAGAGCAGTTTACAGTTAATGATGATAGTGCTGTTAACAATAATGCTGTTAGAATTGTTGTTTTTTTCATAGTATTAAGTTTAATATGCTTCAATATCTGTTTTAAGAACCCAACCTTTGCTCGTTATACCGTCTGTATTCGTAAAAGAGGTATATGCAAAATATCGGGTTTCATTTGAGACAAGTATTTTTGCACCATATAATAAATAAGTGTCTTTTCTGCTGTTCTCATTAGGTTTTCGATGGAAATATGCTTTTGGTTGAATTATAATATATTCCTGATTATTACCGAATGGTTGTTGTTCTTCACTGTGATTGTTATCTGCGTTACGGTTGTTTTGATTGATACCTAGCAAAATTTCCCTTCTTTCACTGGCTTTTGCATAACTATCAAAAGTTAGAATATATCTTTTGTCAACGTGCTTTAACTCAAGATCAATCATAGCTTTTTGCTGGGCTTCGTCTATTATTTTATATTCTTCATCTTTGTTCATAAATACATCCGTTTCAAATATCCCTGTAATTACTTTCTTTTGCCCTTCATAAGAAAAAAAGCCATCCCCCTCAAAAATCACAAAGGAATGCTTTTTAGGCTGTATTTTCGGCTTAGGTGGATTTGGTGATGTTGAATTGTTTTGAACTGCTGTATCGCCTTGTATTGCTGTTGTGTAAGCTTTTTCCTGCACGATCTTATTATCACAGCTCATAATGCTGATCGGGAGTATCAAAATCAAAACCTTTAGACGGTATCTCTTGAAAAACAAAACGATTAGCGTGTATGCTAACCAAAACAGCAGCAGATATTTGTAATCGTTGAATACGGCTTTTGCATACAATACAACTTTATTAGAGTATTTTCTGAAATCGGAATCAAACAGTAGCTCACTGCACATCATTCCATTTGTCGGTAAATCTATCTTTGTTCCAAAAGGAGTTGTTTGGTACAATGCACCTACAGGTGTTGTGCGGGTGTCATACTCACCGCTTATCACAATCTTATGACCATAATCTATGGCAGGTTTACCAAGTTTGGGGATATAAGAAAATGTACTGAAATGCTGGATTACAAAAACAGTTACAAACGATAATACAAAACCTATCAATACTGATTTGGGTATACTACGGTCTACCTGAATAGTTTTCTTTTCCATAGGATTATTGGTTTTTGAGTTGCGTAATCATTTCTAAAAATATCTCAAAGTAATCTGAGTTTTTCATAAAAGTTTCTCGGGATATATTGTAGATATTTTGACGATACATCTCGTAATGACTTTCTGTTCCGAATTTGTGGTCGGCATAAGCTGCGTTAATACAAACTTGTTTTAGACTGTTTTCGTTATAAACTTGAGATATGACTAGCGGTAATACCTCTCTGCCGCCTCATTAGTGGGCTGTTTTTTGATGTCTAAAATAATAGAAGTGCTAATTCAGGCTGAAAGGAAGTCTATGAAGGGGATTTGAAAAGAAAACGGAATCCTGATTTCTCTTCTAATAACAAAAAAATCATCCCTAGGAACCAAATTATCGATTGGTCTAAAATTGAACTTTTCATCCAATTTTGCCGCACTTCGCAAAGCCTTTTTCCGTTGATTTTGCAAAGCAAACAACAAAACCCTACCCTTCGACCAGCTCAGGATAAATTCCATCTTCGTTCTGCAAATACAGATTTATCATAGAAATATTTTAAAGAGATAGAAGAGACTTTCATAAGAGTCTCTTTTTAGTGGGTGATGATGCACGAATCGTTACATTTCCACAAAAAATAAACTGTCATATAATTACAAAAATTCATATCTTCGTAGCTCAAATTTTATCGATAACGAAAAAGCGTTAATAATTATTCTGTTACTGGAATCTGGTAAATTCAAAATGTGATGCAGAATGATAAGTTGAACGCTCACGTCCATATATTACGGGGCGTGGGTTTCGCTTATTTACATCACAGGTTTACCAGAACCTCAGTAATAAATAAGAGTTACGAGCCTACGTCCTTTTCTATATAATAACCAAACAATACACTTTAGGCTCGGGTGATACAAATCGCTCATGAAAAAAGTCTTTATTTCTCTCCTGCTGTTTACAAGTATAACAGTATTCTCACAGGAAAAATTCGAATGCAACAATCTTTCTAAAACAGATTATCTCAAGAAGTATCGTGAACTCCGAAGTTACGGACTTGATAAAATCACCCTCAAAGGCTGTAATGAGCTCGACATTTTAAGTTTTTAGGATTTTTAGGGAGTTGTGCAACGGTTACGCTTGTTAGTAACAGTTATTTTCAGTTTTTAATTGTTCGTTTAAAAAATTCGTCATATCGTCTGTTTCCAATGTTAATGATAACTAAGTTTTGTCTGCAACGTGTAATTGCCGTGTAAATTAGTTCGTCTGTTGTAAACTCGTGTTCTTCATCACTTTCATTTTCTACAAGCAAAAATAAAGTTGCAATTTCCCAACCTTTGAAACTGTGGGTTGTAGAAAGTTTTGTTGTTCCCGAATTCATCCAAAAGTTAAACTTTTTATTTCGTCTTACAATTTCAAGCTCTTTTTTCAATTTTTCTCCATCAGTCGCAAAGTCAGCTTTTAGTTTCTCATAAACTTCAAGAGTTTCAAACATTGTGTTTGTTTTCTTGTGTAATCTATCCCGAATATCTTTATCAATAAGGCGTAAAATATCAACTCGTGAAGATTGAAAACAAACATCATTGTCATGAATTGCTGTTTCAGTAATGACTGAATTATAGATGTTCATAATTGCTGGAATGTCAGCCGTGTCCAAATAGTGATATTTGATTAAAGATGTGTCAAATAAACTTCGTTGAACTTGTATTTCATCATAGTCATACTTTTCGATGAAAAAAGTTCGTTGAAATTGCGTAGCAAGATTAGCGATGTCAGTTGTTACACGAAAAGATTTTTTTAATATGTTCCATTGTCCACCAATACTTGTGTATGGCTTTTTTTCTTCTAATGCTCTTTGATAGATATTTTGTTTTTCATCTCCGTAAACAACAAATTCTCCGCCTTTTACTAAAAACTTTTTGACGTTTGAAATCCATTCTCTTTGATAGTCTTGAACTTCGTCTATAATAATTGTCTGAAAAGTTGTTCCGTCTGGATTTGTTGTTTCATCTTCATCTATTTTGACAAAATTTACGTTATTGTTATGAGCTTTGATGAAATGATGATAATGAAGAATGGTAAAATTTTTCCATTCAAAGTTTTCTCTAACTTCGCTAATTCTATCGTGTATGTAGTTTCGTAACGAAATGTTGAAAGTTAGTATTAAAATTTTGCCTTTATGTCGCAAATGTGCATTTACAGCTCTTTTTGCCAAGGCAAGTGTTTTTCCGCTTCCTGCAACGCCTTTAACTTTTTGTTGGCTTCCTGCTTTACTTTCAATTATTCTTTGTTGTTCATCGGTATAAGTAATGGTTTTACCTTGTTCAATACTATGCGTTGATGGTTTCAAATATCGCTTGAAACTTTTGTAAAGTTCTTCATCAAAGAGAAATGATTTTTTGTCAAGCCACCTTTTGGAAATAATTTTTTGAAAGTTATCTTTTGACAAACTGTCAAAGCCCAAAATTTCAAAATGCGACAAAAATTTCAAGTAACTTTCTTTGTCTTGGTTTCCGTTAGTCAGAAATTTGTCAATTTGATTTTTACTTGCATTGTGAAAATAAACTGCACAAGTTACGATTGACAAAAACTTGGGATTTTTAATTCTCTTTTCTAAAAGTGTGTCAATATGAAGATTGTATAAATTCTCTTTATATTCAAATACTTGTTGAATTGGCGACTTTACTATTTGCTTTTTGCCAATTGGATTATTTACATTTTTGAGTTGCCAATGTCTATTTAGGCTTAATTGATAGCTGTCTAAATCCCAATCTTTGACTTCAATAATCATAACGCCCGAATTTTCTCGTAGAATTATGATGTCTGGGTTGTCGCCATTAAGAAACGGTTGAAAATATACTTCATATTTGTCGTCAAGTTTTGAGTTTAGGAAATGAAGAAGTTTCCGTTCTCCGTCAGTCGGCTTTACTTTTAATAAATCAATTTGTTCTAATGTCGGGAAAATTTTTGCCATAGACGTTGGTCACTATAATTACTGCTGACGGTTTGCGGCTTGGCGTAGTGGCGGATTTTTAGCACAAAAGTTCAATCGAAGAACTGCATTTGAATCTACCACAAAACTGTCATACGAAGCACAGCCATTACGCTAAATCGATGTTGCCAGCCTTTATTTTTGTTCTGCCATCACAGCTTCTTTAACTTCCATTGTGTCCATTTCGTCAAATGTCACACCGTTTAATTTTGTTTTTAAGTCAGTCAAAATGTTGTTTACTCGACTTTCTATAAACTGGTCAATTGCATTGTCATGAAAAGTTCCATTTCTCGCCCAATCCAAAATGTCGCTTGAAAGTAAGTGTGAAGGCAATATTTCTTCAAACTCAGGCTTGTCATAGTCCTTCATATACTCAAGCGGATTTCTGTTTGTAATGTCAAGATTTGTTATCTGAGTTATATAAGCAATGTTCATCAAACTGTCGCTTGTAATTTTGTTTTTGTGTTGATTATTCAGAACATATTCTGAATTGGTTGGAAAAATGTGGTGCAAGTTTGGTTTGTCTGTTGAGAAGAAGAAGTTTTGAACCAGTACTTCTCTGTCGCAATGTTCCCAATCCTTTGGTTGAGCACTTGAATACAAAGCCAAAACAGCTCTACTCATTCGCCCTTTTGAGCTGTAAGTTGCTGTGCGAAGTTTTTGCTTGTCAATTAAGAACCTATCAAACATAACTGGCTCGTTGGCTTTTCCTTTATTCAAGAAATCTATGTGTTGACCTAATTGAGTTGTATTACTCAACAAGTCGTCATTATGAAAACTGTTGAACCAAAAATATTTTTTGAGTAAGCCATAGTCAGGCGAACTGTTTTTATAAAAGTATGCGGTAATTGTAAAATAGAAATAGCGGAAAGGAACTAAATAAGGTGTTTTTATATGCAAATGATTTTCAAAGAAGTCAAATGTTTTAAGCATTGCTTTTTTAGTCTCTTCCCAAACCGCTAAAATGTGGTCAGTCTTTATCTCATTTAGGTAACGGTCTGTAATGTTTCTTACTCCGCTATTCGGAACATTATGATTGATAATTACTGCTAAAATTTGCAGATAGTCAAGGTCGTTGATTTTTAAAAACTCGCTGTTGTTGTGATTTCTAAAATCATCAATCAAATCACGTAGATAAAATCCGTTGTCGGCTGGTGTGGTTGCTATTTTTTGAGTTGCAGGTTTGAATGTCTTAGCTACTACAATATCAAAAATATTAAGAGGTTTACCTGCTTGATTTATTCGTTCAAAGATTTGGCAAACTTCTGAAACTTGAATGCCTTTAACTTCTATAAATGAAATACGGTAGTTGTCAAGAACACCCTTAATTTTTGAGAGTTCTGCTAAAATTGGGTGGTTAAAATCTTTATTAACTGTGTCGCTGTTAAATACACTCGTCTGAATAGTTGTAAAATTGTTTTTTATGTCAATCAATTTCACAATCAAACCTTCGTCAAATCTTTTCTTCTTACCAATATTCGGTCGAATTTCTCCATTACGGTCATCAATTTCTGTCCAAAACAAAAAACGGTTGCGATAGCTTTCATCATCCGTATCGCTATCAATTGGAACAGTTAGGTCAACGTAAAGCAATGGGTTAAATGCTGGTCGCCCTTCAATGCTACCGCCATACAATGAAGTAAGAAGCGAAGTCGTTCTTTGCTGTCCGTCAAGTATGTATTGGTATTCTGTCCGACTGAAGTCTGTATCAGTGATTTGGTGTCCACCGATTTGTCTGTGGTTTTGAAGTTTTAAATCTGTTTTCCAAATCAAGATACTGCCCAAAGGATAAAACTTGTAAATGCTGTCCCAAAGTTTTTTTACGTTTTCTTGTTCCCAAACAACGTCACGCTGAAATGTCGGGATTTGATAATTCTTTGCTATTAACTCGTCAAGGTAAGTTGTTAGTCCTTTGTTTGTTGGAAATATCCTGTCTGTATAATTCATATTTTCTGCTTTTCGTTTTTAGCTGTGTCGTATTTTATAATGGCTGGTAACGCCTTAATTTACGCATTGTGTCGATAATAACAATATATATTGCGCCAATTTTTAATCTTTATGAATTAACTTTTGTAATAATTTGATTTTCAGGGATAAAATATGCATTTTTTGTATGTGCGCATATTATGTTATTTATGATTAAAACACGCTAATGGAAATTATATCATATCTGTACTGTGAGAAACTGAGAATATGACTGTATCTGCAAGAGTTTTATAATAATTTACAATTTCCTTTGTTTATACATTCGCTGTAAACTACAAAATTTGATTACATTTTGTAAATTGTTACAAGTCTATCGTGACTTAGGTAAGTAATCTTTACGGTTGTGACGGGGTGTAAAAAATAGGAATCATAACAAGTGTACTTTTGTCAATATATATCTACCTATTTACCCCAAAACGAAAAAAGTCCCTCAATGAAACGAAAGACTTTGAAAACACAAATGATGCAACTTTTTGTTGGTTCGTGCAATCTTAACGTGTAATCTTTGCAAACTACTATAAACAGATGGGTTTTCAGCGTTTCTGCAACATATTACCAATATATACTATAATTATTCTATTAATTATTCTATTAATTATATCACTCTCTAACAATCTTAAATAATATTTCTGGGTTTCTTTGGGGTAAACAATATGTGGTGTATTGAGTAGGGTAAAGTTTTTTTTCTATTGCGGGCTGAAAGACAAAGTGTATAATACTTAGTTTGTTATTTACACCAACCCAATCAATATCTGTTATAAAAAGTACCCCCGTATTTCACAATCAAAGTTTTTATATATGTATCGGGTCTATACCTACTAAGTAGATTTCGTACCCCCTCAAGGTTCTTTTTTCGAAATACCCCCGCTGGAAGGTTCTTGTTTTTCTCAAACTTGTTTTACTTTTCTTGTGCTTCGAGTGGTTAAAAAGTTTTTAACAAGCGTTGATATTTGGGTTAAAAACTGTTTATAATCCTTGTGTTTATCAGCTTTTTGTTGTATATTTAATACAGCTTTACAAGCTATTTTCTACCAAATAATACCTTGTTTCTATGTGTACAAGGTTCGATATAAAACAAAAATGCCTAGAAGTGCGGGAACACAACTAGGCGACATCAATAAATTTTAACATACCTAAAACTTATCAACATGACAAAGTTAACAAATTGTCTTGATACTGCTAGTATCTACGTAGGAACGTACGCAAAGTACAACAACGGCTCACTATTTGGGAAATGGCTGAACCTTTCCGATTATTCTGATTATAACGAACTGCTCAGTGCAATGTATGAACTTCATAAAGATGAACAAGATCCTGAATTTATGCTACAGGATTATGAATGTCCAATTCTGGAAAAGCTGGGATTATTGAGTGAATGTTATATATCAAAAGATATTTATGATGTTCTGGAACAAATTAATGATTCAGGGCATGACGTAGAGGTGTACGAAGCCTGTTTGGATAATCTTGGGAAAATGGATTTTCAAAGCTTGTATGAATATGTAAACAATTTTTATTACGGCGAATATGATAGCGATGAAGATTTTGTACAATGGTTGTATGAAGATGATATGTTTAATATTCCAAATTGCATTGTAATAGACTGGGAAGCTACAGCAAGAAGTATAATGTTTGACTATTATTATTTTAAATCGTAGTATATTTGCATTATAATAAACTCAGTTGTAACTCTTAAAGTTCAAATAGGTTTAATTAAATTCAAACAGATTCAAAAAAGCATTTTTCAAAAGTTTGAGTACAATTTTGGGTACAAAAACAAAAAAAAGAAAATGTAATTATTTAATTTTCAATAATTTGCAAATTCTCTTTGATTTGAAAAGTGGAGAATACGGGATTCGAACCCGTGACTTAGTAAAAGCTATAGGTTAACCTTAGCGTACGATCTTGAAAATATTGAACCCTATTTGGCGCATCAGATTTTCTCTCTATTGAGATCAGAAAGCCTTTTTCATCGTAAGTCATTTCCAGTTCACTTACTTTTTGACCACTCCAGATATCTTCCATTAGAGTAAGGTTCTTGTTTTTATCATATGTATATTTTTCGATTTTGGACTCAGGGCTGGACGGTGCATCTGTGAGTTGTAGCAAAAGACCATCCTTGAATTGATATATTTCAGAGGGTAATTTTTTTGCAGCACAGCCGTCATGTAGAAACAAACCTGCGGGAAATCCATTCAAATAGTAATAAGTCCTTTTTTGATAGCAAGTTTCTACATCACCACTTTTTTTCTGAAAATTAAAATGTTCTGTACGTTCTTCTGCCTCAAATTTATTTTCGGTATAATAGCGATATTGCCAGGAAGAAAATTCATTTTCAGCAGTCATTTTTTTCCAAAGACTTTCATTGGGCAACGATCCCTGAAGAATCATTTTGTCTACATCGGGAACTGGCTCTCCCTGCCAGTCACTGTTTTGTTGCCTATTAGGCATTTGAGAATTTAATGAGAAGATTCGGATGATATCAATTTTGTTTTTATTATTGTATTGGTAATTGCTGACTTTTACAATGCCATCTCGATAATCTATTCTTGTTTTTTTATCAATTAATCCTGATTCTTTGTAGTAATATCTTGTATAAAAAGCCGTATCTGTTTTTTCTTTATCATGGCGTATGGTGGTCATACTCTCTATAAAACCGCTAGAATTAAAATTGTAGATGTATTTTGTCCCAATTTTTTCGTCACTCTTAAGCAGAATACTTTTTACTTTATTATTCTTCATAAAAACAGGGTTGAACGGAAAAACCGTTTTTGTGAAATAATCATCGTCTTCAAATGGTGAAACGGTATAGAAAGCTGTTACCTGCGCTTTGCCTATAATCATGGTACAACAGAGCAAAATGAGAGTTAAAAAAGAGGACAATTTATATTTTGGATATATCATACTATTTTTCATATTCTTTATTTAAATCATTGTAAAATTTAAATTAGTATTTTCAAGCATATTGCAAGCAACATTAAATTCAAATATAGTAAAATAAAGAGCTGTTATATTGTTATTTCTTTACCCTTAAATGAGATAAGATATTTAGAATTAATGGGATGAGGTTTCTTTTAAATATACTATTCATATTTAATTTAAGCCTAAAATATAGAATACCTTTTATTCTAAAGAAAATTTCATCAAAACATTTGCATATACCAATTAAATACTTACTTTTGTACCACTTTTAAAACGGGGGATTGGCGCAGTTGGCTAGCGCGTTTGACTGGCAGTCAAAAGGTCACGGGTTCGAATCCCGTATTCTCCACTTTGTGTAAATGAAGAAGTCTTCAAAATATGCTAAAAGCCGATTAATCCTGCAAAATTTATTTTTTTGCAGGATTTTTTTTGAAATAAGTAAATAAAAAATTTCACTAGGTTTATCTATAGGGAAGATTTGAAGCTCTTCATAGTATATACATCTCTGATTGTAGATAGCCATGTCTCTATGATTTCAGGGGTAGCACGGTCGGCTTTATCAAAAAAGAAATGCTCTTTGACCTGAAAACCACAATAAGTATAGATACCTTTATCGGAAGTTAGCAATAACGCCTTGTCCATCCCGATAGAAGTATATTCTTCATTAGATTTTCCATGAGTGTTTAGAATTATCGCCTGTTTTCCAGCTAATAATCCTTTCTGTATTCCCTGATCATAACGATAAGCAAATCCATAGCTAAATACCCTGTCAATGTATCCTTTCATAATTGCGGGCATACCTGTCCACCAAATCGGGTAGATAAAGGTGACTATATCTGCCCACATAATATATTCCTGTTCTATTTTGATAAGCTCATTAACAGTGCCTTTTCGCTGCCCTGTCATATCTTCCAGAGACAACACGGGATCAAATTTCTGACTGTAAAGATCTCTGACTATTACTTCCTGTTCCTGCTGTTTTAGAATTTTTTCAATTGATTGTTTGAACTGTTCATTCAGACTTTCCTGATTGGGATGGGCATAAATAATAAGGTGTTTCATTTTGTTACTTTTAATTGATTGAACAATACAAAAGTAAAATAGGGTACACCGGAAAAATTGTAAGAAAACGAAAATGACTATTCGTTGGTTGCTTGGCAGATGTCCTGCTGGAACTTTAGGTAATTTTTAGGAGAAAGATTGATGAAATGCTTAAAATCATGAATAAGTTGGCTTTGATCATAATAGCCACACTGATTGATGATATCAAACCAGTTTACTTTTTCGTTTGTAAAATCTATCTGATGAATCAATTCAATGGCTTTTAAAAAACGTTGATACCGGTTGATTTCTTTTGCACTGAATCCAAAGTGTTTTTTATGTATTAGCTGAATATTTCTTTCACTTTGCTTAACTTCTTCAGCAATGGATTTAATTGGATTTATGCTATCCGATTTGAAGTTAGCCAATAGGCTAGAGGTACTATCTTGCTGGTCGAGGTATGGCTTGCAGAAATTGAGAATATGATTTACTTTTTCTTCTACCGTATCAATATTATTTAATTGTAGCCATAAGTGATTAAAACAATTTTCCCCCATAGCTTCGTCGGGATGGATTGGCAAATGATCAAAGAGAAATATTTTACCAAAAAAACGATAAAATGCATCATCCTTGAAATTGGAAACCAAAATCTGTGCATTTGGAGGAAGATTGTATTCAAATGCAGATTTAATAGGACCAAGGATTATACATTTATTTACCTCAATTCTTATTTTTTGTTTAGAAACCAGATAAGCTTGAGTCCCAAAATTAAAAACCATAATTGTTTGAAAAGAAAGTAGGAGAGTTTTGGTTATTGTTGTTTCAGAATTATTTTCAGCAAAATAAAAATGAGAAAATATCATTTCAAACTCTTGAGGAGAGGGAATTCTGTAGTCATGATATGTTAATTTATCTTGTCTCATCTTTATATTTTACAATTTAATAAAAAACAAATAAATTTTAGAACCATAATCTAACTTATTTATAATTACCCTATGAAGTCTATTATTTTAGAATGAGAAGCAAAACTGGGGACCAATTAAAGCCATTTTATGTTTTAATTATAAATTATTGATTTTCATTAATTTAAGTATATTGTTTCTTTCGTTGTTCTTTAAATTAATTTGCCATACATTTGAAACATAGTCTTTTAAGAGATTCTAAGTATAACAATTACGGAAACTTAGTTTTATATAATGAAGAATAACAATACAACAGATCCTATAGAAATGCGTAAACAGCGGATAGCCAGGCAAAAAGGAAGTCAGGGTGCATTGTTAGGTATTTTGATTGGACACGCGATGATCTTATTGGGCGGAGTATTGATAGCCCGTTCTATATTTGGCTTTTTAGAGCAGGATATGACAAACTCAGATGAGCCTCCCTTAGCAATCTTTGGAATGATTGTCGGGCTGCCATTCATTATTTTTGGTTTCTTTGTACATACTGGTGCCTGCCGTAGATTCACTGGGAAATTACTTTCATCTCCTTTTGTAGGACCTGTGCCTGTTCTTTTTATAGGATTTGCCGTTGGTGCATGGTGGGGTTTACTATCTTTATCAGCAAAGGGAATATTCTGGCTTATTCCAACAATCTTGAGTATTATTGCCATATTACTTTTGTTAAGTAATATTTTATTAAGAAAAAGTCGATCTGCGAAGTATAAAGTTCTTACCCGTATTATAACTGAGGGAAAAATAACTCCAGCACTCATTACAGATATCCCGGAAATCGATCCTAGCTCAGGCGGTCTCATTGGAACAATTACTGTAAAATTCACTGACATGGCTGGCGTTGATCGTTGGGTACAGAAAATAGGTCAATGGAAGCGTAGCGATTTGCCAAAGACTGGTGATGTTGCGACTATACTTTATGATCCGCAACATCCGGAAAATGTTTCTACAATCTGGGTAGGGCCTCAAGGCTCAACTACAATAGCAGATTTTACTCTTTGGCATTCATAAGTTGTATGCCTATTCTACTGTAAACTCAACTCACAAACGTGTAATTTAAATAAGCCTTTCAGAAACTAACATTTGAGCTTTTTAGAAAGTAAAACTTATATTTTATTTTCTGAAATTTGTACTCTAATATTTTACTAATGGATATTTTAAAAATAAGTACAGAGTGGGCAAGAGCAGAGCTATTCTCAGCGAAAATAGTGGGACTGCTTAGTCTTATAGTCTTGTTAACCGCTGTTGGATTTGCTTTGTGGGGCAAAACAGTAATGGCAAAAGCATTTATAATTCCAATGATTGTTGCAGGGCTCTTTCTTCTAGCCGTAGGAATTGGTTTGTATGCAGCCAATAAACCTCGTATTGAGCAATTTAAAACCGAGTATAACACAGATGCCAATAGCTTTGTACAAAAAGAGATTGCCCGAACCATAAAATCACAAGGTGAATTTCAGACAGTATTTAAAGTTTTGCCTGCTATTATCATTGTAGCTGTTATTTTACTAATGCTTTTTCCAGCTGCTAATTGGCGGGCCATAACACTTACTATTATTATAACTTCTGCTTTTTTAATGCTTATTGACAGCAATACAGAAGCCCGTAATACTAATTATCGCGAACAACTTTTAAAATTTAAAAAAGTATGACCAGCGTGATACCACAGACCGATGATTCGTTCGTTTATTCCTGTACTTCAAAAGACCAGTGGGGATACGAACAGTTTGTATCAGAACATATTTTGGCATTCCAGTTGTCGGGTGAAACACATATTTTTCATCAGCAAGGAACCTTTATATTGAAGAAAAACCGCGTACTCTTAGCCCATCGAAATCAGTTTGCAAAAACACTGAAAGTAACAGCTTCAGATATCGAATACAAAGCTGTTTCCATTATTCTGAAAACGGAAGACCTGAAAAAATTTGCGACACTCAATAATATTGTTTGTGATAAAAAATATTCAGGAAAAAACAATATTGTATTAAAGCCGGACAATTTTCTCAAGAGTTATTTTCAATCCTTGGTTCCATATCTGGAGCAACCGGAAGATGGCAACAAAAGAATGGTATTTTCCAAAATTTCAGAGATTGTAGAGCTATTACTGAACATCAATCCTGAATTTAAAAGCTTTCTGTTTGATTTTAGTGAACCACATAAAATAAATCTCGAAAAATTTATGCTGGATAATTATCATTATAATGCTCCGATTGAAAATTTTGCAAAACTTACAGGCAGAAGCCTCGCATCATTTAAACGTGATTTTGCAGAGACGTTCAATACACCTCCTGCAAGATGGTTGAAAGAAAAACGTTTGGAAGAAGCCTATCAGCTTATTCATCAGGAGAACAAAAAACCGGCTGATATTTATTTGGAATTAGGTTTTGAAAACCTGTCACATTTTTATACATCATTTAAAACTAAATATGGCGTAACGCCAACCGAAAGTTTAATCATTAAAAAATTATAAATGAATATTGAACAAAAAATAATAGAAGCAGAAGACAGACTTGCCATTCGTGAATTGGTAGACCGCTATGCCTATTGCGCTGACACAAGAGATGCACAAGGGCAAATGGATCTGTTTACAGAAGATACCAATTTTGAAGTGTACTATGATCCAAAATCAGGGGTGCCATCTCAGGTTGTGAGCAGCAAATCAGAATTGTTTCCTGTATTTGATAATTTGAATTCTTACGATGCTACAATGCATTTCAACGGACAAAGCACCGTAAAATTAAATGGCGAAAATGCTACAGGAATTGCCTATTGTATGGCTCATCATTTAACACTTGAAGATGGTCAGCAAAAATTTATGGTTGCAGCCATCCGTTACGAAGATAAATTTGTAAAGGAAGACGGAAAATGGCTTTTTGCAGAACGTAAATTGTTGGTAGACTGGATTGAAAATAGATAAGTAAGTTTAGGTAATCAAGTATATATAACCATTTCGGAGCAATCGGGATGGTTATTTTTTATGATAAATTTATGAGCCGTACAAAAACTAATCTTTGAGCCATACAAAAAGCAGTTTGAGATTGATATTTTGGAATTTTGTAAGACAAAATGAATTATAAAATGAAGACAATTAATAAAATTTATGTCAATGGCGAATTTGTTACGCCACACGGCACAGCCACTTTCGACTTAATCAACCCTACTACAAACGAAAAAACAGCAGAGGTAGTTTTAGGCGATGAAATTGATACACAAAATGCAGTAGCAGCTGCCAAAGAAGCCTTTAAAACATTCTCTAAAACAACTAAAAAAGAAAGAATTGTTTATTTGGAAAAATTACGTTCTGCAGTTGACCGCAGAAAAGATGAATTAATTAATGTAATGATTGATGAATACGGTGGAACACATCAGTTTAGTTCAATGGCAGTTCAGTTTGCCATAAACGACTTTACAGCGATGATTGATACGTTAAAGAATTTTGAATTAGAACCCAACGTTGGAACTTCAAAAGTACGATTAGAGCCTGTAGGTGTTGTGGGGATCATTATTCCGTGGAATATGAGCAACGGATTTATTTGTACCAAAATTTCTACAGCTATTGCCGCAGGTTGTACGGCTGTAGTTAAGCCAAGTGAAATGAGCGCCCAACAGACCCAGATACTGGCAGAATGTTTCCACGAAGCAGGTCTACCCAAAGGTGTTGTAAATTTTATAAATGGTTTAGGAGATGTTGTGGGTGCAGAAATGACCCGTAATCCTGATATTAACAAAATTTCATTCACTGGTTCTACCGTAGTGGGAAAAATTATCGCAAAAGGTGCTGTGGATACAATGAAAAGAGTTACACTGGAATTAGGTGGAAAATCACCAAACATTATCTTAGACGATGCCAATTTGGAAGAAGCTATTCCGACAGCAATTATCGCTGCTTTTCTGAATAGTGGACAAGCCTGTGCTGCAGCAACAAGATTACTTGTACCAGAAAATAAACTGGAAGAAGTAAATATTATCGCTAAAAATTTTGCAGAAAATTTAAAAGTAGGAAATCCGAAAGACTCCGATACGGCAATTGGCCCAATGGTAAGCCAAAAACAATACGAACGGGTTTTAGATTATATAAAAATTGGAGAAAAAGAGGGCGCAACATTGTTAACAGGCGGGACTGAAAAACCGCAAGGGCTGGAAGCCGGAAACTTTGTAAAGGCAACTATTTTCACGAATGTAAATAATAATATGCGAATTGCCCGGGAAGAAATTTTTGGTCCTGTTTTGTCCATTATTCCATATAAAGATGAACAAGATGCTATTGCAATAGCCAATGATACTCCCTACGGATTGTCCGCTTATATCAGTTCTTCCGACAAGGAAAGAGCTAATCGCGTAGCTTCTCAAATAGATGCGGGAAGGGTTTGCATCAATGGACTTTCACACGATCCACAAGCGCCATTTGGAGGTTTTAAACAGTCTGGTATTGGTCGTGAATACGGTGTATTTGGTTTGGAGGCCTATCTTGAACCGAAAGCTATTTTGGGATAATAATCTATTCGCTCTCCTGCTAATTATTTGTCAACTTATAAATCCTGTAATTCTTTAGAAATACAGGATTTTTATTTTTAAAGAAATCAGGAGATAAAAGTACTATATTGCTATATAATGTAACTGTTTTATTGAGCTTTCCTGAAATAATACATTAAATTTTTTCCAAGCTTTTTATAAAAACTGAGGGGGTTACCACCATTTCTTTTTTAAAGGCCTCAATAAATTTACTTTGTGTTGAAAAACCAGCTAATTCAGCTAAGCTCACTATTTTATATTTCAGATATTGAGGCTCTGTCCTGATTTTGTTGACCAAATGCTTTATCCTCAGTTCATTAATGTAATTGTTGAAGTCTTTTTGTTTGTGAGCATTAATAACTATAGAAAGATATTTTGTATTGGTATCACAGTAGGTAGCCAATGCAGATAGAGAAACATTTTTTTTGAGAAACATTTCAGAATTCTCAAATACTTCCAGTTTTTTCAGGATTTTTTTTTCAACATGAGGCTTTATCGTTTTGATATTTTCCGTAGTCTTGCGGTTCACTTTAGTCATATTCTTTAAAGAACTTTCTAACTGTGAGATTTTTGATTTTACAAGATTACTTTTTTTATAATAAAAGAAAGATAAAATACCTAATAGAGTGAGGGTACCACCAGAAGCTAGGATTAAAAAAAGGTTATTCTGATGCAGAGTTTTATTTGTATCCAATAATTTGGTTTGTTCACTATTAATAAAAGTATTTTTTTTCTCCGAAATAGCTTCAGAAATTACATCTTCTTTCTTTTTTAATTGACTGAATTTTTCAATATTATGTTCTAAAATATAGTATTCCTGGGACGTTTTATAAATTTCTTTTTTCAAATCCAGATACTGGGTTTTTTCAGCAATCTTTTGGGTAAGGTTAATATAGTTTTTGGCCTCCTTGATATTTCTTTTTTTGATGTAGACAGCAGATATTCCATTGTATATAAATCCTTTCAGAAAATTATCCGGAAATTTATTCAACAGTTTCAATGCAGTAGTATAATGATGGAGAGAAGCATCATATTCTGTCAGATAATAGAGGCAATCTGCTAGCAGTCTCTCATTACTTGCTAAGAACAACTCTTTGTTTGCTTTATTCTTTATGAAGCAAGCCTGGGACTTTTCAATTAATAGTATTGCTTTTTTATAATTCTTTTGATCAATTTCATAATTGGCATGTTCCTGCATTATTAACCCGGTAATAGTATTCCTGACGTTAGTATCTTCTATATACCCTGCCTGCTCCGAGGCTTTCTGTATATATGAAATGGATTGGTCATAAAGCTTTAATCTGCGATACTGGGTTGCTAAGAAGCCATAGATTTCAGCACTTTGTACATGATCATTAGAGTTTTCGCATATTTCCTCTGCCTTTGAGGCATAATCTACTGCTTTTTTTACTTCACCAGCTTCCTGTAGGAGGGTAGCCGAGAGCATCAGGCTTTTAGCTTTAAAATAAGGTTCTTCAGAAGCTGAATACAAGGAATCCGCAATACTCATTGCTTTTTTGAAGTCGTTATGAGAAATCTTTATATAAGTCTTTGAATAAACCTTATTAAAATCATCTCTGTTTTGAGCAGGTAAAGCAAATGATGCTAAAAAAAGAAGAATAAAAAGTATAGACTTCATATAGAGGGATCATAAGGTACTTGATAAAAACTAATTATCAGCTGAATAACAAATATAGCAAATTAAAGTATCCATCTGTAAATAGCTAAAAGTATTTCTTTTCAATTTTGATGATTATTCTGTTATAGGCTCTGATTTTTTCGATTAATCAAAATGGTACAAATTTGCATTTTACTTCAAGTTAGATGAGTATAGTCAGGTTTGAATCGACTTTGATTTTAAAATTATATTTCATAATGTCAAAAACATACAACATGTTGAAATTCAATACAATATCGTTTGTTTTGTTATTCCCTTTTTCCGGAAAAAGGGAAGATTATTGTTTTTATCTGATATAATATCACATTAGGTTTGGGGGAAGATATTATACGTTGACATATTAATTGAAAAAACATAAGCTGAATAGTTATAGCTATTCTCGTTTTGCTTGTCAACAATAATTTAGGTTAAGAAATTATATATGCATATTATGAAAAAGTTATTATTTTCTTGTTTTATGTTACTGACAATTGAAGCACAAGCGCAGTATAACACGAGTCAAAATTTCAATAACAGCCTTTCGGGTGTCTATTATTTTGGAGGAGGGAGCGTTACAACCAATGCAAATTCTTGTAGTGGAACTTTATCATATGCAAAAACATATACTGTAAGTGCACCGGAAGGGGGAGTATACATTTCTCCTTCAGATTTAGGGCAGACCAATAATGGAAAAGCAGTTAAAGTGACCTTTAAATTAAAGAAGACAGGCACAATGGTCGGTAAACTTTTATTGTTTATAAGAACAAAAACAGGTAGCACGTGGGGAAATGCAGTCTATTATGCTCTTGATGGCTCAGACACTAACGCTCTTAGTCCGAATGTAACTTCCGCTGCTGTTGATTGTACCACTTTCACAGGAACCATTCCTGAGGGTGAACTTGTAGTAGGCACTCAATATGGTATTGGTGCAGATTTTTATAAAACAAGTGCCGGAAACGGAGGGCTTAGTATTGATGATTTAGAAATTGTACAGGAGGATGCAAACCTTTCAGTATCAGAAGTAAGTAAGGTGAAGACTTTTGTATATCCTACACCTTTCCATGATGTGGTTAATATTTCCAATGTAGAAAATGTAAAGTCCATCACTATTAATGATGCTGGAGGAAAGCTTGTGAAATCTTTTCTGCCAAGCAAAGAACTTAACTTGAGTGAACTTAATGAAGGTCTTTATTTCATCAACCTTTTCATGCAGGATGGAACAGTTAGGAACTATAAAACATTGAAGACAAACTGATTTTTAAGATGATTTAGTAAAGCTGGATAAATATTTTCTAGAATTTTTTTGATTGAAATTTAGTAAATTGTATTATTATTTAACGATTATGAATAATCAATTTTATACAATTTTAGGATGGGTAGCAACTGTGACTGCAGTAGCTATGTATGTTTCATATATTCCTCAGATCAGTAATAATCTTAAAGGAGATAAAGGAGATTGGATACAACCTTTAGTTGCTGCTATAAACTGTACTTTTTGGCTTACCTATGGATTGCTTAGAAAGCCGAAAAGAGACTGGCCGGTTGCAATTGCAAATTTGCCAGGTATTATATTTGGTATTACGGCATTTCTTACCGCTCTTTAATTCAAGTATTTGTAATCCAGCTTAAACGCAGCTTGAATATGTGACATCAATTCTCTATCTGAACTCAAAAAATTGATAAAAAAAGTATTAGTAAAATGATCTTAAAATATTCGGATATAAGGTCATTTTAATAATTGTTAATTCTGGTTAATGTAGAATATGCCTATCCTTTTTTATGTAAATTGGTATAATAACTATTACATCTAATTAAAAAAATATATAAATATGAGCGATAATTTAGAAGCTAATTCACAAAACCGACCTATAACTATTTTTGGTGCAGGTACCTTAGGTCGTCGTATTGCCCTCATGTTTTCTACGCAGGGTGGCGAAGTTCGTATCTATGATAAAAACAATGATGCGCTCGCAGCAGCAAAAACATTTGTAGAAGAAAACCTGCCGGACGTTGTTAAAACTGTTCCTAACGGAAAAGCGGGTACGCTGACAACCTTTACAGACTTTGATCAGGCAATTGATCAGGCATGGCTGGTGGTTGAAAGTCTTCCTGAAATTCCGGAACTTAAAATCGAAGTTCTGGGACAACTGGATAGCGCAGTAGCAGAGGATACAATTATTGCCACCAATTCATCTTCTTACCGCTCGAGTGATTTGGCAGGTAAAGTAAGCCATAAAAACAGGCTGCTTAATATGCATTTTATGATGCCACCCATTGCCAGAGCTGTAGAGCTAATGACATGTGGTGAAACCGATAGAAATATCATTGATTTCCTAGCCCATAAATTAAAAGAATACGGGCTTTCCCCTTATGTTGCAGAACAAGAAAGCGTTGGGTTTATTTATAACCGTATATGGGCTGCCATAAAAAGAGAATCCCTATACGTTGTTGCCCAAGGAGTAGCATCTCCACAAACGGTGGATGATATTTTTAAGGAAACCTTAGGGGCTAAACAAGGACCATTCCGTTCCATGGACCAAGTAGGATTGGATGTTGTTCTGGATATTGAAGAACATTATGCTCAGGAGCGTCCGGGGATTCCGGAAGAACCAAGGGAACTTTTAAGAAAAATGATTGCCGAGGGAAAACTGGGGGTAAAATCAGGTGAAGGCTTCTATAATGATTACAAGAAGTAACAGCAACATGAAGTTCCTGCTATGTTTAGAAGCTTATCCTCCGCAAATTGTGAAAATATCACTGGAGGATGGAACGAAAGAAACACTCCTGGAAATTACCAATGGTACTCCTGACGGGATATGGATAGACCGGAATACAGGCAAGATTTACTGGACTATTATGGGTAAAATGACTGATCCACCGGAAGGTTATTTTGCAAAAGATGGGACTATAGAATGTTGTAATCAAGATGGAAGCGAGCATGCGGTACTTGTTGGAAATGGCAGTATTACGACTCCAAAACAGATTACCGGTGATGAAAGGACACATCGTCTATACTGGTGTGACAGAGAAGGAATGGCTGTAATGTCTTCCTTTGCAGACGGCTCAGGTCTTGAGGTTCTGTTGCAACATGAGAAAGATGATTCTAATTCTAACGAAGTGGAGAAACATTGTGTGGGTATCGCATTGAATCCCCAGAAAGACTATTTATACTGGACACAGAAAGGACCAACTAAAGGGGGTAAAGGTAAAATTTTCCGCATGAAATTATCTCAGAAACACCCTGTAAGTGATTCGGACATAGAATTGTTAATGGATCACCTTCCTGAGCCTATTGATCTGGAATTTGGGCATAAGACCGGAAAGTTATACTGGACAGATCGGGGAGCGGAACCAGAAGGAAATAGCCTTAATTGTGCAGAAGTTTCCGGAAACGGAGACCTTACTAATCATAGAATTATAGCAAAAGGCCTAAAAGAAGGTATCGGGCTTGCTCTGGATGAAAGTGAAAATATTGCCTATACATCTGATCTGGGTGGATATATCAGGAAAATAAATCTGACGGATGGCTCAGAAAGTATTATTTTGCAGCAAGGTCCCATGACAGGGATTGCCTTGTTATAACAAAAAATAGAATTACTTTTTTCAAAACTTTCCACCAAAATTAAAGACGGGCTCTGTTTAGAAATCAAAAATGGTCGGAATTTATTCCGACCATTTTTTGTAACATCCCATCTTAATTTAGTCCCTTAATATGGGGATTTTAACAAAACTATCGTTGTACCATTTTACTTTTAATGGTTCTTTAGCGTCTTTTATACTTTCCTCGGTCACAGTTTTACCTGTTCCGTAATTTAATTCAGAAAAAGGATTTTTATTTACATTTAGATAAATTAATAATCTGCTTCCTTTACTAAGTCTTTTGCTTACTAAGTGTGTATTAGAGAAAGGAATGCTCTCAATTACATTTGGCTTTAGTAATTTTCTTTGTGTAATATCATTCGCATAGCTAGCCCGTCCAATAAAATAAGATAAGTGAAAATATTCTCCATTGGGCATTACTTCATATAAGGTTACCCCAATATCCATATCTAGTTTGTTAATGCTTGCTTTAATGGTTCCTAGAAATGAGCCATTTATTATCATAGATTCTTTTAAAGGTTCACTAATAAAATTAAATCCATTAGCCGTATCAATTTCTTTACGAATAAGGGGTTCTGGATAATAATCATTATTTGTTGTCTCTCTGTCTGCAAAATCAACTTCTTGCGATAAATAACTTTTTTTAACAGGTTTCTTTGAATTCAAAGTATAGAATTTGCCAGACTTGTCATCGGTTAGGTAGAACGTTAAGAAATCATTGTTCATTTTATCAATTGATGGGGCACTTCGCCATTTGTTGTCACCCATTACCTCATAATTGATTTTGTCCTTTAGGATTTCCGGTTTAGTGCCATTTTTTAGAATATAATCAAACCATTGATAAGTGATTTTATTAATATCAAACAGTGCAACGGGATCTACCTTGTATTCATACAAGACACTTTCTCCGCCACTCTGTGTACCAAAATGTCCGTATGGTCCAATGATAAGATAGGCAGGAGTTTGCGGACTGTACTTTTGAAGTTCTCTTAGATAGTACAACCCAGAACTTTGTCCATCATTGTAATACCCGTCAAATGCCAAAACCGGAATTTTTATTTGTGCAAAATCTTTTTTATATGGCGTCATTTTTTGCCAATAACTATCAAAAGATGGATGGCTTATCCATCGTTGAAACCATTTGTTAGGAACGCCATCTATGCTATCTAGTTTTTTGTAGGCAGCCCCTGTTTCCCACCATTTATTTTGCATTTGACGAAACCGTTTTCTGTCATTTCCGGCAATAGTATCCAGATACTTATTATTTCCAACATAAAATGACCATTCGTAATTTGGGTTGACGAAAATATTATTTTCTACAGGTAATCCTTGCCCTGGCCGTGCGGCTACTGAAGGGACGATTGTTTTGAGGGCAGGATGTAGGGTTTTGGATGCTGCCCATTGAGTAAAGCCATTATAACTGCCGCCATACATCCCAACACTTCCATTGCTCCATTTTTGCTTACTGATCCAATCAATAACATCATAAGTATCATTGGCATCATTTTCATATGGAAATATTTCGTCAGGACTAAATTTTTTTCCTCTTGCATAGGCAATAACGCCCACGTAGCCATTGTCTACAGATCTTTTTAATGATGCGATATCTCTACCAGTATCTCTAACATAAATAGTGGATTGAAGGATGACGGGTTTGGGATTTTCATCTCCCTTTTTTCTTACAACCATTAAAGATAGTGTTGCTCCGTCCCTTGTTTTTACAGAAACACTATCTTGTATATTATAGATACTTTTTAAATCTTTCGATTTTACTTTTTTAGTTTGTTGTGCCGAGCCAATGAAAAAGGCCAGAAATAGAATAGTGAAATTCAAAAATACTTTCATGAGTTATTTTTACCTTGTTTTTAGATTTATTATCCACTGTTCTATGCCTGCAGCTCATTGATTTATACATATTAGAAAACAGTCTATTACTTTTTTAATTGATTCAAAGTAATTAGTTGATTTTTTGAAGCACTAATGTACTGGTAATTTATAAATATCCTTTGTCTATTTTTTATCAAAAGACTTTACTATCTATAAAAATGATAATGCAATCAATTATTTATGGATTCAGATCAATAGAAATTATAGTGATTCTATTGCAGAATAATATTCTGAGCTTTATGATTTTGATGCTTAGGATAAGTTTATTGAAGAACTTATAACTATAGAATAAAAAAAGCCGCAATGAGTATTACGGCTTTTTTTTATTAGATATATTGTATTATAAAGTTCTTGAACGTGCTACTGAAAGAAGGTATACTAAGTGGGCATACATATTTCGTTTTACAGATTCTAGCTTGATTTCTCCGGTTGTTGGGTTAATCGTGGCTACCAGATCAGCCGTACATTGCTGCCCGGCGAGAGAAGAGCTTGCCAGATAATTAGAGATGTTGGCATTGGGGTACGAAATTCTTGGGTAATCGGGAACCGGCTGGTTGGGTATGGACGAACTGTTTGTAAATCCTTTATTGTCAATATATCGGGCACTCCATACGCCGGAAAATTGCCCGTTTGCTGTATTGAGGTTTTGTCCCACTACAATTTTGGTTTCTACCGGAGTATTAAAACCGGCACACGAACTGTAATGATTTAAAGAAACTGTACATGAAGAGGCATTATCTGTAGGCTGAAAGCATTTTCCCTCATAGATTGTAGATCTTTGCTCTGCGCCATTTGTAGAAGTATTGAGTATCGCTTTTGGAGAGAAAATTTCCTCCGGAGACATTAAGCTGAATGTACCATCAGAATCCGCTGTAACAATCTTTTGTTCTGTATTTGACAGGTTTCTTACTCTTACCGATCCATTAATATCCAATGTGCTTGTGGGAGTTGTAGTATTTATTCCTACTTGTGCGTTCATATAGCTGCAAAAAGCAAGCGCTGTCAAAAAAAAAGTCTTTGTTTTCATGGTATAATTTGAATAACGTTTAAATTTTTCACTAAGGTAAGAAATATGTATTGATTGAGAATAAAAAACTTATTAAATATATATTACGCCATTATATTTAATATTAATTTAATTTATTGGTGAAAATTTTAAACTATCCGAATTAGATATTAACTTAAAGTTTAAGCTTCATGATTTTGTTTGAAAAATATTTGTATTTTAGCCAAAATATGTTGTTTTTTAATAAACATATTGGGCACTAATTAAAATTCAGATAATTTGAATTAAAAAATTAGTAGATTTGCACGGACAAAAAAATAATAAATAATAAGCTCATTCTTTATTACATGGCTTTTGGAATGTATGTAATAAGGAATAACATGATTTTTAGGTTATAAACTACTGAAACTATGAAGAAACTTTTTTTACTTTTATTAACGGCATTTTTATTTATCGGTTGCAGCTCTGATGATGAAACGATCTATGATTACATAGGAACATGGTCGGGGACATATGAAGGAGGTGATAAGGGAGTCTGGAATTTTGTGGTAGACAATACCGGTAAAGTGTCAGGAACAATGCATTCTGATGTTAATAATACAAATTACAATATTTCCGGTAATTTAAGTAATACAGGAGATCTGACTGGAACAGTAGGACTTCCGTCAAAAGGAGAGTTTAAAGGAAAACTTAATCCGGATAAAAAAGGAAACGGAAGCTGGGGCAACCAACTTCCAACACCAGCACAATACGGAACCTGGAAAGGAGAAAAGAAATAAAAAATAGAAAGTCTGCAAATCTGCAGACTTTTTTATTTATACAAACCCCATTTGGAGAATTTCATTATTTTCATTCTTTAATGCCACGAAATAGAGGAGGGGATCTTTCTTTTCAAAATGTTCTTTAAAGGACGTCTCTTGGCTTTCATTCAATATCACTTCATCTTCAGCATATTCTGTCATCATATTTTCAGAGTCTAGTTTTATGGTAAGGATTGCTGCTTTATCAATTTGTTTTTTTCCGTTTACTAAAAGAACCTGATTTTTAACTTCAACAGTGGACCTTACATTTTCTATCGTTCCAAACTGAAATTGTCTAAGAAGCTTTTTCCCGATTTCAGTTTGTAATCCATTTTCAACCGTTCGTTTACCTCGCTCAGAAACTGTATCCAGATCCTTTATTTCTGTCATCAGTTTTGCAAACTTCTGGTAGAGGAGAGGATCACCTGCTTTTTTGATGTAAAAATCGAGACTAGCCCTAATGGCCTTCCCCACTTTGGAACAGTGACCAAATTCAGAGCTGTTTTGCCTTACCTTTTCATAAGACGGATTCTTCTTAAAAGCCGTTTTATTGAAACCACTTTTCTTCCGAACCACATTTTTCCCATTCAGATTATAAAAGACAAGGTCACCTACAGCCCCTGTGATCTTGATTACACTTTCATATGTCGCCATATTGTAAATATTGAACTCAAAGATAGCAATAAATAATGTAAATCAAAATTTTAACATATATTTATCATATAGTTGTAGTATAGTTTTATTATAATTAAAATATAAAATGTATATTTGTCTATCAATTGTTAATCAGGTAAAAATCAGAGGAATATGAGAACGGGATTATTTGAAAATAGAATAAGCATAAAGCAACTGTCTGTATTACTTATTGCATCTGCTTTTGTAGTGTCCTGTGGGAGTTCGAAGAAAGTGTCTTCCAATAAAAAATCAGGAAATAAAACTGTTGTAAAGTCCGAAAACCTTAGAAAACTGGATTCCAGATTTGACGGTAAGGTTCCAAGATCTATCAATGATGTTTTGAAAGACGCTGAGAAATATATTGGAACTCCTTATAAATTTGGAGGAAATACATCATCAGGATTCGATTGTTCCGGATTTACTGTAAAAGTATTTGAAGAAAATTCGTTCAATCTTCCCAGAAGATCTTCTGATCAGGCAGAATCCGGAAAAAATATTGATATTACTGATGTAAAACCTGGTGATTTATTGTTTTTTGCCACTGCAGGAGGTAGCCGCGTTTCTCACGTAGGAATTGTTCATGATATTGGCCCCGATGGAGAAGTGAAGTTTATTCATGCTTCCACATCCAAAGGAGTAATCATTTCATCATTGAACGAAAAGTATTGGAATAAGGCTTATCTTCATGCTCAACGTGTTTTATAATAGAATACTATACCATTTATAGGCTATCATGGAAAATCGAACCTTTGCCTTTGTTAAAACAGAGAAAAAACTGGTAAAGCTTTTTTATAAAGATATTACTATTATCAAAGGATTGGGCAACTATGTGGAAGTTCACACCCTGAACGGAAAAAGATATGTCTACTACAAACCTCTCAAAGATCTTATTGATAGCCTGCCTGACGAATTCATGAGGGTACATAATTCTTATATTGTCAATTTAATCAATATCGACTCTTTTGAAGATAATCAGCTTTTGTGTGGTGATATAAAAATAGCAGTCGCCAAAAGCTATAAGGATTGTCTTACCGAAGCTCTTAGCAAAATGATGCTGTAAAAACACTCTACATCAATAAAACACTTACTCACATCACATTTGTGTTCCTGTACATAAAAAAGTTTTTATTCAGTTTCTCTTATCATAGTTTTACAAAAACTTATTATAATGAATAAAGACGAAGTACTGAATTATATCAAAACAAATAACCTTATCGGAATCAAAGCAGGATCAGAAAGAACTGATTTTCTGGAAATATGGATGGTTGTTGTTCAGGATAGAATATTCGCCAGATCATGGGGACTGGCAGAAAGAAGCTGGTACAATACTTTCTTAAAAGACCCAAATGGCCAAATCCAATGTGGAAATTCAATTTTCAACATAAAGGCAGTAATTCCCACTGATACTAATGAACTTACAGATGAAATCAATCAGACGTATTTAACGAAATACAATATAGGCAGGAACAGAAAATATGCAAAAGGTATTGTTCAGGAACAGCATGTTGAAAAAACAATGGAGTTTATTATTTGTGAAGCAAAATAATGTAAATATGTAAAAGCTTTTGTGCTTTCTATACGTAAAGAAAATCATTGCAATAGCATTGCATTCCAAAACAGATGAATTTTGTACAAAACTTTTACGCCATGACAGATTTTATCCGATTCTTTATTCCATTTTACTTTATACTATTTTTTCTTGTTTCATTTGTAGGAATTAGTTTTACTGTTGCCAAAAGAATTGGTAAGAATCCTAATGTTCTTCCTAAAGATGATTCTGCATATGGACTTATAGGTTGGTATTTTAAACTGACTTTATTCTTCCTGTTTATGTATACAATTCTGTTTTTTTTATCTCCTAATATAATAGGACAGTCCTTTATAATAAGCTTTCTGGACAATGATTTCTTCCGGTATTCTGGCGTAGTTCTGATGATTATTGCACTGATTTGGGTTTTCATAGCTCAATGGCAAATGAAAGATTCCTGGCGAATCGGAATTGATAATGATACAAAAACTGAGCTTGTCACCCAAGGTCTTTTCAGATTTTCAAGAAATCCGATATTTCTGGGAATGACTGTGAGCCTTGTAGGTTTTTTTATGGCTTTTCCAACTGTTATTGCATTGACGTTTTTACTGATCGGTAGCATTTTAATGCAAATTCAAATCAGGCTCGAGGAAGAGTTTTTACTGAAACAACATGAACAAATATATCTTGCTTATAAAAAGAGGGTAGGACGTATGCTGGGCCTTTATTAAAAGCATCATGTTTGAAATTATTTTGCTGAACTTTTTTGTATCTTTGGCCGGTATAATTTTTCAAACTAATTTAAATAAGAAACATGTCGTTACAACAAACTATTGAAAATATCTGGGACAACAGAGAATTATTGCAGAATGAAGACAGCCAAAAGGCAATCAGAGAGGTTATTTCTTTAGTTGATAAAGGTGAACTTCGTACTGCAGAACCTACAGAAAACGGATGGCAAGTAAATGAATGGGTGAAAAAAGCTGTAGTATTGTATTTCCCGATCCAGAAAATGGAAACTATTGAAGTAGGTCCATTTGAATTTCATGATAAAATGCCTTTGAAGAGAAACTACGCTGAAAAAGGGGTGAGAGTTGTACCACATGCAGTGGCGAGAGAAGGAGCTTACATTGCTCCGGGTGTTATTTTAATGCCATCTTACGTGAACATTGGTGCTTATGTAGATTCAGGAACCATGGTAGATACTTGGGCAACTGTTGGAAGTTGTGCACAGATCGGTAAAAACGTTCACCTGAGTGGTGGTGTTGGGATCGGTGGAGTATTGGAGCCATTACAGGCTGCTCCGGTAATCATTGAAGACGATTGTTTCATTGGTTCAAGATGCATTGTTGTAGAAGGAGTTCACGTAGAAAAAGAAGCTGTATTGGGAGCAAATGTTGTATTAACAGCATCTACAAAAATTATTGACGTAACGGGAGATACACCAATCGAAATTAAAGGAAGAGTTCCTGCACGTTCTGTAGTAATCCCTGGAAGCTATACAAAGCAGTATCCGGCAGGAGAATATCAGGTTCCATGTGCATTAATCATCGGTCAGAGAAAGGAATCTACAGATAAGAAAACATCTCTGAATGATGCATTGAGAGATAATAATGTAGCTGTTTAAGATTCAATTTTTAAGCTAATACCACACAATCTTGAAAGAGAAATTTCTTAAAATACTTTTAAACCCTAAATATATATTTGGGGTTTATCTTATTATATCGGTTGTTACCGCAATTTCCAAATACCTTAGAGGAGATTATGCGATCAATAATTATTTGATCTTTAAAAATGTATTCTTTAATACCATTCATCAGAAGAATTTATTCATCCATTATCCTGATCTTTATTTTGATTTAAATCATTATGGAGTTTTCTTTAGCGCATTAATTGCTCCATTTGCAATGATGCCCGACTGGCTGGGAATTTCCCTTTGGAATGTTGGTAATACCTTTATTTTTGTCTATGCAATTTATAAACTGCCGTTTTCAGACTCCAAAAAAGCAATTTTCGGATTGCTATGTCTTCAGGAATACATTACCGCAGCCTTAAGCTTACAGTTTAATGTAGCACTCACAGGTCTTTTATTGTTATCCGCAGTCTATATCTACGAAAGAAAAGAAGTAAAATCAGTAACGTCCATCTTAATAGGGATATTTGTGAAAATCTATGGAATTGTAGGCCTTACACAGTTTTTCTTTATTAAAAATAAGACTAAATTCATTCTTTCAGGAATTGTTATTGCCGCAGTGTTTTTTGCACTTCCAATGGCGTATTCAAGCCCGAAATTTGTAATTCAGTGTTATTCAGATTGGTTTCAGTCGATTGTAGAAAAAAATAGTGAAAATCAGGTACTTGGAAATATGCAGGATATTTCATTGATGGGATTTGTCAGAAGAATTTTAGGGGATGCTTCCATTTCTAATCTTGTGTTTTTAGCATTTGGATTGCCGCTTTTTGCTCTGCCTTATATCAGAATTAAGCAATATAAGCATTACGCATTCCAATTAATGATCCTGGCGTCAACATTACTATTTTTAGTATTGTTCAGTTCCAGCTCAGAATCTCCAACATACATCATTGCAGTGGTGGGAGTTTTAATTTGGTTTTTCCTACAGAAAGAAAGAACACCGCTTATTATCGGATTACTCGTTTTTGTCATTATTTTTACATGTTTTTCAACTTCGGATCTATTTCCGAAATTTGTAAAAGAAAATTATATTATTAAATACTCCTTAAAGGCAGTACCTTGCATTGTAATTTGGCTAAGGGTAACCTACGAGCTTTTAACCAAGGATTTTGATAAAAATTACAGCCTGAATTAATCAATATGAAGAAAATTTCAATTGTAATACCCGCCTATAACGAAGAAGGAAACGTAGCCATGATTCATCAGAAAATCAAGGAGGTTTTTGACGGGCTAAGCAACTATGACTTTGAAATCATATTTGTAAACGATGGAAGCAGAGACAATACACAGCAAAAACTGGAAGAACTTTCCAGTAGATATGATGAAGTAAAATTCATCGAATTCTCACGAAACTTTGGTCACCAGCCTGCTGTAAAAGCGGGAATGGATTGTGCTCAGGGAAATGCAGTCATCTCTATGGATGGAGATCTTCAGCATCCGCCTGAACTTATCCCTGAAATGATAAAAAAATGGGAAGAAGGGTATGATGTGGTTTTTACGGTAAGAACTTATCCCAAGGAAATTTCTTATTTTAAAAGAAAAACATCGGATCTTTTCTATAAGCTATTATCAAGCCTTTCTGATGTTAATTTAACGAAAGGAGGAGGTTCAGATTTCAGATTGATGGATGCAGCAGCAGTTGAAGTGATGCGTAAATTCAATGAAGATGATTTATTCCTGAGAGGATTAACAAGCTGGATGGGATTCAAGCAAATCGGAATAGATTTTACAGCAGCAGAAAGACTCTATGGAAGCAGTAGTTATAATCTTAAAAAGATGTTCACCTTTGCATTCACAGGAATCACTGCATTCAGTGTAAAGCCTCTTTATCTTGCTGCTTATCTGGGTTTTTTGTTTTCAGCGATCTCAATTACTGGTTATGGAATTTATGTAATTCATTCCTTTATAGCTCACACAGAAATCTCAGGTTGGGCATCCTTAATCATGACCATCGTGTTCTTTGGAGGACTTCAGCTGATCATCTTGGGAATTATGGGAATTTATTTGGGTAAAATCTTTAAACAGGTGAAAGACAGGCCTAATTATATTATTAAAAACAAAAATTTTTAAAATGGTTTTATTGAGTTTTGACATTGAAGAATTTGATATGCCATTAGAGTATAAGGGTGAAATTCCCTTTGAAAAGCAAATTTCAATTTCGCAAACAGGACTAGAAAGGATCTTGAATATCCTTAAAAAATATAACGCTAAGGCTACTTTCTTTTCTACGGTAGTCTTTGCAGAAAACAGCAAGCACCTTATTGAAAGGTTATTAAATGAAGGGCATGAATTAGCCTCACACACTTGGTTTCATTCAGAATTTGAAGAAAAACATCTGAAAGAATCAAGAGAAAAGCTGGAAGAATTATTTTCAACAAAAGTAACAGGATTAAGAATGCCGAGAATGATGCCTGTCAACGAAAAAGAAGTTGAAAAGGCCGGATATTCCTACAATTCGTCCATAAATCCTACCTTTTTACCGGGAAGATATAATAATCTAAAAGTATCGAGAACGTATTTTAAAGAAGGAAACGTAACACAGGTACCGGCATCCGTGTCTCCAAACTTCAGAATTCCTTTATTTTGGCTAAGTTTTCATAATTTCCCATTATCATTTTACAAAAAATTGGCTGCTGATACCTTGAAAAAAGATAACTATCTGAATATCTATTTCCATCCATGGGAATTTGCAGAAATTAAAGAAGAAGCTTTTAAGCTTCCGGGTTTTACTGTAAAAAACTCAGGAAAAGATATGGTAGAAAGATTTGATTCATTTGTTGGCTGGTTGAAAGACAAAGGACATACATTCGGTACATTTCAGGAATTTCAAAAACAAATACAACGATGAAGATTGCCTTTGACGCAAAACGTTTTTTTCATAATACGTCCGGCCTGGGCAATTATTCAAGGGATCTTGTAAGAATACTTTCCGAGTATTACCCTGATCATGAATATCTACTGCTTAATAAGAATAAATCTGAGCGCGGAAAGGATATTCTGGGACGTTCTAATGTCAAATTTATTGAAACCTCTAAAGGTAAATTTTCCCGACAGTTAAAGATGGGTAAAGATGCCCAAAAGCAAGGTGCTGATATTTTCCACGGTTTATCAGGTGAACTTCCTTTGAAATGGGACCAAAAACCTATTAAAAAGATTGTTACCATTCATGATCTGATTTTTGTAAGATATCCGCAATATTATTCTTTTTTCGATAGGAAAATACACTTATGGAAGTTTAAGAAAGCTGCGAGTATGGCTGATAAAATTATTGCCATTTCAGAACAGACCAAAAGAGATATTGTTCAGTATCTAAACGTTCCTGAAAGCAAGGTTGAAGTCATTTACCAAGGCTGTCATAAGGCTTTTAAAGAACAACAATCTACCGAGCTTATTCAGGCAGCAAAAGATAAATTTAAACTTCCTGAAAGGTTCATTCTGAATGTAGGAACCATTGAAGATCGTAAGAATCTGTTGAGCGTTGTAAAAGCAATCAATGGAACTGAAATTCCAATGGTCGTTGTAGGCAGAAAGACAAAATATTATCAGAAAATAGAAAAATTTCTGAAAAAAAATAAAATGGAAAAACAGATCATATTCCTGGAAGGAGTTTCCATGGATGAGCTGGCTGTGATCTATAAACTGGCAGATGTTTTTGTTTATCCAAGCTTTTTTGAAGGCTTTGGAATCCCTGTTATTGAGGCCCTTTTTTCAAAAACTGTAGTCATAACAAGTAATACAAGTTGTCTTCCTGAAGCAGGAGGAAAAGACTCTGTTTACATTGATCCTAAAAATGATTTGGATATCAAAGCCAAAATACAATTTCTATGGGACAATGAATCTGAAAGAAAACGCCGTGAAGAAAAGGGTTTTGAGTTTGTTCAGAAATTTAATGACGAGCCAATTGCCAATGAATTGATGAATCTTTATCAAAAAATTATCTAAAAAAACTTTGCATTTTAAAAATAAATCCTACATTTGCATCACAATTCAATACAATGAAACCAATATTTTTAGCATTACATCATTATTATCATCATCTCTGTTAGGCGGAATTGATTGATATATGTGTATGCTAAAATCAAAAATAATTAAAAACCGTCTGAGTAAATAGACGGTTTTTTTGTTTCCTGAATTCACCTCAGAAATCTTCAATAGATCAGTTTTATTTGCTCAGACTCAACAAAGACGAAATGAGTAAATTAAAAATTGCGATCCAAAAAAGCGGCCGGCTTTATGAAGAATCCTTACAGCTCCTTAAAGATTGTGGAATCCTCGTTAACAACGGGAAAGATCAGCTTAAAGTTTCCGTAGATAACTTTCCGATGGAAATCATGTATCTCCGGAATTCAGATATTCCACAATACCTTGAAGACGGAGTGGTGGATATTGCCATTGTAGGTGAAAATCTATTGATTGAAAAGCAGAAGAACATTCAGATTGTTCAGAAGCTTGGGTTTTCAAAATGCCGCGTATCCATCGCTGTTCCAAAAGATATTGAAACCGATGATCTGGCCTATTTTCAAGGCAAAAAAATTGCAACTTCTTATCCCAATACCCTTAGAAACTTTTTAGAAAAAGAAAGTATTACATCAGATATTCACGTTATTTCCGGTTCTGTGGAAATAGCTCCAAATATTGGTCTGGCAGATGGAATCTGTGATATTGTAAGCTCTGGCAGCACTCTATTCAAAAACGGATTGCGAGAAACTGTTACTTTACTGAAATCAGAAGCTGTTTTAGCTCAAACACCAGAATTATCGCAGGATAAAACGACTATTTTAGATAAGTTTTTATTCAGAATTAAGTCAGTTTTAAAAGCAAAGAACTCAAAATATATCCTGATGAATGTTCCCAATGATAAAATTCAAAAAATAGCAGAAGTACTTCCTGTACTGAAAAGTCCCACAGTTATTCCATTGGCAGAAGAAGGATGGAGCAGTATTCATTCTGTGATTGATGAAGAACGTTTTTGGGAAGTCATAGATGAGCTAAAAGAAAACGGAGCACAGGATATTCTGATTATTCCAATTGATAAAATGGTTATTTAAAAAAATACAAATGAAAATATATAGATATCCACAACAGGAAACCTGGACTGAATTGGTAAAACGTCCAACCCTTGAGCAGAATGAAATTTCAGAACTGATTGCTGAAATTTTTAAAAAAGTTGAAGATAATGGAGATCGGGCTTTAATAGAGTTCAATAAGAAATTTGATAAGGCCGAAACAGAGAATATTTCTGTGACAGATGCAGAAATTGAAAAAGCAGAAAATCAAATCAGTGATGAATTAAAAATAGCAATTCAGGAGGCAAAGGAGAATATTTCTAAATTTCATACTTCTCAAGTTCCGGAAATTCAAAAGGTTGAAACTACAAAAGGAGTGGTTTGCTGGAGAGAGAATAGAGCCGTAGAGAAAGTGGGAATCTACATTCCTGGGGGAACAGCCCCTTTGTTTTCGACAGTATTAATGCTTGCTGTACCTGCAAATCTAGCCGGATGCAAAGAAATTATTCTTTGTACACCACCAGATAAAGATGGGAATATCAATCCTGCTATTTTGTATGCGGCAAAGCTTTGCGGAGTCTCAAAAATCTTTAAAACAGGTGGAGCGCAGGCTGTAGCTGCCATGGCTTTAGGAACTGAAAGTATTCCCAAGGTATACAAGATCTTCGGTCCCGGAAATCAGTTTGTGGTGGCTGCAAAAGAATATGCCCAACGTTATGGAGTCGCCATCGATATGCCGGCAGGTCCAAGCGAGGTTCTTGTAATAGCAGATGAGCAGGCGATCCCGGAATTTTGTGCAGCAGACCTTCTTTCACAGGCAGAACACGGAAGTGATAGTCAGGTTGTATTTCTTACGACTGATCTTAAAGTTTTTGATGAGACAATTAGTGCTGTTGGAAAGCAAATCAGAGACTTACCTAGGAATGAATTTGCAAATCAATCGCTTGAAAATAGCAGCTTTATAGTAATGAATAGTCTTGAAGAAGCTGTTGAATTCAGTAATCTTTATGCTCCGGAACACCTCATTTTAGCGATCAATGATTTTGAAAAATATATTCCGATGATTCAAAATGCAGGGTCTGTTTTCCTTGGAAACTATTCCTGTGAAAGTGCCGGAGATTATGCCAGCGGAACCAATCACACGCTTCCTACCAATGCCTACGCAAGAAATTACAGCGGAGTATCTCTAGATAGTTTTGTAAAGAAAATAACGTTTCAACACTTATCAAAGGAGGGACTTCAGAATCTAGGAAAAACAATAGAAATAATGGCAGAAGCAGAAGGTCTGTTTGCCCACAAAAATGCAGTATCAATCAGATTAAAATAATAAAAATGAATACAATAAGTATCAATAATTTAGTAAGAGAAAATATATTAAAATTACAGCCTTATATCAGTTTTAGGGACCATAATCAATTTAATAATCCTGCCTTTTTAGATGCCAATGAAAGTCCTTTTGGAGAATGTAACCGCTATCCGGATTCAACGCAGAGAAAGCTTAAAAACAGATTATCAGAGCTTAAAGATGTTTCCCCATCACAGATTGCAATAGGAAACGGAAGTGACGAACTGATTGATTTAATCATTAAGATTTTTTGCGAACCTAAAAAAGACTCCATTCTGATGATGAACCCGTCGTTTGCCATGTATGGTTTTTATGCTACCATTAATGAAAACAAGGTTTTACAGATTAATCTGGATGAAAATTTTGATATTGTAAAAGACGATTTTTTAAGAATTGTAAAAGAGCAGCCCATTAAGGTTTTCTTTCTGTGCTCCCCCAATAATCCTACTGGAAATAGTGTAGATGATATTGAATTCTATCTTCAGAATTTTGATGGAATTGTTGTGGTAGACGAAGCCTACATCGAATTTTCCGGAAAGAAGTCAAGTCTGGAACTTTTGGCTAAATACCCCAATCTTATTGTTCTTCAGACCTTTTCAAAAGCATGGGGAATTGCAGGTGCAAGAGTGGGAATGGCTTATGCTTCGGAAGAGATCATTAAACTGATCAATACGGTAAAAGCCCCTTACAATGTCAACGTATTAAGTCAGGAATTAATTTTAAAAACATTGGATGAAGAAACTAAGCTTCAGGAAAATGTAAGTAAAATTTTGAAAGAAAAAGAATGGTTACAGGAACAATTTAAAGATATCGAATGTATTGCAAAGGTATTTCCAACGGACGCCAATTTCTTTTTAATTAAAATGAAAGATGTAGGGAAAGTATACGAAATGATGCTTGAGCAGGAAATCTTAACCAGCAGAAGAGATCCGGCTATTCCGGGATGCATCAGAATTAATGTAGGAAATCGTCAGGACAATGAAAAGCTGATCAATCTTTTAAAAAACATATAAGAATGAAAAAAGTACTGTTTATAGATCGGGATGGAACGTTAATTATCGAGCCACCCACAGATTTTCAGGTAGATTCACTGGAAAAACTTGAATTTTATCCAGGTGTTTTTCAAAATCTGTCCAAAATAGCCAATGAGTTAGATTATGAGCTGGTAATGGTAACCAATCAAGATGGTTTAGGCACTGAAAGCTTTCCTCTGGAAGACTTTATAAAACCGCAGGAAAAGGTGCTCAAAACGCTTGAAAATGAAGGAATAATTTTTAGTGATATTTTAATAGATAAAAGCTTTGAACATGAAGGGTTACCTACCAGAAAACCTGGAACTGCAATGCTTGGGAAATACATCTATGGAAATTACGATCTTGAAAATTCCTATGTAATTGGTGATCGAGTTACGGACATTCAATTAGCTAAAAACTTGGGATCTAAGGCTATTTTTCTAAACCAAAGCTTTAATGATGAAGTAAGCCTTGTTACAACAGATTGGAATGAGATTTATCGCTTCTTAAAAGGTGGAATGAGAAAAGCCAGAGTATTCAGAAAAACCAATGAAACAGAAATAGATGTTGAAGTTACTATTGATGGAAACGGTAATTCTGAAATTTCAACAGGGCTTCATTTCTTTGATCACATGCTGGAACAGATCGCCAGACACGGAAATATGAACCTTACGATCAAGGTGAATGGAGATCTTGCTGTGGATGAGCATCATACCATTGAAGACACAGGAATTGTACTGGGAGAAGCTATTGTAAAGGCATTGGGAAAGAAAAAAGGTATTGAAAGATATGGTTTCTTACTTCCTATGGATGATTGCCTGTCGCAGGTGGCCATTGACTTTGGAGGAAGGCCGTGGCTAGTTTGGGATGCTGAATTTAAAAGAGAAAAAATAGGAGATGTTCCTACAGAAATGTTCTATCACTTTTTCAAATCGTTTACAGATTCCTCAAGGTCTAATCTGAATATCAAAGCAGAAGGAGACAATGAACACCACAAGATAGAATCTATTTTCAAGGCGTTTGCAAAGGCAATTAAAATGGCCGTCAATCAATCAGATACCAATTATGGTTTACCCTCAACAAAAGGAAGTTTATAACATATGATTGCAATAATAAAATATAATGGTGGTAATGTAAGTTCTGTACAGAATGCTTTAAACAGGCTTCAGGCAGAATCGATTATTACAGATGATCCCGAAGTCATCCTAAACGCAGATAAAGTTATTTTTCCCGGTGTAGGCGAAGCATCTTCCACCATGAGATTATTAAAGGAAAAAGGCCTTGATGTGCTGATTCGGAGTCTGAAACAGCCTGTTTTGGGAATTTGTCTGGGAATGCAGTTAATGTGTAAAGCTAATGAAGAAGGAAATACTGAGGGAATGGGAATTTTTGATATCGCTGTGAAAAAATTTCCACCTCAGGGTCTTGTGCCGCATATGGGCTGGAATACTGTTGTGGATCAAAACTCCTTATTGTTTTCAGGTATTGAAAAAGATGATGATGTCTATTTTGTACACAGTTACTATTGTGAACTGTCAGACTTTACCACTTCGGTTTGTGACTATATTCTGCCATTCAGTGCGTCTTTACAGAAAGATAATTTCTATGCGATGCAGTTTCACCCGGAAAAATCAGGAACCATTGGTCGTCAAATACTTAAAAACTTTATAAACTTATCATAATGAAGATTATTCCGGCTATTGATATTATTGATGGAAAATGTGTGCGTTTATCAAAAGGTGACTATAGCACAAAGAAAATATACAATGAAAACCCCGTAGAAGTTGCCAGAGAATTTGAAGACTTTGGAATTAAATATCTGCATTTGGTTGATCTTGATGGCGCAAAATCAAAACATATTGTAAATCAAAATGTGTTGGAGGATATTGCACGTTCAACTTCACTTCACATTGATTTTGGAGGTGGATTGAAAACAGAACAGGATATAGAAATTGCCTTCAATTCCGGTGCAAAACAGATTACCTTAGGAAGTATTGCTGTTCAGGATCCTGAGTTTTGTTATCGCGCCATCAAAAAGTACGGTCCGGAAAAAATCATCCTTGGAGCAGACTGCGATAACAGAAAAATTAAAACCTCCGGATGGCAAGAAGAAAGTAATGAAGATATTATTGATTTTATTCTTCAATATCAGGAAAAAGGAATTCAGAGCACAATATGCACTGATATTTCAAAGGATGGAATGCTGGAAGGCCCCTCAACAGGCCTGTATATTGAAATTTTATACAAAACTTCAGTTCAGTTGGTAGCCAGCGGTGGTATTTCTGGCATCATGGATGTCCATAAAATGAAAGATGTCGGCTGCTCCGGGACAATTATAGGAAAAGCTATTTATGAGGGAAAAATAAGCCTCCAACAACTTCAAAATTTTATTGAAAATGCTTAAAAAAAGAATTATTCCGTGTTTGGATATTAAAGATGGTTGTACGGTAAAGGGAATCAATTTTGAGGATCTGAAAAATGCAGGCGATCCGGTAGAGCTGGCAAAAAAATATGAACAGGAGGGAGCTGATGAACTTGTTTTTCTTGATATTACTGCAACCCTTGAAGATCGAAAAACATTTGTAGAATTAGTAAGAGATATTGCCAAAGAGTTAAGCATTCCTTTTACAGTAGGTGGAGGAATTTCGTCTATTGAAGATGTCAGAAAGCTTTTAGAAGCAGGGGCAGATAAGATTAGTATCAATTCTTCCGCAGTGAAAAACCCAAAGCTTATCTCTGATTTGGCAAATGAATTTGGGAGCCAGTGTATTGTAGTTGCTATTGATACAAGATGGGTTGGGGGTGTTGATCTTGTTCACATTAATGGAGGTAGAAAGGCTACAGAACTTACTACTGTGGAATGGGCAAGACAGGCAGAAAATTTTGGGGCCGGTGAAATCCTTTTAACTTCTATGGATGGTGACGGAACAAAAAATGGCTTTGATTTACGGATTACAAAACTTGTTTCAGAAAACGTAAGTATTCCTGTCATTGCTTCTGGAGGTGCAGGTGCTACAGAGGATTTTGTTGAAGTATTCAATGAAACCAAGGCTACGGGAGCATTGGCAGCCAGTATATTCCATTTTAATGAAATTGGAATTCAAGATTTAAAACAACAATTAAAAATTCAAAAAATAGAAGTACGATGAACATTAATTTTAATAAAGATAATGGCCTTATTCCGGTAGTTATTCAGGACAACAGAACATTACAGGTTTTGATGCTGGGCTACATGAATGAGGAAGCATTTGAAAAGACAAAAAAAGAAAAAAGGGTCACTTTCTTCAGTCGCTCCAAAAACAGATTATGGACAAAAGGAGAAGAATCTGGTAATTTTCTAGAAGTGAAAAGTATAGATATAGATTGTGATCAGGATACTATATTGATTAAGGTCATTCCAACGAATGTGGTTTGCCATAAAGGAACTTTCAGTTGCTTCGGTGAAAAAGATCCCAAGGGATTTTTATATGAATTGGAAGAAAAAATATCTCAAAGAATTGATAATAAAGTAGAAAGTTCTTATACATATTCTTTATATCAGAGAGGGATTAATAAAATGGCTCAAAAAGTAGGAGAGGAAGCTGTAGAAGTACTGATTGAAGCTAAAGATAATAATGATATACTTTTTAAAAATGAAGCCGCAGATCTTCTATATCATTTTCTTATTCTATTGAAAGCAAAAGACTTTTCGTTGGAAGATATAGAAAAAATTCTTCAAGAAAGAAATAAATGAGGCCTTTGAAAATTTCAAAGGCTTTTTTTATGGTGAAAATAATACGTCATGTTTTGTCGCTTCATGAAAATATCTTTGTGTTTAGATAATATGGAATGATAAAATATATTCATAGGTTATTTTTATATCAAATCCCTTTAATAAAGGTTTTAAGTCATAAAAAAAGTTAAATTTGTGGCAAAATAATAAAACTAATCGCTAACCTAAAAATACAAGAATGAAAAAGATTTATCTCGGTGCATTTACCTTATGCACTGTGCTGGGTATGTCTGCTCAGGAAGTGATCTGGCAAAAAGACATCCAATCTTCTACCCAGGACTTTCTAAGCGAGGTGACCACCACCATCGATCAGCAGTATCTTATTACAGGAAGCTCCATCCAGAGCGATAAACTCCAACAGAACAACAGGCAAAACAATGGCTACGACTTCCATCTGGTGAAACTGAACCAACAGGGAGAACAGGTTTTTGAAAAATATTTTTCAGGAAACAACCACGATTACCTTTCAGCGACTGTAACCACGCAGGATGGCGGATTCCTCTTGGCAGGAACCTCGTATTCAGGCAAAGGATTGGATAAAAAGGACGACTCCAAAGGCGGTTCAGATGTTTGGTTAATCCGCATCAATGAATTTGGGGATGAGCTGTGGCAAAAAACTATGGGAAGTTCTTCGGATGAGGAAGCCAAGGCAGTGATCCAAACTACGGACCAGGGATTTATTGTAGCAGGAAATATCCAGAACTCACCCAAGGGACATGGCTCCAAGGATGTATGGGTTGTCAAACTCGACAAAAATGGCAAGGAAATTTCCCAACTCATTTTGGGTGGAAGAGGTCTTGACGAGGTTGAAAAAATGATTCCCACAAGAGATGGCGGCGCATTATTGGGAGTCTATTCCCGAAGTGGAATTGTCAATAATGGTGGCAATGCCTCAAATGAAAAATCGGCTAGCGACAACCAACCCTCTACAACCTCCAAGCAAAGCGAAAACTTTGGTGAGGGTGATTACTGGATCATCAAGTTTGATAAGAACGGCAAGGTTGAATGGGAAAAGAATCTTGGTGGTAAGGGAGACGATCACATCAGAACTTTAGCATTGACTTCCAATGGCTACATTATTGGCGGGGAATCCAGATCAGAAAGATCAGGAAACAAGACCGTAGGGATTGAAGAGGGAACAGATCTTTGGCTGGTATCCTTAAATGAACGTGGAGATGAGCAGTGGCAGAAGTCCTACACCTTTGGAAACCGTGATATTCTGATGGGTATGAGCGTGATTCATTCAGCAGATGCTAAATCCTCCAAAGGCATTCTGTTAGGAGGTTACACTCAGGCTGAGGGAAGAGTGGAAAAGAATGATGAGACATTCTGGATGCTGTACCTTGACGGAAACGGAAATGAGCAGTGGAGAAAGCACATCAAGGGAGAATCCAGGAAAAAGGAGGAAAGACTTTCAGACTTAAGATTAAACAAAGATGGTTCCATTATTCTGGCAGGAACGAGTGCTGAGGAACTAGGAAAAGAGAACTGGAAGATTGTCAAGCTGGGTGACAAGCAGGTGAATGATTTAATTGAAAAATATGATATTAAGATCTACCCGAACCCTGTATCCGACTATGCCTACGTAGAAATAGGTTTTGACTTCAAGGAGGCTGACATTCTACTCTATGACATGAGTGGAAGACAATTGCAAAGCCTGAAAACCAAGAACAGGGTAACTAAGATCAATACACAGGCCCTGGTTCAGGGGGCTTATCTGGTAACGATAAAGACTGAAAATAAAAAGACGGCGAATGCTAAGTTAATAAAGAACTAAACAGAGATGAAAAAATACTTAATTCTAACAAAAATAATTTTTATTACCCTTTTTTCCTATTTGAGTAGCATATTGTATGGACAGGCAAATTACACTAACTACTATTTTCCTGAACCTCCAAAGGCTCCCTCAAGTCAGACATTTTTAAAGTATGGAGACATAAATAATAATGAATATTTAGGAAGAAATAATCCAAGCATAAACCTTTTTAATTTAAGATCAGGAGATGTAAACTTACCAGTAAGCCTAAATTATATTTCAGGTAGTGGTATTAGAGTAATGGATGAGGCAGGACAGGTAGGACTTGGGTGGGATATAGGTTTTCCTACAATAGTACAAAATATATACGGATATGATGATTTTGGTGATAATATACGCTATAGACTGGATTTTGCGAAATCTTCGCTCCCGTATGCAAGCACATTTTCTTTAGCCAATGGACCTACCAATTTTAATGATTCACCATCCTTTAACACGTATGGCTATTATATTGCTACTAATAATAATGTGCCAAGAAATGGAATGTACAGCAGTCTTTCTTCTAATTTTGATGCAGTAGATATGCAGCCAGATATTTTTGTTATGAATTTATTTGGAGAAAAAGTTGAGTTTTTAATTTCGAATTTTGAAAATTACAATGCAAATAATAATGGTTCTATAATATTTACAGCATTAAATAAAAAAGGGTACAAATTTGAAAAAACAAGTTTAGGTTTTACAATTAAAGATCCAAAAGGTTTTACTTATAAATTTAATAATGTTGAAGATATTATTAATAGTTCAAAAACCGTTGGAAGAAATTTTCATATAAGTGAAATTATTGATACAAATAATAAAAAAATATTATTTCAATATATAAGTACTTCATTAGTTTCAAATTTAGGAGGAACCACTTGGTTTTTAAATTATACAACAAATTATAGTAATAATAATTGCAAGCAGGGATCATCAAATTATTTGGATTTTTACAATACCAATGATCCTGCACCAGTTCCCAATCCAAATCGATTCGGAGGGTTAAATGATTTTGTAGTTAACTCATCAGGAAGTGATTCACAACAAAAGTACTTATTCCCATCAAGTATAATAAGTGACAATGGTAAATTAATTTTTAGTTATTCTGACAGAGTTGATTTTAATACTAAAAAATTAGACAAAATAACATTATCAACCAATAATGATGTAACTGTAAGCGAATACAAATTCCAGTATGATTATTTTTCGTCTCAAGTAGTTGATATGTCCAACCTGATGAACAATTCCTTTAACTCAGAACGAAATAAAAGGCTTAAACTTAATTCTATACAAAAAAACAATGATGAGAAATATACCTTTTATTATAATGAAACATTGCTGCCACCTAAAATATCTTATGCTGTAGATTATTGGGGATACTCTAATGGAGGCTTTACTAATAAAACTATTCACCTTAATCCAACTGATTTCAATTATAGTATTAATATACCTGTTACGGAAATAAATAATAACAAAAAGATTCCTGATATAAACTACACCCAAAGTGGAATGTTAGAAAAAATAGAATACCCTACAAAAGGTTCATCTGTTTTTATTTATGAACTTAATGAAGCTTCTAATCTATTCTATCTTTATAATAAATACAAGTACAATAAAGGGAATGGATTAAGATTAAAGGAACAAAGAAATTATGATATCAACAATCAACTTTTGACAACTACTGCATTTGAATATCAAAATGGGCTAACACCGAATCCTATTAATATGATAAGAGAAGATAATGGAGAAGCTTTTTTTGAAATAGGTGATTGTGTAGGGAGACCTGTAGTAAAAACTAGACAAGGATCTTTTGTTTCTATGCAATCAAGCTCAATATCGAGTACCTTTAGTCTTTCATCAGGAAATAATGTAGGCTACTCTAAAGTGATAAAAAAAGAAATAGATTCAGCAGGAAACACTAAAGGTAAAACAGAGACATTGTATTCCAATAATGAAGATATTCATTTTGGTATAGCCGCTTATAACAGACCTATATTTTTACCATCGGTAAAAGGTAATAAAATAGAGAATGGAAGTATATTACAAAATAATTATTTTAATAGCAATTCTTTAAAGTTAAAAAAAGAAAAGTATCATTATCTGATACAAAACTCTCCATTCAGTTATGGTGTTACTATGGTACACCCAATGTTTTATGTATATGCTTTAAATACATTTGAGACAGGTAGTGATCCCTCATTTGTACAACACTATAAATCAGCTGTAGGATATTATCCCATATATTCAACTGAAACAATATTAAAGAATAAAGAAACTATAGATTATTTCGGAGGAGATTCTTTAGTGATAAAAACAAATTTTGATTATAATTCTAATAATCAGATTAAATCCAAGTCAACCCAGTTTGCAGATGGAAAAAGTAACATAGAAAATATTAAATATTCTACTGAAAAAAATAATATAAAGTTACTTAATGCAAATATTTTAAATATTCCACTTGAGACAGAAGTTATAGGAAATGTAATTAATGGATCTCCAAAAAGGAAGTCATTAATAGAAACTAAATATGATAATCCTAATCATTTGAATCCTACTTCTATTTTATCGTACGATATATCAAATAATGTTCCCACTACAGAAGTAACCTATGATATCTATGATAATGGAAATGTATTGCAATACACAACTAAAAACAATATTCCAATTACAGTTATTTGGGGGTATAATAAAACACAGATTATTGCAAAAATTGAAGGGGGAAGTTATTCACAAGTAATGCAAGCTTTTGGCTTAGATCCTAGCAGCAGTAATTCTTACTTACAATTAGACATTGTAAAGAAATCTGATTTGGATATTGATGACTTGACAGAAAATGATTTGCTTTCTAAGCTAAATGACTTTAGAACTAAGACAGAATTCAAAGATTTTCAAATTACCACATATACCTATGATCCTTTAATCGGAGCTAAAACAATTACCTCAGCTTCTGGATTTAAAGAATACTATAAATATGACTCATTTAATAGACTTGAAAGAGTATTAGATTCTGAGAATAAGATTATAAAAGAATATAAATATAACTATGCTCCAAAGAAGTTTTATAATTCTATCAAAAGCCAACCTTTTATAAGAAACAACTGCGGTTCTTATGCAATAGGAAGTAGTTATATTTATACGGTACCAGCAAATACTTACTCCTCTTTCATAAGCCAACCTGATGCAGATCAACAAGCACAGAATGAAATCAATTCGAATGGACAGAATATAGCTAATTTAAATGGGACATGCACAGCTTTAAATTGTAATGTAAGTGTGTTTATTTCTGGTGGTGGTGGTATATCATTAGCAAATACAACAAACTATAGAATTCAAATGGGCTTTTCTTCAGGCGTTGGAAAGCCTTGGACGACTAGTGGAGTTATTGTTGGGAAAATAAACGGTTCCTGTCTTCCTCAGACTGAAAAAAGTTTAAGTACATATAGTAATGGATTTCTTTGGAGCATATTCATTCGAACCAATGGAGAATTGTTAGTGAAAAAAGTTGAGGGCTTAGGTGTAACTGGTGTACCAGATAATACTTCCTATAATTTAGATTTTACCTTTCCGATAAATTAAACAAGATGAAAAAAATAATAATCCCCATAGGGATGCTGCTGATCACCCAGTCGGTGCAGGCACAGCTTACCCCTACAGAAAACTATATACAATCAAGGACTTACCTTGAGGAGAAAACCCAGAGTGATGCCAATGCCAAGCAGGTAGAAACCGTTCAGTATTTTGATGGATTAGGACGTCCAAAGCAAGTGGTGAACGTAAAAGCTTCCCCATTAGGAAGAGACGTTGTCACCCAAATTGTATATGACGATTTTGGAAGACAGGTGTTGGATTACCTGCCTGTTCCACAGGGAGGCACTTCAAACGGCGCTATTGTTACAGATCCATTATCCAATGCCACGCAACCCAATATTTACGGCTCAGAGAAGATTTACTCGGAAAAGAAGCTAGAAAGCTCACCCCTGAGCAGAATCCAGCAACAAGTTCAGGTGGGTACCGACTGGGCTAATAAACCTGTAAAGTTCCAGTATGAAGCCAATACCGCAGGAGAGGTAAAAAAGTTTACCACCACTACCACATGGCCTGATGGAGCCTCCTTGTCAGAATTAAAGCCAGCCACGGATCCTGACTCTGAAAACGGATTCTACAAAAGCGGACAGCTCTACAAGAATGTAGTGACCGATGAAGATGGTAACAAAACTATCGAGTTTAAGAATGGCAAGGGACAAACCATTTTGGTAAGAAAGGTCCTCAGCGCTACGGAAAATGCAGATACCTATTATGTTTACAACGAGTATGGTCAATTGGCTTTTGTCATTCCCCCATTGGCATCGGTCTCAGTATCTTTGGACCCATCTACCCTTGACAGATTGTGCTACCAGTACAGCTATGATGGCAAAAACCGACTGGTTGAAAAGAAACTTCCGGGCAAGGGAAAGGAATATATGGTATATGATAAGGCAGATAGACTGGTTCTAACCCAGGACGACAACCTTAAGGCTCAAAGTAAATGGATCATTACCAAGTACGACCGATTAGGGCGGGTTGCCTATACGGGATTTCTATCAACCGGTGGGGGGAGAGCAGGCAGACAAAATGAGATCAATAATATAACCATTGCTGAAGAAAGAAGCTCTACAGGATTTACTCGAAATGGAATGACAATCTATTACTCTGATGTTTATTTTGTAGGAGAAATCCCAACCATCCTAAGTGTTAACTACTACGATACTTATCCACAGGGATCACCAGCGGCCAGCAGCCAATTTTCACAGGAACTGCTTACTGACAACCCGTCCCAACCTAAAAGTACCAAGGGACTTCCTGTTGCCTCCTATGTAAAAAACATTGAGGATGACAACTGGACAAAGAGCTACACCTATTATGATACCAGAGGCAGGGCCATTGGAACCCATTCCATCAATCACTTGGGAGGATATACTAGGACGGAGTCCAAGCTGGACTTTGCAGGGGTTTCCCAAACTGTTGTTACCAAGCATAAAAGATTGAATACGGATACGGAAAGGGTAATCACGGAGAACTTTGAGTATGACCACCAAAATAGGCTGCTGGTACATAAGCATCAGGTAGACTCCAATCCCGTGGAAATTCTGGCCCAGAATAAGTACAATGAACTTTCTCAGTTAGAAAGCAAGAAAGTAGGGGGAATAAATGTGGCTTCATCATTACAGCAGATCGATTACAAGTACAATATCAGAGGGTGGATGACTAAGATTAATGATCCAGTCACTTTGAATGGAAAACTATTTGGATATGAAATTAGATATAACAGTCCTAAATTTACCAACCTAACTTCGGGAAGATACAACGGAAATATTGCAGAGGTAGACTGGAAAAATGCTGCAGAAAGTACCTTGAAACGGTATTCCTATGTTTATGACAATCTGAATAGGCTAAAAGATGCTGTCTATACAGAACCTGAATCTACCAATCCGTATAACTACAACTTTAACGAAAACCTGACCTATGATTTTAATGGAAATATCAT
>NZ_PPEI02000011.1 GCF_002899895.1 Chryseobacterium oncorhynchi
GCATGGAGAATACGATTTTATAATTAACCTAGACAAACCATCTTTTAATATGGTTAAAATTAACTCATTTAAAATCAATTAATTATAATCTGAAACAAACATTTTGTCCCATTTTTGGTTTGAAGCCAGAGTAGAATTACGGAATCCGGCAGCTGATATCCTGGCTAAAATTTCCCCTGCAGATCTTCCAGTGTTCTTGTTGTTCCGGAAGCGCTCCGGTGGTTCCAAAATGGGTGAGCTGGCCATCCTCCGGAAAGAGATTCCCCCGGTACTGTTCCTGGTTAAAAAAGGAGAGTAGAATTACGGAATCCGGCAGCTGATATCCTGGCTAAAATTTCCCCTGCAGATCTTCCAGTGTTCTTGTTGTTCCGGAAGCGCTCCGGTGGTTCCAAAATGGGTGAGCTGGCCATCCTCCGGAAAGAGATTCCCCCGGTACTGTTCCTGGTTAAAAAAGGAGAGTAGAATTACGGAATCCGGCAGCTGATATCCTGGCTAAAATTTCCCCTGCAGATCTTCCAGTGTTCTTGTTGTTCCGGAAGCGCTCCGGTGGTTCCAAAATGGGTGAGCTGGCCATCCTCCGGAAAGAGATTCCCCCGGTACTGTTCCTGGTTAAAAAAGGAGAGTAGAATTACGGAATCCGGCAGCTGATATCCTGGCTAAAATTTCCCCTGCAGATCTTCCAGTGTTCTTGTTGTTCCGGAAGCGCTCCGGTGGTTCCAAAATGGGTGAGCTGGCCATCCTCCGGAAAGAGATTCCCCCGGTGCTGTTCCTGGTTAAAAAATGGGAGTGGATTTACGGAACCCGGCAGCTGATATCCTGGTTAAAATTTCTCCTGCAGATCTTCCGGTGTTGTTGTAGATCCGGAAGCGCTCCGGTGGTTCTAAAATGGGTGAGCTGGCCATCCTCCGGAAAGATTGATATCCTGACTAAAAGATACTTTTAAGAATTATGCAATTCGAAATCCAGATTGAGGAATGGAATTCAAATTCAGATTTTTTTTAACTTTATCTATCTTATGTTCAGATACATTCTTATCAGCAATTTCTTTATTAACTAGCTTTAATTTATCTCTTAGCATTTTTAAATATTCTACGGGAGGTTCTGAATTGAAAACACCCTTACACTGGTTTAAAATATATACTTGTTTTGTTGAACTATAAGAAATTTCTATGGTATACCTTTTACTTGAATAAAGATCAGTATAAATAGCACAAAAACCATTCTCTATACTTTGTAAGTAAGAAGCTACACAATGATGTTGTCTTTTAGATTCAAGTACTAGATCTTCGGTTGTTTTAATTAAGGATATAAAATCAAGTTTTTTATATTCCTCCTTTATTCTAATATCCCTTTTCTCTATATCTCTTTCGATAAGTTCTAACGCTAATCTATCATGTTCCTGTTTCAACTTTTTAAATGATGTCATACGTAGATTAACATTTATAGATAACAATTTACATAAGTTTAAATAATCTTTTATAAGAATATTTTCATTCTTAGAATTTGCTTTTAAATAGCTTTCATTGTTTTGAATGAAAGTATAATGATAGTATTGTTTCAAAAGCTCAAAATCATATTCAAGTTTTAAACTAGAATGTTCACTCTCATATATATAAAGTTCTTTTTTACTTTCTAGGCTGTTATAGAAACTTATCAGTTTCGGCCAATCATTAATATCTGACAATTTTAGATTCTTATAAAAAAAATAAATTTCACAAATATCAAATTTTAAGAATTGTTTTGGTAAAGATTCTACATTAAATATTCTTTTTAATAAACTTTTTTTATTAGAAATAGTCCTGAACTCTTTCAGTGAAATTTTAGGTAAGTAAATTCCTTTATCTATAATATCAAAATTAAATTCTTTGGTAAAGTATTCATTGTTATTATTCATTTTAAAGAATTTTAGCAAAAATTCTTTTGAAAGAGTATGACTTAAATTACCAACCTTTTCATTTTGTAGGAAACTAAAGAAAGTGTTCATAGTTAAGGAAGTCCAACTATTATAACGGTTCATTTTTATTGAATTTTCATCCTTTATTGAAAAAGTAAAATTTGTTTTACCCTCTGCAATTAAAAAGCTATAAAGATTCAGATACAAACCACCAAATGTAATGACTACTTTATTGGATTCTTTATAATAATATATAGTTAAATAGCTTCCAATATCATGAGCTTTCCCACCTACATTAGAAATTTGTAATCCTAAATCTTTAAACCCTTGCTTCAGTGTATTAATTAAGGTTTTTGTTTTTGCTATGCTATCTTTCAAAAAATAAAATTTTAAGAAAATATCTTTACTATTAGCATAATGGTTACTAAAGATCGTTTTATCCGATTTGTGGTTGGAATAACGATAATATATAGAGTGCTCAGATAACTTATCCATTAATTCTGTTATAAAATTACTAGATAGTATATCCAGGAACAAGGCATTATCTACATTTTGAAATTTAATAGGAGCTGCGTTCTTATAATATTTTGATATTGGTTTCATAAACTATTAATTTAGGGAGTGAAAATGAGAAATTAAATTCTTGGAGCACCATTTGGAAATTTTTTATAACGTTCATCACTTTTATATTCTTCATGGATGAAAGTATTCCACTTATTTATAAAATCATCTCCCTGATATGAAAGTATTGATTTTTTAATCTCTTTAGATCTACAAAATTTTTTAAACTTTGTATATCCCTCCTTAAGTAATTTCTTATCTGATACAGAAGTTTTTATAATATCTAATATACTTTGTCTCTTTTCATCACTCAACCCATGTCTTCTACCAATATAATTGGCAAAGTGATTATTCTCTAACTTTTCTAGTGTTTCACTCTTTAATTTAACATTATTATTATTGACAATTGTTTTCATCTCGTATGCCATTACCGAAATAATATCACCATTTACCATATACTGAAAACTTTTCAATGAATTCTTATCAAGTTTTGACCGAACCTCTCTCATAAATCCTTTTGCCAAATCATTAGCATTTTTATAATTTAAGTCAAATAGCTCATTTATATTTTTATAATTCCAAGGGATCCATTCATTACAGTCAAATCTCTCCAAATAAAGAGAGAAAAGAACATGACGAGGATTTCCTAATAATTTTGGTAATTGAAGAAGAACCGAGTTATAAACATTTAGGTTTACAAGTTTTTCATACCAAAAAGGATTCATTTCAAAGTATAGTTTTTTACGATCAAAAGATGGAGACTCGATATAGGATAGTTTAGTTTCTTTCGTTTTTCCCTCTGCATTTTTCCCTACAACCCATACATTAAGATTATTATATAAAAAATCAACAGCTTCTCTAACTTTATTACTTCTACCTTTTATTTTCCCATCCGCTGTTGTTTGTGAAGAAATGTCTTTAATGTCAATTGCAATCGATATTCTCACATTTTCTTTCTTTTTGAATTCTTCCTCAAAAAGTTCCAACTGCTGAGGACGTTTTTTAGAATTAAATTGACTACTCTTTACTAAGGCAATGGACTTAAATAATATATTAATGGCAGCAATTGGCATATCGGTTAGACTAACTTTAGAAGATCTTTTTCTTTCTGTCTTTCCTATAATAAGATCAACCAATTCATTTGTTACATTAATTTCATCAATGCTGGTAATATCTCTATTGAAATTTTTTGCTATAGAAAAGCTTTTTTGATCATCAATTAAATATATCTCCCCCTCTTCAGTAGATATAATATTCTCATATTTCTCATTTTCACTCCCTACATTTGAGATAATATCTATTGTTTTTTGCTCTTTATTTTCTGTTCCTAATAAGCGGATCTTATTAATATAATCTTTGTCTTTCATTCTATTTTGTGTATATAATTGATTTACTTGGTATATAATCTGTTATGAACTGCGGATTTGCAAATCTGAGGAATGCTGTATCTGAATTAAGCCCTTTAAAACTTGTAGGGTTATTATTTGAAATCATTTTAATATCATAAAAATTATATTTAAAATACATTGGCTTAATATTATGCTGTCTATAAAAATTGAAAATATAGTTTACAGCGATAAAGCTTGGAACATAGGCTCTTGTCTCTGCAGGAAGAAAGGGGCGTACTTTCCAATAGCTTTTAGATCCTGCACTTCGAATAGCTTTTCTAACATTGCCAGAACCACAATTGTATGCTGAGATAGCAAGGTTCCAGTCCTTAAACTCATTATAAAGATCTCGTAAATATCGAGCTGCTGCATCAGTATTTTTTACAGGATCATAAAACCCACTATAATATTTGTTATCATATAATCCATATTGTCGCCCAGTAGCAGGCATAAACTGCCATAATCCTTTTGCGCCTGCCCAAGAACCGGCACGAGGATTTAATGCACTTTCAACAACTGCTAAATATTTAATTTCTTTTGGAAGTCCATATTTTTCTAAACCTGCTTCAAACAATGGAAAATAATATGTAGATAATCCAATGATTCTATGATACCACTTGTATGAGAGATATTTTTTTACATAGGAATATGTAATGTCATTATAATCAATATTTAAATTGGTATTTACATCTAGCAATGAAAATCGTCCCCTATAAGTATCTAGGGAAAGATTTCTATCCTCCAAGTCTTCTACTTTTCCATTATCATATTGCTCAAGAGACTTTATCCATTTCTCATCTACTTTTAAATACACTTCCTTGTCTTCCTCATATACTTTAGAATTTTCTTGCGAGGATAAGAATAAAGGAGAAAAAGTAAATAAAATTAGCACTGCATTAACAAGCTTTTTCTTCATAATTTCATATTTTTGTTTCATGAGTGATTTATTAAATAATATTGTATTCAAAAGGTTAATATCGTTAAGAAAAGAATTAGGTCTAACGCAACAAGAGTTTGTGGACAACTTCAATGATTTTATTGCGGTTAATAAAATTCATTTAATAAATAAAAGCAATAATCCATTAAAAACAGATAACTATAGCAATATTGAGAGACGTCTTTCTTCTCAAACAGAAACTTTTATTCATATTGTAAAATATTATCAAGTTGTTCATGATATTAATCCTGCTTGGCTTTTTGTGGAAGATAATCTTTTAGTTTCAAAATACATTTCTAAAGATCTGGAAATAGAAAGGTATAATCTTCTTGAACAAAAACATCTCTTAATTAAGGAAAAGATTAAAGAATTACAAAATCTTATGAAAGATTAATTTCTCTTTCCGTGATTGAATAATTACCTTGTTTTACCAGAGTTTTTGTTCCATCAGCATGGAAAATTATTAAATGATCTTTTTTCTTTAAATACTTATACTTTACATTTTCATAAGTTGTTATCTGGCCATTGTTATTAAGATGAATATCATAATATTTTAAGTTTCCTCTAATCATAGAAAGGAAAAAAATAACTACTAAAGTAGCTAACAAAATATATACAGATAGATTTAAATTAACAATAATGTAATTGGTGATTAAAATAAGTGACAATGATACAAGTAAATGGTTAGATACTGATATTGTACTATATTTAACTGCATACTTCTTTATTGTATTAAAAATTGAACTATTTTTCATCATTAGATTCTTTTGAATTAAAAATTTGTAATTTTTCTGCTTTTTTTATTAATCCAGGGGAAGCATTTTGTAGAAAATCTGTTTCCCTCTTTTGAATAAAGTCTGTTAATGCTTCATCCATAATATCAGTTCTTGTATATGCTAATTTGTGATATCCCTGTTCTCTTTTATAATCAATATAGATCGTCATAAAATCTATTTGCTTTGAGAAAAGTTTAAATAGGATATTCTTTTTTTCATTAGATTTTTTTGATCCTCTAATGTATTCTTTTGAATCACTCATAATTTAAATTGTAAATTTATTTCGTAGTCTATTTGCTAATGCAGCTGTTCTATTTTCTTTTGTTAATATATAGAATTCATTTACCTTGAAAATGTTTTTGATAAAAGCGATTACTTCAGGTATATCAACTGTCTTAAAAATTAATTCCCTGGAATCGTTAATATATAACATTGAAATATCTATCAGTTTTCCAAATTCCTTTTTAGTAAAAATTGAGATTTTATTTCTTGCAATAAGTTCATTACTAATAAAATAATAATGATTACATAAATTTAGATTGCTCTTTACTAAACTATCAATAAAAGCATCATTAATATTAGATAAATAGCAGTCTATTTGGTCTCGAATCAGCTCTATGTCATTAGACCTATTTTCCTGAAAATAAACAATGCGATCCATACTATCTGTTTCTTTGAAATAACTCTGACCATTAAAAGAGCATTTCTTTAAATTTGAAATTATTTTTTCCATCACAATTGGTTATTATTAAGTAAAAATTGTGCTAAGATTTTATCTTCTCTTGAATAGATTGACCCCTCTATAATCTCATGAAGTAATACATTTCGTTCTTTTATTGATAAAGAAGAAAGATTATACTTTTTTTCAAAATCTCCGATTATTTGATAATTATTTCCAGTTCCGGCTTTACCCAGGATAAACATTCTATTTGAAGAAAACATATCCTTAATAATTAAACCAAGTGAAAGCAACCACATTAGAATAAGTCCTAGTAGGATAAAAATGCTATCCTTATCATTAAAAATGTTGGAGAACCTTACATTATATTTTATAAATCCAGATAAAATATATCCTGTCGCTAGCAATGTGAAAATGCAAATTGTAATTGTGGAGAATCTAAACTTCTTTGAATTAATAGCATAGAAAGCAAGAGTACCACTAATAGCACATGCAATGTAAATTGGTAGATGTATCATATTTAGTAATTTAGTTTTACAAATATATACAAAAATTAGATATATATATATACCTAATGAAAAATAAAATGATATCTTAATTTCTGATCAATTATGCTTTTAAAATTAGGTAATCATTTGTAGTAAGATACTCCTGCTTCATGATCCAAGTTTTTTCGAGATTCATTCCTGCAAGTTTCACTTTTGGAACACCGAACTTATTATTAATACTATCCACAGCATCCATTACAAGTTTATGTTTTGGGAATAGATCCGTATCATAAAGACTAATTATTCGTTCACTTTCAGGTACAAAAGTGTTTAAGATTACACCTGCCTTTTTATATTCGAATCCTTTTATATAAATTTTATTTAGAGCAATTTTAGCGTACTTACTGATCTCAATTGAGGAATTGTATGGATTGGGGAGAGTTATAGTAAATGAGCTACTTCTTTGTGGTAGATCTGGTCTGAAAAAATTAGTTGCTAAATAAACGGTTACATGACGGCAGCAACTATTTTGACGTCTCAACTTTTTAGAACATTCGGAAGAAAATGTTACTATTCTTTCTTCAATAAATTGATAATCATCCGTAGCAATATCAAAAGTCCTGGTTGTAGCAATCTGTTTGTTTGGTTCTTTAAAGGATATATCGTATTGCTTATTTCCAAGTAATTCATTCTTCATACGAATTCCAAAAATTCCCATTTCTTTTTTTAAAAATTGATCCGGAAGATGTACAAAATCTATAGCTTTCTTAATTCCATGATTAAGAAACCTTTGCTCATATTTTCTACCTATTCCCCAAACATCTCCGATTGGTAACCATTTAAGAGCTTTTTCTATTTTATCTTGTGAATCTATGGTATATACATGGCCAAGATCCTCTGAATATTTTTTAACAATTTTATTGGCTACTTTAGCCAATGTTTTTGTAGGAGCAATTCCAATAGAAGTAGGCAAATCTAACCCTCTAAAGATCTTATCTCTCATTTCCAACATTTTGTTTTCAATGTCAGAATATCCATCAAGAAATAAAAAATTTTCATCCACGGAATAATTTTCAGTCTGATCACAATATCTATTTATGATAGACTTCATTCTATTACTCAATTCGCCATAAAGTTGAAAATTGCCGGAACAAATTATTAAACCATGAGATTTTACAAAATGTATAATTTTGAACTTTGGTTCACTCATCTGAATACCAAGTTTTTTTGCTTCCTGGCTTCTTGCTACAACACAACCATCATTATTTGACAATACAACCAATGGCTTTCCCCTGTATTTTACATTGTAAAACCCCTCGCAACTTGCATAAAAATTATTTGCATCAACTAAGGCTATCATTATCTATATTTTCTAACTATTCCTATAATTACACCCCATAATACGAATTCAGTATCTTCATTAATATCAAAATCCGGATAATCTTTATTAGCTGTTTGGAACTTTAAAGATTCAAGACGGTTATTATCTCCATATTTTGGTTTAAATCTCTTTATGTAATGTTCACCATCAATATATACAGCAACTAAATCTAAAGGGTTAGGTTCAATTCCTTTTTCAATAATCGCCCAATCTTTATCGTACACTCCAATATCTGATAAGCAATCCCCCTGAATCCTTGCAGGAACAGTAACATCAATATCTCTAATCAGAAATTGAAAAAGATCCATGTCTGGAAAATCTTCTGCAGGACTAGAAAAACTTTGATAACCTCCTGCTTTTAATGGTTCATTAAAGGGCAGAAGAATAATAGGTTGAGTATTGGAGAATTTGAAAATTTCTAATTTTCCATTTTCTGTTGCTTTTAAATTCATTATACAAAATTAATGAGATTTTATATAAAAAGGCTGTTTTGTATAGCTCAGGAAAAGATATTGCACCGGTGGTTCCAAAATGAGTGAGCTGGCCATCTTCCGGAAAAGGATTCCCCCGGTGCTGTTCCTGGTTAAATAGGCGAGTGGAATTACGGAATCCGGCAGCTGATATCCTGGCTAAAATTTCCCTGCAGCTCTTCCGGTATTCGTGTAGATCCGGAAGCGCTCCGGTGGTTCTAAAATGGGTGAGCTGGCCATCTTCCGGAAAAGGATTCCCCCGGTGCTGTTCCTGGTTAAAAAAAGCGAGTAGAATTCCGGAATCCGGCAGCTGATATCCTGGCTAAAAATTTCCCTGCAGCTCTTCCTGTCTTGTTGTGGATCCGGAAGCGCTCCGGTGGTTTCAAAATGGGTGAGCTGGCCATCTTCCGGAAAAGGATTCCCCTTAGTGCTGTTCGATGGATTATATCTTAGTATAAACCCCATGAGACATAGAATCAAATAATTTCACTAAAATTGCAGATTATTAAAAACAATGACAAAAAGAAAACACATAGATACAAAATCAAAAAAAACAGAACCTGAATCATCTGCTAATGGTCAAAAGTTGGAAGAATTTAAGCCCAATACCGCTTCTAAAAATGCAAAACTTATACATAAATTTAATGATTTTGAGTTCGAAATTTGGATAGATAAACATTATGAAGATCGCTTAAATTATGGTGATGAATCTGGAATTAGAGAGGGTATTGAACAAGAAAAGATTCAGGCTTTAATAATAGAAAGTATAAAGTATATATTTCATTTCTACTTGTCAAATAGAATTTCAAATTTTATCAATTTCCCAAATAAAGTAAATCCTAGATCAAAAACAAACCATAGAATTGTAATTAAGGATTATAGAAATTCGGAAGTTCCTTTAAATTTTGTAATTGAAATTCATTTTTTAGAATATGGGAAATATGAAATTACTACAATTACTGCAATGAAAACTACAGATTTTTTTCTAACAGATGGACAGTATTGTATTTCTTTTACTAATACTAGTATAAATTTAAATAGACTGGTTGTAAAACAGTTAAGTACAATAGATAAATTAACATATTAAATTTGTGTATTAAAATTTTAATACATAAATTTGCTTCAGAAAAGACAGGATAAATAAAATCTGAACAGCCTAATGGCAGGATTTCTACAATCTGAACAGATCTTTTCGAAAAATTTTTAAATAAATTTTTTTAATATAAGACCCTACCATTGGTAGGGTTTTTTATTGTATTTAATTTTTAAAATATAAAAAAAGATCTACAATATGTAGATCTTAAACAAATTTAAATTTTGGGTCTATTCCTTATTTTTTTACTCTGTCTTTCATTCTCAATTTCTTGCTTGAGTTCAATAATTTTTTTAGTAACTAGCTCAATCTCCTCATTACCATCAAATTTTTGATATTCATTTTTAAGATTACTATAATATTGAAATTTCTCATTTGAATGTTTGATATCATCTTCACAATTATCAATTAGTCGAGGAATTCTCTTTGAGATTTCATTATAAATAATTGTGCTTGCTTCCAAAGGATCTTTAGGTATAACATCCATTCTTTTCTGCATCTTTAAAGAATTAAAATCATTTTCAATTATGATTTTTGATTGAGCCTTTCCTAAATCATAGCTAATTTTTGTAAAAATAAGATTAAGATTAAACTGATCTATTTTACATAATGGAATCTGATATGCAATTTCTCCGGATAAAACTGTTTTATAGGGTTCTAATTCTCTAAAAAAATTTCCTTTGGTTGCTGTTAAAAATTTTTCATATTTCTCTCTAAGCTCTTTTCCAATAATTTTAAAGTCTTGAACTCCACTGATAAGTTCTTTTTTATCAAATAAGAATATTTCGGGATGATTCTTAAACGTTTCAGGATCTGTTTCTGCAAATACGGTAGTAAACTTATCCATTACATCTTTATAAATTATTAATTGAGCTGATTCTTTTTCAATTGTTTCTTTATAAAAATTGTAATTACGATTTAATTTGATTCCCTCGTTCTCTATGGCTTCTTTGTTGTTATAAAGGTTTTCTAACTTCTGCTCTAATTTGGCAATTTCCAACATCTGGGGATTATCCAGTATGTATGCTTTCATTAATGAAAAATTAGTTCCATTTCCATCCCCATCAATCTCACCCTCATCCAGGATTCTAGGAGTATTTGCACCAATCTTTTTAAAAACACTTAAAAATCTGTCTTTAGTTTCATTAGCCTGAGATCTAAAGGCGTCTAGTGACTTTTTTGCAAGATATTTATAATTAAAAACTGTATTATCAAATTCTTTAGCAATTTTATTCCCTTGTCTTTTCATTCTGCCTAGTCTTTGAGCTGATTTACTAGGTGTCCACGGAATGTCAAGATCATGTTCTGCAATACATTTTTCCTGAACATTACAACCTGTTCCAAGTGTATCGGTAGATCCTATTGCAATTCTAAATTCCCCACTGTTCACTTTATCCTGGAACTCTCTTCTTAATGCCTTGTCTCTCTTTGTGCCGGATGCAGCTCTCCAGTCATGGGCAAATTGAATTTCATGTTTAGGGATATTATATTTCTCCACTAAAATATCCCTCAATCCATCATACACATTGAATTGATCTTTATTTTTAGAATTGGGAATCCCCAGATCACAAAAAACCAATTGAACTCCCTTTAAATCATCAGTTTTTTTATACATCTCATTTATGTTCTCAGCACATAATTGAAGTTTTCCAGCTGCAGGCTCAATAAAATACTCTGCATTAACTAACCTGGGATCGATACCATTTTTCTGGGAGAGATTTGAAACAATTAAGGAACTTGCCTGCTTTTGTTTATCATCAAATGATTTTTGAATTATACTTTCAAACTCATCTGCAGTCTCAATATTTCCATCAATAAAATCAACCAGAAGATCATTAAATTTCTCTTGCTGAATGTTTGCTTCAGCAATTACCATTTCAGTTTTTACATTTGGTGTTTCTACGGTAAAGTTACTTTCATTAACTACATGGGCCATTTCTAAATATAATGACTTTAGCTCCGGAACATTTACAATATATCTGAATCTTTCCTTTTCTTTAATTGCATTTCCGACAGATAGTTCCTGTTGTACTTCTTTTACAAAGAAGTTCTTTGCAAATCTGTCAAATGTGTTAATATTGAGTTCTTTTAATCTTGCAGGCTTAATCCAGTTCATCAGATTATAGATCTCTGCCATAGAGTTAGAAATAAATGTTCCGGATAGAACAGTGATTCCTTTATCAACAAGATCATACTTTTTTCTTAAAGATCTTGTCAACATAGCATAATGTTTAGCTCTCTCTGAAGCCTGTGTACTTAATCCAGCAATACCGCTATGAATTGTTGTAAACGGCATATTCTTAAATTTGTGAGCTTCATCAATTAAAATATGATCAACCCCCAAAGAATTAAAATCATAAATAGTGTTGTCTTTATTGCCATTAAGAACATCAAACATTCTTTCTAATTTAGCTTCTTCATTTTCTAGTTGCTTTTCTAACCTTTTAAGATCACCAACATTAACCCCCTCTTCCTTTAATGACTTTTTATAATAAATATTATCTCTTAAATCCTCTAAATATTCTTCAATGTATTCAATTTGAATATCTAAAGGTATTGGTATTTTAGCAATTTCTTCATGAGTCATAATTACACAATCCCAATCATTATTTGCTATCATGGCATATTTCTGCTTTCTTTTTTCTTCAGATGAAAGTTTAGTATTTTCATCAAGCTCGGAAGTATCAAAGAATATTTTAGAATCCGGATAATGAAATTTAAACTCTTTATAGATCTGTTCTGCAGTAGCTCTTGTCACTGCTAACATAGGTTTCTGTTTTAATCCGGAATCTTTCATCTTCATCGTAGCACTAAACATGACAAGCGATTTTCCTGCTCCTACAATATGATCTACAACCCCTCCATCATTCTGCAAAATCATTGAAACAGCATCTTTCTGATGTTGATGGGCATCATCAATTCCATTCACATCTGTAAAATCAAGATAAGATCCATTAAATACTTTAGGAACATTTGTACAGAAAGTATCATTATAAGTATTTAAAATTTCTTGATGTTGTTCCGGAGATAAAGTATTGATAAATGTTTTCCATTCTTTTTTTAGAAGCTTTGATTTCATCTCAGCTTCTTTATTTGCTTTGATATCCTTTACATAATATTCTTTATCTCCTGACTTTACTTTAGTCGTAAAATTGAAAGATTTATCATTAATGATATCCTTTAAAATTTCACCTCCTGAAATAGTCTTATTAACTCCTTGTACAGATAAAGAATTTAGACCATAACACTCTTTGAAAGACTTTTTGGAAATTAAAAATCCATTGAGCTTAGTAAACTCAAAAAAATCTTCATTATGATATTCAAATTTATTCTGAAGAAAAGTTTCTAAGTATTTTTTTGGTAACCATTCAGCATTAATATTAATCGTAAGATCATCAAAATTTGTTATACTTATATCATGCTGCTTTAATAATGCAAGATCTTGTCGAAGCCTTGTATCTGAAACATAATCAAAACTTTTTTCGTTCAGTAATACATGCTCTAGTATCTGTATTTTTAATGGAATATTACCTGACAAAAACTCTTCCTTGGTTGAAAATTTATATTTAACAGCATCATCTTTAATCGAATAGTCATTATAAATTTTACCAGAATCTACCAATTTTCTGGCTATTTCTACTTTTTTGTCTTCGTCTGTCTCATTTAGAAGCTTACAGATATACTGTATCTTTACCTGCCCATTATTTTTTTGAAGAGATTTTATAAGAGCCTGCTCCGGTGTGGTAATTTCTTTTTTATTATCAGTAAAATAATTTTCATTACTGATAAGATCAGAAGCTAAATACTTTCCAAGTTCATTTCTAATTTCCAGACCAGCAAATTCAGATGAATAAATATCGTCTTTGAAAAACAATAATGAATCATTTATTGATCCATACTCCTTTGTATATATTTCATATGCATTTATCAGGTTTTTATGTTTTTCAACAAGGTCTGCTGAATCCTCTTTTAAAGCGTGCTGAAATAGTAGATAATCATTTTTTAAATGTATTAGAGCTTTATCTTTCTCTGCAGCATTGAGTATTGGAATGGCAATGTATGAATCCGCTTCTTTTATATTCAGAATGTACATTTCATTTTCAAGAACAACATAAGCACCAGAATAATGATAAATATTTTGATTCTCTAAATCCTTATTTAATATTTTCTTCTCCTTTATTTCTTCTTCGGCAGGAATTTCTATGATGGTATCAATTGCCTTATTAATGGTCTTTTCATAATGGTTAATTTCATTCTCAAAATCAAATAACGACAGTTGAATTCCTTGAGCAGGATTCTGCTCTTTATATTTAGTTTTTGATACTTTCTTATCTTTAATTTCTTTTGTAATAGTCTCAATCTCATTAACTGTGATTGGTTCCAAAAGAGTGCTATTAGTAAAGGAATATTTCTTTTCTTTTTGAAAATTCTCCTGAAAATTTTTTGTTCTATAAAGGTCATTATTTGAAAAAACAACATTCTTTAATTTTTCATTGTCTGCTAATTTTAGAAGACTTGCACTTTGCTCTATGTGATTATCAATTTCAGAGTTAGAAATTAAATTTCTAAATGCCTCAAACCTTACACTTTCATTTTTCTGACTACTACTTAATGTATATCCATTATGCATGAAATTAGTCTGAAGTTCTCCAATTAATATTTTTTCCTGTCTTTGATAAACAAATGAATTTATATTATAATTTTGCTCTTTATTTTTATTAGGGTTATTCTCTGGAGAAATAAATAGTTCTTCTGCAGACAAAGATATGCTGGAAATTATTTGATTTAACGCATTTACATCAAGCTCAGTTACTAAACTCTTTTTATGAGTATGTAAATAGTCTGTCTGAACTTCAGTGCCTAAAAAGGTCTCTTTTGGAAGTCTAACCAGATTTTTTATTGTATTATTATTTTGAAAAAATAAAGCACGATCTATTTCAGTTCCTGGAGCATCAAGATAATTGCTACTCGTTATAAATCCAATATCTCCATCATTCTTTAAAAGAAGTGATGATTTTAAAAAAAAATAACTATGAATATTCGGAACCTTACCGAGTTCAAAATTCTTTTTAACCAAATCATCATGTATTTTCGTACTACCAAAAGGAATATTACTTGTTATGATATCAAATTTCCGATCAGGAGTTACTTGAAAATTTTCATATTTATTACAATGTGCTGAGAAAGTGATAGAATCGTTTTCATTAATCTCATTTTTTAAACTACTCAGAATACGATAAGAAATATTCTCAGGCTCAATAGCAAAAATTCTAAATGATGCTGTTGAATTTATTATACCTTGATCCTTTAAAGATCGTATATTATCAATAAGACTTTTTACAAAAACCCCTGTCCCGGCACTTGGATCTAATATCATAAAAGGATCCTTTGAGCTGCTATTATTTATTTGGTCAATCTTCTGAAGTAGAAGTTCTTTAGTGATTACATCTACATATCTTTTATCGGTGTAATAGGCGTATAAAGCACTTCTTGCAATTTTTTGAAATACTGATTTTAAATTGTTGTTATTAACCCCTGCATCATTCATTTCTTTTATAAGAATTCTTATCTCATCAAAATACTTTTTTGTGGATTTGCTATCAAATTTTTCAGATAGAATATCTTCAATAGGCATTGTAAAATAAGGGAAATTGCCAAATCCGGTAAACAGATTTGACAATTCAGTATAGTTTAATTCTTTTTCTGGGGAAAGTGCAATTAACTTTAATGCAGCTAAATTATTTCTAAACCTTTGAAAATCTGAAAGGTTTTTAACATTATCATTCATAAATGCATATTAATAAAGAGAGACAAAACTAATTTACAAATTGATCTTTTAAGAATTCAAACCCTTTTTGAAGTTCCAGTTCTGGAAGTTCATGAGTTTTTACATCTGAATTTTGAAGTAAATCTTTACTGTACTCAATGATATAAAGAAAGGCTTCAGTAATTATTTGATCTTCTAATCCAAGGATTTCAATTTTGCGAATGTATTCACTTTCAAGCTCTGGATGTTCTTCTAATAATTCTTCTCTTAGATACCTTTGCAATGCTTTATAATATGGTAATTTTTTCCGGTTGGGAATGATGGTTTCCATTACCGTTGGATTATCTGTGTATTCTTTACTTATAAATACACCATCTACATCAATCATTTCTTGATTCATTATGTTATATTTTTAAACCTTTCTTCTTGGGAAGTTCCTGTTGTAAATCTAAATTTTCTTGTTTTCTTAATTTTAGATCTTCATTCCAATCTTTTGAATTTGATTTATGAATTGTGATTTTTTTGTTTATTCCCGGAAAGATCTGCAGGGACATATTATTGAACGTTTCTAAATACTCTTTAGTATTAGGAACTATGAATTCAATTTCTGACTTTGAATTTTTTTTCAAGTAAGAAATAGCCTTTTCCTGATTAATAATATCCACCGCCATATTCCTTGGTAACACTCCATTTAAAAATTCAAGTGTCTTTTTATCAATCTCTCTAAACTTTGTTGATAGTTTTTCAGCTTTAACAAAATTTTCTTTATCATTAATTGTTAATGAAATAGAGAGAAAATCTTTATCCTTATAGTTAATTTTTATTTCTGGAACCATTTTAGAAATAATAATTGTATCAAAAAAACATCCTCTTATATCATTATCAGTAGATAATGTTATTTTTTCAAAAGCACGCAAATCAAAAAACTGTTTTAATTTAAAAGCTTTGTTCTCTGATAGCTCTCCATTCGTGCTTAAATATTCTGAGTTTTGAGGTTGATTAACTTCGAAATGGCTCATTGCATCCCATAGTGATTCTGTTATTATTAAATTTCTCCCTCCTTGTTTAGAATTTACCTGCAGATCTTTATCTACTTCAATAGGATTAGAAAATACAAATCCTACATCATTCTGACTACCTCTGGCAAATCTTTTACTATTAAAGTTGTCATAAGCAGGATTTGTATTTGTTTTTTGAACCCCAACAACTTTATTATTGATGTCTTTTATTTCATAAGCTATTGTAAAAAAATTTTCTTTTTCATCCTTATAGCTTTTAACTATTCCTTTAAAAAGTGGATGGTCTATAGTTTCATTAGATAACTGACGAAATTCAGTCATGTAATTACGCTGATGAGAATGCAATGGCAGGAACTCTCCTTTTAATAAAAAATCCTCTGTCATTGAATTTGAAAACAATTCTTTTGAAGCATCCCGATTAAAATTTTGAATATTTTCCCTTTCCTTTATTTCCTGTTTGATAATAGCAAGATTGCTATTATAGTTTACAAGTTCTTTGTTTACTGCTTTCCACACATTAGGTTCATTCTGAACTACATGATTCTTAATAAAATGTATAAGATTCCCGGCATTCCCTGTTGCCCTGGAAATGTAATTTTGGTTTCCGTCTTTTCCTTTAAAAAATTCAAACTTATCTGATCTTAAAGTAGAATCACTATTGTCTACAAATGCTTTTCTTTTATTATCATAGAAAAAGTTAGGCATACGATATCTAAAAAAATCTACTAAATCAATTTCTTGAATTGCTTTATACCAATCGACCATTGGTTGCTTTTCTTCCATAAGTAAGTAATTTTAAATTTACAATGTTACTAAAGTTCTCTCTAATAAACCATCAATGTCCATTTTAATTTGATTAAAGTTATCCATTAAAACTTGATTAACATCTTTATCAGATAATGGTTCATTCTTAGCATCTAAAAAAAGAGTTAAATCGGGTAGTTTCCCACTTTCTAATTTTTTTGTTTTTGCCAGATCTACATGAATTGTAGAGTAAAAGAATTTCTGATCAATTTTTTCATCAAAATTATCTGCAATTTTCCCACAGAATACTCCTTGAGATAAAGTACTAATTTCTGATTCAGGTATTAGTTCCTCCATTTGTTCTGAATAAGAAATGGATGTTCCACTATCAGATATTGAATGCGATTCTTTTTGTACCTTGATTTTACCAAACATTCTTGCAAGTCTTTGAGCTGTATCTCCTGAAACCTGCCCAGCAAAAATATTACCCATTGTATTAACAATGGATTCTGCATTTTCTTTGGAAAAGTCTCTTACAGCCTGTGTTATATCCTGGAAGCCTAGCCAAGTCGCAATCTCATTACTTCTCCCTGTGGCTATTATATTATCGAGTGTTCCTTTCGGAAATGACATAGTTGTAAGCTCATCTAATACTAATGCAGATTTATTCTGATGTTTAATATTTATTACTTTCATAATCTTTGTTGTAAACAAAGAAATGCATACACTATATATTTTTTCTCTTTTCGGATTATTACCAATACATAGAATTTTAGGTCTTTGCGGATCGTTAATTTGTAGATTGATTCCATCAATCTCATTACCATTTTCATCTTTATCTGTAGTCATCACCCAATATACAACAGGAGAGGTCATACGTGACAATCCTAAACGAGCAGAAGCGATCTGCCCCTCCAACTGATCAGTAGCCTGGTTTTCGTAAGCTGAGATAAAAGGTGCAGCCATATTTGATATGGTTCCATCCTCAATAGATGCCAAGAATTGAAATTGTTTTTCGTAGGATTTTGATAACAACTCAATTAAATGAGGTAATGAACAATATTTTCCTCCCTCTGCACATCTTAACGCCCAAATTAAACATGCAACATAGTTAATTGGTGATTCGACGAAGAAATCCCCTTGCTTAGAATTCCAGGACCTGTTAAGTGCAATCATTAGAACCTGAGCAGCTTCTACAGCATCAACAGAATCTATTAATAACTCCGGTTGTAAAGGATTGCAACGATGAGACTTTTTCGGATCATCGAAGTTAATAACACAAAACTCAGGTTCAACCTTATAGTTCTCTTTATACATCTCCAAACAATTATAAGTAAACACTGATAAAGTCGGAAATTTATAATCATATACAAGCATTGCAAATCCTTTTGATATATGTTGCTCAATAGCTGGTTGTAAAATGGCAAATGATTTTCCGGATCCTGGTGTTCCAATTACTAATGATGCCCTATATGGATTGACAACATTAATATAACCATCATCTGTCTTCAAATTAACAGAAGCATCATTCTCCATTAGTTCCTGTGTTTGCAAAAATTTTCTTCCATCTTTTCCAAACCTATCTTTTCCAAATGAGGAGTTAATAGTAGTCATTATTTCAGCAAAATAATGAATAATCATAAAATATGATACAAAGCTTATAATTGTATAAAATGAAAAAATTCCTACATTCATTCCAATATAGTAAAAAAAGTAAGAAAATATAAATAGAAGACTACAGCCCAGAGCTTTTAATATAGTTGAAGTAGTATTAACATTTTTTTTCAATATTTTCTTCGGTTTTCCTCCGAAAACAGATATACCAACTAAAACTACTATGAAGACCCTTACTAAATAATATTTCCCCTCTCTATAAAATCCAAAACTTAGTACCTTATTTGCAAAGGGTGTAAAAAAATCAAAACCAAGTTTGCTTAAAGAAACATTTCCTAATGTAACTACATCAATTCCTAATAATATAAGGGATAATAAGAAAAATAATCCCGTATAAATTTCCAAATTTTTATCCTGCGCCATAATTATATTAATTTTCTTTTGGATTACTAAGCTGAAAGTCCGCTGTTCTATTAGAAAGTCTCATATTAAATTCAAAAATATATGCATTGAGTTCGATTAGATTTCTTTTTGACTTGTCATGAATTGTCATTGTAGAAAAAGATTGTCTTTTTTCTGGATTTCCATCAGGAAACATTAAATATTTAAGTTCTTCCCCGGATATACTTAATAGGTATTTATTATATTCTATCAGTTGCAAAATATCAGCAATTGATAAGCTGCAGATATCATTACAAAATTTTCCAGATTCTTGCATATCTTGTCTTATAAGTTTATGATTATGTCTCTGTCTCATTTTCACCTCTTTATTTTTTATTAAATTTTTTCTTCCCAAATCCCGAATTTGATTTTGATTGCTGGGTCTCAATTTGAAATGTTTCCTTATTGAAAATAAGATCTATAGTATAAGTCTTTTTCTCTTGTGTTTTACATTTCGCATTTGGAGAAATTCCTTTTGTTAAGAGTTCTGTTAATCGCTTTTCAGTGATCTGTTGTCCTCTAAAATTCTTGTACAATTTATACTGGCAACTATTTTCATCAACACAATAATAAAAGAACTTATTTTGGTATAATTTATTAGATTTACATTTCGGGCAATTTTGTGAAGTCTCATTAGGATTAAACCCCAATTTTGGACTCCCCTTTATCTGCTCAGTGATCTCATAAGCAAACTTCTTAATGCTTTGTTCAAACTCATCTACATTTCCTTTTCCCATCTCAATATTTGATATTGCATTTTCCCACTCGCCTGTTAATTCAGCTGACAAAATTTTTTGTCCATTTAAAGCCTTAACAATTTCAAAACCTAATTTTGTAGGAAGTAGAATTTTGCCTTTACGTTCAATGTATTCACCATCTACCAATTCCTTAATAATTCCCCCTCTCGTTGCTGATGTTCCAATTCCTTTTCCTTTTAAGGCATCTTTAAGATCTTCATTCTCTATATCTTTCCCGCAAGTTTCCATCAATGTTATTAATGAAGCATCATTTAATAAAGGCGGTGGTGTAGTTTGTGACTCTACTATAAAAGCTTCTTTGATTTCGTAATTTCCGACTTCCAAAGCTGGCAGCTGCTTATCTTCTTCTTCATTTTCATCTTCCTCTATTTTCAGTATTTTATCTGACAAAAAGTCTTTGAATATAGTAAACCCTCTATTAACAACAACTGCTCCCCTGGCTTGAAAAGGATCTTGAATTCCATCTATAAAAAAAGTATATACAGTAACATTTTTCAATTCTTTTGATGAGAAAGCCTGTAGGAATGAAGATAGAATAGTTAGGTAAACATTTTTTTTCTTTTCATCTAGGTGAGTTAATATGGGAATTTTTGAAGTAGGAATGATCGCATGATGATCTGTCACTTTCTCGTTATTGAAAGGCTTCATATTTTTATCCAATAATAAGGGGACTGTAAAATCTTGACAGTTAAACACACCACCTATTTGTTCAATTAATTCAAAAACCTCAGTTTTCATTTCTTCATTTAAGAATCTACTATCTGTTCTGGGATAAGTAACATGGCCAGCTTCATATAATACTTGTAAAGTACTCAAAGTTTCATCTGCAGTATATCCATAAGATTTATTACATTTTTTTTGTAATTCGGCTAGATTAAATAATGCTGGAGGAGCTGTAGACTTTTCCTTTTTATCAATCGATTCTAAACGAATAGTTTTTTGGTTCAATGCGCTTTTGATAATTTCTTCCGCTTTATTTTTATCAATTACCCTTTCCTGATATATAGCAATAACATCACCTTTTTGAGTTGATACAGTTACTTTAGGAACAAAATATGGCTGTGGCCTAAACCCTTTGTTTTCAAGAAATCTCTTTACAACCAGGAATAATGTTGGTGTTTTAACTCTTCCTATTCTTAGCAGAAAGCCATTGTTTTTAGTCATGGCTATAGAAGAATTAAATCCTAAATACCAATCAGCAATTTGTCTTAACTTCCCTCCAATATATAGTCCGTCTTTATCTCTTCCATCAATTAGATTGTTAAATCCATTTTTAATTACATCCGTATTTACAGATGAAATCCAAAGTCTTTTAAATGGCTTCTTACATTTAGAATGTTCATATATCAATCTAAAAATAAGCTCCCCCTCTCTTCCTGCATCGGTTGCACAAATAATCTCTGAACTTTCATTAAAAAGTTTCTTTATAATTTGATACTGTTTTTTAGCAGTACCCTCTTTATCTTCTTTAACCTTTAATGGGATTTCAGTTGGTAAGAATGGTAAATCATCATTTTCAATTTTTCTTCCTAAAACTTCCTCCGGAGAAGAGAGCATAACAAGATGGCCAAACGCCCAGGTTACTTGATAACCATTTCCCTCAAAATATCCATTTTTCCTTTCATTTGCTCCAATGGTTTCTGCTATAGATTTAGCAACACTGGGCTTTTCTGCAAGAACTACTTTCATATATTTTTTTTTTCATTTTTTGTTTAGAAAAATGATAATAAAGCTTATAAGCTTTATTATCATTTTAAAGTTCATAAGTTTTAAAGATTTAATCTTCTTTAATTTCCTCTGTACTCTGATCTACCTTATCTGAGGTATTTGTAGATTCACTTGAAAAAGACTCTGTTGCTGTTGCAGGATCTTTGGTTTTATGTAGCACTAATTTATCTACATATTCCAGTGTTGTGAATTGTGTCCCATTTTCGTTTTCATATGAACTTGTATCACAATAATTACAAAATACAGTAACCCCCTCCCCTTTTTTCAATCGATTTAAAATTTCCGGATTTTCTTTGCTTTGAATCCAATAAACACATTTTTTGTACTCTGGATTTTTTTTGTTGGGGAAATTAATCGCCACAGTAAAATTAATTGGTGATCTTTCGCCATTTAATTGCTTGTAAGTTGCATCTGCAACTAAATGTCCTGTTAATGTTAATGAATAAGCCATAATATTTTGTTTTATCGGTTAGTAATTATTAAATTTTTGGTCCTTTATATTTTTGTTTTATTTCTTCTTCTACCTTTGTAGTTTCAGTCTTTTTGATAAACTTATCAGCTATAAATGAATTTAATTCTTGATCGTAGTGAACTTTTACACTAAATGGTTTTTCATCTTTACTAATACCATCTATAATTAGGGACTTCCCTTGTGTGGCTATCATTTTTTGTTCTTCATTTAATTCTACTCCGAAGACTTTAGTAGGTATTTCAGATTGATTGTTCTTAAAATGAGGCTTTAAGGTTAGTTTTTTTTCCGCTTTTGAATACTCCGGTCTCATTTTAAATGAATACTCTACTTTCTTTCCATCTTTATCACTAATACCCTTAAAAAGAGAATTAGTAAGCTCCCCTCTCATTAACCTGGTAATATCACTTTTATCCAAATCTGAAAAATTTATACCTGCTGGTTTAATTTTAAATAAAGCTTCAATTTCAGACCTATCATATTTTTGTCCAGGAAAGAATTGATAAATCTCATCTTTATGAAAATTTTTCTCTAATCCCTCCAGGCTTTTAAGCACAACTCTATCATCATTTATATTAACAATCTGTCCTTTAAAATAATCAGCTTCATGATTAACAATTGCTAATTTCCCAATTTCTAATACTACAGACTTATTTTTATTTTCAAAAATATCATTATAAACTGCAGGAACTAGGTGAACAAATTGTGTGTCTAAATCTTTTTTAAGAGTACGTATAGCTTCTATTTCCCTATCTCCATCAATTGGTAGATCTATTTCTGAAATACCTAATCTATTAAGCTCGTTTATAGCGTTATTATATGCTATTTCAAACTCTGCACTTTTTATATTATATGATGCAACATGTTTATTATATAATTCTTCATCACCTAGGACTTCTAAATCATAATCCCTTACATCTGGTTCTACAATAGGGTCACCTATTACTGTATAAAAATTTAAAACCGCTTCAAAAACTTCTTCTTTATTCTGAGTTTCTATGCAGAAATCAAGTATTTTTTGTCCAGCTGAATGATTGAAATCCCACATTGGCTCTGGATTTTCTTCATTTTGATAATAAGCATTAAGTACTTGAATTAATTGTTCTTTTCCTTTCGGATTTTCTGTATTTTCCATATTTTGAGATTTGTAATTAGTATTAATTGATTGCTCTAAAATTAGCTGCTCTTGAATATTAATAGGTCTTAAAAAGAATGGTTCTGCAGTAAGATCATATTCAAAAGTATATCCATGAGCTTGACACTCTTTCTGAAATTTATCGCAATAAGAATATCCGTTATCTTCTCCTGATTCTATTTTTTCTGACCAATAATCAACTATTGGTTTAAGATCCTCCGGAATAAATTCATAATTATTAAAGAGATCGATCTCTAAAAAAAAATCTTCTTTTTCTTCTAACTCAATTAGATTTGCTTCATTATATATTCTAAAAAAGTGAGCGTGTTTTTCATCAATTCCAGTATTTGTTAGACCATCACTCAATTCTGTTCTTGTTGATAGTTCTCTTTCCCATTTTTTTTGTTCTTCCCAAAGTTCATCTGTCCCAATTGGAACTTTATAAAACCTTTTAAGATCAATTAGATTCCCTGATAATTCAATAGGGTAAATATTAGCCAGAAGTCTTTTCCCGTTCTCATTGGTTATAGTAAAATGCAATTTTTTTTTATCTTTTTTTTCTTTTGCAGTTTCTTTCTGCACTTTCTCTACATATGAAGTAAGTGAATTTGGGTTATCTACTCCATGAGAGCCATAAACCAGATCATCTACTTTTTTTAAGAGCTCCGGATTGTTCATTAAGGTTTGATATTTAAATCCTCCAATATTAGAATCTAGTTCATTTCTCAAGGCATTTAGATAACTTTCACTAGAAGTATATTCCATCACTTCACCAATTTTCCCATCTTCTGCATAAAATGAAATAATTCCTACGATTCCGTTCTCTGAATTAGCTAAAGCAGCAAGTCCCTTTAATTGTTGCTCAATGTTCTCAAATGTTCCATCTACATGTAAGTGATTTGTTTGATTACTATTCGAATCTGCAACATGTGCGATTAAACTAAAATTTTCCATGTTAAAATTATTTATGATTTTGATTTGTGTATATATTAAGATATAAATAAATTAATATTTTTATATCTTTTACATTTTAATTCCTCCTGAACCTTTGTCTATAATAGTGGTTGTAGCAGTAAATTGTTTTGTATATCCCTCTTTCAAACTCTTTGCATAATTCTCTCCTTTATTAGAATTGTATAAAATATCATTTAATTGAGGATCATATTTCATATCTGTTTTAAATTGTAAATTGCCATCTTTATCAACAACTTCAAATAAGATTACTTTTTGGTCAAGCAGATCTTTCTTTTGATCTTCGTTTAGTTTTTGATTTTTATATGTAAATTCATCTAAGTTAAAATCTTGATTTTTATACACTGGTTTTAAAACAGCCCTTTTATTTTCATCATATTTAATACAAAGTTTAAAGTCATATTGTTCTGACTTTTTAAAACCATTGTTATCATCTTTAATAACTGTTGATGTAATTAGTTGGGAGAAATCCCCTTTAAGTAGATTTAACTTACTATCATTAGAAAGTTCCTCGTATTTCAACTGAATGTTACTCTTTTCAAATGCAGCAATAATTTCAGTATGTGTAAACTTCTGGCCTTTAAATAATTTAACACTTTTATCTTCAGTAGTGATTTTTTCTTTTTCACCTACTTGAATCTTTAAAATACCGTCATTGTTTTCTAATACTCTTCCTTTGTAAAAACGTCCATTATCTTCAAAAGAAATAATATCTTTTACATTAATTTTTTCCAGATGAAAATTTAATTGGTTTTCAACATCAGTTGTACCTGTTCCGTTAAGCTTAATTTCCTGTTTTTTTGTTTCTACAAACTCTGATACAATATTTGATACACTTATATCTTTATTATCTTCATACTTTTTAATAAGCCCAATTATATCTTCATCAGTTAATTCTCCATGCTTAAATTTGTGGGAAAAATCATCAATGAACTTCAAATCTTCAATTTTCTTCTCATCATTAATAACATTAATCATTGCGTTCATTCTTTGTTGTAATGATTTGCTTTCATCCTCCAATATAGGCTGAAACATCTTGTATACTGCGGATGAAATTTTTTTCATTTTAAAGCTCTCTGACTTTTTAATACAAACAAAAATTTCGTTAAAGCAATCTTCAAAAGTTGCATTTCTTCCAGCTCCTTTTAGAATACTTTGGGTTTCCCGTAAAGAGTCATCAAATAGTTTTTTTAATGAAAAATTATTTTTTGTTAATGCTTTTTCAACTTTAGGAGAAATGATGTCTTTTATTTTTGAGCCAATTTCAAGTTCTGGATTAACCTCTTCTTTCTTTATTAAGTCTTTCCAAACTTTCATTCCCTCGTCCTGGGGTAATGAGTTTATTATTTTTTCTGTTGGAATTAAAATTGATTCTTGGTTTCTAAGCAATTTCAACAAGTCTGCATTTTCAGTATCAGTTTTAAAAAAAGGAATAATACTAGAGAAGTTTTTCCCAGAATAATCAATTTGCTCTCTTACAATTCCAAAAACTTCACTCCCCTCCTGCATAAAAGTTATAAAATCATATCTTTCTTTCTGATCTGGATCCTTTAGCAACAGTTCAATTTGAGATCTTAATATCAATGCTTTATCAGAGTTAATTTTTTGTGACTTTTTATCGTCTATTAATCTTCTATTTAGATCTATAACTTTTTCTATCAATGCCAGTCTTTCACCAGGTGACTTTGCAATTTCAGTAAAATTAATTTCTCCACCCTCTTCATCCGAATATCCATTAAAGGCATTATCTTCAATAAAATATTCTTGAATTACACTCATAAAAGGTGAATAATTTTCTTCAATATCCTCTATTGATAATTCATTAGACGAAAAAATTTCTAACCATTCTTTTAGACTTAATAAATTTAAATCTTCAATTTCTTTTAGTTTTTCTTTTAAGTTACTCATAATAAATTTTTTACAATATCAAATATATGAAATAATTATGCATTGATTATATTTATCCGTCATTATTTCATATTTATATTTTGTTTTTTGGTCCTTTTACAGCGGTTTTTACTTCTTGATTTTTTTCAAACAATGTCAATAATTGATCTACAGCTTTATTCAACTTTTCAGTCAATGATTCAGTTTTACTATCTTCCTTATTTATAGTAGATTTTGCATCATTTCTAAGGTATTGCTGAAACTTCCAAACTTTACTTTTATAATCCTTAGCATGCACTAAATTTGATACTTCTGAAAAATCTATTTTGTTCAACTGAATTTTAACCGGTTCCGAGTACTCAATATCTTTTGGATTTTTATTTAAATAATGGTTAAATCGTAATTTTCCTCCTTTAACATCTGGAATCATTCCATTCAGTGCCATAAACATTATATAATGTTGTGGATTGTTTTCTTTAGTTTTCTCTGGATACAATTCTTTATATTTTTTCTCTAAAACAAAAACTAATGTAGCATTATGATACTTATAATCCCTCACCGTTTTCTCAGAGAACTTATCTTTAACATTTCCGTAACTCAACGATCTTGCTATATCAGATGGTTTAATAAACAATCCCTCTCTTTTATCATAAAATCTATATGCTGCAGGGATTCCATTCTTTAAAGTAAAAGAAACCTCAATATCTATCTTATTCATTTCTTCAATAAAAATATCATGAGTTAATGTGTTGTATTTAGAAAAAATACGATTCTCAATATAATCTTTTATCTCCCCCTCTCTTTTTTTCCTGAACTTTAAATTTCTTAAAAAAACTTTATCGAGTTTTTTTTGTCCTGGATTAGAATAAAGTGCAGAACTATTTAAAGGGAGGTCTGAAATTCCTTTAGTTTTATATTTAAGGCCAATTTTAATTTCATTATTTTTATCTACATAATTATTAGAAATTACTTCTAGCCCTACTTTATTTAACTGTACATTATACTCATCCATTGTCGTTGGATGGAAATGCTTCAATATATAATCAACCGCATACGAATATCTTTTCCTTTTATCTAAAGTATCTTCGATAACACCATCAACAAAGATATTATCTGGTACTGAAACAATCTTATTTTTTAAACTACTCACCTCTTTTAATTCATATTTTTGTTCCAATTCTCTAGTTATTTTTTGAGATCTTAAGAACAAATTAGAATCATTGATAATAGTTTTTTTGGAAATAATTTTAGGAGTTACAATATGAATGTGTGGTTGAAAAGAATCAAAATGTCTATATATAATTAGAGGGTGCCCCTCAGGAAACCCAAGTTCTTTAAGATAATCTTTAGATATTTTAGTCAACAAATCATTGTCTATTTTCTTTAAATCATCTACAGGAAAATTTAATGAAATATGCATATTTTTATCCTTTCTTTTACTCTCACGAGTATGAACTACAAAATGTGAAATCACACTTTCTTTTGATGCTTCTGAATCAAAACCATTATAAAAAATTCTTTCAGCTTCACCCTTTTTAACCTTTTTTTCATTGTATTCGATCAATGGTTTCACAGTTTCGGTATGAGAAATATTTGCAATCAAAACATTTATAATTTATTATTAATTGAAGAAATTATTAGTTCAAAATGAGTGTTTATTGCTTTAATTTGATTTTTCAAATTATAAATTCCTGCTTCATCAATTGAACCATAAGTATTAATATTCTTTGAAATTTGATTAATATTCGTACCTATTTTATTAACTTCAAAAAGATATTTATTAAAATCGATTGCATGAAATGTATTACTTTTATTAGATAAAAGTAACGTTCTTACTCCATCAGAAATAGTTACTCCAATAGGTATTTTTTTAAGTAGTTGATTGTATTCTTCTTCAGTTAATCTACAATCAATCCTCTTATTTCTAAGTAACTTTTCTTCTATAATTTTAGGTCTACCTCCTTTATTTTTCATAAAATGTTTAAATATTAATAATACAAAATATGCGACTGGAACGAGCATATTATTCATTTTGACTCGGAGAGCAAGGAAGTTTTTGTCCGACAAAAACACACCTTGCTATGTTTAAACACAAAAGTACTAAAAAAATATATAAATATCTTTAGATATTATTTTGTTTTTAGCTAAAATTTAATCAAGAATATATTTAGATATTAAGAAATAAATATCTTATAAATAACAAAGAACTAAATAGACGAATATTAATATATAAAGATATTAATATATGTAAATTCAGCATAACAAATAACAAAACAGATATAAATAAATAAAGATATATATATTTATATATCTATTGAATTATAATTTTAAAATATCTATATATCTATATATCTAAATAAATAAAGATATTAATTTATTAAATTATTTATTTATTTAGATATTAATGTTTGTATGTCTAAATATTTTTATATATTTGTATATGAAATCACTTATATATTAATATATAAGTAGCTTTATATCTTAACACCAAAAATGCAAATATTATGGATCGAGCTATTTTTTTAATGTTCCATCTCACAGTTAAAATTATCTTTAACTGTATCGCAATTTTTATAAATCTCTGCATTGCAATTTTTAAAGTAATTTTTAAACATAAATAAAATGAATAAACTAGGCAAAATTGTTGCGTTTAGCTCACAAAAAGGTGGTTCTGGCAAAACTACATCAACAACATTCGCTGCTACATACATAAATTATTATTACGATAAAAAAGTATGTGCTGTAGATCTTGATATTCAAAAATCACTATCTAATAAAAGGAGAGATGAAATTAAGCACATCCAGAGCCTTGCTGAACTAGATGGAGAAATGTTACTTCCACAAAGAAAAGAGGCAAAAGTTTTAAAAAAACTAGATGAAGAGGGAAAAGAACTTTATCCAATATATACATATTCATTCAAAGATGATAATGTGATTGAAAAAATTTTAGATCTCCAAACTAAGTATGATATCATATTCATAGATTTTCCTGGAACGCTTGATTTTAAAGAAATTTCATTTATTCTCCTTATTTTAGATTACATCTTCATTCCATTTTATGCTGAAGAAAAAAATTTTAAAAGTGGTTTTGATTTTGAAAAAGTTCTGAGAGGAATTAAAAATCATCAAAAGGAAAATCCTAACTCTTCCAGATTAAAAGATTACTATGCATATTTTTTTATGTACAGTGAAACAACATCTAAAGTAGTTTGGGACTTTATTCAAAAAGTCTTAGATAGTAGAGGGGTAAAAAAATTAGATAATCATATTTATGAAAATAAAAAACTGGAAATGGATGTTTCTACAATAAAATTAGTGACTGGTGTACCAAGAGCCAAAAGTCCAATACCTTTTGTTGAAGAGATAATGTCAATATTATTTCCAGAAGAATATTCAAATAATAACAATTAATACAAACTATATTTATGTCAAACGGAAAACCTAAAGGCAAAGGAAACAGTTATTTAAACAGCCTTTCTTCATCACTCGTAGATGAGACTGAAAATATAATTGATAAGAAATCTTCGGAAATAGAAGATATTATAAATGTGCCTACAGCAGACAATGATAATGTTGAAAGTTCTGTTGAGTCAAAAAACCCCGCAACAGAAAATAATTCTGAGAAAACTGAAGATGCTAAGGTAAATTCAAATATATCCAATAAGTATAAATCTAGAAATAAATCTGCAGACCCGTCACCTAAAAAAGAGATCAAGGTTAAGCCGGATCCTTTGATAAAATTTACTGCTCCTGTAAAAAAGGTACTTCAGAAAAACGGGGATCTTGAATATGGAGATACAACGAATACCAAAGTCTCTAATGAGGCCAATCGCTATCTTAAAATTATGTCCTTGGCTTCAGATGTTGCTGGATATAAAATCGCAAGTTCTCTAATTGTTGATTTTTATAATAAGCATAAAGACGAATTTAATATATAAAATATGTTGGCCATCATATTATTCATAATAGGGTTGACGCTGATAGGAACTTTTTTCTTTATAAAAAGACAATTAAATAAAGGAGAAAAAAAACAAGAGGTCCCAAATTTGCAGAGAGAAAAAAAAGAAGAAAAACCCATAGTAAAAATTGAAAATAATAATCAAATCTTTGATATTAGAAATAATCAAAGTATTGAGATAGATAGTTCATCAACAGCGATGAAAAAAATTATCCGGAAATATAAAAATATCAATCCATTACAAGTAGTAGAAGAAGCTTCTACGGAACAGGATGAAAAAAAATCTAATGAATTTGATAAAATAAATATTACCGGATCCGCTATCGAAGATGATGAAGAATCAATAGATTTTGAAAGTATTTCCGGAGATCAGGCTATGTTTCCTGATTTACAGGAACTATCTTTTGTAAAAGAAGTAGAAGAAACTCCTGGTCATGAATTGTTTAAGATAATAGATACTAGTTTACATGAACAAGTAACAAATCAATTAGAGCGATTGGTATCAGGTGATGAAGATGATGACCTTTTAGATGAATTTAACAAATTCAAAACTGCTAATTCTTATGCAGAGAATACTAGTAGTTTATTTGATGAAATGGATGTTGAAGAAACCAATATAGCTGAGCTTAATGAGGTTACTTCAATAACAAAAGAAATAAATACGTTTCAAAAAGATGAAATAATTACGGATGAAAGAGAAAAAACTAGTATTTTTACCGAAGAAATAATTTCACCCAAAGAAATAGAAGATAATCATTTAGATTTCAATATGGAATTTGATGAACTTGTTGAAAATGAAGACTAAAATTTTAAATTAAATATAACATGAAAAAAAATCTTAAGTACCAAAAAACATTAAGAATAGCAAAAGGTGTTTTTATTGTAGCATTATTATTGGCTCCTGGGCTACTTTTTGCAGACGTAAATGGAGAAATTTCAAAGTGGACCCAAAATGCTCGAAGAATTGCAAAATCAATTATTGGTCTAGCAGCAATTGGAGGAGGAGTAATAGTATATCAAAAAATGCAGGCAGATGATGGCTCGTCAGGAAAAAAAGCTTTAATGAGTTATATTGGAGCCCTAGTCTTTGCGGCACTATTATTTGTATTGATCGATGAGATTATTAAATAATGAAAAATTTTCCAGTTTTAAAAAATATAGGGAAAGAGCCAAATTATTTTGGCTTAAGTCTTAAGTCTTTTATGCTGCTTATTATTGAAATCATCATTACAATAATATTTACTAGGGGATTTATAACTCTGTTAATATTTCTCCCTATAATCTTGGTTACATATTTTGGACTCAGTGCAATGGAAAAAAAACATGGAAATGATTTTTTATCTAAATTTTTGAAGAAATATTTTGAAAACTTCAATGGGACAAAAATTAGTATTACTGAGATAAAGGAAGCACTTAAAAAATAAAAAAACACAAAATTCTTTAAAACAACTTTCCAAAGAAAAATATAGAGTTTTTGAAATTTGATATTTTTTTGAGACAACTAACATTTCACATATTGGTGAATTAAATATTTAATTTAATTTTAAAAATGAAGCCGTGAGTAAAAATCCAAAAAATAATGATCATTTCCCGCAGTTTAACAAAACTGCGGCAATTGATGGAAATGTAGTTAAAAATAGGTCAAAGGATATAGCAGTCTGTTATAGAATTCATTTACCTGAAATTTTCACAATGGGTGAACCTGAATTTGACCTTATCCATAGCGATTTTCTAAAAGCGTTAATGGTTTTACCTGAGGGAACTATTATACACAAGAAAGATATCTTTAAGCAAAAAATATACAATTCAGAAAATCTTGCTAAAGAAACTTATCTTCAAAAAAGTACTGCAGAGCATTTTAAAGGTCGTATATATATGAATCACGACTGTATTATTTCCTTTATTAAACCGGAACTTACTACATTAAGAAAAAATTATGACAGGCTAAGTATTCTATCCAAAAGAAATACAGTTGCTAGTCTAGAAGAAATAGAAGCATTTATGAATCATGTAGAGCATGCGGTTAGTGTTATCAATGCTTCTACTATCCTAAAGTGTGAAGCTTTAACATCAGAGGAGATTTATGAAATAATTGTAGATGAATATACATTATTCAAGGATGAGATAGGAGATTATGTTTCCTCTGATGAAGATTTAAGAATAGGGGATAGCTATGTAAAAATATTTTCTTTAAGAGAAGATGGCCAACAACCGGATGGAACTCTCAACAACTGCGTTCTTGATAGAGATAGATCAGTTGACCAATCTCAATTTTTCCGTTCCTACTGTTATCCTTTAGCTTTAGACTTCAAACAGGATCATGTATATAATCAATTTATTTTTATTGAAGATCAGGCTAAAGTCAAAAAAGATTTAGAACTTAATAATAAAAGACTTAGTAGCACAAGACTATTAAGTAGAAAAAATAAGACACTAGCTGATCAAAATAATTTTTTCCTGGATAGGGTCGAGCAAGATAATGTAAAAATTGTCAGAATGCATACTAATGTAGTGTTTTGGGCTGATTCTAAAGATGATTTGAAGAAAATAACAAATAAAGTTACAGGGTACTACTCTAAAATGGGTATAAGACCTTATAATAATTCTTATTTTGATAGAGATTATATATATCTGGCAAATCATTTAGGAAATGGTGGATTGCTCCCAGTGGAAGAAACTTTTTTAAGCTATTTAGATATTTCTCTTTGTTATTTGACAACTGAAACTAATTACAAGTCTGATGTTTCAGGTACTCTATACAACGACAGATTATCAAATATTCCGCTATATGTAGATACTTTTCATAAGCCTTATGAAACAAAGGAAATTTTGAATAGAAATTATATTATTGTAGCTCCATCCGGAGGTGGTAAGTCTTTTCTTTCAAAAAGTAGATTAAGGCAAAATATAGAAAATCCCAAAAATCAGACGGTAGTTCTCAATGTAGGAGGAGATGATAAATTATGTAGAATGTATCCAGATGATACTCTATATTTTGAATATAAAAAGGGAAGACCACTTGATTTAAATCCTTTCTGGGTATTTGATAATAAAATTGATACAGGAAAAGTAGAATTTTTAATAGATTTCATAGGTCTTATATGGCTAACTGATAAAGATCTTTCAAATGACCAAAGATCTTCATTAGAAAAAATCATTATGAAATTTTATGATGCCAAAGAACTTTCTCCAACAGAAGAATTACATCATGAAAAATCGAAGATAGAAGAAGACGAAGACAAAATCTATTCGGTTAGAAATTCTGATAACAATTCTTTACCTCGATTTTATGAGTATATAAAAGAAAATGCTGAGACAATCAAGTTAGAAACATTTAATCTTTTTGAAATTGATTCTTTAGTGTTAAACTTAGAAAAATATGCGGATGGCTTATATTCAAATCTTTTTACAAATGGAGAACCAAAAGTTTTTGAGAATAAGAAGTATGTAGAATTTGAATTAGATAATATTAAGGATCACCCAATTTTGTTTCCGATTTTTGGAATGATTATTTCGGATCTAATTTTTAACACAATGTGGAAAAAAGATGATTCGGAAAAGGAATTCTTTGTAGATGAAGCTTGGAAAGTATTAGAAAAGAAAGGGATGGTTTCTCTTCTAAAATATCTCTATAAAACAATTAGAAAGTTTGACGGATCTGTTGGAATAGCTATACAGCAAATTACTGACTTATTTGCATTAGGTGTAACAAATGAAAAAGCGATTCTCGGTAATACTGCGATAAAATACATACTAGATCACAGAGAAGTTTTGGGAGATGTTCCAATTTTAAAAGAGAAGCTTTCCTTGTCAACTGCTGATGTAAGTCAATTATTATCAATAAAAAATAATACAAAACCGACTCCATCCGACCCTTTGGCATATACAGAGCTGTTGTTGGCTAAAGGCAGTCGAAATGCGAAGGTTATGAGGTTAGAAGTATCTAAACCTTGCTTAGCAATATATGAAAGTGATAAAAATAAATTGAAAACTTTTAATACGCTTTATGAACATCATAGAAAAGAAATGATACCTACTATTGAAAGTTATATTGATGTAGAAATTAACAAAACTAAATTAATTACAGATTTTACAATTTAACCGTATTTATTTCATATAAATTAATTATATTTGTTTAACAATAAATCCTCACAAAATGAAAAAACTATTTCTAATAATATTTACGACCATTTGTAGCTCAGTATACTCACAATGGGTTGTTGAAGATCCAGGAGTTGCAGGTTTACTTACTGTCCTGAACCAGGAACAGGCCATATCAAATTCAAAGACAATAGCACAAGCAGCAAGTACTGTAAAACAATTACAAAGCCAGGGGAAATGGATAAAAGAGACAGTAGAAAAAGTAGATAATGCTCTAAAAACATTGAATGTAGTTACAGATATTCAGAAAAATGCTGTAGGTGTAGTTTCAGATTACCGAAATACGTCTAATGCCTTACAGTCTTATAAACAGCTCAATCCTGCGTATGTGCAAAATGCTCTAAACAGATTAGCGAATATCGTAAGTAATAATCAAAAGACAGTTAACTTTTTTTCTAGTGTAATGAAGTCTGATTTTTTAAAGCTTTCCTCATATGAAAGAATAAAACTATTAAACGAAATAAATGCGAAATTAACTAGTCTTAGAGGGGGAATATACAGTATTGGTGCTGAAGCTTATGATAAGAATGCAACAATGGTTGTTAAAAAGTCAATATATGGAACACCAATTCTTAAATAACTTAATATGTTAACTCTACTTACATCTTATGGAATTGAAAACATTGAAGTTTCAACCATAGTAAACAAAGTATTTCAATCTGGGGGATTAAACAAAATAATGTGGGGAATGAAAGCTTTGGGAACTTTAGCTCTTCTTTTCTATTTTGTTCCAAAAATTGGAAAGATTTTTTCTGGCAAAGAACAAATCACACCAGATCTTCTTGGGCCACCATTAATATATGCAGCACTATTATTAAGCTGGACAGATCTTAATAGTCAATTAGATAGTGGTTTACTAGCTATACAAAAAGAATTTCAGGCAGCTACCCCCAAAGATAGTCGAAGTACAGAAGCATATCGAGATATTATAGCAAAATGGTCTCTCATTCCCTCCAGTGGAGTTGAAGAACCTATTGCACCAGCAAATGCTGATCAGGAATCCTCATTTTTTGATTTTTCAAAAATAAAAGAGAAGGTATCAACTATTGTTAATATAATGAACAATCCTGAAATATTGATATTGAAAATAACAATGTTTTGCACACACGTATTTAATACGGTAATAATAATGTTATTTAACGCATTCTCTTATATCTGGCTTAACCTATTAAGGATTGGAGGGATATTAGCACTTGCACTATATTTCTTTCCAACATTTAAAGGAACCTTTACTAACTGGCTAAGAACATATATTTCTGTTTATTTATGGATACCAATTGGTTCTATTATGATATATGTCTCTGATCAATTATTTCTGGAAATAGCAAATAAAGTTGGAGATGTTCAGATGCCAAATGTTCAAATAATGATGGCCCCAGATCCAGACACAATAATGAAAATGACATTTCTTGTTATATCAGCATTAGCAACTACAATATTGAAATTAGTTCTTCTATCTAAAGTACCATCAGTTATAGGATATTGGCTAGGAGGAGGCAATACAGGTGACATGTTTTCTTCAGCACCTACAATGGTTATGATGACTACAAGTGCTGTAGGTTCTGCAGCAAGTTCAGCTGGGCAAGTTGCAACAGGTGCATTAACTGGAGGAGCAGGTGCAGCTGCAGGAGGAGCATCCGGTGCGGGAGGAATAGCAAGTAAAGCAGGAGAATCATTAAAAGGATAAACTAAAAAATGGAAAAAACTAAATTAGAAAGTATAAAAGCATATTTTCAGCAAGCAGATGAATCTTCAAATAAGCTAAGAAAAATAATGTTATTTGTGATTGTCTTCTCTTTATTAACAGTTCTATTAAGTGTAGGATGCTTATTTTACTTCTACTCTCTCGCAACCTCAAATATTTATGTTATGGATAAAGGAGGTAGTATAGCTACCGCATTTAAACAAGATATAGAAGGTCAAAAAGAGGTTGAAATTGACAATAATATTAGAATTGTCTATAACACATTCTTCACTTATAACTCTACAAATTACAGAAGCCAGGTGAACAAAGGATTAAATGTTATGGGAGAAAAAGGAAGACTTTTATTCCAAACCTATAAAGAAGCTCAGTGGTATAATAATGTAGTTCAAAATAATCTTGATATTTCTTCTGTAGTAGATTCAGTTAAAATCAACTCTCATGAGATTCCTTATCAGTTTAAAGCATATGGACGTCAATTTATCAGAAGATTTAATATAGTTGAAGTTAGAAGATTATGGACTCAAGGTGAAATGTATGATGTTCCCAGGGTAATGCAAACTAACCCACATGGGTTAGAAGTAAATCTGACAATTACAGATAATAGAACTATTAAATCAGATTCTATTATTAATAGACAGAATAATTTACAAAACCAAAATACTCAACAAAATGGCAATTAACTTTCAAGAATTAATAAAGGACAAAAAAGTAAAAAGTGCTTTGGTGATTTGTATTGCAATTATTGCTTCATCAATTTTATTGTATATCATGTTTGCTCCTGAAAGTGAAAGTGATGCTAGAAATGATAAAGAAGTAATGGTAGGTGATGATGCATCTAGGTTAAACTTTGAAGTTCCAACTACAAAGGATAGTACATTAGAAAACGGAACCAAGATTGATGCCTTTGAAAAAAAGTTTTCTGATTCAGTTACATATGCTCGTAAAACAGAAGATGCTTTAAACTTTAATACAAGTTCTAATACAACATCAAATTCAAATAATACAGATACAGGATTTAGTGATGCTGATTTTGAGAAAATGAGAAAAAGTTCATTATCAAATTCAAGTATAGCTCCAAGTAAGCCAAGTAATTCACATAGCACTTATGGAAATTCTTCAATGTGGGGGGATGATATACCAAGTGGATCTAATGTAGGCTATAGCGATTTAGGTAATGTAATTACTAAACCACAGGGGACAAAGAGAAAACCTGTTTCCCAGCCTACTTATAAAAATACTGAAGTAGCTGATGATATTAATTTTGAAACACAATTTAATACCCCATCGTATACAAATACTGCTAAACCTGAAATAACTGCTAAAACTGCAAAACCTATAAGAGCTAAGCTTATTTCATCAGGATATGCAACAACAGGAAGAAGCTTGTCATTTGTTCTCCTCGATCCAATAACAATCAATGGAGAACAGACTAAAAGAGGGCAGGTTATAACCGGGAGTACTATTGTAGATGATAATCGAGTGATTGTAAGATTTGTTTCATTAAAAGTTAATAATAAAAATCTGCCAATTACTGCAAAATTAGTAGGCTATGACGGAGGTGAGGGGTTACCAGTAAGAGGAAACAATAATGGAAATGGAGCTGGAGATGTAATAAGAGATGAAGCACAGAGTCAAGTCTCTAGAATTCCAGTAGTAGGAGGGTTGATTGGAAGAGCAACTAGCTCTGGCAATAGAAAAAATGATGATAAAATCCAACTATCGAGTAATATAGAATGTACAATAATGTTTTATCAATAATTTAAAATAATATAATATGAAAAAGAATTTAGTTTTCGCTTTTCTTCTTATTAGTTTTCTAGGCTTTTCACAAACAAAGAAGAAAATTCACAGAAAAAAACCAGTTAAAAAAAGCTATGTAAAAAAGCCAATAGCTAAAGAATCAGGTATTGTACCAGATGCAGGGAAAGAGGAAGTAGCTCCTGAAACTGTAGTAACAGTAGAACCAACTAAAGAAGTAGTTCCAACTATTGAAGAAACTATAGTTAAAGAAGAAAAACCAAAGTATGAAATAACCGCAGAAAAGTTACTTGGCACTAAAGGATGGATAAATAACCGTAACTCAGCACTTATTAATGGTATAGAGGGCTTTGTAAAAGGCGTTTATTCTGGTACAGGTAAGATATATGTTCTATTGGAAATTGATAATCGATCAAATATCAATTATGATGTTGAAAGCGCAATTTTTATCACTGCTCCTGTCGAAAGAAATGGAAAATTGATTGATACTGAAGAAAAAACGTTCTCTCCAATCTATTCTAATCAACCTGAATCGATCAGCAAAAAAACAAAAAAGAAATTAGTTTATGTTTTCGATAAGTTTACTATTTCCGGTAATAAAACATTGCATTTTGTTTTGAATGAAATAGATGGAGAACGTTCTCTAACATTAGAAATAAAACCTAAATGGATATTACAATCAGAAAGTACAAAATAAAATATATGATGAACATTAAATTTTTAGTAGGATGCATGCTATTATTCAGCATTGTTCTACAAGCTCAAGGAAGAAGAAAAAATCAAAGTGCAATTCATGCTGAGTATGGTTACATGCTCAATTCCGATTCTTTAAAAAAAGGAGGATATACAGCTAAGATAGGATACATGAAAGTATTAGGAGACAAGGGCTTTATTGGAAAGGCTGAAGCTTTTTATTCAGACTATAAAATAAATTATATAGATGGCCAAGTACTGCCCTATCAAAAGTATGGTTTAAATATTAATGCTGGATATTCTTATGAGGGTCTTTATCCTGTAATGTTGAATGCATTTTTTGGAGTTTATGGAGCGTATGAAAACGTTAATAAAGGAAACCAAAAAGATCCTTTATATAATGCAGAAATACCTTACAAAGTTAAAGGATTTGTATACGGATTATCAGGTTCAGCAGAAGCTGAAATTTATCTGATCCGTAGAATGTCATTACTTTTAAATTATTCACAATTTTATGACCTTAAAAGTAAATTTTCTAAGTCAAATTATGCTCTATTCGGCGGTTTACGTTTCTATATTAATTAACACTATTAAAAATTACAAAATGAACAAAATTTTTAAACTATTCGCATTATTTTTTGCAATAACATTAACTGTATTTTCAATTCAATCCTGTTCAGAAGATGGGGATTGGGAAAATACTAACGGAGGTCAGTTCGGGTTCTCAATTGTCAGAGATACTGACTTTATTGAAAAAGCTGTTGGAGAAACAAACCAATTTAAATTTAACCTGGTTACAAATTATAATTTTAGCTCATTAGATACAAAATTTAAATTTACAACTAATCTTAGTGGAGTTTTAAAACTCAATGGTGTGGTTTTAGTTCCTAATAAAGAGTACACTTTTACAAATAAAGACAATGTATTTGAATACACAGGTAATGCAGCAGGTTCACATACTGTTAATATTACTGTATCCAATAGTAAAGGAGCGAGTAAAGAGGAAAAAATGGAATTTAAATATGAAATATCTGACTTTGCTCTTACTTTTGTAGGTGGAACTGCTGATATTTACCAGGGAGACGAAACAACTTATATTCATAAAATAACACCATCCAATCCCCAAAATGCTAGTGGTTATGAAGTAAGATTTGATACATACAATGGAGATATTAAATTTAATGGTGTTCCGGCTCAACTAGGACAATTTTATCCAATTAGTAATATTACTAACTTTTCAATTTCTTTGAAAACCAACCAGGTTGGTCAGAATGATTTTACATACACAGTAAAAAATTCTAATAGTTCTAAACCATATACTATTACACAGACTATTAAACCACGTCAAATTGTAATAGAAAGTGCTAATCCTAGTTCATTAAATGTAGTACCTAACACACCAATGACAATGACAGGAATTATCACAAAATCCCCATCTACTTCCAATAACAATATTAAGTATAAGACTTGGATTTCATCTGCTACCAATAATCAGATGAATGGAATTGAAAGTACAAACAATGTATATACTCCTTATGCTTTAAATGGAAATGGTGCATTTACCATCCCTTTCAAAGCGCTTCAAACAGGAACATATACATACAATATACAGGCTCAGGACGAATTTGGAAATGAGAGTAATATTAAAAGTTCTACTATTGTAGTTGGTTTCCCGTTGGCATTTGTAGGTAATGTATCTGCAACAGTACATGTTACTAGAATTAATCCTACAGGAAATTATAATTATAATATTACAGGATTTTCAAGAAGTTTCGAGGTTCAAGCAGACCCTGCTAAAATATCTAGTATTGAATATAAGTTATCTTGTTACTTTGATGGTGTTGGCACTGTAAATGGTCAGCCTGCTGCAGGACAGAAAGAATTTACCTACTCAGATATTATTAATTTACAGAACAATGTTACCTATAGTAATGATATGTATTCAATGAGCAATGGAGCTTTAGGATTTGCAACTCATGCAGGTGCTATTTCTAATTTAAAATTAAAAATAAAAGTTACTGCTAATGATGGAACTACAGCAGAAAAAGAAATTGTACCTACAATAATTTACAATTAAGTAAGTAGTGTTAGTGTTTTTAAGGGTTGGTTTTCCAACCCTTTTTTTTTTATAATTGGCTTCAAACCAAAAATGGGGCAAAATGTCCATTAGAGAGAGTGATATGACAAAATTCTTCTGCAGCTCTTCCGGTGTTGTTGTGGATCCGGAAGCGCTCCGGTGATTCTAAAATGGGTGAGCTGGCCATCCTCCGGAAAGATATTCCCCCGGTGCTGTTCCTGGTTAAATAGGCGAGTGGAATTCCGGAACCCGGCAGCTGATATCCTGGCTAAAATTTCCCCTGCAGATCTTCCAGTGTTCTTGTTGTTCCGGAAGCGCTCCGGTGGTTCCAAAATGGGTGAGCTGGCCATCCTCCGGAAAGAGATTCCCCCGGTGC
>NZ_PPEI02000012.1 GCF_002899895.1 Chryseobacterium oncorhynchi
TTCGTAAATGAAATAGGGATAAGGGAAGCCGGCAGAGGGCAATATAAACCCTCAAATTCTGGCGGAATTCTTGCCGGAGGGGAAATGCCAGGGAAGAAAGAATTATGACTGAATTTGTAGCCTTATGAAATAAATAGAAAATTGTAGACAAATTCTTCTTCCAGATCTTGTTCCTGGTTTCCATTTTGTAGACAAAATTTCATGCAGCTGGCCGGATCTGCTTTCTGCAGAAAAAATTTTCGTCTACTTTTTAAATGCGATAGAGATTGAATGGCATGTCTGAAATCCTTTTTGAGAGATAAATAAATATGAAATAAAGTCCAAAGAGATAATCTCTGAAAAAAGATTGAGTAATGATAGCTCAGGTCCCCAGGACATCGCCTAAACATCTTCTTCATTACTAAAATCAAGCTCATTATTTTCATTCATTATGCATGCTAAATGGAAAAGAGTTTTGGCTCCGTAAGCTTCTTTAATCTCCTTTAAGTATTTTTCTATAATACTTAAACTATTAGGCTTAATATTAAGTTCCTGAAACTTTTCAGCTATTTCTTTCTGATTATACCCTTCTTTAAGAAATTTGATAATTCTTCTTTTTGTATTCATACTTCAAAGCTAAAACTGAACTAAAAAAAAAACTTACGGCTTACCGTAATACCAGAAGAAAAGAATATTTTATTTGACTACATTTGCGTATAACTCATTATTCTTTTGAGTTTTTCATGGTTATTAGTTTGAATCCTCGCACATTCGAGGATTTTTTTTGTGCATTTTTTGAAAAATATTTTCTTTAAAAAGTTTAATATATTAAATTTGTGTATGATGAAATTCAAAATTTTACTGGCTATTTTTTTACTCCCTGGCATTTATAAAAGCCAGGAAAGTTTTATTAAATACAATGAATCTTACATAAAAAGTTTGGGAGAGGAAGAAGATATAATTGAGACCTTGGAAGAATCCACATTTAAAGAAAGATTTCATTTTCTAAGTGCTAATACTCCGTTACCAATAGATTATAATGATGTTACTTATACTTACGTAAAAAAGTATCTCTCTTACCGTTGGTACGGTAAAATAATAGGGCTATCTACTTATTATTTCCCTTTATTTGAAAAAAAATTGGCTCAATACGGAATGCCATTAGAACTAAAATATCTAGCTGTAGTAGAAAGTGCTTTAAATCCTCGTGCCGGTTCATGGGCGGGAGCTAAAGGATTATGGCAGTTTATGCCGGCAACCGGGGGGCAATATGGTATAAAGCAAAACGATTATATTAATATATTCTATGACCCTGTAGGAAATACAGATTCAGCAGTTCGATATTTAAAAGATTTATACTTGCAGTTGGGAGATTGGAACCTGGCCATATCGGCCTATAATTGTGGTGCAGGGAACGTAAGAAAAGCAATAAAAAAAGCAGGAAGCAAAAATTATTGGAAAGTACGACCATACCTACCAAAAGAGACACAAGCTTATGTCCCTTCTTTTATAGCTGTAAATTATTTATTTAATTTTTATAAGCTCCACAATATAAGACCTAATTACTTTAAGTATTCATTTTTGGATATGCGTATAATTAGAACTAATGAAGCAACTTCTTTTCAAGCTTTAGGAAAAGAGTTCAATTATGATCTAGTAAGATTTGCAAACCCTCAATTTACATCTAATTACATTCCGAAAGGCTCAATAGTTTATGTAAAATAAGCTATTTCTTTGGACTTTATTATTAAAATTTTTTTTTTACAAGACGATAGCCGGATTTCTCCGGCTATCAATAGTAATTTACTGCTTAACTCTAATGAGAAAATTAAGCACTACAAAACTACTCTTTATATAATTAAAGTTAGTATAAAAAAAAGTCCGAGTTTCCCCGGACTGTGTAGTAAATTTAAAATTAATTAGTAAATACTAAAAAGTATATTAAAAAATTAATTTACTCAAATATACAAATTAATTTTAATAAGTACAAATTTTAAATTTTATAGAACAACTGCTGTTCCTGTAACTGTTTTTTCTACAGTTGCATTATTGGAATTTGTAGCTTCCATTTTGACTACAATATTACTAAAGTTAACTCCACTAGGGGCATTACTATAGACCAGTAAATCTGATATTGATAAGTTCTGATCTTGAACTTCATATGTATTTGTGCCATTGGATACATTTTCATTTAAAACTCTTTGCCAGTGACCAATAACGTTTCCACTACCATTAACAATATCTAAATCTATTGTGTACTTCATTTTAGTTATAGTGGTGCTTCCTCCTGATACAACTTTAAAGGTTCTTTTAAATGTTTTATGGAAGATGTTAGCACTTCCTACACCTATTATTGCATAGACACCAATTTCTGCTCCTGCGCCACCTACAAACTGTAACTGAGCATCTACTGAAATGTTGAAAGATTTTACATCAGATTCATTTCCAAATTCATCCTGAAATTGAATATTATAGGTGTATGTTCCTACCTCAATTGCATTAAAGTTCAAGCTGAAGGCTCCGTTTGCTCCTAATGCAAAAGGGGTATAAACATTATTTGTATTCTGAATACCATTTGCATTGTTATTGGAAGAAGCACTAATCCACGTTTTATATTTTACAGAAGTATTAGGCGTTACAGGAGTCTTTTTGACTACTCCAATTAAACTCATTTGAGTATTAGGAATAACATTAAGAGCATTAATATTCATAGATTCAATGACAATTTTTCTTGCAATTACGGTCTGCTGAATGTTGTAGTTCTTACTTACCGTTGCATTTTTAATATCATAATCAAGTGCGCCCTGGCCAACCTGGTTAGTAGCTAAAGTAACTGTAAAGCTGTTTAAGTTAGGCAATGGGTAAAATTGACCTGTTTGAACTGCTACGCCATTTAACTTAATAGTTCCATTATAAGAATTGAATTTAATCTCATATCCGGTTGTAGGCTGTCCTGCTGAAGGAACAACTTTCATTACATATGGTGTTTCATCAGACTGATAAATATCTGCTGTTCCGCCTGTATAAGTGTGGGTAAATTCTGAAATTCCATACTTCAGGGAAATTTCTTCATCCTTAGAAAACCCTTTTGAATTTTTTACGGAAATTTTTATAAGGTGATCTCCTGCAACATTTCCGGTATATTCAAAAATATTATCCTTGTTAGTAAATGTGTATTCCTGATTAGGATTTAATACCTGGCCATTCAATTTTAAAACCCCATTTAAATTAGTTGTAAATTTAAAGGTAGTCTGAATTGATTGGAAATTATAATTAGGCTTAATATTGAACTTCACCTGGTTGGTTTCTCCAACTGCTTTTTCTATAAAATAGGAATCTTTTTCAATGGTAAACCCAAATTGTCCTCCGTTACCGTCTTCCCAGTCTCCATCTTCAGAACATGAATTAAAAGAAAATGTTGTAAATGCTATTGCAAAAAAGACTGCAAGTAATTTTAATATTTTTTTCATAATTGTAATTTTTTAGTCGATATAATATTTAAGTCCTCCAAATAAAGCGTAATTGGATTTTGAAAATTTGGATTTAAGGTCGTAGAATTGGGTGTAGTTTGCAACTAAAGATAGTTTGCGTACTAAAACTACTTCTATTTCTGCTGAACCTGTTACTCCATAAGTAAAACCTGTTACTTTTTCAGGAATTAAGGCTCCATATAAAGGATCTCTGTCTGATCCGTCATTTACTTTCTCATAAGCTCCGAATGCTCCTACATAAGCATTTAAAAATACTGGATAAAGTCCTTCATAGCTATAACCGGCAGAAACATTTAAGCCGTATTTCTCATAGGGTAAAAACTGATTTCCTGTATATCCAACCTTAGTTTTTTGATAAAACCCTTCTATTTTTCCTAAAAATCCTTTATCACCAATAACTCGGTTATAACCTGCTATGGCCATAAAAGACTCTTTTTTAATAGAATCGCTTGCTGATACAGGCATATATCCATAAGTGGCGTGAATACCTGATTGATTAGCTCTCCTTCCCTGGCCAAATGCTGATATAGTGATGAAAAATATTGCTAAGATTAAAAATTTTGTCTTCATAATTGGTGTTTTAATTAACATACTCTGCTGATAAGATATAAGTCGGTTTTACTTCTAGTTTTAAACTTCTTTCCCCTTCGTTTTCATCGACTATTGCAAATAAGGTCTTATTCTCATTGATCGTAAATTTATCGAAGACAAAAACAAGTTTCTGAGTAGATTTCTTTGCTATGGTTTCCGGCTGATTACTGTAGATAGGAAGAAATATTTTTTCTTCAGTATCAAAGTCAACTCCCTTCTTTTTTAATGGGCTAGTAATGAAAGAAATGTTCTGAATATCATAATTAATATTACTTCTATTAGATATTTCTAGCATTACAAATATTTTTCCATTAGCAGAGTAAACACCCTTAACGAAGCCTTCTACCCCTCTCACTAATGCAGAATTTCTGTTATTTATCCAACCTTTTTTCTTTAAGATCTTTTCTGCTGTTTTTTCATAATCAGGCTTTTCTGTAATAACAGGAGCTTTTGGCTCTTCCTTTACAGGTTCTTGTAAGACTTCAGGTTTAACTTCAGCTACCTGCTTTTGTTCTTCAAATGGTACTGCTGTACTTGCTGTAACATTCGTTGTTGATTTCTTCTTTACAGAAGTTTTTTTAACCGGTTTCTTGTAAATTCTCTTTTTAGTGTGTTGAGAATAGCATAATATGCTACCTACAAGAAAAATTGAAATTGCGATTTTTCTCATTTTAAATTATTTATAAATTACTATTGTTGTTTCAATATTCCCGGAAAGGGAAATTTTATTTGCTTTACTGCCAGAGCCTCCCCCGGAAGCTCTGCTTATTATTCCACCCACAACAGGTATTCTTCCTCCTACTTGTCTTATGGCTTCATCTTTTATTATTCCCCCAGTACTCTGACCGGAACCTGAATTATCATTTGCTTTTAATGGAAGACCTTCTTCACCATCATACCCTAAAATTTTTCCTGAGACAGAATATGTTTTACCATTAGCCTTAATTGTATTTATTTTAGCTAAAACTCTGTCATTTTCCAACTTTATAGAACCAATGGCATAAGATTTCCCTTTTTGTATTGTTTCACCATTTAAGGTGAAGTTTTCTAAGATTACAAAAGATATACTTCTGTTATTGCTTGCTTCTCCTTGGGAGATAAGTTTTGACTTTACCTGAGCTAAAACAATACTCTTTTTTTCTTCATAAGATGGAAATACAGGTTCTTTATATGCCGGTTCCGATTGATAGCTGTTAACTTCACTATAAGAGGGAGAAGAGCTTTGACGTGTAGGTGTTGCCGATGGCTCTACAGGTCTTTTTTTGCTTGAATATCCAATTTTACTATTAGATGGTTCTTTGTTCTGCCACATTGAATAATCACCATATACATTATGAGAATTGGAGGGCGTAGAAGAAGTAGTACCAGAAGAACTACTCGAGCTCGAACTTGGAACAGGGCTTTGTTCAATTCCTTTTCCGCTTCCTAATTCAGATAGTTGCTTATCTAATTGTGTAAAATCAGGATCTCCATTTGCCTGACCGTTTTCATCTGAAGGGGTAAAGGTATACTCTAAACTATTTGATGATTGCTCCGGAGATTTTGGGTTTAATGCATCTAGCTTACTATTATACTTACTTTGTTCAGCTTCAGGATTGGTAAATTCAGTTACTTCTTCTGTTTTCTCTTCACTTGTGTAATTTGTAATTCCATAAAACATTACTCCTATAATAACTAATCCAAAAACCCCAATAGCTACGTACTTATTTCTTTCTTCAGGAGAAATGTTTTTTAAGTCAAACTTACTTTTCTTATTTTTTTTAGTTGGGCTATTTTCCATATTCTTTAGGATTTTGAATTGTTTCTTCTTCAGAAGCTTTTACCTCTTCTACAGCAGGTTCCGACTTAACGTCTACTTTCTGTAAGTTTTCAGAGAATTGTGTAATTAGTAAGCCGTATGGATTATAAGGATAATTTCTATTTACTTTTTCCATTCTTAGTTTGATAGTACTATTATAAAACTCTGAAATCCCGCCATTAATTCTTTGAATCCTTACAACAAATTCAGCGTTATAAGGGGCCTCTTTTGATACTTTTAAAGTCTGCTGAAGTATTTCTGCATTTTGTGTAAGACCTGCTATGGATAAAAATTCGTCAAAATATCCTTTAGCAGATCTATCTTTAATGATTTTTGTAGGCTGTTCTCCTACTAGCCATAGAACACGCTCCCTTTTTCTTTTCATAGAATACGCATCCAAATTGTAATACTGCTCTACAAAATACTCGAGGTTTGCCTTCGCCTGGATAAGTTCTGCATTTTGTATATCAAGCTTTTTGAGTGGAATTAATTCTCCTTTTTCATTGATACTATAAATATTGTTAGTACTGTCTTTGTATACAGTAAAAGCAAAGTATAATGAGCCTAAAATACATGATATGGCAACCAAACCTATTACCCATACAGTAGTATTATTTTTCTTTAAAACCTCGTAAAAATTCTCTCCTAATTTCATAATCTATTATTGAAACATTCCTGTTATATAACTTGTAACCACTCCAAAAAGCTTAATTTTTATAGTGAAGGTTACTATCATTGCGACTAAAATACCGGCACTAAAAATTGAGCCATCTATTGTATTTCCCATTACTCCATAAGTTCCCCCGCCTGTATTAAATTGTGCCATTATTGTAGATTGCAAAAGTTCTGCAATATTTATAATTCCTATATATCCTATGCCTAATATAAAAACTCCTATGTATCTTAAAATCCAAGTGGAAAAAAGTTTAGATGTTCTTGAATCTGTTGATAATGCAACTGCTAAAGGAAAAAGAAATTGTAATAATTTTAATATAAATATTCTTTGAACTAAATAAGAAGCTGTGATACTTAAATCAGCAAGCTTACAAAGCCCCCCTATAATCCAGGTGAAAATTAAGGTAACAATTATGATTATGTTCCCAAAAAAAGCCCCCATATAGTCCCATACGTCCTCCGCTCCGGCAAAAATATTATCCATTTTTTGCGCTACCTGATCATTAAGATTTCCAAATAAATCAGAGGAAGTTGTACTCATTGTAGCATCCACACCTGCAAATACTTGTTCAATTGAAGTCATAATCCAATCTGAACTCATTACTATTAAACCATAGCCGAAAAGGGCCATAATATTACCAATCTTTGGGTCTTTGGAATCAAAGTCTTTTGAAAAAGCTTCTAAAATCCTAAATATTAGTAAAGCAAATGCCAGTACTTTAGCCCCTGCGAAAGAATATTTAAAAATATTGGTAGCAGAGAGCGCTTTTGTCAGTTCATTTATAAATTCAAAATCCATATTATTGTAAGTATGCTGAAAGTTTTGATTTCTTTATGAAGATCTTTCTACGTTCTGTTGTCAGCAAATCAAGCCTTTCTTTATCCGTCATTTTAAAAAAATCATTGGTTAGTACTTTATTAACAAAAGTAACCCCACCGCTTAGAGAATTTAAAAGCTGTGATACGTTAGTTAAAACTCTCTTCCTTGTATTCGGATTCTTAATTCTTTGAGCATCATTTTTAACTCTTGTTGCAATAGAAATAGATTCTTTATACATTCCTGTGATTTCAGTTATTGAAGACACATCACGTACATACCCATTAACCTTGTTTAAAGTCTCCTGAGCTTTTTTCATATACTCTAATGATTTTTCGAGTTGTGAAATCTGCTGAGAAGTATTAGAGATTTGGGTACTCATATTAGCTGCATTAGTAGCATCAAAGGTGAGACTAGCACCCATTTGAGCAAATCCTAAGAATGGCATTAAAATTAAGGCCATGTTAAAAAGTTTCTTTTTCATATCTATAATTTTTTGTTAATCTTTTAATACTCGAAATAGCTTCCTCTTCATCTACCTTTCTACTTTTAATATTATCTCTTAATTCCTCAAACTTGGGTTGATTTTCTATCATTACATGAATAGCTTCTTCCATATCTCCTACTATATCATAGGTTTTCAATAATAGATCATTCATTGCTCCTTCTGTTTGATATGCCCAATATACTTGTGGTGGTACTTCTAAATTATATACCTGGTGGCTTTCACCACGTAACAAGAATAGTTGAGAATATTTTCTTACTCCGCTAAAATCTTTTTTTATAGAAGACATTTGATAATAAGCATGTTCAGAAAGTTTAAATCTCTCCTGAATTGCTCTGAAGTCTTTTGCTCCTAACACATAAAGAATTTGTGTGTTTTCAATAATTGCATCTGACAGCTGATTGTCGGGTAATTGACTTACTGATTGCAGTATAATTCCAATACTTCCGTTTTGCTTCCTGATAGCCTGGTAGAACCATTGAATTCTCCGCAACATGCCATCCCATTTTAACTGTTCTGCAACTTCATCAAATAAAATTACTCCCCTGGTTGCTTTATCCTGCCAAATCATCTTATCAATAGTTGTAGAAATAAGCTGAAGCATGATCGAAAGAAGTAACTTATTACCCCGGATTGCGTCTAGTTCAAATACAATAATATTCTTTTCATAAAGATCAGTTCCAAATGTTGGTTTTGATTCATCATATAGAAAAGCATAGGGGCCATTATCAACAAATTCAGACATCAATAGAACGAATTCATCAGCGTTAAAAAATTCTTTCTGAATTTCTAAAAGCTGAATTATCTCTTCTTTATCTATCATAAATGATCTGATAAATGAAGGTAATGAGTGGCCTTGTTTTATATTAGAATAATATAATTCTACAATTCTCCTTAATACAGCTCGTTCTTGTTCTGATATAGAGATATCCCTACGGAAATGAACTGCAATAAATTCTACTAATTCATCAATTTTTGCAGTAGTAAGCTTTTCGCCCTTTCTAAGCTCAAACGGATTTACTCCCAGATTATCACCTTCTTTATAAGTGATATAAGCTATGTCATTAGGAAATAAAGCTTCAAGCTTTCTATAAGACCCCCCTAAATCTATTATTACCTGTTTTGCTCCATCGGAATAGTGATGAGTAATAATATGGTTTGCTGTAAATGATTTTCCTCCACCTGTTGGCGAAAGAATAAAGAAGTTTCTTGCATCCACATATTGTTTTTCTTCATCCCAAACGTCAACTGTAACCGGAACCATTCCTTTCAACCTTGAATTTAATCTAAGCCCTTCTTTATCATCATTATATTTTCCTGTACAAATAAGGAAAGATGAAAACACCTCTAAATTAGCTATGTAAAAATGATCTTCTACAAATAAATGCGCATTCAAAGGATATGAATATTCATATAGAGCTGTAAGATTTTCTCCGTATGGCCTTTCCGGTTTAATATCTATATCTTTAAATCTCTCTGATACTGCATCTACTCTGTTTTCAAGTTCTAATTCAGAGTTGGCAAAAATAACGACATTATTATGCGCTCTTACAATTCTTTCCGTATCCGAATGCTTGGCCATTTCTTTAAGCATATCTCCGGTCTGTTCTGCCCAGAACTCATTCGTTTTATCGAACCTTCTAAATTTATAAAGATCATCATGATTTTTCTTTGCATTATCATAATGATGTTTATTATCATCAATGACAGCAATTTGATTATAGATGTGTGTAAAGCCTAAATCATAGCTGAAATTATCTCCGTAATTTTTAAAGAACTTTACTTTATCATTGGTTAATTCTCCATCACCCCTACACGACAATAATTTTTCAGGGAATTTATTCTCCTGGGGGAATTTAAGTAGGGTAGCAAACTTACTCCCTACTTTTAAATAATCCCACTCATTACGAATATCTACACTGTACTCTGTATTTAATCCTCCATTAATATAATCATAGTAATTTTCAAGGTATTCCTTTGAAAGAGGAACTATTTTAAATCCATTATTACCACTTACCTTTATAGATTTTAAATAGGCTACAGACTGATTAACCATTGTCTGAAAATTTTTAATTTTCTCGTCAAAATCAGTAAACATTTTTTTTTGCGGTGGACGGATTGGATTTTTCAACTTTGAAAGTTGTATTGAAGTATTAGGCAGAATAAAAAAGATGTTTGTATAATGAGATAGATATTCTATACCATTAAAGTACTCCTTAGTACTATGCTCTAAAAAATTTCGATCATGAAACTTTGAAGCATCAAATTTTTCTTCTGAAAAAATATCCTGTTTAAAGAATATAGTTCCTGTAGGTAAATCTCTAAGAGCTTTACTCCAATAGTCATTTAATAAATCGAAATCACTTTCACCTAAAGAATATTTCTCCGGCATGTGAACTCGGAACCCCAATGCAAAGCTCCCCTGCGCTCCTAGCAAAAAATTTTCCATACGTCTAAATGTTTACTTGATTTTTTTTGTGTTTTTTCTAGTCAATGAAGAAATTTCAGTAGGAAACTTTTCATTGAAAATCTTCTTCATTAAACTTTCATTACTAATAACCAATTTCGTAAAAACGAGACTAAGACCATTAATAATTAAAATACAGATTACTTTCACCCAACTAAAACCTGTTGTCAAGGTCAATAATGAAATACCTGCTATTCCCAAGAATAAATAAAAAGCATTAGGCGAAAATCCGTGTATTTCCGGCTTTCTTCTTATATTTTTATAATTCCTGATCTCCTTCATTACAATGAAACGTTTTTAACTACCTGATAAGCACCAATAATAAAGAATACGGCTAATAAATACCACCCTACAATCTTTAAGGCAGCTAAGACATCCTTACTGTCATTATATTCATTAAGAGCCTTCCATCCTACCCAAATTAGAGCAATAGCTGCAACAATAGGAAAAGCCTTTACTAATTCGGCTAATATCTTATTTCCCCCGGATGCTAGTCCCAAATCCTGTGCATTCATAAATGAAGCGGATAAAACAAATAATGTTAGGCTAGCCTTTTGATAAAAATTTTTGTTCATATTGTATAATTTTAAAATTTTTGTTTCTTTTTGATTTTACAAATATATTAAAAAGTTTAATATATTAAACTTTTTTTTCGCTTGAAATTCCAATTTGTTCTGCAAATAAATTTATTTCTTCTATAATATTCACATAGTTATCTATCATTTTCTTTTTCATATCCACTTTTTCAGGCAGTGGCTGTACTTCTATGTTATATTTAGGAAATTTTATCAGTTCTGCTCTTCCCCCGCCTATGTAAGCAAACTTACCTGGTGTAAACTTAGTGAACTCATGCGCCCTAACTTTAGGAACCTCTTTTTCACTGGTGGTTTTGGAAGACGAATTTTGCCCTGTTGTTTTTGAATGGGTTTTGATTTTTTTAGGTTCAAAGTACTGTTCATAAAATTTCCCTGTGTCCGGATCGTTTGCCCTACCAAAGAATAGAGTAGAAAGATTGGCCAGGATTGCTTTGAATCCATCCCTGGAATATTGGATTACGGCTTGTGAGATATCCTGCGCACAATAGACAGTTACTATCTTAAAACTTGCCATTGTTGCTGAAATTCGAGCCATGTTTCTTAGTTTTATTGTAGGAGCTTCATCTAACAAAATGAATGCCGGGTCTTGATTCCTTACCATCATCTGTTTAGTAATGGTATGTATGATTGTAGCTAAAAACGGAGTTAAAGCTTCTTCTGACTTAGGCTCATTGAGAATTGAAAGAATTGTCTTATTATCTTTTGAGTTAACGTTCAGGTCAATGTCATTACCTGTTAATGCCCAAAAAGACTCCGGGAATGATATTTTTCTCAATGCGTTGGCCAGAGTTGCTACAACAGCTGCCGTTTGTTTTTCAGAAGCCAACCCTAATATAAAGGCTGAAGCTTGAATCTTAACTCTTTTATCATCTATTAGAAAATTTTTCAGTCCCAAAAAGGTATCATAAGCGTCTTCCTGAAGACCTTTAGCCCCTTCTTCCTGTTCTACCTTTAAAGAAAAATCTACTGATAAAATAAAGGCAATTACATGAGGAATTGTACAGTAATGTTGATAGTACAATGAAAATTTGAGTATTAATGCACTCAAAAGGCTTCCTGCTGTTTCATAGAAAAAACTATTTTCTCCTTTCTCTGTACCTGCCAGGTTATCCAAAATTACTTGTGTTACTGCGGTTACTTCTTTTTCATCATCTAAGTACTTTGGATTTATAGGATTAAGTCTTACACTAATATCAGGTCTATGAATAGCAAATATTTTAACTCTCTCTCCAAAAAGTGGAATACATATTTCCGTTAATTCTCCATTTTTATAATCATATACCAAGCCTGAAAAAGACCATTCTGCAAAATGCATTAAAAGACTATAAATTACGGAAGCTGTTTTACCACTTCGTGAAGCTCCAAAAACTCCTACTCCTGCAAAAATATTTCTTATGGTTATGGTTTTGCTTCCTAATTTTAATTTTACATCAATCACCGGTTCAGGTGGTGCTTCATACTTGGAAGCTCCGATAATCAACCCTAATATAAAAGCAGGACCAAAACCGAAAGGAAGTAATCTTGGAACAAATGACAGCTTAAAATAATGATGCATAACTGCTCCAAATACCAATATGAGGGAAAAACTTATAATGGCTTTATTTCCACGGTATGCGGAGATAATATAGGCCAAAAGTCCTACTACAAAATAGATCATCAAAAAGATGATAATAATTTCTTTATTAAAAAATGCGGGTATATTCATATTCATATTATTAATAATGTATTCCTTTATCTACTACTAAATTTTTAACCATTTTTACAGCCTTAATTACTAAGTCTAACTTACTTTTTGGAAAGCTTGTTGGTATAGGAACCGGCATCAGTTCACTTTTTATTTTTTGTATGGGGTTCAATTCATTTTTTACAGTATTCATGCCGGTATGCTTCATAATTTCCTTTTTGATTTCTCCTTTTAACATTCCCTTTGCTCTGGTCGCTACTTTTTCGGAGAGACCTTTTTTCTGCTGATTTAAGTAAGCGTATTTTTCTTTCTCCGGTCTATTATATTCAAATTTTTCATCAAAAATCTTCTCTACATTCTTTGAAAATTCATCCCTATTAAAACCGACCTTCGCACCATTGTTTACCTGGCCATCTTTTTGATTAGCATTCGGAGACATAGAAACTTTATCCTTTGGATTAATACTCGTTTTATCATGACGAGAAACAACAATATGAGAATGGTAATTTAATCCTCCTTTTTTTAGTCCTTCAGTGATAATTTCCCCTGTGTACTTATCTTTAAGAAGTTGCTTTTCCAGGTCGCCAATTTTCATTTTATCAAAAGGATTTTTACTTTCTTGATATTCTTTGATTTTAGCCAGGATAGGTTTGTTTTTAATAACAGCCTTATCCTTATGATTATATTTCCTTTCGGTTTCTATTTTAGCATAATACATAAGGTCTTTCCCAGTAATTTTTCTTTTTGTTGTATCAAAACCTTTCTCTTTCCACACTTCATTTTTTATATCATCTTTTACGTTTCCAAATTCTTTGGTTATTCCAAATTTAACAGCAGTTTCTACCTTATTATCAAGTTTATATTTTTCGATATAAAACTGATCTCCTTCCTGCTTTAAGTCAGATTCTTTTATTGAAAACTTAATAGGCTCTGACAATCCTGGAGCATCTGCATAGAAAACAAAATTTTTATAGCTTTCTTCCTTATGTTTTTTGTCTTCAGTTTCTACTTTTGAAAAGTCAATTTTTACAATTTGCTTCCTTTCATTATCTCTTTCTATAGCTTTGTCTAACAGCTTGTTAATCTCTTTTTCATTTTTAAAATAGATTCCCTTTTCATCTGATTGACTAATAAGCTTATTATTAACCCATAATCTTACTTCTTCCTGCCTGTTTTCAGGTTTATAGGCAATCATTGTCGAATTATTTTTAGCTTCGACTATTGAAGCTTGCACAAAGTAATTTTCCGTTTTAGACTGTTCCTGGAGTACCTGTTTTTCTACTAAGAAATTTTTAAACCTACTCTCTATCTCTTTATTTTTTAGGAAGTCTTTTGCTTCCAACATTTCTTTATTTACATTCTCCTTTATTTTTTCAAAATCTTTAGGAAACTCTTTCTCTGCTTGGCGGATAATATGTTTTTCTAACTTATGTTCTAATAGTGCCTTCTCCATTGTAAAACTACCATTAGGAGCCTTTAATACATCTTCATATTGCACGTTAAAAGTAAGCGGTTCTTTTAAGCCTGGATTATCAAAAGAGAACTGAAGACTTTCCGAATTTTTAATAAATTTTTCTCGATGGCTTTCCAGTTCCTGGAACTCTGAAAATTCTACTTTATTTTCACTCTCTTTATCTAACAGCTCCTGTATTTTATGCTCGTAAAAATCAGAGATCATCTGAAGATTTCCGTTTTCATCTCTTGTAAGCTCTCCACTCTCTTTATCTGTTACCGAAAATTTTCCGGCCCAAATTTGGGCCGGTTCCTTCAGCCTTTCATCATCTATTAATAAAAGCAAAGCTTTATCACTTTCTGCAAGTATTTCTGATTTTATACTTGTTTTATCATTCCAATTACTAATAGAAAATCCCTTTCTTTCAGGTAAATAACCTTTTTCTACTAAATAATTATTAAAGTCTACTGAAGCTTTTATATTAAGCTTTTTAAACTCTTCTTTACTAGGAACTTTGTCAGGGTACAGATAAAATTCTTCTCCTTTTTCATTAATACCTTTAGAAATATCAAAATTTTTCTCCTTCAGTACTTTATCTAATTTTTCCTTTTTAATATCTGCTAGCTCTTTTCCTAATATTTGGCTTTTTACTTCATAAACTTTATTATCATATACACTTTGTGGAATATGGCAAATACCGTTCTTTACTTCAAATTCATCCTTATTAAAATAAAGCTTCAGATCTTTATCAAAACTTTCCCATTTCTCAGTAATTAATACCTTTTCCTCTCTGATAAAATCGGTAAAATAATCAGAACTCTCTTTAACAAGTCCGGGAATCTCAATTTGTTCTCTTTTAGACTTTTCTTTATCAATAATAGTATTATACTTATCTGAATAGTATTCATCATCAATAAAAAGTTTATCTGCTTCAATTTTATATTTACCTTCAGGAACAAATAGATCTATATTTTTATCAATATCAGCGGAATAAAAAGTGAAGATCTTCCCGTGTGGATATTCTTGTTTTACTTTGAATTTATCCAGGGTTGTAAAATCAGTTTCAGATTTTTCTTTTCCTAATTGAATTCCCTTTTCCTTCAGAAATTGATTGTACCTTTCTTCAATAAGAGGTTTCATATCTTTTCTTTCCGAATCTGTGGGCAAAGCATCCTGATTAGCGTAAATTTCCCTGTCCATTAACCTGGCATACTCTTCCATGATATCCTGAGTATAAAGCTTCATTTGAATTTTCATCAATTGATCTTTTTGCTCATTATAGAAATCTAATGCTGTCTGATCTCCTTCTATATTTTCTAAAACTAAACCTCTATTTTTTAATTCGTCCAGAGCTATCATTTGCATGTGTTCAAGTTCTTGCTGACTAGGACTTATGTTTAGCATATAAAAATTACTGGCTGATAGATTTTGAGTACCTCTATTTGCATCTAATTTTGAAGAAGCTTCATAGACATTAACTTTAGAATTTGGGTCTTCAAGATCATAAGGATTATAGTCCTGATTAAAAAAATATTCTACAGAGTTTGGATTAATTTCATCCTCTTTCCCCTCTAAAATTAGATGCTCATTTTCTATTTTTTTCTTCTCATTTTCCTTATCTAAATATTGAATTATATTAGAAGAAGATTGCGATTTTGAAGCATCATGAGAGACTATTTTTACATGCATTTTTTTAGCTTAGATTTTTTAATTCTTCCCATTCTTCAGCAGACAGATTTACAATAATTCTTTCCTTAGATAGCATCCCTCCTGTTTCAACTTTTGAATTATTAAAAATCTTAAACAAGGCTTGTTTTTGAGCTTCATATTTTCCGTAAATTTCTTTAAACTTTTCATCCTTATTTGATATGTCACTGCTAGGCTCTTCCACTTTTGAAATTTCTTTTTCTTCAGATTTTATATGAGAATTAAGAGGATTATCCACTTTTGGGGAATTTAATTTTTCTTCTACTATTCTATCAAATCCTAAATCTCCCAATTTATCTAAAGTATTCAACTTTTGAAGAAGCGGTTTGAAATAATCCTTCTCAACTCCCCCTACCCATTTTCGGAGAGAGGAATTATTTGAGATAATTTTATCTTCGTGACTTTGAAATTTTGCCAGGATTCTATTTTCAAGATCTATTAATCCTTTCTTATAGTCACCTATATAATCTTCTCTTAAATTGATCTCATTTCTTATAATAAATACAGCACATGTTTTTACTGTTGTATCATATGTTTTAAGCCCAAATTTAGCCTGAATATCATCCAGTAGCCCTTTGGTATCATCAGTTAGTTTTATAGTAGTATTTAGCATAGTATAACTTTTTTACTACCACAAATATACTTTTAAATTGTTTAAAAATAGAATGTTATAATATTTTTAACTTAAAAAAGTATACTAAAGTATACTAAAAGTATACTAGCAAATAATATAAAATAATTAAAATACTATAAACCAAACAGATACAAACCACTATTTTTTAAATCGTGGTTTCCTCTTGCTTCTCCAAAGATGGCCCGATTTTCGGCCCTTTTTTTGGAGCCAGGGCTTCGCCCAGTCAGAAAAAAATCCGGAATAAATAAAAATAAAGTCCAAAGAGATAGCTTACAAATTTTGATTTAAAAAAATACTTCCTGGTAACTTAAGGACTATATATTTTTTCACTCAGCAATAAAATAAAACTAGATCATAATACTTCCTCTTTATAGAAAAAGAGTTTCAACTCATGAAATTTTTAGAAGCTATTTTTCGACCGGAACCTGAGCTATATTTCGCTCAACTCTTCTTTCTTCAGTTCCAATTATTCGCAAAAAAAAAAGCCTGATCTTTACAAATCAGGCTTTCACAATTTCCAAATAATTTTAAATTATATTTGAATTATTCACAGCGAAACTATTTCGCTTTTTTCTCTTCATATTTCTTACTATTCTCATTCAACTTGTCTTTAATTCCCTTTCCTAGATCAGTATAAAAAATGCCAAAATAAATGGCAAATACTGTTACTACTCCATAGAAAATATTATTAAACACTCTTGGAATATCTACAAAAAGAGAGGCTATTGTATAGACAATAAATAGAACTAAAACTGATACAATTATTCCTTTTTTCATGATTCTTTACATTCTTTATTTTGTGAAATTTGGGTGTCAAAAAATTGGTTCAAATCGGCTCCTTTGAGCCGTAAAAAATACAGGTACTTGAAGAGAAAATTTTTATGATAAAATTTTTCCAGATAGAACTTTCTTGACTTCTTCCCGAGAAAATCTTCCAGGCTTTTATTATCCTTTTTTTCTATCGTTTTTTTTCTTAATTCTCTTAACATAAGCATGCAATAATTCTATGAACTCATTCCAGGTTGACCCGGAAAAAGTATTTAAAAGTTTAAACATAATGGGATTCAAATTTAAAAAAATTATACCGGACTGAAGTTCAAATTTACTAAAAATAGTTTAATATTTTGAAATTTTTTCCTTTTTCTAAAAAAAAATTGCGCAAAAAAATTGAAATTATATTCATTTTCTGCCGGAAAAAATGTTTATCTCTTTGGACTTTATTTTTAAAAATTAACTATAAAAATTCCTCTTAAGACTTCAAATTATATATTAACTGAACTGCCTTTTACATTTAAAAAAAGAAAAATATTTGAGAATGCATATTGAAAATGATATTTAAGGCAAAGGTAAAAACACTCTTTTTTTTCTCTTCAGCAGGGGAAATATCAATCAAAACCGGGAGAGTGGAATTACGGAAATCGGGAGAGTGGAATTACGGAATAAAGGAGAGTGGAATTACGCTAAATACCCTTAAAATGGGGAGAGTGGAATTACGGAAATTTTAAAAAAGGAGAGTAGAATTACGGAAAATACTAATATTGTGCATTACATCAGAGGTAAAAAACTAATTTAGTTCTAAAAAAGGAGAGTGGAATTACGGAAATTTTAAAAAAGGAGAGTGGAATTACGGTAAAATACTAAAAAAGGAGAGTGGAATTACGGAAATGGGGAGAGTGGAATTACGGAAAAAGTCTGATTTCTATTATTAAAATTATATCGTACGATATAATTTTATATTTTTACAACGCAAAAAGATAGTATTATGAAACTGAATCCAACATTTGAATTTTATGATCTCTTCCAGTTCATCTATGATTACTTCAATGAAAATCTCTTTAGTTCTCAACTTCCTAACTGTATGATTGTCATAACCAGGAAAACAAAAACATTCGGTTACTATTCAAACGAAAGGTGGATAAATAAAGAAAATATTAAAACAGATGAACTGGCCATTAATCCGATTTACTTCAGTAAATACCCGTTAATTGAAATGCTTCAGACTATGGCTCATGAAATGGTGCATCTTTGGCAGTTCCATTTTGGCAGGCCATCTGTGCGAAGCTATCACAATAAAGAATGGGGAAATAAAATGCAATCCATTGGCCTTATGCCTTCTAATACAGGGAAAGAAGGGGGAAAAAAAACCGGGCAACAAATGATGGATTATCCTATAAAGGGAGGAATTTTCCTTGACGTTTGTTCTCAGCTCGTAAAAGATGTTCGCTTTGAAAATCTTTGGTTTGATCGCACAACAACCGTTAAAATAGAAACTCTTCTGACTGTAAATACAACTTCTACCGAAAATATTTTAATAGATGACTTGGAAATAGCAAATTTCCTTTATTCTACGTATACAATAGATTCTCCTATATACTTAGGAAATACTGATTCTTCAAAGAATAAATATCAATGTCCTGGATGCAAAGTAAACGTTTGGGGAAAAAGAGAGCTTAATTTAATTTGCGGAGATTGTGGAGTCGAATTTGAATACCAATAATTTTTTTTTTTTTGCTGGGTTGGGGGTTCGGGGGAAGGGGGCAGAAGCCCTTCTCTCCGATTGGCCAAAGCAGGGGAAGATTCCCGGGACCTATTTTTTTACCGCATCCATATAACCGAGAGACAGACATACAAGAAAAATTGCCCGAAGGGTTCAGGAGGGTCCACGACAGTGGATACCCAATTTTTATTGGAGGGCCTGGAACCGGTTATATACTTTCGTAAATGAAATAGGGGCAAGGGAAGCCGGCAGGGGCAAAATAAACCCTCAAATTCTGGCGGAATTCTTGCCGGAGGGGAAATGCCAGGGAAGAAAGAATTATGACAGAATTTGTAGCCTTATGGAACTTTCAGGGCCTGGAACCCGGAGGGGGGAAGACAAACTCTTAAATCCTGGCGGAATTCTTGAAAGAAGGAAAAAGCCCAGGAAAGAATTATGACAGGATTTAAATCCTATTATCCCGGGAAAATGTAGACAAAAAGAATGCAGCAGATCTTTTCCGGAATAAATTTTTGTCTACAAATTTTCCCCGGCCAGCTCCGATATCAGCTCGCCAGGGAAAAAATTTGTCTATATTTTTAATCAGGAGAGTATTTAATAACACCCTTACTATGCAAGAATGAATCTATTTCTTCAAAATAATCTTTCTCAATCCATTCTTCTTCAGAATGCAATTTTTCAAATTCATCTGTAAGCTCTTCAGCAAGTTCAAATATTCCTCCAATGCCCTGTGTTGAATATCTTTTGTTTACTATGCTGTGTTCGTTGTCTATTAGTTCAGCTATGGCCATGCATATTAAGCAGTGTGTTTCTAAATATGATGTTTTCCCTGCTGGGTAATGTTTTTCCATTCTATTAAAATTTTTCTATTGCCATTGTTAGCATCATAAGCGTTATTATAAGTAAAATCCCATAGAAAGAATTTGTAAAATCTTTGTGCAATTTTATGTTTTTCATGTCTGCAAAAATTTAAAGTTAATAGGATAAATAGAATAAATATTCTATTTTAATTGTAAGTATTGTTTGTTATAACATTTACTGATCACGGTTATAAAGAATTCTTCTTTTTCGGAAAAGATCCTCTCCCCATCCATGAAAAACATTTCAGGGCTTGAATCAAAATACTGCTTTTCAAATTCCTGAAATTCTTTGCTAAAGGTGATCAGGATAAAAGCTTTGAAGTAGAATTTAATTTTCTTCATTCTTTCCTGCATTTTTAAGTTTATTTGGTAGCTCTCCTGATTTCTCATTAATAATATAATCCAAGGTTCCTACATTCATGTAGTAGGCAGGAATTTCATCATTGAGAATCATTTCTACAGCTCTTAAGTTTGCTTCTTCCCTGGAAGCTTTCTCTCCAAAATAATATCCTGCTAAAAATTCTAAAGTAAGTGCTATGACAGCACCAATACCGATTAAGATTGTTTTTTTCATATCGCAAAAATTTAAAGTTAAACCGAATAAAAGAAATAATTATTCTATTTGTTAAGAAAAATAAAGGGTTTTACCGCCTACCCTGAAGGTATTATTATTACTCTCCTGCTTGCTCTACTTCTGTAGTTTTGGAACCAAGTAATAACAGTTCTTCTACAATAATTTCTGTAACATATCGCTTAACTCCTTCTTTATCATCATACGATCTGTAAGTAAGCTTTCCTTCAATGGCAATTTCTTTTCCCTTTGTTACATACTTTTGAAAAAGTTCAGCAGTCTTACCGAATGCTACCAAATTGTGCCATTGAGTGTCTTCCACTTTTTCACCTTTTGAGTTGGTGTAATTTTCTTTAGTTGCTAGGCTGACAGAAGCTTTAATCTGATTGTTTTCAAAAGTGAAAACTTCAACCTCTTTTCCTGTTCTACCGATTAGGGTAATTTTGTTTCTTAGTGACATAATTTAAAAATTTAAAGTTTGTTTGTTTGTTTGTTTGTTTGTTTGTTTGTTTGTTTGTTTGTTTGTTTGTTTGTTTGTTTGTTTGTTTGTTTTTTATTACATAGTAAAGATACAAAAATAAACCGAATAAACAAAATATATATTCTATTTATTGATTAAACGTTTCTATCATAATCCCTGTATTTATAGGTATTTTCAATCACTCCGGGACCTCCGGGAATGAAATATTTTTTCTTTTTTTTTTTTTGCTGGGTTGGGGGTTCGGGGGAAGGGGGCAGAAGCCCTTCCCTCCGATTGGCCAAAGCAGGGGGAAGATTCCCGGGACCTATTTTTTTTACCCTATCCATATAACCGAGAGACAGACATACAAGAAAAATTGCCCGAAGGGTTCAGGAGGGTCCACGACAGTGGATACCCAATTTTTATTGGAGGGCCTGGAACCGGTTATATACTTTCGTAAATGAAATAGGGGCAAGGGAAGCCGGCAGGGGCAAAATAAACCCTCAAATTCTGGCGGAATTCTTGCCGGAGGGGAAATGCCAGGGAAGAAAGAATTATGACAGAATTTGTAGCCTTATGGTTAAAATAGAAAATTGTAGACAAATTCTTCGTCCGGATCTCGTTCCTGGTTTCCATTTTGTAGACAAAATTTCATGCAGCTGGCCGGATCTGATTTCTGCAGAAAAAATTTTCGTCTACTTTTTAAATGCGATAGAGATTGAATGGCATGTCTGAAATCCTTTTTGAGAGATAAATAAATATGAAATAAAGTCCAAAGAGATAATCTCTGAAAAAAGATTGAGTAATGAAAGCTCTGGTCCCCAGGACATCGCCTAAAAAAACCCACCAATTAAATTGATAGGCTAAACACATCACTGTTTATTAAATTATTTTTACATATCCGTTAGGCAAATCTTTATACCCATCTTTTTTAGAATAGTTTGAAATTATACACTCCTGAAGCTTATTGATAAAATCTTTACCTTGATAAAAAGTAACTGATTTTTTATCCTTATTAGTTCTGCATTCTTTCTTTAAAGAATCATAAGCTAGGGAAATCTCTTTTTTGTTATTTACATTCTTCTGATTATAAACAATTTTAAACTTTTCAAAAAAGTCTCCACTTAAACCGTGCCTTTTTTTAAGGTAATGCAATTTATAAATATTTTCAACTTTTAAATTAGCTTCTTCATTATCCAACTTTAAAGAAGAGTTTGTATAAGGCATAATAACAATATTGTTTCCCTTTCTTGAATGATTAAAAGAAAGAAAACTGTATTGATCTAATTTTTTTCTGAGAGGGCGTAAAAAAAGATCTGTAATATCTTTAGTACTTTTATAATTAATTTTGAACCTCTGATTAAGAAGATCTAGACTTATTGTTGTTCCTTTTTCTTTGTTAACTCTGGCCAGCCAAAGAAGAAAAAGAATGTCTTTAGCACTGCTAATATCAAAAGCTGTTTTCAATAAAAATAACTCGTAAGTATCAATAGTTAATATTTTCTTTAACCAATAAGAACTAATTAAAAAAGAAGTATATCCTTTTTCTTCATAAGTAGGCATAAGAACCAATCCTCCAAAAGTCCCAAGAGTTTTGCCATTAGAATTAACAGATTCATACCAATCCTGCTTATATTGAACCAAAAATTTAAAAGCATTTTTTAAGTGGGAAATATTCTGATCTGCAATAATATCTTTATTTCTTAGAGTTAATCTAATATATTGATTATTTTCTGTCTCAAATTCATCTTCAAAAAGCTTTAATTGGCGTGGCTCTTTGCTAGGTTGAAAAAGGAAAAGATTAGCGTCATTTGATGAACTAAAAGCATTGTAAATAAGAAAAATAATTCTTAAAGAAGTAATGTGAATTTCTACCGCATTTTCATTTTCATCGAAAAGAAACTCTTTCATAAAGTTATTACCTATTTTGATAAAAGTAGATTGTTTCTTTTGCTTAATGTGCTTTACTACATTAACATTTAATTGATCAAAATTTTTCTTTTCCATGTTTATTTTTTTCCTATATTTGTACTGCAAAGAGATAGTCATATCTCAAAAATTTAAAGTAAAATGTCTTTTTCTTCACTGAAAGAGACATTTTTTATGGGTAATCCGCTGAAGGTTCTGTCCCTTCTCTTAATACTTTCTGTATTAATATTTTTTCCTGGAGAAATTCTCCTAAAGAAATTTCATCATTAGCAATTAAATGGCCCTTTGCTGTATAGTAATCAAATAAGGCTTTTTTATGCTCTTCTACAGCTTTAAAATAAATGTCTTCAGGAATAGTAAAATATTCTTCTGTTCTGTCTAAAATAATTTTATCAGAAAAATTAATTCCCCGGACAATTTCAAAATTGTTTCTTTCAAATTTAAAGTTAGCAATAATCCCGGATGATTTAGAATTAGGTCTATAGTTTAAAAAAAGTCTTATCGCTTTAATTGTGAAAATATTTCTGTTATAGATCACTTCCACTATACTTTTATCAGACTTCCTATAAATGGTGTAATAATCCCAGAAATTTTTATAAAGCTCTTTGATATTACGATGTGCCTTAAAAGTACCGGTATTGACATTATGCCACTTCAGCTCTGCTTTATTGTGCATTTTTATAATGATCTCGTAGCGTTGAGACTTTGTAGCCATAAATACTAATTAAAAACGCTTGGATTTTCTTCTCTGATTTCATTCATGAGATCAGCCATAAGGTCTAATCTTGAATACTTAGTATTACCTTCAGTAATCATTTTATGATATATAATATCATTTAAAAGCTCCATATCTTCTATAGGTATAATTACAGTTGTTCCTTTGATCTCAGCTTCAGTTGCTTGATCTTTTCGGCCGGCTGATAATTTTACTTTTTCTTTTCCCCTGTTTACAGAATCTTTTTCCGCCATTAAATGGATACCCTTTGAGATCGCATCTGACATCTTATAAGTCAGATTTCTTTCATCTACAATCATGTGATTAACAAATCTAGTTAAGTCCTGGAACTCTTTTATATACATTCTTAGACTTAATTTATGATGATCTGTATCTACATTATTTTTAGGTGTTACAGGAACAACCTTCTGTAATGGAGTTTTTATCTGCGTTTCTTTAGCTTTATCTAAAATTGCAGAAAAATCTTTCTTTGCTTTTGCCATTTTTAATTCATTTTATAAGAGAATTCAATTACCTCTTCTGTTAGTTCATTGATTTGATTTTGAGCGTTTTCGCTGTCTTCTACACCGTTTACCAATCCTGAGCGTGTTATGGCCACAAGATCGGAAATCATACTATTTGCAACCCTTATATTATACTCTGATAATTTCTCCTTTATTTCAGAAGTAAGAGTAGTATTAGGCTTTATCATATTAAAAACAATCATTGACTTATCTTCCCCTCCTGTCTGCTTAATCAGATCAATTGTAGATTCAATAGCCAGAAAGTCAAAATAACCGGCTTTGGTTGGAATTATAATAGCATCTGACATTTCTATGAGCTTTGGCAGATTTTCAGATAAATAAGGTGGGGTGTCTATAAAGATAAAATCCAAATCCTTTTTAACAAGATCATCCAACTTATCTGCGGTATGGATGGGAACCTCTGAAATTCCTCTGATTTTAAGCAAAGAACCCTGATAATCCATATCTACTATTTCAACAGAAGCGGATTCTTTAAGATTGGTTGCCAGGTTAAATGTTAAAGTAGATTTTCCTACTCCCCCTTTTTGATGTATAACGGAAATTATTTTCATGATAATTTTATTTATTGTTAATGATTGATTTGATGCCGTCGAAAACTATATCGTACTCTTTATATTTACTTTTTAAGCTTTCCTCTCTGCTTTTACTTGCTCTGAGTTCTTTTTCCAGGTCCTCTATTCTTTTTTTTTGTTCAAAGTAATCATAGATGGCCATTACAAAAGCTTTCGTATTAGTCTTTTCTTGCTTTTCCTTTTTATAAGCTTCTAATACTTTTTCATCCTGGGCAGATAAATATCTAATGTATGCAGACTGTTTCATTTAAAACATTTTTACTTGTTCGACTTCTTCTATAATTCTACAGGTATCATCAACATAAAAAGCCCATTCCTGCTCATTAACATCTGTAAAGTAAACCCAATTATTTGGGTAAAGAGTACCTAGATAAGATTTCCCTACTTCTATAGTGGAGCCGGTCTTTCTAGTATCTAAAATTTCCAGTACTTCAAATCTGACTGTTTTTGTTTCTTGTAAAGGCTGATTGTTATTCATATCGCAAAAATTTAAAGTTTTAATTATGTAGTAAAGATATGGATTTAAACCGAATAAACAAAATATATATTCTATTTATTTGATAAAACGTTTCTATTATTATGGGTTCCCGTAATAGAAATTAACTATTAGAAAATTGTAGACAAATTCTTCGTCCGGATCTCTTTCCTGGTTTTCATTTTGTAGACAAAATTTCGCTCAGCTTTCCAGATCTGTGAGCAGCATCAATTTTTTTTTCTACAAATTCAGCTAGGTATTACCTATCTTAATTGTAGTCAAACCTATTATATGAGTAAAATAAGTGTTTTTTTCAGTTTTTTTATCTTCAAAAACTTCACTTCTTATAATACATTCTATTTTAAAAATACCTGTCTTATTGAGTTTATCAACTTCTGTAACATATTTATTATAGAAACTTATCTCAAATATTTCAACCTTTCTTCTATGTAATACCATTGCATTAATACTCCTTTTTTTAACCCCGGAAGAAAAGACCTCGAGATCAAAAATTTCCTTTATTTTACAGATAAATGTTAGTTCAGGTTTTACCATTATTACAAAAGAAAATGCGATATTCTATAAGTAAATGCGAAAATTACAAAAGTTGATGATAATAATTTCATAAAAAAAACTCTCCATAAGGAAAGTTTTATATTTTAGATTAATCGGCTTTTACACTAATTGCTTTCCAGCTTCCATCTGTAATTATTACTTTTTTATCAAGCAAAATCCAGTTCCCGGATAAATCTCTGTAATATCTTTTAGAAGTAATAGAGTCGCCATCTTTGGTATAAAATGTAGATTCATCTTTTTGAATAGAACTTTCAAAATAACCGGTTCTGAGGTAGAGACAGCCAATAAGGAAAATTACTAAAACAGACAGTATGATAATAAAATTTTTCATTGAAATTGATATTTATAATAGGGTTAAATATTTACCTTTTTGGGGTTATTATCACCAATCCAGAGATCAATTTTATTTGAAGCTTCCTCATAATCTAATTGCCCTAAAAATTCTAAAAATTTTTCAGATACTTCAATCGAATAATGAGAACTTACAGTTCGACTAAAAATCACACAAAAAAGCGGAAAACTTTCATAGTATTTCGTAAAGAACTGCCCTGTAGCCTTTTGCTCCACTTCAAATTTTGATGAATCATTATTAGCTTGTTTAAATTCATTCAAAAGAGTTTCTGCATCTTTGATAAGTTCTTTTTGAGAAGCGTTTTTGATGATCGGCTTCCCTACTCCTGAAGGAGCAAATAAAAGGCTGTTTTCTTCGAAATAATCAATATAAACAGATAATTTATCCAAAGAATTTTTTACCTCCTGTATCTCTTTTATTTCTTCTTCAAAATATTTAATGTTTATATCAATTTCCGCCTGATGAAGTTCATTAGTGGGCTTTTTCTTCATTTCAGTAAGAAGGTCTATTTCTAACTGATATTTAGAAATTAGAGCGTTCAAATGCTTTACAATTAAGTCAGACTTTTTCATAATTCTATTTGTTTTTTTCCTGTCGCTGAATACTTACAACATGCTTTCTATTATAACTGATATTTGTATTCAGATCAGTGATTTCAATATTACTTTTACTAAATGTCCCTTCTACTCTTTCTCCCGTACTCAAATTTATGATACCTGTAAATTGAGCCTGCAATTTATATTCAGTTTCAAATTCTTCACTAAAAATATTTTTTATTACAGAATCAGCTTGCTGAAGTTTACTAAGAGAAAAAAGGATAATAATAATTAAAGCAATACCAATTACCCATACTAATGTTGTATTTATAAAAGTAGGAGAATATATTATGTTTAAAACAATTAATATAAATCCAACTAATATTGCAACAGCATATTTTAAATTCTTCTCTCTAATTTTCCTAATTCTCTCTTGTGTTTCTACTTTCATATTTTTAATATTTTAATTTATAACAGGCTGAAGAAATAAGCGGAAAACTCCCCCTACATTTTCAAAGTCTGAATCACAAATGAATATCCTTTTTGATATTAAAAATTCTTTAGCCCCAAAATCTTTTTCCAACGCTTCACTAAAATTTTCTTCTCGAAAATTTATCACATCCCCAACTACTAAATTAGCAATAGTTTCAATGGCTGTTTCATCCCATTTATCGGTTAATTGGGAATCCGAGGAAATAAATGTTGTATAATAATAAATCATAACTTTTCTTTTAATTGGTTAGTTTAACGTTCACCTGTATAGTTTTGAATTTCCTCCAAAGTTTCTTTCATAACATGACTGTCCGGCATAAGTCCTATGCATTCTTTTAATCCGGCAAGTGGCCATTCACTCTGAATGTCTACCACTACATCTGGAAGCTCTGAATCTACGGAATGAATAGAAAAATGTTTAATAATTTGCTTATCTTTTTTTTTCACTAAAGCAAAAAACTTTACTACGTCTGATAATAATTCAGCTCTGAATCTGTAAGTTTTCATAATCTCGTATTTAGTAGGTTTAAAATTTCTCCTGCAATTCTTTTCTTTTCTGATACTAAAAAAGACATTCCCCCAGACATCTGTTGAATTTTAGAAAGTTTTTCGATTATATCAGGGTCACAAAGTTCTAAATGATTTTCTTCTAAAAAAGAGCTGTAAAGTTCTTTATTTTCATTAAATAAAAAGGAAAGATCAATTCCTTTTAAAGCTTCATCATAAATTTTAATTGGTTCTTTCATGTTTTTTTATTTGATTGAAATTTAGTATATTAAGGAAATTGATTTAACATAACTTGGAATTATGAGATTTTTTCCTTTTTTAGTTATGGCTGGTTTTCAGCCTTTTAGCCCGTATCGCTGTCCGGTGCTTGCGGAATTTACAAATTTTTCTGATTTCGGATGAAAATTCCATAGTTTAAACTAAGAATCTAGGTTATAAATCTCGTAAACTATTGTCATTCTTTCTTTGTTCGACACTCCAATTTCTATTGGACTAAAAGTAGTAAAGTATCTTACCAGTTCTGCCGTATCTCTCTTGAATAATTCCAGAGTATTAGTAGATATTAAATTATAAATACTAAGCTCTATATGAATGATAAGCTTTCTATCACCGATACGTACTTCTACCTTGTCTCTACCTCCCTGAGAAAAATATTTCTCAGCAATGGGTTGAAGCTGTTCAATTAATTTTTCTTTCATTTTTATTATTTTTTAAGGGAATTTAATTTTGATTCTAAAACCTGATTTTTTTCTGTGAGTTCTTCTATTTCATCCTGTAAATCAATGATTACCTTTTCGACATTTTCAGCAATTTTTAATTGCATTTCTCGAGGTAACTTGCTCTGAAATCTTTCTTCTTGTGATTCTAAAAAAGCATTTTTCCTTTTTAGTTCGTCAACTTCTAAAATCAAATCTCTAATAATATCCTCTTTTTGAAGCTCCATAACATAACCATGCACATAACCCCATATACATACTACCATAATGGCAAATTGGAGCCATTTTTCTATAGGAATAATAAGTGGCAGGAATATCCAAAAAATAAAGCTTGCCATCCAAAAGTTTTTCCTATTACCTAACCATTTTATAATTTTCTCCATAATAAAGATCAATATTTTTTGGTTTTTGATGATTTTACAGCATTAATAATAGCAATAATGAGAATTGTAAGAATACAAGGAAAAAGAATATAATACCCCCAAAAATTCCAATCAATAGATTTAAAAAATGCTTTTATGGGTTCTTGCTGTTTGTCCGGTAATGTAAAAATTTTAATTGCTGTAAGGCCAATAAATCCCATAAAGATAACAGCAAAAATTCTACTAAAGCTAACCGGTATACCCTCTTTATATTTTATTATTTCTCCTATTATTAATAAGATAGTTGTAATGGTTACTGGAATTAATATAACGTAAGCTCCATAATTGGATACAAATTCATCGATATTCATAGTATTATTATTTATTTTTAGATGTATGTTTAGCAATATGGGCCTGAAGGAATCCATCCACTTTAATTGCATATTCAAATCCTTCTGTAGCTTCTTCTCCGAAATATTTTAACGCAATTTCTAAAAGGGAAATTTGACCTTTGTAAGAAATTTTTGTCAGGTACAGTTCCCAAATTTGCATATAAGTCTGCTCTTCCAGGTTTACGTAGTTTTCCCAACAATGATTGAATTCCCGAATAGTTTTCATTTCCTCAAGCATATCATTTGTGTAGTTAAAAAACAAAAGATTAATTGCCTTTATTCCTATAATTTCTTTTGATAGTTCTGTATTCATAATTGTGTCATATTTAAAATTTAAAGTCTATTGTTCTATTGGATAGCCTCATATTAAATTCTAATATATAGGCATTTAGTTCTATCAAATTTTGTCTTGAACTTTTGTGAATGGCTATTGAAGAAATAGCTTGTCTATTTTCATCATTCCCATTTGGGAATATTAGCTTATTAAGTTCTTCCCTGGATAGATTTATTAAATAGTTATTATATTCTATTAGTTGCAAAATATCTGCAACAGATAAGCTACAAATATCATGACTGTATTTGCCTGATTCACTCATTTCTTTTCTTATAAGGTCTTTGTGTTGGTGTCGCATTTTAGAGTATAATTTAATTGAGTTGCTAAGATAAATTTATAATACGACAATATTTTCGCATTATAAACTTACTGAGTTTTCTTTTTGATAGTGCTTTTGAATATATTTTATATTATATAGTTTCTATAATTCTACAAGATTCATCAACTATAAAAGTCCATTCCTGGTCATTGACATCAGTAAAAAAAACCTTATTTTTTTTGGGGTGGTATTCTCCTACGAATCTTTCTCCGGCTTCCATTGTAGAGCCTAGGTTCAATTTCCCTTTAAAGAAAATTACTTCAAAAATAACCAAATGTGGTTCGTTTGTTTGAGTTAAAAAAAGTTTTTTCATATCGCAAAAATTTAAAGTGTTATTTGTTGTTTTTCTTACAAAGTAAAGATACAAAATTAAACAGAATAAACAAAATACATATTCTATTTATTTGATTAAATAGTATTTTTTTTCCTAGTATTTATAGTTATTTGAAGAGCGCCATTCCCAGGGAGAAACAGCTTTTATATCTGACCAAAGTCCAATTTTAAGAGTCTTTGCCTTCTTTTCTAAAATGCCTAATCTTTCATCATTTGAATATCTAAAATACCACCATCCAAAACCATTTTTTATAATCTCAGAAGAAAGATATTTACCATTGTCATAATAAACTTTAGCTATAGTTCTGCCATATCTATCAGCAGATACCTTATAAAAAATTATCTGCTTGCCATAAATTTGGGAGCTTGTAAATTGTTTAGCATTTTTCCCGAAAGGTTGTCCGCTCTCCGGGCAGTCTACTTCAGCAAGACGTAAAGTAATTTGGGTGTTAAATTTATCAAGTACTACAACAGTATCTCCGTCTTTAATACTTATAACTTTGGCATTTACCTGTGAATAAAGGCCAGAAAGATTCATTACTAAAAGTAAAATTGTGATTGTTTTTTTCATATTAATTTATTTTTTTCAAGTTAAAAGGCACGGCATCCAGGTAATATTCAAAGACGTATCCCAAGCTTTCCATGCGTTTTAAAAAATAAGCACATTCTTTGTATGTCAGTTCGTCCGGGAATTCTTTATAAATGCCTAATACTTCAGGTGGTAAAAGATCAGAATTTTCAAATAAGTCTACTTGTTCTAATGATGTCATATAGCAAAATTTAAAGTTGTTGTTTGTTTTTTATTACATAGTAAAGATACAAAATCAAACCGAATAAACAAAATATATATTCTATTTATTTGATTAAACGTTTCTATCACAATCCCTTTATTTATAGGTATTTTCAATCATAAAAAAGCTCCAGGAATGAAATATTTTTTCTTTTTTTTTTTTGCTGGGTTGGGGGTTCGGGGGAAGGGGGCAGAAGCCCTTCCCTCCGATTGGCCAAAGCAGGGGGAAGATTCCCGGGACCTATTTTTTTTACCCTATCCATATAACCGAGAGACAGACATACAAGAAAAATTGCCCGAAGGGTTCAGGAGGGTCCACGCCAGTGGATACCCAATTTTTATTGGAGGGCCTGGAACCGGTTATATACTTTCGTAAATGAAATAGGGATAAGGGAAGCCGGCAGAGGGCAATATAAACCCTCAAATTCTGGCGGAATTCTTGCCGGAGGGGAAATGCCAGGGAAGAAAGAATTATGACTGAATTTGTAGCCTTATGGAACTTTCCGGCACTGGAACCCGGAGGGGGGAAGATAAACTCTTAAATCCTGGCGGAATTCTTGAAAGAAGGGAAAAGCCAAGGAAAGAATTATGACAGGATTTAAATCCTATTATTCCGGGAAAATGTAGACAAAAAGAATGCAGCAGATCTTTTCCGGAAGAAGTTTTTGTCTACAAATTTTCCCCGGCCGGCTCCGATATCAGCTCGCCAGGGAAAAAATTTATCTACTTTTATAGTTAATCCTCACTTGGAAGTAAAATTATATTTCCTTTTTTGTATACCTTCAGCTCTCTAAAAAAGAAATCTGTAAGAGGAACTTTTTGAATGGCTAAAATGTTTTCTGAAGTATCTAATGCGGTTACTTCAAATTCAGAACCTTCAACCCTTTCAAGTTTCCAGATTTGATATTCAGCGTTTTTAAACTCTTTGTACATTTGATAACTTACAATTATTTCTAAAAACCAAAAACATTGTTCTTTTTCTGCAACCTCCTTAATTCCATCTGTAATTAATACATTTCCTAAAATTCTGTGTACCTGTTCTGATCCGTAACAATGTCTATAATGATCGTTCGCTAATTGGTTTTCGTGTCTTTCCATGTGTAATAATTGAATTAAATTTTTATAGAATAAATAGAATAATTATTCTATTTGTTAAAGATTTTCTAAATATTTTTTTGCTTTTTTTGATTGTGTAAAAGCGTTTCTGATCGCTGTTTCTCTGTCCTGGCTGTTATGTGTCGCCCATCCTTTTAAATATCGTACAGAGTTGATAAATTCGCTTAAAATTCCGAACTGTAAACAAATTAACATACTTCCCATTTCGGCTATAAGTTCCTCAAAAGAGTAACTTTCTTTGTCTTTGTGCCCTTGCAAATCTCTTGCTAGTCTATCATCATGCCCGGTCCAGTGTATGATCTCATGAAACAAAGTACTATAATATTTATCAGCAGAAATAAAATACTCTTTGTTAGGCAATTGGATGAAATCAAATTTCGGCGTATAAAATGCGGTTTCTCTTAATGCATATTTTATTTTCAAATTTCCCTTTACCACGATCATAGAAAGAAAATTTTCACAATTTTGTTGTTCTTCCATTTCTAAGGCTTCCGGTTCTTCTTCTTCCTGAATATCTAAATCAATTTCGGAAATATTTTCTATCAGCTCAGAATTAAAAACAACATACGTTTTAGGGCATGGAATTTTTTGAATTCTTTTGCGCTGTTCTTCAGTCATAGAAATAACCTCCTGTAGAGTGTAATTTTTATTCGTTTCCTTGTCTTTGTAAATAAATGTAAAGAATTCAATAAAACATCCTTTAGCTCCTTTTTTAAGCCGGCCACCTGCTTGCGAAATACTTTTAAATGTTGCATATTTTAGAGATTTAAACCCTTTGGCCATTGTATCCACCATCAGAGCTAAAACATTAATCCCGGAATATCTTTTATTTGTAAAAAGATTGGTAGGATAAAGGTTGCTAAGATCTGCGTAAGCTTCCCAATCTCCACTTTTTACCTGATCTAAATTTTCCAATATTTTAGAAATAAATTTATCTTCTTTTGGTTCTACAGAAGTTCTTTTTTTGAATGTCTTAGTAGTCGTTTTCATATCTGCAAAAATTTAAAGTTGTTGTTTGTTTGTTTTTTATTACATAGTAAAGATACAAAATTAAACCGAATAAACAAAATATATATTCTATTTATTTGATTAAACGTTTCTATCACAATCCCTTTATTTATAGGTATTTTCAATCATAAAAAAGCTCCAGGAATGAAATATTTTTTCTTTTTTTTTTTGCTGGGTTGGGGGTTCGGGGGAAGGGGGCAGAAGCCCTTCCCTCCGATTGGCCAAAGCAGGGGGAAGATTCCCGGGACCTATTTTTTTTACCCTATCCATATAACCGAGAGACAGA
>NZ_PPEI02000013.1 GCF_002899895.1 Chryseobacterium oncorhynchi
GGTCTTCCTGTAATTTTGTAACTGCATCCTTGTTAAGCGTTACCTCTTTTCCTAGTTTTACTTGATTTTTACTCATGATTTTAATGTGTATTGATTAGTATTTTAATTAGCATGGGTTACATGATACTCTTAAACAGCTAAGGCTGATTCCCTCTTGCATATCTTGATCGATAGACTTGATTCCACCTTTTACTTTGTTTAACTGATCTTCTTGTAACTTGGTAACGGCGTCTTTGTTAAGCGTTACGCTTTTTCCTAATTTTACTTGATTCTTACTCATGATTTTAATGTGTATTGGTTAGTACTTTAATTAGCATCCGTTACAAGATTTTTCCCAACAGCTAAGGCTGATTCCCTCTTGCATATCTTGATCGATAGACTTAGTTCCTCCCTTTACTTTGTTTAATTGGTCTTCTTGTAGTTTGGTAACCGCGTCTTTGTTAAGCGTTACGCTTTTTCCTAGTTTTACTGTTTTGTTGTTCATGATTTTTAATATTTGTTGATTAATAATATTTTATGTTGATTAGCATCCGTTACAAGATCCTTCCCAGCAGCTAAGGCTGATTCCCTCTTGCATATCTTGATCGACAGACTTAGTTCCTCCCTTTACTTTGTTTAATTGGTCTTCTTGTAGTTTGGTAACCGCATCCTTGTTAAGCGTTACGCTTTTTCCTAGTTTTACTGATTTGTTGTTCATGATTTTTAATATTTGTTGATTAATAATATTTTATGTTGACTAGCATCCATTACAAGATCCCTTCCAGCAGCTAATGCTAAGCCCCTCTTCCAAATCTTGGTCGGCTTCCTTGATTCCGCCTTTTACTTTGTTTAATTGATCTTCTTGTAGTTTGGTAATCGCATCCTTGTTAAGCGTTACGCTTTTTCCTAGTTTTACTGATTTGTTGTTCATGGTTTTTAATATTTGTTGTTAATACTATTTTACGTTGATTAGCATCCGTTACAAGATCCTTTCCAGCAGCTAATACTAAGGCCCTCTTGCATATCATCATCGATAGACTTGATTCCGCCTTTTACTTTGTTTAACTGATCTTCCTGTAGTTTGGTAACCGCGTCTTTGTTAAGCGTTACGCTTTTTCCTAGTTTTACTGTTTTGTTGTTCATGGTTTTAATTTTTATTATTAACGAATTGGTTTAGTGTTAATTAACCTGGACAAGAGTTACAAGTTAGATATAGACAGCTAAGGCTGATCCCCTCTTGTATATCACTATCGATAGACTTTATTCCACCTTTTACCTTGTTTAGGTGGTCTTCCTGTAGCTTGGTAACTGCATCCTTGTTAAGTATTGCCTCTTTACCTAGTTTTACTGATTTGTTGTTCATGGTTTCTAATATTTGTTAATTAATTTTTACGTTAATTAGCATCCATTACATGATCCTTCCCAGCAGCTAAGGCTCAATCCTTCCATATCTTGGTCAGGAGCTTTTGCTCCACCTTTTACTTTATTTAACTGGTCTTCCTGTAGTTTGGTAACTGCGTCTTTGTTAAGCGTTACCTCTTTTCCTAGTTTTACTGATTTGTTGCTCATGGTTTTTAATTTTATTTATTAATTTTTTACGTTGATTAGCATGGGTTACATGATCCCTTTCCACAGCTAAGGCTGATTCCCTCTAGTTGGTCTTGATCTATTGACTTGATTCCGCCTTTTACTTTGTTTAATTGATCTTCTTGTAGTTTGGTAACCGCATCTTTGTTAAGCGTTACCTCTTTTCCTAGTTTTACTGATTTGTTGTTCATGGTTTTTAATATTTGTTGATTAATAATATTTTATGTTGATTATTGTGCATTACAAGTGTTACAAGTTGTATGTAGACAGCTAAGGCTGATTCCCTCTTGTATATCACTATCGATAGACTTGATTCCACCTTTTACCTTGTTTAGGTGGTCTTCCTGTAGCTTGGTAACGGCCTCTTTGTTCAGTCTCGCCTCTTTTCCTAGTTTTACTTGGCTTTTTTTCATGATTAATGCTTTTATTTTATATACATTTATTACACGTATGATGTAGGCAGCTGAAACTTGTTTCTTCAGGGTCTGTACCATCAGTAAGTCTTGTAAGTCCTTGCCCATCCTTGATCCCTCCTTTTAATTTATTCAGTTGGTCTTCCTGAAGTCTGGTAATTGTATCTTTATTCAGTATTAATTTTTTCCCTAGTTTCGGTTGTTTCTTCATGATTTTGGTATTTTTCTAAGAAACTTATAGGTTATAGTTATCTACTTCATATCTTACTGTCGGCCTTCTTCCTCCTGTGTATTTTTGCAACTGTTCGTTGTCTAGTTCCTGGTGCCTTTCCTTAAGCTCCATGATCTTTTTTTTAGTGGTTAATTGGTTCATGATTATTTATTTTTATTTATTTTAATTTGCTCTGTTTACTTCTTCAAGATTTGCTTTCTTGTTGTTTCCTTTTACTTTACTATTCCCAAACTGGTAGGTTACACTTAAGTTGAATGATCTCACATCATAATAATTATTTGACTGTGTATAATATGTTGAGTAGTAAGCGTTTCCTCTAAACTTCATTCCCTGAAGAATATCCTGAACGGTCATATTGACCTGAAGCTTCTTTTCGAAGAGCGAAATTCTGAGTCCTGATGCCAGGTTATAAATATTTTCAAACCTGAAGTTTCCTTTTGTATAGGGTAAGTAATGAAGGAAATTCACCAATAGCGATACTGTTTTTTGCTGATTCAGATGGATGGTATTATTGACTGAATAGTACAATGAATTAGAACTTAATCCTTTCACCTGATCTATTAATCCTTTTGATTCTATATAAGAGTAGTTAACTGATGTATACAGATCCCATCTTTTAAAGAATGTGTTATAATACGTGGCATTTACACCTATGTTTTGTGCATCATAATTATTTAAATAATTAATGACTCTATAGCCGTTAATTAAACCTACTACCTGATCAAAATTATTCGTAGATTTTTGATAGAAAGCAGTTACAGAAAGTTTGTTATTGAAAACATATCCCAATTCAAAATTGTTGCTGAAAGAAGGAGACAAATAAGGATTTCCAGTAACATATGAATATGGATCTACATATATTGTTGTAGGGTTTAATGCCCTTGCAGACGGTCTATTTATTCTTTTAGAATAACTTAGCGTAAAGACATTTTTTAAGTTAGGCTTATAAGTAAGATATAAGCTTGGAAACCATTTTCCATAATTATTATTTATATTCTCCCCGTTTCTGGAAGTTCCGTCAAGAGATGTAAATTCATATCTTAAACCTGCTTTTCCCTCCCATTTTTCACTAAATACTTTAGATAGAGTTACATAAGAAGCCCAATTGTCCTCTTTATAGGTAAAAGCATTACTTCTAATATTATCATAAATACTCGTTCCGTTTTCATAGTTGAAAAACCCAAGCTCTGTATCTGTATTGAATCTCGTGTATTTTCCTCCAACTTCTCCTACGAATTTTTTGAATGGAAGATAAAAATCAACCTGCCCGGAGTATATCTGATATTTATATCTTGAGTTGATATCATAGTCTATATTTGAACTGTTATCTACTTCAGATCTAAGCAAAAACGGATTCTTATTTCTACTATCAAATAAGTTACCACCTACATATAATTTTTTACCCAGGCTATCCAGCTTCTTTTCGAAATATACATTCAGTTGATGGTTGTTTATCTTGCTTTCATCCAGAGTTTTGGTAGCAATCAATGAATCAACTACATTTCCTCTTGAATACTTTGAAGAGATATCAGATTCACTATTTATTTTGGTATTCGAATAATTATAAATTGCCCCTACAGATGTTTTATCATTAATCGAATAATCAATATTATAGCTAATGTTATAACCCTTATTTTTATCCAGCCTTCTTGCATTATTTTGTATCTGCAAAGCATCAAAAATTGTAAGGTTTTCGGTAGCTATTTTTTCTGTATCAAATTGAGAAACCCTTAATGACGTATTGACTTTATTGGATTGATAATTAAGAGCTCCGTTATTGGAAAAACCATTTCTGGACTTTCTTATATAACTTGTAGAAATATTTCCACTAAATCCTTTTTTAGGATTTTTCTTTAATACAATATTGATGATTCCACTATTTCCTGCTGCTTCATATTTTGCCGGAGGGGTTGTAATAACTTCTATTCTCTCAATATTCTCAGATCTTATTGTTTTTAAGTAAGAAACAAGGTCTTTTCCTGATAGATTTACCGGACGGTCATTAATCATAATAGATACCCCACTCTTACCTACAATTCCAATGTTTCCTTCATCATCAGCCTTTACAAGAGGCGTTGCTGCTAGAACATCCAATCCATCCACTCCTTTTGAAGCAATTGAATTTTCTGTGTTAAAAACAAATCTGTCTATTTTTCTTTCAAATATTTTTTTCTTTGTTCCTACTAATACAACTTCTTTAATACCCGCGATTTTTTCTTTAGAGATTGAAATCGTTAAGTTATTCTGAGAAGGGTCAAACATATAATTTTGAGTGATATCTGAATAGCCTGATGCAGATGTAGATACATAATAGTTTCCTCCTTTTGGAACACTTACACTGAATAATCCATTTTCATCCGTAATCTTTTCAGAAATAATGTCTGTTTTATTTTCAGAAGCAAATATTTTCACAGAAGCAAAAGGAACAGATTGTCCCTGTATATCCTTTACCTTTCCGTTGATAATATTTTGAGCACTTACTGTAGAAATACTTAAAAAAAGTGCCGCTCCTATTAAATTAGACTTTCTCATAATTCTGCTTATTTTTCTGACTCAAAAGTATAGAGTCTCAAAAAGGAAAAGAATTATTTTCGACGAGATGACAATTTTATCGGATAGAAATGGAAAATATAACGGTAAAGCAGATTTTAGGATATAAATTTTTCATCTATTTCTTATTAGTATGGTATTTATAATACTAATAATGAGGTTTTATCAAAGTTTTAATCATCTAAAAATCAGTTATTTAAAATAAAAAAAGAACATTGCTTATGTTGCTATTCATATATACTATATACTCCTGGCTGATTAGAGAAGAAGAATTCATTTTCCTGCAAATCCTTAAACAAATCTCAATCGATAGATCATAATCCTCATAAGAATATATTGTATATACAAAATATATTTAATATATACAATATATTATTTTATATATTATAAATACGGAAACAATATCCAAAATTTAATCTCAGTTTTATAGATTTATGGAATTTTTAATTCACTGAAAACAAGGAAGATAGAGTTTTACTTTTCCCCTGATTTTATCCACATTTATTTTATTTATTATAGAAATTAAAATATTAGTATCTATTAATATAATTAAGCAAAAAATAAATCCAAGGAAAAAAGCCCTGTTAATCGTAGATTGGAAGAATTGTGGACTGAATTTTACGGAGACATTATCCAGTTTTACGGAGACAATATCCAAATTCACGGAGACAATATCCGGTTTTGCGGAAACATTATCCAAATAAGCGGAAACATTATCCTGAATTACGGAAACATTATCCTAAATTTTTTCGAGTAAAGAAAAAACGGCCTTTATATAGTCTTCTCCTTTAATATTAATCTCAATTTTCCTTTTTAAATGCTTTGATAATTCGGTGTATCCTTTTACTTCATATAGCTTTTTCATTACTCTTACATGCTGCTCATCCAACCCCCTTTGCTTCTTTAAATACTTTAATGCTCTTTCTATTTGAAGTTCATTTAAAGTCGGGAACTTGCTGTCATGCCCTACAGCGTTTTGAGTATTGTAAATCACAAAGCTGTAATTACCATCTTTATAGGAATAATTGAAGCTAATATCATTGAAGTTATCAAGATCTGCCTTTACTCTAATTAAGAAATCTCTTTCAAAGCGATAATGTCCCTCATATTTATTCGCAGGGATAAATAACTCTTTTAATAGCTGTGTATACTCTTTTACTACCCCACCCAGTTTATTAAACTTTACGAGCCACATCAAAAATCGCAACGTATTATTAGTAGAAGCATTAAAAGACAAATCTTTCTTGATAGAATAATACTGCGACATGTTCAATAAATGCTGCATAACGGCTTTATCCATCTTAAAATAGATGTTCTTCTTATTCCAGCTAGGTTCCAGAATAAAAGGAACAGCTTTATATCCGTTAATCGTTTCATCCTTAAGCCTTATCCAATTAATATTGGTCATATTAATCAATGCTTCCTGAATGACTGAATTCTTCATTTTTCTATTAGGATTCAGGTCATTTATAGAAACTGAAAAATCAATGACACCCTGATGCGCCCATCCCTCAAAATAATCATCAAATGAAAGCTGTTTGTTTTTCAGATCTTCTTCAACCGGAGACTTTGTATTGATAAATATAGACTGATCATCCTTAATGGCAGACAGAATCATGGTGATGATTCTCTGTTCTATAATAGAGGTTTCCTGGGAAATCAGAATTTCCCTGAAATCGTTCGATATTAATACTTTTTTTCTAGGCTTAGATGTTAAAGTTTCTCTTTTTACCGGAGGCTGTATTTCTTTTTTAGCCATGAGCAGTGTTTTTTATTTGTATCAGATCTTCGTTGAAATCCTTATTAATAGGTTGATGAATGGTTATAACTTCTTCAAGGTTCCAGACCTGGATGAGCAAACCTACAAAAAATTGAATAGAATCTAATGTATTAGAAATCATAAAGAAATATTGTGTCTTATTTTGGGATAATGTCTCCGTAAAATAGGTCTGAGGATATTCTGCATGATCTTCAAGTTCAAACTTGGTTTCTGTTTCTTTAAAGAATTGTGACAGTATTTTGATGGGTCCGTCAAAAGGCCCTGACATCTCAATACATATGTTATTTTTAGACTTCCGGATACTGGTGACAGATTCGATAAAACTCCCGATTATATTAAGGTTAAAGTAGTTTCCTGCCAAATCTTTATCATTTCCAAGAACAATATTTGTAAATGTATTCTTTTTAAAATATTCAATAATTAATTGAGCCTTTCGAAAGCTTAGTTCTCCATTGGTAACACAATACTGTACAGATTTACATTGATTAAGCTCCTGAAAACTCATGGCATCAAAGAGGCTTTCAAAAATGGATAATGTCTCCGTGTTATTTAATGTATTGGAAAATGTAAACCCCACCCCATTTCTTGAGTTTTTATCAAACCATTTTTTATTAAATAGCTCATTACCTGCAGTTTGAATCCTATTTAAACCTACTATTTTTCCATCTATATCTTTAATATAAAACGCCAAGCTTTCCGTGGATTGGGAATGATAGGTAAAGAGTACTCCATTAAAAATGTCTGATTCTATGGTATCTAGAGACAGTTTTCTAAATTCAGTAAGATATTGATGATGCTGATCTATTTTTTGGATAATGTCTCCGTAAACTTTATAATCATCTCTTTCTGAGGCTTCCTTTATTGGCTGAGGGCGACTTATTTCTTTAGTACCTGGAGTTACATAATAACCCGTTCCTAAGTAGGTTGTAAGCTCTGTATTTACATCAGAAGCATTTGCATTAATGTTATGAAGTATCCTTTTTTTAATCAATTGAATAATATCTCCACTGTCTTGAAAAACAATTGAATAGTACATTTTAATCCCTGATTTTTCATGATAAAAAAAGCGTATGATATCTCCGTTGTCTTCATTCAAAACATAGGCTCTTTTATACTTATCAAAACTGTATAAATTGCCCATTTTGAACAAAAAATATTGCTCAATATCAACTTCTTTCCTTATTCTATCCCAATCAATTAAATAATCCATTAAGAATCGGCTTTAGATCGTCTTCCTCTTTGTTTTTCATCCTCACGAATGTAATCCGGACGTGGCTGGATATTTTTACCGTATTTCTTTCTTAGTTTTAGGATACTTTCCTCTAAAAGATCCCAGTCTTTAAAATACAGATCTCCTGCAATCACTTTATTATAAGTAACATCTTTTATAAAATCGTAGTATTGCCCGGGAATATAAATGGTAGTCGTAGCCTCATATACTTCATCCGAGTTTCTTTTTCTTCCTCCTTTTTTTGCTTTTTCTTGTTCACGGATAAAGTCCGGTCTGGTATTAATATCCTTGTAAGCGGGCATTATAAGCTCTAAAGATTCAATTACGGCCTCAGACTGACTATAAAAAATTTGACGCTCTGCAGTGGCTTTATAAAACACAAGGTCTTTTAGAAATTCTAAAGATCCTGCCTTCATAAATACTGTAAATGTCCTTTTTCCCTGGTCTTTTTTTATACTTTTAGAATAACCGCCGGATGAATCGGTATTATTACTCATTAAAGCAGCTCTAGCCTCTATAATTTCTTTCTTTACAGGTCGTTTTTTAACAACCTCTTCTGAATTAGGCTTTTCAACAACAGAAGTCTCCGCTTCCTGTTTTTCTTTTATTTCTTCTACAACCGGTTCTACCTGTTCTTTCTCAATTTCCAACTCGGAGACATTATCCAGTTTTTCATCTTCGGCTAACTTTTTTTCTCCTTCTTTCTCTTTTAAAGTTTTAAAGTTCTTAAATAAATTAGCTTTCATATTTTTTGATTTTAGATTTCATTTCTTTTACCAGATCTTTATAGTCTTCTGCAGCTCTGCTGTTACCATTTACCTGGAAAATATTTTTGCCTTCCTGCTTGGCCTTTTCAATATTCATATCCTGCCTGATGAATGTATTAAAAAAGTAATCGCTTGCGTCTTTCTCTTGCTTAATCATTTCACTATACTTTCTAAAATTCACTGTGTTGGTGAGCACTTTGTTGAAGAAAAAGCCCAAAAACTCAAGCTGGGGATTGTATTTTTCTTTAATGCTTAAAAAAGAGGGCAAAAGATTATCAATTCCTGCAAATGAATATTGCTCTGCTTCAATAGGGGACATTACATAATCCGAAGCACATAATGCCATTTCGCCTAACGTTAATTTCTTCATAAGGGGCCTTGGTGGACAGTCAATCAAAACATAGTCAAACGGCATCTGATCCAAGAGGTTTTGAAGGTTGTTTTTAAGCGTATCTCTTGTATAGCTTTCTTCTTCTTCTAAAAGCGCATCTCCCGCCAAAATATAGACATTGGAACTCCCATGATGCTTAAGCCTGAACTCTCCGGAATTATCCAAAAAATCTCTAACGGTATAAGGATAATCGTCTTCAATACCATATCCCATTGATAAGTTTTTTTGACTATCAAAATCTATTAACAAAACATTGACTCCTTTTTTTTGAGATAATGCAGCACCAACATGTATGGCTGTAGTAGTCTTTCCTACTCCTCCTTTTTGTGTAATAATAGAAATAACTGGCATATTTAGGTTGTTTAACAAGTAAATATATTAAATAAATAAATCTTAAACAATATATTATTTTATATATTTAAATTATTGTATAAAAGAAATTTAATTTTGAAAAAGCAGCTCTCAGATTACGGATATTTATCTGCTGTAACTTCATCAAAAATTTCCGGAAATTCTTTGTTCTCCAATTTTATATACTAAATAAATAAAACATATGCAATATATTATTATAAATATTAAATATATTTTGTTTATTATATTATAACGATTTAAAAACCATTGATATCAATGGTTTTTAAATCGTTATATCTATTAGTATTCCTGAACTAAAACATCCGCAGAAATATGAAGTTCATGACTGAGCTTTCTAATCTGTGAAAGATTTAGTTTCCTTTTTCCGGTTAATATTTCAGACTTTCTGGATCTTCCTAATATTTTAGCCAGATAAGTTTCACCTACTCCCATTTGGTCTAAACGAAATTTGATAGCTTCAATTGGATTCGGTTTTTCAATTGGGTAATGCTCTTCTTCGTAATTTTTTATCAGAATTGAAAGAATTTCTAATTCATCTGATTCTTTAGAGTCTTCCTTAAGATCTTTTTGCATCAATGCATAAATTCTCTCAAGATATCCTTCGTACTGTTCTTCGGTTTTAATTGGTCTTAACATATTCGATTTTTTCGGCGTCTATTTTATCATATTCCTTATGAGTTCCAAACCAGACAATAAAAACAATCTTCAGTCTGTACTCAATATCTACAATCAAACGATAAGTATTACCATGGATATTAAAAACCACTCTCTTATCGCTAAGTATGGAGGCATTTCCATACTGTGCTTTTAATTCATTAGGATGATTCCATTCTGCTTTAAGACATTCATCATACCATGCTAAAAGGGGCTGTGCAGACTTGGGGAAATCTTCTATGAATGATTTTAAAGTTTTAACGGCTATGATTCTCATACACAAATATACAAAAATGTTACCAATTTGGTAACATTTGTTTTTTTATTTTACCTTTCTCTTTTCTTCCGATAAAAGTAAATGAAGATCGCGTCAGAAATTGACGCATTTAACATAAAGTAGATTATAATATCACCCAAAAACACTTATAAATACTGAAAACCAATGAATTACGTGTATTATAAATTTCATAATTGCTTAATTCTTACTTTTCTATTCAATATTTTATTCTTTCAATAAAAAAATAGGATCATTTAGAGATGCTACTTTTTATCATTCTAATAAATTTTCAAAGCTTTTATAATCAAAGTAAAGAAACAATTTTACACTCTTATCATCCTTATACTCAACAGGAATATTGATACAATGATTAGAGATAAAACTAATATATTAAAAACCAGAATTTTTATTATCGATACAAATCAGAGTTCTATCGGATAAAAACCCATTTCCATCGAAGCATTTTGTTTTCCATTCGTAGATATAGCAAATTTGGTCTATCAAAAAAAAACAACCATGAAAAATCAAATCGCATCTCTAGAATCAAAATTAGTAATCAGAAAAAAAGTTATTAAGAACTATGCAACAACTAAAGGAAGTACAGCACAGTCTACCATAACAGTTTCTGTGAGTTCTACATTCTTCTAAAAATATATACACTTTAAATCATGTGGGTAAGCTGCAAAATAACATCTAACAATTTTCTCCTTTACAATAAATTTAAGGAATTTATCAACCAAACTCCTTTTTTTATTTTGGAAGAAGAAAGTTCAGATTATGAAGAGAATCAAGTGATTTTTTGGGATATTGATTCCATAAACATAGATACAGACCACTTTAGAGAGCGGATGGACAATGGATGTTTAATCATTATCATATCATCTTTATTGTCAAAAGATATGATCTCAAATCTATTTGAGCACGATCATTTATTAAAAATAGGAACATTGAGCAAAAACGTTTTATATCCTCAGTTTGTAGAGGAAATAAGCAGAGTAATAGATGATAAAAACAGGGTATTAAATTCCTAATAGACTAAATAGCTCATCCTTTTTGGTAGTTGCAATAGTAATGGCTTTCCCGTTATTCAGTTCAATAACGTTTCCTGAAACAGATTTTATTGATGTCATTTTTACAATAAATGAACGTTGAACTCTGAAAAATTTGGGTGGAACCAAGATATCTTCCATAGACTTCAGGGTGGCTAAAGTGGTAAAAGATTCTGTGTCTGTAACAATTTTGAGATAATCTCCCAGAGCTTCCACATACAAGATATCATCTAAGATTACTTTTACGAGTTTTCCGTTTACTTTAATAAAAATACGGTCTACCGGGTTGGGTGCTTCAGGAGAAGAGACTTCCGTCTTGGAAGCTGTCTGCATTCTTTCTTTAGCACGGTTTACAGCCTTAAGAAAACGATCATACGCCACTGGCTTTACCAGATAATCAACAACTCCATTTTCAAAGCCTTCTAAGGCGAAATCCCTGTGAGCTGTGATAAAAATGATGGAGGGAGGTTTTGTAAGAGAGCGAATAAGATCAATCCCGCTGATTTTGGGCATCTGAATATCACTGAAAATAATATCCACTTCGTTTGACTGAAGATAGGTTAATGCGTCAATTGGGTCATCATAGGAGGCTTGTAATTCCAAAAAAGGAATAGTTTTTACAAAATCTACTATCAGTTCTTTACCAATAGGCTCATCATCAATTACGATACATCTAAGTTTTTCACTCATCATGCTAAATTTATTGAAAGCGAGACAAAGAAACTAAATTCTCTGTCTTCTATTACTATTTCATGGTTATTAGGATAAATAAGGTTGAGTCTTTTTTCTACATTTTTCACCCCTATCCCTCCTAAAGATGTTTTTTTAACAGCGTTATTTTCCTTATCATTCTCAATGGCAAAGTAAAAAATATTATTCACAATATTGATACTAATTTTTAAAAAATTATTACCTGTGGATTTTAGCCCATATTTAAACGCATTTTCTATGAATGTAAAGCACAATAATGGTGCTATCTGAATGTGATCTATAGTATCCTCTACAGAAATATCTAACGTAATATCTTTATCTAAAGTATATCTCATTCTTTCCAGATAGAAATAATTTTGAATAAAATCCAGTTCTTTCTGAACCAAAACTTTCTCGGTATTTGATTCGTATAGTGTATAAGCCATTAGATCCGAAATATTAATGATTGCATCCGGAGCACTTGGGTCTTTTTTCACCACCAATCCGTATAGATTATTTAGGGTATTAAATAAAAAATGGGGGTTAAGCTGTGCTTTCAAAAAGTCTTTTTCTATATTAAGATTTTGAAGTTCTAAATCTGAAGTTTGCTTTTGAAGATGGATCGTTCGGCTAAAAAGTCTTGAGATATCAAATAAAATCTTAACGAAAAAAGGTGGCGAAAATGAATAGATCACCAACGTAGCATTTCCAAAAACGGCTTTATAAGATAATATCTCCCCGTAGGTTTGGGTTGCATTTCTACTTATAACCCCTTTCAGCGGCCCTTCCTGAATATCAATACCCAATTTATATAAAACACTGAGCTGAAGATGATTAATAATCATCCAAACATAAATAGAAGCAGGAATACAGAGAAGAATAAAAACGATTCCCCAAACTTTACTTTTAAATATCCTCGGAACAACCACATAAAAAAACAGATAAAAAACCGCCATGTTATTAATGGTCCCTCTACCTGTCAATAGCAAGCTCAACTTAAAGGGAATCTTCAATTCCAGGAAATAGTTGAAAAAAAGTAACATAGAAAAGAAAGCCCACATACAGATATGACAAATAACCCGGTTACCGGGAGTATAAAATTTATCAAAATTAAATTGGGAAATTTTTTCTAAAAAAGGACTTATCTTTTGGTTTGATGTATCCATATATTTATCTTGTCTGACTTAAAATTCTACTATAATATTTTGTGGCAAAGGAATACGTCATAAGCTCCAAAGCACGTTGTTCTGAAGGAAACCACCTATTGATACTCATATGAATATAGCTCGAAAGCTTTTCTTTACAAAGTTTCAATTTTTCTATTTCCAGATTCCTTTGATTAAATTCTTGCTCAAACTCAAAAGCCATAAAAAAGGAATATAAATTATCTTTTAAAAGCCTGAATTTTGAATTTATATGAGTTTTAAGCTCACTGGAAAACTCTTTTAAAAACTCATTTTCCATAGCCTTACAAAAATCCAATTTTTCCTGTAAAGATAGTCCGAATAAAGAAAGCCAACCGTCTACATTCTTTACTGCTGCAAATAATCTTACATCTTCATTTTCCACAAAACTCTCATGATTTAATAAACTCAAAAGCAATAAGCTGTCATGATAAAAGGCGGTCTCTGTATCTTCAATATATTCAGGATCATACCTTTCTAATTCTCTCTGATAAGAATCAAACTGAAGATTCCAGATCATTTCATTTTGAAAGTAAGGGTCCAGCGAGTCATAAAGTTTCTCCAGAACTTCAGCATATAACTTTTTATCGCATAAGTTTAATCTTAATCTAAGATGATAATGAGGATCTGTATATCTAATAAAAAAAGCAGATTTTATCGTATTTTCAGCTATAAGTTTATCCAATATGGGTGTAATTTCATTCGCCAATAGGTAGTCTGAAACATTAGAATTGCAATACATTTTCAGGTATAGCCATTCACTTCCCGGGGCAAAGCTTCTTTGTATTAAGGTTTGTTTTTCTGGTTCCGACTTATAAGTATAAGATGATTTAAACCGTTTGTTTTCTAAAGGAAGAACTATTTGCTCAGTGTATTTTTTATCTCCAACAGGCTGTACCCATTCTGATAGTTGTATACTTTGATTATTCTTTAGTTCGTCAATAAGCAAAAGAAGATAGGCATCATTTGTTGTATCCAAAAACAGCTCATTGTCTCCCTGAACCAAAACAACAAACCTGGAAACATTCCAGCTTTGGAAAAACTTTTTTAATTCCAATAATGGTTTTTCAGCCTTCTTTATCAGGTTAATATCGCTTTCATACAATAGCCAGGAAGCTCTGTGCAAAACAATATTTTGATAATTTATTCTTGGGAAAAACCTTTTTTTTGTCTTTGAATAATTGATATTCAGATTGATATTACCCTGATGCTGAGATTGTATTGCACATAGAAATTTATATGCTGCACTTTCACTATTATAAAAATTATGAGCATTGGAAAGCTTAGGAATAATCCTTTTATTCAGCTTTTTTGAGCTTAAAATAATCTCAGTTCCCTTTACTGAGATCATAATATCATTAAGTAAAATCTGCTTATCATGATCAATGCTGTTAGCAAAAATGGGAATCTCATACTCTGAGAACCTTGGTCTTCTTGTGATATTGGCGGTACGTTTTTCAGGAATATAAATGACTTCGGCAAAAATTATTTCAGAAGAATCCTGCCTTTCTCTTTGATGAATTTCTTCACAGAAGTTTTTTATTTTTTCATCCATCAATGCAAATCTTCCCAGGATAGAATATGCTCCGGATATCCCGACGTTCTGTAGAAAAAAGCCATTTCCATAAGGAGATCCTATGATACACATATTCTGTGTTTTCAAAGTTGATTCTTCTAATTTTAACTCTACATTGTCTAGACTGATGACTTCTTTTTTCTCTTTTTCAATCAGATCTAAAAGAAAATCTAAATTAAATGTTTCTTCATTTTTTTTGGAGGAAGTTTTATCTGCTAATCCTTCGATAAGGGCATTTCCTTTAAAATTGCCTATTTGAACAGCAGCAGGAAACCCAATCCCAAATTCGGAATCTAGGACTTCCACAAGAGGAACTTCCCTTGATTCGTATTTTATATTAAAATTATTTTTAAAAGTATCTAAATCATTATGAGCTGATTTATTGGCACTTAATGTCTGTAATATAGAAATTGAAGTATTGATATTTCGAATGGTTTTTTCATCCAGCTCGAAATTACTTTCTGAAGAGTGTTTTAAATCAACATGAAAGAAATGGGTTTTATCTATTCCGATGGATTTAGCGAGCTCTTTAATTTTAGTAATTTCGGAGAGAGGGAGATAAGAAACAGGGGTTTGTTCTATAAGAGAAATACAATGTTCTACTTGATGAATAATCTGAAGATAAATTTCTGTCTCGGCGACCTCTTCAGTGTGTAGATCATTCAGTACATTTTTTATATTAGTTGTATTATCTGAGGTAAGAGTAAGCTGAAGCTCGCTCACCAGAAATTTGATATCAATGAGTTCATTCAGAAATTCAGAAATTTCCGCATCTCCAAAATCTTCAGAAAATAGTTTTTCGATTTCGCTATACTTCATGAAATGAGAAATACCTGAAATTTTTTCCAGATATTCGTTTATTTCCAATGATGATAATTGATATTTTTCTTCTGTCTCGCTTTTTACAGGTTCCTGATAGCGAAATTGTCCAGGAATTTTAGCCAGTGTATTATTGGCTTTATATCTTAATTTCTTTCTGATATTTTCATTGTTTTCAATATGAGATTTGATCTCTGCGAGAAAATCCATATCAATCCGGGCCTTTCGGGCAATAGGCTCCGTTTCGGGGGTATTTCCTATATGTTGTAAGGCTATTCCCGCCATTGTTCCGTATGGTGTACATCGTGTACTGGAACGGATAACATATTTTTTAAGCGTGTGAAGTAATCTTGGAATTTTATCTTCCTTAAGCTGGTTTTCCCTGTAACTTATTATTAGTTCGTACAGATCCGGCGAACTCCAATAGATGGATGAAACAAAAGTATCATTATCAATGAGTTCCTTTACTACATCTTCTATATTTTTAGTTTCCTTTTTATCATTAAATAATATGTCATAAGAGAACAAAGGTTTTCTTATGACATATTTATCATAGGTCTCATACTTATTCATGCTATTTTGTGAAATTGCTCTTCCAACGGAGATTAGATTTTCAACAAAAATATCATATAAATTATAAATAAGACCAAATTCTTATGCGATCTGTAACTGATTTCTAACAAGATTAAAATAAGTAGATCTATTTTGCAATAAAAGCTCGTGATTTCCAACTTCTTTTACTTCTCCTTTATCTAAAACGATAATCTGATCTGCATTCATTACCGTGCTCAGTCTATGGGCAATGATGATTGCGGTTTTATCTTCCAGGAAAGAGTACAGTTTTCGTTGAATGATTGATTCATTTTCTGCATCCAGGGCTGATGTAGCTTCATCAAAGAAAACATAGCTAGGGTTTTTATATACAGATCTTGCAATCAGTATTCTTTGTTTTTGTCCGCCGGACATTCCGTTTCCGGCTTCACCTACAATGGTATTGATTCCTAAAGGAAGATTGTCTATATAATCACTCAGATGGGCAATATCCAGGGCATTTTTTAATCTTTCATAATCTACAGTTTCATCGGCCATTACAATGTTTTTAAGAATTGATCCGGAGAAAATATATCCGTCCTGCATTACAACTCCAATATTTTTTCTTAGATCTGTAGGAGAAACATTTTTCATATCCTGGTTATTATAAAATATCTCGCCTTGATAGGTTCCATAAAACTGCAATAGTAGTTTCATAAGGGTTGTTTTTCCACTTCCGCTGGTTCCTACGATAGCTGTAGTTTTTCCTTGAGGAATAAAAAGATTGATGTCTTTTAATATAGGTTTTGAAAAAGGATCAGAATATACGAATGAAACGTTCGTTAATCTGATTCCCAAGTTAATGTGAGGGTCATTTTCCGGATATAGCTGAAGCTTTTCCTGATCTCCTTTTTCTTCTTCTTCATAATAGTTTACGTCTTCCAGTCTTTCTAAGCTTAATTTGGCAGCCTGCAGTGATTTGAAGAAAACAATTAACTGGTCAATAGGAGAGTTTAATTGTCCTATAATGAAAGAGATACTTAATAGCATTCCTAATGTCATTTCTCCTTTTATTACAAGAGATGCTGCCATAAAGGTTACTAAAATATTTTTTACCTGATTCAAAAATGCAAATCCTGAGCTTTGTATCTGATCTATTTTTAATAAATCTGAACTTACTTCATAAATCTTATTTTGAATTCCTTTCCAATTCTCTCTTTGATGCTCTTCATATTGATTAATTTTAATCTCAGAAATCCCCTCTACAATTTCATATATTGCTTCCAGATTTAAACTTTTATACTTAAATCTCTTATATTCAAGGCCTTCTCTCTTCTTTACCCAGTATATCGACCAAAGAACTGAAATTACCGTCATAGAAAGATAGAACACCATAATTCCCATATCATAATATCCCAGCACTCCAAAAAACACCATAAAAGTAAGCAAGGAGAAAACGGTTGTTAAACTCTGGGAGGTTAGGAATTGTTCAATTTTCACATGGTCCTGCATTCTCTGTGAGAAATCTCCTTTCATTCGAATATCAAAGAAATTGATCGGCAGCTTAAGCAGTTTATCTAAGTAATTGGAAATAATAGAGATATTAATTTTAGTTCCCATCACCAGGGTAATTCTATTTCTAATCATTTCTATTGTAACAGATCCTAGGAATATAAATAGCTGTGCTACTAATATATAAGTAACAATAGATAAGCTTTTGGAATTAATCCCGCTATCAATTAATTTTTCTGTAAGAAAAGGAAATGCCAGTGTAGATAATGATCCCACTAATAACAATGCAAATAAAACGGCAAAATTGTTTTTATGTGATGATACATATTTTTTAAGTGACTTATAAAAAGAGTGCGACTTGGCATCAGATTCTATATTATAAAACTCCTCGGTAGGTTCTAATAAAAGGACGATTCCGCCTCTTGTTTCTGCATCTGTTACCCATGATTTTTCAAGATCGCTTTCTTTTACTTTATGCTTTCCTTTTCCCGGATCAGCAATGTAGAATTCTTTTTCTTTGGTAAAGATGTTCTTTTTAACATCGTAAAGGATGACAAAGTGATTTTGTTCCCAGTGAAGAATGAGAGGAAACATATCTTTTGAAAGATCATCAATAGAAACTTTCGCTCCAAATGAATCAAATCCAAGTCTGTCTGCTCCATATTTTATTCCCAGTAATGATACCCCCTCTTTTGAAAGGAAACACAGTTCCCGGACTTTTTCAATACTAAAGTATTTTCCATAGTGATCGGCAATCATACATAATGACGCAGGACCGCAGTCCATCTGATCATGTTGTGCTATAAATTTCATTATTATTAGTTTTATTATGGTTTTTAATACCGATTGCCATTCTATAATATTTCTCCAGCAAACCGTATAATATCAGCTCATGATGTCTAGGCTTGGTTTTAGCTATTCTATTGATGTTCATATGAATATAGCTTTCCAATAATCCTGGCGGGTATGGTCTTTCTAAATTACTGAAAGAGATTTTTTCCAGGTTTGTCTTTCTATAATTAAAAATATAAGAGAGCGATTCCGGAACGTTATCGTTCATTACTACATTCATAATATCTGCCCTTAAGTCTCGGAATTTTGCATCAATTACTTTTTTGTAGTATTTATCTTCGCCGAATTCTTTCCAGAATCTTTCAAATAAAGTCTTTATATGTGCATGTTTTTCTTCTGCAGAAAATTCAAATTTGTCATATAAATGATCCACAGACTTTAGTACATAAGGCCAGATGGAAGTATCCATATCATCAAATTCTTTCAGTAATTTGGAAACAAATACACTATCATGGAAGAATAAGGATTCTGAATCTTCAATATTTTTAAAAGCATATCTTTCCAATTCTCTTACGTAATTTCCAAACTCTACTTTCCAAATCTGTCGACTTTCCATTAATGGGTTAAGCTCCGCATTAATAGATCGTAATACATCTGATATTTTTGAAAGATCACTAACCTGTATTCTCAGTCTCAAATGATATTCCGGATTACTGTATCTGATGTAGAACCACTTGCTGATATATTCCTGATCTGCGATTTTTGGGAAAATTTCTTTTATCAATTTATCTGATGCAGAAACACTTGTATATATTTTAGCAAAGATCCATTCATCTCCTAAGGTGAAAGTTCTTTTCACACCTTTTTCTGTTTCTTTGTATAATATTTTTTCCAGAACCGGATAAAAGACATGGCTTTTTTCTCTTTCGGAGTTTTCTACCGCAAACACAACTTCGTTAAAGAATTCATCTTCATTGATATCGCCAATAAACTCTCTTAATTGTACTTTACCATTTTTAATAATTTCATTAAAAATAAGCTGTAAGCAAAAGATGTTTTTAGTATCCAGTATCATTCTGTCTTCATTATGGCTTACTAATACTACATACTGAGGAATTTTTGTTTCTTTAATATATTTTTCCAGATCCGATATCTGTGGCTTAGCGTTTTTCGAAATTTTTTCAGAGAAAACATTCCAGGTTTCACGATACAAAACAATGTCATTTCCGTAAGTGATTCTTGGGGTATGCAGTACTCTATCCGGCTTTATATCTCCGAAATTAATATCTAATCCGTTGGGTCTGTATTCATATTGTAGATCTCCCAGGAACTTCATTACAGGTAAGGGATTATTTCCATAATTGAATGCTGTACTAAAGAATGGAATAATCTGCTTTCTTTTTTGCTTAGAAAAAATGATAAACTTATTATTTAAAAGCTTTACATAGATATCATTTAAAGGAATCGCTTCTCCATTGGCTCCACTCGAAAGGATATTGATTTCATAAGGGCGCTGCACATTTTTCACCATTATATTTCCTCCTCGGAGGTCAGAAATATAATGAATCTCACAAGGCAAAACTTCTTCAGGATGAATATTTTCTCTTTCAATAATCTTGTTACAAGCATTAAGAACATCATCATCTCCTTTGGAAAATCTTGCCAAAAGATTGACTGCAGAAGAACCACCTGCTGTTTTTATAATTACTTTTTCATCAGCAATACTCGTTATGAGGGAGTAAGATCCGCTTTGGGTAACTTTCTTTCCAAAAGCTGAAAGATCATGATCTTTCAAATCTATTTCTGATGGTTTTTCAGAGAATAATCTTTCCCAAAACTCATTGACAAGGTCATTGTTTAAGGCTGTTTTTGCATCTTTTATAGAAGCAAATTTCACATCATCCACTAAGTCTGAGTATCCCTCAACTTCCCCTTCTTTTTTTCCGTAGAGCAGACCTATATCGTTATCAAAAAGTTCTAAAATAGAGATTTCTCTTTCTTCATATTTTTTATAAAATTCTATTTTGAAATCATCTAAGGTTTTATTCTTTCTGGATTTTTTGGTTATTTCAGTCAAAACATCAACTGCACTTACCAATTTTCCCTGGATATCTTCAGGCAATGCAAGATTAGCTGTTCTTATATAGTTTGTACACAGTGTCTTACTTTTATCATAAGCTATTCCTAATGCATCTAATTCTGCAAAAATCAATTCATAGAGCGAAAAGTCTTCGTTAAATACATTTTCATTAATCTGTCCTAATATATTTTTTATTCTAATTAATGATTGATAAAGAGGAGCCTCTGTATCTCCTTTTTTTAGGAATGAAATAAAAGTATCTAAAGCTTCATCTTGATTAAGAGTGACATTCACATCACTTAGAACAACTTTATTGTCAAATAATTGAACAAGATAATTATATACACTTTCTTCCCCTTCATGATCTACATTTTCAAAAATAAAATCTCGGAAGTCTTCATAGCTGAAGCTTTTATTTTCAAAGTTTGAAATAATCATCTCCGTCAGATCATCCCTATCAATGGAAGAGATATTATAACTGATGTTTCTTGAAGTAAGGATAGATTCAATATACCGATACTGGTCTCCCACTTCATAGATGGTATCATTTAATCTTAGTCCTGATTTTCTGATGAGATCTTCCTTGCTTATTTTTCTCAAAAATGCATACAAAATCACAGTATCAAGATAAGTGTATCTGCTTTGCTCTGTTTTTTCATCCGTATTGATTCCGTGTGACGAAAAAAGGCCAAAAGGAACCGCACTGCTGAATGATCTGATATAATATTTTAGGATAGAGAAAGCCAGGCCTTCGTTAAGTGTATTATTTTTTACGGCCTTTTCCCACTCGGAATAAAGCTCCTGGGATGCAATATAAACCCCCTCTCTGAATTTTGTATTATTGTAAAGCTCCTGAGCAAATGCTATCAGACCTTCTGTAGAATCCGGAATATTCTGTATAGATTTTTGCTCGAAAATAGGTCTTCTTACTATAACGTGGTTGAATACTTGTGTTGTTTCCATAATTCTAGTTCTTCTGATAGGTTACTTAGGTTCTGAATTTTTTCTTCGTTATTTCTTTCAATATCATATATGACAAAATCATCTACATAGTATTGATCTTTATAATCTATTAAAAGATCTCTCAGGTTTGGAAGTGTAGTTTCTAAGATCTGCATATTATTGTGTACTATTTTTTGTGTTGGTCCGTTTTCTATTATTTTTACTCCTAATGCTAAAACCACTTCAGGAGTGTAATGATACCTGTCATAGAATTTTTCTCTATACGTTTTCAGTTTTTCTACTTCAGGATCTCTTCCATACAAATCTTTTCCATGGATAAATGATCTGCAATAATTCATTCCGGAATCTAGTGCTTTATCAAAATGATTATAAGAGGAAGACAGATAAAACAATCTCGGAGGTCTTCCATACAAAGGGGGGATTACAACTCCATGTTTTTTGTACAAGTCTGTTTCATTGTAAATAAGCTCACTAATCTCACCTACTCTTTGATTGAATAGTGTCTCATGATCTGCCCCTTCAGGAATATTCAGAAGAGTTCTTTGAGTGTCTGTAAGTCTATTGATTATATGCCCTTTAGAAACTCCGTAGTCTATTCTGTCATCGAATAAATTATTCAATAGTTTATATTGTGATACTTTCTCATATGAGGAATAAAAATTGGTAATGGACCCGGCTGATCCTATTCTCATACGTTCTGTAGATCCTGCGATTGCCATAAGCAATAATTCCGGAGAGGTATAGCAAAACTCATTACCAAAATGGTGTTCTGCCAGCCAAAATCTATGGAAACCCAGTTCTTCAGCTTTTTGTGCATACTCTATCACGGATGTGATGTTTTGTAAAGAGTCTATATTATCTCTTTCGCCAAGTTCCAGAATGCTCAATTTAATATTTCCCATGGTGAATGTTTTTTTAAAGAAGTAATAATTTATCCCAATTCCCTACGTTATCTCCCAGGTATTCTTTTATACTTAGGATTGCTCCCATCTTCCCGTTGATGTATGAATGATCGGCTTCGCCATTAGGGGTATCCATCAAATCATAGGTTTTCATAATCCATTGTTCATAAGCATCAGAAGTAATTTCCGGCATCACATTTTGATCATATAAAGACTTGTAAAGCTGTGCTACCCCTGCAGTTCCGAAGAAAAGCCTGTAGTCTTCCCTGTGTGTAGTTTGATTCAGTTCTGTACGCTTAACAGATTCTTCAATGATGATGTTTGCATTCTCCATCATTCTGTCTGTTTTATAAATCTCCGGAAGAGAATATAATGTGGTAGAGAAGTTCAAATCACTGTTTGACCACGTTAAAGCCGGCTGCCAGTTAAGGCAAAGCTCTTCTTCATCTCTGTATACTGTTCTAGGCAATACGTATCTTGTATTTTCTAATATCGTATGATTGTTTCTGATGATGTTTTCCTGATAGTGTAAAGAATCGTTAATCAGAGTATTCATTCTTTCATCGTTAATTTCTGAGAAGATTTTAAGTAATGAAGGAAGTCCGTGTGCATATCCGAAATGAGTTCCATGCAGCAATCCGGAATCATTAAAGAAAGGAGAGTTTTTACTTTGGTTCTCTTTTTCAAGAAGCTTATCAATAATTGCGGTTACATATTCTTTTTCACCACAAAGATTTAGATAATATAAAATTCCAATTCCTCCGTATAGGTAGTCGAAATTGTTGTTTTCTGTATATTGGATGGCATCTTCGAAAAATTTTTCGTTTAAGCCACTTAAGTCAATGTTATTGTGATCGGAGAGTACGTTTAATTGATCCATCTCTCGAAGTAACCATCCCAATCCGGCAAGGCCTCCATAGATACTTTCTTTTACAAGTAATGATGAGTTGGCTTCCAATACGTTACTGATTACCGATCCCAGGATTTCGTTTGCTTTTTCAGCATATTTTCCTGTGTTGTCTAAATGTATCAATGAATATACATAGCTTAACTTCCCTGTGAACAGTCCATCATTTCCAAGTGGTGTCAATTCTGTGGAAAGTATATTGTTTAGTTCTTTTTCAATTTTAGTCCTCATAGTTTATAGTTTAGGAAGTTTAAAAAGTCATAGTTTTTTATTTTTGCGGCAATCATTGCGATGCCTACTCCGCTTACTCCGGATGAAAATGATAGAGAAGAAGACGGAATAAATCTGTTCAATTGTGGAGAAAAGTTATTTTTTTCTTCTTCTTGTAATAGTTCTAAAATTTCTTTTTTATCAATCTCAAAATCAAAATCTTCCTCTGACTCTATTAAACCAATAATTGAATAAACTCCACTGGTTCCGAAAAGTAAAGAAGCTTCATCTTTCGTGATTTTGTTCGTGTCTCTAAGACATCTTTCTAAGACTTGTTTTGCTTTTTCTTTCAGAGAATCGTTTTCCAGAACTTTCCCTGATTTGTATAATATGGTTGCAATCCCTATATCTCCGTATACAAGATTACTTTTTATAGGGTATTTGGTATCTTCTATTTGTGACGGGAAGAAGTTGTGCTCCCCTGTTTTTTCAAAATAAATAATGCTTTTTAAGCCTTTATCTATGATGCTTTTTATATCAATGGTTGTCGTAAAATTTTCATCTTTTAAGCATTCAAGAAGAAAATTGATAATTCCTGCTGAACCATGAAAAATTCCCAGTTCGTGCAGGTATTTCCCATCTCTCTCTACATCTGATTGCCAAACCAGTCCATCTTCATGGGCAATACTTTTCTTAATAATCTTTTCAAGGATTTCGTTGACATGGGTGTATTTTTTATTTTGCAAATAATACATCCCAAAACTTACAAGTCCTGATTGTGGACTCAAGATTTCTTTTTCTAAATTTTTTGCGTATTCGCTATCCAGGATTGGCTCAATGATATCTAAAAAGTTTTCCACACTTTCTATATCTAAAACCTTTTGATCTACATAGTAATGGATCAGTGTTACAATCTCCAGTAGTTCATTAGAAAGATTAGGAATAGGAGAATAATTCTTTGAAGAAATTAAATTCATAGCATCATCAAGATAATTGATTGAATCTTGCAGATGTCCCTCTTCCTGTGTCAATAGATATAGATAATATTTAAATAAGCTAACTCCACCTAATCCGTAAGAAACACCACTAGAATATACTTCTACATCAGATGAATCAATAAAATTGTTGATAAAATAAATTTGATTATTCTCCATTATTCCTAATTTTTTTTGTTGTTAATACAGATTAACAAGGGTTACATGATACCTCTAAACAGCTAAGGCTGATTCCCTCGAACTGATCATCGATGGACTTAATTCCTCCTTTTACTTTGTTTAATTGGTCTTCCTGTAATTTTGTAACTGCATCCTTGTTAAGCGTTACCTCTTTTCCTAGTTTTACTTGATTTTTACTCATGATTTTAATGTGTATTG
>NZ_PPEI02000014.1 GCF_002899895.1 Chryseobacterium oncorhynchi
TAAAGTCCATTATGTGAGCTGACCCCAATTTTATACAAATTTTAATTTCAGATTGCAATTAATTCATTTGAAATCAATTAATTGCAATCTAAAACAACCATTTTATCCCATTTTTGGTTTGAACCCTACTCTCCTTTTTTAACCAGGAACAGCACCGGGGGAATCTCTTTCCGGAGGATGGCCAGCTCACCCATTTTGGAACCACCGGAGCGCTTCCGGAACAACAAGAACACTGGAAGATCTGCAGGAGAAATTTTAACCAGGATATCAGCTGCCGGGTTCCGTAATTCCACTCCCATTTTTTAACCAGGAACAGCACCGGGGGAATCTCTTTCCAGAGGATGGCCAGCTCACCCATTTTGGAACCACCGGAGCGCTTCCGGATCTACAACAACACCGGAAGATCTGCAGGAGAAATGTTCTATAAAAAAATCCCTAGCATAACAAAACAAATGCTAGAGATTTCGAAAATGATACAGTTTATAACGCCATAAACTTATTACCTACCAAAATAACAAAAAAGAAAAGAAAGAAACTTACGGAAACCCGTAAAGAAAGAAAAATATTTTTATTAATTTTGAAATATTTCAAACTCATTCAAGAGTTTTTCATGGTTATTAGTTTTATCCTCGTAGAAAACGAGGATTTTTTATGTATAACCTAATCGTTCAGTATAAATACCCACAAGGTGAGTAAAATAAGTTTTACTCTCAGTTTTAGATTCTGTAAAAACCTCACTACGAATTTGATTACTATTTTGCTTTCATATTAATAGCGTTCCAGCTATCCTCTGTAATAACATAATTTTTGTCAAGTAAAATCCAATTCCCGGATAAATCTCTATAATATCTCTTTGAAGTAATTGGCTCTTTTCCTTTGATATAGAATGTAGTTTCATTTGTATTGATAGAGCTTTCAAAATAGCCTGTCCTAAAATAAATACAAGCCCCAAGAAACAGTAAAAAAACAGTAAGGATGAAAATATAATTTCGCATGATTTTTATATAGTTTTAAAGTTTATATAAATTTTCATTACACCAGATAAGCATCTTTTTTTCAGCTTCCCTATAATCAAGAGTTTTTAATAATTCTATGTATTTTTCCGAAACTTCAATGGTATAATAGGAATCTAAAGTTCTTCCCAAAATGAAACAAAAATCAGGAAAAGAATCATGAAACTTATCGAAGAAATCGTTTCTCACGTTTATTGATAGTTCATTTTTAGCGAAATCATCACTTTGTTTAAACTCGTTTAAAAGAGTTTCAGCATCTTTAATGAGTTCCTGTTGATAAGCAGTAAGAAAAGTTATAGGTTTATACTCTTTTTTGATATTATCAAATTTCGTTATAATTTCATTTACTTCATCCTCATTTACATTTCCGGCAATAAAATCATTAAGTAAATTTGATACAGGATTAATAGGGATGCTTTTTATTTCAGATAAATTACCCATAGGAATTACCGTATATTTTTTCTCCTCTCTTTCCAAATCTTCTAAAATCTCCTTTATCTCTTTAATCTCTTCTTTAAAATAAGTGATATTAATATCAATTTCAGCCTGATGAAGTTCATTAGTTGGTTTCTTTTTCATTTCTGTAAGAAGATCTATATCCAATTGATATTTGGAATTTAAAGCGTTTAAATGCTTTATAATTAAATCAGTTGTATTCATAATTTATCTTATTTGTTATTATACTTTAAAAAATATAACTTTTCAATTCTTCAGGAGCATTTATTTTAATCTGTACTTCCTTACCTTTATTCTTTCTATATAAAGAGAAAAAATTTTCAATATTCTCATATCCATCATAAAACTTTGCAATTTCTTGCGCAATATATCTTTTCCCTTTTATTAATTTATAGCTCATTTCTTTAGTTTTTGAAGTGTCCAAATATTCTCTGCTAAATCCGAATCTACTAATTTCAATTTATGTTCAAATCCAAAAGAGTTTTTATAATCTACTTCTAATTTGATTTCTACAGGAATATCAATTTCTAATATTTCATGCATAGTGGTTTGAAAAAAGGGGTTAAAAGCAATCAAGTGTCCATTTCTTTCTTTAATTCTTTTAGAAAGGGTCTGTACTTTTGGTATTCTATAACCCTGAGCAGTAACGCATCTTAATGATGCTCGTAAATCTTTTAAACTGGGTGAGAAAAAATATAAATATTCTGTTGGTTCTGTTATTCCAAAATCAAATTGCTTTCCTTTCCCTCCTTTTCCTGACTTTAATAAAAATAATCTTGCCATTTTTTTATTTTAAGTTATTATTTAATAAATGAAAATTTAAAACATCTAACATTGCTCCAAACACTAAGAGAAAATCTTTTATAATATTCATTTTTTAGAATTGTTTTTTATGAACTTATCTTTCAGGTCTTCTAATAATTTTTCGGCTTCTTCAGAACCATATTCATTTTTTAGATCATCAAATAACAGTTTTTCGTTTCTCTCAATTTCATCTTTCATCTTCTTAGTTTTCTTATTATATATAAAAATACCTACAGTATAGTAACCAAAAATACCCAAAATACTTAATGAAATAATTACTGTCAAAATTGTTATTAAATCCATTATATCGTTTTTAAAATTATAGGTCTAAAATTGTAATGCTATTAGTTTGTTTAGGTAGAATCTTTGAAATATCCAAATCAGAGCGATCCAAGATCAATTCGGTAATAAACTTTTTAAGCCTATCAAATTGAAATTCTTGAATGCTATTGACTTTATTTTCTTTAAAATCCATATTACATGATTTTTTGAATTCCCAGATGTTTTCATAATAAGGTCGAAAATGACTTGATTCTATCTCAAATGTATTACTCTTATAATTTTTATCTTTTGAAATAAATATCCGATAACTTTCATCTAATCTACAATCATAAAGTTTCCAATTTTTTTCCTTATAATAGTCAACAGTATCCTGAGGGTAATTTCTAATATTTGATTTTTCACTCGTTGAAACTAATTTTATATCATAGAAACTTCTTGAAAATGAATTTTGATAAAAAAAGTTTCTTACTGCAGATTCTGTAGGGATGAAAAATTTAATATGCTTAAATACCAATCTAAAGGCAAGTCTTCTTAACCTGAAGTAGTCTTGTTCTGAAATTAGTTTGTAATTATCCTTTATAAGATCTTCTTTTAATTCCTTTATGCTTGTGGCCCAATGACCACTACATCCATCTGTTCCTGAATCTACTCGCAATCGATAAAGCCCTTGTGTTTTTGTTGCTAGGCATAAATAAATATTATCAAAATAGTGAAATTGGTCTATTTCCTTTTTTCTCTTTTGACTATATTCTTTTGTAGAGTAAAACGCACATAATGAAAAATCAACTACATCCCCTTTTAGATTATCTACAATATCTCTAGTACGTTTATAAAAATAATATCTTTTCATCGTATTGTTTTTGAGATTAAATCTAGGTTATATACTTTTAGAGTTCTAAGGTTTCTATGTTCTTTTTATTTGCAAACACCGCAATTATCATTTCATCTATGGACTCTGGATCATCTACTAAAAATCCAGTGTAATCTTTACCTTTAAATATACCAGTGTAATTTTTTGGAAGAGTACTTTTATTTTGCCACATCTCTGAAGTAACTATATCTGTTTGGTAGTAGTTTTCCTCTTCTGAATCATTCTGATAATCTTCAATTGAATTGTAAAAGATAACACTATCTTCATTTTCAGTTAAGCACCAATAGTATTCTTCACATAAATCCCACGTTACTAAATCCCAATCTGACGGTAATGAGATATGATCTTTGATCCTCTGTATAGCTTCGTAATACTTTTCTATTATGTTCATAATTTTTAACGGTTTTTGAGATTATTTGATTTTAGCGAAATTGATAATGTTAATAATTAATGCAGAGAAATTTTAGTTCGTTAAAATACGAGCTGCAGCTCATGGCCACTTCAAGATCTGAAAAAAAAAAATGAACTATTTTTTTGTATAAAAATTTAATTGATATTCATAAAAAGCTCCAGGTACTTGTATATCTTCAGGATTGTCGGCTTTAAATCCTTTCAAATCACACATAAACATTAGAAACATTGCTAAAGGGAGTTCTTTTATATCAGAATTATTAAAGAATTTTAAGTCAAATTCTTTTTTATCTTCTGCTTTTAAATTCAGATCTTTTATTTTGATAGATAAGGGGAAAATTTCTCTATATCTGAGAAAACGATTAGAGAATTCAATCTGCTCGGCAAAAGGATTACTTCTATCCCAATCTTCGTTATAATATGATCTAAATAAATCATGATATTCTAATAATTCATTATACTTTTTTTGTAATTCATCGATTTCGTCCTGCATGCTAATGATAAGATCTTCTACATTCTCAGCTATTTTCAATTGAATATCTCTTGGAAGCTTACTGTTAAATTCTGATTGTGATGAGAATTTAATTTCAGTTTTAAATTCTTCTTTGAGGATATTTTTTATTGCAGTATCTGCTTGTAAAAGTTTATTAAAAGAATAAAGGATAATAAATATTAAAATAACTCCAATAACCCATGCTATTGTAGTACTCATAAATTTGGGAGAATATACAATGTTTAAAATAGCTATTATAAACCCAGATAATATTGTAACTGTGTATTTGAAATTTTTCTCTCTAATTTTTCTAATCTTCTCTTGTGTTTCTACTTTCATAGTTATTCTTATTTTGATATTAGTAAGTTTAAAATTTCACCAGCAATTCTTTTCTTTTCTATTATTAAAAAAGACATTCCCCCAGACATCTGATGAATTTTAGAAAGTTTTTCTATTATATCTGGGTCGTAAAGTTCTAAATGATTTTCATCTAAAAAAGAGCTGTAAAGTTCTTTTTTTTCTTTAAACAAAAAGGAGATATCCATTCCTTTTAATGCTTCATCATAAATTTTAATAGGTTTCTCATCTTCTACTATAATTTTCTTATGTTTCATCTTCTAGTTTTTGGTTTTAAAATCTTTCTATGATTTCACAGGAACTTCCAACATGAAAAGTCCATAGCTGGCCATTCACATCCTCAAAAGTTACTTTGTTGCTTTTAGGATTGTATTCTCCCACAAAACGCTCTCCTACTATTACAGTAGCCCCTGGTTCTCTCCCTCCTCTATTTACTTTTGTAACTAAGAAGATCACTAAATAGGATAATTCATCTTTTATATTTATTTTTTTTCTCATTTTCACTCCCTAAAAAAATGGTTTTTTTCTCATTTTCACTCCCTTTTTTCTCATTTTCACTCCCTCCTTTTCTCATTTTCACTACTTAAAACATGGTCTATGCTCCCATGAATAAAGGGTTTCCGGCTTCCTAAACAGTTAGTATAAAGAGTACTTAGTTTTAATAAAAAAGGTATTCGCCTTTGGCTCATGAGCTTTTTATTTGTTAAATAAAGGAGAAAAAACAATTAAACATCTCATTTTTAACTTATAATGTTTAAAAACGGAAAAGTTATAAGAAAAAAAAGTCTCATTTTCACTACCCTTTTTTCTCATTTTCACTACTCTTTTTCTCATTTTCACTACTTTTAAAGTAAACTCTCGTTTTTTTCTCATTTTCACTCCCTGAAAGGAGCCATAAACCATCTTCTGTTTTTTGTTTATCTTCTAAAATAGATCTATTATCAACTTCATATCGTATATAACTATATAAAGTTCTTTTACTCTTAATATCGAGAGTTTTTTGAATATCAGAAATAGATAACCCTTTTTCTCTTAATTCGTACGCTTTTTTTGCCTTACTTTTAGCCAGGGGGCTTAACCCTTTTGGTTTACCTCCAACTCGTCCCTCTTCTCTAGCTGCTAATAAGCCAGCTTTAGTTCGTTCATTAATTAGTTCACGCTCATATTGGGCTACACTGCCAAATAAAGTAGCAAATAATCTCCCCTCTGGAGTAGTGAAGTCAAATAGTGTAGGTCCTATTTGTAGTATTATTTCTTTTTTGGAAAACTCATCTAATAGAAAGATTAAATCTTTTAATGATCTTGCTAATCTATCTATTTTGGTTACAATAACTTTATCATTTGGCCTTAACTGACTGAGTAGTAATTTGAGTTCGACTCTTTCTAGGTTTTTTGCAGATATTTTCTCTGAAAATATTTTTTCTACTCCTAGTTTTTTTAATTCATTTAACTGAGTTTCTAGGTTCTGATCAGTAGTAGAAACTCTTGCATATCCAAAAGTCATAATTTAATTATTTCATTATCAATTCTTACCTCAATACTTAATTTATTAAATATTGTAAAAAGTAAATCTGAAGAGGGAGAAAACTTACCTGCTTCAATTTTGTGAAGAGTTTTATTATTTATTCCTACATCATTAGAAATATTATCTTCAGAATAATTTTGATTAATTCTGCTTTTTTCAATCAAATTACCAATTTTTTTTCTAATCTCTTTAATTTCAGACTTTTCCATTGTTTTATTTTATTTTTAATAAGTCTCTCTATAAAGAGAGACTTTCAAATTAAAAGGTTCTTATCCCATTATCAAAAATAGCAATAATTTCTTCCCAACTTCCAACCAGGCCATTTTCATCAATATAATAAAGTTCGGCATCATCATCATTGTAACTCTTTATTATATATAATAACCTACATTGCTCTTTACTTATTTTTTCAGCTTTGCAGATAGCTACATCTGGATCTTCTTCTTTGATTTGTTCGTACATATCAAAATTTTAAATTATCAACAACAATCGTAAGAAGAATTAAAAAGGCTAATAAAAATAACCCTTCTCTTGAAGAAAGTCTGTCTTTGTGTGGTTTGATTGCATTTTTCATATTTTTTTTGCAGTGATTATACTCCTGCACCGGAGTTCAAATTTTTAATAAAGGAAGTAGAGTATTGTGAAAATTGTTAATAGAGTTGCTGATACACCAAATTCAAACATCTTATAGTATTTGTATGGATGATTTGATATTATATATCTCAGGCATTTTAAACCATGATATGAAGTAAACAAGGTAAAAACTATTATTACCATTAAAATGTAAATAGGTAATGTTTCAGCGGTATAAAAATCTTTAGTAAACATTTGCATTTTGCAGACTTTATACTCCTGCACCGGAGTGTTTTACTACTGTAAATATACGAAAAAATATTTAAAAGTAAACTAGTAAAGTAAACCTTTTTTATAAAACATTATAGTTTTGGTTTTCTTCAATAGTACCTTTCGGGATTGTAAGAACTCCATTATACTTGTTACGCAATGTATAATTGTAGTCAACAGTATCAATTTCCACTTTTTCATTTAATTTCCATTTAAAAAACCCCTCATAGTTGGTAACCTTTCTAATTTGGTAATATTTTGTAAATGTTGGGACTGTGTCTTTTTCAATTAAGAATGTTATATTAGAGGGTGCTTTACATTTTACATATCCATTTTCGTCTTTTGCTAAAAAGAAATAATAGTCTTCTTCATTAATAAAACCGCGACCAATACTAAATTTACCATTTACTGATGATTGAGATTTCAAAGAAGAAATTTCGACACTTTTTTTATAAATTGAAATTTCCGTTTTAGTTTCCCAAGATTTTATATACCCAATTAGAATAAGAAGACAAGCAATGACAACTACCACAAAAATAATAAAGTTTGTTTGTTCAATTTTAGCGTCCTTTATTTGGAGTTCCTTAATTCTTTCTTCCTCTGTTTTTAATAAGGAAGCATAAGTTATTTTACACTGTGCAATCTTTTCTTCAGAGATACCAGTTTCATCTTTAAAACAGTAAACTACACCTGGAGAATCAATGGTTGTTGAGTTCAGCGTTTTCTGATCCTGGTTGAAAATACCTTTTTTAAAAGATGTATCTGCTTTCAGAAAATTTGGATCATATTGATCAACAATAATGAACTCATATTTAGTTTGTATAAGAATATATTTTTGCATTGTTTGATTATAATTTTTTCTCAATTAAGAGGTTCAAAAATTTCATTCTGAGTGATTGTCCCTTTTGGTACAGTAATTATGTATTTATACTTTATATGTTGGGGAATCCTATTTAAGGTTCCATATTCATTACTATCTATTATAGTTTCATCATTTCCAAACATTGTTCTTTTTATAGATCTTTCTTCTATCTGGAAATTCATTTGAATATTTGGAATAGTATCTTTTTCAATAATAATTGTTTGGGCAGTTGGAACTTTTTCTTTAGTATATCCACCGAATTTTTGATCTTCTTTCAAGAAAATATAATAATCAGTATTACTTATAGTCCCAAATCCTAAATAGAATATTCCCCCTTTTTCAGTTGAGCCTTTTAAAGAGCTGATATGGTTAAAAGTTTTACCATTTCTGGTTTTAATACTTGTATCAGTGTTGAAGATAGATAATATTAGTATTATTGAAGCTGCTAAGGCAAACACGCTTACAATAATAGATCCAATATTTGAAACTATTGCTCTTAAAATTTCATCTTTTTTAGATGTCTTTTGTTTTTCTATTATTTTCATTGTTATATTGAAGATTAAAAATAGCTCCTATTTTTTTATTTGATAGGAGACTATTATATTAAAATAAACTTAATTGCAAATTTAAAAAATTTACTAGTCGAGATTTGTGAATCCCGGTATAAGTTCCGGGGGATATCTCTCTGGTTAAATATGAATGATCATCTTCACCAATAATTACAGTTTCTTTGAGTTCATCAATACCATTTTCAAATGTATACTCCTTAGCAGTAGGAGATTTATACAAAATCTTTTTAGGAGTTTCATATATTACTTTGAAAAACTTCGCTGATTCATTGGTTTCTTCAGATTCCATAATAATGCAAGTATCTCCTACCCAGAAACTCCAATTTTGCTTATTTATATCGGTAAAATGAACACAATTGTTTCCAGGAAAATAAAGGCCAGAATAACATTTATTTATTTCTAAAGATGAGCCTGATTTTCTTATATCATCTAATTTTAGAACTTTGAATTTTACTTTTCTACAAGTATTTTCCATGTTTACTAATTTAAAATGAACAGATTATTATACAATTTTGATCAGGTTTTAGCCACCACTCTTGGCCATTCACATCCTCAAAAAATATCATATTATTACTTGGATGATACTCTCCTACAAAGCGCTCTCCCTTTTCTAAAGTTGAACCAGGTAAAAGCTTCCCAGTAATTTTGTTAATTTCAAAAATTACATGATAAGGTGCTGTATTAATTTTCATAGGTATTTTGCAGACTTTATCCACCTGCTCCGGTGCTTTATAATTATATTGTAAATATATTAAAAATATTTAAAAGTAAACTAGTAAAGTAAACTATTTTAAATATTTTTTTTTGCTACTTTTTTAATATGTTTTTTATATAAAATATCTTTTTTATGAAAAGTAGCTCCTGTTTCCAGATGCTTGAATTCACCATTAGGAAATACTTCGAATTCACCTGTTAATTCAGCTTTCGAATTGTCCCTAAATACTATTTCAGCAGATATTATTGGGTAAGGTTTAGTAAGATGGTAAAAAAGTAACCAGAGTAAATATACTCCTGCATAGGCTATTAAACAATATTGTACTATTTCATTTCTCAGGAATTCTGTTGTCCAATAATCAATTTTTGTATAAAAAGATTCATTTGTTAATTGTAATACTTTCATTTAGATATTTTTTAAATTAATAAAAGGAAAAGAAAATATGTCTCCTTGTTCTATAAAATAAATAAGGAGACATTATATACTAAAATAATGATAATTGTATTTCTGAAGGGAAATGAGTAGTTACTGCAGAGTCTATGTAAGGGAGTGCAATAAAGTTAATTTTATCTTCTTTTATTAGTCTTTGTTTAACAAAATCTAATTGAATCAAGAATGCCTCTTTTTCTGTATTATATTTTTTATCACAAGTTGATGGTAGAGAACTATATCCTGAGTAACATGGCATAAATTGATAACATGTTGTAGCAATCCATTTATCAGATATTTTTGCAGTTCTAATCCTGATGTAAATATTATTTTTTTCAAATATTACATATTCATTAGGATTTGTTACAACATTGTAGGCATTGATAGTAAATCTATTCATAGTATATTTGCAGACTTTATACTCCTGCACCGGAGTGTTTTACTACTGTAAATATACAAAAAAATATTCAAAAGTACACTAGTAAAGTAAACTATTTTTAATAAAAAAAGTTCTACTATATAATGTGGTAGAACTTTATATTTTTTGGTTCACTATAACCTGTTTTTTTTAAAAGTAAACTAAATTGAAAAGTAAAACACAATGTAAACTATATTTCTTACTATTCTTTTCTAAATTCACTTGAAATAATAGAGTTTACTAAAAGTATCGTTTTGGTAAACTTATTTCTTAGAGATTGTTACCTATTTTTATTGAGCATTTTCATTTTTGATTAATATCTCTTCCAGTAATTTCTTTATATTTTGTAATCATTTCGGAGGTTTTTGCAATCCTACTTAGAACTTTGACTGCTAAATATTTATCATATATTGTTGAAGTTTTATCATTGAAAACTTCATTAGCCTTTTCTAATAGATCTTTGAAATCAAAATTATTCGTTTTTGTAAAATTGGAGACATTATATTTTTTTGCAAATTTTTTCAAGACTTTATCTATATTAACAATATAGCGGTGTTGGTAGAATAGATAGATTTGGCGACCTAAGCTAACTATAAGAATAAAGGAAAGAAAAATAATAATTAATAATTTATTTTGTTTGAGCATATCATCCATCTGAAACAATATTCCCAAATTTGATAGAAGACTAATACAAGAAAGTAAATGAACCTTGTATGAAGTGTACCTATTTAGTACAAAATATATTGAAAAAAAACAACACCATAAAATATTTACTATAAGAATTAATTTTATAATAGTTTCTAAATCCATATCTTTTAGTTGAAATTAATTATTCTTCCCCTTTATTATTTCGGAAGATTTGTACATCAATATAATCATGGAATTATTTCAATACCATCGATATTTAAATTACATTCTAAGGCTTTTAATAGAATAATTAGCTGATCTAAATTAGGTGAGATATCTCCATTTTCAATTTTCATAATTGTATATGAATTTATTTTCATGCCATGAGAAAAAGTTAAATTTTCAATATCTTCTAATGTCAAGTTTTTATTAATTCTTTTACGTTGAAATATTTCGAGTAATGCAGCAATCATTTTATTTTCTTCTATAACAAATATACGAAAAAGATATACTAATTTTTTTCAATTTGAAATTGTGGATACCCGTAATGATATAAAAAATATTATCTATAACTATGCAATTGAGAATGCTTCCCAGCATTAATATAATTTAAAATTTGGAGTTTGAGGGCACTTGCGATGGCAGGTGCTCTTTTTTAATAAAGGAAAAAAAAGAAAATAATCCATGAGATGAGCAAAATTAAAATAATGAAAAAAATATTTAAAAATATTATAAAAAAGGTTTACTTTACTAGTGTACTTTTGAATATTTTTTCGTATATTTACAGTAGTAAAACACTCCGGTGCAGGAGTATAAAGTCTGCAAATATACTATGAAAACATTTAAAATTCCAACAGTGTCTTTCGGAGAAATAGAACTAACGGAAGAAGATTTAAAGCTTGCAAAACCAATTATTGATTTAGCTTTCTCTTCTCTTGATGATTCACATTATGATACAGTAAAAAAGATGAAAGTTTCAGATGTGTTAGAAACCCTTGCAAAAATGACAGATGGAGAACTATATCATTTTGCCAAAATAAATGAAGAATTTATGACTTCAGCTGGTTATAAAATTGATTCTTTTACATTAAGAATATGGAAGGAAATTTTTAAAAGAAATGGGATTGGTTATAAGCAAGTGGGTTATATAAGCAATAAACAGAGAAACTTGTTAATAAGATTAGGATTAAAGTACAGAGTTGATAGAGTAAAATAGTAAAACAGACCTGGGGGGGAATCTTTCCCCCTTTAATTTTTGTTATTATAGAAAAAGCCTGTTTTTTAATTTATTAAATTGTAGTTATGGAAAATGAGAATAAGTATATTATAGTTGATTTTACAAAAAGGAGAAAATTGATGATTTTTTCTACTGGTAGATTTTACAGTATTATAGATGATGTTGTATCTGAAATAGAAATTAAGAAAGATGTATTTATAGATAAAAAAACACTTAAAATTTATAGGTTTTCCTACTTTTATTTTCAATATAGAAAATTTAATCCCGCTAAATTAATAGCAACATATTTTGTAACAAATCCAAATGAATTTAAAAAAATAGTTAGAAAGGATAATAATGTTTTAAACAACTATTACACTAACCTTGAGTGGGTTAGAGATAATAAGAGCTTTAAGCAAAAACAAGTTTCCAAAATTTTATTAAAAAATTTAAGTTACGAGACATTATCCGACTATAATAAGATTATCTACCAATTTGTAATAGAGAATAGAGAAGAAGATCTTTATAATTTTATATATAAAGGAAAGTTTAGGAGGTATTTATATAAATCATATTATGATCGTGGTTTACCTGATTGTAGGTTTGAACTATTTTTGGATAAAGGCTATGATATTTTGAAAGAGAGACTTAAAAAATATTATAGTTTTAAATATAATACAGATTATCAGTCTAGAAAATATATTTTTACTACTATGTATTTAAGTGCTTTGTCATTTAATAGAAATGAGCCTTTGTTGAAGTTATCTTTTGTGCCAAAAGAATTAAGAAATAAATATCAGGAAATGGAAGAATCTTATCTTGAGGAGATTTTTTGTGAGGATTAATAATTAAAGGAAAAAATTAATAAAATGGCTGAGTATTTTACATTAGAAAAAATAGAGCAAATTGCTAAAAAAATTTTTTCACCACATAATTCAAAAAAAATAGAGGTTAAATTAGATACAGATTTGTTAACAGTTAGAATTTTCAAAAAGAGTATTTTAAATGGGTGGTTCTCTCTTATAGAGATAAAAAGATTTTATCAAGAATGTGAAAAATACAAACTGGTTTCTTTTCTTTATTCATGGGAAATGACAAGTTTAGACCTTGATAACAACGAATACATAGATGTTAATTTTCATCTTATGTAAAAAACAATGTAATTATTAAAAGCCCTCTTTTTAGAGGGCTTTTAATATGACATAGAATTATAGGGAATCCTTTTCCGGAAGATCGCCAGCTCACTCATTTTGGAACCACCGGAGCGCTTCCGGATCCACAACAACACCGGAAGATCTGCAGGGGAGTTTTTAGCCGGGATATCAGCTGCCGGGTTCCGGAATTCCACTCGCCTATTTAACCAGGAGCAGCACCGGGGGAATCCTTTTCCGGAAGATGGCCAGCTCACCCATTTTGAAACCACCTGAGCGCTTCCGGAACTACAAGAACACCGGAAGATCTGCAGGAGAAATTTTAACCAGGATATCAGCTGCCGGGTTCCGTAAATCCACTCCCATTTTTTAACCAGGAACAGCACCGGGGGAATCTCTTT
>NZ_PPEI02000015.1 GCF_002899895.1 Chryseobacterium oncorhynchi
AAAAAAAATCCTTTATCGTAATGATAAAGGATTTTAAAAATAAAATAAAAACTGGCGGCGGCCTACTCTCCCGCGTTAGCAGTACCATCGGCGCTGGTGGGCTTAACTTCTGTGTTCGGAATGGGAACAGGTGAGCCCCACCGCTAAAACCACCCTAAAGGTTGTATATAGCTGGGAACTGTTGGTATTTACCGAACAGCCTAGCGTTTTTAATCGATAAAAACTTTCACAAAGAGGTAACCTTGCTGCACTTCCGTGCGCCATATTAGGCTATAAATCTACGGGTAATTAGTACTACTCGGCTATGACATTACTGTCTTTACACCTGTAGCCTATCAACGTCGTCATCTCCAACGACCCTTAAAAGATGTCTCATCTTGAGGCGAGTTTCGCACTTATATGCCTTCAGTGCTTATCTCTTCCAAACGTAGCTACTCAGCGGTGCACCTGGCGGTACAACTGATACACCAGAGGTTTGTTCAATTCGGTCCTCTCGTACTAGAATCAAGCCCTCTCAAACATCTAACGCCCGCAATAGATAGAGACCGAACTGTCTCACGACGTTCTGAACCCAGCTCGCGTGCCACTTTAATGGGCGAACAGCCCAACCCTTGGGACCTTCTCCAGCCCCAGGATGTGACGAGCCGACATCGAGGTGCCGAACCTCCCCGTCGATGTGAGCTCTTGGGGGAGACTAGCCTGTTATCCCCGGAGTACCTTTTATCCTATGAGCGATGGCCCTTCCATACGGAACCACCGGATCACTATGTCCTGCTTTCGCACCTGATCGACTTGTAGGTCTCACAGTCAAGCACCCTTATGCCATTACACTCTACGCACGGTTACCAAGCGTGCTGAGGGTACCTTTGAAAGCCTCCGTTACTCTTTTGGAGGCGACCACCCCAGTCAAACTACCCACCACGCAATGTCCTTCCATTCAGAAGTTAGGCTCCAAGTAAGTAAAGGGTGGTATTTCAACGTTGGCTCCACCTACACTAGCGTGCAAGCTTCAAAGCCTCCCACCTATCCTACACATTACTTACTCAAAGTCAATACGAAGTTATAGTAAAGGTTCACAGGGTCTTTTCGTCCCATTGCGGGTACTCGGCATCTTCACCGAGACTACAATTTCACAGAGCTCATGGTTGAGACAGTGCCCAGATCGTTACACCATTCGTGCAGGTCGGAACTTACCCGACAAGGAATTTCGCTACCTTAGGACCGTTATAGTTACGGCCGCCGTTTACTGGGGCTTCAGTCAATGCCTTCGGTTTAACCCTAAGCACCTTCCTTAACCTTCCAGCACCGGGCAGGTGTCAGACCCTATACTGCATCTTTCGATTTTGCAGAGTCCTGTGTTTTTGATAAACAGTCGCCTGGGCCTCTTTACTGCGGCCACCATTGCTGATGGCGTCTCTTCTCCCGAAGTTACGAGACTATTTTGCCTAGTTCCTTAACCATGATTCACTCTAGCACCTTAGGATTCTCTCCTCGACTACCTGTGTCGGTTTTGGTACGGGTTGCTTCACTTCGGCTTTTCTTGGAAGCACTTTCCCTGCAGCAGCTTCGCCCGAAGGCTAGGCCTTGACTATTCCGTCAGTCTCCAGCAGGTACGGTACTCCGTCCCCTTTTTAGTGTGAGCAAGTATGGGAATATTAACCCATTGTCCATCCACTACCCCTTTCGGGTTCGCGTTAGGTCCCGACTAACCCTCAGCTGATTAGCATGGCTGAGGAAACCTTAGTCTTTCGGTGAGCGGGTTTCTCGCCCGCTTTATCGTTACTTATGCCTACATTTTCTTTTCTATCCGCTCCACAATACCTCACAGTACTGCTTCGGCGCAAATAGAATGCTCTCCTACCAGATATACCCCTAAGGTATAAATCCATAGCTTCGGTAATATGTTTATGCCCGATTATTATCCATGCCGGACCGCTCGACTAGTGAGCTGTTACGCACTCTTTAAATGAATGGCTGCTTCCAAGCCAACATCCTAGCTGTCAATGCAGTCCAACCGCGTTGCTTCAACTTAACATATATTTGGGGACCTTAGCTGTTGGTCTGGGTTCTTTCCCTCTCGGACATGGACCTTAGCACCCATGCCCTCACTGCCGTAGAACATTTATTAGCATTCGGAGTTTGTCAGGAATTGGTAGGTGGTGAAACCCCCGCATCCAATCAGTAGCTCTACCTCTAATAAACTTATATACGACGCTGCACCTAAATGCATTTCGGAGAGTACGAGCTATCTCCCAGTTTGATTGGCCTTTCACCCCTACCCACAGGTCATCCGAAGACTTTTCAACGTCAACCGGTTCGGTCCTCCACTCTGTGTTACCAGAGCTTCAACCTGCCCATGGGTAGATCACAAGGTTTCGCGTCTAATCCTACTAACTATACGCCCTATTCAGACTCGCTTTCGCTCCGGCTCCGGTACTTAATACCTTAACCTCGCTAGTAAAATTAACTCGTAGGCTCATTATGCAAAAGGCACGCCGTCACACCATATAGGTGCTCCGACCGCTTGTAGGCGTACGGTTTCAGGTTCTATTTCACCCTTCTATTCGAAGTGCTTTTCACCTTTCCTTCACAGTACTTGTTCACTATCGGTCTTTCAGGAGTATTTAGCCTTGGAGGATGGTCCCCCCATATTCAGACAGGATTTCACGTGTCCCGCCCTACTCATTTATCACTTAAATATGCCTTTCATATACGGGGCTATCACCCGCTACGGCTGTTCTTTCCAGAACATTCTATTAAACATAAATTAGCTTTTGGGCTAATCCGCTTTCGCTCGCCACTACTTACGGAATCTCTTCGATTTCTTTTCCTCCGGGTACTTAGATGTTTCAGTTCTCCGGGTTTGCTCTCTAATAAATTAGAGTGACTGGTCTTCAACCAGCCGGGTTGCCCCATTCGGACATCTGCGGATCAATTCGTGTGTGCCAATCCCCGCAGCTTTTCGCAGCTTACCACGTCCTTCTTCGCCTCTGAAAGCCTAGGCATCCGCCATACGCCCTTAACGATTTCTTTCCTAATAATTATATTAGTTCAGTATTTTTTGATAAATTAAATTTATCGATATTTTTATAAACTCGGCACTCGAAAGTGCTCGGTTATCTCTTTGTGATGTCTTTACCGTTAATGTCAATGATCTTAATGTCTTCTTGTCCGTCTGATGAACAGATATTGTTTTTGGCTCTATCCGTAACTTTTAAATCAAACTTCCAAAACTGTGGAGAATAAGGGAGTCGAACCCTTGACCTCCTGCGTGCAAGGCAGGCGCTCTAGCCAGCTGAGCTAATTCCCCTCTAGTGGTATGTACTCTGTATAATCTAAACTATACTCTTTACATCCCTTTAATTAGTAGTCTCGGGCAGGCTCGAACTGCCGACCTCTACATTATCAGTGTAGCGCTCTAACCAGCTGAGCTACGAGACTTTGTTATGAGTTATGGGTATAAGTAATAGTAATATCCTCTCTTCCCTTGCTCAATCTCTTCCCTATACTAATTTCTAGTGGGTTTTGTTATTATATATATATATCAACCAAATAAAAAACTAAAGCTTCTGCTTTAAGTAAGTGCATGTATCTTGCGATACTAATTTTTTTATCGTCTTACGACGCTCTAAAATGAGATGTTCCAGCCGCACCTTCCGGTACGGCTACCTTGTTACGACTTAGCCCTAGTTACCTGTTTTACCCTAGGCAGCTCCTGTTACGGTCACCGACTTCAGGTACCCCAGACTTCCATGGCTTGACGGGCGGTGTGTACAAGGCCCGGGAACGTATTCACCGCGCCATGGCTGATGCGCGATTACTAGCGATTCCAGCTTCATAGAGTCGAGTTGCAGACTCCAATCCGAACTGAGACCAGCTTTCGAGATTTGCATCACTTCGCAGTGTAGCTGCCCTCTGTACTGGCCATTGTATTACGTGTGTGGCCCAAGGCGTAAGGGCCGTGATGATTTGACGTCATCCCCACCTTCCTCTCTACTTGCGTAGGCAGTCTCACTAGAGTCCCCAACTTAATGATGGCAACTAGTGACAGGGGTTGCGCTCGTTGCAGGACTTAACCTAACACCTCACGGCACGAGCTGACGACAACCATGCAGCACCTTGAAAAATGTCCGAAGAAAAGTCTATTTCTAAACCTGTCATTTCCCATTTAAGCCTTGGTAAGGTTCCTCGCGTATCATCGAATTAAACCACATAATCCACCGCTTGTGCGGGCCCCCGTCAATTCCTTTGAGTTTCATTCTTGCGAACGTACTCCCCAGGTGGCTAACTTATCACTTTCGCTTAGTCTCTGAATCCGAAAATCCAAAAACGAGTTAGCATCGTTTACGGCGTGGACTACCAGGGTATCTAATCCTGTTCGCTCCCCACGCTTTCGTCCATCAGCGTCAGTTGTTGCTTAGTAACCTGCCTTCGCAATTGGTGTTCTAAGTAATATCTATGCATTTCACCGCTACACTACTTATTCCAGCTACTTCAACAACACTCAAGACCTGCAGTATCAATGGCAGTTTCACAGTTAAGCTGTGAGATTTCACCACTGACTTACAGATCCGCCTACGGACCCTTTAAACCCAATAAATCCGGATAACGCTTGCACCCTCCGTATTACCGCGGCTGCTGGCACGGAGTTAGCCGGTGCTTATTCGTATAGTACCTTCAGCTACCCTCACGAGGGTAGGTTTATCCCTATACAAAAGAAGTTTACAACCCATAGGGCCGTCGTCCTTCACGCGGGATGGCTGGATCAGGCTCTCACCCATTGTCCAATATTCCTCACTGCTGCCTCCCGTAGGAGTCTGGTCCGTGTCTCAGTACCAGTGTGGGGGATCACCCTCTCAGGCCCCCTAAGGATCGTTGACTTGGTGAGCCGTTACCTCACCAACTATCTAATCCTGCGCGTGCCCATCTCTATCCACCGGAGTTTTCAATATCAACTGATGCCAGTCAATATATTATGGGGTATTAATCTTCCTTTCGAAAGGCTATCCCCCAGATAAAGGCAGGTTGCACACGTGTTCCGCACCCGTGCGCCGCTCTCAAGATTCCGAAGAATCTCTACCGCTCGGCTTGCATGTGTTAGGCCTCCCGCTAGCGTTCATCCTGAGCCAGGATCAAACTCTCCATTGTATGTTTGTCTGACTCACTCAAAGTTTTGACGCTTTAGTTTTTCCTTACTTGGTTGTTATATTGTATGTCAATGATCTTTATATCTTTCGCTTTATAACGAAACAATCTTCTCTGTCAGTGTTGCTCCGTATTTGCGAGTGCAAAAGTAAAACTTTATTTTGTAATGACCAAATGTTTTAAGAAATAAATTTAAAGTTTTTTAAGTAACCCTAAACTCTCCCACAAACCTCAATCATCCTACTCCTGCGCTCCCATTTTATTGGGACTGCAAAGATACAAACTCTTTTTTATCTCGCAAATTTTATAACCTAAAATTTGAAAGTTTTTTTTTAATCTGTTCTTTCGTAGTCTATTATGTTTACGCCTATCTAAAGGCTTTCTGCGCTACTGAATGTACTCTCGTTTTCAGTGGGGCAAAGATAGAAACTTATACCACAACTCGCAAACTTATTTAACATAAAAT
>NZ_PPEI02000016.1 GCF_002899895.1 Chryseobacterium oncorhynchi
GATTGTATATAGTTTTCTGTAGGGGTAAGCTGTGCCTGCACCGACTGGGTGATAAGCAGCAAACCTATGGGGATGAGTATTTTTTTCATCAGTGTTAGTTTTTATAGTGATAGCTAAATTCCTTTAAAATATTGTTGCTGGCATCCACCACAGATTGCAGCCTGTTCATAGAATCATATTTGTAGAATTCCCTGATTCCTGTCGGAGGGGTGATGCTTGTTACCCCAACCTGTGGATCATAAGTATAGGTGGTAATACTATGATTCTTAAAGGCAGACTGGTTCCTGTACGTATCCATCGCATTCATCAATGCTTTTTCCTTGTCTACATCCACATCCTCATTTGATTTCGCAATAATATCAGCGGCCAGTGCTAACGCTTCCTGATAGGTAGCACCCTCTATCTTGGCAATAGGCTGGGTATTTTTATAACCCCAAATAATAGCCGTCGGAATACTTCCCTTTGTGGTATACTGCAGGATATTTCCGTTGACGTCATATTGGTCATAGCTTATTATATTTTGCGCGGAAGAAGCATTGTCTGTATCAAACTTTTGTTCTGATACAGGAAGCACCAAATTGCTGGTCTGGGCATTCTTTCCATAGATGCTTCTTGTCTTTGAAATCACCTTTCCATTTTCCTTAACCTCAGTTTGAAGTGGAATACCAATCATGTTGGCAGTAATCATATCGGTATTGTTCTGCTCATGGGCATACTGGTAGCTTGTCTCCTGAATGGTATTGTCCGGAAAGGTGGTGACACTTTTGGTAAGGTTGTTATGGATGGATGAGGTATAGTCCATCTCTTCCTTGGTCGTCATCCCTCCATTGTCAAGGTATTTGGTTGATGTTTTGCTAAGCAGCTTGAATGGTGATGCCTCAAGGGAATAAAGTCCCCAGTTAAGGTTAAGGTAATCCATTATATTGCTTGTATTAGTTATGTTGACAATGTCACTATAGGACAATCCCTTGAGAATTGTATTACAGTTATCATTCGAGTTATCGGACATACATTTTTCAGGATAAGTATAAAAATAATTACTCTCTTCAATTTTCTTGAAGATCCCGTTTTTGAATTCAAACATTTCTTCCCTATTAAGTTGTCCATAGGTATGACCCTTGTCATCAGGCGGTGGAAAAGGTATTTTATTAAAGTTATTAGTGGTAATAGGCTTGGTGAAATACTGAACCGTTTTCCCATTGGGAAGGCCGGATGCATCCTTTTCTATTCTTTCGACTCTTCTGTACACGAGATTTTGTCCTTTTAGCTTGGATAGTGGATTGGATCCCTGGGAATAAATCACTCCATAGCTGTTTGTGCTAGCCACAAATGGAAGCGTCAGTATGGTTCCAGATGTCGTTCCATCCTCATTAACATAGGCAAACTCCTGGGTATAGGTATTAGCATTGTCATTCGAGGTAATTTTTTTAACTCGTTGCCCTCCTATCACTATAGGAGCAGTATCCGCTTGCTTTTCCTGCCATTGCATTCCAACGGAAAAGGAATAAGGTACCTCAAAGTTGTCAGGATCTTCTGTATGCCCATTGCTCTTTGCGGTAAGCACATGGTTCCCGATCGTTAAGGAAGTTGCAACACGAGCTGCTGTTCCTGGATTAAGCCAATTGCCATCAATCATGACTTTATAGTCACAAGTAGTAGAATATGGACCAGGGGGACAATTGCTGATATTCACCTGGGCATCAAAATAATTGCCTACTATTGGTCCATCTACGGTAAATGGGATCTCATACTTTCCATTTCCCTTATAATGCATAGGCATCCTATTAAGACGTATTGCCTTGGGAACGAAATCAATGGCTGATGGTATCATCAGGTCATAATTAACTGGCCTTACTGTTACATTACTTTCATAGCTATATTCTGAAAAGCCTCCTGTTGGGTAAGTAACCTTTGTTAATAATCCGGTGAGTGCATACTGTGGATTGACTGTGAGCTTTTTCTTATCAATATTGGAAAACATATAATCCCCATTATTCTGACCATTATAATACCCCCATATATCCTGTGAAGCAGAGAACCTATTAGGCAGGGTATCGGAATTATAGTCAAATGAATAATAATTTTCGTAATTGCTAGTTTGAATATTCAGTCTTTTCACCGCTCTTAGCCGCAGTCTTTTATTTTTATAGATGTTTGCAGCATTTGAGACAATGGAGACATACGAGGGCAATGACTGTGTCTCATTATAGTAATCATAAAAGAGTTGGAACTGCTTGACAAGCTTTCCATTATTATCATATACCTTGATAAATTTCAATATGTCTGCTTTCCCAGTATTACTGATCAAATCCTCCCTTTCAGCGCTGTATTCAAATGTTACCTTTTCAAAGGGAGTTGTAATTTCCTTTATAACCTTAAAATTTTCCGTACTTCTTATAAGGGATAGTGCATCATTTGTTTCGTCCCCCCTGGAAACATAGATGCTGGAAGAGTTCAGGTATTCAAGAGAAGCTGTTTGGCCCTTGCTAGATATTCCTGTAAGGTACCATGAATCGTTGATATTTGGTGAGCTGTTCGCTTGTTGTGTTGATGGAGGTTGCTTAATAATTTTTGTAGAAGATACAGATTTACTTGAATACTGCTGGTCAAAATTAAATTCAGTCCCGTTATTGAGGGTCACTTTCCATTTGTTGGCTTCCTTAATAATTTTTGTATCATCCTTTTGCTGAGGAATGTATGTATTATTATTGTAGTTGTAGAAAAACGGTATTGTATTCCCAAAATAGTTAATGTTATAGCTGTCTGTTTCCAGATCATCCCCTGTATAGGGTTGGGTAAGATGCTGATGATTGTATAGAATGGCATTTCTTCCATCATAGGTAGGCGTATTGACGTACTGCTGGATAATATTGGCGGATTGTCCGTCTATCTTATCCCTCACTTCCTGAGTTAATATGCCTGAGTTATTAATGGACCAGCCTAGTCCCACGGAGGTAGCCATTTGCCCAACCTTGATTCCGGAAGCATCATACTGTAGCTTAATGGGTAGTTCAAGATCCCCTACACGAATTGCATGAAGCAATACCCCTATACTTGGGGTTCCAGTGGATAGATTCACGGATTGCTTGTCAAAGACTCCCAATGCATTGGCATCAAGGTTGGGTGCTATAACTCTGGGAATCATTTTGGGTGATTCCTGTTGTGCATGTAAGGTTCCCATCATAAGCAGGATGCCTATCGGAATAATTATTTTCTTCATTATTATCAGTTTTTTTATTTCTTAATCAGTTTAGCATTTGCCGTCTTTTTATTTTCAGTCTTTATCGTTACCAGATAAGCCCCCTGAACCAGGGCCTGTGTATTGATCTTAGTTACCCTGTTCTTGGTTTTCAGGCTTTGCAATTGTCTTCCACTCATGTCATAGAGTAGAATATCAGCCTCCTTGAGGTCAAAACCTATTTCTACGTAGGCATAATCCGAGACAGGGTTCGGGTAGATCTTGATGTCATACTTTTCAATTAAATCATTGACCTGCTTATCACCCAGCTTTACAATCTTCCAGTTCT
>NZ_PPEI02000017.1 GCF_002899895.1 Chryseobacterium oncorhynchi
GATTGTATATAGTTTTCTGTAGGGGTAAGCTGTGCCTGCACCGACTGGGTGATAAGCAGCAAACCTATGGGGATGAGTATTTTTTTCATCAGTGTTAGTTTTTATAGTGATAGCTAAATTCCTTTAATAGTTTTCCTCCTTGGTTATCTTCTCTGATTTCTATTAGTCTGTTTGAGATATCATAAATGTAGATCTCACTGATCCCTGTTGGAGGAGTGATGCTTCTTACCCCAACAAGTGGATCATAGGTGTAGGTGGTAACCTGGTAATTGGATAGATTGTCCCTGAATGTCTTAAGAGCACTTAATAGATTCGTTTCATTACTGCCGGACATTGCATACCCATCCTTATCAGAGGCTGTTACAATGTTAGTGATTAAGGAGCTTGGGATGTTTTCCAGCTTTGCATTCTCAATCTTGGCAATAGGCCTAGTATTCTTGTATCCCCAAATAATAACTGTTGATATTCCATTGCCAATGGTGTACTGTTGTAAATTACCATTAGAATCATATTTATCATAGGAAATTTCTTCTCTCGGAATATTATTATTCTGAAGATCATAAGAAAGTACAGAAGTAGGAAATGCATAAGCGAGATTATCATACTTTGTTTCTGTCTTGGAAACAACTTTTCCTGAAAGATCATTGGTATTCTGCTTTTTTACAGTTTGGGTCTCTAATGGAATACTTATGATATTGTCTGTGATCAGCTTTTGATTTCCTTTTTCATGAGCATATTGGTAGCTGGTTTCCTGGCTCGTACCATCAGAATAGGTAGTTTTTTCAGCGGTTATCTGGTGATGACTCAAACTTTCATTAGCTATGTCTGTGGTGATAGTCTTTACTGGAAGTCCATTCTCATATTCCGTCTTGATCTTTTGGTAGTTTTTGATCATTGCACCATAAAAAAACGCGGTCCTGTATAGATTAACATCCAAAAGTTCTCCTGAGGTTGGACCGGTGCCCTCCCAATATTTTCCAGGTTTGTACATGGGAATACTTTTTACATTATGGGAAAGTAAATAGTTCAGTGGTATCTGGGCTGGAGGTATAACTACAGGAAAGCCACTTTTAGGAATATTGTTGACCACTGTGCCTCCATATTTTTCGTAAAATCTATAGGGGAGAGGTGTTCCTGCGAAACTATACTTGTTCTCCAGTTTTTCTACCGGTTTTCCAGAAGAGTCATAGGAAACAGTTTCTGTGTTTAGTCCCCTTGCCCAGCCCATATCGTCAGGAATATGATAAGGATATCTATAGTACTCCCCTCCATCTAGATAATTGGTATAGCTATATTTCCTTGACCATAACACAGCGTTGTTCGCAGAAAGAAAAGATTCAGTGACCTGTGAATAGCCTACCTGTCCTGCATTGTTAAAGCTTGACATGGGTTGTATTCTATTTGAGATCTGTCCTGCTACTGTAGATATTTTCCCGTATGGATCTATAACAGACAAATAGTCAGGTATACCCAAAAGTTGACCTGAAGTTGTTCCATTATCCAGAGTATAGGTGAATTTTCTTTTTGTCACCTTGTTGTTATCATTAGTCTCAATTCTTGAGATTCTTCTTCCTCCGCCCACAAAGTTGTTTGATGAGGGAGTAGGATATATCTGGGAAATCAGATGATTGGGAATCAGCGAATTGTTATTCTCGTAGTAAAAACTTTCCGTTCCTCCTGTAGGGTAGGTTATTTTTGTTAAAATTCCTGCCTCGGCCGCATCAGCATATACGTTTCTATCAGAAACGGTTTCGAAAATATTCCAGAAATTAGGTCGTCCATTATAATAGCCCCAATAATCGATGGAGTTGGAATGACGATTGGGAAGTTTCCTAGTATTGTACTCGAATTTATATGAGCTAATTACTTCATTGTCGTATGGTTCAACTTCATTGATCTGATTCAAAAATAATCGCTTATCCCCCTTGTTGTCTGTAGTTAGTACACTAAAGTAAATATTGGAATGATCGAGATCACCCTCACGAAAGTTTTGCAGAAATTCAATTTTTTTTATGTAGGGCTGTACCAGATTTTCCGTTTCCTTGATTTTTTTCAATGTAAGGCTCTTGAGGGCGTACCCACCTTTTAAGTCCTCTCGTACTGTTGTATCGTACTTCAAGTCCAACGTTCCATCCGGAAAGGATATATTTTGAAGTCTTTGCTGTTCGGTTCTGTTGAATCCCATTGAAATACGCATGTTAATAGGCTCACTAAGATTTTTGTTTAGGTCTGTTTTGGAATAGGTATCAACAGTTTCTTTCTCATAGTTAAATAAATAACTATATTTTAGTGTCTTTACCTCTTTTAAATGCCAGGCTGTTCTATGATGATCATCATTTTTTGTTTCCTCTCCGCTGCCTAATAACTTTGAATTGGATGATGTAACAATATCATAGGCCGGAGGATTTGAACCGGTCGCATCCAGTCCAAAGAAATATTTGATCCCCAGTTCATCAGTAATTGTGATTCTATCGATTGCAAAATCTGAAGCATTGATATTGGTATAGTCTATTTTGACCTGCCAATCTTCAAAACCTTGGACGACTGCTTTTTTTGTAGAATTATCTATTATGAATTTTCCTGATTTTCCTAGAAAATTGATTATATATAAATCAGGATCTTCATCCAAAGGTTGACTTGAGTCTGAGTAGGTAGAACCAATGGTACGTTGAGTTTGACGTACATCGGAATCAGTCTGAAAAGTAGAATTATAGTTATAGGTTAAATAACCCTGATGATTTTCATCTGGGCGCTGTCTTACTTGGCGGGTTATTAAACCTCCAGCGTTCAGACTCCATCCGGCTCCAATGGCAGATGCTATTTCACCAACGAGGATTCCCTTTGTATCATACTGTATAGATACATTAAGTGGAAGATCTCCTGAGTCAATATTAAATAAAGGAATGGTTACATTGGCGGAGCCTCTGTAATAAGAAACCGGACTCTCTACAAACTTTGCCAGAGAAGAGGCATTGGGAGATGGAGGTAGTACTTTGGGTGTATATTGTGCCTGTACTATTGAATTTAAAAATAAAATGGTACCTAACGTTATGATTTTTCTTTTCATCGTGTTTATTTCTTGATCAGCTTTGCATTCGCCGTCTTGTTATTATCAGTTTTTATCGTTACCAGATAAGCTCCCTGAACCAGAGCCTGTGTATTAATTTTTGTTACCTTATTTTTTGTTTTCAGGTTTTGCAATTGTCTCCCACTCATATCATAGACTAGAATATCAGCTTCCTTGAGGTCAAAACCTATTTCTACGTAGGCATAATCCGAGACAGGGTTCGGGTAGATCTTGATGTCATACTTTTCAATTAAATCATTGACCTGCTTATCACCCAGCTTTACAATCTTCCAGTTCT
>NZ_PPEI02000018.1 GCF_002899895.1 Chryseobacterium oncorhynchi
GCGGATTTTTGGAGCAAAGCGGAAAAAATGCGTTACAAAGACACCTCTTGACCTAAACTACTCTCTACTTTCTTCAACAAATTTAAACAAATCTCTCCAAACAACAATATAACCTCCAATGATAAAAAAATAATAGTCGGAAAAAACATATTATTAATTGTTTTTTCCGACTATTATTTATACCTTTGATTTACAATAAAATGGAAACATTTAGGGGTAGGTCTTTTTAAGATTTGCCCCTTTTCATTTTATTTATCTCTCGAAATTACAATTAATAATACGCTCTATCTTTTCTCTGGTTCTTCTCTCATAAACCATACAATGACTCCAAACTATTTGTTTGTCATTTACCCACTTGATAGCTTTTTCAGTATTGTGGACGAATTCCAAAAACAACCTCTTTTTTTCGTGGTGGTAAAAGGTCATACTAAAGTCATTTTTCTTTCCTTGCATTGTCGAGAGATAAATAAAATGAAAATTAAAAGTCCGCTTTTAATCGTTGTCTCCATGTTTTTTTATCGAATGATTTCCATCTTCATCAAAATCCAAATAGGTTTGATTAGGCGATATCTCATCAATTTTTAAAATTTCTTTTTTGTCTTTAACCTCGTATTCAATATGGAAGGGAGTAACCTTTTCAATGCTAATTTCTCTTCCTTGTTCAGAGTATTCAATAACTAATCTTAACGCCTTAATATCTTCCCATTTGCCTTTAGCAACGTATTTCGGATTAACTCTATAGCAAGCTCTTTCCTCCTTCAGTAAAACTTTTTTCTTCGACAACCCTTGAATTGCTTTTTTGATTGTTTCAAATTCTTTTCCCGTTATTTTTACAAGCTTTTCTTTTATTGGCTTGATTAAAACAATTAAATTATCAAAAGTCATATTAGCGCTTAATATTTCCAGAACCATCTTTTCTGTTGGGTTTAATCCTTGAAGATTTGCCAGATCATTAATGTAAACTTTGTAGTAATTAGGTTCTTTTCCAACTGCTAAAGACTCTTTTCTGACTTGCTCAATCACTTCTCCTGTTTCAGAATCCATAATTATTGTATTTTGCTGATTAACTTTCATTTTCATATTAGGGTGGTATTTTATACCTCAAAAGTATAAAATTTATTATAATTAAGGGTATTTATTTATACCTTTATGTAAAAATAAACCCCTTTTTCTTATTCTTATTATTTATACATCTACTTTCATCCTTGTAACTATCTGACTGGGTGAAGTTTTAACATTTTGTTAAGAGTACGTGGTATACCCTAATAGGGTGCGTGGTATACCCTAACAGGGTGTGTGGTATACCCTAAGCAAATGAATGCAGTAATAAAAACATTTAGAATCCTCTGCCTTTTTTCTGCCCTCTCCTCTGGTCGAGCTCGTTTCTTCGCTCTCTTTCGTTTTGGAGGTATTTTTCTACTTGTTCCGCTTCCTTGATTGGATAAAAGTGTCTCTCGTTTTTGGGTTTTTCTCGAACCATTGATACATATCGTTGAACAGGTCGTTATTCTCTTTGGAGATGATTATTTTTCCTTCTTTGGTTAGTTCCTGTCTATATTCCGTTAGGATCTCCTGCTTTGATTTCGTGGAGAAGTAAATAAAAGAGCCACTGCATAAAAACAATAGCACGGAACCAAGCCAAACGTAAATAGCCAAATTCGGCACGTTTAACCGTGAATTTAGCCGTTTTATGTTCTCCTCTGTCTTTTCCTCATAAAATTTATTTAAGTCGCTTAAATCAGGCTTAATGGAGGTGGCGCTTAAATTCGCAATGTGCGTTTTAAACTCTTCAATTGACTTTGATAGGTCCACCTTAGTTGTTTCTAATTCATTTGCTATTTTACGTTCTTTAAGTACGTTAGTGCTTATCTTTTCCCCCGTTTTCGTTATTATTTCCGCTAATTGTCTGTTGCTAAAATCTGCCATTATTGTATTTTTTAAAGTTTTATCTAGGATAAAACATTTGTTTTTTCCGACTATTAATAACCTATTCCGGCTCCTTGTGAAATTGAACGAACCAAAAACTTTGCAACGTTAATGGCAAATTGTTGAAGAGGTGGAGAAAGATTTGGCATTTTAATTTGATTTTCTACTAGATTTTTTACCCCAAAATTTTTCCCGATTTGAGAAGCTTTAAAATCTAAACCGCTTTGCTGGTGAACCATTCTAAAGCCTTGAAGTTGGTTATTTTTGTTGATTGTTGGTTTGATTATGATGCCTTTTGAAAACATTAAATCTTTATAATTATCAAAAGTTTTAGAGTTACTAATCGCAAATTGATGCGCTTGTTTTATCTCATTTTTGATTGGCTGACGGGTGATATCATTTATCTTTTTAACGTCTTTTGAGGTTAATAAACCTCTTTCCTTAGCCATATTTTCGCTTATTGTTTGGCTTTTTAAGCTTATGAAATTGTCTTTTACTGCTACACCTTTCTCATTTATTCTGTTCGCTATTATGTGGATGTGTGGCTTTCCTGTGCTCTGGTGCAAAGTCATCAAGTATTGATTTTTATCCAGGCCTAACCCTTTTAGGTGTTTTCTTCCGATGTCTCGAAGTTCTGAAGGAGTAAATTTCTTCTCATCACTCGGAGAAATAACGATAGAAATAGTGTTTTTTTGGCACTTCTCATTCGCTTCTTGCATAAACCTAAACTCATCCATTATTTCGTTCGGATCGTCTGAAACGATGCCATTTCGGTCTAGTTCTAAAGCATCTCCCAATTCTTTATCGCTTTGAATATAGGAAACACTCGCTGAGCTGCCTTTAATAGATTTCGCTTTACTTACCATTTTTGATGATTTCTAAAGTTGTTTTTATTTCTGCAATTGTGTTGAGAATCTCCGATTTTATATCAGATCCATTTTTAAAAAGGTTTCCGATTCGACTAAAATTGGTGTGGTATTTTGCCAAGTCCAAATAAGCTTTTTTTTGTTCTTCGGTGAGCAATTTTAATTCTTTTCCCATTGCCGATTCTACTAAAAATTGGCTCATACTTCGCCCACTTTCTGTAGCTCTACTTTCAATTAACATTCTTTCCATTGGGGTCATTCTGATGCTAATTTGGGAGGTTCTATTTTGCTTCGAAATTGGTTTGGGTCTGTCGTTTTTCTTAGCCATTAAATTATATTTATACGGTTTTAAATCCCCCGACCATGGGGAGGGGGCAAGAGTTCTTTGTGGCGGATTTTTGGAGCAAAGCGGAAAAAATGCGTTACAAAGACACCTCTTGACCTAAACTACTCTCTACTTTCTTCAACAAATTTAAACAAATCTCTCCAAACAACAATATAACCTCCAATGATAAAA
>NZ_PPEI02000019.1 GCF_002899895.1 Chryseobacterium oncorhynchi
TTCCCATTCCGAACACAGAAGTTAAGCCCACCAGCGCCGATGGTACTGCTAACGCGGGAGAGTAGGCCGCCGCCAGTTTTTATTTTATTTTTAAAATCCTTTATCATTACGATAAAGGATTTTTTTTTGTTATATACTTTGAGAGATATATATCTGGAATAGACTTAGATGCATCTCTAAACCCATACTACCCATTCCCAAACAAATCCAGTAAACACAAAACAACATACAACCCATCACTTATCACTAATTATATGGAATTGCTGCTCATTGCTGTAACCCCCTCGGAATCTCAATGACAAAATTAGATAATACTATACTTAGCTCCTTGTGGAGAATATCTATTGATGATTTAATTTCACCTTGGTTCCTTGTATTTCATTCAGACGAAAAGAAATCTCATTTACCCTTTCTGTAGATTTTTACTATAACTCATTTTACCCATATAAACTACAGCTCTGATTATTCCTTGACCTGGACAAGTTCTACTTTCAAGTTTTTAAATACCTTAAGCTTACTCACAATTCAATATTAAACCTCTATTAGATTCTATCCAGTACTCCTCTCTACAATTAATACAGCTGATCTGTATTCTATGATGCACAACCCTTGGAATTATGAAATGCCTTGTTGATGTTCCTATCCAATAGTTACAAAGAAAAGATCTGGTAGACCATGCTTTCAATATTCCATAATCCTATCGTTTTACTTTAAAATGATCCTATTGCCTATTTTGATTATCAACCTATTTTCACTCATGATCTAGATCCGGGTTCTACCAATGTTTTTACTCCACCTTTTACAGGAAATAACTTTTTCCTTTCCATAGAATTTCCTAACCTTAATTTTTTATTGCTTACCCTGTCACTTCCCATATAGAATTCCTTATAAAAAATGATTACAATCAATTTATTCATCAAGCCATCCATTTAATTTATAGTTTCCTGTTGCAATCTTTAGAATTCCTTTGAACTCTGAGTGAATGTATACCTATATGTTTATGCCACTTTAGAGAGGATATATACCCATTCTGCTACTTCTTTGTTATTCAGAATATTTAGTACTCCTCATTGTGGATAACTGCATATTGAATTCTAAATAACTTTATACCAAACGATTAATTAACTTACTTTTCCACAATGAAGTAATGTGCTTTGATTTTATGTTAAATAAGTTTGCGAGTTGTGGTATAAGTTTCTATCTTTGCCCCACTGAAAACGAGAGTACATTCAGTAGCGCAGAAAGCCTTTAGATAGGCGTAAACATAATAGACTACGAAAGAAC
>NZ_PPEI02000002.1:0-983149 GCF_002899895.1 Chryseobacterium oncorhynchi
ATAGAGGGCTTCCCACCACCCGTATGACAGATTATCTGGATGGATTTCAGTATTCCTATCTAGAAGATGGAAGCACATGTTCTACATGTAGAACAGAATCTGCATATGAAATACAGGCCTACTCGAAAGCTATTGGTCCAATAATTTCAAAGCCTAAGTGGAACCTGGATTTTGTACCTACTTCGGAAGGATTTTACAGTTTCACAGAAAACCGTTATATTTACCAGTATAAGGATCATTTGGGTAATGCAAGGGTGAGTTTTGCCAAAAACAGCGTAGGTGTTCTTGAAGTTACTGACACCAATAATTATTATCCGTTTGGATTAAACCATATTGGAGGATCTTCTTCTTCAAAAATTGGAAGTCATTACAGCTATAAGTACAATGGTAAAGAATTACAAGAAACAGGGATGTATGATTATGGAGCAAGGATGTATATGGCAGATTTAGGTAGATGGGGAGTGGTAGATCCTTTGGCGGAAACTTCAAGACGTTGGAGTACATATACTTATGCTTTCAATAATCCAATCAGATTTATTGATCCTGATGGAAGAGCAGCAATTCCTCCAGATGATCATTTTGACCAAAATGGCAATTTTCTTTATACAGATAGTAGAAAAACTAACAATATTGTAGTAAATTATGTATTTGGTAGAAATCAACAGGAGAATATTAGCTTAGCTAAGCTTCAGGCACCTTGGCAGGAAAAAAAACTTAGTCAGGTTGAATTTGATAAAAATAACTATTCGACACTTACAAAAATAGCCAATTATTATGCTAGTGACGCTGGTGTTGATTTAAATACTCTTAATGGTAATAGTACTTCTTTAGGAATTGCAAATTATCATTTCGATGCTGGAAAAATGGTAGGGAAAACATCAGGCTTCAATGGGGGAGAGTTTACAGCAGATGCTCTTATGACTGGTGTAATAGAAACCAAAACAATATCAATAATGGTAGGCAATGGAACAGTATCTTCTTTGCTTGATGACAAATACAATATGATTTCAACCTTAAGCCATGAAGGAGGAAAAAAAGTTAGTCATTTAACTCTTAATCCCCAAACATGGCTAGACGGGCAAAAAGATCACCTAAAAATTTACGATCAGCAAATGAAATCCCCTATATATAAGCTTACTACACCTGAATATAAAAAACAAATGAGGGATAATTATGTAGAAATAGACTATAATATAAAACAATACAATGAAAAATATAGGTTCTAAAAATTACATCTTTTTTATATCAATATTAATTTTTATGTCATGTAAAAAAGACAAGAAAGAATATAATAATGTTTTATGTTCTTTTCAAAATTTAGTGTGTGATTATCCTGTTAATGATAGTATCAATATTAAAAATCTTGAAACTTTTTTGCTTTTCAAAAATAACTCAGATGACACAATGAAGATTTCTCTTAAAGAATTTCAAGAAAATTACAGGCATGTTTATAAAATGGATAGCTTAAAAATCAATTTTGAAGCAATAAGTCCAATATCTATCCCGCCTCATGATTCATTAGGCCTACCTTGTATATCAGCGGTTAACAGAAAAGTATATAAAAATGATATTATACTAAAAGATGGATTTTCAGTCATAAATGTAAAGACAAAAGAAATACTTCCTAAAACATTAAATTATAGAATTAAACAAATGCATGATTTTCAGTTGTACAAGAAATGGGGAAAAAAAAGTAGTAAAGTAGAATTATAATATTGTCAATAGAATTAAATACAAAACTAAAAAATAATAATCAAAGACTACAATAGCAAAGAGAGAATTTAACTGATATAATACAACCAAAATTTTAGTATGAAAATATTTATATATCTAATAAGTTTTGTAATTACTTCTTGTAGTAACATTAAAGAAAATGAATTATATGGAAAATATATTCCAATTTCCTATCATAATACATACGATACTTTGGTTATTAAAAAAAATAAAGAGTATGAAAGAAGAGTTTATAATCATAATAAAAAATTATTATTAGATTATAAATCAACATTTCAATTAGAAAGTTTAGGGTCAATTAAATTTGATAACTTTTATTTGAATCTTGATAGAGATCTGGTTAAAATGCCCGAAGATGTTAAAGATACAGATATGTCGATGACTACAAATTTCGAAAAAAAAGATAAAGACATTATAATTTGCTTTGGATATCATGAGGGAGAAAATTGCTATAAGAAGATTCTAGAATAAGTTCTGACTGGTATGCTCATAGTACTTATGAAAAATTCCCTTATAATGACAGTCGTGAATATTAGATTCATGAATAGCCAGAAAAGAAAAATATTTTAATGGATGATAGAGCTGCCAAATTGGTGGCTCTTTTTCTTTTGTAATATTCACGCTTTTAATATCACGCTTTAAAATAAATCAAAAATCTAAATAACAATTCACACTTTGATAATTCAAATAATAATATTATAGTTTATTTTTCTATATTTAGTGATATAAAAAAACAACTGATATTATTCTGCCCCTAAATTATAATAACCGCTATAATTATTTATTGTCCAGCTAATTGTAATAAAATATTTTTGAACACTAATATTGATAATCATGGGTTACTATTTAATAAACAGAGATGATCCTGATAAAGCATTCTCACAGTATGTAGAAAGAATTGAAGATTTAATATAACATATTTTGAATTCACCTTTTATATACTACCAAAAATCCTTATTTCCTGACTTTAAATCATTTAGAAATAGTTCTTTCTTAATGAAAATATTTAACATTAATTCAGATAATTCGTTTTTATTCGTTTTATATCCATCCAATAAGCTCATGATTAATAGGCTAGAATATGACTTAATTTTCCATACATAATATGGCAAAAGAGAGTTATCAAAGTGTCTCCACTTTGTATAATTGAAGAAGTCTTCAAAATGCACTAAAAGCTTATTAATCCTGCAAAATTTATTTTTTTGCAGGATTTTCTTTTTATATTAGAAATCGCTGAATTTTCAAATACACTCATAAGGTTTGTGTCAAAATCTTTAAATTTTTTCTGGCTTTGATTTTAGTTTAGGTTCCAAACATAATAAGTATTCCCTAATTGGAGATTTAATATAAAAAAATATTTTTTTTCTAGCGATATATGGCCAGATAAGAGGACCAATCACAAATTTGTGATAATATTGAAATACAGCAAAAGATGAAAAATTTGTTTTTTTAAAATAAATTCATTATCTTGAAGTATGAAAAAAAGTGAACGTCAGGATAATATAACACACGCTGGCAAAATTAGTGAACGATCAAAAGCATTGGAAGTTCTTGAAAAAGCAAAGAAAACACAAGGTAAAATTACCTTTCTACGACAAGGTGCGGGAAGAAATTTTAAACCAAAAAATGAGGATTTATAAATTATAATATATCCTCAAAGAATAGTATCTTTACTCCGTGGAAAATCAGGAAGAATTAGAGGCTAAATTTATGGATCTTGTGAAAGAATATCACAAAAAGACCGGAGGAAATAATGGATTAAATTTATATAAACTTGATGAAAAGTTAAACATAAGTTTTAAAGAGCTTTTAGTCTTTGTGGAAAGACTCATGAAAGAAAAGAAAATAGTCTATCTAAACCACCTTAACGGAAGAACAGTTACTTTACCAAAATAAAACCCCTGCATTAACAGGGGTTATTTCTTTCTGTATGTACCTTTTTTCTTGTTGAAAATTGATGCATCCCTCCAAATATAATTCGCCATATTTATGAGCGAAAGAATCTTTATCCTTATTCCTATATTTTTCAGGCATTTTGCTTATTAGCATCGTATCTTCTAAATTTTCAAAAATATTTGGATTACCTATAAATTGACAAAATTTCAGACTGTCAGTTAAAAGCTCATCGGTTCGAATCCGTATTTTCTACAATAAATAAAAGCTCTACTATTAAGTGTGGTTTTTTTATGTTTATCTTTCAATCATAAAAAAGGCAGTACAAATCGAAATCTGCACTGCCTACATTCATCCGCTTAAACCGTCTGCATCATTATATAATAAATCCCCCTTTCAAATTATAGTAAATCCCTAATTCCTATTTTTCACCAGGATCCATCCTGAATAGGCTACCGGAGTTTTAGTGTCTGATTCAGTCCATGTTATTTCATACCAATATGTACCACTGCTTACAGGAGTTCCTCCAATGGAACCATCCCATTTTAGACTATTACTTTTATCTGAAGAAAATAAAAGCTGTCCGTATCTGCTGAATATATTGAATTTCAAATCTTTCAAATAGGCCAGTTCACTATAATCTAAATCGTCATTGATTCCATCACTGTTTGGGGTAATTGTATTGACAAGATTAGGTACTGTAATCTGAACCTTTATAGGATCACAGTTATAGGAGTCCTTTATATAAAAAGTATTACGGCCACGTGGAAGATCCGTAAATACATTGGAGTCTTGCCATATAATACCATCTCTGGAATACTGATAAGGAGGTTCTCCTCCCTCCACAATAATGGTTACTGTATTATTTTTTATATCAATACGCTTAACTCTTGGCCCCGGAACTGCTATTACTTTTACAAACTGCTTGGTCTCGCATCCGTCTGCCGTAAGAATTACCCAATAATTTCCCACCGGTACATTCTGAATAACCTGTGTTGTAGCTCCCGTACTCCATAAATAGGATGTATAACCAGGTCCAGCATCTAATTTGGTGACTGCCAGAGGGCATATATACTGATCTACCAAAAGTGATGATGGTTTTGGAGGAGTAACTTTCAATGTTATTTTAGCAAAGTCAGAACATCCATTAACTGTTGTAATCTTCACAAACACTGTCGTATTTGAGGAAACATATACAGTTGGAGTCATTATCTCATTGGTTCCGTTCACTGCATCGTTAGAGGTTGGATAATAGTTCTTTGTAACAGGATTGGTAGAAGTTACAATTGCTGCTGTTAGGTTAAAAGTTCCCTGACTTGGGTTATTAACAACAAAACACCCAGAAAGTGTGGCATCCATAACATCAGGTGCACGATAATACTGAAGTGTAATCTTTGCATTGGCTGTACATCCTTCCGTTGTGGTCACTTTTACATACACTGTAGCCGGTACTGTTGATGGATAGGCATTTGCCGGGAGAATCTCATTGATTCCTGCATTTAAATCTGTTAGTGTCGGATAATATTTTCTAACAGCTGTAGCAGGGCCTCCCACATTGGCTGTCGTTAAATCAAAAATACCGGAGCCATTTACATTACAAGTACTTACAGTAGCGTCTGTAAGAACTAAAGGTTGTACTGTAACGTTTATCTTAACCTGCTCACAATCTGTAAATAGAGGGTCATTTCCACAAAATTTATAGGTAAAAGTATCAACAGTTGTTCCTGCGTTGGCAGTATAGGTCAATATACCTGTAACAGGATCTATTGTTAAAGTTCCGTTTGCCGGTGGTATTATAACCTGTACGGTACCAGGAACGGGAATCTGCGTCGAATTACTGAATGTCGGGGTAATTAGCGTAGGTCTTCCTGCAGTACAGGCATTGAGTGGTTTTATGGTATTCACCAAACAAGAATAAACTTTGTAAGGATACGTTGTGAACACACAATTTTCTTTAGTGATAGATACCGTATAACTTCCTCCTTGTGTAGGAGAAAAGGTATTGGTAGTGGCTCCCGGAATAGGATTTCCGTTAAGATTCCATTGATAATGGGTAAAACCACTTTCAACCTGTAAAACAATTCCCGGAGCACATTCTCCTAAAGATTTACTGATTACCGGAATAGAATTGAACCCTGCAAAATATCCCCCATACCCTAAGTTTCCACTACCTCCTGCTATTCCTGCAGTTACTGCATTGGTAGAAGTTACAGTAATGTTTCCTGTAATATTAGGAATAGAATATGAAACCCAATCTGTAGTTCCCGTTACAGGAAAAGGACCTTGTGCTGCCGTTGGGGCAACACCGTTTACAGTTACATTTCCTCCTGTTTGTGTAAGGATATTAAGTTTTACAAAAAGTGGCGGGCTAAATGTAGTAGAGTAAGGAAGCTCCCCTATTTTTCCAATTTCATCGATAGTTTTAGGCAAAAAACAGTTTAGAGGCGGAATATAATTAAATCCTTCTGTGGCATCGTTATCTGCAGTACCGGATAAAAGCTGGTAGGTATAGACATTTTTACTTGTTTTGATATACATATTAAGATGGGCAGGGCCATTCACTATATAACCGTTAGCTTTCACTCGATAATAATCACCTTCATTGAGTGTTGCAACAGGAGTAGGATTATTATTTATCCAGATTTTAGTGTCATTTTCAGTAGCTACAATAATGGCTCCCTCAATTTCAGGAAGAAGATTTCCCATCCCTTTGATAAGGACAAACTCATTTCCTAAACGTTCAACAGGAACTGACTGGTCCATAATAATATCCTCACCATTATACGGCGGAGTAAGCCCAAACTGGCCCCGAAAGTTTCCATTGGTTACTGAAACCGGTTTGGTGGCTTCTATCTTAGCTCCAATAAACCCATCTTTATTTCCTGGTTTAGTAGCAAGTCCTGCAAATATATAGGATTGACCTTTATTTAAAGTGATGGTAATGGAAGGATGAGTAAGCCCGTTAAAATTATTGTAAAACCAGGTGGTCATGTTATATCCTGAAACTTTAATCTGCGTATTATCTTCAGTAGCCAGAATACCACAGGTGAAATTTAAGGTGTTTGAATTATTCATCAATGGAGCATAAACTGCATAAAATGTAGTTCCAATTCCGGCCTTTCCTTTAGAAGTTAAAATCTCACCATGGTTAACTTCTGAAAACCTGTACGTTGCAAAAAAAGGAAAATCACCATGAAGATGAAGACCTCTTGTTTTTACGCTCATGGCATCAGCAGGATTTTGACCCAGCATGAGATTTATGGGAACATCAAATGTCTGAGGGTTTCCTTTACTGATGGTAACCGTTCCTATTACAGCATTATTATTATAAATGGTAACAGGAAAAGGAGTTATATTGTCTGTAGATAAATATAAAGCCTGCTTTGGGCTTCCGTTGGCAAGACTTCCTGCCATAGGTGCAAACCAATGATCTGTATCTCTCTGAGCCTGAATAGAAAGAGATAGAAAGAGTATAAAAATAAATAAGATCCTTTTCATAAATTATAAGGAAGTTTTTAAATTAAGCAAACCACAACGCTGTTTAACAAGCTTTCTTGTTGATGATATTGCGATTAATAAGTGTTGAGTTATTCTCTGTTTTTCAATAAAATCCAACCGGTATATTTAATGACTGTATTTTGTAGAGCCGGTTCTTTCCAAGAGATTTCATACCAATATGTTCCGGAGAGCATGGTCTTGTTACCAAACTTTCCGTCCCATGTATAATTGTTGAATGCCGTGCCTTTAAAAACATTATTTCCGTATCGATCATAGACTGAAAAGGATAAATCTTTCTTATAGCCTAGTTCAGAATAGGAAATCGTATCGTTAATATGATCTCCGTTTGGAGTAATGGCATTAATAATATTGATAAGGGTTATTTCTACTCCTATAGGTTCGCAGTTATAAGCATCCTTTACATAAAACTTGTTCTGTCCGTTTGGCAGATTGATAAATGTATTAGAGCTTTGCCAGTTTACATTGTTTGTAGAATACATATAGGGAGGCTTTCCTCCGATTACGGTGATTGTAGCTTTTTTATTCTCAATATCAATATTTTTGATTACCGGTTTCGGAGCGGGTTTTACGGATACATCGTATTTGTTGAAACATCCATTATATCCCAGAATAACCCAATAATCTCCGATTCCTACATTGGATATAGACTGTGTGGTAGCTCCTGTACTCCATTCATAGGATTGGAAGCCTGGGCCTGCATCCAGAGTTGTTGTTTCATCAGCACAGATCATCTTATCAGCAAGTAAATTAGGAAGTTGAGGAGGCATCACCACTTCAAATACCGGGGTTGTTGCGGAAGGGCAGCTTCCTCCTACAGATACAGTTACTGTATAATTTCCTGCTTTAGTTGGAGAATAAGTATTGGTAGTTGCCCCTGTAATGGGACTTCCATTAAAGTACCATTGATAAGAAACGTAGCTGTCATCTACTTCCAACACCATTCCCGGAATACAATTTCCATTCTTCTTGGCAATAACAGGCATAGAAGAGAATCCTGCAAAATACCCACCGTAGCCTACCGCTTCATGACTTGCTGCTATTCCTGCAGTGACGGCTTTGGTAGAACTTACCGTAACATTACCGGTTACATTTTCCAATGAATAAGTTTGCCAATTCGGGTTTCCTGTTACAGGATACGGCCCTTGAACACCAGATAAAGTTGTTCCATTTACGGATACAGTAGCTCCAGTTTCGGTAATAATATTCAACCTAACTTTAGGATCGATAGTTGTGAAATAAGGTAACGCATTAATCATACCTATTTCATCTATTTTTTTGGGAAGAAAACAATTGATGGCAGGAATATAATTAGCTCCACCTGTATTGTAATATGTTCCTGAGGTACCCCCCGACAAAAGCTGATAGACATAAATTTTCTTGGTACTTTTAATCCGCATATTATAATGGCCACTAAAATTTTGACTGATGTATCCCGTTGAAAGAATTCTGTAGAATTGTCCTTCATTCAAAGTTGTAACAGGAGTGGTTTCATCATTTAAGAACACTTGAGTATTATTTTCTGTGGCAACAACTACTGCTCCTTCAAGTTCATAGGCAATGGGAGCCATTCCTTTCATTAATATATATTCATCACCTAATCGTTCTACCGGAATAGACTGGTCCATATAAATATCGTTTCCCCCTGCTCCATTTCCAATTGCCGTGTGTTGACCTGTAAAATTACCATTGGTTACCGAGATAGGTTTATCCGCAACTATTTTTGCTCCAATAAAACCCGTTAAATTGGATATAAAGTTGCCGTTTCCTTCAATAATATAGGACTCCCCTTTCTTTAAACTAAAAGTTATAACAGGATTACCGGCTCCTGTAGTTCCATTAGAAAACTGAACAGAAGGATTATAACCGGAAACCGTTACTGTAGTATTATCTTCTGTTGCTAAAATTCCGCAGGTAAAATTAAAACTGGGATTTTTATCGGACAATGGTGCATAGGCTGCATAAAACTTGGTTCCTATTCCGGCTTTACCTTTAGAAGTTAGGATTTCTCCATGTTTATCTACCGAAAATCTGAACGTGCAGAAAAAAGGTTTTTCTCCTTTTACATACAACCCTCTTGTTTTGATATTGAATATTTCAGATTGAGAATCTGTAATCATAACATCTTTAGGAATCTCGAATGATTTAGGATTTCCTTTACTGATTGTTACGGTTCCGATAGCAATGTTGTTATTGTAAATGGTAACAGGAAAAGGCGCAGCAGAATCTGTGGATAAAAATAAAGCTTGCTTGTTAGTCGTATTAATATGTGCTTCCTTAATAGGGGCAAACCAATGTTCGGTATCTCTTTGTGAAAAAAGAGGATTGCTGGCAAAAAACATCAATAAAAAACTAAACAAAAGCTTCTTTGAAAATACGGGCCATTGTTTTGTATGATGAGGAATATTATTAGGGATCATTAAATATTTTTGTTTTTATAATAGAAAATAGGTACAGGTTTTAATCATCTTTATATACTTTTCTAGGATAAAGATTGCACCTTGAATGATCAGTATTAAAATCTGCCATACAAGCGACGAAAAGATTTCGCCGCTTATAATGGCAGAGACAACATATTTATTTTTTTACTGCTTTTATTACTTTAGAAGATCCATTTTTCATGATTAGTTTTATCATATACATCCCGGAGTTCAGTTCATGCAATGAAATTGTTTTTTCAGAAGATCTTATTTCTTTCACTATTTTACCTGAAGCATCATATACAGAAAGAGATTTCAATTCTAGTTCTCCTGAAATAGTAATCGTGTCTGTAAATGGATTAGGGTAAATAATGATATCATGTTTGGTTGTTACATCATTTACTCCCAAATCAATAGTAGGAACCCATGATACATCATCATAGTAATAGTTAATATTGGCACCATTTACAAATATGGCAAGCCTAGCCGTTGCAGGAACCGTATTAGGAACAACAATACTATATTCACTCGCTCCTGCATAGGCAGTGTTGGTAATATTAACATCCTGAATCAATACAAATGAGGCAATATTTGTAGGATCCGTTACATATCCAATATGCATTACCCCAGCATTGGTACTGCAATATGCTCTGAACTTCAATGAATGTGTTCCAGCATTAATATTGCTCAATTCAGGTAAAATAGCCATAGAAGATCCTGTGATAGGTCTTTGTAATATATGCTTCGTTCCAGAATAAGCTCCAGTACTAGTAATACTTACATTTCCTGATCCCGTAGCCAATCTTCCCCAGCAAGGAGCATTATTTATAAGCCCGGCATTATAAGAATCAAAATTTTCAAAAAGTGATGTTTTGGGGGCACAAAGTGTCAATGCAGAAACTACATTTGTCCATGCACTCTGATCTGTTGTGCTGCATCTTGCTCTTACCCAGAAATAATAGGTAGTGGCAGAATTAAGTCCTTGCAATGTATAAGGGTTTCCTGTTACTCCTATCACATTAGGTACTGTAGAAGAAGTTGGAGGAGTATTGCTTGTACTGTAGTAAATATCATATCCTGAAGCAGGATTAGGTATAGATGCTGTCCAGCCAATAGTGGCAGATGCACTGGTAATATCAGATAACACTATATTGGATGGGGCCATACATGTAGGCTTAGGTTCCCAATATACATTATCCAGATACAAACTGGTAGATGTTGTACCTCCGCTTCTTATTGCAAGTCTTGCATTAGCAGGAACAGTATTAGGAACAACTACTGAATATTCGTAGCCATCAAAAACATTATTTACAATATTTACAGATTGAATGTTTACAAACGAAGACGCATCCGTATCATTGGTTACATACCCAATATCTAAAGGGCCTTGCGTAGAACTAGCATATCTGGCCTTAAATCTCAACCAATGAGTTCCGGTATTTACATTACTGAAAGCCGGAAGAATAGCAATAACCATATTAGCAGCACCGCTTGCGCTTTGATATAACCCTTTTGTACTATTGACTCCACTTCCCGCACTAACAGCTTGGTAGCCATTTCCTAAAATAATTTTATCCCAACAATCTAAATTATAAAAAGTTCCGGTAGTAGCGTTTTCAAAATCTTCAAACATTGAAGTTATAGCATTGCACTTGGTTTTAAATACACCTCTTAAAGACCACGCACTTTTATTAGAAGTACCACAAACCGATCTTACATAATAGTAATACGAAGTAAACGGAGTTAATCCACCAATCGTTGCAGATGTTGTTGTACTTATCCCTGATATTGGCGTAGAAGCATCCGGAACAATAGCAGAAGAAGTATAATAATACTCATAGCCACTTCCTGGGATGGAAGCAGGAGCCGTCCATGAAATTGTAGCCGTATTTGTTGTTATATTATTTGAAATAAGGGCAGATGGAGCGAAGCAAGTAGGAACTGTAGGTTCAACTTTTAAACTGAAATCTACAAAATTACCATTGCTACCTGTATTAGGACCACATGGATTTGGTGAACTATTAAGGTTTGTTCCTGTCTGTACTCTTATTCTGTATATTCCCGCGGCCTGACTTGGTGGAATAAAGAATTCATCATCAACTGTTGAGTAGGGAGATGTACCTATAGGGTTTTCATAAAAATCATTGAAATCCCCATTTCCATTCCAGTCTACCCAAACCAATGATTTGGTCCCGCCACCAGCAAATTCCAAATGCACTTTCACCGTTCCCCCCGGATAAGAAGTTACGATATGACTTGTAGAGTTGTCAACATACCCCTGATATGCAGCAGCATCATAATACAAAGTTCCCTGATCCGAAAAAAATGCATTTTTTAAATAATAGTTAGTGGATGTTCCCGCAACCGGTACACAATAGGTCTGTGCATTCAGCGATAAAAACGGAATAAGTAAAATCATCCATAATAGATAATGCTTTCTCATTTTTTATTTTTTAGAGTTAAGAAATAGTATCGTTGTTAAAGAATTTATACCCTTATATATGATTTCATACTTATCATTCTACCTAAATTTTAGGGCTACAAAAGAGACAAAATGATATCCTCTCCCACTTATCTTTATTTATTAAATCTTCATTGAATATGATTATTTTTTTTACAACCATAGCATCATATAAGTATGATAAATTCATCAAAATATCCAGATAAGTCTAATATTTTCAATCAACTCAAAGGTTTAAACAATATTAGCGTTATATTTGCCCCTTATGAAGAGATTAGCTTGCATAATTCGTGCATTTTACAAGAATAAAAAATGTAAAAATCTAATATTCAGATAATTAAAAATCAAGCTTAAAAAAAGGCGGATGCCAATAATATCTAAGAAAAACAAGCTAAACAGAAACTATTTGCTGCAAAAAATACTGAAAAGTAATATCTGGATATTATTTTTCATCTCATTGTTTCCCATTTTTATCAGCGGGCAGGCAGCTCCTGATTTTAGTATTTTAACAGATAAAGCTTTTCAGAAACTCTATCAAAATCCGGATGACTGCATCACTTATTCACAAAGCCTTTTGATTAGTGACAAAAACCCAGAGCATAAGGTTATTCTTAGAAAAATTATTTCACAGGCCTTCGCTCTGCAAGGAAACTATGTGCAAGCAGTCAATATATCCAATCAAAAAGAAGATGAAAGTCAAAATGAAAACCTCTCCCACTTCATACAGTTATTTAGAGATTATAATCTGGCGGACCAGTACCAGAATTTAGGACTATACAATCAGTCTAAGAAAATCATTACAGGAATATTGGCGGACCGTAAGCTTTTAAAAAGCATTCATGTAATGGAAAGAATGACCATTGCAAAGCTCTTTCAGTTGCAGGCTATTAATTCGGGGGTTACCCGTGATTACGGCATAGCTCTCCAATATCTTGATAAAAGCAATCAGTATCTTGACCAAAATAATGAAGAAAATAGGATTATGAGGCAGGAAAATATCATTTTCCGTTCTACATTTCTGATGAAGCTCAACAAGCTGGAGGAGTCTAAAAAATTACTGGATCTGGTAATAAAGGACATAGAAAGCCATGGAGACCCTGCTTTTCTTTCTGCATTTGCCTACGAGAGTATGTCCCGCTATTTTTTCCTGAAAGAAGATTATCTATCCTCTTTGAAGTATCTTAATGATGGATTTTCAAAAATTGAAAACCTACCTTACAATGACATGAAATCTATTTTCTATGAATTGTATGCAAAAAATTATCTGGCTCTCAATAATGATGAAAAATATCATTACTATAATAACCTTTATACTGAACTAAAAACGAAGATCAATTCCAGTAAGAAAGAAGGAATACAATATATTGTAAAACTGATTGAAACCTATCATCATAAAAACATTCAATTTCAGAAACAAAGCAAATTCAATCAGTTGAAAATCAATACAGTTATTATTCTGCTTCTTATTTTAGGCTTGGCCGCCTACCTTTTATACGAATCAGGAAGAAGTAAGGATCTGAAAAAGCAAGTTGTTTTTTTTGAAAAGCTGGTAGAAAGAGAAAAGGCAATATCTGTACAAGGGGAAAGGGTAAAAAATGAAATACAGAAAGCAACTAAAAATCAGGAAAAAGATCCTCCAAAGATCTCAAAGGAAAAAGAATACGAGATTCTTCAGTGTCTAAAAGAATGGGAACAGACAGATAATTATCTGAACAAAAGTATGTCTATTTCTGTTCTTTCTGCACAGACAGGGATTAATACAAAATATCTTTCAGAAGTTATCAATAATAATAAAGAGAAAAACTTCAATGGGTATATTAATGAACTGAGAATTAATCACATTGCGCACTTGCTAAAGACAGATACAGCTTATCTCAATTACAAGGTAAGCTATCTTGCAGAATATTCAGGGTTTTCTTCACATGGAGCCTTTACCAACGTTTTTAAATCCGTAACGGGGATGTCACCTAATACTTACATTCAGGAAATCATTAAAAATAAAAGATCATGAAATTAATTACCCGAATTATTCTGCTTACGGTACTGCTTTGTCAAGTTCCGCTTTTGGGGCAAAAAATTTCAGATGATTCTCTGTTAAAAAAAGCCAATCAGGAAATTTATAACAATCCTGACAATGCCATCCGCATAGGAAAAAAGCTACTTCAAAAAGAGAAAGACATCAATAAATCCATCAAGATCTATCTGCTTTTGTCTACCGCTGAAATTGCCAAACGAAATTTTGACGAATCACTCAAGCATATTCTAAAGGCCAGAGAGCTTGTTAGGAAAACCCATGATCCGAAAATACAAGCCAGTTTTTTTATTTCGACAGCTGTTTTGTTCCAGCAGATGGAGCTTTACAGTAAAAGTCTCGAGACACTGGATGAGGCAGACGAATATTTAGCCAAGCTTCCGGACGGACTATCTTATAAATATTTTGAGACAGCCAGAAGCTATGCTTTACGGGGAATGATCTATAAGAGCCAGTCTAATCCCGAAATTGCTCTTCAGGAATTCTTAATAGCTGTTCAAAATTTTGAAAAAGTAAAAGATCAAAAGACCACTTTCTTTAACCAGAGTATCATGTATTATAATATCGGATATTGTTATCTTAATCTTAACCAGTCAGAAAATGCAGAAACAGCATTTATAAGGTCAAGGGATTTTGCCGACCTTATTAAAGCTAAAAGTCTGGAAGCTTTTGCCTTAAAGGGTATGGCTGAAGTACAGAAGCAGAAACATCAGAATCAAACTGCATTAGAACTGCTGATTAAAGCTCAGGAACTTGGGAAAGAATCAGGAGATCTTACCCTCAATGAGGGAATTTACAAAGAAATGTCGGATAATTATCTGGCCATGGGAGAACAGGATATGTACCAGATATACAGTAAAAAGTATATAGAAAATAAATTCAAAAGAGAACAAAGTGAATTAAGCTCTATCAACAATGCTATTGACGCTCATAATATAGAAACCCAGAGAAAAAGTAATGAAGTAACAAAGCACTATGATAATTTCATTATTGTTTCAGTCATTACAGGTTTTATTATTCTCGCTCTCATTGTCATTATGATTTTAAAAACGAGAAGACGTAATAAAAACTATAAGAAAAAAATTCAGCAGCTTCTCAGATCTTAGAAAAAGTATTGATTCGAGTCCTGTACTTAAATTAGGAAAAGAATCGAAATAGAAAATCCCTCTAATGGAGGGATTATATTTTTAAAAATCAGGACATTCTAATGTCAGTTGCTCCGCATAACATTGCGGGATCGGACTGTTAGGGCAATGCATTGGCTTCGATCCCTGAGGACATATTTTTTGGCTACCTTTTACTTCTTTTAGCTGATCTCTTGAAATTTTTTTCAAATTTTTCATGGTTTTGATTTTAGTTTAGGTGTTAAATATAATAAGAATTCTCCATATAGAGATTTAACATAAAAAAAATAATATAAAAAGACTTAAAAATAAATTTTAAAGATAAGATCCAATTTTATACAATAATTTTTAATCAATACAACAGTGACAATTATCATTTATTTTTATTTAATCTAAATAAAAATAAATGATAGATTTGTATAAATTAAAAATAACTAATACCATGAGAATTAAAATTCCTTTCAAAGCTATTGCATGCTCAATAGTGATTCTTTCATTTCTAAATTCTTGCGAACAAGATAATAACATTGAAAATAATATAGAAACTAAAAAAAACACTACCGTTAATAATAAAATAGAAGCTAAAATTATAAACGGAAAATCTGTTTTAAAATTCACTACTGAAAAAGATGTAAAATATTTAGATAATTATTTACTTAAAGATACAAATACTTTTCTTTCAAGCCTAGATAATAACCTTACCGTGAAAAGATTAAACAACAATAATACGTCTAAAAACGGTCCTAGAATTGTGATTAACAATGATCTTTATTTAGGTGATGGATATATGATATCAGCTTGTCAAGGTGAAGCTGTTACTAGTATTGAAGTTATAGAAATTAAAGGACAACTGTGGATTAAAGAAGGCTCAACAACAGCAACAGCAACAACTATAACTTTAGAAAATCTAAATTCATTTGAATTAGCTTATTTTAGATGTTTATCAGATCATGATTTAAATGGTGTCATATCAATAGAATAACTTACAACCCCATTTAATAAAGTGGGGTTTTCTTTTATATTTGAACTATTGATTTCATAATTAATTAGCTGAATATTTATGAGACGTGATTTACTTTGAATTTTTAAGTTGCAATGCTCTCTAGTAAAAAGACTGACTATCTTTTTTCCATTCATAACCTTTCCTTTAAAGTATGATCATAAAATAATTTTCAATTTCACTATATTTGAATTTAACTTTAAACTAAAATTACATGGAATTAAAAATAGGTGATACCGTTTATTTAAAATCAGATGCCAGAACTATAATAACAATCAATGATTTGGGATTGAGAGGTCCTGAATATTACGAATGTATCTGGTTTGCTCAGGAAATTCTACAAATAGGTGAATTTCACAGAGATACTTTAATAAAATATGATAGAGAATAATATATAAAAGCCCCTTAATTGGGGCTTTTTCTTCTAAAATTCAAAAATAATCAAGACAGGAAAACTTTGCTCTACTCAAAAAATAGCATTCTTGTTTGTAAAGATATCAAGAGCTTTCCAGTAATAAAGCCAAAAAGATTGTCAAAAATCAGACAGCCTTTTTAACAAACAGATAAGCTTGTACTATTTTAATCTTTTTATCGTAACCTGGCTAACTGGACCACTCCCTGTAGTTCCAGTACTTAATGCCTTTATCACAGTTGCTGTACCATTAGAAGCTACTCTAAATGAATAAGTATGTGTAGAATCCATATTAATAGAAGTTATTAGAGTAAATGTTTGTAAAACCGTATCAGTTGCGGTAGGTGTCTGAATTCTATCATTTACACGAGCAACCCAACTGCCTAAAGTATCATCCCAAATTCCAACAACAGGATTTCCGCTATTTGTATTGGAAATCTGCATATTCATAATAACTTGATATACACCGCTTGCATTAACAGTAAATGAATTTGATGTCGCTGTTCCTACATAGGTATTGTCATTATCAATAATTTCTACATTTAAATTACCAATTGGAAAAGCTGCCGGTGATGGAGCTGTAAAATCCGATGACAATTGTACCGTAATTTCTTGTGCAACTAATAATTGACCGTTCACAGCTATCACTGAACCGTTAGCGTTCGGTACAATACCCGCGAATGTTTGCCAAGAGGGTGCTACTCCAGGCCCATTAGACACTAAATACTGTCCTAATGTTCCTGCATTACCTGCTGTATTAGCGTTTCCGCCAACATTTATTTCATTTGTTACCTGCAAACTTCCATTAACATGAAGCTGCTTTTGTGGGGTTAATGTATTAATACCAATTTGAGAAAAAGTAGTATTCGACAACAATACTCCGGCTAATAGAATAAGATTTTTTTTCATTGTTTTTAATTTGTGTGTTAATAAAGAGTCGTTAATTTAACATTATCTAAATACATTATAAACAACCACTTAACACCCTTAAAAGATTACATTTAAAGTACTTAATTACATGACAAAAATATAAAGTATCAAATATTGATCTTTTTTTGAAGCTGCTTTTGTGGGGGTTATTGTATTAATACCAGTTTAGGGAAAAGTGGTATTCGAGAACAATACTCCGGTTAATGGAGTAAGATTTTTTTTCATTGTTTTCAATTTGTGTGTTAATAAAGAGTTGTTAATTTAATACTGAATAAATAAACCATACAGAGTTATTCAACTTTCTGAAAGATTATATTTAACTTACTTAATTACATGACAAAGATATAAAATATCAAATATCAAAATTATTTTTTTTGACATTTTTTACTCAGTACAAAAAAAATCATTTCAGAGTTTCCAGAAATGCTGATTTAACTTAGTAAAAGTGAGTTAAAGGGAAATAAATTTAATATATAATTCAGGAATTTGTATCACGATTTTTTGTAATAAAGCTGTGAATTACCCAAGCTTGATCAACTAAAATAGGTATGAAGATTTTACAGAAATGGCAGAACTTTTGACCACTGTATCTCCATGATTTAAAAAAAAATGAGTCAGATAAAGAAAAAACGTATGCCATTGCTAACATACGTTTTTATTATACTGTATTACAAAATACGATTATTTCCAGCCTCCGCCTAAAGCCTGATAAAGCTCTACTGATGCTTTCATTTTGTTGTATTGTGCATTGGAAATATTAAGTTCAGCATTCAATGAATTAACGCTTGCATTCAAAACTTCAAGATAATTCGCCATACCATAGTTTACCAATTCCTGAGAATAGTCCACTGATTTTTTGTAGGCATTCAGTTCTTTTTGCTTTAATTCAATAAATGAATCTTGTACAGAGAAAACCCTGATAGCATCAGAAACTTCTTTCCCTGCAGTAAGAACAGTCTTTCTAAAATTCAGATACGCTGTTTCCTGATTGGCAAGACTTACATCGTAGTTGGTCTTAATTTGTCTCTTATTCAAGATGGGTTGTGCTAATCCTGCTACCACATTGGCAAATAATGAATTTACACTGAACAAGTGATCAATATCTACAGATTGAAGCCCTCCTGATCCTGTAAGTTTTAATGTTGGATAAAACTGAGCTTTCGCAGCATTGGTCAGTTCAAATGCATTCATTAAGGTATACTCTGCTCTCATTACATCCGGACGATTAGCCAGCAATTGAGTTGGATACCCAAGCTTTACATCGCTCGGAAGATTCTGTCCCTCTAAGGTAGATCTTTCAATCGTATGAGATGAGTCTCCCATTAAAAGGCTCATTGTATTCTCCAGCAATTGAATTTGTGTATCAATATCAATCAATAGAGATTTTGCATTGAAAACAAGTGCTTCACTCTGCTGTACGGCTACTTCTGTAAGAGATCCTGAAGCTTTCAAAGCCTTTGTTGCCTCCAGATTCTTCTCACGAACCGCAATGGTTTCTGTAATGATCTTTTTCTGAGAATCAAAAGTCAGTAATTGATAATAAGCAGAAGCAATAGAGGCAACTAGGCTGCTTTTTACCGCTTTATGAGCCGCAACAGTTCCTAAATAAGTTGCCAGCTGTGCTTTTTCCTGTGCTTTTAGTTTTCCCCAAATATCTGCTTCCCATCCAATAGTTCCTGTGATATCGAACTGATTGACATACCGTCTCTCTCCAATAATCTGCCCAAACTGGGTGTTGATAGACTGGGTTTGGAAAGTATAATTGGGACCAATAGATAGTGTTGGCTGATAGGCTGCTTTGCTCTGTTTCAGGTAGGCTTCTGCAGAATTAATGCTTTGCAGCGCAATTCTAATATCCAGATTGTTCTCTAAAGCCTTGGAAATATGTCCCTGAAGGATAGGATCTGTAAAGATTTCTTTCCATGAAACATTGGCAATGGTAGCACTGTCTGAAGGAAGCATATCGGTACGGAAAAGCTTTTCGTCAACAACGTTCTTCGGTCTCTCATACTCTTTTCTGGCCATACAAGATGTGATGGCTCCCAGTATGATTGCTGAGAAAGTTATTCCTTTTATGATGTTTAATAAACTCTTCATTGTTTAAAATTAAAAGTTAAAAATTAGAAAATAGAGGTTAGAAGCTGAGCATTAGATTAATTTCTAAGCTCTAACTTCTAGCTTCTCTAATTCATTTTTACTCTGCTAAATTGATTTCTTCTTTCTTTAGAGGTTTGATCTTTTCCTGTAGGGTTTCAAAAATCACATACAGTACCGGAATTACAAAAAGCCCTAAAATAGTACCTATCAATAATCCTATAGCAGCACCGGTTGCAATAGATCTGTTACCCACGGCACCAATTCCGCTTGCTAATACCAACGGTAATAAACCGAAGATAAAGGCAAATGATGTCATTAGAATAGGTCTCACCCTGGCTTTAGCTGCGTTGATAGCAGACATTACAATGGTTTCGCCATGATGTCTTCTCTGAACAGCAAATTCTACAATAAGAATCGCATTTTTCGCCAATAGTCCCACAAGCATGATCAGAGCAATCTGGAAATAAATATTATTTTCCAAGCCCATCAGCTTCTGTCCTAAGTAAGCTCCCATTACCCCTAAAGGAAGAGAGATTACAACAACCAGCGGAAGGATATAACTTTCATACTGTGCAGAAAGAATAAAGTATACAAAAATTAAACTCAATGCAAAGATCAATAACGTTTGAGATCCTGAATTTAACTCTTCTCTTGTTAACCCGGTAAATTCCACTGCATAGTTTTGATTCAGGGTTTCATTGGCCACCTGCTGTACAGCGGTAATGGCATCCCCGGAACTGTATCCCTCAGAGTTTGCTCCTGTTACTTTCACGGATGTAAATAAGTTATAACGGCTTACAGATTGAGGTCCGTATGCTTTTGTCAATGTTACAAATTGTGAAATCGGAGACATAATACCTGAACCTGTTCTTATATAAAGTTCATTTAGGTTTTCAATGTTCTTTCTGTTCTCAGGAAGTGCCTGAACCATAACTCTGAACTGTTTACCATACTTGGTAAAGTCGGCAGTATAAATACCACCAATATACCCCTGCATGGTAGCCAGAATATCATTTACAGAAACCCCAAGTTGCTTGCTCAGAGGAACATTAATTTCCATCTGATACTGAGGGTATTTAGTATTGAATGACGTTTGTGCAAATTGAATTTCTGGTCTCTGCATCAGCTTACCGATGAATTCATTTGTTTTATTATCCAGATCAGCATAGTCTCCACCTGATTTGTCCAGCAATACCATTTCAAAACCTGCACTACTACCAAAACCTGGTACACTTGGAGGTTGGAAAAATACAACTTTGGCATCAGGAACAGATCCTACAATTCCAAATAGTTTTTTTGTAATATCTTCAGAGGTTTGCCCACCTGCTTTTCTTTCTTCAAATGGCTTCAGTTTAACAAAGGCAAGACCATTGTTACTTCCGTTTCCGGATAAGAATCCTCTACCGGTAGAAATGGTAACGTTTTGCACTCCCGGAACTTTCATTGCTTTGGCCTGAAGAGTTTTCAAAGCATTGTAAGTTCTTTCCATAGAAGCACCCGGAGGAAGCTGAACATCTGTAAAGATAATCCCTCTGTCTTCTGTAGGCACAAACCCTTTCTTCATACTGCTGCTTGCCCAGAATAAAATACCTCCGGTAACTGCGAAAATAATCAGGGTAACCCATTTATGTCTTAAAAGGAATACAAATCCTCTTCCGTAACGTTCAGTAGTTGTTTTAAAAGCAATATTAAACTTATAGAAAAACTTCTGTAGCAGGTTTAGGTTCTTATATTCTGCATGATGCTCTGCGTGAGGTTTTAAGAATAATGAACATAAAACCGGACTCAAGGTTAATGCGTTAATAGCAGAAATGATGATTGCAATGATCAGCGTAATACCAAACTGCTGGTAGAATACCCCTGTGGGTCCCGTAATAAACGTCACTGGAATAAATACAGCTGCCATTACCAAAGTAATAGAAATAATAGCTCCTGTAATCTCATCCATTGCTTCTACCGTTGCTTTTTTCGCATCAGAAATACCGTGCTCCATCTTCGCATGGACTGCCTCGACGACGACAATAGCGTCATCCACCACAATACCAATGGCCAGTACTAATGCAAATAAGGTTAAGAGGTTCAATGAATACCCGAAGAGATTCAGGAAGAAGAACGCTCCTACAATAGATACCGGAACTGCGATGGCAGGAATCAGAGTTGATCTGAAATCCTGAAGGAAAATATATACTACAATAAATACCAGGATAAAAGCCTCAATCAGTGTATGTACTACCTTTTCAATAGAAGCTTCCAGGAATTCGTTGGTATCAAAGTTAAAAGTATATTTGATTCCTTTAGGAAAAGTTCCCTCTGCAGATTTCAGATAAGTTTTGATATTTTTAATAATCTCCTGAGCATTAGACCCTGGTGTCTGGAAGATCCCCATACTGATCGAAGGATTATTTCCGTTTTCCCCGATACCAGTGTAAGACTGTCCTGCCAACTCTACTTTGGCAACATCTTTCAGCATCAGGTTTTGTCCGTTTGCAAGAGATTTGATGATGATATTATCGTACTGTTCTTTATCGTTGAATTTACCTACATATTTGATAATATATTCAAAAGAACTTCCACTGTTTTGACCGATAGAACCCGCTGCAGCTTCTCTACTCTGCTCATTGATAGCATTGGTAACATCTGTAGGAGTTACACTATAAGCAGCCATTTTTGCAGGATCCAGCCAGATTCTCATCGAATAATTTTTACCTCCGAAAACATTGGCATCCCCTACACCATTTACCCTTTTCAGGTTTGGAATAATGTTGATGTTCAAAAAGTTCTGAAGGTATACGTCATCAAGATCTTTATTTTCAGAGTAGAAAGACATATACATCAAGGCACTGGTCTGCTGTTTCTGAGTTACAACCCCAGAACGGGTTACTTCAGACGGTAGAAGAGGTGTCGCTCTGGCTACACGGTTCTGTACGTTTACCGCAGCAATATCCGGATCTATTCCTTGTTTGAAGAAAACCTGGATCTGGGCAGAACCATCGTTCCCGGCGCTGGAAGTAATATAATCCATTCCTTCCACCCCGTTGATCTGTTCTTCCAAAGGTACTACTACACTTTTCATCACCGTCTCAGCATTAGCTCCTGTATAGTTTGCAGAAACACTTACCGTAGGCGGTGCAATATCCGGATACTGTGTAACCGGTAACGAGATCAGTCCTAGCACACCGAGAATCACAATCAAAATTGAGATTACGGTAGATAAAACCGGTCTGTTAATAAAGTTTTTTATCATTAGAATTTCGGTTTTATTGATTGAACAAGACTATCCATTTTGATCGGCTTCGGCTTCACGGCTGTTCCCGGTTTTAAACCTCCAATACCAGCTGCAACAATTGTTTCTCCTTTATTAAGTCCTGATTTGATAAGGGCTAAATTGTCAATTCTGTCAATAACATTTACCACAACATTTCTTGCAGTATCTCCTTTTTCTACTTTGTATACGTAAACAATACCTTGCTGTTCGTAAGTAGCACTTTCAGGAACAACCAATACATTGTCGTATCGATGTGGAAATCTGATCGTTCCACTGTTACCATTGCTTAATAATTTTTGAGCATTGGAGAACGCAACTCTGAACTGAATGGTTCCTGTTGTGGGATCAATCTGGCCTGTGATAGCTTCAATTTTTCCTTTTTCAGGATAAAGGCTTCCATTGGCTAACTGAAGTTCTACCATTGGTAAGTTTTTGATTTTCTCAGGCATAGAAGCTCCGGGAGATTTTTCAAGGAAATCAAAATAATCTTTTTCATTCATTGCAAAATAGGCAAAGATCTCAGAAGTATCAGAAATCGTTGTCAGTGGTGTCTGATCAGACGGTCCTACCAAACTTCCTACTTTTAACGGAAGTCTTCCTATTACCCCTGAAATAGGAGCACGAATGATAGAGTATTCTATGTTCGCCTCTACTCCTTTGTAATTAGCTTCAGCTTGTCTTTTTGCTGCATGCGCTTGTTGCAACTGTGCCTGTGCCTGTGCCAGCTGAGCCTGTGCCGTTTGTAGCTGTACATTACTAATAATATTTTTTTGTACAAGCGGTTTCAGTTTGTTCACTTCTACTTGTGCAGCGTTTACAGAGGCCTGTGCAGCAGCAATAGTAGATTCTGCAGCACCAATTCCTGCTTTGGAAGCAGCCGCATTTTCAGTCAGAATATTGGTTTCCAGACGGAACAAAGGCTGTCCTTTTGTAACATACTGCCCCTCATCTACCAATAGCTGGGTGATATAACCTTGTATTTTTGCACGCACATCATTGTTTACCCTACCTTGGATGGTAGCCGGAAACGTCTGATAACCCACTATATTTTTTGACTCCACAGAAACAACAGGAAACGGCTTGGCACCATCCTGTTTTGGAGCTTCTTTTTTGCAGGCAGTCAATGAGAATGCCGCAATCGAAAGTATAACTAGCTTATTATTCATTTTATAGTTTATTAAGAGATTCCTGAATATTTTCTATGTTTTTATTTAAGAGTGCTTTGTAAACTTCTATTCTTTCGTTGTATCCATCGTCTTTACTTTTTTTAAAATTGTTTAAATCATCTAATAGTTTTAGTTCGTCCTGCATTTTCTGGACAATTTTCTCGAATCGAATTTTCTTATATTCATCATTGATGAAAAAATACCGTTTTCGCTCATCCATTTTGTTATGATCTACAATGAGCTGAGCATTCAATAGTAATGAAATACTGGTAGATACTGAACTTTTGCTTGCTGAAAGGACTTCAACAAACTCGTCAAAAGTAATTCCTACTTTCTCATAGTCAAAAAGAAGGTAGGAATAAATTTTTGAAGCTAAAGGGGGTAAGCTGAACACGGTGCCGTAGAATTTTACGGCATCTTGAAAAATTTTTTCATCAATCTCTATACTTTGGTGCATAATATAAAAATTTTAACAAAAGTAAAAATTAGTTCAGAACCAAACGAACAAACCTGATAGAGATTATAAATACAGAGCGTTTTAAAAATTCAATGAAAGTTGATTTAACTTTTTGCTTAAATTATAATCTTCTCAAAGGCCTTTCTCATTCCATCTGCCAAAAGGACCTCTCCACAATAAGAATATCCTTTGCTTTCAAGGATTTTCAACATGGCTATATTGTCGTGGTTCGTATCTACCTTAACACTCTGAACTCCATGGGATCTGGTAAAATCCTCAATATGGTCAAAAAGTTTTTTGGTCATCCCCTGACCTGCAAATTTTTCATCAATGGCTACTCTATGAACAACAACAAATTCTCCATTGCTTAACCACGCTCCTTCAATTTTGCTGTAAGCAGGCTCGTCATTCAGAATCAGGGCTGCATACACTGCAATTTCTCCATCTACTGTAAGAACATACCCAAATCCTTTGGCAATATCACTTTCCACTGTTCCAAGATTAGGATATCCGTTCTGCCATTGTGTACTTCCATCCTGTCTTCTTCTTTCGATGGACTGTTGGATGATTTCCCAAATAATGTTTCTGTCTTCAATTTCCGCTTTTCTTAGTTTAGTTTCTGAATTCATGTAATTTATTTTTTGACTAAAAACTGGAAGATTAAAAAATTGGAGTCATTTAATTCTTTAATCTTTTAATGATTGATTGTTTTATTAATTAAAAAAACCGAAAATTAATTATGAAATTAATTTTCGGTTTGAAGTAGTAAAATTTAAAATTATGAAATTGTTTTTTATTAATTTTCACTTTGTTGAAGATAAGCATCTATAATTTCGAATGCTTTCTTTTCATCTTCCAAATCCACCATTACCTTTAGCGATGTAGCTGTGGGAGTTGTGGTAAATGTAAGATAATTGTTTTCAACGGCGTTTGTAATTTGCGCATCATCCAATTTAGACTTAACCAACTGAATTTCTGAAGGGTTATCACTTTCATAAACTGATACTCTCGTACTTCTTTCCATATTCTAATTGTTTGAGTATCTAAATGTACAATGTTTTTTTGAAAATTACAAATCTTTGGTTTTAAATTTTATTAATATTATTTTCAATTTTATCTAATGCCAATTGGATTTCTTCCTTGGTAACGTTCAGGTGTGGTCTGAAACGTAGAGACTGGTCTCCACATGGAAGAATGATCAATCCATCATTAAATAATTCATTCATCATCTTATTTCTGTCTTCTCCGGATGGAAGATCAACAGCACACATTAGTCCTCTACCTCTTGCATTAGAAATTTTCTCAGGATATTTCTCAGCTAGCGCTTTTAGGCTTTCTAATAGGAAATTTCCAACTACTCTTGCATTTTCCACAAGGTTTTCTTTTTCAATCACTTCCATCACCAATTGGAAACGAAGCATATCGATAAAGTTACCTCCAAATGTAGAGTTGATTCTTGAGCTTTCTCTGAAAACATTGTTCGGAACTTGGTCAAATTTTTCTTTGTTAGCTAATACTCCGCAAACCTGAGCTTTTTTCCCGAAAGAAATGATGTCCGGTTTTGCTGTAAAGTGTTGGAATGCCCACATTTTACCTGTAATCGCAATACCTGTCTGAACTTCGTCAAATATTAATAAAATTTCGTTGTTATCACAAATTTGTCTTAATCCCACTAGGAATTCATCTCTGAAGTGATTGTCACCACCTTCTGCCTGAATAGGTTCAATGATGATACAAGCTACTTTATCAGGATTCATCAAGATGGCTTCTTCAATCTGAACCAAAGCCAAATTCTCGTTCTTGATGGTTTCTTCAAGGTTTTCTTCTGTAATCGGGAATGTTAATTTTGGATTTAAGATTCTCGGCCAGTTAAACAGTGGGAAATATTGATACTTTCTAGGATCAGAAGTATTTGTTAAGCTTAAGGTATACCCACTTCTTCCGTGGAATGCCTGCTTGAAGTGGATACAGATTCCTGCTTCTGTCTGAAGTCCTTTTTCAAAATTCTTACGAGTTTTCCAGTCGAAACATGCTTTCATAGCATTTTCAACACCTAGAGACCCTCCTTCGATAAAGAAAGCGTATTGTAATTCTTCAGGAATAACCACTCTTTCAAATACTTCCAAAAAGTGAGCATATTCTTCTGAGTAAACGTCTGCTAATGTTGGTTTGTTGACAGCCATTCTTCCCAACCATTCTGATCTTTCCAGAAGGTAAGGGTGATTGTAGCCGATGGAAGCTGATGCAAACATAGAGAACATATCCAGGTATTCTCTATCTGTAAGTTTATCGTAAAGCCATGAACCGTGTGATTTTTCAATATCCATCACGAAATCAAAGCCGTCTGCCAGAACATGTTTTCCTACGGTTTCTTTTACTTTGTTTGCTTGTATATCTAATGTGTGTTCCATAATAAATTGTTGTGTGATTTAATAAGCGAATGATTAAACGGCCAAAAAGCTGAGCAAGTAATCATTCAGGTTATTAAGTTTTATAGTTTTTTGGGTGCTTTAAGTAAAGCTTTTATAAATCAAATTTAATTCCTTGTGCTAAAGGAAGATGTGCCGTATAATTTATAGTATTGGTTTGTCTTCTCATATAGTATTTCCAAGCGTCTGATCCAGACTCTCTTCCTCCTCCGGTTTCTTTTTCTCCACCGAAAGCACCTCCGATTTCAGCACCTGAAGTACCAATGTTTACGTTAGCAATACCACAATCTGACCCTGCATGAGAAAGGAATAATTCTGCTTCTCTAAGGTTCTGAGTCATGATTGCAGAAGATAATCCTTGTGGAACATCATTCTGAATAGCAATAGCATCCTCTAAAGTTTTGTATTTGATTAGATATAAGATGGGTGCAAAAGTTTCATGCTGAACAATTTCGTAAGAGTTCTTTACTTCTGCAACACAAGGTTTCACATAGCAACCTGATTCATATTCTTTTCCGGATAAAACTCCGCCTTCAACAGCGAATTTCCCTCCTTCTTTTTTACATTTCTTGATTGATTCTTCGTACTGGTTTACAGCGTCAACGTCGATCAATGGTCCTACGTGATTCGCTTCATCCAATGGATTTCCAATTTTTAATTGCCCATAAGCTTTTACCAATCTTGATTTCACTTCATCATAAACATCTTCATGAATGATTAATCTTCTTGTAGATGTACATCTTTGTCCTGCAGTTCCTACAGCTCCGAAAACAGCTCCAATGATAGACATGTTAAGGTCTGCTTCCTTGGTGATGATGATGGCATTGTTTCCTCCCAATTCAAGGATAGATTTCCCGAATCTTTCTGCTACTTTAGAAGAAACCATTCTTCCTACTCTTGTAGAACCAGTGAAAGATACTAAGGCAACTCTTTTATCATCTACCAATTTCTGTCCTATTTCATGATCTGCTACCAATACACTTGAAATTCCTTCGGAAAGATTATTTTCCTTTAAAACTTCATTCATGATATTTTGACATGCAATAGCACAAAGTGGAGTTTTTTCTGATGGTTTCCAAATCGTAACGTTACCACAGATCCAAGCTAAAGCAGTGTTCCAAGACCATACCGCTACCGGAAAGTTGAAAGCTGTGATGATTCCAACCACTCCAAGTGGGTGATATTGTTCGTACATTCTGTGACCTGGTCTTTCGGAGTGCATTGTGTATCCCTGAAGTTGTCTGGAAAGACCTACCGCGAAATCGCAGATATCAATCATTTCCTGAACTTCTCCAAGTCCCTCCTGTAATGATTTACCCATTTCATAAGAAACAAGTTTACCAAGATCATCTTTATATTCTCTTAATTTTAAGCCAAGCTGTCTTACGATCTCTCCTCTTTTAGGAGCCGGGATCAGCCTGAATTCCTGAAATGCCTTTTGAGCCGTTTCAATTACTTTGTCATAATCACTTTCTCCGGAAGTTTTTACTTTAGCAATCAACTTTCCATCTACAGGAGAAATGCTTTCTATCACCTTTCCTGAAGCGAAATATTTCCCGCCCACTGAAGTCCCTTTGTTCTCTTCTTTAATCCCAAGGTTTTTGAGTGTTTTTTCGATTCCGAAATCCTTTACTTTTTTTGACATAAAATCTTACTTTTCGTTCTCTCTAAAGATAAAAATATTATGCGAACCTCAAAACTTTAATTTTTAATATGCTTTTTATTTGGACTAATTATAAACATGCTTATCTTTGCAGGGTAATCCTTTTGACAATCACCGATGGAAAATTCACAAGAAAACAACTCAAAGTTTAAAAAGTGGTTCAAGCGTGTAGGATGGGCAGGCTTTGCTTTCTTTACCATTAAAGGCTTGATTTGGCTCGTAATATTCTACTTTGGAGCAGATTCTCTTCAGAGTTGTATGAAATAAAAAAGCAGAGAAAATTTCTCTGCTTTCTTTTTTTGTAAAAGGTTAACTGAATTGTCATTTTTTTATTGAAACGCTAAAAAAACAAACCTTTTTTGTGTTTTCTGTAATTTAAAAATGGAAATAAATACCAAGTTTTAATTGATACATTGCCTGAAAAGATCATTTATCATCTTAAACTTACTCTTTTCATGCTATTCATTCTTCTTCCTCCCTGCATTGACCAGGCTCTGATGCAACAGGTATTCTATCTGTCCATTCACACTTCTGAATTCATCATTCGCCCACTTTTCAAGAAGTTTATAAGTAGACTCATCTATCCTTATGACAAAAGACTTTTTGTTTTTATTTTCTGAAGTGTTTTGAGCTTTTTCTGATTTCATTGTTCTTGTTTTTAATGCAAGATTTACTTTCAGGCTTACAGGTACGTAAACGTGAAGTTTTAGTTATTATTTTAGTTATACAGGGTTCCTGCATTCAAGATTGGAGTTGCCGCTTTTTCGCCACATAAAACCACCATCAGATTGCTTACCATTGCCGCTTTTCTTTCATCGTCAAGTTCAACGATATTTTCTTCGGAAAGCTTTTTCAAGGCAAGATCTACCATTCCCACAGCTCCTTCTACAATCTTAGTTCTTGCTGCTACAATTGCTGTTGCCTGCTGTCTCTGAAGCATTGCTCCCGCTATTTCTGAGGCATAAGCCAGGTGAGAAATTCTTGCTTCCTGAATAACAATTCCTGCTTTTGAAAGACGATCTGTAAGTTCCTGTTCTAAAATCGAATTGATTTTGTCTCCGCCTTCTCTTAAAGTAATCGGTGCATGATCATCTTCTAAATTATCATAAGGAAAGCTCATCGCCAAGTGACGTACTGCAGCCTCACTCTGCATTCTTACAAAGTCAGAATAACGTTCTACATCGAAAGCCGCTTTGTAAGTATCTCCTACTTTCCATACCATTACCACTGCAATTTCGATGGGGTTACCCATTTTATCATTTACTTTCAAAGTCTGTCCTTGTAAGTTTTCAGAACGTAATGACATTTTCTGAGATGAATACAAAGGATTGATGAAAAACAGTCCGTTATCTTTTACAGATCCAACATATTTTCCAAAGAAGTTCAACACTCTCGAATGATTAGGCTGAATAATCATTAGCCCTTTTAAGAAAAAGCAAGAAACAAGAAAGCAAAGCATCGCTAAAATAACGAAAGTAATACTCTGGTCTACCCCACTTACAAAAAAGTAAATAGAGGCTACAAACAAAACGAGACAAATCACTAATGTTAAATAGCCAGACATGGGTTTTAAGATTTTTTCCATATAGATATAATTTTTAATTTGATATTATTTTGATATCATAAAGATATGAGTAAATTTTGGATTTTGAATCATAAATAATGATTTTTTGATGGGCTCCAAATCTCAGATAAAAACAAAAAAAATCCCGGAAAATAAATTCCAGGATTTTAAATTATATGTTTAGCGTTTTATTTCTTCGTTAATTTTTTAAACTTGAAATAAGATACAGCTGATAAAGTAATCATTGTTGCAATTCCGATGTATACCCAAGCCGGAACCGGAACCGGATCACCTGCAGCATAAGAGTGAAGTCCGCTTAGATAATAATTTACTCCAAAGTAAGTCATTACCATTGAGCAGAACGCAAACATCGTTGCTACGTGGAATGCCCATCTGCTTCTTAACCCTGGTACCAATCTCATGTGCAATACAAAAGCATATACCATGATAGAGATGAAAGCCCAAGTTTCTTTTGGATCCCAGCTCCAATATCTTCCCCAAGATTCGTTGGCCCAGATACCTCCAAGGAAGTTTCCAACGGTTAAAGCAAAAAGACCGATTGTTAATGACATTTCAGAAACAATTACCAGTTCCTTTAATGTAGTATCATGGTGAATTTTATAGGTTTCTTTCTTTGATATAATATAGAATATCAAGGATAGCACAGCAATAATCATTGACAGGGCAAAGAAACCATAACTTGAGGTAATAATTGCTACGTGAACAATTAACCAGTAAGATTTCAATACCGGAACAAGAGGCGTAATTTGTGGATCAAGTGCTGAACCTCCATGTGCAAATCCCATCATGATAACTGCTACCATAAATCCGGACGCCGGAATCAATGCATTTGAATTTCTATACAGCGCCAGACCTGCTGTAATACCTACCCAAGAGATGAAGATAATAGCTTCATATCCGTTACTCCATGGTGCATGTCCTGAAATATACCATCTTGCTACAAGCCCAAGGAAGTGGCATAGGTATCCTATTAAACCCACTGCAATAATAATCTTAATGGCTTTGTTTAATCTTTTATCCGGCTTGAATAATTCAACAAACCCCAAAATTAAAATAAGACCTCCAATGATTGTATAGAAAATTAATAATTTGAAGTTAATATCCGCTTTATTCATGAAAACCTCAAGATCAACTTTGGATTTTGCAGGAACTACTGCTTTCCCCCATTTCTGCTGGTAGTCTGAAAGCTTAGCTAATTCTGTATCTGCTTTGCTCCAGTTTCCTGATTTTTGAGCAGTAAGAGCTTCAGCAAAATAAGGTCCCATTACCTGTTGAGATTCCATATCCGGTTCAAATTTCTGGTCAAGCCATGAATGCCATGTGTGGTTAGCATCGTTCTTTACAGGAACAATTCTCATAAACTGCCCGCTAAAGAACTCGTTGAAGATCTGTACTCTTTCGTTTACAGCAATTACTTCTTTATCATAATTGGTCTGCTCAGCCGGTTTTTTACGGAAAGCTGTATTATAATCATGCTCTAAGATATACGTCAGGTTTCCATTGGCATCTGCAGGGAAAAGATTCATTAATGACGTGTATCCTTCTTCATCGGCTTTTGTTTTATTCTTTAGCTCATCCCCTCCTTTTGGTCCAACTTTAATCATTGGAACCATTGTCCAGCTTGGCGTATCTGTATTGATAGAAAGAAACCATTGGTTAGCAGTCAGGGATTTACCATCTGTTCCTTTGAAGCTATCATGCTTGTAAAGTTTTCTTAAAACCTCTAAAGCTTGTGTGTTCATTGGAACAATTCTTCCCTCAAAATTCTGAACTAAAAGATATCCGAATTTATCAGCGTGTTCTTTACTGATTTTGTTTCTTGCAATGATTTCATCGGGAGTAATTGATCTCATTTTCCCCATTGGAGTAGCCAATGAGTTCTGCTTTGGTGCAGCACCGTCAAGCGGTTGAGCATTCGGAGCCGGAGCGTGGCTATGTCCATCGCCCTCTACATGTACATGTTCTCTGCTTCCGTCAGTAGTACCATGTGTTTCAATTTTCTGTGCATTTAAACCTAAGCTTAAAAGCACCAATAATACTGCAGCAGCTTTCTTCTTACTAGCATCTACAAGCATTTTATTTAATTTCCAGAAGTGTGTTCCTTTCCAGAAGAAAATAACAAACATTCCTAAGAATAAAAGACCATATCCGATATAAGAGATCAAAGTTCCCCAGAAGTCATGGTTTACAGAAAGTACTGTTCCCATTCTGTCTGGATCAAAACTTGACTGGAAGAAACGGTATCCACTATGATTTAGAACGTGGTTCATATAAATTTTATAAGGAGTTTCTTTTCCGCCATCAATGATTTTAATGTGACTTTCATATGCACTCGGAGATGAACTTCCCGGATAAGTTTCCATAACGAAGTCATCTAATTTTAATGCAAATGGTGTATTGTAAACTTTAGGTCCGTATCCAACCATAATGTTTAAGCCATCCATTGTTATTTGTTTGTAGGCATTTGGATTTCCTTTTTCGACGGAAAGATCAACCAATTGCTTTGTTTTTGGTCCTTGTAGCTCGATTTGAAGCATATCTGGAACATTAGCATCTTTCTTTCTGTCTCCTTCAATAGCCATCAGTCTTCCTTTCTTAAGACCTTCAGGAACTACAAGTTTTAATTCATTGATTGTATATAAACTTCTCAATGCTAAAGGCTGGAATTCATTCTTTACTGTACTTCCGGTAGCTTGAGTAGCCATCGTCATAAAGCTTGCATCCACAGGAGTCTTTATGAATAATTTACCACCTTCATTTTTGAATTCCACAGCGCCTTCAATTGCTCTGTTGAATGTTACCAAAGTTCCGTTGATGGATTTTGTTTCTCCCGGTTTGATGTAGATGTTTTGTCTGCCGGTGCTTCCTGTAGAAACAAGGTGAAGATATTCAGCGCCGTTTGGCTCAGCTACTAAGCTGTCTTTTTTTCTCTGAATATATTCCTTGGCAAAAATCTTTACTTCTTTTCCGTGGAAATCATAAGTTGCACTCAAATCCTTGTGCAATGGAGACATTAGATAAGGAATATCCTTATAATTAAGGACGTCTCCCTTTTCTTCGATCTGAATTTTAAGAAAGTTTTTATCCGTTACAATTTCGTTGGATGTTTCCCCTTCTCTAATGTGCATGGTACCCTCGAAACTAATGTATCTTGTGATAGCACCACCAATAAAAATGAATATAAAGGCAAGGTGAAAAACTAAAACCGGCCACTTTTCTCTTTTCCAAAGTCTATATCTTCCGATATTTCCAATGAAGTTCAGAATAAGCAGAACCATAATCAGTTCAAACCATTTTGCCTCATAAATTAATGCTTTTGCTGTAGGAGTTCCGTAGTCGTTTTCTAAGAACGTTGCATAGGCCATTGCAAATGCGTAAACCAGTAACAATACAGCCATTGTCCTGGTTGAGATAAGAATATCTTGGAGCTTCTTCATGATTTATATGTACTTGACATGCAAAAATAAGGATGATAAACTACAAAGTGCTGAAAAAAAGCTGTTTTTTGTCATTTTGAAGCCCGTTTGGCTTATTTTGAACCGTTCTTAATAACATTGGAATTATTAGGAAAAATTCAATCTTTAATTCCAAAAAAATACAAATTTAAAATACCTATTCCCATGATTGAAGACTTCTATACTATTAAGCCTAACAATAAATACAATACACTCATAAACAAATAATTAAATATAGAACCAATTCGAAAATCTTAATTAAAATTGGAACGTCATTTTCCTAAGGAGGTCTTTTTTCTGATCTTACTTAAAAATTCATGGGTAATTCCAAGGTATGACGCCACTTGCTGCTGGGTAAGCTTTTGTTCAAGGCCGGGGTATTTTTCCAAGAATTCAAGGTAGCGTTTATCTGCTGTTTTACCCGTTAATGATAAAATTCGTCTCTGTAATGCGACTGATGACTGTTGATTCATAATCCTGAAAAGTTTCTCCACCTGTGGCAATGTTTCATACAGATATTCTTTATCTTTTTTTGAAATCATTAGTACACCACTATCCTGAAGAGCCTCAATATTCAATATGCTCGGAACATCATTAATCAGGCTGTCTATATCCGTAATCCACCATCCCTCAACAGCAAAATAGAGGGTTTGTTCAAATCCAGTTTCATTAAGGTAGTAAACTTTAAAACAACCATTCAAAACAAAGCCCTCGAAAAGACAATAATCTCCCTCTTTCAGAATCACATCTTTCTTTTTAAAGCTTTTATATTGAAAACGCGAACTCAATTCCCCAAATTCGTCCTCTGAAAGCTCAATATATTTGTTGATATTTTTATAAAGCTGATCGAACATGTTATTATTTAACAGAATAAAGATACCAATATTTAGTATTGATACCTTTATTATTCATGATACTTTTACTTCCCTTTTACAAAATCATCTGTATTGGTAATACGGGTATAAAGATTTCCAAGTGCAGATATACCTGCCAAAAATGACCTTTGGATCTCTTCTGCTTTCACAACTTTTCCGTTCAGTTCTCGGTCTCTTGTTGCCGTAGCATCTCCAATAATTGTATTAGTGAAACCAAAATCAAAGGAAGCTCTAGTGGTTGCTTCTACACATACATCCGTCATCATTCCTGTAATGACAAGCTTTTCAATATTTTTAGACTGAAGATATTCCAACAGATCAGTCTCCCGAAAACTGTTGGGAAAATGTTTCACAATCACTTTTTCATTAGCCAAAGGTGAAACCAAAGAATGAATACCTGCGCCTGTAGTTTCCGGTAAAAAGAAAGTAGCCCCCTCGTTTGTTGAAATATGCTTAATATGAATAACGGGAAGGTTATTCTTTCTAAAGTATTCTAAAATTTCTTTTGCGTTTTCACCAGCCTGCTCTGCTCCCTCCAATGTCATTTTTCCTCCCGGAAAATAATCGTTTTGTACGTCGATAATTAATAATGCCGTGTTTTCCATTTTTCTTTTTTGTTGTGCGTTAATTTGTACCAGTGATAGTAAAGCAAGACATACAGTCAAAATGCTTTTTAATAAATTTTTCATAGACTCAATTTTATGGGACAAAATTATTAAGACGATTACTCTTTACATTTGAACTAGTTCAAAAAATGCATCAAAGGACAAAATAAAAACCGGAAGAAAATCTTCCGGTTGTATCATTAGTCTTCATTAATATATTATTTCCAATAGCTCCATTTTAATCCATCAAACACAGCCATGCTTTTACTCACCGTATCATAGCAGATCATACCGGGATATGGATTTTTAACATTGATATGAGGGGCTGCAATTTTCGGAAGAATAAGTGCTTTGTCTGCAGACTCCAGCACCAATACTCCGGGAGCGCTAGTTGCATCGGATCCCATGATAACTCTATTTTGTCCGGGAATTTCCCCATTGGTATTGAAAACAGCTCCTGTAACAGAGCCTTCATCACTTAAAGGAACCCAGGCAGATTCTACATTCATTTTTAATGTTTTATCATTTTTATCCATGAGAAGGGTTCCTGAGGAAGCATCAGATGGAAGTGTTTCTACAATAGGCAAAAGAATACCTTTTGTGGTATTAGCCGGAAAATCTAAAAGACCGTCCCCATCAACCTGGCTTTTCTCAATGGCAACTTGTGCGGAAATTACCACTGCATAAAGCGTTATTATTATTGTGAATACTTTTCTCATTTTTAAGTTTTTTAATCATTACAAGATCTGACGATACAATTCCAAGTCGTTCCGTTATACAGCTTAAAGCATTTATCCGTTGTATCATAAATCAACATTCCCTCAACAGGCAAAGCTATGTTTGCTGAAGTAGTTCTCGTAATTACTAATCCTTTATTATTGGATTCAAGGGCCAAAAATCCATTAGGAACATTTCCGGGCCAACCGTTCTGTACCTGAGTATGTCCCGTGATTCCTACTGTTGTGACAGCATCCGGAGTTCCTGTTGCAGGATCTTTGGTACAATAGCTTTGAAGATTAGTCCCAAATGTAAAGTACTTATTAGCAGGAAATGAATACTTAAATATAGCTTTACCATTAACAAAACTTGTTGCAGAAATCATTTGTACATTCTGTGTAAATCCAGCATCATCTGCAGTCATCATTAATATCTTATCTGTAGGCAATATTTCCGTATATCTTGAAAGATCAGCCTGCAACCAAACCGAACCCGTATCATTAGTCTTTTGGGCCAGCCACGTTCTTTGGATAATTTTTCCGGAAGTTGTTCCAAAATTAACTAAAGGAAGTGCCTGAACATTATTATCCCCTAATACCAAGAAAGTTTTATCCTGAGAAAAAGCGACTCTGCCGGAATCCGCATTAGGTAAGACAAAGTTATTGGTTGTAGCCAGTGTAAGCATAATATTATTTTCTTCATTAATACTGTTACTCACCATTTGGTTCAAAACTGACATATCATCTTTCGCAATACCAAAAATATTATTGTTAAAAGTAGTATTCAGAGCGGAATTCCATGTAGCTGCCTGATCAGAATTCAGATAATTTTGTGGTTGCTGTAAGGTGATCCCATACTTGATGGCCAGATAAGAATTCACCCTCTGCCTTTCTTCCGCAGTTTGTGTTTCCGAATATAAAATAAACTCTCCTATTCTGTCTCCTTCTAAGGAAGTAGAACCAGAACCACCGTCATTATCCATCAAAAGAACCATCCCCGGATAGTTTGCTGTTGATGAAACATTATTTGATGGACCTCCATAAAACTGACCGTTATTATCAAAGAAATATTTTATATCACTACCTGTTAAATCATTATAATAAGATTGAATGCTGGGGACATTACTCCCTACTGTATTGATAACATCTGTCCCGAAGAATACATCTCCAGATTCTTTTTCATTATAAAATTCAGGACGATTGGTTTTTGTTCCAAAAAACGGGGATTGCCATACTCCTGCAATGCTTGTAGTATTTGAGCTTTGGGCCGTACCATTCATTACAAATAAAGTTCTGTAGGTAGCTGACGCCGTTCTGGTAAGATGGGTATATGAAGTAAGTGACTTAGTGATATTATCGGGAAATCCTGAAGGAAATTTGTATCCGGATCTATAGCCGTTCGTGCTTACGATTTCTATAGCAGGATTAAAATTAAAGCTGGAAATTGCCGTTGCTGAGCGATAAACGGGCATTGAGCTTATCCCGGGGTCAGCATAATAACCCGGTATTCCCTGGTTGGCAATTCCGTTTACCCCACCAGTTTTTTGATTCTCCCATATGGAGACTTGTGTATTGTCTGTTGTTGCGCCTGTACCTGCATCTGCTTTCACCCATATCTGCAAATTATTGGAAACACCACCCGGAGATTGTGCCCACAGAGTACAATTACCCAACAAGAATACAAAGAATAACTGCTTTCTCATTGATGTATTTTTAAATATTCTTGTCTATTTTTTAAAGTTGGCGAATCCAATTAAGAAATGTCAACTCATTAGGAAAAATGGAATATAGAAGTTGATTAAAAAGTAAAGTCTATCAACTACTTTTACTATTAAAACATTGCTGTGCACAATAAATCATACTATTATTTAAAATAATAAAACAGCACAACAAAAAGTATATATCATTTACTATAGATATACAAATATATGACATATTTATTCAATCAAACAGCAAGCATCTAATTGAAAACGTTAATATTATACCTGTTTTAGATTAAATACCCACTAAATCATCAACAGAAAGCAAATATCTATTTTATAATATTAACTTTTATTTTTTAATTATTGTTTTTTTTCCACTCTTATACATCGCAGTTAAAAATATTCCTGCTTTTTGAAGAGCTATATGAAAGAAATAAGAGTCAATTAATATAATTTAACAGGTATGTATTTGGATAAACAAAAAAAATAACCTTATTTTTATTTCAGCCAATATTATAAGGGAAAATATTTTTTAATCAATTTTAAATAATCGTAGTAAAAAGCGGGCATTACAAAATGTTTTTTGAAGAAAAAAGATTCTTATTAGTATTGAAAAAACATTAAATTTGCCACATTGATATTATGGACAAAAAGACACAAAAAAAACCGACTGAATCGCTTGAAAAAGGCAGAATTTTATCTAAGCCACGTATTTTTTTCGGGCTTACCTTTATATTATTTTCCGCTGTTCTCGCCTTATCATTTATCTCTTATTTAATGAACTGGAAGGCAGACCAAAGCCAGGCTGGAACTATGCTCGACAAGAGTATAAAATCATCAAACATTTTCGGTAAGGCCGGAGATTGGTTTGGGAACATCTTTATATTTGAAAGTATCGGGATTGCTTCATTTATTATTGCATTCCTATTTCTGGTTGTGGGGACTCTTATCCTTAAGAAGAAAACTTTCAAGCCTTGGAAGACCATTGGTCATTCTCTGTTTTTCATCTGCTGGCTTCCTATTTTCATGGGAGCGCTTACAAAAGGACAGGGAGTTTTGGGAGGCGTCTATGGATTTCAAATCATGGACTATCTTAATTCTATTATCGGTAGTGTAGGTTTATGGACGGTATTGGCAGCAAGCATTCTTTTGTATTTCATCCTTGAATTTAATCTTCGTCCAAGCTCCGTTAAGGCAAAATTGAATAAGATCAATGAAAACACTATTGGAAGAGTAAAATCTATGATGCCGGATTCTGATGAAGACTTTGAAGCTGATGAAGATTTAAAAGAAGAAGCAGACGAAGCTGAAGCTGGGAAAATAACAGCACCTAATGTTACAGTAAGTGACATTCCAAACCCCGTTTCCAATAATCCTATCAATAAAGCTAAAGAACAGGAACCTGTAAATGCTCCAAAAGGATTTCCTGAAGTTCCCGTTTCTACAAATATAGAAACCATTACTACTCCTAATCATACTTCCTTTGATGATGAACCGAAAGAAGTGCCTCAACCTGTAAGTCTGAATCTTTCAACTAAACCGGTTGTTCCTGTTTCCACTCCGGAGGAAGCATTTGATATCAGACCTTCTACACCAGCTCCTGCAGCTCCAGCACAGGAAAACATTAAGTTCAATGTGGAAGTAGCGCAAGTAGTTGACATCCTGGATGATTCTGACAGAAAATCTCAGGAATTGGTAGAAAAACATGGTTTATACGATCACAAATTGGATTTGGCTAATTTCCACATGCCACCGGTTGATCTTTTGAAAGACTATGGTAGCGAAGAAATCTCCATCAATCAGGAAGAATTAGAAGAAAATAAAAATAAAATCGTTGGACTTTTAAAGAACTTCAACGTAGGAATTTCAGAGATCAAGGCTACGATTGGGCCAACCGTTACGCTATATGAAATTGTACCGGAAGCAGGAATCAGAGTGGCGGCTATTAAAAAGCTTCAGGATGATATTGCATTGAATCTTTCTGCTTTAGGGATCAGAATTATTGCTCCAATGCCAGGAAAAGGAACAATTGGAATTGAGGTACCAAGAAAAAATCCTACCATGGTTTCTATGCGTTCTGTGATTGCTTCTCAAAAATTCCAGAATACAGATATGGATCTTCCTGTAGTTTTCGGAAAAACAATTTCCAACGAAATCTTCATGGCTGACCTTTCAAAAATGCCTCACTTATTGATGGCAGGGGCAACAGGGCAGGGTAAATCTGTAGGGATTAACGCCATCCTTACTTCCCTACTCTACAAGAAACACCCAAGCGAACTGAAATTCGTAATGGTGGATCCTAAAAAAGTGGAACTTTCTTTATATTCAAAAATAGAAAGACATTATTTAGCAAAGTTACCAGATGCAGAAGAAGCAATCATAACAGATACCAATAAAGTAATCAATACCCTGAATTCTTTATGTATTGAAATGGACACGAGATATGATCTTCTTAAAAATGCATTCTGTAAAAATTTAAAGGAATACAATAAAAAGTTTACCGAAAGAAAATTAAATCCTGAAAACGGGCACCGTTTCTTACCTTATATAGTTTTGGTAGTAGATGAGTTTGCAGATTTGATCATGACAGCAGGTAAAGAAGTTGAATTGCCTATTGCCAGATTAGCACAGCTTGCAAGAGCCGTAGGAATCCACTTAATTGTTGCTACCCAGAGACCATCTGTAAATGTAATCACAGGTATGATTAAGGCCAACTTCCCTGCAAGAGCTGCCTTCAGAGTAATCTCCAGTGTGGATTCAAGAACGATCCTTGACTCTCCGGGAGCAGATCAGCTGATTGGTAAAGGAGATATGCTTTATTTCAATGGTAACGAAATCCTTAGACTTCAGTGTGCCTTTGTAGATACTCCGGAAGTTGAAAGACTTGCAGAGTTCATTGGGGAACAAAAAGGATATGCATCTGCATTCCTTCTTCCTGAATATGTTTCTGAGGATTCTACAAGTACTGTAGGAGCATTCGATCCAAATGAAAAGGATGCTTTATTTGAAGATGCTGCAAGAATCATCGTTTCAACACAACAAGGTTCTACTTCAATGCTTCAGAGACAGCTTAAATTAGGGTACAACAGAGCGGGGAGAATCATGGATCAGCTGGAAGCAAGTGGTATCGTAGGCGGATTTAATGGAGCCAAAGCAAGAGAAGTTATCATCAGTGATCTTCATTCTTTGGAACAGTTCCTTGAAGATTTAAGAAGCTAATCAACTATAAAAATTATCAATATACAAATAAATCCCGGGCATTCTTACATAAAAGAACCCGGGAAATAAAAACACTCAAACTAAACTATTACCATGAAAATTTCAATAAAACAAACTATTAAATTGGGTCTTTTTGCATGTACACTCACATTATCTTCATGTGCATTAAGAACTGTTCCCAGTGACTACACTTCTGTAAAATTGGATGTCATTGATCATAATACCCTGGGAAATGGCAAAGTACTTATTTATAATGGTGCCGGAATTCTTCATAAAATGGATAATACTGCAAGATTAAATATTGGATTGGATGGTAAATCATTAGGACAAATCAGACCAAAAGAATATGTTATTGTTGATTTAGGAAAAGGAAATCATGAGTTTACAGCTCTTCATATAGATATGGTGAATATGAGAAGTAAACATCCGGTTGAGATTAATGATAATACTAAAGTGATTAAAATTGAACCAACCATCACTTCTAATAAATTAACTGTCACCAATATTCTCCCTGAAAATTTTGAGCAATATATTGAAAGACCGGAGACAAGATAATTGGTAAAACATTATCGATAATAATGTATCCAGCATAGCAAGGCGGCTTTTGGAACAGTTTTTGGAAGATCTGCATAGTTAAAGGGAAAAACGAATAGTTTTAACCTTAAGAGTTAAAAAAAATCTAACGATTATTAAATTAAGAAAATGAAAAATATTATTTCAAAAGTTATATTGGGAAGTTTTGTTGTAGGTGCAGTAGGTATGGCTAATGCTCAGAAAATAGATGCAAAAGCTAAAAAGATATTGGATGATATTACAGCCAACTATAATTCTAAAAAGAATTCTTACTTCAAATTTTCTTTTGGAAGCGGTCTAAACGGACAGGTGACAAAGACTGAACCCGGCATTTATTATGCTGCAGGAGATAAATATAAACTGAAGATCATGGATACAGAACAGATCTTCGATGGAAATAAAATCTACAACATCAATGCTGATGATATGGAGGTAACGATTGCAAAACCTAACGGAAGCAGCACCATGTTCTCCCCTATCAACTACCTTACAACTTATAGAAACGATTACAACGTAACTTATAATGGTAAGAAAACAGTAAACGGTGTAAATGCAGACTTTATTAAGCTGACTCCTGTAAAGGCAAACGGAATACAATATGTTTATATTTTTGTAGATTCAGCGAAAAAACAAATGGTAAAATTAGAACAACACGGAAACAACAAGGATGTTGCAGTAATTGCCATTAAAGAATACAAAGAAAACCAAACTTTGGATCCTAATATGTTTGTTTTTGACAAGAATAAGTTTAAAAACTACGTTATTACAGAACTTTAAAAAACTTAGAAGTAAATTAATTAGCAAATCTGCTTTTTAAGTAAAAAATAACAAAATATAAAAGCCGCAAGTTTGCGGCTTTTTGATTAATTTTGGCGCATGTTAAAAATACTAGACAGATATATCATAAAAACCTTCTTTGGACCGTTTTTCTTTATATTCAGCGTATTGTTTTTCATTTTTATTGTAAACATTATCTGGGTTCAGTTAGGGCAGTTTATGGGGAAAGGATTAAGCTACTGGCAGATCCTAAAACTTCTTTTTTACCTTGGGGTAAACGTTATCAGTATGGTTCTCCCGCTGACCATTCTTTTGGCAAGTATCATGTCATTTGGGGAATTTGGGGAACGCTATGAACTTGCCGCTATGAAAGCCGCAGGTATTCCGTTGACCAGAGTAATGACTCCTTTGTTTGGAATAGCCACTTTACTTGCCATTATGCTATTTTTCTTTTCAAACAGTGTTATTCCTGATTTTCAGAAAAAGGCAAAGAATATGTTGTTCAATATTGCCCAGACCAAACCGGCAATCAACTTCACTCCGGGACAGTTTATTGACCAGATTCCAGGATACATGGTAAAGTTTGATAAAATATACGGAGAAAACGGAGAAAATATTGAAGGGGTATTTGTTCATAAAAAGGCTAATACCTACGAGAACCAACAGTCTGTTGTTGCAGAAAAAGGAAAATTTGTTCCGGCTGCCAATAAGAACTTTTTAAAGCTTGTTCTTCATAATGGATATGTGTTTGAAGACAGCTTCGAAGGAAAAGGAGATAATGTAAGAAGAAAACAACCTGATCAGGCCATTAAATTTGATACATTGGTTTCCCATTTCGATATCAGTGCGATCATTAACAAAGCCATTGAGAAGGAACAAATTACTGATGATTATCGTTTTGAGACTTACAATCAGCTGAACCAGACCATAGGAAAAAGCAAAAAGGAGAATGAGTTATTCTTTAAAAACATTGGAAACGATGTTCTCAACCAAACCAATTCTACGATTACTTATATGGATAAGGGCAACAAACATAAAGTAGCTCCAAAGTCTCAAATAAAATTAGATACCATAAAAGGAGACAAGAAACTGGACATCCTTTATAATTCTTATAACAGACTAGACAACCTTAAATCTACATTGGAATCCAAAAAGAATGAATTCAGTTCGAATGTAAAATACTTTAGCAAGGTAGTTATCTACCAACAAAGAATGGTATCTTATTCTGTAACTTGTATTATATTTTTCTTGATTGGATCGAGTTTAGGTTCCATCATTAGAAAAGGAGGTATGGGACTACCGGTAATTATTGCCATTGTTATTTTCATTATCTTTTATGTAATGAATGTTGGGGTGGAAAACATGTCATGGAGTGGAAAAATGAATCCATATCTAGCAGCATGGCTTCCTAATTTTATCCTTCTTCCGTTTGGAATCTGGATGACCTACAAAGCCCTTACAGATTCACAATTATTTGATGCAGAAAAATACAAAGCATTATTTAAGCCTATTACAAAGAGATTCTCGAAAAGTAAAGAACATAAGAGATATCAATAATTTTCTAAAATTAAGAGATACAGACCTGGATTTTTCCGGGTCTTTTTATTTTCAAACAAACTTAAATCATTCGTTCTTCTTCAAAACATAAAAGATTATATTTACAAAAAATTAAAACTATAACTACATGAAAAAAGTACTGGCACTAGGCCTGTTTACATTGGTTTGCTTGAACGTACATGCTCAAGAAGACGGCAATACCGACTATGAATTAAGAGGAGATGAAAAATACGGTTATATCATCGATAAAAGCGGCAAAAAGGTTGAAGGAATTGTAAGGATGAACGGAGACGATTTGTATCCTTGGAATAATCAAAAGAAAGTTAAATTTGTCGCCGTTACAGATATTGACAAGTCTAAAAAGAAACAAAAGTTCAAGAATCTCGACACAGATGATATTAAGGAATACGTAGCCATTGATAACAACAATAACGAAAGGCATTTCGAAACAATCAAGTATACGAATACCAAAGAGGGTTTCAATACAGCTACGGGTGGCTTGAGTGGTAATATTAAGGCATTTAATAACCTTACAAAAAATACACAATTTGCTGAAATTGTAAAAGATGGTAAGATCAGGGTATATAAGTTATACGGATATCCCACAACATTCTCTGCGGGTACCAGCCAAATAACAGCAGCCGAGGAAGAAACCAAAAGAATGAGACAGAACCCATCCTATATTTATAGTAAAAAAGGAGGTAAAATTGAAGAGCTTACTTTTGCCAAAGCTAAGATCATCACTGCAGACTGTAGCTATGTAAAAGGAAAGCTAACCAGCGGTTCATATGCTTCCATGAAGAATGATGAAAAGAAAAGATCAGGCTTGGGAAAGCTTATTAAAAGTCAGATTGACGATGTAATGTCTAATGTTCCTGAGATTGTAGAAGAAGTCATCACTGACTATAATGATAACTGCAAATAAATTTTAACACTACAAAAGAGAGGCTTCAGATTTGAAGTCTCTCTTTTTATTTTTATGTGGATAACAGAATTCTGTTTCGCTTTAAAATTTAAAATTGATAAACAAAAGAATTGATATTCATCCCCGCACCTACGGAAGCAAATAAAACCACATCACCCTTTTGAATACTATGCTGCTCCAATTCACCATTTAAAATCATAGTTAATAAAGACGGAATAGTCGCCACACTACTGTTCCCCAGCTTACTGATCACCATAGGCATTATATTCTCAGGAACCGGAGTATCATACAATTGATAAAACCTGTTAACAATGGCTTCATCCATTTTTTCGTTGGCCTGATGAATAATAATTTTACTTAACTGATTAATAGAATATCCGCTATTATCTAAACATTTTTTCATAGCATCTGGCACATTCAGAAGAGCAAACTCATAGATCTTTCTTCCGTCCATTTTAATGAACTTCGTATCCGGACATCCATCATTATTATAGGTTTTCCCAAAATACAGATAATCCTTTTCCTTGAATGTATAAGAAGCAGATAAATGAGATTTTATCCCCGCTCCATCATCGTTCCCCACTTCCAAAATAACAGCCCCCGCACCGTCCGCATAAATCATACTATCTCTATCATGAATATCTACAACACGGGAAAGCGTTTCTCCTCCAATTACCAGGCAACGTTTTGCAATTCCAGACTTGATGAATGCATTAGCTTGTATAACTCCCTCAATCCATCCCGGACATCCGAACAAAACATCATAAGCCACACAAAAGTTATTTTTAATTCCTAATGTATGTTTTACTCTTGCAGCAAGACTGGGAACCATATCAGATTGAATTGTTCCGAAACGGACATCTCCAAAATTGTGAGCAAATATAATATAGTCTAATGTTTCAGGATCTATCCCTGCATTTTTTATCGCAGCCTGAGCAGCAATAACACCTAAATCCGAAGTTACCTGAGTATTATCAGCATATCTTCTCTCTTCAATCCCTGTGATTTTCTTTAATTTCTCTGTAATGGATGCATTATCTTCTTTTAATAAAATACCATTCTCATTCAGAAAAACATGCTGATCAAAAAAGAGATTGGTTATAGTCTTCGATGGAATGTAGTTTCCTACCCCAATAATTTTAGTCATTATTTTAATCTTTAATTTCCCGTTTTAGTAATGTTTCAGGAATAATTTTATAAATATAATGAATTAACGCAGATACTTATTAATATATTATTATGCAAGGCCTTTATTTCGATAAAAATCTAAAATAACTCAACAAAAAAAGCCTCAAAAAACATAGATAAACTGATCAAACACAAAAAAATAGGCCTCCAAATTGGAAGCCTATTTTATATTTTAAAAAACTTAAAATTATACTTTCATAATTTCAGCCTCTTTTGTTTTAAGATGCTCTTCGCAAAGTTTTACATACTTGTCTGTATAAGTTTGGATTTCTTCTTCCACTCCTTTCACAACATCTTCAGAAACTCCATCTAACTTTTTAAGTTCTTTCAAACCGTCCTGTCTTGCGTTTCTTACTGTAACTTTAGTATTTTCAGCTTCTACCTTAGCCTGTTTTGCCAGTTCTCTTCTTCTTTCCTCTGTTAAAGGCGGAACATTAAGAATAATATTCTCTCCGTTATTAGAAGGTGCAAAACCTAAGTTTGAATTGATGATAGCTTTTTCAATAGCGTTAATCGCTGTTCTGTCCCAAGGTTGAATAGAAATGGTCATTGCATCTGGAACAGAAACATTGGCCACCTGGTTGATAGGAGTTGGTGCTCCATAATATTCAACCATTACATCCTGAACCATTGACGTAGAAGCACGTCCTGCTCTGATTCTTTGAAATGCATGATCCAAGTGCTTTACAGCCGCGTCCATATCATGTTTTACAGATTCTAATATAAGATCTAATTCTTCCATTATTATATTAAAGTTTGATAAATTACACATGTGTTAATAATACTGAATACCAATTAGTTAAATTCTTCAAAACACCTATAAATAAAAGTGTTTTTTACTGTTTATAAACTATTTTTTGCTATTTAGTGCTGCAAAAATAATAATTGTTTTCGAATAATAGGTATTTCCATAGATGGATTTTATGGACTTCTGTCTGCTTTGGAAGAAAGGATCCTTTTTTTAACCCTCCTATTTACCTTAAAGTGAAAGGATTCAGGACAAATACTTATATCCTATTTTGGTTATTTCTACTTACTCATATATCATTTTTAATAACTTATTTTACCTTATTCTATTGAAACGAAGAACATGACTGATTCTTAAATTTGATAATAAATTAAGATGACTTGTCATGATGAAAGCGGAAAGGCTTGCGAAAGGCTATTCTATGAAAAAACAACTAATACTCATCTTTAAACTAATTTTAAACCAATCACATTATGACAAATCCATCTTTAGATGCCTATCAACAAGTTTTTGGTATGGCAACTCTTGCAAACCGCGCCGGAGGTTACAATGGCACCGGTCTTCAATTGCAGCTACAACTTCAGTACGACTTATCTTTTTATTTCAACAATGTTCCACCGGTTAAGATCATGGGACAAAATGATCCTTCAACAGCCGACCCCTCAATTATCCCGTTTTTAGGCGACTGGGATCTTGTCTGGGGACCTGCTCTGATTGAAGAAACTGACGAAAAAGGCAAGCCTACCGGGGTTGCCGACAACGCATTATATGTAGCGCAGTGTAACACTGTCGCATTTCCGGGAGGACCTACATTACCAACTTACGTTGTAGCTATTGCTGCTACCAATCCTTCTTCGCTTTATGATTGGGAAACAGAAGATTTTTCCGTGTCAGAAGTAGTGAACTGGGCAACGTATGATCCTGCTAACTTCACTCCGTCACCTTATAATGGTACTGATCCTTATATTTCAAAAGGTACGGCTACAGGTATTGGTATACTTCTGGGACTCATAAGTCCGAATCATGCAGCTTCACCCAACACTACGTTACAACAGTTTCTAAGAGGTTTAAACCCAGACCCAAGTACAGCTATTATATTTTGCGGACACAGTCTTGCAGGAGCACTATCGCCTACCCTAGCCCTTTATCTAAAAGAAAATAAGGATCTTGATGCTTTTGGGGTCACGCTTGTTTACCCTACTGCAGGACCTACTCCTGGAGAAACAGCATTTGCAAATCTTTTCAATAATGCTTTTCCTCCGCTACCTTCCGGATGGAAAGCCCAAACAGGAGATTATCAGAATTGGAACACCATGCACTGGAATGATCTGGATGTAGTCCCTCATGCCTGGCCAGTGTCAGAATTGGGAGAAATCGCAAATATATATGGACAGGCAACTACCAATATGACAGCATCCATATTAAAAGCTTTACAAAAGATAGCTATCGATGATTCATCAAAATCAGGAGCTAACTATACAAGAATACAAAACAAATCACTTCCAGGTCAACTTCAAAATTCAGACGGGCCCTCGATTAGTATTAAAACACCTCCTGAGACTTTGCATGACTATATGCTTCAGTTAGCATTACAACATGTGGGTATGTATACCGGTATTCCTGCTGCAGGATCCGATCCTCAGGTAAATGGTCTTATTTTACCACAGCCATTACCACAACAAACCCCATTGAAACTTGTACCTGGAGTAATTAAAGTCCCTCAACTTGAAATTATAATGAAAATAATAAGTCAGATCATTGGCTGGATTTCTTCCCATTACGTTTTGGTTGAAAAAGAAAATGCCACGCAAAATGTTGAGGCAGATAAATAATCACTAAAAACTAATATTAAAACAAAAACACCTGCCACGATAATCGTGACAGGTGTTCTTTATATTTTTTCTACTAAAATTGATTATAAATCAACCAAAGTACCTACATTCTCTCCGTCTACAATTTTTACTAAATTCCCATCCTTGTTCATATCAAATACAATGATAGGCAATTTGTTTTCGTGGCTTAAAGTAAATGCAGTCATATCCATAACCTTAAGATTCTTTTCAAATACTTCATCAAATGATAATGAATTGTATTTTACAGCATCAGCATTTTTTTCAGGATCACTGTCGTAGATTCCGTCTACTCTTGTTCCTTTAAGGATTACATCTGCTCCAATTTCGATAGCTCTTAATGTTGCAGCGGTATCTGTTGTAAAATAAGGATTTCCTGTTCCTGCCCCGAAGATAACTACTCTTCCTTTTTCAAGGTGTCTTACCGCTCTTCTTTTGATGAAAGGTTCAGCTACCTTATCCATTTCAATAGCAGACTGAAGTCTTGTCTTGATTCCTGCATCCTCCAAAGCACCCTGAAGCGCCATACCATTAATTACAGTAGCTAACATTCCCATGTAGTCACCCTGTACTCTATCCATCCCTTTTGCAGCGCCTGCAACACCACGGAAAATATTTCCTCCTCCAATGACGATCGCTACTTCACAGCCTTTTTCAACCACTTTCTTGATCTCTGCAGCATATTCCTGCAGTCTCTCGTTGTCGATACCGTATTGTCTGTTCCCCATTAAGGCCTCACCACTCAGTTTTAGAAGGATTCTTTTATATTTCATCTTTTATTTTTAATAAGCTTTTATTAGGCTTGGTTTCCCAAAAATTTGATTTTGCAAATATAATCATTAAAAATATTGATAAAAGAAAAATATTTAATTAGAAATAATGTAAGAAATATTTTGAAAAGTACGAAAAAGGATTATTTTTGCATTAATTATAAATTGAGTTGAAGAAAATTATCATTTTTTCATTATTTCTATCAGGAATTGTTTCTTATGCGCAAACAGGAACAAATGTTTATCCGTTCTTAAATGTACCTGTATCTGCAAGACAGGCTGCTCTGGGTGGAGATGCAATTTCGATAAGAGATTATGATGTTTCCTTTGCTATTGCAAACCCAGCCCTGTTAAATAAAGATTCTGATAAGCAGCTTTCTGTAAATGCTACAGCCTACCTGGCTGATTCAAAATACGGAACTATTGCCTATGCCAAGGACTTTGAGAATGGTCACATGGCCACCATTAATGCCCGTTACATGAGCTACGGAAGCATTCCTAGGACAGACGAAAGTGGCTTTCAGGATGGTGAATATAAGGCTTCGGATGTTGCCATTGGAGCCGGCTATGCCTATCAGTTTGAAGAAGACTGGACCATTGGTGGAGGATTAAACTTCGTTACCTCAAAAATTGATAATTATACCTCTTCCGCTATTTCAGGAACTGCGGGAGTTACCTACCACAACAAAAAAAATAAGGAAGTTCTTTCCCTTGTATTAAGAAATTTCGGTTTCCAGTTGAAATCATTCAACGGAGTACGTGAAAATCTTCCATTCAGAATTGATCTGGGATATACCAAAATACTAAAGAATTTCCCTCTTGCTATTACGATTACCGCACACGACCTTCAGAAATTTGATATTTCATCAGAATATAATGTAGAAGGGCAAAAGGTTAATTCCGGAAGAAAAATTGCCGATCACTTCTCTTTAGGAGCAGAACTATTCCCGGAAAAAAGCTTTAATATCAGATTGGGATATAATGTAAAAAGAGGAAATGAACTTGCCGTGGCAGATCAGAGAAACTTTTCAGGACTGTCTGCAGGATTTGGAATTAAGGTTTCAAGGTTTCGTATAGATTATGCACATGTAAGATACCACAACTCATCGAATGTCAACCAGATAGGTGTTTCTATGGATCTTTCCAGCCACAGAGGAGAGTAAGAAAAATCTTAAATCCATCTTAAAATTTCTTATTATTCCTTGATTTTCTAAAAAAAATCTTGAAATTTGCAGTATGAAAAAACCTGTAATAGCTATCGATGGGTACTCGTCTACCGGAAAAAGTTCTATCTCCAAGATCATTGCTGATAAGCTAGGACTTATTCATATGGATACAGGAGCGCTTTACAGAGGAGTTACCTGGTTTGCTTTACAGCACTGTTTGAATGATGATGGCCAAATTGATCTGAATACCCTATTCTCTTCTTTAGATCAAATTCAACTTGAATTTAAGAATAACAACGGAACATTAATCCTCTATCTTAATAATACAGATATCTCCAAGGAAATCCGTTCCAATGAAGTTTCTGATAACGTAAGCCTTGTTGCCAAGCAAAAGGAAGTAAGAGACTTTTTGTTGCAATCCCAACGTTCTTTGGCAGAAAAAGGCGGAGTAATTATGGATGGACGTGACATAGGGACAGTAGTTCTGCCAAATGCGGACTATAAGTTCTTTCTTACTGCCAGCATTGATGAAAGAACCAACAGAAGATTTCTTGAGTTAAAAGGACTTGGAATTGAAGCCGATAAGGAACAGGTAAAGCAGAATCTTATCGAAAGAGATAAAATTGATAGCGAGCGTGAAATAGCCCCATTGAAGCAGGCTGACGACGCTATTATTATTGATAATTCTGAATTGACTAAGGAGGAAACTATTGAACTTATCCTTTCTTACATTGAAAAGATTTAACAATTTTTAATAGGAATAAAACCTCCTTTGGTATACAAATTGCAAGTTTTATCAGTGTAAAAACTAATCTATTATTAACTATTAAAAAACTTATAATGTCTAAAAACGGAAAAAATACAGCAGGTATATTAGCGGGACTTCTTGCAGGTGCTGCAGCAGGTGTAATCTTAGGAATGTTATATGCTCCTGAAGAAGGAAAAGAAACTAGAAAAAAAATCAAGAATAAGGCTGATGATTTGAAAGATCAGGCTAAAAACAAATACGGTGAAGTTTCTGAAAAAGTGAAAGACCAATATGGTAATATCTCTTCTACTTTCAAGGAAACAGCAAACAACGTAGCACATACTATGAAAGACGGGTATGATAAATACAAAGATCAGATTGTTTCTAAAACTGCAGATGTAGTAAAGGATGTAGAAGCAGAATTAAACGATCTTAAAAAATAAGTAATTTATCTTTTTTAAGTAAATTACAGAAAGGAACTTTTGTGCGAAAGTTCCTTTTTTTGTAACTTTAAAAAAAAACAATGATAGAAACTATTAAAGAATACGCCTCGAAGAGAATAGATCTTCTGAAAATTGAAGCTACTGAAAAGTCTTCTCTTTCTGCCGGGCTCATTACCTACTTTGTAGTACTGCTTGTTGCTTTTGCTTTTTTTATTATCCTTTTCAACTTTGGAATTGCATTCCTTATCGGGAAAGCATTGGATAATTATTCTTACGGATTCTTAATTGTTGCAGCCTTTTATGCTGTTGTAATGGCCTTTGTCATTTCATTCAAAAATAAGATTGTCAATACTGTTGCAGACCAGGTTATTAAATTTTTAAATCATTAAACCATGAGCAGAAAATACGAAAGCATAGAAGAACTAAGAAGAAAGAAAAAACTGCTTCAGGGGGAAATAAATGATTTGGAGAACCTTCTTACCTTTAAGAATACAAAAGAAAGCCTCAGTGCATTTACCAATGGCCTGAGTGATCAGTATCTTCAGGAAAAAGTAGATGAGGACGGTGATGAAAAAGTAGTTTTAAGAAAGGATGTCATTGCCAAACAGCTTACCTCGGAAGTAAAAGATCTATTGATTAGTAAGAATACAGCTGTGGGACTTGCAAATTCTGCATTCAAGGGAAATATTGCAGACAGCCTCGTTAAACTGGGTGTTACAGCAATTGTGGGCAACTATGCCAAAAAAAATATGAAAAGCTCTAACTGGAAGAACAAACTTGTAGGTGCAGCTTTGATATATCTGGCTCCTATTGCCTTGAAATTCGTGAGAAAAAAACTGGAAGAATACCAGAAAAACAAAAGCGTTTCCAGCATGGAACAGCTTATATAGAAGTTAGAAGCTAGAGGTTAGCATGAATCTATTGATAACATCTGACTTCTAGCTTCTAATATCTAATTTCTATTTTGAAAATAACTGCCCTAAAATAATCCCGGCCGCCATTGATACATTCAGGCTTTCCGTAGACTGGGCTTTTCCAAACCTTGGAATCGTGATGCATTTTTGCAGCAGTTTTTCCGTTTCGGGCCTCATTCCGTTTCCTTCGTTTCCTAAAATTAGATTGATCTTTTCAGGCCTGTCAAAGGTATAGAGGTTTTCTCCATCCATATCCGTTCCGATATTCACATTCTCTGTTTTAGAAAGATACTCAACAAGGTCTGTATAAACCATATTTACCCTTGTGAATGATCCCATGGTAGCCTGAATCACCTTTGGATTGTAAAAATCCACAGTATCTTCACTGCAAATGATCTGTTCTATCCCAAACCAGTCTGCCAATCGGATAATGGTTCCTAAATTTCCCGGATCCTGAATACCATCCAAAACGAGTTGTATATTCTTATCCACCCACGTTTCTTCTTCTGCCAGATAACACACGGCAACAGAATCTTTTGGGGTTTTAAGAAAACTGATTTTTTTTAACTCATTTTCAGAGATATGAGTCACAGGGATATCGGTACGGTCCAATTTTTGTGGATCGGTTGATAATATTTCTTTAACTTTAAAGTTAGAATTAAAAAGTTCACAAATGATTTTATTACCTTCAACCAAAAACAAATTGTATTTTTGTCTGAACTTCTTTTTATCTAAAGATTGTAAAACTTTTATTGTATGAGCTGTAAGCATTATAAGAATTCTCCTCAAAAATATTATAAAATTATCTCATTTGCAACATTTGTTGGTCTCCTTTATGCTTGTAGTACAACAAAAAAAGTTCCGGACGGTGAATATCTCCTTACTACGAACAAATTTGAGTTCGAAGATAAGAAAGAATTTTTCGATGAAGAACTGAAAGATTACGTTCAGCAAAAGCCCAATAAAAAGCAAGTTCTTTTTATGCCACTAGGCCTAATGTTTTACAATATGGCCAATCCCAAATACGACACGATCCTTAATGAATACATGACCTACCCCGGTGAAATGAGAAATCAGAAGCTAAGGGATTCATTATTTATCAAATATAATATGAAAAGTAGTGTAGGAAAAAATCTTTTCTTTGACCGTCTTTTGCATAGCTGGGGCTCTCCTCCTTCAATACTGGATCAAACCAGAAGTGAAAAAAGTGCAGAGTCTATCAAAAAAAGACTTACCTATAGAGGATTTTGGGATGCAGAAGTGAAATACAGACATGATCTGGATTCTGCATCTAAAAAAGCGGCAGTAAACTATTTTGTCAAGCATAATGAACCTACCCGCATTAAGGATTATTATTACAATATTCCAGATCAGGGAATTAAAGGATATTATACTCATAATCTTAATAGAAGTTTTATAAGATCAGGCCAGATTCTCGATCAGACTATTCTTGAAAGAGAAGTAACGAGAATTACTGATCTGATGAGGGAGTTTGGATATTATAAATTTAATGCATCCAATGATGAGGTTTATTTTGTTGCCGACTCTTTGAAAAGTAAAAAACAAGTTCCTCTTACCCTAGAAATCCATAAAGATTCTCTGGACACTCCTTATAAGGTGGCTACTTTTGGAAACATAGATGTTGCCATTGTAGATGAACCTGGTGATTATCCTAAAAACACGGTTAAGGATAGCTTAAGAAGGATCAGATTCCATAAGATGAACAATAAGTATAAAACATCTTCATTATGGAGAGCTATTATTGCTGACAACAAACAGGTTTTTGACCAAAAGAAACTGGATGTTACCAAAAGGAATCTTATGTCTATGAACAATTTTAGTATTGTAAAAGCAAGAGACTCCTTAAGACAGGGCGGAATGTCTTCTCCTAATGATAGTATTGTAGACGTTCTATATGTATTGAAACCGCTTCCAAAGTATGAACTTAAAGTGGGTACGGATGTTAATTACTCTCAGGTACTAAATCTTGGGGTATCCCCTTCTGTAGATCTTACTACCCGAAACGTATTCAGAGGGGCAGAAAACCTTTTCACCAGTATTTCCGGAACATTCGGATCTATCAGGAGTACAAAAGACATTGATAAAAGAACAACAGCCTACGAAATATCTGCTCAGGCATCCCTTAATTTCCCAAGGTTGCTACTTCCTTTTAATTATTATAAGTTTATGCCTAAAAGGTATACGCCTACATCTTCTATTTTGCTGGGAGCTTCCATCCAAAATAATATAGGTTTGGGTAGAGTTAACTTTAATACCGGATTAAATTATCAGGCGAATGTTAATGAACAGGTATACCATAAGCTAACGTTATTTAATACTCAGATCAGTTTAACAAAGAACAAGGATGCTTATTATGATTACTTTCCTAATGATGAAAAAATTAGAGCTGATATTTTTGAGAACTATTCTACCTTTAATGCCGATTCCCACCAGGAGTATCAGGATTATTTAAATGGAAAATTGAGTATTGAAGATGTTTCTAAGAGAATAATACAGAATGAACCTTACAGAAATTCACTTAACCAACAAGGAACTGATCTTTTAACAGCGTTCAGAGGGACTTTGGTGAATAAGGACAGACAAACACAGGATGTTTTGATCTCTTCCATGATCTATAACTTTGTTTATAATGAAATTGGAAAAAAAGAGTATCCTAATGCATTTTATTTCAACGGAAAAGTTGAATTGGCGGGTAATTTATTAAGTATATTCAATAAAAAAGATGATGGCGGAGGACTTGTTACATCTCCTCAGAGAACCATCTTTGGAATTCCCTACGCACAATTCGTAAAGTTTGATGTTGATGTCAGAAAATATTTTAAATTCAATGGTAATCAGACATTGGTTCTTCGCCAGTTTGTGGGAGTTGGAATCCCGTATGGAAACTCTGAAGACATGCCCATCATCAAGTCTTACTTTAACGGAGGATCCAATGATATCAGAGCTTGGGTAGCATTTGGAGGATTAGGTCCTGCAGATTCTCAGGTAGATGAAAGAGTACGTACCTATATGACGGACAACGTAAAGCTTACCACCAATATTGAATACAGAATCCCTTTCAACAAGATGTATGAGGGAGCATTATTTACAGATATTGGGAATACGTGGAGTCTTCGTAATTATAATGACGGTTACGGAGATGAATTTAAATTTAATAAATTCCTAGGTCAAGTTGGTGTTGGTAGTGGGTTTGGTTTAAGAATCAATGTAGCCTACATTACATTCAGACTAGACTTTGCTTATAAGATGTATGATCCTAATAAGGCTGAAGGCGACAGATGGAGAGTTAAAAACTTCCAGCCTTTCAAACCTACAGTTAATTTTGCTTTCGGATATCCTTTCTAATCCGGAGAAACTCCAAGAATAAAATAAACTACAGCAATTACACGGGCGAGAATTTCTCTCGCCTGATTTCTGTAGAAACTTTCTGGTTTTGTGACATCCTGTGCATCAAATCCTAATGCGTTCATATCATTATTTCTTGCAAAAAATAAGGCACGGAGGTTATGATATCCTTGTGAAACGATAATCACATTTTTCTTTTTATATACATCCTTACAACGAAGAATACTTTTATAGGTATTAAACCCTTTCGGGTCCTCAATAATAATATCTTCAGGAACCCCTTCTTGGTAGATCAAATAATTTTTCATAGCAGCAGGTTCATTATAACCTTTGCTTTTTTCGCCACTTACGATGATTTTTTTAATTTTCCCATGATGATAAAGAAGAGATGCAGCATCCATTCTTTTCGTAAAATAAGGATTGGAAACTCCGGATCTCATCTTTGGAGAAGTGCCTAGTACCAAAGCAATCTCTCTGGGTGGGATTTTAGAAATTTTAGTATAAGTACGTCCGTTGGTAAGTCCAAAAACCCACACATTACAGAAGCATATCATTAAAATTCCTAATTCTAATGATATAAAACCTAAATTAAATATGTTTCTAATAATTCTCAACTAAGATCAAAGTTAAGCTTTATTTTTTTACTTTTCACAATTGACATGCAAGCTAGTATATGGCCTTGATTTTCTTCCTTTTCTGTAAGATACTCATTTTCTAACAGTTCCACTTCTCCTTCTTCCAACGAGCATTCACAGCTTCCACAAATTCCGGACTTGCAGGAATAAGGGACAGGAAATTTTTGAAGCAAGAGCTGTTGAAGAATTCTATCCTTATTATCAGGAAGTTGAGCCGTATATTTTTTTCCTAGCATAGTAAATTCCACCTCTATATTCTCAATAAGCGGAAATTCTTTTTCTACAGGGTAAATATCATCATTATATTCCTCAAAAAGTTCAAAATGAATATTTCTTTTCGGGATTCCGTGGTGGTAACAAGCATTTGCCAATGTTTTAATCATCTCTCCTTTTCCACAGATAAGAACTTCATCCACAGCATCCCAAATGGTAGACTCCTCATCCGTATCATCCAAATGAAGAATTTGATTGATAATTAAATTTAATTTCTTTTCATCCAATCTACCATAGAAAAACTGATCACCTGTTTTTTCCTGTGAAAAAAAGTAAAAAATCTGGAGTCTGTCGCCACAAGTTCTGGCAAGATTATCCAATTGATCTCGATAGATCAAATCATCTGAACTTTTATTTCCAAAAAACAAAAACAGCCTTGTTCTGGGTTCATTATGAAGAATATTTTTAAAATGGCTTAAAATAGGAGTAATTCCAATGCCGGCAGCAAAGGCAACAATTGTTCTGAATTCACTGGGTTTAGACACCAAAGTAAATCTTCCCGCAGGTTCACTTATCTGAATTTCATCTCCGACATTATAGTTCTTAAACAGTTGGAAAGTAGCTCCCTCAGTAGAGTTAACCTTTATTCCCAGACATATTTTCCCTTCATAAGGAGCAGAAGTCATTGAATAATCATTAATAACCTCTTTACCATGGGATTGAAATTTAACACTTACAAACTGGCCGGCTTCAAACTTAAAGTTTTCTTTCAAATTCTCCGGAATATCGAACTCCAGAGAAAAAGTATTTTTGGTCAGCTCTACCTTTTTCGCTATTTTTAACGGATGAAACTGTATAAGTTTCCCTTTATAGATTTGTTGTTCCATAACTTCAATTCAAAAATAGATAAAAAATAATTTATGAAGAAGATAATTTTATCAACGTTAATCCTGACTGCTGTTTACAGTTGCAAAAAAGAAAGTCCAAAGACTGATGGTACTCCCACTACAGATTCTCTTTCTGTAACTCAAAATACAACAGCACAAGGAAGTACGTATGTTCCTAAAGAACTATCTCCTGAAAATGTAGGTCAGCACTTAGCTAAAAATAATGATACTTTATATGTAACTAATTTTTTTGCAACATGGTGTGGCCCGTGCATGAAAGAAATTCCAAGTTTCAAAAATAAGATGCAGGAATTAAAGGATAAACCTGTAAAATTCACTTTCGTAAACCTTGATGATAAGAATGACTGGGATACAGCAGTTAAAGATTTTGTTGAAGAAAATAATCTTGGTGCGAATGTTATTTTACTGGATGGCCAAAAGTTGGATCAGAATTTCTTCTCCAAGAATTTCAAGCAATGGAATGGCGGATCAATTCCGTTTACTTTCATGAGAAAAGGAAATCAGACTGATGAATATCTGGGAATGATGACGGAAGAAGTATTGAATTCTAAAATTGATGCTTTTTTAAAGTAAAAACATACCGAACTCTTTCTGAATAATGTCAAAAAGATTTAAAATCCTGTGTTTATTATTAGTAATTGCAATTATTGTAAGTGCAGTCATTAATCTGAACACAGGATTTTTGAGTTTAGGCTTACAGGATTTCTTTCAGGATTCTGCTCAAAGCCAGATTGCTGAAATCCGTATCAATCGTGTTTTGGTAATGATTCTGGCAGGAATTTCAATTCCCACTTCAGGGTTTCTGATGCAGGAATATTTCCAAAACCCACTGGCTGGACCTGATATCTTGGGGATTACATCTGTAGCCAGTTTATCAGTAGCTTTCTACATATTTTTCTCACATAATATTCTTCTCCCTGAATTTTTGCAAAACAGCTTCCTTAGTTTATCTGCTGTTGGAGGAGGCCTTGGCCTAATGCTGGTGCTCTTATCAATGTCAAATAAATTTCAGGACAAGTCATATCTTATTATTTTCGGGTTTCTGGTATCTGCTTTTGCAGGGGCAATAGTATCTCTGCTACAGTTCTATGCGGAGAACCAAAGTTTGAAAAACTATATTTTATGGTCATTTGGAGCCAATAATATGGTTACAAGAAATCAGATCTATATCTTATCAATCCTGGTATTAATAGGGTTATTCTTCTGCTTTAAGTCTGTAAAACCTCTAATCGGAAACTCCTTGGGAACATCTTATGCACAGAGTTTAGGAGTCAATTTAAAACAGTTAAAATTACTGATTATAGTAGCCTCTTCCCTACTTTCAGCTTCTATTACAGCATTTTTGGGACCTATCTTATTTATCGGGATTATTGTTCCTCATTTCTGTCGATTGATCTACAATCCCTCAAAATTATGGCAGCAGTGGATCCTTAACATGTTTCTGGGAATGCTAATCATGCTATTTTTCTCAGTGATTGCAGAAAAAACACAGATCCCATTGAATGTGATAAGTTCTGTATTTGGAATTCCTGTGATTCTTGTGATGCTTTTGAGACAGAATAAAGTATAATCTTTTTGTTGGAAAGCGCAAAGACGCAAAGATTTTTTATCCAATCTGCAAATTTTAAGGCGCAAAGATTTTATCTCCGATAAAATTGAAAACTGCATATTTAAATCCTAAAATTATACACACACGCTTGCTGAAAATCTTTGATTTTCTTGCGCCTTAAAAATATACCCAACGTATTATAAACCTTTGCGCCTTTGCGTTTACCCAAACAATAAAACTCTACTCACACTTTCTGAAGGTTTTTAATTTTCTTATACATCATAGATTACAGTCTTCGATCTCACAATTATTAACCAACAATTCATATATTTAGATTCAACAAAACACCACAAATGACAGAAAATGAATTATCAAAAGTAGTTTTTGAAACCGGTTTAAAGATTCATAAAAAACTTGGAGCGGGATTATTTGAACATGTATACGAAGAATGTATGTTCTATGAATTAACAAAATCTGGGTTTATGGTAGAAAAACAAAAACTTTGTCCCATCATTTATGAAGATTTGAAAATAGAGAATGCTTTCAGACTTGATATAATGATTGAAACCAAATTAATTTTAGAAATAAAAACTGTCGATTACATTAGCCCTACTCATAAAGCACAACTTCTAACTTATTTAAAAATGACAAACTGTAAATTAGGCATGTTGCTTAACTTTCAATCTGATGTCTTCAAAAATGGAGTAACAAGGGTTGTAAATGGCCTATAAGTTGAAAACACATAAAAATTTGATAAAGTCAAATTCTTTGAATCCTAAAAACAGTATTTTTGTAAAACATTTTGCCCCTTTTGTCTCTAACAAGCTCTCAATATGCACCTACAAATCAAACAAGCAAATATTGGTTACAATAAAACTTTAATTTCAAATGCTGATGCAAGTTTGAAGCTTGGAGATGTATGCCTATTGATTGGAAATAATGGTGTTGGGAAAACAACTTTAATTAAATCTATTCTTCATCAAATTCATTTATTAAATGGTGAGATTTTGATTAATGGTAAAAATGTAAAAAAGCTTTCCGTAAAAGAAATTGCAGAAAATATAGCGATTGTCTTTTCAAAATCGATCATTCCCCAGCATTACACGGTTGAAGACCTTATCTCATTGGGGAAATACATCTACTATCCTTTTTATTTTGAGTTAAAAAAAGAAGACCGTGATGAAGTTGCTCATATTATTGAGGAACTGGACTTAAATCAATATAGATATACCTTGCTTAAAAACCTTTCGGATGGAAATCTTCAGAAAGCATTTATAGGAAGAGCTATTACCCAGAACTCTCCTATTATTATTTTGGACGAGCCAACAACCCATCTGGACGAAAAAAATAAAATCATTATTCTTAAGACACTGAGAAGATTAGCCAAGGAACAAAATAAACTGATATTGTTTTCTTCCCACGACTGGAGGCTGGCTAAGGAATTTGCAGACAAGATCTGGTATGTGAAAAATACCGAGCTGCACACAGGAATCGTTGAGGATGTTTTACTTCAGCATGATGAACTTACGAATGCTTCATTGTTTCAAATACACGAAAACTTTATTCCGCCACACATCTCTGCACCCCAGGTTCAGAAAGAAATGCTGTATTCTTTGCTTCAAAAAAACTTTCAAAAAGACCTTTCTTTCCTAAATTTCGAGTTTAGGGATAACTTTTGGGTAATTACTAATGATTCCACGTTACACCAATGTGAATCTTTTGAAGAAATCATCAATTTCATTGTAAACATTTATTAATCTGGGTTTTTCTTTGATTATTTCACATACTATGCATGCATAGTATTATGCTACTCATATAATTTAATCTGTTTATTATCAGCTTATTAACAAAATTTAACGTTAATAAATACTATGCATGCATAATATTTACTAAATTTGGGTAAAACCATTAGCGCAAAAATGATGGATAATAATAAGGAAAAAATAGAAAACGTAGATTTAATTTTGAAGCAGACCTGGTTGGCTGTTTCAAAAATGTACACAGAGCTGGCTCAGGAACATGATTCCACAGCTGTACAAGCCCTTACCCTTCTTAAAATTGATCCCAAGGAAGGAACACGAAGTACCAATCTTGGACCCAAGATGGCCATAGAGCCTACTTCCTTAACGAGAATCATCAAACTTCTTGAAGACAACGGATATATCTATAAGGAAAAGACTACCACTGATAAAAGAGAGGTGATCATCAAACTTACAGATAAAGGATTAAACTCCAGAAACATGTCAAAGGAAGTAGTCGTCAACTTTAATAAAAAGGTGATGGAAAAGATTGCTCCGGAGAGATTGGAAACCTTTAAGGATGTCATGACGGAGATCATGAAAATAGCCAATGAACTTTTAAATAACAGAAAATAAATTATAATGAAACCGTATGGTTACATACGACCTTATAAAAAATAAAAATTTACATATGAAAAGAAGAATCAAACATGTAACGGTTCTTGGTTCAGGAATTATGGGTAGCGGTATCGCAGCTCACTTCGCCAACATCGGTGTGGAAGTGTCACTTTTGGATATTGTCCCTTTTGAATTGACCGAAGCTGAACAGAAAAAAGGTTTGACCAAAGATGATAAGGTAGTAAGAAACAGAATTGCTACTGAAAACTTTGAAAAACTTAAAAAAGCTAGCCCTGCACTTCTTTATTCTCCAAAGTTTGCAGACAGAATCAAAGTAGGAAACTTCGATGACGATCTTCAGAAAATTAAAAATACTGACTGGATCATTGAAGTAGTAGTAGAAAGACTTGATATTAAAAAGTCAGTATATGAAAAGATTGAGCAATTCAGAAAACCGGGTACATTAATTTCTTCAAATACATCCGGAATTCCAATCCACTTCTTGACAGAAGGAAGAAGTGACGATTTCAAAAAATACTTCGCAGGTACCCACTTCTTTAATCCGGTAAGATATCTTCCTCTTCTTGAGATTATCCCTACAAACGATACAGATCCTGAGATCATTGATTTCTATATGAATTATGGGGCTAAATTCTTAGGTAAAACTACCGTTTTAGCAAAAGATACTCCTGCTTTCATCGCCAACAGAATCGGGGTATTCTCCATGATGGATCTTCTTCATAATGTACAAAAATTGGGACTTACAGTTTCTGATGTAGATAAATTAACAGGTCCTGTAATTGGACGTCCAAAATCTGCAACTTTTAGAACAGCTGATGTTGTAGGTCTTGATACCTTAGTAATGGTAGCCAATGGGGTTCGCCAGAGCGGTGCTGAAGCCAATGACTTCAATGATGTATTTGCTCTTCCTGCTTATATCCAGAAAATGATGGATAACAAATGGCTGGGTTCAAAAACGGAACAAGGTTTCTATAAAAAAGTGAAGAATGCAGAAGGAAAATCTGAAATTCACGGGTTGAATCTTGATACTTTAGAATATGAACTTCAAGGAAAATCATCATTCCCTACTCTAGAATTAACAAAAGCTATCGATAAGCCAATTGACAGATTCAAGGTATTAATCGGAGGAAAGGATAAAGCAGGTGAATTATACAGAAAATCATTAGGAGCATTATTTGCTTACGTTTCTCATAAAGTTCCTGAAATTTCTGACGAGGTTTATAAAATTGATGATGCCATGAGAGCCGGTTTCGGTTGGGAAAATGGTCCATTTGAAATCTGGGATGCCGTAGGTGTTCAAAAAGGTATTGAATTGGCTAAAGATGCTGGTTATGAAGTTTCAGACTGGGTAAAAAATGTAGAAACTTTCTATAAAGTTAATGATGAGGGGCAAAGTATTTATGTTGATAAAAACTCAGGAGAATACAACAAAATCCCTGGTCAGGATGCATTTATCATTCTAGATAATATCAGAAAAAACAAAACACTTTGGAGCAATTCAGGAGCTTCTATTGAAGACTTAGGTGATGGTATCATCAACTTTGAGATCCGTTCAAAAATGAACTCTCTTGGAGGCGAAGTTCTTGATGGATTAAACAGAGCGATTGATTTAGCTGAAAAAGAATATGATGGACTGGTAGTTGGTAACCAAGGTACTAACTTCTCTGTAGGTGCTAACCTTGCGATGATCCTTATGATGGCTATTGAGCAGGATTGGGATGATTTAAATATGGCTATTGCTTACTTCCAGAAATCAATGATGAGAGTTCGTTACTCTTCTATTCCTGTAGTTGTTGCTCCTCACGGAATGACATTAGGAGGTGGATGCGAAATGACTATGCATGCAGACAGAGTGGTTGCCGCAGCAGAAACTTACATCGGACTGGTAGAAACCGGAGTGGGTGTAATTCCTGGTGGTGGTGGTACAAAGGAACTTACTTTAAGAACTTCCAGAGAATTCCACAGTGATGATGTTAAAAACAACAGACTTCGTGAAGCATTCATGAACATCGCTATGGGTAAAGTAGCTACTTCTGCCTATGAGGCGTACGACATGGGAATCCTTGAAAAAGGCAAAGACATTGTTTCAGTAAGCAAAAACAGACAGATTGCAGAAGCTAAAAAAGTGGCAAAACTATTAGCAGAACAAGGCTATACTCAACCTATTGAGCAGAAAGTAAAAGTTCTTGGTAAAGATGCCTTAGGAATGTTCTATGTAGGAACAGATCAAATGCTTACCGGAAACTACATCTCCGCACACGACAAGAAAATTGCAGACAAGCTAGCCAATGTAATGGTAGGTGGAAACTTATCTGAACCAACTGTTGTTACTGAACAATATCTATTGAATCTTGAAAGAGAAACATTCTTACAACTTTGTGGTGAAAGAAAAACATTAGAAAGAATTCAGTACATGTTGCAAAATGGAAAACCACTTAGGAATTAATTTGTACAATGTCGGATGTAAAATGTAAAAAGTATTGATATGCATAATTTCAGGGAATTGGAGGTTTGGAAAAAATCTATTTTGCTTTGCAAGCATTATTACAGTATTTCCAAGGACTTTCCTAAAGACGAGTTATTCGGATTGACCTCGCAGTCAAGAAGAAGTCTTTATTCAATTCCATCAAATATTGCTGAAGGAGCCGGAAGAGATTCTAATCCTCAATTTTGTCAATTTTTAAACATTGCATTAGGTTCCTCTTTTGAATTTGAAACTCAACTTATAATTGCTAATGATTTAGAGTTCATTAAAAAAGATGACTTTGATTTGCTACTATCCGAAATCAAGCATGTTCAAAACATGATAATCAAATTAAAACAAAATTATACAAAATAGAATTGTACATAGTAAAAGATAGGTTCAATATACCTGACATTTTACATTATACATTTTACAAAATACAACAAAATGAAAACAGCATATATAGTAAAGGGTTTCAGAACTGCCGTTGGAAAAGCTCCAAAAGGAAGTCTAAGATTTACAAGACCCGATGTAATGGCCGCTACAGTTATTGAAAAATTAATGGCTGAACTTCCACAATTAGATAAAAACAGAATAGATGACCTTATCGTAGGAAATGCAATGCCAGAGGCTGAGCAAGGACTAAACGTGGCTCGTCTGATCTCTCTAATGGGGTTAAATACAGATAAAGTTCCGGGAGTAACTGTCAACAGATACTGTGCTTCAGGAAGTGAGGCAATCGCTATTGCTTCTGCAAAAATTCAGGCTGGTATGGCAGATTGTATCATCGCTGGTGGTACAGAATCTATGTCTTACATCCCTATGGGAGGTTACAAGCCTGTTCCGGAAACAGATATTGCAAAGACAAACCCTGATTACTATTGGGGAATGGGATACACTGCTGAAGAGGTAGCAAAACAATATAATATTACAAGAGAGGAACAAGATCAGTTTGCTTTTGAATCTCATATGAAAGCTTTAAAAGCGAATCAGGAGGGGAAATTTACAAACCAAATTGTTTCAATCCCTGTAGAATATAACTTTCTGGATGAAAACCAGAAAATGCAGACTAAAAAGTTTGACTTCTCTATAGATGAAGGTCCAAGAAAAGATACTTCTTTTGACGGATTATCAAAACTAAGACCTGTATTTGCCAACGGAGGAAGTGTAACTGCCGGAAACTCTTCTCAAATGAGTGACGGAGCAGCTTTCGTAATGGTAATGAGTGAAGAAATGGTAAAAGAACTAGGGCTTGAGCCTGAAGCTAGATTAGTAGCTTATGCAGCAGCCGGACTTGAACCAAGAATCATGGGAATGGGACCAATCTATGCTATTCCAAAGGCTTTAAAACAAGCTGGTTTGGAATTAAAAGACATCGATTTGATTGAGCTTAATGAAGCTTTCGCATCTCAGTCGGTTGCTATTAAGAAAGAACTAGGTTTAAATCCTGATATATTAAACGTAAACGGAGGAGCAATCGCTCTTGGTCACCCACTGGGATGTACCGGAACAAAATTGACTGTTCAGCTTCTAGACGAAATGAGAAGACGTGGCAACAAGTACGGAATGGTTTCTATGTGTGTGGGAACAGGACAAGGAGCGGCAAGTATTTTTGAACTTCTATAAAATAAATTGGGAAGACTGAGTTTTCTTTCTTCCCAAATTTTAATTTTTCATGACAAATAAATTATCTTTTTTTTCTCTTTTTATGGTCATTCTGGTGAATTCTCAGCAGAAAAAAATAACATATTTTGACAAAGAATGGAAAGAAACAACAAAAGATAAAGCAGCTTTTTATAGACCTACTCCTGTTGCATTAAATGATTCAATAGAATTTATCCGGGATTATTTTATCAATGGAAAACTCCAATATCAAGGATATTCTTTGAAGAAAGAAAATATTGGTTCACAATATTGGTATGGTGAAAATGGCTTGGACAACAGTTCAAACTATTCACAGAACAGTGCTAAAGATTTAGAACTTAAATTCTACTACCCTAGCGGAAAACTCTGGAAAATTCAGAAACTGAATGGAGAAAAAGCACAGGAAGAAGTTTACTTTGAAAATGGAGGCTTAAAAAGTATTGATTCAGTAGATTACCGCTCGGAGTTAAGAAAATTTGGAGTTAAAAAAGTATATTGGAACAATAGTAATAACCTTGCTTATGAGGAATTTTATAATACTGAAAATCAGTTAGTTAAAATTAAAAACTACAAGCAAGATGGAAGCTTGATCAGTGAAATAAATACTGATAATATTATTGATGGGTATGTAATCAATCATGAATATTTTAAGTATGATATCCTTAATAGCTTTGCTATTGCTTCTGAAAAGCTTTCATTTAATGATAAAATATCTACAAACCAGGTAATTGATTTTCCCGATGCTCATTTTATAGTGCATGGAAAATACTCTGATATTCTTCAAAAAAATGGAGATAACTATATTTTTTATAACTATAAGAGCTGGATTTCTGATGATCGCAGAAAAAACCGGGCGTATACAGAGCTGGAAAATGATGATAGAATTTTTAACTTCAAAAATATACAGGACTATTTAGGTGAAAAAAACTTTCTTTTAGACGTTAATAAAATTAAAAACCAAACCATTGAAAATTTTAAAAATGAGATAACTAAGAAAGTTTTCAGCTATTATGATAAGGAAGAACAATTATTATATAAATATTTTTTTCCTACACCTGAAATAATTAGCAAACAAGTATATAAGTTTGAAGATAATGAGGGTTATGGATTTGGGTATCATAAGTCCAATAAGGATGATCATGAAAAAAAATGGAGACTCTATTCTTCCGAATCTTTCACGGCTTTCTTATTTAACCTTCAAACCAATAGACCTGTAATATCTTTTAAAGATTCGTCAGACAATTTCTTTATACCTCTTGAAGACGGTTACTTATTGAATAATATAAAGGTAAAGGCAGAAGATAAATCTGACAGTAAGATTGATCATAATCTCGATGTTCAAAAGCATTATACAATTATAGAAGAAAATGGCAAAAAGAAATTGTATTCAGTATTTGGGAATCAGGTAATTCATGACAGCTATGATGAAATTCTAATGAATGATTATTTTATTGTAACTAAAAAGGGGGCTGATTATTCCATTTATGATCCATTTTTTAATAGATTAAATATCAACAATATAAAAAGTGTTTATCTAAAAGGTGACTATATCAATGTTTTATATGATGGAAAGGTAAGAAATCTCAATTCATTATTGGAAGATACTCTACCTAAAAAATACATTTATATGACATGCAGTCAGGATCCGAATACCTATTATAAATTTTCGCCGGCTTATGATAAAAATTCTAACCGAAATGTAATTGTAAGAATAAGAAACCGATGGGATTCTTCTGAAACACAATCATATGCTTTAAAAAATCTGCCTCAAAAAGCAAAACTAAATTATATCTATAATGATATAAAAGCAGGCAGAAAGGATATTCTAAACTATTTCAAATATGATGCTTATGATATTGAAGATTTTTTCATAACAGCAGAGTATCAAGGTAAAAAAGGACTTTTCTCTTTTGATAAGGAAAAAAGACATTTCGTAAATGGTTCGAGAATAACAATTAAGGATAAAGAATTTGAAAAACAATATTCTGAGATCACTCAGGAAGCAAGTTTTAGCAGATTTAACAATGAGGATGAAGATGACCGTAAATTTAGGTTCTATGATTTCAATTATGAATTTGATGCCATTACCCTATTACCAATGGAATATGATGATATTATTTTCAAAGATGAATTAATCATTTTTTACAAAGACAGAAAATACGGAGTTTATAAACTCAGCAAAGAACCGAAATACAAAAAAACAGGAATCCGAAAAGATAATTTTTTGGAAATTACAAACGAAAAAAATCAGCAGGGCTGGCTTGACCTTGCTACAAACATTGAATATTATAATTAAAAATAAAAAAAACAAATATGGCTACACTAAAAGGAGGTGAATTCCTAATCAAACAAATTCCTGCAAACGACATTTTCAGTATTGAAGAATTAAACGAGGAGCAGAAAATGCTTCGTGATTCTGCAAAGGAATTTATAGACAGAGAGGTTGTTCCTCAAAGAGAACGTTTTGAAAAGAAAGATTATGCATTCACTGAAGAAACAATGCGTAAGCTTGGTGACATGGGAATGTTAGGAATTGCTGTACCAGAGGAGTACGGAGGTCTTGGAATGGGCTTTGTGACTACAATGCTTGCTTGTGACTATATTTCAGGAACTACAGGTTCATTGGCTACCGCTTATGGAGCTCACACCGGAATCGGTACCCTACCTATCGTTCTTTACGGAACTGAGGAGCAAAAGAAAAAATACCTTCCGGACTTGGCAACAGGTACAAAATTCGGAGCTTACTGCTTAACTGAGCCTGATGCAGGTTCTGATGCAAACTCTGGAAAAACAAGAGCAAAACTTTCCGAAGACGGAAAACACTATATCATCAATGGTCAGAAAATGTGGATCTCCAACGCAGGATTTGCTGATACATTCACGTTATTCGCTAAAATTGATGATGATAAAAACATCACAGGTTTCGTTATTAATCGTTCTGAGCTTGAGAATCCTGAAAGCTTAACTTTCGGTGAGGAAGAGCACAAACTAGGAATCCGTGCTTCCTCTACTCGTCAGGTTTTCTTCAATGACATGAAAGTTCCTGTAGAAAATCTTTTAGGTGAAAGAAACAATGGTTTCAAAATCGCTCTAAATGCATTGAACGTAGGTCGTATCAAATTAGCAGCAGCTTGTTTGGATGCACAAAGAAGAATCTTAAACCACTCTATTCAGTACTCTAACGAAAGAAAACAGTTTAATGTTTCTATCTCTACTTTCGGAGCAATCAGAAAGAAAATTGCTGAAATGGCAACCGGAGTTTTCGTAAGTGAGGCTGGTTCTTATAGAGCTGCTAAAGATGTTCAGGATAAAATAGATGAATTGGTAGCAGGAGGAATGGATCACCAGGCTGCTGAGCTAAAAGGAGTTGAAGAGTTCGCTGTAGAATGTTCAATCCTTAAAGTATTCGTTTCTGATCTTGCACAGCACACTGCAGATGAAGGAATTCAGGTATACGGAGGAATGGGATTCTCTGAAGATACTCCAATGGAAGCTGCATGGAGAGATTCAAGGATTTCAAGAATCTACGAAGGAACAAACGAAATCAACAGATTATTAGCTGTAGGAATGCTTATTAAGAGAGCAATGAAAGGTGAATTAGATCTTTTATCTCCTGCAATGGCTATCAGCAAAGAATTAATGGGTATTCCATCATTTGAAGTTCCTGATTATTCAGAATTCATGAGTGAGGAAAAAGCAATTATTGCTAACCTTAAGAAAGTATTTCTAATGGTTTCTGGTGCGGCTCTTCAAAAATACATGATGGATATTGAAAAGCAACAGCATTTATTATTGAATGCTTCTGAGATCCTTAACCAGATCTATATGGCAGAATCTTCAATTTTAAGAGCTGAGAAGCACTTCTCTCCTGATTCTGTAGAAGCAGCAATGGCTCAGTTGAACCTTTACAAAGCTGTAGAAAAAATTACAGTGGCAGCTAAGGAAGGAATTATTTCTTTCGCTGAAGGAGATGAGCAAAGAATGATGCTATCAGGGTTAAGAAGATTCACAAAATACACCAACAATCCAAATGTAGTGGCATTAACTGAAAAGGTAGCTGCTCATTATATTGAAAAAGGAAATTATTAGTCTTTTATAACATAAATTTGATTCAAAAGCGTCCCATTTGGGGCGCTTTTTTATGATAATAACTGCTTTACCCGAAACATTCTCATTTTAATTTTATCAGAAATACCTATTTTCTACTGATCATTTTAAATTTTGCACTGCATTAAACAAAGTTTTTATTATAAAAATACATACCATCAATGATCCTAATAAATCAATTGAGTACTGAATAACAGCAGATTCCAATATTTTTTTTATCTTTAATTGAAAAGAAGTAGCAATGCTATCTAAATAATAACCAAACAACAATTCTAAAAACTATTACTATGGGAAAATTCATTATTTCAAAAAGAACCAATGGAGAATTTCAGTTCAACCTTAAAGCCGGCAACGGTCAGGTCATTCTAACAAGTCAGGGATATAGCACAAAACCTTCATGTGAAAATGGCATCAGTTCTGTAAAAACCAATTCGCAGGAAGATTCTAAATTTGAAAGAAATACTGCTAAAGATGGCAGATGTTATTTTAATCTTAAAGCCGGAAACGGTCAGATCATAGGAACCAGCCAGATGTATGAATCTGATAATGGGATGGAAAATGGGATAGAATCTGTAAAAAACAACGCTCCGAATGCTTCTGTAGAGGATGAAACAAATTTATAAAATCATCTAAAATAATATTAATAAAAATGTCTTATTTTTTTAAGGCATTTTTTATTTTTGTATTCTATTTTCATCGAGAAATGACAAAAGAAGAATTATTAAATAGAGCTATAAAAATCGCTGATAAAGCTCATAAAGGACAAACTGATAAATACCATGCCCCTTACATAGCACACGTAATGCGTGTAATGGAATATGGTAAAACAATGGATGAAAAAATTGTAGGTGTGCTGCATGATGTTGTAGAAGACCATCCATTAGAATTCAGCCTTGATTATCTAAGAACGGAAGGTTTTCCTGAATACATCATTTTTGCAGTAAGCTGCCTTACTAAATTTGATCCTGAGGAGGATTATGATGAGTTTGTCAAAAGAACAGAGAGGTCTCCACTGGCTGTTGCTGTGAAGCTTAATGATCTTCGTGATAATATGGACCTTAGAAGAGTAAACCGAGAGCTTACTCCTAAGGACATTAAAAGATTTAATAAGTATCTTAAAGCTTATCGCTATCTGATAGAGAAATATTAATCTGCACCAGGGAAGTCATACGTCTTCACATGATGATCTGTACCATCAATATTGATGTTCAGGGCTAGATAAATAAAGTGCAGGTTCTTGTTTCCCTTGGCTTCAAACTCACGTTGCCATAAATAACCTGTCAAAATTCCAAAGTAATCATCGATCTGATAGCCGAAACCGCCATAGACTCTGTTTCTGGCAAAAGTAGGCTTCATCGGGGTTACAAAGAAGATTTCATCGTAGGCATTGGCAAAGACAGTTCCTTTTTTTATTGTTGGAGCATTTAGAGGAACGCTTACATTCAAACGGTAACGGTAGCGCATTCTCTGAGAAGTCTTATCAATCTGAGGTTCATAAAACCAGCTTTTTTCAGCACGAAAACGGTTTTCAAACTTCACGATACCTTTTTTGAAATCAATAACATCCTGAAGCCATACCCTGAACTCTTCTCTGCTTAGGCTATGCTCTTTATAGTTGACGTATCTTCCCAATCCTATGAAAGGTTTATGGTTCTTCGTAAGATTATATCCCACTCCTCCTTTTATCTCATAATAATCCGGATAGGTGTAATCTTCGTTACCTCGCAACTGCCCTTCAGCATAAAGGAAAAACTTTGGATGAAACTTATAGGTTAAAGTCACTGCATTGAAGCTGGAAATATGTTCCTGTGCTTTGAAGAATGATAAACTAAGAAGTAAGCTTAAACCTAAAAAACGTTTCATAAAAAATTTTTGCAAATGTAATTTTTTTAACAATTTGTTAATATTAACTTTAATTAATATACAATTAACACCTACTTAATGTTAATTGTATATGAAAAACCAATGTGGAACCATCTTTGAGGCATTTCTACTCCAAATGCTTCTGTATATTTCGTATTGGTCACATTATTAATTAAAACATACACAGAATAGTCCTTTTGACTAAAGCTCAATTTCTCGTCCAAAAGATTATAAGTTCCAAGATTTACCCTTTCATTATACCTATAGGCTAGCTCATTGGTAAAGCTTTTAAGAAACTTTGTTTCTAGTTTAGCAATAAACTGATGTCTCAGATTATCCAGAATATATCTTGATACAAGCTCATTGGGTTCCTTGTACTTACTGTCAATATAAGTATATCCTACCGTATATTTTAACCAGTCTGTTACCCTATGATTAAGCTCTGCTTCTATTCCCTTAATCTTAATATCTCCTACATTTCCGGCAGCCCAAACATCATCATTAATGTCTTTTTTAACCCAATCAATAGAATTTTTGGAGTCTCTTAAGAATCCACTCACTTTTGCTAAAATCTTTTTGTTCTGATACTGATATCCAACTTCGGATGAAATAGCATTTTCAGGCTGTAAATTGGGATTTCCGTGCTCAGTTGGACTTATATAATAAAGTTCTGTGAAAGTCGGAATACGGTGTACTTTCGCTATGTTTCCGTAGATTTTGCTGTTAGGAGTAAAGTTATACCCTACATCTAATCCCGGATAGAAAAAGTTTCCTTCTTTAGAATAATTCGCCCATGAAATTCCCGGGCTGATATTCAACTTTTTATCCAATAAAGAAAAGTGGTGTTCAAAAAATACCTGTGATACAAAACGATTAGGGTTTCCAAGGTTACTGCTCACCAAAAGTTCCTTTCTTAGCTCAAAGCCAACTCCGGTTGTTCCCAATCCCCATTGGTAGCTGGAATTCACTTCTCCGCCTACATTGTTTCCAATGTGCATATTTCTGTATCCATTAGGATTTTGTCTGGTATAAAGGTACATGTCCTGCCCTCTTCTCCAGTATACATTAGAATTAAGCTTTAATTTCCCAAAGGTCTGCTGATGGGCTACACTTACAATAGAAGCCTGCATTTCCTCATACTGATCTCTTGCTTTCTTTGAAGCATAAAATCCATTAGCACCAAACTTTTTCTCTGAAAAACCAGCCTGAAGCCTTAAATCACCATTTTTAATATTCAATTTTCCCTGATAAAACACATTCCTGATTTCGTAATCAGTATTGTACATATATCCTTGTGAAGCCGAAGAATTTGCCTGAAGTGTATTTGAGAATTTTTCATTTCCCAACTGCGCATTGAATCCTAAGCCATAGGAAGCATTATCTCCTCCTTCTGCACTTATCTTAACACGTTTTCCCGGAGTTGTCTTTGTAATCACATTGATAACACCCGCATAGGCATTCTGGCCAAAACGTCGGGCAGCAGGCCCTTTTATAATTTCAATTCTCTCTACATCTTCAAGATCTACAGGAATATTCATAGAATTATGACCTGTCTGAGAATCATTCATTCTGATTCCGTTCAATAACAATAATACCTGTTCAAAAGAACTTCCGCGGAAGCCAATATCACTCTGTACTCCATTCGCTCCTCTTCTTCGGATATCCATTCCCGGAACCTGCTGAAGAATTTCATCAATACTTTTAGAGGGAGAATTAGCTATATCTTCCTTTGTAATTACAGTAATATTTTGATTGGCGCTTTTGTAAGGTGTAGAAATAAATTTCCCCTGAAATTCAATGTTTTCTATATCCGTTGTCTTTTCCTGTGCATTTACCCAAAGTAAAGATCCAAGAAAAAAAGCACTTCCTATCTTTTTGATCATAATCGTTTCCGTAGTTTCTTTTAACAGAATTCAAAAGTAAGGGAGTTCGTGTAGACAGGCAAATGATACTTGTCATAAAAAAATGCAGCATGAGTGTGCTGCATTTTGTGTGTCCGAGGGAGTAGTTTTCTATCTTTTTCTCATTAAATGTGTAACTAGATCTCTGAATAATTTTCTCATTTCTATATTACATATTTATGAATACAATTTTAAATAATTTTAAAACATAAAACAATACCTTAATGAAAAAACATACTGGATATGGATAAACCATTTGTAATACGATAAAAATAAATTGAAAAACATAAATAAGTCCACAAAATACTTTTATATTTTTATTTTTCATAGTCCCATTTTTGATCTTTAAGCATCTTTTTTGGATTCAAAATATATTATTTTAGAAATAGGACAAGCGTAAATTTTCGCCAAAAAATTCGTAATTTTGTGGGTCTTAATTTTACAATTAAATCATTCTTTTTCAAATATATTTTTTGGACAGCATTTTACAAATATGCTATCTCCTGATCATATTAATTTGGAAAGAAACTCGAGAGTTCAATTGATGACAGTCTTAGAATATTCTAAGGCAGAACACCATTACACTGGCAGACATGATGCTGTACAGTTACTTTTATGAATAAACAAAATATGGCTAATATTACAGAAATAGACATAAAAAAACAGATCTACGTTAAGAATGCACATCTTAACAATCTGAAACATATAGATGTCCTGATCCCCAAGAACAAATTGATTGTCATCACGGGTGTTTCAGGAAGCGGTAAATCTTCATTAGCCTTCGATACTATTTATGCTGAGGGACAGAGAAGATATGTTGAAAGCTTAAGCTCTTATGCCCGTCAGTTTTTAGGAAAACTTGAAAAACCTAAAGTTGATGACATTAAAGGATTAGCACCTTCCATTGCCATTCAGCAGAAAGTAATTTCTTCTAACCCACGTTCTACAGTAGGAACATCTACTGAGATCTACGATTATATGAAGCTTTTATTTGCAAGAATTGGAAAAACATTCTCTCCTGTTTCAGGTGAAGAAGTGAAGAAAGATTCAGTTTCTGATGTGATTGATTTTATCAAGGCTTCTAAAAAAGATACTTCTTTTTTATTAACAGCTCCTTTGGCATATGATGCAGATAACTTTAAGGAAACCCTTAATATTTTAAAGCTTGCAGGTTTCACAAGACTTGAGATCAATGGAAATCTTGCAGGAATTGAAGATCTTGAAAGTTTCGGATTTACTCCGGAAAAAGGAATGGCCATCAATCTTGTTATTGACCGTTTTGCTTATGAAGAAGATGAAAGTTTTTTACAACGATTGGCAGACTCTATTCAGATGGCATTTTATGAAGGCCATGGTCATTGTTCTTTAAAAAATACAGATACTGAAAAAGTAAAGGAATTCTCCAATAAGTTTGAACTGGACGGAATGGAATTTCTCGAGCCTAATGTTCATTTTTTCAGTTTCAATAATCCATACGGAGCATGTCCGGCTTGTGAAGGATACGGAAAAGTAATCGGAATTGATGAAGACCTTGTTGTTCCCAACAAAACTTTATCGATCTACGAAGATGCTGTAGTCAGCTGGAGAGGCGAAACGATGAGTGAATGGAAAAAAGACTTTATAAAAAAGGCAGGTGACTTCCCGATCCATAAACCTTATCATCAATTAACAAAGGAACAAAAGAACTTCCTTTGGAAAGGTGATGGAAAAAGCAATTTCCCATGCATTAACAATTTCTTCAAAATGCTTGAAGAAAATCTTTATAAAATTCAGTACCGAGTTATGCTTTCACGTTACAGAGGAAAAACCCTTTGTCCGACTTGTGAAGGATTGAGACTTCGTGAAGAAACCAGCTGGGTAAAAGTAGATGGTCATAACATTCAATCCATGATTGAACTTCCATTGGATGAACTAGCACCTTTAATCAACAGCTTACAGCTTTCGGATCATGATAAAGAAGTTGCCAAAAGACTTCTGTACGAAATCACAACTCGTCTTGAATTTTTATTGAAAGTTGGTTTAGGCTATCTGACCTTAAACAGGACCTCCAATACCCTTTCAGGAGGAGAGAGTCAGAGAATTAATCTGGCAACAAGCTTAGGAAGTTCGTTGGTAGGTTCCATATATATATTAGATGAACCCTCTATTGGTTTACATTCCAAGGATACGGAAAACCTTATTGGAGTATTAAAGAACCTTCGTGACCTGGGAAATACCGTGATTGTAGTAGAGCACGATGAAGATGTAATGCGCGCTGCCGATTATATTATTGATATTGGCCCTGAAGCAGGTTATTTGGGTGGTGAGCTTGTATTTGCCGGTGACTATAAGGATCTAAAAAAAGCAAACACTCTTACCTCAGAATATCTTACAGGAAGACTTGAAATAGAAGTTCCAAAGAAACGTAGAAAAGGAAAAGAATGGATTTATATCAAGGGGGCTCGTCAGAATAACCTTAAAAATATAGATGTAGATGTTCCTTTGGAAAGTTTAGTCGTAATTTCAGGAGTTTCGGGAAGTGGAAAATCTACCCTGATGAAAGAAATCCTAACAAACGACATTCAAATCCAACTGGGAATGGGTGGTAAAAAAGGAGATTATGACTCTGTAGAGTTCCCGAAGAAATTAATCAAGAATATTGAACTGATTGACCAAAACCCAATTGGAAAATCATCCCGTTCAAATCCTGTTACTTATCTGAAAGCTTATGACGATATTCGAGATCTTTTTGCTAAGCAGAAAATCTCAAAAATGATGGGTTATAAGCCCAAGCATTTCTCTTTCAATGTAGACGGCGGAAGATGTGATGAATGTAAGGGCGAAGGAGTGATTAATGTTTCCATGCAGTTTATGGCGGATATTGAGCTGGAATGTGAAGTTTGTAAGGGGACACGATTCAAGAATGAAATCCTTGAGGTTAAATTTGACGAAAAAAGCATTTCCGATATTCTTCACATGACCGTTGATGAAGCATTGGAATTCTTTAAGGATAATAATGAAGAGAAAATTGTTACTAAACTAAGACCTTTACAGGAAGTTGGTTTAGGATATTTACAGTTGGGACAAAGCTCTTCTACCCTTTCAGGCGGTGAAGCACAGCGTGTAAAACTAGCTTCATTCCTTGTAAAAGGAGTAACTACGGATAAAACTTTATTTATTTTTGATGAGCCTTCCACAGGGCTTCATTTCCATGATATTCAGAAACTTCTAAAGTCATTACAGGCTTTGATTGACCTTGGGCATTCAGTAATTGTTATTGAACATCAACCGGATATCATCAAGTGTGCTGACTATATCATCGATATTGGCCCGGAAGCAGGAAAATATGGTGGTGAAGTGGTATTTGCCGGAACTCCGGAAGATCTGATAAAAAATAAAAAGTCTTATACTGCAAAATATATCAAGGAAAAACTTGAAAACTAAATACAGACAGAGGGCAATTGCTCTCTGTTTTTTTAGCGATATGGGAAAGTAAAGCCTCCTGATTTGTAGATATACGTAGGTAAAATATTCACTACCATTATTGTATTTGGAGATCAACCTAAGAGTTATCCACAAAAAAATGTGGATAACTTGTGAATTTTAACATTAAATTCATATTTCGTATTAAAAATAATAGTACATTTACTATGTAATAATAATCGAAGTGGAAACTTTATTTGCTTTTCTTACTACTATTGAAATTGCAATTAAATTTGAAATAAAAATTTAAGCACAGCATTGTCGGCTGTGCTTTTTATTGTTGTCTAATTAAAAAAATGAGATGTATTATCTACTGAATCTGCTCCTAAAGAGCAGATTCTTTTATCATAAAACCCGATTAAACCTTTAATAATCGTTCTCATTTGTGAATCATAGAACATCTGTTTTTTAAGGGTATAAACTGAAGTAATATTCTATTCTGCAACACTTTCATACCTGCTCGCCCCTAATAATACTGGAGATTTTAATTGCTCCACAAAATACGAGGGAGTAAAACCTGTTTCTTTTTTGAAAGCATTCACAAATACCCTTGGTGTTGCGTATCCACACTCCTCCGCCAAATAAGTGATCTTGTATTCTCTATATACCGGATTTTCATAAAGCTTCTTAATGATATAGTTAATCCGCAGCTCGTTGATATAGCTGGTGAAATTGTGTTCTCTATAAATCTTAATGATCTCCGAAAGGTATTTTGGATTGGTAGAAAGACTATTGGCCATCCAAGTCAGACTCAAATCTTTCCGAAGGAACTTTTCTGAGTTCTCAAATTTTTCAAGTTTAAGGAGAAGAGCCCTCACTGTTTCATCAGTGATTGTAATTGAGGATTTTATTTCATCATTTCTCTCCAAGGTTGGTGCTGCTTTATTCTCTTCTTTTTCTTGGCTTATTTTATCAATGAGATCTTCGTATTTCTTATGAATAATCTTATTGCTTCTCTTTCTATATATCAGCATACCTGCGGTTATAAGGATAAGGATAACAAAAGAAATAGCAACAATTTTTTTTATCTTTTTGTCTCCGTTGACTTTAGTTTCTGAAATCATCTTCTTGACAGGAGCTTCCACAGCTTCTTTCTCTATGGAAGTAATACTGTCATTCAATTTTGAAAAAAGATCAAGATATCTTTGAGAAGTTTGGCTATCTCCAACTCCCAGATAAGATTTGGCCAATACCATATATCCTACTCTTCGATTGTAAGGCATACTATTGGATTTTTCCATGGCCAGCATATTCTCTCCATATTCTATTGCTTTCCTGTAATCTTTTTTCAGCTGATAAAACTCCTGAAGTGCCTGATACAAATCTATTTTTGTATCAATATTTACTTCTCCTTTAACTAAACCAAGTTGTTCTAAGGCTTCCTTAAAATAAAGCTCAGATAATTTTATATCCCTTCCTTTATTTTTAGAGTCCCTGTAATGAATTCCCAGATTCATATTTACTGATATCAGCATATCAACCTTTTTCTCTAAAGGGATATCTTCACTATTATCAATTACTTTCAAAATTTCCTCCCTGCTCTTTTCCAGATAATACAAAACTTTTTTATCTGATCTCCTTTGGTAATACGGAGCCATATTATAATAAACCAAAGAGGTCTGATAATGTCTCTCATTGGTTTCAGAAATCAATTTTGCATATTTCAGAGCGGCTTCATATTCATTTAGACTCTCGTCATATAAGCCAAGATTTTCATATAATATCGCCCTTTTATTGCATAAAATAGATAATGTTTTATAATTTTTCTGATTGATTGCCAAATCTCTGGCTCTATTGGATATTTCCAGAGCTTTTTTATAATCATAGGTTTGGGAATAGACTAATACTATATTTTTTGTTGCGTCCAATTCGCCTTTTTCACAGCTTGCAGACCTCGCTATTTCAACAGCTTTTTGAAGTAATCCTAGAGCCTCCTTACTTTTTCCTTTGTCATTAAGAGAGATAGCCTGATCTATTAGTTGGTCTATACTTTCATTTCCTGGGCATAAGGTTGTTTCTGCACTTGCCATGGAAAATAAAAATAAAAACAACACAGAAATAACAATAGTGTACAATCTTTGAATACGTTGATTACGGTTTCCCTCTTTCCTGGAAAAAATAAACTGAGACGTTCGCAAGAATAATTTTTTAACCATAAGATTCCATTTTATAAAGAATTATCATTTTTCAAATTATTTGAGCAGTCAAAAACATTAAGCTTTTGAAGTTTTTTTACTGCTAAGACCACAAAATTTAACTTAAACCGTAAAATAGATTGAACACTAGGCAGAAGCTTTCAATTGCTCCACAAAATAGGATGGCGCGAAACCTGTTTCTTTTTTGAAAGCACTAACAAATACCCTTGGTGTTGCATATCCACACTCCTCTGCCAAATAAGTTATCTTGTATTCTCTATATACTGGATTTTCATAAAGCTTCTTAATGATGTAGTTAATCCGCAGCTCGTTGATATAACTGGTGAAATTGTGTTCTCTATAAATCTTAATGATCTCCGAAAGGTATTTTGGATTGGTAGAAAGACTATTGGCCATCCAGGTAAGGCTCACCTCTTTCCTAAGATATTTCTCTGAGTTTTCAAATTTTTCAAGTTTAAGGAGAAGAGCTCTTACTGTATCATCGGTGATGGATACAGATGATTTTGTTCCATTATTTCTAGAAATATCTTGTAATTCTAGTTCCTGCTCTTCTTGTTTTGCATTTATTTTAGCAATCAGATCTTTATATTTTCTATGAATAAATCGGTTCTTTCTCCTCCAATATAACCAACCAATGAATACTACAACACCAAAAGCCAGTACTGAAACCATCAGTATTTTTTTGATAGTGGTCTGATTCTCATGTTCATTATCTGAAATAATCTGTTTAACAGGTGTTATCAAACTCTCTTTTTCCGATTTCAACAAGCTATCACTCAAATGCATATAAAGCTTTGAGTAGTATTTTGACGAATCCTGCTTGTTGGTTTCTATATATGAACTAAACAAGGTATGATAAATACCTTTCCTGATATAAGGCATCGAGACCTGCCTTTCAAAATTTTCCGCTCTCTTGGCAAAGAAGATCGCTTTATGATACTCACCATTATCATTATAGAATTTTGCCATATCACTTAGCAGGATTGCCTTTCCATTTACATAGATATCAACCTTATCACTTTCATGAATCTCCAAAGCTTTCTCAAAATAGTGCTTAGCAGAATCATTAACTTTTAAATTGCTATAAATCAAACCAAGGCTCGCATATTGATAAGCCAGATTTTGATATTTTGCATTTATAGTTACCGGTTCATTTCCAGGTATTTGATAGGATGATATGATACTCTTTTGTCTGTAAAAAATCTGCTTTTTAATATCGTTCTTTTTTTCATAAACTCCAGCATAGGATTCATAGATAAGAGATTTTCTGTAAATGCGACGGTTTGGAGATTTAATATCATCAATATTAATTAAAGATTTTTCTAATTCTTTCAGACATTCATCCAAAAGCCCCATTTCACCATAGGCATTTGCCCGCATTCTATAGATATCGGAAACATAATCAAAGGCTTCTAGCTCTTTGGCATATTTTTCAACAAAGCGACTTTCTTCTATGGTTTTTTTATAATTACCCTCATTATAGTAAAGCAAGACAAGTCCCATGGAGCTGGTCATTGCTCCATTTGTATAATGAATTGTTTCACATTGTTCTTTCAGCTGTTGCAATTTTTTTGTGGCTGCCACAGGGTCTGAAGCTGCAGAAGTTTTATACTTCTTAATTTCAGCATCAATTATTTTTATTTTGGAAACTGATTCTTTCGGTGTTTTTACATTTTGGGAAAATGCTGCATAAAAAGAAAAAATGATAAAAAATAAATAGATTTTTTTCATTAGGAAATAGAGATTAGTTTTTAGAAGAAAGATTTAATAGAGCAGTGCAATCAGTGAATTCAACACCTATATAGCTTAAGGAGCATAAAAACTTAATTGACTTTCATAAATCCATTGATATATTTTTATTTCTAACAAATTCATACTCATCAATTCTTTGATTTCAATACCTCATGTATTGTTATAAGATTGATTCTTTCATATTATAACCCCTATTCATAATTATCATTCGCACAAATTTAACGAAATATATATCCTAAAAATACAAATACCTATTTGGGATTTTTAAAATACTACACAAATAGCTCGAAACAACACAAGCGACTGATTTACAGAAGTATTTATTTGTAAAATCAATTAAAAAGTATATGAAACTTTCCGAATTATTCCTGTATTATACTTGTATAGGCATTATGGTAGTTATAACATTGCATCAAAATGCTAACCGATTCTGAAAATAACATGATGAACCCACTCTTCTCTCTACAATCAATTGGAGAGAGAAGGTTTTTCTTTTTGGTATTACTGTTGGCTAACTTTCAGATTATACAAGCTGTTTGCAGACATGATAATATTCCCTCATCAGATACTTCATCCTCTCCAGCTTCGCTATTTACATCAAAGGGTGCTATAGTTTCAGGTATGGATCAAATATATGTTCATCAATCTGAAAAGGTGAAGAGAAAATTCAAAAGAAAAATTTCACCTACACCCTATAAAAGAAAACATAAAAAAGAACAGAAACGGTCTCAAAGTGATAAAAATAACAATATAACCGTATCTATATTTATCAGGAATACAACCTCAGAAAAATACTTACTGGCTCTTTCCGACAACCACAAGAAAATTGTCATCCCCAGCCAGCCTACAATAAAATCCTTTTTGCTTGGCTCCGAAAACAAAATATCGGTTCTAACCCATTTACTGGTAATTTTTCAAAAAAAAATCTATAAAAACCATGGATTTTCAAGTCTTAGATTTTATCAAAACTTCAAAAGACCTCCACCATTCCTACATACGGCTATCACTTAAATACAAATTATCAGATAGCCTTTCTTCAACGAAAATTTCAATATGATCCATCCATATTCGTCGGGTTTATCCGGTGCGAACAGGTAGCATCATTTATTAACTCAAACAAAAACATAATGAAAAAAGCAGTACTGGCAATAGCCACCCTCATGGTTTGTACCATCCAAGCACAGGTTGCAATTGGAAAGCAAAACATTACGAATACCTCGGTATCCTTAGAATTTTCCAATACCGAAAACAGAGGTCTTATTCTACCCTATGTAGAAAACAAAACCGGACTAACCTCCGAGGGAACCATTATCTATGATACTTCAGACCACAAGGTAAAGTATCTGAAAAACAACACACAATGGACAAATCTGAGTGAAGATGACGGAACAGCTGCCACGATAGGTAGTGCGGACTTAAGCATACAGGGAACCGGTAAAATTGAGAAAACAACTGCCAAAACCAGCATTGGAACCCCTTCTTCCACAGATGGAATCCTCGTATTGGAAGCAACTGATAAGGCTATGATTCTACCCAAGGTAGCTAGTCCGCATCTCAACATCATGGACCCTGCTCCCGGAATGATGGCTTATGATACTGTTAAACGACAACTAGCTGTATACAACGGTAAAGTTTGGACTTTCTGGAAACCCTAAATGAATAAAAATGAAAAAAAATCAATTTTATTGACCCCTCTTTTTATAAACATGAATGCTAATAATCAAATACACACTAGCATCATATTACTACAAAAAATTACCACCATAGTAGATGAACTCATTATTTATAAAACATCACATTTCAAAAACACACTTGTCGAACATCGACTAAAAATTAGTAAACCATGAAAAAACAGACTGTCTTTTCCATCATACTCCTCATCTTGGGCAATATGATGATTCTGGCACAAAACTGCAGCATCAATGCAGGTGCCAATGCCGTCATTTGCGGTACATCTGCCAATCTATCAGGAAGCCCGGGGGGCAGCACAACAGGAAATCCTTTATGGACGCTGCTATCCAAACCCGCAGGTGCACCTGATCCGGTTATTGTAAATCCTTCGGGTTACACTACCAACGTTACGGGGATGACCTACCCCGGTAATTATGTATTTAACATTACCCAGAACTGTACAACAGGAACAGCAACTTCACAGGTAACCATTACGGCTCCCGGAGATGTTTCTTCCTTTACTGCAGGACCTGACATCACCAATATCTCTGCTGCTACAGGTGCAGCAACCTTAAATGCAGTAATACCTACAGGGTATACGGCTTCGTGGACATATTACAACATTTATAATAAAGAATATTATAATCAAACCACCACCACGAATGCTACTATGTCTAATACGACAACCGCTACACCTACACTATCCCTTACAAAGAAAGCTAATCATGACATTGATCCAGCTTATCGTGCAGTATTAAGAATAACGTCCATCAACAACCCAAACTGCTGGTACGAAGATGATGCGATTGTAAGATTCATTCCCAATACACAAATCAGTCTTTCGGCAATCCAAAACAGGTGTTATTCATCCACAGAGACCAACCGGTATATCAGTTTGAGTGGCACCTCTCCAATGTTTGCCACCAATACGACAAACTCATCAGGAAACCCGGCATTTGGGACAACAGTTACCCTGAACGTTATCAGCCAGCCAGCTGGGGGAAATATTTCATTTTCCAGCTTAAGGAACAGTTCAATCTACTTCAATGGAGTAAATGTCACGGGAGCCTATGTATTCACCATCACCGTCACCAATGCCGGTGGAACCTATACCACTCCTCAGATTACCTATAACTACAATGGAACAGATCCTCAAAAAGTGAGTTTCCTTGATGCTTCATATCCAGATCAAATGCAGTATTATAGTTCTGGTGGCAGCGGAGGTTCAGTGTATTGCAATATGGTAGGAAAAGCGACTCCCATTACCTTTTATTTCAAGATCGATCCTTTACATCAGGCATCCATAACAACAGCAATTGCTAATTCAGGGATTACACCTCCTGGAGGAGCTCCTACTTTTGTATTGAACGGTGCGGGTACCATGAATAGAAATGTCACGGTGACCCCTCCTGCTGGCGGATGGAGAGCTGGTACTTATATCATTGGAATCTCTACAGGGGATGGTATATGTAAAATCTCTCAGTCTTATTATATTCATATTTCAGATGGAAGCCGTCCCAATGTAATGGTACCTACCACCACAGTATGTTATCCGGGATCAGGTATTGTAACCGCAACTATCCCTTTACCTACTGTATATCAAGGGGTAATCAACAGCAGCTATTTACAAGGTTTCGATGGCAGATATGACTTTACACTCATTTCCAAACCTGCGGGAGCTGCCACCCCGATTTATGAAAGCACCAACCTTAGAACAATTACCAATACTTCCACTACCATAAGTAATTTGGATAAACAAGGAGAATATGTTTTTAAAATAAAAGCTGTTCCTAATGCAGGAGGTGTGGATCCCGGATTCTTAGATAGGGAATATGCCTGCTCGGGAACTTCCCCAGAAAGTACGTTCTCTATATTTGTATCAGCACAGGTAAATGCCAATGCAGGATCCAATCAAACATTGGAGATAGGAGCATCACAAATCACCCTCAATGGAAATAATCCAGGGACATCATCCACTGGTATATGGACGTTGGTATCAAAACCAGCCGGAGCTCCGGTCCCGGTCATTTCCAATCCATCACAATATAACACGAATGTTACAGGACTTATCAGTTCAGGAGCGTATACTTTCAGGTGGACAGTTACCACCGGTACTTGCAGTAGTTTCAGTGATTTAACAGTTAATGTTTCTGCCCCATCCCCAGGAGGTGTTGCAGCAGCAGTTTGGTACAAGGCAGATGCTGTTACCTCATCGGATAACACTCCATTGAGCCTGTGGATTGACCAAATGGGAACTGGAAACAATCTTGTACAGGCTACCACTACCCTACAACCTATCTTTTCAAATCAGAATACCTTGGCTAATTTCAACCCAACGGTGACTTTCAATTCTACAGCGCATGGAATAGGACAAGGAGGTTTTATGGCAGCGGATCCAGGGAGTGGAAACGAGATCATAGACCGCTCAAAAGGAAGTATTTATATTGCCGGTAAAATGAATACATTAGGTGCTGCTGGACTGGCAGGCTTTGATCAGACCATGGATTATCCTGGTTTACATATTTCAAATAATGCCACTACGGATAAATTGTTATTTTATACGGCGGGAAGCGGCTATACTACATTATCGACCAATTTATTTGCTGATATAAAACCTTTTGTAGCAGGATCTTCATGGTTGAATGCTGCAGGAAGCACGGCTTCATATCCATTGGCTAAAGTTTGGTTGGATGGTAATGAATCTGTTTACAACAATACACTTAATAATGTAAATACTGGAAATACGGCCCGTACCTTTAGAATAGGTCGTGATATCAATTGGGGAAGCCATGATGGACAAATGAATGAGGCCATCGTATTTGCCACCCCTCTTACAGCATTAGAAAAAGCTCGTGTAGACTCTTATTTAGCCATTAAATGGGGAACAACCCTTACGGGAGATTATGTAAATTCTACAAACAGTATTGTTTGGAATACTTCCACGGCTTACCAAAACAATATCTTCGGTATTGCAAGGGACAATCTTTCTGCTCTATATCAAAGACAATCGCGAAGTGAAAATCGTAGTCAGAAATTGATTATTGGCGTAGGAAATTCATTGGCAAATACAAACTTTGACAATACTAATTCTTTGACGGAAGGGCAATTCTTAATTGCTGGAGACAATGGTCTGAAGCAAGAGCTAAAAACATTGGTGAGCTATACAACCGGTACCAACGGAGAAGTCAATTCCCGTTTTGAATCCATCTGGAAAGTACAGAATACAAACAATATAGGAACAGTAACTGTTGCATGGCCAAAAAGTGTAAAAAACCTTTACCTGGTACAATCTTCAGATGCTGCTTTTGACGGAACGGATACTTTTACTCCAATGACTGCGGAGATAACAGTAAACGGAGTGGTATATAACACCGCCAATGTAATACTAGGAAACGGACAGTTTTTCACTTTTGCAGGTTTTATTCAGGCCCCTGGAGGGGTTGTTGGTCCTGATTTTTGGGTAAAATCTGATGATGCCGGAACTCTAAGTACAGCATGGAAAGATCATTCTGCCAATGCAGATAACATCCCGAATGTAGGTGGAATAACACTGTCATCAGCAAACAGAAACCATAACTTCCACCCTTATACCACAGGATATACTTCAGCGAAGTTTTTTTACAACAATGCTTCAGCACTGAATCCTTTGGGTAACGTTCAATATCCGAATATCAGTACTTCTGTTTTTTCGGCAGTAAGACCTACTGAAACGAGTGGAACAGGACGTATTACAGGAATTGATGATGATGCAACATATGCTTCTGAACCGGGAGTTTCTATTGCCAATGGAAAACCAAGACAATATGAATTTTTTAATACAACAACGTCTTCTGATTTTTCTACGGCTTTCAATACTGGTGTTTCCAATATATTTTCAGCAATTGCGAATAATACGATAGCCAATGGCGGAACTTCCTCTATTGCCGGAGGAGAAAAGAGATTAGGTTTAAATGGCTCTTATGAATCTTTTTCCGGTTTTGCTACAGCCAATAAGTTCCAGATCTACGGTAGAAACCTGCGAATAGGTCATGCCGGTTGGGATGCTCCGGGTGCTTTCCCGGGTGATATCATGGAAGTTGCATGGTATAATCGTACGCTAACAACAAATGAGCAGTCAAGAATTAATTCCTATCTCGCTGTAAAGAATGGGGTTACTTTAAATGAAGATTATCTTTCTACTACCAGCAGCATTGTATGGGATAGAACTAATAATACGGGTTATAACAACAATATCTTCGGTATTGCAAAAGACGATTTCACAGCCTTGCATCAAAAACAGGCCGGAAGTGTGAACAGCGGACAACTGCTTGTAATTTCTACAACAGGCTTTGCCGATAGCAATGCTGGCAACAGTACAGGCCTGGTTAATGACCTGCAATTTCTTCTTACAGGAGATAATGGTTTGAAACAAGGTCTCAGCGTGCCATTTTCTTATACAGCAGGTTCTAACGGGATTACTAATTATCGTTTTGAGGGTATCTGGAAAGTACAAAATACCAATAATGTGGGAACAGTAACTGTTGCATGGCCAAAAAGTGTAAAAAACCTTTACCTGATACAGTCTTCAGATGCTGCTTTTGACGGAACGGATACCTTTACTCCAATGACTTCGGAGGTAACAGTAAACGGATTGGTATATAATACAGCCAACGTAACATTAGGAAACGGGCAGTTCTTTACTTTTGCTGGATTTGGAAATGCTCCGGGAGGGGTTGCCAACAGCCTGTCTTACTGGTATAGAGCGGATAAAAACGCAACCAATACAGGTACGGGAACAGACGTGACCGGATGGACAGATCTTTGGAACGGAACTACTGTTGCACAGATGGGAACCAATGCACTGCCTAAGTACGTATCTGGTACGGCTAATTATTTCAACTTCAACCCGGGAGTTAATTTTACAGGAGGAACACAAACTCTTGGGAATATCAATGTCAGAACATTCTCTAAGGATTCTTATGATGTATTTACATTGACTAAAGAAGGCATGACCAGTGGTGGTGCTCATCCAAGTATCTTCAGATCTCTGGTAGATAATGCATTGCTTACCGGAGACATACGCAGATGGGATGGTCTGGGTATTATAATGGATAATAGAATAGAACGATTCTCCAACACAGGAGGAACTACCGATTATTATGGAAGTCCTACAGGATCATTTTCCACAACAATCCCGAGTATTATGTATCATACATTTACAGCTCTTACCACTACCAAGGCTCTTAATGGAAGTGCAAACTTTGCAACGACCAATCATACAGGTACAGGTGTACGAAATCTGAATGGAGGACATTTATTTGGTGATTCTCAATTTGGAGGTAACGGTAGTGATAACCGTGGGTTCATAGGTAATTTAGGAGAAACAATTATCTACGGTTCAGGTAACCTTACAACTACTGAACGTAGAAGAGTGGATTCTTATCTTGCCATCAAGTATGGTATTACATTAGGACAGGTGAATACAGAGCATTATCTTTCCACGGATGGAGGCATTGTATGGAACGGAGCAACCAATACTACTTACAACAATAACATTTTCGGAGTATCCCGTGATGATATAGAAGCGTTTGAACAGAAAGTATCAAAAAGCGTCAACGCCGGAACGATCCTTACAGTTGCGACCACCAATGATTTCATTAATCCGAATCAAAATGCTGCACGTACAGGATTTCCTAGTGATAAAACCTATTTTCTTTTGGGAGATGACGGAAATATATCCAGCATCCCAACAGATATTGCCCTGGGAAGCAAAATCTATAAAAGAATTCCAAGAACCTGGATGTCACAGGAAAAGAATGCTGATGCAGGAACTTTATTCTTTGAGACAGACCTTTCAGCCTATAACAGTGGTACATTCAACACTGCATCCGGTAGCGTGGTAATGCTGATAGCTGATGATGCTGCTTTCACAAGCAATGTTGGAATAGTAAATCCTATATCTAATAACACTACAAAATGGACATACAGCCAAAACATAGCTGATGGAAAATACATCACATTTGCAGTAGATCCTTGCTATGGTCCTGATACCGATGGTGATGGCATTGCAGACATGTGTGATTTGGATAATGATAATGACGGAATAACAGATCTCAATGAAAACTGTGGCGGATATTATTCAGATAATGAAAATGGCCCATGGAAAGGAGATACAGTCTCTAATCTGACCATAACAGCTCCAAATACCTCTCTACAGACTGCCTCTGTTTTTAATGACAATCTGAATCATTTTTATACCGACAGCAATGGAGCTACTAAAAGATTGGTGAGGTTTCATTCCAATAATGCAGTAAGTTTAACCTATAATTTCTCACCTGGAGTTCCCGCCAATGAGCTTGCATTTTACATACAGGATGTAGATGGTCTTTCAGTTGGATCCTCAGCAGCCAGTTATTCCTTAAAAATAAATGGAGGGAATGTAAATGGCTTATTGGTAAAAGATACGACGACATCCTTAATGCCTAACATTCCTTCTACGGTAATGAACTATGATCCGCTAGTAGGAACAATTTCTTCAATAGGTTCTGTAAATGATCAATGGATACTGTTGAGAGGTGTAGGGAATAATCTTGTTACTTCCATTATGCTTACCAGCAATAATTTTGGAACAAATGATGCCGTTGCTTATAATCTGTTTGCCCACAAATCCTGTGATACCGATGGAGATGGTATCCCTAATTATTTGGATTTGGACTCAGATGGAGATGGCTGCCCTGATGCTATTGAAGGAACAGGAGGGTTTACGGCTGTCAATCTTGTAAATTCTTCACTTCCGGGTGGTAATACAGGAAGTGGCTACAACGGAACAGCCGGTCCTGTCATCCAAAACCTTGGCAATACTGTAAATACTAATGGAATTCCAACCATTGCCAATGCAGGACAAGCCATCGGAAGTTCTCAAAACTTATCTGTTTCAGCTTGTATTCCACCATTCTGTTACAAACCCGGTATTATGACAGGTACCGTATTGGATACTAAAGTTGGAATCACTTCTCTTGGCAGAGCCGGAGCTGGAAGTATCGACAACTGGCCAATGGTAAGAAAAGGAGGATGGCTTGCCTTGGAAGCCAAAACTAAGGGCTTTGTACCCAATAGAGTTTCGTTTGATGCATCAGGAAACCCGGTTGGCATTCCAACAGCCAATTTCGTGGAGGGAATGATGGTATTTGATACAACCAACAAATGTATGAAGATGTACACCCTTAAGGAAGGGGATTCATCCATGGCTTGGCATTGCATCACCACACAAACTTGCCCTGATTAGAAAGAGACCGTTTTCATAAGTGATAGATATTTAGCTCCGGGAAGTATTGTACGGAACGGAGCTAAACTATCGATCACAACACTATTTGTCAACTACACTCAAGACATTATCATCATAATGTCCTTTACACTACCCTATTAAACGAAACGTTATTTATGGATTCAAATTTCAGAAATATTCATATTGGAAGATTCATTCATCTACGGGTTAAAGAAAACAACATAGACATACCCCGTATCTGCAACTTCATGAAATGTACAGAGCTTGAAATAAATGAAATGTACGCTCTGGAGAATCTACCCACCCATACCTTATTGAGGTGGAGTAAACTTTTGGAGTATGATTTCTTCAGATTGTATTCTCAGCATCTCATACTATATGCCCCGCCTTCAGCATCAATTCGGGAATCCGAGAGCTCAAAACTACCTCGCTTCAGAAAGAATATCTATACCCGAGAAATGATAGACTTCATTTTAGAACTTATAGGGAAAGAAGAAAAGACCAAGCGTCAAATTACAGACGAGTATGGAATCCCCTATTCTACATTGTGCAAATGGATGGCAAAACATAATAAATAATTGTATCCTCTAGAAATGAAAGGCTAAGAATAGCCACAATAAAACAACTTCCTATAGACTTTAAAAATAATGTAATGAAACAACAGAACCAACCTAATTATAAACGAATTTATTCTGATATTATTGACCGGAAATTCCCTCATAAGAAAGCGGAATGCAAAAAGCTATTGGAAAAGAAAATGCTATCTGCCATAGATATTATGGAGCTGAACAAAAAAATATTTGAAACCAAGGACCGAGATATAAAAAAAATGAATCAAAAGCTTCGTTCCTACAATACATCAGATATTCTGCGTATTCTTGATTACCAAAAAAACAATAGAATGAATAATCTTCAGGTGGCAGAACACTTTGGATTAAGCAGGAATACAATGACCAAATGGCGGAGGATATTCCAATAATTTACATCGTCATTTACGCCATTAAATATATTGAAAAACAACAAAGTAGCTTTTTTTTAAAGCTCCTTTGTTGATAATACTTTCTCAGAATTTTGCTTTTTGAAACTCCTCAGTTCTTTAGTGAAAATCTCTTATTGTTTCTTACTACAAGAAATTTTTTTTCCATTTTGCTACGGTGTTCCGGCTCAATTTAAAATGACTTGCTAATTGGCTATTATTGAGTTGTTGTTCTTTCTGATAATCCAACATTTCCAGAATGTCAGACTTGTTGTAGGACCTGTGTTTTCGGTTTTCAGATTCCGTTTCTTTGTTGGGGATTCCGAAAATTTTCTTGTTCAGTTCAATGATTTCAATGGCTGACAAGTATTGCTTTTACTATAAAATATAACCTAATTTTTATTTAGTAAAACATCGTATGTCGAAATTCCATAAAATAATTATAGAGTTAAAAAGTGAATTAATACGTAGAAGAGGAATTCATTTTTCTACTTAGTTCATCTAAAAAGATTTGACCTCCTAGCTTTTGTTCATGGTTAATCTATAACTCTTAGGTGTCATTCCTGTTTGAACTCTAAAAAAGTATGAAAAATGAGAAAAATTCTGGAATCCCAGCTCAAAAGCGATCTCCTTAATGGACTTATCAGAACTGTGTAATAATTTTTTTGCTTCTAATAAAACCCGCTCTTTAATAAACTCTAAAGGGGAAACTCTGTATTGTTTTCTACAAATCACACCCAAATAGTTAGGCGTAATGCATAACTCTTCTGCATAGAAAGAAACACTTTTTTGGGTTTTATAATGTTTTTGCACCAATGAATGAAACTTGAAAGCCAGATTATTATGATGGGTTAAGGCAAATTTACCATATACCTCCTCTACCCATAAATTGATCATTAAAGCCAAAAGCCTTACCCTCGCATTAATAAGCTCCGGAAATATCATTTCCGAATGAATCTCCATTCGTATGGCATTGAACTCACTACTCAATTTATCATAAACTTCATCATTCGGCTGTATCATCTCGTATGTACTATGGGATGAAAAAGTATGTTTTAATGTCGGAGAAAATGTTTCAAGAATAGAATCATTGATGATGAGTCTTCTTCCCGATGCACCAGCAGGTAATTTCCATAGGTATTCCCTCTTCGGAAGATGGATAAATAACTGTTTAGAATTCAGAATGTATTTATCAATATCTGTAGTACATTCTCCTGCATTACATTCATCTAAAATAATGATGGTAAAAGAATTATCTGGAAAACGATTAAGCTCAGAAGAATTTATTTCATCCTGATAAATTACATCAATTTTCCTTTTGTCTTCATTCCCTAATTGAGATGTCATATTCTTCTCTTTCATTATTCATTATTAATACCTGCTAAATTATAAAATACTGATAAAAATATCATTAGGTTATCAAAAATTAAGCAGGTATTTCTCATTCTCCGGTTTTGACTATCCGGAATTGTGAAAAAAATATTCCCGTTTACTTACAAATCTAAAAATGACCTCTTTTACGCAAAAACAATCAGTATATTTGTAATAAGACACTTTATTTAAAATGCTGACAGATCAATTCGGACGAACAATAAATTACCTAAGACTGGCTGTTGTGGACCGGTGTAATCTCCGATGTACCTACTGCATGCCTGAAAATGGTCTTACCTGGATTAAACAGGAGGAATTAATGACTGATGAAGAAATGCTAAGACTCTGTTCTGTTTTTGCAGAATTAGGGGTCAATAAAGTCAGACTTACCGGAGGTGAACCTTTTGTAAGAAAGAACTGCATTGATCTTATCGGAAAAATATCTCATTTAGATGGAATTACAGATCTTAGCTTAACGACCAATGGGCTTCTTACGGGGCAGTATATTCCGCAACTCAAGAAGTTTGAAGTGAAATCTGTTAATCTCAGTCTGGATACTTTGGATGAAGAACGCTTTTTCAGAATTACCCGCCGTAAAAGTTTTGATAAAGTAATGAAAACATTAGACTCTTTACTGGAACACGATATCAAAGTAAAGATTAACACGGTGGTAATGGAAAATCAGAATATTGAAGATATTATTCCATTGGTATTACTCACCAAGCAGCTTCCGATTGATGTACGCTTTATTGAAGAAATGCCTTTTAATGGAAATAATGCAGACATTTCTCTAAAATGGAACTATCCTAAAATTTATCAACATATCAAAGATCATTTTCCTGAAATAGAAAAAACAGAAGACCCGAAAAGTTCTACGTCATATAACTACAAAATTCCTGGTTTTACAGGTGATGTAGGAATTATTGCAGCGTATACCCGTTCATTTTGCGGAGACTGTAATAGAATACGAATTACCCCCTCAGGTGTGCTCAGAACTTGTTTATATGAAGGTACCGGTATTAATTTAAAAGATGAAATGCGTTCCGGAAAAACAAATGAAGAGCTCAAAAACATTATTGTGAATACGATACAGAATAAGCCAAAAGATGGATGGGAAGCTCAGAAATTTAATTTAACAGAGTCACAAATTCATCAATCGATGGCTACAATAGGAGGATAACAATGGAAATGATTACCGTACAACAGGCAGAAGACATCGTCATGTCACAACATCAGGATTTCGGCACAGAAAAAATACCCTATGAATTGGCGTTGGGAAGAGTTTTAGCAGAGGATTTGTGTGCAGACCGAGACTTACCTCCTTTTGACAGACCCACTGTAGACGGCATTGCCATCAATTATAGTTCTTATCAAAAAGGGATTCAGTCATTTACCATTAAAGCAGTACAATCTGCAGGTGAGCCTTCTTTATCTATAGATTCGGAAAATGAGTGTATCGAAATCATGACGGGAGCAGCATTAGGTTCCTCAGTGGATACGGTTATTCGTTATGAAGACATTTCAATAGATAATGGAACTGTAAGCATCAATATTGATGTTAAAAAAGGAAAAAACATTCATCTGAAAGCAAGGGATAAAAAACGAGGAGACATTTTGGTAAAAGCTGATCAGGTTATTACTCCTGCCATTATTGGTATCGCTTCCTCCGTTGGGCAAACTACTCTATCTGTAAAAAAACTTCCAAAAATCATCATCATATCCACAGGAGACGAGATGGTAAGTGCTGAGTCTTGTCCTACTCCTTTTCAGCTAAGACGTTCTAATGGAATTACCATACAGACCGTATTGGAAAAATATAAAATTAAGGCTGATGTGCTTCATCTTAATGATGATTATGAAGAGATCAAAAAAGAACTTTCCCGCTGCATCAACGAATATGATGTACTTCTTATGAGTGGCGGAGTTTCTATGGGAAAATTTGATTATCTGCCAAAAGCATGTGAAGAACTGGGAATAGAGAAACTTTTTCATAAGATAAAACAAAGGCCCGGAAAACCGTTTTGGTTTGGTAAAAGCAAGAATCAGAAACTCATATTTGCATTTCCCGGCAATCCGGTTTCTGTATTTATGTGTCTGCATCGGTATTTTATTCCCTGGTTAGAAAAATCTTTGGAAATTCCGGATTCCGGATTTCAGTTTGCTGTCTTACAAAATGACATTGATTTTCCTTTTTCACTTCAGTATTTTGCTCAGGTAAAACTTAGGATAAACTCATCCGGACAATTAACAGCAGAATCTGTAGATACGAATGGATCTGGTGACTTTTCACATCTTGCCGATACCCATGCTTTTATAGAATTACCTATGGAACAGAATACTTTCAGAAAAGGTGAAGTTTATAAAGTATGGCGATATAATTTTTAAAATTGATTGGTGCATACACTCATGAAAAACAGATAATTCGTGTATCTGTGGTTAAAAAATAAAACTATGAAAGATTTTTCACATCTTAATAAAAAACTTGAACCTACCATCGTTAATGTAAGCGGAAAAGCAGTTACCCATCGTAAGGCTATTGCCAAGGCAACAGTAGAACTGCCCGATCATATTTTACAAAAACTCAAGGAAGGTGATTTTAAAACTCCAAAAGGATCTGTTTTCCAGACTGCAATTATTGCAGGAATCATGGCTGCAAAAAAAACAGGAGAACTTATTCCGCTTTGTCATCCGATAGGTTTGGAAAATTGTGAAATAGATATAGAACTTACCGACAACAATGAAATTGAAATCTACTGTACTGCCGAAGTGGAAGCTAAAACAGGAATTGAGATGGAGGCACTTACAGGGGCTTCTGTAGCGGCATTAACTATTTATGATATGTGCAAAGCCATGAGCCATGACATTACCATTAAAGAAATTAAATTAATAGAAAAATCCGGTGGAAAAAATGATTTCAGGAGAGAATAATACAATCCCGAGCATCAACGGGCTGGTGCTGGCTGGTGGCAAAAGCAGAAGAATGGGAACTGCAAAAGACTTACTCAAATGGCATGGTAAAGAACAGCGTTACTTTGCTGCAGATTTGTTAGCTTCATTTTGTGACGAGGTTTTTATCTCCTGCAGGCAAGATCAGTTGGAAAATTTTGATACAGATTATAACGCTCTTACCGACACTTTTCTGAACATGGGACCTTTTGGAGGAATTCTTTCTGCATTACGTTCTCAAAGGGATAAAGCATGGCTGGTTGTCGCTTGTGATATGCCTTTACTGGACGAAAAATCACTGCAGATCTTAATTGAATCGCGTAATCCTGAGAAAATGGCTACTACATACAAAAGCCCTTTTGATGGTTTACCAGAACCCCTAATTACGATTTGGGAACCTAAAAGCTATCCTCTTCTACTCAATTTTTTAGGAATAGGAAATACCTGTCCCAGAAAGGTTTTAATAAATAGTGATACACTTATTTTAGAACCCCATAATCCTGATGCTTTAATGAATGTAAATACTCCAGAAGAGGCTGAAAAAGCGCAAGGGTTTTTAAAGAAATAATCAAAAATGCTCGCAATACACGATTTATATTTCCAAAAAAAACATTTATAAATCTGTAACAAAAAGAAACAATTATGAGTGACTCATTTGAACGCTATCAATGCCAGATTGTTTTACCGGAATTTGGAATTTCTTCTCAGGAATTACTTAAAAATGCCAAAGTACTGATTGTAGGTATGGGAGGTCTTGGATGTCCATCAGCACAATATCTTGCATCTTCCGGTATCGGAACAATTGGTATTGCTGATGATGATATCGTGTCTCTAAGTAATCTGCACCGGCAGATTTTGTATACTCCGGATGACATCGGTTTGTTTAAAGTAGAGGTAGCTGCTAAAAAATTGGGGCAACAAAATCCATCCATTTCGGTTAAACCTCATCGCTTAAGAGTTTCTTCTTCCAATGTAATGGATCTGATCTCAGAGTATGATTTGATTATTGAAGGAACAGATAACTTTGAAACAAAATACTTATTAAATGATGCCTGTGTATTAGCGGGAAAACCATTGATCTATGGGGCTATTTATCAATATGAGGGTCAGGTAAGTTTTTGGAATGTATTACAAAAAGATGGTGCCTATTCTACGAATTACCGTGATGTATTTCCCAATGTTGAGGAATCACAAATTCCTAATTGCAGAGATGGGGGTGTGATCCCTACTCTAGCCGGAATTGTAGGTTGTATGCAGGCTAATGAAGCCATCAAATATTTAACTCAATCCGAAGATATTCTAGCCGGAAAATTATGGATGATGAATGTAATGAGTGGCAAAACTCAAATAATTAAGCTAAGAAAAACCTCAGCTCCAATTACAGAACTGCAGCAAACGATTCCTTTGATAACATTTGAATATTTTAAAGAAAATCAGGAGAATTTTGAAATAATAGACGTCCGTACAGCACAGGAACATCAGAACTTTAATATTGGCGGAAAAAATATTCCTGTAGAAGAACTGCATGATCATTTTCATACAATCTCTGCTGTCTCCCAACCCATTTTAGTGTATTGCCTGTCCGGAAAGCGAAGTTCTGAAGCTGCCAGGAAAATTAAAAAAGCTTTCCCTGACAAAGAAGTATTTTCTTTGAAAGGCGGGATTAGCAAGACGTAACAATCTTTATTCAAAGTAAAAGATCAGTCAATAATATTGTGAATTGGTTTTTGGGAGGTATTAATTTGCTCTCCGGCCAGTTCATGGATTGTTTCATCAATCATATTGCACATGCTATTCAATGCTAAGTCATTTGCCTCCGTGCCAAACGGGTCTTCAATTTCGTCTGCAATGGCTTCAAATGCAACAAATGTATAGGCAACGAATATCACAATAAAGGGCATAAACCAACCCAGTGTATCAACCAGTCCGAAAGGCAGCAAAGAACAATAAATATACACCGTACGATGCAATAAAACACGATAGCTGTAAGGAATTGGCGTTGAAACAATTCTCTCACATCCACCTACTACATCTGCAAGCTTATCTAAGTTTTCATCAAAGCGAGCCTGTTGTATGGTATCAATCTTACCCTGATCCTTTTCTTTTTGAACCCACTCTGCCATGAATCGCATAATGACAATCGGTTTGTACTTTGCCTTCATGATAAGATCCAGTTTACTTTCATCGAGCCTTTGCTTTAAATCCTCATAAGGATCTGTTCTTCTAAGCTGGTGTTTCAGAGCAAATATAAAAGAACTCAATAACTTAATAAATTCAGGAACCGAGGAATCATCCTTATTATTTTTCAAGGTTAAAGCCTGACGGGTTAATGAACGCGAAATATTCAACAGAGCACCCCATAATTTTCTTCCCTCCCAGAATCTATCATAACTTACATTATTACGAAAGCCTAAAAACAAAGCCAGCACAAACCCAAACAATGTTAAAGGTGCAGGATTAAGAGGAATTTTAAATGAAAAGATAATCCCATGAAGATAAGCTACCCCGAGAGACAATATAAAAAGCAATATAAGGCGAGGCAGCAACCCTGGTAATACAGAGCCGTGCCAAACAAAAAGCATTTTGAACCAATGTTCCTTTTTCCTTATAATCATATTGTATCTCTAATCACTGTATGGAAATTAATCTTTAATGTGGCCTATTGTCAAAGACTCTACCTGATAGGAACTGCGAGCAGGCTTTTTCTCTCCTTCTGCAATAATACGAAGCGGGCCTTTTTTCTCCAACAATGGTTTACCATCTATAGTATCTGCAATAATAACATTTTTGTCGGCTATGGAAGCGTCCAGTTCTGCCAATGAAAATAAAACCCGGTATCCGTCTGTACATTTTACCAGCAAATATTTTGAAATATTTTCTCCGTGAAGTTCTTTACCGGACGGAACTCCGGCTTTCGCAAGAATATCGCCGATGGCTACGCCTGTATAAATATGTATATTTCCATCCTTATCCTTTAATGAAGCTTCTTTTCGAGGCATTTTTGAAAGATCTGATAAAGAGAGTTCCAATGGCTGCTGCACTTCTCCTCCAACCTTTAGTTTATATTGTGACTGGGCAAAGGCAATACCAGAAGCTAAAAATAGGGTTACTAGAAATATCTTTCTCATATGGATAAATTATTTTAAAAGTTATGGTCGTTGAACAGCTCCTTTATAAAGCATTTCATCTACCTTTTTGTAGACTTCCGGATCGTGTTTTTTAATTTTGATTTTCACATATTTGGATGCCGGCATGTTACTGTCTTTCACTACATTGTTTACAGATACCAACACATTGGTTTCCGGGAAATAAGTGACTGTATTCTTTTCCGGAATCTTATAGGAAACAATGATAAATAGAGGCGCCACTCTTTCTATGCCATCATCATAGTTGTAAAGGTCTACTCGATCTCCTGCTTTAAATCCAGCTTTATCAATATCATTTTGATTCATAAAGACAACACGGCGTTCATTTTTGATGCCACGATATCGATCATCTAATCCATAAATAGTGGTATTAAACTGATCATGGGTACGTGTGGTAGCCATCATATACTCATCATCGGCCAAAGTATTATCCGGTATTTCCGTTAAAGTAAATGGAGCACGACCTCCGAGTTCCTTAGAGAAGTATTGCTTATCGCGTGCAGCATTGGGAAGGTAGAAGCCTCCTTTTTCCCGAACTCTAACATTATAATTTTCAAAACCGGGAATACATTGTTCAATATCGTCCCTTACCGCATCATAGCTGTCATGGTAACGTTGCCAGTTCACAACAGACCTTTCTCCTAAAGTAGCCATTGCCATTCGGCAAACAATCTGGGTTTCATTAACCAGATTATCTGATACGGCATCCAGCATTCCTTTTGAATCCTGCACGACTCCCATGGAGTTTTCTGTAGTCACAATTTGTATTTCCCCATTTACGATATCCTTATCACTTCGCCCATAGGTTGGCAGGATAAGTGCTTCTTTCCCATGCACCAGATGTCCCCTGTTCAACTTGGTGGAAACAGATACAAGTAAGTTCAGTTTTCGTAAGGCATTTGATGTATAGGTAGTATCCGGTGTTGCAGACACAAAATTACCTCCCATACAGAACATGACTTTTATTTTTTCTTCATGAATTGCTTTAATAGCTCTTACCACATCATAACCATGTTTACGCGGTACTTTGAAGCCATAAAAGTTTTCAAGACGGTCAAGCTGCTCATCGGTAGGTTTTTCATCAATCATCATTGTTCTGTTCCCCTGCACATTACTGTGACCACGAACAGGACAAACGCCAGCCCCTGGTTTTCCAATACTTCCTTTTAATAAAAGTATATTCAGAATTTCACGAATCATATCTACCCCATTAGGTTGTTGGGTAAGCCCCATTCCCCAGCTCACAATGATTCTTTTTTTGGAGGCTATCATTTCTGCAGCTTTATAAATATCTTCTTTAGAAACTCCTGAAAGTACAGCCAATTCATCCAGATTATAATGATCAAACTGATTCAGGAAATCAGCATATCCTACAGTCTTTTCTTTAATAAACTCATTATCGAATACAGTACCGGGATTTTTCTTTTCAAATTCAATTAATAAAAGCTCAAGAGCCTTTAATAATGCCATATCACCATTAATCTTTACAGGCAGATAAAGGTCTGCAAGCTGAACACCTCCTTTCAGGATATCTTTAACACTCTGTGGATTAATAAAGCCCATCAATCCTGCTTCCGGCAATGGATTAATGGCAATGATTTTAGCTCCGTTTGCTTTTCCTTTTGACAAAGCACTCATCATTCTCGGTGCATTGGTTCCCGGATTTTGTCCTATAATGATAATAACTTCGGCCTCATAAAAATCTTCCAGGGTTACTGTTCCTTTACCAATTCCAATAGTAGGCCGCAATGCAGATCCGGAGGTCTCGTGACACATGTTGGAACAGTCCGGCATATTATTAGTTCCAAACTCTTTTGCAAACAGCTGATAAATGAATGATGCTTCATTACTTGTTCTTCCTGAAGTATAGAAAGCAGCCTCGTCCGGAGATTCCAGTGCATTAAGATGCTCTGCTATTTTTTTAAAGGCATGATCCCAGCTGATCGGTTGATAGTGGGTGGCACCTTCTGGCAAATACATAGGATCTGTAAGTCTTCCCATTTTACCAATTTGATAATCGTCTAGTTTGGCAAGATCATAGACTGAGTTTTGTTTAAAAAACTCTGGAGTAACTCTTTTGGTAGTTGCTTCTTCAGCGAGTGCTTTCGCTCCGTTTTCACAATACTCACCAAGAACTGAGCGTTCATCATCAGGATCAGGCCATGCACAGCTGGGACAGTCAAAACCTCCCATCTGGTTCATTTTAAATAAAGCCCTCATCCCCCTAATCGGAGTTTTTTCTTCAAATAGGTCACTAAAAGCGGCCATCACAGCAGGAATCCCTGCCGCGGATGTTTCAACATGGGTAAGCTTCAGATCAAGTAATCTATACGGATTTTCAGCATTAGGCTCCTTATTTATTTCCTCTTCTATTTTATTTTTATCAATTTCTTTCATGACCTTGACATTTTAGGATTATTAACATTTAATATTAGGATTCGGGTAATTATCACTTTGATCCTCTTCTGTATTATCAATACATACAAAGTCCTTTTCTACAAGGAGTTTTATTTCTCCTGTTTGCCCGTCAAAACCTACTCTGTCTGTTGAAACAAAGTCTTCCACCATTAGTTTAGGCATTTTTAATACGATTCTATTTTCAATAAATTCAGCAGACAAAACTTCATCATCTGTTCTTTCTATTGCATAAATAAATGGCCTGTCTACAAACTGGGTAAAGCTGGAAATGATTCCGTTTTCTCCTAGTTCTAAAACTTCTGACTGAGTCAAACGAAATCTTATTGAGTTATCTTTAATTCTTATTTTCATTTGTTTATTCTTTTTCCCTGAGTGCCTGAATATTCTCTATTCATACATTCTTGGTAATTATTTTTGCATAATCTCTAGACTGGCACTTTGATTATAAATATTAAAACGATTATCCCTTAGAAAGCCTAACAAGGTAATATCAAATTCTTTTGCCAGATCTACTGCAAGACTGGATGGTGCTCCTATGGCAGCAACAATAGAAATACCCGCCATAGCTGCTTTCTGAATCAGTTCAAAGCTGGCTCTTCCGCTTAATACCAAAATTTTGTGGGTAAGTGGAAGCATTTTGGTAAAGAGAGCGTGCCCAATAAGTTTGTCCAATGCATTATGTCTTCCTACATCTTCCCGTAAGGCAAGCAGATTACCTTCTAAATCAAAAATACCGGAGGCATGAATTCCGCCCGTTGCGCTGAAATTATTTTGAAAAGACTGTAATTTTTCTGATAATTGATACAATGTAGAAAGTGCTACTTTCTGATGTTCTTTCTTAAGATTCTGAAAGGAGCTAACCGTTCGTATTGACTCAATAGAACCTTTTCCGCATACTCCACAACTGGAGGTTGTATAAAAGTTTCTGTCAGCTTTCATCAATTGGGGCGTAAAGCCCTCTACAAGCTCTACAATCACAATATTTTCTCGGTTTCTGGAACATTCTGCCGGAGAATGGTTTACATCTTTAATCTGCTCACAACTGGAAATAATTCCTTCCGTAAACAGAAATCCTGCAGCAAGTTCCGTATCATTACCTGGTGTACGCATGGTTACCGATATATTTTTACTTTCTCTTCGGTCTTGATCATGATAAGAAACCCTTATTTCTAAAGGTTCTTCCACCGAAATATCATCAGTATAAGGAAAGCTGTTGTTCTCATTAACTTTGACAATCTCGATCTTCTGTACTGATTGGTTTTCCAATATATTGGTTTTCATCTCTATAAAGAACTTGTATAGTAAATATACGAAATTTTATTCCTCAAAATTATGGATGGGCAGAAACCCATTCATCTCCATCTTCAAAAACTTCTTTTTTCCAGATGGGAACTTTTTGTTTTACGGTATCAATAATATAACGACAGGCATCAAAAACGGCATCTCTATGCCCATCACTTACAACAATCATCACTGCTGCGTCACCAGGAAGTAAAATTCCGGTACGATGATGAACCACTACGTTACGTACAGAAAACAAAGAAACAGCACTTTCCACTATCTTTTGTATTTCTTTTATTGCCATAGACTGATAACATTCGTATTCAAGACGAATAACGGATTTATTTCCTGTCTTATTACGAACGGTTCCTATAAATGTTGCAATACCTCCACTACCAAGATCCTGGGCAATTTCAAGACAGTTGACTATATTCAGCGGATCTTCTGTTATTTTTATATCAATCATATGTTTACCCTCCACTTACAGGAGGAATTATTGCTATTTCGTTTGTACTGGTTATTATCTGATCATCTTCTGCATATTCTTCATCCACTGCAATAAAATAAGACTTCAGTTTTTGAAGCTGTGGAAAATCTTCTTCCAGAATATTCTTTAATTGTTTTACATTCAATCCTTCATCTACATCTATTTCTTTTTCTGATGCGCCGAGAATATCTTTTGCTATTCCGAAGGTTAATATTTTAATTTTCATTTCTTAATTTTTTACCAGTATTTTATTAAAATATTGATGCCCGCTACCAAGACAAGTACGGCAGTCATTCTTTTGATTATTAAAGGGTTCCATTTCAGAGACATTCTTGAACCAATCTGTCCGCCAATCAAAACAGCAAGACATAAGCTTAGAATTCTGAAATAATCCATATCTACAGATAATTTTGAAAGCTGTCCAAAAATTCCTGATATAGAATTTACCAGTATAAAAACACTGGAAGTTGCTGCAATTTTTCTTGGAGTATCCCATTTTAACAGATTAAGTAAGGGTGAAAGAAAAATTCCGCCCCCTATTCCTACCAATCCGGATAAAAACCCTATTCCACCGCCCAGAAAACTATTTCTAAGTATTGATTGTTTGGAGGCTTCCGTTGACTTTTCTTCACTTTTCACTTCTGTCCTCACCCATAATAGGATAGCTGCTATAATTAAAGTGATTCCTAAAATCAAAAAGAAAGTTTCCTGACTCATTTTTAAGGTAGCTCCCAGATATGCCATAGGTACGCTGACAAAGGTAATGGGGAGTATTTTTTTCCAGTCAACCTGCTTATTTTTAATATAAATATAAACCCCACCCACTACAACAATAACATTACAGATAAGTGCTGTTAAGCGTATTTCCTGATATGGGAGGCTGTACATTGCCAGCACGGCAAGATAACTGGAACCACCACCAAATCCTACGGATGAATAAACGAAAGCGATTATTAAAAATAATAATAAGATTTCCCAATAACCCATAATTTTTTACAGCCAATTTAATTTCATTACAATAATAATCATTTTTACTATGTGTTTGCTCTCCACATTTGAAAGTCTATGCAATGCTTTGTGAAAAAAATATCATAAATTATTTATTTTGATAATAAGACAAAAAAAAACGAAGCAATCTATCTGATTAGCTTTAAATACATCCCTGTTTTCAGCCAATTTTCCCTTATATTAAGTGGTTTTGTTGGTTGCTAATTTGAATGCTGATATATTTGGATCAAAAAAATAATAAATGAAAATCTCATATCAGTTTTTTATATCATCTATGGTGGTTGTTTTTGTAGGTTGTAATCCTCAAAATAAAACGTCAGAAGCTACAAAAACAGAAGCTACAGCTACTCAGAAAGCTATAACATTTGCCGATTTCAAAAAAATAAAAGGGGTAGATAATGTACTAGAGGTACCATTTCAACTATCTACTCAACTTGATTCTATTCGTTTTTTTGTGGCTCCGAATAAGGATGCAGCTCACATGAAAATTGCCTACAATAAATTTGATAACTATTATGGATTCGAAGAATTTGATGACTTCTACTCTATTCATTATAGTATTAATAATAATATTTCGAATAGTATTGAAGCTTTTGTTTTGAAATCTGAACTCACGGCAGCATTTGATTTGACTTTACAGGGGGTGGATTTATATGAGATCAGAAGCAGTATATTTAAAACATCTCAGGATCTAAAAAATAAATCGTTCAATAAGTATGGTACCATATCAGAAGTTTCAGAGCAGGAATTTAAGACTGCCTCTAAAAAAAGAATCGATGAAGTTTTAGTAAAAAACCCTTATATAAAACTGAAAGACGGGAACTGGATCAACACCGAAAATGGTAAAGAAACGGTAATTGTACAACACGAAAATGTATCTACTGAAGACGGTACATTATCCAATGAATATGTAGGAAAGTCACCTTTTCTGCATTTAGAAGTTTTCAAGGAAAATTCGGTAGAGGTTTCAGATACTTTCTATTCTTTTTATAATATAAAATCCGGATCTAATTTTCAAATTTTCACCGCCGGTTATCCTCAGATTATTCCTACTAAAAAATGGATTTCTTATTTTTCTTCCAATAGCGATGTAGGAAGTGATTTTGAGGTGAGTAAATATCTGGAACAAAAAAACAATCAGGAAAGTCTTTTGTATGTAAACTTTACTAAATTTAAAATAGGCGACGAAACAAAAGCCTTTTGGACAGAGAATGACACCTTTTATGCAGAAGTTTACCCTACAAACTCAGCTCCATCGAAAGACAAAAAACAAAAGGCAGCTTTCATCAAAATCCAGTTAAAGCCCAATTTATTTTAAGTAAGAAAACTTATCGGTACAAGCTTAGAATAAGATAAAAAACCCCTGAAATCGGCCAGTGTTTATGGAGATAAAGTACAATATCTTTGCCCCAGTTATTTTAAAGATATACCATGAAAAAAATAAGTTTAACCATTCTTTTTTCTCTATTGAGCTTAATGGCTTTTGCCCAATCATTAAAAGTGGTTATTAAGCAAGACGGAAAAGTAATTGAGCCTGTAAATGATGTTTATAAACTGAAAAAATCTGCTTTTGTATTTGAAATTACGGCAACCAATCTGGAAGGGTTTTTAATTGGAGCCACTACGAATAAGGACATTTATGCGGCGGCTTTAGGCCTTTACAACCAGGAAGTACCTTGGTTTCAGAATACAGGCATGGCAGAAGAATTATACAACAAGGATAAAGAACTTTTTTTGATGGATTCGGCACCATCGTATTGGTACTATACGGATGCTAAAGATCATAGATTTGATAAAACTCCAAAAGGTAACGTAAAACAATGGACAGCTACCCGTACTATTACCAGGTTTTATGATGTTATGGTAGATCAGGCTATTAATTTAAAAGATTTTGACGGAAGTGCTTTTCTATTCATGTATGAACCTGTATATAACGAAGAATATGATTTAATAGGAAAGAAAAATCTGTTTCAGGCCGCTTTGAGATTTATAGATTAATTATGACACACCTAATTATTTGATTATATAAGAAAAGGTCTGCTTTCATTACGAAAGCAGGCCTTTTTATTTTATGTGATGATTAAACCATATTCTATGGCTAGTTTAATGGCTGAACTAAGATTAGAAGTCTGAAATTTTTCTATGAGATTCTTCCTGTGACTTTCTACAGTGTGCGGACTGATAAAAAGCTTTTCCGCCATTTGATTGGTGGTAAGTCCTTTGGCTGCTTCGGCTAGAATTTCCTTTTCTCTTCTGGTTAATTTTGGAACCTGATTTAATCCGTCTGAAGATTTTTTATCCAGAATAAGCTTGGTTTGTGAACATAAGAACTGCTTTCCAATATATACGGTATTAATCCCTTCCAGAATTTCTGAAACAGAGGCGTTTTTCTGAATGTATCCCAAGGCGCCCTCAGACAAGGTACTATTAATGACAGGCAGTTCATTGTGAACGCTCAGCATAATAATCTGAAGGTTTTCATACTTTTTCTTTAAAGGTTTTATGAGCTCAATGCTATTGGTATCTACCAAATTGATGTCTAGCAACAAGATATCGATCGCTTGTTTCGCTAAACCTGCATTCATTTCTGAAACGTTTCTGAAACAGTCTACCACATCTATCGTATCGCTATTTCCTAAAATATTCTTCAGACCTTCCAATAATAATGGATGATCATCTGTTATGGCTACTTTTATCATGTTTAATGAATAGGAATTTGAAGTTCTATACTGGTTCCAATATTCAATTCGGAGATGATGTTCATCGTTCCTTTTAAAAATTGGACTCTTGATTCTATATTATGAAAACCTGCTATTTTTCTCATGTCTAAGGCTGCATGGTCAAAGCCTTTACCATCATCCTCCACCGTAAGGTTTAATACGTTCTCTTCTTCACTTATCTGAATAATAATTTCGGAGGCATCGGCATGTTTTATAACGTTATTTACCAACTCCTGAATGATTCTGTACAGCAATAATTGCTTGTCTTGTGATATGGAATTGCTGTATTTTATAAATTCGGTATGAATATTTAACGTAGCATTGGACATGCGGGATGCAAATTCCTGAATGGCTACTTCCAAACCATATTTCATTAATAAATCAGGCATTAAATTATGTGCTACACGTCTCAATTCTTCTACAGCACCATCAATCTGGCCAATCGATTTTGAAATTCCCTCCTGTATGGTTTGGGTTTTATGAGGATCTAAATAAGACAATTGAAGTTTAGTTCCTGAAAGCAAACCTCCCAACCCATCATGAAGATCACGAGCTAAGCGGCCTCTCTCCTGTTCCTGTCCTTCAAGCAATGCCGTAAGCGTAGATATTTTTAAATTTTGTTTTTCTTTTTCCATTGCCAAAGCATGCAGTTCATCTCTTTGTTTCAAAGAATGAACACGTTGCCTGTAAGCATACAACAATAGGGCAATTAACACAATGAAGATAAAAATGAAAATGGCGTAATATGTATTGATCTTTTCCTTGTAGGCTAGAAGCTTTTTAATGGTATTAATATCGTTGTTTTTCTGCTGTGTTTCTAACTTTGATAAACGAAGCTGCTGCGCTCTTTTTTCGGATTCAAGTTCAGAAAACTTTAGACGTTCTCGCTGATTTTCTTCTACCAGCTTTAAGTTGTTATAAACCTGTTCGCGCTGTTTCCGAAGAATGTTCATCAAGCTGATTTGCTGTGCTTTTTTATCACTTTCCAGCTGCAGCTTGATATATTTTTGTTCCTGTCTCTCTTTCTCAAACTGAGATTCCAGTCTTTTGGTAATATCCAGTTTTTCCTGATTGTAAAGGCTTTGGTATTTATCAACATAACTTTTATAATACGTCAGCGCTTCTTTATAATTGCCTTGTTCTTCACTAATTCGAGACAAAGATTCTAAAATAGATAATTCTATATTCTGATCTCTAACCGGACTTTTTCCAATTTCCATGGAAGCTTTTAGAAAATAAGACTTGGCTAGATCGTAATTTTTATTTTGCATGGCTAGTTCAGCCATAATCCCAAATGAAGAAGCGATATGAATAGCTTCACCTGTTTCCAGACTTACAGTATTGGCTAACTGGGCGTATTGCATGGCCTTATCTCTATCAAAACCTGTATACAGATTGGCCAAATTAATGGCTGCATAAGAAAGGCTGCTTTTGTTGAGCATGGCATCCTTACGTTTGTTAAAAATCGTGATAGCCTGTAAATAATATTGCTCTACTTTATTTCTTAGGTCTATATTCGATGGGTTCTGATCGTATTTTTGTTCGTACACATACCCCATTCGCATATATGCATCGAAGATAAGATTTGGATCATTTTGTTTGGAGGCTAACAGCAAAAACTGTTTGCTGTATTTTTCTTCCAGTTGGTATTCATTAAGGTTAGAATAAATGGCAGACAACTCTTTGGCTACGTTACCAAACCTTCCGTAGAGTGTGGATGTTGTGGGTGAGTTTTCGTAATAATCAATAGCTTTTAGGTAGGCAGCAACAGCATCTTCCGTTTTATTGTTACGCGTTAGAATCCAACCCTTTGCATATTGAAAATAGCCTTTAGCTTCATTATTATTGGTCTTTAAACTATACTTCTTTGCTGTCTCCAGACTTTTTAACGATTCAGTTTCTTTATTGTCAAGTCTGTAATTCATAGCTTGCACAGCATACAGAATGGTGGCATACTTTCCATCGGACTGTTTTGTTGCAATAGAAATATTGGTTTGTAAAATCTGATATGATTTAGCCTTATGGTTATGAAAAAATAAGGCAGTCGCATATTTGGGAGCAAGATTCAGCTGCTCTATTGTATTGTCTGAAGCATGGCTATATTCTTTCTCTAATTTGCTTAAAACATCTTGTGCTTGAGCAAAAAACGGACAAATAAGTAAAGTAAATATAAATAATAACCTGTACATCAAACCCTTATCTCTTTTAAATTGTATTGAATTAAAGAACGTAAATATAGGCAAAATACCCGCTCATCCATTTTGAAAACCATGCCCTATAGCGAAAGATTTCCTGTTTAATTTTCTTCCAGATAGATCAATATCTCATTCAGCCATTTCAATACATCATCATTATTTTCAAAATAAATATTAGAAAGATGAGATATGTATTAATGATTAATCGTATTTTTATCTAGTTCCTTTTTTAATTCTGGTAATTCTAATTTTAATAACTCTAAGTTCTGTTTCTTTGTTACCTTTTTATAGTTTTTAATCACCTCTTCATATGTAATATCTTCATAATCTATGTCGCTAAACCAAGCACCCAATAATTGGTATGTTAAAGGAAAATTGGCTTGAAAATTATTCATCATTAATTAATTTTGTTAGCCTTGACAAGGCTGTTTCTTCAGATTTGGGATTTTATCGAGAAAAGAAATATTTTTATCCACCAATTTGCCTTTATTTTCAATAGTCAGTTCTTCCAGGCTTTCCTATATACATCTGATATGCATGATTTAACAGTTATAATACGCTTGGGGGATTTCAACCGACCTTTTCGTCATTTGCTCCAATTGTGCAGCAAACTGATCAAAGAAATAGGTGTCCTCTGTAAAAATATATAAATAATTTTCTGTTTTAAGATGAACAATAAAATCTGCATACCCTGCTCCTTTTGCAGGAAGAACATTCTGAAGGGTAAAATATTTAATTTCTTCAAGGTCTAAAATCAATGCAGTATCTATTCCTGCAAATCCGATTTTATTATTAACACGGTCCAGCCAGATACCACTTTTTTCTTGCAGCAGTTCTTTTACTTTAAGTGGAATATGTTTAACTCCATCATTATCAATATATTTAACACTTAACTCTAATTTATTGGGGAATGATAGTAATTCTGAGACTTCCATCACTTCTTCATATTCTTTATTTTCTAAAAAATACTTGTATTGTCTTTTGTTATAAAAATGAAGCGATGTACTTCCATCGTCATATCCATACTCCTTATCATAAGTATAGCAAATAGAAGCACTTATACCGTCCACCAAAGCAAATTGCAGGTAACATTGGTCGTCTCTTTCATAACCGTAACTATTAATATCAATATCGTCATCAATCCAGAGTTCGCGTAGTTTTTTGTAGCTTTTATCGGTATTGGTTTCATCGTACAGGTCTACGAAAAACTCCTGTACAGGGCGATTAGTACTGATATTGTCTGTATATATTTCCAATTGATCAATAAGAATACTTTCTATTCTAACCGGATATTTGAATCTTAAATATTTAGCTCCGAAGTCGGTAAAATAAGCTTCTACACAACCCCATGTTTCCAATTGTTCATAGGTAGTATCCCAGGATATCATTTGTTTAGGCTCTGTATATACTTCGTAGCCCAAATCACCATCATCATGATACTCCTCCAGGATTTGATAATTCTGAAGCATTTTTTTTGCCCAAATTTTTACTTTCTCATCTTCTTTTCTGGCCTCACATACGGCAAAAAAAGTTTCGTTATCAAAACTAAAACGATCTGATAGTTCGTGATATACTTCTTCAAAACCATGTAGTTCAGTAGAGATATAGTGTTGATGACCTGCAAAGACAAACAGAAAGGGTACATCTCCTAAAATCTGTACATAAGCATATTTTATTGCATTAATGTCTGCATTTTCAATATTACCATGATCTTTATAAAAAAGTGTATCTCCGTCTATCCAGATTTCTTTATTCTCCATTTTCTTTTTCTCTTATATATTTTGCAAAGTTGAATTTTCTATCAGATTACGTGTATTCTAAACAAATGACTGCCTTTTTAAGCTCTTTGTCATAAAATAAAAACACTTGGTCTGCCGAATTTTGTTGAAAATCATAACCTTCCAAACATGCAATATAATCCATCAGGGTTCCGTCGGTTTTAAAGGGTTTTTCAATGAGGTTTCCACCTCCGAAATTGCATTCTTCTAAGGGGAGCGCATTGGTATTAAGTTCTTCAAGAATACCGAAAAGCTTATTTTGCAAACGTTCCTCTGCATATTCTGAGTAACCATCTTTCTCCAGATCTTCAACCGTAAGCTTTCGTAAACGCTCTAAACGGCGAATGTCGTAAACCTCTAAACCCGGACGATTGAAATCTTTATCATAAAGCTTATTGTGTTTTTGGTAATATTCCTTTTTTAATTGATACATCGCATCATTCATATTGTATTCAATCTCTACATCTGAATAATTGTTACCATAATCTTCCGGGAAAATCTCGGTATGTGCTGAAAAATAATTCCAATCTGCATCAAATTTGTATTTGCCGTCAATAACATCAAAGCCAAACATATCGGCTTTAGTAAATTGTGTGTGATATTCCGGCTTATCTTCCCCGACACAACCGTCATAAATTTCCTTTACAGAAACAATATGCAGCCATTGATCTTCTGATGGATCAATCATCTTTAAATTAATTGAACAAATCGGAAGAAAATATTTTTTATGATTTTCAATGTCATCATAAAATACGGCTTCATAAGCAGGGAATATTCTTATTAAATCTGTCATTCTATTTTCTTTTAAATTTTAACTGAAGTGTATTTATTCCATCTAGCTTAACAAATCATCAAGTACATTTACTTCGTCCCAATTTTGGTCTGTAAGCATGAGAGAAATATCAACTTGTGATTGAGCCTGGTTATACTTGTTAAGTTCATTTTCTTGAAATGCAGTCAAATCCTGCAAATAATTGGGATCTTTTATAATGAGCGTATTCTTATTATAAAAAACTACATATCCTATTATTTCTTTCTGAGTATTCATTTGATGAGATAAAAAATCTACATAGTCTACAACAGAGGAAATGTTATAAAAATCAACTGGAAAATTAACTTTTTGTTTTGCTATCTGTACTCCCTCTTCACTATGAATAGTAAGAATGGATATAATATCAGGGGCAGCACTCATCATAGCCCAATCAGGCATAGCATATGTAAATTTATCAGAATAGTGATTCTCAATTTTTTGTTTTATTTTCAGAATAACTTTATGGTGGTTAAATCCTTCTCTTATATCTTTCATATCATACTGAAATTTGACATTTGAAACGTCATTTTATTTTCTTACTAATTGTAGTTTCTCTTTTTCTTTTACAAGATTAAAAAACATCTCTTTTGATGGTTTAAAAATTTGGGTAGGTACATCACAGAATTCAGATTTTCTAATACTATCTACTTCCATTTTTATCTGGTTGGCTTCCGTAAAATAATATCTGCCATGTACCTCTGTGAAGCAATCGTTTCCACATTGCCATGCGTCATAACTTTTGAATTTTTCTTCATCCAAAAAATTTACAGCATGAAAGTTGAAAATAATAGCAGTATCTATTCTCTTGGATAAATCATAGGTTTTCTCGCCATCTGGGGTCATAAGTCCGCCACTATCAACAATCCAGTTGGTGTTTTTCAGATAATTCTGGAAATTTGTTTTTTCTCTTTCCGGATTTTTACAACTGAAGAGGATAATCAACAAGACACTCAAAAACGGGAGGACAAAATTCTTTTTCATCATTGTGTTTTTTATAATTATTGAGTCTGCTACTCTATTTCCAATAATCAAATTTTATGTTTAATTTTTCAAAGCTCAGGATAAGTAAAATTAAATTCTTTTTCTAAATCTTGTAAAGTATTCATATGTATGTTTTAACCTGATTTACTAAACATCCTTGATATTTCCCAGACGATTTATCATTAAATAATATTTTTAAAGTGATCAACTAATACAGGATTGATGATGGAGAAGCTTTGTTGTAATGCTTTCTGAAGGGCAATAGTAACCAGATATTTCTCCTGAATACGATCTAATTTTTGCAGAACAAAACAAAGCTGTAACCATTGATCAAAATGAATATTCATTTTTTTTGTAACAAATTCATCCCCTAATCTTTCATAATAAATAATGTTTTGCTCCCTATCAAACGTCCAATAATCTTCGCCTGTGCTTGTTGCAAAAATCCATTCATCTGTTTTTTCTCTATATAAATTCATCTTCAATGCTTCTTCTACATTCAGTAATTTTGATTCTATAGAAATAATCTGTGTCTCAAGAGTTGAAATCATATCCACGTACAAATCAGGTACCCATACCGGAAAATATTCAGCTGCCATGGTTGAATATTCTTGTTTGGAAAGTTGATTTTTAAGTTTTTCAACAGGCAAAACTTCTATATCAAAATTATTGACTGTTTGATTTTCTTCTTTAATTTTTTCATAACAAACTCCACATACAACTTTAAAATCGCATATCTCTTCCCATTGCTCTCTTTCTATTTCAGATTGCTTCATGAATTGCCAACGCTCATGACAATCATTGCACCATGCATCGGGTTTTCGTTGGTCTTCGGCTTCCTCTTCATGGAAGCCTAAATTTTTCCCATTGGTCTTAAGATGTCCGCAAACCACTCCAAATGTTTGTAAATTATGGTTGCAACAATCAATTAATTTCATATTCATATAAAATGGATATTTTTAAAATAAAATACATTTGATTTCCGCTTCGTTGAATTTTGTTTTCAAATTAATCTGCAGAATGTACTCCGTTTTTAAATGTATAAGCTATCCAATAGCTCTTTTACTTTCGTATTATCTTTATTATTAATGGCTAATGCACTGTTTTTTTCTACAATCGGTTCTCCCGGTATACTGATGTAGAAAGCCATCTTTTCAACTTCATTGCCATATTTTTTCACGAGCTCATGCTTGGCCCTACACATTGCATCTGTAAATAACTGCAAATTCTTTTGACGTTCCGGAGCATAATCAAACCCTTGCTTAAATAGCGGTGCAATATTATTCCAATAATGCTTCAATAGCTGTTCAATAAAATGGCTTACTCCATCTTTCACATCTCCCTCTCCTACACCCCAACACCATTCAGGAGCGTCCCATTCTTTATTTTTATGAATTTTCTTTAGGCTTTCTTTTGTAGAAACTACCGAATAAGCAGTTATGCAATCATCATCCAATACCAAAGCAAAGGCATAAATATTTTGTTTTTTCTTGGTTAAAAGCTGATAGAGACAATTAAAATCATTGATTATCGAATGAGTAAGTATTGATAAATTCTCTTCATGCCAATTTTCAACATTGGAAGAAAGGGAAAGAAATTCCTTATCTTCCGGAGACCAATATTGATTTCTACTACATGCTCTTTCCAGATCGTTTTTATCATCTTCACCTATTGTAAGCGAAAATTTGGAAGATAATAGGCTTCTGACTTGTGCCAGTGTCTGATTTACTTTTTCGTTAACAATATAATCGCTGAGTGTCTTATCATGTTTCTGAATATCCTTTTCTTCTGCAAAATGACTTTTTATTTTGTCGAATGAAACAACAATCTGATCAAGCTCAACAATTATTTTTACAGCCTCTTCTTCACTAAGATTTATCTTATTATTGCTTTTACCCATAACTTAATATTTAATATTTTCAATAAGAGCGTTCCATTCCGTTAAAAAATAATTCTCAACATTGGGGTACAGTGTTGAACTCCTGTTTTTGAAACCGTCTCATAGCTGTAAAATTTTCTAGAATTAATATCTTAATTTACGTTCCGAAATATGTATTATTATTTTCAAGTATTTAGGTTTTTGCAAAAAAATTAAAGACTGATTCGGCAATAAGCTTGGGATTTGTATCTGATATCTCATTGATCCTATCCTCGTACAATTCGATTTTTATTACTTTAATATCATCTGGTATTTTGTAAACTTCATCTTTTATATAATTATAACCCAGCACATTCGTACTTTCTTTACCCGGCTTTTTTTTGATCTCAACAAAATATTTCAAGGTAATGGAATTGCCAGTTTGCTCTCCTTTTTCAAAACGAATTTTTCTCACCTGATGAATGGTATGTCCGCTAGAACTGATATTTCCCTGTAGACGAAATTTGAATATTTCAGCATTTTTAGAAAGCATGAAAATCATAGGATGAAGACGTTCCGTAGCTTCTTTACGGGTCGTATAAGTATGTGTTGCGCCTGTTTCCGGAATCTCTCTTGTAACCCTTTTGGGTTCTGAGTAAATGGCAGTAACCTGCATTTTCTGAGCATTGGTATTACAGCCAGACAGGGTTAAAAATGAAGTTAAAATAATGAAATATTTCACTGCTTTTTATCAATTAATCTTTGAATTAAAGATAATTAAAGCTGTTGTATGAAAGTATCCCTGAAAATGGTGGTTTTTCATCATTTTTAAGATGTTCCTTTACCCCATCATCATCATAAATTTATAGCATGACTGTTTCTACTGTTGCCCCTAAACTTTCTAATTCTTGGACACTTCCTTGTATCCATTTGTAAGGGCCCTTGTGATATAAAATTCGGTTTTGTTTACTCATTTGAAGAGCTTCACCTCCTGATAATTTGTATGCTACCTTTAATAGAGAAACAATTTTCATTTTATTTGGTCCAATATCTGTGATGTAAACTGCTGCTTCACGCCAATCGGATTCGTAATTTTTTTGGCTTTGCTCTTCCTCAGTTCTATCTGGTAACTCTGATACATTTTGATACACTTCCTCCCAAAATTCATTGCCTGAAATTGTCAATTCCTTTACAAAAGAATCAAGATAGTTTTTGTCAAATCTATTTTCGAAAATCTTGTTTAGTATTTCTTGAAATTCACTTATACTATCTGCAACTTGTATAGGCGTCCATTTTCCTGCACCATGAAAAGCAAAGTATACAGGAAAATTCTCCTTTGCATCATTAAAATCAATAAAAAAAGGATCTGCAAAATAGTTACTGGCGATAACTAACCAGCTATCCTTAAAGTCTCCAACCTTTTCTCCTATTAATTTTTCAGTTACAACAGAACTAAAAGCATATCCCTCTTGGAACGACAAAATATTTTCCATTACCGGATAGTTTTCCGGCAAACTTAAATTTTCAATTGAATAGGTTTCTTTCAAAAAATTCTGGAGCGATGGAAATTGATTAACTTTTTGCAGCAGCTGTTCATTTTCTCTTTCAAATACAGCTTGTTGTTCCACTGTTATTTCAGGTGTTTTATTATCTTCTTTATCAAAAGGAAATTTTTGCTGCATCCAATGCAGTAAATCACGGTCCAATATTCTGAGCTCTTTTTCCTGTAATGTTCCGTACGATGTAAGATATACTTTTGTATCCTTATCATTCTTATAAATTACAGCTACCTGCCCACCAGAGTCGTCAGCTACGGGAATATAATCCGGTAAATATGTTTCGAACTCGTAAGTGGTAAAGCGCTCGTTGATGGTTTCTTCATCTTGAAAAATATGTACTAAGCCATATACTATTTCAGAATCAAATTTCTTCTGAAATATTTTGATAAAGCTGTGCCAGTGGTTGGGTAGTTTCATAAATATGCTAGTTCATTCCGTTTTTGGCATCTTTCAGTATTTTTTCAGCTTTCAATCTTATTGCTTTGGGCAATAATTTGAAATTGGTATCTTTTTCTTCCCGATATTGATCTTCTTCCTGAAATGGGATCCATCCGGTAATTTTTGCTTTTGAAAATATTTTTTCACTCTTTGTATACACTATAACTTTCAAAGGTTTAGCATCTAATCCGTCTGATTCTTCAAAATAAGTAAGATAAAATTCAGGAAAACCATTATGGTCTGCATCGCCAATTTCACAGAAATTAATGAGATATTTAGGTTGTGCCAGGCCTCCTGCAAAGTCTTTAAAGGTGATCTGTGGAATGAGGCCGCCATGATCTTCCAAAAAAATACCGGCATGCAAATCTTTTGGACTTTCATCTAAATAAGCAGGTTTCTCAGACTTGCTTTCATTCAAAAACCAAATATAACTTCCATAATTAGGAACAAATGATTGTACAATCATCACCGGATTTCCTGGTAAGGGATTTCCAACATCTTCAATAATTTCATTGTATTTTTTATCTGAAGAAAAATATACGCCTGTTCTTATCTGTGCAAGAGATGATATACTTATAACACAAGCAACAGCAGGCAATAACTTTCTGAAAATCATAGTTGTACTATTTAAATTTCTTATTTAATTCTCTTTGTATCCTTTTCCGGAGCATATAATTTACTCTGAAACGGGTTTAATACGTTACGGTTTATTTCGTTTTTGGCAGATGATTCAGGATATATAAAGTTCAATCTATTCAATTAACATTATATAAAAATAAAATGTGACTAAAGCTAATACAATAATTCCGGAAATTAGAAACGAAAGGATATAATAAAGTGTATTTTTCTGTTTTTTTCTTACAGAATTAATAGTAAAAATAATGAGCATACAGGAAAATCCTGCGCCTAAAAATAGAATCAAGGCAGTAAGAATCAATGCTCTTTCAAGGTGTAAATCTGCAGATGAAAGCATATTCAAATTAAATATTTAGTGGATAGATTTATGTAAATGACGGCAAGCATATTTATATGATCATTCTTTGTATTCTTTCCCGGAATAGATATCAATATAATAATAAGTACTTTCCTCCGAACTAAGCTTGGTATTCACCAAACCGTCTGAACTAATTGATTTATAAGCTTTTGATCCAATACTTTTTTTAGTCTTATTATCATAAAGAGTGTATAAACCCTTTTCCTCTTTTTGAAGAGTATAGATCTCTTTTTCTGTATCCAAAACTGAGATATTATGGTATTCAGGCTTTATCTCCCAAATATTTTTATCACTGTTCCACAAGCCCATGGTTTTCAAATGTTTTTCGTCTTCAATTTGAATAAGATACCAATTATTCATCCCTCGATAAGATTTTATTTTTCCGAATTTCCAGTTTTTATTAATGAATTGATTGGGTAAAATCATTCTTCTATCAGGCCAAACCATATTCCCGATCTGGTCCAAAACCTTAAAATTATATTTATCAATAGAATCTACAACATTTCCCTTGGTATCAATATAAAGCCAATCAAATGCCCAGACATCATGATCGTAATTAAAAACGCCCAATAAAAAATAAGGTGAATTGGTTATAGAATACACCAGTGAAGTTTTTTTAATGAAGTCGATCTGTGAAGCCGTTGCCTTTGTAATTTCTTTCGGAAATACCTTTTCGTACTGTGGAAAAGGATAAACATCATTGGTTTTACTGTCTGCTAAAAGCTTAGGAACTTCCGGCTCATAACGTTCTTTATTAATTTCCGTCATCGTTATGGTTTCTTTCCCAAACTGAAGTTGAAGTGTTTCAATACCTTTCATTCCGCTGTGAATTGCTTTTTTCTGACCCAATTCATACATTGAAAAATCTGTATTTGAAACTTTGATAAAACGTTTATTCTCTAACAGCTCCGCAATATCTTTTTCTATTTTATTTAACCGGTTTTTTTTTATTTCGTAAAGATCTCCATTCCAAAAAACGTGATTTTCGTCTACTGAAACAATGTTCAGATAATAATTATCATCCAGATAAGGAATGTCTTTATCCAATAAGATTTGTTTGGTTTCTAAAACTCCAATCTCTGTTTTATGATAGGTTTGTTCTTTCTTGATATCGCCGCCCATGATATTCCAATCCCATTTCCAGGCAGGCATTTTCTTTTCGTATTCAATCTCTTTTAGGTAAAATGTAAGCCCGTTTACAACATTTAAACTGATTTCGCTGTCTGAAAAATCCAAAACTATTTTTCCATTTTCATCTATGACTGCATATCCATTTTTTTCATTTCCAACTGTAGCAAAACCTGTAGGAGTGTATACTGATGCATTTTTGAATTTTTGATTAGTGATCGGTTTCAGACTTGTTTTATCAACATAAATAAAATCATTTTGCTTTGTTAAAAAAGGAACATTATTTATGGTCTTCATCTTTGGAGAAATTAATGGAGAATCCTCTTTTTTTTGTGTACAAGCCGTGGCTGAAGTCAACATAAAAAGGAAACTAAATGCTATTGTTTTCATGCTTTGCAATATTATTCATCATATTAATCAATATTAGAGAGAATTGAAGAATAAGACAATCCCAATTATCAGCGATATTTTATGGCAGTACATTTCAGCAAAAAAATAATAATCCGGAATCTATAAACCTAACTTAAATCATAAAAACAAGACCTTTCCAATACAGCCTTTTTACCTATTTTTACTTAACAATTTTATAGTATAACATGAAAAAATTCTTATTAACGGGAATAGCTGTTTTAGGCGGATTTCTAACAGCCAATGCACAGTGTAAAACAGTATCTACACTTGTAGAAAATTTTGATACATGGAAGGATATCAACAAATGCTGGACTGCTCAGTCTGGAAAAGCAATGCTTTATGCCAAGGATAAAAAAATCACGTTTTATTCAATGACCAACCCGGGAGAAAATATGTATTTAGTAACTCCAAAAATTAAGGCAGGAAACTATACTCTTTCCCTTGATCTTTCTGATAACGGAGGAGAAACCACACTGGAGCTTTTCTCAATAAACAATCCTTCTGACACAAAATCATATGTTTCAATTGCTAAACCTTCAAAGATAACTGGGGAGAAAAAAGTGATAAATATTTCTTTAAAGAAAGACTCGCATTTGGGACTGAAAGTTTTATTGAATGGTATACATCAAGCTGTTTACTTGGATAACCTTTCTCTAAATCCAAAGAAATAGATCGTTTAAGATTAATTTTTAAGAAACATCCACTTATCAAATATTGAAAACAGTTCGATCCTAATAAGGTCATAAGACCGAAAAGAATCGAACTGTATTTTTTGCTTACTGAATTAATCTCGAATTATTACAGTCTAATACATCAGTCGGATGATAACCGATTGAACTATTAATTTCCAAAATTCACAAAGTGAGGAATATCTGTTGTAAAACTATTCATTGGTAACATATTATTTCGGTTACTGTTAAAGTCTAAAGCAGAATTATTATCGAAAGGAACACGAGGATAATAAGTGAATGAAATTTGAATCCTGTTGAAAACCAAATACGGATTATTAATTAAAACACCAATTCCTATTTTTGTATTTGTCTTTGTTGAGAACAGTTTGTCATCCGGCATCCCTAGCCAACCTGCTGCCGCCGTTAGGTACGGACTGAAATGGAAGTTCTTCCAGGTTTTATTAATAAACAATTGAAGCTGATATCTTAGCACCAACTTTTTGGTTCCGATATAGTCCGAATTGTAAACAGGAAATTCATCTGCAGAAGTAAGATTTATTCTGTCTTTATAAGAATAATTATGCTGTGGATTTCCCAATGCTAAAGTCGGAGAAAAGAAATGTCTTGCTTTGGCGAATTTCCAATCCTGAAGATTGGTAAAATAGGTTCCATCCAGACGAAAAGACTCACGATTTTGGTTGTCCTCATTAAAAAATCTTCCAAACTGAGCTTTTACATTGAAATATCCTAGTTTCGTAAAATTACCATAGGACGCAGAAATTCCCACATAAGGATTCACTTCTTTAGTTCTTGATAAAGCTCCTGCGGTAAGATTCAATGAATTACCATAAGCAATATCCTCCGGCAGATCATATTGAAAAATATTCTTCTGAACCGAGAATTTTCTGTTGATAAACCCAACAGACATCAGAAAGCTGTTGTAGGAGCTAAAGTACTTATACTGGTCAATTCCCGGGCTGTCTTTATACTGATAATTCTGAAAGCGTCCTATCACAGCAATATTACTCGAGACTTTTTCATTAGAATCAGATGAAATAGGAATCTGATAACCACCCCATAAATCCTGACTGTAGACTTTAATCTGAACTTCAGGAAAACCAGCATCAGTTTCTGTCGGAAGTAAAACATTTCGCTTAAAATATTCGAACGTAAAGCCTCCTGCCCATTTCGTTAAGGGAGAGAAAAAGTCTCTCCTTAAATTGAAATTAATTCTTTCATTTCTTACAAAGTCCCTTTCTCCCAAAATTTGAGCATTGATATAGGACCCCAAAAGATTATAGGTGGTATAACTTCCTAAAAGATAGTCCTGCTTTTCTTTGGAATCATTTCTATAAAGAAAATCAAGCGTATGGCCTAATCCCAATACATTTTCTTCAGTGACTCCTAAACCAATTTTGCTTCCGGAATAACTAATTCTGGGCTTTAAACTCCAGGAATCAAGAACTCTTACAACGACATCGATAGAGTCTTTGCTGGAAGTACTTTCATTCACGCTGATATTAACTCTATTGATAAAAGGAGTTGCTCTCAGTAAACGTTCAGATTCATAGAGTTTCTGCGCATTATATTCTTCACCCTCTTTAAAAAGTAAATAATTATCAACCGTAGAAGCTCTTGTGGGAGCATGAAGATGATCTTTAACCCAATCGTACCATTTTAATTTTTCTTTATCATCTTTAGAATCATATCCAAAAGGGTCAATGGTTTCTACCCTGATCTTTCTGATGTACTTTTTGTTATAAGTTTCCTGCAGCATTTTTTCTGTTCTGGATTTAACAGAAGTAGAATCTGCTTCCCGTCGAAAAATCAAACGATGAATGAATTTGGTCACTTTTCTCTGATCCGAAAACTCTTCTATTTTGTAATAAAGGGAGTCTTTTTTTTCCTGTGCATTTAAAAAGAAAAAACCATTTAAAAAGAAAATTAAAAATATAGCCGATTTGTTCATTAATAATCAAAATTCAGTAAAACTTGTAGCATCAATTTATAAGCCAATAGATACTACTACCTCCAGACTTTTTCATGCAAAAAGGCAAGATATTCATTATTATTTAAAATATTCCATTCTAAAAGTGTTTTTTATCCTAACCATACTATATCTTCCTTGAAAAAATTCCACAAAGCATCTGTTACGACTACAATTTACCCTTACAATCAACACATTACAATATAACACCTTAAAACACTCCCTAAAACAAGTATTTTTAAATAAGATTTCCGAACTTTGCTTAGAATTTTAAATACATAGACCCAGCAATTAATGGAAGAATTTGAATTACCCGTAACCTATAAAGGCAAAGATCTCACATTCAATGTACGACTGGCAACATTCTCTCACGGTTACAAATTCTACGTTGATGTTGATGGCTGTGAAGTAGTTTTCGAGCGCGATGATGAGGGTAACCTGCGGGCAATTGTGCCGGAAGCATCTTCCAATCCCCCTGTAGAAAAAGAGCTTATTGCCGCTATTATCAATGTATTTAGTGATCTTTAGATTTTTGAATGGGCTTATGTTCAGTCACTTACCTCTACTCTATAAGCCTTAAGGCTTTTTCCTCTGTGTCTTTTGAAAAACTTATTGATGTGACTTTCATCGGCAAATCCAAATTCATCGGCAATTTCATGTACCCTTTTATCGCTGAAACGCAATCTATGTTCTATCAAACGGATTTTGTATGAGGAAATATATTGCTGCATAGATTCATTGCATTGTTTACGAAAATAGCTCCCAAGATACGTTGATGATAATCCAAATTCATTGGCTATGGTTTCTATTTTCAGAAGCTTAGGTTGTCTTATGTTTTCCTGAATATAATCCAATATCTGCAAAATACGTAGATCTGCTCCGGAGGAAATCTTTTCTGGTTTGATCACAGCAATATTTCTTGCAGCAATTACAATCACGGCATTGACCAAGTGACGCACCAGATCTTCATTGTAAACAGACTGATGTTTTATAGCTTGTTGTAAATTCTGTATGAGCAAACCTGTCATTTTTTTATCATCATTATTAACCAGTACAGAACCTGACAGATGGGAAGCGTAATATAAAAGACATTCAATGTGATCTATACTTTTCCATTGGTATTCCCGAATATAGTTTTCTCCAAATCGAACCACCAGAAATTCAGAAATTCCGTTCAGGTCAAACCCATGATAATCATTGGGTGTGATCAGAAACAAATCTCCGGCAGAGTAAGCAATTTTATTTCCATTGACCAAATGATCTCCACTTCCGGAAATAACATATACCAATTCAAAAAAATTGAATAGCCTGTCACGCAGCGGACATACCTCTACTTTTTCATAGAATACTTCAAGGGACTGATGGATGTTTTCTCTTACCATAGATACAAAGATACCCAAACAAGCTTTAAATGTACCTGTTTTTCATGTTTTTTACAGTCTATTTTTGCGTAAACAAATTAAATATGAAAGCAATCGTACTAGAAAAGTTTGGAGGTGTTGAAAGCCTCATCTATAAGGATATAGAAGTACCTGCAATAAAGGAAAACGAAGTCCTTATTAAAGTAAAGGCCATTAGTATTAACCCTGTGGATGTCAAAGTTCGTAGTCGGCAGGCTCCGTTAGCAGAAGATCTGGTAATGAACAATCCCTTGATTTTGGGCTGGGATATTTCGGGGGAAGTAGTTAAAATAGGGAATGAAACCACTGAATTTAAAATTGGGGATCAGGTATTTGGGATGATCAATTTTGTGGGACATGGCAAAGCGTATGCAGAATATGTTGCCGCCCCCGTTGAACATCTTGCTCTGAAACCAAACAACATATCTCATGTTGAAGCTGCCGCCAGCACTCTGGCAGCATTAACGGCCTGGCAGGCTTTTGATCGTTATGGTAAGCTAAGACCAAATGATAAAGTCCTTATCCATGCTGCATCAGGAGGTGTAGGACATTTTGCTGTACAAATAGCAAAACATATTGGGGCAAATGTTATCGCAACCGGTTCTACAACAAATAAAGATTTTGTAATGGGATTAGGAGCAGATGAATTTATTGATTATAAAAATGTTCGCTTCGAAGAAGTTTTGCATGATATTGATTTTGTACTGGAAGCTATTGGAGGTGTTAATTTTCAAAAATCGGTACAGGTGCTGAAGCCATTCGGTACTATTGTCACATTGCCATCGGGGTATACAAAAGAAGATGAATTAAAGGCTCAGGACAAACAACTTCATGCCTGCTATTTTATGTCTGTTTATTCCAATGGGCAAGATATGAACCATATTGCCTCTTTATTGCAAACTGGAATATTGAAACCTCATATATCTCATGTATTTGGATTTGATGAAATGGCTAAAGCCCATCTTCAGGTTGAAACAAATCGTACAATTGGTAAAGTGGTTGTACAATTATAACGGCTTTAGACATTTCAAACTGAATTATTCGAACCAATTTTACATTCAATGACATGAAAAAAATTGTTGTCATCAACGGACATCCAAACAAAGAGAGTTTTAATACTGTAATTGCAGATTCCTATATCAGTTCAGCAATCAATTCCGGTTCAGAGGTACGGTATATTGCTATTGGCGAACTTCACTTTAATCCCAATCTACAGTTTGGTTACCAACAAAGAATGGAACTGGAACCAGATCTTGTAAAGGCACTGGAAGATATCCAATGGAGTGAGCATCAGGTATGGATCCATCCTCTATGGTGGCTTGGTATGCCCGCTGTAATGAAAGGCTTCTTTGACAGGGCTTTTCTTCCGGGTATAGCTTTTAAAAGTAATAAAAAAGGACCAAGTGAGGGATTATTAAACAGTAAATCCGGAAGAATCATTACTACTGCCGGAGATTTATCCATAACTGTATATGAAGAAGAATACAGATCTAGCGGACTTGTTCAGCTGCAAAAGGGTATTCTGGAATATTGTGGAGTATCTTCCATTACCAATCATTTTATAGGTCCTCTTTATGAGCTTAGTGAGGAGGACAGGAAAGGCTGGCTTAACAAAATAAAAGATATGGCTGTTTTAGACTCCATATAAAAGGAGGCCGTTAAGGTCTCCTTTTTCTTTTTATTCTAATGAGGAATTAAGTTTAATTGAGTTCAATAAAAATTTCTTCATGGGATCTTCTTATCTTCTTAAGTTTTGCCCACCAGTCGTTGTCCTCATCTTTATATCCAAGTGCCATCATCACCGTACTTTTTAACCCTTGTTGCGGGAGGCTAAGCAATTCATCCACTCCATTATGATCAAAGCCCTCTATAGGTGTTGCATCAATTTTCAAATCGGCTGCAGCCAATAATCCAAACCCTAATGCAATATAAGTTTGCTGTGATGCATTCACAAAATGATCTTCTTTTGTCTTTTTATCTAGCATTCCTAATAGATTCAGACGATAATCATCTGTGGCAGTAGATGGTAAATTTCTTTCCTTATTGCTGAATTCAAAGAACGCATCCACCCTTTCCGTTGTATATTCATCCCAGGCAGCAAAAACCAGTATATGTGAGGCTTGTACAATCTGTTGTTGTTGCCATGCAATGGGCTGTAGTTTTTCTCTTAGTTCTTTGTTTGTAATCACAAAAACCTTGAAAGGCTGTAAACCAGAACTTGATGGAGCCAAACGAATGGCGTTCAATATTTGATCAATTTTATCTTGTTCAATAGTTTTCCCGTTGTAACTTTTTGTAGCAGATCTCCAGTTCAGTGCTTCTTGTAGTGACATAATTTTATTATTTTATTTATTCTGTTATTGTTTAAAGACAGGCTCCTTTTTGTAGGCTTCTTCCTCTATTTTACTCTGCAAAGTTACTTTGTTTATAGTTGCAATATGTTACCTGTTACCTTTTAGTAACCAGTTACCAAGAAGTAACCAGGTAGTTTTTTGTTATATTAAATTAAATCAATTCCGTAATTTTGAAATATCATTTTTTGAAATATGAAAAAGGAAAAAATTGAAATCGATCCGGAATGTAAAAACCATATCCGCGGAGTACGAGACACCATCTATCTGCTTGATGGAAAATGGAAAACCATTATCATCAGCCATTTGTATTACACGGGAAAGCTCCGCTTTATGGATCTTAAAAGACAGGTAGACGGCATTGCTTCAAAAACACTATCCAAAGAACTGAAGATTCTGGAAATGAATAATCTGATAAAAAGAACCCAAAACAACACGATGCCTGTGTCTGTAGATTATGAACTGACAGATTTTGGAAAAAGCCTTCACAGCATTATAGATACTATGGGCGAATGGGGAATAAAGTACAGAAAACAACTATTACAAAAAGAATAAAAACTTCTGTTACTTATGATTTTTTCTATATTCTCCCGGTGTAACCCCTCTATATTTTTTGAAAATTTTTGAAAGATGGCTTTCATCACTGAACTGAAGTTCGTAGGCTATTTCACTCAATCGTATACTGCTGTATTGTAAATAAGTCTCCACCAGCTTCAAGCGATAATCTAATAAGTAATCCTGATAAGAAACTCCGGTTTGCTGCTTAAAGTATTCTCCAAAATAATTCCCAGAAATCCCAAAATGATCAGCAATAGCCTGAACTCCTGTCTTTTCTCTGTCTTTTATATGCTGCTGAATATAAGTGATGATCTTCATAATAGAGAACGCCTTTTTATTTTCCTGCAGGTCTGAAGTTTCACTCTGAATAATATTTCTGGCAATAAGGTTAAGCAAAATCGAAATGCAGTTACGGATAATCAAGTAGTCCTCCGCGTTATTCTTAAACTCTCTTGCAATCTGCAAAATAAGAGCTTCCGCAAAGCTTTCATCATTCTTATTTCGAAATACACATCCAGCCCGGGCATGGTAATTATTGCTTATATATTGCAGTTTATAAAGGTTTTCGCAACTTTCAATACGATCTGCCTCCAGACGTATTTTATCAATAAACTCAATGGGACATTCAATACTAATCAGCGCAGCATTTTCACTTTCAAAATGATAAGACTCCTGTTGAGGAATAATAAAAAGCTTTCCCTCTGTAAAATCAATACGGCGTTCATCATACACCAAACTTCCTTTTCCTTTTACGACGTATACAAATGAAAGAAAAGATTTAGTTTTCAGAATAACTTCTTCACTCTTAAGCTTCATTTCTCTCACTTTGATACTTTCAAGATGTAATCCTTTCATAAACGCACTATACTTTCCTCCAAAAGTACAATTTTAACAGAATATCAAGAGGTTATTTTTGCATTAAAAAAATATGTATACATATCCGAAACGATGGCAAGCACTCAATTTTCTGATAGCAGGTGCTTTCCTTTCCCCATTGGATTATTTTATTGTCAATATGGCTTTACCTTCCATAAAAGATGCTTTAAAAGCCAGTGATCATCAGTTGCAAATGGTCATTGCTATTTATGGGCTTACCTATGCGGCCCTTGTTGTTTGCGGAGGACGACTGGGTGATCTTTATGGGCGAAAAAGAATCTTCATACTAGGATTGTATATCTTTTTATTTTCATCTCTGGCCTGTGCCTTTTCTCCTACTGTGATCTGGTTAATTATTGCACGGCTATTTCAGGGAGTTGGAGCATCATTACTTGCCCCCCAGGTTTTAGCTTCTATAAAAGTTTTATTCAGTAATAAGGAACAGCCTAAGGCGGTAAGTCTTTTCAGCTCCGTATTTGGATTAGCCTCTGTGGTTGGTCAACTTCTTGGCGGCTTGCTTCTCAGTATGCATTGGGGAAGTTTTTCCTGGGAAATGGTGTTTCTTGTGAATGTACCTATTACGGTTATTTGTATTGTGGGAATTCATTTTACCATGGATGCTCATCATAAGGAAACCAATTCCGGAATTGACTTTACAGGCTCATTATTATTAATTCTTGCCTTACTGATGCTTATATGCCCTCTTATTTTTGGGCAGAAATATCATTGGGCGTGGTGGATATTCTGCTTTCTGTTTGCAGGTATTGCTCTATTGATAGGATTTTTAAAATACGAAACCCATTTAATGAAAAAAGCCAGACCTATACTTATAGACCCAACCCTTTTACAGTATAAACCTTTTGCATTAAGCCTTTTAATTATCTTTTTTTACAATTTTACGGCGGGCTTATTTATTTGCTATCCTTATTATCTCCAACAGTTTTTACACCAAGACTCTATGCAGACAGGAATTGCCATTGTTCCCTACGGAATTGCTTTTTTCCTGGCTCCTTTTATGGTTTCCAAAATAAAACTGATCCCTCACAAGATCATCTCCATCGGACTTGGACTGTTAATGACAGGATTCATCTTCAGTGCACTGGCTTTCTATATTCAACACAAGCCATCTTTCATCACCAATATCCCCCTATTTATGGCAGGATTAGGACACGGAACCATTATGCCTGTAATGATGCGAACAGCTATTGCCCTTATTTCTAAAGATAAAGCTGGACAGGCTTCGGGCCTTATAAGCATTGGTATACAGATAGGCAGTGTAACCGGAGGAGCCATAATAGGTACATTTTTTTTTAATATGATAAATGTAATAGGTTTTTCTGAGGCATTCTCTTTGGCTATTGCAATGATCGGAGGTTTTCAGGTTATGGGAATATGGGGAAATATCAAATTAAGAAAATACATTCATCAGCTTTGATACAAAAAGCTTTATTTAAAATTAAAAAAATTATACATTTAAATCTATGAACAACACAGAAAAAATCATCAGAGAAATTACCGAATTCCATCACAATATTGAAAAATGGTTTCAAGGGAAAGCTGAAAATCAGGAAGCTGTTTACCAACAACTTCTCTCCGGGTTTTCTCCAAATTTCACAATGATCAATGGAGATGGAAATCCTGTTACTTTATCTCTGTTTTCAGACTGGCTTCCAACCGTTTTTGGAAAATTCCCGGAACGTATGATACAGGTTGAAAATATAGAAATACACCATTCTGATCATCACGGACTGGCAACTTATATCGAAACTCAGACTACAGAGGGAATAACAAACAAAAGAAAATCATCCGCAATCTTTCTTCTCAACGAAGAGAAAGCATTGTGGTTCCATCTGATAGAAAATTGGATATAAAAATAGAAACAGTCTGTTTTCAAAATCATTGGTATTCTGAAAACAGACTGTTTTTTCTTCATGAAAAAATATGTACTTATTTACTCCTAAATACTTTCATTTGTCCCGCCATAATGGTCAATAATATTCCAAAGCAGGCAAAAAGACCGTAGGAATATCTTAGATCAAACCATTCAGCAATGTATCCAATCAATGGTGGTCCCATTAAAAATCCTAAAAATGAAATACTGGAAACAAAGGATAAAGCAATACTTGGTGCTACTTTACTTACCTTTCCTACAGTGCTATACACAGACGGTACACTTAGGGAGCTACCAAGACCTATAATCATGAAAGCGATGATGCAGATCCATAATTCTGGAAAGAAAACACTTAGAAAAAGACCACCACTCATCAGAATACCACAACATTGAAGAACAATTTTCTTTCCATACCTTTCAATCACACGGTTTCCAATAAAACGACCTAAGGTCATCATTAAGATAAAACTGGTATACCCAAGAATAACCAGCTTTTCCGGCGCCTTTACAATGGTTTGAAAATATACACCACTCCAGTCAAACATAGCCCCTTCAATAGCCATACTCAAAAATCCTATGACTCCTAACCCTACTAATGTTGGATTTACAAATTTTAAAATTGACTGTCTTTGAGGTTCTACTTTATGAATGATGTTCGTTAAATGCCCCTTACTATAAAACCAAATTGAAAACACAAGAACGAAAGTAAGTACAAAATGATAAAACGTGCTTACATTCAGGTTTATCATCAATAAGCCCACCACCGCTCCTATTAATCCTGCAAAACACCATGCTCCATGATAAGATGACAGCAATGTTCTTTTTGTGATTGATTCTATTTCTATGGCTTGTGTATTGATGGCTATATTGCACATATTTCCGGTAACTCCAAAGAAGAACAGCACTGCTGCCAAAGCCCAATAAGAAGGAGCAAGCCCAATCAACAAAAGAAAAGCCGGGTATAATAAAAAGCAACTTTTAATAATTCGACTGCTTCCGTACTTACTAATTAGTTTTCCTGCCAGAACCATTGTAGAAAGCTGCCCTATCGGCATTAAAAGCAAAAGAGTTCCCAATTCTGCCTCATTAATGGAAAGAGCATTTTTAATAATGGGAATCCGGCTCGCCCAGGAGGAAAAAACAAGCCCATGGGCAAAGAAAAGTAAAAAGCAGGCCGTCGGCATTCTCGTAGCAGAGGTTTCTCTATCGTGCATTACAACAAATTTTGATTAAAATTTCCGTTGGCGAAGTTAGTCACACTCATCCAATAAAATATATTCCATTTTTGATATTTTATATTCCATTTTAAACAAGGTATTTAAAAAGAAAAATTAACTGCTTACATTTGATCGCAGTAATTCAAGAGATAAAAGCATTAACTATTCCAAGAAATAATCCACCTGTATGATGATAGATATTAAACCAAAATTTGAAGGATTATATATTGAAGAATATAAGGCAGACAACATCCACAGCTTTTACAAAAAAGCCAGTAAGCTCAATAAATTATTGCTTTGCTTTGTATCATCCGGAGAGCTGGATCTTCAAATCAATACCTTTCCGTTTCATATACAGACCAGTTCCATCATAATGCTCTTACCAGATACGAATCTGGCAGGTATTTCCTGCAGTGATGATCTTGAATTATCCGTATTTTATATCTCCCTGGATTTCATCAGTACCTATAGTTTTCTAACGGTACTTTTAGCCAGTGACGAAATCAAGTTCAATCCTGCCATGTCGGTAGAAAATAAAACAAGAAAACTTATTTGGGCTACCGTTGCATTAATACAGGATTATCATTCCAAAACAAAGGAACAAAGCACTTTAGAATCTGTACAATATCTACTCTATGCTCTTCTCGAGCTGGTTTCAAAGCTTTATCTGCCTATTATCAGAAATAACAGTCTTTTGCAAACCAGAAGCCAGGATATCATAGAACATTTTTTTGAACTGTTGAATAAACACGGGCATTTGGAGCGAAGTGTCTTATTTTATTCCAATCAATTGCATCTTTCCCCACAGTATTTAAGCAGTTTAATAAAAAAGGAAACAGGAAAGCCTATCAAGCAATGGATCAGCTATAGGGTGATAAAGCAGGCTGAAGAACTTCTTAAAACCACCCCACTTTCCATTAAGGAGATCAGCAATCAGTTGCAGTTTGTAGATTCTTCCCTTTTTTGCCGGTATTTCAGGCGTTGTACAGGAATTACGGCTAATACCTACAGGGAAAATTACAGGATTAAAAAATAAAATTACACCTCTGGATTACTTTTATATTTTAGTAATTTTGAGGTCTGAAAAAACTATTTATGCCTAGGAAAACTTTGTTGCTATCTACTGTTCTGATGCTGTTTACTCATTGTAAAAAAGAAGATACTATAAAAAAATCAGTAGTGCAGGACACCATAAAACCTCAAAATACAACCGTTTCCATTCAAAAAATTCAGGATAATTCTCAGGTTGAAACAGTAAAGGCTTTTCTGAAATGGTATAAAGAAAATGAAGATAAACTCTACAGTTTCAATTCCATAAAAGGTGGAATTCTTACCGAAACTGATCCTCCAGCCAATTATTATGTAGACTTTGATGAGGTGGATAAAGAAATTAAATTTCTGGAAAGCAGTGATTTATTCTCTACAAAATTTCTATCTGCTTACAAAGAAAAATATGTGGATGGAAATGAATATTTCAAGCAAAACCCTGCTAATGACGGACCTCCGTTTGGTTTCGATTATGATTATTTCTTTATGACACAGGATGATTATCAATCTGATTTAAAGAATATTAACACTATACAATTCACGGTAAAGCCGATTAATGAAGAATCCTGCAACGTAGAATTTCATTTGAAGAACTGTGGTATGACTTATAGATATACCCTTACTAAAAGTGACAAATGGAAAATAGAATCCATTAAAAATATAAGCTAAGTGATTTTTATTCATTGCAAAATAAGATATACTATACAACAAAACACCCAGCTAATGGCTGGGTGTTTTTATATTTAATTGAATGACTGTCTGTAACTTAATGGCGTTTTATCCGTTTTCTTTTTAAATAGTTTATTAAAGGATTGTGGGTGTTCAAATCCTAATGCATAAGCTACTTCGGATACAGAGAAACTGGTTGCTGTAAGGTACTCCTTGGCTTTTTCAATCAGCTTTTCATGAATATGCTGCTGAGCATTCTGTCCGGTAAGGTTTCTCAACATATCACTCAGGTAATGAGGTGATAGATTGAGTTCCGAGGCCAGAAACTCTACCGTAGGAAGCCCATGGGTTAAAGTTTTCTGTTCATTAAAATAATCCTCAAGTATAGTTTCCATTTTGGTCAGAAAATCACTATTTACAGCTTTTCTTGTAATAAATTGTCTTTTATAAAAACGATTGCTATAATTAAGAAGAACCTCAATATAAGACACTATTACATCCTGACTTACTTCATCAATTGCTGTGTTCAGTTCATTTTTGATGCTGTCCAAAAGTCCGGTTATGATACCTTTCTCCTGATCAGACAAATGCAGAGCCTCATTCGTATCATAAGAAAAGAACCCTAAATTTTTAATATTCTTGCCTAAAGGATAATTTCTGATAAAATCCGGATGCACTACAAGCGTATACCCACAATATTCAGCATTTTCCTCCGGAGAAAGAATCTGACCAGGCGCCGTGAACATCATTCCACCTTCATTGAAGTCATAATACCCCTGTCCATAGCCCATTTTCTTCCCATTCATAGAGAATTTATAGGAAATCTTATAAAAATTCAATAAAAAACTTTTACCAAGCAAGTCATTATTAATGCTCATCCTTTCGTTATCCATAAGGCTTACCAACGGATGAAGTGGCCCAGGAAGCTGCAACAAATTATGCAGTTCTGATATGGATGAAATTTTCAGAGGAATATTTTCTTTCTTTTCCATGTTGTAAAGGTATAAACTTTTCGATTAAAAAAAACACATAACAAACGCAGAATCAACCACATGAATTTAAGGAAATTATTAAATAAACTGTTTCCCTAACTGATCCCTGAAAGCTTCATCTCCCAGTTCCAGCCTTTGTGCATACAGGAGTTTTGCATCCTCACCAGCTACATATCTAAGTTGCTTTTTGCCATCTGTGGCAGCCTCATACACTACTTCTGCAATTTGTTCCGGTGTAGAAGCAGCCTCCATCATTCCTTCCATGCTCGAATATAAAGAATTAATCATTTCTTCATAAGCAGGGCTTGTAGCAGAATCCAGAGAACGGCTTACAAAATCAGTCTTGATTCCTCCGGGAGAAACAGTCTTGATATCTATTCCGAACTTATTAAGTTCAAAAGCCATACTTTCACTCCAGCCCTCTAATGCCCATTTTGTAGCATGATAGGTTGATCCCAAAGGAAACGCAATTAAACCACCTATTGACGTTGTAGAAATAAAGGTTCCGCTTTCTTTCTCTCTGAAATAAGGAATAAACGCCTGCGTAACACGGATAACACCTAATAAATTCGTGTCAATCTGTTTTACGATTTGATCATCACTAAGCGCTTCCAAAGGCCCAATAAGACCATATCCTGCATTATTGAATACTACATCCACATCACCTAATTCAAGCGATTTTTTAATGGTCGATTCAATTTGTGCCGGATTGGTAACATCCAACGGAAGCAGTGTTACATTTTCCAGAGAAGCCAATTCTGTATCTGCATCCGGATTTCTCATCGTAGCAATCACATTCCAGCCTTTGTTTTGAAATAATTTGGCAGCTACTTTTCCTAATCCTGTAGAAGCACCTGTTATAAAAATTGTTTTCATTTTTTTCTTGTTTAAAATTACAGGACAAAGTTCAGGAACTAAAGAATGACAGAAGTTGCCAAAACGGATAAACATGTAGCCAAAATGGATGGATTGAAAATAAAAAACGTTGAACAAAAAAATCCTTTAGTTGATAATTCAAACTAAAGGATTTCACTCCGGAAATACATATGGCTACTTTCCGGAGCTAAAATCAATATTTAATAAACGCTTCTTTAAATAGTATCTAAAGTAACTTTCTTCATTTCATACCCCTCATAGTCAAAAACTTCTGACATAGACAATCTCAGTTCTCTACTTACTCCTTCCCCATAAACTGGATCAGCCCGATAACAATTTCTAACATGACGAATTTGTATAAACTTCTGTGCACTTCCTACTGCTTCTGCTGTATTTTTAAATAAAACCTCTTTTTGCTGATCAGACATCAATCTGAAAAGATTCCCTGGTTGAGAAAAATAATCAGCATCTTCTCGATGGTCCCAGTGTGTAGCATCACCATCGATAGGTAAAGAAGGTTCGCTAAAATCATGTTGCTCTTGCCATTGACTAAAACTATTAGGCTCATACCCTATTGTACTTCCAAAGTTCCCATCCGTTCTCATAGCACCATCACGATGATAAGACTGGTATGGACATTTGGGAGCATTAACAGGAATCTGATGGTGATTAACTCCTAGTCTGTATCGTTGTGTATCTCCATAAGAAAATAGACGTCCCTGAAGCATCTTATCTGGCGAAAAGCTTATTCCCGGAACTATAGAAGCAGGATTAAAAGCAGCTTGCTCAACTTCAGCAAAATAATTGGATGGATTTCTATTCAATACAAGTTCTCCTACCGGAATAAGCGGATAATCCCCATGAGGCCAAACTTTTGTTAAATCGAATGGATTGATGTGATAGCTATTGGCATCTTTTTCTTCCATGATCTGAATATACATTGTCCACTTAGGAAAATGACCTTCCTCAATGCTCTCATATAGATCTTTCTGATGGCTTTCCCGATCACTACCAATGATTGCTTTTGCCTCTTCGTTGCTCATATTTTGGATACCTTGCTGTGTTTTAAAATGAAATTTGACCCAGAACCTGTTATTTTTATCATCAATAAAACTGAAAGTATGACTGCCGAAACCATCCATATGCCTGTAAGATCTGGGGATACCACGATCACTCATGGTAATGGTAACCTGATGAAGAGATTCTGGCAATAAAGTCCAGAAATCCCAGTTATTATCAGCACTTCTGAGATTGGTTCTGGGATCTCTTTTCACAGCATGATTTAAGTCCGGAAACTTTAATGGATCCCGAAGAAAGAAAACGGGTGTATTATTTCCCACAAGGTCCCAATTTCCTTCTTCTGTATAGAATTTTATAGCAAAACCACGAATATCTCTTTCCGCATCAGCTGCTCCTCGTTCGCCAGCCACCGTAGAAAAACGAACAAATAAAGGCGTTTCCTTTCCAATAGAAGAAAAAAGCTTTGCTTTTGTATATCGGGTAATATCATGGGTTACCCTAAAAACCCCATAAGCACCTGATCCTTTAGCATGCATTCTCCGTTCAGGAATTACTTCGCGGTCAAAATGAGCCATTTTTTCTAAAAACCAGATGTCTTGTAATAAAGCCGGACCACGGCGGCCCGCAGTTTGGATATTCTGATTGTCCGATACAGGTGCTCCAGTTCGGTTCGTTAATTTATTTTCGTTCATATTGTATAATTTATTATTCAAAATTATTGGATTAATACGATGGCAGAATCATCCAGTTTATACAAAAAAAAGCAGTCCAAAAATTGATTAATGCAATATCTTCTCGAAAATAGTCGCAGGCATCAGAAGTCTTTTCATTCATTTGTTTTTTGTAAGTTTGCCTCTATCAATTTTTATGGCAGAATATATCCTTGAAAACACCAATCTCACTACACTTTCCGTATATGATCTTTTGAAACATACCACAGAAAGCGCATTTGTTGGCATCAGGGATTTTCGTGAGATCTATCCTGTTACCATAGAAAACAACATCGGAACATTTACAAAAAACACCTCTCTTCAGGACTTTCCTGTAGTCACTATAAGCAGGATAGGTAACTCTCTACTCTGCTCCTGTACCTGTGACAATCTCAAAGATCAGCTTTGTTCTCATCAGGCAGAAATTATCCATTGTATTCTGGAGGAAAAAAACTATCGAATCTTCTTTGATGACACTCTTCGAAGAAAAATACTGATTCCCAAAGCAAAAGGATATGGCTTGGAAAATGAACCGGATCTTGACCTCTATTTTCAACCGGAATATATTGATGGGAAGCTTGAAATACAGCCTAAAATTAAGGAGATGCTTCCCATAGATGAGATCCTTTTAAAAAAAGAGCTTCTTCCTCAGCAATCATCCAAATTAGATGAACTGGCACATTTTGAAACCGGTAAAAAACAGATATTAGTGATAGGAAAACACCGTTACTATAATCATCTGGTCTTTTCATTAATGGAAGCTGAAATGACCCAGACAGGAAAAATTAAAAATCCGGTAACCTCAGTGGATGCTATGCAGCTGATATGGAAAGCAGAAAAGCCTTTAGAAATAAAATTTTATACAGCCATTGCGTCTTTCCATAACAATTACAACGAGGAATATAATCCTGCAGAATTGGAAGCTTTAAAGCTGATTGTACAAAACCCTTTGGCATTAGAAGCCTATTATCATGATCGAGATATTACAGAAACAGTTTCCTCAAAGTCTCTTGTTTCCATTAAACTTAATACTTTAGATGCAGAGGCACAACTATCTGTATTTAAGAAAGATCCATTTTATGAAATTATAGGAGAATTGCAATTTAATGATATTTCTGTACCTTTTAAAAATGTTATACTTAGAAATGAGTATTTTGTTTATAACAATAACACATTCAGCCTTGTAGACCATCCGGACATCCTTAGAATCATTAAATTCTTCAAGGCAAATAATGAAATTTTACTGGTACATTCTTCCAAATATGAAGCTTTCATGCAGAACATTTTATCTAACATAGAAGAACGTATCCATATTAATTACAGCTATATACAACCCGCAACGAAAGTACAACTTAAAGATAAAAATTATCAGATTGAAAGGGTCGTTTATCTTCGTCAACAGGAAAATTATATTGGAATAACGCCAGTAATGAAGTATGGTGAGGTTGAAGTTCCTGTATATTCCAGAAAGCAAATTTTTGATACTGACCAAAACGGAAACGTATTTAAAATAGAAAGAAATGATGCTGCAGAAGCACGCTTTACTTCTTTAATCATGCAGCAGCATCCTGATTTTGAAGAACAGATGGATGGGTATGATTATTTCTATCTTCACAGAGATAAGTTCCTGGATGACAATTGGTTTCTCGAAGCTTTTGAAACATTACGCAATGAGGGAATTATTATACTTGGCTTCAACGAATTAAAAAACAATAAGTTAAGTTCACATCGCGCAAAAATAAACATACAGATTACCAGCGGATTAGACTGGTTCAATGCTAAGCTAAAGGTTGGATTTGGGCCAAAAGAAGCTACCTTAAAACAACTTCACAGGACCATTCGTAATAAAAGTAAATTTGTTCAGCTGGATGATGGAACTTTGGGCATTCTTCCTGAGGAATGGATAGACAAAATAGCGGCTTATTTTCAGGCAGGAGAAATTGATGAAGAGTTATTAAAAATTCCAAAGATCAACTTTACAGAGATATCTTCGCTTTTTGAAAAAGAGATACTAAGTGCAGAGACAAGGGATGAGATTACATCCTATTCGTCCCAATTTTCAGCGCTTAAAGACATTCCAAGAATTGATATTCCTGAAGGATTAAATGCAGAATTAAGAGATTATCAGCATGATGGTTTAAATTGGCTTAATTTCCTTGATGGATTTAATTTCGGAGGATGCCTTGCCGATGATATGGGACTGGGAAAAACTCTTCAGATCATTGCATTCATCTTATCTCAAAGAGAAAAACGAGGTCACACAACCAATCTTGTTGTTGTCCCTACTTCACTGCTTTTCAACTGGCAGGATGAGATCATCAAGTTTGCTCCCTCTATTAAATTTTTGGTACATTATGGTGCCGACAGACAGAAATCCACAGTGCATTTTTCTGATTATGAAGTCATTCTCACGAGTTACGGAATGTTGCTTTCAGATATTCGTTTCTTGAAGACTTTTACCTTTAACTATACTTTCCTTGATGAATCTCAAACGATTAAAAACCCTAATTCAGAAAGGTACAAAGCTGCACGTTTACTCCAATCCAGAAATAGAATTGTACTAACGGGAACACCTGTTGAAAACAGTACTTTTGACCTCTATAGCCAGCTTTCATTTGCCTGCCCTGGATTATTGGGAAGCAAACAATACTTTAAGGATATTTATGCAATCCCCATTGATAAGTTTGAATACAGTAAGCGTGCGATAGAGCTTCAGCAGAAAATTAAACCATTTATTCTCCGAAGAACAAAAAAACAAGTTGCCAAAGAACTTCCGGAAAAAACAGAAACAGTTATCTACTGTGAAATGAATACTGAACAACGTAGGATTTATGATGCCTACGAAAAGGAACTTCGTGAATTCATAGCTGCCAATGACGACGATGATCTTAATAAAAACAGTATGCACGTGCTTACAGGTCTTACAAGGCTTAGGCAGATCTGCAATTCTCCTATCCTGATTAAAGAGGGGTATTCTGGCGAGCATGCCGTTAAAATTGAGATTCTGATGGAACAGATCCTTGGAAAGTCAAAAGATCACAAAATTCTTGTATTCTCTCAATTTGTAGGGATGCTAGACCTGCTGAAACCCGAATTGGAACGCCATGGAATTCCTTTTGAATATCTCACCGGTCAAACCAAGGACAGAGGTAAAAAAGTATCTAATTTTCAGGAAAATGAAGATATCCGTGTGTTTTTAATAAGTCTAAAAGCCGGTGGTGTTGGACTTAATCTTACCCAAGCTGATTATATCTACCTAATTGACCCTTGGTGGAATCCTGCTACAGAAAATCAGGCGATTGACCGTAGTTACCGTATAGGCCAGACCAAGAATGTAATCGCCGTTCGAATGATATGCTCAAATACGGTGGAAGAAAAGATTCTTACGTTACAGAAAAAGAAAACAATACTAGCTCAGAATCTACTCAAAACAGATGGAAAAAAACTTCAGGGCCTATCAAAACAGGATCTTCTCGAGATTCTAGAATCTAAATAATCTGATTCCATTATTCAAACAAAAACCGACAGATAGAATCTGCCGGTTAAAAAACAAAAATTGATATGGATATGATTAGATATGATATGTGTGTTTATTTTTTGATCACCTTTTCAGTGATTATATTTTTACTCTTTGTAAGGATTTTGATAAGATAAGTTCCCGGAACGAAATTGCTCATATTGACAACTTCAGAGTTCCCTTCCGAAAGTTTTTGTCCTGAAATATTATAGACTTCATACTTTTCCAGTCCCTCTTTCATTTTGATCGTTACAGACCCTGTAGTAGGGTTTGGATATACTTGTATACTCTTTGATGCATCCTTAGAAACCTCTGTAGTTGAAAGGTTTTCTGGCTGTACATTAATGGTATAATCCTCTGCCTGACCAATAAACCAACCTGACGGACATGGTAAATTCTCCAACGTTCCCATCCATGAGCTGGACTCATAAGCTTTTACAATTCTGAAACGAGTTGCTCCCAATAATGCATTGGCAGGGATGGTAATCGTTTCAGAAGTTACCCCAGATTCATGACCTGAAACAGGGTTTGAATTATCCAAGAACCCCAAATTAAACTTCTCATCAGCATCAAACTGATTATTATGATTAAAATCGATATAGGCGTAAGCAGAAACTGTTGCCTGACCATGAGTTCCTCCAGTTACTGTTATGGGGTAACCACTTCCGCGATTAACATTGAAAACAGTTCCTGTAAAGTCTTCCATTACTGATGAATTTCCATCAATAGGACTTTCATTAGTTAGCCCAACAAACTCCACCTTGCTTATTTCGCTTACCGTAAGAGTTGTTATATTTTCAGAACCACAGTATGGCGCCGGGAAGCCCGGGCTGCCTCCTGAAATATTCACGGTGTAATCTTCAGTCTGCCCTGCTCTTAATCCCTGATCACAAGCAGAATTGATTGAATTCTGTGCATTAGGATCTGAATAAGCCGATATATTTGTATTCTTAAGAATCCTCATTCTCTTGCTACCGCCGGACACATTAGATGGAATTGTGATCGAGCTATCGATCGTAAAAGCATTTGCCGGATTGGCAGCAGCCAGCCTGCCTATAAAAAAGCTCTCCCCTGCATCATCGAAGTTGCCGTTCTGATTAAAATCAATATATACCACTACATCACTTGGAAACGTGCTTGATGGCCCTTTTACAGATATAGGATATGAATTTCCTGCTACCAGATCCGTTGAAATTGAAGTAAAATCCTCATATTCCGGAGCTGTTGTCGAGCTTGTTGTAGATGCATTGTTAATGCTTCCAAAGGTTACATTACTTATCATGTTGCTGCTGGCACCATATTGAAATGCAGGAGCACAATATTGAGCATCCATTAGTCCGCATAAAATGACAGCAGAAAGAGTAGTTAATTTTCTCATGAAGTTCTTAATTTGATTGAGGCAAATTTATATTTATTTAGAATCAATAAAAATAAGAACGTAATGACATTTATCAGTTTATTAATATTTAGCGTATATTGATTTTCAAATAATCAATAAAACCCAAACTAATTATATAATTATCAATCAGTTTGGGTCATCAGTTTTTAGATTTCTTTTAAAACAATATCCAGCGGAATTATTGAGATAGAATAATTTCCAGATATTTTTGCTTATACTTTTCATATTTTTCAGTATACGCTTTCAATTTTTCGGATGCTTCAGGATGGTTGAGCTTTATTCTTCCCTCTCCTTTCCCTAGTAAACTTACGTATCCCTGATCCACATAATCTTTATTGATATATAAAGGCCACGAAGTTCTATCTTCAAATCCCTTTTTAACATGAGGCTTAGCACTATCTAAAAATGCATATTCTGCTGTATCCAACATCTGCATAGGTATTCTTATTCCTAACATATTTTTCAGCTTTAAAACAGAAAGAAAAGCCGGAAAGGGAGTTTTATTAACAATATTCATAAGGCTGAGAATTTCAAGTTCAGGAAGTTCCTCCAAAAAAGAGAAATTTTCTACAGGCTGCTTCCAGTCCAGAGTACCATCAATATGAAGATATTTCAGCGTCTTGATTCTACGAAGTCCATCAAAGCTGCAAACTTTCCTAAGATTTTCCAGATGAAGCGATTTCAGTTTAAGAAGATTCTGCAATGGAGAGAGATCTGAAAACCCGGATACATACTCAAGGGCAACTTCTTCTACATTGACAAGAGTATTCACAAACTCAATATTATTAGTACGGAAATTTTTAATTATTAATCTTTTAAGACTCGTTAATTCATCCATTGCTTGAACTTGTTCTTTGCTGGGTTGATCCAGATTTATTTCTTCAAGATTTGGACATTCAAAAATCAATTTCCAGTTTTGATGATGTTTACTGAGTGTTAAAACCTTAACCGTTTTGTTATCAAAAGTCTCTTTATTTACAGAATAAGATGGTGTATGATGGGTTGAAATCATTTCCCAATAATCATCCATTTTCCCAAGTAATCCTACAACATCCTGTTCCATATCAATAACAATCTTTAATTTTTTTACCGTACTAAAATTATGCTTTTTAATTCATATTTTCAATAAGAATGGCTGAAGCGCCACCACCTCCATTACAGATGGCCGCAATACCATATCGTCCTTTTTCCTGACGCAAAACGTTTACTAAAGTCACTATAATCCTTGCTCCTGAAGCCCCGATTGGATGTCCAAGTGCCACTGCTCCCCCATAGACATTTACCCGATCCAAATCATATCCCAGAATTTGCTGATTGGATAAAATTACAGAAGAATATGCTTCATTAATCTCAAAATAGTCGATATTCGACAAACTGAGCCCTGACTGTTTCAATACTTTTTGAATGGCTATGGACGGAGTAGTCGTAAACCATTCCGGAGATTGGGCAGCGTCAGCATAGGCAACAATTCTCGCTAACGGCTTAAAATCATGCTCCTTTATCGCTTCTGAGGATGCCAGCAATATTGCAGCCGCTCCATCATTCAGATTACTTGAATTAGCCGCTGTTAGTGTACCGTCATTTTCAAAGGCGGGCTTTAAGAGTGATATTTTTTCAGGAATGAGTTTATCAATGTCTTCATCTCTATCTATAAGTGTTGTCCCTTTTTTCCCTTCAATCGATATATTAATCAACTCATTATTGAATTTATTACCGGATGCAGCCTCTTGTGCTTTTTTATAGGAAAGCAAGGCATAATCATCCAATTGCTGCCTTGTCAGTCCATATTTTTTTACACCAAGTTCTGCTGCACTTCCCATATGAAAATCATTGTATACATCCCACAAACCATCTTTGATAAGCCCGTCTACAAGGATTCCGTTCCCTAATTTCAGACCTTTGCGCAGGTAATTGTAATGAGGAACATTGCTCATGCTTTCCATCCCACCTGTCATCACAATATTCTCCAAGCCAAGCTGAATTTGTTGAGACCCTATCATCGCAGCCTTCATTCCTGAAGCACAAACCTTATTGATTGTGGTAGCATCCTTATCTACCGGAATTTTAGAAAAAATAGCCGCCTGTCTCGCGGGTGACTGCCCCACACCTGCTCCCAAAACGTTCCCCATATACACGCTATCTATATATTCGGGAGAATCTAATGTACCCTCGTAAGTATTCTGTATTGCTATAGCCCCTAATTGAGGAGCTGTAAACCCTGACAAACTTCCCATAAAACCCCCGATAGGAGTTCGCTTTGCTGCAATGATAAATGCTTCTTTCATATTTTTACTGATTTAAATATACCAATCGGTATTATTTGGATTAAAAAAAATCTCCTTGATTGGAGTATAGTACAAATATAGCTAAAATATACCAATCGGTATATTGCTGATTGAAAAATATCCTACCTCTTTATGGTAAGATATGCGATTTTTAGTCTCTGCTTAATTGATCTAATTTTTTCAATAAGGTTGGGATTCTATAAGGGCCATGCATTTGTTCCACGCTATGCTTAACTTCATCTACATCAATGCCTTTGGCTGTAATAAATAATGGAGTTTTACTTTCTCCCCGAAAAACATTTCTCCTTTGGAAATCCGGAGTGGTAAATTCATTTTTAGCTATTCCTACAACTGCAAATTTTTCCTTTAGTGCCTCATAGAGATGTCCTCCGAGACCAATTTTACCATCATTATCAAGAGTAACATAGCCATCAACAATGATAATGTCATCATCTTGTAATACGATCTTATCTAACAAACTTAGGATGCATGGCAATTCTCTTTTATAAAAAGCACCGCTTTCATATCCGGAATTGATGTCTGTTTGTTCAGTAAAGGTTTCTATTTCTCTTTCAGAGGTCCAGTTATCAAATGCAATACACACAGTATTTGCATAGTCCTCGTAATAGTAGGTGTCAAATGCGTAAATCATTTTATCAGTTTCCCAAGCACAGGGAATTCAAAATTGTTTATTAATGCTTAAAAAGCTTGTTAATTGGGCTTACTGACTTGTGTTCCCCCCAATCTTTAAAGGTCATTTCAAATTTAACCTCTCCTTTTCCGTGGCTTCCGATCTCTGTCCATCCAGATTTTCTGTAGAAAGTTTCAGCTTTTGTTCCGGGTGAAGTGCCAAGCCATATAGTGTCTTTTTTCTGCTCAAAATACCAATCAATCATAATATTATGAAGCTTTCTTCCTATTCCTTTGTTTTCAAAATCAGGGTGCAGGAATAATGCCCAGACGTTATTTTCTTTCAGATCTACTATCGAAAAGCCTACAATCCGCTGATCTGCTTCACACACCCAGCCTTTTCCCCTTTCAAACAGAAACTCTTCACAGTCCCTATCTGTAACCAAACCAGGATCGGATAATGTATTTTCTTTTACTGAGTTTCTTACCACCTGAATCTGAGGAATATCTTCTAATTTGGCTTCGCGAATGGTTATATTCATTATTTTTTTGCTGGGACATACAAAGACAAAAAGTTCTTCTTGCAAACTTTATGTCTTTGTTCTCCCAACTTATTTTAAAGTTCTTATTGTTTTCTGTCTACCACAATTCTATCTGTTCTGTTAGCAATATCCCAGGCTGTGGTAAAAATAAGCTGGGTTCTTTTTTCTAACAGTTTATAATCAATCTTTTCAGGATCATCCGTTGGCTTGTGATAATCTTCATGAATTCCGTCAAAGAAAAATGCTACTGGAACATTGTTTTTTGCAAAATTATAATGATCTGAACGATAGTATAATTGTTCCGGATCATTAAGATCATCGTATTTGTAGTTTAATTCCAGGTTATTGGTTCTCTTGTTGGCTGCCTCATTAATGACTTTAAGCTGAGAACTTAGCATGTCGGAACCAATTACATAGACATATTGCTTCCCTCTGTTGGCAGGATCATCACGTCCGATCATATCAATATTAAGATCTACAACAGTGTTTGCTAAAGGGAAAACAGGATTATCTGTATAATATTCTGAACCAAATAAGCCATGCTCTTCTCCTGTAACATGCAGGAATAGAACTGATCTTTTAGGGCCCTTACCTGCTTTTTTAGCTTGCTGAAAAGCCTTTGCCATCTCCATTACGGCAACAGTTCCACTTCCATCATCATCAGCTCCATTATATACTATTCCGTTTTTTGTTCCAACATGGTCATAATGTGCGGAAACCACAACAATTTCCTCCGGTTTTTCGCTACCCTCTATGAAAGCCAGAATATTTTCAGAATCCGGAAGATTCCCACCGCCTCTTTTCTTCATAAAGTCTGACGGAACTTTCTGATAATAAGATCCTAATGCCTTAGGATGAGAAACTCCTAAACTTTTATAATAGTTAACAATATACTCTCCCGCCTTTTTTTGTCCTTTACTTCCCGTATCTCTGCCCTCCATTTCATCAGAGGCAATAACGTATAGGTTTTTCTTCAGATCATCGGCCTTAATCATATTATAAGCATCTGTAAATGCCTTGTTATGTTTTGTAGAAACAGGGTGTGATGATGCTCCATCAGAAACCTGTGCCGTTCCACAACTCGTTAATACAGCTATGGAAAATAGCGGAATAAGTATTTTTTTCATAAAGAATAAATTTCTTAAAAATAACAATTTTTATTGAATCCAAAGGAAAAGTTACACATTGCTACTCACTAAATTTTATTTTTAAACATATCGAAACAAAACTAAGCAATAAACACACATGTGTTTAATAATTAACACAAAACAATATCTATTTTTCATTATATTTGACAAAATACAATATGAATGAAAAAAATTAATGGATTTACTCATTATTCCTTTTTCACGGAAATGTCTGAGCTGGCTTCAAAACATGGGAGCTTTGATCTTTCTTTGGGCCTTCCGGATTTTGATATTGATGAACGATTGAAATCATTTTTAAAAGAATCCGCAGACCTCGATACTCACAACTATGAACCGCTTGCCGGAAGCCCTTTATTGATCAAAAATATTGTCTCATTTAATGCAAAACGGGAAAATAAAATCCAACTTACAACCCATGAGATCACGATTGTCCCATGTGCAACCTTTGCTTTATATACTGCACTTCAATCTATTTTAAATCAGAATGATGAAGTTATTATTATTCAACCGTCTTACTATACCTATGGACCTTCAGTAGTAATGAATGAGGGCATCCCTGTCTATTATGATCTTGAAGAAGATTTTACGATAAACTGGGAACTTTTTAAAAACTGTATTTCGGGAAAAACCAAGGCCATCATCGTCAATTCTCCACAAAATCCAACGGGAAAAATATGGAAGCAGGAGGACTGGAATCAACTGTATGAGCTAATCAAGGATCAGGAGATCTATTTAATTTCAGAAGAAATTTATGATACTTATTGCTATGATGAAGCTGAACATTATAGTTCATTTATTCATCCTGAACTGAGAAAAAGGACTTTTTGTGTTTTTTCCTTTGGCAAAATGTTCCATACATCAGGATGGAAAGTCAGTTATATGCTTGCTTCTGAAGAATTGACCGCTTTGTTCAGAAGTCACCAACAATATATTTCATACAGTGCAAATGCTCCTGCGCAATATGCTTTGGCAAAGTATCTGGAAGTATTTGATCCTGCCATAAATAAAAGAATAATGCAGAAAAAAAGAGATATTTTTTATGAACTGCTCAAAGAAACCCCTTTAGAAATTGAGCAAAAAGCCGAGGGAAGTGTTTTTCAGGTGGTCAATTTTAGGAATATCTCCAAAACAATGACTGATGTAGAGTTTTCAAAATGGCTGACCATTGATAAAAAGGTAGCCTGCCTCCCTCTTTCTGCCTTTTATAATTCAAGGCAAAATTCAGATTATATCCGATTTAGCTTTGCAAAAAAAGATGAAGTAATTATACAGGCATTGGAGCATCTCAGAAAAAATCTTTAGTACCAAGAGGAACAAAAGAAATGTATGAAACAATTTCCACAGATAAAAAAAGCACCGCAAATGCGGTGCTTTTTTATATTTCTATTGATTTTAAAGAGCAAGAACTCTTACATCAATTCTCCTGTTTTTTGCTTTACACTCGTCTGTGTCATTGGCTTCACAAATCGGATGCTGTGAGCCATATCCCTCTGCTTCTACTCTATCTGCAGACACTCCCAGTTCCAAGAGCTTAAGTTTTGCAGTCTGCGCTCTTAGGTTTGAAAGCTGCAGATTGCTTTCCTCATTACCACTGTTATCGGTATATCCACCCAGTTTTATTTTCAGATCAGGATAGGCATTCAGAAGCTCAGCAAGGTTATTCAATTGTAATTCATAACCTGCTTTCAGATCACTGGATCCTGTTTCAAAATAAAGATTTTCAATGGTATACCATTTATTAGGATCCAAAGCTGTTTTATCTTTCTGGTTAACAACATTATACAATTGATAAAGTTGGCTTGCTTCTCCTATTGCAATTGTTTTTCCTCCTTTTAGTTTTACCTTTTGAATATTTCCGGTTTCATATACAAAGTCTCCATTTTCATTAAGACTTCCTTTCACTTCACTAGAAATAGCAGGACTTGTTGTAATACCTGTATGGATACCTGAATTGCTTGAAATTCCGGTTAAACTTTCAATTTTAGCTTTTCTGTTAGCTTCAATTTTATCTTTATGTACAACAGCCAACGTAGGTGCAATAACCAATGAAACAATTGACATTAGCTTAATCAGAATATTCATTGATGGTCCTGAAGTATCTTTAAATGGATCTCCAACTGTATCTCCTGTTACTGATGCTTTATGAGGCTCTGAACCTTTATAATAGGTTTGTCCATTAATGTCTACCCCTTTTTCAAATGATTTTTTAGCGTTATCCCAGGCTCCACCGGCATTATTCTGAAACATTCCCATTAGAACACCACACACGGTAGCTCCTGCCAAAAAACCTCCCAATACTTCAGGTCCAAAGATAAACCCGATTAATAAAGGTGAAATGATTGCAATAGCTCCGGGCAACATCATTTTTCTGATGGATGCATCTGTAGAAATGGCCACACATTTTTCATATTCAGGTTGTGCCTTACCTTCTAAAATCCCCGGAATTTCACGGAACTGTCGTCTTACTTCCTCTACCATTGCCATAGCGGCTTGTCCAACTGCTGTAATCGCTAAGGATGAGAAGATGAAAGGAATCATTCCTCCTACAAATAATCCTGCCAAAACATCTGCTCTGTAAATATCAATCCCATCGATCCCTGCAATCCCAACGAATGCTGCAAACAAAGCCAAGGCCGTTAATGCAGCTGAAGCAATAGCAAATCCTTTTCCCGTAGCTGCTGTTGTATTTCCTACTGCATCCAGAATATCTGTTCTTTCACGAACCTCCTTTGGAAGCTCACTCATTTCAGCTATTCCTCCGGCATTATCTGCAATGGGGCCAAAAGCATCAATAGCCAACTGCATGGCTGTAGTAGCCATCATTCCGGCTGCTGCAATAGCTACCCCATACAATCCGGCACATAAATAGGAACCATAAATTCCCCCTGCTAGTACAATAATCGGAAGGAATGTGGATTCCATTCCAACAGAAAGTCCACCGATAATATTGGTTGCATGCCCTGTTGAAGACTGTCTCACAATGCTCGAAACTGGTCTTTTTCCCATGGCTGTATAATATTCTGTAATGATACTCATAAGTGTTCCTACCACTAAACCTACCATTATTGCTCCAAAAACGCCCATTTTGGTAAATTCATGTCCTCTAAGAACCATTTTTTCCGGAAGAAGATACGTTACCAGAAAATAAGACGATATAGCGGTAATAACAATACTTCCCCAGTTTCCAAGATTTAATGCATTCTGGACGCTGGACGTGGATAAGCCCTCATTATCATTTATTTTCACAAATAAAGTCCCTATCATTGAGAAAATAATCCCTGTACCTGCAATTAACATTGGCAATAGGATTGGTGCAAAACCACCAAATGAATCAACTGAAATAGTTTCTCTTCCTAAAACCATTGTTGCCAGAACTGTTGCTACATAGGACCCAAAAAGGTCAGCGCCCATCCCTGCAACATCGCCTACATTATCTCCTACATTATCTGCAATTGTAGCCGGATTTCTAGGATCATCCTCAGGAATTCCTGCCTCTACCTTTCCTACCAGGTCTGCACCTACGTCTGCCGCCTTTGTATAAATACCTCCGCCTACTCTGGCAAAAAGAGCAATAGATTCTGCCCCCAAAGAAAATCCAGTAAGAATTTCAATTGTGGTTTCCATTTCATGAGAATCTACTGTAGCACCCGGCGCAAAAATCTGCTTAATGATTAAGAATAAAGCTCCTAATCCCAACACAGCCAGTCCGGCAACTCCCATCCCCATTACGGAACCTCCTGTAAAAGATACTTTAAGGGCCTTTGCGAGTGAAGTTTTTGCAGCTTCTGCAGTTCTTACATTGGCTTTTGTAGCAATCTTCATCCCAATAAAGCCTGCCAATGCAGAAAATATAGCACCCACCACAAAGGCAAGTCCTATACTCCAGTGGGAGTTCGCATTACTGGAACCCATCACAGCCAAAAGAATGGCTACTACCACCACAAAGTAGGTTAAAATCTTATATTCAGCCTTTAAAAAAGCCATTGCACCATCAGCGATATGACCACTGATAATTTTCATTTTTTCATTTCCGGCATTCTGTTTATTGACCCAGTTGCTTTGAAAAAATGTATAAAGCAAAGCTATCACACCAAAAACCGGAATTAAATAGAACAAATCCATAGTTTATTATTTTTATATTAAAAAATTGTAATTAGTTTTATAAATATAATAAAATTATAAATACAGTATAAGATCAAACCGTAATAATACATTATTTCGTAGATTTGTTTATCACCATAAAATGAATTAAACAACTATGAGAAACTACATTTACATTCTTTTATTGGCAATCAATATGAGTAGTTGTCAGAACAGGGTTCCACAAGAGAAAGCTGATATTATTTATTTTGGAGGCTCTATTGTAACGATGGAAGATCTTTCTCCCAACGTTGAAGCTGTAGCCATAAAAAATGGAAAAATACTTTTCACAGGAACAAAATCAGAGTTAGATCGTTATTCGGAAGCAGCAACAAAAATGATTGATCTTAATGGTAAGACCCTCCTTCCAGGTTTTATAGATGTTCATGGGCATCTGACTTCAAGAGCAGGAATTATGGATGCCGTAGACCTTTCTCCAGACCCATATGGCACCGTAAATTCTATTAAGGATCTACAGAGCACGATTAAAAATTACCTTAAAGAAAAGAAAATAGCAGATCAACAGCCTATTATCGGAAATGGTTATGATGATGCTATTATGACAGAACACCGCCATCCAACAAGAGAAGAATTGGATGCTGTCAGTAAGACCAATCCGATCATTGTTATTCATGCTTCAGGCCATGCTAGTGTTGCTAACAGTGCCATGCTGAAATATCTGGAAATACCTGAATCAGTAAAAGATCCTGAAGGAGGACATTTTGGAAGAGACAAAAAAACCGGAAAATTAAATGGAAAGCTGGAAGAGAATGCGAGCTTCAAAGCATTACTGACTTTAACTGAAAAAATGAATAAAGGGAAAGATACCCAAGCACAAGCCCTACAGAATCTGATAAAAGCTCAGGAAGAATGGCTGAGCTATGGGCAAACTACTATTTGTGACGGAAGAACGATGGGAGAAAGTGTAGCGCTTTTACAAAATGCGGCCTCTCAAAAACTTTTTAAAGCAGACGTAGTGTATTTTCCAGATTATGAGTATTTCAAAAATAATTTTAATACTTTCAAACCAAAGTATATGCATTATGAAAATCATTTGAAATTAGCAGGGTTCAAGTTTTCAGATGATGGGTCTCCACAAGGTAAAACAGCATGGCTCACCCAGCCTTATTTGGTACCACCTGCAGGTCAGTCCAAAGACTATAAAGGTTTTCCGATCTTTACCGATGATACATTATACACAGACCTCAAAACGCTGTTCCAAAATCATATCACAGCACAGCTTCATGTGAACGGTGATGCTGCTATAGATCAGGCAATACGGGTTATTCAACGATTAAAAGACGAAAATATTTACAAACCGGAATTGCGGGCCACGCTGATACATGTACAAAACAGCCGTCCAGATCATATTCAAAAAATAAAGGATTTGGGAGTCATTCCATCTTATTTTTCTACTCATACTTACTTGTGGGGTGACTGGCATTATTCTAGTGTTTTTGGTCCTGAGCGAGCCTCTTTTATAAGTCCGGCAAATTCAGCATTGAAAGCAGGGATTACTTTTACAATTCATCATGATTCTCCGGTTACTCCACCCGATCTGATTACGGCAGTATATGCAGCTGTGAATAGAAAGACACACTCAGGAAGAATTCTCGGGCCTGATGAAAGAATTACTCCTCTGCAAGCGTTAAAGGCAATTACTATTAATGGAGCCTATCAATTGCAAGAAGAGAATAGAAAGGGTTCTATTAAAACCGGAAAATTAGCTGATTTTGTGATACTTGATCAAAATCCTTTGACAATAGATCCTGAAAAAATCCGAGATATCACTGTTCTCGAAACAATAAAAGAAGGGAAGTCCGTATATAAAAGAAATTAAATATTCCTATCAACGCCATAAAATAAAAATGCAGACGAAAATTCGTCTGCATTTTATTATCATTATACTGTATCGAAGAACTATTATCCTCCGAATTTATCTGCGTAGTCTGTTTGAGAAGCTTTGATAACTTTTCTTGCATGTTCTGCACCGTAAACCTCTTGAATTCTGCATTTTGCAGGCTCATCCGGTAGGTTTTTATATGTTAGGAAGTAATGCATTAATCTCTTAACCTCCGCTTCTGGTAGCTCAGTAATATCTCTGAAGTGTCCGAAAGCATGGTCATTGATCATTACAGCAACAATTTTATCGTCAGCTTCTCCGCCGTCGATCATTTTGAAACCACCGATTGGAATAGCTTCCATCAATAGACCTCCTGCATGGATATTGTGAGAACTTAAAACACAAATATCAAGAGGATCATGATCTCCCATTGTCACATCAGTAGCTCCTGCTTCTACAGCAAGTCTCATCACTTCTTTATCACAATATGTTCTTGGAACAAAACCATATAAAGCCGGGATGATGTTAGAGAACTTCTGAGGTCTGTCTACTTTTAAATATCCTGTTTCTTTATCTACTTCATATTTAATAGTATCTGAAGGAACAATTTCCACAAATACATTTACAACATTTGGCGCATCTTCTCCTGCAGAAATTCCGTGCCATGGATGTGCTTTAAAATTTGGAATCATTATTTATCTGTTATTTTTTAAGTTATTATTAAAATTTCTTTTCTTAAATCCTCTATCGTGATTGTAATATAATCGTCACTTTCCATATAGTTCATGATAAAAATAGTTTTGAACTCGTCCAGTTCAACGTCTCCTTTCAATCCGTTATAGGTGGTATGAAGTAAATCGATAATTGCATTTTTGGAATCTACAATATTCTTCCATGAATGCTTTGTAAGGTACAACTGTTGTGAGGAATTATACTCAAATTCTTCATTAATTGACTTTTCTGTAAGGAAAATAAACTCATGAACAGCCAATCCTCTATCAAATCTCTGAATAAGATTGGATGGCTTTATCCTGTCCAGAAACAACGTCATTCTCTCATAAGAGTGCGCTTTGTTCTCGGAATTTGACTTCACGGTAAGCAGTTTAATTTCCTGATTTTTAAGGGTAATGTACGAGTGTACAAATTGTCTAAGCAAAACCAGAAAAGGAATTGCAATGATTAATGCAAATGCATACGGTAGATATCCTGAAAAACTCGCCATAATTTTAGGATGCAAAATTACTAATATTTTCTGATATTACAGTTCAAATAGCGCAGGTCTTTGTGTAACTTCATGATAGCAAACACTGTTTTCATCAAAAAAGTGATATACAAGGCTTTTTCTGGTTCTGTTTTTATCCGTATGAGGCTCACCACCATGAAGAATATTGGCATGCCATATCAATAAGTCTCCTTTTTTGGCTTTGAAAATTTCCTTTTTCAATCCCATTTCCTTTACTTTATTTTCAAGGAACTCTTCGTAAGCCTTATAACTTTTCTTTCCAATTCTTAAAGCATTTCCTTCATTATCATAGTCGGAATTTAAGAAGTAAGGAAGTTTGTGGCTTCCCGGAATGTAGTGCAGAGCTCCGTTATTTTCATCCACATCTTCCAAGGCGATCCACACTCCTAAAAGTCCTCCCAATGGATATGTTGTCATATGAATACTATCTGAATGGGTCTTTTGCTGGCTTCCGTTAATGAAATTGATGCTCTGAAACAATTTAGCTTTACCATCCAGTAAGACAGACAGAAACTCCAACAAGTCTTTATCACTTCCAATGTTTTTAATGATCTCTGAATGATGAATGGCAAACATCAGTTTTCCGCCATAGCGAAACTTCAAGGTACCATCCTCCATCAATTTTTCAATCTCTGTATTAATTTTCTCTGCAGTATCAGGGCTTAGAAAATTTCTTAGGATCATATATCCATTATCATCATATTGAGAAGCACTTTTCTGATTTTCTTCTGACAAGCTCTTGAAAAAAGCCGTAGATGATAGTTTATCTTCAAGAATTACTCTTTCTGTGGCCGGAAGATGTGCAAAATCTGAACTGGAAATTGGAGAAAAATAACTCTTCTTTACTCCATATTTTTTATACAGTGGAATATTGTGCTTCAGCTTATCTTTATGAAAAAAATTGTAGAAGATATAGGGAAGCTTATAATTCCTGATAAATTTTAGCATGATTAATTATTTTCTATAAAGTTACCTGTTTTTCGTAAAGACAAGCTTAATTATTTTACTGATAATATTCAGTTTCTGATGGTTTATGATGGAAAAAAAATATTCCTTAGCTCCAAATCTTTCATTAAAAGAAGCAACACTTGGCACATTACTTCCCATAAAGTCAAAGCTCTTTTCCTCAATGCATTTCTGAAGCTCATAATCTATTGCTATGGAGGGCAGATTTTTATTCTCAAGTTGAGAAGAATTGATAAACATACTAAGATAATCCGTTTGTCCCCCACAATATATTGCTACAAATGACTGAATACTGCCTTTATATTTAACAGTAAATGCATCCATAAGCCCGGCATCCATCAATTTCATCACGGTATTCCAATACACTTTTTTAAGAGGCATTTTGTCTATTCCCCTTACATTTTGGAGAAAGAAATCTTCAACATGGGCAGTGAAGTCTATCTTATCATTAAATTCAGCATTTGTCTGGATATCTTCGGTGTGCCTTACATTTCGACGTCTGTGGATATGGTATTTTTTCTTAACATCCTCATAGTTATTTTTAAGGAGTAGATATGATTTTTTCTTTTGCGTATCTACAGGAAAACCATTGTCCTTATTAAATGCGTAGAAAGCAACTGCAAAATTCTCTTTCAAGAATTTAAAAAAAGATAAGTTTACTTCGGGGTTATCTACTTTTGAAAATACTCCCAGCTGATGACAAAGTGCAGGCATCTGGATAATTTTAATTCCAAAATTGCTAGACCATGCTATTGGCATTACAGCTTCATAATCTTTGTAAATCAAAAGTCCCCAATTTTTACCTGCAATGATATCTAAAAAATCTTTTCGGGCAAAATCCGAAAGCTGGCATGCTTCAGATAAAGCCTTTTGATATTTTACAAAATCAATTTCATGGTATTTCAATCTCTTAATCATAATAATCCTTCGTCCGAAAAGCTAAAATAGGAATCTTGTGTAACAATAATATGGTCTAAAAGCTGAATGCTTAGTACCTTTCCTGCTTCCTTTATTTTTTGTGTAATATTAATATCTTCCTTACTTGGCTTTAAGCTTCCCGAAGGATGGTTGTGCGCAATAATAATTCCTGTTGAAAAATGTTCTAAAGCAGTTTTAAACAATACTCTCACATCAACAATGGATTGGCTTATACCTCCCTGGGTTAGCTGTGAAATATGAATAACTTTATTGCTGTTATTCATAAAAATGGCCCAAAACTCCTCTGTTCTTAAATCTGATAATTGGTTTTTAAGAATTGAATAAGCATCATGACTGTTTCCAATGATGGGCTTCTCCGGAATTTCCTGTCCGGCTCTTCTCCTTCCAATTTCCAATGCGGTGATGATAGAAATAGCTTTCGCTTCACCTACTCCTTTGAATTTCATTAAATCTTTTACAGAAAGCAGGCTTAGTTGGTGCCAATTATTATTGACTGAAGCTAAAATCTTCTTTGATAATTCTAAAACGCTCTCTTCTCTGCTTCCACTTCCCATAATGATAGCCAGCAGTTCCGAATCAGAAAGTGCACTCTTACCTTTTTGCAAGAATTTTTCACGGGGCCTGTCGTCTTCAGCAAGAAATTTTATAGACATGAGACAAAGTGTACATTACACGTTATAAATTAGTAAAAAGCATACAAAATAATTGGCTGCCTTGATTGATCAATATGTTTTGCTGTTTCTTTAAAAGCATTTACAGAAAGCATGGGACATCCTAAGCTTAAACATGCAGGATTTTGAGACTCTGCATCAGAAACACATCCAAATGAATGAAGTACAATAGCTCTCTTCATTGCATTGCTATTGGTTGAGTCCAGCCCTTTTAAACGATAGGCTTTTCCAAATTGTCCTACATAGCTCTCCCCAATTGCATATTTTCCTAAAGAAGATTGATATGAACCCTCAACATTGCTGAATTTCAAAGCATCCGATTGAGAAGTTACAGATCCAGAACCATGAGAAACAATAGCTTTTTGAACTATTTTATCATTTTTCAGATCATAGATAAAGTAACGGTATTTTCCTGATGAAATTTTAAAATTAATAAAGACAGCCAGATCCTGGTTGTAATTTTTATTCTTGATATAGTTCTTAATTTCAGAAATTTTGGATTGAGGTACATCGACAACATTGGCCTGCTGTGATTCAATTTTTGAACAGGAAATTAAAAATATTAAAAGGAAAATAAAATGTTTCATCATCTGTGTAAATACTGCTATTCTATAATCATTCCGTCTTTCATGACAAGTTTACGGTCTGTAATTTCAGCAAGATTGGGATTATGGGTAACAATCACAAAGGTCTGATTATACTTATCTCTAAGGTCAAAAAATAACCTGTGAAGATCATCCGCATTTTTTGAATCCAGGTTTCCCGTTGGCTCATCAGCAAAGATAATTTTTGGTGAATTGATTAAAGCTCTGGCAACAGCTACCCTTTGTGCTTCTCCACCTGAAAGCTGGTTGGGTTTATGATTAAGTCTCTGTTCAATTTTCAGATCTTCAAATAAAGCATGGGCTTTTTCAAGGGATTCTTTCTCATTTGCACCTGCAATTCTTGTAGGAAGAAGCACATTTTCCAAAGCGGTAAACTCGGGAAGAAGCTGATGAAACTGAAATACAAAACCAATATTTTGATTTCTGAATTTCGATAACTGCTTATCATTCATATTAATAAATGACTCTCCTGCAATTTCAATTTCAGTATCATATTTTCCGGATTGTGTAGGATGATCCAAGGTTCCTAAAATCTGCAGCAATGTTGATTTACCTGCTCCTGATTCCCCCACAATAGAAACAACCTCTCCTACCTTGATATGAATATCAACTCCTTTCAGTACTTCTAAATTCCCATAAGATTTATGGATATTTCTTGCTTTAATCATGCTTCAAAAATAGTAACATATTGTCGATTTTACAACAAATTGTATTAACATTATTTGTATTAAAATAAAAAAACCTCCCGGATTGGGAGGTTTTTATTATTTCTACATTAGAAATTACAGTAACAATGTTAATGGGCTTTCTAAATAAGTTCTTAAAGTTTGTAGGAACTGCGCTCCTGTAGCACCGTCTACTACTCTGTGGTCACACGCTAATGAAAGCTTCATGGTATTTCCAACTACGATCTGACCATCTTTAACGATTGGCTTCTCGATAATTGCTCCTACTGAAAGGATTGCAGAGTTTGGTTGATTGATGATACTTGTAAACGTTTCAATTCCGAACATTCCAAGGTTAGAAATAGAGAATGTAGATCCTTCCATTTCATTAGCCTTAAGACCTTTGTTCTTAGCTCTTGAAGCCATATCTTTCACAGATGCTGAGATCTGAGTGTAAGACATTTGATCTGTATTCTTCAATACAGGAACTACCAATCCGTCAGGAATAGCTACTGCTACACCAACGTTGATATTTCCTCTGTGAATGATCTTATCTCCAGCCCAGCTTGAGTTCACCTGTGGATGTTTTCTTAAAGCAATTGCTGTTGCCTTAATGATCATATCATTGAATGAAATCTTTGTATCTGGTAAAGAATTGATTTCTTTTCTAGCCTCAATTGCTTTATCCATGTTGATCTCAACCATTAGATAGTAGTGAGGAGCAGAGAATTTACTTTCAGAAAGACGTTTTGCAATAATATTTCTTACCTGAGAGTTTGGAGTCTCTGTATCTTCTCCCTGAACGAAGTTTACTGCAACCTGTGCAGCAGCACTTGCAGCCGGAGCTGAAGCAGCTGGTTTCGCCTGAGATGGCTGGTAGTTTTCAATATCTTTTTTAACGATTCTTCCGTTTTCTCCTGAACCTTGAACACTGTGGATGTCAACTCCTTTATCCTGAGCCATTTTCTTAGCTAATGGAGAAATTGCCACTCTGTCAGAAGATGAAGAATCAACAGCCGGAGCAGCTTTCTCTTCAGTTTTAGCTTCTGTCTTTTGTTCAGCAGGTTTTTCTGAAGATTGAGCAGCAGCTTTTGGAGCTCCTACAGCGGAAACATCAGTTCCTGCAGGGCCAATAATTGCCAATACAGAATCAACCGGAGCACCAGCTCCTTCTTCTACACCTTGCTTCAATAGTACTCCATTGAATTCAGACTCGAAATCCTGTACTGCTTTATCTGTTTCAATTTCAGCAAGAAGATCTCCTTCTTTTACTGTATCTCCAACATTTTTGTGCCATTTAGCTACTTTACCTTCTGTCATTGTATCAGAAAGTCTTGGCATCGTAATAACTTCTACTCCTGCCGGAACATCAGCTGTAGCAGTTTCAACAGCTTCTGTCTTAGGTTGCTCTTCTGATTTTGTTTCTTCAGAGCCAGCATTGGGAGCAGCTGCTCCACCTATTAAGCCTGAAATATCTTCTCCCTCATTACCGATGATTGCTAAAATAGAATCAACAGCAGCAGCAGCGCTTTCTTCTACACCAATATATAAAAGAGTACCTTCTACCTCAGATTCGAAATCCTGAACAGCTTTGTCAGTTTCAATTTCAGCTAAAATATCTCCTTCCTTTATTTTATCTCCTACTTTTTTATGCCATTTCGCCACTTTACCTTCCGTCATAGTGTCGGAAAGGCGGGGCATCGTAATTACTTCTGCCATAATTTTTATTAATTTGAAAATTTAGCAATCTGAAAATTTGAAATTTAAAAAAGTAACTGTTATAGTCTCATTTTCAAGTTTTCAAACTGTCAAATTAACTCATTATCTTTTTAGTTTTCTAATTTGTCTAAGAATGGATAGTTTTCCTGAGCATACACATATTCATATACTTTCTCAGCATCTGGATACGGAGAGTTTTCCATGAATTCGATACATTCTTCAACAAAGTCTCTAGACTTGTTATCCATAGCTTCCAATTCTTGTTCTGTAGCCCATCCGTTTTCTAAAATTCTGTGTTTTACCAACTCGATTGGGTCATCATTTTTGTGAATTGCTACTTCTTCCTTAGATCTGTAAGGTTCAGCATCAGACATAGAGTGTCCTCTGTAACGGTAAGTTCTTGCTTCAATGAACGTTGGTCCGTCACCTCTTCTTGCTCTTTCAATAGCCTCATAAGCAGCTTCAGCTACTTTTACAGGATCCATTGCATCTACAGCAAGACAAGGCATTTCGTATCCTAATCCTAATTTATAGATATCTTCGTGGTTAGCAGTTCTTTTTACAGAAGTTCCCATTGCATATTGGTTGTTTTCTACAACAAATACTACAGGAAGTTTCCAGTTCATTGCCATGTTGAATGTTTCATGTAATGAACCTTGTCTTGCAGCACCATCTCCGAAGAAACAGATATTCACTGCTTTTCTGTCAAAAAATTTATCTGCAAAAGCAATACCTGCTCCTAAAGGAATTTGTCCTCCAACAATACCATGACCTCCGTAGAAACGGTGTTCTTTGCTGAAAATGTGCATAGAACCACCCATACCTCCAGACGTTCCGGTAGCTTTACCGCAAAGTTCTGCCATGATTCTCTTAGGATCTACTCCCATCGCCATTGGATGGATGTGGCATCTGTAAGCAGTAATCATGCTATCCTTTGTCAGATCCATTGCATGTGTGAAACCAGCAGGAATCGCTTCCTGACCGTTATACAAATGTAAAAATCCTCTGATCTTTTGTTTTAGGTAAAGAGAACGGCATTTGTCTTCAAACCTTCTCCACATTGTCATATCTTCATACCACTTCAGGTATACCTCTTTAGAAAATTCTTTCATGTGTTAGCTCTTGCTTTTTTATGATGAAATAGTTGAGCAAAATTATGAAAAAAACTTTGTTTTTATTCTATACATAGATAACTTTTCGCTTTTTCTGTAAAATCTATTTGCAGGCCGAATGGATTATTCTTAATTTTCGACCCCAAGAAAGACTCAGAAAGTAACATTTTATCTATTACTTTCTTACTGTTATATATAAGGAATCAGCCTGCCTATCTACCTTTACATAAATAAGTAATAAGGCACGAGCATCAGGAATACATTACATTTTATCCCTCTACTTCTTTCATCTTTAATTATTGTTAATATGTCTTTTGGTTATTTTAACAACCTCTTTTCCGGAGAAAAATCTGTAAGTTTCAGTGTCCTGTCTTCAATTTCATTAACAAAATTGCCATATTGCTTTGCTGTTCTTGCTTTAATCTCTTTCCATTCTTCATCTGCCATAAATCTTTCCCACGCCATTTTCATTGTATTTTCATCTTTCCATTCAAGAAGATATACAAACTCTGTTTTTTCATTATACTCAGATTCCCATATTGACACAATCGTAAACCCGTATTTCTTCATTATTCTAAGAGCATGATCTCTAAATCGATCTAAAAACACCTGTTTATTTTCTTTTGGAATCTCATAAATCCTTAATTGATGAATGGGAGAAGATTCTTTTTGGGAAAGTACCTGTCCAAAGACTGAATTGCCAAAAATAATCAGTAATACAATAAATATTTGTTTCATTATAAATAGGTATTGAATGAATACTAACAAAAAATAAAATCCAAATTTCTTGAAAAGGGAATAATTAAAGTTATGAATTTCAAGAAATACATACTATTAATTTTAAAAGAATAATATTTTGTGCACGAAGGCAATCACCTTTCATTTTCTATATTCCATCTTTCTTATCTCATTTGTTTTTTGGGCTTATAGTCTTATATTTGATTTTTAAACTTTAATATGGAAGAAAATAAGTCTTCATTACTACATAAAACATCAAAGGTCATCTCTGATTTCTTCAATCCTTTGGTTTCACTGATCATCTTTTTTGTGTACATGAGCACCAAAGAATATACTGCTAAGGAATCTTTATTTTACTTTCTCCCCATATTATTAATGATTATCATACCTGTCGTTGTTTGGCTGGTATGGAATGTGAAAACCGGAAGATACACCAATATGGATGTCTCGAATAGGGTTCAGAGGAAGACGTTATATATATTTATCACAGCATGTGTGATTGCTTATCTTGTTTTTAATTACATCAAGAATGGATATATTGATCTGGTAATGCTGTTTATTTTAATTCTTCTTTTTTCTCTTCAGATCAGCAACTTTTTCATTAAAAGCTCCATGCATACCTCATTTAATATATTTGTAGCTGCATTATTTTTTACTTTAGACTGGAAAATGGGACTAATTTGGCTCGGAATCGCTATTTTGGTAGGGGTTACCAGGGTTATTTTAAAAAGACACACCGTAAAAGAAGTATTTATGGGTGCCGGAATAGCTTTTGTGGTATCTTTTATTTATCTTTATTGCAATATACAATTTCAACATTAGAAGAATATATGAAAATCAATCATCTTACTGCCGCAGAAGAAAACTTTATGAAGCTGTTTTGGAAAATGGAATCTTTCTATCTGAAGGACGTTATGGAGCAGCATCCGGAACCGAAACCACACCAAAATACGGTTTCCACATATTTGAAAATATTAGTTGAAAAGGGCTATTTATCTACGGTAAAGGAAGGACGAATCTTTAAGTATACCGTAATTGTTCCATTTGAAGAATATAAGAAATTCTTATTGAAAGAACTTTCACACAACTTTTTTAATGATTCAGGAAAGGAAATTCTGGAGTTTTTATTCAATGAAAAATTAATATCGCAGGAAGACTTAAAAGGCTACTTTGATCTTAAAATTGAAATTAAGCCCGCAAAAATTGAGGAACCAAAGTTTGAGGTTGCTGATGAGATATTAAATCCGAAGAAAGAAAAGAAAAGTAAGATCAGCAAGGATAAGGAAAAAGATAAAAAGAAGAAGAAAAAGAAACAATAAAAAAAAGCGGCTTAAAAAAGCCGCTTCATATTTTTTACCAACGATTTCCACCGCCGTTACCTCCACGGCTATTTCCACCGTATCCACCACCGTTACCTCCACGGTTGTTTCCGTAACCACCACCTCTGTTGTTGTCAAAGCTTCTTCTTGGCTTTTCTTCTCTTGGCTTAGCTTCAGATACGTTTAATGTTTTACCGTTGAATTCTTTTTGATTAAGAGCTTCAATAGCTTGCTTTCCTTCTTCATCACCCATTTCTACGAAACCGAAACCTCTAGAGCGACCAGTCTCTCTGTCTGTAACGATTTTAGCTGATGATACATCCCCAAATTCTGCGAATAGATCGTGCAACTCATACTCTTTAGTTGCGTAATTGATGTTTGAAACAAAAATGTTCATTTTGAATAAATTAAAAAATTAATAAAAATTTGGTATATAAAAGAAAAACAACATAAATTAATGAACAAATATTGATTCCAAATATAAACGTATGCAAGATACAATTAAAAATGTCAAATCAAAGCTTTTTTTTAATGTTTCTCACATTAGTTTGAATTCAAGCAACCAAAAGCAGTTAAAAACAAATTTAAATAGTTGACTATCAAATAATTAAATAGTTGAAATTACAAAAGTTAAAGTTAGTTAATATTATAAAATTAATAGATAATTATAAGGAATAATTTCTCAACCATTACCTTTATTAATAATGTAAACCTATAAAATCATTCATTTACAGATTACAATCGTCATAAATCTTGATATTATCTGATCAAAATGGCATTTCAAAAACATGGAATAGTATTATATTTATAAACCAGTTGTAACCCAATCTAATTCTATCATGAAACAACATACCACCAACTATATTAATACATTCATTGAGGTTGCCGAAGACTGCCCTGCTTTCCAGGCACTGATACCGCCGGAAAAGAAAGAAAAAACACTGGCTAATCTTCAATATGAACAAATCAGTAAACATCCTTATCAATATTCGTCAGATGATATTATTTTTGACTGCTATTCTTTTAAAAATGATATTTCAGAGAATGAAAAACAGGAAGCAAGAGATCAGTTCTTTTCTAAAGGCCAGGCCTGCCTACGATCCTCTCCCCTAGCCAAAAGATATGGATTTGGAATTCATCATAACCATGAAGGAAAAGTAGCCATCTTTCCTATAGAAAGTGAAGAATATCAAAAACTACTTAATGACCCCTCTATTGCGAAAACAAAAGCAATGCGCTCCAAAAGAAAATGATTGAGAAAATGAATAATTCTTTTCAGATCAATGAATACCTATCTTTTGAAAACTCCAGCTTTTAACACTAAATTTGTACTGCAAATTATTTAAGAATATGAACTATCATACTAGAAAATGGGTTAAACCCGAAGATTTAAATCCTAATCACTCTCTTTTCGGAGGAAGACTACTACAATGGATTGATGAAGAGGCTGCATTATATGCTATTATTCAATTAGAAAACACTAAGGTTGTCACCAAGTTTATTTCGGAGATCAATTTCGTAAGCTCAGCAAAACAGGGTGACATTATAGAAATAGGAATTGAAGCATCTCATTTCGGTTCTTCTTCTATTACTTTAAAATGTAATGTTCGAAACAAAATGACCCATCAAACTATTATTACTGTTGATAAAATTGTAATGGTTAATCTGGACAGCGATGGAAATCCGGCTCCTCATGGTAAAACTCAAATTGAATTTGTAAAAGACAGATTAAATAGCGGCCAATGAAAATTTTCGTAAAGAACATGGTCTGTAGCAGGTGTATTGCTGCCGTGGAGACGATCTTCAATAATGCTGATGTAAAAACCAGTTCCATTATCCTGGGAGAAGTTGAAACAGAAGCAGAAGTTCCTGTCAATACCATGCAATCCATTGAAGAAAAACTCTTGGAAACCGGTTTTGAGAGAATTATGGATTCTGCACATCAATTGGTTGAAAAGATCAAAAACTTAATCATTGTAAAAGTCCGCGAACTGGATATTGATGAAGATTTTCTGCTTTCCGAATTTTTAAGCTCAAAACTTCATAAAGACTATAGTTCCCTTTCAAAAACATTCTCGCAGAACGAGAATATTACTCTGGAACAGTTTTTTATCCTTCAAAAAATAGAAAAAGTAAAGGAACTGCTTTTATATAATGAATTTAACCTCACTGAAATTGCAGGAAAATTAGGTTACAAGAGTGTGCAGCATCTTTCTTCTCAATTTCGGAATGTTACAGGTTTCACTCCTACTGAATTCAAAAAGCTAAAGGACCACCACAGAAAACCACTAGACAATCTTTAAGGTGCAAGAGTCGGAGCGTGGGAGAATTTTAATATTGTAAAAAAATACAACACTCTCCCACTCTAACACTCTAATAACCTACCACTTCCAATACCTTAGCACCCTCAAGCCAAATTCTATAACTATTATCCTTAAATTTATAACAACCTTAGCTTTCCATTTTGGAAATTTGTAATATAAATTTAAGAATCATGGAACAACAGTATAAAATTCTCGGAATGACCTGTTCCGGTTGCCAGAAAAAGATATCTAATCAACTGAACGGTATAGACGGAGTAAAGGCTGATGTAAATCTGGAAAATAATACCGCAACAATTACTTCTGACCACCAAGTTGGACTTTCAGTTTTAAACGATGCATTGGCAGAAATAGGAAAATACAGACTTGAAGACCCCAACAATCCTGAAAAAGCGTTTGTAAAACCTCAGGATCGTGTCTCTCCATCCTCAGTATATTATTGTCCAATGGAATGCGAGGGAGACAAAGTATACTTCAAGCAGGGTGAAAGATGTCCGGATTGCAATATGTACTTAGTTCCTATTGAAGAGAAGCTAGCTAAGGACCCTAACCACAAACCCACTTATTCATCCACCCATCTTCCTGAAAACTTCAAAAGCAGTGTTGGAAAATACTATTGTCCGATGTTTTGTGAAGGAGATAAGATATATGATGAAAAAGGAGATTGTCCGGTATGCCATATGCATTTAGAAGAAATCACGGATAATCTTGCAAAAAGTGCAGGCGAACAACATCAACACTCACATTCACATAGCCACAGCCATCATCATGAAGCCCCTAAAGTTACAGATGAAATGGCCGGAAAATACTATTGTCCGATGTATTGTGAGGGAGACAAAACTTATGACTCCAATGTAGGATGTCCTGTGTGTGGGATGGATCTTGTAAAATATCCTGAAAAGAAAACAGCAAAGTACACCTGTCCGATGCATCCTGAGATTATCCGTGATGAACCCGGAGACTGCCCTATTTGCGGAATGGACCTTGTAAGAATGCCCGATAACGAAGACGATGAAGAAGATGAAACCTATAATATTCTAAAAAGAAAATTCATCACCTCACTGGCGTTTACAATTCCTGTTTTCATTCTTTCAATGGGCGGAATGTTTATTAATTTTCCTTTTTCTCATCAGATTCAGGGATATATTGAACTTGCTTTAACACTTCCTGTCATGTTCTATTCAGGCTGGTTTCTGCTGAAAAGAGGCTGGGTGTCATTTAAAACATGGAACCTTAACATGTTTAGTCTTATCGCACTGGGCGTGGCAGCAGCATTTATTTTCAGTATTGCAGCATTGGCTTTTCCTGATATTATCCCCCATGAAATCAGAGGACATAATCATGAAATTCCATTATATTTTGAAGCGGTCTGTGTCATCCTTACCCTTGTTATTTTAGGACAATTAATGGAAGCCGCAGCTCATAAAAAGACAGGAAATGCGATCAAGGAATTAATGAATCTATCACCAGATGAAGCCAACCTCATTGTAAATGGAGAAGAAAAAAGAGTTCTACTTTCTCAGGTAAAAATCGGAGATCTATTAAAGGTTAAACCGGGTGAAAAAATTCCTGTTGACGGGAAAATTACAGAGGGAAATTCTATTGTGGATGAAAGCATGATTACGGGAGAACCCATTCCTGTTGAAAAAGGTATAGACGACAAGGTTTCTTCAGGAACTATTAATGGAAATCAGGTTTTCATTATGAAAGCTGAAAAGGTAGGTGATGAAACTCTCCTTTCGCAGATCATTAAAATGGTTAATGAAGCAAGCCGTAGCAGGGCTCCTATCCAAAAACTTACAGATAAAGTTTCAAAAGTATTCGTCCCTGTGGTAATCCTTATTGCGGCACTTACCTTTGTATCATGGCAGTTTTTCGGTCCGGAGGGGAAAAGAAGCTTATTCGCTTTTGTGAATGCAGTGGCTGTTTTAATTGTAGCCTGTCCCTGTGCTCTAGGTTTAGCCACTCCAATGTCCTTAATGGTAGGAATCGGAAAAGGCGCCAAAAATGGTATTCTGATTAAAAATGCAGAAGCTCTTGAACAAATGAACAAGGTCAATGTTTTAATTACTGATAAAACAGGAACATTAACGGAAGGAAAACCTTCTGTAGAATATATTGAAACTGTCAATAATGAGGACAAGAAACAGCTTTTAAAACTTGCATTTTCCTTAAATCAAAATTCTGAACATCCACTTTCCAGTGCTGTAATCAAAAGAGCAAAGGAAGAGAATATCTCAGCAGAGAAAGTAGATCAGTTTGAAAATGTTTCAGGTAAAGGAATAAAAGGAAATATCAATGGTAAAACAGCTTACCTTGGGAATGAAAACTTATTAACCTCACACCAGATTCAAATTCCAAATGGATTGAAACAAAAAGCAATTGAAGTAAAGTCAAAAGCACATACCATTTCCTATATTGCACAAGATCAACAGGTTTTAGGATTCATCAGCTTTACGGATAAAATTAAAGCCAGCTCCAAAAAGGCTGTAGAACGATTAATGAGTGAAGGAGTTGACATTATTATGATGACCGGAGACAATGAGCATACCGCAAAAGCGGTTGCCACAGAACTTGGAATCAAGCACTTTAAAGCCAACTGTCTTCCGGAAGACAAATTAAATGAAGTAAAAAAACTACAGCAACAAGGAAAAGTGGTAGCTATGACCGGTGACGGAATCAATGACTCCCCTGCTCTTGCCCAGTCAGATATAGGAATTGCAATGGGAACCGGTACTGACGTTGCTATAGAAAGCGCCGAGATCACTTTATTAAAAGGAGACATTCTGGGAGTCGCAAAAGCAAAACTCTTAAGTGAAAAACTTCTTAAAAACATCAAAGAAAACTTGTTCTTCGCCTTTATCTATAACGTATTAGGAATTCCCGTAGCAGCAGGATTACTATATCCATTCTTCGGAATTCTATTGTCTCCGATGATTGCAGCTGCAGCCATGAGTGTAAGCTCATTATCTGTGATACTGAATTCACTAAGATTAAATTCAGTAGATCTGGATATAAAATAGCATTTTAAAATTTCAATAATAAAGAACCCATTTCATCAGAGTTATGAAATGGGTTCTTTTTATAACTATTAAAAGAAGTTTTAAAACCATTGATTTTTCTCTCTGTCAGAACTTTGTAAGAGACTTTCTGAAAAACAATTTCCTTTCAAAAAAATAGTTAAAAATTATTTCAAATTAATTAATTCTCCAACCTATGAAGAATTCTAAAACACGAACATAAATAGAGAAAACCTATCGTTTTGACAATTATAAATGTTAAGATTTAAAGAAAACAGAATTATTAGTTAACTATCAAAGAATTAACAAAAATACCCTTTAAAATAAAGTTCTTAAAATATCCTTAAAATAACAAAACACAACAATCAATGGCATATAATTTGTTAACATTCAAGCGTTATTTTTAACGATTTTTAACAATTTAATCTCCATTACCCTTATGAGAAAAATTTTTGCGGGAAAGTCAAGAAATAGGACTTTTCTCGGGATGTTTGCATTGGTGAGTGCAACTACTGTTCTAGTAAACAGCTGTAATTTTAAGAATGAAGTGAATGACTCTGTCAGCTCACAGGAACATCCTACCGCAGAACCCGTCACCCAGATGGATGAGGAAAGTGTAGATCCGGATAAAAGAGTAATCTATCTTACCTTTGATGACGGCCCCAACCAGGGTACAGAAAATCTTTTAAAAATCCTTGACAAAAGAAATGTTTGTGCAACCGCTTTTTTAGTAGGAAAACATGCATACGGAAGTACAAGGCAAAAGAAAGATTTTGAACTTTTGAAGCAAAATCCACTGATTGAGTTAGCCAATCATAGCTTTACGCATGCTCATAACAAATACACTGATTTTTACAGAAGTGCAGAAAGTGTTGTCCATGATTTTGATATCGCTAAAGACAGTCTAAAGCTTCATGATAAAATAGCAAGAACTCCCGGCAGAAATATCTGGAGGCTAAACAATATTAATGTAACTGATATTAAAAGCTCCACTGCAGCCGCAGACGGCCTTAAAAAAGCAGGATACAAAGTAATTGGTTGGGATCTTGAATGGAGACCATCTCAAAAAATGACATTGAAAGGAAGTCATGAAGCCATGTTGAAAAAAGTAGACAGCATCTTCTTGAACGATCTTGAAAAAACATCAAGACACCTTGTATTTTTAACTCATGACCAATATCTTAGAGATACAGATTCTATTAACGAACTGGATCTGTTTATTGAAAAACTACAGAAAAGCAACCGATTTGTTTTCAGAAAAATTTCTCAATATCCTAAGATAAATGAAGTCTTGAATTAATCTACTTTATAAAAATACAATGTAAAATGTATTGTTAACTGGGAAACTCTCAGGTAAATTTCGGAAATTTGCATTTATGAGTATTAAGGAAAATTATCAAGCTATAAAGGATCAGCTTACGTCAGATGTTCAACTGGTTGCGGTTTCAAAAACGCATCCGGTTTCTTCTATACAGGAAGTCTATGATCTGGGTCAAAGAGTTTTTGGAGAAAATAAGGTTCAGGAATTGATGGAAAAACATCCTCTCCTTCCTAAAGACATCCAATGGCACCTGATCGGGCATTTACAAACCAATAAAGTGAAGTATATAGCTCCATTCATAGATACCATACAAAGTGTAGATTCTCAAAAATTATTAGCTGAAATCAACAAGGAGTCAGGAAAAAATGAAAGAACAATTAAAGTTCTGCTTCAGGTAAAGATAGCAGCAGAAGAAAGTAAATTCGGACTTGAAATATCAGAAGCTAAAGATCTATTCCAACAGTATATTGATGGAGGTTTTCCTCACATTGAGATTACAGGCCTGATGGGAATGGCTACTTTTACGGATGATGAGCAGCAGGTCAGAAACGAATTTTTAACTTTAAAAGGTCTTTTTGATGAATTAAATCAACTAAAACGATTAAAAACCTTATCAATGGGAATGAGTGACGATTTCCCTGTAGCCATTGAATGTGGAGCCAATTCTGTAAGGGTTGGATCCGCCATTTTTGGGAGAAGAGACTATTCCAAATAGAATTTTTAGGTATGGTTTTTGCTAATAATTGAAACAAAAAATTTAAATTTGCAACTATGCAAAAAATCCTTATAGTAGAAGACGAAAAAGCAATCTCGGGAGTACTTCACAGTATTCTGTCTGATGAACTTACAGAATATGAATTTGTTATCGCTGAAGACGGCCTTGAAGGTTACAAGCAGGTAGAAAAAGAAGATTTCGCATTGGTGATTTCTGATATCAAAATGCCTAAACTTTCAGGAACTGAACTTTTAAAGCAGAGTCTTATATTAAAACCAGAAACTACTTTTATCATGATCTCAGGTCACGCAGACATTGATTCTGCTGTTTCCTGCTTGAAAGAGGGTGCATATGACTTTATTTCCAAGCCCATTGACATCAATAGACTGATCACCAGTGTAAAAAATGCGCTGGCTAAGGAAACTCTGAAGAAAGAAAACAAAAATCTTCAGACTGAAAACAAGACCTTAAAGAGAAAAGTTAACAAAAAATACCAAATGATCGGTACCTCTCCTGCCCTGCAGAAGATTCAGGATATGATCGAAAAGGTAGCCGTTTCCGATGCCAGAGTTTTGATTACAGGACCCAATGGTGCAGGAAAGGAATTGGTAGCTCATGCTATCCATAACCAAAGTGAGCGTGCAAGAGGACCAATGATTGAAGTAAACTGTGCTGCAATCCCATCTGAACTTATTGAATCTGAGCTTTTCGGGCATGTAAAGGGATCTTTTACAGGTGCTATCAAGGATAAGCAAGGAAAATTTGAACAAGCTAATGGTGGTACTATATTCCTTGATGAAATTGGAGACATGAGCCTTATTGCTCAGGCTAAGGTATTGAGAGCGCTTCAGGAAAGCAAAGTTTCTCCTGTGGGAAGTGATAAAGAAATAAAAGTTGACGTAAGAGTAATTGCGGCGACTAATAAAAATATGCAGAAAGAGATTGAGGAAGGGAAATTCAGAGAAGATCTTTACCACAGACTTTCTGTAATTGAAATCTATGTTCCGCCATTGGATGATAGAAAAGACGATATCAAATTATTAGTTGAGCATTTCTCCGGTATGATTGCTGATGAGCATGGTACTGCTATGAAAAAGTTTGATGATAAAGCTATTGATGCTTTAAAAGCACTTTCATGGACTGGAAATATCAGAGAATTAAGGAATGTTGTAGAAAGATTAATTATTCTTGGTGGAAATACTGTTTCTGCGGATGACGTTGCAAGTTTTGTAAGGAAATAATAAAGCTATTATTTACAATATTATAAAAATTTGCAGTATTACTACTGCAAATTTTTTTTTGGACTATTTGAATTATAAACTATATGAATCTTAAAATATTATGAAATTTTTAAACAAAAACTACACAAAGGAATGCCTGACTTTGGCTCTGCCTGTGATGCTCACCCAGGTAGGGCAAGTTTCAGTAAATTTATTCGACAATATTATTGTTGGAAAACTTTTAGGAGCAGATGCCTTGGCGTCTGTTTCATTAGGAAATGCAGTTTTCTTCTCCATATTTGTATTGGCACTTGGGTTTTCATTTGCCATACCACCGCTGGTTTCAGAAGCACACTCAAAGGAGGATCATGCTACTATTAATTCCGTGTTTAGTCATGGTTTTGTTATCAATATGGCGGTAGGAGTAATTCTTATGCTGGTTTTATTTGCAGTAATGCCTCTACTCCATCATTCCGGACAGCCAGCAAAAATTATTCCTGACACCATAGGCTTTTTAAGTATTATGGTGGTGAGTATGATACCAATTATGGCATTTCAGACGCTTCGTGAGGTTTCAGAGGGACTATCTTATACGATTGGAGTTACCAAGGCTACCATCATTGCCAATATCATTAATATCGTTTTAAACTACGTGTTTATTAAAGGACTTTGGGGAATACCTCCAATGGGGGTAAAAGGATCTGCTTTAGCAACTCTGATCTCCAGAATCTTTATGGCTGTTTTCCTTTATTTTGTATTGATTAAAGAAGAGAGAACAAGACGTTATATCAAAGACTTCTCTTTGAAAGTACAGGACTTCTCTAAGGCTATGTTTGATAAAATGGTAAAACTGGGATTACCTACAGCTTTACAGATGTTCTTTGAGGTAACCGCCTTTGCAGGTGCTGCCTTTATCTGCGGATTGATCTCTGCCCATGATATTGCTTCTCACCAGATTGCATTGAGTATGGCCTCATTTACATTCAACCTTTGTGTTGGGTTCAGCGTAGCTTCTACTGTTATGATCGGAAGAAAATTGGGTGAACAGAATTTTGTTGAATTAAGAAAAGTCGGAATCAATAATTTAAAGATTGCATTTATCTTTATGTGTATCTGTGGATTATTCTTCGTACTGGGCAGAAATATATTACCAACTTTCTTCACGAAAAAAGAAGAAGTTGAAGTAATTGCTCTGGCTTCAAAGCTAATGATTATTGCTGCTTTATTCCAGCTTTCTGATGGAATTCAGGTAACAGCTTTAGGAATGCTAAGAGGTTTGCAGGATGTTAAAATACCATCCATTTATACCTTTATCGCTTATTGGGTTATTACGATTCCTTTAGGATATTTCTTCTGTGTTACCCTGGAAATGGGAGCCTTTGGAATGTGGATCGCCCTTGGGCTTGGATTAACGGTATCAGCTGTTTTCCTTGTTAAACGATTCCTGAATATGTCTGCCAAGAGAATTAAGCAGAATATATAATACTTAAAAAAGGCTGTTTCAATAGAAGCAGCCTTTTATTTTTCTCGCAGGTTTTGGAGATTATGCAGATTTCAATTACAAATAAAAGTATTAATATTAGACATTTTCAACAGTTAAAAACATCTACAATCTTTTTCATGCTGTAAGACTAAACATGAAAAAACAAAAAGACTGCTGATACTCCTACGGGGTGACAAAGTATATGTTTTTTTAATCCCATAAACTATCAGTTTCATGCAAATCTTGAAAGTCATAAATATTTTAATATCTGCGTAATTTGCTAAATCAGCGAGATATATTTTTTAATATAGAAATAAGAGAAAAGCCACCTCAAATGAGACGGCTTTTATATTCTATTTTATTCTTTTACCTAAAATCACCAGACTTCTTTCAATACCATCCAAAACAGCGACATCGGGAAGCTTCCCCCAGTCTTCAAACCCAAAGTGCCTGAATAACTTCAGACTTGGCTCGTTGTGAAGAAAGATAAGCGCTACAAGATTGTTCACTCCAAATTTTCCGGCATTATCAATACAATACTGAAGAATGGTCTTACCATAGCCTTTTCCTCTACAGCTTTCATCCAGATAAATACTCACTTCTACCGTTCCGCTGTACGCAGGTCTTTCGTGGAATGAACTAAAGCTTACCCATCCTATAATCTGATCTTCGTGGTCTTCAACAATCCAGAGTGGCCTTGTTTCAGGATTATGCTCATTAAACCATTTCTGCTTGCTTTCTACAGAGACTTCCTCCACATCAGCTGTCACCATTCTTGAAGCAATTGTGGAATTATATATGGCCACGATTTTATTTAAATCTACCAACTCAGCATTTCTGAACTTTAATTCTTCCATTGACATTAAATCAAACTTATTTTAATACAAAAATAATAAATTTTCAAAATACCCCTTTAGAATTCAACTATTTTATATAAATAATAATATTAAAATCAATTAAACCCCTTAAACCAAAAGCCAAAACCTGTTTTTTAATATTTAAATTCACAAAGGCGCGATGGATCTGATCGCATTTGATATTTTAAGACGCAAAGATTTGATCTCCGATAAAATTGAATACTGCTCATTTTACTACTCGCATTTCCAACAAAATTATTTCAAATCTTTTAAAATCCTGTTCAGGCTTCTCACCGTTATTCCCAGGTAGGCAGCCATATTTTCCTTTGAAATTTGGATATTCTGTTTTGACTGCATTTTAAGCAGTTGTGCCAAGGTATGTTCTATGGTATAAAGCTGTTGATAAGAAGCCCTGCTGGAAGTATTAATAATCCTTTCAGCAAAGGAATCTAATAGTAAGTTGTTCAGGATAAGATCATTTTTAATCAGGTTCTTAAAATGATTCAGATTGATGGTATAAACTGCAACATCAGTCAACGCTTCAATACCACACAAACAAGGAATATTTTTTATCAATTCTACCTCTCCAATAATCTCTCCGCTTCCCAGAAACTCAACAATATATTCCTTTCCATTTTCCTCTCCAAAATAGCACTTACCTATCCCTTCCTTAATGAGCATAACTTTAGAAAGAGGCTGATCCTGAATTAATAACTTTTCTCCCTTGGAAAAAGACTGTAACATAATATCTTCTCCATTCTGGTTGTGATAGAGCTCTTCAAGATAGCTTAAAAATGATTGATTCGTCCGTAACATATTCATTCGGGACAATTGTCCTTTTCTGGTTTATTTTTTATGCTGAAATTTGAAGCTGAAAATTACAAAACTAAAATGAATAATCACATTACTACAATAGCCTTTGATGCAGATGATACTCTTTGGGTGAATGAGCCTTATTTTCAGGAGGCAGAAAAAGAATTCTGTATACTCTTAGAAGATTACCTTCCTCAGCATTCCGTTTCTCAGGAATTATTTAAGACCGAAATGCAAAACCTGCATTTGTATGGGTATGGGGTAAAGGGCTTCATGCTTTGTATGATTGAAACCATCAGCAGGGTTACCCATAATACAGCCTCTTTACAGCTGGTTAACAAAGCCATTGAACTAGGCCAGGAACTTTTGCAAAAACCCATTGAACTTTTGGATGGAGTTACGGATACATTGGATAGCTTAAAAGGAAAATACAGACTGGTTGTAGCGACAAAAGGAGATTTACTGGATCAGGAACGCAAGCTTAAGAATTCGGGATTACAGGATTATTTCCACCATATTGAGATTATGAGTGACAAGAAAGAGAATGATTATAAAAAGCTATTGAAGCATCTTGACTGTCAGCCGGAAAATTTCCTGATGCTAGGAAACTCCATTAAGTCTGATATTCTACCTGTTTTGGAAATCGGAGGATCTGCAGCACATATTCCTTATCATGTCACATGGAACCATGAACAACATGATGTGAATTTAGAACATGAACATTTTATGGAACTGAAAAGTATTGATGAAATATTAAAATACTTATAATTTTAAGCTTTAAAACTACATTTTTCACTTAAATAAAAAAGAGGTTGTTTCTTGGAAACAACCTCTTCTGTATATTATTTTTTCAAACATTTTTCAAGGAACTGATCCTGTTCCCATAAAACATGTAGAATATTTTCTTTAGCCTGATATCCGTGGGATTCTTTTGGAAGAAGAACCATTCTTACCGGAGCACCAAGGTTTTTCAAGGCCTGGAAATATCTTTCAGTCTGTAATGTAAAAGTCCCTGGGTTGTTATCTGCATCACCATGAATCAAAAGTAATGGTGTTTTCATTTTATCCGCATTCATAAAGGGAGACATCGTGTTATAAACCTCCGGAACATCCCAATAATTTCTTTGCTCACTCTGAAATCCAAATGGAGTCAACGTTCTGTTATATGCTCCACTTCTAGCAATACCACACGCAAAAAGATGAGAATGAGTCAAAAGATTGGCAGTCATAAAGGCCCCATAGGAATGCCCTCCTACAGCCACTTTCTTTTTATCAATATATCCCAATTGATCTACCGCATTGATGGCAGCATCTGCATTGGCAACCAACTGAGTAATAAAGGTATCATTGGGTTCTGTTTTTCCTTCTCCAATGATTGGGAAAGCAGCATGATCTAGCACAGCATACCCTTTAGTAGTCCAGTATACAAAAGATCCGTAAGTCGGAAATGTAAAATCATTATCATTTTGGGTACTTTGGCCTGCTGTATTTTTATCTTTATACTCTCTCGGATAAGCCCAGATTAAAAGGGGAAGCTTTTCTTTTTTAGCCTTTCTGTCGTAATTTGCTGGCAGATAAAGAATTCCACTCAGGGTAACACCATCATTCCTTTTGTAAGTAATCACTTCTTTGTAAATATCCTTGATGCTTTCAAAAGGATTTGCAAAATAAGTTACAGCTTCTGTTTTATTGGATTTAATATTCTTTTTAAAATAGTTTGGATACTGGTTTGAAGCCTCCTGAGTTGTCAAAATCTCTCCTTTTGACGGATTCAGAATATCAACAATATTTTCCTTTGCATTCTTGATGTTCGACGTATACAGTCTTTTCTTTTTCAGTGATTTAACATCCATTTCATCAATGAAAGGATGTTGTCCGTCTTTTGTAAATCCGTCACCTATCAGATAGGTCTTCCCACCTTTCATATCAATAACCGATTTTCCGTATTGATTTTTTACCTTGTTAAATTTACCCGGATCACTATAAACATCCTGAACATTTCTGTCATCAATTACCTTTGATTCTCTGTTATTAAGGTCAATCAGGAATGATTTTGTGTTTCTGGTGTCATACCATTCTTCAGAAACTACAGCGTAATGATCATTGGTCCAATTAATATCTTCATATCTCTGTTTCATTTTGAAGAAAGATTTTGGAGCCGCTGCAAACGGAGCTTCCCACGTAAAGATTTCATCTCGGTATTCGGCAGCCTTATGTTGATTTCCTCCATCAAGTGCTTCAGTATACACTAGAGTTGCCGGAGCATCGCTTCTCCAATTCATATCTCTTTTTCCTGTTCTTACTGATGAAAAGCCCTTTGGCATAATCTCATTAAGCGGAACTTCGTTTACCACTTTCACAACATTTCCTTTCGTATCATATACAGTTGATGTTGAGGGAAATCTGTTCAGTGGAACAATATAGGAGAATGGTTTTTTGATTGTAGTTGTCAATAAGTAGTTACCATCCGGAGAAAAGCTTAACCCTGAATACATATCTTTATCCATAAGCTTCTTCAGGTTTCCGTTCAGATCTACGTTATAAACTTCAGAAGATACAAGAACCTCAAAGTTCTTCTCATCCTGTGGATTTTTTAAAAGATCCTGATATGTTCTATTTTGTGAAACTTTTCCATCTGCTGTAGAAACAATAGGTCCTGTTGGAAGATCTTTACTTGAATCAATCAAGGCAGGCCTGTTCTGAGGAAGGGTTCTTATCAATAAACTTTGTGAATCATTATACCAGATGTACGGATATCCTAAGTTCGCGTTCAGAACATCTTGTGTAATCTTTTTTGCAGTGGCAGTTTGCATGTCTATCATCCACAACTCTACTCCTTTATCGGTCGTATTGGTAAAGGCCAGTTTTTTTTCGTCCGGTGAAAATAAAAGATGTGCAATTTTAGCTTCTGATGGTAGATTTCTTACCTGAGTCTCATTTTTATCTCCGATCTTTCTTATTTTAAGATTATTAAAATAAGTAACCGTACTGGCAATATTAGTAACCGGATTGATCCTTAGTCCTCCCAGTTTCATTTCCTGTTGGTTAAGATCATTCAGAGTTTTATAAGCCGGTCTGTAGGTAAATACAACCCAGTCTTTCTTACTGTTCATCAGAACGGCAGGTGGTCTTTCATAATCTGCAAGTTTCAGAATTTCTGCAGAAGGCTTTTGGTAGGTAATATTCTCCTGTGCATCATAAAAATTGAGAAATGCCAGAAGGCAAATTGTCAGCTTTATCTTCATATAGATTCATTTTCCACGAATGTAGTGATTTTTGAATAATTACCAACATATCAAATCACGTATAACATCTGAAAACAAAGACAATTTCAAATATAACTCCAATAAAAAAAGAGCATCAATTGATGCTCTTTTATATTATATTCAGTAAGTTTATTACCAGTCTGAAGCTCTTTTTCTTCTTTCAATCATATGATCTACAGAAACCTTTCCGGCTCCAATAATCATCAGGAGAAGATAAACAGAAAGATAAATAAGACTCATTTCTCTTTTTTCAAAAGGGTCTGCCCCATGAACTACAAATCCTGCAATGACCATCGTAAAGATCAAAAAACCTAAGGAAATCCTTGTAAAAAGTCCTAATATCAGTAAAATTGAACAAGCAAATTCAGCAATTACTGTAAGAATCAACGAAATCTGTGGACCCAATCCCATAAAATCGAAAAATTCAATTTTACCGCCCGCCAATAACATTTGGAGCTTTGGATATCCATGAGAAAGCATTGCAAAACCTACAAACACTCTCACTGCCAATAAAATAATATCTTTAGGTATTGAGCTTGAATTTGAATTATTATAGTTCATTTACTAAAAAATTTAGACTAAGTTAATAAAAATCTTTTAATACAACGGAATCTACAGTGTTTTTAGTCTATCTGTACCCGAAATTTTTCAAGTCTCGGTCATTCTTTCTCCAATCTTTTTTCACCTTTACGAATAAATTCAGGTGAATTTTTTTGGAAAAGAATTTTTCAAGATCTAACCTCGCATCTGTCCCTACTTTCTTGATAGCCTCACCCTTATGTCCAATAATAATTCCTTTCTGAGTATCTCTTTCTACATAGATAATAGAATCTATAAAGATAATGCCCTCTTTTTCCTTAAACTGCTCGGTAACTACTTCTACAGAATATGGAATTTCCTTGTCATAATTTAAAAGAATTTTCTCACGGATAGCCTCATTTACGAAGAACCTTTCCGGTTTGTCAGTATACTGATCCTTATCATAGTAAGGAGGGTTTTCAGGTAATAAAGACTTTAATTTAGGTAGGATAATTTCTGTATTAAAGGCATTCAGGGCAGAAATTGGAAGAATTTCAGCTTTAGGAATCCTGTTGTGCCAGTCTTCTACCAATTTTTCAAGACCAGCCTGATCTGTTTGGTCTACTTTGTTTAATAAAAGAAGTACAGGAACAGGAATTTTATTTAATTTATCAATTAAGAACTCTGATGGTTCAGCTTTATCAGTTACATCTACAATAAACAGGAATACATCAGCATCCTGTAGGGAATCCTTTACAAAATCCATCATTTTTTCCTGCAATCCGTATTTAGGATCCAATACTCCGGGAGTATCAGAAAATACGATTTGAAGATCCTCTTCATTATAAATACCAAAAATTCTGTGACGGGTTGTCTGGGCTTTCTGCGTTACAATCGCCAACTTCTCTCCCATCAATTGGTTAAGTAGTGTAGATTTTCCGGCATTCGGCTTTCCAACTATATTTACAAATCCAGCTTTGTGCATAAAAATAATATTACGAACTGCAAAGTTACTAAAACAAAATTGGTCTTTACGGTTAATCTCAATATTTAAAAGAAAAAAGAGAGTTATATAATTTTATAGTACGCCTGAATTCTCTTTCTTTGGAGTGGTAAATTGAAAACCCGGCGAGATAGCTCACCCTATTACTTAATATAACCATAAAAAATATCAGATTATTTTGTATCACATTACTTAAAACTGATACTTTTGAATATTAGAATTCATATTTATGAATATAGACCAGATTCTTGATCAAATTTATATACTTCCTGAGGCTTCCAAAAATAGCTTAAAAGAATATATCACAGAAGTTTCTCATCCAAAAGGATATTGCCTGATGGAGGCAGATAAGGTGATACCACACCTTTATTTTATCCGTAAAGGAATTGCGCGTGCTTATTCTTCAACGTCCGACAATGATATTACATTCTGGTTCGGAAGCGAAGGCCAATGTGTACTTTCTATGAAAAGTTATGTGGAAGACAAACCTGGCTATGAAAGCATTGAGCTGCTGGAAGATTGTGATTTATACAGACTGGAAACAGAGAACCTCAGAACATTGTTCAACGAGGATATTCATATTGCCAACTGGGGCAGAAAACTTGCGGAAGCTGAAATGATAAAGTCAGAAGAACTCATTATCTCAAGGCAATTTAAAACATCATTGGAACGATATAAGGATATTATCCTGTATCAACCAGATTTATTAAAGAGGGTTCAGCTTGGTCACATTGCCTCTTACCTTGGGATTACGCAGGTGAGCTTAAGCAGAATTCGGGCAGAGATAAAATAGTATTTTTTAACAATTGTAAAATTTTTTCTGCTCATAAATTCTGAAATTTGCAGTAGAAAAATTTACAAAATGAATTGGATCATATTAGTTATCGCAGGATTATTTGAAGTTGCCTTCGCTTCATGTTTAGGAAAGGCAAAGGAGACATCAGGAACAGAGATGTATCTTTGGTACACAGGTTTTCTGATAACGATGACTATAAGCATGCTTTTGCTTATCAAAGCTACTCATACATTACCTATCGGTACGGCTTATGCTGTATGGACAGGAATTGGAGCGGTAGGAACCGTCTTAATGGGAATCTTCTTCTTTAAGGATCCTGTAAGTTTCTGGAGAGTATTTTTTATCGTAACCTTAATTGGTTCAGTAATCGGATTAAAAGCAGTTTCTTCTCACTAAAAGACAGAAACTCTAAAAATAATTTCTATCTAGTTTAAATATAAAACCGCCTTCGTGATGAAGACGGTTTTATTTTTTCAGCGTATTGCTTTATTATTTCTTGAAAACTACAGGAAGAATCTCATTGCTTCTCAACCCATATTTTTTTATTTCTTCTTCTGAAAATTTCTGCGAGTAGAAATTAGGTTCTGTTTCAAAACCGGCTTTTCTTAAACGGTCGAAATAATCCATTCCGTACCAACGAACATGATCGTATTGGCCGAAATGTTTCTGACGCTCCTTTGGGTCTTTTATGGTAAAATCTTCGTAGGTTTTCTCCAATGAATTTCTCATCGGAACCTGAAGAATCCCCCATCCGCCGGGTTTCATTACTCTGTATAGTTCACTGATTGCCTTTGCATCATCTTCAATATGTTCCAGAACGTGGTTACAGAAAACAATATCAAAGCTTTCATTTTCGAAAGGAAGATCCAAAATATCAGCTTTCACATCTACAATTGGAGAATATAAATCAGCAGAAATATAGTTCAGGTTGCTCATTCTCTTGAATTTCCTAAGAAATTCCTGTTCGGGAGCAATATGCAGAACTTTATAGCTTTTAATAAAGAAATCAGTTTCATTTTGAAGATATAGCCACATCTGGCGGTGTCTTTCCAGACTTAAGGTTCCGGGAGAAAGGGCATTTTCCCTTTGCTTTCCATATCCATAAGGCAGAAATTTCCTGTATGATCTTCCATCAATAGGATCATAAAATGTATCTCCTTTAAAAAACTGATAAATAAGCGGTCTTGCCCAGATGCTCATTTTAATCAGCATCGGACGTGGAATTTTATTCAGTAAAAGCTTAGTTATCTTCTTCATTAAAAATCCAGTTGGAAAGGCTTTTCTTCGTCACTTACAATTCCTAAGGCTTCGTATACATAGTCAAATGTTGAAAGCAATACCGGTTTACCGTTGATTACTGCTACATCATGCTCAAAGTGAGCAGAAGGCAGATCATCCAAAGTAGTTACTGTCCAGCCATCACTATGGAATTTCACTTTTTCAGTACCAAGGTTAATCATAGGCTCGATCGCAATTGCTAAACCGTCCTTGATAACTTTTCCGCTTCCTTGTTTACCATAATTAGGTACTTGTGGATCTTCATGCATTTTTCTTCCTAAACCATGTCCTACAAGCTCTCTTACTACTCCGTATCCTTCTTTTTCACAATGTGCCTGGATAGCATGGGAAATATCTCCTATTCTTTTTCCTCTGATACATTGCTCAATCCCTTTGTAAAGAGATTCTTTGGCAACCTGTAATAATTTTTTCACCTCCGGTTTTACTTCACCAATCTCGAAAGTATAAGCGTGGTCACCTACAAATCCGTTAAGAATAACGCCACAGTCTACAGAAAGAACGTCTCCTTCTTTTACGACCTCGTTGTTTGGGAAACCATGAACTACCTGCTCATTTGGAGAAATACACAGAGAGTTTGGAAAACCTCCATATCCTAAGAAAGCAGGCTCAGCACCATGATCTTTTATAAAATCATGAGCAAGTTTATCCAAATATAATGTGGTAATTCCCGGTTTTATTTCTTTTGCCAACATTCCCAATGTTTTAGAAACCAATCGGGCACTCTCCTTCATCAGACGCAATTCGTCTATTGTTTTTAATTGAATCATTGTATTAATTTACCAATGTATTAATATATCAGTGTAACAATATTGATTGATGAATTGGTACACTGCTAGATTGTTATATTTTTATTACCAGAAAAGACCTTTTTTCTTTTCTTTTTTAAGTTTTGAATAGGCAAGAACTTCTTTTCCTTCTACACGGAATTCTATTCTTTCCTGAATAATATTGTAGATTTCTCCCCATCCTGGAAATCCACCAATGTTTCTGTCATCGATGAACCAGTCTGCATCCAATTTTCTGGATTGATTGGCAGGATCAAAAACTTCTCCCTCAAAACTTGAGTTTACCGCATAAAATTCTATCCCATTCTTTTTGCAGAATTCTACTGCTTCATCTAACGTTTTACCGTGTCTGTATGTCCAAAGAATAAGTCTGAAGCCTTCTGCCTGAAGCCTTTTTAATGTTTCAAAGGCGAAAATTTTCGGTTTACCAATTGCCGGATAAGCATCATCCACAACAGTTCCGTCAAAGTCAACAGCAATCTTTTTATTATTTAACATTTTGTTCTTTTTTTAGCTTTGCAAAGATAAGAAATAAAAAAGAGTGCCAAAAAGAAAGGCACTCAATACTTTTATAATTTAAATAATAATATGGTTCTACTAGCTCTTTACCCAGTTAAACTGGAACTGAAGATCAGGTGTTGAAACTCTGTCTGTGATCTTCTGTAGTCTTGAAGGAAGCTTCATCAGGTATTCCTGAGCTTTTTCCGCTTTTTCTGAAAGGCCTTTTACGTGTTCAATCTTCCATTCATCCAGAAGATCTTTCATAATATTAATATAATCCTGACCGGTGTATACCATACATCTTTGTGCAGCATCTGAGAAATGCCCCCAAAGTTCTCCAGCTTTCTGTCCTGATTGTCTCATCAGGTGAGCCGGCATTACGATCTTCTTACGCATCATATCTTCAAACGCAAGGATCATTTCTGATGGGTCTATTTCAAGGATTTTAGCTACGAAATGTTTGTAAGCTTTTGCGTGTCTTGCTTCATCTGCTGCAATTACTCCGCACATTTTTGCTAATTTTCCGTTTCCACATTGTTTTGCCAATGTTCCTACTCTTCTGTGAGAGATATTGGTTGCAGTTTCCTGGAAACTTGTATAAATGAAGTTTCTGTATGGGTCCATGCTTGTACCAAGGTCGAAGCCATCATTGATCAGATACTGAGTTGTGATTTCAACTTCTCTCATGTTTACTCTTCCACACAGATATAGATACTTGTTTAATAAATCTCCATGTCTGTTTTCTTCAGCTGTCCAGGCTCTCACCCAGTTTGCCCAGCCTACTTTTTGTTCCTGATTTACTCCGTCCACTCCCATTAGCCAAGACTCATAAGATGGTAGAGCTTCTTCAGTAATACAGTCACCGATTAATGTTACAAACAAATCATACGGCATCTCACGGGCAAAAGTCTGAATCTCTTCTAAATCATGTTTAAAATCATCGCTTGAAGGATCTGGCAGGTAATCAGAAGGCTGCCATATCTTTTCAATTGGCGTTAAAAATTTATCAAGAAAAGAACCTACTTCCTTTTCCAATATTCCCATTACTTCTTTCCTAACAAGCTTTTGATACATTTTACTATTCAGTTTTTAATTAACAAAGATATGATTTATTTATTATTTAACGCATAATAAAGTATGCAAGTCATACCTTATCTGACATAAATCATGAAAAAATGCCGATATATGATTATAACGGCATTTTTTTGACATTATTATTGAATTTTAGCTAACTAAAATATCTCCAGTCATGGCATTTGGTATTTCTACTCCCATTACCTTTAGGATTGTAGGCGCTACATCACCCAGTTTTCCTGGCTTTAAGCTCCATGTTTTATCTTTATCCATTACAATAAAAGGAACCAGATTGGTTGAATGCTGTGTATTAGGAGTACCGTCCGGATTTAGCATGACATCAGAGTTTCCGTGGTCAGCCAAAATAAATACTGCATATCCGTTTTCATAGGCGGCAGTTGCTACTTTTTCGATGCATTGATCTACAGTTTCTGCTGCTTTTACCGCTGCTTCAAAAACACCTGTATGGCCTACCATATCTGTATTGGCAAAGTTCAGGCAGACAAAATCAGCTGTCCCTTGCTCCAATTCTGGTACAATGGCGTTTGTGATATCATATGCTGACATTTCCGGTTTTAAATCATAGGTAGGAACATCCTTAGGACTTGGACATAAAAGTCTTTTTTCTCCTTTGAATTCTTCCTCTCTTCCTCCTGAAAAGAAGAAAGTAACGTGTGGATATTTTTCTGTTTCAGCAATTCTGATCTGAGTTCTGTTATTTTTTTCAAGAACTTCACCCATAGTTTCCTCTAAAACATTTTCGTCGAAAACAACCTGAACATTCTGGTAGGTCTTATCATAGTTAGTCAACGTAACATAATAAAGGTTTAACTTCTTCATAGAATATTCCGGAAAATCCTTTTGAGAAAGAACTTCTGTGATCTCTCTACCTCTGTCTGTACGGAAGTTGAAGCTGATCACTACATCATTATCTATGATTTTTGCTACTGGAACAATATTTCCGGTTTCAGTGGTGTTAACCAAAATAATTGGTTTAAGGAACTCGTCTGTTACATTATTTTCGTAAGAATCTTTAATGGCAGCTAACGCGTCTGTTGTTTCAAATCCTACTCCCTCTACAAGGGCATCGTAGGCTAATTTCACACGCTCCCATCTTTTATCTCTGTCCATTGCGAAGTATCTTCCTACCACAGTTGCCAGTTTTCCTGTGGTGGCTTCCATATGGTTTTGAAGTTCTTCAATAAACCCTAATCCTGAATGGGGATCGCAATCTCTTCCGTCTGTAAATGCATGTACAAAGACATTATCATTTAAGCCAAACTCCTTTGCAGCAGTTAATAATCCTTTTAGGTGATTGATATGTGAGTGTACTCCTCCATTGGATACCAATCCGATGAAATGTACTTTTTTATTTTCTTTTTTAGCGTATTCAAAAGCATCCTGAATGACTTTCTCCTGACCAAGGGTTCCGTTTTCAACGGCCATGTTCAGTTTTACCAGATTTTGGTAAACTACTCTTCCGGCTCCAAGGTTCATGTGTCCTACTTCAGAATTCCCCATCTGCCCTAAAGGAAGTCCAACAGCCAAACCACTTGCTTCAAGTGTGGTGTGTGGAAATTTTTTGTAACAGCTGTCTATGAATGGTGTGTTTGCTTTGTCTATGGCAGAAACGTCTGGGTTTGTTCCCAATCCCCATCCGTCAAGAATTGCTAATATTGCTTTTTTTGACATTTTGTAAAACTTTAGTATACAAATTTACCTAATTTCCGATGAATAGAAGAATTCGGAGTCTTTAATTTCACATATTACTCATAATCAATTTTATAGATCTTTACAAAATAAAATACTTGATTGTATGATCTTGTATTTTGAGTGGTTCTGATGATAATCTATAGAATAACTTTAATTTATTTTCTCGCTGATTAAACAGATTGAGCAGATCTTATATAATCACTTATAATTGATCTTTAAAAAAGTCATCAAATTTCATATTATTCTTCGCTGCATACTCTTTGACGTACTGATCTAAAAAGCCACTTTCCTTTAAGAACATTAAAGGGTCCGTGATATTTAGAATATTATGGATCGCTTTATGCTTATCGGTCTGTTTATTAAAATAAGCTTCTGTTATTTTATATCCCATCCAATATCCAAGGTCATTAGGACGGTCATCTTTTTTACTTGTTCCGTAAAGCCAGTCTGTAGAATCAGCCGTTTTTAGTGCGGTCACAAATTCTTTATATAATTTATCTGAATGAGCCTCACCGTACTGATAATAAGGTGTACTGGTATTAATCGTCTCTCCAGAAATCAGCTCACTGATAAAATCTGCGCTGCCCTCCTTTATAGCATATTTTAGTAAAATATCCTTTCCTTTATTATCCTGTTGATAATGAATTAATTCATGGGCAATAAGTGATACAATACCATCCAGATTATTCAATTTCTCTGTTCCGATGATAATTCCGTCTTTAGAAATTGTTCCGCCCGAATTGAATCTTCCATATACAAAATATACCGGTGGAAATTTAGCTTCAGGGTGCCAATACTTTAATGCTGTATAAATAGCTCTGATTCTTTTTTCCTTTTGATTGATGCCAGCCAGAACATTACGACTCTTAAGATAGTCTTCCTTTTTCTTTTTCACCATTGTATATAATGAATCGGCATTGATAATTCTGTTGTTCGTAAAGCCTTTTACTCCGGCAGAACCATTTTGCATATACTCTACAAATGGATTTTGCTTTGAGGTTTCCATTTTATCAAATGCTTTCCAGAAATTATGGGTATCTTTTGTTTCAAAGACAGCATTTAAAGGATCTCCGGAAAACCCGGTTTGGGCATTTGTTATTCCAAAAGTGAGAAGCAAAACAGCAAGAGCATGATTGATTTTCATATGAGTTTTTAAGGTTATAATAAGGCCCAAAAATATAAAAAACTTCAATATCTTTTCCTAAAAAGAACCTACAAACCTCATCTTTGAAAAACCATCCAAATTTCACAAAGATTTCCCTCTATAAATTCATAAAATCTTTTTAATTTTGCCTCATGGATTTACGTGACCAACTGAAGAATCTTTTTCCTGCACATGAAGAGCAGGATTTCGAAATGCCTGAAGATGAATTCAAGCAAAAGGATGCCTTGGTATGCAAGTTTGAGAAAAAAGGCAGAAATGGAAAGCCTGTAACCATTATTGAAGGATGGGAAGGCAGTGAGGATGAGCTTAAAAAGATCTCTAAGAAAATAAAAACCACCTTAGGAATAGGCGGTTCTGAGAAGGATGGAACGATTATCATTCAAGGGGACAACCGTGATAAAATAATGACTATCCTTAAAGATATGGGCTATAAAACCAAACGTGTTGGCGGATAGGTTTAGAAATAAACCTGGGTTTCCGGCAGTAAGGTTTTAAGTTTTTCAATTTTAGATTTTTCTATAGGATTTCCTGTAAGAATCAAGGTTTTAAGCTTTTTAAGCTGACTGATTTCTACAGGAATTTCTTTTAGATTATTGTTGGCTAAATTCATGCTTACCATCTTCTTCAGTCCCTTTATTCGGGATGAAATTTCTGTGATATTATTACCACTTACATTCAAAAATTCAAGTTCCTGAGCTTTAAAAAGATTTTCAGGAAGTTTAACTATTGCATTTTGCTGCAGTTCAAGATACTTTATATTTTTAGGAAAAGAAAGATTTCCCATATCATTAATTTGATTATCAGCAAGGTTTAGGAATTTCAGATTTTTGATCTGATCAAGTCTATCGGCAATGAAGCTGATCTGGTTCCCCTGAAGGTTGATTTCTTCCAAAGCTGGAATTTCCATAAGAGCTTCGGGAAAAACATTCAGGTTATTGGCATCAAAATGAACAACTTTTAGCTTCTGAAGCTTTGCAACATTGGGGTTAATGCTTGTCAAGCTGTTAAGATTCATTGAGAATGTGGTGAGTTTCCCAAGTTTACTTATTTCATCGGGAATGTACTTAATGCTGTTTTCATTCACATTTAAAATCTCAAGCTCTTTTAATGCAAATAGCTCCTGATCCATTTTCTCCAGTTTATTGGCCATGATATTTAAAAAGAAAATAGAGTCCAATTTTACAAGCTGAGGCGGAAGATTGAACAATCCTTTTTCTCTAAAGCTCATGCTGTAAACCGTTTTTTTACTTTTCAGAGCATCATCAATATTGGTGAATGTAGGATATTTAACAGGATCAATCTGAGCATGAACCTGAGAAAGTGACAAGATGGAAATAAGTAGGACTAGCTTTTTCATAAACAGAAAATGTCTGCCGACAACAAAAGTTAGCGGCAGACAGGAATTATTAATAATTTACTTCTTTAAAAGTTTTACCGTTTTTTGGAAACCTCCCTCTGCTTCAATATTTAAAATTAAAACACGAGAACCCTCCAACTGCTGTGTAAAATCAAGGTCTAATCCCTTATTTGTTCCGTTGAATTTCTTCGTGTAAACAATTTTACCATCCATACTGTAAGCGGTTACTGAAATATCTTTCAGACCTTTTGGTGAATTGATTTTCACAATACCTGAAGTAGGATTTGGTGCTACGGTTACTGTATTTTCAGTGTTTTTGGTTTCGATGGTGCCTAAACCTCCTTCGATTCCTAAGTTTTCTTTAAGTGCAATAACAATGGTTGCAGACTTTCCTCTATAATCAATTGCATTTCCTGTTGCATCAACGTCTGTAGAGATTGTAGAATCCGGATGCTGGATTGAGAAGAATCCGAATTTATGATCTGGTGTAAAAGTTAATCCTGTAGGCTCAGATCCTGCCGGCATAGAAGCAAATAATCTTACTTTTGGATTGGCCTGTGTATGATCCGGAGCAATTACCCAGATGTAGTTTTTACCACCATCCTGAAGTACCCAAAGGTTTCCAAGTTCATCGAATGTAAGGTTGTCATTTCCGTCTCCCCAAGCTTCAGACTTTGTTCCCTGAGGGGTATCGAATGAATATACTGTAGATCCGCCGCCTACAAAAGTTTCTACCTGTGAAGCTGTAGTTCCATTATCCTGTAAACGATATACTCTGTCTAATCCTTTTGCTGTAAAATAGATTCTTCCATCTAACGGGCTGATATCTACGTCTTCTACTCCATTAAATTTAGTTCCTCCCAAAGAAAAGGCAAGGTTTGCTGTATTGTTTTGGTCTGCCTGCTCTTTATTAGGAACCTGAACCCATGTTGCTGTGGTACCTATCGGATCACCTGCTGCAGTTAATCCCTGATCTAATTTCAGTACATAAAGGTTTCCTGAAGAAAGGTTATTCGGAGTATCCATTACATATTTGTACACCATATGAGTTCCACCATCTTCACCGTAGTATGCTGTAGTTCCGGCATTGTTAATCACTACGTTTTCATGGTTCATGATTCCCATCTGCCAAAGTTTTCCTTTGGAACCGTTTGCATTTTTAGAGACTACCTGTGCTGTTGCAGGGTCAATTTCTACAAGCCATCCATAATCCTTATAACCGTCTCCGTTTATGTCATTGGATGTAACAGATTCTTCTGCCGTAATTACAGTTCCCCAAGGAGTAACTCCTCCTGAACAGTTTCTGATTGTCTGTACCAAGCTAGGATCTGAAAAACTTACCGCTCTTGATTTTGTTAGCTGCCAAAGTTTTGTAGCTGCATTATAGTTAACCTCAGCCATCGTAACACCACCCGGATTTGTTTCATGGTTTACAGAAAGGAATCCATTTGTACTGCTTCCTGATCTGGCCACATAAGCTGTAAAGTCATTTTGTCCTCCTACTAATCCACCACCTTCAGTATAGCTATCCCCTTCTTTTAAAATTAGCTGATACTTATGCCCTGAAGGAATGATAAGTTTATTGGTTTGTGCGGTTGGAACAATAGATGTAAAACAGCTGATATGTGTTCCGTTACATACTACAGGAGTTGTTGTATTGGTTGTTGTTTTTAGATAAGCATCAATTCTAAGGTCAGAACTTGTAACACTTCTGTTATGCAATTCAACAGAAATTCTGTTGACACCGTTTACAAACTTTGATTTTGGAATAGAGAAAATGTTATATACACTCTCAGCAGCACCATCAATGATTGTACTGGAGAAAGTATTGAACGTAATAGTTCCGGCAGGCATATTATCTCTTACCACTTCTTCTCCGTTAAGGTAAACTACAATACCGTCATCCCTCATTACCCCAAGCTCTACATTGTCTGAAAGCGTTGCCAGATCTACCGTAATATCTTTAGCAAAATAAGCTGTAGTAAGGCCTGAAGCAATGGTAGTAGTTACAGGATCTCCATATCCCAAAGGTCCGTTTCCAACCGCCCAGGTTGAAATATCATACGTTTTAGACTTCCAGTCGTTGGGCTGTGCCTGGTTGTTGTCTTTATAGCTCCAAGATGCATTCTTATTAAAGATAAAAGTCTGCGCCTGAATGGTAGTACCAGCAAGTAAAGCCAACATCCCAATTGTTAGTAGTTTTTTCTTCATTTTAATTTTGATTTATTAGACGTTGCAAAACTATTTTTAAAAGGCTTTCTTTCTGTTAATAGGACTTTAAATATAATTGGGAGAATATTAATTAATTCGAAACCTAATGTTAAGGAGATTAATTTTTTGTTAATTCTAAATCGAGTGATTATTGTCAATGAAAAAGAGGTTTGAATATTTATGGATTATAAGAATACTTTCTTTTGATACCATAAAATTTCAAACCTCCAGCTTATATAAAAAGTCTACAAATTCTATTGAAGTCTTTGGAATACCAACATTGCATTCCAGATTGTTCCCTATTTTGCTTTTGCTCTGCTCACATCTGTAAGGGCATTCAAAAAGGCAATGATCTGATTAATTTCTGTTTGGGTAAGATTCAATTTATCCGGAGCAAGCGTCTGGTTTTTCATCTTTAATCCCAATCCTTCTCCTCCACCTTCATTATAGAAGTCAAGAACCTCCTCCAGGGTATTGAAAGCTCCGTTATGAAAGTAAGGTTTTGTAAGGGCAATATTTCTAACCGTAACCGTTTTGAATGAATAATCGTAGATCCAAGACTTTTCCTTTTTCACAGGGCTATTCCCTCTCCCAAGATCCTGATCAAGCTCAACAGGAAGCTGCTTGATTGGTTTTGTAGTCACCCCCAGAACTTCAGATTCATTTTCATTAAAGAACGGCGGAACCAATCCTGAGAAATGAGGTGCAAAGTGACAGGTTGCACAACTTGCTTTTCCCATAAACAAATTGAATCCTTTTTTCACATCATCTGAAACATCCTTTTCATTCCTCATAAAACGGTCGAAATCACTATCAAAAGAATACAAAGAAGCCACATAAGAACTTAGGGCTTTTGAAAAATTCTCTTTATTGATCTTTCCATCCTTAAAGGCAGCACGAAATGCTTTCTTATATTCAGGTTTAGTTTTTAGCTTTTGAATGATACTTTCATAACTTGTATTGAATTCGTCTTCATTATAAATTACATGTTCTGCCTGTTGTTCAAGGTAAAAAGCACGAAGATCATAGAAGAATCTCTTGGCAAAAACAGCATTATATAACGATGGTGAATTTCTCAGCACTGTTTTCCCCTCTACATTGCTCTGTGACCTGGCTTTAAGATCTGTAAAAGCATTTTCCGGAAGATGGCAGGTAGCACAACTCATTTTTCCGTTACCACTTAAATTCCCGTCATAGAAAATTGACTTCCCAAGATTACGAAGATCCGGATTATCTTCTGATGATTTCAATAAGGTATAAAAATAGGGATCTAAAAAATCACTGCTGAAAAGGTTTTTATTATTGACATTCCAACCAGAGAATTCTTTAAGGTCATCAGGTCTTCCATCCCATTTTCCCAATTCTTCGTACAAAGGTTGAATATATTTTTTATAAAATTCAATTCGGTCAAAGGTTTCAAAATCCTTATTTCTTGAAAGATAGTTTAGTGCTTCCGTTAGCATCTGATTGGCCTTTTCAGTATTATAATTTTTAAAATAGGGATCGTCATTGATATATTTTTGAATTCCCAAAAGCGCATGGCTTGCTTCTTCTGAAATATTCAGGGAACCCGGTGTATCAAAACCTGTTACACCTAAACTATAAATTCTGATAAGTTCTATACGCAAGGGTAATGTTTTATTATTCCCTTTGCTCAATCCATTTTTTATGGTACTCAGATAAAAGCTGGAATAGCTGTTGTATAAAAAGTCTGTAATTGTTTTAATTTTTTCCTTTTCATCTCCGGCTTCCTCCGAAAATATCAATTCATCCAAAACCTGTAATCCTTCCGGGGGAAGTGTGTATGCAGATGTGCCTGCAGCTTCAATATGGAATAAGGGTGCAGCATTCACATGTGTCTTTGTAAACTCAGGATAATGGTAGGCAATATAGAATTCTATTTCCTTAAATGAGTTTCTTGTACTGCTGAGGGATTTTTGTAGTTCTTCAAGAGAAATACGGTCTTCTGAGAATTGATGAACATCGGATTTCAATTGTTCAAGTTTACCCTTAAAATCGGATAAACCTTTATTTACAAATGTATTCTCACTTTTTTCTCCTTTATAAATCGGGTTAAAGGACATTACTGCAAATCCTATAAAAAAGATAACTACAAGCAGTGGATAAGATCTCATTAATTTTTAGCGGCAAAGCTATTCATTACATGTTATCTCAGTTTTAATAGCAGATTAAATAATGTTTATATTTCTGGTACAATATTTTTTACTAATTTTAAACCCCGAAATCAAATTCATTATTCTTAAAGAGGTCGGTTTATTCTAAAGTACCGTCAAAATAATGGGAAGAGGTTATTGGGAGAGGATATTTTAATTAAATTCAAAACATCAAAACGAATATAAATATAGGAGTATGAAAACAAAACTATTGTTTGCTATTACATATAGCTGCTCCTAATAAAGAAGCAATTTTCATTAATTAAAAACAAAAAAATATAAATTATGCTAAACAAACTTGCTGCTTCAGAACTTGTTCTGAATGAAGACGGAAGTGTATACCACTTGAATCTTTTACCTGAAGATATTGCTGATAAAATCATCCTTGTGGGTGATCCGGACAGAGTGGCAAAGGTTTCAAAATATTTTGATACTGTAGAGATCAAAAAAAACAAAAGAGAATTCTATACGCACACAGGAACACTTCGTGGCGAAAGAATTACGGTAATGTCTACAGGTATCGGAACTGAAAACATCGATATCGTAATGAACGAGCTTGATGCCCTTGTAAACATCGATCTTCAAAACAAAGAGTTTAAAACTGAGCACAAAGCCCTTGAATTATTCCGTATGGGAACATGTGGCAGTGTGAATCCTGATGTACAGGTTGACAATATGCTTGTTACCCAAAACGTAGTAGGTTTAGACGGATTGATGCACTTCTACCAGGATTACAACTTCGAGAATGAGTTTTCTAAGAACTTTTTAGAGAAATTCCCTTACGAAAAAATCAAGCCAATGCTTTATTTTTCAGACTGGGCAGAAGAAATGGGTGAATATTACAAGGATGCCAAATACCACGGAAATACGGCTACTTTCCCAGGGTTCTATGCTCCACAGGGAAGACAGCTTCGTCTAAAGGCTGTGGATGATAAATTCCTTGAAACGTTAAATGATCTTGGAATTACCAACTTTGAAATGGAAACTTCTGCTATTTATGCCCTTTCAAAATTATTAGGTCACAAAGCGATTACCGTAAACAACGTAATTGCCAACAGAAGACGTGGAGAATTCTCTGCAGATCACCACGCATCTGAAAAGAACCTGATCACTTGGGTACTTGACAGAATTATTAAATAGATATTGGATTAATTTCCCTATTAAAATACAAGCCTTCGAATTAATTTTCGGAGGCTTTTTTTGTAGGTTTGGGCTAAAGCCAATGGATTTTTGATTTTATTAAATGAACGGGTTAAAGCCCATTTCTATTGAATATTTTTCTCTCGTGGATTATTCAGGTTTTTATTTATGAAATTCACGAGGATCAGAATATTGAAAAACATAATCCAGTTCTGAAATTAATTTAGAAGACAGGATTATTTTTCCTTTCAATTCTGGGGTTTTCTCCGCTGTATCCTGAATATTTTTCTGTGCATGAATCACTTCTGATTTTGTAGGGTGAATAGGAGCTGCTACGTTATACAATCTGGCTTCTGCACCTATTTCCATCATTTTTAGGAGGATTCCGATAATATCAGCATAATGAATGTGATTCACGGCAAAATCCGGATTGCTCACCTTATAATTTTTCAAAAGCCTGTTATCTCCCATCAATCCACTTAATCTTAAAATATTGGTCTGTGGATACTTATTTCTAACCATCCTTTCTCCAGAAACCTTTTCCCAAGGCAGATCTTCTTCTGTAAACGCCTGTGACAGGTCTGGATAAACGCCAGTGGAACTCATTAAAAAGACTTGACCTTTGTAATCTCCAATAAAAGAAGACAAATTCTGAATTCTATTATATAAAGAGCTTACACAACAGCTTTTTTCTGAAATAGGAATCGTAATGATTATGGCATCCATCTTTTTTATCTCATCCCATTGTGGAATTGGATCTTTCAATTGATAATCTGCAAAACTTGCCACTACGGCATTAAATCCTTGTGCATTTAATTCATCAGCCTTATCCTGTGTGGTTACAGTAGAATAAATTGTATACTTATCAGACATGGAAGCAGCAATTCTCGCTCCCAGCCATCCGTACCCTATGATTCCTATTTTCTTCATATTTTAGAGGTAGATTGTGTTGATAATATTTCGTCCAGGGCAGACTTTAATTGTTTCTTCTTTTCTTCTTCAAGGTGAAAGCACTTTTGAACCGCCTCCGGAATATGCTGGGCTTTATCTTTAAGAAGTTTTCCATTATCTGTAAGGTTAATAAGCACTACCCTTTCATCATCCCTACTTCGTGTTCTACGTAGAAGTCCATTCTTTTCCATACGCTTCAGCAAAGGAGTAAGTGTTCCGTTGTCCAGATGAAGATGCTCACCTATCTTTCCTATATTCATTTCTCCGTTTTCCCATAATACCAGCATAACCAGATATTGAGGGTACGTTAATAATATTTCATCCAGATAGGGTTTATACAAGCCGGTCATATACCTTGAAACAGCATAGGTTTTAAAACATAAATGCTCCGAAAGCGTAATCATAAGTTCTTTTTTAATTCAACAAAAATACTTAATTTATTTTGTGCACAATATTTTTGTTTAAAATATTAAATTCAAACTATGAAATTGATCAAAACAGGAATTGTATTATAGAAAACTTGACTACACTTTAGGGTATATTTCATAATATTCTTACGTTTTTATACTGGAGTATGTTTTATGGTTTACCTTTTTTATTAATTTAGCAAAAAACTAACTATTAAACATGAAAAGCACAAAGCTCTCTGACTTATCCATTGATGAGTTGACTCAAGAAGAAAAAAAACGTTCTGCAATTCACATTTCTTTTTCTATTCTTATAGGAATAATGGTGGGTGCAGCCATTTATGTAACTACCAAGAAAGGTTTCAGTGCTATAAGTACCCTTCCACTAGCTTTTATCCCAATATATCTGATGATAAGAAATAGCTGGCAAAGCGTGCGTAAAGAAATTCTGGCAAGAAATTCCAACTAAGAAATCTTTACAATATGTACGATAAATGTTTAAACTGCAGCCAGCCGGTCTCTACAAAATTTTGTAGCAGTTGTGGCCAAAAATCCAGTACGCATAGGTATTCTTTAAAGCATTTTATAGAGCATGATTTCATACATGGCGTATGGCATGTGGATAAAGGTATTTTGTTTACTGTAAAAGAATTATTCACAAGGCCCGGAAACAGTGTAAGAGAGTATATTCTGGGGAAAAGGGCTAATTATTTTAACTTCATTACCCTCTTGCTCTTAACAGCTACTGTATCAGCGGTACTTTCGCATTATTCTACCATAGAATACAGTTCTTTGGTTTCTGAAGAGGGGAAAGCCTCTGTGGATTCTTTTGAAAATCTGGTAACATCCTATCTTAAGTTTTTTCTTTTACTTTCTATACCTTTCAATTCTTTTTTCAGTTATATATGGTTTAGAAAGGCTGAATTTAACTATTCCGAACACCTTGTACTCAACTCCTATAAATCGGCGGCTGAAATGATTGCATCCATAGTACTTACTGTCATTGCATTATTTTTTAATAGCACCCCTACTGTTGTCAGTATTTATTTTACAGTATTCTGCATATTTAGTCTTGGATATGGAATATGGTTTTATTCTCAGTTTTTCTCTCAATCTGGATATTCCAAAGGATCTTTAATTTTCAGAAGTTTCATGATCCCTGTTTCATTTATGCTCTTCCAGTGTATTGTGGGTCTTATTTGGGGATTTGTTGTATTAATGCTAAAATAATACTAAGCTTAAAAAAAAAAGACCGTTTTTTTATTTACTACCTTAAATTTCATATAAAAAAGGCTTCCGTTTTGGAAGCCTTAACACCATATCAACTATAATAAAACTTATTATTATCACTTAAAATTCATTAATCATTACATAAAAATGACCAGAGTATAAACTGCTTGCACTTCCTGAAATATTGGTAAGATTAACAGTAATACCGGAAGTTGAAGTCATTCTTGGATTAGATATTGAAAAGGTTGAGTTCCCTGCAAAATCGCCAGCTGGAGAGACAACAACAACCGCTCTTGTAGAACCCGGTTGAGATCCTGCAGGAATAGCAATTTCCAATGTTGTAGATTTTCCGGGAGGCAAGTTATTAATCGATACACCCGGCCATACTTCAAAAGTAATCTGGCTTTTCTGTAGACTCCCTTTCTCCCCAAGTTTATACTGCCCGTTTACATCCAGTTTTGCAGAAGTATTCGGAGTTCCTGTTCCAATCCCTACGTTTGCAGTAGTATTCCCTAAAACAATGGCATTAGCCTGCGAGGTAGTTGCTCCATATCCGATTGCAGTAGAATATTGTCCCAAGGCATTAGCTCCAGAGCCTACGGCAGTAGAGTTTTCGTTATTGGTAACAGCATTATAACCTAAAGCCGTTTCACTATTTGTATTTGTCTTTGCATTATACCCCAGTGCTATAGATTGAAATCCTCCTGCTGAAGCATTATTTCCAATCGCAGTCGATTCATTTTTACTAGTCTGGGCATTGTATCCAATTGCTATGGACTTAAAAGCACCTGCTGTTGATTTATTTCCTATTGCGAGGGCCTCATTAGCAGAAACTACCGCAGCACTACCGATAGAAATTCCCTGAAATGCAGAACTTGAACTTCCAATGGCAATTCCGTTCTGACCGGCATTAGCGCCTAACCCAAAGCTTACTGAGTTATCTACCCCCAATCTACCTGCTGTTGTAGAATTTACCTTAAAAATAAGGTCATCCATGGTATTTGTTCCCAGAGAAAGACTTGTATTTGTTCCGTTATAATTACCACTGTTGGTACCCATTGTATTCCAACCCGTTCCATTATCATTGGTATTAATATTTTTACCAGTATTGTCAGAAAGTTTATTCCATTTAGATTCAAACCAATAGTAAAAACCTGCATCCTGTAAGCTTCCGCTCCCATTATTCCAAATAATAAGCCCATCTGCAGGAGATGGCACTGTAACATTATCTGTCGTTGAGTTTAAAGCAATGCTTGGAAGAAGTACCCCTTTATCTTTTGAGCTTACATGAAGCATTGCTGAACGATCAGGACTAGGTAAACCAATCCCAATCTGAGCATGAACAAAAATAGTAAACAGTAAAAAGAGAAGATTGAATATTAATTTATATTTCCTTGGCATCACCTATGTTTTTCGGAGTGCAAAGATACGAATTTTCAATAAATCAGCAATTATTTTATCAAATTCATAATTAAAAACACACTACTGTGATTAAAACACTAATTACTCACCATACATTGAAAATTATTTAACTTCAATAAGTTACATAATCCTTTATTCATTAGCTTTTAAAGAAATATTCCATTTAACCGCAGAAATACACAATTATATAATTAATAAAAAACATCACCATAAATTGAATAAAAAGCATCAATTATTCTCTTGTAAAACAAGTTTCAATATGATCATTGATCATACCAGTGGCTTGCATATGTGCGTAAACAACCGTGGAACCAACAAACTTAAATCCTCTTTTCTTCAAATCCTTGGAAATAGCATCGGAAACTTCTGTAGTTGCCGGTACTTCTGATAATGCCTTAGGTCTGTTATCAATAGGTTTTCCCCCTATAAAACCCCAGATATATTGAGAAAAGCTACCGAATTCCGCCTGCACCTCCATAAATTTCTGTGCATTGGTGATTGCAGCCAGTATTTTAAGTTTGTTTCTTATAATACCTGCATTGTTCATCAACTCTTCTATCTTTATATCAGAATAAACAGCCATTTTTCTATAATCAAAATGATCGAAAGCTTTTCTAAAGTTTTCTCTTTTGGAAAGAATGGTATACCAGCTCAATCCGGCCTGAAAGCTTTCAAGGATAAGGAATTCGAATATCGTTTCGTCATCATATACAGGCTTCCCCCACTCTTCATCATGGTATTTTCTATACAGATCATCTTTTTCGCACCATCCACAACGTATTTTTTCCATAGTCATCATATTTGTAATATAAAGATAGTCTTGATTTAGAAAAATATAACAAAAGATTATGAAAAGTTTAACAAAGCTATCAGATTTTAGGAATGGTTATTGTTAATTTAATGATACCAAACAAAATTTATAGTATTATGAACAATTCAGATTATAACAAAGCGGAAAATGCAGTAAATAATGTAGAAAATTCTTTACAGAATGCAGCAGACAAAACCAAATGGAAAATCAATGAATTGGCAGATAAAGCCAAGGATTACCTTAATGAAAAGCGAAATAATGATGAAGAGGCAAGTCAGGAGGATTGGCTAGAGAGGGTAAAAGCTAATGTATCGGATGCCTGGGAAGGTGTTAAGGATAAAGCAGATGAGGCTTGGGAAAAAACCAAGGATGCAGCAGAGGATGTAAAGGCAGAATGGAACAAGAAAACCAATTAAAATTTCAGTCATATAAATATTTTCAAGAAAATGGAGTCTTATAATTGATAAGGCTCCATTTTTATTATGTCATAACCACAATTATTGCTACATTTGTATTTCAATAAACATTAAAAAATTATGTCATACGGTTTACTTAAAGGCAAGAAGGGAATTATTTTTGGAGCCCTTAACGAACATTCTATCGCATGGAAAGTTGCTGAAAGATGTCATGAGGAAGGTGCAGAGTTTATCTTATCTAATGCTCCTATCGCTATGAGAATGGGAGAATTAAATGCTTTAGCTGAAAAGACAGGGTCTGAGGTAATAGCTGCTGATGCAACTTCTATGGAAGATCTTGAGAAACTTTTTGATGCTGCTGTTGCAAAATTTGGTAAAATAGACTTTATTTTACACTCTATAGGAATGTCCGTCAATGTAAGAAAAGGGAAACACTATACAGATATGAACTACGACTGGCTAGAAAAAGGCTGGGATATTTCTTCTGTATCTTTCCACAAAGTAATGCGTCTGGCTTGGGAAAAAGACTGTATGAATGAATGGGGAAGCATCCTTGCTCTTACTTACATTGCAGCTCAGAGAACTTTCCCTGACTACAATGATATGTCTGACAACAAAGCATATCTTGAAAGCATTGCAAGAACTTTTGGATACTATTGGGGAGAAAGAAAAGTACGTGTAAACACTATTTCCCAGTCTCCTACTCCTACTACAGCAGGAAGCGGTGTAAAAGGTTTCGGAGGATTCCTTGGTTATGCTGAAGAGATGTCTCCACTAGGAAATGCTACAGCTTTAGACTGTGCTAACTACTGTGTAAGCATGTTCTCTGATCTTACCAAAATGGTAACTATGCAGAATCTATTCCACGATGGTGGTTTCAGTAATTCTGGAGTTACTCAGAAAGTAATCAACAGATATGATGTGGAATAATTAATTTCAGATCATTCGTTATAAAATTGAATCGGCGGCCTCAAAGAGGTCGCCGATTCTGTTTAAAATAATATTAATATGATGTTATAAAATTACGGTTTGTATAGAATGAGCAGGTGCATTCAACTTTGCAGCCATTCCTTCAATCCAAAGATTCGTTTCAATATCATTATCTGAATCGTTCATGATAACAGTAACCAATTGTCCGTTTTCATTCATGAAAGCAGAAGATGTAAGGGCAGCTCTGTTGGAAGAGCTTCCTATCCTTTGTGCATTAGGTTTGATATATTTTGAAACATGTCCAATGTAGTAATATTCATAAGTATAAAATACCTCTCCTGTTTTGGTATCCGCAATAATTGGAGCAAAACAGAAGTTTCCTTTATGATTTGGACCTCCGGTTTCATCTAACAGGATGTTCCAGTCTGTCCATAAGGCATTCCCTTTATTGAAATCGTTCAGCATATTCTTGCTATACAGTTCTCCTAGGCTTACATCATAGATTTTATCCATTTTGAATTGCTCTTTACACCCTTCAGTGAATGCCAGAAATTTATCCGGAAAGGCTCTGTGCGTTTCTGCAAGGTTATCAAAAAGCTGGGTTTTGTTGTTCCATGTTTCATACCAGTGATAACCGATTCCGTGAGCATATTTTGAAGTTTCAGGATCGCTTAGCGTTGTTGTTGCTCTTTGGTAAATTAGATCTCTGTTGTGATCCCAGATCATCACTTTTTTATCTTTGTAACCATTTTTCCAAAGGGTTGGTCCTAGGTTATTCTTCAGAAACTCTCCCTCTTCTTCAGCCGTGTAGATACAAGATTCCCAGGATTGTGTTGCCATAGGCTCATTCTGAACAGTTAATCCCCAAACATTAATTCCTCTTTTTTCATATTCTTTGATGAATTTAATGTAATAATCTGCCCAAGTCTGATAATATTCATTTTCCAGTCTTCCGCCTTTGTATAAACTTTTATTAGATTTCATCCAGGCTGGTGGGCTCCACGGTGAGAAATAGAAAGTGAAATTATTCCCGATTGCTTTTTGAGCTTCTTTAATCATAGGAATTTTATACTTTTCATCGTGGGCAAGGTTGAATGTTTTCAGGGCAGTGTCGTTATCCTCCACATAGGTATAAGAATCGCTGGAGAAGTCACAGGAATTCATATTGGTACGAACAACAGTGTATCCTAATCCATTTTTTCCAAAATAGGCATCCAGAATTTCTTTTTGCTTATTCTTCGGCATTTTGTAGAATGTTTCTGCTGATGCATCTGTAATAGCCCCACCAATTCCTATCAGCTTTTGATATTTAAAATCAGGAGCTACAAAAATACAGGCTTCTGTTTCTTTTGGCTGTCCAAATTTCTCAAACTTTACAGGACCTTTATCTGCCATTCTTTCATCAACCTTAGAATTGGTAAGAATTACCTTAGCTGTTTTTCCTTCATGTTTTTTCCAATAATTCTGGGCATTGGCATTCACGGCAATACCTACTACAAAACAACTTACGATTAGTTTTCTCATGATTTTAATTTAAAAAATATATGTGGCTGCTGAACTTCCGGAAATGGTTACAGCAGCGGTTTTCCCTGCAAATTTAATATTAAAATTTTCATCTGCTTTATTATCGTTCTGAACAATTACAACTGTTTTCCCTGAAGGAGTTTTAAAAGCTGCCGTTGATAAATATTTTGTCTGTGTTGAAGCAATACGCTGAGAGCCTGCAGGAACAAATTTAGAAGCATGAGCTATGATATAGTAAGCAACATTTCTGGTAAAGTTTTCACTATCAGAAACGGTAATAGCTCCCTTACATTCCGTACAACCGCCATCTGTATGAGGTGCGTATTTTGGATCGTTGGCAAGGTTCCATTCCAAGGCAGTTTTGCTCCAGTTTCTCATAGAACCGATGATTACATTTCTTGTGTGCCAGTTCAGATCTTCGTTAAAAGTTCCCTTCGAACCTGTCCATTGTTCTGTAAAATATAGGTTTTTATCAGGAAAAGCGTCATGAACTGTGCTTAATGCTGAAATATCACCTTCATATAAGTGAAAGGCAGATCCGTCTACATATTGATAAGCTTCAGGATCTTTCAGGATATCAAGAGCATATTCAGGTTTGTTGCAATTGTGATCATATACAACAATTTTAGTTTTGATATTGTTTGCTTTAAAAATCGGGCCTAAATGACCTTTGACGAAATCTCTCTGCTGATCAGACGGCATATAAAGGCTTGGATTATTTCCGGGGTGCAAAGGTTCGTTTTGAGGAGTGATCGCATCAATAGCAATCCCCTCTTTCTTCATTCCCTGAATATACTTTACAAAATAATTGGCATAGGTTCCATAAAATTCAGGTTTTAAACTTCCTCCTTTTGATTTTCCGTTATCTTTCATCCAAACCGGAGCTGACCAAGGTGCAGCAATGATTTTAATATGAGGATTGATAGCCAGTATTTCTTTCAACATCGATATTAAGGCTTTGTCTTTTGCCAAACTAAACTTCGAAAGAGAAGCATCAGTCTGCCCTTCAGGCAAATCATCATAGGAAAACACTTCACCATCAAGGTCTGAAGCCCCTATGCTTAATCTTAAATAACTGATCGAAATAGAATTTTTATCGTTACCAAAAAGTTCATTAAGCAACGCTTTTCTTTTTGACGGAGACAAACGATTGATTACCTCAACACTTCCACCCGTCAATGTATAACCGAAACCGTCAACATATTGAAACTTCTGGGTATCATCAATTTCAATATTCTGAAAGTTATTGGTATTATTTATAAATCTGACGGAAGTCTGAGCTTGTAATTTTATACTTTCGTCGCCTTTTGTAAGCCAATACTGGATTTCATTTCCTTTATTGGAAGTAACAGATGTACACGATAAAGGAAAAAGTGCCACACCACTAAGTAGTGCGGCACCTCTAAAGAAACTATATAAGTTGTGAAACTTCATGTTTAGTAACCTGGGTTTTGGGTTAGGTTTTGATTATTATCTCTTTGTCCTTGCGGAATAGGCCACAACAGCCTGTTTGGATTAAGATTACCTGCATAAGGAAGTATATTCCCATTACCATCTCTCTGCTGGGAAAGAATGGAAATAGCAGTACCTGTCCTTTTTAGATCAAACCAACGAACTCCTTCAAATGCAAGTTCTAGTTTTCTTTCTTTAAGCACTTTACCAATTCCGTCTGTTTCAGAGGAAATGGAAACGGGAGCAAGCCCCACTCTTGATCTGATTTGATTCACATATCCGGCTGCTCCAGTGAAATCACCAGTTCTTACGGCTGCCTCTGCCTGCAATAAAATGATGTCTGCATAACGAAGAATATAGAAATTTTGGGTTCCGTCTGTTTTTCTCATTTTATACATGAAAGGGTAGTTATTACTTGGCCAGTAATTATCAGACCAGGCTACCGGAGAGAATTTAACGGAAGCATTTTTTCTCTGAATATCTCCTTCATCATCAAATGTCTTGACTATATCGTTGGAAGGAACATTAAATTTTTTCCAGTCTGTCCCAAAAAACATCGAGGTTCCCCAAGCCCATACACTTCCTGCATTACCATTGGCTTCAAAGATAGATTCTGCATTTGCTTCGTGATTTCCGTCAAAAAGATTATCATAAACAGGTAGCAGACTTATGCCTGAAATATTGGATGCATATTGTTTTACTTTGGCCCAGTCCGGATTGGGTTTTGATGCATTAGCTTTAGCCAGAAGTCCATAAGCAAGGTTTTTATTGGCTCTGTATTTTTCACTTCCTGCAGGTGCATTAGCCACGGCATTTTCAAGATCAGCAAGAATCATATCATATGCTTCCTGAGCTGATTTTCTTGCGGGATAAACCTGGCTATATACCTCATCAAAGTTATCTGCATTTACTCCTATTACAGCTTTGGTTACCAAAGGAATATCTCCCCATAGCTGTACAGCATGAAAATAATACATTGCTCTCATGATGGATGCCTCAGCTTTCATTTCAGTTTTTCTGGCTGATGTAAGTGCGGGATCATTAATTTCATCTACATAATTAAGGATCATATTACAATCATTGATGAAGCCGTATAAATATTTCCAGTCTCTTTCTACATTGGAATTAGTCGCAATAATACGATATTCATCCTGCTGAAAATTTTGTATGTTATCGGCTCCTGCATAGGAAACATCCGTCTGTGCGTCACCATTCATGAAATAATCCAACTGCCAGTATTCGTTTCCGAATGCAGAGTAAATGGTATTCATTCTGTTTTCTGCATCAGCTGCTGTCTTCAAAGGGTTTGTAACAGAAACCCCCTGCTCGGTAATAGGCTCAGTATCCAAAAAATCATTACAGGAAACCGCAGTCAAAAGAACTGATGCTCCAAATAGGTAATATATTGCTTTATTGATTTTCATTGTAAATAGTTTAAAAATTAGCTTTTAACCCGATAATAAAGGTTCTAACCTGTGGATAAGTACCATAATCTATTCCGAAAACAGCTCTCTCTGCACCTGTAGTACCATTGTTAGGACTGAATGCATTCACTTCTGGGTCCATTCCTGAATAATTGGTAATCGTGAAAAGGTTTTGTCCAGTCACATATACATTCAGTTTGCTTACCCCTTTGAAAGGACTCATGAAATTGTATCCTAATGTTACTGCTTTCAGTTTCAGATAAGAACCATCTTCTACAAAACGATCAGAAATAAACTGTGCAGAAGCAGAGTTCGCTCTTGGTACATCTGTAATTTGTCCGGCTGTAGTCCACCGGTTTAATACTGCTGTAGATTGATTTTTATAATCATTCATCATTTCCAGATCAAATCTGGTTGCATTAAATATATCATTTCCTACTGATCCTGTAATAAGCATATCCAGATACCAGTTTTTATATTTGAAATTATTGCTGAAACCAAAGGTAAAGTCGGGGTTAGGGTTTCCAATATATCCTCTGTCTTCAGGTTTCAACTCTGTATAAGAAACTACTTTTCCGCTTGCATTTACATACATCATATCTCCATTATTAGGATTTACTCCGGAAGTTTTATATCCGTAGAACATTCCTAAAGGCTGTCCTTCTTCAAATCGAACCAAGGTTCCCATTCCTTCAATATTGGCAGCAGGAATTGTTCTAAGTTCTTTATTAAGATGGGTTATTTTATTATTTGTAAATGAGATATTAAATGAAGTATTCCATGTGAAATCTTCATTTTTAATATTCATTGTATTTAAAGACAATTCCAATCCTTTATTTTCAAGGGAACCTATATTTCTGTAAATTCTAAGTTTCTGAGGACCTAAATCAAATGGTGTAATCAAATTATCCGTCTTTCTTTGATAGGCATCAATACTGAATCTGATACGGTTAGTAAGCAGTCCTAAATCTAAACCAACGTTACTATCTGTTGTGGTTTCCCAAGCCAAATCTCCACTGTCATACTGGGAGACTGTATAAACAGGAACTCCATTGGTCCAAAATGGATTGTAAAGATTAAAGTGAGAATAAGCAGGAATTGCAGATGCATTACCGGTTTTTCCCCAGCCTCCTCTTAATTTCAACTCACTAATTACCTTACTGTCTGCTAAAAAATTTTCTTTGGAAATCAACCAAGAAGCAGAAACTCCCGGAAAGAATCCCCATTTATTGCCAGAGGCCAAAGCTGAGTTTCCATTTTGTCTGAAAACCCCCATTACGGTATATTTACCGTTAAGCGTATAAAGCGCTCTTCCGAAAAATGAAACTTGTCTCAGGATTTCTTTACGGATATCATAGCTTTGATTTTTTGCCAGATCATAACTAAAATTAAAAGTATCATTAGGAAAATTATCACCCCCATAATACTTGCTCTGAAAGTTCCTTTCATTAATCTGAACACCTCCAAGCAAGGAGAAATCATGGATGGATCTCTTCAGGGTATAATTCAATGTATTTTCAAAATTATATTCTTGGAACTGGGTGAATTCCTGAGAACCTATTCCAAACTTTGATCTTCCGTAACTTGTCTGATATCCGTCTGTAAACTTAGTATTTCTGGAATCTATCATATCAAAAGAAACAGAGGGTTTCCAAGTAAGATCTTTTAGAAGTCTCACTTCAAGCCCTAAATTACTTAAAAATCTCTGAGTAAGGGTTTTATCCTTTCTAGATTGATAAGCTACAGGGTTTTCCCATGATGATTGATAAGGGTTGGGGCCATACTGCCCAGGTTTATAACCATCTTTTATGGCTCCTGTAGCCGGATCATATATTTCCGGATCTGAAGGATTCATTATGACCTGATTTCCGTATACAGGAAGAAAAGTAGGGGTATTAAATGCACTTAATACAACACCTCCTCTTGCAGTACTTAGATTATCATTCGTATTCGTAAGATTGGTAATAAAATAGTTCACGGTTGAATTTAACTTTAACCATGGTAAGATAACGGCATCCAGATTAACTTTTGCCGATGTCCTTTGAAATCTTGAAGGCTTTATAATTCCGTCAATATCCTGATAACCCAATGCAGCGTAAGCTTTAACATTTTCATTGCCAAAGGCATAATTTACGTTATAGTTTTGATCAAAACCTGTTTGAAAAACTTCTTTTGTCCAATCTGTATTAATACCTACATAACGAGGATTGTTTGCTGTGGAAAGATAATCTCCGCCACCATTCAGCTTGATATCTCCCAGCAATGATCTATACTGATCCTGATTAAGAACATCAATATTTTTCATGATTTTAGAAAATCCCCAATACGCATTAAAATTCAGCTGAGGTTTTCCGATCTTTCCTCTTTTGGTAGTAATGATCACAACTCCGGAAGAACCATTGATTCCATAAATTGCTGTAGAGGATGCATCTTTTAGAATCGTCATATCGAGAATGTCATCGGTATTGATCCCGCTTATGTCATTGGTCTGTATACCATCCACCACATACAAAGGGCTTACAGATGATGAAATAGAGTTATTACCTCTGATTTTAACCTCTATCCCTGCTCCTGGCTTTCCAGAAGCCTGGGTAACATTCACTCCTGCAGCCTGCCCTTGCAATGCTTGTCCTACACTGTAAATAGGCCTATTATCAAAGGCATCTGCTTTTACAGTAGAAACAGCACTTGTAAGATTCTGCTTTTTAACCCCTCCATACCCTATCATTACAATTTCTTCTATTTTGTTTTCTTTAGAAACCGTGTCCTTCTTGGTCTGGGCACTGAAGTTGGCCGTAAAATAGAGGACGGCAATCACTCCTAGGCTTCTCGATATTCTTACATTCATATACAGCTATTTGTTTTAATTCTCAAATTGAGACAATAAAAATATATTATTTTTCATTTAATTAACATTAGATTCACAAATATTTTAATTTTTCGTTTATTATTGAGGGTTAAAAGCCATATCTTAGCACCTATAATTCATAAAAAGTTATAAAAATTCATAAAGCTAATCCCCGAAATGACCGCCAAGATCTCCCATATCTCACTTCCATTAAAATTGACTTTCCTTATTTTCTCAATGGTTTTAAACTGTATGGGTCTTATTATTCTACAGCTTTCCGAAGCCAATATTTCCTATGGAGAGCTAGGATTTTTGGAATCTTTTAAGGATCTTCCCATTGCTTTTATCTCTCTTTTTGCTGTGGGGTTCATCAATAAAACCGGTGCAAAAAAGGCATTGATCTCTGCATTAGCTATTGTTGGGTTGTGTTCTTGTCTTCTCCCGTTCATAGCAGATTTTTGGTTTTACAAATTATGGTTCGCCATCATCGGAGCCTGCTTTGCTATTGGTAAAATTTGTGTATTTGGGATCATCAGGAATAATATTTCGGATGAAAAATCACTGGCAAAAACAATGAATAGCGTGGAAGCCTCTTTTATGATAGGAATCTTTCTGGTGAACACCGGTTTTGGATGGCTGATTTCAAGCCAATATTCCGAGTTCTGGAAATTTGGATTTCTATTGATCGCTGTTTTATCTGCTGTAACCATTTTTCTGATCTCGAAGATAGAAATAACGGAGTCTAAACCTTTGGAAAATAAAAGTATCTTCACCGAACTCTCCGGATTTACGACCCCTGTTGTAGCTTTATTTCTGGGTGTCGTTTTCTTTATTGTATTTGTGGAGCAAGGTTTCAACTCATGGTTGCCCTCTTTTTATAAAAATCATTTGAAAGTGAATTCATTTTTTGCTCTTCAGGCTACTTCTTTCCTTTCTCTTTTTTCATATGCCGGGAGAACCATCACAGCCAATGTTATTCGCAGGTTTTCATTATCGGGTTACTATATTTCATGCGTATCTTTAATTATTGCCTTGCTGCTTATTATTTTAGGAATTCAGTACTTTGGTTCTGAAGATTCAAGGCTGATCCTTTTCTTATTTCCGGTAATAGGGCTATTTTTATCACCACTCTACCCTGTCATCAATTCAAAAATGATTGCACAGGTAGATAAGGAAAAGGTAAATTTGTTCACTTCTCTTATTGTTATTTTCTCTTCTCTGGGGAGTTCTGTAAGCTCTATTATCATGGCTGTACTCTTCGGGAAGCAACTCTTAAACTTTTATCCACTATATATTTTATTTTCTGTAATTCTTCTTTTTGTGATTAGTTTGATGTATTTTAACGTCTCAAAAAGATTATATAGAAAATAGTTTTATTTTTACAACCATGAAAATTAAAGACACAAAGAACAAAGAAACACTTCGGGAACTTATTGACACAAAAGATTTCGTTGCTCACATCTCTGTTGACTGTACTATATTCGGCTTTCACAATAATATTTTGAAAGTATTGTTATTAAAGTATCATGATCTGGACCTGTGGTCACTTCCGGGAGGTTTTGTTTTTAATGATGAAGATCTGCGGGAAGCTGCAGAGAGAGTACTCTATGAAAGAACGCATCTTCAGAATTTATTTTTAAAGCAGTTTCATACGTTTGGAAGAATTGACCGTACCGAAAATAATGTACATCAAATCCTGCTTAAAAATAAGGGTATAGAAGTACCGGAAGATCACTGGATTTTTCAAAGGTTTATTACCGTGGGCTACTGCAGTCTTATTGATTTTTCAATAACAGATACGTTTCCGGATGCTTTCAATGAAAGCTGTGAATGGTTCGAAGTCAGCAAGTTGCCCAAGATGGCATTCGATCATGACAGAATTATAGAAACCGGTTTAGAATATCTGAGAATGAATATCAATACTGAAGTGGCGGCCAGTAATCTTCTCCCTGAGAAATTTACAATGAAAGATCTTCAAGCGCTTTATGAAACTATTTTAGGGCAAAAATTCAGAAGAAATAACTTCCAGAGAAAAATTTTAAGCCTGAATATTCTGGACAGACTTGAAAAGCTATATGATGGTTCGGCTAACAAGGCTCCGTACTTGTATAAATTTAAAAGTGAAGTTCACAATGCGACTAACCAATACCCTATCTCCAATGATGAGGAGGTCTAAAATATGAAATTTATCTCTTAAACAGAGAAAACCTGAATTATCTCTTTGAAAACCAGTGTTAATATAAGTTTTCAAAAAAATTTCTCAAACACCACGAAAAATGTTATTTTTAACAAAATCAAAAAATCATGTCATATTATCCTCTTACAAGCATCCCTGATTATTATGGAATTGATGCTTTACTTACTGAAGAACACAAACTGATCCGCCAATCTGTAAGAGACTGGGTTGAAAGTTTTGTAATGCCGCAGATTGATCAGGCAGCCCAAAATCATACAGATCTTCCGGGCTTAATGAGAGAATTGGGGAAAATTGGAGCATTAGGCCCTTATATTCCTGTTGAATATGGCGGTTCCGGATTAGATCAGATTTCTTATGGTCTTATCATGCAGGAATTGGAAAGAGGAGATTCTGCAGTACGTTCTGCTGCTTCTGTACAAAGTTCTTTGGTGATGTTCCCAATTAATGAGTTTGGATCTGAGGAACAGAAAAAGAAATATCTTCCGAAGCTTGCTGCAGGAGAAATGATTGGGTCTTTTGGGTTAACTGAGCCGAACCACGGTTCTGATCCAAGTTCTATGGAAACTTACTTTAAGGATATGGGAGACCACTATCTTTTAAATGGTGCTAAAATGTGGATTACAAACTCTCCTCTTTGCGATATTGCAGTAGTATGGGCAAAGAATGAGGAAGGAAAAATACAAGGATTGATTGTTGAAAGAGGAATGGAAGGCTTCACTACTCCGGAAACACACAATAAATGGAGCTTAAGAGCTTCCAAAACAGGAGAATTGGTATTCAACGATGTAAAGGTTCCGAAAGAAAACCTACTTCCTGGAGTAACAGGATTAAAAGGACCTTTATCTTGTCTGAATTCTGCAAGATATGGAATTTCATGGGGAGTAATTGGTGCCGCTATTGATTGCCACTGTACTGCTGTTCAATACTCTAAGGAGAGAAAGCAATTTGGAAAAGCAATTGGTTCTTTTCAGCTTCAACAGAAAAAACTGGCTGAATTCTTAACAGAGATTACAAAAGCTCAGTTATTATGTCTTCAGTTAGGAAATCTTAAAAATGCACATAAAGCTACACCTGCTCAAATTTCAATGGCGAAACGTAACAACGTAAAAATGGCGATTGATATTGCAAGAGAATCAAGACAGATTCTTGGAGGAATGGGAATCATGGGTGAATTCCCGATGATGAGACATGCTGCCAATTTAGAATCCGTAATTACCTATGAAGGAACTCACGATGTTCACTTATTAATTACCGGTTTGGATATTACAGGAATTAATGCTTTTTAATTAAAGCTAAAAAATAGAGTAAAAGAGTCTGATCAATGAGATCAGGCTCTTTTATTTTACTCACATTTCAGAGAATTGATATTCAATGAATAGCTATTGATGTCTTAATATTTTTGTGGATTTGATAAAACTATTACCTTAATACCACTTAAAAGACAACGATATGAAAAAAATCACTACTTTTCTATTAGGCCTTACCGCTCCATTCTATTTTGCCCAGCAAGCTGGTGACGTGGTAAGCGCTGAACAAAAACTGGATTTAACTCCGCAGGATGTTATTAATTTTATTGCCAATAATCTTGGTGAACAGAATGCTCCTGACTTTGCAAGTTATCTCAATAGCTTCAATGTAGGTTTAAAAGGTTACAAAATTACCTATTACACCAAAAATGAAAATAATGTCCTTGTAAAAGCTACCGGACTTCTCATGTATCCTAATGTAGGCTATAAACTCTCCACAGTTGTATCGGATCACGGAACTACTGACAGCAGACAGAATGTTCCTTCTAATTTTAAAGGAGCTTTAACTGCCGGATTTGTGGTTGAACTTTCTTATGTTCTCAATGGTTATATTTTGATGGCCCCTGACTATGTAGGGATGGGAACAGGAGACGGTGTTCATCCTTATGTAGACTATGCTACCGAAGCCGGAGCAACCATAGATTTTGTAACGGCAGCTAATAAAGTATTGGCACAATTGGGTATAAAACGTTATGATGAATATTTTTTGGCCGGATATTCCCAAGGAGCACATGCAGCAATGTCTACCCTAAAAAGATTAAGCATTTCCAACCCTACCAATCTGAAATTTAAGTATGCTTACATGGGAGACGGACCTTACGACTTCTCCGGAGTTACCTTGAATAAAGGAGTTTTAGAAAAAGACTTTTATCCGTTTACTTCATTTCTTGCCAATGTTCTTCATACCTGCAACAATACAGGATTCAAAACTTACAATACGGATATTTCAGAGGTAATTTCTGCGGAATACCTCGATAAATATAACTATCATGTAGTTCAGGATAACGGAGGTTTATTATGGGGCCCCGTAATCTGGAAGAAACTTTTCACCAATAATTTCATCAATGATGTCACCAATAATCAGAACAATAAGCTTCGACTGTGTATGAAGCCTAAGGATGTGTACGATTGGTACAACAAAACTCCGATGACCTTGGGCCATTCCACCGTTGATTTAGCCATCCCGCCTGAAAACACTTCCAAAACCATTGATGTACAAAGAGGGTATTATGCCTGGTGGGATTTGAATAAATACAAACTGGATTCTTTTTATTGGGGACCCATAGGCCATGTTGGCGGAATTCTTCCATTTACATTAGCGTCCAATGCGAAATTCAATACACTAAGAAGCGGAGGTCTTCTTAACCAATGGGCAATAGCAGGATCTATTTTTGGTAAGCAAGCAGCAAACAATACTGATCAGGAAACCCCTTCTCTATACTCTTCTCAGATCAAGCCTCAACTGGGAAATATGGAACTTCTAGAAATCACAGATTTTAATAAAGAAAAAGCAGTCAGCAGGTCCACAGCAAACCGTAGCCTGTCCTCTTTAGAAGATGGTGTTTATCTTCTAAAAGTATCGGAAAACAATGAAAGTAAAATGATTCCGTATATTAAAAACACCCCAAAGGAAGTTGCAGAAAATGAGATTGTACAATCAGAAAGCACTGCTCTTTTGAAATTAAAGGTCAATCAGGATGAGCTTTCTTCCATCAATATCTTTGATGAAAACAAGTCTCTGGTTAAAACTGTATCTAAGGATCAGTATCAGGAAAACGGCGGAATCAGCCTGCAAAATCTGGCCTCCCAAAAGTATACGTTTGAAGTAGTAACTTCTTACTATAATCTACAGTTCAGCAAGTCTATTGGAAAACCATCGGAAAACAATGCTGATATCTTTACACAAAACCGACAAATAAAAGCCAGAGCTAATAATGACATCAAAAACATCAGTATCTACAATATTTCCGGAGCTTTAATTCTTCAGCAGGAAGTGAATGCTCTCCAATTTGAATCAAGAGGTTTGGAATCCGGAGTTTATGTAGTACAGGTTACTCTTTCCAATGGAAAAACAATCAATAAAAAAGTTAAACTATAACATCTAATCCATATTCTATAATATCATTTCAAGTTAATTTTGGCACTCCAGCAATGGGGTGCTTTTTATTTTTAAAATCCATTTCAATTTTTAATATCTCAACGGTGTAGGTCCTTATTTTTTCGCAAAACACAAATAACTCTAAAAAAAATAATTGGAAATATTATTTAAAACACATAATTGAAGTAAGTAATTATCCCTATTACAGAGTATTCACAGACATTTCCCAAGTATTCCTTTCAATAAAAGTTAAAAGTTGTTAAATGATTTTTGTCACTTATTTTAAATTATTCTAAATAAGATTAGTAAACTTATAAAGAGGCTCCTAACTTTGCCGAAAGAATAATGTCCCGATGGTAAATGACCTCATATCTCCTATTAAATTTCAAATTTTCTCTTTCTTATTTTTTTTCGTTACAGCTACAACAGCCAATGCACAGGAACAACATGTTGCTATTTTAATCGAAGTAAAAAGTATTGATTTTAAACCAGTTAAAGATTCTGAGATAAAAATTGAATCAGATCAAAATAAATATTCAGCAACCACCAATGACAAAGGAATTTCAACAATAACCCTTATCCCAGGAAACTATAAGATTGAAATTCGTAAGAATGGAACCCTTGGTTATACCAATAGAATATCCGTTACAAAGCCGGAAACATTTGCCATTTCATTTACAGAAAAGATCAACAAGATTGAAGAAGTTGTCATTACCGCAAAAGAAGGAAAAGGCCTTACCTCATCATCCATTATCAGTCAGCGTGCCATGCAGCACTTGCAACCATCCAGTTTTACTGACCTTTTGGAGTTGCTTCCCGGTGGAAGATCTACGGATCCTGTCCTGAATCAGGTCAATAAAATACAACTCCGCGAAACAGGCAATCCGGGGACTGATTATAACACTTCAGCCATGGGAACTACCTTTCTGGTAGATGGAGCTCCGTTAAATTCCGGTTCCAACCTTCAATATACCTATGATTTCTTAGACAAAACCAATAACGGACTTAAAAGAAGACTTAATATTACCAGCGGTGTAGACATGCGAAGCATTTCCACAGACCAGATTGAACGCGTGGAAGTCCTGCGTGGAATTCCCTCTGTGATCTACGGAAACCTAACTTCAGGAATTGTAAAGATCACCAACAGATCAGGATACACAAAATGGAGAGCAAGATTCAAGGCAGATGGCTACAGTAAGCTTTTTGCTCTTAGCAAAGGATTTGAAAACAAGGAACATAACCTGAAAATAAATGCAGGAATTGACTACCTGAATGCAAAATCAGATCCAAGGGACCGATTGGAAAATTATAAAAGAATTACAGCTAATCTCTCTTTAATAAAAGAAAAGAAGCACACCACAGGAACTTCCAGATGGCAGACCAACCTTAGTTATACCACATCTCTGGATGGATCAAAGACTGATCCGGATGTAGACCTATCTGATCTGAATTCTTATGAAGTCAACAATCATTTACTGAGCCTATCCAATACTTTTACCTATACAAAAAATCAACCTGTTTTTTATAGATCAACAGAAGTTCAGGCAACTGTTAATCAAAGATTTGATAAGATTAAGCAGACCAAGTTCATCCAGTTGGAAAATGCAATGGCTTTTCCTTTGTCAAGAACAGAAGGAGAATACGATGGCTATTACCCGGAAGCCCGCTATATTTCCAACTATACAGTAGATGGGAAGCCACTTGATGTATTTGTAAAAATGATCAACAACTTCCAATTGGATCTGAAACCTTTTAAAAATGAATTCAATACAGGTTTTGACTGGCAGCTCAGTAAAAATTGGGGGGATGGACAATTATTTGATGTTTATAAACCCATAGATCCTAAATCTACATTCAGACCCCGCGCCTATCGTGATATTCCTGCCTATGTTACCTCTGCTTTATTTCTGGAGTCTATCAGTACTTTTGAACCGGGAAGACATAAACTGACTTTGGCATTGGGACTGAGAGGAAATCTAATGATGAACCTACCCTCTCATTTCAAAATGAACGGAAAGGTTTATCCGGATCCCAGAGCAAATTTCCAATGGGAATTGCCGTCTTTTAACTGGATGCAAAAAAAGGCTCAGATTGCCCTTACACTAGGATATGGAAAGCAAAGTTTATTTCCTGACCTCAGTTTGCTATACCCAGAACTGATTTACAAAGATATTCAGCAGCTGAATTATTTCCATAATAATCCAAATTACAGAAGAGTCAATTACAAAACGATTATCTATAACCCACAGAACCCTGGAATAGAGCCTGCAACGAATGAAAAGTTTGAAGCAAGAATCGATTTTAGTCTGGGAGCACACCAGCTATCTGTAACTGCTTTTAAGGAAAATATGCATAATGCTTTCCGTTCTATGAATGAATATGCACAGTATCAGTATAAGAAATATGATACTTCAGCTCTTAATCATGAGACCATAACCACTCCACCGGATGTGAGCACCCTTCCGTATCAGACTATCAATGAAAACTTCACGTATACCACCCAAAGGAACGGTAGTAAGATTGATAAAGAAGGAATTGAATTTCAGTATTCTTCCAACAGAATTCCTGTCATCAATACGAGATTTACTCTGAATGGAGCGTGGTTCCGCACAAAATATGGGAACAGCTTCCCTGTCTACAGAGGTCGTGATCTTACCATTAACGGAAGACCTTACCCCTATCTCGGATTGTATGAAGGAATGGAACCTAGCTCGGTAAATGAAGTTCTGAATACGAATTTGATGCTGGATACCTACATTCCAAAGCTTGATCTGATATTTTCATCTTCCATCCAGTTCTCGTGGTATTCTATGAGAAAACTGGATCCTATGAACGGAATACCGAGCCATTATGTAAACCAGGATGGTGTTATTCTTCCCTTTGATCCTGATGCGGCAAGAGGAACAATTCTGGAAAACTTAATTATTGCGCAAAACGATGCCCGCTACAACGCCACAAGAAGACCTTTGGAAACCAATCTCAACTTTAAGGTAACCAAAAGTTTCAGACATAAGACTGTGGTAGTATCCATGTTTGCCAACAGGCTTTTCAGTTATTACGCGCCTTATAGCATTAATGGTATCACTATCAATAGAAAAGGAGCCTACGATCCTTATTTCGGGATGGAGATCAACTTCAATTTATAACAATTTCAATTTAATAAAGTTATGTTAAAACATTTATTTAGAACACTATTACTATTGTGTGCTGTAATCAGCTTTGCAGCCTGTTCTTCGGACTCAGATTCTCCGGAGGCACAAACATCGTTAAAACTGGAACTGAAAGTAGTTCCTGAAGATATTCAGGTTAAAGAATATAAAAACCTTACTGTAAGCTTCAAGGAGCTTAATACCGGATTTACTACTACTCAGGAATTAAAAAATTCCAATACTCTAAAGGTAACCCTACCATCCGGAACCTATAATGTTACTGTGGAGGGAAGCATTATCTATAATGACAATTCAGTACCTACAGAAGCCAAAGTAGGCGGTGTACAAACCGGAATGGTAGTTAATGGAAACGAAATCAGCAAAACAATTACTATTGCCATGAAAGCCGGAAGTGGAGATCTGATTTTAGAGGAAGTATTTTTTACAGGAACAAAAACTCCCCAAGGAGCTATGTATTTTGGTGACCAGTATTTTAAAATCACCAATAACACAGATCAGACTTTATATGCTGACGGAATGCTATTGATCCAATCCAGCTTTATGACCAATGAGAAGCAGGATTATAGCCCAAATATTATGGGAACAACATTCTCTGCCGGTGCTATCATCAAAATTCCGGGGACAGGAACTACTTACCCTGTATTACCGGGAGAATCTATTGTTATTGCAGAAGATGCCATTAATCACAAGGAATTCAACCCTGCTTCGGTTAATCTTTCTCAAGCTAATTTCCAGATCTTTAAGGAAGATTCTGATGATATCGATAACCCTGCAGTACCAAAAATGGTAAACGTTTTTGAAAAAATGGTTATTCATACTCAGGGATACTATGCTTATGCCCTAGCCCGTATGCCAAAAGGAATGAGCCATGAAGTCATGGTAGCTCAAAATACTTACACCTATACTTACAATCTTACCTTTGGAGGAGATGTTTATCCGATGGATGGAATTGCTGTTAAAATTCCTAATGAATGGATCACAGATGTAGTGAATCTTAGTGTACAGGATTCTTTCCAGTGGGTGGTAACTTCTCCGTCATTGGATATGGGATGGACGTCTGTCTCAGCATTTGATGGAGATAAAAACCGTTTTGGAAAAGCAGTTCGTAGAAAAGTAATAGGAAAAACAATGGATGGTAAAAACATCTTAAAGGATACCAATAATTCTACTGTAGACTTTGAACATGGTGTAAAACCGTCATTATTTAATTAAAAATGAAGAATTTTCTGTCCATACCCATTCTGTTTATATCCTTGTTCAGCATTCAAACAAATGCTCAGATCAATGATACAATTGCCGAAAAAATCCATGAAGAATACAGTTCTGAAAGAGTTTTTAAAAGCAGAATTAATGTAAATCCTGCCAGCAATATAGATGCAAGAAAATACAGCATTACAGCTTTTAATATTTTTACAGAAATCAACAATACCCCATCTGAAATACAGCAAAAAGGCAAAGGTAAAAACCTATGGGGAGCGGAAGCCCGCACTCTACAAAAGCTGGATCACCAAACAACAGTATGGGGAAATGCATCTTATTCGCAAGGAAAGAATAAACAGGTAGTATGGAATGAAAATGCCGATTATGAACTTATCTACCCCTACGTAGCTGCTGACAGCGTAGGGGGTGATATGAAATTTGAAAACTATGCCTTTTCAGGAGGATATTCAAAGCAGATCAACACCTATACCATCGGGATTACCGGAAGCTATAAGGCAAGCCTAAGCTACCGTGATACAGACCCAAGACCCAAGAATACAACAGCCAATTTTTCACTGGCTTTGGGAATCAATAAAATGATATTCAAGAAGTTTAAAGTTGGGGTTTATTTCGATGCTGAAAAGTACACTCAGAAGCATTATCTGAGTTTTGTGAGCAATCAGGGGTTTCCTACAATCTATAACATGAGCGGATTGGGAAATTATAATGAATTACTCTCCGGAAAGCTTCGTCAGGCTTACTATGAGGGATGGTCTTATGGAGGTGGCTTACAGATATTTGAACCCAATAACAGAAACTGGTACCTTAGTATTGGTCTGAAAAAATTCAATCTGGATAAACTTCTGACAGAGTATGCAGATCTTAATGCCTCAAAAATAGATGAACAGCAAGTCAGTTTTTCATTAGGAAAGTTCTTTGAAACCGATAAACTCCTCTGGGGGCTTTCTGTAGATGGAAACAGTACGGAAAGAAAGGGAACAGAAAATCTATTTCTCAATGATAATTCCAGAAATTATATTCAGATAGGTAGTGTAGAAAAATACAGTCATAAAACGAACAACATCCTCCTTAAAGGGCTGTTGCAAATGGGAAATAAAAGTACAAAATCCTCTATCATGCCCTATTTTGGATGGGGACAGGATAAAGAAAAATACACCAATCCCCTATCAATAATTGATTTAAGTAAACTAGTATATGGCGCAGACTATCAATGGTTCAAAACATTTAAAAGCAATCTGGCTATTTCGGTATCATTAGGTGTTTCGGTAACAGATATTTATCAGAAAAACGGAATATTCAATAACTCCGGAAAACCTGCTATTAATCAGATGTTGCAAGAAAATTACGCTTACCAGTCTTCTAATTTCTGGCAGTCAAAACTGGATATTAATTTCCACTTCAACGTTCCTGTGATAAAAAACGCATATGTAGGAAGCAAGATCATTTACAGCAACTTCAATAATGGTAACAATGTATTATTTGCCGCCACTATAGGAAGTATTTTTTAAATTAAAGAAATATCATGAAATTTTCAACTCTTAAACTCGTAATGCTGATTGGCCTGCTCTCCTTTTTCTTCATGCAGCATACCGTACAGAAATATAGTACAGACTATGGTGAAGTTGCAGAACAATACAAAAAGTCTGTACAACTATGGCCTTCTCCATCAGTAGATCCGGATGTTAAATGGAAAGAATTTGAAGCAATAGAACAGGATTCCAATTATTATGATACTCAGGAGCTTCCCGAAGTAATGTTGGGAAAAAAACTATTCTTTGATCCTAAGCTATCAGCATCCAGCCAAATATCATGCAGCAGTTGTCATAACCCTGAACTGGGATGGAGCGACGGACAGGAAGTTGCTCTGGGCAATGATCACTTGCAGGGAAAAAGAAATACGCAATCCCTTTTTAATATTGCGGAAAGAAAATCTTTTTTTTGGGACGGAAGAGCAAAAACACTGGAAGAACAGCTCGTAGGGCCTATCTCTGCTCACAACGAAATGAATATGAAGCCGGAAAAGCTTGCCGGGAAACTTTCCAAGGTTAAAGAATATAAAGTGCTTTTTAAGGAGGTTTATCAAACCAACAAAATTACATTTGACAAAATAGCCCGAGCTCTGGCAACCTTTCAAAAAACCCTTAAAAGCCAGCCTAGCAAGCTGGATAAGTTCATAAAGGGAGATCATAAGGCCATGAGCGACAAGGAAATCTATGGAATGCACCTGTTTAGAACAAAAGCGCGATGCATGAACTGCCACTACGGAAAGTATATGACAGATGAGTCTTTCCATAATATCGGACTTACCTATTACAAGCGTGAGTATGAAGATCTTGGCCTGTTTACCATTACAAAAAATCCGAATGATGTAGGAAAATTCAAGACCCCGTCTTTAAGGGATCTGGAATATACTGCCCCATGGATGCACAATGGATTGATGGATGATCTGCATGGCGTGGTAAGCCTATACAACAGCGGAATGCAAATGATTAATCCTACACCGGAAGAAAAAAAGGCAGACCCCAACTTCCCTGTAACCGACCATCTGATGAAACCTTTAAACCTTAATGAACAGGAATTAGATGCTGTTGTTTCATTTTTAAAATGTATTTCAGGAAGCTATTACAAAATGCCGAGACCCGAAATACCCAGGAAATAAAAAAGATTCCATAAAGTATAAAAAAAGAACCTTATCCAAATGAATAAGGTTCTTTTTTTGTTTTAAAACTTAAATCCTATACTGAAATAGATTCTTGAGAAATCAAGCTGGTTATTTCGGGATATATTAAGGTTAATAGGTCCTAAAAGTGATTCGTAGCCTAAATTCACTCCATAGCCAAACATGTCATAGCTGTCATTAAAAGGAGAAAACTCATCACTCACCTTACCATAAGTAAAGGATGGACTTAGGTATAGTTTTTTCATAATTCTGTACTGGAGAGACAACCCTACTTTAGCTACAGAGGTCATTGGTAATTCTTTTTGACGAAGACCGTTAAATTCAGGGTTTAAAAGGTCAGAATTATATTCACTGCCTCCCAGGTTATATTTTTGGTTTAGAAAAAGATAAGGCACCTTATCTTCTCTCTGCGCGCCAAAACTTGCTCCTAAAAATACATTGGCTTTAGCAGCAAGCCTCCTTGTAATTGGATAGGCAAAATTCTCGTTCAGGGTAAATGAAACCAAATTCTTAGGCTCGTAGTAATAAGAGTCCTTAGGATTCAATAAAGGGTATAATAAAGGCTGTACTGTTTCAAGGTCATACAATTCATATTTGTTTCCATAGTAGAATCTTGTACTAACCTGAAGATGATTTCCTCGTGTAAAGAAGTATCTTTTATTCAGATTATTCTGCTCAAATTTCAAAAATGTATTGAAATTACTGTGATTGTAGAGTTTTTTGCTATAATTATCAAATTTTGCCTGATCTACTTTATCCAGTAAACTGTACATCCTTTCAGTACTGAATTCTGTTCCAAAAGAAATAACGGCATTAGGGCTGATATTATAATTTAAGGCAATTTTTCCCGTTATGTTTCGGTACATGTGATTGGGGAATCTTGTATTATAATCCTCATCAAGACTAAATACCCTGAACGTTAAATCATTACTTTTAAGGTGAACAATCTTGGCTTCAAGATCCAGCCACCAATGATCACCGCTTCCCAAGAACCGCTGATAAGCCAATCGAGCCTTAAAACGCTCTGAAACATCTACTGTTGCAAGAAACCTTGATCGGTTGGCAAGAATGTTTCTGTAAGTATAGTTGACGATAATTCCTACGGACTGTTCAGTATCATAATGAAGCGCCAGTTTAAAGGCTCCTTTTTTTATCTTTTTAACAAAAATATTCATGATAAGGCCATCTCCTGCATTCGTATAAGTATAGTACACTTTCTCATACTGACGCATCCCGAAAACCCTGTCTATTGCCTCATTCACAGTTTTTACATCGTAATATTTTCCCTCTGACAATCTTAGTTCTTTTTTAATAACATCTATTTCAACAGGATCAGTAAGCGGGGTACCATTTTCTTCGTTAAACGTAAGTTTTATGGTGGGCAGCTTTACCTCTTCAATCATTTCATGTTCATACGTAATCCCTGCTTTTCGTTGAGCTTCTGCCAGTGCTACAAACTCAGGAAGATGTTTTCTAGCCTCTGTTTCTCCTATTTTAATAATTCTTCTGAATCTGGCAAAGTCTTTTGTTGTAATATCTCCCAAAGGATCTACAAAATCTACCAGAACATTAGAAAGTGCTTTCTGATGCTTAAAATCTTCTACAGAACGAATTGCATGCGTCTGATAGATCATTTTCATCGGATTTTCAATTTCTTTTTTGGTAAAAAGTCTGAAACCAGTATATCCTCCGATCACAAAGTCAGCACCCATCTGACGGACTTCATTGGCAGGATAATTACGATCCAATCCCCCATCTACCAATAGCTTTCCATCAATATAAACCGGAGCAAAAGCAGCAGGTATTGCTAATGTAGAACGAATGGCTAACGGCAACGATCCTTTTTTCTGCATAATCAGGCCTCCATTTTCAATATCTGAAGAGGTAAGTTCCACCGGAATACGTAGCTGGCTAAAATCGTTGATATGTTTTGCATTAAATGTAAGGGTATTCAAAACTTCCCCCATATATTGTCCCTCAATGTAGGAACTCGGAAGTGTCGGAATTCCTTTTACTACCGGAAACTCAAGAATATATTTATCATATTCGTCCTTTTCACTGATATTAACCTTGCTATAAGGAATTTTATTGCTTAGAATTCTGTTCCAGTCTACCTTATAAATGGTTTTCTTTAGCTGATCTGCATTGTAACCCATTGCATATAATCCACCAAGAATCCCTCCCATACTGGTTCCTGTAATATAGTCAACCTTAATTCCCAGAGAATCAATCATCTTCAAAATACCGATATGAGCAAATCCTTTTGCTCCACCTCCACTGAGTGCCAATCCAAACTTGGTATCCTTGGTGATATTTTGTAATCTGACATTCAGGGAATCGTTTATTTGCTGGGATTGAAGTGATAAAGAAAAAACGATTGTAAAAAATATCAGGAGCTTTTTCATGTGAATGCCAATTTTTATAAGGTAAATGTGAAAAATTTTGCAGTAAATATACAATTATACCACAAAAATCAAGAAAAAAACAACACCAGCGTCACTCTCAAAAGAAAGCTTAAAGAATAATTAAAATATCTGTTTAAACTCTATTAAGAAAACAATAACAGGAATATATTTTTGCTTAATTAATAAGATTTTATACTCTCTACAAAATTGACATCAGGGTTTAGGATCTCGAGAATAAGGCTTTTCACAGACTTCATGGCATCATCAATATCTCCTTTATCAAACTGTAAGGATACCATTCCTTTTTTAGCCTCAGCAAAGCTCCATATTCCTGTTTCAATCGGGAATCCCCAAAACTCAGGGAGATGTTGTACCACATAATGATAAATACAAAGCTGAAGCGCCTGTTTTCTATCACTATTGTGGAAATAATCTGCCACATTATTCTCATCAATCTTTACATTGAGATTTTTAATTTTGGCCGTTTTATAGTCAATGATCCTTAGCGTCCCATTTAACTTATCGATCCTGTCAATGAATCCAAGGAATGAAATTTTGTCATTTCCATCAAGATAAAATTCTACATTTTCAAACCTTCTTTCAATGTCTATGATCTCTAATTTATTTCCCTGCTGTACCAATTCAAGATCATGGTTGAGAACATTTTCAATTACCTTTTTGGCAATAGCCTTATGGATGTAATTCATCCCCTTTTCGTAGAATTCCGGTTGATGCTTAAGCTTCTCAATCGCTATTTCTATGTACCTATCTATCGCTTTAACTGAATCTTTTAAATCACTTTCTTTTAAAACCTTACCCTTAAGAACCTCATACACTTCTTGAAGTGAATAATGCACTAGATTTCCATAGTTTTTCACAGACAGTTCCTCCTCAATTTCATCCGACTCTGAAGTATTTAAAATCTTGGATAAGTAGAAATCTATCGGGTTATAAAGATAACTTGTAAGGTGAGAAGCGGATACCTTTTCTTTCCATTTTTGAAGACGTTCCTGGACAATTTCAGTCTTGAGAATTTCTATTGGTTTGGTAGCAATTGGCTCAGAAGAATTTTCAATAATTAAATGTTCAATCTCATGTGAGCTCTCCATTTCAATCTGCGTAATAAACCTGCTCTTCTCTCCGGTATTAACCCCGGAACTTAGAGCATTATACAACAAGTGAACATTTTTAGCATCCTGAATCAGCCTGTAAAAGTGATAGGCGTAAATGCTGTCATTTTCCAGAAATGTATGAAGATCAAAGAATCTTCTGATATCGAAAGGAATATAAGTATTCTGTGAGTTTCCCAATGGCAGTTTCCCTTCATTAACGGAAAGCAAAATTACATTTTCAAAATTCAGAAGACGTGTTTCCAGCAATCCCATGATCTGTAATCCCCTTAATGGCTCTCCCTGAAAATCTATACTCTCAGAATTAATATGCTGATTGATCAGAATTTCCAAGGTTTCCATCTTGATCGATATATTATATGGGGTCAGTTGGTTCTTAATAATCCTGAACGCATTTTCAAAATGGGAAACATTTTCATACTGAATATCATCAATTTCCAGCCATTTTACTTTCTGACAAAAATCTATAAGCACATCCAGATAAATATGGGTACTTGTGGCCTTTTGAAGAAGTCCGAAATAAGACAAACTACCCAACAGTTCCTGTAAAAGCTTTCTGGAGATATAAACAATATTCCGCTCTTCTATCTTGGTCTTAAAGTCATTGATAATCTGCTCATCTTCAGCAGATTTAGGAAGCTCCTCCAGAATTGGAAATATATCTCTGTAATAATAAGACGATTTATTTTTCTCCAGCTGCTTTTGCAGATAGAAAAGTCGTTTCACGGCATTTGAAAAAGAAAGATTCTTCAATGGAAAACCCATTGTAATATTCAGGTTGTCAACACCATGCATTACATCCAGACTCGCAGGAAGAAGATTTTCATCCAGCAATACTACCGCCGTATTGGAATAGGTTTTATTATTGATTTCCTTAAAGATCTCCGGCAAAACCTTAGTCTGCGTCACATTTCCGGAAACCTCATATACCTTGATCTTTTTGGGTTGGTTAAAATCATCTTCAATCCATTGAAAAGCTCTGTTATCATCAAATTCTTTCCATGTTTTATGATTTCTGAGGAATTTTCCGGCTTCTTGTCTTTCATCATCAAAATAATAACGGTCTGCCTGAAAGAAGCATTGTGCTTTATTCCATTGTAAAAGGCTTCTTACCAATTTCTCTTCAACCGGCGTAAAGGCATTAAATCCGCAGAAAACAAATTGCTCTGAGGTATTCTTTGCAAAATCTATGATACTCGCTTTAGCAGCCTCGTGGATCATTCCTGAGGTAGCCCAGTTCTTTTCTTTCAGCCTTTCTTTTAATGTTGGAAGAAAAACATTCATGTTCTGCCAGAAATTAAGAAACTTCTTTCTCGGAACATCATCATCCTCTCCTAAATCCTGCGCCCATTCTTTAATCCTTTCCTCATCAAACATATACTGTAGAACCGCCTGATCATTATCTGAAAACTTCAGAATATCATCCCAGTCTTTCTGTAAAGTGGGAAACCATTTCAGGAATTCTGCAAAATCATCATTGGGAATAAGATTCAAGCTTCGGTACACATCAAACGAAAAAAGCCAGAGTGGAATTCCCTGGATAACCTGCTTGTCGGCAATGGTATTAATCAGCTCTTCTACTGTAAAAAAATTGGGAAGAAATCCCGAATAATTACTTTCCTCAAGAATCTGTCTTATAAATACAATGGGACGCTTTCCCGGCAGAACAATGTTGAACGCGGAAAGGTCCGAGTTTTGGCCCAACAGTTCGTGTATAATTTTATTGAGGAATTTCAAGGGGTCTGATAGCTTTTAAGGTTTTCGAGTTCTTCAGAAATGAAGGTATTATATTCTGCCTGTTTTTCCTTGTTCATCCCATGACGAGTCTCCTTATCATAGGAAATCTGAAAGTTTTTATAGCCGTTGGATATCTCGGTATAAACTGCTTTAAATAATCTATTATAATCGCCGGAGGTTCTTACTTTTTCAGAAACAATTTTTCTGAATTTTCTTACAAAAAGCTCTGCAATATCAAAGTGCTTTTGCTCGTGCAGCAAGATATAATCATTTATTTTTTTAGCGTCTTTCCAAGACTTGTCTTCGTTGAATATAGTTTTTATTTCTATTTTAACAGGTGACTTTGGATTGGTAGATTTTACTACAGAATATTCCCAACCACAATTGGTATACGCTGCCACATCCGGATTATTCTTTCTATTGATTGGGCTTTTAAAATTATCCCAAATCAATTTTTGGTCTTCCTGCCAGTAAATTTTCTGCCCAAAGATCATATTGGCAGTCAGTAAACAAAATGCAAAAGTTAATTTCATTATTTTACCACAATGGTTTTGGTGATCCAGTTATTTCCACCATTCCAGAATTTGAAGATATACTTCCCTTCCTGCTGGGGTCGGAAATTAATCTGATTAGCTCCCGTAAAGCTCTGTTGGGTACAAGGGCCGCCAGTAATATACTTGTAGGCAGTAATAGACCTCCCAAACGGGCTATCATGAATATAATCATATCCATAGAATCCCTGACACTGAGAAGAATATCTGGAATATGTCTTGATACTCTGTACCGCAAAAACATCCATGGTATCATTTACAATTTTTACACTGTCTATTTTGATTTTATCAATAGATTCAATGGTCTCGTAATCATCATCATTACAAGACACTGTAAGTAAGCCAAACAATAGTACTGAAAAACCAATATTTAAAAGTTTTTTCATAACCTTTAATTTTGCGATTATTAATAAATATTTAGCAAAAATTATTCCTTAATTAAACAAAATTAAGAATTAAAATTACCTTTTGACAAATAAACAACTTTTTTAGTATCAAAAAATTCTTCGTCAAAATAATTTTTAAGATTGAAAATTTCACATCTAAGTCCGGCAAGCTCTTCTGCAAGGTCACCGCCCTTTAAATATAAAATTCCATTATGTTTAGGATTAAACTGTTCTTTTTCAAACTTTCCTTTTAGCCATCTTAAAAATTCCGGCATTTGGGTCACTGCTCTGCTGACTATAAAGTGGAATTTTTCTTTTAATTTTTCTGCTCTCCCATGGATACCCGTTACATTTTTCAATCCTACCCCCTCAGCAACAGCATTTACCACATTGATTTTCTTTCCGATGGAATCAATAAGCGTAAATTCTGACTCAGGAAATAAAATGGCCAATGGAATTCCCGGAAAGCCTCCTCCCGTACCAATATCTAGTACTTTAGTTCCCGGTGCAAATTCCATTACTTTTGCGACTCCCAAAGAGTGTAGAATATGCTTTTCATACAACGACTCCATATCTTTTCTGGAAATTACGTTGATCTTTTCATTCCATTCATTGTACAGTTCTTCCAGTTTTGCAAACTGTGTTAGCTGTGTTTCTGTAAGATCCGGAAAATATTTTAATAGTAACGATGTAGACATTTGAATTATTATAATCTACAAAAATAAGTTTTATTTCTTTTGTAGTCAAATCTACTTTTCCGAATCTGCCTTAGTTCCCACTTACTCATCACAATATTATTTTGCAATACCCGGAATTACAGGAACATTCAAATTTCCTGATTGACTGACTGTTTGTACTGCAAAAATATAATTATCCTTTGAAAATGGTATTTTGGCTGAAAGCTCTGTTGTAAATATTTTCTTTTGCCACACAGGGCTGTCCGTTTCCCGTATCAAAACAAAATATCCTGCCGGTGTTCCTGATTTTGGTTTCTGCCAGTGAAGCGTTGTAAAATTAGTAAGTTCTTTAACTTCCATTTCTACCCGCTCAGGTTTCGAGGTAGATTTAGCAAGACTTGCCAGTACGGCAACATTTGCAGCAACATTCTTTTTCAGATATTTAAAATCTATAAATTCTGGCAGATCACCATATTGTTTGTTATTTTCTATCCGTATGTCCTGATGCTGATGATCATAGTTTTCATAATATTCTGTAAGTCTTACTGATGGAAATCCATTAATAACAAAACTTGTATGATCTCCTCCACGTAAAAACCGGTCATTTCTGTAGATCATTTTTACATTAAGCTTCTTTACATATTGTGCTGTAATCTCTTGGATGTATCGGGCAAGCTGCCTGGATTCACTATCGTTTTCAAGCCCCAGATTTCTAATGGAAAGTGCTTTTTTATCCATCTCCATGTATGGCAACCCTTCACTGAATACCCGAAGCGTACGAGTATTAATTTCTCCCGTCTCGCTAGCTTTTGGATTACCAATCATATCATTATTCAGAACCGCCTCCAACTGTAAATTTTCTTTTTTAATTTTCTCTGCAAGAAGTCTGGAACCCAGCAGCGATTGTTCTTCCCCGGAGAAAGCCACAAAAATTATAGAAGCAGGAAATGAGGACTTGCTTAGTATTCTTGCAGCTTCTATCACAGCACTCACACCACTGCCATCATCGTTGGCACCGGGAGCTATTGAAGTTCTGTTCATGACATCCGTCACTCTTGAGTCAAGATGTCCTCCAATCAGAAAAACTCTTTTATCATTAGGGTCTGTACCTTTCAGGAAAGCAATGGCATTGCCTAGGTTCACCGTCTTATCAATACGTTTTCCATCCGGTTGCAGATCTTCCTGTTGAAGATACACCTCCATTCTTCCACCTGAATTTTTCGCATAGTTTTTAAATTGTTGGATAACCCAGTTTCTCGCTGCTCCAATTCCTTGTTTAGGGTCATCTGTTGCGCTTAAAGTATGCCTCGTCTGGAAACTCACAAGTTTACCGATATACGACTTTAATGAATCTTCATTTACCTGTGAAACGTATTTTTTCACTTCATCATCTTTTAAACGTCCTTGAGAAAAGACCGTACAGGAAATTAACAATAGAAAAACGGAATATTTCATAAAATAGATCTTAGATAATTTAAAGATACAAAACCTTGAGTTTTGGAAGCATTTTTTTGTTTTTTTATTAGTTATATTGAAAGTTGAAAGCACAAAAAAACCTATTAAAAAGACATTACATGGCTTAAATCCCCTCAAATTCATGAATAGAAAGTTATATTATTTCCAAATAGAGTGATTTGACTAAAACCTGACAAATATCTTTAAAGCAACCCTATTTTTATTACTTCTACAACACGTTTTTATTCTATATTTGTTAAAATTCAAAAATACATGGACAAACTTTCAGATAGAGTAAAAAGACTAGGTTACTCACAGACTTTTGTAATGTCTAATAAAGCCAGAGAAATGAAAGCTAACGGGATAGATGTTATCAGCTTAACTCTTGGTGAACCGGATTTTGATGTTCCGGATAATATCAAACAGGCAGCCTTTGATGCCATCAATCAAAACTATAGCCACTACTCTCCTGTTCCGGGATTTCTTGAACTTCGTGAGGCTATTGCTTACAAATTAAAAAGAGACAACAATTTAGAATATAAACCAACACAAATCTGTGTTTCCAATGGTGCTAAACAGGCTATTTTAAATGTTCTGGCAGCCATTATCAATGATGGAGATGAAGTATTACTTCCTGCTCCTTATTGGGTAAGCTACGATGAAATGGTAAAAATGATGGGTGGGGCTTCTGTAATGCTTCCAACATCTTACATTACTGATTTCAAAGTTACAGCAGAACAGATTGAGCTGGCAATTACTGATAAGACCAAGGCTATTCTTTTCAGCTCGCCATGTAACCCGTCCGGAGGATATTACACTTATGATGAGCTAAAGTCTATCGCGAAAGTGATTGCTAAATACCCTCACGTTACGATCATTTCAGATGAGATCTATGAATTCATCAATTATGAAACAAAAACCACTTCTATTGCCCAATTTCCGGAAGTGTATGAACAGACTGCAGTAATCAACGGAATGTCAAAAGCCTTTGCAATGACGGGATGGAGAATCGGATATTCAGCTTGTCCTGAATGGCTGGCAAAAGCTTGTGAAAAAGTACAGGGACAAATGACAAGTGGTGCTAATACAATGGCACAAAGAGCTTCTATTACAGCCTTAAAGACGGACCCTTCCGAGTACAAATACATGATTGACGCTTTTAAAAAGAGAAGAGATCTTGTATATGAGCTCATTAAGGAAATTCCTGGTTTTAAAGTATTGCTTCCAAAAGCGGCTTTCTATTTCTTCCCGGATATTTCTTATTACATCGGAAAAACATTAAACGGAACAGAAATTAAAAATTCTGATGACTTTGCTATGTTCCTTTTAGAAAATGCTCGTGTCGGATGTGTAGGAGGTTTTTCATTCGGAAGTCCAGAGTGTATCAGGTTCTCTTATGCTGCCTCCGAAGAAGATTTAAGAGAAGCAATGAAACGAATTAAAGATTTGTTAGACCAATTCAATTAAGAATTTTAAAAATAATAAAACATATTTCAATTACAATGAATCTGTTAAAAAAACTAACAATCGTTTCAAGCATTGCTGCGGCAAGTTTTGCAGGTCATGCTTTCGGACAGGATTTCCAATGGAAAGAAGCTACTGCCAACGGCTATAAGTACAGGTATGTTACCAACGACCCTACTTCAGCAAGATATTATACTTTAAAAAATGGTTTAACTGTTATTTTGAGTCCTACTAATAAGGAACCAAGAATTCAAACCTATATTGCTACAAAGGCAGGAAGTAAAACAGATCCCGCAGACCATACAGGCCTTGCCCACTATCTGGAGCACATGCTTTTCAAAGGAACCAATCAGTTTGGATCTAAGGACTGGGCAAAGGAAAAACCTCTTTTAGACCAGATTGATGCTCTTTACGAGAAATACAATCAAACAAAAGATGAAGCTAAAAGAAAGGAAATCTATAAAGAAATCGACAGGGTTTCCGGAGAGGCTGCCAAGTATGCTATTGCCAATGAATATGACAAAATGATGGCCGGTATGGGCGCTGATGGTACCAATGCTTTCACTTCTTTTGAGCAAACGGTATACACAGAGGATGTTCCCTCTAACGTTATTGATAAATTTCTGGCTGTACAGGGAGAAAGATTCAGAGAACCGGTTCTTAGACTTTTCCATACGGAGCTTGAAGCGGTATATGAAGAAAAAAACAGATCACTTGATGATGACGGAGATAAGGTTTTTGATATGATGTTTGCGAACCTTTTCCCTAATAATAATTACGGAAAGCAAACTACCATCGGAACCATTGAGCACTTGAAAAACCCTTCTCTGCATGCCATCAGAGAATATTATAACAATTACTATGTTCCCAACAATATGGGAATCATCATGTCCGGAGACTTTAATCCTGATGAAGTAATTACCAAGATTGACAAGGCTTTCTCTTACATGAAATCCAAGCCTGTTCCTGAATACAAAATCGGACAGGAAAAAGCGATAGCTTCTCCGGTAATCAAGGAAGTTGTAGGGCCTGACGCAGAAAGTGTAATGCTTGGCTTCAGATTCCCAGGAGCTTCAACAAAGGATGCAAGATTATTAAATTTTGTAGGAAGCATGCTTACCAACGGTCAGGCAGGGCTAATTGACCTTGATCTTGTAAAGAAACAAAAGTTACTGGGTGCTTTCGCTTTCCCTTATGCTCTAAAAGATTATTCAGTTTTATTATTACAGGGAAAACCTACTGAAGGACAGTCTTTAGATGAAGTAAAAAATCTTCTTATTCAGGAAATTGACAAATTAAAAAAGGGTGAATTCTCTGATGATTTGATTCAATCCATCGTAAACAATGAAAAGAAGAACATCATTCAGAAAGATGAAAAATATTCTTCAAGAGCAAGTCTTTTGATGGATGAATTCACTTCAGAAGTTGATCACAAAGCAAACCTGGAATATCTTGAAGAGATCTCCAAGCTGACTAAAAAGGATATCATGGACTTTGCAGCCAAATATCTTCAAAATAATAATTATGTAGCAGTTTACAAGAAAAAAGGTGAAGACAAGAGTATTGTAAAGGTAGACAAACCTACCATCACTCCGGTTTCTGTAAACAGAGAAGACCAGTCTCCTTTCCTTAAGAAAATTGACGAAATGCCGGAAAAAGCCATCGCTCCGGTTTGGCTGAACTATGATAAGGATATCGCCAAAAATAAACTGGGTGATGTAGATGTACTTTCTGTAAAAAATACAGATAATGCTTTATTCAGAATGTACTATCACTTTGATTCCGGAAAATGGAACAATAAAATGCTTCCATTGGCTGCAGAATATCTTCAGTACCTTGGAACGAATGATAAGTCTTCTGAAGCCATCAGTAGAGAATTCTACAAATTGGCATCAAGCTTTAATGTAAGTGCCGGAAATGAAGAAACGTCTGTATCGATAGAAGGCCTTAATGAAAACTTTGACAAGTCCATTGCACTATTTGAGGATCTGATCAAAAACTGTAAAGCAGACCAAACTGCGCTAGATGCTTACAAAGCCCGATTGAAGAAAGCCAGAGCTAATGCCAAGCAAAACAAAGCAACGATTATGGCCGGACTGAGAAGCTATGCACAATATGGTGCACAGAATCCATTCAATAATGTATTGAGTGATGCTGAGCTTGATGCATTAAAGGCTGAAGACCTTATTAACATTCTTCATGACCTTTTCAACTTTAAACATAAGGTATTATACTACGGACCAAAATCAGGAGATGAAACAGTAGCTTCCCTGAAGCCTATTCATAAACTTCCTGCAAGCCTTAAGGAGCTTCCTAAGACCAAAACGTTTGTTCAGATCCCAACGGATAAAAATAAAGTGCTATTCGCTCATTATGATATGGTACAGGCCGAAGTATTCTGGGTAAGAAATTCAGATCAGTACAATCCTACCCTTACCCCTACTGTAAGCTTATTCAATAACTACTTTGGAGGAGGAATGGGATCTATTGTATTCCAGACCATCAGAGAATCTAAGGCTTTAGCCTATTCTACTTACTCTTATTTTGCTCTTCCAAGCAAGAAATCGGATAAAGATATGGTGATGGCTTATGTAGGAACTCAGGCAGATAAATTCAACGAGTCTACTACGGCAATGAATGAACTTCTGACAACACTTCCAAAGTCTGAGCAATTGTTTGAAACCGCAAAAAGCGGATTGAAAAAATCTATTGCTTCTGAAAGAATTTCTCAGGACGGTATTATCTTCTCTTATCTAAAGGCCCAAAGACTTGGAAATAACTTTGATATGAGAAAGAATGTTTATGAACAGGCACCAAAATTGTCTTTCGCTGACATTAATGCTTTCCATGACAAGGAAATGAAAAATAAGAATTATACCTACTGTCTTGTCGCAGCACAAGATAAAGTAAATGAAGCCGATATGCAGAAATTAGGCGAGGTAAAAAAACTCAATCTAACAGAAGTATTTGGTTACTAAAATCAACAAAAGGTCCTGATTTCAGGGCCTTTTTATTTAACAACATGTCAAAAACAATTATAGATTTTATTTATCGATATTCGTTTGTTCGATAGATAAAACTTTTCTATATTTGCATTAGAAATTTAAATATAAAAACAGAAAATTATGTCTTTAGTAGGAAAAAAATTCCCGAATTTAACAATCGACGCAATGTCTGAAATGGGTGACGATTTAAAAATCAACATCCTTGAAGAAGCAACAAAAAACCAACAGAAAGTACTTTTATTCTGGTACCCTAAAGATTTCACTTTTGTATGCCCTACTGAGCTTCACGCTTTCCAGGAGGCTTTAGGTGAATTCGAAAAAAGAAACACTAAAGTAATCGGTGCATCTTGTGATACGAACGAAGTACACTTCGCATGGTTGAACACTCCGAAGGATAACGGTGGTATTGAAGGGGTAACTTACCCACTTTTAGCTGATACTCACAGACAATTAGCAAACACTTTAGGAATCGTAGATCAAGATTTCGAATATAACGAGGAAGGAGAAGAAGTTTTCACAGGTTCTAACGTAACTTACAGAGCAACTTACCTTATCGACGAAACTGGAAAAATTTTCCACGAAGCGGTAAACGATATGCCTCTAGGAAGAAACGTAAAAGAATTCTTAAGATTAATCGACGCTTACACTCACGTTCAAAAACATGGTGAAGTATGTCCTGCAAACTGGGAAGAAGGTAAAGATGCTATGAAAGCTGACAGAACTTCTACAGCAGAATACTTAGCTAAGAACTAATTCAATTTAATAATTTAACAATGTAATAATGCACAAGTGTAGTAATACATTCATTATTACATTGTTAATTTTTAATTCCTAAAATTTAACACTCATGTACACAGAATTAACAGAAGATACATTACAGAATATTGTAAATGACAACGAAAAAGTAGTTGTTCAATATGGCGCAACATGGTGCGGAAACTGCAGAATCATGAAGCCAAAATTCAAAAAATTAGCATCTGAGAATGACGCAATTCCTTTCTTATATGTAGATGCTGAAAAACTTCCCGAAAGCAGAAAACTAGCAAAAGTAGACAACCTGCCTACATTCGCGATCTTTAAAAATGGTGAATTGGTAAACCAGGTTCAATCTAACCAGGCTGAAAGTTTAATTAACCTTTTTAACGAATTATCATAATGAAATTACCAGTAATCAGACAATTCTATCAGAATCAGACCCCTGAGAACCTTGAGAAAACATTAGAAGTTCTGGAAAGCTTCTGCGAATTCAGAGGAACAAGCGAAGAAGACTTAAATGTTGCAGGAGAGCTTATTACAAACATTTGTGGAGCTTTGGAAGTTCATTCTAATGTACAAAACGGAATGAGCGAAAAAGATGCCTTAAACTCATTTGCACAAAAGGTTTTAGGCTCCATCGATAAATAATCTTTTACTTATTAAAGATTATAAAAACACAAAATACCTGAGGTTTTCCTCATTACTATACTTTTTCTTTATTCTTTTATGATCCATCTGTATCTTACTTCAAAAGGCTTTTTGCCCTATGAGGTCAGGAATTACATGGGCATCAATTAAAGAATATCCAACAAAATCCCGATGAAATATCATCAGGATTTTTTGGTTCAATATCGTCTTAAGTGGGCCTTTGTGTAAAAAAATTATTTAAGAATAAAAAAATCCTGATGATATGATCATCAGGACTATTATTATTAAGAAATTCAATATTGAATTAGCTTCTCTTGCTCATTAAAATATTCAGTATATACCAGAACAAAAGCATAATAGATGCAAAAAGCTGCAATGCCGCTCCTACATACTGATTTGTTCCATAAGAATCCTTTAGCTTACTTGTTTGGTATAAAATAGTTGCCGAAGCTAAGATCACCATTCCAACAGAGAACCACAATCCTAAGTTGAAACCAAATGCCATCCCGCCAACGATTAATCCGATCGAAATAAATCCTCCGATTACAATAATATTCCTTAGAAAAGAAAAATCTCTCTTGGAAGTAAATGCAACTGCAGAAATACCGGCAAACATTGCCACAGTTAAAGTAGCAGCCTGGAAAATCACATTAGCTCCACCCGCCATATTAGTAGCCATAAAAAGCAAAGGCATAAAAATGATCGCCTCCAATAGAATATAAAATCCTAATCCTAAATACTGCGTCGACTTACTTTGTGAAAGTGACCATTTAGAAGCTAAAATAGAAGCTAGCCAAAACACACCAATGATTAATAACCAGGTATATCTCTGACCGAACATCATTGCAATGATCTCTACAGGTACAGTCTTCAATAAAATAGTTTCAACCCCAATAAATGCAAGTATTGACAAAGCAACATGCAAATAGGTCTTCTTATAAAAGCTCGCTTTCTCCACATCTGAAGAATGAGCAACTAAAACATCTGTCATCATAGTTAATATTTTTTTTAATTTAATCGAAAATAAATCTATTGATCAACCCCAACCGGCATCACTCCTAAAATTTTGCCGTTATCTTCAAATATTGCACTCAACACCTCCTTTGAAGAAGCATCACCTGTATATTTGTACTTGATGTTAGGATGATTCAAACCATCCATTGTTGAATAATAACCAACCTTTAGGACTTCAAGCTTTTTACTCGGGTCAATACCATCCTTAACTTTCTTAAGGATATCTTCTGTAACAATCTCTTTTACCTTATCGGAAATCAATTCATCAACAGTCTTCTGGTCAGAAGATTGCAAAGCATCAAGGAATTTAAATAGATTACTGTTATATAGATTTATTTTCTCCTTGCTTATTGTTGCCGGTACTTCTTTCTTCTGGTTTTTGTCAACTTTCAACCCTACAACTTTTTGGGCAAACATCAGCTGCCCGCCCACAATCGCAAGACCTAAAAATAATTTTCTCATACTGTTCATTTTGTTATTTGGTGATATAGGTCATGGAAGATACGAAAATCAGACCACTTCTAAAAACTTCATAGTATCCACGTTATCTGCATAAGTGTCAAGACTTGGGTTTTGTGCTTCTCCAAAAGAAATTGAATTCAATCCAAGTTCACCCTTAGCTACAATACACTGAATGTCTGCCTCATTTTCAGCAATAAAGTTTTTCACTTCATCCAAAGACTCATATCTGCTGAAATTAATGACAGAAAGCGGACTAAACAACTTATCATCCTCTTTTAGCATCACAAAATTATTATCCCAGAATTTATCCTGATTTAAAAGATAAACAGCCCTGTTGTAATCATAATTGTTCGCATATTTATTATGATTGATAATATCCTGGAAACCAACAAGGTTTTCAAATAATCGATCAATAACAAAATCCTTTGGAATAAAGATTCTCGTCACATTTCTGCATCCTAATCCAAAATATTGGAAAATATCATTAGCCAGAAGCTGTAATTCTTCATTCGTTTCATCTCCTTTTAAAACAGCAATTGAAGTTCTGTTTTTACGGATGATACTTAAATGATTTTTAAAATAATACTCCAGATATCTTGCCGTATTATTACTTCCTGTAGCAATTACAGCATCAAAATTCTCTAATCTTTCTACAAATTCAAACTGGATGGCATCATTAGAAAACTCTTTCCATTTTTTTAATAAAAACGGAACCATAGTCTTATCTTTTGAAGACAACTTAATAAGCGGAATATGATTGCTTAAAATCACGGAAATCACATCATGAAATCCTACCAAAGGAATATTTCCTGCCAAAATAAGTCCAACTTTCTTTGAAACTTTAGAGATTGAATAATTTTGAAGCCAGTTTTTTATATTCTCTTCAGTCAGTAAATCAGTCCATTGCCGTAAAGCAAATTTCTGATTATCAATTGTAAACCACGGATTTTCTATTTCAGACTTCTTTAATAATAATTCAATATTAACATCATCTTCGTTGTGATCCTCCGGTTTCTTCGCTAAAAACGCTTTTATATAATCACTTAATTTAATAAGTCCTAAAACTTGATTTTCGGTATTCATAATTACTTTAAAATTGGGGAATATTTTGTAATTTTGTGCAAATTTAAAAAAAATTAGCGATGGCTATTAAAATAACTGATGAATGCATTAATTGTGGGGCTTGTGAACCAGAATGTCCAAATAATGCAATATATGAAGGAGCCGTAGACTGGAAAGCTTCGGAAGGTACTGCACTTCAAGGCACTATAACATTACCATCAGGACTTACTGTAGATGCAGACGCGTCACAAGAACCTGTAAGTGATGATGTATATTTTATTGTAACAGACAAGTGTACGGAATGTAAAGGGTTTCATGAAGAACCACAGTGTGCAGCTGTATGCCCAGTAGACTGTTGTGTTCCTGATGAGGATCATGTAGAATCTGAAGAGGCTCTGCTTAACAAAAAAGCATTCTTACACGGCGAATAAAAAAATTCCGTCTCATAATGTGTGAGGCGGCTTTTTTTAACCAAAAATTCAACAAAACCAAAATAAGGCTAAGGAAATTCAATTCCGAATGCAACCAAAAAATAAAAATATGAACAAAAAGCACAACTTCAGCGCAGGACCATGTATCTTACCACAAGAAGTATTCGAAAAATCGGCACAGGCCATCTTAGACTTTAATGGTATAGGATTATCACTTCTTGAAATTTCTCACAGAAGCAAAGATTTCGTTGCTGTAATGGACGAAGCACGTGCTATTGTAAAAAGATTAATGAATCTTGGTGATGATTATGAGGTTCTTTATTTAGGAAGCGGAGCCAGCATGCAATTCGCAATGGTACCGTATAACCTAATGAAAGTTGGTGGAAAAGCAGCTTACCTGGACACAGGAACATGGGCAGCCGGAGCCATCAAAGAAGCAAAAAAATTAGGAACAGTAGATGTAGTAGGTTCATCAAAAGAAGAAAACTATTCTTTTATTCCTAAAAATTATACGGTTGGTTCAGAATACGATTATTTTCACTGTACTTCCAACAATACAATCTATGGAACTCAGATGAAGTCTTTCCCTGAAGTGGATACCCTGATGGTGTGTGACATGAGTTCAGATATTTTCTCTAGACAACTTGACTTTTCAAAATTTGATTTAATTTATGCAGGAGCTCAGAAAAACATGGGACCCGCAGGCGTTACATTAGTAGTGATCAAAAAAGAAATCCTTGGTAAGACCGGAAGAGAAAATATGTTGTCTATGCTGGATTATTCTCAACATATATCTAAAGAATCTATGTATAATACCCCACCGGTATTCCCTATTTATGCTTCTTTATTAACACTTCAATATCTTGAAAAAAATGGAGGTATTGCAGCTGCAGAACAAAGAAACGAAGCAAAAGCTAAACTTCTTTATGGTGAGATTGACAGTAATCCATTATTTGAAACATTCTGTGTAGAAGAAGATCGTTCATTTATGAATGTTTCTTTCAAAATTACAGACGATAGCAAGAAAGAAGAATTTGACAATGCATGGAAAGCAGCAGGAATCAGTGGACTGAATGGCCACAGAAGTCTGGGAGGATACAGAGCCAGCTTATACAACGCTTTACCTATTGAAAGTGTACAGGTATTGGTAGATGTAATGAAGTCAATAAAATAACTTATATTAGGCGACCCAAAAAATAAAAAGATTAATAGATTGTAGATCTCATATTTCAGACCTTTAAAATCTGGCTTTTGACCTCTAAAATCTAGCATCTATAATAAAATAACACATGAAAGTTTTAGCAAACGATGGAATCTCAAAAGCAGGAGAACGCGCTTTAAAAGAAGCCGGAATTGAAATTCTGGACAATAGAGTGGCTCAAGATCACGTTATTAATTTTATCAACGATAATAATGTGGATGTTCTTCTTGTAAGAAGTGCAACGAAGGTGAGACAAGACCTGATTGATGCATGCCCAAACCTTAAAATTATAGGAAGAGGAGGCATCGGGATGGATAATATTGATGTTGAATATGCAAAAAGCAAGGGTATAAAAATAATAAATACTCCTACCGCATCCTCAAAATCTGTAGCAGAATTGGTATTCGGGCATTTTCTTTCATTGGCAAGATTCCTTCACGAATCAAACAGACTAATGCCTTTGGAGGGAGAAACCCACTTCAATGCCATGAAAAAGTCATTCAGCAATGCCTACGAACTTTCAGGAAAAACATTAGGAGTAATAGGCTTTGGAAGTATAGGCCAGGAAGTCATCAAAATAGGAATTTCCCTGGGAATGAAAATTCAGGTCCTTACAAGAAGTCCAAAAACAGAAGTTCTTACCTTGAATTTCTTTGATGGACAATCTGTAAATTTTGAAATTACTTCCACCAATGATATGGATGCATTTCTTAAAGAAGCAGACTTTATCAGCATCAATACTCCTAAAACGAACGAATACATTATAGATACTCCACAATTTGAAAAAATGAAAGATGGAGTATATATTGTAAATACTGCAAGAGGCGGTGTGATTAATGAAGTAACACTGATTGATTTCATAGATTCAGGAAAAGTTGCAGGAGCAGCATTAGATGTTTTTGAAAATGAACCCACCCCGGAACTTCCTTTATTAATGAACCCGGCACTATCACTTTCTCCCCATGTAGGAGGAAATACGGTAGATGCGCAAGAGAAAATCGGTATCGAACTTGCAGAACAAATTATTAAGCTACAAAAAGAAACTATAAGATAAATATGCCTGTTTTTAAACCTTTCCGTGGAATAAGACCTCACAGAGACTTTGAGGATACTTTCCCTACCCATCCACTGGATAATTTTACCCAGGAAGAAATCGCTGAGAAAGCTCAGGTTGAAAATACATACATCAATATGATTAAGCCATATGTTGTAAGTAAATCTAAGGATATTGACCGGAACCTGAGGAAAATCCGTTCTACCTTTGAAGAACTGCTGGACGAAAAGAAATTGGTCCAGGATAATTCTGCATACTATCTTTATGAGCAGATATATCCTAATAAGCAGATTTTCAGAGGACTCTTAGGACTGGCAAGTATTGAGGATTTCTGGAGTGGAAAAATCAAAAGACACGAAAGTACCATTCCCCAGAAAAAGGAAAAACTAGCTCATTACCTTGAAAAAGTAAACCTGCAGGCAGAACCTGTACTTCTTACCTACCCTGCCAACTCAAAAATTGAGTTGCTGATGAACCATGAGGAAAAAAACGTTCCTATCTTCAATCATGTAGATACCATTGGCATCAGGCATAAAATATGGAGAATAGACAACCGCTTAAAGCTACAGCAGTTTAAAGAAGTAATTGATCAGATTGATTCATTTTATATTGCTGATGGACACCATAGAATTGGTTCTACAGCAATAAATGCAAAACGTCACAAGGATAAAAACAAGAGACATAACGGTACAGAACTTTACAACTTTGTATACAGTTTTATTGTTTCCAACCAATCTATTAAGATTCACGATTACAACAGGATCTTACACGATCTGAACGGGGTTTCAAAAGAAGATTTCCTAAAGCAGCTTGAAGACTATTTCCTAATCCACGAAAAAGGAGAAGTATCATATTTCCCATCTCAGAAATTCCATATTTCAATGTATCTGGATGGCAAGTTCTATTCTCTTCATGTGAAGCATGATCTTCGTTCAAAGGAAATGTCACTAGATAATCTGGATCACCATTTATTAGACAAATACATATTCAAAGGGATTTTAAAAATAGAAGATCCTGATAGCTCTGAATTGATTTCTTATGTGAAAGGTACATCTAACCTTAACGGAATTAACCTTTTAAAAGAAAAGGTAGATAACAATGAAGGTAAGGTAGGTTTCGGTATTTATCCTGTAAGCTTTAATGATATGATTAAAATTTCAGACTTAAAATTAAGCATGCCTCCAAAATGTACATTCATCGAACCAAAATTGATTACAGCACTGTTAATGTACGACATGAAACCTTAATAAATTCCTATTTTTTCCCTACTTTTAACATCGGAAAAAGAAAGGTAAATAAAAAATGAAAAAAATATTCATTATACTTCCACTCTTTTTGAGTGGATTTTTATTTTCTCAGAAAAAGCCACATAAAAATCCGGCAAAAAAAAATACCACAGTCAAATTCAACTACCATGATGAATTCAAAAACATCTCTGACGAAATCTTAACTAACGGTACAGCTTATGAAAACCTTGCAGAACTTACCAAAGGAATAGGACCACGTTTCAGCGCGACTCCCGGATATGCAAAAGCAACCGAATGGGCAGAAAGAAAGTTCAAGGAAATTGGTATTAATATGATCTGGAGACAAGAAGCCAAAGCTCCTGTCTGGATCAGAGGGAAAGAGTCTCTACAAATAAAAACAGGAAATGGAGACTGGAAAAATATCAGAATGCTTTCTTTCGGAAACTCTGAAGGAACAGGCGGAAAAGACCTGATGGGTGAAATTATTTTAATTAATTCCACTTCAGAACTTAATGCCATGTCAATAGGTCAGTTAAAAGACAAAATAGTTTTCGTGAATGTTCCTATGGATCCGAAAATTATTAATACAAGTGATTCCTATTTACTGACAGCAAAATCAAAATTAATCTCCGCTTCCGTTATTGCTAAAACAGGTGCAAAAGCATTAATTATAAGATCATTAACAACAGCTAATGATGACACCCCTCATGCCAAAATGATTTACTACGAACCAGATGATAAAGTGAAAATACCAGCTTTATCAATAGGCGTAAAATCAGCAGATGAATTAGAAAAGACCTTGAAAAAACAAAAGGTTACCGCTAAAATCAATATGGCAGCCGAATCTAAAGGCAGCACCACAAATCCAAATATTATTGCTGAAATTCAGGGTAAAAAAGATTCTAAAGTGATTGTTTTAGGCGCTCAGCTTGATTCTTGGGATATTGGTGAAGGAGCCATTGATGATGGAACAGGAGTTGCACAGTGCATCGAAGTTTTAAGAACTTTAAAAGCCCTTGGCTATGAAAATAATCATACCATTCGGGTGGTCTTATACGCCAACAGTGAAAATGGAGGGCAAGGTCGTGAAATGTATGCCGCCTATGTGAAAAAGAAAGAAGAAAAACACATATTCGCCTTAGGGACGGATGCTGGTGGGTATTCGCCAAGAGGGTTCTCATTGGATATGCCTCCACAAAGACGAAAGCAAATTTTTGAATGGAAAAACTACTTCCTCCCTTACGGAATTTATGATTTTGATCAAACCTATGCCATACAGGATATTTCCCCTTTAAAGAAACTGGATATTCCATTGGCAGAACTGGTCGTAGACACTCAGAGATATTTTGATTACCATCACTCGGCAGAAGATACTTTTGACAAGGTAAATAAAAGAGAACTTCTCTTGGGGGCAATAGGTATGACTCAATTAATTTTTATGATTGATAAAAACTGGTAACATGAAAAAGATTGTAAATCTATCATTAATCACTTTAGGAGTAACCTTTTTATCAGGACAAACTAGAGAAGACTCCCTACAGTTCAACAAAATCTCTACAGAAATCTTAAACAATGGAAAAGGATACAATGAATTGCATGAGCTCACCAAAACTATTGGTCATCGTTTAAGTGGTTCAGAAGCCTATGAAAAATCCGTAAAATGGGCAGAACAAAAACTTCGTGATGCAGGAGCAGACAAAGTATGGCTTCAGGAAGTCATGATTCCTGTCTGGGTAAGAGGAAAAGAATCTCTACACATCAAAGCCTCCAACGGAACTTGGAAAAACCTTAAAATGCTATCCTTGGGAAATTCTGAAGGAACTGGTGGCAAGGATGTTTCAGGAGAAATCATTATGGTCAAATCTCTGGAAGAATATGACCTGCTACCAGCAGAAAAAGTAAAAGACAAGATAGTTTTCTTTAATTATCCCTTTAATCAAGGACATGTACAAACTTTTATCGCCTATCGGGAAGCAGGAGCTTATAGAAGAACTGCCGCTTCGTTAACAGCTAAAAAAGGTGGAAAATTTGCCATTATCCGATCTCTGTCTTCTGCTTTTGACGACGTTCCTCATACCGGAAATATGAGATATGATGACAATATTTCAAAAGTTCCCGCTGTAACAATCGGAAATACAACAGCAGACGAGCTTGAAACCTTATTGAGAAGCCAAAAAATCACCGCAAAACTCAATTCCAACTGCGGAATGAAAGGTGAGAAACTCTCCCACTCCGTGATTGGTGAAATTACAGGTAAAAAAGACCGAAGCGTAATCGTAGTGGGTGGACATCTTGATTCTTGGGACGTGGGTGAAGGGGCACATGATGACGGCGCAGGAATTGTTCAGAGTATTGAAGTAATAAGAACATTCAAAAAATTAGGCGTACAAAACAACCATACCATTAGAGCCGTCTGTTTTGCAAACGAAGAAAACGGAACAAAAGGCGGAAAACAATATGGAAAAACAGCTAAAGAAAGCAATGAAAAACATCTTTTTGCCATAGAATCCGATGCCGGAGGTTTTTCTCCCAGAGGAATTTCACTGGAAATGGATGACGCTAAAAGAAATCAGATCAAAAGCTGGGTAAACTTATTTTTACCTTACGGCGTTTATAACTTTGAAGGAAAATATTCAGGTTCAGACATTGCCCCGCTTCACGAAATGGGTGTTCCTACGGCAGAACTCGTTCCGGATCCTCAACGTTACTTTGATATTCATCACACCGCAGAAGATACTTTTGAAAAAGTAAACCGCCGGGAGTTACTTCTTGGAGCAACGGTTATGACACAACTTATTTATATGATTGATAAAAATTGGTAAACAATGAAAAAGATACTAGGAACCTCATTATTACTTTTTGGGATGTCTGTTTTTGGCCAGTCCAAAGAAGATTCTCTACAGTTCAGTAAAATTTCTCTGGAAGTTTTAAACAATGGAAAAGGATACAATGATCTGCGAGAACTTACAAAAAATATCGGCCACCGTTTAAGCGGTTCAGAAGCCTATGAAAAGTCTGTAAAATGGGCAGAACAAAAACTTCGTGATGCAGGAGCAGACAAAGTATGGCTTCAGGAGGTCATGATCCCTGTTTGGGTAAGAGGAAAAGAATCCCTACACATCAAAACCTCCAACGGAAGCTGGAAAGGTCTTAAAATGCTATCCTTAGGAAATTCTGAAGGAACTGGTGGTAAGGATATTTCGGGAGAAATTATCATGGTGAAATCTATGGAAGAATACAACCAGCTCCCTGCCGAAAAGGTAAAGGATAAAATCGTATTCTTCAATTACGCTTTCAAACAATCATTCATTGAAACCTTTAAAGGATACAGTGATGCTTCAAAATACAGATCAACTGCAGCTTCATTAACAGCTAAAAAAGGTGGAAAATTTGCCATTGTAAGATCGCTTTCCTCCGCATTTGATGATGTTCCACACACAGGAGCCATGCGTTATGACGAAAGTGTTTCCAAAATACCCGCTGTAGCCATTGGAAGTACCACCGCAGACGAACTTGAAACCTTACTAAAAAATCAAAAAATCACCGCAAAACTTAATTCCAACTGTGGAATGAAAGGAGAAAAGCTTTCCCACTCCGTTATTGGTGAGATCACAGGTAAAAAAGATCAAAGCGTAATTGTAGTTGGCGGACACCTTGATTCCTGGGATGTAGGTGAAGGGGCACATGATGACGGGGCAGGAATTGTTCAAAGCATTGAAGTACTAAGAACATTTAAAAAACTAGGAATACAAAACAACCATACCATCAGAGTCGTTTGCTTCGCCAATGAAGAAAATGGCGTAAAAGGAGGAATTCAATATGGAAAAACAGTAAAAGAAAACAATGAAAAGCATCTTTTTGCCATAGAATCCGATGCCGGAGGTTTTGCGCCAAGAGGAATTGCTCTTGACATGGATGATGCCAAAAGAAAACAAATCCAAGGCTGGTCAAAATTATTCCTTCCATACGGAGTCTATAATTTTGAAGAAAAATTTTCAGGAACCGACCTCTATCCACTTCATGATATGGGAATTCCTGCCGCAGAATTGATGCCGGATTCTCAACGTTATTTTGATATCCACCACACAGAAGAAGATACCTTTGAAAAAGTAAACAGAAGAGAACTTCTATTAGGAGCTATAACAATGACACAGGTTATTTATATGATTGATAAAAACTGGTAAAAAAGCTCCGGTTAGTACAACAAAAGAGTCCATATAAATCTTAATAGCTAAGGTTTTATGGACTCTTTTTATTTTTAATTTACTATTAGTTCAAACACGAATATCACAAATGTTTTCACAAATAACACTATTAAAAATTAATAAGAACAAGCTTTAGTCAAAACCTAACTCTTTCTCTTTTTAAATTTATACTATACATCATTTAGATTGCATTTACTTTTCAAGTATTTGTCCCATTTTTAAAATCTGGAAAAAGATTTGTATTTTCTTTTACAGAATCCCTGATCTATTATTAGCTTTCATTCCTTATAAATTTCTTTTTTCTTCGTTTAAGGAAATATCACAATGAAAAAGCTAGTAAATAACAAGTTACAGCAAAATAACTCAAACTGTTAATAGTAGAGTTATCACTTTGGCATGAAATTCGCATTTACCTTTTCGAGAAAAAATTAAAAAAACACTAAAGATGAGAAAAAAGGTTTTCTGTGGATTTTCAGTTTTCCACTGATTCAAAGTTCATATTGATGTATATGAATCCTTTTTTTTCTACGATGCCGTAAAAGATACGGGAACGTGATTAATTAGCCTTTGGTTGATTTTTCGCAATAGTATTATACCCCGTATCTAACTGGTGTCATTTTAAAACCCTATGAATCATATATTGATTCAAAAAAATTATAAATCCCGGACTTTAAGCCCGGTATAACGATATAAATAAACGACAAAGTCATCGTGAACCTTAGCCCAGTAAGAGAATATGCCATTCTTTTTACCGTGATGATTGCGTTGCTTTATTCTAATTAATTAATGTATAACCCTTAAAATGTTAGTAATGATGAGAGCCTTTTTTGAAATGATTTTTAAGAGAAATGAAGACGCAGCGAAAATGCATATCTGGAGCCTATTATTGGTGTTGAGTTTTGCTATCTTTTCTGTATTGGTATACACCTCAAAACCAAGCTTTAACAGCTTAATTATATATCTGACAGCATTTGCTGCCTATATCGGCTTTGGTCTTATATTCATCAGTTCCCTAGCCGGAACAGGAATGAAGAAAAGATCAAGCAGAAACATATAACTTTTTAATCTTTCTTTTACTGAAAAACCGCCCTTTTGGGGCGGTTTTTTATTATTATAAAATAAGTGAGGAATCTTCTATCTTAAAGTTGATAGTTTATATTTAATTTCACTTATAAACTCATTTGTTAAGTTGTTTACTCCTTTTAAGCTAAAAATAAATTCATCTAACTGTTTATCTAATCCTCTTTTTGAAGCATTAAGGTTTGATTGTAAATTAGGAAGTGATTTAACAGAATTATGGAGACCTGACATGCTATTAATTGCTAAAGGAATATTTTCTTGTAAATCTTCAATTGACTCTAATGTTGACTCTAAATTTTCTTTATACTGATCCTTATCCAAGTACTCCATACTGTTGACATATTTCAACCCGATTTCTATAGCATCCTTAAAGTTACTATAAAAAACAATATTTTCAACTTTTATTCTTTCCGAATAATCATTCATAATTTTTGAAATTCTTTTAAATAGCTCAACAATTAAATTCTTATTAGGATTTGGATATTGCGCAAACCTTTCTATTTCATCAGCTTTTCGTCCCATTTCTTCTCCAATAATATTTGTACTCTCGTTAATTTTTGTCAGTGCTACTGTTGAATTAGATAACAATCTTTCAAATTCAAGTAAATAATCAAATAGACCAAAATCTTCTTCTAAAACAGAATGCTCATCAGTGCTTTGAATGCTTGTATCATTATCATCTATCAAAGACTTATCAACCTTTATAGAATTACTTATTAAATTATCAATTCGTTTAGGTAAATGTATCCTTAAATTTGCTTTTAATTCATCCAAATCATTAAAAGAACCATAAAAAACATTGTTATCTCTCAGTACTTTTTTAAAATTATTGATTTTCGATAACTCTTCGGGATTTATATCCGATAAAGCCAATGGCGCTTTATTCTTAAAATAGAATAATATTTGAATATTTTCTTTATTTTTAAATCTTTTAAGAGCATTTAAAAATTCTTCTTCAGTTCCTGAATTTGCAACATTTGTTTTAGTTCCAAATTTTTGCCAAATTAATCCAACGAAAATATCATAACCCAACCCAATATCTTCATTAATAATATCTTGAGTATAGGACTCAGTAATCCCTGGTGCAGAATGAGTCTCCCATTTTAATACATCAAGAATTAAATTATTTCTATTCCCATAAATAATGTTAAGCTCTTTAATTGCATTTTCGACTTCAATTCTTTCTTCTTCCAAATCACTTGGAGAGCCTAAAAAAATACTATACTTAGTAACATTTTTTGCCATATTTTTTTTTACTAAGCTAAAAACTTATTAGTTTATCACATTACGGGAATCCGTATTTATTGTATAATTTCATAATTTATTCATTAAAAATATCCTTCATCATCTTATCAAGGAACTTTGTAGTTTCTTCCTCAATAATTTTTTCAGATTTTGCGACTAGCTCTGTGTGAAAAGGCTGGCAACAGGCTTTAATTCCAAATCCATCATCTGTTTTTACAAATTCCGGATGTAAGTTATGCTCTTTACAAACTTCAGACTCTATTTCCTGTTTTATTAAATCATAATTTAGATCAAACATATTCTTTTATTTTGTTTCATTGGTGATTGATAAAGATAGAAATATTTTTCATTTACAGAAATCCGGATTTCTACGGTACTTTTATGAAAACAAAAAGCCGCTCTTTTCAGAACGGCTTTCATATCTTAAAAAAGATTCAATTATTTTACTTTTACAAGCTCAACATCGAAAACTAACCAAGAGTTTGGTGGAATAACTCCTCCTGCACCTCTTTCTCCGTAACCCATTGCTGGTGGAATCAATAAAGTAGCAGTTTCACCCTCTTTTAACAATAGGATACCTTCATCCCATCCTTTGATTACTCTTCCCATTCCAATTGGAATTTCGATTGGCTCGTTTCTCTTGAATGAAGAATCGAATTCAGTACCGTCTACTAACTTTCCAGCATAGTGTACAGATACGTTATCACCAGATTTTGGAGCTTTACCGTCAGCTGTTTTAGTGATTTTATAGTAAAGACCTGATTCAGTTTTTTGCATTCCAGCTTTTAAGTTTTCAACTAATTTTTCCTGGTTTGCTTTGAATTCTTCTTCTTTTTTCTTTTTTTCAGCTTCTTCTTTAGCGATGAAAGCTTTATTGTTTTCTGCGATTTTAGCTTTTCCTTCATTGAAAGTCTTAGCTGCATCGTAGTTTTTGTACTCGTCACCTTTTCCGAAAATAGAAACTTTCTCTAGAACGATATCTGTTTTAGGCTTATCCTGAGCTCCTTTTTCAACATTAGCAATGGTGTCAATTACATCATTACCTTTTACCACTTTTCCGAAGATCGTGTGTCTTCCGTCTAACCAAGGTGTAGCTACTTCAGTGATGAAAAACTGAGACCCGTTTGTGTTTGGTCCGGAGTTCGCCATAGAAAGAATCCCTTTTCCTGTATGTTTAAGGTCATTTCTTTCATCCTCGAATTTATATCCAGGATCTCCCATTCCTGTTCCCTGAGGATCACCTCCCTGAATCATGAAATCTTTGATCACTCTGTGGAAAATAGTTCCGTCATAGTAAGGAACTCCTTTAGCCTTAGCTTTGTTATCGATTTTTCCTTCTGCAAGACCGATAAAGTTGGCTACAGTTACTGGTGCTTTCTTGTCCTCAAACTTAACGATCAAGTTACCTTTTGTGGTTTGAAGATTAGCATAAAGTCCGTCATTAAGACCTTCGTAAGTTTCTTTGTCTACGTTCATTTTTTTATAAATTGGGGTACAACTCATCAGCGAAATACTTGCCGCCGCCAGAATTATATTTTTGTTAAACAATTTCATGTATTATAAAGCTTTTAATTTTATGATTAATGGGATATCGTTGTCTATTTTCTTTTCGTCTCCAAAAGTTCCGTATGCCAAAGAAGACGGCACCAAAAGCGTTACTTCCTCTCCATCATGTATAAAACGCAAAGCATTCTCCACCGCTTTCAGTTCATCAAAATGCCCGAATTTGGCATCTCTTCTTTCAAAAGGCTGATCATAGATTTTTGTCTGATCAAAATCGTACAACTCATAAGAATAAGAGATCAGGCTGTTATCTGCTCTTCTCTCTCTATGATCATAGCCATCCACTGTAACCCAATAGTTAAGCTGCGTAGGGTAATACTTTACAGCTTGTCCATTGATCCAGTCCTGAATCTGACCTCTTTCTATAACATTCAGATTTTTCATCCTGTTCTTAGAAACATCCAGATCTTTTTGGCTTAAAACACCTCCTACCGGAGGATGAGCCGTCTGTGCATTTCTATTGCAACTCAACAGGCTTATGGCTGATATGAAGAGTAATTTTTTCATAAACTTATGCGAAAATACACATTTCATGAATTAATTACAAAACTTATCCTAGGATTTACCATAACAATTTAATATAAATAAAAAAAGCCGGGAATTTCCCGGCTTCAATATTATTATTCAGTTAAGATTAAACTGTTTCTAAAGCGTGATCTACTACTACTCTCCATCCGAATGGATCTTCAGCAAGATTATTTTGTAGATCTACCAAATCTTTCTTAAGTGTAGCTGCATAGCTTTCTTCATCAGACAATCTTGGAAGAGCCAATTTCTCGCCTTGGTATCCTAAAGCCTGGAATTGAGTTGTTACAACCGCTGTACCTACTCCCCATACTTCTTTAAGGTTACCACTCTTTAAAGCTTCAATTACTGTTTTCACAGGAATTGGTTCTACTTTCACTTCAATTCCTCTTTTCTTAGCTAATTGAAGGAAGCTGTCTCTTGTAACTCCGTCAAGAATTTTCTCAGAAGTTGGAGGTGTATAAATTGTATCGTTAATTCTTACAAATACGTTCATTGTACCACTCTCTTCAAAATATTCGTGAGTAGCATCGTCAGTCCAGATAATTTGCTCATATCCTTCTTCAATAGCCAATTGAGTTGGATAGAAAGAAGCGGCATAGTTTCCTGCTGCTTTAGCAGAACCTACTCCACCGTTTGCTGCTCTTGAATAGTGATCAGAAATTTTCACAGAAACTGGTTCTGCATAATAACTTTTTGCTGGTGTAGCAACAATAGCAAACATATATTTTTCAGAAACTCTAGCTTTCAAAGCTTCTTCTGTAGCAAAAATCAAAGGTCTGATATATAATGACATTCCTTCTCCTTGAGGAATCCAGTCTCTATCAATATCTACTAATGCTTTTAATCCGTCTAAAAACATTTCCTCAGTCACCTCAGGCATAGCAAGACGCTTCGCTGACTTGTTGATACGTTCAAAATTCTTTTCAGGCCTGAAAAGGAAAACCTGCCCATCTTTGTCTTTATAGGCTTTCATCCCTTCAAAACAAGCTTGTCCATAGTTTACCCCCATCATAGCAGGTGTAAATGGAATGGGACCGTAAGGAACTAATTTTACATCACCCCATTTTCCATTTTCGTACTCACATATAATCATATGATCAATGAATGTACCACCAAATGAAAAATTGTTTGGGTCAAATGTAGAAATTCTGGAGTTTTCAGTTTTTTGAATTATCATTTTTTAAAATTTTTACGATGTTCTACAAATTTAACATAATTTTCTAAATATAAAAATTTTAGAGTAAATTTGACAAAAAATTAGCTTGAAAAGAGAGATTAAGACCACAAACGACGGAAGTAAAACATTGTTTATCAGTGATTTAAACGAAAACTACCATTCTCACCACGGAGCTCTTCAGGAAGCAGAACACGTGTTTATCAAAAACGGATTAAATCTAATAAATGATTGCGAAATTAATATTTTAGAACTGGGTTTTGGAACAGGTTTGAATGTTTTAGTGACAATTAATGAATATTTAAAAACTGACAAAAATCATGTCATCAATTATTTTTCCCTAGAAAAATACCCCATAAATGAATCGGAAGTTAAGGATTTAGCCTATTTTGAACTTTTTGATAACCCAGAGTTAAAAAATATTTATCAGAAAATTCATCTAGCAGATTGGGAAAAGCCAGTTGAAATCATTAGTGGATTCAACTTAAAAAAGATAGAATGTGACTTTTTTGATCTAAAGAACATAAATCTGCCTAAAATCAATCTTGTCTACTTTGATTGTTTTGGGGCAAGAGTACAGCCTGATCTTTGGGAAAAACCTTTATTTGAGATGGTTTCTGACAAAATGGCCATTAACGGATTATTAACAACCTACTCTTCCAAAGGGAGCGTAAGAAGAATACTACAGGAACTTAATTTTAATGTAGAGAAAAAACAAGGGCCTCCGGGAAAAAGAGAAATGATTAATGCTGTGAAGTTGTAAGATTTCAAATGAACATCATCCTTAATAAGCTAATTTACTGTTTTGTTATTTTAGCTTTTTTACCTCTATATGCCTCATAAAAATTCCTTACATTAGCTATACAAATTATTTTACATTATATATATGATAGACAAGATCAACATTAGGGTGTATGGCTGTGCAGTAAAAGATAAAAAAGTTTTAACTCTGTTTGAGGAATATGCCGGTGAACCTTTAGTGAAATTTCCTGGTGGTGGATTGGAATACGGAGAGGGAACATTAGATTGTTTGCATCGTGAATTTGATGAAGAACTTAATGTAAAGGTCAATATTGCAGAACATTTTTACACACAGGAAGATTTCCTGGTTTCCCGCTTCAGAGAGAATGAACAACTGCTTACCATATATTATATAGTGAACATTGTAGATGAAAATGAATTCCTTATTATGGATCCATGTATTGAAAGAACTGAATGGATGGATATTGACAGACCAGACAATCCTTTTCCTCTACCTATAGATAAAATTGTATTTGATAAATTAAAAGAAAAATTCCTGTAAGTAGCCTTACAGGAATTTTATATTTATTTCTTTACTTTAAAGTCACTTGCTCCGGGATAGGGCTTCAGGTATCCTGAATTCCAATTGGATTGAAGCAATGATTCCACAAACTCATCAGTTCTGTTGGTATGGGGATTATATCGCTCCTTAAGATCAATATCAGCCATTTTACCCTTTAGATTCCACCAAAAAGCACTGAATCCACCTCTAAGTTCTTTAATGATTTCATATACATTTTTACCGGTAGCTCTATTCATTAGCTTGGCAAAAACCTGTCCTTCAGTGGTTGTAAGATCTCTCAGTTGTTTTTCATACTGATCTGCAAGCATATTTTGTCTCTCTCTTACAAACTTTCTTTTAGCCTTACTATCCATATCATTCATATCTACCTGAATATCTCTGTACTGTTGCAAAGCAGTTACAAATAATGGATATACTCTGTATAATTTCTTGTTAAGGAAATAATAGTAATTTTTATCCAACTGATTATTAAACCTCGGCTTATTAACCAAAACCAACTCATCCATTACTACTACAGGCTCTCCGTTCACTTCATAGATCTTCACTTTCTGCTGTTGGTCGTAATAATACTTATTGCCAAATTCATCTACCTTCAGAGACTCGGGTGGATATTGGCTGAGAGGTTTTGCTACTACAGAATCCTTTTGACCAAAAACACTGACTCCCAAAAAGAAAATAAAAAGGCAGATAATCTTACTAAAATTCATTATTTTTACACTTATAAGAACAAAAATTAAACGCAAAAATCATTCCTTTTTATGAAATTTGAAAAGAAATCTTTGAAATTTTTAGAGAAATATTTAAACACTTCATCACCAACCGGTTATGAACACAAGGGACAAGAGGTTTGGATGGACTATATCCGACCATATGTAGATAAAATTGAAGTAGATCATTACGGAACATGCTATGGCATCATAAATCCTGAGGCTGAGTTTAAAGTAGTGATTGAAGCTCATGCTGATGAAATTTCATGGTATGTTAATTACATAACTGATGAAGGGCTAATCTACGTAATCAGAAATGGAGGTTCAGATCAGACTATTGCTCCATCTAAGGTAGTTAACATTCATGGAGAAAAGGGAATTGTAAAAGGGGTATTCGGATGGCCAGCCATTCATACCAGAAGCAATCAGAACGAACCTACTCCCAAAATTGAGAATATCTTCATTGATTGTGGGGCTATTTCCAAAAAAGAAGTGGAAGAAATGGGAATCTTTGTAGGATGTATAATAACCTATCCTGATGAATTCTTTGAAATGAACGACAGATATTTCGTATGCAGAGCCTTAGACAACAGAATTGGAGGTTTTATGATTGCTGAAGTTGCACGCCTTTTAAAGGAAAATAAAAAATCTATCCCATTTGGTCTTTATATCACCAATTCCGTACAGGAAGAAGTTGGGTTATACGGAGCAGATATGATTGCTGACACTATTAAACCAAACATTGCAATTGTAACAGATGTCACTCACGATACTACAACGCCAATGATTGAAAAGGAAAAAGAAGGAAATCAGAAATGTGGCGACGGACCAGTTGTATTCTTTGCTCCAAGTGTTCACCATACCATTAGAGAATTGATTATTGACACTGCAAAAACTGAAAAAATTCCTTATCAAAGAGCCGCAGCAAGCAGAGCAACAGGGACAGACACTGATGCTTTCGCCCATTCTAACGGCGGAGTACCAAGTGCATTAATTTCCTTACCTTTGCGCTACATGCATACAACAGTGGAAATGGTATCTAAAGAGGATGTAGGAAACGTCATCAAACTTATCTACGAAACCGTTCTGAAGATCAAACCGGAAATGAAACTGAAGTATCATTAATAGAATCAAGACCCAAGATTCAAGACCCTAGAAATATGAATAGAAAATATTTATTTTCAACATATTATATTCAGCTCTTGAATCTTGACTCTAAATATCTAATATAAAGTAAAAATGAAAACGAAGCTTATTGCTCCATCCCTTTTATCTGCAGACTTTGGGAATCTGCAAAGAGACATTGAAATGCTCAACAACTCCCAGGCTGACTGGTTCCATATTGATGTAATGGACGGGAGATTTGTACCTAACATTTCATTTGGCTTTCCTGTAATGAAAACTGTTCAGCAACATGCTAAAAAATTCGTGGATGTTCACTTAATGATTGTGGAACCTGAAAATTATGTTGATGAATTTATCAATCATGGTGCGGATCTGATTTCTGTACATTATGAAGCATGTACGCATCTTCACAGAATTATCCACCACATTCAGAGCAAAGGCGTAAAAGCCGGTGTTGTTTTAAATCCATCCACTCCTGTTTTAATGTTAGAGGATATTATTGCTGATGTGGATTTGGTATTATTAATGAGTGTAAATCCAGGATTTGGAGGACAGAAATTCATTGAAAATACTTACAAAAAGATTGCTGAAACTAAGGATCTTATTTTAAGCAACAATTCTACAGCTCTTATTGAAGTAGACGGAGGAGTAAATCTTGATAATGCTTCAAAGCTTTTCGAAGCCGGAGCAGATGTTCTAGTTGCAGGAAATGCAGTATTCTCCACAGAAAGTCCGGAAAGAACTATTGAGCTTTTAAAAATCTAAAAATAAACAGATTACAAATAAACAAAAAGGCAGTTCTTATAGAGCTGCCTTTTCGCTGGAATTTGAGTCGTCGTGGTTATTAATTTTCTTTCAAGATTCTTTAAATGTCTAAATTCTTCTTACTAACAACTCAAAGGTCTGAATAAAATATCACATAAACATCCGTAGAAATACGGTATTTACATTTAAGTATTTTTACTTATATAAAGCTTTTCATATATTCTTATTCCAAATACAGGCACACACTACCAGCAGAATACTGATTACAGAAAAAACAGTCCTTATGTTGTTCAGAAAATTCCATCTGTTTTCAAAATTTTCACGCATTTGTTTTACAGCTTCTGTTGTAGAAGTAGAGATATCAAATTGATCCAACAGGTTATTCATAGGTACATTTCCAACTATAGTAACCCCAAAAACACCTATCAGATAAACGAATGTTGCTATTAAAAGAAATATAAAAGCCGGCTGTTCACCTCTAAACAAAAAAGTAGATACAGGAAGAAGAATTGCAGTTCCCATAAAGCTCATAAAAAACACAGGATTTAGAATTTCCCTGTTAATGTTCTGCATCGCTTTCAAATATTCTGCGTCAGACAACTTTCCCAGCCCAAGAACTACCGAACAGGAATAAGCATAAAATAAACCAGCAATAAGAGCCGTAAGTACTGCAGTGATAATTAATAATACCGTTATCATTTTCATATATTTTGATTTGTGATTATTATAAATTAAAGAGCAGTTTTAATAAGGGTTCCATTTTTTAATGATACTCTGGGCTGTCAATATCATTTCAGGATCCCAATTTTCTGTTTTAAAATAATGAAATTCCTTGCTTTTAATTAATGCGATATCAGCACTGTCAAACAACAATCTCGTAAGCACGGTTTGCTCCTCATACAAAAGCATATCTTCCAATGGATTTTCTGAAAGTTTTATTTCGTTTTTATTCCAATGATTTTTTTGTTGATCTTTCCAATCTGAAGCTGACATAAGCTCTTTAACCTTAACAAAATCCTCAAGGAAATCATTCTTCTCACTCTCTCCATGAATGGAATGACCAAGTCTTTCAATAATTACATATTCCAGATTTTGACATTGAGAGAAAACCCATGGCAGTACGGACAGAATCTCTTCAGGAATAACATCATCGTGAGTATCTCTCCGGATATTTTTCTTTCCGTAAACACTATTCTGCCAACTTCCTCCTGAAAGATGAATTTCTTTTACTTTATTCAATGGATATGAATTGATAATCTCCCGCATTTCAACCTCAAAATTACAGGATTGACAGTAGATATTATGAAGATCCAGAATCAGAAAGCCGTCGGTATCTTCAATTAGTTTATCAAGAAATATCCCTTGTTCCTTAACATCATCTACAGAGAATGAAAATGCCAGATTCTCTATCCCAACAGGAATATCCACCGCTTTCTGAAGCCTGTAAAGCCTGTCTTTTCCTATTTCTAGTGTTTTGTGATGTAAGGAAACCGGCAATGGTATTCCCTGATGGAAATTTTCAGTATTCATGAAGCCAAAATGCTCCGTGATGTGATTGTATTTTCTTTTTTTTACCTCTTCCTTTAATTTATCCAACCATACATCCTGCCTTTCTGTCCATCTGGCATCAAATAATGAATAGTAAACTCCATGACCGATCAGACGATTATTTTCAGAATAAAAATTTAACAGATCTTCAAGCCAGTCTGGTTCTTTTGTATTATAAAGGGTGTCAAATGACCATTCTAATATATCAACAGAATTGCTTTGCAATAAAGGTAAAATAGCAGAAACAAACTCTGCTTCCGCCATCATCGATAATCCTAACAGAGGCTTTCCCATCTCCTATCCCATCCCGCAGGCAGGGCAATTACGAGGATCAAATCGAACCGTATCTTTTCTAGCAATAACTTTAGGAGTTGTCGTGGGCTTAGGTTTTTTAGCTGTATCGGAAGCAGCTACTTTCCTAACTTTCTTTACCGGCTTTTTTGTTTTACCGGAAGATTGGGTACTTTGTGCCGAAACACCTACCGCTAATAAACTGGCCATTAATAATGTTGGAATTTTCATAATCGCTTTTTAATAAAAAATTTGCAATAAACGTTCCATTTATTCCAAGCCTAAAATACAACAATTTATTATTCAGTATTTAATTTTTTAGATCATCTCAGAAGAAGCAGATCTAACTTCAACCTAAAAGCAGCTGAAATGGCAGTTATTGTGACAGCAAGGGCACAGTTTTTAATATTGAGTAAAAACATTTGTCACTATAAAAAACAAGATCCGAAGAATATTCTCCGGATCTTTTATTTTGTAAGGTAATTTTCTTAGAAAATCTCTCTTCCTGAAAAATGGAATTGAGCCTCGATTAATGCATTCTCGTTAGAATCTGAACCGTGAACTGCATTTTCTCCGATGCTTCTTGCAAACATCTTTCTGATTGTACCTTCTGCAGCTTCTGCAGGGTTAGTAGCACCAATCAATGTTCTGAAATCTTCAACTGCATTGTCTTTTTCTAAAACTGCAGCTACGATAGGACCAGAACTCATGAATTCTACTAGCTCACCATAAAATGGTCTTTCAGCGTGTACTTCATAGAATTTTTTTGCATCAGCAACTGTAAGCTGAGTTAATTTTAAAGCTTTGATTTTAAAACCTCCTTCAGCAATCTTACCCAATATTGCACCGATATGTCCGTCAGCAACAGCATCAGGCTTAATCATAGTGAATGTAATGTTAGACATAAATGTATATTTTTTTAATGGCGCAAAATTACAAAAAATATCTTTGATTTTTATTTTAATTTTTTTTAACATAAAAATAACTTTTATTAAGAAATTATGAACTCGTCTTTGGCACAGTAATTGTTTATTCTATTGCGATTCTCATGTTTAATTTGAGTTTTCATGGTTATTAGTTTTTACCCAGCTTCGGCTGGGTTTTTTATTTACAATAAATGAGTTATTTTATTGCTAATTTGATAAAATTAAAAACCTTATAAAAGTATATTAATACATTATTGCTTCTAATGCAATCAATGAAATAATCAAAATTTTTTAAATATTTTTTTGTCGCTTAGAATTCGGGTATTGAAAAGTAGAGTTATGTGACAAAATAGGTATGACAAAAAGTAGAATTATCTTAAAATTGAATTTTTTACTTTAAAAAATTTAGTTACTAAAAACTGCCCTTACTCTTTTTTAAAGTTTCTATTTCTTTGTTCTATCTACGAAATTTAACTCAGGATATGTATAGTAGATTTTACTTGAATACGCAAACAATAGTTTTCCTTCAGATTATTTTATAGTAAACTGAGGTATTATTACGATATGAAAATGTTCTATTATTTTTGAGAAGCTTCCTCGGCTTCATCCATCAGTTTGATGTAATTAGCGTAGCGAGAATGCTGAATTTCTCCTGCTTCAAGAGCATCAAGAACGGCACATTTAGGCTCATTAATATGAAGACAGTTATGGAATTTACATTCTTCCCTTTTCTTGAATATTTCAGGAAAATAGTGTTGAACTTCTTCTTTTTCAATGTCAATCATTGCAAATTCACGAACTCCGGGAGTATCAATAACATTTCCACCAAAATGCCAGAAATGCATCTGAGCAAAAGTTGTGGTATGTTTTCCCTTTAAATGGGTATCTGAAATTTCTGAAGTTTTTAAGTTTAATCCAGGCTGTAAAGCATTAACTAATGTAGACTTCCCACACCCTGAGTGTCCGAAAAATACGGAAGTTCTATCTTTAAGCAGTTCCTGAAGCTGATCGAGATTCAATCCTGAATAAGATGAAATTTCTAAGGTATCATAACCTATTTCCTGATAAATAAACTCAACATCTTTTACAATCTCAATTTCTTCTTCATGTAAAACATCAATCTTATTGAAAAGAATCAACGGTGCAATATTATACGCCTCACAACAAGCTAAAAATCTATCCAGAAATCCTAATGAAGTTTCCGGATGCTTCAAAGTAAAAATAAAGCAAGCCAGATCTATATTGGAAGCGATGATATGTGCTTCCTTTGAAAGGTTTACAGATTTTCTGATCAGGTAATTTCTACGTGGTTCTATTTTTGTGATCCATGCAATATCATCCTGTTCCAGCTGAAACTCAACAAAATCTCCTACAGCAAGCGGATTGGTAAGTCTTGTTTTGATCAATTTGAATTTACCTCTGATTCTGGCCTCAAAAATTTTATTTGTTTCCAATTCCAAAACCTGGTACCAACTGCCTGTAGATTTAATGATTTTTCCTTTCATAAATAATATGGTGCAAATATAAGAAATTAGGGCTTAGGGTTAGGAAATAGTTTACCCTAAATCCCGACACCCTAAGCCCTACTAGTTATTATCTGTTTCCAGCAAATTATTTCTTGTCGATCATAATGCTATTCTGTACTTCAATTGATTCTTCGTGAATCGCTTTAAAGACTTTTTCAATAAATTCCTGAGACATTCCTGTTTCTTTTGCTTTTTGTGTAGCGTATTCTGTAATTACTTTCCAACGTTCAGGCTGGAAGATAGCAATATCATTCTCTTGTTTAAGCTTACCAATTTTTTCTGAGATCTTCATCCTTTGAGAAAGAAGCTCAATTAATTGGAAGTCAAGGTCAGAAATCAAAGTTCTGTGTCTTCCCATTTCTCCTTCAAAACCTGCAAGATTAGAGTTTCTTACTTTTAAGTTACCGATAAGTTCCGCAAGAACTTCAGGCGTAATCTGCTGAGAAGCATCACTCCACGCTTCATCAGGATTACAGTGCGACTCAATAATCGCTCCTTGGTAACCAACGTTAAGTGCTTCCTGAGTAATATCTGCCAAACCTGTTCTGTTTCCACAAATGTGAGACGGGTCAATCAACATTGGAATATCCGGGAACTGGCTTTTGAAGTCAAGAGCAATCTGCCAGTTTGGATTATTTCTGTATTTTGTTTTCTGGTATGTTGAGAACCCTCTGTGAATTACCCCTAGGTTTTTAATATCCTGACCTAAAAGTCTTTCTAAAGCACCAATCCATAATGCAAGATCCGGGTTTACAGGGTTTTTAACAAATACTGGTTTATCTGTTCCTCTTAATGCCATTGCAATTTCCTGAACGGTAAATGGGTTCACTGTAGAACGCGCTCCGATCCAAAGAACATCTACGTCAGCCTCTAAAGCAGCGAATACGTGGTGTGCATTAGCAACTTCTGTAGCTGTTTTGAATCCGTACTCTTCTTTTACTTTTTTTAACCAGTTCAAACCAATTACTCCTACTCCTTCGAATCCGTTTGGCTTCGTACGTGGTTTCCAGATTCCTGCTCGGAAAACTGATACATTAGCGTTGGATTCTTTAATTCTTCTGGCTGTTTCAAGCATCTGAGCTTCACTTTCTGCGCTACATGGCCCCGCAATCATTAATGGTTGTGTAAGCTCATTGATCCACTCGTTTTTTAAATCTTTTAAGTTCATATTCTAAATTTTATTGTTTTTTAATATTTTTTTAGTTCACAGCAATAGCCCTTTGATTATAAATTAAATTTATAATTCTTTTCAAAAAATGCCGTTCAAAATTGTTTAAAGGAATCAGGAAAATAATAGGGCTCTACTTCTCCTGTATTTTTTGGAAAGAAATTCAGTTAACAATACCAATAAAATCGGTAATAGGTTCTGAAATTTCTATAATAAGAAGCAGAAAAACTAAAATAACCGCTAAAAAAGTAATTAGCGGGTGCAAAGAAAGACAGATATGTATTAGATAGTTTTTCCATTTTTCTTCTGGAAATGTCTTTGTTTTAGCGTTTCTGGTTGCAATTTGTTATTGTCGAAAACTTATTTTCAACAGAAAACTTTGACAAATATATAAAAATTATGTCAAATCAAACTTCATTAAATCATCAAGATCTCTTAAAAGTGGATTTTTTTCTATAAATTTTTCAAATATTTTTCTTTTGGTGACTACTTCAATCTTCAGATTTTCAACGTCTCTCTCGTATTCTACCTCAATGGCGTGGTTCTGAACTTTTTTTCTGAAATGATTAAAAAATTCTCCACTCACCTTATCAAATTCTACTTTGGCAGAATCTGATGGAAATAAAACTCTAATCTTATTTTCTTCTTTTTTCTCCAGCTTAAAGGTTTTCACGGCATTAAAAACAAAGTTATTTTTTACCTGTAACTGTTTAAGCATGATTTTCCATTCCATTTGTAGATCTGTATCTGTAAAATGGTGTTGGGGAAGATTTTCAGTTTTTACGGCAACTTTTTCTGTTGTCTCTACTTTTTCTTCTTTATTCAAAAAGGAATTAATGCTAAAGCCTGAAGAAATTCCGGGTCTGGATAAAGGCTTCGTAGTTTTATTGACCGTAGTATTCTGAACCTCCTCAGGCTGTACAGCTTGTACAGTCTTAATGGGTTCTTTTTTCTCTGGATTTATTACGGGGATTTTCACTTCCTGTTTCTCACTGAGAAACGGAGCTAGTATTAAGAACTTTTTTTTTTAGTATCACCTGAATTAGCTGTCAGAGAAGATAGCTGCATCAATGCAATTTCAACGGTAAGTCTTGGATTCTTGGAGTTCTTATAATTAATATCTGCATGGTTACAGATTTCAATACCATCAATCAGTTGCTGGGCGGCCCACTTTTGACCTTGCTCTATAAACTTAGTCTTTGTCTTCTCTCCTACTTCAATGAGATCAATTGTAGAAGTATTCTGTGCCATCATCAGATCTCTGAAGTGATTTCCCAGTCCGGCAACAAAAATATGCGGATCAAACCCTTTTTTAACAATATCATTAAAGGCAGACAGTACTTCAGGAATTTTGTTTTCCTTAGCCAGATCTACAATATTAAGATATTGATCATAATCCAGAATATTCAAAACTTCAGCAGCTTTTGCCAGTGTAATGTTTTTCTGGGAGAATGTGGAAAGCCTGTCAAAGATTGAAAGCGCGTCTCTTAATGCACCGTCTGCCTTTTGGGCAATAAGGTACAGAGCGTCATCTTCGTATTGTATATTCTCTTTTTGAGCAATACTTTTCAGGTGTTCCTGAATATCTTCAATGGTAATTCTCTTGAAGTCATAGATCTGACAACGAGATAAAATAGTTGGAATAATTTTATGTTTTTCTGTAGTCGCCAAAATGAAGATCGCATGAGCTGGCGGCTCTTCAAGTGTCTTAAGAAAAGCATTGAAAGCGGCAGAAGACAGCATATGAACCTCATCAATGATATATACTTTGTATTTACCAACCTGAGGTGCAAAGCGAACCTGATCTATAAGTTCTCTGATATCATCTACAGAGTTATTGGATGCAGCATCCAATTCATAGATATTATAAGCAAAGCCGTCTTCTGAAACCGAGCCATCTTTCTCATTGATCTTTCTTGCTAGAATTCTGGCACAGGTAGTTTTACCCACACCACGAGGACCACAAAAAAGCAATGCCTGAGCTAGCTGACTTTCTTCAATTGCATGTTCTAAAGTATCCGTAATATGGGATTGCCCTACAACTGTATCAAACTCTTGAGGACGATATTTTCTTGCAGATACTATAAAATTTTCCATTGGTCAAAAATAAGAAATATAGTTCTAATTTAAAAATTAAAAGTTTTCAAATATCAACAAAAATGTATTTCTGCTCAAATTGGAAAACTTTCAATTTTTACTTCTTTTTACTATATGCAAAATCAATCAATTCAACAATTGCTTGTTCAATTTCTTTTCTTCCATCTTCTGTTTTCAAATCAATACCGCAGAAAACACTTGCATTATATCCTGTATAAAGATTAAGGTAATAAGCTCCTGAAACAATTAGCGCCATAATTGCTCTATGTCTCGTTGCTGCACCTTCTCCAAAATACGGGTCTGAGATATTTCCAAATAAAACTTCCCCTACTTCTTCACGTTGTTCAACCAACTTTTTAAGAATAGGTTTATTCTCTGAAAGTTCCCAAAGGATGATCTTTTGAAGTTCTTTATTTTTCTTAAGATTCTCAAACTGGTTAAGCACGACAAATTTTGTAAGTTCATGCCCTCCGTCAGAGTAATCTATCTCTACATCTTTATTTACCTGACTCCAGTAATCCTGAGACTTAATATATTCATCGATTAGCTTATCTGTACTTCCAAAGTACTCATAAATCAATTTTTTATCAAAACCGGCAACTGCTGCTATCTTACTTACTTTTAATCCTGAGTATCCTTTTACTCTTAAGATTTTACCAACTGCAGCAAGCAGTTTTTGTTTTGTTTTTTCCTTGTCCCTAATTGGGCCTTGCACTACTTTTCTAGGCATAATTTATTATTTTTTTGCAATATGCAATTTTTTATTAATATCATCAAATGCGTTAAGTGTTTTATCCAGATGTTCCTTTTCATGCCTGGCTGTAACACTCATTCTGATACGCGCATCTTTTCTCGGTACTGCAGGATATAGAATAGGATTCGTATAAATTCCTTTTTCTATTAATAATTTTCCGACATCTCCTGTCAAATATGGATCTCCTATTTTTACCGGAACTATTGCTGAGCAAGTAATTCCCGTATCTAGTCCTAAATCATCCAGTCCTTTTTTGAAATAGTTGATATTGTTCCAGAGTCTTTCTCTCCAGATCGGTTCTTCGTCTATCAAATCAATGGCTTTAACGATTCCTGCGGATGATGGTGGGGCTGTTGCTGAGAAAATCTGCTGACGGGATTGGAATCTGATAAATGCTGCCAATTTTTTATCGGCAATAACATATCCTCCTAGGTTACCAAACGTTTTACTGAATGTTCCTGTGATGATGTCTACTTTATCCAGTAATCCAGCCTGTTCCAAAGTACCTCTTCCTGTTTCTCCAAGGATACCGACACCATGTACGTCGTCTACCATTAGAAAGGCATTGTACTTTTTCACTAGATTATAGATCTCATTAATATGTGAGGTATCACCATCTTGGGAATACACTCCATCCACAATAACGAGTTTCGTACGGTACAGATTTTCAGATACCTTCAAAATGTGTTCCAAAGATTCCAAATTATTGTGCGGAAATGTTTTTTTATTGGTAAAAGCACATCCCTCATGTACGCTGGCATGTACTGCCATATCTAAAATCGCAAGATCTTCTTTCTGCATTAGGCATTGTAAAGTAGCACTATTTGCAGTATATCCGGTAGTAAATACTACAGCTTCATCTTCAGTTCTTTTAAAAAAGCTTGATATTTTTTTCTCTAAAGCATTATGATAATCAAAATAACCACCAATAAGAGGGGTTGCTCCTGTACCTGTACCATATTTCTCTATTCCTTCAATAGCAGCTTGTTTTACTTTTGGGTGCTGTGTAAACCCTAAGTAATCACTAGAAACAAAACTAACAAATTCTCTGTTTTGATTTGCAATATTTACATTCAATACTGCATTGGTCCCTGAAGTATTCTTCAGTCTGTAATTCATATGCCCGTTAGACTTTACAAAGTCTAAATATTCATAAAATATTTCAGCCCTTTGAGCCATATCATTATCTGGTATATTCTCAAAGTCTTTAATAGTTGCTGTTGTGAAATTGATGTTCATCCTTAATCTTGTTTGTTGTGGTTCAAAGAAACAAATATATGACTATTTAAAGGGCTTTGATCCACATAAAAGATTAAATATTATTAAAGACTTAATATTTATAATTCTCTTTATCTGCAAACCAAACTACTCCATTATATAAATGCAACTTTGAACATATTTTTTATTGAATTAGTTAGTTTTTAGTAATGGAAAATTAGTAAAAAAAGAAATCAATAAAGTAATATTAGTAAAGAAATAACAAAAAAAGACCGTAATTTTTTACAACCATCTCATTTATAAAAGATTATTTTTCCTTATTCTTCAGTCACAATGTTATAAAAGCCTTATTTTAGGTGTAATTTTAACATACTTAAATCCCATAAAGGAGAACAAGACTATCTAAAAAGATAATAATAAAGAAGCCTCAGAGGGATAGATTAGAAAAATCAAATTGGATAAGATTTCCTGAACTTGCCCGGAGTAAAACCTGTCATTTTTTTAAAGAACTTTGAAAAATTAGAGGGATCATAAGTAAAAATACGTGCAATTTCTGCTATGGATTTATCAGAATGAGTAAGCATCCATTTAGCTTCCTGAATGATTTTCTCATCATAAAAATAGCAGGGATGCCGTCCTGTTTCCTTTTTGACGGTATCGGTAAGATGTTTATGAGAAATAGCCAACTGTCCAGCAATTTCATTAACCTCCATAAATTCGGAAATATTTCCTGAAATAACATCCTGAACATGCTTTTCTAAAAATATAAAATATTGGTTAGTAATTTCTTTACTTCTTTTCATCATGTTTTTGATTTTATGCTGATTTAAAGCATAAATTTAAAGTTAAGAATTAAAAACCATATGGTGAGCTTTTCGGATCATTAATGAATAGAACAGCCTCTTCAACAAGTATGCTGATGCAGATTTATTCTATAAAAAAGGGTTGATTTCTTAGATGCAAAGTTCCTGTACAAATATGCAATTGTATAAAAAGCAAAAAGATCCCTTGAAAGAGACCCTTTACTTTTGAGGTAAAAACCGTTTGTGTTCTTAGAATCATCTAATTAATTAGAAGCCTCTTTCATCTTTGTGGGAACCGTTTGCAAAAGTAGAAAAGCTATTTATCCTGATCAAAAAAAATATGTAGAATTATCACAATATCATTGTAAAACTTTTACTACAAAAACATAATCAATGAAAAACATAAATAAAAACTCATATAAAACACAAAAACAAACTAGAAGCATTACAAGCATTTCCCTGATCTTCAACACATTTAATTGAATAAACCTCACTGAGTCATCCCATCAAGGCTTACATATTTTCTGAAACATCAATATTTAACACTCATAAAATCTAAAAAAATGACAAATTAAAATCACAGTTTTTGCCACATAATTGATTGAATGAGACAAATTATCACTCTTTGTAGAAATATTACTACAAAAAAACCGACAAATATCTGCTTCATTATCAATAAATACACACAAAACTCTTATTAATACTCATCAAAAAATATTGATTTATCTGTATAATTTCATTATTTTTACCGCATCAAATAAATCTATTTAACACATAAAACACAAACGGCTAAAAAAATTAATGACAAAAATTTATTTTCAATCATTCCTACCCTTAAAAAAAACTTCGACTTGTACAAAAACTATTATTAACCGTTTTTTGCATTGATGCAGAAAACATAGATCAGTTGTGCACATATGAGAGTTTGGGCATTGTTTTTTACTTGCTTATATTTCAACGTTTACGGACAGCGCCATACTTCAACATGGTACAATATTGACAACGGACTTCCACAAAGCAGTGCAAAGGCCATTGTTAAGGATAAATATGGTTTTATATGGATCTCTACAGAAAATGGACTTGTGCGCTATGACGGCAGTTCTTTTATTACTTTTAATAGCTTTAAAATAAATAATCTGCATTTTGGAGAGTTTATTGGTGATCCGCTTTCAGACAGTATTACGGTTCTCAATAACTTTCAGGAAAACAAAATCATTATTAAAAATAGATTCCCTAAGGTTACCAGTCTTCATAGCAGTGATAAAATCGGATTTTTAAAAGGAAGAACCGCTATAAACAGGATTGCAAATAATATTATTGCATGTAATTTTTATAACGATATTCACTATTTTATTCAGCTTAAAAATTCAACATATCACTTTGCCGAAAAAAACACTATTATTTACAAAGATAAAACAGGGAAAGAGACAAAAATATCCGTTCCATTTTCTAAGAAGGATCTTAACAATTTTTTTGTAGTTAATGAGATTCTTTTTATTAATAATCTGAAGACCAGAAAAACTTATTCTATTGATAAGGGGAATATTTTTGTTGATGAAAAGAAAAGTCTTTTTAATGATCCAAATACAAAGGTATATTGGCAGCAAATCACGAATCAAACTTTCATCATCAATCACAATAATATATATCTTGTAGAAGGAAAAGGGCATGAAATTACTTTGAAATTTCTTGTAAAGTTCAATGAAATAGGCAGTCATTCTTATTATTCGATGTTCTACGATAAGGATTTCAATAAACTTTATCTTGGAACGCTGAATAATGGATTGAATGTTCTTAGGCTTTCGGATTTTTATGTTGCTAAAAAGGAAGCCGATTTTTCAAACAATGTGTACTATGCGTCCCTCCCATTTAGTAAAAGCACTATTATTGCAGAAGACGGAACAGAGTTTAGTAAACACGGAATTGTTAACAAGCATTCGTTTGGAAACAATGATAATTACCTTATGATGTATGATAAAAGCGGTAATATTCTTATCCGGAAAAGAAATAGCGTCATTCGGTTTTATAAGGAATCTGGTTACAAAAGGAAAGATTCTACCTTTATAAAACAAGGGTTTGAGACGTTTTTGAAAAGTGGAAATCTATATGGTTCTTCGTTTTCAGATTTTTCAAAAAGTCAGCTGCATCTTTCTACAAAGGACATATTTTCAAAGCCGGATTTTGTTTATGATTTTAAAAGCTTTGTCAATACTTTTGCCCAATACAGCAATAATGAAGTCTTGGTGGGAAATAGTGATGGGCTGTACTCTATTACTTTGGGAGACGAAACAATCACTCCTCTTCTGAAAAACATTCATGTTAAAAGCATTATCAGAACAAAGGATAATCTCATTTGGATTATGACCAATAAGAATGGTTTTTATCTTTTCAGAAACCGTAAGCTTATTAAAATGCCAAATGACAGGAATAACTACCTTCAGTCTGCCCATTATATTCTTGAAGATCGAAAGGCTTTTTATTGGATATCTTCCAATAATGGTCTGTTTAAGGTACCTAAAAAACAGCTTCTCCAATATAGTGAGAATAAAAAAACACCAGTTTTTTACTATCGTTTCACTAAAAAGGATGGATTCTTAACAAATGAATTTAATGGAAGTTCACAACCTAATGCCTACGCATTAGAAAACGGAGATTTTGTATTTCCTTCTATGGATGGATTTGTATTTTTCAATCCGGACAGTATCAAAACTTACTATCCGGACAAAAGTAAAATTTATATTGAAAGGGTAAAGATTGGAAATTCTGAACCTCAATATTTCCATCATCTTCTTGATTTAAAAAAAGATTATAAAACAGCTGAGATTTTTATAGATATTCCTTATTTTTCTAATCTGGAAAACCTTTATATAGAGGCTAAAATATCAGGTACAGAAAATACCGGATGGGAACAGATCACTACAGGAAAGGAACTGAAATATACCATCAGTAACCTTACTCCTGGAGAATATACGCTCAGTGTGAGAATGCTGATCTCTCCGGATGGGAAATACGAAGAAAAAAAGATTCAGTTTAAGATCCAGCCATTTTTTTATCAAACTTTGCTGTTTAGGGTATCTGTTTCTATTATTATTCTGATTATCATCACTATCATTGTTCAGCTAACAACTAATTTTTTAAGAATAAAAAATAAGGCCTTAAAGCAGATTGTTCACAACAAAAATTCAGAGTTGAAAGAAACGGCCCATACTCTTGAAGTGGTAAAAAGCGACCTACAAAAAGAAACTGAATATCAGAAAAAACTGGTAGAAACCATCAGTCATGATATTACCACTCCTATCAGGTTTATTGCTATGCTTTCTCAGAAATTGTATGAGTCGGATGATGTAGAATTGCAGAAAAAGTATTTTGACAGTATTTATAAATCTTCGGAACAGCTTTATCAGTTTACATTGAATTTAAAAGAATATACAGAGCTTTATAAAGCCGAAAATATTTTTGAAGAGGAAGAATATCCTGTTAATAGAATTTTGGAGATTAAGAAAAATTTATTCTGTGAGATCGCCAAGGAAAGAGGTACGATGATTATCAACATGGCTGAAATCAAAGTTTATTCCCATGTAAATGAGAGTATTTTAATGGCTATTGTTCACAATATTCTTGATAATGCCGTAAAGAATACGTTTGATGGACAGATAACCTTGAATATTACAGGGAATAAACAAGAATCTACCATCACAATAACAGACACTGGAGCAGGAATGTCTGCAGAACAGATAGCCATCTACATGAATCTTTTTAAGAATCCTAAACTGGAGACTCCCAGCTTTAAGGGAAAAGGATTGGGACTGCATATGGTGATTCATTTGGTAAAAAAAATTAATGCTGAAATAAGCTTTAGACAGAATCATCCGAAAGGGATTGTTGTAGAAATAATGCTCAATAAAAACTAATTTATATGAATGAAAGAATTTTAATTGCTGATGATCACTATGTAGTCAGAGCAGGAACAGCACTAGTTTTAGAGTCGGCTTTCCCTAGTCTGAATATAGACTTCGCTGAGAACTATGAACAGGTAAAAAAGATGTTGGGAGCCTTGCAATATGACCTCCTTATTTTAGATATTGATATGCCCGGAACTCAATATAAAAAGATGATTTCAGAACTTAAGGACATCCAGAAAAATATAAAAATCTTAGTATTTTCCGGGTATGATAAAGATGTTGCTATACAATACATTAGAGAAGGGGCCGAGGGATATCTTAATAAGCAAAGCAGTGAAGAAGAAATCAAAAATGCAGTAAAAACAGTTCTTGAAAAAGGGTATTTTTATCCTGCTGAATTAATTGGGCTTATCATCCAGAATAAAAGAGATAATCCCGCTGAAAAACTTTCTTCCCGCGAATACGAGATTTTCAAACTCTTGGCAGATGGAAATGGAAATCTGGAAATTGCCAACCGACTTAATATTCAAATGTCTACCGTAAGTACCTACAAAAAGAGGATATTCCAAAAACTTGATGTAGGCAACATTGCAGAGCTGATTAAAGTGTATGAAATGATGCATTGATGATTCTTCAACCATTCTTTCATTTAATTCAATAAATATTTTATTAAAATAAGGACCGGAAAATTCACAAAATTCCGGCCCAGATAAAACATAACTTTAACTAGGTCCAATAAATGGGCCTATTGATTGATTCCTTTAATTTTTTTTCATCATTTGTTTTTAGAATCAGAGAAGTTAGGTTGTAAGTAAAGAAACTTTATTAATATAGCCTTTGTACGGAAAGAAACAGTTCTCTTGTATTATCGGCAGTACTTGAATCCGTAGTAGTAGCATTACTGCCTCCTGTCATGGATTTGTTATCTACACGAAATGCATAGTATACTCTGTACCATCTTGGCTCCGGTTGCTGTATGGTAATATCAAATGTTACGGTTTCATTATGCGTTTGTGTAAGGTAAACACCATCATCAAACTGTCTGAAAGCTCCGGGTGACAGTTTAATATTTCCATTATCAGAATCACCAGTATGGGTAGACATTTCTGAAACCCAAATCTTTATATCAGATGATCCTACATTATAAAGTCTGGGATTAAAGGTAGTAGTAGATCCAGTTCCTGCCGAGCTTCCATCAAACTGAGCGTCAAGTCTCAAAACTCCTCCCAGAATAGGCAGATCAGAAAGATAGGTGCTTGCAAGAATACTAGCCCCAGAAGTTCCGGCAGGTATACTTCCATGATAATAAGTTAATTCTCCGATTGAAATATCATCACCATCAGTTCCTCCAAAAGAAAACTTCCAGATTTCACCATTAAACATATAATATCCCGGCTTGTCTACTTTTGCCGTTTTAACCGATGGTACCGTTACTGCTTCGGTCACATAAACCAATGTACCGGCATGTGCAGTAAGATATACATCATCTTTATCTTTAAGCTGATTTCCCGTCAATTTTGGAGCCATTACACCATCTGGTACCGTCTTTATATCTGGCTTACCTACAACATCCAGCGTAACTTTGGGAGAATCTGTATTTATACCAACTTGAGAAAAAGCATTTACAGATAAACACAATATCATACTACAAAGAGATAATTTTATTTTCTTCATTTTAGTTATATTTGTTAAAACAATTATTTGATTTATTGATTAAGTATATACAATCGCGTAGATTAATTTTTCAGATGAACAGCTAGTTTGATTCGGTTATCCTGATGCAAAGTTATCTGCACTGATAAATCAATTTTATAAATAATCAATGAAAAACCGGAAACGGCTACAACAAAACACAAAATACTGAATGTCAAAAATTTAAGCCAGTCATTTTTAATATTTGACTGCCAAAAATGTATTGAAAAAAAATAAATTATCTCAAACCACAAATGGCCACTACAAAAATTGAACAAATTGAACAATACAAGAGAGAGCTGATCTACTACTACAATGTTCTGATGTGGATCATTCTTGCCGTATTTGCTTTGATATTTACATTTATCATTCCTGATAAAATGATGTCTTGGTATCTTTATGGAGGACTTTTTTTACTGATTTACACTTATTTGATTGTTCGAAAAAGCTACTCGGTGAATGTATTAGTTCACTCTTACATTATTGTTGCCACGCTTTACAATTTTTATATCATGCTGGCTTTTTGGAATAATTCGGTAGCAAGTTTTGTATGGCTTATTCCTATTCCGTTGGCTGCCTATGTTTTTTTTCCAAGAAAGTATGTCTTTATCTATGGGCTATTTGTTCTACTCAACATAGCCGCGGGATTTATCATTTCCAAAAACTTTTCTTTTAATTTCCAGAAACATAGTCCGGAAGATGTGAGGTTAACAGATATTGTTCTCGTTACATCCAATGTAGCAGTCATCTCGCTTCTCATCTACTTTAAGGATAAAATAAGAAGAGTTGAAATTTATCATGAAATTCAAGAGGAAAAATTATATCCGGAAATACAGTCGGGGACAACAACAGAAAAAATTCCTTTTTTCGCAGAAGAGTTATTTGAAAAAATAGAATCTGTAATGAAAGAAAAACAGTTGTATAAGGACGTTAATTTTAATATTTCCAAGCTTTCTATAGAAATGGATATCAACAGCAGCTATATATCCAAATCGATTCGATATAAAGGATATCCCAATTTTAATAACTACCTGAATATGCACAGAATTGAATGTGTAAAAAAACTGCTTAGCGAAAATGATATTGAAAAGATAACTCTTATGTATATTTATACAGAAGCAGGCTTTTCAAACCAATCTACATTTAACCGTGTATTTAAGCAGATGGAAGGGATCACTCCATCAGAATACATCAGTAATATGTAAATACTTCAATTTGTTTTACCAATAAAAATTATTGAAATAATGATTTCTGAAATTAAAAAATAATCAGGAACTTTACAGAGCCTCATTTTCTATGAAGTTACTGCATTTTAACGGCAAAAATCATGAATCTATTTGAAAAAGCTGATCAGGGAAGCCAACGTTTCCGATTTATAAAACTTTGTATTTTCTTTTCCGGACTTTCTGTATTTGCGCAGCTTTATCTTTTTCAGCCGATGCTGCCCATGGCGGCAGAACATTTCAGGGTATCTGTGGGTGATACTTCTCTGCTGGTATCATCATCTACCATAGGAATGGCGTTAGGCCTATTATTTTTTGCCTTTAAAGCAGATAGCTATTCAAGAAAAGGACTCATGACTTTTTCCCTGATTTCTTCAGCTTTACTCACCATCATTTCAACATGGATTCCCAGCCTCAGTCTTCTGATTGCTATTGGTATCTTTAAAGGATTTGTGGTTTCAGGTGTTTCCGCGGTTGCCCTCGCCTATCTTACAGAGGAAGTAAATGCTGCTGTAATAGGTGCTGCCATCAGCATGTATCTGAGTGGAAACACAATTGGTGGGATGAGTGGAAGAATATTAGCAACGCTTGTAGCCGGAGAATTTGGATGGCGCAATGCTGTTTTGGTGATTGGAATAGAAAGTTTAATCCTCGGCATTATATTTTGGAAACTTTTCCCGGAATCAAAATTTTTCAATCCTCAGAAAACAGATTATCATCTCAAGATGAAGCAGATGAAGTTTTTTCTGACTAACCCTTATATGCTTCGGTTATATTTCATTGCTGCTTTGGTGATGGGTGTTTTCGTAAGTGTATACAATTATCTGACTTTCAGATTGGAGGCTGCTCCTTTTTCTCTGAGTCATTTTATTATTGCTTTTATATTCCTGATGTACGTTTTTGGTGTCTTTGGAACAATGATCGTTGGACGTCTGTCCAAAAGGTTTCCTGCTAATAATATTCTAAAGGTTTCCATTCTGTTTATGATTGTGGGAGCATTGTTGCTTCTATCTGAAAATATTTACATCCTCATTTTTGGGCTTGCTCTTTTTACCCTTTCCTTTTTTGCTTCTCACACTATGGCAAGTCAAATGACTGCACTTTATGCAAAACGGGGGAAGTCTTCCGCTACTTCTATCTATTGGTTATTTTATTATTTCGGATCAAGTATTTTGGGAAGTGGTACGGGATATCTCCTCCACTCCTATTCCTGGAATGTCTTTATAGCATTTCTTATCATTTCCATTGTAATTGCTCTTCTTTTGGCCACTGCCAATAAGTCTTCAAAGGAAAAAAAAGTTCACTGATACCACAGACCCGCTCCATTCAATTTCTTAAAAAGAATTGCAATTCTGTTATTTTAACATAATATTAATTTTTCAATGGAAAATTTAACCTAATCTTCACTAAAACACCACCTTACAATACAATGCAAGGCATAATATTTGATAGTTATATCCTATACCATTATCATCACAAAAAATCAAAATATTATGAATGTAGCAGATCTTAAAATCAAAAACTTAGTCGAGTACAAAAATCAGATTTATACGATCACTGAAATTTTTCAGAGTGTAGAAAGGGAGTATTTTGTTCACATTGAAAATGATAGTCAACGTATTTCAGTTCCGGCAGATTCTATTAAACCCATTAAAATAACAGAAGAATGGCTTGAGATGTTAGGCTTTTCAAGAACATTCAGTTCAGCTCAAAGCATCCGTTACGAGAGACCGGAAGCTTTTATAAAGTATGATATTGACCTGAGTTCAAAAAAAATACTGGAGGGGCTGAAAATTTATGGAAATGCTATAAAATGCAGGTATATCCATGAATTTCAAAACATTTTCTCATGCCTATTTGGCAAGGAACCATCCTTACATTATGGCTACCTGAAACAGAATCATAGTTAAATAGTTCTTAGTTATTGAAAACCACAGTTTATCCTATTAATCTGTGGTTTTCCTTGTTATAGCCATCTATTAGAAATCCTGAATAGTGAATAAAAAAAAGCTGCCTCAGTTTTGAAGCAGCTTCTCAGCACAAATATGAAATGTGCTCATTCTTGATTGTATGTCTAACTTTTGAAAACTGTTTTATTCGCAAGTTTCAATACATAGCTATTTTTTTTACCTTTCGTCAAAGTATATTGTCCTTTTTTATAAATAACAGCTTTTTTAGATGCTACTTTCTCAAGTACAAGACTTCCGTCTGAAGATGGTAAAAACAACTCTGCTTTTTTCTCGTCCTGGCTAAGAATTATGGCAGCATTAGAGGTATATGATTTTTTAGTATCTACTTCTTTCAACTGAATTTTTTCATCAAAAAGCCTCACACAGTCATTTTTTATAACAGAGAAAGTATATCCTGCGGATCCTTTACATCCGTGTTTATCTTTATCGGAACCGGCCCCCTTTGGAGTAAGTTGTGCAGAAGCACTTGAAGCGAACATTACAACTGTAATCGCTGTAATTAATAGTTTTGCGTTTTTCATATGTTTAAAATTTATGGAACATTTTTCATTGTACTGAATAAAGGACATTATTTGAATAAAACAATATAGTTTATTGAGACGGGAACATGATTTTAATTATTTACAGATAATTATTGTTAAAACTTTATTCATTTACATTTTCGTATTGCATTACAAATAGTATTCCAACTTTGTTGAAATATTCTTTTACAAAGAATAAGATACAACTTTTTCAGACATTCAACTTAAAATATTATTATTTTATTTTGTTAAACTGTATGTTAAACATATTGGATCCTGATAATATAAATCCTTTAATCTTATTATTTTCATCATACTTAAAATGAATATGTCCAAAAAAAGGTTCTCGGGAATAAAAACTTTCCGGACTTAAAGGATGCAAAATAGCTTCGGGGTTAATAGCGTGTCTGGCAACAAGCTTATTATCTTTAATAATCAACTCATAGATTGTATTGAATTCTTCATTCTTATAATACCCAACAAACTGATTAAGATCCATTTTGCTTTCATCCATTGTATCTAATATTACTTTTTTACAGTTAAATACAAAGTCTCCAATGCTGAATGCAAGCTTCCCGGGATGAAATGTAACATGAGCAGTCGGGATAAAAGGAATGATAAATTTATTGTCTCCCACAGATTCCAAAGGAGTTTTGCTTCCCCATGCGTATAGATTTTTACCATCTGTAGTTATTTCCATATAATTCCCCGGATCTATTTCATAGACTCCCCCAAACTGTTTCAGTTCAGTAGAAGTATAGGTGATTTTTTTAGGTGGAGAGGGTGAAATTTCATGATCTTTAAGAAACAGATCAACCAGTTTATAAGCAATAAATAATCCATCAAAATTACCCTTATTGCTCATCAGTACAATTGATAAATGATGGGCAGGAACATGGAGTATATAAGATCTGTAACCTGCGGTACCTCCCCCATGAAAAACAATATCCAGTCCTTTATATTTTCCGGTTTGCAGTCCAAGGCCGTATTCTATTTTTTCTCCTGAATTCAGAAAGGTATTTTGCTGCATTTTTTGATAAATTTCACGACTGCCAACAGTTGGATTTTGAAAATTGACAGCCCATTTGCATAGATCATTCAAAGTTGTAAAAATATTGGAAGAACCGTTCTCCATCTGTCCTAATGGTTGTTTTGTAAAATGGTCCCCGTTTTCTTTGTATGACTCGGCTTTATTGGGAATAATTTTCTCGGGATCATTCACAGCTTTCGTATGACTCATTTGAAGAGGGTTGAAAATATATTCTTTAAGGAGATCAGCAAAATCCTTTTTGTATATTCTGTGAAGTATTTCAGCAAGAAGTATAAAGCCTGTATTATTATATTTGTATTGGTCACCGGATGGGAAATTGATACTTTTAATAGCAAGGACAGTGTTTACAGCTTCAATATTGGTGACCTGAGACTCAACTCCAAATCCCTGTAATCTTTTAATATTTGTAAAATCCGGTAACCCATGGGTATGATTGGCCAGTTGTCTGATCGTGATTTTATAGGGTAAATCTTTTAGTTCCGGCAAATAGATTCTGATATCTTCATTCAATGACAATCTTCCCTCCTGCTCTGCTAAAAGGGCTACAAAGGCAGTAAATTGTTTAGAGACGGATGCAATATCAAATGCTGTGGAATCTGTCACAGGAATCCGGTCTTCGAGATTTGCCAGTCCGTATGTTTTTTTATCAATGATTTTTCCGTCTCTTATAATTCCGACAGCCATCCCGGGAGCACCTGCCTGAGAATAATGATTAATGAGTGAATCTACTTTCCAAAGTTCATCTTTTTGGTTGGATTGCGCTAAACAAATTTCAAAGGAGAGAACAGAGAACAGTAGTAAAATGGTTTTAATTAATGGCTTCATTGTATTTGATTTTTAATAATGAAGCAAAGCTGAAGTTTTATAACAGGATAAACATCCGACTATCGGAAATCGGACTCTTTTGTTATAAAAAATTAGTCCGACTTAAAATCGGACACTATCTAAATAGTTAATTTCCTGTAATCTGTGGGAGTAATCCCTGTTTCTTTTTTAAATGCTGTATAAAATGAAGATTTAGAATTAAATCCAACTTCATACAAGACTTCCTGCACAGTTAACTGCGGTTGATCCTTAAGCAATGCCTTTGCATAGTTGATTCTAAACTCATTAATAAAGTCAAAAAAATGTTTACCTGTATGTTTATTGATAAGCAATGAAAGCTGTTTCTCAGGCATGCTCATCTGTTCTGCTAATTTCTGCAAGGTCAGTTTATCATCTAAATAGGGTTTTTCCATGTCCATAAAGTTCAGAAGATTTTTAAGCTGTTCCGGTTCTTCTTTAGATTCATTTTCTGTTTTTACAGGAATCAGATCTTTATCAATTCCTGTAAATAAGCTTGGTCGATATAATGCATTAAGTACAAACCAGCTGACAACAAATAAAACAAACAATGAGGAAAATGTATATAACCCAAGAAAAACGGTATTATTCTCTTTTACAAAACCTCTGATCAGCACGAAAAAGTTTCCAATCAAAAAAAGAACAGTGGTCTGAAACAACCATTTATAGGTAAGATGATGATTACTTGAATAATTCTCCTGGTATATCTTTCTAAAAGTTTTCAATGACCAAAATACAGCAATAATATAATAGTAATACTGAATGGTAGAAACTACATCAAAAATCTTGTGACTTTGTTCAGAAATCCCAGTGATACTAAATAAACAGAAAAAGAATAAAAAAGGTACCCCATGCAAGAGATGCTTTCTAGTGAGGGTGAAATTATAATAGCACGCAGCATTCACATACAGATAATACAATGGCATCTGAAGCAGGATACTGGATAGTTTAAATGCTTTAATAAGATTATGATCAGGCGGACTTAGAAAAAAACCTGAAAGATCCACCACGGAAATCAAAAGGAATGCAGCAAACAAATAATTGGGCAATTTTCTTTTCGGTTTTGCGGTGATCAGAAAAACACTCAATAGCAAAAACAAGAAAACAATAATTTTACCTAAATCATTTATTAATGCCATATTTCTATTTTGATTATCACAAAACTACAAATAATACATTAGGTTTTAATCTACCATTTTTTTAAAAAATCATATAAATACTTACTTAAAGCAATAAATACAAAAAAAGCAACAACCTCCAAAACATTGATCTGGAGGTTGTTTACTTAAAAAGTTAGAAAGCAGAAGTTATTTTATAAGATTACTTATATTATTCTCCATCAATTTTACATGAATTAATTGTTCCCTGTTTATACTAATAACATCTCCATTTCTAATTTTATGTTTCTTTTGTAAAGGTCTATCATGAACAAAGATAAATTCTGATTCAATTAATTGATTCAATTTGCTGGATGAAATTTGCAAACAATTTCTGATAACCGTTGACATTCTGAGGTTAAAATCAAAAGAACAATTGATTTTAAAGATAATCATTTCATTATCTGTATGCATTAATTCCTCCACTGAAATTTCATCATACTTAATCTCATATTCTACTCCATCCAGATCGGCTTCTGCATTATTTCTTCGTCTTATTTCGTGAGAAAATGCGTATTCCCAAGCTAAGCCGGCATCGTTCTCTGAAAGTTTATTGAATAACTCCTTACTTATAGATTCTGTTCCGATTCTTGAAAAAAGGGTCATATTATATCGTTTATTGCACTTTACACATCTGTAAATTAACCAGATATCAATATTCTTTTTTTGTGCATTCAATCTGAATTTATCACTACAATGAAACCTTTCACCGTCACAATGGTTGCATTTCTTTTTTAAAAGGGGTGTATTTTTGGCTTTTACCTCCCAGATATACTCTATACTCATTATTATAATCGTGCTTAATATTCTTTGTTAAGTTTTTCATATTATTCACGCATTACAGGATTGAAAATACAGAGTTAACAGGTTAAAGCATGTAACCTCCAATAGCCCAACTTTCTGATCAGTACAACTGTCAAAATCTGGAATTGCAAAAGCCGTTGCCTTTACAACAATGCAATAAATAATATGATTAAATGAAAACCTGTTCGGGTAGAATTACCCAAACGAAAGAATGATTAGCCTGTGGTTGTGAAGGCTAATACTAAGCTATAATAAGTTTAAGAGTTGTTCTCAAAACGAGTTATTTACTTGGTTATGATAAAAGTAGGTAATTCTATGCAAAAAGCAAATTATTTTTTTACTTATTTAAATGAAAGCACGAATCACTCATAGAAAAGAAATGGAGGAGCTCACCGATTCATTTACTTCCTCTTCAACTCCGGATATTGTTAGGGAAAGTGTGGAGTATTTCAAATATCCGGTTTTTGCATTATAAACGGACTTTATATCTGAAAGGATTGTAAAGTTCTTGGTATAATGATAAGGTTTTGCTTTCTGCTGAAACTGTTTATCGGCAATTAACTTCGTAAGAGTATCCTCATCCAGAGATACTGTACCTCTTAGGGTAAGATCCATATCATTTATAAGTTCAACTACATATTCAATTTTAAGAGGCAATCCAAGAGGAGCATGTACCCAGGACATTCCATCAATCACCGTCCCTACTTCAAGCTCTTTGTTATAAATATTAACAAAAAAAGGCAAATGAGAACCATTGGAAAGCAAGTCGTACTCCATTCCAAAATCCATTTTAAAATACAGCCTTTCGTAGAGAAACAAAAAGGTATTATTTTTTCCGTTGCGATTTTTTTCCTTGAATTTATTCCATTGTACCTTTAGTAGTTTCTTGTTGGTAATTTCAAAAAAGTTTTTCTTTTCATTCAGTTCAAATTGTACGGGAGAAAAGATCAGGTTGTTGGATGTATCATCTGTAAGATCTTTATTCGTGAAAGTCATTTGGAGATTCTCGTTCAGATTCAGATTAAGTGAAAATGTATTACGGGATTTTAGCTCAGAAAGCTTATTATTTTTATAAAGAGTATTTTTCGAATACTCTGATTTGTAAAGCTCCTGTGAATCTGGTTTAATATTGATCAGCATCATCTATTGGTTATCTAATAAATCTTGGTATGTATCTGCCATATCTTGGTTGTCAGCTTTCTTATACATCAGTATTATCTTATTATAACTTGATGCTAAATAGGGTGATTCAGGACTAATCCTGATCCAGTTTTCCAGGATATCAATACCCTCTTCAATGTTCCTGTGTTCTTCTAAGCTTGTTACTTTTTGTAAAACGATCATAAAATCATTGGGGGTAATCTGATAAACTTTATCAAGAATTTCATCAAATTTATTCTGGTTACCATTCATTCGATAGAGAGCCATTACACTTTTCAGTAATGGAACATTGGTAGGATATCTCTCAACAGCAGTTTCTATAAAGTGATTGACTTCAGCCTGATGATCATTATACCATTGATAATCTCCATCCACCATTATAACATATACTTCGGCCTTTTTAACATAGAAAAACAGCTTCTCTTCCTCTGAAAGTTGAGAAATTGCTCTATCACAACAGGCAACAGCCTCTTCATAGGCAGGCCACAATAGCTCTGCTACGACCGATTCATCCAGCAAAAAATTAATATAATTGATATAATAATTTCTGTCTTTAGGATAGTCCTCAAGTAAAGAACGGTATGTTTTAAGCGCAGAACGAATCTCTCCATCATTAAAATATTGTTGGGTAAGCCGTTCGATATGATGTATTGCACTAAGGTCTTTTTTCATGTTGCTGCATTTATAAATCTAAATCTCTTACTGCCTAAAAACAAACGTTTATCTCCTATTAGCTTAATCCTAAATGCACCATTACTTCAGGGCGTTGTCTGAATAAAATAATATCCTGATCTGCTTCTGCTTCCAGCTTATGAATAGCTTCTGCACTATATTTATACGCTCCGCTTAATAAGTTCCGATATTCTTCTGTTTTTTCGGTATTCTTAAGTTTATAATAGATTTTGAAAAGAGCTTCATCTTCATTTCTATACATATCAGGATATGTTGGCAGGCCCATTTGCTTATCCATCGCCTTTATATTTTCAATTTCTTTAGCCGCATTGCTATAGTCCTTTAAATAAGCCAATGCCCAACTCTTGTACAAAATGCACCCTAAATAAATAGACGTTAAAGCTCTTGATTTTGCAGTAGAGGCATCCACCGGAATATAACTCATCATGTTATCACAAACTTTGACAACTCCCTCGTAGTTTTTAATTTTAAGATATAATTGAATTAATTTTTCACCTACTGTTAAGTATTGAGAATCCAGATCGTAAGCCTTTTCATAATTGATCTGAGCTTTCTCCAAATCTCCTTCTTTCTGATAGATATCTCCAAGCAATTCATAGTTTTCCTTAAAATTAGCATCCAAAGCTATGGCTTCTTCTACATAGCGTTTAGCCGGATCTGTACTCAAGCTTTCATAATAGGTAGAGGCCAATAAATAGCGATAGGTTACATTCTCAGGAAACTCATTGTTCACCTGATGCAGTATCGCCAGAGATTCTGCAAACTCACCGTTATTTCTATACTTTTTTGCGTCTGAAAGATGTTTCTTAACTTCTTTTTCGTTCATTTTTATATCTTTATTTTCTTACATTAATAAAATCCGGTATTTCCCGGAGGTAATTTTCCTCGGATTGCAAAATACGCTGCAATAAGGCCATTCTCAATGAACCTTGCATAAGCATAGCTTCTCCTAAAGGCATACCATTCATAAGGTCCAAAACTGCCGTTTTGTAAATTTCGTAAAATCATTAATTCTTTAGGGCTTGTCCATGAAAATGCCTCATATCTTCTAAGTACGGATCCATATTTAGTAATACCATATTTATAGATCTCACCGGCATTTAAAAATACAGAATTCGGATCCGTAATCCCTCTTTGATAATCTCCATAATTGCCCGGAAGATTAACATGTACATCATATACATTAAATGGCCCTGATTCTGACGGAACATCTTTATCTATAGGTACACTAAGCGGGATGGGGATTGGAATATCTATTGGTTTTGTTTCAGGAACCGGAATAGGTTCTGCCACAGGCGGTGCCGTATCATCCCAGACATCATCTGCCGTTTCATTAATCTGCCCTCGTACAAATTCAACAATTTTATAGATGATGTAGGCAACAATAAGTATAACGGCAACAATAATAATTGCCAAAATAAGGGCCTCAATGATAGCTGCAGCCAACGCTGCTATTCCTGCTCCTATTACTAATGCGGGCATAATAAATTATATTTGTCCAGAGTTAATACTAGTAATAATTCCACCCAGAGGACAAATACATTTAGATGCCTCAAACAGTGCCTTTGTGTCTTTTATTTTCACCTTAGGCACAGTGTTAATCCAATTGAGCTGCTGACCGCTCAGGTTTAGATTTAATCTGCAGATTCCTGCAACACTACAGAGTGTAAAATGGGTAATATTTACTCCTGCAATATTATCCTTGTCTGTAGCAAATAAACCCTCTCTATTCTTTATTTTGTTATTGCTTGTAATATTTAAAAGTGACGGAATCAAGCCTTTATCACACTTTAAAATAGCATTGTTTTTAAGATATTGCATGACTTTATTCTTTATTTCATTTTAACTTCATTTCCTCCGGTCACAATAACGTTTTGATCGCTATTGATTTTAAAATTGGATCCTTTCGCTGTTTGGCTAACCCGTTTCGCATTAAGATCAAAATTATTGTCGGCCTTTTGCTCAAGATTCTTTCCATTCAGTTTGATTAATCCTTTTTTGTCGATTGACAATAGATTATCGCCTACTTTTAGGGTAATTGAAGATTTTGCATCAATAACCACATTACCTGCTGAATCCATCTTCAACATCGATTGCGGTGGGGCTCCTTTCTCCCCTCCCACATTGATAACCGTAGTACTTCCTGCATTAATTGTATTATTGCTGCCTGTATTGGTGGTATGGTCAGTATTGGCATTAACGATTGCATTTCCACTTCCATCAAAGAACATATTGGCTCCTCCCTGATCTTTCAGGTTCATAGATCCTGCCCCATTATCATATTTCAGTTCAGCACCGCTACGGCCACTGAAGCTCATCACGTTGTTTCCGGAACCACCTCCTGCACCAATTCCGCCATGATACATTCCCCCCATAACAAAAGGACGATCAGGATGAAGATGTACAAAATTCACAATAACCTGATCTCCAACCTCCGGAACCGACATAAAACCTCTGTTTTTACCCACTTTATCACTGCTTCCTGCATCAGGAGACATTACCCGGATAAACTCTGTGGTATCCTGTCCACTTTGCCAGTCGAACTGAACCTGAACACGCCCTTGATTGAGTGGGTCCGTATTGGAGACCACTTTTCCAAACTGAGGTTCTGCTATCGGAACAGCAAATTCTGGTCTGGGAATAAAACCTGTATCTGAAGCTATAGCCTCAAAGGTTCCGATATAGTATCCTCTTGCATCTACTTCATGGGTTACTTCTGTAAGCATCAGTTTTGTAAAGTATGATGTATCGTTGGTATCAGTTTTTCGCATTTCAATGTCTGCGATACAACCAGGATAAAGGAATGGAACAGTAGTGCATCCTGAAGTAATGAATACCTCTGAAGCCCTGCTTCCTGCTGTACCTTTTTGAGAAGCATCAATATCCATGAATGAAGATGCTTTTATAGGGGCTACCCGTAATGATGGGGTAGAAAAAATTTTTTCAGAAATTTCGTAGGCACGTCGTGCAATATCGGAGGTATGGCTGATTTTTGAATCGCCTCCTTTAAATTTTTCATTCTTGCTACTGTTATAGCCATAAAATGTAGGGTTCACATGCTGTGCCTTCATTCTTATTTTAATATCACTCAGGTTGCTTCCATAGGTAAGCTTTACGGGTTGTTCCTGTGGAGGTAGTTGTCCGAAATGCAACACCTCTCCGTCATAGAAAAATTGTTCGCCATAGGCTTCTGCTAACCTTGCGAGGAAATTGTAATGTGTTTCTCCGTACTGCGAGCTATAGGCAACATTTCCGTAACGGGCATCTACTCTCACATCATACTTTCCTTGGCCAAGTCCCTCTTTTATAACGTCCTGTGCAATACTGTTCAAACTTATAGATTGTGCCCCTCCAAAACTTTGGATATGGGGAGCAGCATCTAATAAAATGGTTGGACTATACCCCGTCAATACAAGATTTCCAAGACTTCCTTTCTCCTGACTGAACCCGACTTCGGTAATCACTCCTACAAAATTTCTTTCAGGACCTTCTTCAATATCCTTGTACTTGAAGACAACGGTAATACGCTTGCCAAGAAATTTTTGAGCCTGTTCCAGATTATGATTTTCTACACTTCCTAAGGTATCATAGGCAAGAGTAAGATCAAATTCATGATGTCTGACTGCACTTTGTGTAAGTTTAAAATGTTTGAAAAACTTAACAGGTTCTCCTTCCACGAAAATTTCAAGCCTCACCACCCTGTTAATTCCTGCAATGGCATTTTCAGGGATGCCCTGTGCATTGAAGATCTTTGAAGTGGGCTGTTTGGACCATACTTTATCATTACTTATTGTTGGATCATTCGGAACCAATGGCTGATTCATAAAATAGGTTCCCGTACCACTTTTATTTTGTAAAGAGGATGTATCAGAAGTTTCGGCTAAATCCTTAGGCTTGTTACTATTTTTTGTGTTTGACTCTTTCCCGTTTTTGGAAAAGTTTTTTTCTTCTTGAAACATAACATAATTTTATCTGTTGTGTAGTGTAGATTGGAATTTCTTCCACAGAAAGAAGAGACCGTTTACTCAAATCACAGTCAGTAATTGCCTTGGTCTCCTTTCGCAAGTTTACTTTTTGACTGGTTTGATTGGTTCGGAATAGAGAAAGAACTTTAAAAAGTTCGTTTTTATGCGCTTTTAGGTAATCTTTTTTTACCGTAAATTGAACTCATTTTCATAAAATTTCACTATGGTTTGGTAGTACCAATATATCACCTATAAAAATCACAGCAAAATGAATTAGTAATTATTTGAGAAATTGTAGTAAAACTACGACTCTATATTAAACTGCTTATTCAATATTTTATAGAGCAATCCTTTAACCAAAGGCTATCACACTCATTTTCTTAAAGATACATCACCTTATTTAACTAAAATAAATAAGTTCATGTAGATTTTCACGGGGAGATTATCTTTCAATAACCCGGAAAAAATTACGGCTAAAACAGAAAAAAAATAGGATAAAAAGACTAACGATTCTGATTGTTTATCCTCTTTTAATTCAATAAATTTGTGATAATATGGATATAAAAGAGGGAACAATATTACAATTACAGCTTGCTACACTAGAAAGTCAGGGATTATTGAAGAATTCTTCATTTGGAACGGGGAAAAATGCTGTACTGAAAGCCTTGGAACATCTTGGCTATATACAAATCGATACCTTATCTATTGTTGAGCGTGCCCACCATCATACCCTTTGGACAAGAGTCCCCGATTATCAACCAAGCTATTTAGAAGAGCTGGTGGAAGAGCGTAACGTATTTGAATATTGGTTTCATGCAGCTTCTTATCTTCCCATGAAAGATTTCCGTTATGCCTTACCTCAAATGCTAAGTGTTCAACAAAATCAATCTCATTATTATAATGCAGACCCAAAAGTCATGCAGTATGTTCTTGATGTCATTCGAAATGAGGGCCCTAAAAAGGCAAGAGATTTTGAAAATGAGAGTAAAAAGGCAGGAAGCTGGTGGAGCTGGAAACCTACCAAATTGGCCCTTGAAAGGCTGTTTATGCAAGGAGATTTGATGATTTCTAAACGTAAGGGGATGGAAAAAACGTATGACCTCCGTGAAAGAGTTCTGCCCCACCATATTGACCTAACAGAACCTACTCCATTTGAGTTTGCTAAATATCTGGTAAAAACCTATCTCCGTGCCTATGGTTTTACAACATTAAAGCAAATAACACACCTCAAAACCGGAGGAATATTGAAAAAAGATGTCAATGAAGTTTTACAATCAATGCTTCAGGAAAAGACCATACAACAGATTGATATTGATGGAATGGCTCCTATTTTCACAGAAAACAATTTACTGGAAAGAGTATTTGATGCCCCTCCTCGTGTTCAGCTTTTATCTCCATTTGACAATTCTATTATTCATCGTGACCGCATCCAGCAGATCTTCAACTTTGATTTTCGTCTTGAGTGCTATGTTCCCAAGGAAAAGAGAAAGTATGGTTATTTTTGCCTGCCTATTCTATTTGGAAATACATTTATCGGAAGAGTCGATTGTAAGGCACACCGAAAAACCAAACAGTTTGAACTCATCCATTTGCATATTGAAAATGTGAATATAGACACTGAATTGTGGCTGGAATCTTTTATAGAGTCAGTAAAACAGTTTGCCAGCTTTAATGGCTGCACAACTCTCTTGTTAACAAAAATAAGCCCTACAAAACTAACAGGAACAATAAAAAAAGCTCTAAACAAACTAGCATAATCTCTGATTAAGTTTGTTCCTTATATTGATGAAAAATTACCTAAATGACGGCCTTTAGTGATCAACATATTCTGAATGTCTTTTCTTTCGTTGGTGGAAATGTCCAGTTGGATACTTTTCTTTGGTAAGCTTAGTATTTTACAATCCGGCTTCTGAATATAAAAAAACTATGATACTCCATACATTTTCTTTTCCCAGGTTTTCAATTCGGTTACCACGGGCTCAGGTTTTGTCATAATTTTTTCCAGTAAAGCTGTAAAATTATTTGCAAGTCTTTCTGCTTCACCTGTTTCATAATCTATCATTACAATTGGAGGATTGCCCATAGACTCATTAAAATCAAAGCATACTTCTCCATAATCAGAAAAGTTTCCTATTCCAAGATATCCATGATCTAATAGAACCTCTTTCATATTTTCATTATTTTCTTTTAAGATTTGGTTCCATGATCCGATAGGTTTGGGGTAAAGCCTGATGTCATTGTCCAGAAAAATTGTATAAAAATGTTTATACCTCAAGTATTCTTTGTAGGAATCCGGGAAAGTAATTTCCAGATCAGACTCTAGCTTTTCGATCTCGTTATCACTAATGGCGGCATCTATTGCTTTCCAGATCTTATCATTCTCAGAAATCAAGCTTAATAACTCTGTGGTTGTACCTTTTTGCTCCAGGTTTACTTTTGCCGGTTTGTGTTTGAAAGTATTCCAGTCCATCTCACTTTCCATTGCAGGATGAACTTCTTTTTCATACATAAGATATTCTTTGTTCTTTTCTACCAGCTCAATTGCTTTATCTATATACGTTTTGATGATGCTCATTGGAAATAATTTTTCCTGAAAATTAGCACTTTTCAAGATAATCAGAATCAATATTCTATCTTAATTTGAAAATCCATTTGTATACGTTCTCTATTACGCTTTTATAAACAAGCCAGTCCATTACTTTTAGCAATGGACTGGCTTGTGGTGGTTAATTCAAATAAAATTTATTTTGTTTTTACTTCAGACCTCTGGATTCCAGTTCTTTTTCTAATGCCTGTTTATTTTTTTTCCATTGATTAGCGGCATAAAATGCAAAAACCAGTGGTAAGAATGTAAAAAGTCCGATCCCGTTTTTCACACTGCTGTATGTAGCAATACCAATCAGGAAACCAAGAATAGCTCCATTGATTATATTTTCAGATTTGGATTTTTTCTTCTTGTCTAGTAATTCCTGATCTGTTAATTCACTTAACTCTTTTTCCCTCATTAGTTTAAAGTCTTTTGGTTAGTTTTGTGTTGCTAACATACAAAAAAACTAATGTGTTTAACAATAGATTAAAGAAAGTCTAAGAAACTCTGTAAATACCAGATGAAAATAGATGAACTTATTGTTGACATTGTATAGCGATATAAACTCAAGAAAACAGTCATACCAAGATGATAGAAGTGATCATCTTTCTTACAGCACCCTTAAAAACCTCTTACATAAAGCAAGAGGTAAATGAACATATAATGAAAATAAAAAGTAATTTAACCTGCATTAATGTTCTTTCAAACAATATATCCAGATACTAAAAGTGTATGGATCTTAAATTGTAAAAAAAATATAAAAATATGAGACTGAAATGACAAAGGGTATCAAAATAATACCCCTTGTAATCAAGATCTAAATTATGCTAACTTTACGTTCACTGCGTTTAAACCTTTGTCGCTTTTTTGTACATCAAAAACTACTTTATCATTTTCACGGATTGAACTTGTGTTTAATCCTGAAGAATGTACAAATATGTCTTTACTCCCGTCTGATGGAGAAATAAACCCGAAGCCTTTTGCTTCATTGAAAAATTTTACTGTGCCTTCTTGCATTGTAATTATTATTAAAAATTGTATGTATTATGATCTGTAGACTTTACAGATTTTATTTCTGAAATAAACTAACAGGCATTGTAAATCCTATCAGCTTTTGAATATTTTTTAGATCCAAACACTCCTCGGTATCACAAAATGAAATAGCGATTCTTTCTGTACCGGATCTTCCTGTTTTTCCAATTCGGTGAACATAGGTTTCCGGAATATTTGGAAGTTCATAATTGACGACATAAGGAAAATCTTCTATATCCATTCCTCTTGCCGCAGTGTCAGTAGCAACCAACACTTTAATTCTGCTGTTTTTAAAATCATCAAGAGCACTTTGTTTTGCTTCCTGTGATTTGTTTCCATGAATAGCTGCTGCAAAAATCCCTACGCTTTCCAGCTGCTGAACAAGTTTATTGGCAACCTGTTTCGTACGTGTAAAAACCAGTGATTTTATACTGTCTTTTTTACGCAATATATCAATCAGTAAATCAGCTTTATTTTCTTTCTCTACAAAATACACGGATTGTTTAACAGTTTGTGTCGTTGAAGATACTGAATTTATTGTAATGTTTATAGGATTATTCAGGACTGTCTCTGCAAATTTCTTTAGACTTATCGGCATTGTTCCTGAAAAGAAGAGTGCTTGTCTTTTCTGAGGGGTTTGTTTTAAAATCTTTTTTATATCATTTACAAATCCCATTTCAAGCATCTTATCTGCTTCATCTAAAACCAGTATTTCAATTTTAGAAAGATCAATATGTCTTTGATTATCCAGCTCCAAAAGTTTATCGGGAGTTGCAACAAGAATATCCACTCTTTTTCTTAGAGCTGCAAGCAGACTTCCCGTTGAAATACCTTCATAAATCGAAAGTTGAGATAAAGGTAAATACTTACTATAAATTCCCAAGTCTTCTTCTATCTGTATAGCCAGTTCCCGGGTTGGGGTAAGTATTAAGGTTCGTATTTCTTTATGTTCGGGAGTGTGTCTTTTAAGTAACTGTAGAATTGGCATTGCAAATGCTGCTGTCTTTCCGGAACCTGTTTGAGCGCATCCAATAATATCTTTTCCTTCCAAAATATGCGGAATTGCAATTTCCTGTATTTCAGTAGGTTTGGAATAACCAGCTTCTGTAACAGCACGGATAATTGGATTGATTAGATTTAAATTTTTAAAACTCATTATACATTCCGGTCTTCCGGTAGTTTGTAAGCAAATCTGTTTATCAGAATTTGATTTGGTGTATTGGGATAAAACAAATTAAGAAATACTCTCTCGGCTTATCATTTTGCTTGCTTTCACTATAACAATAACATTAAAATATTATTGATTACCTTGCAATAGCATATCGCTCCTATTTACAATAGGAATCTATAATCTTCTGCTTTCACATTTGAAATAAAGACTATAAATTGGTAGCTGAAAAAGCAGAACTGAAAGAAAAGATTGTGATTTTAAACTCTTACAGAATAGCAAAGGCAGTGACCTATTTTATAAATGCTCTGCAAACGTACAACAAAGAAAAACAACAAAACTATATTTAATTAGTTGATTATCAAAAATATATTCGTAGCTTCCGCACGTCAACCTAATTATTTGCAAGTGCGGATGATTTTAAGCTCCGAAGTATGCAAACATCCGTTCCCATAACAGAACCTTACCCCTGTACATTAGAATCATATGCTGTACCTCATGTAAAAATTGCTTATTTTATCATGGTTCATCATAAACCTGAAGTATTTAAGGCCATGTTTCAGAAAATCTATACAAGGGATCAGTTTTATCTTATTCATATTGACAGGAAATCAAATTCAAAGTTTACGGAAGAAATTCAGCTGTATATTGTTCAGTTTCCCAATGTTTATATTTTAGAAAGCCTGAATATTGTATCAGGTGGCTTTAGTATGATTCAGGCGGAACTTAATGCCATGGAATTTCTATTGAATGTAAACCAGGGATGGGATTATTTCATTAATCTAAGTGGTGAAGACTACCCTCTCCGATCTCAAAATATCATCCGTAAGTTTCTTACGGCTAATAAGGGACGAAATTATCTCTTTTATTATGACCAGGAATTTTACAGACCAGATACCTTACAAAGAATACAGAATCACTTTACGGAATTAGCCTATATGGTTTCCTCTTTCATTTACAAAAGAGAATTCATGAAAGGAGTAATACCTTATATTGGAGGGAAATGGTTTATGTTTACAAAAGAAACCTGTATATTCTTAACCAACAATAAAAGGGTGATGGATTTTGAGGATTACTATCTTCATACTTTTTTACCTGCCGAATCATTTTTCCAGACTGTTCTTATGAATACATCTTTCAATGATATTATCGTTAATGATGATAAAAGAGCAATATTTGGACAATCTATTTTCCAAAATAAACAGAATATATTATCCTATATAGAGTCTTTGAAATCCAGCAATCAACTTTTTATCAGAAAAGTAAACAAAAAGACAGATGAAAATATCCTGAGCTACATTGAAGACAGCTTTCTCTTTCCTTTACCCGAGATTGATGAAATTGAAAGAGAATTAAAAAGGAACGACCGTCAAAATAATTGATTGTCAAGGCAACAATATGCTTTAGTACACTCCATAAGCCTTCCCCATTATTTCTTTTTGATGATAATGTCTCCCGCTCCCAATCTAAGTTTCTCATTATGGATACTCACTTCAATCCAATGATCAGGATTATCCGATTCACAATCGTTTATTATTCTATAATCAGAATATCCGGTATTAGAATCAGGTAATTCCAGAATGGTTTTAATTGTTTTTTGATTGATCTGATGATTATCAAAAATACTCAATAAATAGAGGGTTTCTGACAGCTCTTTTTTAAGTTGCAAATGAGATTCTTTATTTCCTTCTCTACTTATTAAATCGTTCAATTCATCTATTTCTCTGACTATAAATTCTTTTGCTGTCATGTCTTATTATTTTATCTCAGCCAAACATCGGGGTATTTTGAATAAAAAAGCCCCGGCTTTAATAAACCGAGGCATATATCAAATAAGGCTCTCTACAGGCTGATATTATCTAAAAGAGCTTTTACTTCTTCTAAAGAAATTTTATTTCCAGAAGCTACAATAGAATATCTGTTTCCCTCCAGATATTGGATGTTTGCCATTTCATCGCTCTCATACATGCTTGAATCAAATAAAGCCTGCCATCCTTTGTAACTCTTAATAATAAGCTTATCACCAGGCTCTTCTATTGCTTTAATTTCTAAATAATTAAGCAAACTTGACTTCACCTGATCTGCCCCCTGGCCTGCTCCATCTGCTACCATCAGATAAACATTTTGATCTCCTTTCTTATAATTTGCTGTAGCAAATGAACCGGTATCTTTGTCCTCAAAAGCATCAACTTCTGTTAACTTAAATCCAGCTACTTCCTTCTTAAATTTAGCTTTGAATTCACTTACAATAATAGGCTTCATTTTCTTTAAATCCTTAGTCAGATTCTCAACTTTCAATGAATCCGGATTCCCATATGCTTTTTCAATTTGAATAGTTGGCCTTTTGGCAAAAACAGAATTAGACCCTACGGTAAGTACCAATGCCATTGCTAAAAATCCTGTTCCTAGATAAGTAATTTTCATAGTTTATTATAGTTTTAACAGGGTCACTCTCTGCAAAAAACACACCAATGTCTATTTAATTCAGTATAAAATAGACTTTAAACTAGTTGTCAAAGAGCTTTTTTAGTTCATATTCAATTTCGTTATCATTTGTCTCAGCAATTTTCACAAAATTGAGTCGTTCCAGAAGCTTAATAGCCGGGCCATTTTGTTGGCTTGTTGCTGCCCATATTCGTTTTAATCCCATTTGAGTCAGCCCGAAATCAATGGCAAGTAACATTCCATCTGTCATATATCCCTGTCCATAATACTTTGATAATAAAACACAGCCCAATTCTCCCTCTCCCTTATCCAATCCACGGTAGTATCCACAGGTTCCAACAATTTTGCCGGTTACGTTATCTACAATTCCCCAGTGAATAGAATTGCCATCCTTATAATCCTGATTGATCTTTGCCTGCATTTCGGCAGCTTGCTGAACAGTTTTTGCCTGAACAGCATCATAAAATGAAATTTCAATAAGGTCATTCAGATCTGTATCGAGAATCTGTCTTAGTGACACTCTACCACCTGATACGGTTGGAAAATTGTTGGGTTGGAAAAGGTTCATGGTTGATAAAATTAGTGATAGTAAGTAACGTTTTTATTTTAATCGGTTAATTTCTGCAATATATTTTCTTGCATTATCATTTTTAGGATTTAGCTCAAGTGACTTTTTATAATTAGAAAGTGATTTTTCATAATTCTTATTTGTAAAGTAAGCTTCTCCAAGGCTGTCATATAAATTTGCATTTTTTGGATCTTCTGAAATTGCAAATTCAAATACTTTTATGGCCTTTTGTATGTGATTACCAGCAATCAGTTCATAGCCAAAATTATTTAAAGGTATACTTCCTGATACATAATTAGTAGTATCATTTTTTGATTTTTTATATTCCACAACGGCTTTTTCAAAATCATTCAAAAACTCATTTTGCAATAATGAAACTAAATTGATTTTTGGGTAATTAATTAAATCAGTTTCAATTCTATTGTACAAACTAGACCAATCGTTTAATGCAGCTTCAGACTTATTGTTCATAATGAGTACGAATCCATAATGAGAATCCGGGCAAATTAACACTCCGCTTTGAATGCCATATGAAGTTCCTGTTTTGCCATAATAGGCCCCTTCTTTCTTTCCAAATCCAACATCCCACAAGTACCCTTTATCATCATTATCTTCTTCTTCTTTAAATAAAAGACGAGTAGCTTCTTTAATTAAAGGATTATTGCTTTCTAATTGAAATTGCATAAATTTTGTAAGGTCAGGTAAACTACTAATCATTCCATAAGCACCACCCAATAAAGGGTTTTTATCTAGTGGAGCCAATTTTCGATCTTCACCATAGCCATTTACCAGTTGTTTTTTATGTTTTTCGTAATCCTGTAAATAGGTATTTTTCATATCTAATTCTACCAGAAAATCTTTTAATATATCGCCATAAGATTTATGATAAACTTGTTCCAAAATATAGGCAAGTAACTCTGGTCCTACAGAATTATAGCTATAAAGTGTTCCAGGTTTTTTATCTAATACTACCGTTTTAAGTTCGTCAAACAAGTCTGACATATTATAATTAAAAGGTCTGCTTTCATAATAACCTTCGGCTGTCTTTTTATTGATGCTTTCTAACTTTGGGGGAGTCTTGTTTTTAAAACCAAGAGTATGGGTCAATAAATTTTTAATTGTAATAGGTGTATTTTCAAATTGCAAGTTTGGATAATCACCTTTTAAATATTTTCTAATATCGTCATCCAGTGTTATCTTTTTCTCTAAAACAGCTTTAGCAGCTAAAGAGCCTGCAAAGGCTTTTGAAATAGAAGCAATTTCATACAATGTATTGTCATTAGGTTTATTGTTAGAATTCTTATCTATTTCACCATAATATTGCTGATAAACTTTACCATCTTTATAAATCGCTATTGCCAGAGAGTTGATATTTCCTTTTTTCAAAGTATTTCCTGCATATTGATCTACTATGCTGCTCAGGTTCTTAAAGGAATAATCTTCAGTTTGTCCTTTTTTTTCAATACTTCCTTGTCCACTCGCTAGACTTACTATACCAAGCGCAGCAATAAATAATAGTTTTTTCATACTTGTAAAAAATTAAATTAGCAATACGTTTCGCTACCAATAACACTTTAAATACAACAATTCATTCAACCTATATAATGTAAAAAGCATCTGTAAAAGCCATATACATTTCAATCGCAACTCTTTCTATTTTAACCTTTTCTTATGCATTACATTTTTAACAAAGAAACATCACCCTTTACTTTGTGGAAGAAGAAAAATCCCTAATTAGAGTCCCTTTTAAATTATTTCACCAAAACAAGGGGTTTATTTCTGGTCTTTAATTAATTTCATTAAGTCGGTATGGGTTTTAAACGTTTTTTTGAAATCATCCAAATTATATCCGATATTTTCTAAAACAATTAAATTCATATTTGTCTTAGGGTAGTAATAGGCCGCTGAAGGAAAACCCGGAGCATATCCAAATGCCCCTATCTGAGTATTCTGTTCTCCATCTAAAAATAATAAGCCATATCCATATTCTATTTTGTCAAAAACAGGATGCTTTCTGGTGGCGTATCGTGTTTTCATCATATCCAAGGTAGTGTTCTTTACTAGTTTTCCTGAGTATAACAGTCTATACCATTTTAATACGTCTTCAGCATTAGATATAAAACCTCCTCCAGCTATATATTTGACAGGATTACCCTCGGCATGTATAAGTTTACCATTTTCATCCTCTTCATATCCCTTTACAAGATTGTTGTATTTTTTATTATCAGGATGAAAAGTATTTTTCAGTCCATATTGGGTAAATAGTTCTGTTGATATTTTTTCAAAAGATTTATGGTTTATTTTTTCAAGTATTTGAGCTAATAGCCCGAATCCTATTTGCGAGTAATGAAATTGGGTTCCCACTTCAAATTCGAGGGGCTGGTCAATTTCTAAAATCCCATGGGTATGGGTAAGCAAATGATGAATCGTGACCTGCTTGGCCCAAGGTTGCGTAATTTCGGGGAAATACTTATCAAGTTTATCAGTTAACTGTAAATTTCCCTTTTCATATTCTCTAAGAATTAAAACAGCAGTAATTTGTTTACTGATAGATCCAATGTAAAACTGATCTTTTGTTTTTAATTTTGTTTTGTTATCAATATCAGAATACCCAAATGCTTTTTCATACTGAATAGTTGAATCTTTTGCTACTAATATTACCCCATTGAAATGATTATTAATCACTATACTATCGATTGCTGATAAGGAAGAGGAATATTGATCTTTATTTGCATTATTAGTGGTACATGAAGAAATTAGCAGGAATAAGGATATTCCTAAAACATTTAATTTCATTATATTTTTTTACGGATTTTTTCAAAAATACAAAAAGCCTGGAATGAAATACTTGGAAATTAGGTATTCCATTTCAACTATAATAAAAAATGGGTAATGTTAAAGATTGATTATTCACGTTTTCCGTTAATATAGGCATACATAGCAGTAGCATGGCCATGGCCTAATTCAAAATCCTCCTTTAACCAATTGATTATTTCCGTTGCTTTGATCTCTTTTTTTATTTTACCATCTTCCGTAAACCCTTTTTGAGCTGCTAGACCTTCAAAATCAGAACGGGACTTCCCTGTTTTTTCTTCAATGTTTTTGATATAAGTTTGAAATGACATATTATTTTATATTTTGGTGATGTTTATTTATCAAATGGCGTTCTCTAATTTATTAAAATTTATTGATTTTAAGGTACTTAAATATTCCTAATTTTTAAATCTTAAAAACTTATAGTTCTTAAGATGTTGACAGGGTTTACTCTTTTTCAAAAGACTGCACTCAAAGTCTAAATAAACAATAACAGCCTAAATACTAATCAAAAAAATCCAGTAAATAACTGGATTTTTTTGATATTCAATAATATAAGATTATAATTTCTTCCATAAAAAGAAGATGTCAATTTATTTGATTACTGTAGCTTTAAAAGAAAAGGATGTACCTCCAACATCACCAGAATCGTATATATAAACAGTTACGGTATTGGCTGCTGTTACTTTTGTAGTATAGATTGGCGGATAAGTTCCTGAAATATTGCTTGTTGGGTTTACTATAACCGCATCACCTATGGCTGCTCCATTAATCGTTATTGTAAATGACACAGCACTACCTGATGGAGGCAAAGTCACAGTAGCTGTTCCTGTTAATAATTGTGCACCAGTATTTGGTGTAGACCAAGTCCCATCCCCTCTAAGATAAGTGGCAGAACCCGCTGTACCGGCAGATGTAGCTATTTTAGCTACTGTAACGGAAGCATCAGCAATTTTGGTTGTTGTTATTTTGGAACTTCCAATAGTGGTAACTCCAGAAGTACTCATAGTGACATCTCCACTTAGACTTACTGGGTTAGTGGGCGCAAATGGAGTCGCCCCAGTTATATAAACCTGCCCTGAAGCAGAGCCATTCGCAAAACCTGAACCTGTAGCACCCTGAGCTCCTGTTGCTCCAGTAGCACCTGTTAACCCTTGAACTCCTACAACTCCTGTTGCTCCTTGAATACCCTGAATCCCTTGTGGACCCGTTGCTCCGGTAACTCCTATTGCTCCGGTTACTCCGGTAGCACCCGTTAGCCCTTGAGCTCCTACAATACCTGTTGCTCCGGTAATTCCCTGAATCCCTTGTGGACCCGTTGCACCGGTAACTCCTATTGCTCCCGTTGCTCCAGTAGCACCCGTTAACCCTTGAGCTCCTACAGCACCTGTTGCTCCGGCAATTCCTTGAATCCCTTGTGAACCTGTTGCACCAGTAGCACCTACTAATCCTTGAACCCCTACAGCTCCTGTTGCTCCTTGAATACCCTGAATACCTTGTGGACCCGTTGCACCGGTAGCACCTACTAATCCTTGAACTCCTACAGCACCTGTCGCTCCTTGAATCCCTTGTGAACCCGTTGCTCCAGTAGCACCTACTAATCCTTGAACTCCTATTGCTCCTGTTGCGCCGGTAATTCCCTGAATCCCCTGCGGACCTGTTGCTCCTTGCGGCCCTGGAAGAGAACTCCCTGAAGTTTTTGCGTATAAAGCATAAGGAACACTTAATAGTTGTGAGGTTCCTGTTATGGTATAATTATTTGACCCGCTAGGATCTGTTTCAATTTTTATAAAATAAATATCTGATCCCCAATTAATTGTAGAGTAAGAACCACTCACTAAAGTACCGGCACCTATTTTTACAGTTACTAAACCATTACTATTAGTAGGTTGAGTTTGAGTTTCGGAGTATACTACTGTTCCTGTTGTGGACCCTTTCAATATAGAAAATCTCATTCCTACATTCTGATTACTAACCAATTGGTTACTTGAATTTCTGATAATAGCCTGATAACTCATGGCATCCTGCACTTGTGAAAACACCAAAGCAGAAGCCAGAGAGGCTGTTAGAAGAGAAAGCTTTTTCATAGGTAATTAGTTTTTTATATTTTATTTATCTGTTTTTAAAACCTTAAAAATTTTGATGACCTTACCATCTTTTGATATTTTTAATAAATAGATGGTAGCCGGATAAGACGTCATTGTAATTTGAGTTTGTGCCTGAAGAATAGGTTTACTGGTCAATAACTTACCACTGCTATCAAAAAGATCATAGCGATACTTATCGTAATCTTTAAATCCCATTTTCAAATTGAGAATATCTGTTGTGGGGTTTGGGAAAACAGTAAGGTTCAAACTGATTTCGGTGATATCAACTCCTAATGTTGTGGTAATTTCATAAGGCTGTTGAACGCCTGCAACAATATTTCCTACAGAAGAAGATGTTGTGTCGTAAAAAATTTGGCCTAAAGAAGCTGTGATATTCCCTGCAGTGCCAGACATATTAGTGCCACTCGTATTTAGGGTTTCTTGTCCCGAAACCTGAATCGAGAAACTAACAAGAAACAAGGAAAGTGTAAAAAGTGTAGTTTTCATAGCATATTAATATATATCTTATTAGTTTTTATTATTTATCAAATATATAATTATATTATGATAACTATATTAATTTATGATTAAAAAAAATCTAGAAGATATTTCTTGCTATTTCTATAACCTTTCACTTTCTACATTAAAACTGAGAAAAGTAAATTTTGGTAAATCTTGCAACAATTAAATAAGACCCCTTAAATAATCTCTATTTTGTCTTACAGAAAGACAATCTGGTCTTGAAACAGAGGCTTTTTCATTGTATTCATTGGCTTTTTTATAGTCTCCTAAAAAAGAGAGACATACACAAGCCTCAATATTAGGAATATATCCTGAATAATCGGAAAATACGAAACCTACAGAGTTAGATTGCGGAAGCCTTGTAGCTAAATCAAACCATTTAAATGCCTGACTATATTTTTGCTCATCTTTATAATAATAACCTAATTCACAACAAATCTCTGGTCTCGGGACATCATATTCTAAGCTTTTGAGTAAAGTTGGAAGAATTTTTTCTCTAGCACCCGTTTTTTTATACTCAATAGCCAGTTGATGGCAACAAGTTATCACATCTTCTACCCAGCCTGATCCTGAATTTAAAAACTTTTCATAATAAATAATTGCTTTATCAGTCTCGTTATGATCTCTCAATTCTCTAGCATAATAATACAATTGCCTTGCTGAAAACTCTTTTCCATTATTCTCTAAAGTTTTATATATATCTATATTTCTTGTAGAAAGTACTTCGGATTTTGTTTTTTTATGCCAAATTTCAATATCGGTATAATGGAGGTTACCGATCAAGGGAATACATTCATGAACCGGATCAATCCATTGATAATTTTTATTTCTTTTAAATAACCTTTCGCGTGTTGAATGAAAAGTAGGATGATTGTTTTCATCAAATGACAAAACATATTTCATCGTGACAATTTCAACATCCTCATTCAACGTTTTCTTCAGTTCATTTATTTCTTTAACTGATTTTTCCGGTACAACATCATCAGCGTCCAACCACATCTGATAGTCCATAACTGCTTTTGAAAATGCAAAATTGCGTGCTGCTGAAAAATCATTAATCCATTCAAAATCAAAAACTTTATCTGTAAATTGTTTGGCAATTTCTTTGGTTGTATCGGTAGAACCTGTATCTACTATAATGATTTCATCTGCAAATTTTACTGCACTTTCCAAACATCTGCTTAAAACATCCTGCTCATTTTTAACAATTAAACACAAACTTATTTTCATGGACTTCAACTCATTTTTATGGATATAAAGATACTTGTATTAATTACAGATACTAATATACATTTCTTTAAGGACTTAAATGTAGGGGCAAAGATTCAATCAATTGGACCATTAATTTACATTACAAACTGATAATCATTTATTTGAATTGAATCCTACAAAATGTTTTAAGAAAAACAAATACACCCTAAAACTTTTTGAACACTTATAAAAATCTTGGCAAAAGTATACAAATAAAAAACTACAAATCAATGACTTGCAGTTTCTTATTTAAATAGAAAACGGATTAAGTTTTTAGGACTAAATTTTAGTTTTATTTTACTCTAACTCAATGGGATTATATCCTTTTCTTTCTGTTTCACTTACTTTTTGTCTTTTCTGGTCATCTGAAAATACAGTCCCCATCTTTTCTAATTCATATTTGGCATTTTCTCTGAAATTTTTCATTGCCTGAATTAATTCTTCTTTTGTAACCAACTTAGCATTGTGATAACGAGCTTCATTGATACTTACCTTTTTTCCTTTTAAATTTGAACTTGATACTGATTTTACCAATTCAAAATCATAATCCCCTGTTTTATCTGTTATTTTAACAATCAAACCTGGGAGACCACTAAACTTGTAGGGACCATAGAGAAAAGGAATTTCGGTTGAATACCATGCAGTCCAATCTCTGCCCTTATAATTTACCTCTGCCTTTTTACAATTAATAGAATTAATTACTTTGGTTTCATCCACCAGTTTCCAGTTACTAATTACAGAACTACTATACGATAGAAGCGTCATTCCTACTGTTTCATAAAATTGCGAATTGTCATTGGTCTGGATAATTAAAAATTTGAATTTTGACAATGGTAACCCTCTCATATCAATATTGAAATTATTCCTATTCTTATTATACTGCTCCATAAAAAGGGAATCAAATTTCAACCTGTTTTCACTGATAAAAAAACTACGTGTATCAGTTATTTGCAGTGAAAAAAGCTCCTTGTAAACATTATCCCGATTCAGTATATTAGGCTTATATTGAAGCAGATAAGTAAATTCCCCTCGCAATGAATCACTTACAACTGTTTGTGAAAAAGAAACAGAGAAAAAGGATAAAAATAAAATTATTATAATGTATTTTTTTGTAAGATTCATGTACTTTATTTATGAAAAACCATTCAAAAAATTCATGTGATTACTTTTTGTTTTAGACACTTATAAGGGTTAATAGTTCCTTTTATTTAATCTAGATACAAGTCTCTAAAAGCAATCCAATCTATTCTTTGAATGGTTTATTGCTTGTTACTTTAGGTTAAAAACAAATAATATGCTTAATTAGTTTAAGTATTATATTAAATGAAAAATTACCAATTCATTTCACAATAATTGTTTTGAATTTGCTCTCCCCAGTGTATCCATTGACCAGGAGACCAATCCTGGCAAGTATATGCAGATGTACAACTCGCTTGAAAGGTTCCACATTGCATTTCGTATTTTTTCTTTGCCTTTTTTGTTTTTTTAGTAGCTGTAATTTCCTTTGTCTTTGAATTTACTTTTTCTACACCTCCTTTTGCACTTGCGAAACCTGCTACACCAAGTGCAGCAATAAATAATAGTTTTTTCATCTTTGAAATATTTTAAAATTACATGGCTAATGTAGAAATATAAATCAAACAAAAAAGAAATATTTTATTATGTTAAATATTTAAAAATCAATGACTTATTCCAACCTGCGTATGGTTTTATTTTCAAATTATTTTTTTAAAACTTACATGATAAAATGTAATTTCAGAATGATATTAACCATTTAAGGATAAATGATTGTAAGATTTAAATGAAATTATAAATCACCGACTTTGCTTTATAAGAAATGCATCACAAGAACTTTAGTAAAAACAAAAAACCTACTGATATTCAGTAGGTTTTTATTTGTTTCTGCGGAGAGAGAGGGATTCGAACCCCCGGACCTGTTACAGTCAATAGTTTTCAAGACTATCGCAATCGACCACTCTGCCATCTCTCCCTAAACTTCGGTTATACCGTTGTTTTCAGTGGTGCAAATATAGAGACTTTTTTATAACTGACAAAATATTTTTTAATAAAATTATAATTTTCAAATCTTTCAATGCCAGCAAAGGAGTTTCCCCGAAATTCTATTCAGAAATACAAGCTTACAAAGAGGTTGAATATCAAATATTTTCATCAATTAACTGTAACAATTCCTACACTGCTACTCTAAAAATCTATTTTAATTTTTTTTTACCGAAATGCTTCTTTTGATAAGAATAAAAATTTTTTACCTCTTAAGTATCATTTTTAACTATAGTAGTAAGTTGTAGTAACGTCTCCGTTGAAATTCGGTTTTGTCTCTTGCTTTTGTGTATTAAGCTCAAATATTCTCTCACCATCCTTTATCCCCGCTCTTATTTTAATAGCAGACCATCCGTTGTCTAAGGTAAGTTTTATACTATTTTCATCAGTAATGGTTGAGATATCCTTTAGATAACCGATACCAACAACTTTTAATTCATTATTGGTTGCCTGATATATCCAGCCATCAGACTGGGCAGCCACTTCACCATTTCCTAAGATATGTTCTTCACCTGTTGAAATGCAGAAAGAATAATAGCCCTCTTCTACTCCTATAAGCGGAATAGCAATTCCCGACTTTGTTATTTCATCTCCGTGTTCATTTTCAACAAAATATTTCAAAATATTATTGCCCGACAGGTTATGTTCCTGAAGGTATTTTGCTAAAAGCTCTGGACTGTATATTACAAAGCCCTTAAGTTCAGAAAATATTTTTTTCATAATTAATTTGATAAATTGGGTTAAAATTTAAATAAGGCCTCACTATCTTTCAATACCACCCTCCCATTACACTCCTGTTTTAATCCAGTTCTGCTCTTGAAAATAAATCCATGATTACGGTTTCATTTTCACAGGTCTTTTTGAAATCCAGAATAAAGTCTTTCAGATGATCTCCATTAGAAGAATAGGCACAAAACATTCCTCCTTCAGGATCAAAACGAATACTATCACTCAAATCCGGCCTTTTCTCCTCCAGGAAAACCTGAGCTAAGGATCCCCAGTCGTAACCGCTTCCCTCAAACCCCTCATCTGCTCTTGCATCAAAGATTTCCTGTTTATAACTTCCTGCATCTAAACATACCGAAAAGCTATTACCATGTTCTACCCAGAAAAATGGTTTGATTGTTTCTTTTAAATTATTGATGTCCATATTGCTCTAAATCTTTAAAAAATTGTAACGATCTCACTTATCCTGATCTATAACATTACAAGCATCATAACCTGAAATAAATCTGTTTTAATTTGACATCAAGAAATAACCCTGAAATAAAAACTTCAGAAAATCCGATGAAATAAATAGCTAAGTTTAAAAACCTGTAGTAATCAGAAGAATTAGTACAGAATGGTTAAGAATGCCTTTGAATTTGCTGCCATGATCTATAAATTTTAATCGTTAATACTATTTTGTAATTAGGTGTTGGTATAACAAATATAAAGCGGTTATTTATATTCAAAAAATTTTCAGACATCAATCTGAAAATTTGTAGTAGTTCTACGACTTTTGATCATAACTCTTCTTTTATCTACATTAAAAAACAGTAGCAAAACACTGTAAAACAAAACAATATTAATTATTTTTAAAAAGAATGTTTTTTCACCCTACTATGATAAAATCATTATCATTCATGAACTAAGATAAAAGAACAGCCACAAATTTCATCATCTGTGGCTGGCTTATATTATTTACTATTCTGTTTCAGAAGCTCAAATACTTTTTTGAGATAAACATCCGTTTGGTCCAAAAATTCCTGATTAGTTTGTTGTATTTTGATATGGGGAACAATTCCCTGCCCTCTTTTCTGATCCGAAAGATTTTGGGCATCCTGAATCACGTGGACAATGGAAAACCCAGTCTGAATACCCGTATTAGGAAGCTCATAAACCACCGGCAGATGTCCGTTATGTTCATAATAACCGCCCACAGTCTCCTTACCGATTACAATGGCATTCGTATAGGATTTAATTAATGAAGCCAAATGAGAAGCTGCTGATGCTACGCGCTGGTCTACAAGCAGGTAAAGCTGCCCTTTAAATGTTCTTTCATTGGGTAAAATAAGAGGATTTTTGTCATCTGCCCAATAGTATTTCCCTTGGATCTGTTTTGGATAAAGCTGCTTCAGATAGGTGTTCAGCCCATTCTTATCCGTTACTCCATTGGAAAGGAAAAGCGGGGTAATAACCAGTTTTTCATCCATTGGAATCTCATTAAATTTAGTGTAAGCATAATGACTGTCACGGAAAGGTTGCTGTGTAAGATATGTAAAAACTTTCTCATAAAGTGCTCCTGTTCCACCTGTATTCCCTCTCAGATCGATGATTAAACTTCCTATCTTTTCCTGTTCAAGGGTATCCATCATTTGTTCAAGAAAAGTACTGAATTTTTTGTAAGCCGGATCTTCTTTACCGGTTGCAAAGTCAAAACCCCTTACTGATAAACGATAGATCCCCTTGCCCTCTTTCGTGAGATTATATTTTTCAGATAAGAGTTTTTTATCAAAAATTAATGAAAATCGGGACTCCTGAAGCTTTTTAAAGCTGTCTAGTGAAATTCCGGGCAAAGTGATCTTATGAATCTGATTATTCCACTGATAGCTGATCTCATAATTTTTGTGGGTGCCAAATTCTATATAAAACTTATCAAGCATTCCTCTTTCAAAGCCTGTAGTCTCTTTATAGGGCATAGAATAACCGTCAGAAAAATAATATTGCGAAAAGCGACTGATTATTTCCTTTGAGGAAATCCCGTTAATGGATAGAATTTCTGCACCAAGAGGAACAGCAATATCCTTGGAATCCTGTAACAATCGCCCATCAATATTCTTAAGGGTAATGGGTAAATATTCTGGTTTTTGGGTTAGATAATAAGATGCATGGTTAGGAAGGTCTGTATAATTGTGACAGCTCCCCTCAAACCCAGTAACTTTGGCTATTACTTTATAAAAATCAAAAATATTCTTACTGTTACCAGCCTCTTCCTCTGCCCTTTGATAAATACTGTCAATCTGCTGCTTGCTTCTATAAACATAAAGTCCTGAATTCGCTTGCTCCCGAATGGATCTGAAAGTATGGAGGTCTTCCACAAACTGAGCTGCAGTAAACCGGTTATTCAGTATCGGCAGGTCTTTGGATTCTGTAATGGAAACTACAGCTGTTTTACTTTTTTCAACATAGGATTTTGCCCAGATTTTAAGTTGATATTTTTTGCTTTTTTCAGGGGCGAAGTAGAGTCGCTCAACACTCTTTATTCCTTTTGAATCATCCTGCTCCTTTATCTTTTTACCATCCATGAATAAGGCTATGCCTAAATTGGCATTGTCAGACTGAACTGATATCCATGCAGGCTTACCCGATCGGGGAGAATATTCTAAGGTATCTCTTGGTTTTAATTCCAGATTTGTTTGTGCAGATAAGGAGTTTACCAACAGTAAAAAAGCAGCAATATAGGGCTTGATCATGATTATTTTTTGAAAAGCTAATATACAAATTAACCACAATCGGTTGTTATAATTCCAAAGTCACAGATTTTTAAAAGACTATAATTTCACACTCATATTTTGAACTTCTTCTGCTGAAAAACCATAGATTTGAGGGGTTTTTACATCTAAAAGATTCAGATAAATATATAATTCTGCTCTGTGATGAATTTCGTGTTCAACCATTGCGCGAAGCCATTTCCATATTGAGATTTCATTATTGGCAGGAGTAAGGCATTTGCGGTTAAGATCTTCATCGGAAAATCCTTTTATGATTTCCAGTGTTTGCCTATGCATTTCATTGAAAAATTCTACAATATTTTCATACCCGTCCACCAGTTCTTTTCCACAGCCCGGATAGGCACTTTTTCTCCCGGAAATGGTTTCTCCATACATATATCTTTCAATGGTCGCAATATGTCGTATTTGGTCACCAATGGTAAATTTCCCGGGTTTATAAGTAAAGTCAATATGTTCAGGAGGAACGATCTCAATAATCCGATTGGTTCTTGCACGAATTTTCTCATAGTAATCTATGAATGAATCTACAGACTTTATTTCCATTTTATTTTTTTGATTAAATTAATACACTGAATTTCTGTATTGTGAATATAAGAAATCTTGAAAAAATTTCTTTACAGTGTATTTATTTAAAAATATTCGACATTTTGTACTGCCCTCACAAAGAAAATTGACATCAATCTGCTAATTTTGCTTTGATAAAACAATGTTTATCATGACTGAACATATTGAGAAAATTAAGAACCTAAGTTTTCGTTTTGATAAGGAAACCATTGCAGCTCTTGAAAAAATTACAACCACGGAGCAATTTAAAAAAGGAAAAATAATATTACAGCAAGGTGATGTATGTAGAAAAAGCTATCTCATCATTAATGGTGTTGCCCGAAAATTCTTTTATTCGGATAAAAAGGAAATAACCACTGAATTTTTCTTTAAGGATGATGTTGCAATTTCTTTTAAAAGTTATATCAATCAAAAACCAAGTAAAGAGATAATTGAATGTCTGACTGATATAACGGTAGAAACCGTAGATTATACTGCATTTGAAACCGCTAAAAAACAATTCCCTCTCCTGTTGGAATATGATGTTTTATTGACAGAACTCTATATTATTTGGCTGGAGGACCGCCTTTTTGATTTCCATACCCTAAGTGCTAAGGAACGATACGAAGCTCTATTGAAAAAATCTCCGGAATATTTTCACCATCTTAAACTGACTCACATTGCATCTTATCTCGGAGTTTCTCTGGAAACATTGAGCAGAATAAGGTCTAAAATATAAAATTCTTCTTTTTTCCCGATTCTCACTCTGATCTGTTTTCATTTTACTTTTTGACTTTTGTCAAAGGAATGCCCAATCCTAATCTTGATTTTTGCTGCAAATTATTATTCAGCATGAAAAAAAGAATTATAGGATTCGATCTGGCCCGGGCTTATGCTATTTTTGGGATGTTTATTGTCAACTTCAATATGGTTTTCGGCAATCATGATGACCGCTCATTTCTTGGAAAAATTCTGATACTTTTCAGTGGGCATTCCAGTACGGTATTTGTCATCCTCGCAGGAATGGGTGTAGCCCTTATGACCAACCGAATTCAGGAGTACACTCATGAAGATAGAAAAAGGCTTCGAAACACAATACTTAAAAGAGCATTGTTTCTTTTTGTGTTCGGAATGTTGTTTTATTGCTGGTGGCCTGCTGATATCCTGCATCTTTACGGAGGTTACATGAGCATTGGGGCATTACTTATATTTATGGACAAAAAATACTATCTGATCTCTGCAGCCATTGCTATTGTCATATTTCATCTGTTATTGCTCATCGTTCCTTTTGAAACCGGATGGAATTTCACCACTCTTCAATATTCTGATTTCTGGACGGTTTCTGGCTTTTTAAGAAATACGTTCTATAATGGCTGGAACCCTATATTTCCCTGGTTTGCCTATTTTGCTCTTGGACTTTACCTTGGAAGACTAGATTGGAGTTTGAAACAGACCCTGCAAAGGATATTTTGTATAGGTTTAGGAATATATCTTCTGGTAGAAGGTTTCCGTTATGGCAGTACATTCTTTGTACTGAGTTCAGAAGTCCGAGAGTTCATCAATGCCGATTATATACCTCCGGTATTGCCTTTCTTACTCAATACAATTGGTTTTGGGATGATGCTTATCACAGGTTTTATGTTTATCAGCCAATATATTTCTGAAAAAGATTGGGCTAAAGATCTGGCAAGAACCGGACAAATGACACTCACTCACTATGTTTCCCATCTCAGTATTGGACTTATTACATTTGCTTTATTGAAAGACAATGATTATTCAGGGGTAATGCGCAATAACAGTTCTGTATCTCCTCTCTATGTTCTTTTGTATTCCGTAGTTTTCTTTATTCTAAGCCTTTATTTTAGTAAACTTTGGAGTAAAAAATATAAGCAGGGGCCGTTGGAAATGTTGATGAGAAAGATAACAGATTAATCCAAAATAATTATTAATAGCAACTATCAGATAAAGAATCGGCACTTATTGTTTCGGTTCTTTTTGGTATAGTTGAGTAAAATAGATTACATGCCTCTTTTCTACTCAGATCCACCCTATTTTTTTTCTCCAATTTGTATATTCTACATCTCTTATTTCTATTTCCGGAATATTTTCAGAATCAGGAATTCTCTCAATATCCTCTAAAGACAATGGTAGCAGGCCAACTTTTAGCCGCTTATTGTTTAAGTTCTCTTTATTTTCTACCGGATAAGGAATCTCATTTTCAATAAACTGAGTACCATATTTTTGTGGTTTGCCCTGAAACACCTGAATTCGATCATACAAATACGCTCTGTTTTTCGGATTAATATCGTCAATATTTTCTTCCATCATTATATAGCAGTGCTTCATAAACTCTGGCTCCCCAATGGAATGCTGGATAATGAGCCAGGCGGCATTACTTGCTTTTTCACCTACCCTGGAGATGGTAGGAAATCCGATTTCAGTCATGATCTCCCGAAGTCGTTTGGCATTGGCTTTATGCACTTTCTCCATCTCGGGGTGATATCCTCCCGAAAGCTCTCCCGCTTCAGAAAGCTTCTCCCTTACTGACAAATCCAGCTCTGATAGTTCTATTATTTCCTTATCAAATGTATCGTTCATTGCTTATCAAATGATGCTTCAATTTACAAAATTATTAATGGCCTCAATAATAAACTGAGCTCTTTCCGCTACGGCAATCTTTGGAACTTCAATAATATTATAGTCATATTTACGATAGGTTTCTACCATACTATCAAAGGTTTGTACAGCCTTTTCCCATGTTTGTTTTCTCTCTAAATCATTTTCGTAGATATCTTTCCAGGGGGGAAGAATAAAAACATTTTTGTTGTAAACCATTTTGTGGGCAATTGCTTCCATTTCTGCCGGAATGGGAATCTTTTCAAGTTTGAGATACCCCATCGTATCTAATATTCCACGATCAAAGAAAACAGGATTCAAGTCAGGGATTTCTATCATTTCCTGATAGTTTTTTACTGAAGCTTCAAACATCAGTTCAGCAAAAAGCCTTTTATTAGCCCAAGGCAACCCCTCACCATTTAAGTTAATTTGTTCTTTAATAATTCTTCGACCTTCTTCAGGCACTGTTGTAAATCCAATATTTTTTAATTCATTTAGAAGTGTGGTTTTTCCGGCTCCAGGCCCGCCAGTGATGATATAAAGTTTCTGGATATTGTTATTATTTTTCAGCTTCAAATATTTAAAGGTTAACTACTTAGAATAATCAGAAGCTGCTGTAGGATTATTTTAATTAAAAAAAGAGAAATCTACCGGAAGTAGGTGCAAGAAGATCTTTATGGATCGTAAAGAATGAAAAAACCTTTTATAGGTTAGAAAATTTGTAAAAAAAGAATAACTATGATTCTCCTTATCGAAAAGAAATCTGAATCAATCTTACATGAGAAAGCAGAATTCTTACCAGTAAAGATAATAATTTTTGGTAAAATGAACGAAAATGAGGGCCTATTTCTTTGGCGGAAAGGTAATTCCGGCATCCTGAATCAGATCATAGCCAAACGTCATGATGGTTTCAATGACGGGAATGGCTTTTTTTCCTTTCTCGGTCAAACTGTATTCTACTTTTGGAGGAACTACAGGGAATACTTCACGATGGATCATTTCCTTGCTCTCCAGCTCTCTTAACTGGCTGGTTAACATCTTGTCTGTGATATGAGGAATATCTCTTTTCAGTTCACTAAAACGAAGTGGTTTTTCCTGTAATCTCCACAAAATAGGCATCTTCCAGGTTCCCCCTATATGACTTAGAGCAAATTCAATTGGAGTATAATACAATCTTTTGTCGTGGAAAAACTCAGGCATAATAATCGTTTTTTATAGTTATACTTTCCTAAAAGCAAGTATTGAACTAAAAAGTAAGTATATGACTTTTTGATAGTTCATTTTGCAAATTTGCACAAAAAATTATGAAATCGAAGAGCAGTGATCGCCCCCAACATTGTCCGGAGGGATCCAGATTGCTCATTATGTTATTCTCAATATTGTCTGGCTAGGTATGATGATGACATTAACACAGCTTACCTTACTCATCAAAAAAATACCGGAAATAAGTCTTACTATTCGTCAAAGCACCTTTAAAACCTGAGTGTATTCAATTGGCTGAAGTCTTCTTTAGTGTATATTTTTTCAATACTCCCGTTTTGCAACAGTCCAATTTTATCACAGGTATGGAAAAGGGTTTCAATGATATGAGAACTTATAATGACTACTTTATTTTCTGATTTTAATTGTCTGACAATATCATAAAGGATATGAACTCCCTCAAAGTCTACTCCATTGAATGGTTCATCAAGAATATTAATCGGTTTATTCAGCATTAGCATCCCGATAAGAGCCAGCTTTTTTTTCATTCCACTGGAATAATATTGTACGTATTTTTTCAGTGGAAGATTGAATTTTGTAATCATTTCCTTTACTTCAGTTTCTTTTTTTGAGGAAAAATAAGACAGGTATTCTTCTCCTGTAATATAGGGATAGAAGTAGTTTTCAGTTTCCAGATAGGAGATCAGTTTCCGTTGTAAACGTTCATTTTTCCAAATAATATTTCCTGAAAATTTATTGTTTTGATATATTGATTCAAATAGTGTAGTCTTCCCTGCTCCATTTTTCCCAAGGATACCTAAAATACATCCTTCTTCTATGGATAAGTTCAGATCATTTAAAACTTTCTGATTTTTAAATTCAACGTTTACATTTTTAATCTCCAACATAGGTTTTGATATTTTTAGAAGCTTCTTTAATGTTTTTATTTAGTATAAATACCGCCGGAATAATGGTCATACTACATAGGAAGTATTCAATATAAACTCCCATATTATAGTTGCTGCTTTTTTCCTTATGGTTATAATTTTTATATTTTCTGGTAAGTATCAACAGAAAGTAGAGGTTCATAAAAGCAAAGTAATACAAAATGTATATGCTTTCAGCAGGGTTCAAAAGCAAAAACGAACAGTATGTTGGCAAAAGCAAAATATTGAAAAACAGAGAATTCTTCCTTATTTTTTTTTGTATCGTATATTTTCTGAAGTACATTTCAAGCATTTCCTTGTTCTCATTCGGTTCATAAATATGGGAGATATAATCCAATATAACTGTTCCTACAATGATCAACGCTGCAGGATGATAGGATGAAAAAAGAACCAGTATACATCCGGGTATAGCCATCCAGCTATTTTTTCTGAGAAAACTCTTCCACTCAAACAGATCATCGGGAATAATGTTCCATTTTATAGTTACCACAGGTCTCATTCTGGGAGAAACAAAGGCCAATAAAAGGATCAAAATATAAAGTCCAAAGCCTATTTTTTCAACCTTATAATGGATGTTTCCAATCAATAACATACTATAGATAATTGCCGCTTCCAGTACAATGACCCATCGCCAGGTTTGCACAAAAACTTTCTTCAGAAAAGGAATATCTTTTCTTTCGCAATGAAACAGAAAAGTGAGTATAAAAAATATGATGGGATAGTAATAATCTGCTGGTAATTTCACAGCAATTAAAACCCCGAAAACAATCAAAGCCGGAATACTTATTCGTGGGCTCAGGTTTAGCAATCTAAAACTCTGGCTGAACCTGAATTTAAAATGGTTTATTAGTTTTTCCAAAGGTTTCTACAATATTCTTTTTTAAATAAATTGGTTCTATTGAATAGGTTTTATGATATACAGTTTGTTCTGACTTGTTGTAAACAGCTGAAAATTGAGATCTTTATCTGCAAAATAGAAATAGGGTGAGTATTCTTTTTCAAGTTCTGCTTTCAGTTTTCTGATGTTTTCGCCTTTGGTTTGATAAAATTTTTCGGTCGTAAACCTTTCATCAAATGACATTTTTTCTTTAAACTTTAGTGTATCTCCTTTTATCAGAAGCTGACAGTATAAATCTCCCTCCCATCTTTTTGAAGTGGATGGTATAGAACCTCCAGATGCACTGGAAGTAGACTTTATGAGCTCTCTTCTTTGGAAATAGACAGGGATGATATTCGGGAAACGATTGGGATCCAGCTCCTTTCTTTCTCCTCCAAAAGCATCTTTTCCAAAAAGATTGTTATTGTACCCAGGATTTGCTCTGGAATAATATATTCCGTCAGAAAGCTTGGTATTGGTGAATAGTTGATACCATTTCCCATTCATATAATAAGTAATCTGCTCTTCTGAGCCTCCTTTACTTTCCCTCAAATAATCTTCTGCACTTTCCACTATTGTATGGTACAGATTCATTTGCTCTTCTCTGCTCCATTTCAGATCTTCATTCTGTACTACCATTGGTTTACGAACGGTATCGCCATCCTTAATCCAGGTTTTGTAATATTTCTTATTATAATTCACTATAAAATCACCAAACAATAACTCACGCCAGTTAGCACGGGTACTTTTGTAGGTATAATGATCTTTAACATTGCCATTCTTATCCAGCTTATAAAAATGATAATCCTTATAGAAACGGGTACTACCCACCGCTCCGTCTTCTTCTATTTCTTTCTGATTTCTATCCTTTGGGATCTCGCTGGTTACCACCACCACCTCTCCGTCTGAACTTATAAAATGCTGTATAGGATCAAAGCTTTCCCACATTAGTTTTATTTCATGATGGCCGAATGAAATGGATTTAGAAGTGTTAATATCCTGATAGCCTTTATACTCTTCAGGCAGTTTGGAATTGTTCATTTTATTGATTAAATACACATCCAGCCCACCAAAATTGTAAAAGAAAATAACAGCTAACAGGAGAACGGCTCCTACAATAAGCAGTATTTTTTTCATTTGAATTTTATGGTTTTAATTCTTTTTTTTAGTTTTTGAAATTACTTTCGGATAAAAATAACAAATTAATTATCCAACAATATCATCAAAAGGATAAAAATACTAAACCCTCGCTCTAGGCAAGGGTTTAATGTTTATCGTGTATAGATTAAAATTGTATTATTATTCCTGCATAATTTTTTTAACCTCATCAAATTCGCTTTCGATCACAGCATCTTTCTTATAAGTTAATGATGAAACAATAATATTGGTTAATAGGGAAAGTGTGAATCCCGGAATAATCTCATACCAGCCCTTTAACGGGTGCTGAATATATACCCAAGCCAATACAGTTACTCCACCTACTAACATACCTGCCAAACCTCCCTGCCAGGTTGTTTTTTTCCATAAAAGTGACAAAAGAATAAGAGGCCCGAATGCAGAACCAAAACCAGCCCACGCATTTCCTACCAGATTAAGGATGCTGTCTTTTGGATCTAAAGATAAAAGACCTGCAATAATCGCTACCAATAGAACAGAAAGTCTGCTGGCAATCAGCAATTGTTTTGATGTTGCTTTTTTATTCAGGAAAGCTTTATAAATATCTTCCGTTAATGAACTTGAAGTAACCAATAACTGTGAAGAAATAGTACTCATTACAGCAGCCAAAATAGCCGTAAGCAGGAATCCTGCAATAAATGGATGGAACAATATACGAGAGAAATAAATAAAGATGGTTTCTGCCTCTGTTTTAGATCCATCAAACTTCATCATCGTTTCCAAGTCAAATTTTTGCAGATAAGCAATTCCCACCAACCCGATGGCTAAAGCTCCGGCAACAGTAAAAATCATCCATGTAATTCCTATTCGTCTAGCCTTAACCAGATCCTTAGGTTTATCGATGGCCATAAAACGCACCAGAATATGGGGCTGTCCACAATATCCTAATCCCCATGCTAACAGAGATACAATGCTTACCGTAGTTGTTCCCCTGAATAGATCCAGATATTTAGGATCTTTAGCTTCAATTAGGGATAAAGTTTCTCCAACACCTCCAATTTGTGTAATTGCCACAATCGGTACAATTACTAAGGCCAGAACCATAATGGTTCCCTGCACAAAATCTGTAAGACTTACCGCCAAAAATCCACCTAAAAATGTATACAGAACCACTACTAAACTGGTTAATAGCAAACCTACGGTATAATCCATTCCAAAAGCTGACTCAAACAACTTTCCGCCTGACACCATCCCTGCTGAAGTGTAGAGCGTAAAAAAGACCAGAATAAAAATGGCTGAGGTTATTTTTAGAAGATGATTTTTATTTTTAAATCTGTTTTCAAAAAACACGGGTAGTGTAATGGAATTTTGAGCAACCTCGGTATAAATCCTGAGTCTTGGTGCTACAATAATGTAGTTGAGGTAAGCCCCTATCGTTAGCCCTATCGCAATCCAGGAACTGGAAATACCAGACAGGTACATAGCACCCGGAACCCCCATCAATAGCCAGCCACTCATATCGGCGGCCCCTGCTGACAATGCCGTAACGGCAGCCCCCATCTTTCTTCCACCTATTAAAAACTCCTCCGAATTACTTGTTGATTTTCTATAAGAATATATGCCTATACCTATCATTAATAACAGATACAACCCCACAGAAATCCCTTCATATACTTGCATATCATTTTTTTTATGAAGCCGAAGATAACCATTTTTTAAAAAATGCCCGAATTGCCTCTGAAAATACTACCTATTTTAAATATAAAACCCCTGGCAAATTTACCTGGGGTTTTGTTTTTATCATAAACAGGATGAGCTTTATTTTACAAGAACCTGAGCTCTTTTCAAGTTGTCGGTTGCCTGCAAAATTTTATTCTTCAGAATTGGGTTATAATCAGGATTTTTTAAAAGAAATTGATTAACAATATCAAAAGCTTCTGGAGCCTGATAATTACTAAACGTTGAACGAAGCCAATTATCAGGAAAAAAGATAGCTCCTGTTTTTTGTATTTCCTGCAAAACCTCTAAAGTATTGGAAAGATAATGAATAGACGTTTGTTGTCTTAACGGATGATGCAGGTAGCCTAATGCAGAACCAACAGCTGATTCATTTGCTCTGTTTTGTTTTTGCATAAGACCTTTGAAAAAATCGTCGCGTATTTTTTGGTCTGAAGAAGCTGCTTTCATAATAATTTTAAAACGATTTACCCTATCCGGATTCTTAATTCTCGTCAGCTGTTCTTGCAACAAATCATTATTATTAGTGTTTCGTAATGATAAAGCAAGGGCAAGATTTGTAAAATCATCATCATTAAGGGATATGTCTTTCGGAGGTGTCTGAGATTTCCAAATGGTGTACAAATTATCATAGGCCTGCTGAGACTGAAATATTCCCTGATAGCCATCAAAAATAATTTTCTTATTGTTTTTCGCCGTTTGCACCTGCAATGTTTTCCATAATGTATTTTCTATATTTCCGGATTCTTTCAATCGAGTATTTTCAGATAAAAAACCCCAGTAAATAGTAGAAATATAACCGGTAATCAAACGTAAGTTTAATTCTGTATTTTCCTTTGGTAATTGTTCAGCAAAAAAATGTAATAAATCCTGCGGGTTGACCCCTGAACCATTCAGCATATTTTCATATAACGAAATATAAGCGCTTGCACGGTTTATCGGATCTTTTACTAAAGAAAATTCCGATATCATGGCTTTGTCCGTTTTGAATACTCCATACCCGATTCCTGAGGAATTTTGCAGGATAAAAAGAGGTTTCTTTTTCCCTTTTAATTCTGAAATATCCTGTTCTTTTCCGTCCAGCTTTACGTTAACTGTTTCAACTTTGTCAGCATAAAATAAACTGATTTGAAATGCTTGCGGCCAATATTTCTGTTCCTTTCCGTATTCAGGTTTCTGGGAAATGGCAAATTCTTTAATTGTATTGCCTTTATATTGTATATTATAATCGATAACAGGTCTACCTGGATCATTCACCCATACTTTATTCCAGCTTTGCAGATCTTCCGGTGTATGCTTGTCGAGAATGGTAATAAGATCCGGCCAACTTGCATTACTGTAAGCATATTTTGTAAGGTATTCACTTACTCCTTTTTGAAAATTTTCTTCACCTATCAGTAATTCCAGCTGACGCATCATAATGGGTGCCTTATCATAAATAATAGGCCCATACATCATCCCTGCATTCTACAGATTATCCAAAACCTGTCGGATAGGATTAGCTCCTAAAGTACGATCTACAGAATAAGCTGCCGGAAAATGCCCTGTTAAGAATTTCAGATCATAAACCATTTTATCTGAAGATGCACCGGTGCTTTTATCTGCCATAAAATTGGCAAAAACCTCTTTCATCCAGACATCATTAAACCAATTCATGGTCACCATATCTCCGAACCAAAGATGAGCAACTTCATGGGCTATAAGATTGGAACGGTTATTTAACTGATTTTGTGTAGCATTTGTATCTAAAAATAAAGTGGAATTTTGAAATAATATAGCTCCCGGATGTTCCATTCCTCCGAATTGAAAATCAGGAATAACAACCAACCCATGTTTTTGAAAAGGATGCTTAATCCCTGTCCATTTTTCGTAATAAGAAAGAGAATTCCTATATAAAGTAAAAATTGAATCCATGCTATTTTTAATTTTCACAGAATCTGTTTCACGGTATAAAATCCTGGAATCCTGCTGGCTGATTTTCTCTGTATGATTTTTAAAATCTCCGGCAGCAAAAGAAAACAAGTAGGTAGGAAGCAGATCCGACTGGTCAAATCGCAACGTTTTTTGGGCCTCTTGTATCTTTGTTTCTTTAAGCTTTCCGTTGGTGATGGCACTCCACTTTTCAGGAATAGTTAATGTCAAAGAATAGTTGGCTTTCAGATCAGGCTGGTCAAAACATGGAAACATGGTTCTTGCACGATCTGGAACAAATAAAGCATAAAGATACCCATCACGTCTGTTCAAAGCTCCGTTTCCGGCAAGAAAGGCAACATTAATCTGATTAAATCCCGATTTCAGATATTTTGCTTCAATGATGACATGTTCATTTTCCAGAACTGCTTTTATCGGTTGTTCATTCACAGATACGGACAGAAGTGAAGAGGTTTCTTCTTTAAAATCGATCTGTAATGGAGCTTCATTTTGTTTTTTATAGTTAAAAGTAATCACTTCTGTTCCGGAGATCCTTTCTGACTTACTTTCCGGGATTTTCAGATTAAGCTCATACTTAATTTCATTGAGTGTATTTTTTCTAAATTGGGCCAACTCATACGAGACACCAGATTCAATCTTTGGTAAAGGCTTCATTTGGGCATGGTAACCACTATTGAAAACAACTAAAAATAACGTTAACAGACCTGCTTTTTTCATAAATCAAATATAAGGATTGGAATTGAAATGGGATACTATTGACATAACCAAACCTTAGCAAGATTAAAATTTTCATCTCTTATTCCCAACATGAAACAAAAGCTATTTCCAGTTGACAATTTATTTGAACAGAAAAATCAGCCACTTATTTTCAGTCCTATTTTAAGATACACAATTACTGCATTTTATCTATATATTTTCTCAGGTAAAAACCGGTGTTTTTTGAAATGCAAAAGTCCAAATAATCCGTTTACTATAACCGAGTTAGGGCAATCTAAAAGAATATTTTCATATTTATTTATATTAATTCCAAACAAATGCAATTCTTTGTATTTTTTTTCATAAATATTTAATACTTTAGCTGTATAATTGAAACAAATGGGCATACTTCTTAAACCTATTGATGTAGTAGAAGACATTTCACAAGAAGATTTTCGTGAAAAATATTTAAAGCCATGTAAACCCGTGGTAATCAAAAACATGGCAAGGAACTGGCCTGCATATCAAAAATGGACGATGGAGTACATGAAAGAGGTTGTAGGTGATGTAATTGTTCCTTTATACGACAGTGCCAAGGCTGATCCTGCCGCTCCCATCAACACACCAACGACTAAAATGCCGTTCAGTGAATATGTTGACCTTATCCAGCGGGAACCTACCGATCTTAGAATTTTCTTTTTCGATCCAATCAAATTTGCACCTAAATTACTGGATGATTATGTTCCGCCAAAAAATCTGATGGGTGGATTTTTAGATAAATACCCAAGTATGTTCTTTGGAGGGAAAGGTTCTGTAACGTTCCTTCATTATGATATTGACATGCCTCATATTTTCCATACTCACTTTAATGGAAGAAAGCATGTACTTCTTTTTGAATACAAATGGAAAACCCGTCTCTATAAGCTTCCTTATGCAACCTATGCTCTGGAAGATTATGATATTTCAAACCCGGATTTTGAAAAATTCCCTGCACTGGATGGTATTGAAGGAATTGAATGCTATCTGGAACATGGAGATACCCTATTTATGCCTACCGGCTGGTGGCACTGGATGAAATATCTGGACGGATCATTCTCTATTTCTCTTCGTGCCTGGGACAAAAGCTGGGCAGTAAAAGCACATTCTCTTTGGAATCTTACTGTTCAACGTAACTTTGACAACTTCATGAAAGGCAGGTACAAAAAAAGGTACATGGACTGGAAAGAAAGAAAAGCTGTTGAAAGAGCTAATATTGCTTTAAAAAAAGGACTTCCTAAATAAAAAAATTATAGTCAGGTTGAAAGATTCTTCTTTCAACCTGTTTTTTTATACGATCAATTTCATGTAAAGAAAACAGAAAAAGACCAACAACATAGTTGATGAAAATCAATGACAATCAATGGTTATCTGCTCTTTTTTCATTCAGTTTATTTTTATACATCGCAATCAAAATTTAATTAAATTGCATAGTGAACCCGTTCCCTTAATACCTGATGTATGTTCGAAAAATTGATTGACAGCTTTGAGAAGCTGTGTCTTCAGATTATTATTGAAATATTGCTGGTACCGGTAACTATTTTCAAGTTATTTCAGGATACCCGTAGATGTTATGATCTGTCCGTACATGAAATGGAAAAGGAAGAAACTGAGCGTTTTCGCAATTATTTGTCGCCCATTAAGCTTTCAGTCTACACTTCTGTAATTATTTCTGTACTTCTCATGGATTACAGTGGAGAGCACACCTTTATTTCCAATATAAAGGGGCTAAGCATGGTAGAAAAAGCCTTGTTTATATTCCTGATGAATAACTTTACAGCAGTAATCTTCAGTGTAATATTATTATGGTATAAAAAGGAAAAAGTGAACACAGTCACCTTTCGTACACTTCTTTTTTCATTTATCTATACTACTGTTTACACCTCTACTCCATTTTTCATACTGATTCTTTCTGCAATGTTCCTTGGGCAAACGGTAAATGTAGAGTCTTATTTGGACCATCTTTTAAAATTGGCAGACTCAGGAGCCTATGAATCCAGAGATTATGTCTTTTTTATTGTTTTTGTTGTATTTGTTGTGATAGGAGTAATCGGGCTGATAAAATTGTTCAAAGCTTTACACCATATTCTACACGAAAATTTCCGTTATCATCCTTATGTGGTATGGATTTTCACCTTACTATTCTTTATTATACAGGTCTACTATGCAAGAGGATTCGTCTAAGAAATCATGCTATTTCAAGGGTGTTTAGATGAAAAATTCACTCTAAAAATACAATGCCAAGAATAACTTTTTTCACATTGAATTAAAAATTGAAAAATACACACAAATAATTGATTTACAATAAAATAAAATCAACAAAAAGACCATATTCAAACATTATTTTAAGATTTTTTTAACAAACACACCAGTCTGTTCATTTTTTATTTACATTTGTGAAAAACAATAATTCATGTCTCGACCTCGCGAAAGAATATTAAGTACTTCAATGCTTCTGTTTCACAGACAAGGCTATAACCGTACTGGTATCAATCAGATTATTGAAGAAGCCAAGGTATCAAAGGCAAGCTTTTACCAGCATTTCAAGTCAAAGGACGATTTGTGTATTGAGTTTCTCAACAAAAGATATGATTACTGGGTTTCTGAATTGGAAAAATTTATATCGGAAGCAAAAACCCTCGAGGAGAAAATACTGAAATCATTTGATTTTCTTATTTATATGAATGAAAAGGAAGACTTCCGAGGCTGCAGCTTTCTGAATCTTCTCTCTGAAATACCTGCTGACCAGGAGGAAATTCACCATGTTCTCCGTTATCATAAAAATAAACTGCGGGAGTTCTTCAATGAAGAGATTAAGGATGAACATACGGCATCTCATATCTATCTCCTTTTTGAAAGTTCAATACTGACCAGCCAGCTTTATAGATCCAATGAATTAATCGAAACATCTAAGATTGTTATAAAAAATATACTCAACTCTTCACACTAAGGAAAAATTAAACATACTCAAGTAAAAAGCTATTAAAAAACTATGCAAAACTCTACTTTCTTGCAGAAGACTCATTCTGCGGTGTTCAGGCTATGCCTAATCGGAAGCACTACCATCACTTCGCTGCTCTATTCTCAGGCTGGTGGCAAAATAGGAATAAATACCCCTAACCCGAAAGCTACGTTGGATATTAATGCCAAAACGGACGGGACTTCACAGGCAGAAGGTCTGATGATCCCTCGTCTTACGGGCGATCAGATCCAAACAATGACAGCAAGCATCCAGCCCGGAACAGAATCTTTGATGATCTATGCAACCGCCTCTCCTGTTTCTCCTACTGCAAAAGTTTCAAAAATTACCCAACCCGGTTATTATTTCTGGAATGGTACCAATTGGGAAAGTATGGGTGTAAATTCTAATATCTATACCGCAGATGGCTCTATCACAACACCTTTGGCATCAAGAAATGTGGATCTTAATGGTAAAAACCTTGTTTTTTCAGGAACAGGAAGCGTCGGGATTGGAACAGCTCCGTCAGCATCTGCTAAACTGGACGTAGCGGGAACCGTGAAAGCCAGTGCTATAGACTATAATTCTGATGAAAGGCTGAAGCAAAACATCACAGAAATTACATCTTCTGGAGAAATCGTAAATAAATTAAGGCCCGTTTCGTACTTCTGGAACGAAACAGGAAAGAAGAAAGGAGGAAATACACAGCTACAATATGGCCTCGTTGCTCAGGAAGTGGAAAAAATTCTTCCCAATATCGTAAGTACCGATAATGATGGATATAAATCCGTAAATTATAATGAACTGATCCCTTTATTGTTGCAAACCGTTCAGGAACAGGACAAAAAAATCGATGAATTACAGAAAGCAGTACAGCAGCTGAAAAAGTCAAAATAGCCATTTACAAATCAATTTTTGATCTATTCATTGCAATCAGGGGTTGAGATTTTTATCTCAGCTCATTATTAATCTTGTAATTCAAAGAACATGAAACTTAAATTATATTTCATACTGCTCTTTCTGATAAGCCAGAGTATTTTGGCACAGAATAACTATTACTGGGTGGGCGGCCCCGGTAATTGGACAGACCTTAATCATTGGCGTATAGGCTCATCATCAGGGCAGGCTGCTACCATTATCCCTTCCCGTTACGATAATGTTTATATCACGTCAGGAAGCGGCTTTACTTCCAACGGAGGTATGCTAAATATCCCATCAACAGCTACCTGCAAGGATTTTATCATAGATGATTCATTTATCACAAAACTTAGTTTCCCGCCAGGAAGTGTCTTTAATGTGTACGGAAATTTGAAATGGAAGTCCAATGCCGGTGCTTATTATAACCTGACTATGAATTTGTTTTCGGACAGTTCTAATCCGACACCAAACCTCATTGATGTTCCTGATAATATGATTGATCCGGCATATATTAATGGAGGATATCAGTCTTCTTTTAATCTTAAAGGAAACGGAACTTTCAAGCTTGTGAAAAATTTTAACAGCAATGGATTTTTTCTATTCAACATCAGTGATAGTGCCTTTCTGGATACGGATCATAAAAATATAAATTCTTTGATGCTTACCCACAGCTCTACGGCAGCATCCAATTTTAGATCTTCCACAATAACCTCTACCGGCGGCAATTTGACGTTCAATTCGTCTGCTAATCTTACACAGGCTACCCTTACTTTCCCCGCACTGATTATACAGACAACTCAGGATATCAAAAAAATACTCCTGAATTCTTCAGGGTATTCACAAATATCGGGTGGAAATCTATTGACTGTTGATGAAGTAGCAGGTGTGGGAACTTCGGGAGGCACTTTTACCGGAAATCAAATCAACATTAATAAATTCAATTTATATTCTTCTATATTAAACGCTACTTTACTGAAGGCTAATGATATTGTGATTGGTGATGGAAGTGTTGAAATGACAGGCTCCCGATTTGAAGTTAAAAACATGACTCTTGGCAAGGGAAATAATATCTTTCGTACGTCACAATTCGATATCAATAATCTTACCCTGAATGGCGGACAATATAATTTTCGACAGCCCATAGGTACTCTTCCTACCTACTTTCAGGTTAATCAAACCCTTACTGCCCTTACTCCATGTAACGGAATTATTCCAAAGTTTGGAGCTTTAGATATTTCATTGCCTGTAAATCTTATTCTCCCCGGCTCTATCAACGGAAATGGAACGGCTTCTTTCAATGGTTACAATTTAACTACTACAAAACTTACGGGGGGAGCTTCTATAACGGCAGGAATAAACGGTGGAAATAATACGGGAAACATTACATATCCCGGAATTATGGCAAAAACCTATTACTGGATAGGTGGCGGCGGTAGCTGGAGTGATCCGGCACATTGGTCTTTCACATCGGGAGGGCCATCAGCCAATTGTATTCCTATCATGTATGATGATGTGATCTTCAATGAAAACTCAGGGTTTACGGCAGGAAATAACAATATCAGTAATAATGGAGCTATTGCCTCCATACGGAACATGACCTGGAATAATGCTCCGGCTAATCCTGTTTTGAATGTTACGATGAACTTGTATGGCAGTATTTATCTTCAAAAGGATATGACTGCTCCGGTAACAATGACCTTGCTTAAAAACAATTCAGGAGATCCTGTTGTAAGTCGTTACATGAACTTTGAAGGCCAAAAAATAAATCAGCTGAGCATCTTTGGGAATGATAATTTCTATCTCCTGCCATCTGGTTCTGGTACTCCTTATGATCTGGAAGTTGGAGGTGTCTTTAATTTTGACAACAATGCCCTGACAAGTAATCTTTATGCGGACGGAAGAAAAATAAAAGCCGGAGAATTATGGTTAGGTGGTAATAGTGTCAATATAGACAATGCCCTGCTGCGTCAGAATATTTTAAATGTTTTAGCCAAACAAACCATCACAGCACCTAATACAGCTGTATATATACAAAACTATAACGGTCGATATTATACTTCAGGAAACACGAATAATTTTTTCGGAAAAGTTTATAAGGAAGGAACCGGTATCGGAGATATACAGCATATGAATACTGATATTTTTCAGGCTAATGGAGGAGATCTAAGATTTTATGGAAACAATAAAGCAAAAAATGTTACCATCAATGGTTCTTCTCATATTAATATGTTTGATAATACTACCAAATTTACCATAACAGACAGTTGGATATATAATCGTGCAGACTGTGATATGGTTCTTAATTTTACAGGTCAGGGCGGAAATAATCTTGTTCTGGGAAACAGCATTAATGGTAATGGGTTTGTTGAATTGAACAGAATGAATTTTTCAGGGATTAATGCCAGCTATATTAATCCGGTTGCAGGAGCAAAGCCTATTAACGCCAGCAATTCCATAGACAGCGGAAGTAATTCAGGGATCAATTTCATGGCTACTACTCCTAAAAACTTTTACTGGAAAGGAGGCTACGGCACATGGAACGATCTCAACCATTGGTCTCTGGATCCTACAAGCACAAGAACAACAGCCAACTGTGGTCTTCCTACCATTAATGATAATGTTTTCTTTGATCAGTATTCCGGGTTTTCTACAACGGGTATCACCAGTATACAGCTTTCTAATGATGTTTCTATTAACGATATTACATTCACCGGATTAGCCCCTGCTTCAAAATCTCATTTTTCAGGAAATAGCAACTATTATAAAATAAATGTCAACGGAAATGCAGTCTTACATGCAGGATATTATGATGCCGGCTACTTCAGTGGTTTTACATTTGTGAATATTAATAAACCTACAGGTACCTTAAAAAATGTGACTCCTAATGGAGCAACTTCAGCCCTTAATTTTGCAGGAGATGCACAATGGAAAATCAACAGGGGAACTTCACAATATGATCTTACCGGTAATGCTAGTATTGGACAAACCAGTATTGCCGGAAACATTTTGGATATAAGCGGTACTGTTATGAACATTAACGTTGTCAACATCAATGGTTCTCAGCTATTGATGGACAATGCAGATCTTACTGTTAATTCCAGCTTTATCATCAATACCAAACAACCCGTGGTAAACACAGCCAATAGCGTTATCAAGTTAATAAGAAACTTTGGGGGCTCTGATGCTGATATTACATTCAATAATTTAAACCATTATTTTGAAAAGATAGAATATACCAATTCCTCTACCAATACAGATTATACTATCTCTTTTAGCTTCCCTGGTGGGATTATCAATAACTTTATTATTCACTCAGCAACCCATTCAAGAATTGATAAGGTTAATCCATCCATCATTCTTAAAACCCCTATGGCTGTGAATAATCTAACCATTGAAAAAAATAATTTTGTTGCCTTAGATGGAAATTTACAGGTTAACCAGTCACTAAAGATGCTCGGAGACTGTTTAGACAGACTTACTTTTGCTTCATCCAATGCACAATTGAGAACCTTGATCTTTCCTAATTACAGCACCAATCCATCCAATTATGTAATAGATAAGATACAGTTTAAAGCCATCTCCTCTTCTGCGGGACAAACTTATACTGCTACCGGAAGTACGGATCTTGGAGGAAATACAGGTATTAATTTTCAGGATGCAATTCCCACCACTCCAAGAAACCTTTACTGGATTGGCGGGCAAGGATTGTGGCAAGACCCTCAACATTGGTCGTTAAGCTCAGGAGGTATACCTGTTTCAGGTTGTGATATTCCTACAGCTATTGATAATGTATTTTTTGATCAAAATTCAGGGTTTACAGCAACTTCAAACAAGATTATTATCAGAGGAAATAACTTGTCGAAAGCCAATAATATCACTTTTAATAATGTGCCTAATCAGCCAGTACTTGACTTTGGTATAAGTAGCAGTAATCCTTATTATCTGAATGTGTATGGAAACCTTACCCTACAAAATGACCTAAAAATCGTAGTTCCTATGTCAACGTATGGGTTAACCCGTAATATTATCATGGCACAGGGAACATCCACGGGAAGAACGCGATATATTGATACAAAAGGAGCATATATTCATCTAAATATTAATTCTCAAGACTATTTTGAATTGAAAAGTCCATACCAGGGAGATATTAACTTTAATAACGCAGCAGGATTTAAAACAAATGACCAGCCCATGAAACTGGTTAATTTCAGCTGGAATCAAACAATCAATAATAACCCGGTAGTAGATCTTGGACAGTCTGTTATTACGGGAACAAGAACAAACAGTATTGATACTCCCAACTATTACGTAGCAGCCATTCCTTATTATAGCTTCTATAGCCCTTATTTTTATATTAGCTCAGGGAATAATCCAATCACTTTAAATGCATCTGCCACTAAAGCCGATACAGGATATTTCACCATCAATACTCCTGATGCAGCCAGCTTTGGTGATCTTACGATCTGGAAAGACGGAGCAGTAAATACGGGATCAAAAATCTGGAATTTCAATAAAATGACTTTTCTGGGTAGTTCTGCCGTCAATTCTGTAAGTACGCTGACCTCCGCAGGTAAGTATAAAACGTTATACTTCAATCCCGGATCTTATCAGATAGAAAACAGTCAGACCGTAACTGAAAATCTGTTCATGACAGGAACTCCTTGTAACAGAATCTCTGTAATCAAGTCAACAGCTGGTCAGAATACAATCAATCTGGATCCAGCAGCAGCATATACCATGTTTTATGCTTCCATACGAGATATGAACTTCTCCCGCTCTGTGAGCGCTTATGGAAACAGTCAGGATTTAGGAAACACAGTCAACCTTACCATTATTCCTACCAATGTACAGGCAGCAGGCTTCGGAGGAAACAAAAGCATTTGTGAATCTGAATTTCCAAAAACCTATGACGCATCAGCCTTATATGGAACGGATCCTAATGCAACTTATACCTGGACGAAACTTAATACTCCCAACTCAGGAGTGATGAGCACAAGTCCATTGGTAACATTTACACAGCCAGGAAGCTACAGGGTAAATGTCACTTATAGCCAGGATGGATGTAATATTACAGAGGATTTTACCATCTCTTCTATTGCATTGCCAGCAGACAGTAGTACTTCTTCAGCCACAAGTGCTGTGAAGCAGCTTTCCGGAGATGTACAGGTAAAGTTTAAAGGATCTCTTGCCCAAGCGTATATCTTTACTTATAGCATTAATGGAGGCTCTGATCAAGAAATTACGTCTGCATCTAATGGTGAAGCAATTATTCTTCATTCTAAAGCCCAGACAGGAACATTTGTATATCGTCTTAAAAGCATCCGTTTTGCTGCCGGAGAAGCCTGTTCTACTGCTATTAATAAAGATATTATTGTAAATATCAATCCTGACTGCCCTACTCCGGGTGTTATGATGTTGATGGATAATGTTCTCAGAGGTTGTACTTCCGCTATGGGAGCAAGACGCTTATCAGAATTAAATCCGTCTAATGTATCAAATCCGCCAACGGATGCGGGCGTAACAAGAATTATTTCAGGAACAGGAATTGTAGTAAAGGAAGGAAATGATGTGTTTCTGATCCGTAATACAAATGCTATCCCTGAAACATTAACGCTTCCAACAAACAAACCTCATATACAGGGAGCTATCATTTACCATAACGATCATTTTTACGAAGGAGTAGAAAACGGAAAATGGACCAGAGTAGATAACGATTAAATTTGCACTTCATAAAAACTGACTAATCATCAAGACCCGCATTGGAATTATTTCAATGCGGTTTTTTATTATTACAATTGAATCTAAGAAACAGATATCTGGTATAGGATAGTTTTAAAAAGTCTTTCTCTTCTCAGAATGATCTTATATTTTTTATATTTTATTTTGATCAAAAAAATCTCTCATCATCTTTGAACTTTCAGCAGGCGTTTTTAATTGAACAGTGTCACCATTTTCATCAGTTGTAAAGTGTCCTTTAAAAGCTTCTGGCATTCTTTCATATTGTTCATTCACTTGTTCCAATAGGTCCTTAAAAGAAGTATATTTATATTTTTCAACAAGAAATGGCAATGCATTTTTTCCTCTCAGTAATTCATATTCCTGATAATTATAGGGTGTTGTTTGCTCACGCTTTGCCAATGTTCCCTTAAGCTTATTCACAAGCTTTTCAATATCTTTTTCCTCTGAGAAAAGAGATAATCCTCGCAAGGCATAGATTTTCATATCCAGATACCTCTCTTTTTTATAAGCCATCTCAAAAAATGAGTGAAGTTTAGGATGAGTCTGATCATAAAGGAGTTTCAGAATTCTATTCCGATAATCAATCTGTTTGGTAGTAGTATAAATCCGGATCAAACTTTCAAAATTGTCAGGAACAAGATCCTTGGAAGAAAGATCATACAGTGCATTCCTAAAATCTATATGCCTCTCATTAAATTTTTCATCTGATAAAATCTCTGGGAATCTACTCATCTTGTTGATAAATTTTGATTTGGGTTGTTTTCTTTATGCAAATTGAGAAAAATAATTTAAAACCATATGTCGGAATAGAACTTAATTTCAAGTTTTCACTAAAGCTCTTTTCTATTGATAGAAAATAAATATTGATAGAAGCCTAGCGTTTACACTCTACATTTTTGTCCATATTAACAAATCTTAAAACAATGTTAATTTTTATTTCAGGTCACTTCCCAAACAGTCGTTTAATTTTGTTGTGATTTTAATCTAATCAAAAGAAAGTGAAGAAAATTTTTACATCCGTTTTGTTTTGTGCTTCTATTTTTTTCTATGCACAAACCGGTACTCTTTCCGGAAACATCAATGACGATACTAAAATTGCCCTGCCGGGAGCCAAAATCTCCTTAAGTCCGGGAAATATTTATACAACCTCTGATGAGCATGGAAATTTTGTTTTCCTGAATGTTCCTCCCGGCAGTTATACCATGAAAGTGGATTATCTAGGCTATGGAGTGCATGAATATCATGTAATTGTAGAATCTGAAAAAAATACCCGACAAAACATCGTTTTCGATAAAAAGGAAACAAACATTGCTGAAATTGTAGTTTCAGGAGCTACTTTAAAGAATCAAGCAAGAGCCCTGAACAAGCAGAAAAATAATGCCAATATTACCAATGTGATCTCTTCCGACCAAATCGGACGTTTTCCTGATGCCAATATTGGAGATGCCCTGAAACGTGTTCCGGGAATTACCATACAAAATGATCAGGGAGAAGCCAGAAACCTTATTATCAGAGGTCTTGCGCCCAACCTAAACTCGGTAACCCTGAATGGTGACAGAATTCCGTCTGCCGAGGGCGATAACCGTAATGTTCAGATGGACCTGATTCCCTCGGATATGATCTCTACCATTGAAGTGAACAAAACGTTGACTCCTGATATGGATGCTGATGCCATTGGTGGTTCTGTAAACCTTATCACAAGAGCCTCTCCTAACGGGCAGAGAATTTCTGCAACATTGGCGGGAGGGTATAATCCGATTCGTGAAAAAGGAAATTATACGGCCGGATTTGTATATGGAAACCGTTTTTTAGACAAAAAATTGGGAGCTGTATTTAGCTTTTCTTATAACAATAATAATTTTGGTTCAGACAATATAGAACCAGTATGGAGTCAGGCCAATGATGTGGCACAAACTGTTTATGTAAGCAAAATGGGCGTTCGTCATTACAATGAACATCGTATCAGGCATAGTTTTGATCTTAATATGGATTATGAGTTCAATTCAAAAAATAAGATCTATGCTTCTGCCATGTACAATTTCAGAAACGATAAGGAAAACAGGTTTGCGTTAGGCTATAAAATAAAACCGGTTTATAATACTGATGAATCCGAGATTACAGGCTGGAAAGGCAGTATCACAAGACAAAATAAGGGTGGAGATTCAGACAATGACAATACCCGTCTTGAAAAGCAAAAAGTTCAGAACTATGCTTTACGAGGAGAACACTTGCTGGGAACAAAAGTAGATCTTGACTGGTCTATGAACTACGCTACAGCCAGCGAAGATAAACCTCATCAGCGTTATATAGAGTTTGAAAACAGCAAGATGAATTTCTCACCGGACCTTAGTGACCCGAGAAAACCTATGTTCAATCTTCTGGCAGCAGATAACTTAGGAAGCTATAAATTAAGTGATCTTTCGGATGCCAATAGCTTTACACAGGAAAAGGAGTTTGGTGCCAAAGTGAATGTACGATTTCCTTTTTCTGTAATTGAAGATCAAAAAGGAAGACTTCGTACCGGTTTCCGTATGCGTTTAAAGGAAAAGGAAAGAGATAATGATTTTTATGCCTTTGAACCCACCAGTAATATGGGTAGTCTTCTTTCTGTACCTACTGTATATCTTGATGGGAAAAACTTCCAACCGGGAAATTATGTTCCCGGAGCATTCGTTGATCCCGCTTATTTGGGAGGATTGAATTTGTTTAATTCAGGACAATTCAATGGTAAGCTGAAACCATCAAAATTCCTTTCCAATAACTACAGTGCAAAAGAGCAGATTTATGCAGGTTATATCCGTTGGGATCAGGATTTCAATGATAAGCTTTCCATGATTGTAGGGGCCCGTGTTGAAACTACAAAGATTGATTACACCGGAAATTATGTGATGAATGAAAGCAATCTGGTTGGAAAAATCAACAATACAAACACTTATACCAACGTACTTCCCAACTTATCATTTAAGTATGTTCCAATGCAGGATCTTGTCCTTCGTGCAGCATTTACAACAGCCATTGCCCGCCCAAATTACTACTCGTTGGTTCCTTACCTGAATGTAATTTCAGAAGATGAAGTTATTTCAGCAGGAAACCCGAATTTAAAGGCAACATATGCCTATAACTTCGACTTTATGGCAGAAAAGTACTTTAAGTCTGTGGGGATTCTTTCCGGAGGAATTTTTTATAAAAACCTGAACGACTTTATTTATACTTATTCCAGAAGAAATTACACGACAAACGATTTTTCTAATGCGTTTGCAGGACAATCTAATCCTATTCCGGCTGGAGAAAGCAACTGGAAATTTACCCAGCAGCGTAATGGTGATAATGTAGATATTTATGGTTTTGAAGTGGCTTTACAAAGACAATTGGATTTTATTCCGGGAGCATTCTGGAAAGGCATGGGAGTATATGTCAACTATACTTATACCCAATCAAAAGCTAAAGGAATAACCAACGAAGATGGTATTGAAAGAATGGATGTTGGCCTTCCGGGAGCGGCACCTCATATGTTCAACGGTTCGCTTTCATGGGAGAACAAGCGTTTTTCTGCAAGGGTTTCTATGAATTATGCTTCTCATTATATTGATGAATTGGGTGGAAAATCTTTTGACGATCGTTATTATGACAAGCAATTTTTCCTTGATGCCAATGCGTCTTATAAAATTACAAGCCAGTTGAGAATTTTTGCGGAAGCCAATAATCTGACCAATCAACCGTTAAGATACTACCAGGGAATCCAGAGCAGAACGGCACAGGCAGAATATTACAGGCCAAGATTTACTTTGGGGGTGAAATTTGATTTTTAACAACATGAAAAAGATAATATATTACATAGCAGCACTTTCAGTTTTTCCTTTTGTGGTAGGTTGTAAGGGGCAGAATCAATTAGGAGAAAAACTAAAACCAACGGTTATTACGGAAACTGTAGTTCATGATACCGATGATCCTGCAATATGGATTAATCCTGAAAATGCTTCCAAAAGTATCATCATTGGAACAGATAAGGATACGGATGGCGGATTGTACGCCTTTGACCTTAATGGTAAGATCACTCACAAGGTTTTGGGACTAAAGCGTCCTAATAATGTTGACATTGAGTATGGTTTTACTTTAAATGGGAAAAAGACCGATATCGCTGCCGTTACAGAGCGTGAAACAAACAAGGTAAAGCTTTATTCTCTTCCTGAACTGAAAGAGGTTGGTGAGTTTTCTGTATTTGATGGAGAAACAGAACGTGGTCCGATGGGAATTTCTATGTATAAAAATTCGAAAACAGGAGATATTTTCGCCATTGTAGGAAGAAAATCCGGCCCTAAGGAGGGCTATCTCTGGCAATATAAGCTTTCCGAAAAAAATGGAGCCATCACAGGAGAAGTGGTTCGTAAGTTTGGAAAATATAGTGGTCTGAAAGAGATTGAAAGCATTGCTGTAGATGATGAAGCGGGATATATTTATTACTCTGATGAGCAGTTTGGAATTCATCAATATGATGCAGATCCGGCAAAAGGAAATGAAGAGCTTCTGGTTTTCGGGCAAGGTGATTTCACCTCTGATGTGGAAGGAATCTCAATCTACCCTACTTCAAAAGGGAAAGGATACATTTTAGTTTCCAATCAGCAGAATGATACATTTAATGTGTATTTAAGAGAAGATCCGTCAAAGGGACGCATTGCAGAAATTCCTGTTTCTACTCTTGAAAGTGATGGTTCTGAGGTAACGAATGTCAATTTAGGACCAAAATTCCCTAAGGGTGTTTTTGTTGCCATGAGTAATGGCAGAGTCTTCCATATGTATGACTGGAGAATGATTGAGGAAAGAATTAAATCTGCAATAAAAAAATCAACAAAATAAGTTTTAAATATTGTATATAATGTAAGTCATTAAGATGAAAAATTTCTCAAAATCTTAATGGCTTATTTTTTTATTCTACTTAACAGAACTTCCCTCAAAAAATGATTACTTATAAGTCCTGAACAACCTATCCCAGATAGAGGTATAAAACCCAAAATTTTTAGTTTCCTCCAAATGATGCTGATTATGAAATCTGGTCGTTCCTACAAAGAATTTGTCAAAACTGGCAGGAAAAAACTCCCGGTTCAGATGTCCTATGGTTCCCCAAATGAGATTGATAAGCAGATAAATGGAAATTGAAGCAACAGAAAAGTCATATACCATCTGTAAAATCAGCATCATCATTCCAAAGCCTATCGTTTCAAAGGGGTGAAGAACAAAAAGGCTCAGATAATTGGTGCTTACATGCTCATGGTGCTTTCCATGCAAAAGCTTATATACAAAAGGTAAATGGGCAGCATAATGAAAGAAATACATCAGAAGATCCATCAAAAGAAGCAATGCCATTACTTGCAAAACAACGATACCCGATGAAAGGGTATTTTCAACCTTTATCCAGCCATTTTTCCATAAAAAAATACCTATCAGCATCACAAGACTGTTACAAAAAACGGTAAGCAAACTAAGATAAAAATCTGCCTTTGTAACAGGATGATCCTGTTTCTGCAGTTTACTTTTGCGACAGGTTTTATCAATGAAAAAATATAATCCTATTGAAAACAGGTACAGAAAAATATTAATGACCAAACTGAACATGATCCATTGAGGCCAGGATAACTGCCAAAATAAGTGTAAGTAACCGGAAAGTTCAGTCTCATTAAAATTCATAAATTCTTCATCTTTCAACTTGATGTTATAAAAGTATGAATTTCGTTTTTAAAATCAGCCTTTTCGGGTTATTTCTCCTTTGCTTTTTTCCTTAGTTCCCGAAGCCTTACAGTGAGCTTACGCCTTAAGTCATTGTGATATTCACGATAATTTTTTATACTATTCTCCAAATTCTTTTTGTTGAGCAAATAATCATCATACAATTCGTCCAGTTCCGAAATCTTTCCCAGAATATCAGAAGACTGAGATTCAGAATGATCTATAGCTTCCTGTAATAAGGTGCGAAAGCATTCCATACGGCCCATCAGGCTTGTGTGAAGTTTGGGTTCTATTCCTTGCATTGTTTTATTTTTAAAGAAACTTAAAATGAATGGCTACTTCTGCCCCTGGATAAAATTCAAGTCACTCTGGTACAAAATCTTCACGTCTTTTTGTAATCCATTACGACCTGCTGATCTTAGATACGTGCCGTTAAGAACAGATGAGATGAGAGTTTCATCAGGATCACCTAGGGGTAACAATGGTAACTCAGCATATTCATTCACCATGATCTGTGGGGAAATCCCATTGCTATATTCTCCGGATCCATCGGCATTGTATACTTTATAAATTACCGGATGAATCTGCCATGAAATCTGCTTTGGCTTCCGTTTATCTTCTACCGTAAATCCTGCCATATCTTTTCCTAAAGTTGTATTCCCGATTTGAATAACCTGCAAGTAAGGCTTTAAGTTATTAATCACTATTTCTGCGGCTGATGCTGTACTGTTTGAAGTCAGAATATAGACTTTACTTAGTCCCAAAGCATTGGCTCGCAAAGTATTAAAATCAAGAGCTTTTGGATCATAGGCAATCTGCTGGGCAAATGTTCTTTTTACCTGACCGCCATTTTTATTTCCTTTAAATAGTATGAATGGTGAATCTGCGGAAATCCCCGCGGGAATGAGTGAGCAAAGTGCAGCAGCAGCAGATACAGATCCTCCATAGTTGTACCGAAGATCCAGAATCAGTTCCTGTACACCAACAGCTTTAAATTCTGCAAATTTTTGATTGAACACGGAAGTCATACCATCCGGAAAATCATAGACATAAAGATAGCCTACTTTTTTACCGTTTTTTTCGAATATTCTAGATAATACAGGTTGTTCAAGAGATAAGCCATAATACACTTTAACCTCCTTTTCATCCGTAATGGTGCCATTTTTCCAGTCTCTCAGAGTAAGATCCAGCACCGTGAAATCTTTCATGGTAGCGGTCATGGTTTCTGCATTGGCTGCTGTCACGGTTTTCCCATTGATTTTGGTGATAATCATTCCTCTTTCCAATCCGGCATTGAATGCGGGAGAGTTTTTAAGAACCAACTTAATGACTGTAACTACCTCCCCATTTCCCTGCTGAAGAACAGTATAATCGAAACCATACATATTTCTAATGGAGCGTGGATAGCTGGAAGAATCTTCGGTATTTACAATAAATGAAAACCGATCCTGAGAAGACAGCAGACTTTTAAAAAAATCTTTTACCGGAAGATGATAATCAGGTTTGGCAGGCATCTGTTCTGCCCAATAATAGTAGCGCTTCATACTGTCTTGTACCCAGACATTGACGGATTCTGTACTTCCCTCAGGAAAAACAGGAATATTTTCATCACTGTTTGTACAGGATATTAAAATGGCTACGATGGCTATGCATTGAAGTTTTAAAAAATTTCTCATCGCTGATTACAAATATTCTGCTACATCAATGTCCCCTTTTACCACCCATGATCCATTTTCCAGTTTTTCCTGAAGAACGATCATATTGGCTCCCATATGTTGTTTTATTTTAACCTTAATAATTCCGGATCCGATGTAGGGTTCTGTAGTCCCGGGCTTATATAATTCAAGATATACGGGAGCTGTGGAGCTGAAAAAACTATAGACTTTCACTGCTGTGAAATTATCTTTTCCAATAGTGTCAAATTCTGCCAATACTACTCCATTTTCTCTTTTTAAAACCCCTTTTACATTTTTAAGGGACGATCCTGAAAATTCTCCCAGATTTGGAAAAATAAATTCGAAGCCAACTTTTCCAAGGTTTACCTGAGGTTTTACGATATAAGTTTGCAGAAAGATGCCTGGTAAATTAAAGAAATATAACTTTTTATAATCATCTATATTATCATAGGTGATATTGTATTGTGCAATCTCTTTTCCTGTTTCATTATTATATATTGCCAGTTTGTTGGTTTCTCCATGATCCTGTGCAAACTGAATGTTGGTCTCTATTTTATTGGTATATGATGTATTTCCGTTAATGGATACGGGAGTTCCATTAAATCTCAGCTGAATGATATCAGGCTTGGAATATCCGTTGATGGTTATATCTCCGGGTTTTTGTATTGTATCATACGGCTCCATTACAGTGTTGTCTGTACAGGAAAACAGTATGGTAAATAATAATAGTACTGCAAAGATCTTATTCATCTTTTATATTATTTTAAAACTTAAAAATATTGCCCCACCCTATAGCAGGGCAATATATAATTATAAAAAAACTAGTTGGATATGTTCTGGATAAATCTTTTCCCAAAGTTTTTATCCAGTATTGTATATTTAAAATTTCTGGTGTTTCTAAAAATCATTTTTAAAGTCAAGAATGGTTATTTCTTAATAAAATTTAACCTTTCTGTGATCTTTCCGTCAGTAACCTCCACGATATATACTCCTGTAGATAAAGCTGCTACATTCATAGATTTGGAATACTGAGTGGTAATAACTTTCTGACCTACTCTATTATAGATATTGATCATTGTTTTATTTTCTTTCAATGCCGGATTAAGTTGTAACTGTAAACTTTCTTTTACCGGGTTTTCTACTATTTTAGTAAGATTTTCTTTCTTTTTTACATCCTTTGTGTTCAGAGATAATGTAGCATAAATAGCCATCTCATCTATATTAATATTCTGAATATTGTTCCCTAATGCTTTTCTGTTTGACCATATACCGATATAAATTTTCTTTCCTGCAAAAGCAGACAGATCTACAATACTTTCTACAAACTGGGTAACATCCGACGGAAATGGATTATTGGTGTATCCTCCCTGTATTTTATACGGATTAGGAAGATCGTTCCCATTGGCATCTACTGCAAGTGACTGGAAATCTGACAAGGTCGGAACCGGCTTTTGTGGAGTACTTACGTAGATATAAAGATCTCTTGCAACTGAAGCCTGACTTGCTCTCTGTCTTGCTACGAAAGCAGCCAACATAATACTTCCTCCAGCTGAGGATAAATCAATCTCAGGCGAAATGATCCAGTCATTTTCTGTAGCGAAACTGGCCGCAGTACCGGATGGGACTAAACTTATAGAATAACGAAGTGATCCTGAAGTTCCCAATACCATTGATGTTCCGTTATGATAAATGTTTTTTCCCTGAACCCATTTGTTCCCGTTATTATTTAAATCATGAATCGTCCATCCCTGAAGATCATCAGCTGTTTCAAAGGAATTGCTCCATATCTGAAACTGTGCGGCAGCAGCCTGTGAAACCAATACAATAGATAGTAAAATTAATTTTTTCATAATACTTGTTATTAAGATTTTTTTGAAGAATAAAAGCAGGGAAAGACAAAAATGTCTTCCCTGCTTTTTAAGTCTTATTCCTGAACTGAAAAGTCATATTTTGTCCAAATACCCTGGAAGTTTCCACAGTTTCTAGGAGAAACGTTCCATGGTCCTTCGTTGAAGAATGGCTGGCTCATTCCCCATAGTGAAGCAAGAGATCCCGTTAATAGGTTTGCAGCAGGAATTCCGGCAGTTCCTGTTCCTGTAACAGAAGTTCCGAATCCGTGTACAAGGATTGAGCTTAGGTTAGAAGCTGAAGAAAGCTCAGAACCTGTTCCTTCTACTTTGATCCCTACAGGATATCCTGTAACTACAGCATTATTTAATGTTAATTTTCCATTTCTTCTGATATGGATACCATTTTCGTAAGCAAGTCCTTGCCCTGCTACTCCGTTTCTTGCACCAATGATTGTAAGGTTATTGATCACAGGATTTGTAATCAATGATGTAGCAGTACCTCCGGCGTTGTTATCCAACTCGATACCGTTAGAGTCTGGAGAACCTCCACTTACAGTATGTGCTGATTTGTAATCTGCTAAAGATAATGCACATGTGATTGTTCCTGTATATCCGTTATCAAAATCGAAGTTATCATCTTCAGCAGCAAAAGATACCAAGTTGGAAGCATTTACAGTTCCTCCGAAGAATTCGAAAGAATCATCCTGACCATAAGAAACCTGAATATGATCTAAAGTAGTTCCGTTTCCAACACCTCCTAATGATAATGCATTTACTTCGTTTCCAGAGTTAGCTCCTACGAAATCGTACCCTGCAAATTCAATACGAACGTATTTCATTGTTCCTGCGCTGTGAGCCGGATTGGTTCCTCCAAAGTAATAGTCATCACCACTTAGCCCCTCAATAGTTGTTGTAAAAGGAACATTGGTAGGAGCATCTCCCAATAGGATCACTCCTCCGAAATCTCCTGGAGTAGCCGTTGTAGTTTCTTCTCCGTCCAACAATCTATAACTTGTAAAGACAATAGGCTGAGCCTCTGTACCTACAGCATTGATCTTAGCTGATTTTGTAATCACCAAAATTCCTGAACCTTCTCCTGATGCATTTGGTTTAGCTTTGATGAATGTACCCGGCTGTATTGTAAGTGTTGCTCCGTTTTTAACTGTTACTGTACCATCAAGCTCTACTACTCCGCTCCAAGTGGTGCTAGAAGTAATTGCTCCGCTTACAGTAGTTACGGGAAGTGAAGAAGCTGTAAGGTATTCAGCAGAAGTAGGTTTCATTTCGAAAGGAGTTGAAGAATCTGCTAAATGGTCGTTCTGACAAGCAGTAAGGGATAATGCAGCAGCTGCAATTAGAGTTAATCTTTTCATTGTTATAATTTTTAGTAGATCCCGGTTATTTATTTTATTACCGGAAGTTTTAATATTTAGGAATATCCGCCTCTCTATTCCTTCGATTTGGTTTTTAATATTCACCCGGTATTTCAGGAGGGGCTGTCCTACCGAGGTTCCCTTTAAATCCGCTGCGGTTCGGGAAAAAACGGCAACGTTCGGTTTTTTGCTCATCCGGTACTGCTGTGCGCATCATCAGTATTGACCCGGTTCATGTTCAGGCTACCGAAACCTGTACGTTTCTATATCAAGAGCTCTTTTTCTCATTTTAAATTTTTGGCAGGCAGGTATTAAAATGTATACCCCACACTTAGCCCAAATATTCTTCCGCTGTATGCACGGAATAAGATTTTATCAATATCCTTATCATATTTATCGGTAGCACCGGGTAAAAGCGCCAAGGACTCTCTGTAGGTTCCTACCGTACTTCCACCGTCTTTCTCATTCAGATAAGAATTATAATTGTTGTAATATTCCTTTACCCTGTTGAATAGATTTCTGACATTCAATTTCAGTTCGAGGTTTCTGTTTCTTAAAAATTTATATGAAATCTGTGCATCTGCCACGGCGTATGGACGTTGTATTTCTTCTCCGCTATAGGCATATCCTACCGTCATATATTGATCCCCTTTTGCATTGTACAAAAAGCTTGCTCCCAGCCTCTCCCCGTCAAACATCAATCCTAGGTTATAGGCATAAGGAGTTTGTCCGTAAAGAGGTCTTCCTACTTCGTAGGTTGCATCTTCATCCTTTGTTTTTTCCCTGTCTTTAAAGGCAATTACCTTAGTATCATTGTAAGTAAAATTTCCGCTTATGAAAAGCTTTGACAGAAAGGAATCCGGTATAATAAAGCCCAAGTTTTTTCTTACCTCTACTTCAAATCCTTTCAACTTGGCGTTCTTTGAATTTCCATTGTACAGATACAAATTTCCCTCACTGGAAATATACCCTTCGCGTTCTATGGGACGATCTATGTCTTTATAATATATTCCTGCAGAAAATATTTCACCTAATCCAGGAAACCACTCAAATTTAAAATCATAGTTATTGACTACAGAAGAAACCATTTGTGTATTGAAAATTTGTCCATTAGCGATCGGATCAAAATAAGGCAACCCCGTTCTTTCATTAAACTGAGGACGGATAACGGTCTTACTGTAAGCCAGCCTCAGATTCATTTTATTGGTAGGGCTGTAAGTAAAGTTGGCCGAGGGCATCCATTGCCATGGTTTATCATCGATACCGGATTTGGAAAAATTTCTGGAATCATTTGGATCTAACTGCTGAGAAACAAGATCATATCTGAAATATTCTGCCCTCAATCCCCAAACCAATCTGAACTTATTTTTCCAACGGTTATCAAACATCACATACGCAGCATGCTGATCAACTTCTCCCTCATACTTTTCGTTTTTATAAAGAGGTCTGGTTTGCCATCCTATTCCTCCCGGTACATAATGAGAACCATTGAACCATTCGGAAAGAGGCCCATACATAATTAAAATATTAGGATTTGAAACCTCCCTGTTTTCATCTACCCGAAGTAAAAATTTCTGTTGTTGGTTGGTATTGAATTTAGAAGCACCGGCATAGCCTACTTTGATATCATTTTTAAAATTCTCCCTCTCAAGGTTCAGCTTAAAAGACGCTCCATAATTATAGTCAGTTTCCTTATTTTCAATATATCCTCTTGCAAAATCACTTGAGGAATTATTAATATTATGATAGCTTAGGATTTCATTACCCATGAAACGGTATAAAGCCTGATGTAAAGTATAATCTTTGGTATCTGAAGTAACTCCTGTTCTGGCTGCAAACCAGTTGATTTCCATATTTCCTGTTTTATGGTTTCCTTCCAATTTATTTTGTAAAAAAGACTGATAAACAGGATAATTCGCATTGTCTGTATAAGGAGCATCTAAAGATTTAATCTGTGATGGGTCATTATTCGGAATAATTCCGTGGTAAAAGTAATTATAGGCAAGCTCTGCATTAGCAGGAAGGGCACTTCCGCTAGAATATTCGTTCCACCCTGTAACCCTCGTTAGTGTATTGTCATAAATATGGGTGTAAGAGTTACGGAATGATATTCTGGTTTTATTGAGCTGTAAACCAAAGTTTAGCATTCCGGCTACCGTTGAATTGTAATTATAAGATGCCCCTGAGTTTTTAAAATTATAAAAAGGTATTTTTCCGTTGGCATCCGGTACGCCGGTAGTATCCATCCAGTTTCCTCTTCCTGTATGGTCTATATCCAGTTTATTCTGTTCGTTTCTGATGATAAAAGCTCCTGCAAAACCCCATTTATTATTGTTTTTAAGAGCATATGTTCTTCCTAAAGCCAGTTGCATATTGGACCCCATATCACCTTTTGTCCCATAAGTTGTAAAATTGTCATTGGTAAACTGTTTAGACTGTTCAAAAAACATCGGATTGTTCCAGTTCATAGGTTCAAGCCCCTTGGGAAAATCTCTTGTTCCGTCATCATACCCGAAATAATCATATTTTCCACGCTTACGGGTAAGAAACTCTTTGAAAGCAGCCTGATCATTGTAAGAAGTTCCCATGCTTACCGTCGTAAAGTTCTCGTTGGGAATATCTTTGGTTCTCACTTCTACATAACCTCCTGCAAAATTGGCATTCATATCAGGTGTTGCAGATTTACTTACTACTACACTTTCCACCATTGCCGTAGGAATAATATCGAATGAAAAATTCTGATTATAGGTCTCTGTACTTGGCAAATTAATTCCGTCCATGGCAGCTGTATTCCAACGTTCTCCCATAGATCGTACTACAACATATTTATTGTCTATGGTCGTAATTCCCGTTACTCTTTTCAATGTGCCTCCCACATCATTATCCGGTGTTTTTGCTATCTGTTCAGCAGAAATTCCGTCACTCATTTGGGCTGCCTTTTTCTGCTGGGCCAGTAATCCTGCCTGTGTATCTGCCTTTCTGGTGGCCGTAACAACCACTTCCTTAATGTCTGTAATTTTATCAGAAGCCCTATTCAGAGCGAATGACACTGCATTTGTTTCCTTATTGAGGATGGATAATTTTTCTACGCGAAGTGTATTATATTTCGCAGCTTTTATCGTTAAATTATAAATTCCTGATGGGAGATCCGTTGAAAAATCACCGTTGTTGTCTGTCACTACAGTTTTTCCCGCAATATTAACTTCTGCTCCTGCAATAGGATTTCCCACCTCATCCACTATTTTCCCGGAAATACGTCCGTTTCCCGGTATAGAAACATTGCTGCCCTCGTATTTTATGGAAATAAGGTCTCCATGTAATCGGAATACTACAGGAAGTCCACTGGTAATGTCTTTCAGACAGCTATTGATTGTAGAATTATCACATTTTACCCCTTTTACCCTTAGCTCTTTAATGTCTACCTTTGAATAGGCCAGCCTCATACCTGTTTTTCCGGCAAAATCCTCCAAAACTTCAATCAAAGGTCGGCTTGCAGGAACAGAAAATGAAACTTTCTGAACCAATTCCTGTGCTTCTGCTGCAACGGTAAAAAATAAGGCTGCTATGGTAAAACCACATTTCAAACTTCTCATACGTTAGTGTTCTCTTTTTAATTAAAGGTTATCTGATTATTTAATTTTTTTTGATGATTTACTTTTTCAACAGGTATGTATTGTCTTTTTTCTGAACCTCAAAGCCCAATATAAAAGCAAGTGATTCAATATTATCTCCGACTGTTCCCCCTGTAAAATCGGCAGTGATCTTTTTATTTTCAATTTCTTTCGGGTAATAAATTTTTGTATTATAGTTCCCTTCCAAAACTGTAATCACTTCTTTTAAAGGCACATCGTTAAAGCTCAAGGATAATAACTCAGAAGTCTGCTTTCCGGAAGTTTTATCCGGTGCAAACGAAATAACAGCAGTGGTATGAGCAATCCCGAAATTGGTCCATTTCTGATTAGGCTTAAGGAACGAAACAGGAACTCCTGCAGAAGATACAGCAACCTTACCTTCATAAAGATCTACCGCTTTTCTCTTCCCGGATTGAGAGATCTTAAATACCGTTCCCAATACCTTGGTACTGAAACCGTCTGCATACACAATAAAAGGATGAGTTTTTGATTTTGCTACAGAAAAAATAGCATCTCCTTTTAAATTAACCACTCTGGTAGAAGCAGGAAATGATTTTGATACAGTAAGCTCTGCACCCGGTAATAAGGTTACCACAGATCCGTCTTCCAAATGAACAATACGCTTCCCTGATTCGGCAAGATAAATATCCGGCTTAATGAATGTATGATAAGTAAAGAGACCTCCCAGCGAAAAAAGCAGAATGATTGCTGCTGCAATTTGGTAGGAAAATCTTTTTAAACCTCCTATAGAAATGGTTGTATCTGACGATGTAAAATAAGGTTCCAAACCGGACAGCACTCTTTCTTTGGATTCTTTCATATGAACAGCATCCAGATCTTGTTCGGCATTGGTCTTCCATTGTGCTAAAAGTTCCTTTTCTTTTTCAGAAATAGCTTCCCCTGAGACTTCACGTGTCCAAAGTCTGAAAACAAAGGCCTCAATATTTTTATAGTTAAAATGTTTCATAAAATATTTCATAGTATTCACAGATACTTCTATCTATAAGACTATGAAAATGAAAAACTTCCCCAGGCAGTTCTTAATATTTTATTCATATTAAAGCCAGATTTGGGATTATTTTCAACTTACTTTACATTTACTCAACATTAACTTCACATTTAAGCCCAGTTTTATATAAATATTTAACCTTACCATAATTAAAGTTCACAAAAAGTTAATTTTCCTTTAGGTAATTTTGCTGCAACCCTATGAACGTAACAGACTCTACCCTATTAAAGAAAATAAAATCAGGCGACCGCCCTGCATTCATGCTGCTGTATGACCGATACTGGGATAGCTTGTATCGCTTTGTCTTTGTGAGAACCAAGGATAAAGAAACTTCTGAGGAACTTCTTCAAAATCTTTGGATGAAGATCCTTGAAAATACAGATACCATACAAACGGATGAGTCTGAAAGTGCAAAAGGATACCTTCTTCGTCACCTTCATTATCGGATTCTGGATTACTATAACAGCTATAAAAAAGCACCGCCTACACTAAGTATTGATGAGTTTGAAACCCCGGAAGAACTGAATATCTCTGATACGGAGTATTTTGAAATTATCGAGGAAAATGAAATTTCTACTTTATTATCTATGATTGATGAAGTAGTCTCACAACTCCCTGCAACAGAACAGCAGGTATATGACATGAGAATTCGGCAGAATATGTCTGTAAATGAAACCGCAGAAGCCTTGGGAATAAGCAATAAAACGGTAAGTAATAAACTAAGTAAGGCCCTCAATGAAGTACGGGAACAGCTAAATCCGGAATACCAATCTTCCAAAAAACTGGTATCTATTCTTATGCTGATGGAGATATTGACAAGATATTAGAAGTCCTATCTATTATAATTTTAATGTAAATCAATTATTGAAAAACAGGCAATAACCCTGCGTTGAAGTTCAATATTTTAAAATCTGCAAGATCAAAATCTATGCTTTCATCATCATTGGTAAAAACAATGGTTCTCATACCCGCTCCTTTCGCTGCCCGAAGCCCGGAATGACTGTCTTCAATAGCAATACAATGTTCCGGAGATACACCAAGCTTTTTTGCTGAGGTAAGATATACTGCAGGATGTGGTTTTCCCAGCTCCTCAAATTCTGACGAATGAACACTGTCAAATAGATCCCGTACCTGAAGCTTTTCAAGAACAGCATCAGCTACCCGTAAAGGCGCATTAGTTGCTAATCCTATCTTATAATTCTTATTTTTAAGGTCTGTAATAAATTGCTGTATACCGGACATGGTACAGTCTTCGGATTGTATCAACTCTATAACCTTAGAGACAACTTCCTGCTCTACAGTAGGTACATCCAGATTTTCCCAGGGGAATTTTCCATGCCAGAACTCCGTAACCTCCTTGGTCGTCATATATTTGGTTTGCGTCGCCAAATCATCCGTAATCTGAACGCCATAGGAAGAAAAAACATCCAACTCAGCCTTGGCCCAAAACCCCTCCGAGTCCACAAGGACCCCATCCATATCAAATATTACCGCTTTTAAAACCATATTCTTTATTAATGAATTGAATGATGAATAATGAACTATTGGCTGATTTTATAAACACAACGCTGTCCTCCGGAAATAATGTGGTCTATCCTTTCTACCGTATAGTCTTTCCCGATAAGGGACTGGAAATTGGAGAGTTCGGCACGACAGAACCCTTGGCATTCAGTTGCAGCAGCGCATATCGGGCAATGGTTTTCAATCAGAAAATATTCTTTGCCCTCTTTTTTCCACTCCGCCATATAGCCTTCCTTGCTTCGGGCTTCTGCAAGAACATCCAGACATTGTTCCAGAGATTTTGTTTTGGAAATAGCCTTTTCATACCGTTCATGAGTATTTTTTTCTCTATCACTGATCAGTAAATCCAATGCATTTTCTCCTAAAAGATTTTTCACAGATTTCAGAAGCTGAACCGTTACCTCAGCATGCGTGTCCGGAAATTGAGCCAATCCCTTTTCTGTAAGGATATAATAAGTAGATGGGCGACCTACTCCCTCACTTTTTATGATGGGTTCAATCAATCCATCTTCCGCAAGATTTAGTAAATGCTTTCTCGCCCCCTCCTTTGTGATGGACAGTTCTTCGGAGATCAGGAGCGCAGTCGCTTCTCCTCTCATCTTTAAAAACATCAGAATACGATCTGCTGCCGGCTTCTTCATTTGACAATATTTAGGTTGTTTTATTTTGCAACAACAAATATAGTCATTTTCTATAATCTTTAAATTTAAACATTAAACCCATCATTTACAAGCAATTAATCACACTATTAAGCAAATCAATAAAACAACCATTAAGTTGTTTTATTGAGATATATTGTTACCTTTGTCTCATAATCATTAAAAAATAAATGCAATGAAACCATTTACACTACCTCAATTATCCTATGCTTATGATGCTATGGAACCATTTATAGATAAAAATACAATGACCATTCATCACCAGCGTCATCATCAGGCATACGTAGATAATCTAAATGCTGCCCTGGAACAAACCAATGAAACCAATCCTGATCTTGACTCATTATTGCAAAGAATAAGTGAATACAGTCCTGCAGTGAGAAATAATGGTGGTGGTCACTATAACCACTCATTATTTTGGGAAATCCTGTCTCCACAACCAAAGCTGAATCCTGAAGGAAAGCTTAATGACGATATTATTTCAAGCTTTGGAAGTCTTGAGAACCTGAAAGCAGAAATGAAGAAAGCTGGATTAGGGCAATTCGGTTCCGGATGGGTTTGGCTGTTTGTAAAATTCAATGGTTCTCTTGCCATAAGCTCCACTCCTAATCAGGATAATCCTATGATGGATGTACTTTCGATGAACAGAGGCTTTCCAATCCTTGGGATAGACGTTTGGGAACATGCTTACTACTTAGCCTACCAGAATAAAAGAGCAGACTATCTGGATTCTTTCTGGTCCGTGTTAGATTGGGCTTCAGTAGAAAAAAAATACGAAGAAGCGCTTTCAAAAATAAGATAATATTGCCAACAATGAACACTCAAACTTTTGTCAATAAAGCAGAGGCTTCCGGTATTATTGCTTTTGACTTTTTAGATTATAAACCCACTACTGAAATCGTAGAATTAGATATCAAGGATCATCTTTTTATGGGAATGATTGTCAAAGAAAAGGAGTTTAAAGAATCAATTGCTGCAGTGGACTATTCTGTATACAACGAAAAAGCAGTAGGGATTATTTGCTCTACTGATGCTATTATTCCGCCATGGGCCTATATGCTGATCATGGAAAAACTATTTCCTTATGCTGCTTATGTAGATTTAAACAGCGCTGAAACAATTCTCCTTGACCTCTGGAAACGCAGGATTACTTATGCAGATCTCAAACACTATAAAAATCAAAAAGTTGTGGTTAGAGCACATACCCATCACGACTCAGCACTTTACTTATTGGCAACCGGACTTCTAAAACCTCTGGTCAAAAGCCTGATGTATGGCGAGATAGGCTTACCAAAAGTAATTTTCAAAAAATAAAACAAAATGAAAGCAATCATATTTAACGGATCATTGGAAAGAAGAGCAGAATCTACTTCAGGGCTTATTTCCAGATATTTATCAGAACGTCTTTCACAATCAGGAGTTCAGTCTGATATTTTCAACCTTGCGGATTCCGGAATTCCTTTATTTGATGTCACTCTTACCAAAACCCCTTTGGCTGTGCAACGCATGACTCAAATGTTTTTGGGTGCTGATCTTCATTTCTGGCTGGCTCCTCTCTATCACGGCAGTATTCCGGGAGTGATGAAAAATTGCCTCGACTGGCTGGAAGTGACTGCGAATGCCGATGAACCTTACCTTACAGACAAAACCGTAGGATTGGTTTGCTGGGCAGATGGCTTACAGGCCCTACATGGAATCAATACAATGGATGTCATTGCCAAATCATTACGGGCATGGCCACTTCCTTTTAGTGTGCCCATTGTAAGGTCTTCCTTATTTGACAATGATAATCCTACACAAATTTCATCTCTTTATTCCGGTAAGTTTGATCAACTTATCAGCATAGCTACTACAAAGAAAATAGAAAAAACTACAATAAAGCAATCATAACATGATAGAAACAGATATACTGATCATTGGTGCCGGCCCTGCAGGGTTATTTACGGTTTTTGAAGCCGGCCTTCTCAAAATGCGTTGTCACATCATAGATGCATTACCTCAAATGGGAGGCCAGTTATCAGAATTATATCCCAAGAAACCCATTTTTGATATTCCGGGATTTCCAAGTGTACTTGCAGGTGAACTGATTGATAATCTTTATGAACAAATCAAACAGTTTGAGCCAGGTTTTACATTCAATGAAACAGCCAAATATCTTCTGAAACTGGAAGAAAATCTTTTCGAAGTAATTACAGATAAAGGTACCGTACACAGAGCTAAGGCAGTTATTATTGCCGGAGGTCTTGGAAGTTTTGAACCTAAAAAACCTCCTATTGAAAATATTTCTTTCTACGAAGACCGTGGTGTTAATTATTTCATTAAACATCCTGAAGATTATGCAGGAAAGCACGTGGTAATTGCCGGTGGTGGTGATTCTGCACTGGATTGGACAATACATTTGGCAGAAATTACCTCTTCCCTTACTTTGATTCATAGAAGAAATGAATTCCGTGGAGCGTTGGATTCTGTAGAAAAAGTGAAAAAATTAAAACATGAGGGAAAAATCAATCTGGTAACCCCTGCGGAAGTTATTGGATTGAAAGGAGATCATTCATTAAAGGAAATTATTATTGAGAAGGAAGGGATCATTCAAACTATAGAAACAGACTATTTCATCCCATTATTTGGATTGGTTCCTAAGCTGGGACCAATAGCAGATTGGGGGCTGGAACTTGAAAAAAATGCCATTAAGGTAGATAACAGCAAAGATTTCCAAACTAATATTTCAGGAGTTTATGCCGTGGGTGATGTCAATACCTACCCCTATAAAATGAAGCTGATCTTATGTGGATTCCATGAAGCGGCCATTGCCTGTCAAAGTATTTATCAACGTCTTAATCCCAATAAAAAGTTTGTCCTGAAATATACTACAGTAAGTGGTGTTGAAGGTTTTGACGGAACAAAAAAACAAGCAGAGAAGCAAGTAGTAGCAACGATTGACTAATAGCAATGAAAGATGAAATTACAATCACCGTGACAGATCAAACGGGTATTCAACATACCTTGATGTGTCCGCTGGAGATGGGACTTACTTTAAAAGATATCTGTAAAGCTTATGAACTTCCTATGGAGGCCATGTGCAACGGAATGGCTATGTGCGCTACCTGCCATTGCTACATTCTCAGTGAAGCCGCTTCATTGCCTGAAAAAAAAGATATTGAAGAAGCACTTCTCTCGGAACTGTTCACTTCTAATGCAACCAGCAGATTAGCCTGCCAAATTTATCTGACAGCACAAATGGATGGTCTTTCTGTGGAAATTGCAGCAGATTAACAGATTCAAAATACAAGTTTGCACAGTTTATGATGTATTAAATTGTTGAAACTGTTTTAATTAAGTTTAGTAGGGATTTCCAAAACAGTTCAATGTTAAAGAAGTCCCTTTTTTTAAATACTTTAAAAATAAAGAACATGGCTATAAAAATAACTGATGCCTGTATCAACTGTGGGGCCTGCGAACCTGAATGTCCTAATTCAGCCATTTATGAAGGGGCAATCGACTGGCGTTGGCAAGACAAGACAAAGCTTTCCGGAAATGTGACATTTCCTGATGGTACAGAGATAGATGCCAGTGCCTTTAATGAGGCTGTTTCTGATGAAGTCTACTATATTGTATCCGGAAAATGTACTGAATGTAAAGGCTTTCATGAGGAGCCACAGTGCAAAGCCGTATGTCCTGTAGATTGTTGCGTTGATGATCCTGATCATCGGGAAACGGAAGAAGTTTTACTGAGCCGACAGAGGTTTTTGCATACCTAATTTTCAAGCATTATCTCTTGAATTATAAAATTAAATGCCATGGTTTTAAACACTAATAAAATCTATAAGCTCTCTATGGCTTGTAAGAGTTTTTACTTTATACATCCTATAATTTTAATAACAAATAAAGGCGGGTTAAAACCCGCCTTTATTTGTTATTAAAATTTCTTCGTTTGGCTTTAAAACCCAAACTTATTTCCCTTTTATTTCATTGTATATTTTTTGCGTAAAAGGAGTATCAATATGAAGTTCTGTACCATATTTTAAGATCGCTCCGGCAAATAATTCCAGTTCATTGTCTTTCTTTCCGGAATGAATATCCAGCTGTAAGGACGTGGGTGTTTCAAAAGGAAATGTTGAGGCTTTTTCAAAGGTTTTCTCAATAATATCTTCTTGTAAATGGATTTCTTTTTGATCCGCAATCAGTTTTATTTCTTTCATTATTTCTGTTGCTTCATGCTTCTGTTGTTCATCTGTGCATACCGTTCCAATGGATGAGTTATGCTTTGCAGTTACTAATCCGAAGCTTGCAATGAAGAAAAACTTAGTCCAAATATCGGCTAATGAATTGTCTTTAAAATCAAAATCAATTTTACTTTCCTGAAGCAGATTTGTTACCCATTCCACATCGGCGGAGAAATGTTGAGGATCTCTTCCTACAATCATCTTTCCTGCCTTTCCTTTATGCTCTACGGTTCCTCTTTCCTTAATATGAGAAGCTACATAAATGCAGGTTGGCAAAATAATATGGTCAGGAATTACTTTTCGAATTCTGTCATAAATATCTGCTCCGTTCATCATCGGAAGTAAAATAGTATCTTTATGAATGACCTCTGAGAGTTGTTTACAAACATTTTCCAGATCATATTCTTTAACACAAATCAGTACCAAATCAGGATTTTGAATGTCACTAATATTTTCTACAATCGTATTAGGATGTGTGCGATTATTGGGATGCTCGGGGGAAAGCAAAACCAGTCCGTTTTCTTTTACTTTAGCATAAGTTTCTCCTCTGGCAACAAAGGAAACTGTATATTTTTCGGAAGCTTCATTAACCTGATTAATTTTGAAACCAAAATATCCGCCTACACCTCCTAATCCAACAACGACAATATGTTTTTTATTCATGAAATTATTTTTAACAAAGATGAATGACAAAGATTAAAATATCACTTGACAAATGAAAAGAAATTACATTTTATTAATATCTCTCCTGATTCTACTCAAAGAACTGTCTTTAATTCCCAGATAGGATGCAATAACCTTTAGAGGAACATGCTGAAAAATATCAGGATCTTTCTTCATGAGATTAAAATATCTTGTAGAAGCTTTCTGGCTCGCCATTTCAATCAGTCGATCATGGATGATATGATAATTTAATACGAAAAGAAGCCTGCTAAATTCTCTGAATTCAGGGATATTATGAAAATTATGCTGTACATTTTCCAAGCCTGTTTCCCAGAAAGTACAGTCTGTAACAGTCTGATAAATTTCTTTGGTAGGCTGCTGTCTGAAAAACGATAGAAAATCATTGACAAAGCAAGGTGCAGCATAAATATTGGTGGTAATTTCCTCATTATCTTCATTCAAAAGATAAGAGCGAACATATCCTTTTTCCAAAAAATAGGTCTTTGTGCTGATGGTATTCTGATCAAGTAAAACCGCATTAGCCTTTAATTCAAAATGATTGAAAGTTTCTGTAATTTTTTCAACCACTTCATCTTTGATGCTGAATAAGGAATGAAAATAATTATTAATTGATGACTTATCCATTACATACTACGCTAATTTCAACGCTTTTGTCGCCATAAAAGTCGGCAGATACTTATCTATTAAAAACCTTGGATGTGGCTGCATCTCTTCTTCAAAATCTGCAATAACAAAACCTGCTTTTAATTGTCCGCCAATAAGATCCGAAAGTGTGTGTCCAAAAACCAGTGCTTCCTGATTCTCCATCTTTCTGGCAATCTGTTCTTGTTTCAGGTCTTTTATATCAGCGTAGGGTAAGGTATATTTCGGACGAATAATTCCGTTTGCCATATCTTCAGGATTACGATCTGCAACAAAAACAACCGGATTGAAAAAGCTGGCCAGTAAAGTTCCTCCCTTTTTCAATACTCTGTAAGCTTCTGTCCAAACTGGGTTCACATCTTCTACATAATGGTTGGATATAGGATGGAATACGATGTCAAATGATTCATCCTCAAATAGACTAAGGTCTCTCATATCTCCCTGAACAGTTTTCAAGGATAATCCGTCACGTTGTGCAACACATTCATCCTGTCTTAATTGTTCTTCTGAGAGATCAAAAACAACTACAGAAGCGCCTGCAGCAGCTAATACTGGCGCCTGCTGTCCTCCTGCGGATGCCAGACATAGTATCTTTTTTCCTTTTACATCTCCCAACCATGCTTTATTCAATGGTTTGGGCGTAAGATGAACGTCCCATTTTCCTTCTTTAGCAGCTTTAATCAATTCTGTACTTACGGGTTTTGACCATTCGTTCTGTTGTAATGCCTGTTTATTCCATGCAGACTCATTATGGTGTAAAAAGTCTATTTTCTCTGCTTGCATATTACTATTTCTTTTTCATTGGGCATTATAAAACATTTTACAATGCGTACATGATTCAAATATAGGTACTTTACCCTGATTAATACTGGATTTTTCTATATTTTAAAAGAAAAATATCGGATTTAAAGCATCTTGGAAATTGCTGAATACTATAGATATTTAAAAATTAAACATTAAGCAATTGATAATCTACATCCTACTTCATTTATAACAAATACTAAAAATCACTTACTAACTGATAAACAGAATAATATGGAAAAGGATTAATGTGGATGATGTGATCATTTTTACTATAAATAATGAATTCAAGACAAGAGTATTTTCCCTAGAGACCAAAATTGTGATTATTCTTTATATATTGCCGCCGATTTTCAATTAAACTAAAACGAACTATAGAAAATGAATCATCTTACGCTGGAGTCAAAACGATTAACCTTACGTACATTTAGAGACAGTGATATTTTGAATGTGCATGAAATGCTTTTAAGACCAGAAAGTACGGCCTTCAACCCAACAACATATTCCGAGGATAAAAAGGATACTGAAAAGTTAATCAATACCTGGCAGTTAGAATCTGAACAAGGAAAAGACAGGAAAAAATTCACTTTTTTGATAGAGGAGACCATCAATCATGCATTTGTTGGCATTATTGGTATTGATATTATTAAACTACACTACAAAAATGCTGAAGTCTGGTTTAAACTCAGCCCTGAAAGCTGGGGAAAAGGTTATGGGACTGAGGCGCTGGAGCGAATTATTAAATTCGGCTTTGAAGATTTAAAATTACACAGAATTGAGGCAGGTTGTGCAATAGACAATATTGCATCATATAAGATCATGGAAAAAACAGGAATGATCAGGGAAGCGCATCGTAGAAAATTGCTTCCACTAAAAAATGGCTGGAGTGATAATTATGAATATGCCATCCTTGAGGAGGACTATTTTTCAAAGATTTAATGACCTATAGATTAAGTATACTGAAAAAATCAGTATACTTTTTATGTATAAAATTTAAATGTAGAATTTTTTGTAGTATTACTTGTCTTTCTAGATTGAAGGGGATGGTGAGTATTCTGATTCATTAAATATTCTTCCCGTTTTTACCTCCTTTATTCTGATTACTTTATTGCCTTTTTTGGTTACTTCCAATATAATTTTCTCTTTTTTTGGATCTTTTTTATCAGAAAGCTGCAGTTTGTTGCCCTTTAGTTCAACAGTATCATAGTCATCATACTTTACAGTATACCCCAGCAGAATTACCCGATCATCATTTTTATCCGGTTTTTTATAGCTTATTGTTTCTAATGGATAATGAGAAATAATACGTGCGCTATACATTCCATTAAAATCATATATCCTTTCTACAAGGTCATCAGGAGTAAAAGTAGTTAATGTTTCAGGCTCATTCTTCCAACGAAAGGCTGCCATATCTGCAATGGCAGGGTCTAGGGACTCCTTTGTTATTATTGCGGGAGGAATTAATACTTCTCTTTTAGGCACGGGAGACATTCCCTTACTTTTCTTTTTCTGTGCAGGCAATACCATAAAAATCAACAGAAAAAACAACAAAAATTGATATCTAGCCATATTTTTAGTCTTTATAAATTCAAATTATATGAATAAGTCTTAGCTACTAAAGTATTAAATTATTTGTTGTGATCTAACTATTTTTGTAATTTACTTCAATCTAATCAGTATACATTCCTTATCAGTATGGACCAGGACTTTTATTATAACTTCATTGAACCAGATATTGTTCTTGCTGATTTTGTAGAAAATCTGGGGACATTTCATAACCGTTCAGATGAAGCAAAAGAAGTGGTAATCATTCCGGACGGTCGGGTTGATTTGTTTTTCATGCAATCTCCGTCTGAACCTTTTCATATCGCCCTTGTTGGGTTAGAAACCTATCCCGAACAAAGGCAGATTCCGCCACAAACCATTGCCTTTGTTGTCAGCTTCAAGCCTCTTGCTGTTGAATATATTTTAGATACCTCCATTGCTGAAATATTAAATATAGCAAAAGATCTCCCTGACGATTTTTGGGGATTTAAAGCAGAAGATTTACAAAATTTCGAGCTTTGTTGTACAAAAGCAACACAAAAGATAAAGGAACATCTTCCGAAAGAAACAGATGAAAGAAAGTGTCATCTTTTTAATCTCATCTACTCATCAAAAGGAGAAATGAGCGTGAAAGAACTCTCGGAAAATGTAGGCTGGAGCAGCAGACAAATTAACAGGTATTTCACAAAGCAATTAGGCTTGTCGTTAAAAGCCTACTCCACTATTTTACGTTTCAGAGCATCTTTAGAGCATATTGCACAAGGCAAGCTTTTTCCCGAACTTAATTATACAGATCAAAATCATTTCATCAAGGAGGTGAAGAAATTTTCCGGAGTTGCTCCCAAGGAGTTATCTCAAAATAAAAACGACCGATTTGTACTATTATCAGTGTTGAAAGGCAAGTAATTTTGTCCTGTAAAATTTAAATTAAAATGCTGATAAACAATAAATCAATAGCAATCGTTGGAGGTGGTCCTGCGGGACTTACTCTAGCAAGACTTTTACAGCTGAAAAATGCCGATGTAAAGGTATATGAAAGAGATATTAATAAATATGCCCGTGTACAAGGCTCTCCACTTGACATGCATGAAGATTCGGGATTGGCCGCTTTGCGTAAGGCTGACCTGCTGGAAGAATTTAAAAAAGCATTCCGCCCAGGCGCAGATAAAACACTGATTATGAATGAACAGGCAGAAATTCTTTTCAGTGATCATGAAAGAAAGCCTGATGAAGATTTTGGTGCCGAGCATTTTCGTCCTGAAATAGACAGAGGACCGCTCAGAAATATGCTGCTGGACTCTCTACAACCTGAAACAGTAGTATGGGATAGCCATTTTATATCCATGGAACCTCACAATGGGGGCTGGATGCTTCATTTCAAAAACGGAACATCGGCTTATGCAGATCTTGTAATTGCTGCGGATGGTGCCAATTCTAAAATTCGCCCTTATCTTACGAATAACAAACCTATCTATTCAGGAATTATTATGTTAGAGGGAAATGTTTCAAAGGAAAATGCACCGAATATTGATGCCTTGATAAAAGGTGGTAAAATAATGGCATTCGGAAACACCAAGAATATATTGATGGGCCAAAAAGGCAATGGTGATCTTGGTTTCTATGCAAGCTTTAAGGCAGACGAAAACTGGGCTATCAATAGCAATCTGAACTTTTCTAATAGTGCTAATATTCTGGAATGGTTTAAAAAAGAATACTCAGAATGGAGCAATGTATGGCATGAATTATTTACAAACGCTGCTACACCCTTTATTCCGCGTCCTATTTACTATATGCCTTTGGAACAAGCCTGGGAAACAAAGTCTAATATAACCCTGTTGGGTGATGCTGCTCACGTAATGCCTCCATTTGCAGGAGAAGGAGCCAATATGGCAATGCTTGACGCTCTGGAATTGAGTGAACATTTGACCAATAATAACTACAATACCTTACAGGAAGCTCTTCAACATTATGAAACTAAAATGGGTAAGCGTGCTGCTATTGCTACTCGGGAATCTCTCGAAAATGGGGAACGCATGCACTCTGAAAAAGCATTAACAACCATGTTGGAATTCTTTAGTGGACATTAAAATCAATAATAAAAAGGCTGTCTCATAATTTGAGACAGCCACTTTTTCCCTCTTAAAAAATAAATATCTTTCTCTCCTTTAGATTCTGATTTCGGAGACCATTTGTGTTATTTTTTTATTATCCTAGTATTATAAGAATTTTATAATGTTTTATCGCATTTGCTATTGTTTATAATAACAATTAATAGACAAATAGTTATTTATTTTCAATAATTTCTGGACAAATCTATATTTTAAAATCAGAAATATGAAAAATTTTCCTACTACACCTATACAGCACTATACAAAATAGTCTGATTATCAGATTTTTGAAGAAATACATTGGAATGCACAAATTTGTGTTTTAAAAAAAATTATGTTCTACAATTGGGATATAAATACTATACAAAACATTTCCTGATAGGCGTATATTTTAAAATAATTAAACTCAAGAAAGCATATTAGACCTCTATATGATTCATATTGTATGCAAATATTTAAATTTGACAACAAAAACGCAATGATCTTATTTCCAGTTGATTAAATTAATAAATTAAAGATGTAGTATTCGTGTAGTAGAGTTATTTTTCTTCTTTCAGGTAAAAATTTTCATATTTGAAGAACAAACCACTTAAATATAGTGGTGGAAAAAAAATATTTCGAACGCTGTCTGATTGTGATGATTCAGGCAGTTTTTTTTGCGGTTAATCCAGGTCATCAAAAAATTGATAAATATCTGTTTCCGTTGGAATATTAAGCCTTTTTCTAATTCTGTATTTCTTCTGCTGAACAGTTCTATGCTGAATAAGAGTATAGCTCGCAATCTCCTTGGAAGTAAAATGCAGCTTTAGCATGGCACAAAAAGCTAATTCAGAATCCTCAAGATTAGGGTTGATCTGTAAAAGTTTATTAATGAGCTCCGGATATGCTTCCTTAAACTGATTAAGGAACTCAGGATCATTTCTTCTGCCTAGCTCCATAATTTCATCCAGGCTTTTATCATTCATACGATTCTTTAATTCCTCAGATTCTGTTCTGAGTGTATCTTTCCTTTTTCTAAGCAGGCTTATGATTCTCCAAGCATATGCAACAAGCATCGAGAAAACGGTAAGGGATAAAAAGATAACCCACTGCATATTTCTCCTATGATCTTCTGAATCATTTTTTGTTTCTGCCATAAAGGATTCCATATCCTTATTTATGGTTTTCAGGATGGCTGTATTATTTCTATTTTTTGCCTCTGTATAAGCATTCAAATAAAAATAGGCCTTTTCATTATCTCTTTTATTCTCGTATACAGACCTCAGATCATTATAAATATACTTACTGTAGTAAGCATAGATACGTTTTGTACTATTATCTATTTCCAGAGCTTTTTTAAAGGCTTCCTCGGCTTTATCAAATTGTTTGTCTGCAAGATAATATTCTCCCATAATGGTATTGGCATAGAGCGCTACTCCATCTTTTTTCCCATTTATATTGGCTTTATTATAAGCAATGGTTATATATTTATAAGCAGAATCCATATTTTTGTGCATATATATGTAATCTGCAATAGCACAGTCTGCCAGTCCTGAATCGTCTAGTTTTCTGGCTTTCTGAAAATATTCCAAGGCTTTTACGGGCTGCTTCTTTTCAATCAGATAAGTGCCTTGTCTGAGGTAAATATTAAAAAGAATATTATTTTTCAGTTTTGAGTTTCCACCTTGCGTAATAAGATTTAGGGCTTCATTATTGTACTCAAAGGCTTTATCCAGCCTCCTCATTTCTAAATTGAAACGGCCGTAAACATTATAAAATCTAGATTGATGGATTTTGTTTTTTGAATCTTTTAGGATGGCATCTGCATCATTAAAAAAAGATTGGGATTTTTGATAGTTTTCTAACGAAATATTAACCTCTGCCAGATTGATATAGCAAAGCGCTTTTCCTTCTTCATATCCCAAATTTTCAGCCTTTCTATAAAATTTTTTATTAAGATTGACAAGGGAATCGTATTCACCGGCGAGTCTAAATTCCTCATTCTGTTTCATTAGAGGAACATCAAAGTTTTTCTCGTATTCCTTGGAATCCGAGTTGCAGGAAATTAAAAAAATCAGCAAAATAAAAAGAAAAATACGTATCATAGCACCTTTACCATCTAAATTGAATTTAGGTATAAATTATGATTTAAAAATGATTTCATTACACTCAATTGTGTTATATTTTGTTTATATTTTAATACTAAATCATTTTTAATAACTCTTTTAGCCATCCAGGTTATCAAAAAAAGCATAAATATCTTCTTCCCCAGTAATGTTAAGCCTTTTTCTGATTCTATATTTTTTTTGCTGTACAGACCGATGCTGTACAAAGGTATAATCAGCTATTTCTTTGGATGAAAAATGGAGTTTTAACATGGCACAGAAAGCCAGTTCAGAGTTTTCTAAATCAGGATTAATCTTCAAAAGTGCACTAATGAAATCCGGGTATACTTCTTTGAATTTCTTTAAAAAGGAAGAATCATTTTTTTTGGCCAGCTCAGTGACTTCTTCCAGCATCTTAGTTTGTACATGATTTTTAAGCTTTTCGGTTTCCTCCTTTAATGTTTTCTTTTTTATCTTTTGCTGCTTTATAATTTTTTGAACATAAATACCGGAAACAGTAAGTACTGTAATTGATAATGCAATCAGAAGAGGTAAATCATTTTTATGCCAATCCGATTCTTTCTTCATTTCTATGATAAAACTTTCGGTAGCCTTGTTCATTGTAGCTAACCGGGCAGCATCAAGAGTATTTTCCTCCTCCATGTATCTTTTTAAATAATAATATGCCTTTCCGCCGTCATTCTTTTTTTTGTATAGCTCAGCCAAAGACTTATACACTCCACTGATATGGGTAGAATAGGTACGTCTTGTTTTTATATTAATTTCCAGAGCCTTTTTAAGGGCTATTTCCGCCTCATCATTATGATTAATTTCGTTATAATAATATCCCATCGTATAATAAACCCAAAGAGACTCTGCATCACTGGTCTTTTGGCTGAGCATCTTTTCATCTGCTTTAGCAATGTAAGGACCTGCTTGTCTCGATTCGCCTACAAAGAGATAATATTGGGCAACCATGCAGTTACTGTAAGCCGAATTTTCCAATTCATTTGCTTTTAGAAAAGACTTTAGTGAAGTGTCTTTCCAGCCTTTCCAGGCAAAATAGATTCCTTTGTTGATATAAAGTCTCGGCAAAAGCTTGTTTTTAAGATCTGAATCCTTTGCTTTCTTTAGATAAAAAAATGCTTTATTATTGTATGTTACAGCCTTGTCATATAATTTAAGATGAGAATAATATTGGCTGTAATCATTATAGAATGTTGCTTTGTGATAGTTATTTTCAGAATCTTCAAGATCTTTTTCTGCTTTGTTGAAGAAAAATAGTGCTTTTTCGTAATTTCCGGCCGATACATTTACCCCTGCAATATTGAGATAACAAAGGCCTTTTCCCTCTTTATAATTCATTTTAGACGCTTTTTGGAGGTATTTCATATTGAGCTGGATAAGAGCTTCATATTCGCCAGAAAGCTGTAGTTCTGAATTTTTCCTTAGTAAAGAAGTATCGAAATTCTCCCTCCCTTTATCTTGAGATTTTGAACTACATGAAAACATATGCAATAACAGACCTATACACAATGTATACATCAATATTCTCGTTAGAATTATTGAATATGTTCTATTATTTTTAATAACCATCAATTTTAATTACTCATTTTTTTAGTCAAATTCATATACCTACCTATACAGTGCTTTGGTAATCTCCAAAACGATTACTCAATTGTGATCTTTAACTGCATCTGTTATAAATATACGTAATTATCCCCATCTCTTATTGTATAAAATAATTCCAATTCAAAAAAAACAACGTAAAAATCATTCAAAAATTATTTCTTTCGGGTAGATATTTATGCTTTTTTTCATTGCTATAACTCCTCCTCCAGCGTTTTAGTTTTTTGTAGGCATATGATTGGAAAATATTTTTTCTGCTTTCTATAATAAGACTATTTGAAAGTAAAATTGTTACAAATTTTTCATTCCATTGAAAACCCTCGCCAATAAAACAAATTTCAAGTTCTGCATGAAGAATAAACCCAAAACTATCCGCATATTTGTGCATTAAAAACGTATAACCTTAAGCTTTTATACTTCATCATGAATATTGAATATCGAAACCTTTTACCGAACGAAAGCAAAGCCTATCGAACGATCCGCCTGGAGAGCCTTGAAAAATTCCCGGAATCATTTGGTGCCAATTACCAGGAAGCCCTGAAGATCGAAAAATTCCGGATAGAAAGTGATATAGAGAATCAGTCATTAGAGAGATTTGTATTTGGAGCTTTTGCAGACCAAGAGCTTATTGGTATTTGTGCTTTCGTTAAGGATGAAAACCAAACAGGGAATATCTACCAGATGTATGTAAGAGAGGGATTTCAGGGAAAAAATATAGGATATGGATTAATCCAGGCTATCATCAATGAAGCCAATAACAGATTTAAGGGTATTGAAATTGTTTTGGAAGTAACTCCGAAAAATGACAAGGCTTATCATTTATATAAAAAAATTGGGTTTCAGGAGATCATTGATAAAAAAAATTCTGAAAGCAGTATTGTCATGAAATATCTCTCATAAAACAAAAAAAGAACTACAAAATTGCAGTTCTTTTTTATTTGTGACCCGGCTGGGATTCGAACCCAGGACCCATACATTAAAAGTGTATTGCTCTACCAGCTGAGCTACCGAGTCGGCCACTTACTTTTTCAAGTAAATCCCTTTGTTTAAGGGACTGCAAAGATAGAAACTTTTCTTTTCAATCCAACTTTTTCACCTTAAAAATCTTAAAATTATCTCTAAAGTACAGACATACAATAAGATTAATTTTCATGGATTTTTAGTATCTCCTATAAAAAGGAAATTTCTATGATATGGTTTAAAGAAAATAAAAAATGGATTACCAAAATTTGATAATCCATTTGCTTGTGACCCGGCTGGGATTCGAACCCAGGACCCATACATTAAAAGTGTATTGCTCTACCAGCTGAGCTACCGAGTCGGCCACTTACTTTTTCAAGTAAATCCCTTTATTTAAGGGACTGCAAAGATAGAAACTTTTCTTTTCAATCCAACTTTTTCACCTTAAAAATCTTAAAATTATCTCTAAAGTACAGACATACAATAAGATTAATTTTCATAGATTTTTAGTATCTCCTATAAAAAGGAAATTTCTATGATATGATTTAAAGAAATAAAAAATGGATTACCAAAATTTGATAATCCATTTGCTTGTGACCCGGCTGGGATTCGAACCCAGGACCCATACATTAAAAGTGTATTGCTCTACCAGCTGAGCTACCGAGTCGGCCACTTACTTTTTCAAGTAAATCCCTTTGTTTAAGGGATTGCAAAGATATAATTTTTTCCTTTACCTCTACCCTTTTTTCGCATCTTTTACTTTTAAATTTATAATTTTTAATGATTTTGCATTCGCTGTAATTTCGACACCAATTCCAAAACACTGATAAATGGCTAGTTACAAAGACCAAATGCTATATGATGTTTTCATATAGCATTCTGTCATTTTAGTTTGAAATTTAAATTTATTTGTGTTTATCAGTTAAAACAACCTCCATTTAAGATAAATTACCAAAGAAGAGGTGCCTGATCACCATTTTTGTTTTCAGTATAATAAAGGGATGGCAGGATCTGTGAAAGATAGGTAAACTCACTGTAACAATGCTCCATTAAGCCGAATCCAATTTCTTCAGATAACTGGTTTTCACTATCTGCTGCTAAAGCCCCAAGAAAAAAATGACTTCTTAATGTACAACCCTGCACTGTATCTCTAACAACATGAAACATGTAGCCATCCATAGGATCCCCATTTGCATCTATTAATATATCCTCACCAAACCCAATTCTTGCATAGACAACAGCACTTACTTCCCCATTGGCATAGGCCTCAATTAAAGTATTAGGATCAAAAATTTCTGCAGGATCATGAAATTTTATGGTAGCCGCTACCGGCGGTATATCTCCAAGGGATTCTGTTGCATGGATGGTAGCTCCGAGATAATTTTCGTTTTTAATCCATTTATTGTCCCAACCCCCGTGCTCCACATGATCATGGGGATGCCATAACTTTAAATCGGCTGTTGTTTCAAAATATTTGAACCACCAATCCAACATCTTTCCTTTACAATTATGCAGAACATTCCTCATTGCCACATGAAGCATTCCGTTATCCAGTCTTTTTATACCTGCTTCAAGAGAGATTGGTTTGGAGGATAAAAGGCTATCTATATCCTTAAACATTAATTGTTCAGTTTCCTTAGTCAATTCCATACTCGATACTTTATTACATTACACTTATTACTTATTCGATTAAACCTGTTAATCGTAAGACAAAGTTAAATCAGGTAAATCCCAAGATTATTGTACTATTATCTAATCGATCTGTACAATTTGGAAAAATGTTATCAATAGTGCAACATTTCTGAGTTGGAAAAAATTCAGAATTTTAAGATATAATAGGATTACAGACAGGCATTATTTTTTTTAAAATCTTCGGGACTTTCTCCTGTTTGTTTTTTATAAAATCGGGAAAAATAGGCGGGATCATCAAAGTTTAAGTCGAACGCAATTTCCTTTATGGTCAATTCACTGGATATCAACATCCTTCCTGCTTCTAGAATAATTCTTTCATGCAATAACTGAGTAAGGGTTTTACTCATTTTTTCTTTTAGAATTTGATTGATTCGTTTTTCACTGATACCCATTTTTGAGGAATAAAAGTCAGCCTTTCGTTCTGTCTTATAATATTCATCCATCAGCATAATAAACTGATACACCCGTTTCTGGTTGACATCCTGATTTAAAAAGTAATTTTGATTGATTCGAATAAGATTTAAAAGAAATACTTTCAACAGTGATTTTAAAACCAGATAGGTTCCCATTGAGTTATTGTATTCTTTCTCAATTAATACTTTCAAATAGTGAAGAGTTTCTATAACATCATTATCCAAACGGAAACTGCTGTATTGGCCATGCATATTGAAAAGGTTGAAAACATCCAATGCATATTCCTTATCATCTTCTTCCAAATATTCTCTTTTAAAAGCAATTACACATCCGCTCTTGTCTTTAAGATCTGGCTTTTCAAGTCGATATAAGGGAATCAGACTTATATATTGCTCTTCCTCATTATTTTTTGAATCATTTCGAAACCATATAATCTCAAAAAAATCGGATCGCTGTGGGTTTTGCAGGTAATTTTCCGAATAAGAATCCAGTTCAAAAAAGGTAAATTTCGATGGGTCAATTTGGTGAATAAATTTCATATGCCGGCTCTATTCTCGTGATATTATACAAATATACATCACAACTCTGCTGGAAAAATTGATGAGCTGATTTAAAATTCACCTATAAAAACAAAAAAAGAACTACAAAATTGCAGTTCTTTTTTTGTTGTGACCCGGCTGGGATTCGAACCCAGGACCCATACATTAAAAGTGTATTGCTCTACCAGCTGAGCTACCGAGTCGGCCACTTACTTTTTCAAGTAAATCCCTTTGTTTAAGGGACTGCAAAGATAGAAAAATCCTTTTTAATTCCAACTTTTTTTCTGTTTTTTTGTCATATAATTTCAAGGAAAAACATCAAACACCTGTTTATAAATCAATTACATTTATTGATTTTATGAAAATTAATCTCCTACTGTTTAGCTATCGAATCTTCTACCCTTGTCTGCTGATATTCAAAAAGGGTAATCAAGGTATTTACCAATTCTTTTCCATGATGTTTTCCAACTAAGTATAGGGCGGCATCTATTCCGGCTGTGATCCCTGCAGTGGTAATTAACTGCTCTTGATCAACATATCGTACTGCTCTTTTAACCTTACTTTCCTGATTATGCTCTTCTAATGCATCCAGCAACATGCTATGAGTCGTAATATCATAATGATCAAGAATTCCTGTTTCTGACAACAGCATACTTCCTGTGCAGATGGTAAAAATAACGGTTCCATTGTTACTATTATTTTTCACCCAGTTCAATACAATATTTTGAAAGTCATCGTCTTTGAGGTATTTCATTACCTGATCAGGATTGGTCCCAGGAATCACAATCATATCGGGCTTTGGAGACGTTTGTATATCATAAGTAGGAATTATTGACATGGTATTGGCTTCTGTATTCACGGGTTCCATGGTTCTCCCCACGGTATAGCAGTTATAGCTTCCGGGTTGTACTACATTTGCTTTAACAAAAACGTCCAGAGGACCGTTCAGATCAAGAACTTCTACCTGATCATAAATTAAAAATGCTACATTCATTGTTTTACTGTTTTGTACTTGCTTCATTATTTTATTTTTTAAGATTAATATTTTTCTGAAAAAGACATAGCTTTTGCCTGCTGACAAATGAATATCAGCTTTATTGTTTATCAAAAAGTGAAAATTTAATTATTCTGTTCCTTTGAATGCTCTTCGATATTGCGCGGGAGAAATGGAAAGGTATTTCAGAAATAGTCTGCGAAGAGAAATAGAACTTCCAAAGCCACATTTTTCAGCAATCATATCGATGCTCATATCCGTGTATTCAAGCATGTTCTTTGCCTGATCAAGCCTCATTTTTTCAAGAAACCTACCAGGTGTCATTCCTGATTCTTTTAAAAATACTCTGGAGAAATTGCGAATACTCATATTCACAGATTCTGCCATATATTCAATGCTTATGGATTGTCCTAACTTATCTTTAAGTAAATCTCTTATTTCTTTTGTAAAAGAACTCAGGGTTTCATAATCAGGGAGAGCATTTCCAAACTGTGACTGTACTCCTGTTCTTTTTAAATGCAGAACGAGATGACGAGCCACTTCCGCAGCCAATGGTTTTCCAAAATCTTCCTCTACAACAGCCAATGCCAGATCTATCCCAGAAGAAACACCTCCGGAGGTATACATCTGCTGATCCCTGATAAAAAAAGGATTGACATTAACCTCCAATTCTGGGTAGCTTTTCTGTAAGGTATCTGCGTATTTCCAATGAGTGGTTACCTGCTTTCCTTTTAAAAGTCCGGCTTTTGCCAGTACAAATGCTCCTACACATACTGATCCCATCCGTTTTACTTTTCCTTTCATATTACGCAGATAGGAATAAAGATCCGGATTGATTTCATCCAACACAGTAAGCGCAGTTCCTGCAACTAATAAGGTGTCAATATTAAAATCAATATCATAAATGGTATGGCTACAGGTCAACGGAATTCCGGAACTTGAATACAAAATCTTTTCTGAAGTTCCTGATACAAGGGAGACATGGTACCCTGATTTGGAGCTTTCATCAGATAAAAAACGATTGGCTGAAGTGAAAACATCGCAAGGTCCTGCAACATCCAATAATTGTACCTGCGGCAAAACCAAAAGCACAATATTTTTTATTCCGTTATCTTTTCCTACCTCTTTCATATCCTGATTTGTATGATACAAATGTACTGAGAATGCCTTATGGCTGCAATGACAAAAAATATACACTTTCAGCCATATCTTATAACCTCATTTAGGGTTATAACAAAAGAGACTGCCATAAAAGACAGTCTCAGCACTCTACTATAAAAACTAGCTAATAAGCTATACTTTTCGGATTGTATTTGTATTTAAAATATTCTCAATGATCATATCCATTTATGCAGGAGATAATCTGCGGGATTTTAAATAAAGGGCTGTACGATTCAGGTACGGGAAAAGAAAAATCAACAATAAGGCAGCGGCAAGGAGCCACATCATCATTTCATAATAATCCATGGCAAAACGAACATGATTCTGGGCGTTCATTCTTCCTACCAGCAATTTATTGGAAGCCTTTACGGCATGGTCTTCCAGCATACCCTTAGCGGTCAATTTAGCTGTTTGTTGATGTAAAAAGCTTTTAACAGCAGGGTCTATCGCACTTAAGTGATCCTGAAAGGCATTATAGTGACGGCTTTTTTCGAAAAGTTCAAAAAAATTGATCAATGCAATACTGACACAGAATCCTAAATACCTTATCGCCAAGGCTGTTGCCGCTGCTGATGGGCCAATAGAAGCCGGAACTGATGAAATAATGTAAATGATAGTCGGTACCATGATGAATCCTACTCCCAATCCCTGAAGAAATAACGGAATGTAATAATTGAATTCATCAGCCTGAATATCGAAAGAATAATACATCAAAACATGAAAGGCAAGCAACATCAGAAACCCAGGCCCCCAGATATATTGAATCCTTTTCTTTTGCAATACCATACAGCAGGCAATAATCACCCCCACAACAAGTCCGCAAAGGTTAAAAATATTAATATAAGAAATATAAAATGGGTCAAGATGCAGTTCTGTAGCAAAATAATTGTTGGTAATCCCTGAAGCAAAACGACAGATATACATTACAAAAAGAATCAACAGTCCCACTTTAAAGTTTCTGTATTTAAAAATCCGAAGATCAATATAGGGTCTTTTAATCGCTTGCTGGCGGAATATGGATATTCCTGCCAAAACAATGATACCTATTACACTTCCTAAAATCCGATTGTCCTCCAACCAATAATATTCCTGACCAAAAATCATGATATACCCCATAAGCACGAGTATTGTACTAAAGACTGCAAAACTTTGCCAGTCCAGTTTATACAGATGGAATCTCACGTGTGTTCTGTAATTACTCATCGCAAGAGTGAGGAAAACAAGTCCCGGCAGATAGGAAAAGATGGCTGTTTTATAGACAATATTAAAATTATAAGAGTCTATGAGATCTGCTGTAATCAAATTATTAAAGGGCAATGCACAGAGCAAAATTCCAAAGAATACAGAAAAGCTGATCTCCCGCCCTCTTTCACTGTTTAGCCGTGTAAAGATCTGGGTAAGCGAAAGGTTAACGTTACCCGCAAACAACATTCCCTGAATAAAACGTATGGGAAATAAAATGTAAACTTCGCGGGTGAAATAACATACCAGGCATGCCACTATTTGCAAGGTCGTAAATAAAAGAAAGTACTCCTTAGCTGCCAAAAAGCTAAAAAATCTTCTTTCTAAACTGTAAAACCCTACATATCCGGCATAAAATAGTGCCACTGAAAACTGAATATCCGCAGGCTCACATCCATAATATCCCGTTGCCGCACTAACGTTCGATAAGGGCAGAAAGAATATAATAATCCCCGGCAATGTCATGGAAAAGAGGATGATCTTAACCAGCCATTCCGGTGCCCATTTTTTAAAAAAAGGCATTTGTCTTTTAGTCATTGGAATGCTTTTTATTGGCATATACATTCACATTCATTCCTAATTTCAGGACATCTATCTCTTTTCTTTGTCCATCCACCTTGATTCTTACAGGGATACGCTGTACAATTTTCACATAGTTTCCGGTGGAATTATCAGGAGGTAAAAGTGAAAAACTTGACCCTGTTGCCGGTGACAATGAGATAATGGTTCCCTGAAATTCTCTGTCAGGATAAGAGTCCGCTACAATTTTCACATGATCTCCAATATGCATATCCTTAATCTGTGTTTCTTTGTAATTCGCGACTACCCATTTATCAGTTTCATTATTCACGATAAAAGCAAGAGTTTCTCCGGCATCAATCATTTGTCCTATTTCAACGGTTCTACGCCCCATTCTTCCATCGTATGCTGCGGTGACTGCGGTATAGGTTACATCCAACTTATGACGATCCAACAATGCTTCCAGTCTGGCAATTTCTGCCTGTACAACAGCTTTCTCAGTTTGTATATCATTGATTTTAGACATGGATGCAGCATAGTTATCCTGAGAGGATTTATATTCACTTTCGTTTACATCCAGATTTGCTTTTACATCTTCTAATCTTTGTTTTGTCGCAGACTCTTCGTCATAAAGCTTCTTGTATCTGTTATAATCAAGTTGCTGCTTCCAGACCTTTGCTTTATTGGCATCTACCTGCGCCTGTGCTGAAGCAGCTTCTTTTTCTGTGGTACCGGTATTACTTTCCAACACTCTTAGCTCTGCACGGGCTTTCTGAAGGGCCGCTTGAGTTTGTTTTTGCTGAAGTACATATTCACGATTATCAATCAGCAAAAGAGTATCTCCTTTCTTCACTTCCTGATTTTCTTCAAATTTCACGGCAACAATAAATCCACCGGCTCTGGAAATAACAGGGTTTACATATTCCTGAATCTGAGCATCATTAGTCTGCTCATATTTATAGTAATTTTTAAGGGTAAAACCGCCCCAAACGGCTAATGCAGCAACGATTAAAACGGAAATCCATCCTGTTACTTTTGTGATGATTCTATCGGTGGGAGTATATTTTTTTTTCATTGTATTATAAAACGCCTGTAATATTTTGTAGTAAATAATAATTATTCTGTGCCATGATCTTTGCAGCTTCCAATTCAAATTTTGTCTGAAGAACCTGTATATCGGCATCCAGAAGTTCAGTTATAAGAGAAGTTTGATTGAAATAGGTATTTTTGATGATCCTTGCATTTTCTTTAGCCTGAACCACATTGGTTTCAGCAACTTTTATCTGTTCAAGGGCTTCCTGATATCTTAAATAGGCCTCTTTTACCTGTTGTCTTACTTTATCTTCTGTGTCCTTGTGTACTTCTTCTTCTTTTTCAAATTCCAGTGCTGCTGCTTTTACTTTTTGGGTATTATGATAAAGAGAAGAAATGGAAAATGAAGCCTTAACCCCTACAATTCCAAGTGAGTACCAGTATGGATTATAAGGGTAAAGAAAAATCTGAGGATTGGCGTAATAAAACTCTCCATACATTCCAATTTTGGGACTTACATTGGCTTTTACCTGCTTCAGTTTAATCTTGCTCAGTTCAGTTTGCTGTTCTGAAACATGATAATTGAAAGAATGATCCAAGGCTAGTTTCAGGTATTCCGCATAGGTTGTATTTTCATTCCATTGGCTAAACGGAGCCTCAGGAATAACAACCTGATCATCCGGAACGCCTAAAATAATATTCAGTTTCTGCATGGCAATGAGGATATCATTCTCAATGGTCACCAAGGTCATTTTTCTCTTGGAAAGCTCCAGCTCTATTCTTAAAACATCGCTTTTCAACACTACTCCACTTTTATAAAGAGCCTGTATTTCTTTAAGCTGGACTTTTTGATCTGCAATATCCTGCTTAATGAGATCTCTGAAGATGAAAGTTTTCTGTAGTTCAAGATAAAGACTTGCCGTTTTATAATGAATATCAGAAATAGCCTGCTCTTTTTGAATTTCTTTTACTTTCTGAAGTGTTTTATTTTCCTTGATCTTAAGATTCAGCTTATTTCCGTTATAAATATTCAGATAAAAATCTGCTCCGGCTCTGTAAAGCGTATGGATTACTTCATGTTGGGTGGGTTTTGAAAAAATACCATTTTCATAAATTGGGATATTGGATGCTTTTTCTGCGGATCCTTTAACTTCTATTTCCGGAAGTCTTTCCCTTTTGGCGTCTTTTACTTCAGCTTCGGCGATGTCTACATTGATGGTATTGATTTTAATATGACGGCTGTTTTCTTCAGCTTTTTGCCATGCATCTTTTAGGGAGAGGCGGATGGTATCATTTTGTGGATTGCTTGTCTGGGCTGATATAGTGTAGGAAGTTCCCAGCATCAGCAATCCGGTAAGATAAATTTTCATCAGGATTTTTCGAATTATTGCTCTGCAAAGTTACTCTCCAATGCAGACATCTCTTTTATCTAAAATAGTCAAGTTTTACATGATTCCGGCCAAATGCGTATATTTGTATTTTCATTAGTATTTTCATTTTTTATGGGATTAATTGCAGCACTACCGGATATAGATAAACATGACAAAAGTGTATTTGTAATGCACGAAAAATCAGAGAAACTAATCCCTTTTCATAAGCATACAAAAGGACAATTAAGCTATGTAGAGGGCGGTATAGCCTATATTACAATAGACAATAGAACGTATGTGGTACCCGCCCGTCATTTCTTTTGGATCCCACAGGGGATGGAACATATTTTAGAGATCGGGCATACGGCTACAGTTCTTCGTTCTCTTTACTTTTATGCTCATGATGATATTTCTGATCCTTTCTATGGCAGACTGGGAATATATCCGGCATCAGAACTTTTGATTCAAATGATTAAATACTCAGAGATATGGGATGAGAAGCATGTTACTGAAAAGGACGAAAATTTTGAATTTTTAGTTGCTTTAAAAAAAATACTGCCCAAAACTCACAATCAACCCCTGCCCATCATTCTTCCTGCTACCCACAATAAGCAAATGATGAGAATCGTCTCTTATCTTGAATGGAATATCGGGGAAAAACTTACGCTAGGTAATGTAAGTGCCAGATTTGGATTGAGTGAACGTTCCATGTCCCGTTTATTTAAGGCTGATATGGATATTTCTTTTCTTCAATACCTGAAAACATTAAGAATCATCAAAGCTATTGAACTGCTTTTAAATACGGATAAACCTATTAACGAAATTGCAGATGATGTGGGTTATAGCTCCATTAGTGCATTCAGTGATACTTTTCATGAGTTTACCCAATCCAGACCATCAGATCTTAGGAAGAGCAGTAAAGCTTTCTAAAGATATTGTGTAAAGTATTTAAAAGCTTATCGAATTTTTATGATATTCATAGTTCGACCTTTCATTTTATGATCTTTATCAATCTTCATCAAAAATAAAAGAGTTTTTTATCTTTTATTAAAAATAAGTGTATACCTTTGTCCTATAAAATTCAGATAAAATGTTTTCCAAAACCTGCGAATATGCTTTAAGAGCTTTGATTTATATTGCCCAGCAGTCTAAAAATGACAGCAGAGTCGGAATTAAGGACATTTCAAAAAGCATACATTCTCCTGAGCATTTCATTGCAAAGATTCTTCAGGATCTGAGTAGAAAAGGATTTGTACAATCAGCGAAAGGACCTAATGGCGGATTTTATATGGACCAGTCAAATTTGGAGATAAGCATTGCAGATATTGTAAGGGAAATTGATGGAGATAAGCTATTTTCGGGTTGTGGTCTTGGACTTGATCAATGTTCTGAAATTCACCCGTGCCCACTTCATGAACAATTTAAAAGCATCAGACAAGATCTCCGTACTATGCTTGAAACCTCTAGAATACAAATGTTTGTTGAGAATTTGGATTTAAGACTGACCCATCTAAAAGTGTAAAAAAAATTTAATTAAATAAAAGATAAAAAGATCTTAATATATTAAATAATACAATATGAAGAGACCACTAAGGCTTAGACCATCATTATCACCATCATTTTACAGTTTAAAAAAATAAAATATACTCATTATGAAAGCACGATTTTTAAATACCGTAATTGCTCTGACCTTATCAATAGTATTATTCTCCTGTTCAAAACCGGAAACAACACCGATTCCTGTACCTGATCCTTATTCTGCTCAGCAAGCAACTCCACCAGTAGAACCGGCTCCGGCTCCACCAGTTGCAGCCAGTACTTCGGGAGATGAAGGCTTACAATTAATTGAAAAAGCAGATTGCCTTGCCTGTCATAAAATAGATTCAAAATTAATAGGACCTTCTTATCAGGAAGTTGCCGCAAAATATACAGATGCTGATCTCGATATACTTGCCCAGAAAATCATTGAGGGCGGAAAGGGAAATTGGGGAGATATCCCGATGACTCCTCATAATGGACTTAGTAAAGACAATGCAAAACTGATGGTAAAGTATATTTTATCATTAAAAAAATAAAAAAAATTTAAAATAATAAAAGACAAAAAAGTATTGTATTATGAATGCAAAAACAGATTTTATAGGAAATATTGTAGCTGAGGACTTTAGAACAGCAGCTATTTTTAAAAGACATGGAATTGATTTCTGCTGTAAAGGAGGAAGAACCATTGAAGAGGCATGCAGCACAAAAAAAATGGATCCTGAAAAAATCTATGAAGAATTGGAAACTCTCCCGAAAAATGAGGCAGCAACCATAGATTTCAATAGCTGGCCATTAGATCTTCTAGCAGATTATATTGAGAAAACTCACCATCGTTATGTGGAAGAGAAAACTCAGGTTTTACAGGCCTTTCTAAAAAAATTATGCACGGTTCATGGGGAAAGACATCCTGAACTGTTTGAGATCAATGCCCTGTTTAATGAGTCTGCCCACGATCTGGCCGCTCATATGAAAAAAGAGGAACTTATTCTCTTTCCTTTTGTAAGAAATATGATGAAAGCTAAAATATCTGGAGGAAGCCTGTCACAGCCTGTATTTGGAACAGTGGAAAATCCTGTAAATATGATGCAGCACGAGCATACAGTAGAAGGCGATCGTTTCAGAAAGATTGCTGAAATTACAAACGAATACCAGCCGCCTGCAGATGCTTGTAATACTTATAAAGTAGCTTTTGCCATGCTTCAGGATTTTGAAAATGACCTTCACAAACATATTCACCTTGAAAATAATATCCTTTTCCCAAGGGCTATACAACTGGAAAAAGAATTCTCAGTTAAAGCTTAAAATGTAATTTTACGATAAAAAGAAGCCTTTAAATTCAGGATTTAAAGGCTTTTTTATCATTAAATTGATGGTATTGTTGTTCTTATTACTGTGTTGCCCTAATCATGGCAGTGGTAATCTGCTCTTCTTTCTTCTTTGAATAGGCAGAATCAAAAGGCTTCATAACATCAAATAAATATTGATAGAAAGGAGTAATCTGCTGAACATTTTCAGATTCTTTCATCGCTTTTTCTTTATCCATTTGCTGAAGACTTTTTACAAAGACATTGAATTTTTGATCAATTGGCTCCACAGATTTTAGCAGATACGCATGTGCTTTCTCATTCTGTCCCAATCTTCTGTATCCTTCTGTCACTGCTGAAATAACAAGCGCATATTCCATTGGCTTTGACCTCATCTGTCTCCGCGCAGCTGCCTGAAATGCAGGAGAAAGTTTCAGGTAATAATCATATTCATTAAATATTTCTTTTTTAAGTTTTTCAGCCAGTTGAATCCCTTTTTGCTCTTCTCCGGCAACGATGTAAGCGGTTACAATAGAACTTAATGAACGTGGATCATTGTATTTTTCAACGGGAATTTCCTTTGCTACAAGATCTAATAATTCCTGTGCCTTAGCTTTCTGTCCATTGAGAACAAGAGCAGAAGCGGCTCTGCTTACCGACATTCTGTAGCCTATAATATTGGAAGTAGCAGTTTCATCATAATAAATGCTGAGATCTTTAAAATTCCCCCATTTAAAGTTTTTCACCACATTATAAAGAGAATTTGCATCTACTCTACCTTTATCTCCATCCGGACCTTGAGGCGTGTGAATAGGAACCAATCTGTAACTGAATCCATCAAACTGCAGATAATCATCCAGATAAAAAATATTTTCACTCTCATACATTCCTCCTGATGAGAAATTAATAGGTCGTTTCCAATCGAAGTTAGCCAACATATCCAGCATCATAAGATTGCTTTTGTAAAGAGTATGGGCTTCATAGTTAATCATAATATGATCCACTGCATTTGGAAGATCTTCCGGATTAATAGTTCCTGACTTCACCGCATTTTCTTTGTTTACGGGAAGAATAAATTTGTTGACAGGGATAATATTGTATTTTTCATACTCCTTTTCTCCGAAGTACATTTTCAACAGTTCATCTTTTTCGGCGGATTTTAACTTAAGAAATTGCATAGCTTCTTTCAATGTCATGGAATCCTGTGTCAAATATTTTCTAAACGTTTGAAATTCTGTATCAGGAGCACCTTGTTCTTTTAACATGGCAAAAAGCCCCTCCCAATCGTCCTTTTTCATCAGATAAACCTGATCATTAACCCCGTCTCTATATTCTTCATGGGTTAATTCTCCCGGAATTCCCATTGCATTGTAGGTTCTTCTTTTTACCTGATCGATACTCCAAGGCGTAGCTAGAAGGGTGAAGTTGACTGTTTTCACATCATCTCTGAATCTTTCTGTTTCCTGAATTGCCCATGTAGGAAAAGTATCGTTGTCTCCATAGATAAAGAAGATATCATTTTTAGGTAAAGATTTAAGAAATGAATAGGCAGAGTCATACGCTGCACTCTTTTTGCTTCGATCGTGAGAGGTATAGTTCTGGAAGCCCATCATAAAAGGAATTCCTAATAAGACTATTCCTAATGCCATATTAGCTCCATTCGATTTGATCTTGGATTGCAGGAACCATAGAATTGCTCCTGCTCCTAACCCGATCCAGATAGCAAAAGCATAGAAAGAGCCTACCATTGCATAATCCCTCTCTCTTACTTCAAACGGTTTTACTCCTGTATAAAAAACAATTCCAAAACTTGTCAGAATAAACAGTGAAAGAATTGCATAGAATCTTCTAAAATCTTTATTTAACTGGAAAAAGAAGCCAATTAGACCTAAAATAAGTGGTAAAAAGAAGAATTTCACCGTACTTTCATTCTTGAATTTAACAGGCATATGATCCTGATCTCCCAACAAAGCATTATCTATAAACGAAAACCCGGAGATCCAATTTCCGTGCGTATTTTCCATATGTCCCTGAAGGTCGTTTTGTCTTCCTACGAAGTTCCACATAAGGTATCTTACAAAATAATACCCATTCTGAAAGGTGATAAAATAGTTCATGTTCTGTGCGAATGATGGCCTTTGCACATTGATAAGATCATAAGGTTTTACTTTTAAATAATCTTCTGCAGTAATGGTTTTATTTTCATATTTGGTTCTCAATTCATCAAAAATTTGTTTCGCTTGTGGATTGTCTGCAACCTCTTCATTATCATAATTAAATGTGAAATCAGGAGCTCCGTACATCGCAATATAATTAGCCGTTACTTCCTTATCTTCACTGAACATCCTTGGCATAAAACTTATATGAGATTTACTGAAGACATAGTTGAATCTTTCCCCGGTTTTTCTGTAAGTTTTTGTTTTTTCATCCTTTTCATAAATGTCACCGGTTACTTTTCTTTTGTAGCTCCCATCTTCATTTTTTTCCAATCCGTTCCTGTCAAGAGCTGCCGTATAGTTTTGCCCGTAGATCGTTGGCCAGTCTCCATATTGCTCTCTGTTATAATAATCTTTCATCCCAATTGCCGTATCAGGATCGTTAAGGTTCATTGGAGGATTAGCATTAGCCCTGATCGGGATTACCAACCAGCAAGAAAAACCAATAATCATGTATACAACGGATAAACAGATGGTTTGATAAATATTTTTTTTGGTTTTGCGGGCATATTTGATCAAAAAGAAACTCATTGCAGCCATTATAATAAATGCAGCCACTGTTCCTGAATGAAAAGGAAGCCCTAATCCGTTGACAAAGAAAATCTCCAACTGTCCAAACATCGTCATGATCAAAGGGAAAATAATCTTAAACACAATGGTCAGCACGCCAAGAGTTACCAGATTAGCAATTATAAAACTCTTCCAAGTAAATGTGTAGTTTCTGGCATAATACACAAGACAGATCGCAGGAATTGACAGCATGCACATCATATGTACCCCAACCGAAAGTCCTATTAAGAAGAAAATAAGAATAATCCATCGTTCATTATCTGCTGCCTGATATTCGTTTTCCCATTTGGTGATGAGCCAGACCAATAATGCAATAAACATGGAGGCCATTGAGTATACTTCCCCCTCCACTGCAGAGAACCAGAAAGTATCTGAGAAAGTAAAACATAAAGAGCCGATTGCTCCTGCAAACAGGATAGAAATCTCCTGATGTCTGGAAATTTCTTCAAAGCTCTTATTTAAAAGTCGCCTTAAAAGATGGGTAATGGTCCAAAACAGAAATAAAATAGTAAATGCACTAAAAAGAGCTGACATTGCATTGATTACCAGAGAATAGTTTTCTGAGTTTCCTAGTGCAAAAATACTCGCCACAGCCCCCATAATTTGAAATAAGGCGGCACCTGGGGCGTGCGTTACTTCAAGTTTAACAGCTGAGGAAATATACTCTCCACAGTCCCAAAAACTCAGGGAATGCTCTATGGTAGAGAGATAGGTAATAAACGCAATACCGAAAAGGAACCATCCCGTTACGGTGTTCCATTTTTTAAAAGACCAATTTTTCATATAATATTTTCCAATAATTAATAAGACAACTGATGGAAAGGATTTATTACATGAAAATTTTAAAATTTTTGATTTTAATAGGTATTATTTAATCCTCCATCCAAAGGAATGTTTGCTCCGGTAAGATAAGCGGCGTAGTCAGAGGCTAAAAAAGTAACCAGGTGGCCATATTCTTCAGGCTTTCCAAATCTTTTCATTGGGATTTTACTTTCTCTGGTCTTTTTTATTTCATCCACTGAGGTATTTGTTTTTTCTGCTTCATGGCCAATCAGATTTTGAATGCGCGCTGTATCAAAATATCCTGTTAAAACATTATTGACCGTAATATTATGTTGCGCCACTTCATTGGATAAGGTTTTTGCCCAGGCCATTACTGCTGAACGAATGGAATTAGAAAGCGCCAGATTACCAATGGGTTCTTTCACGGAAAGTGAGGAAACATTAATGATACGCCCATTTTTCTGTTTTATCATGTGAGGTAAGGCCAGTAGCGTTGTTTCACAAACGGTTTTAAAAAGAAGATTAAATGCCGTTTGATAATCTTCTGCATTTTTTTCTATTGCTAAACCAGGTTCCGGTCCATTGGTATTATTGACCAGAATATCTATGGAATGATCATTAAAATACCCAGTAATAACTTTCTTATAGTTTTCAAAGTCGGAAAAATCGGCAACCAGATATTCATGTTTCTGATCTGCATTTAAGGCTGGTAATGTGGATACAAAATCTTTAAGTTTGGCTTCATTTCGGGACATTACCGTAACATTAGCACCACTTTTTGCCAGTTCAACAGCAATTCCGGCACCTATACCCTGTGTAGCTCCTCCTACGAGAGCATTTTTTGAAAATAACTGAATATTCATACGTTCAAATTAGCTTATATAAAGGTAAGAAAAAACCTCCGGATGTACTCTGGAGGTTAGTTATAAGATTTTATTGAATGTTTATTTAACAACAGTGGCTTCCAGTTCTACTTTTAAGGTTTCAAATAAACCATTCACTTCAAGCATGGTAACAGCCTGTTCAATCTGATGCCTGCCAATCCATTCCTGAAGAATAGGAAAATAAGGCCACAATTCTTCTGTAGAAGTCGTGTATATATTTAACCTTACAATTCCTTTACATTCATAATCTGCAGCAGTGATTACTTCTTCGAGGTTAGCTATAGCCTGCTCTAATTGGCTTTTCATGTCCTTGTTACTTGATGTACCGTCGGGATCAATGGCTGCCTGACCTGAGCAATATAAAGTTCCCTGAACATTTTTCACCTCAACTGCTTGTGAATAGCTGCGTTCTTTCTGCCATTCCCATGGGTTTACAATTCTTTTCTCCATTGTATTGATTATATTTTGTTATACATTACTTTGCAAAATTGCAGAATATGCATAGCAAAACTCCGTGATCCCGATCACTATTCTCAAGTGAGAAAGATCACAATCTATAAGGGCAAACGGCTTAATGTCTCTCGGGAAACTCCCAGATAGGCAGCAAGAAGAGACTTTGGAACACGCTGTATGAGTGACGGATGTTTTTCCAGTAACTGCTCGTAACGTTCTTTTATTCCTGTTGTCATGGTAGAAATGATACGCTGTTGTGCAGCAATAAAGCCCATATATGCTTTTTCAAGGAAGAAATGCTCCATTTTGGGATGAGTGCTAACTATTTTTCGGTAGTCTTCGAGGCTAAGGCATAACACTTCCGTATCTTCTACACATTCTAATGACATGGTTGCCTTTTTACTCTGATAATAGGCCGGAAAATCGGTTTCCCACCAGTCTTCCATTGCAAATCCTACAATATGTTCTTTTCCTCCGTCATCAGTATACACTAATTTCAGGAGGCCCTTCAATACAAAATAATTATAGGATACAGTATCTCCATGTTGTATCAAAAATTGATGTTTCTTATATTTTCTATACGTAAAGCAAGAAGATATAGAAGCAAATTCCTCATCACTGAGAGGAACAATCTTCTCTATATGGGTTCTTAACTGCTCCAACTTTTGGTATAATTAAATTTTTTATTGAGTTGCTCAAAACCAATCTCATCATTTAGGATTTTCTCCACCTCATCAAAGGTCACCAGCCCTTCTGTTTCAAAAGTATGGCCATTGGGAACTTTGTAAGTATATTCAAAGATATCCCTCTGGTAAATATTTTTCAGAATTTCTATCTGTCTGGAGGTCAAATAAGGCTCATGGGTTTTCAATTGATTGAATAGATTCTGCTTCATGTCCTCTTCCTCATCTTCATAGAACATGGTGTCTTCATCAACCTCAGTAATGGCTTCCAAAAGCTGACGGAAAATAAAATCCTGAAAATTTTTGGCTACTATTTCCGCCTCTTCGTCATCGTGAGGAATAAAGGTAACCGGAACTTCCCCATTATTTTGTAAATCAAACTGAAATGCATATAAATCCCCAGCTCCATTCTTTGCAAAAGGTACAAACTGATATCCCGAATGGATGTTTCTATAGTCTTCTTCATCTGACATTTCATCTACGGAAGCTTCAACAAACTGTGGATCATTCCAGATTTCAATATCATATCCAAATAAAAGCAATGGTGGGTTTTTCTTTAGCTCCGGAAAGGTTGTACGGTACCAATTTGATCCGGATTCACCCCAATCCAGCATATTATTTTCGGATAGCTGTCTGTAGATTTCGGGGTATTTGAAGTTATATTTTTGTTCTAGTGTTGAAATATTCATTGTGATATCTAATGTTTGAATGTATTCGTTTGATTCAAAAATAATTGATTTTATTAGGTTTTACAACCTTGAGAAATATCTGATTTTAAAATGTGAACGGATATTTTTCACTCAGTTTGGGGTGAAAGACATTTAATGTTTCATAAAATTTATGTTTAACAGATTCTGAAATATCGTCATGCTCATCATAATAATCATCCAGTTGTTTAATCACAAATGCCATTTGTAACCATTGCTCAAAATTAATATCCATGGGTTCCAGACTTTCATCATAATCATGGTCGTAGAAAAAAACATTCCCGTTTTTATCAAAAAACCACTGGTCTCCTTGCCCATTTCCGGCAAAACACCAATACTCTTTCAATACAAATTCTTTATTTTCATTGACAGCATCCAAGGAATTATATAAAATAGCCTCTGATGCAATCTCCATCGTTTTTATTTGAGTAGCCAGTTTTCTATAAAGTTCAGAAAAAGGGAAATCAATAGTTTTCGGGAAATTTTGCAAGGCTTTCTTTTCTTTCAAAACTTCGGTTTCTATTTCCTCAATGGTTAGTATTTTAAAGGATAGCATCAGCATTATTCTTTTAGGAGTTGATCAATCTGGTCGTAAAAGGAACCCTTACTATAATCGGCGAGTCCTGTATGATGAAAACGGATTTCCCCTTTCTTATCCAAAACCACAGTGGTAGGCAATGATCCGTCATAGATTTCCTTTGGAATGGAGCTTCCCGGAGTCAAAAATGGTACAGTAAATCCTTTTTCTTTCAGATAAGATGTTCCCAATAATAAATCATCATCCAAATTAATCGTCAGAAAAACGATATTCGGGTTTGAACGGTATTTTTCATAAAACTGCTGTATGGAGGGAAATTCTGCACGACACGGAGGACACCATGATGCCCAAAAATTGATAAAAACCACTTTACCTTTCAAGCTTGATATACTTGTCACGGTTCCCATTTCATCTTTTATGGTGAAATCAGCGTAAGAAACTGAGGATGCAGTACTGGTATTCTTAGCTTTGGATTCTGATATTTTGGAATTTAATAAGCCTGTAGAAGCTACCTGTCTCATTAGCCATGCCTTGGCATCCGGACTTACTAACAATATGATGAAAGCAATGGCAAAAATTACGGTAGACCAATTGCTTCTGAACCATTTTTTCATGTTTTCCATATTCTTTTCCTAATAATTCATTACACCAATATAAGGTTAATATTTGGTTTGGCAGTACAGAAGAAGTTTTTCAATAAAAAAAGCCTTTAAATCCGAAGATTTAAAGGCCCCCTCAACATTGGGACTTTCTTTACCAAGAAAAAAGACCGTCCGCTCCATCTTTAGCATACATCAAGCATTTTATTTGTGTGTTTTACCTTCCATCCATTCGATTGTTTTTGGATATCCCACATTTTACGGTATATCCCATCTTTTTGTAAAAGTTCTTCATGATTTCCTTTTTCTGCTATTTCCCCTTCATTGAGGACAAGAATCTGGTTTGCATTCTGTATGGTAGACAGTTTGTGGGCAATCACCACTACTGTTTTTGATCTTACCAACTCCTGAATAGCTCTTTGGATATAGATTTCGTTTTCGGGATCAAGACTGGCAGTGGCTTCATCCAATAATACAATGGGAGCATCTTTCAATAAGGCTCTTGCAATACTGATCCTCTGCTTTTGTCCACCGGATAATTTACAGCCGCCCTCACCTACTTTGGTATGAATACCTTCTGGCAATTCATTAATAAATTCAAGACATTGTGCCTGCTCAATAACTTTGGAAACTTCCTGATCTGTCGCCTCTGGGTTTCCAATTTTAATATTATTGTAAATGGTATCATCAAAAAGATAGACGTCCTGAAAAACTTCACTAATCAGCTTATAGAAAGTATCCTGTCTGATATTTCTGATATCAATACCACCCATTTTTACACTTCCGTCGTTTACATCCCAGAATCTGGCGATCAATGAAGCAATGGTTGTTTTACCAGAACCGGAATGCCCTACCAAAGCCAGCATCGAATTTTCGGGAACGGTAAAATTAATATCCTTCAAAGTCATTTTCTCCTGATAACCGAAACTTACATTATTGAAAGTAATTTGGTAATTCTTAGGGATTTCATTTTTTTCGGTTTCCATTGTCGGTTCTTCCAATACTCCAATAATACGGTTCAAACTTTCATTCATATAGCGCAGTACCAGATAATCAACCATCACTACTTTTAAGGGGCTATATAGATTATACCCCATAATCAGAAAGGTAATAAGTACAGGAACAGTGATGGATTGTTGAAGAAGAAAGTATAATCCAAGGGCAACCATTGCTATAAAACCGATTTCAAATACAATGGCTGCAGTCACAATAAATGGTCCGGGAATAGCTTCCAAACGGATGCATTTACGGCGAAGATCATCAAATGAATCTTCCAGCCCTTTATGTTTCTGTCCTGTTAATCCATAAGACTTCAAATGGCGGATTCCTTGTACATATTCAAGAAATTTTGCTCCTACCGTATTTCTTGCTTCAATCTGTTTTTTTCCTAAACGGCTGACAAAGTAATTAGCAATTCTTAAAAATGGATAAATTAACGGTAACGCTAATAACAGGCAAAGTGCCAGCCTCCAATCGTATACAAATAAAAATACAGAAAGCAATACCGTACCAAACGCCGCCGAAGCCAGATTTCCTATACTGTGCCCGAATATTCCCTCAAAATTAGCAACATCCTGCAAAACAATGGAAGCTATTTCTCCCGGATCTTTTTGTTTAAAGAATCCCAAAGAGAATTTTTGAATATGATTTCCCAGTTTAATGCGCAGTTTGGTGGAAAGGTCATAGACCAGAATATTGGATCTTACCATGGAACGGGAAGCCACAAAAAATTGTATCAACAACATGACTGCCATTAAACCAACAACAGACCAGATTCTTGTCATATCGGGCTTTTCTGAAAATAGTTCCCAGACAATCACCAGCAAAATACCTGAGGGAGCAGCAATAAAAAGACTGTGTATAATCTCCATAAAAGCCACCTTTCGGGTATCCTTCGGATTGAAAGAGGTAACGTATTTTAAATTCTTTATCATTGTTTACCTTTAAAGATTATTGAGCATTTGTTTCAGCATTCTCCTGATGTCTTTCTACAGCAGATTTATCTTCAGCCACACCAGATTTCCAATAAGAATAGGCATACAGTTCTTCCTGTTTCCAGTGTTTTTCTTTTCTGAGATAGCTGCGAATTTCTTTTACAGAAGAAAACTCTGCAGCTACATAACCAGAGCGGGATTCTTCGGGCAAAATCTGTTCTCTTACAACTTGTGCCAGTTTACTGCCTCGTTTAGGCTTTTTATTGTAAAGCCAGATAAAATGAATATCTGCTGCAGTTTGCAAATTCTGTTTATCTTCCTCTCCATGAACTTCTATAATACAGGTTCCTTTTGCAGTTGCAGGAAGATCTTCCAGAATTGCAGCCAATACAGGAATTCCTGTTGCATCAGCTGCCAAAAGATAGTTTTCAGCCTTGCCATAAAGTTCTGTCTTGCCATCTTTCATCAATACACCTAACAGGTCTCCAACTTTACAATCCAGCGCCCATGCAGAGGCAGGCCCTTCATCTCCGTGGGCTACAAAATCAATCCAGATTTCATTTTTTTCGAGATCAATTCCCCGATGGGTATATGTTCTTATACTGGGCCTAATTTCTTCAGGCTGAGGCTTCCAAAGCATCTTTTCGTAATCAAATTCCGGGAAATAAACCTTATCTGCTCCTTTAGGCGGAATAAGAATCTTATTGTTTATTCCCACTGTTGTATTGCCTATTAAAGGAACTTGCTCTCCTGTCAGAAAAATCCTGATATAATGAGGAGTGATATATTCTTTTCTGCTGACTGTAAGTTCTGCCTGTATTGCTTTAAAATTTTTCATAATACTGTTGTTATCTAGGATAATTCTCTGTTATCTTTTTACATTACAAATTCTTTAGCCCTAATATGGGCATTCCACATTCTCATATAGATTTTACTTTCTTCTAAAAGATTCTCATGCTGTCCTTCTGAGACTAATTTTCCCTTATCAAAAATCATAATCTTATCCGCATCAGTAATCGTACTTAGTCTATGAGCAATAATCAGTACGGTTTTATCCTTTATCAATTGACTGAATGCCTGCTGGATTTTGTATTCATTTTCAGGATCGGCAAATGCGGTGGCTTCATCAAGAATTAAAATCGGAGCATTTTTAAGAATTGCTCTTGCCAGCTGAAAACGTTGCTGTTCTCCTCCACTCAAGTGTACTCCGGACTGCCCGAATAAGGTATTGTAGCCATTGGGAAGCCCGATAATCAGGTCATGGATTTGAGCTGCTTTAGCGGCGTCTTCCACCTGTTCCTGCGTTTTGTTCATTCCCATTCTTATGTTTTCAAACATGGTTTGCTGAAACATAAAGCTATCCTGAAATACAAAAGAGACCATTTGCATCAATTGTTCCTGAGGATAATCTTTAATATTGATTCCACCAATCTTAATGTTTCCTTTACTGGTGTCCCAGAAGCGGGCTAAAAGCTGTCCTACCGTACTTTTGCCTGCTCCTGACGGACCTACCAGCGCTGTAATGGATTTTTCTTTGATCACAAAATCAATATTTTCCAAGACAAGGTTATTCTCATCATACGCAAAGCTCACATTTTCAAATGCGATGCTATGGTCTTTTGGCTGATGATCTTCATGGTTTTCTTTTAAATTTTCGTGATACAGAATCTCATCAATCTGCTCTACACCTCTATTGATGACCGAAATCTGTATTCCCATATTGCTCAATACAAAAAGGGGTTTGATGTAGCCTGTTCCCAAAATAAGAAACAGTAACAAAGTCGCTAGTGTGACACCATTCTGAAAGTACAGATACAGTCCCAATGCCAGCACCGGAAGCATTGCATTACTGATAAAGCTCATGAATACAGCAAATGCAGGTGTACTGGATTTTACCCAATCATTTACAAAGCCGTTAAAACGCTTCACCGTATTCCCATATTTGTCAAATGTTTCTGCCGACTGCCCAAAAATTTTCATCACAGGCATCGCTCTTACATATTCTACAATCCCGGCATTCATATCTTCTAATGACTGATGATAGTTTTTCATCAGAACTTTTGATTTTTTTCCTCCAAACATAACAGGAATCCAGATTCCAAGAACAATTAATGGTACAAAGCTGATGGCAGCCAAGCGCCAGTCCTGAGAAAAAAGAAAAATAATCGTTACAACAGGCAAGGCCACCCCTTTTACAAAATCAGGAATCTGATGGGCGATAAAGCTTTCTATTCTTTCCACATCATCCGACAAAATCTTTTTTAGGGCTCCGGAATTTCTGTTGTTCAGATATCCCATAGGAAGCTTACCTACTTTATCTACAATAAATCGTCTTAATTCAAACAGGATATTGTACGCTGCAATATGTGACAAAATTCCTGAGATAAAGAATACCAGCATACTCACCACAGCTGCAATAACAGCATAGATAATGTATTGACGAGCCAGGCTGAAATCCACAGTTTCTCTGGTTAGTTCCCGAATAATATAAAACACCAATATATAAGGGACTAAACTTAGCAGTGCATGGATAACGGACAGAAAACCTGAGAGAAACAGCAGCATTTTCCGTCTTCCTGCAATCTCCAATAGTCTTGCAATTCCGTTTTTTCTTTTCTTCGATTCTTTCATTAAAAATAGACTTAGTTATTAAGAATGATTCTAAATAATCATTACCTTTGTGCAAAAGTAGATTGTATAGCCCACAGTTGGGGTACGCAAAACGGAATAAAAAGTCCGCAAAAAGGAAATTCTAACCAAAAGAAAGGAAATGACACTACGCCTGTATGATGAAAATATCGGAAAAATACTCATGGAGAGAAATTATCCGGATACGTATTACATAAACGACGGGGATATTCAGGAGTGCATAACCCGCCTGATTCCACCTTACGGAGATGGTTTTTATCATGAAATATGCTTTGAAAACATTCATATTAGTTTTGGGAATATTTCATTAGCTAACAAGCTTCAGCTGTATTTTGAAAGTGATTTTGACACCGTGGAAATGCATTTTGCTCTTAAGGGAAAAAGTCTGGCAATTTCAGAAAATTTTCAGAAAACCGTACAGTTTGACAGCTACCAGCATAATATCATTTATGCTCATCATATGCAGGGTAAAATGGAGTTTTACGGTCCGGACATTCATATATTGGAAATCAATCTGGCGCCTGATTTTTTTAAGAAATTTCTTCCTGATTATTCAGGATTGTTTGAAACTTTTAGAAATGCCATAGAAAAACAGCATTCATCACTGATCAATCCAGATCATCATCGAATCAGTCTAGAAATGTATCAGATTCTGAATGACATTACAAACTGTGACAGAAAGGGAATTTTTAAACGAATTTATCTTGAAGCCAAGGTAAGTGAATTGCTTTTGCTTCAGCTGGAACAACTTTTCCAAGATGAATCTTCAACCTCTTCTCTTTCTAAAAAAGATGAAGAAAAAATCTACGCTGTAAGAGATTATATCGTCAGTAATCTGAATGCAGACTGCTCTCTGAATGATCTTGCCCATCAGGTGGGAACCAATGAATTTACCTTAAAAAAGGGATTTAAGGAGCTTTTCGGAACCACTGTCTTCGGATTCTGGAATGACACTAAAATGGAACAGGCTAAAAGACTGCTTCTGGACAGTAATATGAATATCAGTGAAGTTTCAGATCTTATCGGGTATAAAAACCCCAGACATTTCTCTGCAGCATTTAAAAGAAAATATAATGTCCTGCCCAGCAAAATAGGAAACAAATGATAAGGTTCTATTTTCTTTATCACACAATATTTTAAGTTTTCTGCTGTTTTAATATGACTAAAGCTGATCTTTAATTTTAAATAATCATGAAAAACAACACAACCTCCGGAGTTTCTATCTTTCATTGGTATCAAAACGCCTTTACTGAGCATTTTGACAAACTAAAAATTGATTTTTTAGATTAAATTGAAATAAAATTCGCTCAATAAAATCAAATAATTTATTTCATTTCAACATTACGTCATAAAGCATAAATAAAACAATATTTAATGCATAATATTGTTCTTTCTGCAATAATTTGGATGTATGTTTATTTTGGATGTTTTGAAAAAAAATCATTAAACGGGGAAAAATTCGTTCTTTTAATGGATTTCTTTAATAATTAAAGCTTTAGGTGTAACTAATTCCCTTTCTACTCAACTAATTCAACGAACTATAACCGATATATCTATTGGAGATCTCTACTACTTTAAAAAAATAAACTTAATGCAAACATCTTTTTTTAAAATTGCTGCTGCCTCAGCTGCACTCTGTTTCAGCAGTTGGGCTATGGCACAACAAAAATATCAGGTAAGCGGAACCGTGAAAGATCAGAAAAACGGTGAACTTCTGATCGGGGTAAGCGTAAAGGTAGCCGAAGATCCCTCTATTAATGTGATTGCCAATGAATATGGCTTTTATTCTTTATCACTCCCTGAGGGAAATTATAAGGTGATTATCTCTTATCCGGGTTATAGAGATTTTGAACAACAAATAACTGTTAACCAAAATATCAAGCTGGATCTTCCTCTTAGCCAGCAAGAACAGGCGGCAAAAACGATTGATGAGGTAGTTATAACAGGAATTAAAAAGGACAAGAACCTAACGTCTGCCCAAATGGGGACAGAAACATTAAGCATTAAAAACATAGAGAAGCTTCCGGTTCTGTTTGGTGAAAAAGATGTAATGAAAACCATACAGCTACTTCCCGGTATTAAAAGCAATGGTGAGGGAAGCAGCGGATTCAGTGTACGAGGTGGCGCCACGGATCAAAACCTGATCTTATTGGATGAAGCTCCGGTTTACAATGCTTCGCATTTACTTGGTTTCTTCAGTACATTCAACAGTGATGCTCTGAAAGATGCAAGTATCATCAAAGGAAACAGCCCTGCCCAATACGGAGGACGTCTTTCTTCGGTAATGGATGTAAAAATGAAAGATGGTAATAATAAGGATTATAACATCAACGGAGGAATTGGGCTTATCAGCAGCAGATTAAGTGTGGAAGGGCCTATTCAAAAGGAAAAATCATCATTTATTGTTTCCGGAAGAAGAACCTATGCCGATTTGTTTCTTAAAACTTCCAAAGATTACAAAGACAACAAGTTATATTTTTATGATCTGAACCTGAAAGCCAATTATCAGATCAATGAAAACAACAGACTTTATCTTTCGGGATATTTTGGAAGAGATGTATTGGGATTAGGGAATACGTTCTCTACAGACTGGGGAAATACAACAGCTACATTGAGATGGAACAGCATTATTAATAGTACATTGTTTTCCAACACTTCATTTATCTATAGTAACTATGATTACAAAATCAGTCTGACAAGCAATGATAATACCTTTGGCTTAAATTCTAAGATACAAGACTGGAATCTTAAACAGGACTTTACATGGTTTGCAGGAAACAAACATTCTGTTCGTTTTGGTTTACAATCTATTTATCATACCATTACTCCTAGCAGTGCTTCGGGGACAAGTGTAAGCAGTTTCCCAAGAAATCCGAGAAAATCATGGGAAAATGCATTGTACATTAATGATGACTTCAAGGCTACAGAAAAATTAACCATCAACTACGGAGCAAGACTTTCCATGTTCAGCGTTTTAGGTGGTGATACTTTTAATACCTATGATAACGGAGTTCTTACCGACAGCAGATACCTTGAAAAAGGAGACTTCGGAAAAACCTATGTTAACATTGAACCAAGGGTTACAGCCAATTATCGTATCAATGAAGTGAGCAGCATCAAGGGAGGTTATTCCCGTAATACTCAGAATTTACACCTTTTAAGCAACTCAAGCAGCGGAAATCCTACCGACCAATGGATTGGAAGCAGCTATACCGTAAAACCTGAAATTGCAGACCAGGTAAGCTTAGGATACAGCAGAAACTTCAATAATAACAATTATGAGCTTAATGCTGAGGTTTATTATAAATCTATGCAAAATCAAATTGACTTTAAAAATGGTGCACAAATCACTTTTGATACTGCTGCCGATGTAGAAAGTGAATTGTTATTTGGGAAAGGCAGAGCTTACGGTCTGGAGCTTATCGCAAAAAAGAAAAGCGGAAAACTTACAGGATGGATTTCCTATACCCTTTCTAAAACTGAAAGAAAAATAGACGGAATTAATGATAATAAGTGGTATAATGCCAGAATGGATAAAACGCATGACCTTTCTGTAGTAGCTACTTATCAGCTGAATCCTAAATGGTCTTTCTCAGGATTATTTGTTTACAGTACAGGAAATGCAGTGACATTCCCTACCGGAAAGTATCAATTAAACGGACAAACTGTTTTCCAATACAGTAACAGAAATGCTGACCGAATGCCGGCTTATCACAGAATGGATATCAGTGCAACCTATGAACCGGAATCTAATAAACGTTTCCGTGGATCTTGGACTTTTGGAATTTATAACCTGTATGCTCGTGAAAATGCCTACACCATTACTTTTGAAGACAATCCGAATAATCCGGGAACTACCCGCGCTATGCAGACTTCATTATTCCGCCTGATTCCTAACATCACTTACAATTTCAAATTTTAAATCATGAAGAATACTTTTTTAATCATATTATCTCTGTTTTTAGTCACCTCATGCCAAAAAGAGATTGACTTGGATTTAGCTGATCAGAGTGGAAAAATTGTCATTGAAGGCAATGTAACCAATCAGGCTGGACCTTATATCGTAAGGATTACAAAATCTGTAGAATTTACACAACAGAACCAATACCCTGCTGTAATTGGTGCGCAGGTGATTTTAAGCGACAATACAGGTCAGACAGAAACTTTGCAGTATGTAGGCGATGGCAGATACATGACATCAGCTTTTGTAGGAGCCTCAGGAAGAACCTATACCTTGAAAATACAGGCAGAAGGGCAGCAATATACAGCGCAAAGCACTATGCCGGAAGCTGTGGATTTTGAAGGACTGGAACAGGATTCTTTTAAGTTCGGAGACAAAACCAGCTATACACTTTTGCCGATTTTCACCGATCCTGCAGTATTGGGAAATCGTTATTTGTTCTCATTTACTATTAATGATTTAAGTAAAAAATATATCGATGTATTTTCAGACAACCTAAATAACGGACTGCCTAATCAACGTCCGATCATGCTTCCCAATGATGATAATGATGGAGCTGATCATGAAGTGGTAGTGGGAGATACTATTCATGTAGAAATGCAGAGCATTGACAATAATGTATTCACCTTTTATAGTGCTCTTCTTAACCTATCGAATGGTAGCGGAGTTACTCCGGCCAATCCTCCGAGCAATATCAGCAATGGTGCCTTGGGGTATTTTTCTGCACATACAGTAAAAAATTTATCTTATACAATTCAGTAGATTTTAGCTACTATTACAATAAAAATGGTCATTTCAGTATTTTGAAATGACCATTTTTTGTAGGGAAATAATACTAGCTTTTACAAGTTGCTTAAAAAACTGGATAAAATAAATAAGCAAAAAAAAATAATTTAGAAATGTCAGCGTAACCGCCGTGAAAAACATGTCAACTTAAGTTTTTATCCAGTGCTATTTTACCCTCTTAATGAGGAGATATTCTATGTTTAATAGTTCATATATGATCCGTTACATCATATTCAAAATCTATTTTATTACTTTTGTAAAAATAATTCGTTTAGAAAAAAAACATGTTGATTTAGATCTGTTTAAAATGTGATTTAAGTTACAATCTGAACCTTTATTCATCAGCTTCCCTAGAAATTATGATCTCGAAATTTACTTTTAATAATCAATATCTGTTTAATGAGCTTCCTGAGCATGAGAAAAACCTTCTTCTAGGAGCCATGAGAACCAAAAATTACCGAAAAAATGAGGCTATATTTACTGACGGAACAAAGCCTAACGGAATTTACTACCTTAATGAAGGGAAAATAAAAAAATACAAGGTAGATAACGATGGCAGAGAGCAAATCATCTACATCTACAGTTCCGGAGAGTTTTTCGGATACTCAGCTATTTTGAGTAATGAATCCTATGGAGACACTACTTCTACCCTAGAAAGTTCTGTGATTTCATTTATTTCAAAAGAAAGTTTTCTGGATATCCTTGATCAGTCATCTGTATTATCAAGGCTGTTATTAAAATCCTTGAGCCATGAATTTAGTGTGATGGCCAACCTTATTGCTGTTCTGTCTCATCGCACAGTTAGGGAACGTGCAGCCTTAAGCTTACTAATTTTACACGATAAATATAAAACGAATGATAACCCTGAGGAAGAGGTATTCATCTCTTTATCCCGTGTTGACCTCGCCAATATGGTAGGAACAGCAAGGGAAACTCTGGCCCGAATCATCAATGATTTTAAACAGGAAAACCTAATCAAATCTGAGGGACGCAAATTAAAAATAATAGATTTTAAGCAGTTGATCCATATTGCTAATTTTTATTAAACTAAGATTTATTTCCAATCACTGCTGACATTCTGTTGTCGCAACTCCCTCCTAGCTTTGTATGAAATTATTGAAATATAAAATCATATGAAATTAGCATCATTAAGAATTATTACTGCAAACATTAAGCAATCTGTAGCATTTTATGAGAAAGCAATGGGCTTAACGGCTCAGTGGTATACAGAAGATTTTGCGGAGCTTAAAACCTCTACTATTACCATCGCTATCGGAAGTACCCGGACCATGAAGATGTTTGGCAATGATCATCTGACAGAATCAAAAAGTGCTACCAATATCATTATAGAATTTTTAGTTTCTAATGTAGATGTGGAATATGAAAGAATTAAGACCTTAACAAACAAGATTGTACAAGAACCCACGACTATGCCATGGGGCAACCGCTCGCTTCTTTTCTGTGATCCGGATGGGAATTTAATCAATTTCTTTACTCCGGTGAGTACTGAAGCTCTTCAAAAATTTAGCTAGGATTCATTATTCTATAAAAAACAGTTTACCAGTAATAGTAAGCTGTTTTTTTTGTCACTTATACTCTCATCAATCGTAAATAGGCCGCTTTTATAAGCTTCTTAATTTTCCCAATTTCTCTATTTTTTGTAAGTTAGATGTTCACAAACCAATTCATGAAATATATTATTCACCTCTTTATCATTCTTTTATTGATGCAATCCTGCCAGTCAAAAGAAATGAGAATCAATTTTAAAACCATTGAAATTAATATTCCCGGAACGATGGGGTCATCTTTGAAGCACAACTCAAAATATTATTGTTATTTCGAAACTGTTGACAAAAAAAATAGCTCTGCTCCGTTTACAGACTTCTATATTTTAAATGAAAGCGGAAAAATAACCTCCAAAATCCCATTACCAAGTACAAACTCCACTGATTATGATCTGTATATAAGAAACGATAGCATTTTGACTACAGCAGACAGAAGTAATCTTACGTTTTATCTTGATGAAAATAATAAAAAATGGATAAAAATCCCAAACGCAACAGATGAAATTTATAAAGACAAGAAATATACTGTATTTGTTAATAATAGGGGTTTTTGCTGTAATAAAACTTGGTTTCAGGACAATGCAACCGGCCAGCAGTATGAAATCAATGCAGAAAACCCAGAGGTTAATAAGCTGAATAATATCTACTATCTTACCACTAAAGAATCCGTTTTGAAAATCAATGATCCTAAAAGCCTCAAATTAATGAAACCTTTTGATCATTATCAACCGACACCCAATACTTTGATAGAATCTGAAATTGAATATTCCAATAACTTTTCCAATGCGAATAATTTTGCCATAATAACTTCATTTGTCATCAACAATCAGCTATATCATCTCTATTCAAGTGATAATTCTATGAAAATAGGTGTTGTAAAAAACAAGTCCCTACTGAATGTTCAAGAGTTTAAGTCTGATATTTTTCCCTACAGATCAATATCTGACAACCGAAATTATATCGCTGACAACTCCTATAAAACGGTTCCGTTTACAACCAAGGATCCCAATTTCTTTGGAATTATTGAAATTGACAAAAACCAATTCAATGTAATCACTTTCAAAAACCTGTACAGAGAACCTATACACGGAGAATCTAAAATAAAGGCCTGGACAGAAAAAAACTTTGAATACTTCTACTCTAGCTTCAATACTTTATCCATAGATCAGATTGATCGTATTGAGCAGAAAGAAAACGCCCTGGCTATCACTCCGGAAAATAACAATGACATACAAGAACTTTCTAAAGAGCAAAGGGCCTATAAAAAATCTGAACGCAAGTACCTCCATTTATTAACAAGGTATGATTATACTGCTGATGATAAATCTGTAGAAAAAATTCAATTTCAATGGGGCTTTCCGTTCTCAATACCCTCAAGAGATAATGAAAAAAAGGATCCCAATAAGCTCCTATTGCTTAATTCCAAAAGTATTTTTATGAAAAAATACAACTGGTTGCTGAGCTTTCTAGAGCAACAATTAGGAACTCCTGTTTCAGAAGAACCCTCTTATGCAAAATGGGAAACCAAGACCCAGACAGTGGAGCTTTCATATTCTGAACGTGAGGCTACGCTCACACTGCTAAAAAAATAGAAATACTTATTTTTAGTAAGTTAATTGATTCAGATAAGATCTTGAAAGACGAAACAGAAATCAAATAAAAAAAGGAGGCTTTTTGCCTCCTTTGTTTTTGTAATCGTAACCACCAATTGAACTTCTTTATATTAATTTGTGTTTTTTTTTCTTATCATTTGGTTTTTTCAAGAAGTTCACTCGTTAAAAGGTTATTCATACACTTCTATATTAATTTCATCACTTGCGTTTTTTATAACTATAGTTTATTATTTTTATAGTTATAATACTTACCTTTTTAATATGTAATGAAAAAACTAAAAAAGCATTTACATTTCATTTGGTAAATTTTATACTGCAAAGAAACGACGTTCTAGAATAATATCATCTATAAAACCCATCGATAGATCTCAGATGCGACATAGATATTTATCTATAAAATTAAGAAGTGAAGAATAATCCCTGAAAACACCTATATTTTATGGTGTGTTTTAATAAGGTCAATTAATTCAACGAGGTTATCAATCTTTAGCTTTTCAAAGATATTTTTTTTGATAGTACTTACTGTATTTTGCTTTATATTTAAATTATTCGCAATTTCGAGATTACCATATCCATCTGCGTACAATTCTGCAATTTGTAACTCTCTTTTGGTTAAGCGGCTAAGCGGGCTTATTAAATCCGGATTGTAAATAAACTGAACCAATAAGTTTCGGGAAACATCAGAAAAGTACTCTCCTTTCTGTATAAAGTTCAGAACAGCTTCTCTCACCTCTTCTTCTTCACTCAGCTTACTCAGATAACCATTGGCACCGGCTTTTATGAATTTAAGGGCATACAAATCCTCTTCAAGCCCCGTAAAAATTAAAATCTTAATATCAGGGTTTGCACTTTTTAATTGTGGCAAAACATGCAAACTGTTTCCTTCCGGAAAATGGGCATCTATAATGGCCATTTCTATTCCCTTTGATTCTACAAGCTCTACAGCTTTTTGTAAAGATGAAGTATGATAAATTTTAGCATTTGGAGCAATATCATTGATCACGATCTCCATTCCCTGTCTTACAATACTATGATCATCTGCTAAAAGGAATGCTATTTCTCTGTTTTCAATTGGTATTTCCATTATTATTAATATTTAAATTGAGACTGAATGTTATTTTTGTCCCTTTGTGTAATTTACTTTCAACGGATATTTCACCATCAAAAAGTTCTACAATTTCCTTACATAAATTTAACCCTAATCCTACTCCCAGATTATCAACTTCATCAGATACGGTTCCCTGATAGTAAGGGTCAAAAATCTTTTTAAGATCAGATTCTGAGATTCCCACTCCTGTATCAGCTACTGTTGTAATCAGAGAAATTCTGTTTCCATCAAGAGGCTGTGTCGTCATGGTAAGATCAATCTGTCCGTTTTCCGTGTATTTATTGGCATTTCCCAGAATATTCATGAAAATCTGGTTGATTCTTATATTATCCGAATACACCACTACATTTTCAGGAATTCTGTCTGTTACAGCAAATTTATTATTTCTTGTTTCCAAATAAGGAGTAATAACCTTTACAATGGAGCCCACCTCATCCTTAAGATTAAAAACAGACTTTATAAGTTTCTTCTCTGCATCCTGATTTTTTGTGTATTCCAGAATCTGGTTAGACTGCAGGAGTAAAGTACTATTGGTAAACTTAATCGACTTCAGATAATCCTTAGTTGTTTCATCCTCTGTTGTCCTGTAGATCTTATCAATAAAGATATTGATGATTTTTAGCGGAGATCTTAAATCGTGGCTCAGCATTCCCAATATTCTGTTTTTGAAACTCAGGTTATTCTTGATCTCCTTGTTCGCAGCATTCAGTTTTCTTTCGTATACAAATGCTACTCTGGTGAAGTACATGATAAGAATGGATACAATAAACATCAAAGTCATTAGTCCAATGACAAGATATCTTCTGATTTTATTATTATCTGAGCTTTGCTTGTTATACTCTTTCTCAAGTTCCAACTTAAAATCCTTAATGGCACTTTCATATACATCAATAAGTCCATTGCTATACACCAATAATTTATTGAAGTTATTATAAAACTGCATATTCTCCCGCTGATTCTGGATGGCAAAGAGCTGTGCTTTTTTCACTTCAGCGGCATAATGCTTATCCATAGATTTTAGCGCATTATTCATCTCAGACTTTACATTGGAGAGATCTATCGTCTTATTGTTCGTTAAAGTAACTACCGTACTTTCTTTCTGTACATTTACTTTACCCGTTATTGCATCCTTTAAGCGCCCCATGAAGCCTTTCTTTTTAATGGTATCAGCATAAGTACGGGTCTGAACATTGAAATTCTCAAAGTTATTTTTATACTTTTCCGGCTCGTATTGCTTGTCCTGAATTTTTGCAGGAGGTTTCAGAGAGGATTGATATACGGAATCTATTAAGGTTTTCAGCTTTGTAACCTTAAGAGTATCTATTTTTTTCTGAGCTAATGTATTTTTTAGCCTTGGGCTTGTATTTTCATATTCACCAATTTTATCAAAATTGCTTTTAAGTTTTCTGAGTGACTGAAAATAGGCTTGGAGATCCTTATCATCCTGGCTTACCATATATTTCTGAAGATGATCCTGCGCATCCATGAAATCTTTTCTTGAATTATCAGTCAAACCTCCCAAAGCCCGGCTTTCTTCGAGCTGATTCTTAATGAAATTTAGTTTTTTTTCATTGACAAACTCATTGTAAAAAAATATGGCTATAATCACCTGTATCAATAAGATACATATAATCAATGAGTAATGAACAACTTTCCTCAATTTAAAATTTAAGAATTTATTTTCCATATTTACGATCAGCTAAATTAATATCCTGATTTTTCAAGTCTTTTCTTATTAGTTTTAACAATATAAAGTTATTATTAAAAGTTTAATAATTAGCACATATTGTCCAATTAGCAAAGTTAAAGTAATTTTTGTCTACTTAATAATAGTAAATATCAGGTAAAATTGGGAGAAACGAACTGTACTTCACATTAAAATACCCTTAAAACCGTAGCTTTTAATGAATGTAAATCCATTTTCTTAGATGAGACGCAAAAATTAAGGATAATGCAAAATATTTATTACTCTCATTATTTTCTTTTAGAAAGGTCATTTATGCTTACAATAACGAAGAGAAATTATAGTTTGGGAAAGTATAATGAACAGGATTTATGTGCACATATCCTCGTAACTGGATGACAAGGTATTTTTGTTGCAACCCCCTATCTTTAGGATCAATTAGAATATCACAGAAAATGCTTAGGTTTTTCTTTCCGCGCTGCATGCTCTGCGATTTCATCAATACGTTTCTGGCGGGTTTCAGGTCTTTTTGCTAAAACAATCCATTGCAGCATCATTTTTTTCATGGATTTACTCAAATTTAAAAAATAATCCTTTGCGCCACTATGAATTTCAAACGCTGCATCCAGATCTTCAGGAATAATGAGTTCTTCCACACTATCCAAAATAGTCCAGGAACCATTTTCCTTAGCTATTCTGATGGTTTCATATCCTGCCTGCATCATCAACTTACTTTCGATCAGTCTTTCAATCTTTTCCTTATTGATTTTTGACCAGGTACTGTTCGGTTTACGTTTACTAAACAATTGCATGAAAGAATGTGGGTTAATTGTTTTTCTTGTACTGTCAATCCATCCGAAACAAAGAGATTCATCCACGAGATCACTCCATTTTGCAACTGGTAAATCAGACTTTGCAGTGTTGCAAATAACCCATACAGATTGTTCAGACTGGTGGTTTTCTTCCAGCCACGTTCGCCATTCTTTGCTTGTATTAATCGTTATTGCTTTTCTTTCTCCTACAGGTTGCATGTTCAGTTGTTTTATGTAAAATTATGAAAAACAGGTGACAACAGTTTGTCAGGATGCACAGATATTTTCTTCAATCACACAAAAAAGATGAAACAATATACTGTCTCATCTTTTATCTTTAATTAAGAATTATGGTAAGCTGATCTTTTTACCCTGCTCAGGGAAAATATAATTTACCTTTAATGGATTATTTTCCAGTAATTCTTTCTTTATAATCTCAGGATTATCGCTTGTTGGCTTTCTATGGGTAATTACGACACTTAAATTCTCCAGATTTTTTTGTCCGATTTTTTCTTTTAGTTTACTTAATTCCTCCGTCAACAGATTGGGAGTAAGGTGGCCAAACAACAAATTTTCGGGTTGGCTGTTAGGAAAAGAGACTTCAATTAAAATTGTATTTAACTGTCTTTTCTTAATAAGTGGCGCAATATTGTTCCATAGATTATTAAGCTTGTCTGATTTTTCCACTCTATCAGCTCCTGTATCTCCAAAGTAAAGTAAATAATGTTCACCATTTCTTACAAGCGCAGCACTGCTTTTATAAGGGTTCACATGGCTTAGTTCATATCCTGTTAAGAAAAATGAAGTTTTTTGTGTAGGAACCTCTATTCCCTCCTGAAGTTCGTTATAATGGTACTTTCCAAGGATAGGTTTTTGTCCCTGATCTGCAAAATTAATCCAGGTATCTGTGATAAAGTAATGATTTTGCAAAATTTGAAGTACAGGCGCTATCCCGAAAATATCTTTTTTAGAATCCGCAGGAGAATTAATAATAAGCCCTGATAAATGATCCAAATGACCATGTGAAATAAAGTACCCCTTTATCTGATCCTTTAGAACTGTTTCTGTTGATCCGTCGAGGCTTTTCAATTGGATCGCCTTACGGATTCCTGTATTTATTGTACCTGCATCCAGGCATAGAAATGTATTATCTTTTGGACCTCCCACTAAATAGGCAGACAGGTTATCTTCCTCTTCTCCACCGTATATACCTAACGGAATAAGATCGAAATTTTGTGCCTGACAGGCAATATGCACAAGGAAAGCAAATAAAGAAAGGGTTATTTTTTTCATGATGAAAAAGGTTACTTATAAATATAAAAAGTGAACAGATGATTGATTATAATCTGTCTTTTTTTGAGTTTCTTAAATCACCACAAAAATAAAAAAATATGGCTATTTTACGGTCTCTTTTTCTATCTTTAAAAGCATTTCTTTTGCATTTTGATTAGCCGGATCTAATTCTAAAACTTTCAAATAATCCTTTTTCGATAATTGATATTCTTTCTTATTGAAATATCCTTCACCACGACTGTCATATGTATTAGCAGATTTTGGAAACTCATTGACGTTCAAATTAAAAATTTTAATTGCCGAATCTATATTTCCGTCTTTTAGAAATTCATAGCCAAGTTCATTCAACTCATTTTCATTAGAAAAATTATAGTCGGTACTATTGTTCTTTTTAAGTTTCTTGTATAGCTCAATGCCTTTATCAATATTCTTATAACACTCTTTTCTTATCGTTAAGGCTATAGGTTCTTTTTGGGATTCAATGGGATAGTTTTTCCAATTATTCAGACTGGCAATACTGCATACAATCTCATCTATTAATCTGATGTTTCTGCCGTTTGTCATTACGACTACTCCATTTCCGCCATCCACACTACCCACATAATAACAAACAAAGCCCTCGTTTCCACCACTGTGTCCAAAATATTTTGTTCCTTTAAAGTCGTTCAAGAACACTCCTAAATTATTTTCCACTCTTTTTGCAGACATTACTTTAGACAATACTTTATTAGAATTTCCTAATAATGACAATTGTGTATCAATGACATATTTTGCTAAATCAGAGGGGTTTGTCCATAAACCGGCCGGTGCTTTTTCCGGATAGATATGGTATTTCCCTTTCACTTCCTTGCCATTTGCATGATATCCTGTAGCCAGCAGACTGGCTTTATCTTCTAAAGGAGGTTGGTTAAAAGAACTTTCGTTCATCCCCAATGGAGCTAATACATTCTTCATCATATAATCCTCATATTTTTCTCCCGTTACATTTTCAAGAATTAACTGAGTAATGACTGTTCCGCCACCTGAATACTGAAACTTAAGCCCTGGTTCAAATACAGACCTTACCGCCCCTGAATTTGCCGGTGGTACCCCATTCAATATTTCTATAATCGTTGGCAATTTTTTCCCTTTTTCGTACCCATAAAAACCGTGACCAGATAAACCTGCCGTATGACTCAATACATTGGAAATTGAAATTTTTTTCCCTTTTGTTATAGCTTCATCGTATGGAAATTTCCAATCTGTTAGATAATTATTGATGTCATTATCTAAATCTAATTTTCTTTCCTGAACCAGTTTCAAAATTCCAAGACTGTTGATTGATTTACTGATCGATGCTGCCTGAAAAAGAGTTTGGGGAGTAGCGGGTTTATGTTCAGAAACATCTGCGTAGCCGTAGGCTTTTACCCACTCTATTTTATAATCCTTAATAACAGCAATACTTACTGCATTAGCATTGTAGAGAGCCATTCTTTCTTTTAAAGTCCACTTTTTAGTTTTGGACTTATCCCAATAGTTTAGCTTGGTTTCGAATAGGTTTATTTTATCGTTTATATTCTGTGCAAAAATATTAAGTGATAAAAATAGAATAATGATCAAACATATCTTTTTCATATTCAAGTAATTAGTTTTATGGATATTTATTTTTCTCTGTTGACATTATAACAACTCAGAAAAAGGGACTATTACATTTTGAATATTAATTTTTAGAGTTCACATAGAAACTCAACATCTACATCATTGCGAATTAGCTTTATGTAAAGACCATTTATTTCCTGCTTTTTTTAATCCTATCTATATTTTCAGCAAAACCTTTGTCATCAGGATTACCAATATAACTCACGAAATAAGGCTTTGAAATATGTATCCTTTTAAAATTTTCTTCATTGACTTTCCAATCCATCAGGCTTTTCAATTTAATGATTTCATCATTTTGCAGTATTAATTTTGAATGAAATATCGTAACATAAAACTAGTTTTATAGAAATATTTATAAAATAATACTATTTCAGTTAATAAAAATTTATTAATTTCGATTTACACTAAACCTTATTATTATGAAAAATTTAAAGAAAATCCACAGACAAGAAATGAAAACAATTAAAGGAGGAATCAACTGCCCTGGGGGTCAGATATGTTTGATCAACGGAAAATGGCAATGTATGCCATATGATGGATGTGGCGGCGGAAATCAACCCTAAATTGTAAGTACAACCTAATTACTTGACTATGAAAAATTCAAAAAAAATTTCAAGAGATCAGCTGAAGAACATTAATGGAGGCGCATTAAGCTGCTCTGAAGCATGCTGTCCACCTCCAGGAATTAAAAGATGTCCTTGGGTCTATTGTGTAGCACCTTGTGAGATATTAAGCTAACAAACGGTATATCACATGAAAATAAAAAGCCTTAAATTGATTGATTTAAGGCTTTTATAGTGAGAGAGAAATTTCTCTACCCATGTATTCTAACTTTATTTTTATTTCTTTTATTTGCAATTTATTTCAGACCGCTTACCTCTCAAAATGCCATTGTTTATGGAAGACAACCTGAACTGTATTTATAAAGTCATCAATTTCATTGAGAAAAATTACGATCAGCAGATTTCTGTGAAAGATTTAGAAGAGGTATCAAATTACTCTTACAGAAATATTCAACGTATCTTTAAGTATAGCTGCGGGGAAACAATAGGCGCTTTCCAGCAAAGGCTAAAAGTAGAAAATGCGTACAAACGAATTCTTTATACTCAAGAAAGCCTTACGTCTATAGGTATTGAAGTAGGATTTTCTACGATAGCTTCTTTTTCAAAAGCTTTCAAGCAACATTTTGGTATATCTCCTAAAGAAGCGAAACTAAGCAAGCAACGACTACTTTGCGAACCGGATCTGATACCTGTTACATCAGACATCTTACTGGAGCCCGAAATTGTATATCTTAAACCAACACAAGTGTATTATCAGAGTATTCAAACCTATTACAATAATGAGGAAATTGAATTACTCTGGGACAGCTTCATGCACAATGAATTTCTCAGTTCCGATACAGAATATTTTGGAGTTATAGCAGACGAACCCTTAATTAAAACTGAAATAAACTGCCGATATGACGCCTGTTCAACCACACAGGCTCAAAATAAAAAGCTTCCGTCAAAACCCATATTAGGTGGTAGATATGCACGATTTACCCATTCCGGAACTTACGAAACAATAGATGACACTTATACAAAAATTTATTCCCGATGGATTTTTAATTCGGGACTTGAGTTTTCGCACACTCCTATTATAGAGAAATATGAAAGGTATGCAGATGATGTGGAAAGCCAGGAGGAACAATTGACTTATATTTTACTACCTCTGAAGTAGATTGTCAATTTTGGACAACTTTGCCACTATTTATCGATCTAATTTTGCCTTATCAAAAATAGATCAGTTATGCAAAAAAAGAAAATCATGTTCTTATTACTACCTGTTATCATGTTCTCCTGTTCTCAGGATGAGATAACAACACCTCCCACTTCTGGCACACCTGACCCAGCTTCCGTGGTTTACAAAATGCCTGAGGAATCAGCTCCACACGAAGGAACCTGGCTTCAGTGGCCACACCAGTATCAATATGGCACCACTTACCGTAACCGACTTGATCCTACCTGGGTAGCAATGACTAAAGAGCTCGCACAAAGTGAAAAAGTGCATATCATTGCTTATAACAGCACAGAAAAAGACCGTATTGTAGGACTGTTAAACAATGCAGGAGTACCATTGAACAATATTGACTTTAAACTGTACGCCACCGATGATTTTTGGGTAAGAGACAATGGGCCTATCTATGTAAAAGATAAAAATGGCAAGTTGTTTATTCAGGACTGGGGATTTAACGGTTGGGGAAATAAGGCCCAATATAGTAAATGCAATACCATTCCTGCTAAAATTGCTACCGACACCGGAATTCCAAAAATAGATCTTAATTCGGTAATGATCAATGAAGGAGGAAGTGTTGAAATTGATGGAAACGGAGTATTAATGGCTTGTAAAAGTTCTATTCTTAACGAAAACAGAAACCCCGGCATGACTCAACAGCAGGCAGAGGCTATTTTCACTAAAAATTTAGGAATCACCAAATTCATCTGGCTGGATGGAAAAGCCAATCTTGACATCACAGACATGCATATTGACGGATTTGCCAGATTTGCAAATTCTACCACTATTATCACTATGGATACTAATGATCTGGATTACTGGCAGGTTCCAAGCAGCGATATGGGTAAGCTTTACAATGCTACACAAAAAAATGGAACAGCTTATCAGTTTGTAAAAGTTCCTTTAACGAAGTATGATGTGACAACCACCTATGGAAAAAATGTAGGCAAAGCATCTTATATCAATTATTATATTGCTAATAACCGCGTACTGGTCCCTAATTACAATGATCCCAATGATGTAATTGCCAACAGGATTATCCAACAATTATATCCTGATAAAAAAGTGATTGGAATTGATTGCCGTAACCTGTTTGCCAATGGCGGAATGGTACATTGTGTAACACAACAGCAACCAAAATAGAAATCTCATAAAAACAAAAAAAAACCTACTGGTATTCAGTAGGTTTTTTTATTTCTGCGGAGAGAGAGGGATTCGAACCCCCGGACCTGTTACAGTCAATAGTTTTCAAGACTATCGCAATCGACCACTCTGCCATCTCTCCCTAAACTCCGGCTATACCGTTGTTTTCAGTGGTGCAAATATAGAACGATTTTTAATTTCTGCAAAACTTTTATAGAACAAATTTTAACGAAAATTAATAATAGACTAGAAATCAAGGGAATTATTTTTCATTAATTCTGAATTCGAAAGATATTAAGTAAGTCAAATCTGCCGTCTATAAAGAGTTTCTCGATAAAAAACAACTTTCCCCTTTCCTGCACTCCATACATATTGATTTACCAACAGGTTCAAATGAATATATTATATTTGTAGAGTTCATCATTCATGGACATAACTAAAAACAATAACTATATTTTCAGATGTTTAATCAATCATTCATTAAAAGATCGGTTCTTACCGCATCCGTATTTCTATATTCTTCTGTTGCATTGGCGCAAAAAAGTCCCTTAAACATATTACCATCCGGACACCTGATTGTACAGGCCGAAGTGGAAGGTAAAAAAGGAAACTTCATTTTTGATACAGGTGGAGGTGTTAATCTTTTTCTGGAAAACTTTTCTAAGAACCTTGATCAAAAAGATTCCTATAATTTTTTAACCTCTTTTCGTGCTACCGGTGAGGAAATTACAGTTCCTATGTTTAAATCAAAAGAAATTATTTTTAATGGTAAAAAATTTAAAGATACCTGGTATGCTACCCACAACATGGAAATAAAGGGAATAGACGGGTTAATTTCTTTGGCAATGCTTTACGATACGGAATTCATTATAGATTACACCAACAAGGAAATCCTTTTTTCAAAGGAAAAATTGAGTGGAAATAAAGTATTGGATATACAACTGTCTACGAATGCAGATAAATCATTGGATATTTCAACTTATGTTCTTGTGAACAATACATTTAAAATCAATATTCTTTTAGATTCTGGAGCGGGCAATGATTCTTTCTGGCTGAGTGAACGTCTTATGAGTACTTTGGGTGTAAAAAAAGAAGATCTTCAGCTTATCGAAAAGAAAAGTGAGTTTAATCCAGCAATAACCAATAGATTTTATAAAGGAAATGTGACTTCTGTCTCTAATTCGTTTGCGAAAGTTGAAAAACCTAATGTCTTTTTTGTTGAAGGATTGATTTATGAGGGCAAAACAAGTATTAACTGGCTTGGTAAAAAATTAGGATTTAATCTTAAAGAAAAGAAAATATATATTTTGGATTAATTATTGACCCAAAGATCAAAAAACTGCTTCTTTTCAGAAGCAGTTTTTATTTGACTTATGTTGAACACTACTCTCCTGCCGGCTCAAATAATTCAATTTTATTTCCCTCAGGATCCATGATGTGAACAAATTTTCCGTATTCATAGGTAGCAATTTCATCCAGAATTGTTACACCCTCTTTTTTTAATTCTTCTACCAATCCTTCGATATTCTCTACATGATAATTAATCATAAAGTCTTTGGATGACGGCTCAAAATATTCGGTGGACTCTTTAAAGGGACTCCATAATGTATATCCTTTTTTATCAGAATCTACTTCTTTCCAATCAAATTTAGCTCCGTATGGACTGGTTTTTACTCCAAGGTGTGTTTTATACCATTCATTTACGGTTTCAGGTTCTTTACATTTAAAAAATATTCCTCCGATAGCGGTTACTCTTTTCATTTTTTATTCGTTTTTTGTTCAGTTTATATAAAATGGAATGCAAATCTATTTTGATCTGAATTTTCACAAATATATTAATGTTTCTATAACACATCTCACGAATTGAACAAAAATATTTACACTTATACCACATCTATAGTTGAAAAAGCGTAAGGGTGCAATTAGTATTAAAAACGCACTGTTTTAAGGTGCAATGATTTTAACTACAATAAAACTGAACATTGTATATGGTAGAACTCTCGCAGATTTTGCGAGATTAAGCAGATTAAATATTTATGGAAAAATCAGTGCCATTTGCAATATTTGCGACAAAATTAATTACCCATCACTGGCTGAAAATCTCAGATTTTATCGTGACTTAGAAAGTTACACGGACAATAAAAAAACTTGCGCCTTTGGGATTCTCAAACAAAAAAAGCGCACCCAATGGGCACGCTTTATATTATTTAAGACTGAATATTAGTGTAACTCAGCTAAGTATTTTTCTGCATCCATTGCAGCCATACATCCGCTTCCTGCAGCTGTAATAGCCTGTCTATAGATATGATCCTGAACATCCCCTGCAGCAAATACTCCCGGAAGATTAGTTCTTGTAGAACCTTTTTCAGTTAAGATATATCCGTTTTCATCAAGATCTACCTGACCTACGAAGATATCTGTGTTTGGTTTGTGACCAATAGCAATGAAGATTCCTTCAACTTCAACTTTAGAAGTTTCCTGAGTCTGATTATTGATGATAACAGCTCTTTCTACTAAACTGTTTTCTCCTTCAATACCAATTAATTCATGGTGGAATTTTACTTCAATATTCGGCGTATTTTCTACTCTGTGGATCATCGCTTTTGAAGCTCTGAAAACATCTTTTCTCACCAACAGTGTTACTTTTCTGCATAATTTAGCCAAATAAGTAGCTTCTTCAGCTGCTGTATCCCCTGCTCCTACCACTACAACGTCTTTTCCTCTGTAGAAAAATCCATCACATGTAGCACAAGCAGAAACTCCGCCTCCTGCATATTTTTTCTCATCCTCAAGACCTAGATATTTTGCTGTAGCTCCTGTAGAAATAATTACTGATTTTGCAAGGATCTCTTTGTTTCCTGCATAAAGTTTGTGAACTCCGCCAACTTCCTTAGAAAATTCAGCTTTAGTGATCATTTCGTAATGAACCTTGGTTTCAAATCTTTCTGCTTGTTTTTGCAGATCCATCATCATTTCAGGACCTGTAATCCCTGCCGGATACCCTGGAAAGTTATCAACCTCAGTAGTTGTAGTTAATTGCCCACCCGGCTCCAAACCTGTATATAATTCAGGTTTCAAGTCTGCTCTTGCTGCATAGATGGCAGCTGTGAAACCAGAGGGTCCGGATCCAACGATCACACAATCTAAAATGTTTTGCTCCATAATCTATTTGTTCAAAAAGATTTAATTAAATTAAGACTGCTAATTTCGTAATTTTTACTGTCTTTCTAAAGTTATTTTAATGATAGTTGTCAATATGAGATATGCAGATTGTCAATGAATAGGTGTAACGTGCAGACTTTGTGCCTTGTAAGAATTCCATTTAGAGATCAAAGGTATATCCAAATCCAAGCTGATATATTTCTACCCGGCCTATAACTATTTTTTTGAAATACTACTTCTGTTTTGATATCTTCAAAGTTTAAGAAAACACCTTAAACCTTCATCTTAATTTTATCTACATTGATAATCTTATATACCAGCTCCTTAATCAGTTCTGCTTCTCCCATATTTACGGCTCCAAGACCTTTTCCTTTCATATCAAATTCTCTTAAGATAGAAATCACTCTTGTAGCGTGTTTTAAAGGATAAAGTCTTGCACTTTCTGCATAATCCTTAATGAAATAAGGGTTCACTCCCATTTGGGAAGCAATAGTCTGGGGCGACTGCCCTGCCATTGTCTGATAAATAATAACGTTTGAAAAATAATTGTAAAGGCTTGCCAGCATCATTACAAAAGGGTTATTCTTAGGATTCTTACCCATAAAATGAGCAATTTTAAAGGCTGTATTGGCATTTTTTGTTCCCAAAGCCTTTTGAAGCTCAAAAATATTATACTCTTTACTGATTCCGATGTGGTTTTCAATAATAGTTCCGTCCAGAACTTCTCCATCTCTAAGGATGATTTTCAGTTTATTCAGTTCATTGGCAATTCTTGAAAGGTCATTTCCAAGATATTCTGCCAACAGATGAGAAATATTAGGAGCGGTCTTTATTTTAAGCTTTACACATTCATCAGCAATCCATTTGGGAAGATTACTTTCCTTTACAGATTCGCTAAGGAAAAGAGCTTTGGCTTTATCCAGAGCCTTGGCAGCTTTTTTTCTGCTATCCAGTTTCTTATGTTTGTGGGCAAAAACCAATACTGTGGAAGGAATGGGGTTTTCAACATAGGACTCCAGAATTCTGTTTTCATCTTCATTCAATTTCAGGTCCTGAGCTTCTTTCACAATAATCACCTGCTTATCTCCCATCATCGGAAACTGTCTCGCCAGGGAAAGGACTTCCTGATAAGAGGTATCTTTTCCGTAGGTAACCGTCTGGTTAAAGGCCTTTTCATCCTCTTCCAAAAAGTTATGTTCAAGGGCTTTTACGGCAACATCAATAAAGTAGGCCTCTTCTCCATGGAAAAAATAAATAGGTAAAACTTCTTTATTTTTAATATTTTTGAGGATTAAATCTAATTCTTTCATCTTATTAATGGAACTTCCAAAACTGAATTTTCAGGAAACTTTTGATTTTAAATTCAAGAAAGACAAAGATAAGTTTTTTATTTATGATTTGGTTCGTAAAACTTATCTTCTGCTCACTCCTGAGGAATGGGTAAGGCAGCACTGGATACATTATTATCTTACTGTAAAATCCTACTCTACATCGGCATTAATCACCGAAAAAAAGATTGTTCTAAATGGTCTAACCAAGAGAATAGACCTTTTGGTGACTGAAAAAACAGAGCCTATTATTTTGATTGAATGTAAGGCTCCCCAGATCAAATTAACCGAAAAAACATTTGAACAAACGGCCAGATATAACTCCATCATCGGAGCCAAGGAAATTATTCTGACAAATGGTTTACAACATATTCATGCGTATTATGAGGATGAGAAATATGTATTCTACAAACCAAAATAAAGATAAAATAATGGTAAACAAATTTAATAGTAAGAGTTAATATGAAAATAAAAAACATAATATTCGATTTCGGAGGGGTTCTGATGGATTGGAATCCCAGATATTTCTTTAAAGACTATTTTAAGGATGATGAAAAAATGGAATACTTTCTTGAAAATATTGCACAGGACGAATGGAACATTGAACAAGACAGAGGCAGAACTTTAGCAGAGGGAACCGAAATTCAGGTGAAGAAATTCCCTGAATGGGAAAAGGAAATCCGTGCGTATTATGATAACTGGACTACCATGCTGAAAAGCGATATTCCTCAAAATGTTGAGATTCTACGCAAGTTAAAGAATACGGATTATCATTTATTCGGATTGACGAACTGGTCTGCAGAAACGTTCCCCTATGCATTAGAAAATTATGATTTCTTCCAGATTTTTGATGGAAAAATTGTGGTTTCAGGAACTGAAAAACTTATTAAACCTGATCCTAAAATATGGTATGTATTGCTGGACAGATACAACATTCAGGCAGGTGAATCTGTTTTTATTGATGATAATCCTAAGAATATTGAAATGGCACAATCTCTGGGTTTTGAAACCATTCAGGTTAATCCTGACACCAATCTTGAACAGGAACTTGCCGGGTTAGGTATCACACTGTAAAATATTCTATATTTAAAATATAAAGAACCTCGATTAAGTTATTTTCGTAATTTAGTTGAGGATTTTTTTATTGATATGAGGATCATTTTACTTTTATTACTATTGACAACTGCTAGTTTTAAGGCTCAAAATAGTAAACATCAACGCAGAATACTTAAACCCATTACAAAATAAAAATATGATACGTTCAATTTTATTAACCACATTTCTCATGGCTTCAGGAACAATATTCAGTCAAAACCTTACAACGGTTTCATATAAGGATGGCGCACAAAATCTGAATGGTTTAATTACTTCCAACGCAGGAAAAAAACTTCCGGGTGTTTTGATTTTACCGGCATGGAAAGGTATTGACCAAGAAGCAAAGACTGCTGCTATCGAACTTGAAAAACAAGGGTATATTGCTTTTATCGCTGACATTTATGGTGAGGGTAAAATTCCTGCCGACAATGAAAGTGCAGCTAAAAGTTCAGGATACTACAAGCAGAATTACGCGGAATATCAAAAAAGAATTTCTCTTGCTCTGGAGCAACTGAAGAAAAATGGTGCTATTTCTGATAAAACAGCTGTTATTGGATATTGCTTTGGAGGAACAGGCGCTTTAGAATCTGCAAGAGGCAATTTACCTGTGGCGGGAGTAGTTTCTATTCACGGGAGTCTGGGAAGAGATCAAAGCAGAAAAAATGAGAAATTAAATGCTAAGATTTTGATTGAAAATCCTGCTGATGATAAAAGTGTAACACCTGAGGATTATAGTAACCTCATCAAGGAAATGAATGACGGAAATGCCGACTGGCAGATCATTACCTATGCTCATTCCAAGCATACCTTTACAGATCCCAAATCACCGGATTATAATGAGGTAATGGCTAAAAGAGCATGGAATCATACCCTCCTGTTTTTGAAAGAAATACTGAAGTAAATTCAATATATCAGTTTAACAATGTACCAAAGCTTCGATGTAAATCATTCATTGGTACATTGCTATATTGGTAATACCTACTATTATTGCTGTTTTGCTTCTAGTTCAACTTCATATTTTTTAGAAGAATATTTCGTCAAAGAACCTGTTGCAGCATCAATTCCTACCCCTATTGCTCCTCCAAAAAGAATGTTCAGCAATGTTACCGGATTAAATTTCTTGTCCAGCTTAACTTCCTCACTGTTAAATCCTTCTTTTTGAAATGTAATGGTTTGTTTACTCAATGATCTTGGGATCTTTGTAGTACAAGGTGTTACACATTTTTCAAGACCTTTATGAAATACGGTAGCTCCTTCAGGATTGGAGGTAAAGGTAATTGGGTCTTGTGTTCCGGTAAACATGGTAGCACAAGAAGTTGTAGAAAGCGCGATGCCTAACAATAGTACAATTGATAATTTGTTTTTCATATATTAATTTAAGTATGCTGAATAATTTTCAGCGCGCGAACTTACAAAATAATTAATGACAACAGGCATTAACAGGCAATAATATCTTCGACTAAAATATAACTGACTGATATTTAAAATATTTTTTTGATCATTTTAATCAAAATATTGTATTCAGTCTTAAAAACAAAAAACTATCTCAAAAGTGAGATAGTTTTTTTATTGTTCTATTGTATTGTAGCTAGTGCACCAACAGTAAAGAATCATTATCTATATACCACGTAAAAGAATCTCCCTTGCATTCAGGGCAAATTTGTGCAGCTGTAAATGTATTAATCTACACGTTCTTCTTCCCTGTTCACCAGTTCCATAGAAAAGGCTGGAAGACAAATAGCAAGATATTCACATGGTTCTGAAAACGGATTACTATAACGGATTCTTGCTCCTTTTTCAATAAGGATGCTGCTTCCTTTTTCAAGTATTACAATCTCACCATCTATTTCAAACTGTTTTTTTCCTGAAATGATATAAGTAAACTCGTCAAATTCAGGAGTCTGATGTGGCTCACTCCAATCTGGTGGAGCAACCATATGAGCGATGGAAACATTAGAATTTCCGGTAGAGTTTCCCCAATGTTCTTCAATCAGCTTTCCGTCTGTAGTAGGAACTACGAATGGAGATTGCTGGATTTTATATTTCTTCATTTCCAGTCTTCTTTTTTAATTTCGTATACAAAATTAGTTCTTGTAGGTTCTGCAAAATAAGCGACTTCCTCTTCGGCTATTTTTACTCCTCCCAGTCTTTCCAATGCTGTTTGCGAACGGAAATTCTCCTTTCCAATGTGAAAATGAACCTTGTCTACAAACTGAAAAATATAATCCAACATCAGCTTTTTAATTTTTGGATTAATACCTTTCCCCCATGATTTGGTTCCATAGAATGTATATCCAATGAAAATATGGCTGTCATTTTCATCAAAATTGTAATAACGGCTACTTCCCAGAACATCTCCGGTTGCTTTTTCAATGATTTTAAAAGCCCCTTCACTTTCGATGGCACCTCTGAAAAAATTTTCAAAAACTTCTCTCTGATAACGATCCTTGTTAGGATGCTGCTCCCATACTTTAGGATCGGATGCTACTTCATATAAAGATTCAAAATCCCCTTGCTGTAAGGGGATTAATTGAAATTCTTCATTCTCTAAAACGGGCTGAACAGAAAAATTCATTATTTAGCTCTTTTTAGTAGAATCTGATTCTATTTTCTTGATTTCTTTCAATTTGTCCGAAATCTTGATGACAGTGTCTAATTTTGATGGCTTCAAAGGAACTTCTGCCTGAGCCATATCCCATTTGATCACTAAATTTCCTGTGTTTTCGTCTGTAGGATTCAGGGTAATTTCAAACCACTCCTGTTTGTCTGTTAGTTTATTAACCGGTACGGTAACATCTACTACGTCCTGCTTAGGATCATAAGTATAAGCTCCCCACTGTTGGAAATCTTTGTTCAGGATTACTTTCCATTCTTTTTCTGTAGGAATGATGAATAATCCGTAAGTTCCCGCAGGAACTGTTTTCCCACCGAAATTAACGGCCTGTCCGAATGTAACTTTCGTAGACGAGTTAGCTCCTGCTCTCCAAACCTGGCCATAAGGAACCAATTCTCCGAAGATCTTACGTCCTTTTACTCCTGGTCTTCCGTAGTCGATAGAGATTTTAGACATTGAAAACTGCTGCTCAACTTTCTGACGCGGACTTGCTGCCGGTACAGAATAATCTTGTGCAAAACTGAATGCTGAAACTGAAATGCAAACTGCTGCTAATAACTTTCTCACGTGTAAATTTTTGTTTAAAATTACAAAAATCAAAACAAAATAGCTTTCTCTAATTCCAATAATTTTTGTTTTCTCCAGATTCCGCCTGCATAGCCCACCAATTCACCATTGGACCCAATCACCCGATGGCAGGGAATTAAAATAGCAATCTTATTAATGCCATTGGCTGTTCCTACAGCACGTATAGCCTTGGGGTTTCCGAGAAATTCCGACTGTTGTTTATAAGTTCTGGTCTCTCCCATCGGAATCTCCCGAAGAAGCTGCCACACCTTTTCCTGAAACTCTGTTCCTGTGATAAATAAGGGAACTTCAAAATGATCTCTCTTTCCTTCAAAATATTCTGTCAGTTCATTTTCCAACTGATTAAAATGGAGGTGTTCTTTTTCTACAATTTCAGCGTTCAATGCCTTTGATAAAGATTTGAACTGTTTCTCCATATTCTTCCGGTCTGTAAATTCCAGAAGGCAGATGCCTTGGTCTACGGCACAAGCTATCATCTCTCCCAATGGAGTTTGTATTGTTTTTTGGTATATGATTTCCATTAATATAAAATTAGTATTTTTTGGAGTTCATATTCGCTGCTTTTAAATATTATTCAAAATTCTTTCTACCTGAGCTATATGCCTCGCATTATGATAAATAACAAAACGGAAAGTGTCGCCTAATTTTAAAGTGATTAATTTAGAAATACTGATGGCTGTTTTTGTTTTTTCCAGATCAATGTGCTGTGCTTTTTCCAATAGTTCCAGTAAAAGTTGCTGCTGTTTAACAAATTCATTCAATACATCTTTATTCAATTGGCTATGGATAGGATTCATTGCTTTTAGGGTCTTCATCTTGTTCAGTTTTTCCTTGGGAAGCATACTTTTAGCAAAATAGTTCCCTAAAATCCCTGGTTTGAAAGTGGCTTGGGCAGAAGTTTCGGAAGAAGATATTCTGTGACTGATTTCCGGAATATAAAAATCTCCGTATCGGTTAAGATGTTCCAGACATTCCAATGCACTCCAGCTGTCTGTAGAAATTCTGAAGTTTAATTCATTTTCAGGCTTTTGCAAAAGTGTTTGGACATATTGTAAATGATTTCCGGTTCTATCTTTTAACTCTTCTAATAATGGTGTGGTTGAAATTTTCATCTGTTTATTTTTACATTTTTAAAAGGAAAATGGAACTAAACATATCATTACGGTATATTATTCCATTGTTTCTTTTTATGCAAATTTCAGAATTGGCTGGTTCTTAAATATTGATTGAACTCAAGATTTTTTGAGCCTTGACAAGGTTTCCGGAGACATTCTAAGATAATTGGCAATATATTTATTGGGGACTTCCTGAAATAGCTTGGGGCTTCGTCTTAATACTCTTTCGTATCGCTCTTTTGGTGAATTGATCAACAGATCTTTCTCTCTTTCAAGCTGCTGTAATACGAGATCTTCTAAAGTGTGCATCCAAAATTTCATATGCTCTTCATGAGACTGAATAAATTCATAGAAATCCTTTTTGGAAGCCACTTTTACTGTTGTTTTCTTTATTGCCTGAATATAAAGATCCGACGGTTTTCCTGAAAGAAAAGAATCCAGGGAAACAATAATATTTCCTGTATAGCCAAAACGGATGATCCTTTCTTCATTTTCATCCATCATGAAGATCCTTACACTTCCTTTTTCTATAAAATAAATAGAAGTATCTGTACTTCCTGAAGTTTTCAGAAATTCATTTCGCTTGAATTCCTTAGGTAACCAATGAATTCCACTTTGAAGTAATTTTTCAATCATTTCGCTTTATTATTTGGTGTTCCAAAGATAATGGGTAATTTTAATGGTTTAAACACTCATCACGAATAATGCTCAAAAAGATAAGTCTTTTATTTCTGCTTTCCATCGGGTTTTCCATTGTGAAAGCTCAAACAACCATCCCCTTTCGGATGACAAAATATAATAATATTATTGTAAAAGCGCTTGTTAACGAAAAGGATTCGTTGAATCTTATGTTTCAGATCGCCATGAAAGATGGTTCTATTTCTCCGGAACGAAAGCAAAAAGCAGATCATATCATTTTCAATAAGGATAAAATAAGTGATCATAATACGATCAATATTGGAACTTTACACTGGAAAGATATCCGTTTTTTTGATGATGAATTAACGGGCCATGAAGCAGATGGAAAGATTGGAACAGGCCTTTTTGACGGAAAGATTTTCAAAATTGATTATGATAACAACCAGTTTGTTATTTATGATAAAATCCCTGACCTTACAGGATTTCAACCGGTTAAGATCCTTCTGAACCAACAGGCTTTTTATATTTCAGGGGACAATATCATTGACGGAGATCAACAACAAGAAGCTTATTTTTTACTCCAATCCGGATATTCTGGAGGAGTTTTATATAGTAATGAATTTGCCGAAAAACATCAATTAAATGATAAACTAAAGATTTCCGGAGAAAAAACACTAAAAAATTCAAGTGCAGAAAAGCTGGTAATCAAACAAGGAGTTCTTCCTTTTTTTAAGCTTGGTAATTTTGTTTTTAAAGATGCATCTGTCGGATTTTTCGCAGGAGAATTGAAAACACAAAATACCAGTTATTTTGGAGCTGATATGCTCCGCCGATTCATCTGGATCTTTGATGCAGACAAAGAAATGGCCTATATTAAACCAAGTAAATACTATTCAGAACCCTATTATAAGATAAATTAAAACTTACGATATTCAAAAAAATCTTAATAATGAAAGTTAATACAGCCTTAGTGCTTTTATCGTTACAACTGATCGTTATCAGCTGTAAAAAAGATGAAAAACAACCTGTTCAGAATCAAAACAATGTACCAAGTGATTCTATAAAAACAGTAGCGAAGAAAGAAGATGAAATAGATTTTAAGAATTTTCACATTTTCAATGTTTCCACCATGCAGCGTAATGAGCTGATGGACACCTTTATCTCTGTATCTGATATTTACAGTGATTCTAACTCTGTTCCGGCAGATATACTTAAAAAACAAAAGGAGCTTCCTTTTGATAAGCTGTCCTATCTTGAGCTGGATGAACAGCACAAGCAAAAGATGCTTACAGGAATTCACCTCACTGAAAACGACTCTCTGTATCTTTACAACTATGGGTCTAATAAGCTTCAAAAACTTCCGGTACGTCAGTTAAAAGCTGTTGCCTATTTATCTCCTTATACCACTGAAGGGGAAGAAATTGATGCAGGTTCTTATATGCTGGGCTTCCAGATTGACAGCCAGAAAAGCAATGAGATTTTTGATAAGTATGCAAACGTTGTTGCTTATTTTGGAAACAAGAATCCATTTGTAGAAAATAAGATGAAGATGATTAAATGGGAAAAAGCAGGGACTGATGTTCAGAAAAAATATTTCTCCGGTTCAAAGCTTAGATATGGAGGTACTTTCCAAGCTAAATATGATAACATGACCTATTATGTACAGGATCTTCTTGAAGAGTATGGAACCCAGGAACGCAAACTACTGGTCATTAATGATCAGAATGAAAAAATATTTGAAAAAACCTTTTCCATGGATGATGGCACAGAATTCAATCCTCTTGAGAAAATGGAAAATGATGAAGCCCATAATTATGCACAATGGACTGGTCATCTTTTTAAAGGAAAAGCTCCTGTAGTCTTTGGTTTTATATCTCCATCTTTTGGATGCCCTGTCATTACATTTATAGATAAGGAAAAGACCGAGCTAAGTGTTAATTGTGACAATAGACATTAATCAGACAAAAAAGAATATATAGCATATCAAAAAAAGCAAATCTGTAAATAATACAGATTTGCTTTTTTATTTTAGCCTTAAAAATTATGGGGCAGATTGAATAATACCAATCTACCCCACTTTCCATCCTATTTATAGCATTTCAATTATTTAATCTTAGGATAAAGTTTGTTTTTCAGGTTTATGAAATAGGTTTCTGACTCTTTAAAGTCGTTGCTTTTCATGAACTTAAGAACTACATTCAGATAGGCTTCTGACGGAGTAAATTCGACACCCATTTTCCCAGAGAACTTTTTATAATCTTCTTCCAGTAAGCCCGGATTTTTGGCAAGCTGCTTAATATCTGTTCGGAACCCTTTAAATATAAATTTTAAAGCTTCATAATTCCCCGGATACGAAACTGTTCCATGTACTTCTCCCTCAAAAAAGCGGTGCTTATAGTTCAGAGTTCCGTTTTTCTCTACAATTCCTTTAAATTCTTCAATGGCTTGCGTCATATCAGAGTTCCAGTTTTTCTGTTGTTCTTCATTGTCGGCCTGAGAAACATAGAGGGATTTATTGACAGGAAATTTCTTATTCTTTTCCAAATAATCTTTTGTTCTGGAGATGGTAACCTTATTATCCCACCATAAGCTTGGATCATTGGCCACATAGGCATTGAAGTAATCCGGATGAGAAAGAAAAACATTGATGGCAAAAAGACCACCGAATGAGTGTCCCACCAATACAGAATAATCCTGAGTTCTATAGTTTTTACTGATAAACGGTTTTAGTTCTTCCTGCATGAATTTTACAAAATTTTCACTTCCCCCGCTGTCAGCAAAAAGGGTTATATTAGGATTCACAGGACTTTTCTTTCCAGCCTTTGTAGGGGTAAGATCTCTTGTTCGCTCTGTATTTTTAATTCCGACCACAATACACTCCGGAATATCTGCATAGGGAGTTCTTGCTACAAAATCTGCCATCCCAGTGTAATATTCAAAGTTTATTTCTCCGTCTAAAAGATAGATTACAGGGTACTTTGCCAGGCTGATTGTATTATCATTATAGGTTTTTGGAAGATGAACTGAAATTTCTCTGTTTTCATTTAAAATCTTTGAAAATAGAGTCTGTTTCTCTCCTATTACAATTTTTTCCTGAGCATGCCCAAGTGTAAAGAATGAAAATAGAGATAGATATAAAATTTTAAACCAATTGTTCATGGTGTGATTCTTTTCTGTGTTGATGAATATTATTAATTTCTTTTCCTTTTTTAGTTGCTTTATTTCGTCTTCCCCACCAGATCAGAAATCCAGTAATCGGTAGACTGGTACAGATAATTCCGATGACGAAAGTGAAGATCTTTCCGAACATTCCGCCCCAGTAGCCTACATGCAGATCGAAATTCATGTGTTCAATCACTTCATGCATCTGAACTTCTTTCGGATAGTTGATTTCATCTCCCGTATATTTACTCACTTCTTTACTTTTCCCGTCAGAAATGCTTTTTAAGCCTATAAACTTAGCAGCAATTACGTTGTAAACCGTCGTAGAATCCTTTCGTGGGACACTCATTCTGATCTGCTTTGCCTGAGGAATTTCTTTAAAATTTCTGTCAATAAAGTCGGTAAAAGACAACGCTTTTTTATCAGGATCAAATTTAGGCTCATACTTTTCTGCAATCTTATGAGGGTCTGCAACTCCTCCGAAAGCTTCCTGAGTAAGATCTGTTAAAACCTTATAGGCCATAATTAATCCCGTAATGGTAATAAATACTGCCGGTAATAATGAATAGAATCCGAAAACATTATGAAAGTCATAGTTTTTTCTACGCCATTTTGTTCCTGATTTAATTTTAAATGCGGTAGTTCTCGTTGTTTTGTTCCATTTTTTTGGCCACCAAAGAATCAGGCCGCCAATCAATTGAACAAAAAAGATGATGGATGCTACTCCCACCACTGTTTTCCCGAATTTACCAGCTAATAATTGAGCATGAATGTGAGCTACCACGTAGAAAAATTCATAGCTTTTCGTAGAACCTATTACTTTTCCGGTATACGGATCAAGATAATGATAAGCGAAAACTCCTCTTGGACCTCGTTCTTTTGGTTTTGCTGCTTTATCTGCATTTTTATCCTTAGGAGGTTTAGTTGCCGATGCTACCCTAAAAGTTCTGTCTGCTTCCTTATAAGTATCAAAGTAAAAAGCTTTTCTGTCCGGAACCTGCTGATGAAATTGTGCCAACAGCTGTTCTGGTGACATTTTTTTCGCATTGGCCGGAGCCTGAACGTATTTTGCACTTCCACCGCACAAGTCAATGATTTCATCACAGAAGACAAATACAGTTCCTGAAAGTGTGACCGTAAGTACAATAATTCCGGAAACTAGTCCGAGCCAGAGATGCAGCCATCCTGTGATTCTTTTGGTGAGGGATTTTCCCTGCTTTTTCTTTGTATTAGTTTTTTTGTTTTCCATATCCAGTTTTGTAAATGATTTCAAAAGTAACCGCTCACTAAAAGATTGATGTATGCCGGATATACGCAAAGACGAAAAAAAAGGATTAGTAAGTTTGAGTTATAAGATGTAAGAATCTGAAATTGATCAAATTTATGAATGCGTGTTAAAAATCTAATTATTAAATATATGATTTTCTTACACCTTAAAAACGTTATAATCGCCTCAACGGCTTTGCGTTCTCCAGCACATAGTTATTTTGAAAAAATATTTTTTGTTTTTAAGTTTTTTAAAATTTGAATGCAAAATTGGCAAGAATTTCTCTTGGCTTCTGTGGCTGACCATAGAAGTTCCAGTACATCTCATTCAAGGCATTGTTCATCTTCAAACCGATTCTGTATTTTTTCTTGTCATAGAAAATAGTGGCTCCCACTGAAGTATATGATGGTGCCAGAAAATGGTTTCCAATGTTGATATACGTTTTATCTACAAAATTAAATCCTGCTCCAAATCCCAGCCCTTCAAAAGCTCCATTCATCATTTTATAACTCGTCCAGAAGTTGGCTACATGCTTAGGTGTCCATGCACTTCTTTTTCCTGCATCTTTGCTTCTGTCATCAAATTTATTATCGTTATAACCATAGCCTGCAACAATATTCCATCCCTTAACAGGATTTGCTACAAGATCTATTTCAAAACCTTGGTTCTTGATATTTCCATCTTGAATATAAAGTCCGGTAATTCCTGATGGGTCAGCAATCAGACGATTTTTAATTCTCATGTTGTAATAACTTACCGTGGTTAAAAGTTTTTTTCCAAATAAATCAACTTTAAAACCTGCTTCAAACTGATTCCCTTGTTCAGGTTTATATTCAATGAAAGTGTTTCCTGATTTGTCTCTTGAATCCCTTGTAGGAGCTACGTTTTTAAAACCGTTTACATAATTTGCAAAGAATGAAATTTCATTTTTAACGATCTCATAAACTAAACCGAATTTCGGAGCAAATTGAGTTTGTGTGTATTCGCCCTTACCTTCTACCCCATTGGTAATGATATTGTTATTTTTATAATTATCCATTCTTAAACTCGCCATCACCAATAGGTTATCTGTAATATTAAGAACATCAGAAGCGTATACACTGAATGTTCTGGATTGGGTAACGTCGTAGTTTGTTGGCTTTATAATACTATTTGGATCGTTGGGAATTCTTTCCAGGTTTTCTACTAAACTTCTGGATATTGGCTGCCACGGTGAAGACTCGTTCAGCTTAATGATATCGTAGGGCGCAAAAACAGATCCTTTTGTATCATCTTTTGAAGTTTTAAACATACCATACTGATTTTTGGTGGTCTGCTGATAGTAATCTAACCCTACAACCAAACGGTTTCTAAGATTTCCTATTTTAAAGTCTCCAATAAAGTTCTGCTGAATATTATCTGTTGTAATTTTATAGCTGTCAAAAGGACGAATTCCTCTGCTTACTGTATTATTATCAACATAACTTAAAACAAGAAATATTGATCCGTTTTCATTAGCTTCACCTCTTTGATACGATGTTCTGGAAGTCCATTGATCATTAAACTTATGGGTAACTTCAGCCATTGTTACAAAATTGGTCCTTTTTGATCCAATGTCGTTACTTGTAAATGATCTGTCATGCGCTCCTGCAAGGTCTTTCATAGAATGCAATGTCAGTTTTTCAGATTGTCTTACAAAAGCATTCAGTGTTTTTTCCGGTGAATGGAATTCTGTATCCAATGTTACCGTTGTTTTATCGCTTACCTTATATAAAATACTTCCTGAGAAAAACAGACCTTTGTTATATCCTGCATCCTGGAAAGAATCTTGAGAATAGGCTGCCACATTAAATCTCGCTAAAGCTGTTTTTTCTTTATTTAAAGGAGTGTTTACGTCTGCTGTAATTCTGTTCATTCCCCAACTTCCGGTCGTATAGTTGATGATTCCACCGAAGTTCTCCTGTGGCTTTTTAGTCACCACATTCACAACACCACCATAGTTTGCTAGGGTTCCTCCAAATAAGGTTCCTGATGGTCCTTTAATTACTTCTACTCTTTCAATATTGGCAATTTCCGACTGTACTCTTGGGTTTTGAGTCAATCCGTTTCTGAAGCTTGCATTAGAACTAAAACCTCTCAAAAAGACATCATTTCCACTGTCATTCACACTGTTGCTTACTACCACTCCCGGCGCTGAAGCCATTGCCGTGTTGAAATCTGTAGCGCCCATTTCACTGATAATTTCTTTTGGGACCAGATTGTAAACGGTTGGATTTTCAAGGTTTTCCAGTGGAAGCCTTGCCACTGATTCGGATTTTTTGGTTCTGTAGTTATGAGTTCCCTGAAGTGATACGGACTGGATCTCAGCCACTTTTAGGGTATCACTTTCCTGTGCATAGAGCATGGTTACTGCCAATAAAGATGCAGAAATAATAGTTTTTTTCATTTTTATAATTAAGCTTGTGTTGCAAAATTAACTTATTTTTATTAATTCTAAATAAAAATATGACACAAATCATAAAATGTGTTAATGAAAAAAGTCCATAAATAAAGGGTTTCCGAATAATCGAAAACCCTTTATCTCCTCAAAGTATGATATTTTTAGGCTGAATATTCACCTAAATACTTTACATTTTTCATAAAAATCAGCGCAAATTTTCTTATACTATTGCAGCGCTCATCATTGACATATAATAGTTGGCACAATGCAGTGAAATCATCATTAATACTTCCTTATTGGATAAATTTTCAAAGGTATCGGAGGTTATCATCTGATATTCATTGCCCATTAAATTCCATTTAAAGTTTGGCTTCATAATCACCAATTCAGAACCTATTTTGTCTGTTAAAACAAATGATTCTTTAAAAATTCCTCTATGTTTAAAAACATAACTTTCTTTTACTCCATCAAAATAGGTCTGCACAATAATTTCTCCATTCCAGTTCATTCTGAATTTCAAGAGAACTTTTTCGCCATCTTTTAATTCAATAGTTGTTCCCCAAAACCCCTTTGGCTCTACCTGATAGCTTTTATAAGCCGCAATATCTATTATTGCATTAAACTTAAACCAATTCTTGTAAGAAAGTGTTCCTATTAATGTATTGTCTTTTGTAACTTCAAAATTCAAGGAACTGTTTGATTTTGCATAATATTCTGCCATGGTTATATTTTAATTTGGTGGAATTTTTATTAGTCTTTAAAAATAATAACAACCTGAATTTTAACGCTCTAATTTATAAATAATTCGGTAAAAATAAATGTATTTTTAAGCTGGTATGATAAAAATACTTGATAATGAGTTGGGAGTTATGCTTTTTTCAATCAAGTTTTTCATAATAATGATTTGAATCTGCATTTAGAATAATCTTAGGTTTTTCAAAAAAACCATTTAAAAAATAGGTTTTATAAACAGCTGGCTGACCAAAATCTGTATAATGAAGTTCTATTTCAGGATTTAATCCATTATATAATTTATATGTACCCATTCCATAAAATTTACTTTTAAATGTATTGTCTTCATATAAAACTAAAGTATCAGCGGTATGAGGAGCTTCCACACAGCAAATTGGCTCATCAAAATTCATGTTAATATATTTTCCATAGATATCCTGCTTTTTTAATGGAAAATTGATATTGAGAATAAATACAACTCCTAATACAAAAGTGAGTGCAAAAAGTATTTTTTTCATAGAATAATTAAGAATGTCACAATATTATTTTTAATCGAAATATTTACTGCCCTAAATTATAGAATTTATATAGAAAAACCTCATAGATTTCGGCGATCTATGAGGTTTAAATTATTTTCAGATCAATTTTATTCAATCTTTGTTAGTGTCATTGTTTCATCATGATCTATACTACCAGGCCTTTTCCCATTCATGTTTATCAGCATAAGGAATTTTGAATCGTTAACCGGAACGATAATTCCTAACAGTCTTCCTTTTTCCTGATTATCTTTTAATGCAATAAAATCAATCTCAATTGGCGTTTTATCCATATCAATTTTATATTTCAGTTCTCCTTTCTGTCCATTATTAGGACCTCCGTGGATGATAAAATTCTTGCCGTCAATCTCTTCCCCATTAATTGTAATGGATACATATCCATCTTTTGTAAAGCCTGCTTTGCCTTTACTCTTCCAGTAATCAATGGATTCCCAACTTCCTACAATGTTAAACTGGGATTTTTGAGCTTTTGCCTGAAAACAAGCAATAAGAGTGAACGCTATTACGCTTTTTAGAAAAGTCTGTTTTATTTTTAAATAAGAATTCATATTAAACGGCTAATTAATTTTAAAATCCAAAGCTGACGGATTCATTATCAATTGCTTTTGAGATGGGATAACTGTAATTGATCTTTATTAATTTTTTAGAGCCAGTCAGGTTTTAAATATAAAAATCAGTTAGCCAAGAACATCCTGCAAGTTCTATTATGAAAATAAAACTTAAAAATCCTATGGTAATTGACTTTATCCTCATTGTATTGAAGTTTAAATGGCTTTTGCAAAAGTAAACACAATTCTTTGTTTTCCCGGATTAATTGATAAAAAACCCCGCAAGAAAACTTACGGGGCTTATACTATTTATTTTGTATTCGAAATTACATCGTCTCCATTTTGAAGCTCATGCTTTCAATTACTTTTAAGATTGCTTCTACTGTATCCATTGATGTTAGACAAGGAACACCGTTTTCCACACTCATTCTTCTGATCTGGAATCCGTCTCTTTCAGCTTGTTTACCTTTTGTAGTAGTATTTACCACATACTGAACTTTTCCTTTCTGGATCAAATCAATAAGGTTTACACTTTCTTCTCCTATTTTGTATCCAATTTTGCAAGGGATTCCTTTTTCTCCAAAGAATTTCGCTGTTCCTTCTGTAGCCCAGATTCTGAACCCTACTTCATGGAATCTTGCTGCAAGAGCTGCTGCCTCATCTTTGTGCTTATCTGCTACTGTGAAAAGGATAGACCCATGCATAGGAACTTTTCTTCCTGCTGCAACAAGACCTTTGTAAAGCGCTTTTTCAAGGGTTGTATCTTTCCCCATAACTTCTCCTGTAGACTTCATTTCTGGGCCTAGAGAGATGTCAACCTTTGTTAGTTTTGAGAAAGAGAATACCGGCACTTTTACAAAGACTCCTTCTTTGTTTGGAACTAAACCATCTTTATAACCTAGATCTGTTAGTTTCTGACCTAAGATTGCTTTTGTAGCCAGGTTAGCCATTGGAACCTCTGTGATTTTGGATAAGAAAGGAACTGTTCTTGAAGAACGAGGATTCACCTCGATCACATATACATTTCCTTCGAAAAGTACGTATTGAATGTTCATCAATCCAATAACTTTAAGACCTTTTGCCAATCTCTTTGTATAATCTACTAAAGTATCAATTTCGCTTTGTGAAATATTCTGTGGCGGATATACTGCGATAGAGTCTCCGGAGTGAACTCCCGCTCTTTCGATGTGCTCCATAATCCCTGGGATTATCACTGTTTCACCGTCACAGATTGCATCTACTTCAATTTCCTTTCCTACCATGTATTTGTCAACCAAAACAGGGTGCTCAGGGCTTGCGTCTACCGCGTTCTCCATATAGTGAGCCAGCTCTGCTTCTGCGTATACAATTTCCATTGCTCTCCCTCCAAGAACGTAGCTTGGACGAACCAATACCGGATAACCGATTTCGTTGGCAATTTCTATTGCTTCTTCCTTAGAAGTTGAAGTTCTTCCTTTTGGTTGAGGAATCCCCATCTCTTGTAGAGCTTTTTCAAATTTATCTCTGTTTTCAGCTCTGTCAAGGTCTTCCAGAGAAGTTCCTAGGATCTGCACTCCGTGAGAAGCTAATTTATCAGCAAGGTTAATCGCTGTCTGCCCTCCAAACTGAACAACTACTCCTTTTGGCTTTTCAAGATCGATAATGTTCATTACATCTTCTTCTGTAAGAGGCTCGAAGTATAATTTATCTGAGATTGAGAAATCTGTAGAAACCGTTTCAGGGTTATTATTGATGATGATCGCTTCGTAACCCATTTCTTTAATGGCCCAAACTGAGTGAACTGTTGCATAGTCAAATTCAACTCCTTGTCCGATTCTTATTGGTCCTGAACCAAGTACAATAATTTTTTCTTTATCTGAAACTACACTTTCATTTTCTTCTTCGTATGTTCCGTAGAAGTATGGTGTTTCACTTTCAAATTCAGCAGCACAAGTGTCTACCATTTTGTAAACCGGCATCACTCCGTTTTCTTTTCTGAAATTGAAAATTTCGCGTTCTTTTACATCCCAAAGAACAGCAATATTAACATCTGCAAATCCTAACTTTTTAGCCTGGATCAGCGTTTCTTTGTCAAATTTATTTTCAGCAATTACTTTTTCGAAGTCAACTAATTTTTTCAGTTTCCAGATGAAGAATTTATCAATTTTACTCCATTCTACAATCTGTTCCCAGTCGTAACCTCTTCTTAAAGCATCACCAATGATGAATAATCTTTCATCATCACAAACTCTGATTCTTCTTTCGATTTCTTCAGCAGTAAGTGCCTGAGCTTGTTTTGTTTTTAATCCTAAATGCTTGATTCCTGTTTCTAAAGAACGGATTGCTTTTTGTAAAGACTCTTCAAAGTTTCTTCCAATTGCCATTACTTCACCCGTTGCTTTCATTTGGGTAGAAAGTCTTCTGTCCGCAGTTTCAAATTTATCAAACGGGAATCTTGGGAACTTAGTTACCACATAATCCAGAGCAGGTTCGAAACATGCGTATGTTTTTCCTGTTACCGGGTTCATGATTTCATCCAGTGTTAATCCCACCGCAATCTTTGCTGCAATCTTTGCAATTGGGTATCCTGTTGCCTTACTCGCCAACGCTGATGAACGGGAAACTCTTGGGTTTACCTCAATGATATAATAGTCGAATGAGTGTGGGTCTAAAGCCAACTGTACGTTACATCCACCTTCAATTCCTAAGGCTCTGATGATTTTAAGAGAAGCATTTCTCAATAACTGGTACTCTCTGTCTGAAAGCGTCTGAGATGGCGCCACAACAATTGAGTCTCCTGTGTGAACCCCTACAGGATCTATATTTTCCATGTTACAAACCACAATCGCGTTGTCGTTTGCATCACGCATTACTTCGTATTCAATTTCCTTGAAACCTGCGATTGATCTTTCAATAAGACACTGGGTTACAGGACTATACTTCAAACCAAGTTCAGCAATTTCTTTTAATTCTACTTCTGTGGCAGCAATACCACCTCCGGTACCTCCCATTGTAAAGGCAGGGCGAACAATCACAGGGTAGCCAATCTCGTTAGCAAAGGCAATAGCTCCCTCTACTGTATTTACAATATCAGACTCAGGAACCGGTTCGTTCAACTCTCTCATCAATTCACGGAAAAGGTCTCTGTCTTCTGCTCTGTTGATGGCAGAAAGCGTCGTTCCTAATACTTCCACTTTACATTCTTCAAGAATTCCTGATTTTTCCAACTCAACTGCCATGTTCAGTCCTGTTTGACCTCCAAGTGTTGGTAATAATGCATCCGGACGTTCTTTTCTGATGATGTGGCTTACAAATTGTAATGAAATCGGCTCGATATATACTTTATCAGCGATTTCCACATCCGTCATGATTGTTGCAGGGTTTGAGTTGATCAAAATTACCTTGTAGCCTTCTTCCTTTAAAGACAGACAAGCCTGCGTTCCTGCGTAATCAAATTCAGCTGCCTGACCAATGATGATAGGTCCTGAACCGATTACTAAAATTGTTTTTATATCTGTACGTTTTGCCATTTTTCTTTTTTTATTAGAGTCAAGAATCTAGATTCTAAACTTCGTATTTTTTACTTTTACTAAGATTCACAATGTTATTTTGTCATTCTATAAAAATCTAACCTTTTAATTGTTGAGATTCTTCATTACATTACTGCTTCATTCAGAATGACAGATAGCCGTGTTACTTTTTAAAGTCTTCCATCATTTGAATAAACTCATCAAACAGGTAGTTTGCATCCTCTGGGCCTGGGCTAGCTTCAGGGTGATACTGAACAGAGAAGCAAGGATGAATCTTATGTTTTAGACCTTCGTTTGTTCTGTCGTTCAATGCGATGTGCGTTTCGATAAGGTCTGTTCCTTTCAAACTTTCCTGATCTACTGCGTAACCGTGGTTTTGAGAAGTGATTGCTACCGTATTTTTCTCTAGATCCAATACTGGGTGATTTCCTCCTCTGTGTCCGAATTTTAATTTGAAAGTTTTTGCACCGCAAGCAAGACCGATCAATTGGTGTCCTAAGCAGATTCCGAAAATTGGAACTTTTCCTAATAACCCTCTGATCATATCTAAAGCGTGTGGCACATCTTCCGGATCTCCAGGACCGTTTGAAAGCATGATCCCATCTGGATTCATTAGTAGAATTTCTTCTGCTGTTGTATCATGAGACACTACAATGATATCACAGTTTCTTTGTGATAATTCTCTGATGATTCCCAGTTTTGCACCGAAGTCTACCAATACTACCTTGAAACCTCTGTTTGGGTTTGCATAAGGTGTTTTCGTAGAAACCTCCTCTACCTGATTGGTTGGGAAGCTTGTAGATTTCAATTCTGAAACTGTTGCATTTTCATCAGCATCAGCGTTTACAATTTTTCCTTTTACCACTCCGGAATTACGAAGAATTCTTGTTAGTCTTCTCGTGTCAATTCCTGAAATTCCTGAAAGGTTTTTCTTTTTAAATAATTCATCTAAAGTGATCTGAGTACGGAAATTGGAAGGAAGATCGCAAAGTTCTTTTACGATAAGCCCTTTGATTGCCGGCTCGATACTTTCATAATCATCACGGTTAATACCATAATTTCCGATAAGCGGATAGGTCATACAAACTATCTGACCGCAATACGATGGGTCAGAAATCAATTCCTGATACCCTGTCATTCCGGTATTGAAAACTACTTCTCCTGCAGTTTCCAATTCTGCTCCGAAACCTTCTCCATGAAACACTTCACCGGACTCCAGTATTAATTTTTTCTTCATTTTTAAAAATTAGATTTTCTATTATTTTCTTTTTGTACAATGTCAGCTGTAAAATGTATCTTACTTGCTTTCTATACTTTTACTATTCTTTTTTTGTATAATGTACTTCGTCCCGATTTGTATCTTGTACTTTTTACATTATACTTTTTACAATTTACTTAAACGTAAACCCTTTTTCTTCTAACGCTTCTTTCAAGATTGCCATTCTTGCAAAGACACCGTTTTCCATTTGCTTGAAAACTCTTGAGCGTTCACATTCCACCAGATCTGAATCTATTTCCACACCTCTGTTGATAGGTGCCGGGTGCATGATGATTGCTTGTTTCTTCATAGCCTGCTCTCTTTCTTTAGTAAGGCCGTATCTTTTATGATATTCAGACGCAGTAAAACTCATTGCCGCGTCGTGTCTTTCGTGCTGGATTCTTAATAACATCAGAACATCCACTTCTGCAATAAGTTCATCAAGTGCCAGATAAGTTCCGTTGATTAAGGCTCCCTCATCAAACCAATGTTCCGGTCCCGAGAAGTATACCTTAGCTCCTAATCTTCTTAAAGCCTCCGCATTTGAGTTGGCTACACGACTGTGTTTTACATCTCCTACAATTCCTACTTTTAATCCCTCAAACTTTCCAAATTCCTGATAGATCGTCATCAAATCCAGCATACATTGCGATGGATGGTTTCCCGTTCCGTCTCCTCCATTGATCACAGGAATCGTAATATTCTTTAATTCCTCGAAGTATCTGTCTTTTTTATCACGGATCACAACCAGATTTACTCCCAGACTTTCTATGGTCTTCACTGTATCATAAAGACTCTCTCCTTTATTTACAGAACTGTGCGAAGCATCAAATGGAACAATCTGAAGTCCCAGTTTTCTTTCTGCAATATCAAAGCTTGTCTTTGTTCTTGTACTGTCTTCGAAGAAAAGGTTTGAGCAAAAAACTTCTCCTTCAATTTTAGCAGTTTTTCCGTTTGCAAAAGCTAATGCTTCTGTCAGTATACTGTTGATTCTCTCGGTACTTAGTTCTGTAATCGTAAACATAATTCTAATTTTTGGGCATAAAAAAAGCGAAGACAACAATCTTCGCTAATAACAATAAATATCGTAAAGGGCGCTTTCGCCCGGTAAATCTAATGATATAAATGCTTTTTTATTCATTAGGTGCAAAGATACAGAAATTTTATGAACCTACAAAAACAAAGTTTCAAATAAATTAAAACCTTTGGTATTTTCTTATTCTCATTTAAAAATGATATTTTTGTTAAAACTCAAATTAGTTTTATGGATTTAAAAGACAAAATGATTCTCAGCATTATACAGGAAGACTCCACTTTATCTGTTAAGGAAATTTCAGAAAAGATTGGTCTTACCTTTACTCCAACGTATGAAAGAATCAAACAATTGGAGAAGCATGGGATCATTGAAAAGTATGTTGGCCTCTTAAACCGTGAAAAACTGGGTTTAAATATTGTAGTCTACTGTAATGTTCGTCTCAAGGAACAATCCAAGAAAGTATTGGAAACCTTTGAAAAACATATTGGAAGTCATGATGAAGTACAGGAAATCATCAGCCTTTCCGGAGAGTACGATTATATGTTAAAGATTATTGCAAAAGACATCAACTCTTATAATGAATTCGCGGTTAACGTGATTTCCAATCTTCCTAACATTGGGCAATACCACAGTTCCATAGTTTTGCATGAGGTAAAAAAATCGACCAAGTTTAAAATTGATTTAGAATAATTCTTTTCATTATAACCCCAAAATGGTTTAGATTTTTTGTTGAAAATTTTTGATCTTCCTACCCTTTCGTGCTATCCCATCTCTTATTTTTGTTAGAATATGTAAAGGCGCGAAAGACACTTCCAAGATTTATATTGTAAGACACAAAGGTTTTATGTTCGATAAAATTTTAAGTCCTATTCAATCTCAATTTTCAACTATACTCCATAGTTTCAAAATCAATCATCAAATTCAAAGAGCGGAATAAAAAACCATTAAGACAGCCTAAGTAAATAAGATTAAGGATTTACAAACGATAAAAAAATAAGGCGTGATCTAAAAGTAATTTTAGATGGTATGTCTACTCAGGCCTTTTATTATCTTAATGGTTTATATTTTAGCCCAATAATTTATTTTTCAATTTATTGAACTGATATTCTATTTTATCCAGACAAAGATTTCCTATGCTTCCCTGGTGGGTATGATCTAAGTTTCCTAATTCAAAGTCAAATTCATTGTTTTCAATCTCCTGTCCTACTTTTACATAAGCATCACGGAAAGAACTACCATTTTTCACTTCTTCATTAATCTTCTCTACACTGAAAAGGTATTTGTACTTTTCATCCTCCAGAATCCCATCCTTTACCTGAATATTCGGCAACGTATAGCTTAAGATCTCCAGACATTCTTTAAGAGAATCTATTGCAGGGAAAAGAATTTCCTTGGTTAATTGTACATCTCTGTGATATCCTGACGGAAGATTATTGGTCAATAGGATTAACTCATTTGGTAAGGACTGGATTCTGTTGCATCGTGCACGAACCAATTCAAAAATATCTGGGTTCTTTTTGTGCGGCATTATGCTGCTTCCTGTTGTAAATTCCTTTGGAAAGCTTATAAAATCAAAGTTTTGATTCAGATACAAGCACACATCATAGGCAAATTTACCCAGTGTTCCCGCTAAAGTAGCCATTGACATTGCCAGTAATTTTTCTGACTTTCCACGGGTCATCTGAGCATATACCGAATTATAATTCATCGACTGAAATCCTAGGTTATAGGTAGTACTTTCACGATTGATAGGGAAAGACGAACCATATCCTGCAGCGGATCCCAATGGGTTTTTATTGATGATATTCTTTATGGAAAATAACATTTCTACATCATCCAAAAGGGCTTCTGCATAAGCTCCAAACCATAATCCAAAGGATGAAGGCATTGCAATCTGCAAGTGGGTATATCCCGGAAGCAGAACATTTTTATGCTGGTCTGCCAATTGAATTAAAATCTGGAAAAACTCGTCGGTAAGTGCTGTTATTTCACGAATTTCATCTAATAAGTACAATTTAATATCCAACAAAACCTGATCATTTCTTGATCTTGCGGTGTGGATTTTCTTTCCTGTATCTCCTAATTCTGCAATTAGGATTGCTTCTACCTGAGAATGGATATCCTCAGCTTCTTTATCAATTTCAAAACTACCTTCTTCAATTTTATTTAAAATATTGTTTAATACAGAAAGCATCTGTTCTGATTCTTCGTTGGAAATAATTCCGGTTTCTGCAAGCATTTTGCAGTGCGCCATAGAACCTTTGACATCATATTTTGCCAAACGTTCATCAAAGTCAAGATCTTTTCCTACTGTAAAGTTATTGACTAATATATTGGTGGCCAGGTCATCCTTTTGCCATATCTTTTTCATATAATTATCGATTTTTCTGAGATCATATATAACCTTATAACGGCTTCACAATGATCTGATTTAAAATATTTGATTGATTTTGACATGCCCAGCAAAGCGTTCCTTATTACTATTAACTATAAAAAAACATGTCCCTAATGTAAAGTTGTTGTTTCTAATTATTCTTTTTTGCATAAATCCTTATTAAAAACGTAAACTTTAACGCCTGCTGAGCGTAGTCAAAATATATATTTCAGAGGTTAGCTATTAAAAGTTTCTAAGTCCTCTTTTATAACACTTTTTCCAAAATTTGGATGTAGATATCAACCCCTTCTTCTATTTCATTAATATAGATGAATTCATCCGCTGTATGGGAGCGCCTACTGTCTCCAGGTCCCATTTTCACTGATGTACATGGAATGATTGCCTGATCTGAAGAAGTTGGTGACCCATATGTTGTCCTTCCTATTTCAAGACCGGCCTTTACAAATGGATGATCCATTTCTATTTTTGAGGAATTCAACCTGAAAGACCTTGCAGTAAGTGTTGATTTCATTTGTGACTGGATGATTTCAAAGGCTTCTTTATTGGAATACGCATCTGTTACCCTTACATCCAATGTGAAGTTACATGATTCAGGAACGACGTTGTGCTGTACTCCAGCATGAATTCCTGACAGTGTAATTTTAACTTCACCCAGATATTCTGAAACTTTTGGAAATTTAAAGTCTAAGATATTCTGAAGATCCTGCATACATTTTACAATGGAATTATCATCATTGGGATGAGCAGCATGAGAAGGAGTTCCTTTCATTTCCCCGTCTATCACAAGTAACCCTTTTTCTGCAATCGCCAGATTCATCTGCGTGGGTTCTCCTACAATGGCGAATTCTATATTGGGTAGTTGTGGAAACAAGGCCTCAATTCCGTCAAAACCTGAAATCTCCTCCTCTGCCGTCAAAGCAATCACTAAATTATATTTTAAATCTTCTTTATCATAAAAGTGCAGAAAAACCTGCGCCATAGAAACCAAAGAGGCCCCGGCATCATTACTTCCCAACCCATACAGCTTTCCGTCTTTTTCTACAGGAACAAACGGATCCAAAGTATAAGCTTTGTTAGGTTTCACAGTATCATGATGCGTATTCAATAAAACAGAGGGCTTGAAAACATCAAAGTTCTTATTGACCGCCCAAATATTATTCTTGAAACGCTTTGTCGGGATCTGATGCTTTTTGAAAAAGTTTTCAATCTCTACAGATGTATTGAATTCATCTTTACTGAATGAAGGAATTTCAATCAAATTTTTAAGCAATCCAACTGCATTATTCAACAATTCTTCTTTATTATAAACAGATTTCAGTTCCTGCATGATGACTCTCTATATGGTTTTTCAATTCGGTTTCTTTAATGAGAAACACTTTATTTACATTATTCTTTATTGCTCCAAGAGCATTTTCAAGTTTGGGCAAAATCCCTTTGTGCAGCTTTCCTTTTTCTTTTAAAGCAGTAAAGTCCTCTTCGGAAATACTTTTAATAAGGGATTCGGGATCGTCAACATTTTCCAGCACTCCCACCTTATCAAAACAATACAACAACTCTACTTCATATTTGGATGATAAAGCCTGTGCCATTACTGATGCAATGGTATCTGCATTGGTATTGAAGAGATTTCCCTTTTTATCATGGGTAATAGCAGAAAACACAGGAACAAGGTTAAGCTTAATTAATTTTGAAAGCAGTTTCTTATTCACGCTTTTTTTATCAATATCCCCTACAAATCCAAAATCTATTTCCGGATGTTCTCTTTTCTTAGCCTTTATTAAGTTTCCGTCTGCACCAGAAAATCCTATGGCATTGCATTTTTTTTGCTGTAATTTTTCAACAACATTCTTATTGATTCCTCCTGCATACACCATTGTTACAATATCCAATGTATCTTTATCTGTAATTCTCCTTCCGTTGATCATCTTTTGCTCCATGCCTAGCCTAGCTGCCAATTCTGTAGCTAACTTTCCTCCGCCATGAACAAGGATTTTCTTTTCTTTTATTTGGGAAAACTGATCTAAAAACTGATCCAGTAATCGTTCATCATCAATGAGCGCTCCGCCTATTTTTATGATGTACATTTTATTTTTCATAAGATTAAAGGATTTAATAGATGCGTCTTATTTTATTATTCAAAAACGCGTCTTATACAATGGATTAAATGGTTACCATCTAATTTAATGACTACTTTATATTATCTAATATCTCACTGAACACCGCCTGTGCAGAGAAAATACGGTTCTTTGCCTGCTGGTAGATGATTGAGTTTCCCCCATCCATTACCTCATCGCTTAGTTCAACATTACGACGAACAGGAAGACAATGCATTACTTTTGCCTGATTGGTGTTCGCTAATTTTTCATTCGTCAGCATCCAGTCCCCTTTTACTTCGGGCATTGCGGCATAATCATCAAACGAAGACCAGTTTTTCACATAAATAAAATCTGCATCTTTTAAAGCCTCATCCTGATCGTGAATTACTTGTACATTTTTCGTAAAGTTCTTATCAAGATCATATCCCTCAGGATTAGCAATTACCAGTTCAACATCCATTTCCTGCATCCATTCTGCAAATGAATTTCCTACAGCATGAGCAATGGGCTTAATATGTGGCGCCCAGGTTAAAACCACTTTGGGTTTATGTTCTTTTTTCCAGTTTTCTGTAATGGTGATACAGTCTGCCAGACTTTGTAACGGATGACGGGTTGCTGATTCCAAAGAAATAACAGGAACTTTTGCATGTTTTTCAAATTGACTTAGAATGCTTTCATTCACATCGTCTTCTTTACTTTTCATTCCTGCAAAACAACGTACTGCAATAATATCACAGTATTGATTCAACACTTCAATAGCATCCTTGATGTGCTCTACTGTATCTCCGTTCATCACGGCTCCATCAGCAAATTCAAGATTCCAGGCTTCCTGTGCTGCATTCAGTGTCAATACATTCAATCCCAGGTTTTGTGCTGCAATCTGGCTGCTCAAACGGGTTCTCAGACTTGAATTTAAGAATACCAGACCTATTGTTTTTCCTTTTCCTTTTTCTGTTTCGGAAAGGGGATTTTCTTTTATTTGTAAAGCTTTTTTTATGATTTCCTGTAAGTTTTCAACATCACTTACAGCGGTAAAATTTTTCATTTTAAATTGATTTTAAAGATTTTGTTCACACATTAATTGTTGTTTTAACCCCAAATTTTTATTAAAACACTTTAGAACACTTAGTTTTCAAAGTTTATTATTTTGAAAATATGTAAGCTCACATAAGATGAAAATCAAAGATTTTCAAAAACTTAATTGCACTCTTTAAGCGCTTAGTATTTTCTTACAATCACTTAAGTGTTTAAACTCTTTTGTGACTTTTGTGGTTTAAATTTTCTCCAATACTGTTTTCAGAGCATTGATGAAAAGATCCGTTTCCTCTTTTTTGATATTAAGTGCCGGAAGAATCCTTAAGACACTTTTATCATTAGAGTTTCCTGTGAAAATATGATGATCGTAAAGTAAACTACTCCTTACTTCCGAACAGTCCCTGTCAAGTTCTATCCCGATCATCAATCCTTTCCTTCGGATTGATTTAATATGTGGTAAATCTTTAATTTCATTTTCAATATATTCGCCCATTTTCTGAGCATTTTCGATGAGATTTTCGTCTTTCATCACATCCAGCACAGCAATTGAAGCCGCACATGCCAGATGATTCCCTCCAAAAGTAGTTCCTAACAAGCCATTGCTTGCCTGAAATTTCGGACTGATTAGCACTCCGCCAACCGGAAAGCCATTCCCCATTCCTTTTGCAGTTGTAATGATATCTGCTTCTACTCCGAATTCCTGGTGAGCAAAGAAATACCCGCTTCTTCCGTATCCTGACTGTACTTCGTCTAAGATCAAAACAACATCATATTTCTCGCACAATTCTTTAATCTTAGATAGAAATGCGGCAGTAGGAATCATGATTCCTCCCACTCCCTGAATTCCCTCAATGATGATGGAAGAAATTTCGTTTCCATGTACTGCAAAAGTTTCTTCAAGCTGTTCAATATTATTCCATTCGGATTTGATAAATCTTTCTGAAAAGTTCACCGGAGCCACAATCTTTGGATTATCCGTTACAGAAACTGCAGCTGATGTCCTTCCGTGAAATGAGCCTGAGAAGTAAAGAACTTTGCTCTTTCCGTTATGAAAAGAAGCCAGCTTTAAGGCATTTTCATTCGCTTCAGCCCCTGAATTACACAAGAAAAGGTTGTATTCTTCATATCCTGAAAGTTGTCCTAATTTCTCAGCCAGTTCAGTCTGCAATTCATTCTGAACAGAGTTTGAATAGAAAGATATTTTTTCTAACTGCTCTTTAAGTTTATTTTTATAATGCGGATGATTGTGTCCGATGGAAATTACTGCATGACCACCGTAAAAATCAAGATATTGTTCTCCTTTATCATCCCAAAGAAAAGATCCTTGAGCTTTAACCGGATTGATATTAAATAATGGATATACGTTGAATAAATTCATTTTTAGTTTTTTTATATTTTTCTTTTGTCTTGAAACAAAAGAAACAAAAGTTCAAGACGTGGAAACTTTCGCTAAAAAATATTTTTGTTCTCTAAAAATTCTAAAACTTGTGCGAAATTGGCATTTGTTCTTCGGTTCGACATTTTTGTCGCACTTCGAACAGTAGAATTTTCTTAACGTTCACAAAATTATTTTTCTTAACGCTCCATTTTCCTAGGTCGGTTTTGATTAAGCTTTAAAAATTCACGATTAGCTTATTGACAATTGACTTTTAAGTTTTCTTTTAAAATGCAATAGGTTTTAAGTTTAATCCTGCATTTTCTTCCCAGTTCATCGCAATATTCATATTCTGTACTGCCTGCCCTGAAGCTCCTTTTAACAAATTGTCAATCGCCGAGTGAATAACAACAACATTTCCACTCTTTTCAATCTGAATCACACAGCGATTGGTATTGACAACCTGCTTTAGGTCCATTGCCCTTTCATTGATGGTAACAAAAGGCTCCTCTGCATAAAACTCCTGATATAATTGCTCTATTTCCTCTAACTCCAAATTTGTTTTCACTGTAGAGCTTGTAAAAATCCCTCTTGCAAAATCTCCTCTCCATGGAACAAAATTCAGGTTTACTTCTTTATTATTAAATGAAATCAACTGTTGTAAAATCTCATCCACATGCTGATGCGTCAAAGTTTTATAAGCTGAAACATTATCATTCCTCCAGGTAAAATGAGTGGTTGGCTGTAGAGATTGTCCTGCTCCAGTAGAACCTGTGATCCCTGTGGTGAAAACCTCATCCAACAACCCTTTTTCCGCCAATGGAAGCAATGCTAACTGAATAGCTGTTGCGAAACATCCCGGATTTGCAATACTTTTTGCACCTTTCAGTTGTTTTTTATTAATTTCAGGTAAGCCGTAGATAAAATCTCTGTTTTCAAAATTTCCATCCAAACGGAAATCATTTCCCAAATCAATTACTACTGTTTCATCCTTAACTGGATTTTGTGTCAACCAATTCTGACTTTCCTTATGGGGAAGACATAGAAAAAGAATATCTACCTCTTCAGGCTTATCCGTCAACGCTTTTTCACAAACCGTCGTTAAATCCGGGTACAGATCCGAAATTTTTGTTCCCGAATTTGAACGACTATATAAAAAACTCAATGTCACATGGGGATGAAAAGCCAGTAAGCGTATCAACTCACTTCCTGTATAGCCATTGGCTCCTACAATTCCTACTGTTTTCTTCATATTTTAATCAATAGGACTATATCCTATCTTTTATTAGATTGTTCCTTAGGAACTAGTTGATATTTTGGTTAATCTGATGATATATATTTAAGGAATTGCTTACAATTTTTGTATATCCTTTCACATCATCTCCTGTCCATGCTCTGTTCGCTTCACCGTAACTCCCGAATTTATCAGACATCAGGTCGTGATCAGATTCAATTCCGTTTAAGATAAATCTGTACGGGTGAAGGGTTACAAATACTTTTCCACTTACAGTTTTCTGTGAATCTCCTAGGAAAGACTCAATATTTCTCATCACAGGATCCAGGAAAAGCGCCTCATGAAGCCAGTTTCCGTACCAGTCGGATAATTGAGACTTCATCATTTGCTGATATTTTGAAAGCGTATGCTTTTCCAATAAATGATGGGCTTTGATAATCACTGAGGCTGCTGCCGCTTCAAATCCTACTCTTCCTTTAATTCCTACAATGGTATCTCCTACATGAATATCACGTCCAATACCATAAGCAGAAGCCAATTCTTCTATTTTCTGAATAGCATATACGGAATGTTCGAAACTTTCTTCGTTTACAGCAACCACTTCTCCATTTTTAAATTCAATCTCCAATTCTGAAGGTTGCGTTTCCTTAATTTGTGATGGAAACGCTTCTTCCGGCAGATAGTTTCTTGAAGTCAAAGTCTCCTTTCCTCCTACTGAAGTTCCCCAAAGTCCTTTATTCACTGAATATTGTGCTTTATGGAATTCCATTTCGTAACCATGCCCTTTCAGAAACTCAATTTCATCTTCACGGGATAAGGCCATATCACGGATTGGCGTAATGATCTCAATATTGGGACACATCACTTGGAAAATCAAATCAAAACGAACCTGATCATTTCCGGCACCTGTGCTTCCGTGCGCAATGGCATCAACCTTTACTTCAATGGCATATTTTGCAATTTCCTGCGCCTGAATCGTACGTTCAGCACTTACAGAAAGAGGATAAGTATTATTTTTCAACACATTCCCGAAAATTAAATACTTCACACAAGAATTGTAGTAGTCCTCCTGAGCGTCTACGCACCTGTACTCCTTTACCCCAAGATTTAAAGCTTTTCTCTCCAACTCTTTTTCCTCTTCCTTAGAAAAACCTCCGGTATTTACGGTAACGGCATACACATCATACCCCAGTGTTTCACTAAGATATTTAGCACAATAGGAAGTATCCAGACCTCCACTAAACGCTAAGATGACTTTTTTCTTCATAATATTTATTTTCAGGCTGATTGTTGACAGCCTCATTTTCTTTTATATTGTCCGGAACAAATAACATAGCTGTACAAAGACAGTTTTTACGTTCCTTTTTCATTAATATTTCATAGTTCACACAGTTCTTGCAGCCACTCCAGAATTCCTCGTCCTGAGTAAGTTCTGAATAAATAACCGGCTTATATCCCAAATCACTATTGATTTTCATTACAGCAAGCCCTGTTGTTAATCCGAATACCTTGGCTTCCGGATATTTTTCTCTAGATAATTGGAAAACCTTATGCTTAATTTGAGTAGCAACACCTCCGTTCCTGAATTTGGGTGAAACAATCAATCCCGAATTGGCAACAAACTTCCCGTGTGACCACGTCTCTATATAGCAGAAACCTACCCACTCCCCGTTTTCAGTGGCTACCACAGCATTGCCCTCTGAAATCTTTTTACTCAAATATTCGATAGAACGTTTTGCGATTCCCGTTCCTCTACGCTGTGCAGAATCATACATTTCCTGCTGTATTTCACTCACATACATTAGATGTTCGCATGAGGAAACTTCTATTTCCATTTATTTATCTAATTTTTTTGGCAAATTTAAAATATAATTACTTTAAAAACCAAATAAAAAAGATATTTTTTTTGTTTTTTAAATTTATACAGGTAAAATTATCTTTATTAGAAAATATACATTTGCTAATTTATTATATATTTGCTAAAATAATATAGTTATGGAAAATACATGTCCTAAATGCCAGAGCGATAAAGTAGTTAAAAGCGGTATTATCAATGAAAAACAACGCTTCCACTGCAAGAGCTGCAACTATTATTTTACTGTTAAAAAACTAGGGAAACAAATTGATGATTATTATGTAACCAAGGCTCTTCAACTCTATCTGGAAGGCCTAAGTTATCGTGAAATTGAAAGAATTATTGGCGTTTCACACGTTACTATAAGTTCATGGATCAAAAAATACAATATTACAAGACCTCCTCATTCCGAGTTTCATCCTGTTTATAAAATATTAAAACAAAATGAGCTAATTGAATATATAGCTCAGGAAGAAAACATTAAAAATTCAGGGCTCATTATTACTCAATTTGCTGACAAGTACATGCTGATTAAGTGGGAAAGGTTTAAAAAATAGATAAAGGAATCAAGAACCAAGTGCTAAAAATCAAGACTTCGGAAAGCAGATATAAGACAGGTTTAAAATTAAAATATCACAATAATCAACTGGTAATCAGTGAAAAAATCAATTTAACTATATTATTAGCACTAATATATATTAAATTTTCATAAATAAATTATTAATTACAATTTGGCATTCACAAAAAACAACGCCAAAAATTGATAATTTATGAAGAAATTACTTACATTTATTGGATTAGCCTTAATCAGCGGATCAATGTATTCGCAGGGTTCTCCTGATTACGGCAGCGGACTGAAAGTAAACCTCAATCCTGAGGGAGACAAATTCATTAGATTTATTTTATGGGACCAGCTCTGGCTAAGAAATACCTCCATGAATCCCGGAAGCATGGTTGGAGGTGAGCCTACAGATAACTCCTGGAGCATAGGAAACAGAAGGTTACGAGCTTTAACGTATGCACAGATCTCTAAAAGATACATGATCCTCCTCCATTTTGGAATCAACAATCAGACTTTCATTAATGGTGGTGCTACGGGAACTTCAGGAACAGGAGGTTATGGAAACGGAAAGAAAACCCAATTGTTTTTTCATGATGCCTGGAATGAGTACGCAGTTATTTTACCTGGAGAAGCGGGAAAATTCAGTTTATCTTTAGGAGCGGGGCTTCATTACTACATGGGACTTTCCCGTATGACCATGGCTTCCACACTTAATTTCCTTACGGTTGATTCTCCTGTTTTCTCATGGCCTTTAATTGACAATTCTGATCAGTTTGCAAGACAGCTCGGTATGTTCGCCAAAGGTAAATATGGAAAGCTTGAATATCGTTTCAGCTTAAACAAGCCGTTTGCCACAGATCTTACTCCGGTAAATGTAACTGATCCGTCAAGAGCTGTCGCAGTAGACAATAACGGAAATCCTAGTTTTTCAAAGGCAGGATATGTAGAATATCAATTCCTTGATGAAGAATCTAATACACTTCCTTTCAAAGTGGGATCTTATCTGGGAACTAAAAAAGTTTTCAATGTTGGTGCAGGATTTTATCATCAGGCGGACGGAACAAGAACTTCTGTTAATTCCAATATTGAAAAGCATGATATTACTCTTTTTGCTGTAGATGCTTTTGCAGATATACCATTGGGAGAAGCAAAAAACAAAATGGCAGTTTCTGCTTACGCCGGATATTACAATTATAATTTTGGCCCTAATTATATAAGAAATCTGGGAACCATGAATATTGCAGCTTCTGATCCTAATTTCATTGGAAATAAAGCTATAGCCGGTCCCGGAAATCTACAACCCACCATCGGAACAGGTAATATTATCTACGCACAGGCAGGTTTACTATTACCAAGTCAGGCAGAAAAGCCAAAAATCAGAATACAGCCATTTGCAGCTTATACTCATAAAAGCTTTGAAGCTTTCGACAAATCTTCTTCACAGTTCGATATAGGAGCCAACTGGTTCATAGATGGACATCACGCAAAAATTACTACACAATATTCCACAAGACCGATTTACACCAATCCTACAGAAAGTCCATCCTCAAAAGGAGAATTCATTCTACAGTTTCAGATTTACCTATAATCCGGGAATGGATTCAATTATCATTTTCTACTAACATCAAAAACTAATCAATATGAGCGAAAATCATCACGAAAGCTACGAGAATATGACCGATAAGCAGAAAAATCGCACCATTTGGAGCGTGATCACTGCTTCATCCCTCGGAACATTGATAGAATGGTATGACTTCTATATTTTTGGAAGTTTAGCTATCGTTTTAGCCACAAAATTTTTCCCTGCAGATAATCCTACAGCAGCATTTTTATCTACCCTTGCCACTTTTGCAGCAGGATTTGTTGTAAGACCTTTTGGAGCATTATTCTTCGGAAGGCTTGGGGATATTATCGGAAGAAAATACACATTCCTTGTTACATTACTCATCATGGGGTTCTCTACATTCCTTATCGGATGTATCCCAAGTTATAAAACCATTGGATTCATGGCTCCTGTTTTGGTTTTAATTCTAAGATTATTGCAAGGGTTAGCCCTTGGAGGTGAATATGGAGGTGCCGCAACCTATGTTGCAGAATACGCACAACCTCATCGAAGAGGTTATTGGACTTCATGGATCCAAACCACCGCTACGGCAGGACTTTTTATCTCACTGATTGTTATTTTAATTACAAAAACCACGCTTTCTCCAGAGGAATTTGACAACTGGGGCTGGAGGGTTCCTTTCTGGATCTCTATTTTGATGGTAGCAGTATCTTATGTCATTAGAAAAAACATGAAAGAATCTCCACTTTTTGCAAAGGCTAAAAGTGAAGGGAAAACTTCTAAAAACCCTTTAAAGGAGAGCTTCGGTAATAAATACAACTTTAAATTTGTTCTTCTTGCTCTTTTTGGAGCCGCAATGGGACAAGGGGTAATATGGTATACAGGACAATTCTACGCCATGAGCTTCCTGCAAAAGGTAATGAATGTAGATTCTATGCAGGTAGACTACTTAATGGCTACGGCTTTGTTTTTAGGAACACCTTTCTTTGTGTTTTTCGGCTGGCTGTCTGATAAGATCGGAAGAAAAGCCGTTATGATGACGGGAATGTTGATTGCTATCTTGGCTTACAGACCTATTTACGACAGTATGTTTAAAAGCGTTAATCTTGAAAATAAAACAATTGCTTCCAACGGAATTACCGAAAAAAGAATAGCAAAAATCCATAACGACATAGCAACAGACAGTCTGGTTACTTTCCATAAGGAAACTCTTTACACTGATGGAACCTTAATCAAAAAAGACAGTATCATTCACTGGTCTCCGAGCGGCCCTGTAATGAAAGATGGAAAAGCTGAGGAACCTAAAGTATCCCAATCTTTAAAACTAAGCGATGATACAAAATGGTATCTGGTGTTCCTTGTGTTTATTCAGGTCATATTTGTAACCATGGTTTATGGACCTATCGCAGCATTCCTTGTTGAAATGTTCCCTGTAAGAATACGATACACCTCCATGTCTTTACCTTATCACATTGGAAACGGGGTATTTGGAGGACTTCTTCCGGCCGTAGCTACTTATCTTGTAACCACTGGAAAAGAAGCAGGGCATGCAACCTGGTACCTTGAAGGGCTTTGGTATCCGATTGGAGTTGCCACAGTATGTTTGATTATCGGGTTATTTTATCTTAAAAATAAGAACAATAATCTTCATGATTAATCATTAAATCACTCAAATTTTTATTAATTTTAAAACTACTAAAATGAACGGACTAAAAAAAATATTAGGCATTCTCTGGATCGCAATAGCGGTGGTTGTAGGATATTTTGGAATTACAGTACTGGGAATTCCAAAGATTGCCTCAGGGAAACAGGAGGATCTGGTTTTTGGGATCATTATCTTATTTGTACTGATGCCGATTATTTCAGGCGGAATGGCCATCTTCGGATACTATTCTTTAACAGGAGAATATTCTGACGACAAAATATAGTTATAAAAAATAAGTGATAATTGATGAATGATAAACCAATTTCTATTCATCAATTATCTTTTTCAAAACATCATATATGAAAAAAAGGCACGAACAAAAACTGGTTATCCTAAGCATCGGACTAATGATTGCTTTCAGTATTCCCATATCATTGCTTTTCAACAGTGATCGGGAAGTTTTAGGATATCCAATGATCTTGATCTACCTGTTCGCTGTCTGGATGATCTCCATCATCATTTCTTTTGTAATTGTAAAAAAATATGATGAGTAGTTTCGCATTATTCTCCGTAGTTCTGCTATATCTGGCTCTTCTATTCTTAGTTGCTCATCTGGCAGAGAAGAAAAGAAGTAAGCTCTGGATCAACAATCCTTATATTTATGCATTGTCTTTGGCTGTGTATTGTACGGCGTGGACTTATTACGGAAGTATTGGCGTGGCTGCTACAAGCGGATTAAACTATCTGCCCATTTACATTGGTCCCATTATGATTATCCCGGCCTGGATCTATATCAACACAAGAATTGTAAGAATTTCCAGAGTCAATAAAATCAGTAGCCTTGCAGATTTCATCTCTCTGCGATACGGAAATAGCAGAAGCCTCAGTGCTATCATCACAATAGTTTGTCTTTTAGCCATTGTTCCTTATATCGGACTACAAATTAAAGCGATTTCTGAAACCTTTCATTTGGTGACAGAAACTCCAATGTCAAAGGATATTTTAACGGATAATGCTACTTTTGTCGTGGTTCTTATTGCACTATTCTCTTCTTACTATGGAACCCGTTATGTAGATGCTTCAGAAAAACGTTTGGGAATTATTTCAGCTATTGCCCTTGAAAGCTTTTTAAAGTTATTTTTCATCATTATCCTAGGTTTTTTTGTAATTTACTATGTCTTTGATGGGTTTTCAGATATTTATCAGAAAGCGAGTCAATTCAACGACTTTAAAGAGAAAAATACATTTAACGGAGTTGAGGGCGCCATGAACTGGATGGTTTTATGTATGATTTCTGCTACTGCAATTTGCATCCTTCCAAGACAGTTTCACACAGCTATTATTGAAAACAGGCAGGAAAAGCACATCAGAACTGCAATCTGGTTTTTCCCACTTTATCTTTTGATATTTACAGTATTCATCTTTCCAATTGCATGGGGAGGAAGATTAATTTTTGATGGTCAAAAAGTAAATCCGGAGTTCTACTCTATTTTGATTCCACAGCATTTTGACAATACTCTGATTACTGTTTTGGTTTTTCTGGGAGGACTAAGCTCATGTATTTCCATGATTATTATTTCTGCCATTACATTGTCTATCATGCTTTCCAACAACCTTATTATTCCATATGGATTGCTTGGAAAATTTAAGTCTGAAAATGAAGAGCAAAATACAAGAAGCATTACCAATATCAGAAAATTCAGCATTTTCGCTTTGATTATCATGGCATTTGTTTTCTACAAATACTTCATTTTGAAAACTTCACTGGACTCTGTAGGACTGATTTCCTTTGTGGTAATTGCCCAGTTGGCACCCGCATTTTTCGGAGCTATATTCTGGAGAAGAGGAAGCTATAAAGGCGCTGTTGTTGGTCTTGCGGCCGGATTGGCGATCTGCTATTTCGGATTGATCATTCCACAATATTATTTCTCGTACAATCAGGAATTTAAAGGAGTTTTAAGAGATATGTACAATTCCTTTGGTTTCTTCACCATCCCTTATCTGGCAAAAATTCCACAGATTTTCTTTTGGTCACTTTTAGTCAATACAGGTTTATTTACCATTATTTCAGTCAGTACAAAAGGAAATTACCGTGAAAGAAACTTTGCAGAACTGTATGTAGATATTGACAAATACATTCAGAACCATGAGAATGCTTTCATATGGCGAGGAACAGCTTATATTTCTGATATTCAAAATATTTTGGAAAGATTTTTAGGCAAAAACAAAACTGAGCAGGCTTTAAGAATCTTTAATTTAAAATATAATATTGATTCCAAAACCGAAACAGCCGATTCAAGATTTATCAAATTCTCAGAGAACCTTTTGGCAGGAAGAATCGGTACAGCATCAGCCAAGATTTTAATTGAAGGGGTAACCAAGGAAGATAAAATATCTTTAAAAGAAGTATTAAACATTCTTGAAGAATCCAAGGAAAATATCAGCATCAATAAAAAACTTACGGAACAGTCTGAAGAATTACAAAAGCTGTCCGATGATCTGAGAACAGCCAACGAAAACCTCATTGTTAAAGATCGTCAGAAAGATGACTTTCTGGATTCCGTAGCCCATGAACTGAGGACTCCCATCACTGCAATTCGTTCAGCAGGAGAAATCTTGGCAGATGATGATGATATTCCTTTTGACATTAAACAGGAATTTTTGAATAATATCATCACAGAATCGGATAGATTAAGTGAAATCATCAATGATATTCTTTATCTTGACAAGTTACAGCATGGTGAAATCTCGTTAAATATTCAACAAAATAATATTCTTGAAACCTATAAAAAGGCTCTTAGCCCACTTCTCCATTTGATACAGCAGAAAAATATTCATTTAAGCGAGGTTAATCTTTTGAATCAGTTTATATTTGAGTATGATGAAGCAAGAATGATTCAGCTGTTTCAGAATATTTGGGGAAATGCCTTAAAATTTACAGATGAACAAGGAACGATACAAACCAAATTATTTGAAAAAGACAATCAATTAATGATCACCATTTTCAATACGGGAAAACACATTCCGGAGGAAGATTTGGAAATGATCTTCGACAAGTTTTATCAATCCAAAAATCAGAATATTTTAAAACCAACAGGAAGCGGACTTGGGCTGGCTATTTCAAAAAAGATAGCGCAGGCTCACAATGGAAGCATAAAAGCTGAGAATAGTGGTCTTGGCGTAACTTTCATCCTCAGCTTTCCTGGAAAAATAATTAATGAGATTAAAAATGAAGTTGAACACCTTTAAAAAGCACTTATGAGAAAGATAATCATTGCAGATGACGAACACAAAATATTAATGTCGCTGGAGTACAGCTTTAAAAAGAACGGCTATGATGTATATATTGCCCGTGACGGAACAGAGGTACTCGATTTTTTAAAAACAATGGTTCCTGACGTCATTCTTTTAGACATCATGATGCCTAATCTTGACGGCTACAGTACATTAGACATCATCAGACAGGATGAAAAACTAAAAGATGTAAAAGTTATTTTCCTGAGTGCAAAAAACAACCCAAGAGATATTGAAAAAGGATTGGAAATGGGGGCTGACGCCTATGTAACGAAGCCCTATTCAATAAAAAAACTGATGCAACAGATTGAGGAAATGTTTGGAGAATAAGAAAACAAATAAAAAACACTAATACGATAATGACATGAATGCAGATCATCAATTTAAACATAGCATAGAAAACAAGGAGGATTTCTGGAAAGAGCAGGCTGCAGAAATACAATGGTTTGAATTCCCACAGCAGATTCTCTCTAAAGATGCTAACAATTACCCACAATGGTTTTCGGATGGCAAGCTTAACATATGTTATTTATGCATTGATAAACATATTGAAGATGGTTTTGGAGATCAGAATGCGATTGTGTATGATTCACCTGTAACGGGTCAGAAGAAAACCTACACATTCAATCAGGCAAAGGAAGAAATTTCAAAACTTGCAGGCGGACTGGCTTCTTTGGGACTGAAAAAGGGAGACATAGCAGTTATTTATATGCCCATGATTCCGCAGACTCTTTTTGCGATGTTAGCGTGCGCAAGAATTGGCGTAATTCATAATGTAGTTTTTGGAGGATTTGCCCCTCACGAACTGGTCGTAAGAATTGATGACTGTAAACCTAAAGTCTTAATCACAGCTACTGCAGGAGTAGAAATTGCAAAGAGAATCCCTTATCTTCCTTTAGTGGAAAAAGCAATTGAACTTGCACAAGATAAAGTAGATAACATTATCGTTTACAATAGAAAATTAGTAGATAACCAACATGAAATGTTTGACGGGCTGATTGACTATGAAGAGTTGGTTCAAAAATCAGACCCCGCAGACTGTGTTTCCGTTGAGTCTACTCACCCACTTTACCTTCTTTATACCTCGGGAACTACAGGGAAACCTAAAGGAATTGTTCGTGATACCGGAGGATATGCCACGGCATTAAAGTATTCCATGAAATACATCTATGGTGTAGATTCCGGAGAAACCTATTGGGCAGCATCAGATTTTGGATGGGCCGTTGGACACAGTTTTTCAGTGTACGGACCATTAATCAACAGAAATACTACGATTATTTTTGAAGGAAAACCCATTATGACTCCTGACGCAGGAACTTTCTGGAGAATTATTTCGGAATACAAGGTTTCTGTAATGTTCACTGCTCCTACAGCGATCAGGGCCATCAAAAAAGAAGATCCCAATGGAGAATTGGTTAAAAAATATGATCTGTCACATTTCAAAAAGCAATTTTTAGCAGGCGAAAGATGTGATGTAGCCACATTGGACTGGTTTGAAGAACACATAGGTGTTCCCGCGATTGACCATTGGTGGCAAACCGAATCAGGATGGCCGATGCTGGGATTAATGACCATTGATGATCAGTACAAAATAAAAAGAGCGTCCGCAGGAAAACCAATTCCGGGATATGATATTAAAATTTTTGATGAAAACGGACTGGAGCTCAACCCACATCATGAAGGCTATCTGGTAATCAAACTTCCTCTCCCTCCAGGGGCACTCCTTGGAATCTGGAAAGACCATGACCGTTTTGAAAACAGTTATTTATCACAATATAAAGGCTATTATTTTTCCGGAGATGGCGCCATACAGGATGAAGACGGTTATATTTTCATCACAGGAAGAGTGGATGACGTGATTAACGTTGCCGGACACAGACTTTCTACTTCCGAAATGGAAGAAATTGCTTCCTCACACCCGGATGTTGCCGAATGTGCGGTAGTAGGCATTGATGACGATTTACGGGGACAAGTTCCTTTTGCCACCGTCGTTTTGAAAAATGGGTCAGAAATTTCAGAAGAAAATGTAGAAAAAGAAATTATTCTGAAAGTCAGAGAAAAAATAGGAGCTGTTGCTTTTTTGAAAAGTGTGATGGTTGTAAAAAGGCTTCCAAAAACACGTTCCGGAAAGATTTTAAGAAAATTAATCAGAACATTATTAGACGGAGAGGATTTTCAGATTCCATCCACCATTGATGACGAGAAAATCATTGAAGAAATTCAGGAAAAAATCAATGAATATAGGGCCTAGACGAAAAATTAAACATATATTTAAGTATCATTTTTAATCGTTTTAAACGATAAAAGAAAGGAAAGTTCTGAATACTTTTCATTACTTAAATTTTAAAGCTTAATATTTTAAAATTTAAGTTCACATAAACAAAAGACAATCAACAAATTATCAATACAATTCAAATTTCAAAAAACGAAAGGGATATGAGAAATTACTTAATAGAAGATTTACCACAATACTTTGAAGATTATAAGAAGTCTATCAAAAACCCAAAGAAATTCTGGGATAAGGTAGCTGATCAAAACTTTGTGTGGTACCAAAGATGGAGCAAGGTTGTTAAGTATGATATGAATGAAGCGAAGATCACATGGTTCAAAAATGCCAAGCTCAATATCACAAAAAACTGTATCGACAGGCATCTTGCCATAAGAGGAGATAAAACAGCTATTATTTGGGAACCTAATGATCCCAAAGAAGAAGCTCAGCATATTTCTTACAACGAACTATACACCCGTGTCAACAAAACCGCAAACATTCTGCGCGATATGGGAATTGAAAAAGGAGACAGAGTATGCATCTATCTTCCCATGATTCCTGAACTGGCTGTTACTATGCTGGCTTGTGCTAAATTGGGAGCTGTTCATTCCGTTATATTTGCCGGATTCTCCGCTTCTGCAGTTTCTTCAAGAGTGAATGACTGTGAAGCGAAAATGGTGATCACATCCGATGGAAGCTACAGAGGAAACAAGGTTTTGGATCTGAAAAGCATTGTAGATGAAGCCTTGGAAAAAACGCCAACTGTAGAAAAAGTCTTGGTGGTAAAGAGAACCCACAACGAAATCAAGATGAAAGAAGGAAGAGATTACTGGCTGGCTGATCTTTACGAAAAAGCTTCTCCGGATTTCGTTACAGTCATCATGGATTCTGAAGATCCTCTCTTCATTCTGTACACGTCAGGCTCTACAGGAAAACCAAAGGGAATGCTTCATACCTGTGCCGGTTATATGGTGTATACTGCCTACACTTTTAAAAATGTTTTCAACTATAAGGAAAATGATATCTATTGGTGTACCGCTGATATTGGATGGATCACAGGACACTCTTATATTCTTTACGGACCATTATTAAACGGGGCTACCACTGTAATTTTTGAGGGAGTTCCTACTTATCCTGAACCCGATCGTTTTTGGGAAGTAATTGAAAAACATAAAATTACTCAGTTTTACACCGCTCCTACTGCTATCCGTTCCTTAGCTAAAGAAAGTACAGAATGGGTAGACAAACATGATCTGAGTTCTTTAAAAGTAATCGGGTCTGTAGGAGAACCTATCAATGACGAAGCCTGGCATTGGTTCAACGATCACGTTGGAAAGAAAAAATGTCCTATTGTAGACACATGGTGGCAAACTGAAACAGGAGGAATCATGATTTCGCCGCTTCCTTTTGTTACGCCTACAAAACCAACCTATGCTACCCTACCTTTACCTGGTATACAGCCAGTATTGATGGATGACAAGCGTAATGAAATTACAGGAAATCAGGTTACAGGAAACCTTTGTATCCGTTTTCCATGGCCGGGAATCGCAAGAACAATTTGGGGAGACCACCAAAGATATAAAGAGACTTATTTTACAGCTTTCCCCGGAAAATACTTTACCGGTGATGGCGCATTAAGGGACGAGGTAGGTTATTACAGAATTACAGGACGTGTGGATGATGTAATTATTGTTTCAGGACACAACCTGGGAACAGCTCCTATTGAAGACAGCATTAATCAGCATCCTGCTGTTGCAGAATCAGCAATTGTAGGCTATCCGCATGATATTAAAGGAAATGCCTTATATGGTTATGTAACGCTTAAAGAAACCGGAGAAGGACGTGATAAGGATAATTTAAAGAAAGAAATAAATCAGTTGATTGCAGATCAAATCGGACCTATCGCCAAACTGGATAAAATACAATTCGTTTCAGGCCTTCCGAAAACACGTTCAGGTAAGATTATGCGTAGAATATTAAGAAAAATTGCAGAAGGAGATTTCAGTAACTTTGGAGATATCAGTACATTATTGAATCCGGAAATTGTAGAAGAAATTAAAAACGAAAGAATTTAATACGTTTTAAAATAATAAGTAAAGGCCTTAGAAGTAATCATTTCTAAGGCTTTTCATTTTTCATCAATCACATTAGCTTCAATAAATATCAAAAGAAAAGTTAGAGTTAAAATGATACCATCTTTCGTTGAAGCGTTGCATCAGAGACATCAATTAAATCAGTAGAATCATAACTCTATTTATTTATTTTAAAAAATTAATCATATGATTGATAGATATATTCAAACATTTTAACATTATTATATAGATAGAATATTAATAGATAAATTTTACTGAATTTATAATAAAAAAATAAGTTTTTTTTACTAACTTTAATCAGAACTTTAAAACCCATTAATTATGTCAAATATATTAGCTGGGCTATTTGAGCACCATAGCAATTACAAGAAGCTTGAAAGCGATCTGGAGGATTCCGGTTTCCAAAATTCAGATTACATCATATACCTTAATAGTGAAACAGATAATACACAATACCTGGCCAGTGTTGCGATAAAGGATAATGAACGGCTGGATACTGCCCGGAGTATTTTCTCACAAAATGCAGTCATAAAAACTTATTTATTTGAAAACATGAGCATTGATCAGGCTAATTATGAAACTATTAAAAAGTATATCGATGCAAGAAATAGGGCTGAAATTCACAATAGCCCAGACATTAAAATCAAAACGTCAAGTGACGGGATGAATTCAGAAGTAAAATTCTAATTGATATAAAATCTAGTAACCGAGAATCCGTAGCACAAACTACGGATTTTTATGTTTGAAAAAACTAAAAATTTTCGTATTTTCGTCTAAATATAGGCATCTACACAAATGAGTTACGATCTAGAACAAGAGAATAAGGAGATCCTTGCCAGATATAAGGACCTGATTTCTAACACATACAGAACATTGGATGAGGAAAATAACAAACTCATCCGAAAGGCATTCGACATTGCATTGGATGCCCACAAAGATCAAAGGAGAAAATCTGGAGAACCCTACATCTACCACCCTATCGCTGTAGCCAAAATTGTAGCGACAGAGATTGGTTTGGGAGCTACTTCCATTGCCTGTGCGCTTTTGCATGATGTGATTGAAGATTCTGACTACACTTATGAGGATCTTAAAAAGATCTTTGGAGAAAAGATTGCCAATATTGTGAATGGATTGACTAAGATCTCCATCATGAATCATCAGAATATTTCTGTACAGTCAGAAAATTATAGAAAGTTACTGTTGACGCTGTCTGAGGATTTCAGAGTAATTCTTATTAAAATTGCAGACCGTCTTCACAATATGAGAACGTTGGAAAGCATGGCTCCGGATAAGCAGAAAAAAATTGCTTCGGAAACCGTTTACATCTATGCCCCAATGGCACACCGTCTTGGTTTATACAACATCAAGTCTGAGTTAGAAGATCTTTCCTTAAAATACAATAGCCCTGAAGTCTACAATGAGATCACAGAGAAGTTAGAGCTAGCCAAGGAAAGCCGTGAAAGATATATTGAAGAATTCAAAAAAGAGGCCTCCGAAAGACTTCGTGAAGAAGGATTAAACTTTAAAATTAAAGGCCGCGCAAAAGCAATTTCCTCCATTTACAGAAAAATGCTGAAGCAGGGAGTTTCCTTTGAGGAGGTTTTTGATAACTACGCGATCAGAATTATCTATAAATCTGACGCCAAGAATGAAAAGTTTCTTGCATGGAAAATCTACTCCATTGTTACAGATGTTTACCATAGCAATCCATCAAGGATGCGTGACTGGATCACACAACCTCGTTCTACAGGATATGAAAGTTTACACTTAACCGTTTTAGGCCCTGATAGAAAGTGGATTGAAGTACAGATTCGTTCAGAGCGTATGGACGAGATTGCAGAAAAAGGGGTTGCCGCCCACTACAAATACAAAGAAGGTTATAAACAAAGTTCTGATGACCGAAATTTTGAAAAATGGGTAACAGAGATTCGTGAAGTTCTTGAACAGCAACAGAATCTTTCTACTTCTGAGCTTTTGGATAATATCAAACTTAATCTTTATTCAAAAGAAGTGTTTGTATTTACACCAAAAGGAGAAATTAAAATTTTACCAACCAATGCAACGGCACTTGATTTTGCCTTTTCCGTTCACTCAGATTTGGGAATGAAGTGTTTGGGAGCTAAAATTAATGGAAAACTAGTTCCAATCTCCTATACTCTTCAAAACGGAGATCAAGTAGATATCCTTTCTTCGCAGAATCAAAAACCAAAATCTGACTGGCTGGAATTTGTAGTTACATCCAAGGCTAAATCTAAGATTAAAAGCTACCTGAATTCCCAGAAAAATCAGTTGGTAGAAGAAGGCAAGGAAACTTTACAAAGAAAACTTCGTCATGCAAAAATCAATTTCAATGATGAGGAAGTTAATAAGCTTCAGAAATTCTTTAATTTAAAATCGTCACAAGAACTGTTTCTTAAATTTCAGACTAATGAACTTGATGCAAGCAGTTTAAGAAAATACATTGAAAGTAAGAACGTATTCAACAACCTGCTTTCAAGATTCAGAAAGTCTCCGACAAAAAATCTTCGTTTCGAGGAACCTAAGGAGCAAAACCTAGACATGATTGTCTTTGGAAAGGATGAAGAAAAACTGAATTACAGCTATGCAAAATGCTGTACAGTAATTCCTGGAGATAAAATCTTCGGATTCATCACTATTTCTGACGGAATTAAGGTCCATAGTGACAGCTGTCCAAATGCCATTAACCTTAGAGCACAATATGACTATCGTGTCATTCCTGCCAAGTGGGTCAATGCAGAAAGCTTCAAGAACAGAGTGAAAATTGAGATTGAAGGCCTTGACAGAATGGGTATGATTAATGACATTACCACCGTCATCAGTGGAAGTATGGGAATGGATATGAAAAGTATGTCTATTGAATCCAATAACGGAGTCTTTATGGGAAATATCAATCTCGAAGTCAAAAATAAGGGGCAATTGGAAGAAACTTTCAAAAAGCTCAAAAATATTAATGGAGTCTCGAGAGTGAGACGACTACAATCGTAAATATGAATTTATCACTTTATTTTAAAAAATTTTTCAACAACAGTCAGGCCTCAGGAATTATTCTTATTTTCTGTGTGCTTATTTCATTACTTATTGCCAACTCATCTGCTGCAGAAAGTTTTCAGCAGTTTTTAGACAAAGAAGTAGGCACTCACCTATTCCAACTAGAGTATCCTGTCAGCATTTGGATCAATGATGGTCTTATGGCGGTTTTCTTCCTCTTGGTAGGTCTTGAAATAAAAAGAGAACTGGTAGAAGGTGAACTTTCATCTTTTAAAAATGCTTCACTTCCTATTTTTGCAGCCGTGGGCGGAATGCTTGTTCCGGCTGTTATTTACAGCATATTCAATGCCGGAACGGAATACAGCAATGGTTGGGGAATTCCGATGGCAACAGATATTGCATTTTCTTTAGCTATTATTTCGATGCTGGGTAAGAAGATTCCCAATTCAATCAAAATATTCTTAGCGGCATTGGCAATTGTAGATGATCTGGGTGCTATTCTTGTTATTGCTATATTTTATACCGAACAGATTCATTGGGCCTATCTTTTCTTATCTTTAGGTGTGACTGCGCTGCTTTTTATTTTAAATTTCTTAAAAGTTACCAAAATTATATTTTACATTATTCCGGGGATCTTTTTATGGTATTTCCTGCATCATTCCGGAATACATGCAACAATAGCAGGCGTTTTACTGGCCTTTTCAATTCCTACCAATGCTTCCCATGTGGAAATTTCGCCATTGGAAAAACTGGAACATCAGCTTCATATTCCTGTAAGCTTTCTGATTATGCCAGTCTTTGCTTTAACGAATACCAATATTACCTTTTCAAATGAAATGGTTGCAGGCGTTACAAGTACGTTAGGATTAGGTATTATTTTCGGATTAATTATTGGAAAACTGATTGGGATCAACTTGTTCTCCTTAATTGCTATTAAATTAAAACTTAGTTCCTTGCCACAAAATAGTAACTGGCTTCAAATGATTGGTGTAGGTTTACTTGCCGGAATTGGTTTTACCATGTCCATTTTTATCGCTTTACTCTCTTTTAAAGGGGAAATTATTATCCAGGATGAGGCTAAATTTGCCATTTTGATCGCTTCATTTGTTGCGGCCATCTTAGGCTTTACGATCTTAAGTTTAAGTTCCAGAGGAAATACAGTACCGGAAGAAGATTAATCTTTTTTCAGATTACCCAGCTTTCTCTGATGCTCTTCATTGCTGTCAAAGTTGGGTTCTGTAATCTGAGAATGGTAGTGAACGGTTTCTTTTTGAATCTCGTCAGACAATAGTTTTTCTATTCTGAGCTTTCTGATGGCCATATTCAGTTCATTTCCAAATAACAGGAGATATACATTCACATTCACCCAAACCATCAGCAGAATCATACTTCCTATGGAACCGTAAAGAACGTTATATCGGGCAATATCCTTTACATAAATAGCAAAGATATATGTTGTAACCACAAACAATATGGTCGTGAGAACCGCTCCCGGAATGGCTTGTCTGAATCTAGTGATTTTCACTGTTCCTAACCAGTAAAAAAGAGTCAGAAGAATAAAATAAAACAACGGAAAGGAGACAAAACCAATAATGCTGGAAAGGTTATCTACCAGCCATGAAACATCATAAGCAGGAGTAAACAATTTCATAACAACCTCTACATAATACACTCCAAAAAGTGCTAAAAACACAATGGTAATAAAGCCTATCGTGATAAAAAATGAAAGAATAAACTCTTTCACATCGCTGAGTTTTTCTTCTGTATTTTCATTAAATCCGTTGATAAGAGAAAAAGTACCATTCGTTGCGAATATAAGCGCTAAGACAATCGTCAGGTTACTGATTCCTTTCATATTAGGAATGATATTCGTTTCTATATAGCCTCTTACATCACCCTCCATATTAGACGGAAATACATTATGCATCAATACATCAAAAATATAAAACTGTAATTTGTCGTAATGCGGCATATAAGGCAATACAGAAAGTAGGAAAAGAATAAATGGAAATAAACTGATGGTAAAACTCCAGGAAATAGCGGCTGCCTTTCGCCCTATCTTTCCTTTAAAAATTCCGGAGATATAGATCTGGAACATCTGCCAAAGCGATATTCCCAAAACAGGAATATGTATGTTATCAAAAAACTCCTGAATTTTCAGGATAAATTTGGGAACTGTTACACTCATCTATTGCTGTAGTTTCGTAATTAGCTACAAGATCAAATATCAAATAACTCCAATTAGAAGAGCATTTTTTCATGATATTTTCTCTATCTCTCTTACAAATATAAACATTTTCCCTCTCCTCTTTCTCACCAAAAATTATATAGAATTGAGGTTGAAAGACAAGAATAACAAAAATTCTAATGTTTTCTCTTTTATCAATATGATCCTATTTAAATTAATCGTAAACAATTAAAATAATCAAAAATAAGCTTGGTGATGAATATTATCTCTGAATATCCTTATATCAACCTTTCTAGAGACCTATATGCAGAATATTAACCGTTAAAAAATTCCTATCTTTGCCGACTGAAAATTACCAATTAATGCGAATCAGTTTACTTTGTATCGGAAAAACAGACGATAAGGAAATTACTTCTTTAATCAATTACTACCTTAACCGTCTTCCTAAACACTGGAATTTTGAAATTACCGAGATTCCGGATGTTAAGAATGCAAAAAATCTTTCCCCTGATTTGCTTAAAAAAGAAGAAGCCAAACTATTCCTTAATCATATTGATAAAAATGATCTTGTTGTAATCCTTGATGAAAAAGGAAAGCAGTTTACCAGCCGTGAATTTTCCCAGAAAATAGATACATGGATGAATTCTTCTGTAAAAAAAGTTCACATACTGATTGGAGGTGCCTATGGTTTTTCAGAAGACATGTATAACAGAGCCAATGAAAAAATGTCATTATCTAAAATGACATTTACGCATCAGATGATTCGATTGTTCATTGTAGAACAGCTTTATCGTGCCGATCAAATCCTACAGAGCAAACCCTACCATAATGATTAAAGGAACCTATTTTATATTTTAAAATCTCAGTTACCCGTAAATAATTGGTTATCTAGTTAACCCGATCTGCCTTTTGGCTTCTCCCACGACAAAAGCAACAGAATTAGCAATATTAAAGCTTCGGATTAGTTTTGACATTGGAATGGTTAGATGATTTTCAAACTGATCCAGAACTTCCTTACTCAATCCTACACTTTCTTTTCCGAAAACCAACCAATCTCCATCCTGAAAATCATTTTCCAGGTATGATTTTTCCGCATGTGAACTCATTAAGAAAACGCGTGACGGATCCGGAATACTCTTCACCCACTCTTCTACATTTGCATATTCAGAAACATCAAGATGTACCCAATAATCCAATCCCGATCTTTTCAGGTTTTTATCATTAATTACGAAACCAAAAGGATGAACTAAGTGTAGTTTAGATTCTGTGCCTACACACAGACGTCCGATATTTCCAGTATTATTGGGTATTTCAGGTTCTATAAGAACAATATTTAACATGTATACTTTTTATATGAATTAAAAAAACAGCTAAAGTTAGGCGTATGCTACATTTAACTGTTCTTTATTTATGATTAATAATAAATTTCTCCTTTAAAATAATCCTGCTTATTGCTCGGTACTTTATTAGAAAAAAAAGTTTATACCATTGTGATATGTTATTTCTTAGCACATTTAGCATAGTAGTCTGCTAATATGGCCTTTTCATAGCCCAATCCTACTGCTTTATTAAGATTATCACAAGCTTCCTTAGGTTTAGCCATTTCAAATAAAATCATTGCCTTAGTTACAAAAGATTGTGCAAATTTAGAATCAATAGAAATAGCTTTAGAAACATCCGCAAGAGCTTCCTTAGTTTTCTTCATTTTTAAGTAAACATCTGCTCTTCCATTATATAACAATGATTCCGGCTTTTCTGCAATAAGCTTGTTGTAATCTTTTAAAGCTCCTTCAAGATCATCATTATTCTTTTTTAAATTGGCTAATCCGGTTTTTGCAAAAATATTATCCGGTGCAAAGCTTAGAATCTGATTTAGATCTTTCATAGCCAGTTCTTTTTTGCCCTGACTATCATAAATCTTTGAGCGTATCAAATAGAAATCAGGGTTTTCAGCATCCAGCTTAAGTCCATTTTCAATGTACTCCAATGCTTTTGCTTTGTCTCCTTTCTGGCTATGTAATGAAGCTAAGTTTACATATACGGAAGCGGATCTGGGATCAGTTTTTAACGCTTTTTCATATGATTTAAAAGCAAAATCTGTTTTCCCAAGCCTTCTTTGAGCTGTACCCAGATAATTGTAATATTCTGACTTAAATTTTTGAATTTGTTCTTTTTCCGCCAATTGGGAATAATGTTCTTCAGCACATTTATAATCTGCTTTTTTGAAACATTCCTCCGCCATTTTTTTGTCCTGGCCATAAATGTTCAATGAAAAAAAACTGATGGATGCTAAAAGTAATAAAGATTTTTTCATGAAGTTATATTTTGTTTGTTGATCACTTTTTTGGCGAGTGCACCAAATATCACTCCCAATAAAGATCCAACAAACACCCCCACCAAAATATCAATTGGAAAATGCACTCCTAAATATATTCGGCTGTATGAAACCACTATAGCCCATACAAATATAGCATATGGAAACCATTTAAGCTTATTTTTCAGTAAGATACTTAAAAATGATGCTAAAAAGAAAGTGTTAGAGGCATGAGCGGAATAGAATCCAAACTGCCCGCCACATTTTACAATTCTCATGTAATGTTCCAGTGTGGGATCATGACAGGGTCTTAACCTTGCCACCCCATATTTGAAAACACTTGCCAACTGATCTGAAACCGTTGCCCCAAGTGCTAAAAATATAAGAATAAAAACTAAGGATTTTAGTTTATAGTTTTTGTATAAAAAATAAAGGAATATAATATAAAGAGGCACCCAGATCCATGTACTGGATATCAACATCCAAAACTGGTCAAAGGCAGGATCTCCTAAATTATTAAGATATAAAAATACCTGTTTGTCTTCCTGAATAATTTCCTCCATACATTATCTGCTTACAGGCCCTTCGTGCGTTTCGTCATCGGCAGGCTTTGGTTTTGGAGGTTCATTGGTAGTGGAAGCTGGATCTGTAAGAATATCTTTTTCAATATCCTTCATCGGATTAAAATCCTTGGCAGCGTCTTTTACTTTCTCAATTTCACGTTTAATCTCAGAAACAGGATTGTCTGTTTCTTTCATGATCTCAGTTTTGATATCTTCTACTGCTCCACGCATTTTTCTAACGCCTGCACCTAAGTCACGCGCAATCTGAGGCAATTTATCCGGACCGAATAATACAACGATTGCCACTGCAATCAATGCCATTTCTCCAATGCTTAATTCCATGCTGTAAAATTACAAAAGATTATACATTTATTTACGGTAAACTAAAAATTTAAACAAATTTTAAGATTTTATAAATAATAATCAAAGACTAAGGCTTAAAAAACAGGTCCGATAGTAAATATCCTTACAAAATAACAGGCTGTTTAATCTTCTATAAGTCTTTATTTTCAATGTAAAATTTATCAATTAACAAATAATTAATTCAAATGATTGAGAATTAATTAACATTTAAGTATATTTACTACACACAACCAAATAAATATTTAATATGAAAAAATTAATTATCAGTTTTAAAATTCTGGTCGTATTATCGGTGTTGACACTCAACAGTTGTCGTGATGAGAACAATGAAATTTCCAAACAGGAAACCGTTCAGGCTAAAGTAACCGCTGCTGATCTAAAAAAAGAAGTAATACCTATTTCACAAGCTGTTCCGGAGATTGTACAATCACAATTGGATGAATCTCAAAGGAGTCTTGAAAAGTATTTGAAAAGTGATTTACAAATTGCAGGAGTCAACGTGATTGGAAAGATTTCTTCTCAAAAAGGTATTGAGATTTCTCAGAACCTGATTTCTGATAAGGATCAGTTTATAGCTCTTGGAAATGTTCTGGATCCGTCTTCTGTAAAAATGGGAAGAATTGGGGAGCTTTACACCGGAGACGATCTTACTATTGCCCAAAACGGATTAAAGGAAATGGTTACCGAAGAAATAAAAACAGGCATTAATGCAATGGAAATCATCTGGAGTAGCAAAAACGGAAAGTTCACAACGCTTTGTTTTTATAATGATTCGGGAATTATCTGGGATAATATCCTTGGTGGTTTGGTTATGATGGATACAAGAGGTACCAGCGAAAATTCTACTGGTAATAAATCTGCAAGGGTTATTTCCAAATGGTATAAGCAATGGTGGACTGCCAACTGGCTTTGGGGTTCTAAAAGAGGTGAAGCGGGATATCAGATCACAGTTTATTATACGGGGTCAACAGTATCCAATACGGATGTAAATGACTGGGCTTATATCAGCTTAGGAAAAGCAAAAAGTGAAAGCAAGATTACTAGAAATACCGGAGCCTATGGCCAATGTCAGTATGCGTTGGGACTTTGTACACCTACAGGTTCTTTAAGCTTTAATGCCAGCAAATTCTCAGTTTCATTCTCAGGATTGGGAAGCAATGTTGTGAATAATGGTATAAAATCTCTTTATCCTTAATTTTCATAGAATATAAAATCTTTCAAACAGTAAGGGAAGCCTCTAGAGGCTTCCCTTTATATTTTACAACGGAGAGAACTAATTTTTCTCTGTTTATTTTAAATTCGCAATAACTTTTTATTTTGTCATTATTGAATGCTCTTCTCCTCTACTGCTTAAATTTTTCCCTTTTTCTTAAAAGCAGAATAGGTAATCACAACACTGATTGTCATTAAAATAAATGCCAGGAAGAAAGGCGCCCCTGAAAACTTAAATGGTGCTTCATCATGCGTGAAAAAGTAAAACAAATTCGTCATCATTGGAGGCCCGATAATGGAAGTAGCGCTCATTAAACTGGTTAATGCTCCCTGAAGCTCGCCTTGTTCATTGGAAGGAACGCTCTTCGTAATAACAGACTGTAAAGCCGGCCCACAGATTCCTCCTAAACAATAAGGCACCAAAAAGGCAAACATCATCCACCCCTCAGAGGCAAATGCAAATAATAAGAGACCTAGCGCATATAGTGCAAGTCCGTAATAAATACTTTTCTGCTCACCCAGCCTTGGCGTTGTCCATCTGATCAAAAGTCCTTGCACCAAACCAACCAACAAACCGACAACTCCCAAAGAAATCCCTACCATCCTTTCTGTCCATCCAAACTTATACATGGTAAAGAAACTCCAGTTACTTTGTACAGCATGCCCTGCAATATAGATTAATATTAGCGCAGCAATAAGTCCTGAAATTTCAGGATGTTTTCCTAAAAATTTAAAAGAACCTACAGGATTAGCCCGCTTCCAGTTAAATTCTCGTCTTTTATCTTTATCTAAACTTTCGGGAAGAATGAAGTATCCATAAAGGAAGTTAAGCAAACACAAACCTGCTGCTGCATAGAAAGGGACTCTGGCACCATAATGTCCCAGAACACCACCTAAAACAGGTCCTATAATAAAGCCTAAACCAAATGCAGCCCCAATCAGTCCAAAGTTCTTTGCTCGGTCTTCATCATTTGAAATATCTGCAATATAGGCACTTGCCGTAGTTACACTTGCTCCGGTAATCCCTGCAATAACTCTTCCCAAAAACAGCCACCAGATTGTGGGAGCCAATGCCAGGAAAATATAATCTACTGCAAATCCGAAAAGCGAAATCAAAATAACGGGTCTTCGTCCGTACTTATCACTTAGATTCCCTACAAGCGGTGAAAAGATAAACTGTGTAAAGGCATAGGCAAATCCTAACCAACCACCATATTTTGCGGCTTCACTGATGTCTGCATGAATCAATTCTTCAATCAATTTAGGAACAACAGGGATAATAATTCCCCATCCCGTAATATCAATCAGTAAGGTTATAAATATAAAGCCTATGGCCGCTTTTTTCTTTGAATTTTCCATGATGGTGCAAAATTAATCAAATCTTAAAAATAATGATTCTAAATTTCATTATATTAAAAAAGTATAATATTGAGTAACAGAATACTATTAAAAAAACAATTTATTTTAATGGTATATACAATAATAAATCTCAAAATAATCTGTTTCAAAATACTTGAGACAAATCTTAAATTCAGATAACAAAAAAGCCTTTCTTTCGAAAGGCTTTTACTAATTTATTGTAGTTTGTTTTACTTTGAAGCAAGTACTTCTTTGTCTGAAGTAGTTTTTCCATGTACTCCATCTTCTTTTCCTTTCTTAAGGAAGTCATAAGCAATTGCTGATGCAATAAAGATAGATGAGTAAGTACCGAATCCAATACCAATTAGCATTGCAAACATAAATCCTCTAAGGTTATCACCTCCGAAGATGAAGATCGCAAGGATTACCAAGATTGTAGTAAATGATGTGTTAAATGTTCTACCTAACGTACTTGAGATAGAGTCATCAAATAATCCTGCTAATGTTAATGATTTCTTCTCTCTTAGATATTCTCTAATTCTGTCGAAGATAATTACCGTATCGTTAATTGAATACCCTAATACAGTAAGGATCGCAGCGATGAAATCCTGGTTGATCTCCATGTTGAACGGCATATATTTGTGAAGTAATGAATACGTTCCTAAAATAATAACCGCATCGTGGAATAGAGCTGCAACAGCACCTAATGAGAACTGCCATTTTCTAAATCTGAATAAGATGTATAAGAAAATACCTCCTAAAGCAGCCACTACAGCAAGAATACCGTGTGTCTGAATATCGTCTGCCACTGTAGGACCTACTTTTTCAGAAGAAATGATACCAGCGTGATCTTTATCTGCAGATTTGAAATCATGTAATGTAATGTTAGCAGGAAGATCTCCTTTTAACCCTTCATATAATTTCTGCTCAATCGTTTGGTCAGCCTTTAAAGACTCATCTTCGATTAGATAATCTGTAGAAATTTTCAACTGATTAGCATTTCCAAAAGTCTTAGCTTCTACAGAAGAATTCTTACCATCCTCAGTCTTGAATAGTTTTACTAATTTCTCTTCAACATCATTAGCATTAACTTCTTTATCAAATCTTACCACATAGTTTCTACCTCCTGTGAAGTCAATACCATATTTGAATCCGTGAGTAACCATTGAGAATACGCAGATCACTGTTAGTACAGCAGAAACGATATAAGCATATTTTCTCTTACCGATAAAGTCGATCCAAGTATTTCTGAATAGGTTTTTCGTAGGTGGAGTCCAAACAGAAAGTTGTTTCCCTTTGTTCAATCTACTAAAGATCATTACTCTTGAAAGCAATACAGAAGTAAACAATGTCATCACGATACCAATCATCAATGTCAAAGCAAATCCTTTGATAGGTCCTGTTCCGAAGAAGAACAATACAACTGCCGTTAATAAAGTAGTTGAGTGACCATCGATAATTGCACTTAATGCATGTTTGAAACCATCCTTATAAGCTTCTAAGATGCTCTTACCGGCAAATAATTCTTCTTTCGTTCTTTCGTAGATAATTACGTTTGTATCTACCGCCATCGCCATCGTCAATACGATACCTGCGATACCAGGAAGAGTTAACGTAAAGTCACCGGAATCCATAATTCCGAAAATATAGAATAAGTTAATTACCATTGCAATTACAGCGTACACACCGGCACCACCGTAATAGAAAATGATATAAACAATAATAATCAAGAATGCGATTGCAAATGAGATCATACCTGCGTTGATAGATTCCTGTCCAAGAGACGGACCTACCTGAGTCGCCTGTACTACTTTTGCACCTGCAGGTAATTTACCTGCTCCTAAAACGTCAACCAATTCTTTAGCTTCTTCCTGAGAGAAGTTACCAGAGATTTGAGTTCTACCGTTAGGAATAGCGTTTACAACGTTTGGTGCAGTGTATACTCTGTTATCAAGTGTTACAGCAACTGGCTTCCCTACGTTTTTCTCCGTTAAAGTTTTCCAGTCTTTCGCACCTTTAGAATCCATCTGCATGTCTACTACCACTCTTCCAAGTTCATCGTAGCTAATGCTGGCAGTTTCTACAGCACCGTCTACTGGAGCTTTTTGGTTGATGTTACTTCTGATTGCATACAATACCAAATCATCAGGACTTGTAGCCTCAGGCTTGTAACCCCACATAAACTGTGTATATTTAATGTTTGCCGGACGTAAAGCCAAACCAACCTTGCTGTTTAAAATTTTATTTACAACAGCAGTATCAGATAATTTTACGTTAGCTACACCATTCGTTCTTAATTTGTCAAGCTGTAAAAGATTGATGAAGTTTACATTTTTTGCAACTCCCATAGAATCTCCTTTTGCAGCAACCATAGTGGTTAATGTTTGGAAATAAGGTGCAATTTCAGGAACCTGTTGTACTTCCCAGAACTGAAGTTTTGCAGAAGTCTGAAGCATTTTCTTTACCTTATCGATATCCTTCATACCAGGCATTTCCACAGAAATTCTAGCTGTACCAGGTACTCTCTGAACGTTTGGCTGGATTGCTCCAAGCTTATCAATTCTCGTTCTGATTACCTCGAAAGCTGTTCCTACAGAAAGATCAATTCTTCTTTTCACAATACTTTTTACCTGCTCATCAGTAGTATTGTACTTGATTTCAGATAAGTTTGTGTTTCCGAAAAGTTCCGGATCAGCAAGCTTAAGGTTGGTCCCTTTTGCTTTGTTAACCGCATCGAACTGTTCAAAAAAGTTGTCGATGTAAGATTTTGTTGAGTTTTTTTGAGCTTCATCAGTCTTGTTCAAAGCATCAATAAGAACAGGATTTGTTGAATAATTGGTTAAATCATTAACCAAATCTCTCTGGTTGATTTCCAATAGAACGTTGATCCCTCCTTTTAAGTCAAGACCAAGTTTCATTTCCTTGTCTTTAGCTTTTGAATAATAAAGCTTCGTATACCCAAGATTAAGAGTATCCTCCTTGATTCGTTTGATCTCTTTCTCGTTTCCTTTCGCAGCTTCGATCTGCGATTCAATTTTGCTGGCGTACCAGGTTGGTAATAGCTCGTTTAAGCAAATCAACCCCAGGACAATAGCAACAATTGTAATAAGTCCTTTTCCTTGCATTTTGTTATAACTACGTTAAATTAAGTCGGCAAATATAATGATTTTCTTGTATTTTATGAATTTTTAACAACAGAAATGGTTTATTTTCAGATATATCAGCATTCTGATTTACATTTAAGATTTAACAATTTTTTCACGGTATCGTAGTGAAATTTTCAAAAAATAATTGGTATAAAATTTTCATTCCTATATCAACGCACTAACTATCAAAATATTATGAAAAAACAACTTTTTATCATCAGTATTTTTTCTTCCTTAATTGTTAATTCTCAAAGCATTAATTTGGAAGAATTTGCCACTGGACTTACCAGTCCAGTAGAGATTACGAATGCCAACGACAGCAGATTGTTTGTCGTACAACAAGACGGAATAATCAAGATTCTTCAGCCTAACGGAGCCATCAATGCAACCAGTTTTCTGAATATTTCAACAAAAATTCTCTACGGTGGAGAAAGAGGACTTCTCGGGCTTGCATTTCACCCACAATACTCTACCAACGGGTATTTTTTTGTGTATTATAACAACACAGCGGGAAATATTATTGTAGCAAGGTATAATGTAAGCACTGCTGACCCTAATATAGCCGACCCCAATTCTGAAAAGATTTTAATGAATATTCCGAAACCATTCAGTAATCACAATGGTGGAAGTATTCATTTTGCTCCTGACAGAAAGCTTTGGATCATCACCGGTGACGGGGGAAGTGGCGGAGATCCTAACAATAATGCTCAAAATAAAAATATGCTTCTTGGAAAAATGCTGAGGATTGATGTAGACGCTACCGGACCCTATAATATCCCCGCAGACAACCCTTTTGCAGGAGCTACAGTAGACGGAGCCGATGAAGTATGGGCCTATGGACTAAGAAATGCATGGAAGTTTTCCTTTGACCTCAATACAGGAAATGCTTGGATTGCTGATGTAGGACAGGGAGCTATTGAGGAAATCAATAAAATGCCTATAACGCAACCCGGACTTAATTATGGCTGGCGATGTTATGAAGGCAACACGGCTTACAATACAACAGTTGGCTGTCCCAATGCTTCAACTATGATCTTTCCTATTGCCGTGTATGATCACTCTGGAGGAAAGTGCTCTATTACAGGAGGATATGTTTACAGAGGCGCTCAATATCCGTCACTTCAGGGAAAATATTTCTTTGCAGACTACTGCTCTACCCAGATCGGAATTTTGAATCCTGACAATTCCATTGTGTGGACTTCTCCTTACAGCGGAAATAATTTTTCAACTTTCGGACAAAATTCACAGAAAGAATTATATGTAGCAGCCGTTAATAGTGGAAAGATTTTTAAAATTACAACCGGAACTTTGGGTACACAGGAGACGAATCAATTAGGAACTATAAAAATTTATCCTAATCCTGCATCAAAAGAGGTTTTTATTAATGGAATTAAAGATAAAAATATAACAGCAGAGATCATCAGTACAGATGGACGAAAGGTGCTTGAAACAGCCACAATTATCGAGGGACAAAGAATAGATATTTCCAAAATCCCAACAGGGGTATATTTTATCAATCTGAAATCTGTAAATTTAAAATCTTTTAGTCAAAAATTGGTTATTGAGTAAGTTCTATTTTTTACATTGATGTGTCTTGCATTCATCACATCGTTGAATATTGAATATTTAAACTAAAATTTTAAGTGAAATAAAAAAGCGGTTCAATACTGAACCGCTTTTTCTTTATATCGTCATTGAGAAAATCCTCGTTTCCGGCTTATTTCTCATCATTCTAAGGTCAAATACCATTGCTACATTTCGGGTGAATGCTCTACCAGCTTCGGTAATTTTAATTTCATGGCCATTAATCTCAACCAGACCGTCATTTTCCATTTCTTTCAACATTTCCAGTGCATTTTCCAACTCAGGGAAAGAATTATGGGCACTAAAAGTAGTTTCCAACTGGCACATCAGATTCAGAATATGTCTTCTTACTGTAAGATCTTCTTCATTCAGAACATGTCCTTTCACAACAGGAATTTCTCCCTCTTCTACCATTTTTTGATAATCTTCCACGGTTTTTACATTCTGAGCAAATGCATACCAAGAATCTGAAATGGCCGACATTCCAAGCCCTACCATCAATTGGGTGTTGCTTGAAGTGTATCCCATAAAGTTTCTGTGAAGTTTTTTATGAATTAAAGACTGGTATAGATCATCATGTTCCAGAGAGAAGTGATCCATCCCAACCTCAATATATCCCAGATCCTGAAGCAATTTCTTCCCATCTTCATACAAGCGGCGTTTTTCTTCACCACTCGGCAGGTCATTTTCATCAAATCCTCTTTGTCCAACACCTTTTACCCATGGAACGTGTGCATAGGAATAAAAAGCCAATCTATCCGGCTTCAATTCCATTGTCTTTCTGATGGTATGTTCCATTGCTTCCCAAGATTGGTGAGGAAGACCAAAAACCAAATCATGACTAATTCCTCTGTAACCAATTTCCTTAGCCCACTCTGTTACATTTTTCACATTTTCAAAAGGCTGAATTCTGTTGATTGCTTTTTGTACTTTAGGATCATAATCCTGTACTCCAAAGCTTACTCTTCTGAAGCCCAGGTCGTATAAAGTCTGAAGATGATCTCTCGTAGTATTATTAGGGTGTCCTTCAAATGAAAACTCGGGATGTTCTGCAATATCTACGGTTGCAAAAATTCCTTCCAGAAGTGTTTTTAAGTTTTCCGGAGAGAAAAATGTTGGCGTACCTCCACCCAAATGTAATTCTTTTAACTTTGGTCTTTCTTTGAAAAGATCAAGATAAATCTTCCATTCCTTTAATACACTTTCCAAATAAGGAACTTCAACACTGTGTTGTTTCGTTATACGCTTATGACATGCACAGAATGTACACAATGCCTCACAGAAAGGTAAATGGATATAAATAGAAATCCCCTCCTCTGCATTGGTTTCATCAAAAGACCTGATTACTGTTTCTTTCCACTTTTCCGAAGAAAATGTAGATTCATCCCAATATGGGACGGTAGGATAAGAAGTGTAACGCGGCCCAGGAATATTATACTTATCTATTAAAGAATTCATTTTGAAAAATAAAATTTTATAAGGTGAGGAAGTTTAACATCATTAAAATTCCGTCCTACAAAATTAACCATTAGTTATGAATTTTAACCTATGAATTATATTAGGTTATAGTTTAGAATGAGTCTAAATACACTGTTTAAACCTATTACGGAGATAATGATAAATTCTATTTGTTTTATTGATCCTACGTATTTCTCAAATCTTTTATTTCAACTTCAACATCACAACTCTATCTTTTCCTGCAAGAACTACTCTATTTCCATCAATCCACTGACAAACATACAGGCCTTTTTCATCGGAAATTTTCTTCCATGTCTTTCCAAAATCTGAAGAATAGCTGATATGCTGATCACCTACCGCTATAATCTCTTTTCCTTTTGAGACTGGTTTTATTTTCACACAGGTCATATATCCTGCATTGTGTCCAGAAGCCTGAATTTGCCAGGTTTCGCCGCCATCATTAGTTGTTGCAATATTATTGATATTAACATCCTGTTTGGTATAATCGCCACCTACTGCGATTCCGAATCGATCATCATTGAAATCAATGGAATACATTCCCTGTGAAGATTCACCTTGAATGAAAGGGGTTTTGAAGATCTCCAGTTTTTCAGTTTTTAGATTTAACCTCAGAACTCTCGAAGCTTTACCTCCTGTGGCAATCCATACATATTTTTTGGTGGAAGATATATTGGTATTGCTCGCTGCAAAAGCTGCTTCACCGTCGTTTAATAACACATCACTCTTTAACATCCCCCATTTTCCATCTCTATACACCGCTAATTTCAACAAATGATCCTTGTCTGCATCACTGAATGTATAGGCTAGTTTATCATTTACAAAATGCAAAGCATCATAGAATGCCGTTTTTGTAGTATCTGTGAAAACAATTTGTGATTTTAAATCTTTTTTATCAATCTTAAAGAAACGTCCAGGACTTTCAATATTGATGGCATAAAAAGAATTTTTATCCTGTGCCAGCGTTCTGAACTGAAGCTTTTCTTCAGAAAGCTGGATCTGTTTTTGATTTTTATAATCCTTAAGATCTACAAATCCAAACTTGGAATCTGTGCCGCTATACCAAACCTTGTTGTCATCAAGTTCAAGTGCTCTGATGCTTATTTTATCATTAAGAATTGTTTCTATATTTTCTACCTGTTGAGCAAATGCAGTCATTCCTACGGATAGGAGTATAATGGACAAAATCTTTTTCATACGATATTCAACAAAAAAACCGCCGAAGCGGTTTGTATTAATATTAATCTATTTCCTTGTATTTTTCAGGATTGTTAAGTTTACTGTTTGATTTTCCATAAAGGAAATATACTAATCCTCCTAGGAAAAGCCATACAGCAGAAAGTTCCAATGCATGAGCACTTAAGTTAAATATTAAATAGATATTAATAAATACACCTAATGCTACAACAATTTTATAGGCAGGAACTTTGAAAGGTCTGATCAAATTAGGTTCTTTCTTTCTCATTACCCAAACTGCAATACAAACCAGTGTAAATGCAAACAGGGTTCCGAAACTTGTCATATCTGCTAATGTAGAAATTGGTGTAAATGCAGCTATAAGTGCTACTACTATTCCTAACAGGATAATTCCTTTGTAAGGAGTTCTTGTTTTTGGGTGAAGTTCTCCGAAGAACTTAGGAATCAAACCATCTTTTGCCATTCCGATAAAGATTCTGGATTGCCCCATCATCATTACCATTACTACAGAAATCAATCCTACAGTGGCTGCAATTGTTACTACATTACTCGCCCAGTGTTTTCCTGCAATTTCAAAAGCGTAAGCTACAGGAGCTTTAATTGCATCAGGATATTTTCCTTCAGGATTAAAGTCTGAATAATGCATCATCCCTGTCAGTACAAGAGATACACAGATATATAATGCTGTACAAACTAATAATGAAACAATAATAGCAAAAGGAACATCTTTTTTAGGATTAATAGCTTCCCCCGCTTGGGTAGAAACAGCATCAAAACCAATATAAGCAAAGAAGATAGCCGCGGCTCCGGAAATAATTCCTTTAATACCATAAGCAGAGACCAGATCTCCCTCAGAATTTCTAATCTTTACCTGATCAGGAATAAAAGGTTTCCAATTTTTAACACCATCAACAGCGTTATAAAGATCAGTATTAGAAAAAATAATATAAACTCCCGCAATAATTACAAAAATAACTGCAGAGGTCTTCATCAAAACAATTAAATTATTTGCTCCTGCTGCTTCTTTTGTTCCTTTTACCAACAATGCAGTAATAAGTAAAACAAGGATAAATGCAGGTAAGTTCATAGAGAAACCGTCTCCTGTATAACTTGAAGGATCCGAGGTAAGATATCCCGGCAGATGAACGCCAAATATCTTTAAAAACTTAGTAAAATATCCGGACCAACTCACGGAAACAGCCATACTGGCCATGGCATACTCCAGGATGAGACACCACCCCATGGCCCATGCAAAAATTTCTCCTACTGTTCCGTAAGCATAAGCATAAGCTGAACCTTCAACAGGAATGATGGAGGCGAACTCTGCGTAGCACAATGCTGCAAAAACACAGGCAATACCTGCTATAATAAAGGAGATTGCAAGCGCTGGGCCTGCATGGTAATAGGCTCCCGTTCCTGTAAGAACAAAGATTCCACCTCCAATGATAGCACCTACTCCAATTGCTGTTAAACTCCATTTTCCAAGGACTTTTTTCAGCTCACTTTTCTTCATATCTGCCTCATAGGCACTTAGTGGTTTTTTAACCCAAATTTTCGACATGTTTTTTTATTTATTAAGGATTTACGAAAATATAAAAAATTTAGGAACTCCCGCGTTTATCGTTAAACTTTCATCATTTATTTTACATTAAAGCCTCCAAAACTTAAGCAACACATTATTTAATTCATTTTAAAAAGTCCATTTTTTTGTTTATTTTTGATCGCATGAATTTATATGATCTTTTTGTAAAGCCTTATGAAAGCTATGATTTCTTACAGATTATGCTTGAAGCATCGGGTGCTATTTTCGGAACTCTGAGCGTATATTTTTCCATTAAAAAAAATATATGGGTATACCCTACTGGCATCATCTCTACTCTGATCTATGTGTATATTCTTTTCAACTTTGGTTTATTGGGAGACTGTCTTATCAATGTGTATTATTCTGTGATGAGTGTTTATGGTTGGATTTTATGGGCGAAGAATTCTGAAGATCATGTTCATGTGGAAGTTACCTGGGCTACGAAAAAAGAATGGGTCTATGCTGTCATACTTTTTGTCCTTAGTCTTGTGCTGGTTACCGTTATCTATTATTATAAGCCTTATATTGATAATAAGTTTTCAATGGAAGGTACAAGTCTTGGATTATATCATTTGGATTGGGCCAATTGGATGGATATTTTTACCACTTCAATATTTTTAGTAGGAATGTGGTTTATGGCCAAACAGCGCATTGAGAACTGGATTTTCTGGATTATCGGAGATTTTATTTGCATCCCAATGATGATTTTTAAGGGTCTTGGTATCACTTCGGTTCAATATTTGGTATTTACTATAATGGCTATCTTAGGATACCTTAGTTGGAAAAAAAGTTTTAAAGAAAAAAAAGTACAATAAAGTCATGAAAAATTTATTCAAAATAGCAGTCAGTATTTTTGCTATTACCAGTTTAACATCTTGTTTAGCATATACAGACGGATATGGTAGTAATAGTGGTTATGGAGATCCATACTATAATAACGGATATTACTATGCACCTTCCGGATATTATGGAAATGGAGGATACTATGGTAATGATGGCTATTATTATAGAAATAACGTTAATTATTATTATGATAATGGTATTCCTTACTATTATGATAATTACAATAACTCCAGAAGAAAAGTATACGTAGAAAGAAAGACTACGGTAACTTCACAAAGACCAAATAACGGCTTCCGTAATAATGGTGGTTCATACAACAATGGTGGCTCTTATAACAATGGAAGCTATAATAGAAACTCCAACAGCGGAAGAAATAATAATAGTGGATTCAGAAACCAAAGTAGTGGTAACCAAAACAACCAAGGAAACCAAAGCAGCGGCGGATTCAGAAATCAGAACAGTAGTTCTCAGGGAAGTCAGAACAACCAAAGCTCTGGTGGATTTAGAAACACTGAAAGCAGTAGCAATAGCTCCAGCCGATCAGAATCTTCTAATAGCGGTGGATTTAGAAATAGCTCAGGCACCCAAAGTAGCAGTTCTGGCACTTCAACCAGACAGAACAGCAGCAGCGGAGGCTTTAGATAAAACGATTATAAATAAGGAAACGAACAGTTAACACTGTTCGTTTTTCATTTAAAATATATTAATTTTGTCTCTTCAATTTAGACAAAAATATATGGAATTTTATAAATATCAGGGAACTGGAAATGATTTTGTAATGGTAGACAACCGTGATCTACAGTTTCCTAAAGACAAAAATATCATTGAAAAATTATGTGACAGACGCTTCGGAATAGGTGCCGATGGGCTTATCCTTTTGGAGAACGATCCTGATTACGATTTTAAAATGGTTTACTATAATTCTGACGGTGGCGAAAGTACCATGTGCGGAAACGGAGGAAGATGTCTTGTCGCCTTCGCATTTTTTCTAGACGTTTTTGAAGACAAATGTAAGTTCATCGCAATAGACGGTGAGCATGATGCTGAAATCCATAACGGGATCATTAAACTAAAAATGATTGATGTAAACACCATTTCACATGACGGAAACGATTCTGTTCTTAACACAGGCTCCCCTCATTATGTAAAATATGTAGAAAATCTGAAAGACTTTGACGTTTATACAGAAGGTCATGGTATCAGAAATTCAGAAAATTATATAGAAAAAGGGATCAATGTCAACTTTGTTGAAAAAATTTCCGACAATGAGATCTTTGTAAGAACCTATGAACGAGGCGTTGAGGACGAAACTTACAGCTGCGGCACAGGAGTTACAGCGGCAGCTTTAACTTTTCTTCAAAAAGACAATCTAACTTCTGTAAAAGTTAAAACCCTAGGAGGAAATCTTAAGGTATATGCTGAAAAAAGTGAGGACTCTTTCTGTAACATTTGGCTGGAAGGTCCCGCAAAGCAAGTTTTTAAAGGGAAAGTAGATATTCTTTAAAATCAAAAAACTTTTAATCAACATTATTTAAGAATGAAAAAAGCTATTCTCATTATTATTCTGCTGGTTTTTGTAGTCGCAGGATTTTTTGGTTTGAGATTTTATAATAAATACTTTGGAAACAATGTAGAAAAGGACGGCTATATTTTGATCCCTCATAAGGCAAATTTTAAGCAGATCCTGGACTCTATTGCTCCATATATTAAAGACCGTGAATCTTTTGAGGCTGTAGCCCAGGATAAAGGTCTTAATACAAGCTTTAAAGCCGGACGTTATCATATTGAAAGCGGCAAAGGTAATACCGACTTGGTAAATATGATTAAGGCTGGTAATCAATCAGCAAATTCTTTCAGAATCGGAGATTTTGGAGATATGTACCAAATGATTGGTAAGGTTACCAAAAAAACAGAACTGGATTCTTTACACTTTGTGAATGATCTGGATGGAGTTGCTCAGGAAAAAGGGTACAAAGGCGTTGAAGATTTAAAAAAATATTTCTTCATTGACACTTATAATTTCTTCTGGACAGTAAGCCCAAGAGAATTTTTTGCAAAATTTGAAGATCAGTACAATGACTTCTGGACCAGCGAAAGAAAAAATAAAGAGCAGCAGTCCGGATTAACAAGAGATCAGATCTATGCCCTTGCTTCTATTGTTTATAAGGAATCCGGAGGAAAAAAGGATGAAATGAAAACTATTGCAGGATTATATTTAAACCGTTATAGAAAAGGCATGAAACTTCAGTCTGATCCCACGGTGATCTATGCAATTAATAAACAGACTAATTTTAAAGAGCCTATCAAAAGGGTATTATATAAACATTTGTCTACTCCATCTCCGTATAATACATATGCCAATGCAGGCATCCCTCCGGGACCCATTTGTGTGGTAGATAAGAATTCGGTGGATGCTGTGTTGAGTGCAGAAAACAATAATTATATATTTATGTGTGCAGATCCTGCAAGATTCGGCTACCATAAGTTTACAGCAAGTGCTGAAGAGCATGCTGTAAATGCAAAAGCCTATCAGAATTGGCTCAATTCAAAAAATATAAAATAGGCTAAACAGGCATCTAAAATTTATACAGCTAAAAAAAATAAATAAATCATAATATTTTAAAAATCAAATTGATACAGACTTTTAAAATATTAAGGGTTATCCTTTCACGATTTTATACAAAAAAATAACCTATGAAGAATAAGACAGAAATTGTCAATATTTTCACAAGAAAAACACTAGGACTTACTTTAGTGCTCTCGGCGGCGGCAATGGCTTTCGCACAGGAAAAAGCAGGAGTTTCAGGGATCATTGTCAACAAGAAGAACCAACCGGTTCCTTATGCGTCTGTAACTTTTAGTAATAAATCCAACACTGCATTAAGTGATGCTGTACTTACCGATGAAAAAGGACAGTACCAATTACAACTTACTCCCGGAGCTTATGACATTACCGTAGAAGCTATTGATTACAAAAAAAATGTAGTTAATAAAAATATTACCGGAGCCGGCAACATTGGAGCATTATCCATAGAAGCAGAAGCTACCTCTACTCTGGATGGAAAAACGAATGAATTACAAGGTGTTGTTATTACTGCATCAGCAGCTAAGCCCTACAAAGTAGAACTTGACAAAAGAACTTATGATCCGTCACAGGATATTGTAAGTAAAGGAGGAAATCTTCAGGATGTTTTAAGTAATGTACCTTCTGTTTCAGTAGATACGGATGGAACAGTTTCCATGAGAGGAAGTACAAATGTAAAATTCCTGATTAACGGAAAGCCGTCTTCTCTTTTAGGAATTGATGATGGAGCTAATGCACTGCAAAGTATTCCTGCTGATCAGATTGAAAGAATTGAGGTGATTACCAATCCTTCTTCAAAGTTTGAAGCCAGTGGAACTTCTGGAATTTTGAATATCATTCTTAAAAAGAATAAGAAAATTGGTTTTAATGGTAGTGTGGTTGGAACTTTGGGATATTTTCCAAGAACAGCTCTTAATGCCAATTTAAGCTGGAGAAAGAATAACTGGACATGGTTTGTGAACGGTGGTGGGGGTTATACAGAAAACAAAACCAAAAATAATTCTGAAACAACCTACCATGATATTAAATTTCCAAAGCTAGATCCAATCCCAACAACACCAGCAGAGATAGCAAAAGTACCTAATGTCCCGGTTCATCAGTATCAAAACTCTGTCAATAAAACATATAATAAAAATTATAATGTAAGCGCAGGTTTTGTGTATGACATTTCTGATAAAACATCAGTTAATTTAACAGGATTGGTAAGAACGTTTGAAGGAGATGGAAATGAGCTTGTAAATACCTACGATTCCTTTTATAAATACACTGGAGCAACGTCAGAGCCATGGAAATTACTGAACCCTTATACGCTAAGAGATTCTAAAAGTGTTTTTAACAATCTGGCATTTCAAGGGGATTTAGGCTTAGATCATAAGTTTGATGATAACGGACAAAATTTATCCTTATCATTAAGTTTACAGAGAAACAGAAGCAATAATAACGCTGATATCCTAGAAAGTGTTGACAATATACCATCCGTACAAGATATTACCAGAAGACATTCTGTAAGCAAAACCGTAATAGGAAAAGCTGATTATGAGTTACCGGTAGGAGAAAATTCCAAAATTGAAGCAGGTTACAGATTGGATATCAATGATAATACTTATGATAATTTTGTAAGCAGTACTTCTAACAATCCTCTTATTCCGAATTATAATAACAATACGGATTATAAGGAAATGTTTAATGCATTCTATCTTCAGTTTAGAAGTAAAATAGGAAACTTTGGTTATCAATTGGGATTAAGAGACGAAATTTCAAACGTTAAGATCAATTATATTAGCCAAAACCCTGATAAGGCACCATTAAATAAAACTAAGAATTACAACAACTTGTTTCCAAGTGTATTCTTAAGTTATGATATATCTAAGAATAATCAGATCTTGGTTAACTACTCTCGCAGAATAGACAGACCTAGATCATTCTTTATGGTTCCTTTCCCTAATTACACGAATAATCAGAATATTTTTGAGGGGAACATTGACTTAAACCCATCATATGTAGATTCTTATGAAGTAGGTTATAACATCACTAAGAAGAAGTTTACCATCAACCCTACTTTATATTACAGACATGCAACTGATGATACAAAAATGTTGGTGTACAGACCTGATGAAAGACAAAAGGTATTCTATACAAAACCTGAAAACCTGGGTAATGACGACCGTTATGGTTTGGATCTAAACTTTACATACGATCCTTTTGCCTGGTTCAAAATTATGGGTAGTGTAGATTTATTCGGATACAAAACTTCCGGAATTGCAACTTATGAAACGAAAGACGTAGATGGTTTAACTCAGATACGTTCATTAGATTTTACAGGAAGCGGCTTTTCTACAAGACTACGTCTTAATACAACATTTAAGCTTGATAAGACATTAAGTGTACAGCTGCAAGGCTTCTACAGAGGAGGGCAAAAAACAGCCAGCCAAGACAGAAAAGATATGTATGCCATCAACTTGGGAGCATCTAAAACGATCTGGAAAGGTAATGGAACACTCTCATTCAACATACAGGATATCTTTAATACAAGAGGTATGGAGGTGACTAATTATAGTAATGACTATACCCGTAGCAGCTATATGCAATGGCAGCCAAGACAGTTCTCTATTGCTTTAACCTACAGATTCAAACAAGGTGAAAAAGTAGAGCAGCCTAAGAAGAAAAAGGATATCAACTCCAATGAAACAGGAGACGACCAACAAGGTGGTCCAATGTAATACAACAAAAATCCCGAAAATTAAATTTCGGGATTTTTTTATTCTTCTATTTTACTGACTCTTTTTTGTCATCTCTTTCTTTTTCAGCCTCATAGATTCTTTTTCTTAAATCACTGGTAGAAAAGCGATGATCTCTTTTATTATAAAAAATTTCAATTCCCTTTTCTTCACAGTATTGCTTACCTGTAAAATCTCTGTCCATGTAATCATCACCAATGATTCTTACATCAATTACAAAAGATTTTAAAATATCCAATAAATCTTCTTCTGTATAGTAAGGAATAATCTCATCCACAGAATTTACTGCCTTAAGCTGAATGTATCGCTCTACGATAGTTTGACTTGGCTTATTTTTAGTAGGACGATCATGCGAAGGGTCTATTTGCAACCCTACTATTAAATAATCGCACACTGTTTTCGCTTCTTCAAGCATTTTTATATGACCTGCGTGTAGTAGGTCAAATGAAGAAAATGTAATACCTATTCTTTGTGTCTTCATATTAATTTAAAATTAAAACTTCGCTGAAATAAATGTTCTTTTAAATGGATAAAAGACAGGTGATTCAGGGAAGATGTTTTGTAATTCTTTTTTATAATCGTTTTTAAATTGTTCTTTTAAGTCATTAGGAAGCCTCTCAATATAAGGAAGCATTGCTGTTCCTGAAGCCCAAGTAAATACTGCTTCAGCATTTTCAAGAACATGTGGGAATACTTTCTCATAAACGATAATCTCTCTTCCTTTATTGTCAAATAATATTTTAGCATAGTCTTCTATCTTCAAAACAGGAGACTCTCTTTCCCATGAATGATAAGCAGTTTTATAAGGCTCTGTACTCGCTATTTCCCTTAACAACTGATGTACTACATATTCATGATTGGAAGGTATTTGTACTGCTAATTGACCACCTTTATTGACTTTACTGATTATTCTTGGGAAAAGTTCCTTATGATTATTACACCATTGAATTGCCGCATTTGAAATAATCAGGTCATAAGTGTCTCCCAAATGAAGCTGCTCTTCTATACTTCTTTTTTCAAAGATCAACCTGCTTGTTTTAAACTGAGCTGCCTTTTCAAGCATTTCTTCCGAAGAATCTATCCCTAAAACCTTGGAATCTTCTAAATAATCTAAAAGCTTAGAAGTGAGTTCTCCGGTTCCACAACCCAGATCTATAACAGAGATCCCTGTCCTTGATTCAACAAGGTTTAATAAATCAAAAAATGGAGCTGAGCGCTCTTCTTTAAACTGGTCGTATACTTCGGGATTCCAAGCCATAATTAATATTTTTATGAGTTTCTAGAGTTCAGATACTTTTGCCATTCCCAAGTTGTTTTCAATGATTCTTCAAGTGAGGTTTCAGCTTTCCATCCCAATTCATTTTCAGCTTTAGCAGGATTAGCATAGGCAATGGTAATATCCCCTTCTCGTCTAGGGCATATCTGATAAGGTACCTCTACATTATTTGCTGTTTCAAAAGCTTTGACTATTTCCAGAACAGATGATCCTTTTCCTGTTCCCAGATTATAAGTATCAATCAATGCGTCTTCAGACTGATCGTTTATAAGTTTTTTCAAGGCAGCAACATGGGCTTTTGCCAGATCAACAACATAAATATAGTCACGAACAGCGGTTCCGTCCACTGTTGGATAATCATCACCCCAAATACTTAACTTTTCACGTATTCCCGCAGCAGTCTGCATTACGTAAGGAACCAAATTGTTAGGAATTCCTATTGGCAATTCTCCAAGTTTTGCAGATGGATGCGCTCCAATAGGATTAAAATATCTTAATAACGAAATTTTTCGGTTATAGGCCTTAGCAAAATCAATAAGAATCTCTTCTCCCATTTGCTTGGTCTTTCCATAGACACTTTCAGGCATTTTTAAAGGAGTATTTTCATCAATTGGCATCACATCAGCCTGTCCATAAACGGTGCATGATGAACTGAAAATAAAATTGGAAATCCCTCTTTCCTTAAACTCCTGTAAAATATTGATAAGTGAAAACATATTATTTTCATAGTAATCTACAGGCTTTATCTGGCTTTCTCCCACTGCTTTGAAAGCCGCGAAATTAATACAGCCATCAATCTGGTGTGCATCAAAAACCTGATTAAGCAGTTCTTTTCGCTTTAGATCAAAGGGGTAAAAAACTGGCTTTTTACCTGCAATTTCCTCAATATTTTTTAAAATAAACCTCTCTGAATTGGATAAATCATCTACAATAACCACTTCAAAGCCATTATTAAGAAGTTCCACTACTGTGTGAGAACCGATGTATCCAAGTCCTCCTGTAACAAGTATTGCCATTTTTATTTTTTAATCTTGGTGTTTTCCTATGTTTTCTATTTCTTTAGTTATCTTATATTCTTTTACTTTAAATACATTAACAATAATCAAAATTAATATGAATGAAACTAAAAGTTTAAAACCAAAATGTCCTAAAACATAATACCCATTTAAAAATCCTAAGAGTAAAGGATACCCTAAAACAATTATGGATAAAGATAAACTAAGGTTTAGAAACAAAACAGCTTTATCATATTTTTCAATCAAATTAATGAATGCAAATGCATTAATGACAAGTGAAATACCGATAACTAATGTCTTAAATATGCTGAAATTATCAAATAATTTCAAAATTGAAAATGCAGATATTATAAAAAGCAGTAGGCTGGTAATTACAGCTAAGTAATAAACCAGCCTATGTTTAAATATCTTTCTTTTCATTATTTCATAAACTCAAGCACAGCATCTGTAATATACTTCAACTGCTCTTCGTCTAATTCTGTATGCATTGGCAGAGAAACTACCTGATCCAGAAGTTTGTCTGTATTCACAAAATCTGCATCATTACTTTCCTGGAAGTAAGCTTTTTGCTTTCTTAAAGCCACCGGATAGTAAATCATTGCAGGAATTTCCTTTTCTGTAAGGAATTTCTGAAGTTCATTACGTTTTCCGTTCAGGATTCTTAAGGTATACTGGTGGAATACGTGGGTAGAACTCTCAGATCTTTTTGGAGTAAGGATATGTGGATGACCAGCAAATGCTTCATCATAGTAATCTGCAGCCTTTCTTCTTGCCTCATTATAAGAATCCAGATGAGGAAGTTTTTTTCTTAAAACCGCTGCCTGAATACTATCCAAACGGGAGTTCACTCCTACTTCATCATGGTAATATCTTTCGTACATTCCGTGGTTTACAATTCCTCTTAAACGGTGAGCTAATTCGTCATTATTGGTGAAAATAGCACCACCATCACCATAGCATCCCAGATTTTTTGATGGGAAGAAAGATGTTGTCCCCACAGTAGACATTGTTCCGGCATATTTTACCGTTCCATCAGAGAATGTATATTCTGCACCTATTGCCTGTGCATTATCTTCAATCACATATAAATTGTGCTCTTCAGCAATTTTAAGGATTTCTTCCATGTTCGCACATTGTCCGAACAAATGTACAGGAATAATCGCCTTTGTTTTTGGAGTAATTGCTTTTCTTAAATCATCTGTTGAAATTGTAAATGTATCATAGTCAACATCCACCAAAACAGATTTTAATTTAAGTAAATGGATTACTTCTACTGTTGCAGCAAAGGTAAAATCAGCAGTAATAACCTCATCTCCTTCTTTCAGATCCAGTGCCATAAGGGCAATCTGTAATGCATCAGTTCCATTAGCACACGGAATTACGTGCTTTACGTCTAAATAAGACTCCAATTCATTCTGGAAAGACTTTACTTCAGGACCGTTGATAAATGCCGCCGAATCCATTACATTTAAAACTGCATTGTCTACATCATTCTTTATTTTGTAATACTGACTTTGCAAGTCAACCATCTGAATTTTTTTCATAAATAAATATTTCTGTAAAAATAAGGATTTTAAAATCCTATCAAAAGTTTTATTGGTTTTTGTTTTTATCTTTATACAAAATAATGTCATGAAAAAAATTTTACTCTTTTGTTTCCTTACGGGCTGTGCTTATGTATCTGCACAAACGCAGCTTGTGTTTGTATATTTTAAGGATAAGCCCAACAAAGCTGTATTTTTTGCCAATCCCCTTTCAGAACTTTCACAAAAATCACTTAGCAGACGTACTGCATTAGGAATATCCCTTAATGATCAGGATGCTCCTGTGGAACAGTCTTATATTCAAAATCTTCAAAACCTGGGGTTTACGGTGACAGATTATTCTAAATGGCTTAACGGTGCTGCAGTCAATGCAACACCTGCTCAAATAACAGTTTTACAGGCGCAGCCTTTTGTACTGTCTGTGGAAAGTTTTATACGAAACAACTCAACCGGAGGCAACAAAGTTTCTGCTAATAAATGGAAAGATCAGACAAACACAAATAAAAATCTCACCACCTTTAATTATGGTTCTGGAACCGGCCAAATCGATCAGGTAAACATCAGGCCGCTTCATCTTGCAGGATATACAGGAGCAGGGGTTTCCATTGCTGTTATCGATAATGGTTTTCCTACCGTAGATACCGGAAATGCTTTTTTAAGAATGCGAGCCAATAACAGGATAAAAGCCGGCTATGATTTTGTTACCAAGACCAACAATATCTACAATACATCTTTAAACATACACGGATCAGTAGTTTTAGGTGCTATTGGCGGTTATTTGGAAAATGTATTTGTAGGCTCTGCTCCTGATGCCGATTTTTATTTGTACCGAAGTGAAGACGCCAGTGTTGAGATTCCTGAAGAGGAGATCTACTGGATTGAAGCAGCTGAGGAAGCAGACAGAAAGGGAGTTGAGATCATTACCACATCTTTGGGATACAATGTTTTCGACAACCCTCAATACAGTTACACCTATGCTGACATGAACGGAACTACTTCATTTGTCGCCCGTGGAGCGCAAATAGCAACTGAAAAAGGGATCTTTGTTCTTGCAGCCACAGGAAATTCAGGAGATAAGCCATGGCACTATCTTTTGACTCCGGCAGACAATGCCAAGGTATTCTCTATCGGGGCAGTAGATTCATCAGGAAATTCCTCAGTATTTTCATCTTTTGGCCCCAATTCGCTTAATATTGTAAAACCTGATGCGAGTGCACAAGGAACAGCGACAGCAACGGTTATAGGTGATGTCCCTTTTACGACCAACGGAACTTCCATTGCCACTCCAATTGCTGCAGGAGGTGTAGCATGTTTTATTCAGGCATTCCCAAATATGAACAGGGAGCTGATAAGAACAAAATTAAGACAAACAGCTTCTCTTTTCCCTAATCATACCGATCAAATGGGATATGGGATTCTTAATTTCGGAAGTTTGTTCAATGCTGTTCTGAACACTTCTGAAATGGTAAAAAAGGAAAAATTTTCTATATTCCCGAATCCTGCTAAAAACATCCTGAATGTAGCATCGGAACAGGAAGTTCAGTCTTTAGAAATTTATGATAATCTGGGAAGATTAATCAGAAAAAACAGCAACCAAAAATCTATAAAAGTAGATGATTTTGCAAAAGGAACCTATTATCTGAAAATTCAGACAAGGGATAAGACTTTGTACGAAAAATTCTTAAAGGAATAAGGATCTTGTTTCTCGCGGATTATTCAGATGTAGCAGATTTAATTCCCTATAAACATCCGCGTGATCTGAATAATCTGCGGGAGATATTATTGTGTTAATATTTATGACCTATAACTCATGAATAGTTGATAATAAAAAAACGAGCTAAAGCCCGTTTTATCGTTATGGAAATTATTCCTGTTTCAAAAATAACTTATGCCGAGTTTCTGCTCGCGTTAATATTTCCGAATAAGGAACGGGTCACCAGCTTTTCATAAGCCTCTTTATTCCCTTCTCCTTTTTGAATCTTCATTAAAGCATATTGCTGAATACTTAACAACGGAAGTACAATTTTCTCACGAATCTTCACTGACTTTCTAGACAATGGATCTTCTTCCTGAAGCATTTTGAAACCTGTAAGCTCCAGCATAATATCTCTTGAAAGCTCATATTCACTAAAAAGGACATTCCAGAAAGCGCCGAACTTCGGATTATTTTTGATGTAATAAGTTAGAGGAAAATAAGACTTGTTCATACTCATCATAGAGTTTAGAACTAAAGTTTTAAAGAAATCCGAACCTTTATATAGTTCTCTCACTTCTTCGAATCTTCCCTGCTCTTTCATTTTCTGCATCGCGTATCCAAAACCAAAGAAACCTGGTACATTCTGCTTCAATTGTGACCATGAACCAACAAAAGGAATTGCCCGTAAGTCTTCAAACTTCAATTCGCTGCCATTTCCTCTTTTGGACGGACGGCTTCCGATATTGGTTTTCCCATAATATTCCAGTGTACTCATCTCCTGAAGATAAGGAACAAACATTGGGTGAGCTTTTAGATCAGAATATTTTTGATAACTGATATTTGCCAATTCAATAATTAATGCTCTTTCTTTTTCAGTGAGATCTTTTTTAGCATTTTTAAAAACATCGTTTTCCACTCCGGCTGTTAAAAGCTGTTCAAAATTATATTTTGCCTGCTCTTTATTTCCGAAAATACTGGTAATCGTCTGCCCCTGAATCGTTAGTTCAATCTTATTATTGGCAATAGTTTTCCCTTGCGAAGCATAGAAATCGTGAGTTTTACCCCCTCCTCTTGCCGGTGGGCCTCCTCTACCATCAAAGAATACAACTTTGATATTATTTTGTTCTGAAAGTTGAGTTAGAACTTCCTTAGCCTTATAGATTTCCCAATTTGCTTTTAAATATCCACCATCCTTGGTTCCATCGGAGAAGCCAAGCATTATAGTCTGCTGATTTCCTCTTTTTTCAAGATGTTTTTTATAAACAGGGTTATGGTATAGTTCATTCATCACATTTTCGGCATTGGCAAGCCCTTCCATGGTTTCAAAAAGCGGAACGATATCCATATTGATAGCCTCATCCTGATAACCACAGATTTTAAAGAATGCATACACATTCATTACATCTTTCACGGCATCGGAATTGGAAATAATATAGCGGTTCATTCCTCTCAATCCATTTAAATCCTGAATTTTAGAAACTTGTGAAACCGTCAGCAATGTATCTTTTACAATATCTTCAAAATCATCAGCATTTACAGCGTGTGAAACTTGAATCAATTTATTAAATTTCTCCACGTAATCAGCATTCTCAGTTCCGTATACTTTTGCAAATACCGTATCAATTACTTGTTGATGAATCCTGCTGTCCTGACGGATATCCAATGTTGCAAAGTGAGTCCCAAAAATCTTCACACGATCTCTGAAATTGGCTAAAAGATCTAAAAACAAGGAATTATGCTCATTGATCAATATTTTTTCAGCTTCATCAGTTTTCTTTAAGATCGCTTCTGCTGTAATATTTTTTCCGTCAAAAATTGCAGCATACAATTCTTCACTTAATTGTGTTAGAACCTCTGAAACTCCTCTGAAGCTCAATCTTCTTCTAATGAATTTTAAATGGCTGTAATAAGATTTCAGTATCGCTGAACGAAGTTCTTCTGCTACTCTCTTGGTAACATCTGCTGTCACAAAAGGATTTCCATCTCTGTCTCCTCCTGGCCAGAAACCAAGCTGAATAATATCTTCATGCAAATGAAAATGATCGTTTCCAAAGGTCTTTTTTATCTTCGTAAACAATTCTCCGATGGTATCATAATATACATACCTCAAATAGGAAATAATACTCAATGCTTCATCAACAGGAGTGGGCTTTTCCTTGTTCACAAAAGGGGTTTTCCCTAGCTGCTGTAGAAGCATATCAATCTGTGTAACAGAATCACTGGTAATGGCACCTCTGAGATCCTGAATAATTCTTTGTACTGAGCTTGGATAAAACTGGGTCGGGTGAGCCGTAAATACAACCTTAACGCTGAAATCTTTTAATTTTTCGCGTACTTTTTCAATTTTATGATCCTGAAAAGAACGCTCGAAAAGATTGGTTACTGTTCCACTGTCACTTTCTGAATGGAGATTCGGAAATGCTGCATCTTCAATACTATCGAATAAAACTACCTGTCTTTCTATATACTGAATGATCTTAAAAAGCAGCTCAAGTTTCTGTTCTTCGGTCTGAAGATCTGTATGGTTTTTAAAAAATTCTTCGACGATTTCTTCAGGGGTTTTTCCTGCGTCATAGCCTGTTCTACTTTCTTCATACAAGAATGGAAGAAGCATTCCGATATTCGTCATTTTATCATAAGGCAGGCTCATAAATAATGAATTGTAGATCTGGAATTTGTTCTCCACGATCTGCCTGAATTTTTCTGTGCGTTGGTCGTGTCTCATAGTAACAAATGTAAGTGATTTTAGAATTAGTTGAATTGACAAATGACAAAAATTAAGGGCTAAAAGCAAAAAATATTAGAATGGTTTTTCACAATCGTTATCCTCAATTAAACATTTTGTAACTTTGATTTTTAAATTAATTCATAAATATAATCATCACAATCTCTGAAGTTATATTAAGAATTATTCAAATACATTTCTATGGGTTACATCAGAGAATATTACGAACAAATTGTAAAGTTACAGGAATCAGAATGGGCTTTTATTGCAGGACATTTCCAAAGAAAAGTCTACGCAAAAAATAACATCATTACCCAGCAAGGTGATACAGAAAACTACCTATCCTTTATAGAATCAGGGTTGGTAAGATTTTATATTCCTGATGATGAACACGGCTATACTTTCAGCTTCAGCTTTGAGAAAGAATTCACCTGTGCCTATGACTCTTTTCTTACCCAAACCCCATCGGAATATGAAATGCAGGCGCTCACAGAAACGGTAGTCTGGCAGGTTTCTTATGATGATTTACAAAAGATCTACAATCAGACGAACGTAGGAAATCATTTGGGGCGTTTTGCTTCTGAAAAATTGTTTTTAGCTAAAAGTAAAAGGGAGCTTTCTCTTTTAAAACTTACAGCCAAGGAGCGTTACCTAAAATTATTTACAGAGCAACCCGAACTACTGCAACGTGTTCCTTTAAAATACATAGCTTCCTATATTGGCATTACTCCACAGGCTTTGAGCAGAATTCGCAGGCAGATTAATTAACATAGGTTCATTGCATATCTTTCCCTTTCTAAGGAACTTTGCAGAAAAATAGTCTAATGAATTTATCTATTATAGCCTATGGCAACAGTGTTTTAAAGCAAAAATGCACGCAGCTTAAAGAAAATACTCCGGAAATACAGACACTCATTGCTGATATGTGGGACACCATGAATCAAGCCAATGGCTGTGGTCTCTCCTCCTCTCAAATTGGAAAACCTTTACAACTCTTTGTTGTAGACAGTAAGATTGCTTTTGAAAATCTGGATTCAGAAGATCAGATCCTTTACTTTGAAAAGAATGACAAGGGAATTGTGGAAACTTTTATCAATGCCAGAATCGTTCACAATTCTGAGGAAACATGGGATGATTATGAGGGATGTTTAAGTATTCCCGGATTATCTCAAAAGGTAACAAGACCATGGAAAATTACCATTGAGTATCAGAATCAGGATTTCACCCTGCAAACGAAAACCTTTACCGGATTAACGGCCAGAATCATCCAGCATGAATATGATCATACCCAAGGAATTTTATATACTAACCGCTTGAAACCCTTGACAAGGAAATTGATAGAATCTAAATTGAAAAAGATCATCAGTGGAAATGTTTCAACAAGCTATCCTATGAAGTTTATTTAAATTAGAATCATTAAGTTTTTTTGTAAATTTGCTCCGGAAACACTTCCTTTATGAGAATAATCATCGCTTTTTCCCTGATCCTATCCAATCTGTTTTGTGCACAGATCAAGGTTCCTGATGATTATAAAAAAATTCCTGATATTCTGGATACTACAGACTATCTCTATCCTTTTATTGTACCCGATAAAGAATATGAATACTGGAGAGTGCTAACCAATGACATTGACTTTGAAAAGGCAATAGTGTATGAGAGCCAGGCACCTGATTTTATGACAATCAATGAACCCGTTCCTGAAAAAGGTTTTTTTCAGAAATGTGTTGGCAACAATTGTTTCACCTATATTCTTGCGTGTAAAAAAGACAGATCTGTTTATTTTTCCAATGAACAGCAATTGAGAGATTTTATAGGAACAGTCGATAATCTTCCGGAAGCCATTTTACTGGCTAGAACCTACGGCTACTCAATTGATCCAAAAAACAAATTTACAGGTTCTTATAAAATTGAAAACAACCGTATTTACCTGTATGGCTTACAGTCTAAAGGATGCCCTGCTACCAAAGAATCTTTTTTGATTACGATCAACAGAAAAACCGGAAAGCTGGAAGCTAAAAGCAATGGGATCTATTCCAAAAACGAAGATTGTGCAGCTTTATAATAAAAGCTGTCATCTGTTGGAAAATCGCAAGGACGCAAGGATTTTATCTTCGATAAAATTTATAATTTGATGCACTATATAAGCTCTTTGATTTTCTTGTGTCTTAAAAAGACATTATAGTATAATAAGCCGTCTTTTACACCCTCGCAATTTTTCAACAAACTTTATTTTAAATATTAACAGCTCCTTGTCCAGACGCTATTAAATAAGCTTCCTTCAAGGTTTCAGAATAAGTAGGATGCGCATAAGAGATACGGAACATATCTTCTGCGGTCACTTCATATTCCTGAGCAATTACTCCTTGCGCAATAAGATCAGCAGCCCTTGCCCCAATAATATGCACCCCCAGAACCTCTCCATACTTCGGATCAACAAGCACTTTGGCAAAACCATCTGTATCCATTGAAGCTCTTGCCCTTGCACTGGCCGAAAATGGAAACTTTCCTACATTATAGGCTATATTATTCTTTTTCAGATACTCTTCAGTATATCCAACGGATGCTACCTCAGGCCAGGTATATACAACAGAAGGAATTCTATCATAATGGATATGGTGCTTCTGCCCGTTAATAGTCTCTGCAACCAGAACGCCCTCTTCTTCCGCCTTATGAGCCAACATGGCACCACCAATCACATCCCCAATAGCATAGATATTAGAAACAGCGGTTCGGTTATTTTCATCTACTTTAATAAATCCTCGCTCATCTAACTTTACCTCTGTATTTTCCAGGCCTAATCCTTTTACATAAGGACTTCTTCCGACAGCTACCAAAATATAATCTGCTTGGAGCTCATGAGCTGCACCATTTTTATCCTTAAAAAATACCTTGGCAACAGAATCTGAACTCTCAGTTTTATAAACAGCCTGATTGAGACGAATATCAATTCCCTCTTTTTTAAGTATTTTCTGAAGATTTTTCCCCAGTTCATGATCCATTCCAGCAATCAAATGGTCTGCATACTCAAGAATTGTCACCTGTGTTCCGATACGGCTGAAGATAGACGCCATTTCCACTCCAATCACTCCACCTCCAATAATAATCATAGTTTCAGGCTTTTCCTTTAAGGATAATGCCTCAGTAGAAGTAATGATTCTTTTCTTATCAATTTCTACCCCAGGAATGGTTGATGGTTTTGAACCCGTTGCTATGATGTAATTGTTGGCAGTAATCTCATGGGATTCTGTTTCATTAATAATATTTATAGTGGAATTATTGATGAAGCTTGCTGTGCCTTTCAAGCGGGTAATTTTATTTTTACTCATTAGAAAATCAAGGCCACTCGTGTTTTTTCCAACAACTTCAGATTTTCGCTTGTACATCTGGGGAAAATCGAGTTCTACTCTATCTACCTTAATTCCGTGGTCTTTAAATTTATGATGCGCATCTGCATAATGATGAGTACTATCCAGCAAAGCCTTTGTCGGAATGCACCCAACATTGGTACAGGTTCCACCCAAAGTATCATATTTTTCTATAATCACAGTTTTGTAACCAAGCTGTGCGCTTCTTATGGCAGCAACATATCCACCAGGTCCAGAGCCGATTACGGCAACATCATAATTTCCCATTGATTTATTAATTATTTATGATTAAATTTACTTGCAAAATAAAAGTAAATTTAAAACAAATACTTTCATTTTGCAAGTAATATTTTTAAAATTAAAATAATGGGTAAAAAAAGATCAGACTGCCCCATCAGTTGCTCCTTAGAAATATGGGGTGATAAATGGTCACTCTTAATCATTCGTGATCTAATGATTAAAAAAGAATGTACTTATGGAGAATTTTTAAAAGCTGATGAAAAAATTGCAACCAATATTTTGGCAACACGGCTTCAAACGCTCCTGGAAAATGGAATTATAACTAAAAAGGATCATCCTGATAATAAATTGAAAATCCTCTATCATCTTACAGAAAAAGGAATTGATCTGGTTCCTGTCATTGTGGAAATCAATCTTTGGGGGCACAAATATCTAACGATTCCGGATGACAGAAAGAAATTATTGGAGGATATTAAAAAAGATAAGATAGATTTCATCAAAAGAGCAAAAACCTATCTTTCCGATAATCCTACCTCATAATATTCAAGATAACAGACAACAGCCGCTGTTTTGTTATGAAATAAACCCTCAATAGCTTTCATTAAACTTAATGATAGCAATTTTAAAATTTCATTAACTCAATTTTCCTTTTTCATTCCGTAAATTTGGGTTAAAATAAATTTAGAACAATGCTTAATTTCGAACTTAAAAATCCAACAAAAATACTTTTCGGGAAAGGTGAAATTGCTAAAATTTCAAAAGAAATCCCTCAGGATGCTAAAATATTAATGATCTATGGTGGTGGAAGCATCAAAAACAATGGAGTTTATGATCAGGTAAAAGAAGCTTTAAAGAATCATGATCTTTATGAGTTTGGCGGAGTTCCTGCCAACCCTGAATATGAAGTTTTGATTAATGCACTAAGCTTCATTAAGGAAAAAAACATCAATTATCTTCTTGCTGTAGGTGGCGGATCTGTAATTGACGGTACTAAGTTTATCTCTGCAGCAGCCAACTACAATGGCGAACCTTGGGATATTTTAACCAAGCAAGTAAGAACCTTTGAAGGAGAAGGAATGCCTTTCGGAACTATTTTAACGCTTCCTGCAACCGGTTCTGAGATGAATTCAGGGTATGTAATTTCAAGAAGAGAAACCAATGAGAAGCTATCTTCGGGTGGTCCCGGACTTTTTCCTCAGTTTTCGGTTTTGGATCCTGAAGTAGTAAGATCTATTCCTAAAAATCAAATTGTAAATGGCCTTACAGATGCTTACACCCACGTGTTGGAACAGTATATGACGGCTCCGTCTTCTGCTGACCTCCAGGAAAGAATTGCAGAAAGTATCTTAATAAGTATTCAGGAAACAGCACCAAAAGTATTGGCAGATGATTTCGATTATGATGCAGCAGGAAACTTTATGTGGTGTTGTACAATGGCTTTAAACGGATTAATCCAAAAAGGAGTTATCACAGACTGGGCTGTACACGCCATGGGACATGAACTGACAGCTTATTTTGGTATAGACCATGCCAGAACATTGGCTATCATTGCTCCATCTCACTACCGTTACAATTTTGCAGACAAAAAAGGAAAGTTGGCTCAGTATGCTGAGAGAGTGTGGGGAATTAAAGATGGCACTATAGAAGAAAAGGCAGAATTAGGAATTAAAAAACTAGAAGAATTCTTCCACAGCCTGCATATCAAAACCAAGCTTTCAGAATATACAGAAGAATTTAAAGGTACTGCTGAAAGAGTGGAAAAAGCTTTTACAGACAGAAATTGGCTAGGTCTTGGAGAGTATAAGAAATTGACTCCTCAGGATGCTTCCAAAATTGTGGAAATGAGTTATTAAAAACTTCTTGAATAGATAATATATAAAAGCGGACTAAGGTTCGCTTTTTTTGATGCTTAATAACAAAATCTTTTAATAGTTTATCCTCACTCAATCTCATGATCTTTTAAATTATCTTATTTACAAACATTTGTTTAAAAAATCATGATTTCATTACAAATATTTCAAATTTATTTATATTTTAGCATATTCTTAAAATTTGTGAAAATGAAAAAACAACTACTTTTATTTGCCTTTTCTACTTTGGCATTAACTTCTTGTAACGATGATAACCTTCAAGCCTATGAAATGGACATAATGAAGGGAGATTGGAAAGAAGTGAAGAGAGAAGTAATTTCCGGAAAGGACAATAAAACAGTTCTTCAAACCGATGTTTTAACAGGATGTGCTACAAAAAACACTCTTTTCTTCAGAACAGATTTTTATATCAGCTACACGGGGTATGCCGGAACTGGTGCAGATTGTCAGATACTTGCAAAAAGCGAGGGGAATTATACATATGACCAAGAAACTAAAATTTTAGGTATCAAATTTGACAAAGAAGAAAGCATGAATTACAAAGTTGATATTCTGACAGGTCAAGACCTTAGGTTGGCACAACAATTTGGTAATTATGATCGAGACGGTGATAAAATACCGGATGTCACTTATATTACTTACAAAAGATAAAACCTAAACTCCCGCTGATCGGGAGTTTTTTATTACTTTTATCTCAAATTTTAAATCTGAAAATAATGAAGAAGATTCTAACGGCATTTCTATTGCTGTGTTTTACCATTGCCTTTTCTCAGGAAAAAAAACCAATGTTCTGGCAGGACATTCAAGAGTTTAAAAAGCTGGATCAGCAGAATCCACCACCCAAGGATGCCATTTTATTTTTAGGAAGCTCTTCCTTTACCAAATGGACAGATGTTGCTGATTATTTTCCAACTAAAACCATTATCAACAGAGGTTTTGGTGGTTCAAGGCTTACAGATCTCAATTATTTTGCTGATGATCTTTTAGCTCCTTATCAGCCTAAACAAATTATTATATATTGTGGGGAAAATGACTTTGCAGACAATCATCAGTTGAAAGCTCAAAAAGTTGTTAAAAGATATAAAACCCTTTACAAAAAGATCCGTGAAAGATTTCCTAATATTGAAGTGGATTATATCTCTATAAAATATTCTCCCAGCAGAGAAAAGCTTTGGCCACAAATGAAAGAAGCTAATAAAAGGATTGCAGCTTTTATGAAAAAGGAACCTAATGCTGAGTTTATTGATGTTACCAAGGCAATGGAAGATGCCAACGGAAATGTCAGAAAAGATATTTTTGTGGAAGATATGCTCCATTTTAAACCGGAAGGGTATCAGATCTGGACCAAAGTAATGAATCCTTACATGAAATAATCTATCATCATGATAAAAAAAAGACTCCCGATTGGGAGTCTTTTTTTATTATTTCTTTCTTTTCGATTTAGATATCGCTTTTTGTTGTGATCTGTTGGCTCCAAATTTCTTAGGTGCCTTTCTTTTCGATGGGCCACCCCAGTTTTCTTTAGTATTCTTCGTCTTTTTCTCATGGAAAGCTCCTCCTCCATCATTCAGTTTTACCTGAGCTGGGTTCTTCATCACCACTTCATCTTTCTCAGAAGCAATCTTATTAGGATTAATTTTCACGCCCTCTGGGAAGTCGTTAAACTTTAAATCCTTATCCATCAATAGCTCAATATCAAGAATTAAAGGCTCTTCTTTTTTAGTTACAAAAGTTACGGCCTTACCTTCTTTATCAGCTCTACCTGTTCTACCAATTCTGTGAATATATTGTTCTGGGATATCCGGTGTTTCAAAGTTGATAACGTGGGTAATATTTGAGATATCCAAACCTCTCGCCATTACATCTGTAGTAATCAAACCTCTGATTTCTTCATTTTCAAAGCTTTTCATCGCTTTAAGTCTATAGTTTTGAGACTTGTTGGAGTGAATCACGTCAAATTGCTCTGGAAAAAGCTCATCAATCTTCGTGAAAAGCAAATCTGCATGCTTTTTATTATTATTAAAAATCAATATCTTAGACATATCTGTCTTATTCTTCAATAAATGCTCAAGTAGATTGATTTTGGTATTGAAGTTTTCAACTTTATAGGCAGTCTGTTCGATTTTTTCAAGCGGTGTTCCTGATTTTGCCAATGAAATTTCTACCGGGCTGGCGAAATATTCATCCAACATATCATCTACAGCCTCCGTCATGGTTGCAGAGAAAAGGATATTTTGTCTCTTCTCTTTCATCATTTCAAAAATGTGAGTCAACTGTGGTCTGAAACCAAGGTTAAGCATTTCATCAAATTCGTCAATAATCAGCTTCTGAATTTCTTTTAGGGAAATTGCATTGTCTATGGAAAGGTCCATCACTCTACCCGGAGTTCCTACTAAAATATCACAACCATCATTAAATAATAACTTCTGGGTATTGATATTTTTTCCACCATATATTCCAATTACTCTTGCTGTAATATTTTCTGTCAGTTTCTCAATGATCTCGGTTACCTGTACTACCAATTCTCTTGTAGGAACAAGTACTAAAACAGTTGGATTTCCTGTTTTACTATACTTCCAAGTCTTTAAAACAGGTAAAAGATAGGCCAATGTTTTCCCGGTTCCGGTCTGTGCAATTCCCATTACATCTCTCCCGGAAAGGATCGGCTTTAAGCTTTTCTCCTGAATAGGTGTAGGCTCAAATAATTCTAAATCCGCTAAAACATCAAGAATTTTAACCGGCAGGTCAAAATCTGCAAAAGTGAGTTTTTCCATTTTGCAAAGATAGGTATTAATATGTAGAATTTAAAATCAGGTTTAAGAGGTAGCAGATGATAGATTTCAGGCAGCTTGTAACAGCTCTTCGATTGATATCATCACTCAATATCTAACCTACCATTTTTCTGACTTCTCATATCCAATTTACTTTCTTGTTACCCTCAACAAGAGTATCAAAACTAAAATAATTGAAAAAATAAATCCCAAGACTGCAACAACAGACAACTCTCCAATTCTTGGGCCTGATTCTGAAGTAAATACTATGGAGGTTGCTATAATATTTGCGCCCAGGATCATGGCTAAAATTAAATTGACAACACTGGATTTTATGAGCTGGTTTGTCTTTTCAATATTTTTAATTTCACTGGAAACTGTAAACTTATTTTCATCCAGCTTTTGAAGCACAGAACGAAGTTCCTTGGGAATTTCATCTACATTGTCTGTAAAATTCATCATTCTGTCCATACCCGTCTTTAGAAGATTCTTTGGACTGATTTTTTTTGTAAATATTTTTCGGGTATACGGGTGAAGACTTTTTACAATATCAAGATCTGGATTAATATTTCTTCCAACTCCCTCTATCAGACTGATTCCTTTAAATAAAAGATAAAAATAATCAGGCATATAAAGTCTGTTATCTTTTAAAATATCTTTCATTTTATTGATGATCACCTGAACGTTGATTTCCTGCAATGAGGAACTGTGAACAAAATTCAGAATATCTTCCACATCATTTTCAAACCTTCTTTCATCCGGAATTTCATAGCTTACGGCCATTTTCTTGAGAGAGCGAACTATTTTATGCGAATTTTTGGCAACAAAGCTTACGATCAGATTTTCAAGAATTTCTTTGTCATTCGGCTGTATCTTTCCTACGGCACCAAAATCTATAAAAACAATTTTTCCATTTTTTTTCACGAGAATATTTCCGGCATGCGGATCTGCATGAAAGAATCCATAGTCGAGGATCTGGGAAACAAAAAGTCGTAATCCAGCTTCAGAAACCTTTACTGGATCAATATTATTGGCTAAAAGAACAGATTTATCCGTCACCTTGATTCCATCAATGAATTCCATACAAAGAATATTGTTGTTGGAGAATTCATCATATACTTTGGGAACGTAGGTTTCTTTATTATTTTTAAAATTAAGACGAAACTGTTGAATATTATTCTTTTCGTTGATGAGCGATACTTCTTCCAGTAATGATCTTTCGAAAGTTGAAATAGCTTGTTTGAGATTAAGCTTCTCTCCTATTTCTGAATAGGCAGAGATTAATTTTTCAATATCCTTAATTAAAAGTAAATCATCTTCAATAACAGACTGTACATCTGGTTTTCTCAATTTTAAGATTACTGGACTTCCATCCTGTAAAACGGCTTTATAAACCTGTGCAATAGAAGCTGTAGCCAATGGTTCTTTCTGAATTTCCAAAAAATGGTCTTTCACTGAGATATTGAATTCGCTTTCCAAGGCTTCTTCCACATCCATGTCTACCATTTCTACTTTATCCTGTAGTTTCTGTAATTCTTGAATCAGCTCCGGAGGAAGTAAATCTTCTCTATTACTGAATGTTTGACCAAGCTTTACAAAGGTTGGACCCAGCTCTTCAAGAGCGAGTCTGATTCTTTCATAAACGGTACCTTTTGAAATAACCTCATCCGAATTTGAGGTTTCTTCCTGCTTATTTCCTCCATTCATTCTCGCCAACATGTCTTTAAAACCGTATTTACTTAGCACGGAAATAAGTCTGGCGGATCTCTTCAGTTTTCTTTGCTGCTTGTCAAACATAATGTATTAATAGTAAGTGCAATTTACTCCAAAAACCATTCCCAACTCTATTTTTATAAAAACACTTACTAAAAAACGACCAGAACACTGGTCGTTTTTCATATAATTAATCTTTAAGATTTACTCCGATAATTTCACATTACTTGCTTCTAATTTCCCTGTTTTTGCTCTAACGAGTTCAAATGAGACTTTCTGTCCTTCGGATAAAGTTGTTATTCCTACCACTTTTAAAGCAGAATAGTGAACAAAAATATCTACGCTGCCATCATCGGGGGAAATAAATCCATATCCCTTTGATTCATTATACCATTTAACGATACCTGTCATTTTTTTATATTATATTTTAGTGATTTTTAATTGAACCTATTTAGTTACCGTTTACTATTCTCACATTTTCTGCCTGAACTCCTCTGGGACCTTCTACGATACGAAATTCTACAACCTGCCCTTCTGACAGAAACTTTGAAGAATCAGCAATAGCTGAGTGATGGCAAAAAATAGCATCCTCTCTTCCTTCCGGAGTGATAAAGCCATAGCCTTTTTCAGCGTTATACCATTTTACAATTCCTTTTTGCATAGTTTTTAGTTTTTTATTAATGATTAAATATAATGATTTTAAAGAATACATTGAAAAATTAAACACATAACCAGTATATTACACAATAAAAAATAATCATAATGATAAAATTCAATCATTAGTGATAAAATTTAATATATTTTTCTATATTTACAGCGTACAAATATCAAAACAAATCAATAAAAGTATTACACTATGAAAAATCTACGTAACAGTAAACTTTCAAGAGAACAATTAAAAGGTATTGCAGGAAGCGGGGCACTTAACCCAATCAAAAACTGCACAACTGAATGTTGCCCTACTGACGGAAGACAAACTTGCCCTTGGCTAATGTGTCCTGATGTGGTTTGCCCACAGTATTCATAAAATACTCCATTAAATTTTAGGTAAAAAAAACAGAATGCAAATGCATTCTGTTTTGTTATTTAAGATAGGTTTCATAAAGGTCTTTTCTTCTATCCTTCATCACCTGAACGGAACCATTGTGATGGAGATCCTTTAATAAATTTAAATCTACATCTACAATTAATGTCATCTCTGTATTGGGAGTAGCTTCTCCTTTAACAGCATTGGATGGAAACGCAAAATCTGATGGTGTAAACACTGCAGCCTGTCCAAACTGAATATCCATATTATTTACTTTCGGAAGGTTACCTACACAACCTGCGATTGCTACATAGCATTCATTTTCTATTGCTCTTGCTGCAGCACAATGGCGCACCCTCATGTAAGCGTTTTGAGTATCTGTAAGGTAAGGAACGAATAGGATCTTCATACCCTGATCTGCCAGAATCCTTGGTAACTCAGGGAATTCTACATCATAGCATATAACAAGACCTATTTTACCACAATCCGTATCAAAAACCTTTATTTCATTCCCTCCTTTCATTCCGTAATACCTCTTTTCATTGGGAGTAATGTGAATTTTTCGATATTCATCTATACGTCCGTCACGGTGCAGAAGATAGCTTACGTTATACAAATCATTATTATCATGATCAAAAACAGGCATGCTTCCGGAGATAATATTCACATTATAACTGATGGCCAATTCTGAAATTTTCTTTTTGATGTCTTCAGTAAGTTTAGCCAGTTCTATCATACTATCTCTTTCTGAAAGTTTGTTGAAAGGAGCCAGCAACGGTGTATTGAACAGCTCCGGGAAAAGCACAAAATCGGATTTGTAGTCTCCCATTACATTCACAAAGAACTCCACTTGTTCATAAAATGCTTCTATATCTTTAAAATGTCGCATTTGCCACTGTACCAAACCGAGACGAATGATACTATCCTGCATGGTATTAGGACTTTTGCTGTAGTAAATATTATTCCACTGCAAAAGAACAGCGTTTTCATGTGAAGCTTCATCTTCAGGGAGATACTTTTTTAGAACCCTGATCGGAAGAAAATTATTAGAAAGCTGAAAAGATAAAACGGGATCATAAATCTCCTTATCTCTTACTCTTCGTATATATTCTCTTGGAGAAAGTTCGTGGCTGTATTTGTGATAATTCGGGATTCTCCCTCCAAGAACAATCGATTTTAAGTTTAATAATTCACAAAGTTCTTTTCGGGCATCATACAACCTTCTTCCGAGACGAAGTTCACGGAATTCCGGATCTACAAAGACTTCTATTCCATATAAAACATTCCCTGTGGATAAATGAGTATTAAATGTATAATTTCCTGTTATGTCACTATACGTATGATCGTCTCCAAATTCATCATAATTAACAATAATGGAAAGTGCCACGGCGGCTAGTTTTCCGTCTACGGTAATGCAGATTTGCCCATTGGGAAACATTTTTGTCAGTTTTTCAATACTTTTTTTGGACCAAATGGATTCCGACATCTGTGGATAAGCCCTTTTCATTGTTTCCGCCAATTCATTATAATCCTGAAGCGTCAGGTTTCTTGTATCTATTTGCATTTGATGTAATTTTACTTAAATTTAGTGAAAATAACCTGAACAACACCAATGGATCTATTTGGTTATTTATTTTTTAATAAGTAAAACATCACATAATACAACCATGAAACTCAATTTATTTCTCATTATAATCTTATTTTTTACAGGATGCAATAAATTAGAAAAGCAAGAAGTAAAACCATCAGAAGATAGCTTGATCTGGATGAAAGATTCTTTAGGCTGTATGGGAAAGCGAAGCTTTGAATTGGCTGAGAAACTTATTTTGGAAAATACATTGGAAAATAGTTCAACTGAAAAATTCAAAACGGTATTTGGAAAGCCCAACGAAACTAACGAGGATAGAGGTTTTACCAGTTTTACTTACTATGTAGAATCCATATGCAATCATGATTCGATTCAAAAAAATTCTGACAAATGCTTTGTAGTATTTACTTTTAAGCATAATAAACTCATTGATCACAACAATGCTTGTGAATAAATCATAAGGTTTTATATAGCAAATTATTTCAATAAAAAAATCCCACCCCAAATGGGCAGGATTTATATTTTAAACTTAGTTTCTTATTTCTGTGAACTGATCTCTCTAATGATCTCATACTTGCCATTAAAATAGTCCAAGCGGCATTCATATTGTTTTGCTTTTCCCGTTTTTATCAAAATCCCAATTACTCCACCTACTACTCCGCTAATCAATTGTACTGTTATTCCTCCAGAAAACTGTCTTTTACCATTTGGCAGCTCATGAAGTTTTGAAATGAAATAAAAATCTTCCGGTGTTTTTCTCATTGGATACAACTCATCGGCATAAAGCACAAAAGGTCTTCCTTGGTAAACAACAGCGTACGAATCTTTTTTTGCATTTTTCTTCTTTCCTTTATCATCCATATAAGTTACCTTGGTAATCATTCCTTGCTCCATTTGTATTTCATCAATTGGCTGATCAGGAGTTTGCATACTGAATGATTTATAATTTAGGTAAATCCCATCTGTAAGCTTTTGGTTAGTATACAAAGGTAGTCGTGATTTCGCTATTTTATCATAATTATTAATATCTTCTAAAGTATAAACCCTATTATCAATAGGACTGGCAGAAACGCTTTCGAATATCGAATTTTTGATATAGTCCAAAGACTGCTTTTCCATTTCTTTTGTAACATCCATTTTATACAAAACCAATGTAGTGTCAATTTTTTTAATCAGTTGGTACTGATTACCCTTACCTCCAAAGATCAATCCTTTAAAATCAAAATATCCGTACTGAGTAAAGTCAATGGTTACTTCCAGATAATTCAAATCTCTCAACTGGAAAAATAGCTCCTGATCTTTTGCAGAGCTTTTATCAATTCCTTTATCAAACATTTTGGTGAGCTGCTCTTCAAAACTCGGACTGAATTTGACCTTAGCTTTTCTATCGGATACTCCTTTCATTACTATCCCGAAATTTTCGGGATCAGGCCTTACATCCTGAAGCTTGATCTTATTATAATTGGAGTTGGAAATTGCCTGCGTAGGATCTGGCAGATTTAACTCTTCAATAATAAACTTTTTAGATTGAGCAAAGATAGAGGTTACTGTTAGAAGCAGTAAGAATGTTAACGTGTTTCTCATACATAATTTGTATACCGATGGATATATTATTAAGGTTATCCATTCTGATTAGTGTTTCCATGATTATTTATGCTAAATAAAGGTTTTTCTCAGAAATAATAAAAACATTTAACAAAAAATCCCACCCAAAAATGGGCAGGATTTATATTTTAAATTCAAGTCAAAAATTATTCCCACTCAATCGTTGCAGGTGGTTTGCTTGAAATATCATAAGCTACTCTGTTGATTCCTCTTACTTCGTTGATGATTCTGCTTGAAACAGTATCTAAGAACTCGTAAGGAAGTCTGCTCCACGTTGCCGTCATAAAGTCGATTGTATTAGCAGAACGAACTACAGCTGTGTATTCATAAGTTCTCTCGTCACCCATTACTCCTACAGATTTTACAGGAAGCAATACCACGAAAGCCTGAGATACTTTTTCGTAAAGGTCATTTTTGTATAATTCTTCAATGAAGATATCATCAGCTTCTTGAAGGATTCTTACTTTTTCAGCATCTACAGCTCCCAATATTCTGATTCCAAGTCCAGGACCTGGGAAAGGGTGTCTGTATACCATGTGATGAGGAATTCCTAATTCTTCTCCTACTCTTCTTACTTCATCCTTGAAAAGTTCTCTTAATGGCTCTAATAATTCGAAGTCCATATCTTCAGGAAGTCCTCCAACGTTGTGGTGAGACTTTATCACTGCAGATGGTCCGTTTACAGACTGGCTTTCGATAACGTCAGGATAAATTGTTCCTTGTGCCAAGAATTTAGCTCCCTCAATTTTGTGAGATTCTTCATCAAAAACATGGATAAATTCGTTTCCGATAATTTTTCTTTTTGTTTCAGGATCATCTACTCCCGCTAATTTCGTAAGGAATCTTTCTTGAGCATCAACCATTTTAATGTTCATATGGAAGTGCTCTCCATATTGGTCCATTACTTTTTTCCCTTCATTTTTTCTCAATAATCCTGTATCTACGAAGATACAAGTCAACTGATCACCAATAGCCTTGTGAATCAAAACCGCAGCTACAGAAGAGTCAACACCTCCGGAAAGACCAAGGATCACTTTATTGTCTCCTACTTTTTCACGAATTTCTTCAACTGTTTTTTCAATATAATTAGTTAGTTTCCAGTTTTTATCTGCGTTACAGATTCCAAAAACAAAATTTTCAAGCATTTTCCCTCCTTCTTCTGTGTGAGAAACTTCCGGGTGGAACTGAACACAGAATATTTTTTTATCTTCGTTGGAAATGGAAGCAATTACTCCTGATTTTGCGTTTAATTCAAAACCTGCAGGTAATTCTCCTACTTCATCGAAGTGGCTCATCCAAACAACAGAGTTTTGAGTTACCCCTTTTAATAAAGAGCTTTCTTTAATGATTTCAAGGTTAGCCTTTCCATATTCTCCTTTTTCTCCCTTGTCTACTTTTCCGCCTAAAAGGTGAGCTGTCATCTGCATTCCGTAGCAAATTCCTAAAACAGGAACTCCCTGCTCGTATAATTCTTTTTCAACCAGGTGAGCATTTTCTGCATTCACAGAACTTGGTCCACCGGAAAGGATAATTCCTTTTGGCTGTCTTGCTAAAATATCTTGTAAAGGCGTATTGTAAGGTAGGATTTCAGAATATACACCCATCTCACGGATTCTTCTTCCGATAAGTTGGTTGTACTGGGATCCGAAATCTAAAATAATAATACCGTTGTTCATTTTATAACTGATTTTTTTTAAAGATATCAGATTTAGACCTCAGATTTCAGGGTTTTATGCTGAACTCTGTAATCTTGTATCTGACACCTCATTTCTAATATTGACTGTGTTACAAAAAAAGACTTGGAATTTCTCCAAATCTTTTTTCATGATTTTTATTAAAACTTTCCGATGTCTTCTCTGTAGAAGCCGTAATCGAAATGTACGTGACCTGCGTCTTCGTAAACTTTCTTGCGGGCATCTTCGAAAGTAGCTCCTGTTGCTACAATGTTCAATACTCTACCACCGTTGGAAACCACTTTATCTCCTTTTCTGATAGCTCCTGCATATAATAGTTTACTGTGATGTACTTTATCTTCACCTGTAATTGCAAAGCCTGTTTCAATGTTTCTAGGATATCCTCCTGAGCACATTACAAGACAAACTGCTTTTTCGTCCTTAAACTTAAGCTCAATGTCTTTTCCTTCCATACAGTCTTGGATCACATCCAGAAGATTATTTTCCATAAGAGCCATCAATACCTGAGTTTCAGGATCTCCGAATCTCATATTGTATTCAAGAAGGTAAGCTCCATTTTTAGTTACCATCAATCCGAAGAAGATGATTCCTTTAAATCCGAAGCCTTCAGCCTTAAGACCTGTAATGGTTGGTTCTAAGATATTTTTCTCGAAATCTGCATAGTGCTCCTGAGTAAATTCCGGACTTGGCGCTACTGAACCCATACCTCCTGTGTTTGGTCCTGTATCTCCGTTTCCAGCTTTTTTATAATCTTTTGCAGCTACACAAGGGAATAGTTTTTCACCGTTTGAAAAAGCGATGATAGATGCTTCAAAACCTTGTAAATATTCTTCGATAACTAAACGGATACCAGCATCTCCATAGATTCTTCTGATCATGAAATCATGGATGGTAGCTTCAGCTTCTTCAAGGGTGTCACAAATAACAACACCTTTTCCACCTGCTAAACCGCTTGCCTTGATTACTAAAGGATACTCCTGTGTCTGCACATATTCTTTAGCCTCATTATATGAATCAAATACTACAGCTTTTGCTGTTTTGATATCATAGGTCTGCATAAATTTCTTAGAGAAAGCTTTACTTCCTTCAAGGCTGGCCACTTTTTGAGTGGGTCCGAAAACTTTAAGATCGTGTTTTTTGAACTCATCCTTTAAACCCGCAACTAGTGGAGCTTCAGGACCTACAATCGTAAGATCAACCTTTTCTTTAATAGCGAAATCTCTAAGTTCTTTGATTTCTGATAAATGAACATTTTTCCCTATTACATCGGTAGTAGCATTCCCGTTAGCAAAAAACATTTTAGAAATTCTTGAGTCATTCTGAAGCTTTGCCGCTAAAGCAGATTCTCTACCGCCTTCACCTATGATTAATATTCTCATACTTTATTTATTATCTAGTCTTATTTTACAAATATATAATTTTGAATGCTAAAAATACAATCCCTAATTATTTTTTAATTCTATTTTAATTAGTGGAAAAAGTGTCTAACACCTGTAAACATCATTGGGATACCGTGCTCATTTGCAGCTTCTACACTATCCTGATCTTTTACACTTCCACCCGGCTGAATGATGGCCTTAATACCTTCCTGAGCGCAGAAATCTACTACATCACGGAAAGGGAAAAACGCATCTGAAGCCAGTACTAAATCTCCTGTGAATTTTTCTTTTGCTCTTTCAATAGCCTGTTGTGTAGCCCAGATTCTGTTTACCTGTCCACCTCCGATTCCGAAAGCCTGAATCCCATTGGAAACTACAATAGCGTTTGATTTCACATATTTTACAACTCTCTGAGAGAAAAGTAGTGCTTTTTTCTGCTCTTCTGTAGGCTGAACTTCAGTTACCACCTTAATATCATCAGAGAAATGAGTATCGTTATCCTGAACCAAGATACCACCATCCACTTTCACCCATGTCTGCTTGTCTGAAACAGGGTTTACAATTTTGATGATTCTCAGATTTTTCTTTTTTCTTAAAACTTCAAGAGCTTCTTCATCGAAGTCTGATGCCATTACAATCTCAAGGAATGTTTTGTTCAATTCCTCAGCTGTAGCTGCATCTATTTTATAGTTCATAGCAACAATTCCGCCAAAGATGGATACCGGATCACATTCGAATGTTTTTTGGTATGTTTCCAATGCTGAAGTACCGATTGCAACACCACAAGGTGTAGAATGTTTTACGGCACAACAAGCCATTTCTTCTTTGAACTCCGTTACCACTTTCCAGCAAAGGTCCATATCACGAAGATTGTTGAAAGAAAGTTCTTTACCTCCAAGCTGTTCAAAGTCTTTCATTGCTCCATTCTCGAAAGTAGAAGCATAGTAAGCCGCTGTCTGGTGAGGGTTTTCACCATATCTTAGGTCAGCAACCTTTTTGTAAGAAGCATTTAAATAGGTAGGATATTCCTCATCTAAAAGCATTCTTGAAATAGCTGCATCATAAGCAGATGTAAGGTTGAATACTTTTCCTGCAAGCTTTTTACGGGTTTCGATGTAAGTATCTCCGTTTTGCTCCATTTCCAGTTTTACTGTTGTATAATCTTCTACATCAGTAATTACCGTTACAGAGTTAAAGTTTTTAGCTGCAGAACGAAGCATTGATGGACCACCGATATCGATAAACTCTACTTTCTCGTGTAATGAAATATTTTTATTTACATTTTCGAAGAAAGGATAAAGATTTACGATAACCATGTCAATCAGATCAATTCCGTGCTCCTGAACCGTTTTCATGTGCTCTTCGTTGTTACGAACAGCTAGCAATCCACCGTGAACTTTTGGGTGTAGAGTTTTCACTCTTCCGTCCAACATTTCAGGGAAATTGGTTACCTCATCAATCTGAATGGGATTTAAGCCAGCGTCTTTCAAATGTTTGAACGTTCCTCCTGTAGAGATCAACTCATAGTTCTGAGCTTCCAAAAACTGTGCGAACTCAATTAATCCGCTCTTGTCAGAAACACTGATTAAAACTCTCTTTTTACTCATTTTACTTTCAATTTTTTACTTTTTACAGCTATTTCAAACTGTGTCCGGGTCTTTCACCTCCGAACTTACTTTTATTTTACTTAGATTTTTTTTTATTAATTTAACAATGTATCAGTCTAGCAATGTAACAATATCATCAATACTGGTTGTTACATTAGTACATTGTTAAATTTATTTATTTCCCAGGACCTTATTGATCGCTATTGGAAATATTTCATATTCAATTTGATGAACTTTCTGAGCTAGTGTTTCAGGAGTATCATCCGCTGTTACTTCAAAAGATTTTTGAAGAATAGCTTCTCCCTCATCAATGCCCGGTGTTACAAAATGCACTGTTGCCCCACTCTCTACTTCTTTAGCTTCAATTACTGCATTATGAACGTTCATTCCCCACATTCCTTTTCCTCCGAACTTCGGAAGCAATGCGGGATGAATATTGATTATTTTACCATTCCAGTTCTCACAGAACTCAGATTTTAAGATGGATAAGAATCCTGCCAATACGATTAGATCTGTATCTTGTGGGATTGCCTTAGCCAATTCGCTGCTGAAGTTCTTTCCTCTTGGGATGAGTATATTTTCTATATTATGATTCTTTGCTCTTTCCAATCCGAAACATTCTCTGTCGGCAATTACCAAAGTTACTTTTGCATTCTGGATTTCTCCAGCTTCAATGGTATCAATGATTCTTTGCAGATTGGTTCCGGAACCGGATACGAGTACAACGATGTTCTTCATATTCTTGTAAAATGTAAAAAGTATTAATGTATTTATGACTTAAAATCAGAAATACTTTTTACGTTCATACATTTATTTATAGTGATAAATTAATTTTCTCTGCTCTTTCTGTGATCTCACCAATTTCGTAAGCATCATCTAAAAGGTGTAATACTTTTTCAGCATGCTCAACATCTACTACGATGATCATCCCAACACCCATATTGAATGTTCCGAACATTTCTTCACGAGTAACTCCACCTCTTTTTTCCAGTTCAAGCATTACACTTGGAATTCTGATTTTTGAACCGTCGATAGAAGCACAAAGCCCTTCAGGGATGATTCTTGGAACGTTTTCGTAAAGTCCACCACCTGTAATATGAGCAATCCCTCCTACTTTTACTTCTTCCAATACTTTATGAATATCCTTGAAATATAATCTTGTTGGAACTAAAAGGGTTTCATATAAAGGTTTTCCTTCAAACTCCTCTTCGAAGTTCGGGAATACTTTTCTTACTAAAGAGAATCCATTTGAATGGAATCCTGAGCTTGGTAATGCAATAATTTTGTTACCTGGTTTAATGTTGGAACCATCAATGATTTGGTCCTTTTCCACGATTCCTACACAGAACCCTGCAACATCATAATCTCCTGGCTGGTACATTCCCGGCATTTCAGCAGTTTCTCCACCAATTAATGCACAGTTGTTATCCTTACAAGCTTTCACCATTCCTAAAACGATCTCAGCTGCAATTTCAGAATCAAGTTTCCCACAAGCTAAATAATCTAAAAAGAATAATGGCTTAGCACCGTGACAAAGAATATCATTGGCACACATGGCGAAACAATCTACACCAATAGAGTCGTATTTTTTAGTATCCAAAGCTACTTTCAGCTTTGTTCCTACTCCATCTGTTCCTGAAACAAGAACCGGATTTTTATATCCTCCGATCTCATAGAAAGCACCAAAACTTCCCAAGTGATTCAATACATTGGAGTTGTGGGTTTCACCGACCGCTTTTTTGATCTTGTCAACCGTTTTGTATCCTTCTTCTTTGTCTACTCCTGCTGATTTGTAAGTGTTGCTCATGTCTGCTTAGATTTTTAGATTTCAGATTTCAGATTTCAGATTTCAGATGATTAATTGTCTTGCATCTGACGTCTTGTGTCTTCTTATCTTTTAATATTTCAATTACTTTTATACTCGATTTTAAAAAACAAAAAAGCCGACAATCTTTTCAGATTATCGGCCGTTATTTTATCTCAGAATTTCAGAGTCCACAATTTTCCCTTTATGAGAAAAACATTGTTTATAGGAGGTCTGAATTTTCATCTCTTTTCTTTTTGCAAAAATAGTAATTTTAAATGAATATTCAAATTCTATTTTTCAAGGATAGTTTCAATGGCCGCAATCTTCTTGATTTTTTCCTTTAATTCACTGTTTTTCTCTTCATTAGAAATTTTTTGTTCAGCTTTATCAAAGTTATCATTAAAGAAAGGAAGAGAGAAAGTTTCTACCACATTTCCACCGTGGAAAGGGAAACGCTTTGATGCTGCATCCAAAACTCCTGCACCACCTCTACCTCCCGGAGATGTAGCCATCAATAGCATTGGCACTTCATTCCACACTGTTCTGTCTTTGATTCTGGACACCCAGTCGAACACATTTTTGAATGCCGTAGAGTAAGTTCCGTTATGTTCTGCCAAAGCAACCAGCAATACGTTTGCTCCATCGATCTTAGCAGCAAAGTCATGAGCTTCCTGAGGCACACCACCTGCTAATTCTCTTTCATGTTTATAAATTGGCATTTCGAAAGGGTTCAGATCCACTACTTCTACTTCTGCATTTTCAAATAATGTTGATGCATAGGCTACCAGCTGTTTATTCATTGAAACGTCTGAATTACTTCCTGCTATTGCTAAAATTTTCATATGTAGTATTTATTTTTAAGTTATACCAAACCACCATTCACAAGAATTCTGTAAATCGTGATTTGATACTATTTTTAATTTTTAAGAATACAAATTTAGTTTTTTATTTAAGATAAGATGGCAATTCCATTGGGACTTCCATTAATAATATTTCGGTGTCTTCTACCGCTTCAATATTAAAACTTTGTGTATCCCAGATTCCCAAACCGTCTCTTTCATTAAGGACACGATCTCCTACTTTTGCACTTCCTTTTAAAACAAAAGCATAGACTCCGTTTCCTTTTTTGTTCAACATATAGTTTTTGCCATTTCCTTTTTTGAAGTTAGCCAAATTGAACCAGGCATCCTGATGAATCCAAACTCCATCATCATTTTTATTTGGAGATAAAATCTGTTGGAATCCATTAATTTTTTCTCCTTCTTTGATGCTTTTCTGGTCATATCTTGGTTCAACATTCAATTCTTTAGGAAAAACCCAGATTTGTAAAAATTTTACTTCTTCATCTTTATTCTTATTGTATTCACTGTGCATCACTCCGGTTCCGGCACTCATCACCTGAATTTCGCCTTTCTTGATTACCGCAGCAGTTCCCATTGAATCTTTGTGTTCCAAATCTCCCTCCAAAGGAATGGATATAATTTCCATATCTCTGTGTGGGTGTGTTCCGAATCCCATTCCCTGAGAAACGGTATCGTCGTTCAATACTCTTAAAACACCAAAGTTCGTTCTGTCGTTGTTTTGATAGTTTGCAAAACTGAATGTATGATAAGAGTTTAACCAACCATGATTAGCATGGCCTCTTGAATCTGCTTTATGATATACTGTTTTCATTTCTGTGATTATTTATAGTACAAATGTAAGGGATGTGATGATGAAAAAAAGTTGATGTAGGTTAAGAAAGGAACGAATGGTTTTCGAAAGGATAAAATTGCTAATAAATTAGATTACGCAAAGGCCCCATTGATTTATTCTTTATGCTTTTAAGACACAAGGATTTTATCTTTTATAAAATTTCAGGTTGGATAGTATTTTTTCTTACAGAGTGAGCGAATTGAGCAGATTATATAAGGTAGTTGTAAACATCTGCGAAATCTAAGAGAAATTATTATCCTATTTCAATGGGAAATTCTTATTTGTTTTTATAAAGTATAGTGGTATAATCCGTATTATAATTTCGTGTTTCTATATTTAGTTTATTTAGTAGTTCATCAGCATCAATCTTTATATTTTTCCAGATTTCATTGGTATCCAGAAACTCCCAATCCCAAATTTCCACAGGGATATCATCCACTTTCTGTTTAAAAATTAAAAGTTCGGACTTAAGAGACTCATCTATTAGTTTGTTTCTAAATACTGTTTCAAATAAAACCGGTAAAAATGCATAATCCAGTTCTTCATATAGCTCCGTTAATGGATCTATTAAAACCGGAGCCATTTCATCTAATTGTTCCACACTATAGGTATACAGAATTAGTGAGTTTATAATATTTGTATAATAAAAATTCACATGTTTATCATATTCAAGCAACTCTTCTTGGGTAAATCCAAGGTCATCGGACTTATTCGGTTCTTCAATCTCTGACATCTTTTATTATTTTGATTTAAATAAGTGATTAAAAATACTAATTTAATTAACCTATTGGGGTTTAACCTTTTTACAGAAGATTATAAATATAAATATGTTTTGGCTAAAGCCAATGGATTTTTCTTGAAATACAAAAGCGGGCTAAAGCCCGCTCCTATTAAATATTAATTCTATTATTTTTATCTTATAGATGCTATAATATTTTTAATTTCTCACTAAAAATGCACCTGTTTAATCTCCTCTTCAATTTCTTTAGGGGTTTCATTTTCTGATGTAACGAAAATCATGGTGACTAAAGCTCCGACCAGCATGCAAACACCTCCTACCACTACATAATCCATTGCCTGCTTACCAAAAACACCACTTACGATTGGTCCTCCAAATAAACCATTGATGATCTGCGGAATAACAATAAAGAAATTGAATATCCCCATATAAACACCCATTTTTCTTTGTGGAATTACCTCAATAAGCATTGCATAAGGCATTGCCAGGATACTTGCCCAGGCAAATCCCAGTCCGATCATTGAAATCCATAGATTGTTTACATCCTTGATAAAATACATAGAGATCAGTCCCAAACCACCACATAATAAGGCTAAAGCATGGGTTTGCTTTTTACCAATCCACTTTGCTATGGGAGTTAATAAAAAGGCAAAAGGTATTGCCCAAAGATTATACATTCCAAAGAGTTTACCTGTTAAGTCTCCTGCATCATTGAATGCTTTGGAGTGTGTATCCTCAGGAGAAAGTCCCATATGATGGGTTGCCAGCGCACTGGTTGTAAACACCCACATGGTAAATAATGCAAACCATGAGAAGAATTGAACAATTCCCAATTTTTTCATTTGAACAGGAATGGAAGCAAAGTCTTTGAATATATCTGAAAATTTTGATTTTTCTTGTTCTGTTTCTTTCCCGTCTTCAAACTCAGCAAATTCCTGTGGAGAATATTCTCTGGTCGTCATGATTGTATACAGAATGGATATAATAAGCAGTACAGCTCCCACATAAAAGGAATAAATTACGTTATCTGCAACAAACCCCTTGGGTGCTTCATTAGAAATCCCAAGCTTTGTCAACCAATCCGGCAAATAAGAACCTAGTACCGCTCCTATTCCGATCAAAATGGTTTGTACTGAAAATCCTATTGTTCCTTGATGTTTCGGAAGCATATCTCCAACCAAAGCTCTGAAAGGTTCCATAGCAATATTTACGGACGCATCCATCATAGCAAGGAAAATGACGGCTAATAACAAGGCATTTGCAGCAAACATCTGAGTTACAGAAGCTGCATTTGGAAGTAAAACCAATCCTATGGCACACAAAACAGCACCAATTAAGAAATAAGGTTTCCTTCTTCCTAATGGGCTCCAGGTATTATCTCCCATATGCCCGATAATAGGCTGAACGATTAAACCAGTAATGGGAGCAACCAGCCAGAACCAAGACAGTTCATGAACATCTGCTCCTAAATTACCCAAAATACGGCTTGCATTTCCGTTCTGTAGTCCAAACGCCATTTGAATTCCTAAAAATCCCATGCTCATATTAATGATTTGCAGCATGGAAAGATTAGGCTTTATTCTTTTCCCAGATGAACCATCTGCATATCTCCCGTCCATTACTGCCATTACGACTTCAATTTTTGGATTAATACATCTTCTATTGGTGCTTTTTCAACTACAACTTTATCTACTACATCATTCGGAACGGTCATAGAAAGAACGTATTGTTTAACTTTCCAGCTTCCATTAATTTTTTCTACAACACCTGAACCACGGCAAATTTTCATTTGAGTATCCAATAATTCATCAAACCAAGCCAGTTTTCCATCTTTACTGAAATAGATATTTCTTTTAAGAGAGGTAAAATTCCAGGTTTTCTTTTTATCGAAATGAGGTTTTGCCCAAACCATGAATTCTTTTTTATTCCAGATTTCAGTGGCATCAGTTCCTATAAATGTAGATTCGTCAGCAAAATAATTGAAATAAGTTGTATAATCTGCTTTTGCAGCGGCTACATTAAAGGCATCCAGCATTGTACCTATTTCTGACTTTTCTTTTTCAAATGCCTTTCCTGATTGTGCTGAAAGCATTGAAAATCCTAATAAAAACAGAATGAATGTATGGACAGTTATTAATTTTCTCATAGGTATTATTTATTTTTCAAGTTCAATGATTAATGAGGTTTTCGCAGGAATTGTTATATTATTTTGTAACATGAATTCTTTTCCTGAAATCACCTCTTTTCCTTTGGAGAACCCTTTTAATGACTCTTCAAAATATTTTAAGTCTAACGTTTGATCTTTTGTATTATTGTTGATAACAACCATTACACTTTCTTTATCATTATATCTGAAATAAGTAAAGACTCCATCTTTAGGAACGAAATTTTTAGTTTTCCCTGTATGAATTACTTCTTTACCTTTTCTCCAGTTCAGTAATTTCTGTGTAAATTCATAAAACTCTTTCTGCTCAGAAGTTTGTGCTGATGGATTGAATGCGTTTTGTTTATCTGATTTCCAACCTCCCGGAAAGTCTCTGCGAATATCTGCATCACCACCTTTTTTCTTATCACCACGCATTCCGATTTCCGATCCGTAATAGATCTGTGGAATTCCACGAACAGTTGAAATTAAGGTCAATCCCATTTTATAAACGTTTGGATCTGCATTGAAGATTTCATTCCATCTCTCAGTGTCATGATTTTCAAAGAATACCATCACATTATTAATATCCGGATAAAGGAAGTCGCTGCTAAAGGAGTCATAAAGCCTTATTAAACCGGTATCCCAATCTTGTTTTTCTTTAAAAGCTTTAGGCATGTCTCCAAACAGCATAAAATCCATTACAGATGGTAGATTAGAGTTATATCCCGCTGCTTCTCCTGTTTTGGAATTCTTTTGCCATGCGGAAATTTGCCCTGCGGTATACAACCATGATTCTCCTACGATATTGAATTTAGGATATTCATCAGTAATCGCCTTGGCCCATTTTGCCATTGCATCTTTATCATTGTAAGGATAGGTATCTACACGGAAGCCTCCCAATTCGGCATATTCTATCCACCAGATTGCATTTTGAGTTAAATATTTTAAAACCAGAGGATTTTTTTGGTTAATGTCAGGCATTGTAGAATCAAACCATCCATCCAGCGCATATTTTTTATCAATTTCTGAGGCATTGGTATCAAACTGTGTTGATGTTTTATAATTAGATCTTTTGAAACCATTCTCTCCCTCTTTGAACCAGTGAATCCAGTCTTTTGTAGGAAGATCCTTGATCATCCAGTGAGAAATACCCCAGTGATTGGTTACATAATCCATCACCAGCTTCATATTTCTTTTATTTAATTCTTTGGAAAGGCTTTTGTAATCTTCGTTGGTTCCGTAGCGGGAATCAATTTTATACAGATCTGTTTGGGCATACCCATGATAAGAATATACTTTTTCATTATCCTCGTTTACAGGAGTTAGCCAAACAGCTGTTGCTCCAAGATTTTGGATATAATCAAGGTTATTCATGATCCCACGCAAATCTCCGCCATGTCTACCGTTAGGCAAACTACGATCAACCTTTTCTGTCAGAGTTGGAACAGAGTCATTTTTTTCATCTCCATTGGCAAAACGATCCGGCATAATCAGATACATTACATCCTTTGAAGTATAGGATTCACGGTCTGCAGACCCCAAGTTCCTTTGTTTCAACTCATATGTATAGGAGCCTAGATTTTTTTTATCTTTTTTAATAGTAATTGTAAACTTCGGTACGTTGATTTCATTGGTATTAACCGTGATAAAAACATAGTTTGGATTTTCTACCTTTTGAATATCTTTAATTTGAATTCCGTCTGACAGACTGATTTCATTATTAGCAATCCCTTTTCCGTAAACAAGGATTTGAAGTTCAGGATTTTTCATTCCTTTCCACCAGAAAGCCGGCTCTACTTTTTCCAATACTTTTGATTGTGAAAAAGCAATTGAAGCAGCTGAAAGGGCAAAAAACATATATATTTTTCTCATAACTTAGTCTTCGTCTTCAATTTAATAATCAGTTGTATATCATGAAGCTATATTAAAAACAACATTCATTACATTGAAAAACAGATCGTTACATGAATCCATACAACAATTTAACAATGAACAACTTAGGAGCAAATTACGAAAAAAATTTAAGAGTTATTACAAAATAATTGTTAGAATTTTCTTTTATTCATAGGGATTCTACATCTATTGATTAATGAATATCTAAACTAAAATTTATTGAAGAAAATAATAATATTTCACAATTACGCCTATAGTTATTATCGATATCTCAAAAAAAAGCTGTGTAAAAAGAACATTTAATCTAAAAATAACACTTTTTATCTATTTAATTTTTAATTTTACAGAAAAAATGTTTGATTTTAGTAAAATCTTTGAAAGCGATGGGCCGGATATTGTTTATACTTGGACCATTCCTGTATTTGCGGCTATTATTTTTATAGAGATGGCTTATAGCCATTTTAATAAGGAAAAGCTTTATGAGACCAAAGATGTGGCTACTAATGTTCTTTTTGCTCTTTTAAACTATAGCCTGGATATTATCATGAAAGGATTTTCCATGTTTGTCATGATGTTCTTTTATCATTACCGTATTTTCGATTGGGAAGTTGGAATATGGTATTGGATTGCGGTATTTCTAGCCCAGGATTTTGCTTATTATGTTCATCATTATGTAGACCATCACTCCCGTGTTTTCTGGGCGGTACACATTACTCATCATAATTCTGATTATTTCAATATCACCACAGGTTTCAGAAGCCCAGTATTTCAGCCTTTGTACAGATATCTGTTCTTTTCTCCGTTAGCGCTTGTTGGGTTCCATCCATTGCATGTCATGGTAGCTTATTCTTCCATCCAGATCTATGGTACCTTTGTACATACACAATCTATTAAAAGCATGGGGTTTCTGGAATATTTTTTAGTAACACCCTCGCACCACCGTGTACATCACGCATGTAATATCAAATATCTCGACCGTAATATGGGCATGGGATTGATTATCTGGGATAAAATCTTCGGAACATTTGAAAAGGAAGATCCTGAAGTTCCTGTTAAATATGGTATATATCCCAAAATGAAGTCTAAGGATCCGGCAACAGTTCTGTTTTATGAATGGCGAAGAATAGGAAAAGATCTCAGACAGCCAGGGCTCTCTTTGAAAAATCGAATTCAATATCTCTTTTACTCGCCGGGATGGAGGCATGATGGCACCGGAAAGACGGTAAAACAGTATCAAAAGGAATACAAAGAAAAGGCAATGAAGAACGCTCCGATTGTAGCAGAAGAACTGACTTCAGAACCAAAATATGAATATTCCGATAAATAAATCTATAGAGAAAGTTATCCTATCTACTTAAAAACAAATTGCCCCGATCAATATTATGATCGGGGCAATTTTATTATTGCTTTTAAAATTATTTTACTGGTTTAATAGAAATTGCGAATCCGCCACTTCTTACCATTTTAAAATTAATTTTTGATTTGCTGTTAATCTCTTTTTTGTAGATGTTATAGCTTTGGGGATTATCAATATAATCAGCATCTTTTCCATCTTCATAGATTGTTGCCTCATATTTCTTTCCTTTGTCTAAGAATGAGAAATCTACCGTATATTCACGTTTGTTCTCATCAGTAATACCTCCTACAAACCAGTTTTCAGTACCTTTTGCTTTTCTTGCTGTAATTACATAGTCACCTGGCTCCGCAGATAAGATTTTTGTATCATCCCAATCTGCTGCTACATCCTTGATAAACTGGAATGCATCCATATGTTTTTTGTAGTTCTCAGGAAGGTCTGCTGCCATCTGAAGAGGCATATACATTGTTACGTATAATGCAAGCTGTTTCGCTAATGTTGTTTTCACAAAACGCGTATCACCAGGGAAATAGTAATCTAGCTTAGTTTGGAAAATTCCTGGTGTATAATCCATTGATCCTCCCATCCATCTTGTAAACGGAAGAACTGTTTGGTGATCAGGTTTGTTACCTCCAAATGCTTCATATTCTGTTCCACGGGCAGCTTCTGCAGAAATGTAGTTTGGATACGTACGGCTTTCTCCTGTAGGACGCACAGATTCGTGAGAATTCACCATGATTTTATATTCATTAGCTTTTTCAGCAATTCTATAATAGTGGTTGATTGTCCATTGAGAATAATGATGCTCTCCTCTAGGAATTATATCTCCTACATATCCTGTTTTTACAGCATCATAACCGTATTTGTTCATGGTCTGGAAAGCTTTGTCTGCCCATCTTTCATAGTTCGTTGCAGAACCTGAAGTTTCGTGGTGCATGATGAGCTTAATTCCTTTGGAGTGTGCATATTCATTCAACATTTTGATATCAAAATCCGGGTAAGGAGTAATGAAGTCAAAAACAAATTCTTTAGAATGCCCGAACCAGTCTTCCCAACCGATGTTCCAACCTTCAATTAATAGCCCCTGGAATCCATTTTCTGCTGCAAAGTCGATATATTCTTTAACTTTAGTGTTATTCGCAGCATGTTTTCCGTTAGGAGTTAACTTGGCAAAGTCAGTTTTGTCTATATGAACGTTTTCTTCTGTAGAATAAGCCCACTGAGATTTCCCGATGATCATTTCCCACCAAACTCCCATGTATTTTGTAGGGTGAATGTAAGAAGTGTCTTTATATTTTGTAGGTTCGTTAAGGTTAAAGATCATTTTTGAATCCATCACCTGTTCTGCCTTTGGAGCAACGATAATGGTTCTCCATGGTGTTACTGACGGAGTCTGAATGTATCCTTTTGCACCTTGTCTGTCTGCTGTTAAATGCGTTTTAAACTTGAAGTTCTGCGCATCTACTTCCAAATGAGAAGCCGGATAATCCAATACTGCTGCTTCAGCAACGTTAATGTACAAAGGTTCCTTTCCTTCTTTCTTAAGCATTAAAGGAGACTGAACTGCATTTTTCACTAAACTCTGAGAGGCATTGGCATCGAATGCTTTATCCCATTTTGCCGGAATTTCAGAAACTTTTGACTCCTGATATTGATATTCCTGAGAATCATAGTCTGCCACAAGCCACCATGCTTTCATATCTGTAGGAAAATCAATTTCAGAATCTTCTTCTCTGATTACGAAATAATTAAGATTTTTCTGCTGTGGAAATTCATATCTGAATCCAAGACCATCATTGAACAATCTGAACTTCACAACAATACTTCTGTCTGTAGAAGCCTGATTCAGCGTAAGTGCCAATTCGTTGTAGTGATTGATATAATTTTTCTTTTCTCCAAGAATCGGCTGCCAGGTCTCATTTTTGGAGTCTCTTTTTTCATCTACCTTAGCAAAACCGTTATTCAAATCGAATTTTGCATCTTCCGGCTTTGCGATTTCGGAAGCAAATTTTATGGCTGTGTCTTTAAATAATCTCAGTCCCAATTTTGAATCTTCAACTACCACCGCACCGTTGTATTTCAGATTATAGAAAGGAACTCCATCTTTCAATTGGAAGTTCATTTCAAATTTACCGTCCGGCGATTTTAAAGATTGTGCTTTCACACCTAACATCATTGAGAGCAAAAGGGCTCCAACTGTAATTTTCTTCATAATGACTATTTATTAACTTAAAAAAATAGATAAAGTGCTGCGGTAAAGCAGCACTTTGCTTTTATAATTAAACTTAATGTATTATAATGGTTTTATTGTGTAGACTCCTAGTTTTAAATCTACAGTAATTTTATAGGCACCTCCCGTACCATCAAATTTGATATTTCCATTGCTTCCTTTCGGTCCAATATACCCAGTGTTTCCATCAGCTGTTATATTTCCCCAATCTAATTCTCCCCAGCTCTGCTGACCTAGAAATTTAAATTCAGAAGCTGCCGGAAGAGCAACTGTGTACTCAAATTTTCCATTTCCTAAATTACTCATCGGAATGGCTGTACCTGAATCCCAACCATTAACTGTACCAACTATGTATAAATTAGCCGGATTCCAATTATTAAGAGGGGACGGAGAAACTGTAATTGATTTCTGTGCAGCATCTGCATCAATAACGATTTTATACATCCCTGTAGGTCCATTGAACTGAATATTTTCAGCCGGTGCAGCCACCAAGTTAGGAGACCAGGTTTTAAAATACCTATTTTCAGCCTTTATTTCCGCTACATCTAAACTATAATTTATAGGATTCCAATCCTGTTGTCCTAAAAATCTAAATGCTTTTCCATTTTCCAAATAAGTGTATATGGTAGAGAAATTATCATTTTTATAAAGAAGCTGTGCACTTGATGCATTCCAACCCACAGCAGAAGCTTCCCCTACAAGATAAAAAGATGGAAGTTCTGTCAAATATGGTGTTACTGTAATAGCAACAGGATTAGAATACAATGTTACATTTCCTACTTTTGATCTCATTCTGACTTCAATTTGACTAGCTGCACCGGGTAAAATTCCAGCACTTAACATCATTTTGTTAAAATCGCGAATGGTATATGTTACAGTCTGATCTTTAGCAACTACATCAACACTTTTTGCATCTTTAAAATTGGTACCTGCTTTAGCAATTTCAAATGCATTATTAAAAGCAACCTGAATATTAAATTTTGGGTTTACCCAATCAAATTTTATGGCTTTATCATTTTCATGATCCTTATCCAATATCAATACTTTCGCATCAGCTGCGAGGGAAGGGTTGGTACCCTCTCCTAAAACCGCCTGATCTTCATCTTTTTCACAAGATATAACAAAGACTCCTATAACAAGGGCTATAAATATTTTAAAGAAATTTTTCATGTTTGTTATTTTATATTAGTATCCAGGATTCTGAGAAAGATTACTGTTTAGGTTAAGATACTTGTTAGGAATAGGGAAAAGCAATTTATTGCTGGTAAGATCTGATCCATTCATGCTTCCACCTTTCCACTGCCATGTATAGCCAGAAGTAAATTTTCCGAAACGGATAAGATCCTGACGTCTGTAGCCTTCCCAATAAAGCTCTCTTCCTCTTTCATTCAATATAAAATCCGGAGTTAAAGCAGACTGCATTACAATAGGAGCTCCAGCTCTGGTTCTTAGTATATTGATGTAGTTTAAAGCAGAAGCTATACTTCCTTTTCCATTTACTACAGCAAGTTCAGCATACATTAAATAAGCATCCGCCATTCTAAATAAAGGGAAATCTGCATCTACAAAATTTGCATCACTTCCATTGGATCCTGTTGAAGTCTTATTAGAAAATTTAATAAGCTTTGTACCTTGGTCAAATTTTAAATAATCTGAAATAGCAGCAGGATCAGTATTTCCAGCAACTTTCATCACCCTTGGGTCTGTATTGCCTACTGATTCCATAAATTCTTGTCTCACTCTATATCCCTGCCATCCAAAATCAATACCTAAAGTTACTCCTACTTCATTGGTACAGTTTGCATGAACAAGGAATGTAGTGCCTCCGTAAGTTCTTGTTCTGATTCCATCAAAAGCTATCGGAAAAATAATTTCTTCCTGAGCTCCATTACTATTATTATCTGCTTTAAATAAATTGTTAAAAGGAATTTGTGCCACTTTATAGCTTGAACCAATTACTTTTTCAACTTCTGCAAGGGCTTCAGTACTTTTATCAGCACCTGTATAAACTTTAGCGTTAAGGTATAGCTTTGCTTTTAGCATCCATATAGCTGCTTTATCAGCTCTTCCATATTCATTCATTCTAGGTGCAGGAAGTTCTCCTTCAATGGCATTCAGCTCACTAATCACATAATTGAACATAAATTCTCTGGACTGCATTACCGGCTTTGTTCCTAAAGGATCATTTTCTGTGATAAATGGCATTTTTCCATAAATATCAATAGCGTGATAAAAAGATAAAGCTCTTAAAAATCTAGCTTCTGCTCTGAAAGTTTTGATTTGTGCTTTTAAATCTTCTGCAACTCCTCTTGAGGCAAGTTTCTCATCAGTTGTTTCTCTTAAATACTCGTTAACCAATCCTATCTGAAAGAAAACTCTTGCAAAAAAAGCTTCATTAAAAATATTATCTGCATTCCATGTATTGAAATTCAGATCTCTGATTGTTGGATTATCACTTTCTCCCCAAGCGATCAGAGCTTCATCAGTAGTCAGCTCTTGTAATTGCCAATATCCTCTAAGATACTGCGAAAAACCTTCATTTGGACCTCCATCATCTTCAGCACCAAGGTCAGAATCTCCATTTCCTGCTTTTTGACCCGTTACTGCAAGTCCAGCATATATTTTTGCCAAAAACTGCTTATAAGAAGCGGGGTTAGCATAAAATTGCTCTGATGTATATAATTCATCATCATTAACTTTCACATCAAGATCATTTAAACATGACGATGTACTAAAAAGAAAAATACCTGCAATGGCTAAATTTCTTAATTTGAATATTTTTATCTTATTAAATTTCATTGTTAAAACGGATTAAAAGTTAGCACTAACACCTAAAGTGAACATCCTTGCTCTTGGATAAATCGAATTATCGATTCCATTATTAAATATTTCAGGATCTAGGTTTTTGTATTTGGTAATAACCAAAACATTCTGCGCTGCAACATACATTCTCAGAGAAGCATTCTCTCCAATGAATTTATTGAACGTATATCCTACCGTAACGTTATCAAGCTTCAGGAAACTTCCATTTTTAAGATAGTAATCCGACATTTTATTGGCTGATATAAAATGTGTTGAATTGAAGTCTACAGGTGCATTGTTAATTGTATTATCTACTGTATTATTAATATTCCCCAAGTGTGCTCTGTCTGCAGAGATCTGGTCATATACATAGTTTCCAATACTTGCTCTCCAAGCCATTGAGAAATCCCAGTTTTTTCCTAATGTTGCATTGGTCATTAGTCCCATTGTAACATCTGCCTGAGGTTTTTTATAATTGTATTTATCGGCAGAAGTAATTACCCCATCACCATTTCTGTCCACATAAGCTCCCTCTACAGGCATCCCGCTTTTATCATATACTTGTTGATACACCCAAAATGCATATGGAGAATATCCTTCTCTAAAGGTCTGTACAAATCCACCTAAACCAACTCCTCCTCTGTCAATTCCATTAACTTCAAGCTGTTGAATGTTAATTTTATTATATGAAAGATTATAGTTGAAGTTCAATGTAAAGTTCTCTTTTTGTATTGCCTTTATATCCAACCCAAGGTCAATTCCTTTGGACTGAAGTTTACCAATATTTTTAGGGCCAATAATTCTCAGGTTTTCAAGAGGTCCCTCAGGCACAATTGACAAAAGGTCTTTTGTATCCGCAAGATAAAAGTCCAAAGTACCTTTAATTCTGTTATTTAGCAATCCAAAGTCTAGCCCTACGTTATATTTTAAACTTTCTTCCCACTTTAAGTTTTGGTTATATCCATTTGCTTTTGCAATTTCATAAAACTGGTTTCCAAATTGGTAATAAAGCGTTGACGAAACATTATAAGTTTTGAAGTAGTCATACCTGTAAATTCCAATATCTTGTTGGCCTGTCTTCCCAACACTCGCTCTTAGTTTTAAATCTGAAATGCTACTATTTCCTTTTAAGAAATCCTCTTCAGAAATTTTCCAAGCAGCTGCAACTCCTCCAAAATCACCCCATCTGTTATCTTTACTGAATCTGGATGATCCATCCTTTCTATAATTAATAGTAAGTAAGTATTTATTCGCAAAACCTAAATTCAATCTTCCAAAGAACGCCTGTAGATTTACATCAGGTTTAGAGTCTGGATTATAAAAATTGTTGGTTGGATCTAAAGTATAAAGCAAGGTGTTTCCTGATGCTGAACTTACTTTATGATAATTTTGATATTCATATCCTGCCATTGCCTCTAAATTAAACTTACCAAAAGTCTTGGTATAGTTAAACTGGGCATTTGCATTTTTGTTTAGGATGTTTTCATCAGAATAAGAATCTTCTCCATAGAAACCAAAAACATTTTTCACAGAATAATATCCGTTTCTTGAGTATTTATTGGTAACCACATGTCCGTCTAGTTCTTTACTATCCAAACCTGCATTTACAATTAATCTTAATTCAGGAAGGAAATGGAATTTATAGTCCATACTGATATTTCCAAAAAATCTTTTGAAATTTTGAACATCATGCTTGTTTCTAAGCATACTCACAGGGTTTGAAACACCATATGCTTTCAATACCTGCTGTCCATTTTCATTATCATATCTAGTCCATTCCGTATAACCGTCAAATGGAGAGCCTGAATCATATACAGATTTTGTAGGATCATATGAAAGAGCATTTTTTATAGCATCTTCATTAGCCTTATTCTGAAACGTATAAGAATAGGTACCAGTAATATTAAATTTTAAATGATCATCGAAAAAGCTTGGACTTAATGAAATATTTGCTGTTGTTCTTCTGTATCTGGACGTTATCAATAGTCCCGAGTTATCCATATTATCTACAGAAAAACGAGCAGGTACTTTACCAAATAAACTACCCGACACGGAAGCATTGATATCAGAAGTCACGGAAGTTCTAAATATTTCATTCTGCCAATCCGTATTCGCCGTGCCCAATTTACCCGCCTTTTCAGGTGCAAACTGATTAATGATCGCTCGGAATTCATCTCCCGAGTACATTTTAACTTTTTTGGCTAACGTATTAACCGTAGTGAATGTATTTAAAGATACTCGGAGTCTTTTACTTCCTTTTTTTGTCGTAATTAAAATTACCCCATTAGATCCTCGTGAACCATAAATTGCTGTAGAAGCTGCATCTTTCAAAATAGAAAATGATTCAATATCATTCGGGTTAATTGTTGATAAAGAAACTCCATCTAAAGGCAAGCCATCTACTACTAATAATGGATCATTACTTGCATTTAAAGAAGAACCTCCTCGAATTCTAATCGTCGCCTCATTTCCTGGTGTACCAGACTGAGTAATTACCAATCCCGAGGATCTACCGTTGATTAGCCCCTCGGCGGTAGTTACAGCGCCTTTGTTAAAATCTGCGGTGGTCAAAGCTGTAATAGATCCCGTAAGGTCAGTTTTCTTCTGCTTACCATACCCAATCAGTACAACTTCCTCTATCTTTTTCTCTTGAGGAATAGAGTCCTTAGTCTGCGCGTGCATTACTGTACTTGCCAGTAAAAAAGCAGGCGCTATTTTTAATACCGTTGTAAAATTCTTCACAATCTTATTTTTATAGTTTCGTTTTCAGTCTTGTTTCTAGCCCTTGGCCAGCGTTGCAATTTAAAAAAAAATTAGAATTATCATAATTTTAATATAATTTAAGATAAAATTATGTATATTACGAAACGCATTTTAGTTAGTTTTTTATCCATCAATAGCTTACACGATGCTATGCAATACATAATATTTGTTTTAAGTTCATAATAAGTTAAACATTTGTTTAACTTAAATTCATATTCAAAGCTGAAAAACAGGAAGATTGTTCATAATAACTCCTCAAAGAGCGGTATTAAAGAGATAATCCTTATCTTTGCAGTCAAAACTTTACTATAAATGTCAAACAGAAAGATGATTACGGCAGCTTTGCCTTATGCAAACGGACCGGTTCATATAGGGCATTTGGCAGGTGTCTATATTCCTGCGGATGTTTACGCAAGATTTCAAAGAAGATTAGGAAAGGATGTAGCGTTTATCTGTGGTTCGGATGAACACGGTATTCCTATTACCATAAGAGCTAAAAAAGAGGGAGTTACTCCTCAAGATATTGTTGATAAATATCACGGGATCATTAAAAAATCTTTTTCTGATCTTGGAATTTCATTCGATGAATATTCTAGAACAACTTCCCAAAATCATTATGAGACCAGTCAGGATTTCTTCAAGGTTTTATATGAAAAAGGAAAATTTACAGAAGAGATTTCTGAGCAGTATTTTGATGAACAGGCGGGAGAATTCCTTGCAGACCGATATATTGTAGGAACCTGCCCGAATTGTGGCAACGAGAATGCTTATGGTGATCAGTGTGAGAAATGTGGTTCTACCCTTTCTCCATCAGAATTGATCAACCCGAAATCAATGCTAAGCGGAAATGTTCCTATCCTTAAGGAAACTAAGAACTGGTACCTTCCTTTAAATGAATATGAAGATTTCTTAAATGAATGGATCATTGAGGGTCATAAAGACGACTGGAAGCCGAATGTTTACGGACAGGTAAAATCTTGGCTGAACGATGGTTTGAAGCCTCGTGCTATGACAAGAGACCTGAACTGGGGTGTTCCGGTTCCACTTCCGAATGCAGAGGGGAAAGTTCTTTATGTTTGGTTTGATGCTCCTATCGGATATATTTCATTCACTAAAGAATGGGCGGAGAAAAACGGAAAAGACTGGAAAGATTACTGGCAAAGTGAAAGCAGTGACCTTGTACACTTCATTGGTAAGGATAATATTGTATTCCACTGTATTATCTTCCCTGCTATGATGAAGGCACATGGAGACTATATTATGCCTAAAAATGTTCCTGCTTTTGAATTCCTAAACCTTGAGAATGACAAAATCTCAACTTCAAGAAACTGGGCAGTTTGGGCGCACGAATATGTGGAAGAATTCCCTGGCCAACAAGATGTTTTAAGATATGCACTTCTTTCATCAGCTCCTGAAACTAAAGACAACAACTTCACATGGAAAGATTTCCAAACGAAAAATAATTCTGAGTTGGTAGGAATCTTCGGAAACTTCATCAATAGAGTGGCAGTTCTTGTTCATAAATATTATGATGGTGTTATTCCTCAGGGAGATGTAAACAGTCCGGAATTAAAAGAAATAAATAAAGCAGCAAAAGAAATTTCAGGATTCTTAGACAACTACGAGTTCAGAAACGCATTATCTGCATTAATGAACCTTGCAAGATTCGGAAACCAGTATCTTCAGACAGAAGAGCCTTGGAAGACCATTAAGGATAGTCCTGAGAAAGCAGCACAATCCTTATTTGTAGGAGCACAAATTGCAGTGGCTTTGGCTCAGTTGTGTGAACCGTTTATGCCTTTCAGCTCTGAAAAGTTATTGAATATGTTCAATGTTGAAAAGAAAAGCTGGAGTGATGTTGAAACTCAATCTGTTTTAATTGAAACAGGTCACAAAATCAATGAAGCTTCTCTTCTTTTCTCAAAAATTGAAGATAATGTAATTGAAGCTCAGATTCAAAAGCTTGAAGACACTAAACAAAACAATAAAAAAACAAACCCTAACGCAAAACCAATGAAAGAGGAGATTACTTTTGATGATTTTACTAAAATAGATCTTAGAACAGCTACTATTCTGGAAGCTGAAAAAGTAGAAAAAGCAGACAAATTACTAAAACTGACTGTAGATACAGGTGTAGATGTAAGAACTGTGGTTTCAGGAATTGCAGAAAGCTTTACTCCTGAAGAACTTATTGGTAAGCAGGTGATGATTTTATTGAACCTTGCTCCAAGAAAAATCAGAGGAATTGAATCTCAGGGAATGTTGTTATTAACAACTAAACCAGATGGGAAACTATCTTTCGTAACACCGGATGACAGCAATGTTGAAAACGGTATTGAGATCGGATAATCATTTTTGATTTAATATATAAAGAGACTGCCTTTGGGTGGTCTCTTTTTTTATAAGCTGTTTTTAGTATTTATATTTGCGGCCATAATTATAGCTACCAAAAACAAGAAAATGTATATCCAACCTCGTCTGAGATTTGTCAGTTTCATAATTGAAAATATTGAAGTCTCTAAACTGAAATTTTCCAATCCCACTCCCACAAAAAAAATAATAGGTACAGCATGTACTCATCCGGCTATAATATTTTTAGTATGAATTGTATTTTTATTTTTTATATTAAAAAAACTACTTTGAGTTATTCCCTTTTGGTTGGTAATCAGGATGCCCTAATTGCCATAATGCAAAAGTAAACATATCCCCTAAGTTAGCATATCGTTGTGTTATAGGAACATTACCAGAATGACCACCCTCAAAGTCTATTTTTAATAGTATTGGATTAGCTGAAGAGTCATTAGCCATTAATTTAGCTGCAAATTTTACAGGTTCCCATACAGTTACTCTTTGATCGTTCATTCCTCCTGTTATAAATGTTGCAGGATATTTAACTCCCTTTTTAAGATGTTGGTAAGAGTCCATTTCTAATAAGGCTTTAAATTCTTTTGGATCTTTTATTGTTCCAAATTCTTTTGGTTGAGCATTAGGTGTTGCTTCATCCCTAATAGGATTCATAACACCAACCTCTGCAATGACAGCCTTAAATAAATCAGGTCTTTCAGTCATAGCTCTACCTATTGTAATTCCTCCTGCACTTACTCCCCATATTGCAACTTTATCTTTGGAAGTATATTTCTCATTTATCAAATACTCTGTACAATCTATTAAATCTTTCCAGGTATTGGGTTTGGTTTCTTTATAGCCTCCTAAACGCCATTTTTCTCCTTTTTCTCCTCCTCCTCTTACATGGGCTATAGCCATTATCGCTCCCTGAGTTGCCCATAATAAATAAGTTTTGGCAAAAATAGGGCTATCAGTTATCCCATAAGAGCCATAAGCTTCTATTAATAATGGAGATTTACCATTTTTAACTAAATTCTTGTTATAAATTAAGGATAATGGAATTTCTTCTCCATCTCTTGCTTTTATGGTTATTTCTTTTACTGTTATATCTTCAAATTCAGGATATTCTACAATAGCAACAAGGTTTTCTGGTTTAAGAGTATTTGTTTTTATATCATATCTAAAACGTTGTTCATCATTGGCCCAGCCGGAACATGTTATCCAAAAATCAGAATAGTTCTCTCCTTTACATTCTAAACGAATATTTCCAGATGGATATGGGGGCTTAATAAGAATATCTTTTCCATCCTTATATAAATACAATTTTGCCTCTACTCCATTTTTGGTCGTAGTATAATAGATCCCATCTTTTGTAATTCTATAACTTTTAATAAACTCATCTTTTTTTTCGGGAACTAAAATCTCAGCATTTTTGAAATCCGGAGTATTAATATTAGTCTTACACAGTTTATTAGAAGATGATCCATAACCTGATAGAAAAACAACCTCATCTTTTTTATGTAATTCTAAATTTTTTGCTTTATCGCTTCCGTCAGAGAATAATTTCCAGTTTCTTTTGCCAGCTAACAAATCTTTTTTCTTGATGATAAAGGTTTTCCTATAGTAATCATAATCCACAACCATTCCTATATAATATTCATCATTCTTTTCAAAATCCAGGATTATAGGAAACTGATTTTCAGCAATATTCAGATCAGGATTATTCTTTCGAGAAAAGACATCATTGATTTTTTTTGGATCTGTACCAATTTTATATAAAACAGTCTGAGAATTTTTATAAAAATCTTGAGATTTAGGATTAGATGTAGGATAATAAAGATAGATAAACCCACTGTTATCATCCAGCCATTTAACCCCTCCGGAACTTACAGGTTCAATATTAGTAATGACTTCAGAATAAACCTGTTTAGTTTTCACGTCCATAATAATCACTTCCCCCAGTTCATTCCCTTTCTCAGCCATTGATATTGCAATTTTATTTCCATCCCAGCTTGGATTTATATAATTAATAACAAAATCATGATTGGGTTCATTTTTTTTATAATTAAAAGGATCATAAAGTAATTCTTCTTTACCTAAAAAACCATTCCTATAATATAATTTGGCTACTTTTCCATCGCCATTTTTCTTCAAATAAAAGTATTTATCACTGTTCGTAATTTTCAAGTCAGATACAGAATACCCTTGTCTTTTATCAAATTCTATCCTTTTTTCTAAATAATAATTTTTATTTGGAATTAAGTCTAAAGCAGAGTTTGTGTAAGCTGTCTGAGATTTCATCCAATTGATTGTCTGCGGATCTTCTAAATTTTCCAAATTTCTATATTCATCTACTATATTGGTACCAAAATAATTGTCAGTAACAGTTTTAGATGATGCAAAGTTGGTTTTTTGAGCATCTAAAAAGGCTATTGAAAAAAGTGCAGTGATAAATATTTTAATTTTCATTTTACAAATAAAATTTGTTACAGTCCTCCTCCCTGTGTTCTAGGTTTAGTAATGGGTTCATCATTTCCATCAAATAACATGGCATTTCCTCCATTAATTGTTTTCATACCACTAATTTTCACCAAGCGTATTTTGTTTAAAGATAATTTTTTTTCTTTTTTGAATTGTTTTTTCATTTGTAGTTTATTTGAATTGAGATGCAAATAAAAGCATATTTTGCAACCTGACAATAAAAATGATATATAGATTTATAAATTTACAATATTAAAAAAAACAAAAAAAACACACTAAATATCAACAACTTATAAAAAATAACATCAAATTTAAACTGAATAGATTTTTGATTAATAAAATGTAAATTAGCACCCTATATACAAAATGATGAAATTAATATTTCCTATCCTATTAATGTTAAGTAATTTGATTTATGCACAAAAAACATTCAAAAATGATTCTTTAAAAGAATATAATTTCTTAGATCTCAAAGTTAAATTTGATGATTATTACTATAGAGATAAAACCCATGAATCCAAAATCATCGCTAAATATTTTCTTCAAAAAGCAAAAAATGAAAAAAATGAAAGTCAAATAGCGGAGGGATATATGTTAATGCAATTTGATGTACCCTTTACCGATGCTTTAAAATACATTGACAGTGTAAAGATCTATTCAAAAAAATTAGACAAAAAAGTATATCCTGCAAAAATTTATTTATTACGTGGCAACCTATACTTTAAATTTGACTATTTAAAGCAATCACTTGATAACTACATTTTAGCACTAAGATATGCTAAAGAAAATAAAAACGAAAGACAAATTGCCTTTACAGAACTTAATATTGCTTTTTTACAAAACTATATTGGCAAGTATAAGGAAGCCACAAAAATCTTTAGACATTATTTGTATAATGCTAATTCTTTACATAATATCGAACGTGATCAGATACAACAGAATTTAATTGATGCTTATATTATGCTTAACAAACTAGATTCTGCAAAAGTATTAATTAAAGGAGGCATTCAATCTTCTTTGAAAAATAAAGATAAATATAACTATTATAAATATTTATCCTTATCAGGCTTTTATAATATTAAAAAAGAAAATTACAAAAAAGCAGTGGATGAACTACTGCTTTGTAAAAAATACTTTTCAACAGATATTACTGATTTAAATATCAACTATACCTTATTTGTTTTAGGCAAAGCTTATATCGGATTATATAAGAAAGACAAAGCAATTCAAAGTTTTACAGAGCTAGACTCTAATGTACAAAAAACAAATAATACTTTCCCCGAACTTCGAGAAGTTTATACTTATCTTATAGACTATTATAAAGAAAAAAATGATAAAGAAAAGCAACTTTATTATATTGAACGTTTTTTAAAAATAGATATAAAGTTAGATGAGCAGTTCCAATATTTATCCACAGAGCTACCCAAAAAGTATGATACTCCCATTCTTTTACAAGAAAAAGAAAATATTATCAATGATTTAGAAAACCGAAAAATAATTCTATTCTCTTCTATTGGTATTCTATTAACAGCTCTTTTATTACTTTCCTTTTTTTATTATAAATCTAAAAATACCGAAAAACAGCATCGAAAAATTGCACAGGATTTAATCAATTCGATTGAGAGGAAAAATCTTGAAACTCCAAAAGCAGTATTAGTTCCGGAACAGCTTCAAAATATTAAAGAAATTAATATAGAGGATAAAACAAATAAAACGATTTCGGAAGAGGTAACTCAATTCATTTTAAAAGAATTAGAAAATTTTGAAACCAAAGAGTTTTTTTTAAAGAAAGGTATTACATCAGCCAGTTTAGCAAAAAGTATAAAAACAAATACTACTTATTTATCAGAGGTGATCAATACTCAAAAAGGAAAGAATTTTGCAGCTTATCTCAATGACCTTCGTATAGATTATGTACTAAACAGACTGATAAAAGATAAAAAGTTTCGTTCATACAAAGTAGTGGCTGTCGCAGAAGAATTAGGATATAATAATGAGCAGTCTTTTTCTTTGGCCTTTAAGAAAAAGACAGGCACCACTCTTTCTATATACATTAAAGAAATTGAGAAGCAAATAGTTTCAAAAAAATACAAATAACTAACTAATATTCAATACTTTAAACATCTTATTTTTATAAATACATAACCTTAAATTTACAAATTTAGAGTTCATTTACTTTTTTCATATCCTCCTCTTCTCTAAGTTTGCTTCAGATAAAACACAAAGATTTATTTTTTTGTATGTGTATAGTACAATAAAATGTAAATAAAAATGCTGATCAGCAAAAAAGCCCATGTCAGGGATTGTATGACAAAATTAGTTTTATTAAATTTAAAATATTAAACAAAATGAAAAAATTAAATGTTTCACAAATGGAAAATCTTCAAGGTGGTGCAAATCATTGCTTTAGAAATGGAGTAAAAAGTATATTAGCGGCAGGAGTTGGTGCTTTAGCTGGGTCAATTGGTGCTGCTGCGGCTTTCCTAAGTGTTGTTGACGCAGATTGTTTATAACATATAAAAAACATAAAAATGATAAAAAACCCTATTACCATAGCTTACATATCTATAATATTGATATTGTTTTTATTGATTGATAGTAAATTTTCACATTTCCTTACAGTGAATGAGAGTGTTGGATTAATGGGCTTTACGTGTGTACTTCTTTCATATTTAATATTACAATTAAAAAAAAATGAAAAAACTTAGCATCAAAAATTTAGAAAATATTAACGGTGGTATTAAGTGCTGGTATGTTGGCGCTGTAATGGCAACCTTAAATCCAGTACTAATATATGATATGTATATAGTATTTGGTTCAAGCGCAGTAAACAGTTGCGTTGGATAATTATTAAATTTTGAAGAGAGGTTTAAAAACCTCTCTTCTCCAAAATATCATAGTGCTTGTATTTATTTTGTTACTGTTATTTTTAACAAGATATATGGAAGTTATTGATCATAATCTCACCATTAACAGCGAAAGCTCATGTCAGGGATTTTATAATAAAATTAGTTTTTATTAAAAATAAAAATCTTATATATTGTATTCCATGCAATCTTTTTTCTTGTGGAATATTTGCTTTTTTCAGAAATACTCCACAAAAAAAGTGATGCTTCTTATTTTATGATTCTAGCAGTTATCTTTCCCTGTATTCTTAATTTCATTTCCAAAATTGAAAGAGACAGGTTTTGAGACACATAAGTTTATAACTTATATGTTCAATTTGCTAAAAAGAAAATAAATTTCTAATATCAAACTTTCAATTAAAAATCCCTCAACAGTTATAGAATTTGTTGAAGAAAACATATGTTATTCAGTATCTATAAAATAATACTATTAAATTTTAATTTATAATATTTTATAATTCTATAGTAAGTTTTAGCTTTTGTCTTAAGTAAAAATTTATTTTCAATCTTACATTGTTTTAATTATGAAAAACTTTATATTTTTCGTAGGTATTGTCTTGTGCTATTTTTTGCTTAGCTATTTAGACAGAAATTTCATTACAACCAGTTCAAAAATACTTGATTTTCTATCAAAAGATTACCCTAGCGAAGTTGTACAAAGTTATATGGAAAGTCAAAGAAAATGGTGGTGGGTAAGCTATGTAACAATACCTATATTTATTGGTATTAAAGTTCTATTAGTGGCCTTCTGTCTTAATTTCATAAAACTTCTTGACTTACCCGGTTTAGAAGATATAAAATATTCAGATTTTGTTTTCCTCTCTCTCATGGCAGAAGTTGTATTTATTACTGCTGGATTTTATAAGTTTATCAATTTTTACTGGATAGAAACAGATTATACATTAGAAAACTTACAAACCTACTATCCTATTTCTCTCCTTAATTATCGGGACTATATTTCAACAGATAAATGGTTGGCCTATCCTTTACAATTAGTGAATCTATTCGAGTTATTCTATTGGGGAATTCTGGCATGGGGGATTTGGGAGTTTTCTGATAAAAAAACTAGTTTTCCAAAATCTTTTGGTCTTACAGCACTGACCTATGGCGTTGGCTTATTATTTTGGACAGGAATTGTTTCGTTTCTTATATTAAATGTACAATATTAATTATTATACTTTCTATCTTTTTTTATTGAACATTTTAAATGCACAAAGAAAAATGAAAAAGAAAAACTTAAAATTTTTAGCCATAATTATCCCTTTATTATCAATAGGAGTTATGGCCTATTTACTCTTCATCTTTCAAAAAAAGAAAGAAAAACTAGAAACCTTAAAGAATGTTCCTACATTTAGTCTTAAAACTATTGATGGAATTATCTTTACCCAACAAAATCTAGCTACAGATAGGATTAAAGTTATCTTATATTTTAGCCCTACGTGTCATTATTGTCAGTCTGAAGCAAAAGAATTATCCAACGTATATCATCAATATGAAAATATTCAGTGGATATGGATCGCCAGCGAGCCTCTACATGATATAAAACAGTTTGCTCATCATTACCAACTTGATAATAAATATAATATTTTTTGGTGTCATGATGACATGGCTAAACTCTACCAAAAGCTAAGTATGAAGAGTGTACCTTATTTTTTGGTATATGATAAAAACAACCATCTTATTAAAAGAAACTCCGGGGCAGTAAAACTGGAAAAACTTATAAACACAATTGATGAAAGAGAATAAGCTCATAAAAAAAACATTTTCATTACAAAAAGATCTAACGGATTGTGGTATTGGCTGTCTCCAATCTTTAATGCGATATTATGGAGGAGATATTTCATTGGAGACACTTCGCGAAAAAAGCGGTACCTCTAAAACAGGAACTACGCTATTAGGGTTACATCAATGTGCTAACTCAATCGGTTTTGATGCAGAAGGATGTGAGGCTAATCTTAATGCACTTATAGAACATGGAGAACCCGTTATTTTACATACTATTATAGATCAAAATTTGAACATTATGTTATATGCTATTTTTACAATATTCATGGAAATCATCAATTTCTTATCGGCGATCCTGCCAAAGGGCTAGAATATTGGACAAAAGAATACTTGGAAAAAGTATGGCAGTCTAAGACCTGTCTTACCTTAAAACCTAATGTTCAGTTTCAGAAAAAAACTCAAACTAATTTAGAAAAAAGAAAATGGCTTAAAAATCTTATCCGAGAAGATCAGGAAGCTATTTATACCATTATTTTTCTTGGGATTATTTTTAGTTTATTAGGTATGTCAATGTCTATATTTTCACAGAAACTAATTGATGACATTTTACCCAAGAAAAAAATTTCGCTCCTTATTTTAAGTATTTCGTTTTTAGGATTTGTATTATTTGCTAGAGTCTCTATTCAGGCCTTAAGGGAATTATATATTATCAAACAGAGCAAAACTTTTAATGTGAGAATCAATAAAAAATTTTATTCTTCATTGCTTCATCTTCCAAAAATATTTTTCGACAGTAGAAAGATTGGAGATTTTGTAGCAAGACTAAATGACATACAGAGAATACAAACTGTTATAAAACAATTAATTACCAATACAACAGTAGACATATTAGGGGTGATCATCTCAATAAGTTTTCTTCTATTTTATTCTTGGAAACTTGCTTTAGTTTGTATTATTATTTCACCATTAATTTTTTATATCATCTTTAGTTTTAATAAAAAAATTATTGAATCTCAAAGAAACGTAATGCAATTTTATAGCGTTAACGAGGCTAGCTATATAGATAGCATCAGAGGAATAGAAGTTATTAAAGGGTTTTCTAAACAAGATTTGTTCATTAACAAAAATGAGACTATTTTTAGTTCTTTTCAATCTAAAATTTTTGAACAGGGAAAACTTAGCCTTAAAATTACATTATATTCTGGATTAGCTGTGGTTGTTTTTCTCTTATTAATTCTAGGATTTTCATCTTATAGCGTTTTAAACAATGACATTAAGACAGGGGAATTAATGGCAATTATAGGAATCTCAAGTTCATTACTTTTGTCCATTACCAATTTAGCTCTAGTTACTATTCCCTTACAGGAAGCCAAAGTAGCTTTTGATAGAATGTTTGAATATTCATCACTGGAAAAAGAAAAAATGGAGGGAATAGGAATTACTGAGATTAAATCTATTAATATTCAGAATATTGATTTCAGGTTCAATGGTAGAAAAAAAATACTCAATACAGCTTCCTTTTCCCTACATCAAGGAACTGTAACATGTCTTCTTGGGGAGAGCGGAAGTGGCAAAACAACATTGACAGAGATACTGCAAAAAAATTATCTCCCGGAAAATGGTGAAATTATCATTAATAATGATATTGCTTTAAAAGATATTTCACTGAAAGACTGGCGTAATCTAATAGGTATTGTTCCGCAGAACATTCAGTTATTCAATGGTACTATCTTGGAAAATATAATTCTGAGTGAACGAGCAGATGAAAATCAATTACAAAAACTGTTTTTATTAGGTTTCGATAAATTCGTTAATTCTTTGCCTCAAGGTTTTCTAACACTAGCAGGAGAAGAAGGTATTAATTTATCTGGTGGACAAAAACAATTGATAGGTTGGATGAGAGCTCTATATCATAATCCGCAATTTTTGATCCTAGATGAACCTACTTCATCCTTAGATCAAGAAAACAGAAAGTTCATTTATGATTTGATACAAAAAATGAAAAATGAAAAACTTATTTTTATAATCAGCCATCATTTGGAAGATATAAAAACTATTTCGGATGAAATTTTATTATTAGAGGATACTCAAATTCACCCAATAAGTGAACTTATTTATGATAAATAAATTTAATATGTAATCGATGAGATTACTTCATCTTATACTCGTTATACTCGTAACGAGAGTAATCCTTATTTCTTAGTCAGTTTTGCCAGATAAGCATCCTCATCCTTGAGTATTCTTTGTATTGTAAACCCATTATTTTCAGCGGCATTCTTCAAAGTATTAAAATCAAGATACAGCCATGTAATGGGATCTTCAGACTCGCCTTTATAATGAACTACATACTCCAGTTCTCCATAATAACCACCGGCAGGAATATATACTCCCCCATCCTTATCGCGATCAAACATATAAAGAATATCTGTACTGTCAATTAAAATTTGACCATTTTCATTCAATAATGTTCCTAGTTTTTGAAGATAAGTATCAATTTTAGAAAGCCCCTCAAAGATTCCGGTACCGTTCATTAACAATAAGATGGTATCAAATGTTTCTCCTGAAAAGTTCAGAATGTTTTCACAAACAGCTCTTTTGATTCCTCTCAACTGACAAACTTCAATAGATTTCGGGGAAATATCCAGTGCCAGAACGTCAAGATTTCTATCATTTTGAAGGTACAATGCATGAGAACCCGCTCCTGCTCCAATATCCAATACTTTTCCATTGGAGAGCTCCAGAGCCTTTTGCTCAATATTATTCATGTCTTCAAAATCTCTGAATAAATACTCAACCGGAAGTTCATCCAGTTCAGAAATTGAGGTTTCAGTCTGCAGATCTTCAGGATTTTCGTTGTGATAGTAATCCCAGATTGCTCTGCCCATTAAATCTTTCATAGCGGCAAAGATACGGCTTCAATTGCTAAAGTTCAAAGTTTTGGATTTGGAGTTTATTAAATATAAAATCCGGTTCTAATTAATATCAGAAACCGGATTTGTAGAAAGTATTGAATTCAGATTAAGGCTTTACCCTAACCTTATTTTTTTAAAATTCAAAGGTATAAGACAGGTTGAATGTTCTGCCTCTTCCTTTGTAGTTAAACAATTCAGGAATTCCATAACTGGAGTATAAAACCTGTGAACGCTTGCTCCAGATCGTTTGGTAATCTGTGTTGAATAAATTCTGAATACCAAGATTGAATTTCCCCCAATTGAATCTATATCCCATCATAAGGTCTGAAGTATTATATCCTTCAACCACGTTATTAAGCTCATCTTTTTGTTTGAAGTTCTGCAATGACTGGAATCTAAACGACCAGTTTTTCACATTGTAGCCAATATAAGTAACCAATTTTGATGGCGAAGCACTGGAAATATCCTGTTTCTGCCATTCTCCTTTGTTATCTACCTCAGACTTGATTAAAAGTCCGCTTGCTCCGAAGTAAATACCATTGTTTAGAGAATAGGAGATCTCAGCCTCGATTCCCATATTTCTTAATTTTAAATCGTTGACAAGGATCTGGAATGTCTTTCTGTCCACTGTAACGGTCTTGTCTGAAGTACTTAAAAATCCGGCAACCTGCGCTCTTAACCCGCCTTTGTTCACACGGTATCCCATTTCAAACTGATTGGTCTTGATGGCTTGTAAAGGTTGTTCTTTTACATTAATACTTGAAACAACATCCCAATTCCCTCCATTCAATGCATATTTTCCGATTCCATAGAATTTAGCAGGATCTGCCAAGCTTGCTCCTTGCGAAAACGTTCCCCAAACTTGATGTTGTTCATTGATTTTATATAGTAATCCGGCATTGGCCAATGTTACATTATAGGAACTTTCACCTCCGGGAATTGCAGATGCAGACTTTCCGTATCCCATTGCTACTTGTGTTTGCTGCTCGGATCCTACAAAATCATCCATTTTTACATTCATATGCTGATAACGCACCCCGGCATTAAGCTGTAATTTAGGGAGAATGTTATATTTTGCCTGAGCATATCCTGCATAGCTTTGTGAATGGTTGGTAGGATATCTGCCTAATCTGTATTGTGTTTCATTAATTAACCCGCCACTGGACATTGTTTTACCAATATTATAAACAGATTGATTTCCTTCAAATCTTTCAAAATCGATGTCTGCTCCATAGGTAACGTTAAGTCCTCTCCAAGATTTTGATAATAAAGCTTTTATTCCTGAATAATAGGTATCTTGTTGTGAGGAAGACATGTACGCAATTTTGTCTGTAGCGTTGATAGCTACATTCCCAGGAAAAGGATAAAATCCAAGTTTTTCTCCTCGTGTGGCAAATTGAACATATAAATCCTGTCCGCCAAGAATTCCGTTTCCGTTATAGGTAACTGTTCCCATATAACGTTCTGTTCCTACATTTTTATCGGAAGAAAAGCCATCTCTCATTTCCAGCAGGCTTCCTTTTTTTGTAGTGAAAGCGCTTAGGTTTTCTCCTAAATACAAGCTTTTGTCCCCATTAAACTTGGAGTTGTAATATTGAAGTGAAGCTGTTATTTTATGTTTATTGTTAAACTGATATCCTCCAGTCGCCAAAATGTCGATAGATTGGTTATACTGAAGATCGGTTTGTGTAATATCTGTAAAAAGTTGTTTCTGATCGGCTCCGTATACTCCACCATTTTGTTGGTAGGCTACTCCCAATCTTCCGAAGAATTTCTCTCCTTTTCCTGCAATAGATTGCGCTGCACGGAAATCATGGTCATCTTTTCCCATAAAACCTGTACGTACTCCAAGTTCGGTTTCTCCGCTGATTCCTTTTTTGGACGGTGCTTTTGTAATGATATTGATGATACCACCGGTTGCATTTCCACCGTAGATAGAACTTGCCCCTGAAAGTACTTCTATTCTTTCAATATTAAAGGGATCAATGGCGTCCAACTGACGGCTGATGGCACGGATACTGTTCAATGAAACCCCGTCAATCATTACCAAGGCTGAACGTCCTCTCATATTTTGTCCATAATTGGTTCTTCCCTGAGGACCGATATCCATACTTGGAATAAGAATGGATAACATTTCCTTGATGGGAACTCCACTTTTGGCTTGTTCTTGAATTTTTTCTTTCTGTACTACCCAAACCGTACCTGGAATTTCAGAGATTTTTGTTGGTTTTCTAGATGCCACGATGACAACATCATCAATACCTTTAGAGGCTATAGAGTCTTTTGCTGTTTGGGAAAAGAATAATCCCGATGCCAACAGACCTATGAATGCGTACTGCTTTTTCATTCTTTCAAATCAAAGTTTTATAATCCGGCAAAGATAATTCTTATTTAGAAGCAATAAAAATAAGAAAAGATGAATTTTTTCAGTTTTTTAACAAAAAATTATGGTAAGTATAGCTTAGTACTGACCACAAAACGTAAAATCCCGGTCTAAGAAAGATCCAGGATTTTACTAGTGAAAAACAAGGTATTTTTACATCGCAGGCCCAGCTGCGTCTTTTATTTCTTCTAATAATTTTTTTCGTTCGCGAAGTCTTCTTCTTGCAATAACAGATTTACCGCCAAGAACTCTTACAAATCTGAAATATTTGAATCGTTTTGCTCCAAAATGGTGAGTGATCACATAAAGCAATACTCCAAAACCTGCCAGAATAATATATCCGAATATCTTTTTACTGGCTATAATAATTGCATTCAGCTGAATGGCTTTCATATTGGCAGCAACATTTTGGGGAGAGACGGTCATTCCGTCCATATAAACCGCAAGATCTCCTATGGCAATCACCTGAAAATGGTATTGAAACCATGAATATATTGCAGAAAAGATCCCAACCGCCAAAAAGGTTCTCCATACCAATACCAATCCGATTGCAGCAAGCATGTCATTCATTTCAAGCTTATCCAGTGTATAAAACCATACTGAAATAAACAGGGAACACATTCCGTACCCTTTCAGAAACATGGGTAAATACCAGTTTTCATAATTGAATTCCAGAACCATGGAAAAATACATGATAATTGCATATCCCATCATGGCAGAAAATCCTGAAAATATGTACATCTTCAAAGGTTTTTCTTTTTTAAACCAGAAGATTGCAATGGCTCCTGCTATAATAATCCCAGGAATCATCAGCATACTCAACCAGGCATTCGTTAATAGATCATATCCTAAAACCCCTACTGCAAAAGTATTCTGAAGTGTAGCGGTTCCCAAGAACATCCCCAACCAGAATAGCATAAACAACCCGTGCAGCACATTATTCCTTGTAAAAATCTTAAACGAAAGATAAGGTCTCTTTAATGTTAATTGGCGGATGGTAAGCAATGCAAAACTTACAAATGCCGCAATGCTGGCACTGATAATATTCTTTGAGTTCAGCCAGTCCTGCTGTCTTCCGAAAGAATATACATAGGCAGAAAACATAAATGCAGAAATGAAAAGTATGATACTCAGCCAATCAATATAGTGTAAAGGAACTTTCAGCGCAAAATATTTATCGTGCATAAAAATCCAATGTATAAGAGCCAGAATAAAACATAGAACAGACGTCAGTATGTAAAATTGCTGCCAGTTATAAAGAAGAGCAAATTCTGCTGAATAATAAACGGCTACTTGGTTCATTACGAGTACGAATGTATAGAATACTCCATAGAACATTCCACGGTTTCCGATCATCATCATAAGCGGTAAAAACAGTTCTATAGTTACCATCATCTTCATGAACCCGATAAGCAGGGAGCTAAATACAAAGATCATGGGTTGTAAAGTGGTTGCATTGATGTAGCTTAACAATCCTAAAATTACCAGTAAAGCCACCATTTTATCCCTCACCTTGAATCTCATCTTCATTCTGATGACAATTGGCATACAGGCACCCATCCCGATTGTAGTAGCATAGTTTGCCCACATAAAATATTCTGTCATTGCGCCGGTACCACTCACCAGATAACTGATATTTCCCGTATACACACCACCCAAAGGCATTACCACCGCAAGCAGTAATACAATCAGCAGAAGCTGTACGGGTTTTGGCACCCAATCGCTATATAATCCTTTGTTGTACATGTTTTTTTAGATAATAGATTAGAGATAACAGATTTCAGATAACAGACTCTACATCATCATTTTATAATCAATCCTTTACATTAAGCCTGAAATCTGATGTCTGAAATCTAGTATCTTTTGACTTAGTTAATATTCACATTCATGTTCATCCCGGCACTCAGTTTATCCAGATTTTCCTTTTTATTGGAAGCTGTAAACTCAATTCTTACGGGAATTCTTTGCTGTACCTTGATGAAGTTTCCTGTTGAATTATCCGTTGGTACGCTTGAATATCTTGATCCTGTTGCTGCAGAAATAGCTGTTACTACCCCCTCAAATTTCTGTCCTCCTAAAGCATCTGCTGTCATCGTTATTTTTTCTCCTACTTTAATATGAGGCATCTGGCTTTCCAGGAAGTTAGCTGTCACCCATTTCTGACCATTTAGAACAATGGTAGCTACTTGTTGTCCCGGTTGAATCAATTGTCCTTCAGAAATAGTTCTTCTCCCCATTATCCCATCGTAAGGAGCGGTAATTACTGTATAAGAAAGATTGATTTTTGCCATATCCAAGGCAGATTTTGTTCTGTTAATCTCAGCATCATTAATTCCTAATCTGCTTTTTACTTCTGTAGTGGAAAGATTAGCCGATTGCTTTTGATTTACCAACGTTTCGTAAGCTGCCTTTTGAGCATCATATTCTGTTTTTACCTGATCATATTGTTGCCTTGTTACCGCCTCTGCAGTCAAAAGATTTTTATATCGGTTTAAGTTTTGTTCAGCATTCCAAAGCCTTGCTTTTGCTCCTGCAATATTAGATTGCATCACATTGATATTATTGGAAACCGTATTCACAGAAGAGCTTGTAGCAGACTTTTGAGCCATTGCATTTTGATAAGCTGCTTCAGCCTGTCCCAATTGAGTTAAAATCTCACGATTATCAAGAATAACCAAGGTATCGCCCTTTTTTACTCTTTGGTGTTCTATGAATTTTATGTCTTTAATATAAGCAGAAACTCTTGTGTTGATAGGATTGATAAATTCTTCTACCTGTGCCGCTTCTGTGTATGTTTTATTTCCGATGTGGAAGTATTCACGTATTAACCAAAACAATCCAAAGCCAATCACCAGAAAAACGATAATATTGGAAATGATTGCTCTTATTTTGTTGGTCTTATTCTGCTTCTTTTTGCCGTCTCCGCTTGGTCTTGCCGGAGTTGGTGTTGTATTTTGAGTTGTTTGTTCCTTGTTTTCCATTGTGTTGATTTTCAGTTTTAAAAATTAAAGAGTTCCTGTAGATTTCAAAAGGTTATAGTATTGATACAAAACATTGATCTCTGCATTGGCATAATCCAGCTCTGACTGCAGTTTCTGGTTCTGGGCATCAATCATTTCTGCCTGTACAGCCAATTGATTAAGATATTTGGCTTCAGTAATTTTGTAGTTTTCCTCAGCCAGCCTTTTAGAATCGTCCAGGATATCTGCCTGCTGAATTGCTTCCTGATATTTTGTATAGGCTGCATTCACTCCCATATCTACATTCTGCTGTACCAGAGTCATAGCATCACTCGCCTGATTCTTTTGCAGCTCACCCAGCTTTACTTTTTCCTTTGTTTTATACAGGTTATCTATATTATAACTAAGAGAAACACCTGTCTGCCATCCTCCTGAATACATATCTAAGACAGGGTTTCTCGTAGTAATTGGTCTTTGTAAAGTATATCCACCGAATCCCGCTACCGTTGGCATATTATCGGTTCTTATAATTTCAATGTTCTTATCAGCAACATCTATGTTTTTTTGAGCAGACTTCAACATTGGATTGCTATCATGAGCAAGACTCACATAATAATCCATTCCGATTCCGGCTTCTTTATTGTCCAAATTTTCAGTAGGGACAATTTCCGTATCAGAAGATAAACCTAACGCAATATTTAAATTATAATTAAGGATTTTTTTATTGTTTGAAAGAGTCAGAATACCCTGATCCAGATTTTTAAGGGCCAGTTCCCCACGAATTACTTCGTTTCTGGTTACCATTCCTTGCTGATAGAACTTCTGGATATTCTTCAGACGTTCCTGAGCTAACTTTTTGTTATTCTGAAAAACCTCTTCCTGATTGATAATCTTGTATACATCCAGATAATTTGAAATCACTAAAAATTTCACATCCTGTTTGTTTTTCTCCAGATCCAACTCAGAAAGCTGTTCACGAAGTCCTGCCATTTCAATAGATCTGTTCACCAATCCTCCCTTAAAGATCAGTTGTGTTGCCTGTACGGCATAAGAACTTCCGTAATGTGGCATCGGAACCTTTGTAGAATTTGAAAAGTCTTTATCAATTGCTACGGCATCACCTAAATAGAATTGACTTGTAGAAGCTGTGATAGTAGGCAGCTTCTGAAGCTTTACAACATTGGTGCTCTGCTTTGCAATATCAATATTTTGAGCCGAAACTTTCAGCTGCTGATGATTTTGGACAGCCAATTCGGCCACCTCACCTGCCGTCATCTGTTTAATCTGTTGTGAAAAAAACAGCGCAGGAAAAGCTGCTATCAAAACTGATAGTGCTGTTTTTATTTGCTTTGTCATTTTACCTTGTTTTACAGATGCAAAGTTAGGAGAACAACAAAATCAATCAAATGTTTGATTATTGGAAAAAGATGTTCAAATGTAGGATTTTAGCTTTCAAACTGATGCCTGTATTGTCTAGGACTTACTTCCAGATGTTTTTTAAAAAAGTGAGAAAACGCATACTGATCACTAAAACCAAGGATTGAAGAAATCTCTGAAACCGGCTTACTAGATGAGTTTAAAAGCACTTTTGCCTCATTAATTACAATTAAAGCAATAATATGGCTCGCTGTTTTCCCTGTCACTTCCTTTACAACCGAAGAAAGATGTCTGGTTGTAATCGATTGCCGTTCGGCATAGAACTCCACGGTTCTTTCTGTAAGATGATATTCGGAAAGATCAGTAAGGAATACAAAAACAATCTCTTCCTGTCTAGACATCTGATTCATAGAATTATTGTCTTCCTTGGAGATGATTCCCGCCATCTGATAGCAGAAAACGGAAAAAAGATGTTCTACCATTTCCTTTTTGTACAGCATCTCAGTTTCAGAGTCAAGAATATATTTCAGGAAATTAACACTTTTCCAGACTACTTCCATTTCTTCTTCAGGAAAAGGAACTCCTCTATTCATCTGTTGTCTGAAATAACGATAAGTAATTAATCTGTTGAATTTTAAGGATAAAGCGGAGATGAATTCTCTTTTATAGGAAACCATTCTAGACTGAAAATCATCACTCACCGCCACGACTTCATAAATTGTCTGCGGGTCAGTTACCATAAACATATTGGCAGAAACCTCAAGATCACTAAAGTGCTGACGAAGCTTTATGGTACCGGATTTTATAAAAATAAATGCTGGATTATCAGGACGGAAAGGCTTATCGACAGCTATTCTCTCGAAAATATTACGTTGCGTAAAAATTTCAACTCCGAATTTTTCTAAGGCAGACATATCACAAATGTAAGCAATCTTATCACCGATTACAAAATTTTATTATTTTAGCAGATATCCAATTCCTCCATTATGAGAAAGGTTGATTTATTATTTGTAGAATATAGTAAAAGCCATAGAAACCCCACCAATAAGTTCATTCATTGGATTTGTGTTCCTTTGATTTTCTGTACCATTCTTGGCTTTATTTCCCTTATCCCATCACCCCATTTCTGTCTATCCTACTTCGGATGTATCAGTATTGTGAGTTTAATTGCCATTATCCTGATCAGTTTGTTTTACATCAGACTCTCCTTGTTAATTGCTTTAGTGATGGTTATTATAATGCTTTTGATGGAACATTTCATCTATCTTACCAATATCCATCTTGGTAAACAATCATGGATCGCTTATCTAAGTGTTTTTGTGATGACCTGGATCTTCCAGTTCATCGGACATAAAATAGAAGGAAAGAAACCGTCATTTCTTAAAGATCTTCAGTTCCTTTTAATAGGCCCCATATGGCTTTTGGGCTTTATTCTCAAAAAAATAGGGATCAGGTATTAATCTTCCAAAGCATACACGGCAAAACTGGCTAACCAGTGGTCGCCACCATAGTTCCCTTGAAATAATAGAGGAAGTCCATTGGCTAAAAATACATCTGCTGTTTTCTGAAAGTCTTTTTTCAACGGATGATTAGCAGGAAGCGCTTTTGCTATCCCTTTCATACACCAGGCTTTTGAAAAGGATAATCCTACAAGGTGAACCGTCTGATAATCGCTTAAGTCACTTACCACAGGTATTTGTTCTATATTCTCCAGACTTCTTTTTTCGTAAAAATTATTCAGCCATAGTACAAATTCCTTTTGGGGAAGAACTCTTCGCATGAGGTCTGCAATTTCAAGACTTGGCGAAAAGAAATCTGATCCATCCGGTTCCAGATATGCAGGTGTTTTCTGATCTTTCAGGAAAAAATACTTGGCTTTTTCCATTAGCTGATTTTCAAACTCATTATCTTTATTTGCTCTTGCCCAATCGAGGGCAAAGGCCATTGCGAAAGCTGTATTGGGATGAACACCGGTTCTATTTGGATAGGTTTGTTTCGGAAGATAACTCTTCCATGATGTAAGGATTCGATCAGTCAACGGCTTCAAATTCTGATGCCATATTTTAGCTTTCGGATGATCCCATCGGATAAGTTCTTCATCCAGCTTTAATATCCACGCCCAGCCATAAGTTCTTTCAAATGTACCTGTCAGTTGATATTTTGTGAAATAATCTGCTTCTGTTTGAAGTTTTTCTTTTTGAAACGATTCATCGAGAATTTTTTCAATCTCCTTTGCATTTAGCAAATTGGGTTTTGTCTTCAAAAGTCTGGCCAGCATCCAATGTCCATGAACAGAACTATGCCAATCGAAACAACCATAAAAGCTTGGATGGAGATCTTTAGGCGTTAAAGAAACTTCCCCGGCATTATTGATAATATGCGCTGTTTTGTTCGGGTATTCCTGATTGATACAATGAAGTGGTTTATCTACCAATTTTAGGGCCATATCATCCGTAAGCTTCGGAACTTCCTGGGCATATATCAGAAATGGTGAAAACAAGAATGCTAAAAGAGTTTTTCTCATGTATTAAAAATAGAAAATAATGTAAGCTCTTTCCAACTTTTATTGAAATTAAAGCATCTTTATTATATAAACCAAAATTGTTTTAAAAATTTAACACATTAAAGCATACTTTTTGATAACATTCATAAAAACTGTTCATGAAAAATCTATTTTTGTTACTATTCTGCCTTTCTTTGAGCAATTGCAGTAAATCCGGTTCAAATAAACATTCTGTAAATGCAGAAATCATTGATATTATTCCCGAAAGTAAAGCTAGCTCCTCGTACCAGATTCGTCCACCTAGCGCTATTTCAGAAAAACTTGAAAAGGATACTAAAAGTTCTGATGCGCCCAGAAAAACAGATACAATCTCCAGAAAGATTATTAAAAATGGAGATATGAGAATTCAGATTGGAGATATTAAAAAAGCACAAACACAGGTTAATGACATCCTAAAAAGCAATAAAGCCTATATCCAAAATGAAGAGTTTAAAAATACAGATGTAGATGAAAATCTGGATCTTACCATTCGGGTTCCTCACAAAAATTTTGATGCGCTTGTTAATTCCTTTTCCAATGGCGTGGGTTCTGTCTTATCAAAAAACATTTCCTCTGATGATGTAACGGAGGAATATACAGATGTTTCCATTAAACTAGCCAACAAGAGAATTTATCTTGAAAAATATCGTGATATGCTCAGAAATGCAGCTACTACAAAAGATATGCTTGAGATTCAGGAAAACATCCGGGAGCTGGAAGATGAAATTGATGTATCTGAGGGCAGGCTCCGATTTATTGATGATCGAGTGAATTACAGCACTTTAAATTTGAGTCTGTATAAAGAAAAAGTGAGAAGCTCAGCTACTTCAAAGGTTGGTTTTGGAAGTCGTTTTGTAGATTCTCTAACTGAGGGCTGGAACAGTTTTGTAGGTTTTCTACTGGGAATGGTTTCATTATGGCCTTTCTTTTTGCTTATTCCAATCATTATCGTTCTTTGGAGAAAATGGAGATCAAAGAAAAAAGATAAAAATTGATCTGTTAAAAATCAATAACAATGCAATAATCCTGTTAGCAGCTATTAAATATTTTTCAAAAAAGAGAATTTAAAAATAGCTAAAACAATAAAAAGCCACCTTATCCTAAAGGTGGCTTTTATTTTCTATATTCTTTTATTATTTTCTAATGGTTTTGGTGATACTGCTGCCATCTTTATAAAGGATTTTCACAAAATAGATTCCAGACTGAAGGCGGTTGATATCCATATTGTTCTTTCCTGGATTCATAAAAGTCATTAACTGAAGTCCGTGAGGAGTAATAACATCTACTCTACTAATTTTACCATAGTAGCTTTCAGGTACAAAATTGATCATATGCCCGGATATGGTCACTGAAAGATCATTCTCTTTATTTACAAGAGCTAATGTTTTACAGCTCTGACTTTCATTACAATCGCTTACAATTTTCCAAACAGCATTACTTGCTGGTGCTTCTCCCGGATTAGCATACCATTTGTTTTCCCAGATTTTACAAGCATGGAATACTTTTGTTCCTACTGTTGGATAAGTTTTTGCAGGGTTATATTCTTGTGCTCCACAATAGATCATCGGACCGCTTGATTCACAACCAGGTCCTTCTGTGCATGCACTTACTTCTTCCCATACCATGTTGGTTCCCGGCATTTCTCCCGGATTCGCATACCATTTATTTTTCCATATTTTGCAAGAATAAAAAACTTTTACTCCAGCTGTAGGATATGCATTGACAGCATTATACTGCTCTGCTCCGCAATAGGATTGACCATTCCCTGATGTAACTTTCTTCGTTCTGACTTTTAATTCATTACTCATATCAGAGAGCTGATTGTTCATGGCAACAGATTTAACTGTATAAAGATATTCTGTGTCCTGCGCCAAACCTGTTCGTAAAAAGCTTGTTTGTACCGTTTCTCCTACCTTGATTCCATTTTCAAAAATCTGGTAATTTTTAATTCCCTGGGAGTGGGTAGAAGCCATCCACATGAGTGAAACTGAGTTTTCAGTAACCGCCATTGAGTGGAGGTTGGATGGTGCCGTAGGTTTTTCAAGTGTCCCCTCAGTGTTTGTTTTCACATTGAGTGGCGTGCTTTTTCCTGAAGTAAGCCCAGAAGAACCTTTCGCCTGTACCTCATATGTATAAACCGTATTAGCAGTTAAACCAGTGTCTTCAAATGACGCTCCGCTTACCTGCTGAATATTTTGTCCATTGCGGAAAATATTGTAAGATACAGCATCTGACTGCGGAGTCCAGCTTATTTTAGCAGAAGAACTGGTTACTCCAAACTGTGTTAATCCTGTAGGAGTCGCAGGTGCCGAAACTCCTGTTCCGGAGGTTACGTTAACGTCAATCACATTATAGAATGCATTGACGGTATCTGCTACATCCCAAACTGCTAAAATTATATGATAACCTGTACGGTTAGCAGGAACAGTAATCTGATGAGAAACATTATCTTGTGGTGGTGTCCCATTATGTGCAACAGTACCAATGAGTTCAAGATCCTGACGGGAAAGAGGTTTATTGGGGTCCCAGCCTTGCTTTGTCATGTAATAATGCCATTTTGCAGTCGCGTGATACGCCGAGTATTTCCAGATAAAGGCATTCACACCTGTGGTGATATTGGTTTTCTTCCAACGATCAGCAGTTTGGAGATCCAGTGTAGTGTCTCCTCCTATACTTCCATTAGCGGAAGCAATCTTTCCATCTGCCGGACCCAATGCAGGAAAGCCTTTTGGTGCTTCCAGAGATCCGGGTTCATTAATAATGGATCCATAGATGCTAAATGCTGTAGAATAACCGAGTGTAGCCTTATCCAGACTTCCTTGATATCCTCGTGAGGCCGGACTCATTACATATCCGTGTGCAGACAAATGAATTAAAGAAGGTACCAGTATGGCCAGGATCAGCAATACCGGAAAAAAAATTTTGCGTGTCATCATATTTAAATTTTTGGTGTTGATTTTATCAGATCAATTGTACATACAACTGAATTTTTAAACTATTGTATTCTAAATAATTAAAGAAACACAAAGGATATTAGCTGAAATACATAAAAAAAACAAATTATAAAATATTTAATAAAAATTCAATTAAACAATATATATATGTTAATATTTAAATTTAAAACAAACAATAACAATTCATAACATATTATTATTAACATATATATATCACCATTTAAAACATAAATATATAAAAATTAAATAAATTAATCACATATTATTGAAATAAAATTAATACGAATCAACGCTAAACAGAATGAAAATAGAAAATGAAAGCATAAGCACTCTTAGTTCTATGATTTTTAAGGAATTAAAGAAATATCTTTTTTAAAGACAAAAAAAAAGGCTGGGAGAATTGATCATTCTCTCAGCCTTTATATCTTAAAGACTTTTATCTTCAAAGTTTATAATCTAATGGAGTAAAACTTATTTCCCTAGCACAAATACGGCAGGAATTTTATGAAGTTCCAGCTTTTGTTTTTGCCAGTCTTTTATGGTTTTTGTACTGATAAACTCATGTTCCGGGTCATTGATATTGGCAGCAATACACAGCTTTGTATTAGGTGATAAAAACTTTGTAAGGTCTTCAAAAAGTGCATTATTTCTGTAAGGAGTTTCCATAAAAATCTGTGAATAGCCGGTCTTCTGAACCATTCCTTCCAGATGTTGGATTTGTTTCTTTTTCTCACCTTTATCAATGGGAAGATACCCATGAAATGTAAATTCCTGTCCGTTAAATCCACTGGAAATCAATGCTAAAATAATAGATGATGGTCCTGAAATAGGAATTACTCTAATGTTTTTTTCGTGGCACCACTTTACAATTAAATTCCCTGGATCTGCAATACACGGCAAGCCTGCCTCTGACAGCAACCCGAAGTCCTGCCCTTTCATCATCAGCTCCTGAGCTTCTTTAATATCAGCATTCTCTGTATATTTATCCAACAGGAATAGTTTCAGATCTGCCTGTTTCTTTTCCGGAGCAAAGAATTTAACCACTTTTCTGGCTGTTTTTTCATTTTCTACAAAGAAGTAATCAGTTTGCATGATATAATCCTTTATAACAGGTGAAAAATGAGTGATAGAAGTATTTTCAGATAGGTAAGCTGGAAGTAAAAAAAGCATAGGAAGTTAATTAAAAATTTATGAATTTAAATGATGAGTTTGATTGGTCAGATGGGCTGCTATTTGATGACAACCTGCATCCAATAACTGAAAAACTTTTTCGAAGTCTTCCATTCCACCCCAATACGGATCTGGAACTTCAGTATTTTTATATTCTCCGGCGGCCTCTAAAAACAACGATATTTTTTTTCGTTCTTCTTCATTTTTAGCCTTGGAAATAACATCTTTGTATACACTGGCATCCATGCAATAGATTTGATCAAAAATCTCAAAATCGGCTCTTGTAATAGGTCTTGACTTCTGCTTGGAAATATCAATATTATGATTAGCAGCAGTTTTAACAGCTCTTTTATCAGGATGCTCTCCTTCGTGCATGGAAATAGTTCCGGCAGAGTCTACCAAAAAATCCTGTGGGAGTTTTGCTTTCATTATTCCCTCTGCTAAAGGGCTTCTGCATATATTACCCAGACAGACCATCAAAATTTTCATAATTCTATAATTGAAAGGGGTTAAAAGATATTCTATTGTATGTGACAAAACTAAATAAAAAATGAAGAATACAACGATTCTCCATTTTAAATTATTTTGGTTTAAGAATGATTACTGTTTGATTCTTTCAGTAAGATCCTTAACGTATTTCTTAATTTCTTTATCAATTTTTGAAACATCCTTGATGGTATCACAAGCATACATTACTGTTGAGTGATCCTTACCTCCCATTTCTTCACCGATCTTAGTAAATGTAGAATTGGTGAATGCTTTTGAGAAATACATCGCCAACTGTCTTGGTAATGCGATCTCTCTTTTTCTTGTCTTGGAAAGAAGCTGTTCTTTTTTGATTCCAAAATAGTCGCACACTACTTCCTGAATGTAAGGAATGTTGATTACTTTCTTTTGGTTGGCAGCAATTCTGCTGATAGTTTCCTTTAATAGTTCAAGACTTAAGTCTCTCTTATATACTGTAGAATATGCAATTACCGAGTTGATTACCCCGATTAGCTCTCTTACGTTAGTTTTTGCTTCTGCAGCAAGGAAATCAAGCATGTCTCCCGGAAGAACAATTCCGTCTCTGCTTAACTTATCTTCAATGATTTGTCTTCTTGTAGATAAATCCGGAGATTTTATTTCTGCAGAAAGTCCCCATTTGAAACGGGAAACAATTCTATCCTGAATATCCATGATATCTGCCGGAGCTTTATCTGAAGTTAAGATGATCTGCTTTCCATTCTGATGCAGGTGATCGAAAATATGGAAAAAGCTATCCTGAGTTGCAGATTTTCCTGATAAGAACTGAATATCATCTATAATCAGTACATCTACCATTTGATAGAAGTTTGCAAATTCTGTTTGCTTATGAGCTTTTGCAGCTGAAATAAACTGTTGGATGAATTTTTCTGAAGATAGGTAAAGTACTACTTTGTCCGGAAACTGGTTCTTTACTTCAAGACCAACTGCCTGACCTAAGTGAGTTTTTCCAACTCCATAACCTCCGTATAAAAATAATGGGTTAAATGCTGTAGCTCCTGGTCTTTTAGCAATGGATCTTGCCACAGTAGCTGCAAATTTATTGCTTTCTCCTTCTACATAACTATCAAATGAATAATCTGGTTTCAGATTAGAATCAATATTTACTTTTCTTATTCCAGGGACCACGAAAGGGTTTACAATATTTGCTGAAAATCCTTGTGGCATTGTTTCTTGCGTTTTTGGAGTAGGAACACTTTGTCCCTTCATATTCATGGTAACCGGTTTTTCCTCACCTTTTGGTCTGTTTTCCATTACGGAATACCATAGTTTAACTCCTTTTCCTACATTTTTCTTCAGGGCAGCAGAAAGCAAGGACAAGTAATTATCCTCAATGTATTCCTTGTAAAAATCGCTCGGTACGATAAGTGTAAGGTTATTAGCTACTAACGAAAGTGGCTGTACCTTATCAAATAACATATCGAAAGATTTTTCAAGTTTCTTCAGGTCAGAATTATCTTCAGCTGCGTTCAAGTTATCACGCATAAACTGAAGGCACTTCTGCCATATCATCATTAAATTGTCATCCATTTTTATGCCCTGATTATTCTTTGTTTGTACTGTTTTTTAGAAGGAAGACAAAGGTCCAATATTTTCTTTTCAAAAAAAAATATTGCAGGTATTGATTATTTAAAAATATATTTGTATGTATAATTTAACACCTAAAATGATACACACAACACACTCAATACGAGTACGTTACGCAGAAACAGATCCTATGAAATATGTATACTACGGTAACTATGCTGAATACTTCGAAGTTGGCCGAGTTGAGCTCTTCCGAAGCATAGGAATTTCATACGATGAAATTGAAAACCAAGGAATTTGGTTACCTGTTTCGGAGTACAAAATTAAGTATATCCGACCAGCTTTGTATGATCAAAAATTAGAAATTCATACTTATGTAAAAAAAATTCCGGGGGTAAGAATCGATTTTGAATATGAAATTTACAATGAAGAGCATATCAAAATTACAGAGGCTTCCACTACTCTCTTCTTTCTGGATGCAAAAACAAACAAGGTGATTAAGTGTCCGGATTTTCTGATGGAACTTATTGAAGCCAATTGGAAGTAGCGATGTAACAGGTTGCTGGTTGTAGGGAAAACTATAATTTCTATTATATACAACCATAAATTCTGGACCTTAAACATGATCTATTTGTGATTTAATTCGCACCTTTGTACCTTTATTTTTTAATCATACCTTATATTAATATTTATGAAGATTGCATTTTTGGGGCCTCATGCCAGCTTTACCCAGCTTGCTACTGCACAGCTTTTTCCTAATGATGAGCTATTACCACAAGCCAGCATTCTGGATTGTTTCAATGCAGTGGAAAACGGAGATGTAGCAAAGGCTGTTGTACCCTTGGAAAATTCCATAGAAGGAACTGTTTCCATGACGCTGGATTATTTGTATAAGACACCGTCTATTAAGATTGAGGCAGAAGCAGTAATGCCCATTGCCCACCACCTTATGATTCATCCGGAAAATTCGATTGAGAATATAGAGAGAATTTATTCTCATCCTCAGGCATTAGCCCAGAGCTTTCACTTTCTTGATACACATTATAAGAATATCCCAAAACAGGACTTTTCTTCTACAGCAGCGGCCGCTAAATACGTTTCTGAAAACAAGGATATTAAGATTGCAGCCGTAGCCAATCAGTACGCTGCCAATTTATATGGATTGAAGATCATTAACCGCAACATACAAGATTTTGAGCAGAATCATACCCGATTTATCATCATATCAAAACTACAGAATAAGTACGAAAATGAGACCTTACAGACTCTTGGGGAAAAATCCGGCATGCTCGTTACCCTTCCCGAGGACCACCCTGGAGGCCTTCATCAGGTTTTATCCGTTTTTGCATGGAGAAAAATGAACCTCAGTAAGATTGAATCAAGAACTTTAAAGACAGGATTAGGAAACTACTTTTTCTTTATTAATGTAGAAGGTTCTTGGAATGATATCCTGCACGGGAATGCTCTTAAAGAACTTGAATCCATCAATGCAGATGTTGACTTCCTTGGAAATTATAAAGAATTTCTGCTAGAAAGCTAAAAATAGTTGCATAAATCTACATAATAAAAACACTGTTATTTAAAATAGCAGTGTTTTTTTGTGCTTATTTTGATCCAAAATGCAAAAAATACAAGAATAAATACCTCATCAACAACGTCTTATATTTCATCAAAAATAACCCACATAAAAGTGAGATTTATTTTTTTTAACACCCTTAAATCCATCTATTTATCAGCAATAAGTCATTGATAATTCGTAAATAAATTATGTAATAATATTTATCAAAATATAAACATACGTTTAAGAATATCATATCATAATTGATTAAAAAATAAAAATTTCACAATGTTGGGTATAATTTTTATTGTATATTTGTTAGCAACTAAATAAAAATCTTGATCATGAAAACTAAAATTTACAGCTTAGTATTAGCTTGTGCCACCTTGCCCCTATTTTCACAAGTTGGTATCAACACAGACTCTCCCACAAAAACCTTAGATGTTAACGGAACATTGAGAGTTCGGGATACCCCTGCAGCAGCTACAGTAACTGGATACAATATTTTAGCTCAGGATACAGGGTCCCAAGAAGTCTTTTCAATGGATCCGCAATTATTGATTGCCGCTTCTAATGTTAACCCAAGTATTTATGCGGCTAAGAAAACCACAGGAATCACTCTTTTAAGTCTTGGAATTCTCCCATCATCTTTCCAGCCTGTCAACTTTTTAGTAACAGACCGAAATATAGGTAGTGCTGCCTTATTTACAAATGCTGATGGTTCTTACAATATACCCTCTGCAGGAGTATATGCTGTTGGCTTTGCATTCAGATATGGATCAGGATTACAGGCATCTTTACTATCCGGAGCTCCAGGGATCGGAGTATTAAGAACAAGAGCAGGAGTATCTACCCTAATAGACACTCGTCCTTTTAGCGGTATCAATCTTGCCTTGGCAATCAATCTTACCCTTTCTGATTCAAGCATTAACTCCTTATATTCATTCCAGGCAAATGATAAAGTTTCTTTCGGCCTTACAGATTCCGGGGTTATTAATGCCGGATTATTAGGATCGAGTATTGCTTCATTCTACATCTATAAAGTATCAAATTAATATAAACATATTGTTAGTTATCTATACCGTTAGCCCATTACAACAACTGTAATGGGCTAATTTTTTGACACCTCAATTCAAATTTCTTTATATTTGATAAAAACTATATAATGAATGAATACTTTGCTGTTATACTAATTGTAGTTATTGCCATTGTCTTCAATAACCTGAACACGAAGATCCGAAAACTTGAAAAAGAAATATCAGATCTCAATTCCAAGGTCAATAAAACAACATTACAATCTGAAATAACTCCAGAAGTAACTCCGACTGAAGAAATCATCATTCCTCAACAAATACATCCACAGGAATCTCCTAGGGAGAATATAAAACCTCATGAGAATAAGAATTTACCTCCCACTGAACAAAAGGATTGGCTAAGTCCGGTATTTGAATTCTTAAAGCAGAATATTCTTACCATTATTGGTATTTTCACACTTGTATTAGGAATAGGCTACTTTGTAAAATATGCTATTGATAAAAACTGGATAGGAGAAACAGCAAGAGCCGGAATAGGTTTCTGTACAGCAGCCGGAATAATACTCATCGGACATTTTCTCCGAAAAAATTATAAAACATTTGCATCTATTATAACGGGAGGCGGAATTGCCATTTTATATTTCACCGCCACTATAACTTTTAGGGAGTATCATTTGTTCTCCCAAAATACAGCTTTCATTATCACTTCAGTGATTACAGCTATCTCCATTATTTTATCTTATTACTATAAAAGTGAGGTACTGATTATTATTTCATTGATTGGTGGTTTTACAGCACCATTGATGATCAGCACAGGACAAAGTAACTACCCTTTCCTATTCATTTATCTTACGCTTTTAAATATAGGAATGCTTTCAATAACTTTTCTTCAACATTGGAAAAGCGTGGGATGGACAGCTTATGTCTTCACCACAATTTATCTTTTTTATTGGACTGAAGAAAAACCACAGCTGTTAAGTGTTACTTTTTATATGATCAGTTATGTCATTTTCTACGTATTTGCTCTGCTTGACTATTTCAGAAAAAAGGAACTCTCCACTCTGGATATTTTAATGCTTGTTTTGATTAATTGTTCAAGTGTTATGGGACTTTATTACATCTTTGATCAATTACAATACGAACCTGTCATTATTTTCCCTATTATTTTTGCATTGTTAAATGCAGCTCTTTTCTTTAGGGAACATACAAGAAAAAGTACAGGAACTCCTTATTCTGTTTTTGCTGGAATAACAGTTAGTTTGGTTACTATAGCCATTGCTCTGCAGTTTAAGACCCACCTCATCACAAGTATCTGGGCTATAGAAAGTACATTACTTCTTTTTATTTGGAAAAAAACTGGTCACAAAATCTTCAAAATCTGTTTTCATCTGCTTTTCCCATTAATCATCTTTGCCCAAATCGTTACCTGGGGAGAATATTTCAATGCAGAAAGCCTGAACATAATATTTAACCCTGTATTTTTAACAAGTTTGGTGACTATCACTTCAACGGTAATTAATTTATACTTATTAAGAAATACGGAGAAAGAAACAGAAAAAAGTGACTTTTTTGAAGACCTTACCGCTATAGTTAGCTATGGAGTAATTTACATAGCATTGCTTCTTGAGATCACCTACCATATGCATGATATGCCATGGGGACCTATTAGTAATGTAGGTCTACTATTCACCATTTATTATATTTTTGTCTTATTGATGTTGAGAAAACAGCTGAAAATCAGCAATGATATCCAAACGGGTCTCATGATTATTCTTTGCTTTTTGATGATGATCAATATTTCCGTTTCCACATCGGAAGTAGTTGAGGATATTCTTTCAAAAGAACTTCAACCAGGCTTTTATTTACTACACTTACTTCAGTGGATACCTCTTATGTATGTGTTTTTTAAAATTATCCCCAACACAGAGTTTCACAAATCGAAAATTTCTTACTGGATCATTTCATTGGCACTCATTACTTCGGTAAGCTGTGAACTTCATCACTTCTATGTTTTGACTGTTTCTCAAGATGTCATGAGCTCTTATACAGCAAAAAGACATTTCAACATTCTTTATTTACCCATTATATGGACCATTCTTGCCAGTGTATTTATTTATTTCGGACTTAAAAAAGACATTCAGGAATACAGTAAGATAGGATTTGCACTTGTAGGAATTATGGTTTTAAAACTTTACGGTTATGATGTATGGCAAATGGATAACATTTCAAGAATCAGCGCATTTATTGTATTGGGACTCATATTATTATTAAGTTCATTTACATTTCAACGTCTTAAGAATATCATCAAAAACATGGTTGACAAAAAAGATAAAAATGAAGAAAATACAGACCTATAATGAACACAAAAGCTCTTATCTATAAATAAAATTTAAAACATCTTAAGATCTGATTCACATTTTATAAAAAATAACTATATTTATCACGTTTTTAACAGTTATATATTCCGATTATGAAAAAATTACTCTATTCTTTTTTAATACTGTCATCTGCAACCTTATTTGCACAGAAAAAGCTTGCTGTTGCTGATAATACTATTGGAACAGTAGATCTGTTCAATTCAAAAAAATCCCTTATGCAGGTTTCAAAGGTGTACAACAGTGCAGCAAGTCTTCCTGCAGCCTTGAAAAAATACAGCTCTGTATTCACCAATGGGGTTACTGAATATAAATTCAAAAACGGACATAACGTATTAGATATAATGACACTGGCTGAAATCAACAAGCAGCATGGTATTGCCGAGGACAATCTTGTTTTCATTGACGGATATGAGTTTAAAGATTCAGCAACTAAGATCTTCCCTGAGATTGTCGCAAAATCAGAGAAAAAAGATTACAACGGCCAAACAACATACTACATTTACACAACGAAGTAATTTTTAAACAATACAAAAAAAGGATACTATAAAACAGTATCCTTTTTTTATTTTAATATTTATTATTCCACTTCTTCTTCAGCTCTTCATAGATTTTCTTTTCAGTGGCGTTATTTCCGGGTTCATATAACTTCACATTCCTGATCTCCTGCGGCAGAAAATCCTGATCTACAAAATTCCCCTCATAGGAATGGGCGTATTTATATTCCTTACCATAATCAAGGTCTTTCATCAACTTTGTAGGAGCATTTCTTAAATGAAGCGGCACAGGTAAGTTCCCAGTCTGCTTTACCAAGGCCAAAGCCTCATTGATAGCCATGTACGCCGAATTACTTTTAGGAGACACCGCCAGATAGACTGCGGTTTCGCTCAATATGATCCTTGCCTCTGGATTTCCGATTACATTTACAGCCTGAAAGCAATTATTGGCAATCACCAATGCATTAGGATTTGCCAGCCCTACATCTTCTGCTGCCAGAATAAGCATTCTTCTTGCGATGAACTTAATATCCTCTCCTCCCGCAATCATTCTTGCCAGCCAATACACCGCTCCGTTAGGATCACTTCCACGCATGGATTTAATAAAGGCTGAGATAATATCATAATGTTGTTCTCCATTTTTGTCATAGAGAGCCATTGTTTCCTGAAGGACTTCCAGAACATCTGAATTGATAATTTCCTTGGTATCCGAATTTTTATATTGATTTAAAACCAGTTCTACAGAATTAATCAGCTTTCTGGCATCACCACCGGAATATTGAATTAAAGCTTCTTTTTCAAGAATTTTGAAATCAGTTCCCTCTTCTTTATTATATCTTTCAGAGGAAATATCAATAAGTTCTTCCAGTTTTTCATAGCTCAACGCCTTTAGAACGTACACCTGACTTCTTGAAAGCAGAGCTGAAACCACTTCAAAACTTGGATTTTCTGTGGTTGCTCCTATTAAAACAATCCATCCTTTTTCTACAGCATGCAATAAAGAGTCTTGCTGAGATTTATTAAATCGGTGAATTTCATCAATAAATAAAATTGGAGATTTTCCGGAAAACAAATTCTGCTTCTTTGCATCTTCAATTACATCACGAACATCTTTCACTCCTGAAGAAACCGCCGATAGCTTATAAAACTTCCTGCCCGATTGTTCAGAAATGATTTCTGCCAGAGTAGTTTTTCCTGTTCCCGGAGGTCCCCAGAAAATAAGGGAGTTCAGGGAATTGTTCTCGATCATCTTCCTGATCGTCCCTTTTTCGCCGGTAAGATGTTCCTGCCCCAATACATCCTCTAATGTTTTGGGTCTTAATATTTCGGCTAATGGAATATTTTGATTCAAGGTATTCTTATTTTTTTAAGATCAATATTTCAGATTTCTACGCTCTGAAACTTCTAACAAAATTAAACTAATTTTCATTTTTTTACCCTATTTTTGCATTGTTTTGAAACTTACATTCAATAAAATCATTACATTTCCATTGGTAATTTTGATAAAATTTTACCAGTGGTTCATCTCGCCCCTACTTCCTAAAAATTGCCGTTACGAACCCACCTGCTCTCATTATATGATAGAGTCATTACAGGTTCATGGTGTATTTAAGGGGTTCTGGCTGGGATTCAAAAGAATTTTAAGTTGCCATCCTTGGGGAGGAAGCGGCTATGATCCTGTTCCACCCAAGCATAAAAATCAATAAACGAACTATTAAATCAATAGAAAAATGAGTAATATTTTTTTCAGAATTTACCTAGTAATATTTGCATTGATTACCCAATGTCTTTTTGCGCAGGAATACCCTGGAGGTTTATCTGACGGAGCTTTAGATATCAACGGAAGCAATGTTCCCGTAAAAATCTATTCCACTACAGAACTGGGAGACCTTAATGCTTTTCCTGACAGGGCTATCAACAATAATGTTCTGGTTATCCTTAATGATTCTAATTTTGAGCCTGCTTACTATAATTACAGCGCTTCTACTCTAGCAAGATTCAAGGATTCAAAGTACCAGTTTTTCGACAAGAACTTTAAATTAATTGATTCTCCAGTCACTAAGGACAATATTACGACTTTCAAATATGCTGTAAAATCTGGAAAACCAATCGCTGCTTCAGATAAAGTGGAACTGGAAACATCTTTTAAAATCTGGGATCCGTCAAAAGGACTCCAGCTTGGATCTTTCACGCTGCACTTCTATAGTTTAATGTTTGTTTTTGCATTTGGATTGGGTTATATCTTAATGACCAGAATCTTTAAATTTGATAATGTTAATCAAAAATATTTGGAACCTCTTTTCACTTGGACGTTAATAGGAACGATCCTTGGGGCAAGACTTGGCCACGTTATTTTCTATCAGCCAGAGTTATTTAAAGAAGACTTCTGGAGTGTATTTCTACCCATCAGCACAAAAAATGGATTGAAATTCACTGGGTTCTCAGGACTGGCAAGTCACGGAGCCACTATTGCAATTATTTTTACCACTCTTTATTATTCATTTAAGGTGATCAAGAAAAATCCTTTCTGGGTATATGACAGATTGGGTATTGTAGTTGCCTTGGGAGGTGCATTTGTAAGAATGGGGAATTTCTTCAATTCTGAGATTGTTGGGAAACCTGCTGATCCAAACTCTCCGCTTGCATTACTTTTCCCTCAACAAAGCAGTGAATATGGTCTTACCGTTCCTCGTTACCCAAGTCAGTTATTTGAAGCTGTTGGCTATGTTCTTCTTTTCATCCTACTATGGACACTGTATAGAAAGACAAATAAAAAATATCAACAAGGATGGTTATTTGGATTGTTCTTTATCATCCTTTGGGCTATCAGATTCTTTGTTGAATTCCTGAAAGAGCCTCAAGGTGATGAGTTCATTCAGATTGGAGGTCTTAACACAGGACAGGTTCTTTCTATTCCATTTATGATTGCAGGAGTTATTATTATGATAATCTCTAAGAAATTTAAAATTACAGAGGCAGAAAACGAAAAACCGGAATAGGTTAGAAAAATAAAATCGCAGAAAAACGAAAAGGCAAATTTACAGATATGTGAATTTGCCTTTTTTATTTTAAGTTTTCCAAATATGATTTACTTCAATAAGTCTCTTTTTACAATTTCTTATTTGTCTTTGCATTTAATTCTGCAAAAACGTTTCCTAATTCATCAATAACATCCGTAGGAAGCATAGATTCTTTTGAATACTTTTCTGCAGCAAGATCCGCTGCTTTTCCATGCAGCCAAACTCCTAACATACAGGTATCCTCTACTGAATATCCCTGCGCTAAAAGTGAGGTAAGAATTCCGGTAAGAACGTCTCCGCTTCCCCCTTTTGCAAGGCCCGCATTTCCGGTAATGTTATAGAAAACTTTTCCGTTAGGAGTAATAATCTGGGTATGATGATCTTTTAATACGATATAAATAGTAAGCTCTTTCGCTTTTTCTACGGCCAATTTTAACCTTTTAAAAGAATTCTCTGTTTTACCAAATAACCTTTCAAATTCTTTTGGATGAGGAGTAATAATTGATTTCTCCGGAATGAAAACAAGATTCTCTTCATTCTCAGAAATAATATTCAATGCATCTGCATCCAATACCAATGAAGTGGAATAATTTTTCAAAAAACTCAAAAAGCCTTTTCGTGTATCTTCATGGGTTCCCAGCCCAGGACCAATTCCGACAGTCATGCCCTTATCAAAGTCAAAATGATCAACCCATAATTCTCCTCCTTTCACAAACATAGCTTCCGGACATGAGGTTTGTAATATCTCGTATCCACACTGAGGAGCAAGAGTAAAAGTAAGTCCGCTTCCCGTTTTCAAAGCTGCTTTTGTTGCCAATACTGCAGCTCCTATTTTACCATAACTTCCGCCAACAACAAGAGCTTTTCCATAATTCCCCTTATGCGCAAAGTCATTTCTGGGTTTAAAAATGGATTCAGCAAAATCATCATCTATTACAAAATAGTTGGTTCTTTCGGCCTCTTCGTATTCTCTGTGTAAGCCAATATTTAAAACCTTTATTTTTCCTGCATATTTTCCTGTTTCAGGATGAAGAAAGCTTCGTTTCCAACATTGAAAACTCAGCGTATAATCTGTTTTCAAAATAACAGAATCTTCATGAAGCAATCCATCAGTTGGTAATCCGGAGGGAATATCTATGGATACTTTTATGTTATCTTTTGTATTTAATAGCTCTACAAGCTCTTTATATTCTCCATCCAAAGGTCTGGATAGTCCTGTTCCAAAAAGCGCATCAATAATGATTGTCTTATCATCAAAGCTATATGACTCAATCTGGTTAAAATTTCGGACAGAAATCCCCGATATATCAGCCAATCGCTTTAGATTTACCAAAGCATTTTCTGAAAACTTCCCTTTGAGCTCCTTTACAAATACGTCTACATCAAAGCCTTTCAGATAAAGCATTCTTGCTACAGCCAGTCCATCTCCTCCATTGTTTCCATTACCACAAAACACAACCATTTTTTTATGATTCTTACAATGCTCGGAAATCCAGTTCGCAACCGACATCGAAGCTCTTTCCATGAGCTGAATAGAAGAAATAGGTTCTTGGGAAATGGTAAACTGGTCCCAGCTGCGAATTTGTTCTGCGGTAAAGATTTTCATAGGTAAATCTAACTTTTAAGCAAATTACAAAAGATTTTTCATTACGATAGCACCTCTACAATAAAAATAGAGAGACTTCATTAATGAAATAAATTATGAATACAAATTCACTATTTTCATTAAAATATATGATGCGAAAATCAACTTTTCTAAAACAAAAACTTATAAAAAGTAATGTTTTTTACATTTTTTAATTATATTTTTGTGTGTATACTAATAAAAAAAATATAAATTATGGGATTTGTTAAAGAATTTAAAGACTTTGCCTTTAAAGGAAATGTTCTCGATTTAGCTGTCGGTGTAATCATTGGTGCAGCGTTTGGTAAAATTGTTTCGTCTTTAGTGGAAGATGTAATCACTCCTTTGATATTGAATCCGGCATTAAAAGCAGCTGGAGCAGAAAATATCGCTAAACTGACCTGGAACGGTGTTGCCTATGGAAATTTCCTTTCTGCATTAATCAGCTTCCTGTGTATTGCTATGGTTCTTTTCTGGATCATTAAAGGAGCTAATAAGATCAACAAAAAAGATGCTCCGGCTCCAGCTGGACCTACTGATGATCAAAAATTATTGACAGAAATCAGAGATTTATTGAAAAGTAAAAACAATATATAATTTGTTATTCATCAACGTAAATAAAAAAGCACCTTAATAAAGGTGCTTTTGTTTTTTATCTTCAATTTCCAATTACTGGATCTGTAGAATACTTGAAATCTGCTCTGCCAAGGAAAGTCCTATTCTATCCTGAGCTTCAAGAGTAGAAGCACCAGTATGCGGCGTTAAGGAGATTTTTGAATGGGTAAGAATTTCCTTAGATGGTGTGGGTTCATTAATGAAAACGTCCAATCCTGCGAACTTCACTTTACCAGAATCCAATGCTTCTATTAAAGCTACTTCATCAATTACTCCTCCTCTGGAACAGTTAACAATAGCTACTCCATCTTTCATGATCTCAAACTCATTCTTAGCAATCATATACCCGTCTTTCTGAGCCGGAACGTGAAGAGTAATAAAGTCTGAATGCTTTAGAACATCTTGTAGAGATTCTGTCTCTATATCAACATTGATAAACTGATTGTTATAGAATTTCACTTTAATACTTGCTCTTCCAACATTATTATCTGCAGCAACCACTCTCATCCCCAATCCAAGAGCAATTCTTGCCACCTCTTGTCCTATTCTTCCCATACCGATAATACCGATGGTCTTACCTCTCAATTCAATACCGGCAGTATATGCTTTTTTCAATCCTGCAAATTCTGTATCTCCTACTACAGGCATCTTTCTGTTGGAATCCTGAAGAAACCTTGCTCCTGAAAATAGGTGAGCAAAAACAAGTTCAGCAACTGATTCTGAAGAAGCCGCAGGGGTATTAATGACATGAATACCCTTTTCTCTAGCATAATCCACATCAATATTATCCATTCCTACACCACCTCTTCCGATGATATCAATGGATGGGCAACCGTCTATAATATCTTTTCTTACCTGTGTAGCACTTCTTACCAATAAAGTACGGATCTTGTGCTCGTTAATATAATCCACCAAAAATTCCTGTGGAACTTTTGCTGTAATAACCTCAAACCCTTTCTCTGTTAATGCATCAATTCCAGATTGGTCTAGGCCGTCATTTGCTAAAACTTTCATAAATACAACTATATTTAAAATTGAAAAGATTTAAAAATTAAAGGAAAAGCTCCATTCAATTTTTAAATCTTTTATTATATTTTTTATTCTCCGTCTTCTTTGAAAACTTCAATAGTCACTTGTTTTTCTACCAAGTCTGTAAACCTACCTTTATATCTTGTAGCTCTTACCAAGTGGTTATCTATCCAGTGATAATTTCCACCTCTTGGTTTTCCGCAGAGTACACTGTGGTATTTAAAACCATGCTTATCCAGCCAATCTATGGTGATTTGCTTTAGGTTTTCTGTTCTTGAGGTAAAGAAACAAATCTGATGTCCGTCATCATACCATCTATTAACAGTTTCCAATGCATCCGGATAGGGTTCACAGGTAACCATTCTTTCCGGTTCTTCATTGGGAACGTCATCTGTAATGGTTCCGTCGATATCGATTAAGTAATTTTTAACTCCATCCTTTAGAATAGGACTTATATGCTCTATGTATTCTAATTCCATCATTACAATTTGAGTAACAAAGTTACAGATTTTACAATTATCAGATGTATTAATCTTAGTTTATGTTAAAAATTTACTATAAAAATCGTTATTTAATAAATAATATAAACATTTTATCCATCATTTAGTACAATATGATTAAAATTTTTCATTTGCAAATTTCCTTTTATAGTAAAAATGAGGTTCTTTTTAATGTTCAGATAAAGAATCATTCATTATAGTATATAAAAATTGGTGTAGCTCCCCTAACCTTTTAATTATTTTACGTTATTACCCTTATTTACTTTTCATTATACAAAAGCATGATGTTTATCGAAAAATTTCCAAAATACATTTATTACTCTTACATTTGTAGAAATGGAAGAATTTGTAGTTTTAGTAAATCCTGAGGATGAAGTTTTGGGTTTGATGGAAAAACAGCAGGCTCACATCAATGGCCTTTTACACCGCGCTTTTTCTGTATTTCTATTTAATAGTAAAGGCGAAATGCTTCTTCAAAAAAGAGCTTCTGTAAAATATCATTCTCCCAACCAATGGACCAATGCAGTATGTTCTCATCCGAGAGATGGGGAGACTTATCTGGCAGGCGCTAAACGCAGGCTGAAAGAAGAACTTGGAATTGAAGCAGAACTTTCAGAAAAATTCAGCTTTATCTATAAGGCAGATGTAGGCGGAGGTCTTTGGGAACACGAACTCGACTATGTTTTTATAGGAAATCATGAATCTGATTTTAATTTGAATCAGGAAGAAGTGGAAGAAGTAAGATTCATTTCTCCTCAAGATTTGGATAAGGAGATTTCTGAAAATCCTGAAAACTTTACGGAATGGTTCAAGATCATCCTTGAAGAATATAAACACCATTTTTAACGATGAAAAAAATATTGCTTGTTTCTGCTTTTGTATCGGGAAGTTTGTTTTTTGCGCAAAAGACAAATACCTATGAAAGCCCCAACTATACCATCAATGTTCCGAATGGCTGGAAATCTACTAATGATAGTGATATTGTTAATATTTTTCCTACCAATGAAATTGGAGCTATTACTATTTCCGAATATCATGACCTCAATCTTCCCAAGACCGAAACAAAAAAATTTATTTTGGCTCTTTACAAATCAGAAGATGCAGAAAATAAGGTAAAGGAGAGTAAAAGTAAAAAAGGATATACAGAATATTACTACGAATATTTTGATCAAAAAGATCAACTTTTCTGGATTACCAAGGCCTTTCAAAAAGACAAGGACTTGTTTCTGGTGACCATCAACTGTGGCCAGAAATTCTGGAATGGAAACTATATGACCCTATTCAATGAGACTTTTAATAGTTTTAAAATAAAGAAATAAAAATTAAATATGAAGAAAACAGCCTTGTACGACAAACATGTTTCCTTGGGAGCTAAGATCGTACCTTTTGCAGGTTTTGAAATGCCTGTACAGTATTCAGGAGTAACGGAAGAGCACTTTGCAGTAAGAGAGAAAGCAGGATTATTTGATGTTTCCCACATGGGACAGTTTTTCATCGAAGGTCCGGGTTCTAAAGATCTTTTACAGTATGTAACAACCAATAATGTAGATACTCTTGAAAACGGAAAAGCTCAATATTCATGTCTTCCTAACGAAAACGGAGGAATTGTGGATGATCTTATTGTTTACAAAATGGAGGATGACAAATACTTTGTGGTAGTAAATGCTTCTAATATAGACAAGGACTGGAACCATATTTCAAAATTCAACACATTTGGAGCGAAAATGACCAATGCTTCTGATGATATGTCATTATTGGCTGTTCAGGGTCCTAAGGCGACTGAAATTCTTCAGAAACTTACTGATGTAAATCTTTCTGAAATTCCTTACTATAACTTTACAGTAGGAAGTGTAGCAGGAGTAAATGATGTGATTATTTCAAATACAGGATACACAGGAAGTGGTGGTTTTGAAATCTATTTCAACAACGAAAGTGCTGAAAAACTTTGGGACGAAATAATGAAAGCTGGTGAAGCTGAAGGCATCATTCCTTGTGGATTGGCTTCTAGAGATACTTTAAGACTTGAAAAAGGATTCTGTCTTTACGGAAATGATATCGACGATACTACTTCTCCTATTGAAGCTGGTTTAGGATGGATCACAAAGTTTGATAAGGATTTTGTTTCTAAGGATACTTTTGCTAAGCAGAAAGAAGAAGGGGTGAGCAGAAAATTAGTTGCTTTCGAACTTACAGACAAAGGAGTTCCAAGACATGACTACCCTGTTGTAGATGCTGAAGGAAATGTAATCGGAAAAGTAACTTCCGGAACACAGTCTCCAATGAAAAAGGTTGGTTTAGGTCTTGCGTATGTAGACAAACCTCACTTCAAGTTAGGTTCTGAAATCTTTATTCAAGTAAGAAACAAGAACATTCCTGCAAAAGTAGTTAAGGCTCCTTTTGTATAATCGTTCGAAAATATATAAATGAAAAGAGGCCGGAATTTATTTCCAGCCTCTTTTTTTGTTTTTAATAGCAAATACAGCAGACCTTTCTGTCCGGAGAGCAGGCATCACCTACTCCAGGTGTATTGGATGGTACCCCACCACCAGGCCCGCATAACGTATAGCAGTTAACAATAATAGGTTTTAGCCCTCCGTTAATCTCTTTCAATGCTGATCTGTTAAGATTCTTTGTTTTTAAAAAGTTTTTTGTCATGATTTTATTTTTTGGTAATTATAAAGATAAGTATTTAATAGTTAAACCATTAAAATAAATCACAAGATATAGAAAAAACAATAAATCAAGGAAATATAGAAATCAGGAATTTTATTCATTGATTCCAAAAAATACTCTTAAAGCTTCAACATTATTTTTATCATTTCCAACAAAAATTTCTTTATCTGTAAGGAAAACCGGACGCTTTAGGAATGTATAATGATCTAATAATAGTTCCTTAAAATCCTTTTCCGTTAAAGACTTTATATCTAAACCTCTTAGCTTAATCTGGGTAGACTTTCTACTGAACAACGCATCATACGACTTTGTCATTGTATGCATTTCATCCAATTCCTCTTCGGTGATTGGTTGTTTTTTGATCTCACGAAGTTCCCAGTCTGTAAGGTCAAACTGTGCTAAAATCTTTCTGCAGGTATCACATGTGTTAAGGTAAAATACTTTCTTCATTACTATCTTTAAGTCTGTTATTTGTTAAAATTTGGCTTTATACCCATTTCGTCTTTCAAAAGTAGGATTTAATCTAAAACTTTGGAAATTATTAAATAACTTTATTCAAATTTTATAAAGATGCAGAACAAACCTATTACTTTTCAGTTTATTTCAGAACCATCAGATGTTAACTATGGTGGAAATGTACATGGCGGAAGTGTTATGAAATGGATTGATCAGGCAGGCTATGCGTGTGCCACCACCTGGAGCGGAAATTATTCTGTAACCGTATATGTGGGAGGAATTCGATTTTATGAGCCTATCAAGATAGGTGAAGTGGTAAAAGTGGATGCACAGGTGATCTATACGGGATCTTCCAGTATGCATATTTCCATCAATGTCTTTTCCCGAAACCTAAAGCAGCCTACTTTTGATAAAAAAACACACTGTATCATTGTATTTGTAGCAGTAGATGAGAATGGTAAAAAGCTACCTGTTCCGAAATGGACTCCTGAAACTGAAGAAGAAAGACAAAAAGAACAATATGCTAAGCGCCTAATGGATCTGAGAACACAGATTGAGGATGAAATGAAACCTTTTTTATAAAATTTTAGAGATTAGAGGTGAATATTAAGTGATATATTTCTACTTATTTTCATACAGCTCTTAGATTTTTTTTGAGAAACAGATTCTTCTTTTTATATTTGTAATATCAAAAGGAAATGGTGTTCTTCCTTACCCAACCGCTTTACAAAAGCTGATGACGCCTGATTAATAGATTATTAACCAATAACTAATCAGGATTATTATGTCAAAACATCAATGGACATTGAGTAAAAAAGTAATTTTTCACACTCAGTTTTTCTTCAGAAAATTTCCGGCACTGCCTTATATTTTAAAATGGCTGTTTATTAGTCTTATTATCGGAACATTGGTAGGAACAGCTTCTGCAGGATTTTTACAGTCGTTGGAATGGGCCACCAGTTTCAGAGAAAATCATTTATGGTTAATTGCATTGCTTCCTGTTGCAGGTTTCCTCATTGGACTTTTATACTATTATTTTGGAAAAGATGTAGAGGCAGGAAATAATCTCCTGATTGACAACATTCATGATCCCAAAGAAATTATCCCTTTCAAAATGGCTCCTTTTGTTTATCTGGGAACCATTGCTACCCATCTATTTGGAGGTTCGGCAGGACGTGAGGGAACCGCTCTCCAGATGGCTGGTGCTATTGCAGACCAACTCACGAAGCCCTTTAAGCTTGATAAAAACGAAAGGAAAATATTAATTATCTCAGCAATTGCTGCCGGATTTGGATCTATTTTTGGGACTCCTCTGGCGGGGGCTGTTTTCGGACTAGAGGTCTTTCTGATTGGAAGAATACGCTACAATGCCATATTCCCAGCCTTTGCTTCGGCTATACTTGCAGATTGGGCCACCAACCTTTGGAATGTAAAACACACTCATTATCATATTGATATCATTCCAAAACTAGAGTTCTTACCAATCCTTTATAGTATTTTAGCAGGTATTGCCTTTGGGATTTGTGCAGCTGCATTCAGCAAAACTATTAATTGGGCAGGCTCTCTTTTCAAATCAAAAATTAAATATCCGCCTCTTCGTCCGGTCATTGGGGGAATCATCGTTGCTTTGGCTGTTTTGGCAATGGGCACAACCCGTTATATTGGATTAGGAGTTCCCATCATTGTAGAATCCTTTGAAAAACAACTTCCATTGTATGATTTTGCATTGAAAATGATTTTCACTATCGTTACTCTTTCAGCAGGATTTAAAGGCGGTGAAGTCACTCCCTTATTCTTCATCGGGGCAACCTTGGGGAGTGCATTATCCTTGTTTATTCCGTTACCTTTTGGGTTATTGGCCGGTATGGGTTTTGTAGCCGTATTTGCCGGAGCAACAAATACCCCGTTGGCGTGCATATTGATGGGAATTGAATTATTTGGTGCAGAAAGTGGCGCTTATGTTGCCATTGCATGTGTTGTTTCCTATCTTCTTTCGGGACACAACAGTATTTACACCAAACAGAAAATTGGAGTTGCCAAAAACAGAAGATATGAAAACCAGCAGAATCAATCTGTCTCGGACTTTTTATAAGTTTTATAAAATTATAACCTATCCTCTATTTTTTGAACACTTCCTTTCCAATCCTAATACACTCCGACTCTCAAACGCTAAAATCCCAAATCTTACAACTATAATCCGTATTTTTGCCCCATGTTCGATTACAGGTTAAAAGTTTTCCATACCGTAGCTTCCAGGCTAAGTTTTACTAAAGCTTCTGAGGAGCTTCATATTTCGCAGCCGGCAGTTACAAAACACATTAAAGAAATCGAGGTTCAGCTGGAGACTAAATTATTTGACAGAAAGGGTACTTCCATCCAATTGACACAAAGTGGAAAGATTCTGTATGAATATGCTGAAAAGATCAGAAATATTTACCGTGATCTGGAATTTGAAATCAACCAGATTAATCAACAGCATAAAGGAAAACTTATTATTGGAGCCAGTACTACTGTTGCTCAATACATTCTGCCTGAAATCCTGGCGAAATTCAATGCATACTATAAAGATATTAAAATAGAACTTCTGACCGGAAATACAGAAGCCATTTCCTCCCTTTTAAAAGAAGAAAAGATTGATCTGGGTATTATTGAAGGAGAATCACAGTCTTCTTATTTTGAATACAAAACCTTTAAACCTGATGAAATTGTACTGGCTGCAAAATCGGATCATCTTCTGGCGAACAAAACCTTAAACTTAAAAGATCTTTACCAACTAGATCTTATTTTCCGTGAACAAGGCTCCGGAACGTTAGAATTTATTCAAAACCGTTTAAAGGAAAAGGAAATCAATATCAATGAATTGAATACCGTTATTCAACTGGGAAGCAGTGAAAGCATTAAAAACTACCTTCTTCATTCTGATTGTATGGCTTTTCTTTCTATAAGTACTATTTTGAACGAATTGAAAAACAATATTCTTACGGTTATTGATATTAAAAACTTCAGTATCGAAAGGGATTTTCATTTTATTCTTCCAAAAGGAGAACAGTCTGAGCTAATCAAGCTTTTCCTGAGGTTTGCTGAGTAATTGGTTTGTACAATGTATAAAGTATTCATGTAAAAAGTATTAATGATCCAGCTCCTGCTATAGTTGATTACCTGAAACACATTTTACATTTTACATTTTACATTTTACATTTTACATTAATTATAACTTATAGTTATCAAACATAACAAAATACAATTTACTTTATAATAATATATTGCGGAATTTTGTTCCAGATTTTAAACGTTCGCAATATGAAAGATTTCATTCAAAATGAAGCAACACGAAAAGTAATTTTTATTGGATTAGCCGTCTTATCTTTAACTCCGTTGGTATCATCTCCAATTGCTTTAGTATTAGGTTTTGCTTTAGCTGTTTTTTTGGGAAACCCTTTTGAAAAACACCTTCACCAATATATTCATTTATTACTGCAGATTTCTATTGTTGGCCTCGGTTTCGGGTTAAAACTGGATGAAGCTCTTCATGCCGGAAAAACAGGATTGATGTTGACTGTGGTAAGTATTGCTACGGTAATGCTTTTAGGATACATTTTAGGGAAAGTATTTAAACTTGAAAGACCCCTTTCCTATCTTCTTTCTGCGGGTACTGCCATTTGTGGCGGAAGTGCCATTGCTGCTGTTTCTCCTATTATTAAACCCAGTACAAAACAAATCTCCTTGGCATTGGCCATTGTTTTTACGTTAAACTCCATTGCTTTATTCGTTTATCCGGCTATTGGGCACTTGCTGAATCTTTCACAGGAGCAGTTTGGGCTTTGGTGCGCCGTTGGAATTCATGATACAAGCTCTGTAGTAGGCGCAGCTAGTAAATATGGAGATGAAGCCTTAAAAATTGCCACTACCGTGAAATTAGCCCGTGCTTTATGGATCATACCCATTTCCCTGATTACCATGTTCGTTTTTAAGAGTAAGGACTCAAAAATAAAAATACCGTGGTTCATAGGATACTTCATATTGGCGATTCTATTGAATACCTATTTCCCTTTTATGGATAGCTTCAGCACTATGATCACTTCAGTAGCTAAATCCGGCCTGAATCTGACCTTATTTTTCATTGGCTCTACTCTTTCTCTACAAACCCTAAAAACAATCGGTTTTAAGCCCTTATTAACAGCTATATTACTTTGGGTAACCATCAGTGTAGGAAGTTTACTTTACATTATTCATTAAAAACAACAGAACCCTCTTGAAAATCAAAAGGGTTCTGCCTATTAAATGTGGAAATGTTTATTTCGTATTGAAATAATTTCTTAAACTTCACCGCAAGTATAAACCTGAGGACAAGCTATATACTGAGGACAATATTTAGGTCCAACTACAGTTCCTGAGCAGCTGCATCCGCAAAGAGATAAATCCGGATTTCCGCTTATCCCTCCTGCAATATTCTTCAAGTCTTCTTTTCTTAATTTTTTAGCATTCTTAATAATGTTCATGGGTCTTTGTTTTGATTAAACAATATAGTTTTAGTTCGTACTCAAAGTTAAACAAATATCAATTATAAGCAACATATTTTTTAATAAAACTTAATATATTATTGATTTTAATATAATTACCATACTATAAATAAGAAATATATTATTTTAAATTATTAAACAAATTAAATTATTCAATAAATTCAAGGTCCTTATCATGGGTTTCCGAGATCGTAAGGGACGAATAAAACGCAAGTCCAAATACGACCACCCCAACAATGGCAGCACTTATAATCACAGAAAAATTAACTTTAAGAAGATCAAAGGCAAGGATCATCACCGGTACCAATCCTCTTACCATATTGGGAACAGTTGTGGTTGCTGTATTTCTGATATTTGTTCCGAACTGCTCTGCTGCAAGGGTGACAAACATCGCCCAATATCCTGTTCCCAGTCCCAGCCAGACACAGAACAGGTAATATTTTGTTTCTGTATCTGTATTTCCAAACAACATGAATGCAACCCCAATAATGGTGAAAACCAACATATAAAATATTGCCATTTTCCGCGATTTTAAGGCGTGAGAAATAAAACCACTCATCAAATCACCAACAGAGATCCCCACATATGCCCACATAATTGCTTTTCCGGGACTGAGATCCTTTATTCCGAATTCAGGGGCAAATTGATTAGCCAAAACAGCCAGAATCCCTATACAGTACCATGTAGGTAATCCTACTGCAATACATTTTAAGTATCTTACCAACCTGTCTTTATTCGTGAAAAAGGATAGAAAATTTCCTTTGGAGACGTTTTTATGTTCAATATTCTTATATATTCCTGATTCTGAAACGCTTATTCTTAAAATAAGCAACATAATCCCCATAATCCCTCCAATAATGTAGGAGATATTCCATCCTCCAGCTAATTCTACTGTAAGTTGGGCAACGACAGCTCCCATCAATCCAAAACCCGCTACCACGGAGGTTCCAATAGCTCTTAAATTCTTCGGCAGACTTTCAGAAACAAGTGTAATTCCGGCTCCTAGCTCTCCGGCTAAACCTATTCCTGCAATAAATCTTAAGCCAGCATATTGATACACTAAATGCTCTTTTGGAAAATAAGGTAAAAAACCACAGGCGATATTGGCAAGGGAATACACTAAAATAGAACCAAAGAGCACAGAAAGTCTGCCTTTTTTATCCCCGAAAATACCCCAGAAGACTCCTCCAATAAGAAGACCCACCATCTGACAATTCAGAATAAAGGTTCCATCTGCATCCGGATTAAGCCCTAAGGCTTTTAAACTGGGGATCCTTACAATTCCAAATAAGAGGAGATCATAGATGTCTACAAAATAGCCTAAGGCTGAAATAATAACGGGAATCGAAAAAATGTACTTCAGTTTTGAAGATAGGGACAGTTCTTGCATTGTTAAATTTTGATAAAAATAAAAAACCTTTCAATTTCTTGAAAGGTTTTTATAAAATATCTTGATCTGATTATTATCTTGCAATATTCACAGCTCTCGTTTCTCTGATTACTGTTACTTTTACCTGTCCTGGGTAGGTCAGTTCATTCTGGATCTTTTCAGAGATATCGTAAGATAGTTGAGAAGCTACTTCATCATTTACTTTTCCACTTTCTACCATTACTCTTAGTTCTCTACCTGCTTGGATTGCATATGCACTTGATACTCCATCGAAGCTTAATGCTGCAGACTCAAGGTCTTTCAATCTCTGGATGTAAGATTCCAATACTTGTCTTCTTGCTCCAGGTCTTGCTCCTGAAATAGCATCGGCTACCTGAATGATTGGAGATAATAACGACTTCATTTCAATTTCGTCGTGGTGAGCTCCAATTGCGTTTACAACTTCTGGGTTTTCACCGTATTTCTCAGCCCATTGCATTCCTAATAAAGCGTGTGGTAATTCAGATTCCTGCTCAGGAACTTTACCAATATCGTGTAATAGACCTGCTCTTTTAGCTAATTTTACGTTTAAGCCTAATTCAGCAGCCATTGTTGCAGCGATGTTTGCTACTTCTCTTGAGTGCTGTAGTAAGTTTTGTCCGTATGAAGAACGGTACTTCATTCTACCAACGATCTTAATTAACTCTGGGTGTAATCCGTGGATTCCAAGGTCAATAATCGTTCTTTTTCCTACTTCAATAATCTCCTCTTCAATTTGCTTTCTTGTTTTTTCTACTACTTCCTCGATTCTTGCCGGGTGGATTCTACCATCCGTAACCAATCTGTGAAGGGATAGTCTTGCAATTTCTCTTCTTACCGGATCAAAACATGAAAGAAGAATAGCTTCCGGAGTATCATCCACGATGATCTCAACTCCTGTTACCGCTTCTAATGCACGGATATTTCTACCTTCTCTACCGATAATTCTACCTTTTACTTCGTCAGATTCAATATTGAATACTGATACTGAGTTTTCGATAGCCTGCTCTGTCCCGATTCTTTGGATCGTTTGGATAACAATTTTTCTGGCTTCGTTTTTAGCATTCATCTGAGCTTCCTCCATGATGCCCTGAACGTGCGCCTGTGCTCTTGTCTTCGCTTCAGCTTTCATGGTTTCTACCAATTCTGCTTTAGCTTCTTCAGCTGTGTAATTAGAGATCTTTTCAAGTATTTCTACTTTCTTAGCAGTAGCTATATCTAATTCCTGCTGTTTTCTGTCTAGAATCTCGTTCTTCTTCGCGTAATCTGCAATCTGTCTGTCTAAATCCTTTTCAAGTTTTCCTGTCTTGCTAAGATCGTCATTCAGTTTGTGCTCCTTGTCTTTTGTTCTTTTTTCAGCTTCCTGCATCTTTTTCTCACGAGATTGGATGTCTGAATCATGCTGAGATTTTAGTTCAAGGAATTTTTCCTTAGCTTGAAGATTCTTTTCTTTCTTTATGGATTCAGCTTGTACGTTAGCTTTTTCTATAAGGTTTTCGGCATTTTTAGTTGCATCATCTATGATAAATTTTGCCTTAGTATTCAGTGAGCTTCTGGAAAAAAACATTCCCACGACAGCCCCGATTACTAAACAAACAACACCGACTATAACTTCTATCATAATTTATATTGAGTTTTAATTGTATTCATATCCTTTAAATAAAAAAAGCCCACAATAATCCAGGGATTGAGAGTAAACTCCTAATCAACACGATTTGAACTGATTTCCACTGTCTGTAATCCGGAAGACCGGCACGCCATTCGATGGACATTTGTTCGGTAATTGCTTAGCGTTGAGTTTACCTTTAATGTGTTAGAATCATTGTAGGCAGTTTGTTCAGGAAAAAAAATCTATTTCCCGATTTCATTCAACGATTGATTGATTTGTTTTAATCTTTCGTTGCTCGAATTAATATTTTTCTCGTAGTTAAGAGACACTACTTCTGCATTAGTTCCCAATTTAAGGGCACACATGGCCAAAGCATCTTGTTTATCTCTTACATCGAAGTTCTGTTCAAAATCTTTAATCATACTTTCGATCTGCTTCCCTACTTTACGCAAAGTTTCTTCCTCTGCTGCCGGTACGTTCAGCGGATATACTCTTCCTGCAATGTTGACGGTTATTCTCCTTACCTCCATTATAATCCACTGTTTTGAAGCTGTGCAATACAGAAATCTATTTCTTTTACCAATCTGTTGATGTGATTTTTCATTAACCTATTGTGTTCAGGATTCCCTGATATTGCTGAATAAAGTTTTATATTTTTTTGTTCTTCTGCTAATACCTGATTTCTTCTCCTCTCCTCATCATACTTCTTCTTCAAGTCTTCATGCTCAATACTTAATTCTGATAAATTTTCAGTAAGACTTTTGTAATTCTTTTGAAGAGTCAAAATCTTCCTCTCTAATTCTGAAAAATTGTTTTCTAAATCTTGAAGCATTTCAGGTTTGTATATTCTAACTAGAAGCAAAAATAAAAAAATAATAACACTAACAAAAATAAAACGTCCTATATTTTGTAATCTCAACAAAAAAGGAGATGCAGATGCACCTCCTATGTATTTTCAATGTGATATTTTTTATTCAAATTTCAATACAAACATAATTGCTCTTGTCTGTAATGTAGAAACGGCAGATGCCCAATAAGGAGGTGTAGTTGCATTATCAGCCACTTTTTCATTATTCATGAAGAATGTTCCTCTTACCCCAGGAGTCAGTTTAAACTTATTGAAGTAAAACTGGATTCCCATTTCTGCAGACCAAGCAAAGTTATGCGTTGTGGATCTGAAGATCTGCTGCATGTTATCATCAGTAGACCCTGAGTTGGATTGTAGGTTCACTATATAATTTACCCCAGCTGCAACGTATGGTCTTGAATTATACCATCTTCGCCCGTGAAGCTCCAAAAGTACCGGAATATCAACCAATGTAGACTTAATTTCTCTTACTTTATCTTTATCTGTTAAAGGAAAAGGCATAAACGGAGCATTAGTTAATGATCCACCTGCATAAATATCATTGGATTGAGTATTAAAAGTCAACTGTCTTTGTGCAAACTGTAGACCTGGTTCTATCCTTACATCCAGATAGTCATTCAGTCTCCATTTTGCAATAAGCCCAGCACCGAAACTGTAACTTTCCTTAGAGGAAACAAGGTTTTCGTTTTCATTCATCCCGTATCTTGGATGCAATACAATTCGGTAGTCTAGTCTATTCCCGTTCAAATAAAACCCCCAACTGAATTTCTGCTCGTCGAAATCTTCCAACTTGTCCATTCTGTTTCGGGTTCTAAATTGCGCGTTTGCAAAAACGGCAACATTTACTGAGGTCAAAACCAGTGCTTTTAATAGAAATTTATTCATAGGTTACTTTGTTGCTTTATAAATTGTGGCTATACCTAAACTTAATTTTTTATATTCAACTTTCTTAAATCCCGTATCTAAAAGAATTTGCTTCATCTTCTCCCCGAAAGGAAAAGCATTTACAGAATCCGGAAGGTATGTATACGCCCTATTATCTTTAGAAACCAATCTGCCTATGGCAGGTAATATATTTTTGAAATAAAACATATAAAATGGTCCTAAAAAACCCTCAACCTTTGAAAACTCCAGTATATAAACACTCTTGTTATCTTTAACTACTCTTCTTAACTCTGCTAAACCTTTGGTAAGGTTCTCAAAATTCCTCACTCCAAATGCAACGGAAACAGCATCAAATCTATTGTCCTCGAAAGGTAAATTTTCTGCATCCCCTTTTTGCATGGAAATTTTGCCGTCTAATTTAAGTTTTTTTATTTTAATAACGCCAACATTCAGCATTTGTTGTGATAAATCTAAACCAACTACTTTTGAACCGGTTCCTTTTTCAATAGTAATTGCCAGATCTCCCGTTCCTGTAGCCACATCCAGCACTTCCTGCGGATTATCATTTTTCATCCATTTTACCAGTTTGTTTCTCCACAAAATATCAATTTTCATGGATAAAACTCTGTTTAAAAGGTCATACTTCGGTGCAATATTGTCGAACATATCCTCTACCTGGCTCTTCTTTGTAGCCTCCGAATTGTAGGGAGTAACTTTAGTGATATCTTTTGTCAAAACTTAAAACTTGTAATATTCTTTGTAATAATTTAGGTAATCCTGCTTTCTGAAGATCTTTGATCTCGACTCCACTTTCTGGATGTTCTTGATCAATTTATCATAATCTTCATCTACATTGTAATAAAATTCTTCTGTGTAAAGCTTATTGAAACGCTTTGCTCCTCCGAGGTATTCCTTTCCGTCTATGACAGTCTTATCAAGCGCCATCAATAACGAATCTTTTTTAAGGTTATACCCGTAGTACTGGTCATTCACATAGTAATCCTTATGTGCGATATTAAGTAGACCACGAAGCTTATTTACTTCAAATGCCGAATCATAAAGCATTTTTTTATTTTGGTCGAAAACCTGAATAGAGTTTTTTCCCTTATTCAAATCCACATGCACATACTGTCCCCCTGAAATAATTCCTTCAGAACCGTTATTGATCTTAAAGTAATACGTATTGGGGGTAGGATTATCTACAACATAATAATTCTTCTTGGCTAAAAAAAGGAAGTAGATCCCAAAGGCACCGATAAACGCCACAGCTGCAATGAGTAAGCCTTTTAAGGACGAGTTGTTTTTCATAGATTGTAAAGTACAATTTTTGCAAATTTAATAATATTTTTAATTCTCGGTTATTAATATTAATTATTAACTTTGCATCTTTAAAAAAATCATATAAACGAATGCCGAATACGATCATTATTGGCTCTGGATGTTATATCCCGAACAGAGTTATTGGTAGAGATTACTTCATGAATTCCGAGTTTTATACTGAAGACGGAGTGAAAATTGAAAAACCTGTGGAAGAAACCATTGCGAAGTTTGTAGAAATTACAGAAATCGAAAACAGGAGGTTCATTGAAGAGGGTCTTTCCAATTCACAGATCGGTTATGAAGCCGCAAAAATTGCCCTTGAGGATGCAAAAGTAGACGGCGAAGAACTGGATTATATTATTTATGCGAGTAATTTCGGGGAAGTTACTGAGAATGGATATGCTGACTTCATGCCGACAATGGCAGCGAGAGTAAAGAATAAATTAGGAATCAAAAACAGAAAATGCGTAACATACGATATGCTTTTCGGATGTCCTGGATGGGTAGAAGCTATGATATTAGCTGACAATCTAATTAAAGCCAAGGTTGCAAAAACAGTTTTAGTGATCGGAGGAGAAACTTTAAGCCGCGTAACGGATCCATATGACAGAAACAGAATGATTTTTGCTGATGGTGCAGGTGCTGTAGTAGTAAAGGCAACAGACGAGGAAAATGTAGGAATCATTGCCCACAATACAATTTGTGATAATGGTCCGGAATTAAACTATCTTGAAAATCAACCTTCTATCAATAAGGAAGCAGATCAAAAACGTCTTTATGTAAGAATGTTAGGTAGAAAAATCTACGAATACGCTCTTAAAAACGTTCCTGTTGCAATCAAGGATACGATTACAGACGCCGGTCTTTCTATTGAAGACATCGATAAAATCTTAATTCACCAAGCAAACGCTAAGATGGATTATGCTATGATTGAAAGACTTCACAGACTTTATGACATCAAGGAATATGATCATTCGATCTCTCCTATGACAATCCAAGACCTTGGAAATACGTCTGTTGCAACCATTCCAACAATGTATGATTTAATAATTAAAGGAAAAATGGAGGGTCAATCGTTTAAAGATAAAGGTAACATTGTAATGACTTCGGTAGGTGCCGGAATGAACATCAATGCTATCGTTTATAGATTTCCTTAAAATATTTTAAACAATAAAAAATATAAAAGCACAGGGAAGTTATTCTTTGTGCTTTTTTTGAATAAGAACATGCAAAAAAATCTTTTAATTATTGCCGGAATCTTCCTATTTTTGGAGGTTTACATTTATCAAGCCATAAGAACACTTACAGATAATTTTTGGATAAGAGTTGGCTACTGGGTAGTGTCTTTAATTGTTTATGGAATTTTCGCCTACGAAGTCACTCATTATCAGAGATCAGACCAAAGCATGATGAAAGCCCAAATCATGATTTCCTTATTTTTGATATTTATTCTTCCTAAAATCTTTGTGGTTTTATTTTTATTGATTGATGATTTATTCAGATTAGGGGGCTATTTCGTTAATATGGCCGGTCCCAAGGAAACATTTTTCCCCGAGAGAAGAAAATTCCTGAGCCTTGTAGGGCTTGGAATGAGCGGAGTTCTTTCCGCCCTCTTCATAGATGGAATTACGTTCGGGAAATACAGGCATAAAGTAAGAAAAGTAAAGGTGAAATTCCCCAATCTTCCGAAAAGCTTTAAAGGATATAAAATCATTCAGATTTCAGATGTTCACAGTGGAAGTTTTGCAGATCCAAGCAAGCTACAACACGCTATAGATCTCATCAACGAGCAAAAACCTGATCTTGTTCTATTTACAGGTGACATGGTAAACAATGTCGCGGATGAATTCAAGCCTTTTATTCCTTTATTTTCACAAATTAAGGCTAAAGATGGCAAGTTTGCGGTTTTAGGAAACCACGATTATGGCGATTATGTAACCTGGGAATCACCTGCTGCAAAAAAAGAAAATCTTGACACGTTGATTGGTTATGAAAAGCAAGCAGGATTTGACATGCTGAGAAATGAAAACAGAGTTATTGAGAAGAATGGAGAAAAATTATACATTCTCGGTGTTGAAAACTGGGGACTAAAACCTTTTCCACAATTTGGAAAAATTGATGAGGCTTTAAAAAACGTGCCGGAATCTGCAACAAAAATCCTAATGAGCCATGACCCTACCCATTTTGATTATGTAGTAAAAAAACACCCAGGAAATATCCATTTAACCCTTTCAGGCCACACCCACGGAATGCAGTTTGGCTTGGATCTTAAAAATATAAAATGGTCTCCTGTTCAATATCGTTACCCGAAATGGGCAGATTTATATGAAAGTGAGGGTAGATTACTGTATGTAAACAGAGGCTTTGGAGTATTGGGATATCCCGGAAGAGTTGGGGTATTGCCTGAAATCACTCTTTTTGAATTGAGCTAGTTTTAAAATTCAAAGTTTAAAGTTCAGGATGTAAAGTTTAAGGTTTAAAAATTGAAGATCTGATACTACAAGAAATTGTTCCCTTCTGCAACCTAACAACTACTACCTGCAACCTAAAAAATATAATCTTTCATACGGGAGGTAGCCATATCTTTCTCATTGATAAAACTAAGGAGGGCATCTAATTTGTCCTCCATTTTTTTGCCCGAAAATAAGCTTCTGTAAAACGGAATATCAAAACGGTATTTCTTGAAGTCCGTAAACTGCCAGGCATTAAGGTAGATCAAAACAAATTCTTCATTCTGCAATGTTTCCAGTACCATGTTCTGGTAGTACTTCATTGGCAAAATCTGAAAAACAAAATCATTGTAGGGTAATTGACTATAAGGAGAGATACTTTCCGGAACAATACTCAGTCCATCTTCTTCTGTAATTTCAGTATCTCTTTTAAGACGCTTGAAAGGAAAAAGAATATTAGCATTATCAATATTGGAGACATAATTAAATTCCATCAGCTTCAGATTCTCCTGTGGAATCTTAATGTCTTTTTGACGAATTCCTCTGATTTGTTTTTCCAGAAGATCCTGAATATTCTTCTTGGCGTCTTCAATTTCTGCAAGATTTGAATCTCTATTATAAAAGGCAATTTCATGCCCTTTGGATGAAATTGCCTTTATAAGATTCTGGAGTTTTTCAGTAAGAGAAACCTCCACAAAAAAGCTCGCTTTTGTATCATGAATATCTAAAATTCTAAGAATAGCTTTTGTATTCTCTTCTATGATTTTCAATCTTTCTTCATTAGTAATTGGTGAGCCAATTTTTGGTTCAGCTTCAATATTTGTAATGTTGAAAGTCAATAATATCATTTAAATTATATTTTAGATAAAAGTTATAATAAATTAAAAATCAGATGTTAAAGCAACAATTAGTTAAAGTATCACTTTACATTATTAATGCTTAGCTAATTTTACTTTTAGATTCTTGATCATGTCTTTCGTCATTTCAGAAATTCCGAAATCATAAGTCAATCCCCAGTCTTTTTTAGCTACAGAATCATCAATAGATGCCGGCCATGAATCTGCAATGGCTTGTCTGAAATCTGGATTATAATCAACAGCAAAATCAGGAATTTCTTTCTTAATTTCTGCAGCCAATTCTTTTGGAGTAAACGACATTCCCCCTAAATTATAAGAAGAACGAACCGTTAAACTTTCCTTTGGAGCATCCATTAATTTCAAGGTTGCATTAATCGCATCATCCATATACAACATTGGCATTCCAGTATCTTCAGAAATGAAGCTTGTATATTTTCCTTCTTCAATTGCTTTGTAGAAAATTTCAACAGCGTAGTCGGTAGTACCTCCACCTGCAGGAGTTTTCCATGAGATCAATCCAGGATATCTGATACTTCTTACATCTACTCCATATTTATCAAAGTAGTATTCGCACCACTTCTCCCCTGCCATTTTAGAGATCCCATAAACAGTGGTTGGGTTCAAAACTACATCTTGTCCAACATCATGTTTAGGAATTCCTTTTCCAAACACAGCAATTGAGCTTGGCCAGAAGATCTTTTTAAGAAGCCCTTCCTTAGCCATTTCACAAAAATGAAGAAGAGGTTCAAGATTCAATTTCCAAGCGAAAATAGGTTGCTTTTCCGAAGTTCCGGATAAAAGCGATGCCAAGTGATACACTGTAGTAATCTCGTAATCATGAATCACCTGTCTTACCAATTGTGTATTGGTAACATCCATTCTTTCATAGTGTCCGGCAGAGGTAATTCCCTCCTGCCATCTGTCCAGTCCTGAAGCCACTACATTTTCCGCTCCGTGGATCTCCACAAGTCTATTCGTAAGTTCCGTGCCAATTTGTCCCAAGGCACCTGTAATAAGTATTCTTTCCGTATAGGATTCCATTTTTCAGATTTTTTTAGAATTGTACAAAAGTAAAAAAAACATGTTAACCATAATAAAAAAGGTGTATTTAAAAATGCATCTTGAATCTCTGTAAAAATTCTAAACAATTTTTACAGAGATTTGGTATATTTTCTTCTTTCAAAGATTATAAGATCATCTGCAAATGGTTTGCATAAATTTCTATAATTTTGTTTCAAAGAAACAATCATATGAAGAAGATTTTAATTGCTTCGGTCTTATTAATGAGTCAACTTGGCTGGGCTCAGTTTACAGACTTCAATATTGTAAAAGAAGTACAGGTAAAGAATAAAGGTGTTGTAGTATCTGCTCACCCATTAGCCAGTGAAGCAGGCGCTAAAATACTTAAAATGGGAGGAAATGCCTATGACGCCGTTACCGCTACACAATATGCGTTAGCTGTTGTATACCCACAAGCCGGAAATATTGGTGGTGGTGGTTTTTTAGTAGGTGTTAAAAATAATGGTGAAAAGTTTACACTAGATTACAGAGAAACAGCTCCTAAAAAAGCTTCCAGAGACATGTATCTTGATAAAAAAGGAAAAGCAGATACAGATTTATCTCAAAATGGAAGACTGTCAGTGGGGATCCCCGGAAGTATTGCCGGCTTCTTTGCTACCCTGAAGTACTGTAAACTCCCTATGGAAAAGATCATTCAACCTGCTATTGATCTTGCAGAGCAAGGATTTGCTATCACGAACAAGGAAGCAGATATGCTGAACAACAACAAAGAAAAATTCCAGAAACATAATAAATCTTCTATTGTTTTTGTAAAAGATACCCCTTGGAAAGCCGGTGATATTTTAGTTCAGAAAGATTTAGCAGGAACTTTAAAACTAATCCAGAAATTAGGTGCAAAAGGGTTTTATGAAGGAAAAACAGCTGATCTTCTGGTTGCAGAAATGAAAAGAGGAAACGGAATCATCACTTTGGAAGACCTTAAAAACTATAAAGTTGCAGAAAGAAAAGCTTTGGAATTTGAATACAAAGGAAATAACGTTGTTTCAATGCCTTTACCCTCAAGTGGCGGACTTCTTTTGGCTCAAATGCTGAGAATGGCTAGTTTTGAAAACCTTGAAAAATACCAACAAAACTCTACAAAGGCTGTTCAGATAATGGCTGAGGCAGAAAGACGAGCATTTGCAGACAGAGCAGAATATATGGGAGATCCAGATTTTATTCAGGATAAAACATCTTACCTTATTTCAGATGAATACCTGAAAAATAGATGGAAAAGCTTTAGCTTCGACAAAGCCACTCCAAGTGCAGAAGTTGGCAAAATCATACCACAACCAAAGGAATCTACACAGACTACCCATATTTCCGTACTTGATAAGGATGGGAATGCTGCTTCTGTAACGACTACTCTTAACGGTTATTACGGAAGCAAGGTATTGGTTTCCGGAGCCGGTTTCTTTTTAAATAATGAAATGGATGATTTCTCCATAAAACCAGGTATTCCAAATATGTTTGGAGCGGTAGGCGGTGAGGCAAATTCTATCCAACCTAATAAAAGAATGCTCTCTTCCATGACACCAACAATCCTGCTTAAAAACGGGAAACCTTATATGGTAGTAGGAACTCCGGGAGGAACTACGATTCCAACTTCGGTATATCAATCTATTGTAAATGTGGTAGATTTTAAATTAAACGCCAATATTTCCGTGAATGCTCCTAAATTTCACCACCAGTGGCTTCCGGAAACCATAACAGTAGAAAATAACTTTCCTGAAAGCACCATTGCTGAGCTGAAAAGTAAAAACTATGTCATTGAAAAAACAAAATACATCGGAAAAACAGAAATAATTGTCATTGACGAGAATGGAAATATCCATGCAGTAGCAGACGGCCGTGGAGATGACTCCGTTGCTGTGGAATAGTTTCTATTATCATATATAATCATACAAGTTCGGCTTCATTTAAAATGAAGCCGAACTTTTTATATCCCATCAACATTAACACAGTGTATTTTCAATGACTTTTGTCATGTTTCTAGATAAATTTTCTTATTTTTCGGCCTTAAAAAAATAAAACGACTGTTCTTTGAAAGCAAAAAAAATATACAATCAGCTTTATTTTCAGGTTATTATAGCAATAGTTGCAGGTATTATTCTGGGAAGATTCTATCCTGAATTAGGAGAAAAAATGAAACCTTTAGGCGATGGCTTTATCAAATTGGTAAAGATGATCATTGCTCCGGTCATTTTCATCACCCTTACTTTAGGAATTGCTCATATGACCGATCTTAAAAAGGTAGGAAGAATTGCAATAAAGGCAATGATCTATTTTTTTACATTCTCTACCCTAGCCCTTATTATCGGTTTGTTTGTAGGAAATATCTTACAACCTGGTCGCGGTTTAAATATTGATCCGGCCACTCTTTCAGGAGATGTAGCCCAATATCAGGAGAAAGCCCATGAATCTACCCTTACAGGATTTATCATGAATATCATTCCTGAAACTCTTTTCAGCCCTTTGGTTGGCGATAATATTCTTCAGGTTCTTCTTGTGGCTATTTTAATGGGTGTTGCATTGGTTTTAACGAAGGAAAAAAGCCAAAAAGTAACTGATTTCCTGCAAGATCTGTCTACCCCTATATTCAAGATTGTTCATATGCTGATGAAACTTGCCCCAATAGGCGCTTTTGGGGCTATGGCTTTTACCATAGGAAAATATGGACTTCATTCTGTATTGAATCTTATTTTTTTAGTAGGCACATTCTACATTACTTCTTTCCTTTTTGTGGCATTGGTTCTAGGAGCCGTGGCTTGGTATAACGGATTTAATATTTTTAAACTACTGGTTTACCTTAAGGAGGAGCTTCTTTTGGTTTTGGGAACCAGTTCTTCAGAATCTGCGCTTCCGGGAATCATGGAAAAGCTGGAAAAAGCAGGCTGCTCACGAGCAATAGTTGGCTTGGTAGTTCCTACCGGATATTCTTTTAATCTGGATGGAACTAATATTTATATGACTCTTGCTTCTCTATTCATAGCCCAGGCACTTAATATTCATCTTCCTATTGAAAAGCAACTGATGCTTCTTTTGGTGGCGATGTTAAGTTCAAAAGGTGCTGCTGGTGTTACGGGTGCCGGGTTTGTGACTTTAGCGGCTACTTTGGCTGTTGTTCCGGAAATCCCTATTGCAGGAATGACATTAATTCTTGGGATTGATAAGTTTATGAGTGAATGCAGAGCTCTTACGAATGTTATTGGAAACTCTGTGGCTACAGTAGTGGTTGCTAATTGGGAAAAACAGCTTGATAAAGAGCAGTTTCATTATTGTCTGAACCACCCGCATGAGATTGAAAAAGAGCTGGAAGTGTGATTTTTGCAGGTGCCAGATGATAGGTAACAGGGATTAGGTTGTTGCTAATGGGGAGGAATGTTTCATAAGTGAATCATGAATTTCTTGCTATAATGTACACTCCACACCAAACATTCCTATATTCAAACTTTTGCTCTTTGAAGTTTTAAACCAGAATATTCAGGCTGGCAGGCTGTACCTTAACATGAATGGGTGATTCTATCTTATTAAATTCCCCATCAAGATGCCAATTTTTAGTATTCACCTTGAATGATATTTCTGAAACCGGAAGATAGGTAACATATTCATCATCCTTTAGTCTTTTAGTAAACATTCTGAAAGCAAACAAAGCAGAATAAGTAAGAGGAAACTTTTTAACAAGTACCATATCCACCAGGCCATCACTTTTACTAGCTTTAGGTGCGATATAGGCATTATTTCCGAATTGGCGGGTATTGGCAATGTTCAGCATAAGGTATCTGCCATTATACTGCTGGTGTTCCTTATCAAGAAAAGTCACCTTGATCGGTCTATAGTTAAAGAACGTTTTTAGAGAAACCTTGATATAGTTTTTGAAACCACGACTGGTCTTTTCAAACTCTTTAACCACCTTACCGTCGAACCCTGTTCCTGAAACATTGATGGAAAGTCTGTCATTCACCGTAAAAGTGTCAATTTTTCTGGATTGTTTTGCCTTTATTTTCTCTAAAAGCTCATCCAGGTTTTTATTGAAACGTGTTTCGTTGGAGAATCCATTACCGGAACCTGCCGGAAAAATAGCCAGAATCTTATCTGTAGAGATCAAATTTTTGGCAATGGTAGAAATGGTACCGTCGCCCCCAATGGCTACAAAGATATCCACCTCATCAAAATGGGTTTTGATGAATTCATCTGTTCCCGGAATAGATTCGGAGACATAATACAGAGGATTATCAACCTTATTTTTAAGTTCATTCAGAAACGGCTGATAATTCTTTTTGGCCGAAAAAGGATTGATGATAAAAGCTACTTTTTCCATTACCGCAAAAATAGAAAATGCTTCCTGAAACCGGAAGCATTAATTTACTTAATTTTCATTCTTTCTTTAAATTCTGCATTTATTGTGCCATTTAGCTCTTCCCAGGAAATAGGAATGGTAATATCTCCGGCTGCAAAAGCTGCAATTTCATATGGACTGTAATGAAAATACAGATTTTTTTCATCAAAATAGAAGTTCTCTGATGTAGGAATCTTTTCAACCAACAGCATTTCTGAATTTTTCACTCCTCCGTTCTCATCCATTGTTCCACTACTGATCTTATCGAGATTCTTCATTAGCATGGCTTCAAGATTGTTTTCAGGCATTGAAGTAATATCCTTTAATTCCAGTTTTTTATTTTTCTTAAGGTCAAAAACTCTTTCTGAAAATCCATATTCATCATGGGCACCACCTATGTATGCGCTTGTTGTATATTGAATATGCATATAACCATTGATATTCGACTTAAGGTTCATATAAGAATTTGAGTACCATTCCTGAGCGTAGGTCATGTCTGAATACCAATCTTTATTATCATTTTTCATGGTATTGAAATAGCTGTTTTTTTTATTTTCAAGATATGTCTGCAGACCTGCCTTTGAAAAATCCTTTATTTTTTCATTCTGGAAATAAATACTATCCAAAAGTGCTTTATCTTTTAAGGTAGGAAATACCAATAATTTTGAAGTAAAAGCCAGCTTTAATGAATCGATAACTTTTGTAGAATCTTTTACAATAACGGAGTCTACAAGAAATTCATTAGATTTTTTTTCTTCTGATTTCACTATTGGTGTTACTGCAGCATCCTTTTTATTGCAGGCAGAAAAAACAAAGAATGAAGAAAGTGCCAGAACGGCAATGGTATTTTTCATAATTTTAATTTTTGCTATTGAATACAAAAACCATTCAAAAGATGAATGGTTTTTTAGAAAATTATTCTTTTTATAAAATAAAGTTAAAATCTGCTTGTTATGATTTTTTCACTAAGCTGATCACTTGGTTTTCCTGTTTTGATGCTACCCCCCAGATTTGCTTGAATGCAGGGTAATATTCTTTAGGATAATCTGCACTGGAAATTTTTGTAGTACTGGTAACTTCCAGTTTATTTCCTTTTTGTTCAATTGCGTAGCTATACTCTATTTCTTTATCTTCGGTAACAATCTTTTTATTCTTCGGCATTTCTTCAATCACATATCCTGCCGGAATTTCAAGAATTACTTTTTTAACCTTTGTAGTAGGAGATCCAAAATCAATAGGATATTTTCTGGTTTCTGTCTGATCAAACTCATTGGATGTTTTGCTTAAAAACAACATTGGGTTGATGATCATTTTCTTTCCTATTCTATCAATTAAATTTGAAGAAGAGAATTTCATTGTACTTTCAAACTCTCCATTTTCTAAAACTTTTGAATCAATTCCGGTGAAATCTATTGAAAAGTTTTCTTTGTATTGTTTTTTATATTTTTCAGCGTTTTCGTCATAGCTGTCCTTTACATACATGGCATAAGCACCTGTATCTTTATCAGAATAGGATCCTGAAATACTCCCATCATCATTGATCTTTGCATCAACAGTCAGGTAAGTATTGCTTGACTTCATATTGGTCATCTGAATCTGTGAAACATTATTTTTAGCTAATAAAACTCCATACTGATTCCAATCTTTCAAAGGTAGTTCATCCATGGAAGACTGCTTAGAAGTAGCGTCATAGATATGAAGCTGTTTATTGATCTCTACTGAAGCTAATACCAAATTCGTTTTTGTAAGGTTTGGAGACACCATATTGATTAAACCATTATCTACAGTAGAAATGATTAACGGATCAGACTTAATCCCTGCTTCACGGAAAAGCATAACAAGAAACAGGTTAATATCAGCAGCGTTACCTAATTTGGTTTCCAAAAGCTTCTTAATTCCATTATCAGTATAAATTCCTCTGTCTTTGTTCCAGGTAAATGTTTTCTGAACATATGAAAGAATTGCATTGGCTTTTTCAAAATCAGTTTTCATTTCTAAAACTCCTGCCGGCATGTTCTCTTTTGCCAACCTCGTTTTTTTCAATTCACCGCCAAAATCTTCATTCTCATCCAGTCTTTTACTAATCTGATCCCATGAAGATGAATAAAGTCTAAGTTCTCTAAAATGGGTAGAGTGAAGCTCAGCACTAATTTTTGTTCGGAAGTTTCTGTCGTTTCTTACATGTTTCTCTGTTTTGAAGCCTTTTACATTTTCAAAACCAAATCTATAGGTCTTGTACTGGGTACCATATAGAGTTCTGTCTGCAACTTCTCTATGTTTTGGAAGCAGCTCTCCACTATAGTTTATATTGTAGGCAATATTGGCTGGAGAATCCAGAACGTATTCTGTATAAAGAGATGGGGTATCTAATTCTATTAGGATCTCAGGAACTAAATACAGAAATGCAAATGGAGATAGTACTTCATATTGATACTCTAATATTGAGCCATCTTTTACATTAGGAAAGGCAAATTTATTTACGGTAACATACTTGCTTTCTTTACTTTTATATTTTGAGCTTTTCTCTACTTTTACCGGAACTGCTTTTCCATCTTCAAGATTGTATGTGAATGCCTTAAACTTATTTAGGGTTTCCAAATCACTTCCACTCTGGCGAAGAGGAACTTCTACGTTCAACCAATCTTCAGCTTTATCTTTATTGTAGATCTTAACTCTATACACATATTCTTTGTGCAGATCTCCTGTAGATGCATCTATTCTGTAATGAACAGATTTATACAGAATTTCAGCGGGAGCATTCTCATCTAATAATGATTTTGCTTTGGATAAATCTGCATCGGAAAATTTGGGAGGGTTTAAGAACTCATGTTTTTGTGCCTTTACAAAAGCCAAATTTGCTGAGCAAATAAGGACTAATACTACTTTTTTCATCTTTATATTTTAGTAATTAAAATTTTTGAATTGTCCATGTTTATAGTTTTTTTTCTGAAGCCTACATATTCATTGTATTTTTCCTTTGGATAGGTTCCTTTATTGACCTGTATTTTCCTCAACACCTTTAGTTCTTCTCCATTTTTAACAAAGCTTAGTTTATAATACCCAAATTCTGAATTGATCGTAATGTCATTAGGAGTTTCATCAATCTTATATCCTTTAGGAATGGTAAACGCTATTTCATACTCATCTTCAAAAGACTGTCCGATCTCAAAAGGAAGCGTACGGTTCTCTTCTGTTTTATAAATATTGTCCGAGTAAATTGGAACAGCTCTGAATATAAGGCTGCTTCCTGCACTTTTACAATAATTATTGGTTTTAAAATCTACATCATAAGTAATAATAGCCTTATCTCTATCATTGATAAGGTTCTTCATTTCAACTTTCTCAAAGTTTAAAACATCAAATCTTCTTTTCAATGCATCACTTTTTTCCTTTGGATTTAGACTTACAAACCCAAGATTGTAATCATATTGGTTTCCGGTATAAGAAAAGCTTCCCTCTCCTGTAATTGCGTTGTCTTCACCAATCTTTATCTTAAGTTTCTGATTTTCTTTGTTTTGTTCAGCGGTATAAGTAGGGGTATTTATCAGTTCTATTCCTGTTTTCTGTACGGAAATTACGTTTCTGTCCGTTGTAGAATATCCCAAGTGATTAAATGCGGTCTGCTGTGAGGTATTTTCAAGCCAGATATTTCCTTTTTCGGTTGGAACCATTAAAATAGCATGATTTCCGCCCATCGTTGGAAATTCCGGATCATAAGATACCTGTGAAGAACTAGAATTAATTACACAATAGTAAGATGGTATTCCTGCTTCATTTAGAAGGGTTTTCATATAATTGGTAAGACCTTTACAGTCTCCATATCCTTTTTGATGTACTTCTTCCGGCATCATTGGCAACCAGCCTCCAATTCCTAATCCAACATATATATACCTGGTTTTATTCTGCATATACTGATAGATCTTCTTTACTTTTTCTTCCACAGATCCCTGAAGCTGCAAGGCTGCAACTTCTGCTTTAATGGAGGGCGTAGATACTGAAGCGGGTTCTACAAGGTTATTGTAATACCATGTTCCAAAATCTGTCCAATTATTCAAAGTTCCTTGTCTTCCTGCCAGATTGAATTTCGTCAGAGCAAAATTTACACTCGGTAATATTTTAACAGGCTGCGGAATCAAAGGAGCATCATCAATTGCGGGCACATTCTTGTAGGAATATGTTTTATCATTTCCGTTGCCGCTTTCTATCACTGAAGTATAGTTGTATTTTGATGGATAAATCTTCGTACGCAGATCAATTCCCGATGTATTAATGATTTTCATTTGCGCATCTTCCAAAGAGGTATTAGTAGAGTAAAATGGCACAAAATCAGGAATAAAAACAGTGTTCTTGTTTTCTGACTGATATGAAAAATCAATTGTATAAGGATATTGAGCAGGTGTATATGAAAACACCAAAATTCTGTTATCAGAATAAAATACCCCTTGTCTGTTATTGGCATAGTCACCAAAATCAGATTTGGAATAGCTTTTTATTTTCTTTCCAGACTCATCATATATGGTCACCTTTATATCTGAAATACTCCTTGACTTATCATAAGGAATATAGGCTACAGCTTTATCATCACCATCTTTATTAAGAACAGTAGTTACCGTATTATACTGGTATTTTATTTCATCAATTTTATTGATCTGGACAGTTGTGAAATCTTTTCGGATAACAATATTTGCATTTTTCTTTAAATCTTCGGGAATTGAAGATACAGGATAGGTTTGAGCAAAGTAAATTGAGGCTGTGGATAAAGCCCCCAGAAATAATATTTTCATCATAGTTATTAAAATTACACAAAAATAATAAAATCTTAATAATTGTTAATAATAACTTAAAAAAAATTAAAAATGCATTAAAAATCAAATAATTAAATACAATAAAAATGAAATTTCACAACTTAAAATCTCATTTTATAGATTATTATTAAAGATGTAAAGGCCTAAATAATCTTGTGATGCAATCAAAAAGTATGACTGCCTTAAATGATATTATTATTTTATGATTTAAAGTAAAAACATCTAGAATATGAAACACTATTCTATTAAAATAAAAAAAGGCTCCGTGTTTGGAGCCTTCTATTTTTTAACCTTTTAGTTTTTTAATCATTTGGAATATTCTTACTATTGAAAGTATCACTTCCAAGTCCTAATACCGGAATAAAAATAAATCCTAGGAAAAACAAAAGAATTGTGTAAAGAGGAGTTTCTTTTGAAAAGCCTTTGGCCAATCTATCGTTTATAACCCACGATGCATATAAGTTTACAAAAGGAATACAGAATAAGATGATCCACCAAATTGGTTTCTTTACAATATCCAGCAATACAATGATATTATAAATTGGAACAAAGGCAGCCCAAGCATCTTCCCTGCCAGCTTTTTTGAATATTTTATACATACAATACCCATAAAATAGGTAGAATATAAGACTCATGAACATAGTCCCAATCCCTAATCCTGCAGCAGCGGCTCCAGAAACTGCATCTGCCCCACTATAGGGGTCTGTTTGTAAAAGAGTTAACATATTATTATATTTTTTTGGTTACCCCCAAATATAAAAAAAGCTCCTAAATATTAGGAGCTTTTTTTATATATTTTTAAAAATGATTATGCATCAATTTTTGCATACTTTGCATTTTTCTCAATAAATTCTCTTCTTGGTGGAACCTCATCACCCATCAACATTGAGAAAACACTGTCTGCTTCCACAGCATTGTCAATAGTTACCTGCTTCAAGATTCTGTGTTCAGGGTTAAGTGTTGTTTCCCAAAGCTGTTCAGGGTTCATTTCCCCAAGACCTTTGTAACGTTGTACTTCAACACCTTTTCCATCCGGAGACATTTCTAATGTAAACTCTTCACGTTCTTTTTCGTTATAAGCATACACTTTTTTGTTTCCTCTCTTTAATAAATATAAAGGCGGCTGAGCAATATAGATATATCCATTCTCAATAAGTTCTTTCATATATCTGAAGAAGAATGTAAGAATCAGGGTAGAAATGTGAGACCCATCAATATCAGCATCGGTCATGATTACAACCTTATGATATCTAAGCTTAACCATGTTCAATGCTTTGCTGTCTTCTTCTGTACCTACAGAAACACCAAGAGCTGTATATATATTTCTGATCTCTTCATTATCATATACTTTATGAAGCATAGATTTTTCTACGTTCAAGATCTTACCTCTTAATGGAAGAATAGCCTGGAAGTGTCTGTCACGCCCTTGCTTAGCCGTTCCACCTGCGGAATCTCCCTCCACAAGGAATAATTCAGATTCTGCCGGATCTTTGGATGAACAGTCAGATAGCTTTCCAGGAAGACCAGAACCTCCCATCGGAGATTTTCTCTGAACCATTTCACGAGCTTTCTTTGCTGCTTGTCTTGCTTTTGCTGCTAGAACAACTTTTTGAACAATAATCTTAGCTTCATTAGGATTCTCTTCCAAGAAGTTAGTAAGCATCTCTCCTACAATCTTATCAACAGCACCAGAAACTTCAGAATTTCCTAATTTCGTTTTGGTCTGTCCTTCAAACTGAGGTTCCATTACTTTTACAGAAATTACAGCTGTTAATCCCTCACGGAAGTCATCACCCGTAATTTCTACTTTTTCTTTCGCAGGAAGTCCCAATTCATCTGCATATTTCTTTAAAGTTCTAGTTAAAGCTCTTCTGAAACCTGCAAGGTGGGTACCACCCTCATGAGTATTGATGTTATTTACGTAAGAGTGAAGATTTTCGTTAAAAGAAGTATTGTAACGCATTGCTACTTCTACAGGAATATCGTCTCTTTCACCTTCCATAAAGATTACGTGCTCCATAATAGACTCACGGTTTCCGTCAATGTAGGCAACAAATTCTTTTAATCCTCCTTCAGAGTGAAAAACTTCAGTTCTGAAAGAACCGTCTTCCAACTTTTCTCTTTCGTCTGTAAGAGTAACTGTAATCCCTTTATTAAGGTAAGAAAGTTCTCTTAAACGATTTGCTAACGTATCATAATTATAAACTAATTCTGTAAAAATGGTATCATCGGGCTGGAAGAACTGTTTTGTTCCTCTTTTGTCGCTATTACCAATTTCTTCAACTCCTGTTTGAGCTTTACCTTTTGAATATATCTGCTGGTAAACGTTTCCGTCTCTGTAAACAGTAGTGATCATTTCGTTGGAAAGTGCATTTACACACGAAACTCCTACTCCGTGAAGACCTCCTGAAACCTTATAAGAATCTTTATCGAACTTACCTCCGGCTCCAATCTTTGTCATTACAACCTCAAGAGCAGATTTTTGCTCTTTCTCATGGAAATCAACGGGAATACCTCTACCATTGTCACTTACCTCAATTCCGTTTCCTTCTTTAATGGCAACAAAGATAGTATCGCAGTATCCTGCCAACGCTTCGTCAATAGAGTTATCTACTACTTCATAAACCAAATGGTGAAGACCTCTTGTCCCTACATCACCAATGTACATTGAAGGGCGCATACGAACGTGCTCCATTCCTTCTAATGCCTGAATACTACTAGCTGTATATTGTTTTTGACTCATATTAAATATTAAAATCTTGCTATATGCAAAGACTTACAAATATCGTGATTTTTTTCGAGGTATGAAAGTTAAAAAATGTCAAAAAAAGGAATATTATAAGCATAAAAAAGCAGACCGAAGCCTGCTTGTACTTATGGATATTTTATATAGTTCAGAATCAATTTTTTATTGCTTTTTTAGAAATAATTTTGTTTGAATCCGTCGTCAACTTAATGATATACACCCCTTTATTCAAATTAGAAGTATTTAACTGATTTTTATCTTTTGCTGTTAAAACCAAATGACCAACCTCATCAAAGATTTCAATCTGTTTTATTTTCTCCTTTGAATGAAAACTCAGTTCGTTCGAGAAAGGATTGTTGAAGTTGATTGGAGTTTCTTTTGTTACCTCCTTTGTATTTAAAGTATCCTCACTAATGATATATCTGGTTATGGTAGACTGGGTAAACAAATACAAATAATTTCCTTTCACTTCAATACTTATATGATTATTATCTTTTGAAATATTGGAGTCAAAAACATTGGCATAATTAATTAGGATACGATTTCCTTTAGCAGAATAACCTACAAGGCCAACTGTTGTATTAATATCACTTCCCGGCACTCTTATTGTTACAGGAACAAAAACGTTACCATTGTAATCATCAATTCCCATTGTGAATAAATAATACAACTCTTTACCTTGATAAGTCTGAGGAAGATTCAACATCCCAGAATTTCCAAAGGTAACGTCAATATTCCCATCAACCTTTGTTTTAGAAATAATGTAATGGACATTATTACCTATAGGCTTCTCAAGCATCGTAAAGACTTCAAAATTACTGGTTACCGCTTCTGGGCCAAAAAGAAAATATGCTGGTTGATTGGAATATACAGAATATCCATTGTTTCCATAGGATGTATCTAGACTTCCTGTATGAATGTTTATTTTTCTTCTTCCTCCTGAATTCTCGAAGAAATAATTATCATCAATTCTTTCATTAATAATTGGAGCGTATGATGTTCCAGTAATATTTACAACACCATTATTTCCATATGAAGGATCAATAATTCCATTAGCATTATATTTTGTAAAATTGTCCTGATTTCTAACCAATATTTTACCATCAGAAAGATAAGATGCTGTTAGATATTTAGTTCCAGAAAAGTTATGTCCTATTACCAATTCACCATTATTTCCAAATGAAGTATCAGGAACACCTGCCAGTGAGTATTTATATAATTTACCATCAATTTCGGGGTACACAGTATTGTTATCTGCATATAGAATAGAAACATCAATATCTTGTGTTGGTAAATGTATGGTACTTAGCAAATTCCCATTGGCATCATAAGTCATAAAATTCACATTAAAGTTCCCGGTAAAATCCGTAGGACAAATGACAACATGGTTATCAGGAGTAATATACCGAGTATTCCATGAAAGGTTGTTATAATTATTTCCCGTAAAATCTATTGTTCCAAAGTTTCCATAGGATAGATCTTTCGTTAAAGTAATTTGAGAATTTCCAAAAGTATAGACACAGAAAGCCATTACAATAGCCAAAGTCTTTTTCATGATATTAATTTTTCATGCAAAAATAAACATTTTTCTTAGAGGTTGTAAAAACCTAAGAAGAGAAGTATATTTTATCAAACAGGGTTAAAGCAGACCGAAATCTGGTTATATCTGAGGACAAACAGGCTAGATCTCTCATTAAAGCAATTTGAGAACTTCCAAAAATTTGGATAAAGGAAACTACCGCAAGTGTTAAATTTGTGATAGGTATTGTTTTTTCACTCTTAAAAAAGACCAAAGTTAAAACCTATTCTTAAAATTTCTGCTGTTTTAAATCATGCTCAACATCAATAATTTATCCGTAAATTTATTTACTCAAAAGTTGATATTATGGATGATTTTATTGCTGCCCGCGCGCAGATGGCCCTCTCTTTGGGGTTTCATATCATTTTCTCCTGCGTGGGTATGGTGATGCCTTTCTTAATGGCATTTGCCCACTGGAAGTACTTAAAGACCAATAATGAAGTATATAAAGGATTAACAAAGGCTTGGAGCAAAGGGGTGGCTATCTTATTTGCTACAGGAGCTGTTTCCGGAACAATGCTTTCTTTCGAATTGGGGCTTTTATGGCCCGGATTTATGAAACACGCAGGTCCTATATTCGGGATGCCATTTTCCTTGGAAGGAACTGCATTTTTCATTGAAGCGATTGCCATTGGATTCTTTTTATATGGATGGGATAAATTCAATAAATGGTTTCATTGGTTCTGTGGTTTTCTTGTAGGAGTAAGCGGACTTGCATCTGGAATTTTAGTAGTTGCCGCCAATGCATGGATGAACTCTCCTACCGGTTTTGATTATATCAATGGACAATACCTAAATATAGACCCTATTAAAGCCATGTTTAATGATGCTTGGTTTCCGCAGGCTCTTCACATGACAGTAGCTGCATTTTGTGCTACAGGATTTGCTGTCGCCGGAGTTCATGCTTTCTTGATTATGAGAAAAAAGAATATTGAATTTCATACCAAAGCTTTTAGAATTGCAGTAGGCTTTGCCCTTATCGGAGCCTTTGGAGCACCTTTAAGCGGTGATATTGCAGCAAAATCTGTTGCAGAAAGACAACCCATTAAGCTAGCAGCTATGGAAGCCCACTTTGAAACGGAAAAAGGAGCAGCTTTCGTTATCGGAGGAATTCCTGATGAAGAAAAGGAAGAAATAAAGTATGCCGTTAAGATCCCTAAAGTATTAAGCTTTCTTGTCAGCAATGATTTCAATGCTGAAGTAAAAGGGCTAAAAGATTTCCCAAGGGATGAATGGCCACCAATTGCCGTTACTCATTATGCTTTTCAGATTATGATCTTCTTTGGTGTAGTGATGATTTGTATCGGAGCAATCTATTTATATGCTTTCTTCTTCAAAAAAGAATGGCTTACTAAAAACTGGCTTTTAAAAACATTTTTAATTGCAACTCCTTTTGGATATATTGCTCTGGAAGCAGGATGGACAGTTACTGAAGTAGGAAGACAGCCGTGGATTATTTATGGTATCATGAGAACAATAGATGCTGTAACGCCAATGCCGGGAATACAGTATTCATTCTATTTCTTCACAGCCATTTTCATTTCATTATCGCTTATTCTTATCTTCCTTTTAAAAAGACAGATACAAATGGTTCCGAAGCTTTATGATCCTACAGACGCACAGTTTAACGATAAAAATAAAAAATCATGATCTATATTGTAATAGGTTTTCTCTGGCTTTCTATCTGTCTTTATGTTATTTTGGGCGGAGCCGACTTTGGGGCTGGTATTGTAGAACTTTTTACTCACAAAAAAGCCCGTCATAAAACAGAGGAAATCATGTATGAATCCATTGCTCCTGTATGGGAGGCCAATCATATGTGGTTAATCATCGCGATTGTTATTCTTTTTGTGGGTTTCCCTGAAATTTATACTACAATGTCTACGTATCTGCATATTCCTTTAGTACTGATGCTCCTTGGTATTATTGCAAGAGGTACGGCCTTTACATTTAGACATTACGATGCGGTAAAGGATAATTGGCAGGTGTTATATACCCAGATATTTTACTACGCCAGCCTTTTAACACCTTTTTTCTTAGGGTTAATAGCAGCGGCAACGGTTTCACAATCTATTAATCCTGATGCTACCACTTTCCTTGACCTCTATATTTATAGCTGGCTGAATTGGTTCGGTGTTTCTGTAGGTTTATTTACAGTAGCCCTTTGTGCTTATCTTGCCTCTATTTTTTCGTTAAGAGAAACTCGTGATAAAGCTGATTTGCTTTTAATGATTAGAAAATCTAAGCAAACCATGATCTTCGTAGTTATTACCGGACTTCTTGTATTTTTAACAGCATATATTTCAGATATCCCACTTCTAAAGTGGATATTCTCAAAACCTCTGGGCATTATGTCTATTGCTTTTGCTACTATTGCTTTATTGCTTATTCTTAGGGCTATGAACGTACAGAAACTACTTCCTGTACGTGCGCTTGCCGGTTTCCAAATTGTAATGATTCTGGTGGCAGCAACCTATCAGCATAATCCGGACATTATTTTATTAGGAAACGGACAACATCTTTCACTTTTAGAACATATGGCTCCTCCAAAAACAATTTCTGCCTTGGGATGGGCACTGATGCTAGGTTCATTATTTATTCTTCCGTTTTTATTTTATTTAATGGCTTCATTCAGTAAATTGAGAAAATAGAACAGCATGCAAAGCTATAAGGATAAGACTGAACTTATTGAAGAGCTCAAGAAAAGACATCTTCTGTATGATAAAGAATTTGACGAAATCAAGGAAAATGAAAAGAATGTGATAAAGCCAGGGGTTGACAAAACACCATCGCAAAATATATCCTATCAGATTGGTTGGACACACCTATTGCTTCAATGGGAATCTGATGAAAAGAAAGGAATTGAAGTAAAAACACCCACTCCTGAATACAAATGGAATAATTTAAAAGGGTTGTACGAGTCTTTTTATCAGCAATATGGTACTTATAGCCTGCATGAGCAAAGAGAAATACTCCGGAATCAGGTCGATGAAATTATAGAATGGATTGAAAAGCTTGATGATAAAACCTTATTTGTTGCAGAGCAAAGAAAATGGGCTACAACACCCGCGAAATGGCCGGTCTGGAAGTGGATCCACATCAATACGGTTGCTCCTTTTAAAAATTTCAGAACTCAGCTACGGAAATGGAAAAAAGAAAGTCAAGACTAATAAAAAAGCAAATTATATAAAATAAAAATACCTCCAAATTTGGAGGTATTTTTATTTTATATAATCTTAATTATGCCAGTTTCATCAAAAGATTTTCATCAATCTTTTCAACTTTCACAAGATTATTTTTTGTTAAAGTCTTGGAAGCTTTATCCCATTTTTTACCGGATAACTGGCTTCTTTCTTTTACTTCAGCTAAAGACATTGCGTCTTCCTGAGAATTAAGAATCTCAAGGATTACTTTTTCATCCTCTCCTAACTCAATTTGAGGAACCGCTTTTTCAGGTCTCATCTGAGGGAAGAATAATACTTCCTGAATGGATGCATTGTTCGTTAAGAACATGATCAGTCTATCCATACCAATACCTAATCCTGATGTTGGAGGCATACCGTATTCAAGAGCTCTTAAGAAGTCCTGATCGATGAACATTGCTTCATCATCACCTCTTTCAGATAAAGCCATCTGTGCTTCAAAACGCTCTCTCTGATCAATTGGATCATTAAGCTCTGAATAAGCATTTGCGATTTCTTTTCCGCAAACCATTAATTCAAAACGCTCTGTTAAACCTTCCTTGCTTCTATGTTTTTTAGTCAACGGAGACATTTCGATCGGATAATCTGTAATGAACGTTGGCTGAATGAAGTTTCCTTCACATTTCTCACCAAAGATTTCATCAATTAATTTTCCTTTACCCATTGTTTCATTCACCTCAATTCCAATAGACTTAGCGAAATCGTATAATTCTTTCTCCGTTTTTCCTGTAATATCAAAACCTGTGAATTTCAGGATCGCTTCCGTCATGGAAACTCTTGGATACGGAGCTTTGAAATCTACATTATGCTCTCCAAATGTAGCTGTTGTAGTTCCGTTTACCTGAATAGCACAGAATTCCAATAATTTCTCAGTGAAATCCATCATCCAGTTGTAATCTTTGTAAGCTACATAGATTTCCATTGCCGTAAATTCCGGGTTGTGCGTCCTGTCCATTCCTTCATTTCTGAAGTTTTTAGAGAACTCATATACCCCATCAAAACCACCTACGATCAATCTTTTAAGATATAATTCGTTCGCAATTCTTAAATATAATGGAATATCCAATGCATTGTGATGCGTGATAAAAGGTTTTGCTGCTGCTCCTCCAGGAATTGATTGTAGAATAGGTGTTTCTACTTCAAAATATCCTGCATCATTAAAGAAAGTTCTCATGGCGTTGAACAATTTTGTTCTCTTCACAAAAATTTCTTTTACCTGTGGATTTACCGTTAAATCTACATAACGTTGTCTGTATCTTAATTCAGGATCTGTAAACCCATCATGTACAACCCCGTTTTCATCCGTTTTAGCTTGAGGAAGTGGACGTAAAGCCTTAGTAAGAAGCGTAAAGTTCTTTACTAAAACGGTCATCTCTCCTACCTGAGTGGTAAACAAATCTCCTTCAATACCAATAATATCACCGATATCTAAAAGGTGTTTGTAGACTTCATTGTATAAAGTTTTATCGTCTCCTGTACAGATTTCGTCTCTGTTGAAATATACCTGAATTTTACCTGTAGAATCCTGCAACTCAGCAAAAGAAGCTTTTCCCTGAATTCTGCGGGACATTAATCTACCAGCGATCTTCACCTGTTTATTTTCAGAAAAGTCCTGTTTTATAGATTCTGTAGTATCTGTAATCGTATACTCATCCGCAGGGAACGCATTAATCCCCATTTCAGTAAGCTTATTCAGCTTTTCTCTTCTAATGATTTCTTGTTCTGATAATTGCATTTCTTATTTTTCTAAAAGCGTACAAATTTAGGCATTTTTGCGTTGACCATCAATGAGTTTTTTCAGAAATTTTTAAATGCGAATCATGAATTGTGAATTTGCTTCACAACGAATTGAATATTATTATCTTTTATTGACTATTGGTTTATGTAATGAAATTGACTATTTACAGAAAAATGAATATTCATTTTCTTTCGTAATTAACTGGTAACAAAAAACTTGTTAACGATTACCCCTCTCAAAACCATCCTCTTCTGTCCTGTTGAGGAATAAATGTCCAGGCGAGCATTCTGCTTATTTTTTGCCCCTGAGCCATATCAATAGTCTTGAAATCTACTGCTTTTACCTTTTTTAAAAGTGAATTCAGCTTAGGCAGATTATCTTTTTTGGAAACCAAGCATGTAAACCAAAGAACCTTGGACGAATACAATGCACTCTCATTAATCATCTTGGTGATGAAAGCCAGTTCACCACCCTCACACCATAACTCTGACTGCTTACCGCCAAAATTAAGCAATGGCTGTTTGGATTTTGTTTTCTTAAGATTTTTTGTTTTCCTAATATTCCCTTTCATCGCAGCTTCCTCAGAATCATGAAAAGGAGGATTACACATGGAAAACGTAAACCGATCTTCCCCCTCAATAATATTTTTAAATATACAATCAGAGTCTGGTTGATGTTTTAATCGAATAACAGATGAAAGATCTAAATTTTGATTTAAAATATGCTGAGCATTCTTCAGTGAGTCCTGATTGATGTCTGTACCCAACATTTTCCAGCCATAGGATTTATGAGCAATTAAAGGATAAACAAGATTAGCTCCTACTCCTATATCCAATCCTTTCACAGAAGCTCCAGTCGGAATTTCTTTTTGTTGGTCGGCTAAAAGGTCAGCAATATAATGTACATAATCTGCCCTTCCCGGAATGGGAGGACACAAGTTGGTATCAGGAATATCCCAATCCTTAACATTATAAAAGTGTAGAAGTAAAGCTTTGTTAAGAAGTTTAACCGCCTTAGGAATGCTGAAATTAATCGTTCTTGTCTGATAAGCATTCTCAAAGACATAGTGCTTCAGTTCTGGCACACAAGAAATGAGCTGATCAAAATCATAGGGATTACGATGCAGATTTCTTGTATGCAGACTGGATTTTTCGGTGGACATATTTTATTTCTTCTGACTTAAAATATATTCTACCATTTTTTTTGCATCTTCTTTAGATACCTGTGGGTGGGCCGCCATAGGGACACTTCCCCAAACTCCACTTCCGCCCTCTATAATCTTGGAAGCAAGCAGATCTATATCTTTTTCAGAATATTTAGTCGCTATTTCCTTATAAGATGGTCCTATCATTCTCTCATTAACAGAGTGACATCCCGAGCAGTCCAATGTTTCCATGATTTGATCACCTGAAAGATTAGATTTTGCCGGAGCTGACACTGGTGCAGCGTCAGATGATGCAACTTCTGTTGTATTTTCTTTTTTAGAACAGGAAATGATCATAAGACCTAAAGTTCCTGCCAAAAGCAATTTTTTCATTATTTTTTTGCTGTAGAATCTGTTTTAGCAGCTTCAGGAGCAGGTGTAGCCGGAGTTGTAGCAGCTGCAGCAGCAGCAGGTTTAGCCGTAGAATCTACAACGGTAGTTGTTTCTGGTTCTTCAAGCATTGTGTTGCTATCCTGTAAAGAGTGATCTACTTTTTTTGAGCAGCTTGCTAATAATAAACCTCCAATAAATGCGATTGCTAATACTTTTTTCATTTTTTTCTAATTTGGAAGCAAAAATATAAAAAATAAGCTTTTAAAACGATGACATCTCCCCACTTTAGATATATTTTTTTAGAAATTTAATGAATTCGTAATCGTTATATAAGGTGATATATTTAAATTTAACCTATGGTTTTAATTTCAAAAATTCTGTTTTTCACCAGCCATCATGGTTTTTATACTGTGATATTGCTCTTCATATTCTTTGGATTGCTCTTTTATGTAACAAAAAAAGCATTATTTCTGATTCCTATTATTCCTTTGGCCATTTTAAATGGAGTTTGCGGTCAATTTTTAAACGCCTGGTTTCTCAATACATATGGTGTTGAAAGCACAGCTATTATTACTTCCGATATCGAAACCAATTCCACATTAAACGAAAGCTATATTCATGATTATGAAGCTATTGTAAAGAAACAAGACGGAAAATATACGACTACTTTTTTTTCAACGACTACTGCAGCAATCTATCCTATCAGAAATTCAATTAGAATTCCTAGTCAAAAAGATCTTCCTATAAAATATATTCCCGGATATGAAAAAAATATTGTCATTCTTTATGATCAATCCAGAGAAGGAAAAATTTTATTAGAAAATGAAAAACTTGCTCCTGTCAATTCTGCAAAAATCAAGTATGAAGCAGACAAAAGCAACAAGGAATTTATTGAGGAATACATCTCAGCTTTAGAAGATTATACAAATTCTTATAATGATGAAAGTTCTAGACTAAAGATTGAAGAACTCAGAAAAGAACTCAGGCAGTTGAAGTAGTATATTTCAAAATAAGTTTTTATTTTTTTTGAATTTTTTGTTTTTTGTATTAAAAAAATTTCTAAATTTGTCCCATGTTTAATAATAGCAACAATATTTGGTGGTGGCTTTCAAACTCTTCGTCGGGTCTGAAGTTATTGTCATGTTGTTAACCCAACAGCAGATACAAACAAACAATATACAAGGCTTTGACGGATTCCGTTAAAGCCTTTTTTTTATTCCTAAATCTTACAAAAAAAATACAACAGCAGATGTTTACTCAAAAAATCAAAATAAAAACAGTTTCGAAAAAGACTCTTGGAGATCTTCATACTCCTATGAATATTTATCTTAAAATCAGAGATAAATTCAGGGATACGATTCTTCTGGAAAGTTCAGATTCTAAAAGTATTGACAACAATTTTTCCTTTATTGCCATCAATGCCGTTGCAGGAATCGAAGTAAAAAATCTACATGAATTTGAAATTAAACTCCCTGATTCTGCTCCGGTAAAGCAACTTATCAATGAGCGTAGTATCATCGATATATTTGAAAGCTTCCGTACCATTTTTGATTGCGAAAAGACCGATGATCCCATTGAACAGACTGCTCAAAGTCTTTTTGGATATACAAGCTTTGAAGCGGTACAGTTTTTTGAAAGCATCAACTTGAAGCCACAAAGCCCAGAAGTAGAAATCCCTATTCTCAGATACAGATTATATCAATATGTAATTGCTATCAACCACTTCAATGATGAAATGTATATTATTGAAAACCAAATGAACGGTGTAAAATCTGAGTTACATCTTTTAGAAAACCTCATCAAAAATCAAAATACTCCGGTTTATCCTTTTGAAAAGAACGGGCAGGAAACGTCCAACATTACCAATGAAGACTATCTTGAACTGGTAAAAACAGCTCAGAAACATTGCATGAGAGGTGATGTATTTCAACTTGTACTAAGCAGAAGGTTTGAACAGAAATTCAAAGGAGATGAATTCAATGTTTACAGAGCCTTAAGAAATATCAATCCCTCTCCTTACCTATTCTATTTTGATTACGGAAACTATAAATTATTCGGATCAAGCCCAGAAAGCCAGTTGATCATTAAAGATAATAAAGCCATTATTCATCCTATTGCGGGAACTTCTAAAAGAACAGGAAATTTGGATATCGATCTTCAGGCTATTGAAGAATTAAAAAAAGATCCAAAGGAAAATGCAGAACACACCATGTTGGTAGACTTAGCCCGCAATGATCTTGGAAAGCTGGGGAAAAATGTAACCGTTACCAAGCTTAAAGAAATTCAACTTTTCTCTCATGTTATTCATATGGTAAGTGAAGTAACAGCAGATCTACCGGAGCAAATTAATCCTCTGGAAATGATTTCAGCCACTTTCCCTCAGGGAACGTTAAGTGGAGCACCTAAGCATAAAGCGCTTCAACTGATCAACCAATATGAGAAAGATTCCCGCGGTTATTATGGAGGATGTATTGGGATTGTTGGTTTAAATGGAACCTGTAATCAGGCCATTATGATCAGAACCTTTTTAAGTAAAAACAATACACTTTATTATCAGGCAGGAGCTGGTCTCGTTGCAAAATCAGTCCCTGAAAACGAATTGCAGGAGGTCAACAATAAACTGAATGCCCTGAAAAAAGCAGTAGAAAAAGCAGAAAAGATCGTTCAGGATTAATAAAAACAATGTCCAACCTCAGTAACTAGCAAAAAATAAAAGAAATGAACAACAATATAACATCAGCAACAGAAAACCAGCCATCAAAAGTTCTTGTTTTTGATAATTATGACAGTTTCACCTATAATTTGGTTCAGATCATTGAAAGAATTTTGAATCAGAAAGTAGATGTAGTAAGAAATGATCAAATTACATTGGAAGAAATCGGGAAATATGACAAGATTATTCTTTCTCCCGGCCCGGGAATTCCGGAAGAAGCAGGAATTTTACTGGATCTGATTAAAGAATATGCTCCTACCAAGAGTATTTTGGGGGTATGCTTAGGTCAGCAGGCCATTGCAGAAGCATTTGGCGGAAGTCTTATCAACCTTTCAGAAATTTTTCACGGAGTAGCAACCACTACTGAACTGGTAAAAGAAGATACTAAGCTTTTCAAAGATCTGGCATCAGGGTTAGAAGTTGGAAGGTATCACAGCTGGGCAGTGAACCCAGATACTTTTCCTGAAGAACTGGAAATTACCGCAGTTGATAAAGACGGAATGATCATGGCTTTACAGCATAAAACTTACGATGTGCACGGAGTACAGTTTCATCCTGAGAGTATTTTGACTCCAGAGGGAGAAGTAATTATCCGAAACTTTTTAAATCATTAGAATAGGCCGGAAGCTGTTATCTCAGCTTGTCGAGAAATTTAACAAAGCGTATTTAATATGAAAACAACAATACAAAATCCCTCAACCATAAAAACTCCTCAAATGAAAGAAATACTGCAATACCTGTTTAATCATAACACTTTGTCGAAATCCGAAGCAAAGGCTATGATGATTGAAATTGCTCAGAATAAATTCAATGCCGCGGAAGTAACTGCATTCATCAGTGTTTTTCTGATGCGAAATATTACATTAAAAGAATTGGAAGGTTTTAGAGAAGCCTTATTACAGATGGCAGTTCCTGTAGATATTGACGCAAGCGATGCCATTGATATTGTAGGAACGGGAGGTGATGGAAAGAACACAATCAATATATCAACGTTGGCCAGCTTTGTGGTGGCCGGAGCCGGGCAGAAAGTAACAAAACATGGAAATTATGGAGCTTCAACTACCACAGGGTCTTCCAATGTACTGGAAGAACTCGGTTATCAGTTCAAAAACACATCAGAACAATTAAATGCAGATCTTGAGAGAGCTAATATCTGCTTCCTGCATGCTCCCTACTTCCACCCCGCCCTTCAATCGGTTGGATTATTGAGAAAATCCTTAGGATTAAGAACATTTTTTAATCTTTTAGGGCCATTGGTAAACCCTGCAAAGCCTCAATATTCAATGATTGGGGTATATAATCTGGAAATTGCAAGGATCTATCAATATCTTCTGCAAAAAGAAGAACAGGAATTTATCCTTGTGCATGGACTGGATGGTTATGATGAGATCAGTTTAACCCATGACAGTAAAATTATTACTAAGAATGGAGAAGAAATTCACTCTGCAGAGGACCTTGGTTTCAATCCTGTAACCCTTGAAGATATTAAAGCAGGAGATACCATTCAGGAGACGGCAAAAATCTTCATGAATATTCTGGAAGGAAAAGGAACTGAACAACAAAATGCCGTGATTTTGGCCAATGCAGCTGTGGCACTTCACCATACCCGCAAATTCGGTTCCTATGATGATTGTCTTCTTTTAGCCAAAGAAAGTTTGAAAAACGGAAAAGCATTAAGAACTTTTGAGCTCCTTATTAAATAAAAAACCAATAGTTTCTAACTTCTAATCTCTACTCCCAACATGACCATACTAGATAAAATTATTGAAAGAAAAAAAGAAGAAATAACGATTTCAAAATCCAAAATTTCTATTGATGAATTGAAAAACTCAGAGTTTTTTGGGAGAAAGAGTCATTCCCTGAAAGAATCCATCAAGAATAGAAATGGCATCATTGCTGAATTTAAAAGACAATCTCCATCAAAGGGAATCATCAATAATAATGTTGCTCCTTTAGATGTTGCTTCTGCCTATGAACAATTTGGGGCAAGTGGAATTTCCATCTTAACGGATAAGGATTTTTTCGGAGGAAGCTTTGATGATATTTTAAACGTAAGAAATCAGATCAATATTCCAGTTCTGCGAAAAGATTTTATGATTGATGAATATCAATTTTATGAGGCAAAAAGTATGGGTGCAGATGTCATTTTACTGATCGCATCTTGTCTTTCTCCAAATCAAGTTCAGGAGTTTACAGAACTGGCTCATGAATTGGATCTGGAAGTTTTACTTGAAATTCATACCGAAGAAGAGCTGAAACATTTTAACTCAAAAATTGATTTAGTGGGAATTAACAACAGGAACTTAAAAGACTTCAAGGTTGATTTACAGCATTCTGTTCAACTCAAAGACCAACTTCCAAAAGATACCTTATCTATTGCGGAAAGCGGAATTTATACTCTTGAAGATTTTAAATATTTAAAAGAAAAAGGGTTTGACGGGTTCCTGATGGGAGAATATTTTATGAGGAATACAGATCCTGCAAAGGCATTTGAAGAGTTCTCTCTGACAATTTAAAAATGATATTTCCCTAACCTAAATATTCAACCCTATCAACAATCAAAACTCAATACAAACAATGAATCAGCAACCGGCAACCAACAATATCTTTCCTGTCCTCAAAGTCTGTGGCTTAACGAGGTCCGAACAGATTCACGAATTGATAAATATGAAAGTAGATTTTCTTGGTTTTATCTTTTATAAAAAGTCTCCAAGATATGTGCTGAATCATTTGAGCTTGGATGATATTTCAAAATTTAATCATTCCGGCAAAGTTGGGGTTTTTGTGAACGAAAGTATTGAGCGAATTATTGAAATCGTTGAAAAAGGAAAACTCAACTTTATCCAATTACATGGTGATGAAAACGAAGAATTTATTCTTGATATAAGAAAGAAACTAAGTCCTGAAGTTAAAATCATCAAGGTCATAAGAATTGGAAATGATACAATTGAAAACAAAAATAAAATAGAACAAACTTTCAGCAAGCAATCAAAAGATTCCTTGCAGCCTATCAGCTATTACCTGTTTGATACAGACAGCAAAGCATTTGGAGGAACAGGCCAACAGTTTGACTGGAATTTATTGAATGAATTTGAAATCCCTCTACCCTATTTTTTAAGTGGTGGCATTTCAGAAGAGAATATTGCAAACATTGAATCTTTACATCAAAAACCTTTTGCCATAGACATCAATTCAAAGTTTGAAATAGAACCCGGTGATAAGGATATAGACAGAATTAGAAAATTTAGTTCCAAAATTTATAGGATTCCCAACGGGACGATTTATTAACTTTGATTAATATGAAATACCAAATAAAAACACCTGACGAATTAACAGAAAATGAAATAGAACATATTCTTCAGCTTTGGGAAGTATCGGAGTGGAATACAATGAAACCAGACTATTTCCGTAGCTTTTTTAAAGATTCAGAATTTCATTTGCTATTGGATACCAATGAAGCAATATTGGCCATTATTCGGGTTAATTTTGATTTTACCCTGAAGATTGAGGGAGAAGAATATACTTTCGCGGAAGTTGTAGGATTCGTTGCAACACACAGAAAAAAAGGCTATGGCTCCGAATTAATTCAATATTTCACTGAGAATGTGAGGAAAAGAAATATGGAAACCATTGGCTTTTGTCATTCCGAGCTTCGCTCGTTTTATGAAAAATGTGAGATCGAAATTCTCTATGATAAGGCCAAAATGATAATGGAAAATACAGGTTCCGAATGGGTCAATTCTGATGACGATGATATTTTAATTTTCAAAGTATCAGACGAAAGGAGAAAATTACTCAGTCAGCTGAACACAAAAAATAACGCTTATTTAATTATTAAAGAATAAAGAAATGAATTATAAAAACCCCGATGAAAACGGATATTATGGAGAATTTGGCGGTGCTTTTATCCCTGAAATGCTCTATCCGAATGTAGACGAATTACAAAAAAACTACCTTGAAATCATAGAATCTGAAGACTTTCAGAGCGAATATCAGGATTTGCTTACAAACTATGTAGGAAGGGCTACTCCACTTTATTTTGCAAAAAATCTGAGTGAAAAATATAACACCAAGATTTATTTAAAAAGAGAAGACCTTAACCATACCGGAGCTCACAAAATCAATAATGCCCTAGGACAGGTTCTACTGGCAAAGCGTCTTGGAAAAACAAGGATCATTGCTGAAACCGGTGCCGGACAACATGGCGTAGCCACTGCAACAGCCTGCGCACTGCTTGGCCTTGAATGTATTGTATACATGGGAGAAATTGATATCCAGAGACAGGCTCCGAATGTAGCAAGAATGAAAATGCTGGGTGCAGAAGTTATAGCTGCTACTTCAGGCTCAAAAACATTGAAAGATGCAGTAAATGAGGCGTTAAGAGACTGGATCAACAATCCTGTGACCACTCACTATGTAATTGGAAGTGTGGTTGGTCCCCATCCTTTCCCTGATCTTGTGGCAAGGTTTCAAAGTGTCATTTCAAAGGAAATCAAGGAACAACTTAAAGAAAAAATCGGAAGAGAAAATCCGGATTATGTTATTGCCTGTGTAGGAGGAGGAAGCAATGCAGCAGGAACATTCTATCACTTTGTAAATGAAAAAGAGGTAAAAATCATTGCTGCAGAGGCCGGCGGTCTGGGAGTTGATTCCGGTAAATCAGCAGCTACTACATTTCTGGGAACCTTGGGAGTACTTCACGGAAGCAAAAGCCTTGTGATGCAGACTGCAGACGGGCAGGTTATTGAACCTCATTCCATTTCCGCAGGACTTGATTATCCGGGTATCGGGCCTTTTCATGCCCATCTATTTAAAGAAAACAGAGCAGAATTTTTCAGTATTAATGATGATGAAGCCTTAAAATGTGCCTTTGAATTAACAAAACTGGAAGGAATTATCCCCGCTCTGGAAAGTTCTCATGCTCTGGCAGTTTTAGACAAAAAGCAATTTAATGAAGATGATGTTGTAGTCATTTGCCTGAGTGGCCGTGGAGATAAGGACATGGAAACGTATTTGAAAAATCTGTAAAATGTAGAAATATTGATGTAAAATGACTTCAATACTCAAAGCTAGGTCATGAATACATTTTACATTCATACAATAAAGAAAAACATGAAAAAACTAAACATATATTTCACTGCGGGAATTCCACAACTGGAAGATACGGCAGACATTATAAAACTAATTCAGGATTCAGGAGCAGACATGATTGAGATTGGAATGCCCTACTCTGATCCCGTAGCAGACGGACCTGTTATTCAAAAAGCTCATGAGTTGGCCTTACAAAATAGCATGACCATTGAAAAGCTTCTTTCTCAGTTAAAAACAATAAAAAACGAGATTAGAATTCCAATTATTTTGATGGGATATATCAACCCTGTTTTAAGTTTTGGATTTGAAAAATTTTGTGAAGAATGTTCAGAAAGTGGAGTTTCCGGCCTGATACTTCCCGATCTCCCTCCTATTGAATTTGAGAAAAACTATGAGCATATTTTAAAACAACACAACCTCAATTTTACATTTTTAGTCACTCCGGAAACTTCAGACGAAAGAATACAGTATCTTGATTCCTTAAGCTCCGGATTTCTATATGCAGTAAGTTCTTCCTCTACCACAGGAAATGAGAATGCCGTATTGAAGAATGAAAATTATTTGAATAGATTAGCAGCCCTTCCATTAAAAAACCCTGTAATGATTGGTTTCGGAATAAAATCAAAAGAAGATTTTGAAAATGTAACAGAAAAAGCAGATGGCGGAATCATAGGAACGGCTTTTGTAAACATTTTACTTCAGGATAAAGATTGGAAGAAAAGTGCCATAGATTTTATCCATTCCATAAAAGCTTAAAATTCACTAAATTTGTATGTCAAAAATTGAAATGAATACAAATCAGAATAAAGCAGTAGAATTTGAAGATTTAGGAATCAAAGAATATCAACCCGCCTGGGATTATCAGGAGCAACTGATGAAAGCTATTATTGATACCAAAATAAAGAACAGAGATCTTCCATCAGAACAGCATATTACAACATCTAACCATCTCCTTTTGGTAGAACACCCACACGTTTATACATTGGGAAAGAGCGGACATGAGGAAAATATGCTTGCCGGCATTGATAAATTGAAAGAGATTGAAGCCACCTATGTGAAAACCAATCGTGGTGGTGACATTACCTATCATGGGTATGGCCAGATCGTTGGATATCCTGTTTTAGATCTTGAAAACTTCTTTACCGATATTCATCTTTATATGAGAAATCTGGAAGAGGTAATTATCAGAACCATTGGGGAATTCGGTCTTAAAGGAGAACGTTCCCAGGGAGAAACCGGTGTTTGGCTGGATGTTGGAAAACCTTATGCCAGAAAGATCTGTGCTATGGGTGTAAAAGCTTCAAGATGGGTAACGCTTCATGGTTTTGCATTGAATGTAAATACAGATATGCGTTATTTTGAATACATCATTCCATGTGGGATCAAAGATAAGCAGGTTACTTCATTACAAAGAGAACTTGAGAGAGAATTGACTCCTGAAGAAGTGGAAAGTGTAAAGACTAATATCAGAAAACACTTTGCCGATGTTTTTCAGGCTGAACTGATCTACAAATAAATTTAAATTTTAAATATCATAATCCCTATGTAGTCCATACATAGGGATTTTTTTATGAATGATTTTCAAATATTAATTATTTTTTGAAGAAATTACTTGCATATCATTGAATTTTTCATAATTTTATTATCACTAAATAGTGAATAAATAAAACACTGTTTAGAAAAACCATTAACACCAAAATATAAGAACTATGAAAAAATTTTTGCTATCCATGATGGTATTTGTGGCAGCGCTGTCATTTAATGCCTGTTCAGATTCTAACGCGAATCAGGAAACTGTAAATCCGCAATCTAAAGAAATTGTAATGAAAGAGTTCGGAAAAACTGTTCCAACAGGACTTGATAAAGAAGATGGAAAATATAAAGTTTCCTTTATCCTTTCAGCTCAGCCTTATGAAATTAAAGACACTAAGGAAAACGAAGCTTACATTTCCATGATCAGCCAGGCTGTAAAAAATGAAACCCCGGTTCAGATTTTCCTTAAAGCTAATTCTAATGAAATTGCGAAAGTAGAAAAGGCTACAGCAGAGGATGTAAGATACTTTAAGTCTGTTTTAACTAAAGAAGAGAGAGGAGTAACTAATAGATTAGCAAGTGTTATTCCTGATCTGGCTACTTTGAACAGTTTATTTACTCAAATTAAAAACCAGTCTTGTGGAACCTCTACCGCATCATCTCCTTGTATTACATTCAGATACCCTGTTGATGGATGCTATGCAAGAGCGCACAAAATGAGACAGATCTTAAACAATGCCGGATATGAGTGTGAAAAACAATTTGTATATGGTAATTTAAGAGCTTCTACCGGTACTTGTTGTGTATCATGGGTATATCACGTGGCTATCCTTGTAAGCTTTAAAAATGCATCCGGCGTGATTGAAAAAAGAATTATTGACCCTTCTCTAAATTCAACAGGTCCTATTACGGATACTGCATGGAGAGCTGCATGCACCAACTCAACTTGCGGATCTACTTCTGTTTCATCATTTACTAATACAGCAGGAAATGTTTACTACAGAAGCCCATCAGGATCTTTATTATATGATAACAATCTGGTGAATACCAATTGTACATTGACAGCATTCTCAGCTCTTTCGGGCTGTTCTGCTCCGGTACCTAGTACAGCACATTGCGGATTCTAACTAACTTTTTATAGAGCTCCTGCATTTATTTATATATTGCAGGAGCTTTTTACTCACTAATTTATTATTATGAAAGTCTGGACCTATTTATTATTACTGTTTACCATGATTACATCCTGTTCTTCTCACTCTGAATCCCAGAAATTAACCTGGTATAATAATGCAACCATCAACAATATTCTTGAAGATCCGGATAAACCGGAAGAGGTTGTACGAGTGGCCATTGGCATAAGTGCTCAGGTCTTTTACCTGTCCAAGAAATCTTCTGACTATAAAGTGTTGATGGAAAAGGTTAATCTAAGTTTTAAAAAGGGTAACATCTACAATATAGGTGTTGAGAATAATACCAATATCATCAAGCAGATGAATGAAGTCAAATAATCTTTGAATTCTTTTTTCAAGAGGTGCAGTCTTATCTGATTACAGAAATACCTGCATCCACTTTTATCTCCGCCCCATGAATATAGGAAGCTTCTTCTGATGCAAGAAACAGAACTACATTGGCAATCTCTGATGGTTCTCCTTGCCTTTTGAAAGGTATTGTTGGAATAATATCCTGAACAGCTCCCTCTATTTGCTCCGGAGTCAGCCCTGTATTGTTAAAAATATTGGTTTTGATATGTCCCGGACTTACTCCATTCACTCTAATTCCTCGTTCTGTAAGTTCAACAGCAAATGTTTTGATGAACGATTGTACTGCAGACTTTGCCGCAGAATACACCGAAAAATTATGCATTGCAATATCCGTTGCTACAGAAGTATTAAAAATAACGGAACTTCCTTTTTTCATCAGAGGTAATATCTGCTGAACCGTAAAAAAAGGTCCTTTTACCAATACATGAAAGAGTTCATCAAATTGTTCTTCTTCAACATTTTCTATGGGTGCAAATTTTCCGTACCCTGCATTCACAAAGAGAACATCAACATTCTCTGTGTATTTTCTTACTTCTTCCCGCAGCTTCATGAGATCCTTTGTATTTCCGGCATTTGATACAATTCCGAAAGCATTCCTGCCTAGTTTTTCCAGAGCGCTATTTATTGTTTGTTGGCTTCTTCCGGTAATAATGGCAACTCCACCCTGCTTGATGAACTCTTCTGCTGTGGCCAATCCCATTCCGTTGGTTCCACCTGTAATTAAAGCTGTTTTGTTTTTAAATTTCTGCATTGCTTTTAGTTTAAAATTCTAATGCAAAGATTGGAATACCTAAGGAAGGAAAAAATCCGAATCTTGTGGAAAAACTAAAGAATACAATCATAAACTGGTAAAAATTTAAGTATACACTTTTTGTTGTTTACATATACATGCAGAAATATTTTATAAAATAAATAATCATTATTAATAAAATCTTTCAAAATCAAATTGCACACAATTTAATTGGCTTTATATTTGCATATATAATTTCACAAAGTAATACTTGGAAATAGATTATCATCAAGTAATTTTAATTTAAAATAAAAAGAAAATGTCATTATTAGAAGACCTTAATTGGAGACACGCAGTAAAAGCATATGATCCTGCAAAAAAAGTATCACAAGAAGACTTACATACAATTCTGGAAGCAACAAGGCTTGCCCCTACATCATCAGGTTTACAACCTTTCCGTGTTATTGTAGTGGAAAATCAGGAGTTAAAAGATAAAATGGTTGCCGGAGCTTTAAATCCGGAAGTGATGAGAGATTCATCCCACGTTTTGGTTTTTGCTGCATGGGACAGCTATTCTAATGAAAAAATAGACAAAGTATATGATCATCATACTGACGTAAGAGATCTTCCAAGAGGACGTTTCGGAAGTTACACGGATAAAATCAAAGAAATGTACGGAGCACAAACTCCAGAAGAGCATTTTGCTCACACAGCCCGTCAGACTTATATTGCACTAGGAATTGCTTTAGCACAAGCTGCTGAGCTTAAAATAGACAGTACTCCTGCTGAAGGATTTAGCAATGCTGTAGTGGATGAAGTACTTGGATTGAAAGAGTTAGGACTGAAAAGTGTAAGCCTTTTATACCTTGGATACCGTGACGAAGCTAATGACTGGCTGGCTTCTATGAAAAAAGTCCGTGTCCCAATGGATGAGTTTATCATTAAAAAGTAATACCTTCATCGAATCTTTCGTATCAACTTATGGAAAATTCTAAAACACCTAAACTAGCCAACCAAATCTGTTTCCCGTTATATGTCATTGCCAAGGAAATCACAGGGCTTTACCGTCCTTTTCTTGATGAGCTTGATATTACCTATCCTCAATACCTTGTCATGATGATATTGTGGGAAAATGACGGGCTTCCGGTAAACCATATCGGAGAAAAACTGTTTCTGGACAGTGGAACTTTGACTCCTCTTCTTAAAAGACTGGAGACTAAAGGATTTATCCTAAGAAAACGAAAAAAAGAGGACGAAAGAGTGGTTGAAGTATTTTTGGCAGAGGCTGGAAAAGAATTACAGAAAAAGGCCTGTGCAATTCCGGGGAAAATTCAGGAAAGACTTGGTATACAACCGGAAGAACTGTTGGAACTTAAAGAAACTGTTCTAAGAATATTAAACAAAATAGAAAAATAAATGAAAACGTTATATACAACAAAAGTAACCGCTACAGGAGGAAGAAACGGTCATGTTAAAAGTGAAAATGGAGTTTTAGACCTTGAAGTAAAAATGCCTAAGGCGTTAGGAGGAGCTAATGATGACTTTACTAATCCCGAAATGCTTTTTGCAGCCGGATATTCTGCTTGCTTTGATAGTGCTTTGAACAGAGTAATCAGCTTGGGTAAAGTACAAACCGGTGAAACAACTGTTACAGCACAGGTAAGCATAGGCCAGATTGAAAACGGAGGTTTCGGATTGGCAGTGGAACTGGATGTAAATATTCCTGGGGTTTCTATTGAGGAAGCACAATCTTTAACGGAGAAAGCTCATCAGATTTGCCCATATTCTAATGCAACCCGAAATAATATTGAGGTGAAGCTTTCTGTAACGAATAATGATTAATCCAATTTTTTATAATCATAGTAATGAAATGAGCTGTTTTGAATTCAAAACAGCTCATTTTTATTTTAAGTCATTGACTTACTTATCTTTTATTCAGATCACTTTTTTGATAAGCATCTACCTTTTTATAGGCATTATTCTTTTCTTTTTCTTTTTTATCGGAGATTAAAATTCCGAAAAGATGGTCAATCTCATGCTGAAAAATAACTGCAGTAAACCCCTCCACTATTTCCGAATATCTCTGGCCTTTCAAATCCACATATTCTAATTGAATAACTTTGCTTCTGTAAAACTGATCTCTAAAATCGGGAATAGACAGATCTCCCTCCGGGCCAAGATTCTGCAAATCTGATCTCCAGACAATTACCGGATTGATAAAATATTCTAAAGGATTTCCTTCTTTATCAAAACGCTGTACCCAAATTATTTTTCTGTTGATTCCCACCTGCGGGGCAGCAATTCCTACTCCACCATCGGTTGACAGAAGAGATCCTTTCATTCTTTTTACAAGAACAGTGGTATTAGGATCAACCGGATCAATCTCTGTAGAAAGACTCAGTAATGTTTTATGCTGATGAGCATCTGTTGTTTGATAGATGGGTAAAGCGGTATTTACATCTCCCTGATTGATAATTGATAGTTCATCAGAGGTAAGTTTTTGTGCGTTGAATAATCCTATAAAAAAGATAAACAGAACGGATAATTTTCTCATATGAATTGAATGTAGTACAAAGGTAAAAATTGTAAGATAAACATCAGCATTTCTTCGTGTTAATTAGGCTTCGGCTAAAGCTTTTGGAATTTTTTTGGCATAAAAAAACGGGCTAAAGCCCGTTTCTATTGAATATGATATTTTTCTGTCTAATAATTATACCGATAAATCAACATTTAAAAAGTCTTTGTCATATCACTTGGGATAACCAGATTAAATTCTGTGGGAATATAATCCTTTGCAGGAACTTTCAATTCCAGATTTTCAGATTCAAAAACGGAGATCACTGCCATTTTCAGATTTGGATTTTTCTGCTTGATATACCAGTAAGTTCCTCCAAATTCTTTACTGTGATAATTGCCATTATAATGGATAAATGTCTTTCCAGATTGAATATTTTTCAGGATAGACTCTGCCATGGTTGCATCTTTTGTTGCCTGTGCCGAGATAAAGTTCATCACTTTTGTTCCCTCAGCATGATCTCCCATCATGGCTTTCATTTCCTGGTAACCTGGAGTGTCTAATGTCACTTTAATCGGTAATTGAGCAATGTATGTCTTTTCCTTTTCGGTTAACTTATTTAAGGATTCAAGGCCTTCTTTAGCTGTTTGGGAAGCATATCTTCTTGGGATATTCGTTGCTATGAAATTCAGTTTTTTGTTTTTAGCAAAATCTACCAAAGGCTTATAGTCTGTGGCATAGTTATTCCACAAACGGGCAGAATCTTTCAATGTCTTGGCATCAAATTTTCCGCTTAAATATTGGTTTAGCTGAGACTGATTATCTCTTTCAAACATTTCTGCTCCTAAGATAAGCTGTCCGTTTTTCTTTTCATACAAAGCTTCTGTAATTTTAAGCTGAAGCCAGTGATTGATGGAACTGTTATGATTTTCTCCAAAGAAAACGACATCATAATCAGCCAGTTCTTTAACTAATTTCTCGGTCTTTATTTCTTTCCCTTTCTGATCATAAAATTGATATGCCTTAAGATTCTGTGCATGTAATGAACAGAAACCTGTAAGCAAAATCGCTATGAGAATATTTTTCATACTATATATTTAATCACAAATTAATTAATTTTCAGTAAAAAGGTGAGTTCTTATTTTCACTTTTCTACCATAAAAAAGACCGCTTTGAGCTTTGCAGACAAAACGGTCTCATAAAAATCATCTAATTATTAATTATCTAGTGCTGCCACTAAATCTTTCCATTCCTGAAGTTCAGGGATTCCAGGTTTTCTTTTTCCAAAGAACTGAACGATGAAATCACCTTCCTTGTTGAATACTTCAATAGCTGTAACTTCTCCGTCTTCAGTTGGTTTTTTAACGATCCATGCTTCTGCAATCTTCGTTACATCCAAGTGTAGGTTGAAGTCAGGATCCATTACATTGAACCACTGCTGGTGCCAAAGTGTTTTCTTTACGTTTCCTGTGTGGATCTGAATAATCCCTCTGTTTCCAACGAAAACCATGATAGGGGTATTCTTTTCAGAAGCATCTTCAAGGATATTAACTACTTTAGCGTTATCTATTTTCTTAGCAAATCCTTCCGGAGCCAATCTTAATGCCTGAGTTCTGCTTACACCATATTTTCTGGTCATCATAAAGAAATCGTGAGTATCCTTTAATTCTGTCCATGCTTTTTTGAATCCTTCAACATCTATTTCAGTGTCTGCTTTTTCTGCTTGTTTTGCAGCTACTGCTTCTACAACAAATGCCTGATTCTGGTCTTCTGCTTTAAATTTTTCTACGATAGCATCAAAAGCTGCTTCATCACTATTTTTTGTAAGGTAGATTTTGTGCAAAGCCAAACCGTCTTTTCCGAAGAACTGAAGGCTTTTTTTATCTCCTTCTACTACTGCAAAAGCAAATTTCCAATGGTTAAGAAAAATTCTAAGATCAATATCTTCACCTACAAAAAGTTGTGCATGCGGGCTGCTGAAGTCTCCGTTCTGATAAATCCCTTTTCTTTCATGAACACATTCATCATTACGGGTAAGAGCCATTACTTTTCCCAATTGCTCTGCTTCAGTCAGAATTCCTGGAAAGTCCGGATTCAAAACTGTTACTTCTTCTCCTATGCTGGTCACCAATAGTTCAGCTTCGCTTACTCCTAATTGAGCAGCAGCATTTCTTATTCTTACATGAGGGTTTTCTGCTTTCAGAGCGTCCCATTTTTCCTTTAAATCATTAACTAATGTGCTCATTATTTTATTTTTTTATTGTTAAAATTGTATAGATTCTTTGTATTGTTTCGTTTCCTGTTTTACTTTTTATCTCTTCTTCTTTTTCGGAAGTTTTCATTCTTTTAAAATGGCTTTTGGAAACAAGTTCTTCCATTTCATCATTGTTGTACAGCGTAAAATCATAGGCTGTAAATGGTAGTTTTTCCATGAAGTCTCTTTGCCCGAATGTAAGTACGAATGTTCCGTTGTCTTTCAAAACCCTATAGATCTCATTTAAAAACTCGACAGGATTTTCCCAGAAATAGACGGTATTGACTGTAAATATTTTATCAAAGGTCTGATCACCAAAAGGAAGTTTTTTTCCTTCATACAAAACAAAGTCTGCTTTAGTTTGAAATTCTTTATTCAACTTTTTGGCTTCGTTGTGCATGGTTTCGGAGATGTCTACTCCTGTATATTTCAGATCCTGAGCCAGACTTAAAAGACTTTTCAGATGGCCGGCATTTCCATGTCCTATTTCAAGAATATGCTGATTATCTTCTATCAGAAGTGTTCTGATACTTTCCAGCGTCATACCGATGTTTGTGGCGTTCATCATTTCACCGATTTCTATGCCTTTTTCTCCCTGAGGATTGGCAAGATTCTGTGCGAGGATTTTGAGTTCTTCTTTTTCCATGGTTATCCAAAAATGATCATTGGGTTATTGGTAATGGGGTGTTCACAGATGGTACAGGGAAAGTTATAGGCTTTACTTATAATGTCTGCAGTAAAAACTTCCTCCGGGCTTCCATAGGCGGCCACCTTTCCTGATTTCATTAATAAGATCTTGTCTGCAAATTGTGCTGCAAGATTAAGGTCATGTAAAACAACAATAGCACTATTGGCTTTTTTGGTGAAATTCTTAATAATTTCCAGTGCTTTATACTGATGTTTTATATCCAGATTATTCAACGGTTCATCCAGAAAAACCAGCTTGTGGGCTATTTTATTCTGTAGCTGAGCCATTACTCTTGACAGATGAACGCGTTGTTTTTCTCCTCCTGACAGTGTGTTATAATCTCTGTCTTTCAGATGAAAAATATCCGTTTCATACATCATATTGTTCATGGCTTCCAGATCTTCCTTTCCGGGCTGTGCATCAAAGTAGGGATATCTTCCCATCATGACAACATCTTTTACCTGTAAGGGAATTTCATTGGAATTATGCTGAGAAAACTTAGATTTATGCTGAGATAATTCTTTTACTTCCCAATCTGCAATAGGTTTTTCTTTAAATAAAATATTGGACTTTCCTTCCTTTACTTCATTGGCCAAAATACTTAAAAGACTTGACTTCCCTGCTCCGTTAGGTCCTACGATTGCTAAAAACTCTCCATACTCTAAAGAGACATCTACACTATCAAGAATTTTAAAATCCCTGTGGAGATAATTGATCTGATGTGCTTTTATCATTAGAGTGATTTTTTGAATTTAATTAAAATAGCAATAAAAATAGGTCCTCCGATTAAAGAGGTTAAAATACCAATCGGCAATTCTGACGGAGCCACAATGCTTCTACTGATGGTATCTGCAATCAAAAGTAAAATACTTCCCAAAACTGCTGACAATGGCAAAATAAAAACATAGTTTGATTTAAATAAAAGTCTTAAAATATAAGGTACAATAAGACCTATAAAACCAATGGTTCCTGAAAATGCCACACAGGTTCCTATCATTAAGGAAGTGATAATTACAATCTGCTTTTTCAGACGTTCCACATTTATTCCTAAGTGTTGAGCATCTCTTTCACCCAGCATCATGGCATTCAATGCCTTTCCTTTTGGGAGTAAGACAATATAGGAAATAATGATAACTACTGTTAACACGATATTTTTTGTCCATGTTGCGGCTGCCAGACTTCCCATATTCCAGAATGAAAGATCTCTTAGCTGTTCATCCTTTGAGATATAAATCAGAAATCCTGTAATTGAAAATCCGATAGATGTAATGGCTACACCGCTTAACAGCATCATGACCACATTTGTTTTTCCTGCACTTGTAGAAATTCTGTATACAAGCATCATTGCCATTAAGGCACCCAGAAAAGCTGAAATACCCACCAGTGAAAACTGTATAATCTCCGGCAGATATTGTTTAAAATAGCCTCCCAAGACAATTGCAAATGCGGCTAATAGTGTTGCTCCTGATGTTAATCCTATCGCTTCACCTGTTGCCAGTGGATTTTTAAATAACCCTTGCAATGTAGTTCCGGAAACGGCAAGCATACTTCCTATCAAAATTGCCATAATAATCCTGGATGTTCTTACCTCCCAGATTACATATTTGTCACTTAACGATAAATTCGGGTCTCCTTTTATAAATTGGCCTAAAACCGTGAACGGTGATACACCATTGAAATCATACACGCCAATATTGAGTGCCACAATTGCCAGAATAACCAACAATATGGCACTTATGCTGAGATAAAAGTATAGTTTACTTTGTGTTTTCAATTAAAAGTTTGTTTAATCCTACTGCTGCTTCTCCTAGTCTCGGTCCAAAACCTGAAACTAACCCTCCATCCATTGCGATGATCTTTTTATTTTTTCCGGCGTTGGTTTGGGAAACTCCCGGCATTTTAAGCGCTCCTTCGTTTCCTCCTGCTCCCTGTAATCCTGTTTCAAAGAAGAACAATACATCAGGGTTAGCTTTTACAACCGCCTCCGGAGTTAATGGTTTGAAATCCTCAAAGTCAGTTACTGCATTTTCTGCTCCTGCAAGGTTGATTAATGATGCCATTGGTGTATTTTTACCGGCAACCATAAGCATATTTCCTCTGGCATAGATGAACAATACCTTTGGTTTTTTAGTTAATGGCTGTACTTGCTTCAGATCAGCATCTATTTTATCATTTAATTTTTGATAGTCTGTATTTCCGATAGCTTTTGCTACGCTTTCAATCAGTTTTTTAGTTCCTTCAACGGTATATTCCTGCTTGAAAACCTCAGTTTTGATTCCTGAAGTTTTGATCTTTCCTAATAATTCAGGGTTGATGTCTTTGTCAGAAGCAAGAATCAAAGTAGGGCTTACTGCCATAATCGGCTCAATGGTCATTGATCTTACGTGGCCTAAATCTTTAGCTGTAGCTTTTAAGCTTTCAGGATAAGTACTGGTAACATCAGTTCCAACAATTTCTTTTTCGTGACCCAAAGCGCTTACAATTTCAGTAATACCACCGTTTAGGGTTACAATTTTATTATTGGTTTTTGGAGCTTCAGAAGTAATTTCTGTAGTATTTTCTTTTTTAGCACCTTCTTCTTTTTTGCACGAATACACTGCTACAAGAACAGAAGCTGCAAGGATAAATTTCTTCATGATATACTATTATTTGATTTATTTATAATGGATCGAATGCAAAGCCTGTAAAGCCACGCTCTCCTTTTAAACTCTTCATAGAACTGAATTTCAGTTTAAAATAAAAGCCATTTGTATCTTTTAGAATAAAGAAACGGTTTGCATATACAAATGGAACAGGATTATCCGGTGTACCAGTAGTGGTTCTCCATTTATCTCCAATGGCTCTATGATCATTGAACACAAATTTGCTTGCGTCCACATCCTTTAATTTAAATGCAGCATAGGCCTGCTCAAGGTTACCCGTAACATTTACCTGATAGGCTCCCACTCCGTCAAGAGTATTGGTGGTTATAAAGTCTGCATAAAAGTAACTACCGGCACTGCTTCCAGGTCCCATAAATACTTCATTTGTAAATGTTGTAAAGGCTATATCCCAGCTTTTTTTCTTAGGCTGAATCTTTGCAGGAGTACCTGTTTTAAGATTGAAAAAAGCAAAATTATATTCAGGATCTTTTGTTATAATATGTTCCTTAACCCCTTCACTTCCGGCATTAAGATCTGCGTAACGAATTTTATACCCGTTAGCAGCTCTTAGAATCTGTACTTTCATCCATCCTCTAGGATCACCTGATAATGAAACAGAACCCGCACCGATATTATTAGCAGAAGGAATCTCTCTTCCTAGATTAACTAAATAAATAGGATTTTCAGCATCATTTGCCTTTATGGCTTCAATTCCTGAAGTTTGAGTTAAGAATTGACCATTCGGGTTATCGATGTACTTCATATTCTCAGAGTCAAATGTTCCTACCTGAGCAATGTCTTTTAAACTTTCTACGTCTCCTTCTTTCACCTTGCTGATATCCGTAGCATTAGGTATTTTGATGACAGTCATTGCCAGTGATCCGTTTATAATTACCCTGAAATCATCACCGCTATAAAATCCAAGATCCCAATCTGTTCTCTTATTAATGGTTTTTCTGGGCTCATTCTCATCTTTAACCATATCACTCAGGTCAATCCACACCTGATTAGGTTCAGTAGCTCCTCCTATGGGTACATTCACTGAAGAACCTGTAATAGGTGGTGCAGGAACCCTGTCCTCATCAGCAGAAACACAAGACTGTGCCGCTAACATTACGGAAAGAATAGAAAATATTTTTAAATATTTCATAGTAACTTATTATTTAAAATTGAAACGTTAATCTGGCAAAATAGCTTCTGCCATAATATAAATTCACAATACCTGTAGGAGCTGTGGTAGCATGAGCATCTGCCTTCATTGCGGTAGAATTGATACTGGTAACATCAAAGATGTTTTTTACTCCCGCAGAAAGCTCCACATGGTCTTTCCAGAAAGGCTGGCTTACAATAAAGTCCATCATATGGAAGCCGTCAGTTTTCCCAAGTTTGAAACCATTTGCTTCATTTTCAAACACATATAATCTTCCCGGACCTGTATATTTATAATAAAGGGCAAATGAAGTTCCCGGGTTTTGCAGTTTATAGTTAACGGTAGCCCCCGCCTGTGCCTGGAACTGATAATCAGTAGGTGAAGTGTGATACATTGATTTCATCGCAACTGAGGTTCCTCCCAATGCCCCTCTTAAGCCAATGGCCAGCTGGTCTTTTTTGAAATCTACATTTGCTGAAAACAACATATTTCTATATTTGTCCATATTTCTAAACTGGTAGGTAGAAGGATCTTTTATAAGAAGCATTTCTATCTTGTCTCGTACATCAAGATATAATCCACTTACGCTGTATGCAATCTTCCAATCATTTCCTGTGGTAAAATTCTGATCCCAGAATGCCCCTGTGGAGAATCCTTTTTCAGGGCTCAGATCAGGATTCCCCTGAATATCATGGTTAAGGTTTACAAAAAACGTATAAAGCTCTTCATAGGTAGGAAAACGGTTTGCTGTACCAGCTACCAACCTTAAGTTGGAGTTCTCAGAAGTTTTGTATCTCGCAGAAAGAGAGTAATTAAACTGATTATTGAATTTTTCGCTTACAGAAAGTCTGGCTCCCGGTCTTACAGAGAACTTATCAGAAATATTCCATTCTGCTGAAATGAAGTTTGAATACGTGAAAAGTGTTCTTTTGATAGCATCTGTAAAAAATTTACCGGCAATTAATGAAGCATAACCATCCGTGTAGTCTAACTCATACCCCAATTGAAAATCAAAAGTTTTATTATCAAGGAAATTACTGAACATTCCTCTTGAATACATGACATTTGTTTTATAATAAGACAGCTCCTCATCTTTGTTGATGATAGATCTGTTAGGAATGTCATAATTATAATCCTGAAACTTTCTATCCTGACTTTGGTAAGAAAAATCTCCCATATACTGGATATGTCCCAGATTGGTCTGGATATTAAACTGATGTATCCATCGGTTCGTATTATATTTTCTATCTACACTTCTGTATAAAGCGCCGCCATTTCCATCATTAAGAGGATCTACATTCACTTCAGGGTTGTAGAAATTAAATTTCTCATTCAAATAGGAAAGCTTATAGTAGAAAGAGGTTTTATTCTTTGAATATCGAATCAAAGCAGAAGCATCGTACTGGTCTTTAGGGTTCCATTCATATCCTCTTTTCAGATCACGTTCTAAATATTTATAACCCATTTTATTTCCTTCATACCCCATAAACTGGTTATGGTTGAAGTTAATATTAGCAAACCAGTTATCATCAATATTATAGTCTACGTTTACATTCTGGATGTGTCTTCCGTTTCCTTTTTTCTTAATATCGTAGTTATTCCTTACGGTCTCTTCCTGAAGTGAGGCTCTTACACTTATCTTTTTCGAGCTCCCTTTCTTCGTAATGATATTGATAACTCCGGCAAGTGCTCCATTTCCATATTCTACCCCCATACTTCCTTTTACAATCTCGATTCTCTCGATATTATTCAATGACAGTTTGGTAAGGTCAATATTACTTCCTAACCCTGTATCTCCTACTACAGGAATATTATCGATCAGGATTTTAACATAGCTGCCATCCAACCCCATCATACTGGCTGTTGAGTTTCCTGAACGGGTATCTGGCGTGATTTGTATATTAAGACTTTGATTCAAAACATCCGCAACATTGGTAGCAGCCATGTTTTTGATCTGCTGTGCATCTATTACTTCAACCTTATAGATAGATTTGCTGATAGATCGTTGCATGTATTGTCCTGTAATGACAACTTCTTCAATTTTCTTTTGATTAAGAGAATCCTTTGTTTGTGCATTCATCCAAAAGGCAATGGATAATGATAGAATGGAAAGCACTTTCTTCTGCATAAGGCTTTAAAATTTTCGACAAATATAAAACTTTATTTAGAATCATTAAAAATAAATATATACTTTTGTGTAATAATTCTAAATAAATATAACAGCATGAAACTAAAATTACTTTTAGGAGCGTTGATTTTTACAGCGTTTACAGCTAAGGCACAAGTTCCAACCATCAATGAAAACTTCAATAACTTCACTGCCGGGAACACCACTTTCCCTCAGTTTGGATGGTCTGCAGTAGTAGCCCCTATGGTTGCCAATACGGCACCATTTCCTGTTCCGCCAAGAATGTTGGTTACCAATACTGCTAATAAAGCTGTTCAATCCTATTCTGGAACTAATCCTTCAGATTCATCTTATTTGATATCTCCTCAGATCCAGGCTCCTGCGGGAGACAAAACATTAAAGTTTACGACTACATTAATAACTCCTTCTCCTGGCCCTGCAAACATTCAGATAGGACTGGCATCTAATCCAGCAGACATGTCAACCTTTGTTCCTGTAGGAGATCCCATTACGGTAACTACTATTGGAGCTATCCTGAATATAAGTGTTCCAATTCCTGCATCTACTTCATCTTATATCGTTTTTAAATTTACGCCTACAGCCATGCACGTAGCAGTACAAGTTGATGATGTAGTCTACGATACAACGGCTTCACTAGCAGTTAATGATAAGGCGTTTTCAAAAAATGAAGTTAGATTCGCTGTTAATGCAGACAATACATCTCTTGATTTTGTAGCGAAAAAAGATCCTAAAAACATTCAAATCTATTCTTCTGCAGGTCAGAAAGTAGCGGAAGGAAAATTGAACGGACAAAAATTTAATATCAATGGACTTCAGACTGGTGTTTACTTAATAGCTATCGAAACGGCTGAGGGAAAAACAATTCAATCGAAATTCATCAAAAAATAAGGTTTATTAGACTATTATTTGCCTTTAATAAAGCCGAGAGGAGCATTCCTTTCGGCTTATTTATGCTTCATATCTCAGGATAATTCCAATAAAACACGATAAAAATCATGTTTTTATTTAGAATGATTAAAAATAATTATATATTTTTGTGGAATCATTCTAAATAAGGATTTGAAAAAAATAAGTTATGAGAACAAAATTACTTTTATCTTCTTTGCTTGCTCTTACTGTTCAACAAACAGTATTGGCGCAAACAGATGCTAACGGATATACAACAGCTAATCTGACTATGGGAAATAGCTACCAGAACCGTGTATTTTTTGACTTTGCTTCAAATAATATCGTAGCAAAGCCGGCTAGCACATGGGATGTCGCTTTTTACAGAAACTCAATATATGCTTTTGGTTCAAGAATTAATGATGCCCTTGGTATTGAAGTATACACTGCATCTGTTAATATGGCTGACTGGGATAACATCAGCCTTAGCAATGAAGCATCTTGGGGAGAACCTCTTTATAACCCGGATCAGACGACTGATTTAAGTCAGGGAGCTTTTGAACAAGGTCCTGTTACGGGTCCTAATCCTAATACTCCTTCAACAGGTTGGGGAGTGTATAATCCAAATACGCATCATATTGTTGGGAAAGCCATCTTTGTTTTAAAATACCCGTCAGACCAATATATCAAGTTTGCCATTGAAGATGCCTATGGAGGATATACTTTTAAGTATTCTAAGTGGAACGGTTCTTCTTGGGGCCCAACGGAGACGAGAACTGTGTCTAACGGAACAGATGATGCTTATTTCAACTATTTCTCTTTTACATCCGGAACAACAGTGCCTAATCAGGAACCATCCAGAAGCGCATGGAATCTGATGTTTACTAGATACTACACAGATTATCCTTATGTAGATCCACAAGGGAATCCGCAAACAATGAAATACAAGATGGCAGGAGTTATTCAAAACTCGAATATTTCTGTAGCAAAAGTAAGACCTGAGGTGCAGGAAACAGCAACATCTAATATTCCTGCAAATTCTGCATTCTCTACAAACATCACTACTATTGGTCACTCTTGGAAGCCTACAATGGGAGTTCATTCTGATGCTGTTTATTATGTAAAACAAGGATCAGATTATTACAGAATGTATTTTATTTCTAATGGAGGTACTCAGACCGGTAATATGTATTTTAAATACAAAAAAATCACAGCTACGCTGGGAATTACTGAGGTAGGTAAAAAGGCATCTTTTGGAGTATACCCCAACCCTACTACCGCTGATAAAAGAGTTACAATTCTTTTTGATGTAAAGGAAAAAACAAATAATAAAGGTAGTGTAGAAGTGTATGACCTTACAGGAAAAAAGGTACATTCTGCAGAGCTAAGCAATCAAGCCGGATTCTATAGACAGGATATGAATTTATCTCATCTTCCTTCAGGAAATTATCTGGTAAAAATTACTTACGGAGGCAATTCGGAGACGAAAAAGCTTATTGTAAAATAAAATATTTTATTTCTAATACTTTCTATTTTTTCTAATAAAAGGGCGATTTCAGAATATTGAAATCGCCTTTTGTATTTTATAGATTAAGAGAAACTTTGATAGTATTACGCTCTTTTTTCTAATAGATCTTGAAACCTTTATAAACCTGAGCAGAACTTTCCATGATCTTGGAAGCATCCTTACGGAAATCAAGCAAATGATCCTGTCCGTTATGCCTGTTGTGATGTTCAATACTTTCCCAAAGCTCAATTAGGAAGAAAGTTCCTTTGTTGTCTTTATCCTCAACAAGGTCATACTGCAGGCAGCCTTCTTCTTTTCTGGTTTCTTTTACAAGATTCTGAAACAGCTCTACTGCTTCCATCAAATAATTTTCATTAAACTTAAAAAGTGCAATGATATGTAAATTCATGTTTTAATATTTAGTGATGTAAAAGTAGAATATTTTCGAAGTCAAATATATTTTTATCTCCTTTATTTTTCAATGTCAATCAATATTTTTAGCTGAATACTGATTTATAAATAGTTATAGAACTCATTACAATTACCAAAATTCCTATCACCAGAAACATTTTCTTCACAGGAAGCTTTGCCGTAAGCATAGCAGAAAAAGGCGCTGTAATAATTCCACCGATTAATAGCCCAAGAATAATGTTCCAATGCTGAATTCCAAGGGTAAGAAAAAAGGTAATAGCAGCGGTAAGAGTCAGGATAAATTTGGCTACTGTAGAACTGCCGACTGCAAATCTTGGCGTAAAGGCATTTTTTATCAATGTTCCTGTTACGAGCGGGCCCCATCCTCCTCCTGCAAAGGAATCTATGAAACCTCCAATCACTCCAAGTCTGGTAAGATTTGTTTTTCTTTTAAGAGCTTTACTTTGCTTTTCTTTAAAAGCGTTGGATAGAATTTGAATTCCCAGATATAGGGTATAAAATGCAATAATGGTCTTGGTAATCTTAGCGTAGTATTCTCCCAGATAAGTTAAACTTATAGCTCCAATCACAGCACCAATAACCGCCGGAATAGCAAGTCTTTTTACCAGACTTTTACTTACATTTTTAAGTTTAATATGGCTTATACTTCCTGCTGCTGTTGTAAAACTTTCGGCAGAATGAATACTTGCACTTACAATATGTGGTGGAATATTCAGTAACAAAAGTGTCGTTGTACAAATTACTCCATATCCCATTCCCATTGATCCGGCAACAATTTCGGCAAAAACACCTACCAGAAGCATCCAATAAAAGATATAATTATCCTTGGCCAGAATATCGAAAAGCTCATCCAAATACCCCAATTCGTACATTGAAAAAAAAGTAATCAGCAAAAATGCAATGGTTACAAAAAGTACATTGAGCCTTATTTGAATTTTCCGTGAAATAACCATGCTAAAAAATTGTTAGTTTAACTGCTTCTCTATTATTACAGGCGTCTTTAGCCAGAACAGCAGTACCACTCCACCCCTTTCCTTTAGCCTGTTTCACAATATTTGTATCTTCGTTTGGAATCATAGTTTGTTCATTTGAAGTTCTACAAATATCCAATAAAAATATTATCCTACCAAATAAGTAGACTAACAATTCAAAAAAAAGGATCAGGTCAGTCGACCAGATCCATTAAAGTTTTTTTCTCAAGAATATTCAGTGAGGCATCCCGAACTTCGATCAACACGTCATGCAATCCGCAATGATCTTCATTACAGTCCTCACACTTTTCATAAAAGTTAAGGCTTACGCAGGGAAGCATTGCAATAGGGCCGTTTACAAGACGAATAATTTTCGCTAGTTTTACATTTTCAGGCTTTTCCTTTAAAAAATATCCTCCTCCTTTTCCTTTTTTACTGTCAAGAATTTCTGCTTTTTTCAGTTCAAGCAAAATATTTTCTAAAAACTTTAAAGGTATCTTTTTATGTTCCGCAATTTCGGAAATAAGAATTGGCCCTTCATTTCTCTTTTCTACAAGATATGAAAGTGCCTTAAACGCATATTGAGATTTTTTTGAAAGCATCACAGCAAAAGTAAGAAAATTGTTTAATATGTTTAAGTGAAAAGGCAAAATTGCAAAAAAATGAACTGGTAAATTAACGTTTTCACCCTTTTATAGCCTCTTAGTTTTTGCCTTTTTGCTATTAAATCATTAAGTTTGCCTCTATGTTCAGTAAACAAGAAGCACAGCAATTAAAAAAGGAGTTTTGGACAGCTTTCGGAAAATCATTCCCTAGAAAATGGCTCCTGTATGACACTAAAGTCAAGGATATGGCCTTTAAATTTTCCGCAGACAATAAAAAAGCAGAAGTTTCCCTTGATATCGAAATGAAAGATGAAATTTTCCGAAATGCTTATTATGAGAAAATATGGTCTCTGGAAGATATTTTAAAAGACTTTATCGGAGATTTCCAAAAAGATGAATTTTATACTCTTGAAAATGGAAAAGTAATCAGCAGAATCTGGATAGAGACGCATGGGGTTTCAGTTTTCAACAGAAACACATGGCAAGAAATTTTTGAATTCTTTGTTGACAAAATGGACGGCTTTGAAAGATTCTATTACGAATATGAGGATTTTATAAAGGACATCTAATATACTTATGAAATAAATACCGTTTTACACTTTAGGTTAAGATAAAAAAGAAAACCTATCTTTGTCTCCTACCACTTAAACTAATAGATGAAACTAAATAACATGATTAAAAATGAGAAAAGTGTACAAAAACATTTTTGGGGAAGTCATCTCCAAAAGCAATGCCGTAAAGCTTAATGAATATCATCTGTACTATTATGATGGTGACTCTGATGTACTGAAAGAGATTGAATTTATCAATGATGACAGTATATACAATATCAATTACTTCCTAGGTGACAGCGAAAATGAAGACGAAGTTATTAATTATCTGAAAGAAAAATCCGACTTCTTTGACATCGAAAAGAGAGAATCTGCTGACGGATTTATTATTTCCACCAATAAACTTTACTCTTTGTCTGTAGATGAAAAACCTCTGATTTCCAAGACTGTTTTTAAGACAGATGATCCTGAAAACTTTATCTGTTCACAAGTTATTGATAATGAAACACAGGAGCCCCAACTTGAAAGAACAATAAAATGTTGGTACACTACGGATGAAAACGGCGAAAAATATGCAGCCATAGAATGCAGCTATCAAGAAGATGGCAATCTGGAACTCGCCATTGATAAAACATCTGATCCTGATAACGAGCAAAACTGGGCACATTATGAATTTGAGACGTTTCAGAAACTTCAGGAACAACGCTCAACAGACCTAAGCTACTATAAAACAGCTGCATTACTTCCTAAGGAAGCTTACCAAAATTAGACCTTAGAAGTACTATCTTAATTATTTACATCCAACACACCACAAACTAGTATATGGAAGAGAACCCAACTTTTTTTGCAGATGGAAATGATCCGGAAATGATCAAAGCCTTTAAAAAAGCACAGGAAACGTTTAAATATTTCTGGAGAGAACAATCTTGGGAATATAGAAGAATTATCCCCGGATTGAATGTTTCATGCGTAAAAGCAGCGTTTTCCGAAAAAGATGAAGCAGGAGAAACAATTGTTGAACATATGTGGATCAACGACATTAATTTTGATGGGGACACTGTAAAAGGCTACCTGATTAATGAGCCTAATGACCTTAAAAGTGTACAAGTTGGAGACTATTTTGAAATTCCTTTAACTGATATCAGTGACTGGCTTTTTGCGATTACACCAAGTGTACAGAAACCTAAGGGGCTTTCTAAATTATTTTCTTCTTCCACAGAACCTCTTCCGAAAACCTACGGCGGATTCAGTATCCAAAAGATGCGTTCAGATATGTCTAATGCGGAAAGAAAAGATCATGATAATGCATGGCAAATGGACTTCGGAGACTTTAATGATATTCTGGTCGTTAATAATCAGAAAGAAGAACCTGAAAACCTGATTGAACACCCGATGAGTAAAAACATGAAAGAAAAATTTGTCGAGTTTTTACAACAAAATCCTGATGATATTCAACATATAGATGAAGATGGCCTCACTCTTCTTCATAAGGAAACGATTGCCGGAAATTTAACTACTGTAAAAGTTATTTTAGAGTCTGGAGCTGATAAAAATGTTCAATCAAAAGCTGGTAAAACAGCCTTGGATTATGCCAGACAACTGAAATGGGAACATATTATTCCAGTCCTGGAAAATTAAGATACAAGACTTTAACGTCAAATAAAAATAGGCTGCATTCATTCACGAAGCAGCCTATTTTTATCATTATTTTCTGAAATAAAAAAAGAGAAGCATTTTGCTTCTCTTTCTATTTTCTATCCAAATTTCTTCTTTCTTAACCAGAAGAATAAACCTCCAATAAGGCCAATAACAGCCAGAGGAAGCAGTAAGTTCAGCCACTGCCAGTTGGTTTTTTCTTCTTCTATTCTATGTCTGTCTAGAAGTCTTTCTTCGATATTTCTATTTCTTAATTCCATCAGATTGCTATCATCCAACAGATAATCCAAAGCATTTCTAAGGAACTGTTCGTTTCCGAATTGCTCATTAGTCAGCATATCTGCTCCCAAAGGAAGTGGTTTTCCTTTAATTACTTTATTTCTTCCTATATCCCCATCTGCAATCACGATCATTTTATTTTCAGGGCTTTCTGCCTTAAAGCCAGGGTAAGATTTTCTTTCAATTCTTGATGCATAAGCAGAATTAAATTTCCCCTCCAGTGCTACCGCAAATATCTTTGGGGTACTTGGTTTTTCCATTTGTCCAAGACTGTCTACGCTGGCAATTTCCTTTAGATCAACATAGTTGGGCACCTGCTTCAACAATGTTCTTTCACTGGATTCAAAAAGCACCTTGGTCTTGATATTCTTTCTTCCTCCCAAAGTATCTATGGAAGTCGGAAATTCAAATTTTACAGGGTTAATATTTTTGGTAATCGGATTATTATTTTCAGCAATTCCCAGAGGAAAGTAAGGCCAAGGAAGACTTGTAAACTGAGGATTTCCACTCACCTCTCCTGTTACCAGCTTCAGCAAGGCAAATTTCTTTACATCTTTTACCAATGCAGTATTGATTCTTACTCCATAATTGAAGAAGAAATCTGTCATATTAACATCAATTGGAAAAGGCATCACCTTTTTAGACCTTGTTAATGTATCCATTTCAGCATTCACCGCATCAATCATCCAGAGTGTTTTCCCGCCATTCATAATATATTGGTCAAGAATTACTTTTTCATTATCTGTAAAAGCTTTTCTTGGCTTTGCAATGACTAAGGCACTCATCTGTTTCAATAAAGGAAGATCTTCAAGACTAAGCTCTGTTTGATTTTTAGGAATAATGGGGCCTGCATCATAATTTTCCATCGCCAATTGTACAAATCCCTGGAATTCATCAGGGCTTAATTCATCCTGATTAACCAAAATTCCTACTTTTTTTCTTTTATCGGCAGCAATATTTTTAATGTTTGAAACAAGGCTGTATTCTAATCCTTCAATCGATCTTGTAAGTTGCTGATCAGCGTCTATACCTGTTTGCTGAACAATTAAAGGAATGGAAACTCCTGTTTTATTATATTTAATAACAGCATACGGAAAAATAGTAATCTGTGAGAATTTTCCATCCTTGGAATCTGGAAGGTATGATGGCTGCATTCCCATTGCTGCCAAGCTATCTGCCGGTATTTTAGACTTCAACGGATCGATGAATTTAAAATCAATTTTTGAATTAATTTTTCGGAATTCTTCCAGCATAAACTTTGTTTCTCCCTGAAGCTGCTTAAAGCTTGCCGGAAAGTCTCCTTCAAGGTAAACTTCAACAGTTAAAGGCTTCTTAACAGATTCCAATACCTTAATGGTACTCTCAGAAAGGGTGTATCTTTTTTCCTTTGTCAGATCCAGTCTGATCCCTGAATAGGTCAGAATAATAACTAAAGGAATAATAGCAAATAAGAAAATTCCAAATGGAGATTTAGCATTGATCTTCTTCATAATTCTACTTCTTTTTGTTAATAAAATGATTAGACAATACTAATGAAGCGCCAATCACCAGAATAAAATAAGCAACATCTTTTACATCTACAAGGCCTCTTGTAAAGCCTAGAAAATGTTGATAGAAACCTATATTCTGAAGAATAAAGTCTGCTCCTCCTAATAATTTATAGCTCGCTAGTTGCTCAATTCCAAAATACATAATAAAGCACATGAAAACACCCAACAGATAAGCCATGATCTGGTTTTGTGATAATGAAGAGGCTAAAATTCCTACTCCTGAAAAAGCAGCAATCAGAATAATTAGTCCGATATAACTTCCGAAAGTCATTCCGAGGTCAATATTACCCTCAGGAACTCCTAAAACATATATGGTATAGAGATAAATCAGTGACGGAATCAGGCATAAAACCCCAACAATCCATACTGAAAGAAACTTTCCCGTTACAAGATCTGAAACCTTTAATGGCTGTGAAAAAAGCCAGTTCAGTGTCCCCGTTTGCTGTTCTTCGGCGAAAGTCTTCATTGAAAGTGCCGGAATGATAAACATCAACAGCCACGGAACTAAAACAAAATAACTTTGCAGCGATGCTGCCCCGATCTCAAAAATATTAGAATCGTTGTCGAAAAAGAACAGGAAAAGAGTCGTGATCAAACTGAATGCGGCAATGATTACCCATGCGCTCCAGTTTCCAAAGTAACTCCAAAGTTCTTTCTTTAAAATTGCAATCATAGTTTTTTAGTAGAATGTAATAAGTAGGAATGCATTAGGGCACATGTCCTACTTTCACAATTATTTCTTTTTTTTATTCTTATTAACAAGTTTTACGGTCATCATGATCAGAAATACAAGAACGAAAAATCCTGTAATTAATTGCCACCAATATGTAATTGCCATAGATTTTAAAATCACGGTAAATACAACAAGAAACAAAATGAATGTAGCAATTTCGTTAGCTTGTCTCAATTTAATGTTGGCAGTTTCTAAAGTATTTCCGTTAAGCGCTTTTAAATGAAGCACTTTCTTCCAGCACCAGTAATGATAAACGGCAAGACCGATCAGGAATGTTAGTTTTAAATGAAACCAACCCATCTTCATTAATCCCGGATTCAAAAAGATCATGACCAATCCGCATACCGCCATAATGACTCCGGCAGGAACGGTAATAATATTCCACAGCCTACGAGCCATAAAAGTATACTGCTCCCTCAAAATTTTCTTTTTTTCGTCCGGAAATTCATCGGTATCTTTATAGTAAACGAATATTCTTACGAGATAGAAAATCCCCGCAAAATAGCTTACCATAAAAATAATGTGCAGCGCTTTGATTATTGTATAAAGCATTCAGAAAAATTAACAGCAAAGATAAGCTTATTATGTAATTGTTAAAAATATTTTTCTTTTGATCAGGAAAATATAATTAAACTGTATTTATATAGAAAACACTTCGGCTCGGGGCAGCAATGCTGCCCCGAGCCGAAGATTATATTTTATTGATCGTATTCAACTCAAAAATTAAGAGATCACACCCAATTCTTTTCCTACCTTTTCAAAAGCAGCAATAGCTTTATCAAGATGCGCTTTGGTATGAGCTGCAGATAATTGAACTCTGATTCTCGCCTTTCCTTTTGGTACTACTGGATAGAAGAATCCAATAACATAGATTCCCTCATCCATTAATTTTTCAGCCATTTTCTGAGAAAGTGGCGCATCATAAAGCATTACAGGAACAATGGCAGCGTCTCCTTCAGGGATATCAAAACCTTTAGCTTTCATCTCTGTTCTGAAGTATTCTGCATTTTCCATTACCTTATCACGTAATGAAGTATCATCTGAAATCATGTCCAACACCTTCAAAGCAGCACCTACAATCCCAGGAGCCAATGAGTTGGAGAATAAGTAAGGACGAGAACGTTGTCTCAACATATCGATGATTTCTTTTTTACCAGACGTAAATCCTCCTAAAGCACCACCAAGAGCTTTTCCTAATGTAGATGTAATAATATCTACTCTACCCATTACTTCGTTAGCTTCATGAGTTCCACGACCTGTTTTTCCGATAAATCCGGTTGCGTGAGAATCATCCACCATTACCAAAGCATCATATTTATCTGCAAGATCACAAACACCTTTCAGATCAGCAACAATACCATCCATTGAGAAAACTCCGTCAGTAACAATAATTTTGAAACGGTGATTCTTTTCTGAAGCAGTAATCAATTGAGCCTCAAGATCAGCCATATTATTGTTTTTGTAACGGTATCTTGCAGCTTTACAAAGACGAACTCCGTCAATGATGGAAGCATGATTCAGTTCATCTGAAATAATCGCATCCTCTTCAGTAAACAATGGTTCAAAAACCCCACCGTTTGCATCAAATGCAGCGGCATAAAGAATAGTATCCTCAAGACCAAGAAAATCTGCAATCTTTGTCTCTAATTCCTTATGAATATCCTGTGTTCCACAGATAAAACGTACAGATGACATTCCATATCCGTGGGATTCAATCATATCCTGAGAAGCTTTCATTACCTCCGGATTATTGGATAATCCTAAGTAATTATTAGCACAAAAGTTCAAAAGCTTCTTTCCGTTAGCTTCAATTTCTGCACTTTGTTGAGAAGTGATGATTCTTTCTTTTTTGAAAAGTCCATCATTTTCAATATTTTGAAGTTCGTTCTGTAAATGTTGTAGGTATTTTTCAGAAATCATTTTTAGTAATTTTTTAGATGTGCTAATTTACTAAAAAGGCAGTAAAATAAAACCTTTTATAGCCTTAATTCTAAAATTTGATATAAGATTGAGTTTTTAACATTATTAGTCTACAAAATTAGTAGGATAATATTTATATTTGTTTTAAAATTAAGAATATGCGATTGATTCCGGTACAGAAAATAAAGAAAATAGTTTCAAGAACCTTTATAAATGAATATATGAAGCCCAAGGTTCCTGTTATTCTTGAAGATTTTGTAGATCCTGAAAGTCCGGCCTTTAAAAAATGGAATTATGAATATTTTAAAGAAATAGCAGGAAATCATCAGGTAGATATATATGGCAGTGAACTAGATTCCATGGACAGAGTAGCAAGTGAGCCTATTATGCAGACTTCATTTTCAGAATATCTGGATTTGATAGATTCTACTCCCACTGAGCACCGCCTTTTTTTATTTAATTTACTAAGCATTAAACCCGAACTTAAGAATGATATTTTTTACAATGATGTTACCAATGGCAAAATATTGAAATGGCTCCCCTTTATGTTCTTTGGCGGAGAAGGTTCTGCTACCCGAAATCATATTGACATTGATATGTCCCATGTTTTTATCACTCAATTTCAAGGAATAAAAAAAGTATGGCTGTTTCCGCGTGAACAATCTAGTTTTATGTACAAACTGCCTTACAACTTCCATAGTTTGACTCATATTAAAAATCCTGACTTCAGAGAGTATCCCGCGCTCCTCTACTTAGATGGTTATGAAGCCATTCTTCAACCTGGTGAAACTCTTTACATTCCAGCCGGATGGTGGCATTATATACAGTATGAAACCGGAGGCTACTCCATATCTGTCCGGGCACTTCCCTCAAGTTTTATTGAAAAATGGAATGGCTTTAAAAATTTGATTATTATAAGGAATTTCGACAATGCAATGCGCTATGTCTTTAAGGAAAAATGGTTCAGATATAAAGTGAAAATCGCCAAAGAAAGAGGGGCAAGAGCTGCCAGAAAACAAAGAAGCTTTCAAATTTGAAAGCTTCTTTTTATATGATTAAATTAAATATATTTTAATGCTTAATAAATTTAATGTGTTTTTCATTGACAGTGAAGATATAAGTACCCGGTACCAATTCTGCAATTCCTATTGTCTTACCAGGTTGATAGATGTCTTTTCTGATCAACTTTCCATCTATAGCATGAATGATGTAATCTGTTGCTTTATCAACTCCATTAAGGTAAAGTTCATTTTTTGCAGGATTAGGATATAAACCAAATTTTTCTTTCTCTACAGAAGAAACACTCAGATTATTATCTTGAATCACCGTGGAATTCTTTTGCAGAATCTGATATTCATAATTAAACTGAATACTTGAAATCGGGAAAGTAATGGCTTCTGTAAAATTTTGATTGTTTGAAGTGTTATTCAACACCAAATAAGCCGTTTGCCCTCCTGTTCCACTCACTTTAATGGGTAAAGGCAGTTCAAAAAAACTTACAGATGGCATACTTTGCGTCTGGGAAACGTTTAACAGCACTTGATTCCCAAGCTGTCTCCATTTTATGTTGTAAATAGGATACCCCTCTCCATACACCCAGTCATTAAAAAATTCCGTGAAATCTTTTCCAGTAGACTGAAGCAGTGACGTGCTAAAGTCTGAAGTTCGTACATAATTATAAGCCAAAGCCGGTCTTCCGTGATAATCCTTAATAGCCTGATAAAAAGCAGTATCCCCCAAAATCCATTTCAACATTCTTAACACATACCCTCCTTTAGCATAAGAAAGTCTGCTGTCGAAAATTCTGTTGACGTTGGTAAGGCTTGCATCAGGAACATACACCGTTCCTCCCGCTGCTCCTGTAATATAGCTGGTCTGATTGGCCAAATAACTCATAAACTCGGTGTTGGTCATCAGCAGTTTTTCATTGGTTACATGCTCTCCAAAGGTTGCAAATCCCTCATTCAGCCAGATGTCATTCCAAGCACCACAGGTTACTTTATCTCCAAACCATTGGTGGGCAAGCTCGTGAGCAATAAGACTTTTACCCCAACCACTCATAGAAGACATTGTTTGATGCTCCATTCCTCCTCCATTAAGGTATTCCATATGTCCATATTTTTCATCACGGAAAGGATAAGGGCCAAAATATGTCTCATAGGTATTCATAACCTGCTTCGTCCATTCAATATTGGATACCAGCGTAGAGTTCGCTGCTGTTGCGGGATAAACATAGTTCACAAACGGGAATGGCGGGTTCCCGATGGTGCTGTTTAGCTTTGTATAATTAGTGATTCCCAGTGCAATCAGATAAGCAGGAGTAGGATACATCGTTCTCCAGAAAGTAAGCTTCTGCGATGTTGCAGGAAGATTTGTTTCAGACATCAATTTACCGTTTGCTGCCACGTTGTATTGTGATGGGGTTGTAATTTTAAAATCAACTCTTTCAATCTTATCATTGAGACTTTGCTTGGTAGGAAACCAATCCTGCGCCCCATAAGGCTCATTTAAAGTAGAAAAAACAGGTGTCCCTCCCTGAGTTCCCGTCATCACAGTATTGTAATACGGATCCGGAGTTCCGGAATAATGAATAGTTAAAGAATCTAATGTATTAGCTGCAATGGAAGCCGGAAAATCTATTTTAATTTCCTTGCTAGGCAGCTGCTGAAAAGGAATGCTATTTCCATGATATTGTACCTGAGAAACTGATAACAGATTGGTAAGGTCAAAATAAATACTTCCCATATTCTGACTAGGTTTAAAATGAGAAGTTACTGAACCGGAAATATTTTTAACGGTTGGGTTTAAAGTAACATCCATTCTTTGATACCGAAGATCATAGTTGAGTGTATTCGGATTGACATTTCCTACAGCCATTCTGTTGGCAAAGGATTTCTTTTCCTTTTTTATCAATCCTTTCATTTCAATATTCTGGTCCTGCGTTTGTGCATAAAACTGTTGAGATACCAGAAAACCCAACATCAGGAGGTAAACTTTTTTCATAGATGAAAATATTATAGAATTCAAATATAAAAAAAACCTTTTAATCATTGATTAAAAGGCCTTTATAATATATAAAATAAATACTTTTTAAAGTTCCAGAGCCGGTTCCAGAATTTTTTCCATTCTTTTCTTCACCATATCCACTGATCCGGAATAGTTATTTACCATTAACGAAAACACTAATGTTTTACCGGAATTGGTTTTCAAATATCCTGCTAATGTCTTCACTTTATTTAAAGTTCCGGTTTTAGCAAAAACCTGTCCATTCCCCTCTCCGATAAACATTCTTTTCAATGTTCCGGATTGTCCTCCAATTGGAAGAGAAGTTAAATATGATCTGTAATATTTTTCATCCATCAAGGAAGTCAGAAATTTAACCTGAGAAATTGGAGTTACGTTATTACTTCTTGAAAGCCCGCTTCCATCCATATAATTGAGTCCTATCATATCAAAACCTGCATCTTTTAAGTGATCTGTCACTACAATTCTACCTGATTCTGAAGTCTGATCTCCCATTTTCTGGAATCCTACTGTTTTTAATAACGCTTCCGCCAATGAATTATCACTATGTTGGTTGGTATAGTATATAATATCACTTAAGGTTGGAGACTTGTAAGCTGAGATCATTTTTCTGTTTTCAGGAACAGCATCTGTCATTTTAGGAGTTACTTTTCCTGTAACAGAAATTCCGCTTTTCACCAGTGTTGTTCTGAATGAATTAGCCAAATAAGCTGGTGCGTCTGGAATTTTTGTTGTTAAAATACCGTCTCCCTCATACTTTTCAGCATATACCATCTGATGGGCATAAGGCGAAACATAGAAGAATTTCTTTTCTGTAGAGAAACCTCCTTTCTTTACGATCAGTTTTTCATTAGCCGGGTTAATTCCTCGGGTTGTACCTGCAGGCAGATAGTAATTATTGTTTTCTAGCCATACAACATTTTCCGGAAGCATTGAAATATTGCCTTTGAAAAGCGCTGTCTGAATAATAATATCACCATTCACCTTTTTGATTCCCTCACGTGAAACTCCACCTATGAAATCTGAGATAATGTCTCTGTAAGATCCTGCTCCTGCCTTATTTGTTCCTAGGGACGGATCACCACTTCCTATAACATACAGGTTTCCATTTAAAACGCCATTCTCATCAACAGTTCCTGAATACTCCAGCTGAGTCATCCAGCGATAGTTTTCACCCAAAAGGTTTAAAGCTGTTTCTGTAGTTAAAAGCTTTGTAGTGGAAGCCGGGACCAACGGAGTGCTCTCATTGTACGAAGAAATCACTTTCTTCGTTTTCGGGTCATACACTACGAATCCCCAGGTTGCATTTTTCAGCACGGGATCCGCCATCATTGTGTTTACATTAATATCTACAAGTTCTTTAGCAGACAATACAGTCTTCTCCACCATTGTGCTGACAGGTGACGGCAGGTTTAAGCTGCTTTTCTGATTGTCATAATTTTGGGAGTAAAGAACAGTAGAAACGGTAGATTGAGCCATGAAAAAACCAGAAGCCAATACCGCTGCGCTTGAAATATATTTTCTGAAATTTACCATCTATCTTCTTTTTGTTCTATAGTTTGACGCTATAAAAAATGATAAGTTAAATCATTCAATTAAAGAGCCAAACACTTAATCAACGTCCAAAAGTAGAAATTATTGTTATATAACGGACCATAGCCGTCTTATAAAAGAGTGTAAAGTTTGTTAAAAATTGTTAAAAATCAACAAAAACGTCTTTTTTAATGCTTTGATAAGCAGTGATTTCATCAAATTCTTTCAAACTTATTAAAACCAACCCCTTATACCTTTCATAGTTTTTCCCGCGGGGTAACTTTAATAGAATTTGGAATTGATATAAATTATTTAGCCTGGCAATTTGTGCCCTTTCCGGACCTAAAATACAATCTTCAGGAAGGTATTTTCGAAGAATTGAGCCTAAAAACTGAGAAGCACGATCTACTTTATCATCTCTTCTGTGCTTCAGTTCAATCATAATCAGCTTAGTAAACGGCGGATAATTAAACTTCTGGCGTTCTGTAAGGATATACTTATAGATCTTTGCAGGGTTATTCATTTTGATCAACTGAAATACAGAATGATCAGGATTATAGGTCTGAATCAGGATTCTTCCTTTTCCGGAAACTCTTCCAGCTCTTCCGGAAACCTGCGTTATTAATTGATAGGCTCTTTCCTCAGCTCTGAAGTCCTGTACATATAATAAGGAATCAGCCTTAGGAATGGCTACCAATTCTATATGGTCAAAATCCAGCCCTTTGGAAATCATCTGCGTACCCACCACAATATCTGTTTCTCCATCCTCAATCTTTTCATACAGCTTTTCGTAGGCAAATTTCTTACGCATGGAATCTACATCCATCCTATCCACTTCATTTTCAGGGAATATTTTGGAAACTTCCTCGTGAATTTGCTCTACGCCTACTCCTCTTTCGTTGAGTTTTTCAGAATTACATTTTGGGCAGGTTTTTGGTTTTGAGGCTCTTTGTCCGCAGTAATGACATTTCATTTCATTGGCAGCCTTATGGTAGGTCATTACCACATCACAATTGGAGCAGTAGTTGACGTAGCCACACGTTTCACATTCTATAACGTTGGCATAGCCACGTCTGTTATGGAGAACGATTGCCTGATTTTTTTCATCAACCGTTTTCTTAATCTCATCAATCAGTCTTAAGGAAAAGTTCCCGGAAACCTTTTTAGATTCCTGAGCTTCTTTGAAATTGATCAGTTCATATTCCGGTAGATTAACATTCCCAAACCTTGCATCCAGAAAGATGTATTTCATTTTATCTTTTCTGGCTCTGTAATAACTTTCAACAGATGGGGTTGCAGATCCTAGAATTACTCCTGCTTCATATAAACCACCCAGAACCAAAGCAGCATCCTTGGCATTAAAGTACGGGGAAACTTCTCTTGGTTTATAAGCAGAATCATGTTCTTCATCCACTACGATCAATCCAAGGTTTTGATAAGGCAAAAACAAGGCATTTCTGGTTCCGACAAGGATACGGATATCATTCTGCTTAATTCTTCTCCATACTTCTACCCTTTCAAAATCAGTTAGTTTTTGATGATAGAAACCTAGCTGCCTGCCATATTTTTTTTCTAATCTTTGGGTAATTTGCTTGGTTAACGAAATTTCAGGAAGCAGAAACAAAACATTTTGTCCGTTTCTAACACATTCCTCTATTTTCTCTAAATAAATATGGGTTTTTCCGGATGATGTTACTCCATGAAGTAAAACATTCTTTTTTTCTTCAAAGGCTTCATCAATTTCGGATTTTGCTATTTTTTGCTGCTCAGAAAGTTCCTCAAGCTCTTCAATTTCTCCTTCATAGCTTTCAATCCTGTCTTTCTGCATATAATATTCCTCCACAAGACCTTTATCTGCCAATGCCTTGAAATGGGAACTCCCAAAATAACCATCTTCAAACAGCTCCGCCTTTTTAATATGAAGATCAGGCTTTTCAGTTTGCTTTTCCAAAATAAGAAGAAACAAATCTTTCTGCTTAGGGGCTTTATTTAGTTTTAAAAGAATTTCCGTAAGGTTCTGATTATTCAGAACATCTCCGTTAATTTTTACGTAGGCAACTTCTTTTGCCTTATATTTTTCAGCAATTTTCTCGTCAATCTCAATATATTGCAGATCAATGAGTGAATTGATGGTTTTAATAATTTCTTTCTTAGGAATAAATGCCTCAATATCTGTGAGGTTTACCAGCTGCCTTACTTCTAATGCCTGAACCAGGTACATTTCATTGACATCGAGGTTTTCAAAATCAACAACAATTCCCGGTCTTAATTTTAAATAGGTTTCACTTTCCAGCTTTAGAGAAGATGGAAAAGCAAGTCTGTAAATTTCTCCAAGATTGCATAAATAATATTCTGAAAGCCAGTTCCAGAAACTAATCTGCTCTTCCGGGAGTATTGGTTTTTCATCCAGAATACTGATAACTTCTTTGGCCACAAAATTCTCCGGAGCCAGATCATGAAGTTCAAAAACAATTCCTGTATAGATCTTTTTACCCCCAAATGGTACCAAAACCCGCATTCCCAGCTGAATTTCAGACATTAGTTCTTCAGGAACCTTATAGGTAAAGGATCCTTTTAAATTCAACGGTAAAACAATCTGAGTGTATTGCAAGGGAAATATTTAAAGTGTAAAATTAAATTTTTCTTTAGAGAACTGCAATCTTTTATTAATGATTGCCTTTTTTTGACCTAACTTTATTTACGATTCTTTTTCATGGAAAACTATATTTTATTATTTTTAATTGGACTTATTGCGGGAGCACTTAATGCAGCGGCAGGAGGTGGATCTTTCATTACTTTTCCGGCATTCATTTATGCAGGAGTTCCTCCTATTCAGGCCAATGCCTCAAGTACAGTAGCATTGTTTCCCGGTAGTCTGGCCAGCGCATGGAAATTCAGAGAATATATTAAGCCTTTTCCTGATATCTCAATAAAAGCAATGCTTATTCTTACTTTATTAGGTGGGTGTGCAGGTGGATTACTGCTTTTATATACTCCGTCAGATGGTTTCAATTTAATTGTTCCATGGCTTCTTTTATTAGGCTCACTTGCTTTTGCCTTTGGAAAACAAATGGGCAATTGGCTTAGACAAAAAATACATATTGGCTCTGGATTGGTATTAGGAGCTCAATTTATTTTAGGAATATACGGTGGTTATTTTGGCGGAGCAGTAGGAATTATGATGATGGCAGTATGGTCATTATTTGGATTATCAGATATTAAAGTGATTAATGCTAATAAAACTCTTTTTACAGGAATAGCGAATGCTGCTGCTGTTATTCTATTTATTTCAGCAGGCAAAATATATTGGCCAGAAACATGTACCATGATGACAGCAACAATTTTAGGGGGTTATTTTGGAGCACATTTTACTAAAAAAATTGATCCTGTGAAGCTAAGAACCGGAATTGTAGTTTTCAATTTTATAATTACTACTGTTTTCTTTATCAAAACCTATATTTAGATAAATTTATCTAAAAAACAATTTCTATTATTTTATACCAAACAGCAGTAGTCAAAAATCCAACAATAATACTGAATCCAATGATAAGATTGGTGAGTTTTGTATTTAACCTAAACTGTTCTGCAATGATACTTGAAGTGACTAATGTAGGCATTGCTGCTTCAAATACAGTAATTTTTGCTACATCTCCTTTTATTCCAAATAATAAAGCCATTCCTAAGACAATTGCCGGTGCCAAAATCAATTTATAAAGCATGGAAGCAGACATCTGCGGAATCAATTTTTTCCAGCCGTTAAACTTCAATTGTAATCCTACTGAAAATAATGCCAACGGGCTTACTGTGGCTGCAAGCTTATCAAAAAATGGTTCTGCAAAAGTAAAATCTATGAATTGAGATAATACCAAAGCCGAGATACAGCCAATTAACGGTGGAAATGTGATCAAGCGCTTAAGAATAAATAATGCGCTTACTTTTCCGGACTTACTTCCCCCTTTTACAGCGGCAATAATTCCTAATGTTGAAAGGGCAAAGAACATGGTTTGGTCACATATAATAGCGATACTTAATAAGCCCTCTCCATAAAAGGCACTAATTAGAGGGAATCCGATGAATGACGTATTACTGTACCCACTCGCCAGCTCCAAGGTACTTCTGGAACGCCTTGAATAGCCCCGGCTTTTGCTGTAAAACATCATATAGATGAAACAAAATACAGAGATTAAAAAAGTAGCAGCAATCGGAAAAAGCATTTCCGTTGTCCATTGTACTTTTGGCAGATATTTAAAAGACACTGCCGGTAGAGCAAGATAAAGAATCCAGGTATTGATCCCCTTATGGGCATCCGGGTGGATAGATTTTGTTGCTTTGAATACCATTCCTGCAATAATGCATACTGCAATCAGAACAAAATTTACCATAACTATAAAGAAATATGATGCAAATTTACGGCTGATTTTTGAGTTGGGAATGGAAAATTTCCATTTTTTTGAATAAGCTGTTTACGGAAAATAATAAGATTTATTGTTGAGCTACCACGCAGATTTTGCAGATTTAATTATTCAATCAAAGCATCTATCAGGCTCATTACTTCTACTTTATCAAAAGATTTGGAAAGAGTGATTCTCTTTGAGGTTTTGGGTAACAGATCAAAAAAATTATCACTGAAGTGGGTATCTCCTATCAGATAAATATCTTTTGCCAATACATCTGTAGAGACTTCAATCTCTGTCGTTGATATTTTTTTAATGGTGATATTAGGTTTTAAAAGCTTTAAATCCTTGGGTTTTACAAAAAAGAAAAGTTTCTCCAGCTTTGTTGAGTCATTGTCTGAAGTGACCTTTAGAAAAGCTTTTGATAAGTCAAATTTGGAAAGTTCAGATTTATTAATGCTAAAAATATTCTCACTGATATTCCTATCAATTTTTTTGATCTTATTGGATTTCCAAAGTTGTTTTCCCTCAAAATCTATCAACTCAAATTTTGCATTTACCGTTATCTCTTTTAATAAATCATTGATTATATAAATATCATAAGTCTTATTTTTTTCTGCCATTGAAAGCAATACAGGTTCAAAACTTCTTTTTACCTGATAATGAAAGGCTTTCCAGTTTCCTAAATAATCTATGGAAGACCATGAAACCACTGGCCAGCAGTCATTAAGCTGCCAATATAAGGTTCCCATATTGTAAGGTTTTGCACGGCGGTGAGCCTCCATTGCTATTTGCATTCCTCTTGCCTGTAAGAGTTGTGAAACGTAGTTATACTTCACAAAGTCTTTCGGAATTTTATAATCCCGCTTCATATATTCGTTGATGATTTCCCAACCTCTTGTATGTTTTTCGTGAGCTTTAATGGTTGGGTTTTGCAGGTTTAGATCCGGAACACCTGAAAACATCGTTTTAGTAGTTCCCAATGTAGGCATACCTTGAAAACCGTATTCAGACATAAAGCGACCTACTTTTTCATTATACATTTCAAAGGGCTGTTCTCCCCACCAAACTCCCCAGTAATGGGAATCTCCCTCGGTAAGACTTTCTTTATGTCCCCACCCTATAGAAGGTGAACTTGGCCAATAGATATTCTTATCCGGCACAAGATTTTCTTTTAATGTATTGGGAATTACTTCATGAAAAAGCTTTTTATAATCTTTCCAGACCTGTAATGAGTCATTTTTTGAATATTTAAACTGCTTTTGATATCCCCAGTTGACAATGGCTTCATCAATCTCATTATTTCCACACCATAAGGCTATGGACGGATGATTCTGGAGTCTGTTGATTTGATCTTTTACTTCTTCTTTTACGTTATTCAGGAAGTCTTCATCTGCGGGATAGAAACTCCCAGCAAACATAAAGTCCTGCCACACCAAGATTCCGTTTTCATCACAGGCTTTATAAAATTCTTCATCTTCGTAAATCCCGCCACCCCAGATTCGGATCATATTCATATTGGCTTCTTTGGCAGCCTTGATGAGTCTTTGGTATTTTTCTTTTGTGATTCTTGGTGAGAAACTATCGGCAGGAATCCAGTTGGTCCCTTTGATGTATAAAGGATTTCCATTTACCTTAAAATAAAACGATTTCCCTTTTTCGTCTTTTTCCTGAATAAGTTCAACATTTTTCAAACCATAGGTAACATTGATATCACGAATAAACTGTCCTCCTTTTTTATATAATGTGATCTTCGTAGTATATCGATCAGGCTTCCCTATGCCATTGGGCTGCCATATTTGGGGGTTGTTAATTTTATAGGGAAGCACGATGGTATTTGAACCTTTTTTAAGATGAAAACGATGCATTCCTCTGTTCAGGTTAAACCTGGTAAAGTATTCTCCATCTTCTTCAACAAAGACTTTCATATTAAAGGAAACCTCAGCTAAAGTATCCGTTAATTTTTTCTGCTGAACCTGAACATTATTAACCTTTGCATTATTCCAAAATTCAAGCTTCACCTCTTTCCAGATTCCCGCAGTAACCAGCCTTGGCCCCCAGTCCCACCCAAACTGATATTGGGCTTTTCTTACAAAGCTTCTTGGTGCTTCCGGCATAGTAAACGGAACTTTTTTTGCCAGTTCCTTTCCTGTATTGACGGCAGATTTGAATCTGACCTGCACTATATTATCACCAATTTTAAGATTCTGTTTCACCGGAATCTCCCACTTTCTGAACATATTATCAGTTTTCTTCAGCAATTTTCCGTTAAAGTAAATCTCAGAAAATGTATCTAATCCGTTAAAAACAAGTTCAATATTATTGTATTCAAATTCTTTTGATGAAACTTTAAAACTAGTCTGGTAATCCCAGTCTTCATTCTCCACCCATTGTACTTTCTTTTCATTTTCATCCTTGAAAGGATCCGGAATGAGTTTATTCGTCATTAGATCCTGATGAACTGTTCCCGGTACTTTTGCGGACAGCCAGCTTTGATCTTTGCTATTTTTGAACTGCCATTTCTCGGAGCATAAATTTCTTTCAGAAAACTGTGCTAAAAGGATATTCTGAATGAAAAGGAAAACAAAAAGGAGAGATTTATTCATGAATAGTTTTTCTGGAGTGTACTGGAGTGTGGTTTGTTTAAGTGAGTAAAGAATTACTGCCATTCATTCCTTACTCACTTAATATCAAACAATTTCATTTAAAACTCTATGTTTGGGATATCCCAAACAAAAAGCTCTGGCTTTATTTATTTTTCAGGGTGACCACCTCATCAGCATTAGCAAATGCCCCACCATCAGTGATGGCTGAAGAATGGAAATACTCTGCCTTTGTATAAGCTCGTATATCTTCAATATTTGAGGAGCGAAGACCTCCGCCTACAAGAATTTCCAGTCTTCCATCTGCAAGTTCTACCAGTTTTTTCAGATTTTCCTTTCCTTCAGAAACGTTAGGTTTTTGACCTGAAGTAAGAATGGTAGTAAAGCCACATTCAATTACTTTTTCCAGGGAACTGTCCAAACTGTTGGCTCTGTCGAAAGCACGATGGAACGTACAAGGAAGCGGTGAAGCCAGTTCTACCAAGATCTTATTTTGTTCTCTATTTACCTCATCATTTTCATCCAGAATACCGAATACAAAGCCATCTATATTTAATGACTTCAGGGCAATTAAATCAGTTTTCATCTGCTCAAATTCGGTATCTGAGTAGGTAAAATCACCTCCTCGTGGGCGGATCATCACGAAAATGGGGATGTTTATTTTCTCCCGAAGTTTTTTTGTTGTTTCAAAATTAGGAGTTGTTCCTCCTTCGCTTAATCCGTCACACAATTCTATTCTGTCTGCTCCGTTTTCAAAGGCAATGATTGCTGATTCCGGATTGAAACATGCTATTTCTATTTTTGACATTTTATTGTTTTTAATTAATTAGGTTCTTCCTGCAATACATCTGCAATCAGAAAGGAACCGTTTTCCTTTACTACTTTTACAACAGAGGGATATTTCGCTTTAAAACCATCATCTCTCAATACTACATTGAAGACATATTCATCCTTTGAAGATGATTTTAAATCACAATTTTCAACTTCAATATTGATCCAGTCCTGTCCGGAAATAAGAAATCCTATACCAATTCCTGCCTTTTTTGTATCAAACTTAGATTTCCATTTATTATCGAATTCTTTTTCTGTAAGGCTTCCGTCTACATCCATATCTACATTCATTGCATCGGTCTTATATTCATAGTAATCCTTGGTTGTTATTTTCTGCATTTCCTTATCCAGATTACCAAGATCAGTCTTAAAATAGCTTACCAGATTTTTTTTCAGCCACTGTTGTGCTTCCTGAGATTCGTTTACAAGAGTATCTGCTTCAGTCTTTTCAACAACATTTTCCTTTACCTGTGGTTCTTTTTGTACGTTTGTCTCTTTCTTTTCTTCCTTGCATCCTATCATTAAAAATAAGGAGGCTATCATTATTCTTTTCATATTCTTTCTGTCGATTTATATTTTGCTAAGCTATTTAGTGTTAAAATTATGGAATTAAACAAAGGTCGCAAATTGATACCATATGTATCATTACATCTCAAAGTACCAGTATTCAATTTTATCAAAGATAAAATCGTTGTGCATTTGCCTAAAAACAATATATTAATTAAGCTATTTTAAAGCAAATTCAGGTTTTTCAAGACGATTTCCTTTTTGATCATATACTGCGAAGTTGAACCCATCCTGAATACAGTAAGATCCATATTCACCATTCTTGTTGATGGCAATAAAACCTACCTGAATATCTTTTACATTTTTATTTCTTCTCTGATTGATCTTTACAATTCTTTCCACTGCTTCTTTGCAGGCTTCCTGTGGGCTTCTTCCCTGTCTCATCAATTCAACTACCAAATGGGTTCCTACTGTTCTAATGACTTCTTCACCGTGACCAGTTGCCGTTGCAGCCCCTACTTCATTGTCTACAAACAAACCGGCACCAATAATTGGGGAATCTCCCACTCTGCCATGCATTTTAAACGCCATTCCACTGGTGGTACAAGCACCTGAAAGGTTACCTTGCGCATCCAATGCGATCATTCCTATGGTATCATGATTTTCAATATTGGCAATGGGTTTATATTTGCTTGTCTTCAGCCATTCTTTCCATTCTTTTTCTGATTCGGGAGTGAGAAGATTTTCTTTTTTAAAACCTTGTGAAAGGGCAAACTGCAATGCTCCATCCCCTACCAGCATTACGTGAGGTGTTTTTTCCATTACCGCTCTGGCAACGGAAATTGGATTTTTAATGTTTTCAAGACATGCTACAGAACCGATATTATAGTTTTCATCCATGATACAGGCATCCAGCGTTACTCTTCCATCTCTGTCCGGACGTCCGCCATACCCTACACTTCTTTCTTTGGGATCCAGCTCCACCAGACGTACACCTCTTTCCACAGCATCCAGGGCCTTTCCTCCCTTTCCAAGAATTGTCCAGGCTTCTTCGTTTGCTTTTAACCCAAAATTCCAGGTAGAAAGAACAATGGGTTTGTTTACAGCTTTATTGTTTTGAGGTAATTGTGCTGCCATTAGGTCTAACGGATTTACAGCTAGTGCTGCTGTTGCGATCCCCAGCTTTTTGATAAAACTTCTTCGGTTATTGTTCATTGTATTTCAAATTATATAATACCTAGCAAATATCTTAAAAAAAGTTTAATGAAAGTCCTAAGACTGCTTAACCTAAACGTATATCTTATTTTTATTTATCTTTACGACCGTAATGGATCCATTTAAAACTTTCAGGAATATTGTTTTCTTTCAGGAATTATCTGATGAGGAAATTAATGTTTTGGTGAGTATCAGTACCCCGAAACTTCTTCGTAAAAAAGAAAAGCTGGTGGTACCGGGACAATCTTTCAATCATTTATTTATCCTTTCTAATGGTTTATTGAGGTTTTTCTTTGATGACGAGAACGGTATTGAAAGTAATCTTTTTTTACCTTCAGAAAAGGAAGCCGCCATTATGGAAAGCCCAGAATCATATTCTGGTGAAACTGAAAGAAAATATACTATAGAAGCCGTTATTGAAAGCCAGATTTTCTTATTTAACAAGGGTGAATTTGAAGAGGTTGCATTTCAGCATAGAGGCATTTATACTATGTACCTGAAGTCTTTGAAACAGATTATCGGCATTTTAAAAGTTCGTACTGAGCAGTTCTGTTCTACTTCTCCGCACTCCAGATATGAGGAGTTTCTGGAAAGCCGCCCATTCACTTCCCAAAATGCCAACAGAAAGTATATTGCTAATTTTCTGGGCATTACTCCCAATTCTCTTTCACGCATGACTGCCCGTATTCATAAAAAAAGGAACGAAAGAAAAAAATAACTTAGGAATACTTTTTCTCACTTTATTCATTCTATTTTTGCTTACTCAAAATACTGTTACACAATTTATTAAAAGCAAAATGAGAAGAATATCATTCACTAAACATTATCTATTATAGAATTATCTTTAAACTAAGGTAGCTGCCCTATTATCGTGTAGTTACAACCTTGTCTTACATTTCATTATTACCTTATACAATTATATTATGCAAAGAATATCCTTACTTCTCTGCCTGTTATTATCATGCAATTTTGTTCAAGCATCAACAGGTCATGTAGAAGACAATATAGCAAATGCCGCTTCATGGTTCATTTTACTTGTTTTACCAATCGCCGGCATCTATCTTTTCTGGAAAGTTCACATCTATCCTGAAAAGGTTGCTGAGGAAAAGAACCATCCTCAGCTGAAAGCCATAAAAAGTATGTGCCTCCTTTCCCTAATTTTTGGAGGCCTTTTATGGCCGGTTGCCTTAATCTGGGCCAACTATGATTATGGTAATCAAAATGATCAGAAAAAAGACACAGATCATATTGAAGAAGAAGAACTTAACACAATTGAAAACCAAACCCAATGCTAGAATTACTTGTTGCTATATATGCCGGAATATGCTGGCTTCTTATCAAAAAATTTAAACTTATTCCCTGGACATTTACTACTCAGGTTGTGGTATATTCTCTTCCTATTTTCGGGAGTATTGCTTTAATTCTGAGTCTTAATTACTATTGCCCCATTACTTCCGATGTAAAGGTGGGAAACAGAAGTGTTGACATCACTACCCAGGTTTTGGGAAAGGTAAAAAAGGTATATGTAAGTACCAATCAGGAGGTAAAGAAAGGAGATACATTATTTGTTCTGGACAGAGAACCTTATGTACAGGAGATTAAATCTCTGGAGGCGAAACTCAGCAATATGAAAGCTACTGTAAATTCCTATAACACAGATATTTCAGCCTCCAGAAAAAATATAGCAGGATTACAGTCTCAACTGGACCTTGCCAATAAAAGGGTTACCCAATATCAGGAACTGGTAGAGGCAGGTGCTGCAAACAAGTTCGATCTGGAGCAGGCGATAACAAACGTTCGTGATCTTCAGTCCCGAATCAGTGCTTCGCAATCACAGCAACAGTCTTTGGAAACAAAATCCAATGCTTCCTATGGCGGAGAAAATTCTTCTGTTTCTGAGATTCAGGCGAAACTGGATCAGGCGAAATGGAATCTTTCTCAAACGGTTGTTTTGGCGCCTACAGATGGTATTATTCCCAATGTTCAGTTAAATGAGGGGGCTATCATGGCTCCATTCAAGTCGGCCTTTGTTTTAATTCAAAAACAACAATCTGTTATTGGGTTCTTTGCCCAAAATGAGCTTGAATCTGTAAAAAATGGAAATGAGGTTGAACTTGCTCTTAAAACAGAACCAGGAAAGGTTGTAAAAGCTAAGCTTGAATATGTTATTGATGCCACCAGCCAAGGGATTATGAACAATGCAGGAGGAATGCTGGGCGGAAACGGATCTACCGCAGGACTTCCGGATACAGCCAGACAACTCCCTGAGACGGATGGAAAACTTATTGCCAAGTTTGTATTGGTAGATGAGCAAAAACAACTGACTGTTGGGGCAAGAGGAACAGCAGTGATCTATTCTGATCACATCAAGCCGCTTCATCTTATCCGAAAGGTAATGGTGCGCATTAGCAGTAAAATAAACTTCCTGATCCCTAAACTTCACTAAGATGTATAAAAAATTAATTGTACTGGGAGTTCTTTCTTTAAGCCTAAGTTCTTGTATTGGATACAAGGAACCTACGAAAGAAAATATGGATCAGCTTAAGGAAAAAAGCGAAATTGTTTCTCATCTTCAAATTCCGGATGACTGGATCTTTGACCGAAAAACTGATGCCAACTCATTTTCTTATGAATGGATTACAGATCTTAAGGACCAGCAATTGGAAACCCTGATTAATGAGGGAATGCAATACAATGCAGACATTATTATCGCCAAAGAAAAGCTCAATCAGGTGGAACTGGCTATGGAAATTGCAGGAAGCGATCTGTATCCAAGTGTAAGTGCTGTTGCCAATACCTCCAATAATCTGGTGAGTGAAACCCAGCTTCGACGTCTTGCCCTGAAAGCTAGCTGGGAAATAGATCTATGGGGTAAAAATAAGTCTTCACAAATGGCAAGTACAAGCAATTATTTTTCGGCAAAGCATCAAAATATCTTGCTTCATCAATCTATTGCGGGCATGATTGCAAAGGCTTATTTTTTAAATATTGCAGGAAATATTCAGGAGGATAAGATTGAAAGCTATATTCAGAAGTCTAAGGATCTGGAAAAGCTGTACACCCTCCAAAAAAAGGTGGGAACGGCTAATTCTTTGGATATTTCAAATATAACTGCGGAGATTATTTCTCTGGAAGGATATCTCGAAAAGGTTAAAAATGCAAATACTCAGTCCAGAAGATCTCTTGAATTGCTTACAGGAAAATATCCGGAGGGAAAGTTAGCAACCCAGAATTTTTTTAATCCTGTAAACAATGAGATCCCTAAGTCTTTCCCCTTTCAACTTTTAGAAAACAGATCGGATATACAGGCCAGTCATTTTCAAATAGAAAAAGCTTTTTATGAGGTGCAGCAGGCCAAAGCGGCAAGGCTGCCTTCCATTAGCATAAGCTCTTCTTTAGGAACTGCCGGAAGTAATGTAGAATCTCTCAATTCTTTATTTTCCAATCCGTTATTAAAGGTAGGTAGTGGATTAGTTTCTCCCTTATTCAATAATGGAAAATTGAAAAAGAATGTAGAAATAAAGGATTCTCAGCAAAAACAGATCGTTGAAGAATATTCAAAAACAGTGTTGAATGCACTGAATGAAGTGGAATCATCTTTAGCCAATCTACACTCCATTGAAAAACAATCTTCCTATAACACGAAAGCGATCAATGAATTGAAAAACAATATTAGTCTCACTCAGAAACAAATAAAGGTAGGTGCTAACAATAGTTTTGTATTAATCCGAAAGCAAAGGGATCTTCTTAAAAATGAGATGAACCTGATTAATCTGGATCTTCAATACAGAATAGAACGCATTAATCTTTATATGGCCTTGGGAGCAGAACACTTCATATCTTCATAATTTTATACAAAAAAAGACTACGGATTATTATTCGTAGTCTTTTTTATTTGGACTAAAACCCTCCCGTCAAATTTTCAATTTGTCAATCTGAATTTCTATAATACAAAATGGTTATATGGAAATGGTTCTTTAATTATTTCTTGTATAAAGTATCAATGAGGTAATTGATCTCTGAAGTATCCGTATACCCAGGTTCCGGCTATGGCACTCAAGAGGGTAACAGACACTGCGAGAGCACCTGTTCCAATCTGAGCAAAGAGAGGTCCGGGGCAGGCTCCTGTAATGGCCCAGCCAAAACCGAAAATTAATCCGCCGTAAATCTGCCCTTTATTGAATTTTTTCGGAGCTAAGGTAATAGGCTCTCCATACATTGTTTTGATATTGAATTTCTTAATCAAAAACACTGAAATCATCCCTACCAACACGGCACTTCCGATGATTCCGTACATGTGAAAAGACTGCAGACGGAACATTTCCTGAATTCTGAACCAACTAATCACTTCAGCTTTTACGAATATAATTCCAAATATAATTCCTGCTGCGAGGTATTTCAGGTTGTGATACCATTTATGCTGAAGACCGCTTTCACTTACACCAACGGAGTCCTGATGGTGAACGTCCTGTTCTTTATCTTTTATCATTTCTTTCATTCAGTTTAAAATTAGACTTATAGGGAAAGGATTATGGGCAGGATAAGATTAGCCATTAAAAAGCCTCCTATCATAAAACATACCGTTGCTACCAAAGATGGCCATTGAAGGTTAGAAAGTCCCATGATGGCATGGCCGCTGGTACATCCTCCGGCATATCGTGTTCCGAAGCCTACCAAAAACCCGCCTACAACCATCATGATAAAGCCTCTCAGCGTAAAGACACTTTGAAAATTCATCAGCTGAACCGGAACAAGATTGCTGTAATCTGTAATTCCATAGCCTGCCAATTCGGTTTTCAGATTAGGATTGACCGTAATTTCCGTTGGATTGAGCATAAAGTTGGCAGCAATCATTCCACCGAAGAAAATTCCCAATACAAAAAATAGGTTCCATGCTTCTTTTTTCCAGTCATATTTAAAAAAATTGACATTAGCCGGTACACAGGCAGCGCAGATATGCCTTAATGAGGAACTTATTCCAAAGGATTTATTTCCCATAATAAGCAAAGCGGGAACAGTTAGCCCAATCAAAGGACCTGCTATATACCATGGCCACGGTTCTTTTATAATCTCCAACATATATTCTTTTTTAATCTAATTTATTTTAAAATTTTAGTCTGACACACAAAATCACTTTTTTTAATCCCTGTAGAGGATATGGCTTTAAAACCACCCTCAATTTCTGTGAAATTTCTGTACCCTCTTGCCTGAAGAATACTTGCAGCCATTGTGCTTCTGTAACCACTTCCACAATGCATGTAAAAATGTTCTTCCGGATCTAAAGTATGAATCCATTCATTGATATAGGCTAAAGGCTTGCTGTAAGCTTCATGAATGTGTTCTGCATTGTATTCACTTTCTCTTCTTATATCAATGATTTTTGCGTCTTTTTCTTGGATCTCCTTTTCAAATTGTCCGGCAGAAATACGAGGGACATGATCTATTTCTTTTCCGCTTTTCTTCCATGCATCAAAGCCTCCATTCAAATATCCCAGAACCTGATCGAATCCTACTCTGCTTAATCTCGTTATGGCTTCTTCCTCATCTCCTTTTTCTACTACTAGCAAAATAGGCTGATTCACATCTGCAATTAAAGCACCCACCCAAGGGGCAAAGTCACCATCCAATCCTATATTTACAGATTGCGGAATAAAACCCTGAACAAATGTACTACTGTTTCTTACATCCAGAACTAAAGCTCCGGAAACTTCAGCTATTTCCTCAAACTGTTCAGGCACAAGAGACTGTAATCCTTGTGATAAGACCTCATCAAAGCTGTGATAGCCTTTTTTGTTCATCATCACATTCATTCCGAAATAGGCCGGTGGTGGTAAAAGCCCATCTGTTACCTCTTTGATGAAACTCTCTTTGTTTTTTTGATTCAGGGCGTAATTGGTTTTCTTTTGGTTTCCAAGAGTATCCATAGTTTCTTTCTGCATATTTTTCCCACAAGCAGAACCGGCTCCATGAGCGGGATACACCACAATATCATCTGCCAAAGGTAAAATTTTGCTGTATAGACTTTCATATAACAGTCCTGCAAGCTCATCCTGCGTCATATCTGTGGCTTTCTGAGCGAGATCCGGACGTCCTACATCTCCCAAAAATAAGGTATCTCCACTGAACAGAGCCTTTTCTTTTCCATGTTCATCTATCAGCAAATAGCAGGAACTTTCCATCGTATGTCCCGGTGTATGAAGAACTTTAATTTTAATTTTTCCTACTTCAAATATCTGATGATCTTCAGCAATGATAGCATCAAAGTCAGGTTTCGCAGTGGCCCCATAAACAATTGGAGCGCCTGTTTTCTTGCTTAAATCAAGGTGCCCACTTACAAAATCAGCATGAAAATGGGTTTCAAAAATATATTTTAATTGTACTTCGTCTTTTTTCAGCTTTTCTATGTAGGGTTTTGTTTCACGTAAGGGATCAATAATTGCAGCTTCTCCATCTGAAATAATATAGTAAGCACCCTGAGCCAAGCACCCTGTATAAATCTGTTCTATTTTCATTTTTAAATATTTTGATTCTGTTATCTGATACAAATCTCCTGCTTTCCATTTTCTGCCACAGTTACTTTTGTTACATAAGGTTTTTTAAATGATCCATACATGATAGATTTCCTTTGTGATAATGTAAATGCCCATTGCTAAAATAAACCACCCGAATACAGGTTTGAGCTTCTTACCATCTATTCTTTTTGATAGCTGCGTACCAATAACAATTCCTATTACAGCAATAAAAGTAATGGCCATCAATAATTTCCAATCTATTACAGAATGATTTATAGATGAAGCAAAGCCAATCAGAGAGTTTAGGGAAATAATAACCAGAGAAGTTCCTATGGCTTTTTTCATCGAAATTTTCAAAAGATTGACAAGAGCAGGAATAATCATAAATCCTCCTCCGGCTCCCACCAGCCCTGTTAAAACCCCAACAACAGTTCCTTCTCCTGCTGCCAGCAGAGTATTTTTATCTGAATGGTTTTCCAATACGTTGATAGGAGTATTATTTCTGATCATTTTGTAGGAAGCAAGGATCATTAAACCTGCAAAAATCAAGAGTAAAAAAATGTTTTTAGTGATGAGAAAACCCTTTATCTGAATAAGTTCATCAGGAATCAAGGGAAGTAAATAGGTTCTGGTAATAAAAATTGAAATAATGGATGGTATTCCAAATATCAATGACATTTTAAGATCCACCAATCCTTTTTTAAAATATGAAAATGACCCTACCACACTGCTTACTCCTACTATAAAAAGAGAATATTCCGTCGCCAGCAAAGCATCTATACCGAAGAGATAAACCAATACCGGGACCGTGAGAATACTTCCGCCTCCACCTATTAATCCTAAAGAAATCCCTATTAAAACTGATGCTGTATACCCTATAATTTCCATTGTAATCTTTTCTTTCTGAGTACAAAAATGGAATTGTTTAGAAGGATGTACAGCTACTTTTGTTACATAAGGGTGCTTGTAAACACAAATGATACTAATTTTTCACAAATAGAACCAGTCAGTTTCATTTGATTATAAAATTTTTCATGTTTAGATTCTTTAGATATTTCAAAATGAACTACCCCGTCAAACCTTTGATTCGCCACCCCTCCAGCGGAGGGTAATACGTTCGCTTATAACTGATTGAGGGTTTCCAGAAGAATAATTTTGTTTCTTCCGAGCTTCACCTTTCCTTCATCTTCAAGTTGTTTCAGGAGTCTGGAGACCACTACTCTGGCAGTTCCCAGTTCATTGGCAAGCTGCTCATGGGTAGTATTGATGGTATTTGTACCGGTAATTTCCACCTTTTTATGAAGAAGATTCAGTAATCTTTCATCTACTTTCTTAAAGGCAATGGCATTGATAATATCCAATAATTCTTCAAAACGTTTGTGATAAAGCCTGAAAATATAATCCAGCCATTCGGGATGTTCTTTGATGAATAAAGAAACCTTATCTACGGGAAGAAAAAGAATCTCTGCATCTTCTTCTATTTCTGCTTTTACAACGCTTTTTTCATTGTGCATTCCGCCCAGAAAAGACATTATGCAACTTTCTCCTGCCTTGATATAGTACAGCAGGATTTCACGTCCGTCTTCTTCAGTTCTGATCACCTTCAACATTCCTTTCATTACGATAGGAATAGATCGGATGGAAGCATTTTCATCTAAAATAATATCTCCCTGATTGTAATTTTTAGTAATCCCGTTTTGGTATAATTTTTCAACCAGTTCCGGTGATGATGAAAACTCTGAGGAAAGTATCGTGTCTTGCATCTTGTAAAATTCAATAGTTGCTAATTTACGCCAATTTCATCAACAAACAGCCACGCTTTCGAATCAGCTCCCGGATTTCCGGCCGGAATAATTCCTGCATTTTCTATTCTCAGTTTCATATATCTTGAGCTTTGCTGACCTACATTCAATTTAATTTTTCCATTGGCATTTTGAATTTCTTCTTTTCCTATTTCCTTGATTAGTTTAAAGCTTTTATTATCATCAGAAACGAAAATCTGAGCAGATTTTGCAAGGTGAATCCAGCTTCCTTTATTTTCCAATGTATTAAAATAAACCTCTGAAAAGCCTGTTTTCTGCCCAAAATCTATTGTTGCCACAACATCTTTCCCCATAAAGCCCAGCCATGTTTTACCTAACTGCTTTGGGTTACCAATAATTCCGTCTACAAGGGTAAAGGCGCCCCCAAAAGAATAATTTTCGCTTGGTTGCTGTTCAAGAGTAATATTTCTTCCTGTTGCTTTTGAAACGATAAATTGCTGCGAAGAAACTGCACTTTTAAGCTGCTCGTCTTCAAAATAAGCAGATTTTATAATTAAAGAACCGGGTATTGAAACAGGTCCTTGATACGTTTTAGAATGTATTGTGGGAGTAGTTCCATCCAGAGTATATCTTATTCCATTTGAACTTTGTGAGGTTGAAAGTTCGTAGGCAATGCCTTTATTAGCAGGAATTACCTTTCCTGAAATATTGTAAATGCTTTTGGAATAATTGACATTCATCTTATCCAAAACCTTAAACTGGTGTATCACTCTGTTTTCAAATTCTTTATAATTTTTAGGATCCGAAGTTCCCCATCCTACTTCCGAAAGCGCCATCAATCTAGGAAAAACCATATATTGAACCTGCTTGAAATCAAGAATGTATTCTGTCCATAGATTGGCCTGAACCCCCAAAATATACTTTGCCTGCTCCGTATTCAATTCATCAGGAATCGGGTTATAGGAATATACTTTTTCTAGTGGTGTAAAACCTCCAAAAGCATTGGGTTCTGTCTGCGGATCTCCTTGATAATGGTCAAAATAACAATATGCTCCTGGCGTCATTACTGCAAAATGCTTTGACTTTGCCGCTTCAATACCTCCGTTTACTCCTGTCCAACTCATAACCGCTGCATTAGGAGCCAATCCACCTTCTAAAATTTCGTCCCAGCCAATGATCTTTCTCCCTTTGCTGTTGATGTATTTTTCAATTCTTTGGATAAAATAACTTTGCAGCCCATGTTCATCCTTTAAATTATTTTTCTTGATGAGTTCCTGACAATGGGCACATTCTTTCCATCTTGTTTTGGGACATTCATCTCCACCAATGTGAATATACTGTGATGGAAATAGCTGAATAACCTCATCCAAAACGTTTTCCAGAAACTTAAATGTTTCATCTTTAGGGCAAAATACATCATCAAAAACACCCCATTTTGTAGCAGCCTCAAAAGGTCCTTTGGTACATGCCAACTCCGGATAAGCTGATAATGCAGCCAAGGCATGCCCTGGCATTTCAATCTCAGGAACAATCGTTACGTGTCTTTCCTGAGCATATTTTACTACATCCTTGATCTGTTCCTGAGTATAAAAGTAGGGTCCATAAGGTTTTCCATCAAAAGTATTATCAACGTAAGCACCAATCATGGATTCCTTACGTTTTGAACCGATTTGTGTCAACTTTGGATATTTTTTAATTTCAATTCTCCAGCCCTGATCGTCTGTTAAATGCCAATGAAAGGTATTCAGTTTGTACATCGCCAGATAATCAATGTATTGTTTTACTTCATCAACGGTAAAAAAGTGACGGCAAACATCCAGATGCATTCCCCGCCAAGCAAATTTAGGTTGATCTTCAATCTTCATGGCCGGAATTTTCTTTTCAGCCTGAGAGTTTTCAAATAACTGAATCAGGGTTTGAAGCGCCAGAAAATATCCTTGCTGAGTATAGGATTGAATAAGAATTTGTTTGGGCGAAATTTCTATACTATAAGATTCCTCCTTTCCCGCAGAAGCTTTTGGCCATTGGGAATAAACCAATTGGGCATCTGACTTTTTAGAGTCTTTCAATTTTATCATAGAACCCAGACGCTTCCTGAAATAATCTGTTTCTTTTTTAGGCAAATCATTGCTGATATTCAACACATCGGGAACCATAAAACTGCCCTCTTTTATCTCAACATTTTGAGGATAAGGGATCAGGTTCAATTTATTTTGTGAAAAAACAAGACTTGAAATCATTATAAAAAATGCTAAAAAATTACGAGTCATTGGATATGAATTAAGGGTATAGCTAAGATACTTATTTTCTAAAACTTTTGAATAATTAAATGGTCGAGAAGTTTCTTTTAAAATTTATAGCGCTATGAATTTTTCCATTTTAAACGCAGTAAATACAAACATTTTAAACAACTACAAATCAAAAGCTTGAATTAAAAAAAGAGAGATTATTTAAATTTATAAAATTTTATGGTTTATTTTTTGATAAGCTTACGTCACTTAAAAGATTAAACATCTAAATTTGTAAAAAAATACAATGAGAAAAAGCATTTTTATAGCAGCAGGATTATTATTTTCAATGTCTACTCAGGCTCAGCTTCTTGATATGATCAAATCTACCGTTAAAGATAAGACAGGGATTGATCTTAATACGCCTCCGGCTACTAAAGGTTCCACTGCAACGAGTACAAGTACGAATACTACACCTACTAAAAGTTCTCCGGCTAACCTTGGAAATCTTACATCAACCCAGATCTCTTCAGGATTAAAGGAAGCCTTGAATATTGGGGTAACGGATGGAGTGAAAAAACTGGCTTTAACTGACGGTTTTCTAAAAAATGAAGCGGTAAAAATCCTAATGCCTGAAAAATTGAGAAAGGTTGATACTACGCTACGTTCCCTTGGTATGGGAAGCCTTGCAGATGAGGGAGTAAAGTTGCTTAACAGAGCGGCTGAGGATGCGGTAACGGAAGCGGCTCCTATTTTCACCAATGCAATCACTTCTATGACGATTACGGATGCTAAGAATATCTTATTGGGAACAGATAATGCTGCTACCAACTATTTACAAGGCAAAACTCAAAGTCAGTTATTTACAGCTTTCCAGCCCAAAGTAAAAGCTTCACTAGGAAAAGTAGGTGCCGATACTGTCTGGAAAAACCTTATCTCAAAATATAATACATTTACAGGACAATCTGTAACAACCGATCTTAATGAGTATGTTACCACTGAAACCATCAATGGGGTTTTCAAAATGGTAGCTGATAAAGAAAGCGGAATCAGAAATACTCCGGCCATGAGAACTACAAGCATATTGCAGAAAGTTTTCGGAGCGCAGGATAATAAATAATGATTAGAGTTTAGATATTAGTGGTTAGAAATTAGATTGATAACCGCTGTATCTTAATGGATAAAAAAAGACTGTTTCATAACTGAGACAGTCTTTTTTATGTTTCGGTTTCCGATGTCATGTAAAGGAATACATATTCCAACAAAGGATAACCTTGTACAATAAAAAAACCTTGCTGTGCGCAAGGTTTTGTATTTTATCTAGAGCTGCATTTCAGGAACTTCGCCATCAATGATCAGATCTGCTTCTGTAGCTTTGATAATGTCTTCTACTGAAACACCCGGTGCTCTTTCCACCAGCTTGAATCCGTTCGGAGTGATGTCCAATACGGCTAATTCTGTAACTACTCTTTTTACACAGTTTACTCCTGTTAAAGGCAGTGTACATTTTTTAAGAATCTTGCTTTCTCCTGCTTTGTTTACGTGCATCATTGCTACGATAATATTTTCTGCAGAAGCCACCAAATCCATTGCTCCTCCCATTCCTTTTACCATTTTTCCTGGAATTTTCCAGTTGGCAATATCTCCGTTCTCTGAAACTTCCATTGCTCCAAGAATGGTAAGGTCAACTTTTTGTCCGCGAATCATTCCGAAACTAAATGCTGAATCGAAGAATGAACCACCCGGCAAAATAGTGATGGTTTGTTTTCCTGCATTGATGATGTCTGCATCTTCTTCTCCTTCAAAGGGGAAAGGTCCCATTCCCAGCACTCCATTTTCACTTTGGAATTCTACGGAAATATTGTCTGAAACGTAGTTGGCAACCAGAGTTGGAATTCCTATTCCCAGGTTTACGTAATAACCATCCTTAACTTCTTTGGAAATACGTTTTGCGATATCTTCTTTTGATAACATTCTTCTTATTTTTTTCTGGTTGTACGTTGTTCTATTCTTTTTTCAAATTTCTCTCCCTGGAAAATTCTCTGGATCATGATTCCCGGAATATGGATCTGGTTAGGATCTAATTGCCCTGGTTCTACCAATTCTTCCACTTCAGCAATCGTAATTTTTGCAGCTCCAGCCATTGGGTGATTGAAGTTTCTTGCGGATCCTTTGAAAATAAGGTTTCCGGCGTGATCTCCTTTCCATGCTTTTACAATAGAATAGTCTGCTTCGTAGGCATGCTCCAAAATATGAGGTTTTCCGTGGAATTCTTTCACTTCTTTTCCTTCTGCTATCTCAGTTCCATAGCCTGCAGGGGTATAGAAAGCAGGAATTCCGGCCTGCGCTGCTCTGCATTTTTCTGCCAAGGTTCCTTGTGGAGTCAGTTCAACATCCAGCTCTCCTGAAAGCATTTGTCTTTCAAATTCAGCATTTTCTCCTACATAAGACGAGATCATTTTTTTTATCTGTCTTTTGTGAAGGAGTAATCCCAATCCGAAATCATCTACTCCGGCATTATTTGAAATGCATGTTAAATCTTTCACATCACTTTCCACCAAGGCGTTAATTGAATTTTCGGGAATACCACAAAGTCCAAATCCGCCTAGCATCAGTGTCATTCCATCTTTAATTCCGTCGATGGCCTCCTTTGCATTTTTTACTCTTTTATCTATCATGAAATATTAGATTTTTCTGTTGGCTAAATTTAATAAATTTTATCGTATATCCGATGATCAGAAATAATCGGGGGTTTCATGATTTCCTGAATGGTATTTTCATATAATTAAAATAATTATAATCAGTTTTTTACAAGCAAAAGCGAACAAATCGGTTCATTTTATTTATAAATCTCGGCAAATTGATTTATATTTGGGGTCTTAAATCAAAAAACACCACATATTTTATAGCCCTCGGGCTTTATATATTTAAACACAATTTCTATGAAAATTATTTCAGACAGATTCAAATCTGCCTCTTCAAGAGCTTTTAACTTCTTACTTTCATTAGTACATAAAAGCTAACTAACCTTAAACAAAAAATCAAACCTTAATAAAAACATGAAAAAATTATTTACGTCAGCGTTACTTGCGTTGGTACTCAGCATCAACGTATATGCTCAGGAAAAAACTTATTTCGATGAGAATTGGGAAAAAACGACAAAGGAGAACATGGAATATTACCGTGAAACTTCTGCAAAGGGCAAGCTTACCTTAATCAAGGATTTTTACAAAAACGGGACGCTTCAAATGGAGGGATTGGCTTCTGATACTACTCCAAGCAGTGAGGTTTTCGATGGGAAAGTAACATGGTATACACCTGAAGGAAAGGTAATGAGCATGGTAACTTATTCTAACGGAAAGCAGGTAGGGCCGTCTCAGTCTTATGATGATAAAGGCAGATTGTTGGAAGATATGGTCTATAAGGCGGATGGTACTTTCTCCGGAAAAATGTTCAGTTATAAGGATCCGGAAAGTGAATATTATTATAATAGTCTTACTGTATACGAGAATTCTACACCTTCCCAGACGATTATCTATGATGAAGATATCAAGGGAATCAGAACTGAGACCATTATGGGCAAGGATGGCAGCTATGAGAATAAGTATTATGGTGAAAAGGGTAAGTACCTAGGTAATTCAACTTCTGAATCCGGTGAAAATTCATTTGCAGATTATTACTATAATCCGATGAGGCTTTCAAAATTTGAAAAATATAAAAGTGACGGCAGTATAAAGGAAAGCGTTATCTATTCTAAAAACGGGAAGATTCTGCAGGAACAAAAAAGAAATAAAAAAGACGGTTATAAAACGACCTATGATGAGTCCGGGAAAAAAATAGGGCATCTTATTTATCAATATGATAAAGAAAATGACAACTACAAACCTATGGATGGTGAGGATTATCAGCTAAGCTATGATTACAGCAATATTTCATCCATTGATGTTTACAAAAATGGTTCTGTGATATTGAATAAAGTGTTTGATGAAAACGGAAAACTTGCAACAGAAAAAATATCGAAGGATGATGTTACCCAAGAGATCAAATATTATGCTCCGGACGGAAAACTGAAATCAATATTAACCTATCAGGATGAGATGCCTTACAATGGTACAGCATATGAAGGATTGAGCGAGATTCAATATAAGGACGGGGTTTTAATAAGCACAAAAACATATTCTGAAGAAAATAAGCTGAAATCTGAGAAGAAATTAAACTCCAAGAAGACAGCTTATGATGCGACAATCTATGATAATAAAGGGACCATTTTATTCACGTATAACCAACCCTTGGATGAGGAGGTAAACTATGCTTATGGCTATAGTTATAACTTCACAGCACAAATTGTACAATATGTAAAGGGGAAACCAGCCAACAAAGCGTCTGTAAAAGAGGGAATTCTCCAAAGTGGAAAAATCAAGATAAGAATGATCAGTGGAGTAAAGGAACTTGAACGCAGCGGAAAATGGATCTTATTAAAAGCGTACAATCCGGAAGGAAAACTTGTTCAGGATACTAAAATTCTGGCAGATACCGGTGATGATTATCTATCCGGAGAAAATCAGACTTTTATTCAGGAAGATTATTTATCTGCGGATTTTGAATAATATTTAAATCATTTTACGATAATGAAGGCAGCCTCAGTTTTTTGAGGCTGCTTTTTTATGTGAAATTTCTTCATTCTTGGTTATTATAAAGAGGGTAAAATTTGGAATCAATTGACATAGATTTCATGCAGAGACTTTTTATAGCTCGCAGGTTTCACGGATAAAGCAGACGTTTGTGGAAAATCTGTGTCATCTGTGGGAAAACTTATAGCTACAGCAAATAAAAAAGAGGTCATCATTACTGACGACCTCTTTATTTTTATGATTGATTTTCTTTATTACTGAATGATCAGCTTTAAAGTAAATAATTTTCTTGCGTGAACTTTTACAAAGTATACTCCTTTTGGAAGATTTTCATTCACTAAAGAGAAACGTTGATTGTGAATATTCTTCGATTCATACAATAGTTCTCCTGAAGCAGAAACCAATTCAATTTTTTCAATTGGATAATCACTCTTAATAAACGTAGGTTCTCCTGGTTTTGTAGGGTTTGGATACAGAATTACATTTTTCTCTGTACTTTTTACCTCATCTACTCCTAAAGTTCCTGAGCTTACCTGAAACTGTACTCTGTTTGAAACTTCTGTATAAGAATCGTTTGTAAACATTACCATATAATAATTACCCGGTGTTGTAGGAATTGCTGTTCCCTGAATGGTTTTAGTCCCTTGCGTCACTCCGTCGAAGTAAGTGTAGGAAACAAAATTATCATCCGGTGTCTGAATATTTTGAGGATAGATTCCTAACCAGTCTTTAATAATCCCCGGAGAATCCGTCCATGAAGCAGTAATATTCTCTCCCAATGAATAAACAGGTTTGTTGATCCATAATTCGGTAACAATATCTCCAACTTTAAAGAATACTTTGTCTCCGATTCCGTTATATCCATCTTCCAGTAAATACTGTGCGTAGTAATACCCTTTTGGAAGACCTGTAAAGTTAAGAGTTCCGGCTGGTGTTGTTACGTAGTTCCATTTTATCGCGGCAGTAGTTCCCGGAGTCTGGCCCATTTTATAAATTCCGATCCAGTCTTTCTGCAAATTCGGACCATTGGTATAATTAATAGCAACGGTTCCTCCTACAGGATAAGTATCAGCTGTAGCCTGCAATTGGACTTTCGGTCCTACATAGAAATTTTTTCTTGGTGTGATTTCTGTGTATCCCCCATTAGCAAAGAACCCTGCAAAGTATTGACCTTTATTAGCCAGTCCATTATTAAATGTAACTGTTCCTGCTGTTTGTCCGTTAGTATAAATAAAACCTTGGGAAGTGGTAGTGGTTGGTGTCTGTCCTTTTTTATAAAGACCGACCCAGTCCTGCTGGTTTCCTGGTCCTCCGGTAAAAGTCCCCACTATGGGTTCATTTTGAGCATATTCAGTTTTATCTAAAGTAAATGTCGGGTTTGAAACAACACTTCCCGTAATCTCAAACTGCTTCACATCACTCCAGTCACTCCATTCAAGGTTTCTGTCTCTGTAACGGGTTTTTGCATAATAAATACCATTCGGAATAGAGTTGGCTGCCAACATTACTTTCGTAATATCTACTCCTTCATTTAAGTTCTTGGCTTTATCCGGATTTCCGTTACCATCTTTACCGAACCAGTTTTCAAAATCACGATACACTTCTTTTTCCACTACAGAAAAATCAGGAGCTTTACTTATTAAGAATTGAGTAGTGTTTAGCAGTTCCCCATTTGAAGATGAAAATGTACTTCCATTCAATGTCAACGGCAATGTAATTGGACCTGTGAAAGCATTGGTAATGGACGGTTTTGCCGGTTTAGGCTGATTTTTATATCTGTGGAAAGAATCTACCAATTCATTATTTTTCTTGGTATAAACTCCACCAATTGAATAACATTCTATGTCTACTTTTCCTGTTGGGATATCTACTTCAACAATTTGATACGTCCAGTCTGTTAATGTTTTCTGAACATCATCAAAATCCTGCTCATTAGACATTCCCCAATACTGATCCCAAGCTGTTCCTCCGGAAATGATCTGGTAGTTTGGCGTATTTTTCAGCTGTCCTCTGTGATATAAGTGATGGTGAGCACCTACATGCATCAGATATTTATCAGAAGTTACCAAAAGTGGTACAGCATTATTTCTTACCCAAGTGGAAATATCTCCCACATACTGCTCTGCCTGATAAGGCCTGTGGCTTAAAGAAATAATCCAGTCTACAGTAGAATCACTATTAGCCGCTGTTAGAACCTGCTGTAGCCATGTCTGTTGTGCTGATCCTGTGTGCTCGGAGCTTAAGCTTATAAATAATACGTTCCCTGCCTGCTGAGCATAATAATTTTCATTTCCTGAGCTGATGTTCTTATATTTTATTTCATCTATATAGAAGTGAGCGTAATAAGAATTCATCCCCAAAGTTCCATAGGTTTCATGGTTTCCTACCGTTGTCTGAATAGGCAGATAAGGTGATAACTTCACATTCTTTTTGAAGTGAACATTCTCATAATGATCCAGTGTTCCTACATCCACCTGATCTCCTACCATAAATGTAAGAGCAATATTATCGGATGGATCTGAGTTGGCTCCAAATTTTTGTTTCAACTTTTTGAAAGCATTTAAAGTAAGACTGTCATATCTTGGCTCTGCCTTAATCTGGTTATCTCCCATAATTAGAAACCTGATTTTTCCATCATTTGTTACAGCCTGCCCTGGTAATGGAAGTGTTCTGAAATTGTAGACTGCAGACTCATTGGCTCCGGTCTTTATTTTATAATAATACTTGGTATTAGGCTGCAGGTTAGTAACTTTTGCAGTGTGATAATAGTAGTTATTATTATATCCGGTATCTGAAAAGATGTTCGTAGTCCCTGTTACGGTAACATTCAGATTGGAAGGTGAGTTTCCGTAGATCACAGTGGTTTCGTTATCGGAAGCGGTCTTCCAATTGACGATCATGGAATTCGGAGTCGGGTTTTGTAGGTATGGGAACAAAACCTGTCCGAACGCCATTTGTGCTACGAAACAAAAAAAGAAGAAATAGTGTTTCATAATAGTTTAGTTTTAAAATGACATATTGAGTTTTAATTTGTAAATCAGGAATTTAAAATCTGTATCTCAGATTTTAATTTCGGGCAAAAGTAGATTTCCCATATAAACTCTGGCTGATGGTATTTTAAAGAAACTGTTAATTTTTAAGCAAAATCAAAATGAAAAAATTATAGTTTTTGCTACATTAATTATTTGGTGTATTCAAAAACTATTTTGTATATTTGCAACCTGTTATTCAACCTCTGACGATAAACGTGTAAGTTGCTTAGCATTAACATTTTATTTTATAATAATGGATTTATTAAAGTACGTACAAGACAAGTACATTGCGAAAAAAGAATTCCCTGAATTCAAAGCAGGTGATACAATTACAGTGTATTACGAAATTAAAGAAGGACAAAAGACAAGAACTCAGTTCTTCAAAGGGACAGTTATCCAATTAAGAGGTAGCGGTTCTACAAAAACTTTCACAATCAGAAAAATGAGTGGTGATGTAGGTGTAGAAAGAGTATTCCCTATCAACTTACCTGCACTTCAAAAAATTGAGGTTGACAGAAGAGGTAGAGTTAGAAGAGCTAGAATCTATTACTTCAGAGATCTTAGAGGTAAAAAAGCGAGAATTAAAGACGCTGCTTACAAGAAGAAATAATTCAGACAACAATACATACAAAAAGAGACTGTTTACTTGTAAACAGTCTCTTTTCTTTTATATATATCTTAGCTTATTATTCTTTATATGGAATTCCTTTTCCTGTTTCCAGAAATAGTTTCAAACTATTGATAAACTGTATCCAGCCATTAGAGCATATGTCATAGCACTCAATAAGCGGATGCAAACCCATATGGGTAAGCGTCAGCAGAGTCATATTTTCTTTCTCCTCTATATCCCAAATCACGGTAGTACCAATCCATTCTGTTTGATTCTTCAGTTCAGGAATGGCAATCAACGAATCTTCAATATACCAGATAATCTTTGAATTGCTTTCGATCTCTTTTACTTGTATTGTCTTGTGAATATGATCACCAAACCGTACAGTAAATACCTCACCCGCTTTCCCAGATGCTCCTTTAAACATTTCAGACCACCAAAGAGGAACTTTGTGAGCCAGAGCATCATATACTTTATCTGGTTTAGCTTTTATGTCGATTGTATTGCTGTAATTATCCATAAAATGTATTCTGTTTGGTTATACAATTTTATGTCAATTATTTTTCAGACGTCTTTGCATAAGGCAAGAAATCCTTTAAAAATACATTACCTTATAAATTTCTATTCGTTTTTCATTAGATATTGCAATGGCGTAGATCCTGTATGTTTTTTGAAGAATTCTATAAATGCACTATCTGATGAAAAGTCCAGAATATGAGATACCTCTCCTATGGAGTTTCCCTCCACCAAAAGTTCAATAGATCTCTGAAGACGCCATTGCTGTCTCCATTCCTGATAAGACAGTCCGGTTTCTTTTTTAAAAATACGGGTTATTGTTTTTTCTACTACCCCAGTTTCCTCTGCTAGTTTTTTCAGCATAGGTGGGATAGATAGCCGTTTTGTCCATTCTTCTATTATATTCTTAAAACGTCTGTCCTGAGGCATATTAAGTTCTAATTTTTCTTCAGGCGCATCATCCATTTCATTCCAGAATACTTTTAAAATATTATCCTGATTCTTACTAAGAACATCCCAATCCCAGAAGCAGATTCTTTCAATAATCTCTTTCAACAATGGATTTACATGTAAAACCTTAAGGCTGGAATTCATGTGCTTTTCTGCATACTCCTCATCAAAATAAATGGATCTGTACGCTACTATATTTCGGAAATTCACCCGATGAACTTCATTGGCCGGAATCCAAAGCATTCTGAACGGAGGCAGCACAAACTGTTTATCTGATGTGGTAACCGTCATACAACCGGACGGAGCATACAGCAACTGCGCTTTGGTCGTATGGAAATGAAATCCGGAATCATGCATCACCATATCGGAAGCAATTCCAATTACTTTTTCCTGAAGAGAATCTGCATCAAATTCTTCATTTTGCCCAAGTATAGCCATGTCCTATTTTTGATGTTTTTTGTTTTTATATCATTATGAATATACACTAAAATTTTCAAAACTTTGCAGAAAAAAATGAAAAAGACAAACCCACTTTGGTTACTGACCCTGCTGGTAATGCTTCCTCAGTTTGTAGAAACCATCTACAGTCCTGTTTTACCAATGGTTCAGGAAAAATTTGAGGTGAATGAGGAATCTACTACATTAACCATCAGTTTATATTTTATAGCTTTCGCTCTGGGAGTTGCATTTTGGGGAGTACAATGTGACAGGATCGGAAGAAAAAGATCTTTGGAGTACGGATTGATCACTTACGGAATAGGAACTTTTGCTGCCGTTTTTGCCCCTAGCTTCATCGTTCTGCTTTCCGCAAGAATAGTTTCAGCTTTTGGAATTGCCGTAGGTTCAATTGTTACCCAGACCATCCTACGGGACACTTATGACAAGGACCACATCAATAAAGTATTTTCCTGGATAGGGATCGGCTTATCCATCAGCCCAATTATCGGAATGACCTCAGGCTCTGTACTTGCTTCAACTACAGGACATCAAGGTGTTTTTATCACTTTATATCTGCTTGCTATATTATTTTATATTCTTTCAAGAAAAAAGATCTCTGAAACCCGAGATTCAGGAAAAGAAATAAATATCCGTACTCTCTTCCATCTATTAAAAAGAATGCTTGGTGATCGGGAGATTATCAGATGCTGCTTACTTATTATGAGTTTTAATGTTCTGTTATTTTCGTATTATTCACTAGCTCCATTTATTTTTAAGGAGCAACAGTATTCATCCTATATTTTTGGATACAGCAGTATCATATTGGCTGCTGGTACTTTTACAGGAGCTAAACTTAACAGATTTTTGTTATTAAAAAGTATTTCGCCTAAAATTTTAGTTAACGGAAGTATAATAGGCGCATTTGTAGCTTCTACTTTTGTCTGGATAGTAATGGATTATGGAATCTATTTCTTAATCCCTTACTTTTTTATTGTTATGGCATTCAGTATGGCCATTCCTAATATTTTAAGCACTGCCTTACTTCATTATAAAAATGAAACGGGAAGCGCAGGTGCTTTACTGGGTCTCATTTATTATATATTGATAGGTATTGGACTGATAAGTATTGGATGGATTCAAAACCTGGGTATCTCATGTATTATCTTTTCCGGTATTGGTGTTTTGGCTTTATTGATTCAGTTAAAAAGGAAGGCCGTTTAACTATAAACGGTCTTTTCTTTTAAATAACAAGTCGATATAATATTTAAGGACAAACAATCCTATTCCTAATGGGATCATTGAAAAGCAAAGAATCATAAACGGCCAAAACCATAAATGCCAAAACCCACCACGAATGGCTTTTGACGGATTATCCTTGTCAAAATATACGATTACTTCATTGGACCACGCCTTATTGCTGGAGCTGTAATCTGCATAAAGCTCATGAGGCTGATTGGATGTATCATAGTATCTGATTATAGGAGAATACATTTTGGTATATCCGCCATCGTCGTCCTTTGACCAACTTTCTTCGTAGCCGGTAATGTTTCCTCCTGTTTTAATGCCATTGGAGACCAGCTCTATATGTCTGGAAAATTTACTGTAGCTATAATAAACTCCTCCCCCTCCCATTCCTAGAAATAAAAGCATAAATATAACAGAGAAAAAAACTACCCAAAAACTATCGCCTTTCTTTTCCTTATTGAATTTCATATCTGTATTTTAATGATCAATATATATTTATTTATTCTGAGAAATTAATTGCTTTTCCCTGATCATCATCATTAAAAAAGATAAGTTAAACGCCAGTAAAGCTGCCGGCACAAAGGATTCCTCAGTCTTTCCCGAAAAATAGATTCGTACTGCATATAAAATGATAAATATGGGTATTGAGATTTTAAAACTATTCATGATGAGGCTCAATCTATTAGCCACATTGAACATCATATCTTTTGCTTCATGCTTTAATTGATAATAGAGAAATAAAGTCAACAGTAAGCAAGGTATTAATATTTCAATATTCTTTATCATTACTTCATTAAGCCCTATTACCAGCTTAAAAAAGTCTCCAAAAGGAGATTTTAAGATCAAGACAATAAAAAGAGATCCTAAAATAAGAATTGCTGCCAACATAGATAAGAATGCTTTACGCTTATTCACTCCCTGGCTTTGCATATCTTCCAGATATTTCGAATACATTACTTTCAATCCTGCAATTTTTTCATTTTTACTATTCTTAATCTTATTGTACAATAGGTACAAGAATAAGACTTCTGCCTGAAAGAAATTGATTACAATGACTTTTTCAAACTCAAAAAAGGTTTCCCTATTCAAGGAAAACCATAGATCTATATAGGAGCTTATGAAAACATATACGATGGCATAAATCTGAAAAAACAGCAAGAAGTTTCTTCCTAAAAAACTTAAAATGCCCTGTATTCTACTTGTCAAAGTTTACGTATTTAAATGCTGTAATTTGTATTGAAAAATAATCGACTATAAGATAATTTCTAAAGGAGAATTTTTGTTTTTTCTATAAAATAATATATACTCCATAAATGCTTCTTTCTCATCCTGATTATCAATAAATACCCCCGGGGCATCGTCTTTCTTTTGAAGACCAACTAGTTTTCCGTTTCCATAAAATACGAGTTTATAATTTTCTAATGGAAATAGCTTCACTTTATCATTTTCAATACCCGAAACATAGGAGTTTTCAGCTTGCCCTCTCTGTTCTTTTGTATAGTACATTGATGCAAAGGTATTATCTTGTCTCAATTTTGTAAGTTCTTTATATTTAGCCAGATCAGCATTTTTAAATGCATCTGTATATTCTATATATTTTTTTCCCAATTCCTTTAAGATCACTGCCTGATCTTCTTTTGTAAGATCTACACCTTGTTTCCAATCTGTTAATTCATAGGGAACATTTGCAACAAATGATTTTTCCATGGCAAAACTTCCTGAGTTTTTGGGGTCAACAGGAGGTGTTTTATAAGAAAACTTGGTTTGTCTTTCTCTAGCTTCTCCTTTGGGATATTCATCCACTGTTAAGGATACTTCAGCTCCGGAAGGAAGCGGTTTTCCCTCTGCAACTGAAATCATTTTCATAGAAATTCTTTGCTCTCCACTTTTCGGGATAAAGCTATTAACAGGTAATCTAAATGCTGTTGCACCAACATTATAATGAAAATAGACAGGAACATCATTAATATAAATTTCAAAATAACAACCACGGGCATCAATTGCTAATTCATACATGGGCTGATTGGTGTCAATTTTTTTTTCCATTTCTATTTCTTTGGTATTAGATTTTTTTGTACATCCGAAACTTACTATCATAATTAAAAAAATTACGCAGTAAATTACTTTATTTGCTATCCTTTTCGTCATCCGTATATATTTTTTCTGGACCATACCATATATCTTTTTCTAATAGTTTGTGTACATTATTATGTTTTACATCTCCTTTTTGGTTAGAAACAACTTCGTCGTTGTTGTACACTGTTTTCTTTCTTCTTGTAATGGAAGAGTAAACTTCTAATTTTGCTTCTGCACCCAGGAATGTAACTGTTACATTTTTAAACATTCCTTTCTTATCAGAGTCCCATTCTTCCTTATATTCTACGCCTGCGCCAAGAGAAGCTTTTATTTTTAATTCTTCCTGAGTTTCATAGGTTATGCCATCTCTTACAATTGTTGAAATCAGTGCAGTTCCCTCATAATTTACTCCTGCTTCAAGACTGGCATTAACTGTAATGGTAAACTCTCTTTTCAGTTTTTCATCCCATCCATCCAAATTGTGATAGCCAATAGAGATACTTCCTGCTACTTCTGCCGTAAATACGAAATTAAAGAAAATATCTAAACCTTTAACGGTATATTCTAATGCCTTAATGATTAATTCTACTGCTTTACCAATCCATCCAAATTTCCCTACTATAGGTACTAAATCTACTGTAATTCCAAAAGCAATAAAAGGTTTCAATGCTACTCCTCCCTCAATTCTCCATCCTACTTGTCCTAGATATTCTGCTTTTTTTGCTACTTCATGTTTCCATTTTAAAGCAATGGCCACATTTGGTGGATCAATGGTGAAATCAAACTTCTTTAATACTCCTTTTTTATAGGCAGCAGATTGTGTTACATCCTCATTTGTTCCATCAAAAATTTCTGATTTCTCATAAACAGCATTGAACGTGCCTATTACTTTTTTTATAGACTTTTCTATTTTATAACCGGCTTCGTAATCTTTACCGCTTGTAGAAGCTTTTAATGTAAAATCAGCCCCTACTTTTCCTTCTGTTTCTGCTTCAACACTTAACTCTTTCCTTACATACTTGAACCCAAACTGTCCATGATAACCTCTTAAATTTTCTCTTGTAGCTTGAAATTTGAATGTTGTTTTTTTCCATAAAGGAACAGCAATAAGAGCCGCTAGTTCCCATTCAATATCTGGAAATATTTTTACGCTGGCAATTTGATTTGGATATCGGCATGTACTGACTGGTAAAAAATAGGTTTGTGAGTTGCCTGAAGATAAAATAAAATACTTTAGTGTCCACAAAGAATTCACCGCTTCATTAGCATACTTACTATTTGCATAGGCCTGTACACTTTCAAAAGCCGTTTTATTATACACATATTTCAGCATTAGGGTAATCTTCTCATTGCTGTCTATCTTGTAATCAACTCCCTCTCGCCATTGCTGGGCCACTCCTGCATTATATGAGCTGTTTGTTTTTACAACATCTGTGTCATTCTCATTTTCTTTAGTAGTAGCAACTCCTGCATTTTTCTGTTGTTCCTGATGGGTGGCATCTGTACGTCTTACATAGTCATTTCCATTCTTTAAAGCGGCATACACCTTATCAACCTGAAAAACATTCTTTTTCTCAGAATGCTTCTGCCCCTGATCTAACAGCAACCCCTGACAAAAAGTATCCTGAGTGGTAAGCTGATCCAGGGTAATGGAAATATTCTTTCGGGTATCTCCGGTTATAATAGCAAAGCTTTGTTTGGTCTTATCTATTGCCCCTACAGCTGCTGTTTCATCAAATATGACAAATGATGCTCTATCTTTATCATCCTCATCTTTTAGCGTAATCTTTGAATAGCCGCATGGGTCAAACTCTCTTTTTTGATACTCAACATCCCCAATATATTGGATCATGTTATTTTTCTCCTGTTCAATACGCTCAAGATAATGATCCATCAGTTCTTCAGAAACGATAAATCTACTGGAAATAGATTTTTTATTATCTATATCTTTTAAACCCAGTATTTCAGGATCATATTGTACGAGATCGGTTGTTGGATCATCTGCATAATTTTTATAATTAACTCTTTCTTCTTTCTGATTAGTTCCATAAATCACTCCGGGCTCTTCCCAATATTTATAAACTTCTATTACAACAGTGAAGTTTTTCTTTGTTAGCTGGTTTTTCTTCCATTCAATATCTATTGGAAAATTAAGATTGATGTAAGAATTCCAATTATCTCCACTTACACCATTTGCTATATTATATACTCTGGGCTCTTTCCAAAGGTTATTATCTTCAAAATCATCCGTTTCTTTAAGGCCTTTTGCAATATCTTCTTCTAATAAATATAATTTTGCTTTGTATTTATTCTTCTTATCCAAATTATAGGCATGCAGCATGATCTGCAATGAAACATTTTCTCCATAGCGTTTTACCTCCTCACTTTTTGTAAAATAAGCAAAGGATATCTGAGGCTTATCCACCGGAATAATATAAAAATAAAATCCTGTTCCCGGACTTTCAGTAAAAAGTTCAACCCTCTGTTTATATCCATAATAATAGCTATAGCTTTCCGGTTTAAAAATAATTTTACTCCCTTGTTTATATTTGGTACCCAGACCATATTTAGCTACATTATCTGTACCTCCACTAAGAGGTCCCCATAAGTTTTCAGAGATATCTTCCTGTTTTGCTTTTTCTAGTTTCTGGAAGAAAAACTCATAAATAAAAGCCCATCGGGCCTTACTCACTGTTTCCTTAGGGTTCTTGGTTTTTCCGCCAACACATCTTTCATCAACACTAAACTCGTTATTATTATTTGTATATAATATAAAGGTTCCTCCCTTAGACACAGAGAATAACTTGTCATTTTCTTTCCAGTAACAACCTTGTAACCCAACTTTATTTTCAATATTTTCTGCCATAATTATTCAGCATTTAGAAATTTGTAAGGGTCTTTTTTGTCAAGGTTTTTCATATCCATCATTGGGTTCACATGTGACTGCAGCTCACTGTCAGCTTTCTCAATGTTCTTTTTCGTGGGTTCTCCCATTTGCCCTGTCTTGATGATGGTGATGCAGTCGGTGCCGCCTATTGGGCAGGTAGCTTTACTGTCTTCCAGTAAAATATAACCTCCGGGTGGATCGTAGAGTTCTTTTTCATAATAACCGCTCCACTGTGTAACAACAGCAGAACAAGGGGTATTATTCTTTTTGGCGCATGAACCGAAAGTATTCTTTTCAAAAGTAGCTCCAATATCTTTATGAGTAGCTGCCAGTTTACTGCTGCTCTCATGGTCATTCACATAATATTTGGTTTGCGTAAGTACCTTTAGCTTATCTGGTGCAGTGCCAAAATTGCATTTGCAGAGTGCTCCCTGTACTACTTTTTCTTTTAGTGACATTTTGGTGTGTTTTGGTAAAAATAAACCTTTTTATTGAACTGGTGGTTTCTACCAGTCATTTTCTATTCTTTCGAAATTATCAAATCCCCACTTATTGGGAGGCAACTTTACCAAACCTCCTGTAATAAAGGGACTGCTCTCATCCAGTACTTTATTTTTGTACTCATCTACCCCAATCTGGTATTGGGTATACTGTATTTTTTTAATAAAACTTTTCACTCCTCTTCTATCCTTGGAAAACACTTCAAAATAGGCTCTTGTATGCATGGGAAAATGATGATACAGATCATGATCAAAAATTACTTTTAATGTCATGAATAAAGGATTTCCCCTGGTATGACCTTTGGGATAAAAGTAATCGGGAGCCAATATTTCCAGGCTTTCAAATTCTATCACAAAAGAATGGTAATCTGTAGGAAATTTGTTGATGGTCTGTATTCCTGAAAACTTCAATGGCTCCTGATACGGAATAACAGCAAGATATAAATCTCTAGCTACGCTTCTGGCATCTCCGTAATGGATAAATTTAGGATGGAAAAACAGATTCCAATACCAATCATAACGTAGGCTCTGCTCAATAAAGGTTTTATTTTGAAGTTTCTTTTCAAAGTTGACAAAAAATTCATCCAAATCACCACTGCTATATTTTTCGGATAACTTTGACTTCTGAACATTCCATCTTTCTACAATTTTGCTGTAATTGGTAATTTCACCTGTTCCTGTTCCTTTTTCATTCAGATCTATTTCAACAGGATAAACCGTTGCTGATAAGGCAGAGGAAATGATCTCGCTGACCTGATCTGCCTCATGCTGATTGTAAAATATATCTTCTTTATTGAGACTTAGCGCACCCTTACCATATTCTATATTTAGATGGGCTGTTACCGTATAATCTATTCTTTTGGATGGATTTTCTTCATTACCAGAAAAGTATTTCACAGACACACCATATCTTCTCTGTTGAAGTCCAGAGGGCTTTATTTTGATGGTATTCAGCCTGCCTAATATTTCTTTTTTGGATAATCTTATTTCTGACATTATTAACTCCTTGTGTTTCTACATCCTCAAAGTTAATAAATTTCTATTTTATCTCATTCTTTTGAAAAATAAATACAAAGAGTAACTTAATATTGTCTATTTGCTATTTAAATTAACTATTTAATAAAATTATATAAAGCGTCAAAAAATTTAGAATAGACTTCTATATGAGGAAGATGGCCTACGTTTTCAAGTTCTACCAATTGAGAGCCTGCAATTTCATGTTGGGTTTTCTTCCCAAGCTCTTGATATTGTCCCATTTTAGGTTGAAGCTCTTTCGGTGCTCTATCCTTTCCTATAGCTGTTCTGTCCCTTGTTCCAATGATAAGTAAGGTGGGCGTTTTTATATTTTTAAATTCATAGCAAACAGGTTGATTATAGATCATATCAGTGGTAAGAGCAGCATCCCACGCTACCTGCGGATAATCCTTGTGAAGAGTCCATCCTGCAATCAGATCAAGCCATGGTTGGTATTCTTCTTTCCATTTATTATCATAGTAGAATTTTAACTGGTAGTTTTTATAAGTTTCCGCTGTATTTTTAAGCTCAGACTGGTAGGCCTGATCTATATTTTGGTATCCTGCAAAAGTTTTATAATCTTCCAGTCCAATTGGATTTTCCAAGATAAGTTTCTGAACTCTTTCCGGATAAAGCAATGCAAATCTTGTGGCAACCATTCCTCCCATTGAATGACCTAAAACTATAGTTTTTTCGATCTTCAATTCATCCAAAATAGATCTTGTATTTTCAGCCAGCTGTGAAAAGGAAAACTGATAGTTGTGAGGTTTTGAAGATTTTCCAAACCCGATCTGATCGGGAATAATCACCCTGAATCCTTTTGCGCATAAGTCTTTGGCCGTTCTTTCCCAATAAGCCCCATTAAAGTTTTTTCCATGAAGAAGCATGATGGTTTTCCCATTAGGCTTTTGTGGTTTCACATCCATATAAGCCATCTTCAAATTATTATCCTGAGATTTCAAATCTAAAAAATGAACCTCAAAAGGATATTGATAGTCTGAAAGCATTGCATCCAAAGGCTTTATTTGCGAATATATAAAACCCGGTGCAGCTGCTAATAGTATTGCCGCCACTACATTTCTGAAATACTTCATGGAATTTTCTTTAAGTTCCTAAAATTAAAAAAACCGCTCCAAAGGGAACGGTTTTCAACTGTTATTTTTAGTTAAATATTTTTTCTAAGATAATTCTGCCATTGAAACTTCTTTCTCCTTTTTGGACGGAAGGTTCATTAATACAATAGCAAAAAGGATCAAAATAATCCCTACCCATTGTATTAAAAGTACTTTCTCACCCAATAAAACGAAAGCCATCGTTACAGAAACCGGAAGTTCGAGCGATGAAACAATACTTCCCAGACCTAACCCTGCATTCGGGAAACCAATATTGAATAAAATTGGAGGGATGATCGTTCCAAACAGTGCTAAAACAAATCCATAGGTAAGGAAAATAGAATAATTAAAAGGGTGAATATGCTCTGTATTGTCTGTAAAATTCAGATAAAATGTTTTTAATCCATCAAAATACATCGGTCCTATCTGTGCAAAGAATAAAAATGCAAAAACAACAATGGAACCACCTGTCAGCATAATAAGGCTCTTTCTAAACACAGGCAGATGTGTAGCCAATGTGTTTGAGGTAAACATTGTTAATGTATATGAAGCGGCTGCCATCAGTCCCCAAAATACTCCATGCCAATCCAGCTCTATATCCATATTGATAAGATTGGTTGCCAAGATTGTTCCTGCCAATACAATAACTACAGAAACCACTTTTCTTGTATTAGGCAGCTTTTTGGTCAGAATACTTTCCACCACTACACTAAACCATACCGACTGCATCAGCAATACAATAGCAATGGAAACATTGATATATTGCACCGCGATATAATAAAACAAACTTGTTCCACCCAATGAAGTTCCTGCAAGCATAAGCATTCTTAGCTCCTTGGAATTTGGCAGTGATAATTTCTGCTTTGAGGTTAACGTTTGGATAAAATTCAGGATCAAAAGCCCTGCAAGACCTAATACGAATTGGGATGTAGTAACTTCAGAGGTTGTAAAACCATCATGATAAGCCATTTTCACAAAAGTGGCCAACATACCGTATATACTAGCTCCAATCCCTACAAATAAAACACCTTTTAGTATATTTTTCTTCTTCATAATTTTTTTAACAGCCTGCAAAGTTACGACATATAAATTAAAATGCCTTAAGGAGTAACTATGATAGATAAATAAAATCGCCACAAGCAGTGCTTGTGGCGATTTTTAAAATTGATTATATAAGCTAATTATTTTTTAACAATCACTTTTGAATTTGCTTCAAAACCAAGTCCTTTCACTTTTACCATATAGGTACCGTTAACTAAACGGTTTGTAGAAATTGCTTTTTTAGCTTCCGGTGAAATTTTATCTTCAGAAGATACTAGTTTACCAGACATATCATAAAGTTCTACGCTTACTTTACCAAGAGTCTTACTTGGGAATGTAATATAAAACTCGTCTCTTGCAGGGTTTGGATAGATAGAAATTTTGTTGTCTTTGGCAGCTGAAACTTCATCGGTAGCTAGTAAACAGTCTGCAGGTACATTAAAGCTCTGCTCCTGATCATTAATATTTGTTTTTACACCAGCTGAAGCCCCCAGACCCAGACCTCTTTTTGCAAACACTCCCCAGATCATACATCTATCCTGTCCGTTAGTTTTTGCCTGATCTGCAGCCAATATTGCATCTCTACCCTCAACAAAGCTAGGATTACAAGGCTGAAGTTTCAATGCATCTGTAACCAATTGCAATACTCTTGTACTTCCGTTTGTAGTATTAGACAATACATCTGAAGAATAGCCATATTTCTCAACATACTTCCAGTGAAGATCCCATAGCATTGTAGCCCAAACGAAACCAATAGAGTGTACATCCGGAACTAAAACATTATTTGTATTAAGATATTCCATTCCGTTGGTATTTCCATAGGTATAAGCATTAACAGCAAAACTCGGAGAGTATTTTTTAGGTCTTATACCATCCCCATCAATTCCTTCTCCTCCTGCGTAAGTACCCATACCTCTTGCTACTGTAGCATTATCTCCTAACTTATTGGTTAGCATTAGAGCGAAGAAATCAGACCATCCTTCTCCCATTTGCTCTTTACTTGCACTTGAACTTAGACATCCATATCCTGTTCCTGTCAGTCTGTTGGATATTCCGTGACCATATTCGTGGATTACAATTCCGTTATCGAAACTTCCATCCGGAGTTTTATTACCTTTTAATGTAACATTTACTGTTGTACTTCCAGCAAGCTGAGTTTTTATATATTCTCCTTCAGCATTGGTAATAAGTACTGAAGAAATCGTAATAGTTGGATCATCTCCAGACATATTACTCAAAGTAGCACCATTGACTGCATTGTTATAAATAACAACTGCCTTAGCACCAGCATTCTGAAGATTTTTTGTTTTAATAGCAAATGCACAGTTCCCTCTTTCAACCAAACCGATTTTCTCAGTAAGAGATGCTGCCGGTAAAGCAGTACATCCATCTAAGACAGGTGATAACATTACATCACCTGTAATTCCGGCCATAGGTAAAGCTGGTCCAAATTGTGCAGTTCCTGTTCCTGGTGCACGAGGAATAGCCGCAGCTGGTGCATTATAATAAAATGCTCTTCCTACAGGTGACCAAAGGTACATCTGCATTCTAGGATTACCTCCATCCGCAGGGGTACCAAAGTTGGCATTATTAAGTCCTCCTCCATCTTGAGATTCTGCATATACTGAATCATCATCTCCTACTCCCACTGGAGTTTTTCCAAAATTATTCTGTTGGAAATTTCTTGCAGTCTCTGTAAATCCAAACTGATAAAAAACATCGTGGATTCTATTATTCAGATAAAATAAATTAGTGATCGCTGCATTTCTGTTATTAACAGGAGTTCCATTGATATCAAAAGGAAAATCAAAATTTCTGGTTGCTCCACCCTCTGCAGGAGTTCCTGGTAAATAGTCTGGTGGTATAGTTAAGGCTGTTCCTGCAACATCTTCGTAGGCAAAAACATTATTTCCTCTTGTAACCGTGTATGTATTTATTCCATCAGAATGCCATCCCTCAGGAGATGCATTAAGAATCCAAGGGTTAGTAATGATTGATCTCGATCCAAATGTAGGAGCTTCTATAGGCAAAGGAAGCACATTATAAGTAGCGTTATCAGGAGCAAACAATGCAAGATTGCTACTTGCAACATTGTTTTGTGGTCCAATATTCACATTTGCAAAATGATTGGAATGATCGTGTCCTGGGTCTGAAGAATAGGCGTCAGGATGGAAAGCACATGATACCGTTAAGTTACTCTTATCCAGAATTTTCCCATTATTAGCATCAACTACGATTAACCAATGATTCGGAGATTTTGGCTCCATCACAGTATATTCGTAAGCCAAACGCAGATCTCCGTTAGCATCATTTGTATAAACCAGTCTTTGCTTTGCTGATCCGGGTCTGTTCTCAGACTTTTCAGAACGTTCTAAAATGGTGAAATTAGCAATTTCCGGTTTCTTCAAATCTTCTGCGATCTTTTGAAGAGCAGTTGCTTTATTGATGGCTGCAGTAGCTGGTGTTGATTTCGAATAATCCTTTACAAAATTATCTACATAGTACACAACCTTATTATCCCGAATAAGCGCAGTTGCTGAAGTGCTATATACTGGTAAACCATTATAAAGCTGTACAAACTTCACTACATTTCCATTCAATGATTTTGAATAATCAACATTATCTAAAATAATATTGTTAAGATCAGACTTCTTATATTCTCTAATTTTATTTTGAGAAATATAATCTTTAACGAGCCTTTCATTATCTTGTCCAAACAATAACGTTGGAAAAGCAGAAAATACGGCAAACAAAAGAGGTAGAGTTTTATTTTTCATATCCATTATTAAAGCCGCTAATCTACAAATAATTAATAAATAAAAGTGTTTTTAATTAACTTAAATTTAAAAATAAATTAATAAAATTACCAAACAAATGTTTAAGTATTATTTAATATTTCACAATCATAAGAAGAGAAATTCAATAGTATGCCTACAATAGGATGTTTAGCTACAATTCTGAATTTATTTATTTGCTTAACTTCTAATATTTCTACCCAAGAAAAAGTTTAAGTTTTGATAATGTTTCATTTAAGTTTCAAGACGCTTTTCAAATCTTTACACTCATTTCAAGTTTAAAATTCTGAATGTTGGGTTACAAATCTACCTGTAAATGATAGCTATTCCATAGATTAACTTTCTTACAATAAAAAACAAAAAAAAGCCGCTCAAATGAGCGGCTCCCTATTTATAAATGGTTTAAGGATTATTTACCTTCTTCCATTTTTCTTTTCAACTCTGCTAATGCATCAATGTCTCCAAGAGTAGATCTTTCTTCGTTGTTAGAAGAAGAAGATACGTTTCTAGAAGAAGATTCTTTAACGTTTTTCTTTTCTTCGTCTCTGAAGATACCTGTGTGAGAAACTACAACTCTCTTGAATTCTTTGTTGAATTCAATTACTTTGAATTGAGCATCTTCACCTTTCTTGATTTTAGATCCATCTTCTTTCTCTAATAATCTTGAAGGACAGAAAGCTTCAACCTCAGCATCTTCGAATTGTACAGAAGCTCCTTTATCGTGAACTTCTACAGCTTTACCAGCGTGGATAGTTCCTTCAGCATATTTAGTTTCGAATTTATCCCATGGGTTTTCAGTCAATTGCTTGTGACCTAGAGATAATCTTCTAGCTTGGATATCTAATTCAAGAACTACAACATCTAATTTATCACCTACTGCACAGAACTCAGATGGGTGCTTGATTTTCTTAGTCCAAGAAAGATCAGAGATGTAGATTAATCCGTCGATACCTTCTTCTAACTCTACGAATACACCAAAGTTAGTGAAGTTTCTTACAGTTCCTACATGCTGAGATCCTACAGGATACTTAGTTTCGATGTTTTCCCATGGATCTTTAGACAATTGCTTGATACCAAGAGAAATTTTTCTTTCTTCTCTATCTAAAGTTAATACTTCAGCTTCTACTTCATCACCTACTTTTACGAAATCTCCAGCAGATCTTAAGTGAGTAGACCAAGACATTTCAGAAACGTGGATTAATCCTTCTACACCTGGAGCGATTTCTACGAATGCACCATAGTCAGCAAGAACTACTACTTTTCCTTTTACTTTGTCTCCAACTTTCATGTCAGCAGAAAGAGCATCCCAAGGATGAGCTTCTAATTGCTTCATACCTAATTGGATTCTTGTTTTCTCATCATCGAAATCAAGGATTACAACTTTTACAGTCTGTCCGTCCTCTAGGATTTCAGATGGGTGGTTCACTCTAGACCAAGAAAGGTCTGTAATGTGGATCAATCCATCTACACCTCCTAAGTCAATGAATACACCGTAAGAAGTAATATTCTTAACAGTACCTTCAAGAACCTGACCTTTTTCAAGTTGAGCGATGATTTCTTTTTTCTGACCTTCGATATCTGCTTCGATCAATGCTTTGTGAGATACAACTACGTTTTTGAACTCAGGGTTGATTTTCACAACTTTGAACTCCATAGTTTTTCCTACGAACTGATCGTAATCTTTAATTGGCTTAACGTCAATTTGAGAACCAGGTAAGAATGCTTCGATTCCGTGAACGTCAACGATCATACCACCTTTAGTTCTAGATTTAACAAAACCGTTAACGATTTCTCCAGTTTCGTGAAGTTCGTTTACTTTATCCCAAGCTTTAAGCGTTCTAGCTTTTCTGTGAGATAATTGTAATTGACCAGTTTTGTCTTCTCTCTTGTCAACCATTACTTCTACCTCGTCACCTACTTTTAGGCCTTGGTTGTAACGGAATTCGTTTAGAGAGATAACTCCTTCAGATTTGAAGTTGATGTCTACGATAGCTTCTTTATCAGTTAATCTTACAACTCTACCAACTAAAACGTCATTATCGTTTAGGCTGTTAAGAGATCCGTTATAGATTTCTTCTAAATCACTTTTTTCTTTTCTCGCATCTGCATCAAGACCTGATTCAAATGAATCCCAATCAAATTGTTCTGGAGTTACGTTTTGGTTTAATAAAACCTCTGCTGAATTTGTCTCTTTTGACATTTTCTAATAAAATTTGTATTCCTTCTTTTTTAACGGTTTGAATAAATGCGGATTAAAAAATACGGAAGTAATTAATTATAAGTATTTTACTCATCAAACCTTTTCGCCACAAAAGTGGATGCAAAGGTATAATTTTTATTTGAGATAACCAAAGATTTTCTATTTATGAAATTACTCCATAAATAACTGAAAGTCAACACATACTATTAGATCAACCAAGAAACAAGGAGCAAGATACCGTATACCATTCATCAGATTTTTCACCCTTTAAATGTTATTTTAATACCTAATATATATAGGATATGAAATAAAGTCGTACTAATTTATACAACCCATTACCTGTCACTACTATCTGCAACCTACCACCTAAAATCATTATCTTTGCACCATGGAACTACAATCAATTTATCAAAAACTGCAGATTCAGGATATGAATCAGATGCAAAAATCTACCTATAAAGCTACAGAAAACCAACAAGACGTTGTTCTGCTCTCTCCTACAGGATCAGGGAAAACACTCGCATTTTTATTTCCTGTTCTTAGAAATCTGAAAAAAGACACTTCAGGAATTCAGGCTTTAATTTTAGTTCCTGCAAGAGAACTAGCCCTACAGATTGAACAGGTTTTCAAAGCCATGGGATCAGACTTTAAGGTTTCCGTATGCTATGGTGGACATGATAAAAAGATTGAGGTTAATAATTTAATTGAAGCTCCTGCAGTTTTAATAGGAACTCCGGGAAGGGTTGTTTATCATTTAAGAAATAATAATTTTGATCCGAAAACAATTCAGACTTTAGTTCTTGATGAATTCGATAAGGCTTTAGAATTAGGCTTCCATGAAGATATGGAATATATTTCCAATTCTCTGAAAGGATTATCACAACGCATTCTTACTTCTGCAACAACGATGGATGAAATTCCAAAGTTTACCGGCCTAAAAAATGAAAAACTTGTTGATTTTCTAAAATTAAGTGAAGTAAAACCAGATATTCAATTGCGAAAAGTAATGACTATTTCTGAAGAGAAACTAGACACCCTTTTTAATTTGATCTGTAAAATAGGAAACAAAAGAACACTGATTTTCTGTAATCACCGTGAAGCTGTTGACAGGATCTCTGAACTTCTACGTGAAAAAGGAATTGATAGAGAAACATTTCATGGCGGAATGGAACAAGATGAAAGAGAGCGCGCCTTACTGAAATTCAGAAATGATTCTGCAAGGATTTTAATCACAACAGATCTGGCTTCAAGAGGATTAGACGTTCCTGAAGTTGAATCTATTGTTCATTATCAGCTACCTCCAAAAGAAGATGCTTTCATCCATAGAAATGGGCGTACTGCCAGAATGAATGCAAAAGGTTTTGCTTACCTGATCATGACTGCGGAAGAAAATTTCCCATTCATCAAAAACAATACTCCTGAAGAAAGTGTTGCAGGATTCAATAAAGCTCCTGAGAAAACACCTTTTCAAACCATTTATATCAGTGCCGGAAAAAAAGATAAGGTAAACAAGGTTGACATTGTAGGATACCTCCTTAAAAAAGGAGAACTACAGAAAGAAGATGTTGGCGTTATTGAAGTGAAAGATACGACCTCTTATGTAGCGGTTTCAAGAAATAAAGTGAATGCTCTTTTAAGAAAACTTCAGAATGAAAAACTGAAAGGCAAGAAAATAAAAATGGAAGTTGCTTATTAAAACTACAGCAATATCTTTATATATCACAAAAGCCACAAAATGTTTAAACACTTTGTGGCTTTTGTGATATATATTTCAACCTATTTACTTCACTCCTCTTACTTTAGTCGGAAAAGTATAAACAGACTTTGAAGCAGTAATGAATAAGACATCATTATTTTCTCCTCCAAAAGTTACATTAGACGTCCATTTTTCAGGGATAGAAATGTGATAAATTTTCTTTCCGGAACGGTCAAAAACAGATACTCCATCTCCGGTTAAATAAAGATTTCCATGCTTATCCAGAGTCATTCCATCTGAACCCATTTCACAGAATAGCTTTTTATCCGATAACTTTCCCTCTCCTAAAATATCATAAACATAAGTTTTTCCTGCGTCAATATCTGAAACGTATAGTTTTTTCAGGGTTTCACTTCCTACAATTCCATTGGGTTGTGTGAATGTTTCCAACTTCGTAATCTTACCGGCTTTATTTCTGTAATAGAGACTTTTATTTGGGATCTCCTGCTTAAAATCTACCCAATATTCTCTCTCATATAAAGGATCTGTAAAATACATTCCTCCAAAGGAATCATTCCAAACATCATTGGGCCCGTTGAGTCTTTTTCCCTCAAAGCCTTTAAACAAAACTTCTACTTTTTTATCCTTTGATATTTTCCAGATTTCCCCATGGTCATCTGAACAGGTAATTAGAAAATCATCCTTATCAAAATGGGTTCCGTTGGCACGTCCCGTTTTGTCTAAAAACTCTATTACCTTATTGGTTTTCCAGTCCCAATAATAGATTTTATCGTTGGGTTGATCCGTAAAATAGACATTCCCTTCTTTATCCGTTGATGGACCTTCTGTAAAGCTAAACTTATCCGAAACCATTTCCGGTTTTACTCCTCCATAAAACATTTTACTACTTTTTACTGATTGGCAGTTTACTAATGCGAAAACCAAACCAATCAGTCCTATTTTACAGATATTCTTCATACTTCATTTTTAAGCCTGCAATTTACGACATGCTTAATGGGTTTCAAAAATATTTTCTCATTTTGAAATATTAATCCGTTCAACAACCAATGTCCCAATTGTCCTATTTTTGAAGTAGATCATATTAGTAGTTTATCAATATAATTCAGAGCTTTGCAGTAACAGAATCAGTAAGTTTTTTTTATCTAGAAAAAGTTGTAAAAACAAGACTGATCTGGATGAAAAATATTACCAAAATACTTTTATAGCATACGATAATGAGCGCAGAGTCCAACAACACCAAATCCTTGGAAATTGAAAATGAAGATTTCAGAAATTCAGTGGGAACAATGGATGAGAATGGAAAAAGAAAATGGATATTCCCCAGAAAACCCAAAGGTAAATACACCAATTACAGAAATTACACCAGCTATGCTTTACTTGCTTTATTCTTTGTATTGCCTTTTGTAAAAATCAATAATAATCCTTTTCTGCTCATTAATGTTATTGATGGGAGGTTCTTTATCTTTGGGCAGTCTTTTTATCTACAGGACTTTTTTATTCTTGCATTAGGAGCTGTAACGTCGGTAATCTTCGTGATGTTGTTTACTGTGGTTTTCGGAAGAATATTCTGTGGCTGGCTTTGTCCACAAACCTTATTTATGGAAATGGTATTCCGTAAGATAGAATATTGGATCGAAGGAGACCGAAACAAGCAGATGAAACTGGAAAGACAGGAATGGGATGCTGAAAAAATAAGAAAAAGATTAACAAAATGGTCTGTTTTTCTTTTGATCTCACTCATCATTTCTCACTTCATGTTTATGTACATTGTAGGGTATGAAGACGTTTTTCGTATTATGGCACAAGGCCCGACTGAAAATTCCCTTAAGTTTACAGCCATGATATTTTTTACCATGACATTCTATTTTGTATTTGCATGGCTTCGTGAGCAGGTTTGTACTTTGGTCTGCCCGTACGGAAGACTTCAAGGGGTACTTATCGACAAGCAGACGATTAATGTATATTATGACTTTAAAAGAGGAGAAAACCGTTCAAAATGGAGAAATAATGAAGACAGAAAGGCCACAGGAAAAGGTGACTGTATTGATTGTAACCAATGTGTTGTAGTATGCCCTACCGGAATTGATATCAGACACGGACAGCAATTGGAATGCGTTAACTGTACCGCATGTATTGATGCCTGCGATGAAGTAATGGAAAAAGTAGGGATGCCTAAAGGTCTTATCCGATACGCAACGGAAGCTGAAATTGAAAATCGTGAGAAATTCAGTTTTACGCCAAGAATGAAAGCTACCACATTAATTCTAGCTCTACTGATAGGATTCCTTGGATTTTTAATGTATGACCGTGGATCTATGGAAGCTAAGTTCATTAAGCCTGCAGGCTCTACATTCTTTATTAAAAATGGTAAAATCACCAATACTTTTATCTACACTCTTCTGAATAAATCTAATGAGAAAAAGGTATTGACAATTAAAGTCGTTAGTCCTGAAGATGCAGAGATTACCTATTTTGGTTCTGAAAAAATTATTTTGAAAGGAGATCAGATCCTGAAAGGAAATATCAATATCTCTTTCCCCGAAGAAAAAATTAAATTCTCTAAGCAAAATATGGTCATTGGTGTTTTTGACGAACAGGGAAAACTGGTGGATTCGTTTGAAACTACTTTTGAAGGGCCATTTAAATTAGTACTATAGACCGGATAGAAACTTGAACCATTGAAACCTTAAGCCTTATATTTCCTCATAAACTGAGTAGGGGTCATTCCGGAGCTTTTCCGGAAGACTCTTACAAAGTAGGAATATTCTTCATAGCCTAATCTAAAAGCGATTTCAACAAGGCTTTCATCAAGGTACATCAACATTCTTTTAGCTTCCAGCACTACCCTTTCTGTAATGACTTCTGTAGCTGTTTTCTGAACCACCGTTTGTACAATTCTGTTCAAATGTTTCGATGAAATTCCCAATAAATCTGCATAGTAAGCTATTGATTTATGTTCTGTAAAATGTTGTTCAACAAGGTTTTCAAAATCCTGATAATGTTTAAAGTAAGAAAGCCCCGCTGTGGATGCCAATGTATCAAAATCCCTTGAAAACAATCGTGTTGCATTAATAAAGATTTGTGACATTAAGGACAAGATAAGACCATTCTTCATGATATTTTTAGAAAGATGCTCCTTGCCTAGTTCCTGAAACAGATGAATATTTTCTTTCAATTCTAAAGCATTCAGCTGAAGTTTTCTTGGAAAAGATACAGATCCAAAGAAAGGAAAATTCCTCAGCTTCTGATTTACATAATGCATTTCATAAAACTCTTGCGAACAAAAGAAAATATATCCCTCAATATCTGCAGAAAGTTCCCAGCTATGAATTTGTCCCGGTGACAGAAAGAAAAGACTTCCCTCTGAAACCTCATATTTTTGAAAATCAATTTCATGAACACCATTCCCTTCTGTAAAAAGAACTGCTGCGTAAAAATCATGCCTGTGAGGCTTTTCTATATGCCTATGCCCCACAACCAAGTGGTTTTTCATGGTATTAAAATAAAAATCCGAAGGATTCTTACCACTCTGAAAAAGATCAATATGAAGAACGGAAATAGAGTTCATCCTATGTTTTAATGAGGAAAATAATTGATTAAATGATGTATAAAAGTACTATAAATAAAGTCAAATGACAAGTTTCGACATAAAAAAAGGACCGACTGCCGCCGATCCTCTTTTATAAAGTTTAATGATTCTTATTTTATAATCAATTTACTGTTATATATTCCTTTTGAAGAGTTGATGCTAATTACATATACTCCTTTAGGTACATTTACATTAAATTCTTTCGTATTGTTACCCTCGCTTTGATAAGCTGAAGAATAAATTAATCTTCCACTTGAGTCAAACATTACTACTTTCAATTCTCCTTTTATATTTTGAGATTTGATGAAGAATTTGCCATCAGTTGGGTTAGGATAAATTTTAATATCATCTGCTAAAGGAGAAGAAACTTCTTTGGTTCCTAAAGTCTGAGTAGTACGGGTACATACTTGAAGACTCCAACCATTAATATTTCCCACATCTCCCGTATAATTGTCAGAAGCAAATAACTTCCATTGTCCTTGTGCAGGATGCCCTATAAAAATCCCAAGTGCTTCATTAGACTTCACTTCTCCCTGAATAGGTGTAGCACAAGTCGCTGCAGCTCCCGCATCGCTGAAAGTCGCAATGATATTATCCTGAGAAGTACATTGTCTGTTCCAGACAAGAGCAGATGTTCCCATAGGTCCTTCTATTCCAACTGACAGGTCTTTTACATAGGTATGTGTAATGGAAGGTGTTACTTTAATTTTAGTAATGATTCCTGGATTATTAACTGTCAATGGAGCGGAAACTGGAGGGGATGCAATAGCAGCGTTTCCTCCGGGACCATCTTTAATAGCAACAACAGGACCTCCATAAGTGTATGTTGTACATGCTTCCCCCTCTACTGTATAATCAATCACAAAGCTAGGACTTACAGCATAATAAATATTTCCTACTGCTTCTACCATAATAAATGCATTGGCAGAAGTAGAACCTGCCGGAATCGTAATTTGTTCGCTTCCGTCATTAGGTGTATTGGCTGCAATAGTAGTAAAGGTTTGTCCCCCGTCTTTAGATAATTTGATATTTACGTTAGCTGTACTTACAGGTGCCTGGGTTGTATTAGCTACATCCCATACCACATTAAATACTGAACCTGAAGTTGCAGACTGTCCAAATGCAGGAGCAGTAACTTTAAATGGTCCTGAGGCCGCATCTACAACTATTGACATTGCATCCTTACTTGTTTGGGGAGCTGCAATACTATTATTTCTTACAGTCAATGCAAAGTTAAGGTTTCGCCCTACTCCTGAAACAGTTTCCCATTTTGTATTAAGGACACCTGCTAAAACTTTATTAAAGTCAGGGAAATATCTTACGGGAGTACTCACTGGGTTCAAAGATCTGAACGTAGGACCCGTTGGCTTATTTAGATAAGGAATTGAATTAGATCCGGTCTGAGAAGAACCTGAATCCATCTGTTCCCATGTATAAGTATAAGAAGCAGTATTTGCATCTGTTGAAGTACCTTTAAGTACAAATGCAGTAGATTTTGGAATGGTATAATCCGCTCCGGCATTCACCGATGGTGCAGGATTCGAAAAAGGAGTATTTACACCACAGGCAATACTATTTATTCTGTCTTTGATCTCTTGTACACTAAACCCATGAAAATAATCATTGGAATTGAATTGCACATCATAATTAGCTGTAATTCCTGTATAGGCCATGATAGTAGATCCACTACCCGGTTCCACCAATGAAGCTAGGTTCCCTGATGCTGTACTATAACTGAATGAATGATTAGCACCTAGTTGATGTCCCATTTCATGAGCTACATAGTCAATATCAAAGCCATCTCCCTCAGGGAAATTACTAGCTGTCCATCCCATAGCCTTAGAAGCATCGTCACAAATATCTCCGGGAGCATATCCATTTCCGTCTTCTCTATCAAAAATGTGCCCCATGTCATAATTGGCAGCACCAATAATATTGGTAATCGTAGTCTGGCCCGCTTGGTTCTGCTCACCTGATGCGGTATAAGGATCTGAAGCTGGATCTATATAAATTATAGCATCATTATTAGCAACCAGATTAAAATGAAAAGAAAGATCTTTTTCAAAAACACTGTTCAAACGTGTTAAAGAAGCATTCATAGCTGCTAAAATCACCCCTTTCTTCTCTGCTTCCGTTGCTGTAGCAGGTGTTCCCGCAGCCGTCAGATGATACTGTGCATATTCACCTGTACAGGTAATGGCAAGCCTGAAAATATTAAACCCAGCTGTTCTTCTATTGGCAGCATCGTTTTTTTTTTCAGATTTGTTTAATTCCTGCTTGCTGGGTGTAGCACATTCAAAAGGCTCTTTATCCTGTCCTCTTCTTGCATTGGAATCAAAAACAGCATAAACAGTTCTGTCCTCTGTATAAGGTTCAATAAATTCTGATATACCGGAACGAGTTATCATAGAAGAAAACCCAACCGGAGATAAACTGAATCTTAAATATACGGTAGGATCTTCTAATGCTGTTCCTACATAAGATTTAATATCAGGAAACTTGGCTTGTAATTCCGGAGCCATATTGGAAAACTCCCAAACCTGAAATTTCTCCAGTCTCCCATTAGACATAGGAAGTGTAACCACAACTCCTTTGTCATTTGAAAAGCGCGCTGGTGCATTTTTTAAGGCTTGCTTAAGCTGATCTGTATTCAGTGTGTAAAGCCCTGCAAATTCTAATTTTTCTTGTGATTTTTTTACTTTTTGAGACCTAAGCTCAGTTCTTGTCCACTGAGAAAACCCTAAAAATGGAATCATCAGTGTCAGAATAAAGAAATAATGTTTCATATCATAATAAGTTTTGTGTTTCACGAAATTACATAAAAAAAATAAATATTAAGTTTTTTTCACATAATTATGAATAAAAAAATCAATATTTCAAACTAAAACCTTTCTAATACTTTGAAAGATATATTTGGAGGATGATTTAAAAAATTTTTATCTTTGAGGTTTAGGAGTCATTAAAATGAAAATAAACTTACCTGATAAACTGTATTACTCTATAGGAGAAGTGGCCAAGGCATTCGATGTAAATACTTCATTAATACGTTATTGGGAACAGGAATTTCCTATCATTAAGCCTAAAAAAAACAGAAAAGGAAACCGATACTTCACCCCTGAAGATATCAAAAACCTACAAATGATCTACCATTTGGTAAAAGAAAAGGGATATACTCTGGATGGAGCACGAATTGCTTTAACTACTAATAGTAAAATTTCCGAAACAATTACCATCATTGATCGTCTTGAATTTGTTAAAGCTGAACTTTTAAAATTGAAAGAGTCTTTAGGAGAAAGAGATTCTGAATAATTCGTTAAGTTCAAATATTGAAATAAGGATATTCTTTGGTCTTTTTTAGTTCAGATTATCTTTAAACAATTCTAAATTAAGGATATAAAAGTTTAATTCTAAATGAATTACACTTATTTTATATCCTAAAATTAACCAATTTACCTTTCGCCATTGCCCCGTTTTGTTTTTATCAATATGTTTACCATATGATGAGAAAAAACTATTACCAAAAATTGGCTTTTATGGTTATTTTACTGACCATCCTATTGGTTTTTCAGAAATATACCAGCAGAAGCAGAGACCCGCTCCCTGATATAAAATTTATTGCCGGATCTTCGATTCCTAAAAACATATCAGATTTTGATCCTAATATCTTAGATAAAGAGCAATGGGGGAAGCTTGGGTTTTCTGAAAAACAGATAATCACGATTCTTAAATATAAGGATGTGGTGGGTGGAACTTTTACCTCAAAAGAACAGTTGAAGAAATGTTATGCAATTTCAGAGGAAAAATTTAAAGAACTGGAATCCTTTATCCTTCTTCCTGATGCCGGTAAAATAAATAACCCCAAGTATTCTAATCATTTTGAAAAGAAAGAAATTTCTGTTTCCGGAAAATTTAATCCTGACTCATTCTCCTCTCATGATTGGATCAAAATGGGATTTAGTGAACGGCAGTCTGAAGCTATTTTGAAATACAAAAGTTATCTTGGAGGAAGTTTTGTAAGTAAAGAGAAGTTTAAAGAATGTTTTATTATTTCTCCGGAAAACTACAGGAAGATGGAACCTTACCTACTATTACCTTTAAAAACACCTGAAAAGTTTAAGACTTTCGGTACAAACTATCCTGAGAAAACAAAGGTACAATATCATCCTTTTGACCCCAACAGCATGAATATTGATGGCTGGAAAGAATTAGGTTTTTCGGATAAGCAAGCTAATACCATTGTGAATTACCGTGACAGAAATCTAGATGGCAGCTTTAAAAATCTAGAAGATATACAGAAATGTTTTGTTATTTCTGCAGAGAAGTTTCAGGAACTACGACCTTATATTAAGCTCAACCCTGTGGAAGTGAAACAGGAAAAAACAGATTTTTCAAAAACTGATCTTAATACAATTACCTTTAAACAACTTATAGAGTTTGGACTGGATGAAAAAAGTGCCGGTTCAATTATTGGCTTTAGAAAGAAATTGAGAGGTTTCGTGAATAAACAACAAATCTTAACCACTTATAATATTGATAAAGATCTGGTTCAAAAGTTAATCTCCATAGCCCCATTGGATGCTTCAACAGTTCCAAAATATTCTTTAACTGAAGCTCCCGAGGAATGGTTGAAAGATCATCCTTATTTTAAATATTCTGCTGATAAAATCATCTTCTACCGAACCACCTATCCTGATGACAAGAAGATCTGGAAGTTTTTAAAATTAAAACCGGAGTATGAGGAAAGGATGAAATTATACGTAAAATAATTTGGATGCAGATAGAAAATTGAATTTCAGATATCAATTTATATCCGGTAAAAACTATTCCAAAAAGTTAGATGTTTTTTGGAATAGTTGATCACCGGGAATATTATTTTAAATTTTAGTGATGCATATAGTTGCTGGGACCATTGGTTCCTTCAATTGATTCTGGAAGTATTCCGTATCGGGTACGTAAATTGACAGTCCCTAAGTTTTGCCCGGTGTTGATATCAATTATATTAATCGTTCCGGAATTTAAGTTAGGTATATTCAGTAAATTATTTTGTACCGCCACCACTTCTTTTCCTGATTTGGTTTTGAAGAAAGCCATATGATGGGCTCCTTTATCAGCATTAAAAGTCTTCAACAGCTTTAGTTGAGGAAGATTACTTAAATCAAAGACAAGCACTTTTCCGGGATCTGCAAAACTCACATAAAGTTTGTTTGTATCGTCAATGTACATTTCAAGAGTCCAGCCTAAACCTTGTGTGCTACCGTCAAATACTTTACTAAAAGCATCGTATTTTTTGGTTGTAGCATTGTAGGGAGCAATCCAAATATCACCTCCAAGCATGGTTGTAGCAAGAGCATATTGTGGAAATTTCCCTCGTAATAATAAAGTCTCAACAGGAGCAGACATATCTGTTGGTGAGTCTGCTATCTGATAAGTTTCCTTTATTTCATAGGTATTTAGATCTAATAAAGTACAAGTATTTCCTACTCCGGTAGTAAGATCCGGATGAATGGTTGAAGTTACCATCATTAATCCTTTATCTTCATTAATTGAAATACCATGCGGGTACATTATAAACTTATTGGGATTGTCTTGAATGGGCGCTTTAATCGTTTTGATAAGCTGATTATTATTGGCATTAAAAACACCGATACTACCATCTTTTGGGCCTCCTGCTCCCCCCATAAAGGTCATAAAATATCTTCCGTCATTGGTGAAAAATAAATTTTCGCCTACAGTATTTTCACCTGTATCAATAGGTGTCGAATTAATTAATTTTGGCAACCCATTTTGATCTACTCCTGTTTTCACCTCATAGAGATAGCTACCCCCTAAAGCAGTTGTGTATAATTTTTTTGCATTATTATTATAATAAAGGTGATGTGGTAATACACCAATACCCAATTCTAGTTTACTACTAATGTTTCCAAAATTTGGGGCTTCGGGATCTAGCTCTATTACAGCAATTCCGTCTGATAATCCATTTAAACTTCTGTAATCAATGTAAAAGGAGGAATCATGTGGCTGCTCACCATTATGATTATCATTTTGACAATTAGTAAACATTGCCAAAATAGCAAATAAAAGAACTGTATTAAATTTTAATTTCATGATTTTCAAGTTATAGTTGTGTCTATTGTAAATGTAATATATTTTTTGTGAAAAATAAAATATATTACACTACTACGTGAAAAATCATCAAATAACTACAATTTAATTACATTCCCAGTGGTTTGTACTAGAAAGTATGAAAGTAAAAATGGTAAGGTATATTATTTGTCCTAGTCGATTGTCTTGCTAGAATCTTCCAGCAAATCATTTAGAGTATTAAGTTCTTCGTCTGTCAGATCTCTCCATTTTCCTATCGGGAGATCTAGTTTCATATTCATGATACGAATTCTCTTTAGCTTTTTCACTTCGTAGCCTAGATATTCGCACATTCTACGAATCTGTCTGTTAAGTCCTTGGGTAAGAATAATCCTGAAATTCATTTCATCAATCTTCTCTACCTCACATTTTTTGGTTACCGTATCAAGGATAGGAACTCCGTTTCTCATTTTATCCAAAAACTTCGGGGTAATTGGCTTATCTACTCGTACCAGATATTCTTTTTCGTGATTGTTTCTGGCACGTAGAATTTTATTTACGATATCACCATCATTGGTTAAAAGAATAAGTCCTTCACTTGGCTTATCTAATCTTCCGATCGGGAAAATCCTTTTTGGATAGTTAATATAATCTACGATATTATTCTTTTCACGTTTAGTATCTGTAGTACAAACAATTCCTACAGGTTTATTGAAAGCAATATAAACGGGGGTTTCCTGAGGTTCTCTTACAGGTTTTCCGTCTACTTCTACCAAGTCATCATCAGAAACTTTGGTTCCCAGTTCAGGAATCTTACCGTTAATCTTTATTCTGCCTTCTTCCAATAGTTTATCTGCTGCTCTTCTTGAACAGTAACCTACTTCTGATAAATATTTATTGATACGTGTCTTTTCCATTAGTCTTGTCCGTAACCGGTATAATTTTTATTACTGAAAATAGTAACTCCGTAGCTTAATCCGATGAAAAAGCCATCAGCTCCATTTTTCAATTTGTGTGATTCAAAAACAATTCCTCCCTCCTGGCTCAGCCTTTTTGAATAGGAAACCTGCATTCCCAACCTTCCACCCCAAAACTCAGTATCTGAAATGGCAGAATGATTAAGCTGTTTTCCGTAATTAATATCTATATAAAAAGGACGGTCTCCTGGAGAAAAAATAATTTTTGGCTGTATAACCCAATAAATTAGGTGATAATTATCTTGTATAAAGCTATATTTCAATCCGGTTCCTATAGCAAAGTTAGGAAGAAAATTATATCCTCCAATAGCTGTGATACCGTAAGTGAATTTTCCTAATACTGATTTGGGTTCAATGTACTGCGAATTACTAGTTTCACTCTTATTATTAATATTAAAGCCAACATTTAGGGATGGATTGAAATAAAAATCCATTTTTGGCTTTCCAGTTTCTGTATCTTGAGAAAAGAATTTAAAAAAGGGTACTATTAATAAGAGAAAAGATAGTTTTATTTTCATGATTCCAGAAATCTAAAATCATTATTTAAAAACTGATCTGTAGCATCTTCAATCTTGTAATCGCCAATTTTTGTTCGTCTTAATTGTGTAAGATAGGCACCTACTCCCAGTTCCTGCCCTATATCATGAGCTAAACTTCTGATGTAGGTTCCCTTTGAACAGCCTACTGTAAAGCTTATCAAAGGAAAATCTATTGTAACATCTTTAAGATAATGAATAGTTGTCTTTCTGGACTTCATTTCCACTTCCTCTCCTGCTCTTGCCAGATTATAGGCTCTTTCGCCATCAATCTTTATCGCGGAATAAACCGGTGGTTTCTGTTCAATTTCACCAACAAACTTTTCCAGAACTTCCTTTACCTGATCTTCGGTGATATTTGAAATATCCTGATGAAGAATTTCCGGCTTTTCAGTATCATAAGATTCTGTTTGTACTCCTATTTTGATCTCTGTCCAATATTCCTTAGGAGCATCCTGTATTTCAGGAATCTTTTTAGTGAATTTTCCACAGCATACGATCAAAAGACCTGTTGCTCTGGGATCCAGAGTTCCGGCATGGCCGATTTTAAATTTTTTGGGAAGATCAAATTCCCTTTTAAGTTTATATTTCATTTTATTGACAGCCTGGAAAGAGGTCCAGTCCAAAGGCTTATCCAATAAAAATATGTGTCCTGATTTCAGTTCTTCAGCAGTCATGAATGGATATAATGAATGTTTTTTATTTAAAGAAATAAAAATAGATTAGTAAAGCTACCCCTACAAAAATACGATACCACCCCCAAGGTTTGAAACCATATTTATTAAGTACACCAATGAAAGCCTTGATGGCAATAAGTGCTACAATAAATGCTACTACATTTCCTACTACAAAGATCATAATATGATCCTGTGAAGCCATAATCATTTCATATCCTTTCTGAGGATTAGCCGTTTCTTTTCCCCATGTTTTCACAAAAACAGAGTATACAGTTACAGCAAGCATAGTAGGAACAGCAAGGAAAAAAGAAAATTCTGCTGCCGCTTTTCTGGTAAGCCCTTGTGTCATCCCTCCAATAATGGAAGCTGCACTACGGCTTGTTCCCGGCATCATTGCAAGACATTGCCAGAATCCTATGGTTATAGCTTTTCTTATTGTAATTCCTTTTTCATCATCAATTTTAGGGTTCTTAAACCATTTGTCGGCAAATAGTAAAATAACACCACCCAATACCAATACTGAAGAAATAGCAATCTGATTTCCAAGAATAGCTTCAATTTTATCGTCGAATAAATATCCTAATACTAATGCAGGAACTACTGCAAAAGCTAACTTAAAATAAAACTGAATATTATTTAAATCAAAAAACTTTTTCCAATAGGCAACAACGACAGATAAGATGGCTCCAAACTGAATGGAAACCTGAAACATTTTCAAAAACTCTGTTTCTTCCAGTCCCATAAGATTTGCTGTAAATCCCATGTGTGCTGTAGAAGAAATAGGAAGATATTCTGTTAATCCCTCTACAATGGCAATAATGATTGCTTTGATTAAATCCATAATCTTTAAAAAATTAAAAGATTAAGAGATCCGGATCTTCAGAATATGTATTCTGAATTTCCTAATCTCTTAATCTCTAAATATAATTTGTATTTATTTTCTTTTTAAAATAGCGTATACTTCTATTGCAAAACCTATTACAACAAATAGCGGAGCTATTCTGATTCTTCTGATGGAGAAAATACCGTCATTCCATGAATTCGGGTCAAATTTACCATCTACAGTATTAGCATCAGGTCCCATCATTAGGAGAAACCCAACAACAATAAATGCTAATCCTATCAACATCCATTTGAAATTCTGCTGTCCAAAATAGAACACATTTTCCGGTGTTGCTTTTGTTTCGTTTCCGAAATCTGAAGCGGAAATTTTATTTATTTTTTTGCTCATTTTTAAGAGTAGTATAAATCGTCAACGTTTGATTTTAAGAATCTCCATGTAGCGAAAATAGTACTTAAGACAGAAATAAAGATTCCTACTCCTAATACTAAGATAACTAACCAGAAGTACTGATTGTTGTCCTGTACGAAAGCTGAGCCAATCTGGCTTGTGAAATAATACCAGACACCACCTAATGCAAGAAGACCAATAGCAGAACCGATGGCTCCTAAAATAATTGCTTCAATGATAAACGGCTTAAGGATAAATCTCCTTTTTGCCCCTACCAGCTGCATGGTTTTAATAATAAATCTCTTGGAGAATATTTTCAGACGGATTGAATTGTTGATCAATACAACAGCCAATACTAAAAACAACACTGAGAATCCTAGAATCCATTTTAAGATCCTGCTCAGGTTGTTGTAAACATCTACCATTAAGGTACTGTCATTTTTAACATCTATAATCCCCGGAACAGATTTGATGACCTTGATGGCTTCATCAATTTTTGCCGGATCTACATATTCAGGTTTTAAAGCTACTTCGATGGATGAAGGGAAAATATTTTCCTCAAACAAGGCATCACTATCAATCCCCATACTTTTTTTGGCTTCCTTAGCAGCCATACTTCTTGAAATATAGGTTGCTTTTTTTACAGGAGCTAAGGTCTGTACCTTTTTAAAAGTTTCTTCCTCTAGTTTTACAATTTTTACAGAGTCTTTAGCGTCATAATTTTCATCAAAGTAGGCGTTCACCACCAATTGTTCTTTGATATAGTCGGAATATTTCTGGGCATTGATTAAAATAAGCCCCATTAATCCCAACAAAAATAACACTAAGGCAATACTTATCACTACTGTAATATTGCTGGACCGAAGCCTTTTCTTATTAAATTCATCTACAGATTTAGCCATTAATATTAAAATTTTTGGCTAAAATAGAAAAAATCTTCCGAAATTTGGGACGAAATAAAGAAAATCATTGTTAATAAAATCATAAAAAACCTTGAGTGTAAAAGCAAAAAAACATCTTGGACAGCACTTCCTGACAGATGAAAATATCGCAAGAAAAATAGTAGAAGGTCTTAGTTTTGAGAACTATAATAATATTATGGAGGTAGGTCCCGGCATGGGGGTTCTTACCAAATATCTTCTTGAAAAGGACCAAACCATTTACCTTGCAGAAATTGATACAGAATCCATCGAGTATCTGAAAAACAACTATTCTAAGGTTACAGAAGATACCTTTGTAGGAGATTTTTTGAAACAGGATTTTAATTTTATCAAGGATGAACAGATTGCCATTATTGGTAATTTCCCGTATAATATTTCATCACAGATATTATTCAAGATTGTGGATCATTATGGAATGATTCCTGAAATGGTGGGAATGTTCCAGAAAGAGGTTGCACAAAGAACAGCTGCAGTGCCAAGAACTAAAGATTACGGTATTCTTTCGGTTCTTATACAGGCTTACTACGATGTATCTTATATGTTTACCGTTCATGAGAATGTATTCAACCCACCGCCAAAAGTAAAGTCCGGTGTTATCAGGCTGACAAGAAATCCTAAGGAAGGCTTGGCTGGTAATGAAGTTCTCTTTAAGCAAATTGTAAAAACAGGATTCAACCAGAGAAGAAAGAAACTTTCTAATGCATTGAAGTCTTTAATTATTCCTGAAGCTTTAAAAGGCCATGAGTTTTTAGACAAAAGAGCAGAAGAACTGAGTGTCTCTGATTTCATTCATTTTGCAAATCTTTGGAAAGAAAACCAATAGACATGTAATAAAAAAAGCTCCTTTATCAGGAGCTTTTTTTGTGATAGTTTTATAAGTAAAGCCTTGTATTTGAAAGGCTTTACTTTTTTTATTCTCTGTTTTTCAACATGATCCATCCGGACCAGTTCATCTGAGTTTTTGATTTTGGATATTCAAAATTAAACTTATACCAGTAGGTTGCTGAAGGTAATCTCTTGCCTGCTACTGTTCCGTTCCAAGTTGGATTTTCTTTTGAAAACTTGAACATTTCCACTCCATATCTGTCATAAATAGATCCTGTGAAGTTTTTAAACTGACCAAGAGCTTTCAGATCCAACACATCATTAATACCATCATCATTAGGCGTAATGATATTATTAATCTGTAATGTAAAGAAATCAAAGGTTCCTACACAATGAGTTCCTACTCTTCTTACCAGAATCGTGTAGTTTGTATTATCTAAAAGACCTGTGAATGTGTTGGACTGCTGCCATGTAATTCCGTTATCAATAGAATATTCAAGGCTACTTGGTGTATTGTTCATTGGTGGGTTTTCTGCCATCACTGTCAATGTCTTTTTAGTACTCTCGTAGTCTAATCCAATTACATAAGGTGTTGCAGCTCCCATTACTTTAACCGGGAAACTCTTTTTACAGAATCCGTTATCAATCTCAACAGTATAAATTCCCCACTGATTTACATTAATCTTTTGAGTAGTCGCACCAGTACTCCATAGGTATTTATAGTTAGGTCCTGCTCCGGCATCAAGAGTAGCCTGATCTCCAACACAAATTTCAACGTCTGTTAAAGGTGTTGTGATTTCTGGGGTTACTTCTATTCTTATTGTTGCAGGATTAAGAGACTTACATCCCTTTGCTCCAATGGCATATACTGTAAATGTGGTACTCTGATATAAAGTAACATCTTGCATATTGCCTGTTCCCGGGAAGTTGCTCCACAAATAAGTGTCTCCACCTTCTGCTGTAAGCGTTACAGTTTCTCCCGGACATATTTTTATACTTGAAGCTTTCACCTTTGTTGTTGGCGTTGCTTCTTTCAATAGTTTCAATTCAATCATTTTGCTACAGAAACCACCATTTGAAACCACTACATACAAAATCTGACCATCATTACCGTTGTAATTCAAGATATTTTGAATGTTATTGTTGTTTTGTGCAAGCGCGTCTGCCTGTTGTTCATAAAACTTGAAAACGGCACCAGGAGTTGGACTGATAGACGGTTTGATTGTACTTAAATCAAAGGTTGTAATATCCGGAGTGGTACAAAGTAGCATTGTTGCATCATTTGCCTGCGGAGTTGTTCCTCCGTGAATTTCAATTGAAGCTTTCCCCGGACATGGATTTCCTGGTACACTCACCTCAATGGTATAAGTTCCCGGCTGCAATGCTGTAATTGTATTGGTAGTAGCATTAGGTACTAGAGTACCATTGTAATACCATTGGTAAACTAAATTAGGGTCACTTACAGAAGCCGTAATTACCTGAGGTACATTATCACAGACATTAATGTCAGAAGGCAATTTTGCGCCTCCAGGGCCTAATAGGTCTACTCCAATATTGAAAGACCCTCCTTCCAAAAATACGGCAGTATCATAACTATGGTCACTATAATCGGCAATTACCATTTTGAAATGATATTGCTGTCCCGCCACAACATCTGCAATAGCTGTAAGCGGAACTGTTCTTCCATTAAAATTCGTTTCAACGTTCGCTGTATTGTATCCACCAAAATACTGGGCATTAACAGCCCCGCAGCTTGATCCGATTGCAGGGTGAATATTCGTAATACTCACCGGTCCTGCCCCGCCGGGTAATACAGCCATGTTTACGTAAGGTCCACCTGAAGTAGGTCTCAGTAATATAGCAAAAGCATCCGCAAAGGTACAAGGGAATGAACCTGTATATTCCTCAGATGCTATCAGGTAATTAAATTTTATCTGTGAAGTGGTAGGTACGAAATCAAACTCCAGAAGTACAGCATCATTAAGCTTAGTTTCTACTACCCCAATAATCTGCGCTAAATCTGCATCAGATCCACCTCCATTAACATTATCAAGAGCTCCTTCAAAATTATTACCGGCTCTTCTTGCAAATCCGGTAGAAAGTATAATCCCATCCTTGAAAGGAAAATTAGTAGCTGCCTTATGATAGTATCCCCAAGCTCTATCTGCATCCCCTACCGCGTGGTTAGGAGTAATCTTTACATTGGTTACATTTGGAGTAACACAAGTATTGGTTCCCGATGAGATTAGTACATCCTTTACTAATTTTTCTATACTATAATTGGTCTCCAAATACCCTGCAGCATTCACGTCAATAAAGGCTCCAGCTCTTCTGGATTGAGCAGTACTTTGCTCCCTTACTGGTTTTCTGGGATATTGGGTTTGTGAAAATAAAAAAGTCGAAATGACTAAAAAAAATAAACAAAGCGGTAGATGTCTTCTCATAATATTTTTGTTTCAACAAATTTAATTTTTTTTTAAATATCCCATACACATATTTATGTTTTTTATAACAAAAAGAACAAAAATATCACTTCTTGCAATCAATTTTTCATTAACAAAACCCTTTAAATAAATAATAGTAAACATTAAACCTTATTTTATCAAATTTATATCTTTCTTGAAATAAATCACAAAAGTGAACATCTTTTGTGATTAAAAAAAATAAAACCTTTCATTTCTGAAAGGTTTTATTAATTATTTTCTATTTATCTGAATATTTAGTTTCTATTTTTCAAAAGTATCCAACCTGAGCGTTGTTCTAATTTCTTGTTTGCAGGATTTTCCCACTGAACTCTATACCAATAAGTACCGGTTGGCAGGTTTATTCCTTTTAAAGATCCTCTCCAGATTACATCACCTTTTGAAGCCTTGAAAACTTCAGCTCCGTATCTATCAAAAATTGAAGCTGAAAAGTCCTTATATCCGCTAATTCCTGTGAAATCTATGGTATCATTGATACCGTCCATGTTAGGAGTAATAGCATTGTTAAGTACAAATGTGAAGTAATCTAACGAAGTACCACATTTAGCATTTTTCACTCTTACCATTAAATGATAGGTTGTATTATTCAAAATACCGGTAAATACATTTGAACTCTGCCATGTCACCCCTCCATCAATAGAGTATTCCAGAGTTCCTCCCGTTGGATTACTTGCTGTAAGGGTAAGAGTCGTCTTTTCATGAGCTACATTCGTAAACTGAGGAAGATCAGGATTGACCAATTGTGCCGTAAATACTTTAGAACACACCCCGTTACTAATAGTTACAGAATAGGTACCGGCAACATTTGTTGTTATTGTTCGGGTAGTTGCTCCCGTGTTCCATAGGTAGGTATAATTAGGTCCAGCTCCGGCGTCCAGAGTTCCATTATCTCCCGCACATACATACACATTCTCCAAGGTTGAAACTATGGCAGGAACTACATCAATAGTTACCTCAGCAGCTTTCACAGAGCTACATCCATTTCCACCCAATGCATATACAGAATAGATAGTCGTCACTGTAGGGGTTACCACTTGGGTGTTACCATTCCCTGTAAGTCCTACCCAATTATAGGTAAATCCTCCTGTAGCTGTAAGGGTAACTGATTCTCCAGCACATATTTTCAATTTCGATGCTGATAATCCTGCGATAGGAGGCCCTACCTGAACGGTAACCGTTGCAGGGGTTGCAGAAATACATCCATTAGCTCCTATTGCATATACAGTATATACTGTGGTAAGTGTTGGAGATACCACCTGAGTATTTCCGGTACCGGTAAGCCCATTCCCCCATTGGTATGTTGTTCCTCCTGAGGCCGTTAATGTTACCGATTCCCCAACACATATACGAGGTTGTGATGATACAAGCGCCGCAACAGGTGCCGTTGTATCTTGCGTAACCGTAACTGATGTAGTGTAGGGACAGCTTAAGTTTCCGGGTTGTGAAATATTAGTAACCGTTAATGTATATGTACCTCCAGCACTTACAACAGGAGTAAGTGTATTGGCTCCGGACACGATATTTCCTCCAATAGTAGTCCAGGCAATTGTAGAACCAGCTGGTACTACAGAAGTTGAAGCATTAAGAGTAACCTGAGGCGTTGTACAGGTAACTGTTTGGGGATTAGCAATCGTTAATGTTGTTTCAGCAGTCCTCAGCAGTTGAAGAGAAACCACATAGCTACATCCGCCATTGCTCACCAATACATAAATGGTTTGATTCGCTGAAAGAGGTGTATACACTGTAGTACCTGTGATAAAATTACCATTAGCAGCATTAGCATCGGTTTGATTTACATAATAAGTAAATGTAACCCCTGAAGCGCTGGTAATCTGGCTCTGGGCCTCTGTAAGGTTATAAGTTAATCCCGGTTGATAACATTTATGTAGGATTGCATTTTGTGCAGTAAACGGCTCTGATACTTCAATGGTTAAAGTAGCCGGATTTGGAGATGCACACCCATTGGATCCTACTGCAGTAACTGAATAAGTAGTAGTCACTGTAGGTGATACCATCTGTGTATTTCCGTTTCCTGGAAGACCGCCACCCCAATTGTAGGTAGCTCCTCCTGAAGCCGTTAATGTAATCGATTCTCCCTTACATATTTTAACCTTAGTTGCTGTAAGTAATGGATTTGGTGGTGCACTGTTTCCAGTAACCACTACATTTCCAACTGCTGTACAGCTAAGATTTCCCGGTTGATAAACTTGTGATATAGTTAATGTATATGTTCCTGGTGCATTGATAACAGGGTTCAGGGTATTTCCACCAGAAACGATGTTCCCTCCTGTTGTCACCCAATTGAATGTAGCTCCCGGAGGATAAACTGAAGCCGTAGCATCGAGTGTTATTTGAGAATTAGTACAAGTTAAAGCTATAGGAGGCACAATAGATACAGTCATCTGTGGAGCTTTTACTAATTGCAGTTCCGCAACTTTAGCACAAAATCCATTTGCCACCCTCACATAGACGGTCTGCCCTCCCGGACTAGGATAAGCTGCAGGAGTAGGAATTGTATTAGCGTTTCCTGCATTAGCATCTGCCTGTGTGGCGTAATATGAGAAAACAGCTCCTGGTGTTGTACTTATTGAAGGCTGTGCTATTGGTAAGTTAAAAGTAGCATTTCCAGCTGTATAACAGGCTGTGAGTGTAGCATTTTGTACTGTAGGAGAAGTTCCACCCACCACGGTAATTGTTGCTTCTCCCGGACAAGAGCTTCCTTGGATATACACTTTAACGGTATAAGTTCCAGGCTGTGTTGCTGTATAACTTGCATTAACTTCTCCCGGAATAGGGTTATTATTTAAAAACCACTGATACGTCACGTTAGGTTCCTGAACAGATGCAGTAAAGGTTTGTGGTGTATTATCACACATATTCACAGAAGCAGGAAGCTGTACTCCTCCCGGGCCTAGAATTTTCACCCCAATATCAAATGATCCAGCTTCTAAAAATACTGCCGAATCGAAATTAGGATCCTGAAAATCTGCCAAGACCATTTTAAAATGATACGTCTGCCCCGGAATCACAGCTGCCTTTGCTGTCAAAGGAATTGTACGACCGTTAAAATTGGTTTCTATCTGAGCTGTATTTGTTCCGCCATAATAGGCTTCATTTTTAGGGCCACAAGTAGGGGGAAATGCCGGGTGAATATTAGTTACACTCACAGGGCCTGCTCCTCCAGGAAGTACCGCCATATTGGTATAGGTAGGATCTCCCACTTTTTTCAGTAATAAAGCAAAACCATCCGTAATATTACATGGGAAATTTTGCTGATATTCTTTAGATGCAAATAAATATTTAAAGGTAACTTCTGAAGCAACAGCTACAAAATCAAACTCTATAAATGTAGCATTGGTAAGAAACGTATTATCAATATTCAGGGCAGTGGCTAAATCCATATCTCCGCCTGTTGCCAGATCATCGCTCAGATCACCAAGAAAAAAATTTCCCGCTTTATTTGCATATCCTGTAGAAAGAACAATCCCTCTATTGAATGGAAAATTAGTCCCTGCTTTATTAAAAAATCCCCAGCTTCGGTTTTGATTACTGGGCTGCAAGTTAGGAGATACAACAACATTGCTCACATTAGCACTGGCACATCCTCCTCCTGATATAAGAACATCTTTTACTAACTGCGTAATGCTGTAACCAGACTCAGGATAAGCGGGAGTATTAACGTCTATAAAAGCGCCCGCTCTTAAAGTGGCTGCGCTGGGCCTTCTGAGTTCCCCTATTTTTCCTCTGTTCTGAGCAAAAATAAAGCTTCCCATAAAAGCAAAAAATAACGCCAAAAATAAATTCCCTGTCCTCCTATTTAACATTTTATATTATTTTAAACAAAAATACTATTTTTTTTGATTGAAATTCAGTTTAACACAATTTACATTATTACTAATGCAAATTTATTTATGATAGAATATCAACTCTATTTATTTTAAAATAATAAAAAAAGACTGACAAAAAAGCCAGTCTTTTAATTATCGTTTAAAATCATTCTATATTCTTAAGCAATATCCATCCGGTTTTCACAGTAAGAAGCTTGCTTGCAGGATCTTCATAGGTGATTTGATACCAATAGGACGCTGTAGGCAGTCGTTTTCCCTGGAAATAACCATCCCAATAAGGTCTGATTTTTTCAGCTTTAAATACCTCTTTTCCATAGCGGTCGAAAACCTTACCACTGAAATCCTTATATCCGCTCACTCCTCTGAAATCAATAATATCATTGATATTATCTCCGTTTGGAGTAATTACATTTTTCATAACAAAGGTAAAGAACTCCAGATAGCCCTCACAACTTGTATATTTAACTCTTACACGTATAGTAATCACTTTATTCTTAGGAACATTGGTGAAGACATTAGATGATTGCCATGTAATCCCATTATCTATTGAATATTCCAGTATACCATTGCTTGGATTACTTGCTGTAAGAATGATGGTTCCTTTATCATTATAATCAACGTTTGTAACTTCGGGAATAACAGCCTTAATCACATCTGTTTTAAATTCCTTGGAACAAACTCCGTTGCTGATTGTCACTTTATATTCTCCTGGTTTATCTACTGTAATGGTCTGGCTGGTTTGCCCTGTACTCCACTCATAAGTATAACCGGGTCCTGAACCTGCATCTAATAGAATTCTATCTCCTTGGCAGATATGCCCACCCTTTAATGTAGAAACAATAGCCGGAACAACTTCAATAGTAATCTGTGCCGGTTGCAATGATTTACAACCCTGCGCTCCAATAGCATATACAGTATAGGTCGTTGTTTTAATCGGGCTTACAGTTCTAGTTCCTCCTGTAGTAGGATTATCACTCCATTCATAAGTTACTCCGCCAGATGCGGTTAACAGAACTGATTCACCTACACAAATTTTTAATTTTGAGGCATTAAGTTTTGCGACAGGAGTTTCTTCTTTTCTTAATGTAAGGGTTGCAATTTTACTACAAAATGCTCCATTGGAAACAAGGACATACAACACCTGGCCGTCCGTCCCATTATAGTTTGTCAGATTGGGGATATAGCTATTATTTTGTGCCAGCGCGTCTGCCTGATTAAGATAAAAACGGAATATTGATCCCTGTGTTGTACTAATCATAGACTGTGCAGCCAATAGATCAAATGTACTAAGTGTAGGAGTGGTACAAAGTTTCAGTACTGCATTTTGTACCGTAGGGCTTGTTCCGCCAATAATCGTAATAGTAGCATCTCCCGGACATTGATTTCCCGGAATCATTACTTTTATAGTATATACCCCTGGCTGGGTGGCAACATAAATAGCATTGGTAGCACCAGGAATTAAAACTCCATTCTTATACCATTGAAAAGTCATCCCTGGAATGGTAGCCAACTGAGCCTTTAATGACTTGGGGGTATTGTCACACATATTGATCGTTCCCGGTAAACTTACTCCAGTTTCATCCACGATTTTAATACCTATATCAAATGAACCTCCCTCAAGGAAGACCGCAGAGTCATGCCCATTATCCTTTGCATCAGCCAGCACCATTTTAAAATGATAGGTTTGTCCCGGAATTACATCTGCAATCGCAGTCAATGGTACTGTTCTTCCATAATAATTAATACCGACATGTGGGGTATTCATCCCTCCAAAGTAAACCTCATTGATGGGTCCGCAAGAGAAACCGTTACCAGCAGGCACAATATTCGTTGCACTTACAGGTCCTGCACTACCAGGTAATACAGCCAAGTTGGTATAGGTAGGATCACCCACTTTTTTTAGAAGAAGTGCAAAAGCATCCGAATAACCACCGGAACAAGGATAATCTGAATCATATTCTTCCGAAGCAAAAATATAATTGAATTTTACCTGCGTAGAGTTGGGAACAAAATCGAATTCAAGAGCTACAGCATCTTTCAGTTCCACAGTAGGATTGGTCGCAGCCACAAGATCCGGATCACTTCCGGTTCCTACAGTTTTACCTAGCAATCCTATAAAACTATTTCCCGCTTCTTTTGCATGTCCTGTTGTGAGTACAATTCCATCTGTAAAAGGAAAAGCTGCTGTTCCTTTATTGAAATACCCCCAAAATCGGGTAACATTATCAGCAGCATGATTAGGACTCACCGTAACATTAGTGACATTGGCTGTGGTACAGGTAGATCCGCCATTAATTAAAATCTCTTTTACCAACTGTTCAGGAGAGTAATTTGAAGCAGCATAAGGAGGAACATTTACATCTATAAATGTTCCGGCTCTCAAACTTTCCGTAGAAGGTCCTCTTCTTATCTTCTTTCTGTCCGGAGAGATCTGAGAAAAGACAGAAACAGAAGCCAGTAAAAACGTTAAAAGAAAAAAGTAATTTTTTAATCTATAATTCAACATTTTAATTTCATTTCTTCAAATGTAGCAAAAATAATGACAACAAATCAGCATCCCAGGCACCTATTCTTAAATTTAATATAAAAATCATAACAAATATGCATTATTATTATAATTTCAATAAATTAAAACTAGATTTTAATCATAAAAAAACCAGATCAATAAAGACTGATCTGGTTTTTTACTTTCTTAAACTAAGATACTTTTAAAGGTATATTATTCATCATTTTTTAATTGCTCAATTTCATTTTGTAATTGAGTAATAATATCTTTCAGAGCCTTTATTTCATTTTTATTGGAGCTTACATTGCTTTTTAGGATTACATTTTTTGCTCTTTCAATATGATCCTCTTCTTCTTCCTCCTCATTGATCTCTTCAATATCTTCGCTGATCTCTTCAATGTCTTCCTGGATATCTTCTATATCTTCATTAATCTCCTCAATATCCTCTTGAATATCTTCAATATCTTCGCTAATCTCCTCGATATCTTCCTGAATATCTTCAATTTTCTCATGGCTTTTATTGACAGACATCTGAATAAAGATCGCCAGATAAATAGCTTCCAAAGAGAGTACTGTAGTAAGAATCAGAAGCATCTTATCAAATTCTACAAGATGTACCATGGGAAGTAAAAACGAAGTAAAAAAAAGCAAGGTATGCACAATCAAAGATTGAATAGATCCAATCCATGAGGTAACTCGGTCTGCTATTTTCTCAAGAACTTCTGTTTTTTCGTTATATTTTTTCATCATTTCTTTTTTTACAAGAGTTCCTTGGTTACTCCCAATCCAAACAAGGCATAGTCATATTTTGCAGGATCTTTTTCATCAAATTTTCTAATCGCTACATCCAGCTCTTCCACCGTTTTCCAGTCATTTTGTGTTCTTGAAACCAGCTCCAGTTTTCTTGAGATATTACCGGTATGTACATCAAGAGGAATAGACAGGTATTTCTGGTCTATATTTTTCCAGATTCCAAAATCTACCCCACGCTTATCTTTTCTTACCATCCATCTCAGAAACATGATAATCCTTTTAGCTGATGAATTTTTATAAGGTGAACTGATGTGTTTGTGGCTTCTGTGCTTTTCAGTTTCCAGAAAACTATTTCTGAATCTTTCTATGCCATGTAGAAAATTTATTTCCGAGTCTTTTATTTTGAATAAATCCTCCAGGCTATCATTTTCCTTATATATTCTATTAAATTGCTTAATAAAATATGAAAAATCCTGCCCGTTAAATGTTCTGTGAATACTTTTATCCTGAATGCTTTCCAAATCTTTTTCAGAATAGTTCAGAACGAAATCATAGGGAGAGTTCCCCATAATATCAAGCATTTTATTGGCAGAATTAATAATCGACTTCCTGTTTCCCCAAGAAATTGTAGCTGCTAAAAAACCGGCAATCTCGATATCTTGCTTTAATGAAAAACGATGCGGAATCTGTATCGGATCATTTTCAATAAAATCGGGAGTGTTATACTGATCTGCTTTTTCATCCAGAAAACTTCTGAGTTCTTCAAAATTCAGCATATTCATTTAAATTTTTACACTTTCCAAGGCCTTTGGCAAGAACGAATTTGGAAAGACATTTCTGGCTTCATCTGTAAACACCGTTAAATCGGCATATCTGTTGGAAAAATGCCCAAGGATCAGTTTTCCTACCTGAGCTTTTTGAGCAATGGTAGCAGCTTCCAACGCTGTAGTATGCCCTGTATAATCTGCCATTTCTTTCAAATCATGCAAAAATGTAGATTCGTGGTATAAAACCGTTACATTTTTAATAATCGGAATTACAGATTCAAGATATCGGGTATCACTACAGAATGCATAAGACACTGATGGAGCAGGCTCAACGGTCAGAACTTCATTTTTAAGGACATAACCATCACTTAAAACAAAGTCTTTTCCTGCTTTTATATTATGGTAATCGCAGCTTTCAATTTCACTGTATTTAGCAATCTCCTGCATATTAAGATGTCTGTCCTTTGGTTTCTCCTTAAAAAGATAACCATTGCAATAGATCCTGTGATCCAAAGGAATGGTATACACCTCTACTCTATTATCTTCATAGATCTTTTCAGAATAATCCTTATCCAATTCATGATAAACCACTTCAAAACCACGGTGGGTTTCTGTAATCTGAAAGATCGTCTCCATCATCTTCTTGATCCCTTTTGGCCCATAGACATGCAATGGATTATCTCTTCCCAAAAGACGGAAAGAAGCAATAAGACCGGGAAGACCAAAGCAATGATCTCCATGAAGATGAGAAATAAAAATATGGTTGATTTTTGAAAATCTGGCTTTTGCTTTTCTCAGCTGCACTTGTGTTCCTTCTCCACAATCAATCAGGAAGAGTCTTTCTTCCATTTCCAGCAACTGAGCTGTTGGTGAAGTATTAATAGTCGGAATCGCCGAGTTAAAACCTAATATTGTTAAATAAGTACTCAAATCAATAGTTTATTGAAACAAATGTACGACAGAAAATTGAAAACGTATATTCTACCGTTAAATTTAAAAGGAAAAGCATAGTAAACCATTCTTTCAAGAGAGGGAGAAATGGGTTTCTTTTAGCTTATAATATTTTAATCAGTCACTTTTAAAAAATCCATAAATAAATCTAATGCCTGCTTACGATGGCTGATCTTGTTTTTATCTTCAGGATTCATTTCTGCAAAGGTTCTTTCATACCCTTCAGGAACAAAAATAGGATCATATCCGAATCCTTTGAGTCCTTTATTTTCAGTTAATAAATTCCCATGAACCCTTCCTTCAAAGTACTGAACTCCATTTTCATCGTAATAGCATAAAACAGTAACGAAGTAAGCCTTTCGGTTTTCTATTCCCTGCATTTCTTCCAATACCTTTTCAATGTTTTTTGCAAAATCATGATCTCCTGCATAACGGGCAGAGAATATTCCAGGTCTTCCATCCAAAGATTCTACTACCAACCCACTATCATCCCCTAAACTTGGAACTCCTGTCTTTTCAAAACAATACTTTGCTTTAATTAATGCATTGGCATGAAAAGAATCTCCATCTTCTACAATTTCTTCATGAATATTATAATCTGTAAGGCTTTTAACCGTACATTCATTCCCAAGAATCTGCTGAATTTCTTCTTTTTTATGTTCGTTGTGTGTTGCTACCAATAATTCCATGTCTATATTCATTTTCCAATTTTACTTTTTAGCTACCGTTAATTAAATTTCAGAGTAATGTACTTTATATTTTTTCGTAAAAAGATAGTAAAACAAAGAGAAAAGTACAATTCCTACGGCTAGAATAAGCCATTCTGAAACATTCAAAAACTTTGCAAAACTTTCATTCTTTCCAAACAATACCAACAACGAAAGGGTTAGGTTATTAAACCCATGCAATAACATTGGTATAAGTAAGGATTTTGTTTTATAATATACCAATCCCAAGACACACCCAAGCATTACTGCACTGATAAACTGCCAGGGATTTCCGTGAACGATCCCAAAAATAATGGAAGCATACAAAATAGCTTTCCAAGGCTCAACTCCTTTATTGATCAATCCTTTTTGAATAATCCCTCGGAATATAATCTCTTCAAAAATAGGGGCCATCATTACAGTCATAATCAACATTATCACGGGATCATCCGTCAATTGGCTCATTAACTGGGTAAAATATTCATAAAAATCTCCAAAAAACGGTCCTGTTATCGGGATTAGAGAGGTAATAAATTCTGCAATAAACATCATTCCCAACATCATGGGAAAGACTAGAAGATAAGTATAGAAATTAACTGACGAAAAATTGAAGTTAAGCTTCATGTTTGTAGTTCGTCTTACAATAAAAAAATCAAAAAAGGCAATAGATGTAAGAAACCCTACTGAATTGGCTACCATAAGAAACCAGTCCTTAAGCTCTAAATTTTCTTTGAAAGCCACTTTCCAAAAGGTACTGAATAGAGAAACAGCCATTGTTCCCACAAACAGTCCAACTACTAAAGTAACAGCGCCCAGCCATGTGAAAGTAAACTTTGGATACCTGCTATTTTCCATTCTTTTTCTCTGTAAAAATTTATAAAAACAAAGATAATTTTTTTGAATGCTACAGGCAACTAAAAAGGAAAATACTTATTTTCGTTACCCATGTAAATATGACAAAAAATAAGGTTCTTATCCCAGTGGAAGAACATTGTTCTAATTTATTTGAAAACTTCATAAAAAATCACGATTTTTGCAACTTCAAAATACGATATGTCAGACTTAATCAAAGAAATACAAAAAAGAAAGACCTTCGGGATCATTTCCCACCCGGATGCCGGAAAAACTACTCTTACGGAAAAACTACTACTTTTCGGGGGTGCAATTCAGGAAGCAGGTGCGGTAAAGTCCAATAAGATAAAAAAAGGAGCCACCTCCGACTTTATGGAAATTGAAAGACAGAGAGGGATCTCTGTAGCAACTTCCGTATTGGCTTTTGAATATAAAGACCATAAAATTAACATCCTTGATACACCTGGTCACAAGGATTTTGCTGAGGATACCTATAGAACTTTAACGGCCGTAGATTCTGTAATTGTTGTAATTGACGTTGCAAAAGGGGTTGAGGAACAAACTGAAAAATTAGTTAAGGTTTGTAGAATGAGAAACATTCCGATGTTGGTATTCATCAATAAACTTGACCGTGAGGGTAAGGATGCTTTCGATCTACTGGATGAAGTAGAACAAAAATTAGGATTAAGAGTTGTTCCGCTTTCCCTTCCTATTGGTATGGGAAGTGATTTCCAGGGAATTTATAACATCTGGGAAAACAATATCCAGTTATTCCTTGAAGAGAGAAAGCAAAAAGTAGGTGAATCTATCACTTTTGATGATATTAATGATCCTTCCATTGATGAGGCGATAGGTCCCAAAGCTGCTCAAACATTGAGAGAAGAATTAGAACTTATTCAATCTGTATATCCTGAATTCAGCCGTGAAGATTATATGAACGGTGATCTACAACCTGTTTTCTTTGGTTCTGCCCTAAACAACTTTGGGGTGCGTGAATTATTGAATGCATTTATCGAAATTGCTCCAATGCCACAGCCTAAGGAGAGTGATCTTCGTATGGTAAAGCCGGAAGAAAGTACTTTCACTGGGTTTGTTTTCAAGATCCATGCTAATATGGACCCTAAACACAGAGACAGGCTTGCATTCGTAAAGATTGTTTCCGGAACATTCAAAAGAAATGAAAACTATCTATTGGTAAGAGAGGGCAAAAAAATGAAGTTCTCTTCACCCAACGCATTCTTTGCTGATAAAAAAGAGGTTGTAGAGGAAAGTTTCCCTGGAGATATCGTGGGTCTTCATGACACGGGAAGCTTCAGAATTGGTGATACATTGACAGGTGGTGAAAAACTAAGCTTCAAGGGTGTTCCAAGTTTCTCTCCTGAACACTTCCGTTATATCAACAATAATGATCCGCTTAAAGCTAAGCAATTGGCAAAAGGTATTGATCAGCTGATGGATGAGGGAGTTGCGCAGCTATTTACTCTGGAAATGAATAACAGAAAGATCATCGGAACTGTAGGAGCACTTCAGTATGAGGTTATCCAATACCGTCTGGAGCATGAGTATGGTGCAAAATGTACCTACGAACCTTTATCCATGCATAAGGCATGTTGGATTGAAGCAGATGAAAAATCTGAAGAGTTTAAGGAATTTGCAAGATTAAAACAAAGATTCCTTGCCAGAGATAAATACAACCAATTGGTATTTTTGGCAGATTCATCATTCACGATTCACATGACGCAGGAGAAATTCCCGAATGTGAAACTGCATTTCATCAGTGAGTTTCAAGATCACTAAACAAAAGAGCAAAATCGCTAAAAATATAGATCCGCAGATAACTTCTGCGGATTTTTTTATGATATACTCTCTGAAACCACCCCGTCAAAAATTCTTTGAATTTTCGCCCCCCTCCGAATGAGGGGAATTTTTAGATTTCCAATTTAATATTTAGAGAAAAGACAAAGCTTTCAAGCAATTTCAGGTTTCAAATGTAGAAAGACGCTTTGTAAATCTCTTGTAAAAAAAATACAAAATATTGATAATGTATTAATTATAATTTTACGAGTACAATACATTCCATTTACAAGGACTTCGAAAGCTTCATGACTAATTTTACTTCATCAAAAAATTAATGTTATGAAAAAATTCATTTTACTAGCAGTTGTATCAGGTACATTCATTATGTGTGGTAAAAAAGGTGAGGTTTCATCATCTAAGATTGGTGAAGCCGTACAAAGTATAGACAGTGCTGCCGCTGTTGCTACAGAAGCCATTGATAATGCCAATACAACAGCCAGCCAAGCTCTTGATTCTGCAAGCATAAGAATAAAGGATATTGAAAACACCAAAAATGACATCCAACAGAAAATAGAAAATACTTCCAAGATTGTAGATTCTTTATCAGACAAAATTGCTTCTACAAAACTGGAATCAAAAATTGAAAAAAAGGATTCTGCAACCAAGAAATCTGAAAAGATCGTGGTGAACGTTCCTGCTCCAAAGGTGATCAAGGAAACAAAGATCATTTATAAGGAGAAGCCTAAAAATGACAGCTATGAACTGAATATGCCAAAAGATAAAATGGTAAAAACGGGATACCTTGTGATAAAGGCTGATAATGCAGAAACTGTAAAGGAAATTATCAAAGAAGAATCCATTAAAAATAACGGCTATATTAAAAGCGAAAGTCTTTCTTATGCAGAATCTGCCAATCGTAGCGATGAAAATCAAAAAGTACACAGTATAGACATCAAAGTTCCTATCCAGCATTTTGATGGCTTAATGGAAGCTCTCAACACCAATATAGGAGATATTGAAACTAAAGATATTCAGGTTTCAGGACATAATTATGCTGACAATACTATCTGCAGCATCAATATAAATATTATGGATAAAACTGAGGCTGAAAAAGAACCTAAAACTTTCGGTGGAAAATCTTTGGCAGCAATAGAGTCAGGCTGGGATGTTATTACATCCATTTTCCTGTTTCTTCTTCCATTGTGGCCTGTATTTTTAGTGGGTGGTATTGGATACTATTTTTATAAAAAGAAAAACATTCCTAATAAAGATTCTCAATAGATTTTCAAGTCCACCCTCAGGGGTGGATTTTTTATTTTAAGTTTTGTCTAAAGCCAGGTGAATAGGTTTTATCTATTTTTTAAGCGGTCTGAAGCCTGTTCCTATTGAATATTACAGCTATAACGAGATATTTAACAGTAAAAAAATCCATCATAAAAAATAGCCCCGATAGCAACGGTTACCCCACAGCAAGATTTGGCCAATGCCTTGGAGCGAGGAGTATGAGTGAATAGCGGGAAGAAGCTCCTGAAAATAAAAAAGGCCTCCAAATCGGAAGCCTTTTACATTATTTCATATTCACTACTTTGTCTACAACAAACTTTGTGTTTCCTCTCCAGGGAAGAGCGCCATTGTATTCCTTGTAATGGAGATCAAAGGTTTTACCACTGTTGGTTTCCAATTGTTTGAAAACTTCAGGGTCATCTACAGAAAACTCAAACTCATAGCTTGTAAGTCCTCCTGTTTTTCCTTTTCCGAAACCTTCCTGAATAAGTTTGCCTTCATAGGTTTTGAAGACATAGCCTTTTTTCATGGCATAATTCAGATATCCGGATTTCACGCCTTCTCCGAAAACGAAGAAGTACTTATACCATACAAATACTCCTAACAATAGCAGTACGACACCTAGGGTAATCCACAAAGATTTTTTCATAGAGAGTGTGTTTTATTAAAATTATTTTGCAATACTTCTGGAGATCACGATTTTCTGGATTTCAGAAGTTCCTTCGTAGATTTGAGTGATTTTTGCATCTCTCATTAATCTTTCTACGTGGTATTCTTTCACATATCCGTATCCACCGTGGATCTGTACAGCTTCAATAGTAGTATCCATAGCTACCTGAGAAGAGTATAATTTTGCCATTGCTCCGCTTTCAGAGATATCTTTTCCTGCATCTTTTTCACATGCTGCCTTGAAGCATAGCATTCTTGCTGCAGTGATTTGAGTAGCCATATCTGCTAATTTGAATGCAATTGCCTGGTGATTGATGATCTCAGTTTTGAATGCTTTTCTTGTTTTAGCATATTTCAAAGCCATTTCATAAGCTCCTGAAGCAATACCTAAAGCTTGAGAAGCAATACCAATTCTTCCACCGTTCAATACAGCCATCGCAAAGTTAAATCCGAATCCATCCTCACCAATTCTGTTTTCCTTTGGAACCTTTACATTGTTGAAGATCAAAGAGTGTGTATCACTTCCTCTGATTCCCAGTTTATCTTCTTTTGGTCCGATTTCAAAACCTTCCCATCCTCTTTCTACGATGAAAGCATTGATTCCCTTATGTTTTTTCTCAGGATCTGTTTGTGCGATTACGATATAGTAAGAAGCAGTACCTCCGTTTGTAATCCAGTTTTTGATCCCGTTTAATAGATAGTAATCTCCTTTGTCTTCAGCAGTTGTTTTCTGGGAAGTTGCATCAGAACCAGCTTCCGGCTCAGATAAAGCAAATGCTCCGATCACTTTTCCACTTGCCAATGGAGTAAGATATTTTACTTTTTGTTCTTCAGAAGCAAACTTTTCAAGACCAGCACAAACCAATGAATTGTTTACAGACATTACAACAGCTGCAGACGCATCTATTTTTGCAATCTCCTCCATTGCCAACACGTAGGAAACACTATCCATACCTGCTCCTCCATATTTTGGGTCAACCATCATTCCTAAAAGCCCCATTTCACCCATTTTCTTCACCTGCTCTACAGGGAACTTCTGGTCACGGTCTCTTTCAATAACTTCAGGTAATAATTCGTTTTGTGCAAAATCTCTTGCTGCCTGCTGAATCATCAGCTGTTCTTCCGATAAATTAAAGTCCATAAAAAAAATAATTAGATAGCCGTAAATTTACACTTTTTAAGCAAATCTGAAAAAATAAATTGGAATGGTAGAAAAGGCTGGAATAAAGGCAACTGGAAGAGCTTTTGGATTCGGGTAATGAAAACCGGAAAACCAGAAAACATCAAAAGCAAATAAGGCGGGGACTATGCATTTTTAAGAAACCACATTAGTGGAATAATTTAATAACAACACCATCTCTATCAAGCTTACGGCCCCCTTTTTGATAAAAAATATTATGGTAAGCATTTAACTAAATTTCAATTATTAGAATCAAAGGTCTACAATTAAAAAAAATGCTTATATTTAAATTTCTTTATAAATTATTTAAAAAATCATGACGATCAAGAGATTATTCGATATTCCGCACTATGCTTTAGAAAAATATCCTAAAACGGATATGTTTGTTACAAAGTATCATGGTGAATGGAAAAAAACTTCTACGCAGGAGTTTATCAATGAGGGAAATAAGATATCCAGAGGATTATTGAAGCTAGGTATAAAACCTGGTGATAAGATCGCTTTGATAACCACCAATTCCCGTACGGAATGGGCTATTATGGACTTTGGACTTTCACAGATCGGTGTTGTTTCAGTACCGGTTTACCCTAGTATTTCCTCAGAGGATTACGAATTTATCTTCAACAATGCTGAAATACAGTACTGTTTTGTTTCTGATAAAGAACTTCTTAATAAGGTAATGAAAGTAAAACATAACATCCCAAGTTTACAGGGAATTTTTACTTTCGACAATATAAGTGGAGCTGCCAATTGGAAAGAAATCATGGATTTGGGTGAAGATGAATCCACACAAATTGAGGTGGAGGATCTCTCTAATGCCATCAATACTGAAGATCTCGCTACGATCATCTATACTTCCGGAACTACGGGAAGACCTAAAGGAGTAATGCTTACCCATAATAATATTGTATCCAATGTATTAGGGTCTATCCCAAGGATTCCTAAGAAAAAAAGCCTTGACTATAAGGAAACAAGAGCATTGAGCTTTCTTCCTATTTGTCACATTTTTGAAAGAATGCTTTTTTATCTGTATCAATACAATGGTTTTTCTCTTTACTTCGCCGAGAGCATTGAAAAAATGGGCGAAAATGTAAAAGAAGTAAAACCTCACTATATGACTGTAGTACCAAGATTGGTAGAAAAGGTATATGATAAAATATATAATACAGGATCTTCTGCAGGTGGATTAAAGTCCAAGATCTTTTTCTGGGCTTTAAATCTCATTTCCAAAAAGAAAGTCATTTCCAAGCCATCAGGAATTCAGGAAATGATTGCTGATAAACTGGTTTTCTCTAAATGGAGAGAAGGTTTAGGAGGTGAAATTGTTACCTTGGTTTCCGGATCTGCAGCATTGTCTACAAGACTGAACTTAATGTTCCAAAATGCAGGGATTCCAATTTTGGAAGGATATGGTTTAACGGAAACATCTCCGGTAATTTCTGTTAACAGTTTCGACAAGATGAAAGTAGGAACCGTAGGAGCACCATTGGATAATCTAAAGGTAAAAATTCAGGAAGATGGTGAGATTACTGTAAAAGGACCATCTGTGTTTAAGGGCTATTTCCAAAACGATGAGATGACCAGAGAAGCTTTTACTGAAGATGGATTTTTCAAGACAGGAGATATTGGTCATATCGACAATGAAGGGTTTTTACAGATCACAGACCGTAAAAAGGAAATGTTCAAAACATCCGGTGGTAAATATATTGCTCCCCAAACCATAGAGAACCTTGCTAAAGCTTCAAAATTCATTGAGCAGATCATGGTTGTTGGTGATGGTGAAAAAATGCCATGTGCATTGGTACAACCTGACTTTGAATTTGCAAAGAACTGGGCCATGAGAAATAATCTCAACATAGGCTCCACTCCGGAAGAAATTGCTAAAAGCACTGAGCTGAAGCAAAGAATTGAAAAGGAAATGGAGGGAATTAATGAGCATCTTGGAAACTGGGAGAAAATCAAAAAAATTGAATTGACTCCTGAAATCTGGAGCATTGAAGCAGGACTTCTGACACCAACGCTAAAACTGAAAAGAAAAGCCGTTAAAGAGAAGTTTATTGCTCTGTATAATAAAATGTATGATCATCAGGAATAACATAAAAAAACCGCTTCGTTATGAAGCGGTTTTTTTATGAGATTTGACTTGGGTTTTATTATGTTTTAACTAAAGTCCATTGCTACTGAATTTATTGATTGTCGCAGACCTGCTGTCAATACAGTTTTTCAAAAGACTTTAATTATTAAAATAAAAAAAGCTGCTTCATTTCTGAAACAGCTTTTATATTATTTAAAATCGAATAATTAGAATTTAATTACTGATTTCATTTTGTCGTTTTCTTCCATTACCAACTCGTCGTCAACAAGGATTTTTCCAGAATGCTCATCAATAATGATTTTCTTTCTCTGAGCGATTTCCATCTGCTTTTGTGGTGGAATAGTAAAGAATGACCCTTTTGGAGCTCCTCTTTCTAATCCTACTACAGCAAGACCGTTGATAGAGCTTGTTCTGATTCTGTTGTAAGAAGCTAATAATCTTTCGTCAATTTTACCAGCGAATTCTTTAGATTGCTCTATTAAGTATTCTTCTTCTTTCTGAGTTTCAGAGATCAAACCATCTAATTCTTCTTTCTTGAATTTCAAGTGATTTTTTAAATCGTCGATCTTTGAAGTTAGTTCACTTAAAGTTTCGTTTTTGTGAGCAATTTTAACTCCGAATTCCTTAATTCTTTTTTCAGCAAGTTGAATTTCCAGATCCTGGAATTCAATTTCTTTCCCTAATGCTTCAAACTCTTTATTGTTTCTTACATTATCCTGTTGAGATTTATACTTCTCAATTAAAGTTTTTGCATGGTTAATAACTTCATGCTTTGTTTTGATCTGATCGTCCTGATCTTTAATGTCTGCATGAAATTTTTCAGCTCTCTTTTCAAGACCTTCAATCTCGATTTCAAGATCTTCAACTTCAATTGGCAATTCTCCTCTAGTATTTCGGATTTCATCCAATCTTGAATCAATGATCTGTAAATCGTATAAAGCTCTTAATTTTTCTTCAACTGAAATATCGTTGGTTTTTGCCATATTTAAATGAAATAATTTACTGGGTTTGTTTTTTCAATAGATTTTGAAATTGCAAATGTACTAAATTTTTGTGACAAAATTTCAAATAATTGTTGAGTTACAAATTGTTCTGATTCATAATGTCCTATATCACAAATCATCATTTTGGACTCTGCCAAGAAATAGTCGTGGTATTTGATATCTCCGGTAAGGTAAGCATCACATTTCTTGGAAACTGCAGATCGGATTCCGCTGGCTCCGGACCCTCCCAGAACCCCTACTCTTTTAATTTTTTTGTTGTTGAAAGAAGAATGTTTTATCACTTCAAGACTGAATTTTTCTTTTACAAATTTTAAGAAATCCTTTTCGTCCATCTCTTCTTCCAGGTCACCATACATCCCCAGTCCGGTATGATGATTTTTATTATCCAGGCTATATATCTGATGGGCAACTTCCTCATACGGATGAGCATTTTTCATTGCTCCGATGATCTGGCCTTCTTTATAGGTTTCAAAAATTACGGAAATCATATCTTCATCAGCATTTTCGCGGATATTTTGCTGCCCGGAAAAAGGATTTGAACCCTCTATTGGTCTAAATGTTCCGTTTCCATTGATTGTAAAGCTACATTCATCATAAAACCCTATATTACCTGCTCCTGCAGCAAACATAGCTTCTCGTACTTTATCAGAATGCTCCTTTGGAACGAAAACGGTAAGCTGTTTTAAGTTCTTTTCTTTTGGCTGAAGGATTTTCATATTCTTCAATCCCAGTTCACTGCATATTCCATAATTGACTCCAAAGAAATCATTATCAAAAGCTGTATGAATGGCGTAAATGGCAATTTTATTTTCAATAGCCTTTAAAACCGCTCTTTCTACATAGTTTTTTCCTGTCAGGGACTTTAACCCTGAAAATATAATGGGATGAAAGCATACAATCAGATTACAGTTTTTCTCAATTGCTTCTTCTACAACATTTTCCAATGCATCATGACAAACCAGAATTCCGGAAACGTTACGATCCGGAACACCACACAGTAATCCTACGTTATCAAAATCCTCTGCTTGCTGTATGGGAATCAGCTTATCTATTTCTGCAATTACTTTTCTTATTGTCATTTTATTCTGTATGTTTGCTACGAAAATAACGATAATTTGTTAATTTTAAAAAACATTAAAAATGGAAAGAGAGCATAATCTTGTTCCTGAAGACAAACTTTGGAAAAGATTCCTTTACCGAATAATTTATCGCTCCGATACCAGGCTCGGAAAACTCTTCGATATCATATTACTATCCTTAATCCTTGCAAGTACTGCCATTATTATGATGGAAAGTGTACCTCAGCTTGATAAAAGATTTCATTATACCTTTGTGATTCTTGAATGGATTATTTCTATTTTTTTCACTGCTGAGTATTCCATGCGGATTGCCGTGATAAAAAATAAACGCAACTATATCTTCAGTTTCTTCGGAATTATTGATTTTCTTGCTCTGGTTCCTTTCTTCCTTAGCTTTTTCTTTCCGATTACGAAGTATTTCCTGATCTTCAGAATGCTGAGAATGCTGAGAATATTCAGGATCTTCAACTTATTGGACTTTATGAATGATGGTTATCTGATTGTAAGAGCATTGAAGAACAGTTCAAGAAAAATTTATATATTTCTTTTGTTTCTGATCATATTCTCGGTTATTGTAGGCTCGCTGATGTTTATGGTAGAAGGTGGCCGTCAGGGTTTTGAAACTATCCCACAGTCGATTTACTGGGCTGTAGTAACGGTAACTACCGTAGGATATGGTGATGTGTCTCCCATTACTCCAATGGGGAAATTTTTCGCTGTTATTCTGATGCTTGCGGGTTATTCTATTATTGCTGTTCCTACTGGAATTGTAACGGCAGAAATGCGAAACAAAAGACAGAACCTGGAAATGATCTGTGACCGTTGTGGTAATGAAGATATTGATGATGATGCAAGATATTGTAAGCAGTGTGGCAAGAAATTAGCTTGATATTAGGTATTAGTTTAATTTATTCACCAAATACCACAAAATCATGGAACCAAAAAAGAAAAATAAACCCAATAGTTTAGTGATTATTCTTTTCGCACTTATTGCGCTGATGATTATCATTTATTTTATTCTTGTGATGTTCTTCCCAACTGTTTTTGATCTTATGAACACTGGGGATATACAGCCAGTACCTAATAAGTAGTGAGTAATAATAAATAAATTACAGATCGTGATCTGTTTATCAATAAAAAGAAGAGTGGAAATTTCCACTCTTCTTTTTTTAGTTTTAAGAACCTTATCAGCTAATTGAACTCTTACTCTTCTTGAAATCTTTTCCATAAAAAAGACGGATCAAATGACCCGTCTCTCTATTTCAATAATTTCTCAATTATTTCTTAATTGCTTTAACCGTCTGCTTAGTTCCATCTTTCATATTCAGAACTACTAAATACATTCCTTGCTTTAAGTCTCCTAAATGAAGAACAGAAGAAGGATTTTCAATAGTTTTTACCAATCTGCCGGAAACTTCCAGAACAGAAATAGATTTTACAAGATCTGCTTTTGAAATATTCAATACTTCTGCAAATGGGTTTGGATATACCTTAATATCATTCTTAGCTTTAGATGTTTCTGAAGTTCCAAGATTTTCTTTATTAATAGTAATCGTAAAGGTTTCTTCCAGTTTATCTTCATCATCAGAATAATGTCCTACATTCACATGGTACACAGTTCCTGCAACCGTTGCCACTGATACTGTTTCGGTAGTACCTCCACCACCGTTATCAGCAGTAGCTACACAAGTTAAATTATCACAGCTTCCGCTGAAAACTCCAATTTGAGGATCGAAGCTACTTCCTGCAGGCATTGACACCGCAATTTCGTGAGCTGTACCATCTCCTGTGAAAGTAAACCAAGTACCATCATTCATTGGATTATTTGAACAAGTAGTAATGAATCCACCGTTATTAGTAGCTCCAGCTGCATCAGCCTGAGTATAGCTATAAGGGAATACAGATGCCATCAACGCACCAGCACAAGCATCATTTACCGGAGGAGGAGGCAACGTTCCTACACATATCTTAAAGCCAATTGCCGTTTCTGTTCCACCATAAGTGTAAACTCTTACATAATAAGTACTTCCTGCAGTAAGGCCAGAAGCAACACCTGATAGAGGATCTGAGCATAGAACACTTACTAAGGCATCACAACTTCCGCTGAAAACCTGGAAATAACTATCTGTAGTTTGACTTGTACCAAGAGAAACAACATCGCTTAATGTAATAGTATGGCTAGCTGCAGTTGCTGTAAATTTAAACCATACATCATCATCAGGATTACCATAACAAGGAGCAGGAACCAGACCAGAATCTGTTGCACCAAGTGTATGACCAGAAGTAACTGTTCCACAGTTCATATTTGGATTTACTGTCAGCGTAACAGCACTCGCACAATCATCGTTTGTTGGTGGCGGAGGTAATGTTCCTACACAGATGTTGAAACTTTGAGCTCTTCCTGTTCCTCCATAACTATAAACTCTTACATAATAAGTCTCACCTGTGTTAAGACCAGCAACAATTGCTGATTCAGGATCTGAACATAAAATGCTTGTCAAACCTCCACAGCTTCCGCTGAAAACTTGGAAATAAGTATCTGTACTTGTACTTCCTGTTCCTACTCCAACAATATTTCTAAGTGAAATAACATGAGAAGCTGCCGTTGCAGTAAATTTATACCACACATCATCATCAGGAGTACCAAAACAAGGGGTTGGGTCTAAACTAGAATCTGTTGCTGAAAGTGTTGTACCAGCGGTAACAGTCCCACAGTTCATATCAGGATTTACTGTTAAATTAATAGCAGCAGAACACTCATCGTTTGCTGGAGGCGGAGGCAATGTTCCTACACAGATGTTGAAATTTTGAGCACTTCCTCCATTACCATAGCTATAAACTCTTATATAATAAGTACTCCCTGCAGTAAGTCCGGTTGCAGTTGCTGTTTCCGGATCAGAACATAAAATACTGTTTAAAGTAGCACAATCACCACTGAAAACCTGGAAATAAGTATCTGTACTTGAAACTGTTCCTGCTGAAACTACATTCTTAAGTGAAATAACATGATTTGATGCAGTAGCTGTAAACTTATACCACACATCATCATCAGGAGTACCAAAACAAGGATCTGGAGTCAATCCGGAATCTGTTGCAGAAACCGTTGTTCCTGCAGTAACAGTTCCACAGTTCAGATCTGGGTTTACTGTCAGATTTACTGCAGCAGTACAGTTATCATTGGCCGGAGGAGGAGGTATTGTTTTAAATTTCACATCGGTACAACCGGAAGATTCACCACCTGTCCCAACTGAAATCACTTTAAGGTAATAAGTAGTATTAATAGCAAGAGGAGCTGCCGGAGTGAAGCTGGTTGTAGTTACCACTTGTTGATTCGCGATATCTGTTCCTCCCGGAGTAGTTCCAATGGAAACCTTATAACTTGTAGCCCCTTGTGACGCAAACCAAGTAATGGTAGGAGACAATGGTACCAAGGTTGCATTGTTTGCTGGATATGATACAGCAGCACAAGCAGGTATTGCACTTGGAGTAAGACCCATAAAGCTTATGACTGATCTATATCCTAATGATGTTCCAACTGGTGGATCGGAAGGATCCGGATCTTCAAAATCACTTGAATAAGCAATAGCTCTATCCTGCACTGCATTATATACAGAAAATACTTCATCATCATCATAATCAGACATATTTTCATCTATGGCAAGCACCAGGTTCTGAATATTGTTATACGCAAATGGTGTAGCGAAAGTAATCTCTACCACTCCGTTTGAGTTTGAAACAGTTCCAGCAAAAACTTGAGTCATCTGTGCAAGAGGAACCCAGTTGCTTCCAGATGTAAAATTAGTTTTTGTAGTATGACCTAGATAAACAACCCAATCTGATGAATTGTCTATTGTTCCAGCAGGGTCCAGATAGAATTTAAGACCTGTAATATTTCCTGCAGCATTTGCATTAATTTCCTGCTTTGTGAAAATTTGTTGGGTATAGGAATACCCGTAATAGGTATTGACCGGAGCATTTCCGATGGTTGTACTACCTTCACCTAATGTGATTTGAGCACTAAGAATCATGCTTACTGTGAGCAAGCACAAGAGTAAGATTTTCTTCATATTTAATTTTTTTAAGGGGTTATTACATTTGCCAAATTAATAATAATTTAAACACAACCTTAAAAAAATATTAAAAAAAAGCAGCAACTATTTAGTTACTGCTTTAAATACTTATATTATTCGGTTTATTTCTTAATTACTTTAATCACTTGTCTTGATCTGTCTTTCATATTTAATGTCACTAAATACATACCTTGTTTCAAGTCTCCCAGTTGAAGAACTGAAGAAGGTTTTTCTATGGTTTTCACCACTCTTCCGGCAAGATCAATAATATAAACAGACTGAACGTTGGAAATATCAGAGATATTCAGAACATCAGTAAAAGGATTAGGATAGACTTTAATCTCTTTCATTTTCTCAGCAACTACAACTTCAGATGTCGCCAATAGACTGCTCGTAACATTGATATCAAAGTTACCCTCCGAACTATCTAGTGTTGGGGAATAATACCCTACATTCACATAATATACAGTTCCTGCAACAGAACTGAAAGTAAGGGTCTCAACATTATCAACTGCAGCTGCTTTTTCGTCTACTGTACCTACACAAACAAAAGCTCCACAACTTCCACTATATACAGATACTCTATGATCCCAGCTTGTAGTACTCTTCGCAGAAACAGTGATCTCTCCTCCGTTCCCAGTAAATTTAAACCACATTCCATCATTACCTCCTGAACATGTTGTAATAAACCCAGTTCCATTCGTAGCACCTACTCCATTAGTCTGTGAATACGCATATGGGAAAGATGTTGCAAGCAATGCTCCTGAACAGTTATCATTTGCTGGCGCAGGATTCGCATTTACGGTGAATGTTCTTTCAGCACAAGCTGTTGAGGTATCCGTATTTACTTTATAATAATATTTAGTTCCTAATGTTAATGGAGCCGTAACGGTATATGAAGAAACGTTTCCAATATTTACATTATTCATAATATCAGACCCACCTGCTGTTGTACCAATAGTTAAGGTATAATAAGCTGCTGCCGGCATTGCATTCCATTTTATGATAGGATTTATTGGTTGAAGCGTTGCAGCGTCTGCAGGATATGTCACAACCGGACATGCTCCCTGAGTCGTAAAGTTATTTATGGTACAAGCAGTGCCCGTAAGCGTTCCGGTATATCCTATTACTGTATAATAATATTTAGTTGTAAATGCTAAAGACGTAGCAACAGTATACGAAGTAACATTCCCTATATCTACATTATTTAAAATATCAGTTCCTCCAGAGGTAGTTCCCATCGTAATTTTATATCCTGTAACTCCCGTGATTGCTCCCCAAGTAATGGTAGGAAGCAGAGATACACCTGTTGTACCTGAGCTAGGTGAAGAAATTGAAGGACATAAAGTGGATGTCGTAAAGTTTCTCTCTGTACAAGCAGTTCCTACTGTACTTCCTGAATATGCAATCACTTTATAATAATATTTCGTACCGAATGCTAAAGGTGTAGTAAGAGTATAGGTAGCTGCAGTTCCTACATCTACGTTATTCAAGATATCACTTCCGCCTGCGGTAGTTCCCATGGTAATTCTATATCCTGTAACACCTGTGATCGCTCCCCATGTAATGGTTGGTAGTATTGAAACTCCGGTTGCAGAAGAACTTGGCGCTGAAACAGTAGGACATAAAGTGGATGTTGTAAAGTTTTTCTCTGTACAAGCTGTTCCTACCGTGCTTCCTGAATATGCGATTACTTTATAATAATATTTCGTATTGAATGCTAAAGGTGTGGTATGAGTATAAGTAGTTGCATTTCCTACATCTACATTATTCATGATATCGCTTCCACCTGCGGTAGTTCCCATCGTAATTCTATATCCTGTAACTCCGATTATTGCATCCCATGTAATAGTTGGAAGCACAGAAACTCCGGTTGCTGAAGAACCTGGTGCTGAAACAGAAGGACATAAAGTAGCAGTTGTAAAGTTTCTATCTGAACAAGCTGGCCCCATTGTGCTTCCTGAATAAGCAACAACTCTATAATAATACTTCGTATTGAACGCTAAAGGTGTAGTAAGAGTATAAGTAGATACATTTCCTACATCCACATTATCCATAATATCATTTCCTCCAAGCGTAGTTGACATATTAATTCTATATCCCGTAACTCCAGGTATTGCACCCCATGTAATAGTTGGAAGTACAGGTACTCCAGTTGCAGAAGCACTAGGTACAGAAACAGAAGGACACAATGTATTTGTTGTAAAGTTTCTCTCTGTACAAGCTGTTCCCTCTGTACTTCCTGAGTAAGCAATCACTTTATAATAATACTTAGTATTAAAAGACAAAGGTGTAGCAAGAGTATAGGTTACTACATTTCCTACATCCACATTATCCATGATATTATTTCCTCCAGCGGTAGTTCCCATGGTAATTCTATATCCTGTAACTCCGGAGATTGCACTCCAAGTAATAGTAGGAAGTACCGATACACCACTTGCTGCTGAGCTAGGTGCTGAAACAATAGGGCATAAAGTAGCTGTTGTAAAGGTTCTTTCTGTACAACCTGAACTCACAGAGGTAGGGCTATAGCTATTAACTGTATAATAATATTTTGTATTAAATAGCAATAGAGTTGTAAGTGTATAAGTAGTAACATTTCCTACATCTACATTATTCATAACATCTGTACCACCAGCTGTACTTCCTATTGAAATCTTATAGCCCGTAGCTCCTGATACTGACGACCAGCTAATAGCAGGAAGTGCTGATACACCTGTTGCTGCTGAAGAAGGCGAAGAAACGGTAGGACAACCAATATTCAAAGTCAAGAAAGAGCTTTCTGAACATCCGGTATTATTCCCAAGATTGTTGGTAGGAATTACCTTTACATAATATGGTGTTGAATAGTTCAGCGCATTTGCAGCAGGAATAGTATAACTAAGAGCATTTCCTACATTTACATTATTCAATATATCAGTTCCACCAGAAGTAGTTCCTACATTAATTAAATATCCGGTAGCTCCCGCTGCACTGTTCCATTTCAGTGTAGGAGTTCTGGACACTCCTGTTTCTGCTGCCGCAGGTGCCATTAGCGTGGTACATCCAGGAGTCGTAGTGATAGGCTGACTCATTTTGATGTCATCAAATCCTATATAGAAATCTGATGGAGAAACATAGTTGGCTGTAATTCTGAATTTAAAATCCGCCCCCGCTGGAATTATCCCTGCTGGAATTGTTCCTGAAACAGTAGTACACGGAATTGGAGTTGCATTGGGGCTGTCAAGATTGACAGGAGCAACCAATGTAGTCCAGTTGGCTCCGGCATCAAGAGAATACTCTGCTGTAAAGTTCCCCTTGATAGCCCCAGTGGTAGAAAATCCTTTAGCAGCATACTTGAATGAATAATCAAGTGCCAGACCATTTGAATTGAGAGAAGAATAAACAAGGTTATAGGATGTAATATTGTTATAAAGGTTCCTATACGCCATATTTACACCTGCGCAAGCAGAACCACCAGACCACATCCCTATCGATAAGGTTTGTGAAGCAGTAGCCGGCAATGCCGAAGAGGTCCACCCGGTGGGTATTGATGATCCCTCAAATCCCTCGTCAACGAGAATCTGTGCCGAGGCTCCCATACCAAGAGCCATCATACACATCAGTAGAATTTTTTTCATAAATAGTAATAATAATAGTTAAGGCGGTAAAAGTAAATAATATTTGAATAAATATCATAAAATATTAAAAAATACTGATTATTAAAAAACCAATAAGCTTTATCTTTATCAAAAAACTAAACATGTATTTAAATATAATATGAATTTAAAAATCAAATAATAAAACACAACGAATTATATATCAGTAACTTAAATTACAACACAACGAATTCCTACCTGTACAATAATTACTATTTAACATAAAAATATATTTTAAAAAAAACATCTCGTATTGATTCATAAAAACAAAAAAAGTGGCAAAAAGCCACTTTTCAATCAATTATACTATAGATTTAGTTCAAATAGAACTCATACTTATTGAGTAATTGTATTTCTTTAATCAAATCTCCATTTAAATCTACGGAATGTTTCATAGACTGAACTTCAATATGAGAGTCGTCATCAATATTCTTAATGAAGAACTTTAATTTTTGACTTCCTTTATTTCTATCCAGCACTGTTCTGAAAAAGTCAAGATCTTCCGGCCTTACATCCATCACATCCATCACAAGAGAAATACTTTTAGCAAATCTTTCAAAAGCTTCCTGAAGCTCAATCACATCATTTACATTCACAAAAACGCGTCCGTCTTTTACCTGAGCAAATTTTATTTTGAATATAACAAATCTCTGAACTTCAAGTTTTTCTTTCAACCTCATATAATCCCTATCTCCCAATCTGAAAGAATAAGATCCTGAATAGTCCTCCAGAGTTACAAAAGCTACTTTTTCACCACTCCTGAAACCATCCTGAACTCTATATTCTGTAATCAAACCTGCAACAGTGTACTCTTTTCCACCACCGCCATTTTCTCTTTCTTTCTGAAGTGTTTTCCAGTCTTTCTTTTTTTCTTCAAATAATTCTTCGGGCTTATTGGCAAAAGCCTGTTCCTTATATGCATCCACCTCATCAAGGTTTAAGAATCCAAAAATACCCTTTGGCTCTGCTTTTTTCGTCACCTCTTCCACTACTTCCTCTTCCCCCACAGACAATTCATCAGAAACAATCTCTACAAGATCCGTAGTTTCATCTTGTGAATCCTGTTCCAATACAGGAGCCTCATCTGTAGTTGTTTTTTCTTCTTCATCTTTTTCCAGAACAGACTTTTTGGAAAGTCGTCCCTGCATAAACTGGAATTGATACTTAAATTCATCTAGTGGGTGAGCAGAAAGATAAAATCCGATAGTTTCTTTTTCTTTATTTAATTTATGCATATTTGGCCATTCCGGACAAGGGGCTAATTTAGGTTGCTCAATCTGCACTTCATCGGCAAAGTCGGCAAACAGAGAGTGTTCCATCTCATTTTTACTTTCCTGAAAGCTTTGCCCATACCTGATTAGTCTTTCCAAGTTAGTTCTTCCTGCCATATCAATATCGAAATACTGACCTCTGTGAAAAGAACCTAATTCATCGAAAGCTCCGGCCACCACTAAGCTTTCCGCTACCCTTTTATTCATATGGGATGGCATTATTCTTTCAAAAAAATCATAGATATTTTTAAATCTTCCGTTTCCGCGTTCTCTGGTAATCGCTTCACTCGGCCCCTCACCAATTCCCTTGATCGCTCCTAATCCAAAACGAATTTGTCCTTTCTCATTTACTGAGAATTTATATTGAGATTCATTCACATCAGGACCTAAGACATCAACTCCCATACTCTTACAATCCTCCATAAACATGGTAATTGAATCTGTATTGTTAATGTTATTACTCATTACACTTGCCATATATTCGGCAGGATAATTTGCTTTTAAGAATGCAGTCTGATAAGCAATAAAGGCATAACAGGTAGAGTGAGATTTGTTGAATGCGTATTCAGCAAATGCTTTCCAGTCATTCCAAATTTTCTCAAGCCTTTCTTCATTCAGATTATTCTTTCTGCCTCCTTCAATAAATTTAGGATACATTTTATTAAGAACATCAATCTGCTTTTTACCCATTGCCTTTCTCAGGGTATCTGCCTCACCTTTTGTAAAGTTGGCCAATTTTTGGGATAAAAGCATTACCTGCTCCTGATAAACGGTAATTCCGTAGGTTTCCTGTAAATATTCTTCTGTTTCCGGTAAATCGTATACAATCTCTTCTACTCCATGCTTCCTGTTAATAAAGTTTGGAATATACTTGATCGGACCCGGACGGTATAATGCATTCATGGCAATAAGGTCAGCAAAAACCGTAGGCTTAAGCTCTCTCATATATTTTTGCATCCCGGGACTTTCATACTGGAAAATACCAACTGTTCTTCCTTCTTTAAATAATTGATAGGTCTTAGTATCATCCAAAGGAATTTCATCTGGATCAATATCCAAACCATACCTTGCCTTTACAAGCTTTAGAGCATCTTTAATGATCGTTAATGTTCTAAGCCCAAGGAAGTCCATTTTCAGCAGACCCGCGCTTTCTGCTACTGAGTTATCAAACTGAGACACCAAAATATCAGCATCCTTAGCTGCAATAGTCACAGGCACCAGATTACTCACATCTTCCGGTGTAATAATTACACCACAGGCATGAATCCCAGTATTCCTGATACAACCCTCCATCTTTTTAGCACTCGCTAACACTCCATGGCGTGAATCATCAGGGCTTTCAAGAACATACCTCATCTCATCGACAAGCATTTGTTCTTCAGGTTTTAATTTGTCATATTTTGCTAAAGCCTTTGCAATGTTCATCCCCGGACTCGGAGGAATCAGCTTAGCAATATTGTTTGTATCAGGAATAGGAACATCCAAAACTCTTCCGGCATCTTTAATGGCAGATTTCCCCCCCAATACTGAATAAGTAATAATTTGTGCTACCTGAGTTTTTCCATATTTTTCAACTACCCATTTGATAACTCTATCCCTTCCCTCATCATCGAAGTCAATATCAATATCGGGCATCGAAACCCTTTCAGGATTCAAGAATCTCTCAAAAAGGAGGTCATATTTAATAGGGTCAACATTCGTAATTCCAATACAATAAGCTACAGCAGATCCGGCAGCAGATCCTCTTCCGGGACCCACCCAAACTCCCATATTACGGGCTTCATTACAGAAATCCTGTACAATAAGGAAGTATCCCGGATAACCCGTATTAGCAATAACCTCAAGCTCAAAGTCAAGACGTTCTTTTATTTCATCGGTAATTCCCGTTTCTACATATCTTTTCTTTGCCCCTTCATACGTAAGATAGGTAAGATAAGCCATCTCACCGCGCTTCCCACCATCTACCTCATCTTCTGCATGAATAAACTCTTCCGGAATATCAAACTTTGGAAGAAGTACATCCCTTTTTAATGTATAAGGTTTAAATTTTGCAAAAAATTCTTCATAGGCTTCAAATGCATCAGGATACGCTAAAAAGGCTTCTTTTATTTCATGAGAATTCTTCATGTAATATTCTCCGGTTGAAAGACCTCTTCTCTTACCAAATCCTTTTCCGATAGGAGTTGAAAGCTTTTCACCATCTTTAATACAACTTACAATATCCTGAATATTGGAGTCATCTTTATTGCTATAAAAAGTTTGGTTTTGAGCTAAGATCTTAACATTATATTTATCTGCAAAATATAAGAGAACTTCATTCAAATGCTCTTCTTCAGGTAATTTATGGTTTTGAAGCTGAACATAAAAATCATCTTCAAAAGTATCTTTCCACCATTTGAAAAGCTCCTCTCCTTTTTGTTCACCTGTATTTAAGATAGCATCAGGAATATCTCCAAGAATTCCCGAAGTTAAAGCAATAATCCCCTCTTTATACTGAGCTATTAATTCTCGGCTTATCCTAGGAACCCCGAAATAAAAACCTTTCAGAAATCCAATACTCGAAAGTTTCGCCAGGTTTTTATACCCGTTAAAATCTTTTGCTAAAAGCACAACCTGAGTTCTCCTATCCGGATCATCCTTGGTAAACTGCTTTTGCTCATAACGGTCTGAAATATAAAATTCACATCCCACAACAGGAATTAACGGTTCTGAAACAGGCTCTACATCATTGAACTCTGTTCCATTTTCTTCCGCTTCCTGCTTTTTAGCTAAGTATTCTTTATGTTTTTTTGCTCTGTCCCCATTCGTTCCTTCTACTGCAGAAACAAACTTGAAAGCCCCCATCATATTCCCCAAATCAACCATTCCGACAGCCGGAAAGTTTTCATCAGAGGCCTTTTTAATCAAGTCATTGATACTTGAAGTAGCCGTTAGTGTTGAGAAAACACTATGATTGTCAAAATTGAAATATTTCCCGAGATCAATCTCATCAATACTTCCAAAATCCTGCTGCTTTTTCTTATTATTAAAATCAGCAACCTGTCTACGGATAACAATTCCAAAAGGTTTGATTGGATCAGGATAAAGACTCTTGAAATAACTCAGCTGATCTTCTGATATCTTCAGAATTTCTGCGGGAACTATTCCAATTCTCATCATTTCAAAGAAGACCCTTGCGGTAGCGTTTACGTCCGCAGCAGCATTGTGAGCTTCATCAAATTTACTTCCGTAAAGTTTTTCGTAGAGTTCTTCAAGTTTTGGAGACTTATATCTCCCTCCTCTTCCACCGCCTAACTTACAGTAGTCGGTTCCCAGGATCATTGTATCAGCCTTTGGCTTTTCCTGAAGATTATCTTTTAAATTTTTCCTATAAAATTCTGCTCCTACAATATTGTAGTCAAACTCAACATTGTGTCCGGAAACCACTCTTACTCTTTCAAGAACTTCAGAAAATTCTTCCAAAACTTCTTGAAGATCACGCCCCTCTTCATTAGCAATTTTAGTGGTAATACCGTGAATTCTTGCCGCATTAAAGGGAATGTCATACCCCTCAGGTTTTATTATATAATCCTGATTTTCAATTAAATTACCATTATCGTCATGCACCTGCCAAGCAATCTGTACCATTCTCGGCCAGTTATCTGAATCTGAAAGTGGTGCGTTAAAATTTTTAGGTAAACCGGTTGTTTCTGTGTCAAAAATTAAATACATGTAATTTTCTAACTTTTTTATAAAAAAGAGAATGTAAAGTTACTTCATTTTTTTCAAAAAATAGTCTAAAACAACAATACAAACAACAAACATCATTTTAAAAATTCGCAAATAAAAACCGTTTTAAATAATACATAAAAACAACCTACACTAACGAATAATATAAAAATTTTAATCAAAAATAATATTTAATCATTAATAACTCCACTTATTTAATTATTTTATCATATATTTGATGAATTACAATTTTTTAATATTTTACTAACCATTATGAAGAAACATTTACTTTTGGTTGGCACTTTAGCTATTTCAATGCTAAGTGCACAAAACAATGAGGGACTAAAAAGAGAGTTTGAAAAACAAAACAAAGAGAACAGCGCAAAGTTTGATTCTTATGTTGCGAAAAACTTTGGAGCAAACAGAAACCCAGAGGCTCTAAAAGAGCTTTTGGAACAAAGAAGTAATTTAGCTGGATTCACTCCAGATGGCAGACCTTATTTTCGCCAGTCTGAAGATATGGATCAAATTAAAAATGCTAATGCAGATTTTCTTCAAAACGGAACAATCACTGGAATTACAGGAGCGTTTAATGGAGAAAATATAAAATTTACTGTTTTTGACGGAGGAAGAATATATGGGGGACACGCTTTCTTTGATAACATACCTGGTGGAAGAATTACCAGTAAAGAAGCAACTACAATGAACTATAGTGCTCACGCTACTTCCGTTGCCGGGTTTATAGGAGCAAGAGCACATACCCAAACACTTAATTTTACTGATGGTACTTCCAAAACAGTAAACTTCCAAGGGATAGCAAAAAATTCAACAATGGATTCTTACGCTTTCCGTGATTCTGTTTTACCTGGAAATACTGCTTCTAGCAATGTATTTCAGAAAATAGTAATTGCTCAGCCAAAAATATCTAACCACTCTTATGGAATTAATCTAGGATGGGCTGACAAAGTAGTAAATGGAGTTGACGCACTAGTATGGAACGGAGATTTTACAAGTCCTAGTTCTTCTCGTGATTTACAAGGTACTTATCTTGATAATGACCAAAATTATGACGCTATTGTATACGCCAACCCATCATACATTATTGTAAAGTCTTCAGGTAATTATTTCGGAACGGGGCAAGAATATTCTACTCCACCTGCTCCACCTACACCAAGATACTATATGCAAGGTAATACTCCGGTTGCATTTGCTGCTACGGATGTACTACCTCCTGTAAACTGTAGTCAAGGATTTGACTGTATCGGAACAGGTTCACTAGCTAAAAACATTATTGTTGTAGCTGCTACAGATATCATTACAGCCAATGGAGGAAGATATCTGACAGCCGCTAACGTTGTTCACTCTGACTACAGTAGTGCTGGTCCTAGAGATGACGGAGGTATTAAACCAGACATTTCAGCTGTAGGAACAGGAGTAGGAAGTGGTTCAACAGCAGAAAACACAACAGGAAGTAATGGTTTAACAGTAGGTAGCGGAACATCTTATTCAGCGCCAGTAGTTACAGGTATCATTGGTCTTTGGACTCAAATCAACAAGCAATTATTTGACAATACTGAATTAAAAGCTGCTTCTGCAAAAACGTTAATGATTCACTCTGCTTCTGAAGCAGGAAATGTAGGTCCAGATCCACATTTTGGATGGGGATTCATTAATGCAAAAAAAGGTGCTGAATTATTAGTTGGAAAATCTAACAATAGTGTTATTTTTAAAGATGAAACTCTAAATAATGGTACTACAAACACTAAAGTAGTTAAGGCGTCCGGGACTGAACCTCTTAAAGTAACTATTTCTTGGATTGATCCAGAATTCAAAATTTCTGAAGATCTTAGCTGGGATGAAGCTTACAACAACAGAAGTTCAAGACTAGTAAATGACCTGGATTTAAGAATCACAGATACTACGAACAATACAGTATATATGCCTTGGAAATTAAATGCAACAAGTCCAATGACACCTGCAACCAAAGGAGACAATACTGTAGATAACGTAGAGCAAGTAGTTATTGATGCTCCAGTAGCAGGAAGAACTTACAAAATTGAAGTTTTACATAAAGGAACATTAAAAAACAATGCTACGCCAAGTGCAACTGCTCCTCAAAACTATTCAATCATTGTAACAGGACACAACGAAGTATTAGGAACTAAAGAGTCTGCTGCAAATGCTTTAAGCAACCTTGCTGTAGCACCATCCATTACTAAAGATGTGACAAACATTTTAAATGCTCCTAAAAAATCTACATTCAATGTATATGACCTATCTGGTAAGAAATTACAGAGCGGAAATATCAACAGTGATAAGGAAGCAATTAACTTATCATCATATACAAAAGGTGTTTACATCATTGAAGTAAAAACTGAAAAAGATGTTGTTGCTAAAAAAGTGATTAAGGAATAATCCTATAGCACATAAAAAACCTAAACAGGCCATTGATAAAAATCGATGGCCTGTTTTATTTGATATATAGCCTTATTTTTATCAATAAATCTATTTAAAGCTTAGATTCGGTTAGTGGTTTATTAGACCTCAATTTAAACTCCATAATAGTAGATCCTTTAATTTCAATTATTCTATTTTATTCTGACTATCACATCCTCTATTTCACTAATAAAACACCAAGCAAACAAACAGCTAATAAACAATGTTTTACAAAAGAAATTCATCTTATTAAAACATAAGACAACAAAGAAATTCCTGTGAAAAACAATTAACGAATAATCAATAAATACATTAATTTCTTACAAAATACTAACAGTTGTTAGTATTTTGTTTTTTTATGTATATTTGCTTTCTATGGAAAATACACTTCACGAAAAAGTTTCTCAGGATATTTTACTTAAAGCGTACAATCACATGATGCTTGCCAAAGCGATGGCAGATATTTACGAAGAAAACAGAAATATCTGTAAATACGTTCATAGTACATCAAGAGGCCACGAAGCCATTCAGTTAGCAACTGCTTACCAATTAAAAAAAGAAGACTGGGTATCTCCTTACTACAGAGATGAAAGTATTCTTTTGGGAATTGGTTTTGAACCATATCAACTTATGCTTCAATTATTGGCTAAAGCTGAAGATCCTTTTTCAGGAGGTAGATCTTACTATTCTCACCCATCAAGCAGGGATGAAAATAAGCCAAAGATTATTCATCAAAGTTCTGCAACAGGAATGCAGACCATTCCTACCACTGGTGTTGCGCAGGGAATAAAATACATTCAGGAATTCAAACTTCAGAATTTCGAAAATAATCCTGTTGTAATCTGTAGCCTTGGTGATAATTCCGTAACCGAAGGAGAAGTAAGTGAAGCATTACAATTTGCAGCATTACATCAACTACCTATTATATTTCTTGTTCAGGATAATGAATGGGGAATTTCCGTAACTAAGGAAGAAGCCAGAACCTGTGATGCCTATGATTTTGTAGCTGGATTTACAGGATTAAGCAGAATGAGAGTGGACGGAACTGATTTTGTAGAAAGTTTTGAAGCTATGAAAAAAGCGGTAGACTTTGTAAGAACAGAAAGAAAACCCATAGTTGTTTGTGCAAAAACAGTATTGATTGGCCACCACACTTCAGGAGTAAGAAGAGAATTCTATAGAGATGAGGAAGACTTAATTAAACATAGAGCAAAAGATCCAGGAGAAATTCTTAGAAAGCAATTGCTTGAAGCAGGCGCTAACGAAGATCTTTTGAAACAAATTACAAAGAAAGCACGCCTTGAAGCTGAAGAAGCTTTTGAAAGAGCTAAAAATGCTGAGGATCCAAAACCAGATACCGTAATGCAGCACATTTTCGCCCCTACTCCAATTATTGCGGAGGCTGGAACACGCGAACCCGCAAACGGAGAAAAGATTGTAATGGTAGACGCAGCCATCCATGCTATACAGGAATTGATGTGGAAGCATCCTGAAGCTATCCTTTATGGGCAAGATGTAGGAGAAAGAATCGGTGGAGTCTTCCGTGAGACCGTTACCTTGGGTAAAAAATTTGGGAGCAAAAGAGTTTTCAATACAGCAATTCAGGAAGCTTACATTATAGGTTCCACAGCAGGAATGAGTGCTGTAGGATTAAAACCTATTGTTGAAGTTCAGTTTGCAGATTATATTTATCCGGGAATTAATCAATTAATTACAGAAATTTCAAAATCAAGCTATTTAAGTCAGGGAAAATTCCCTGTAAGCAATATCATCCGTGTTCCGATTGGAGCATATGGCGGAGGTGGCCCTTACCATAGCGGAAGTGTAGAAAGTATTTTAGCCAATATAAAAGGAATCAAAATAGCCTATCCGAGTAACGCTGCAGATTTCAAGGGATTATTGAAAGCAGCTTATTACGATCCAAATCCTGTAATCATGCTTGAACATAAAGGATTATACTGGAGTAAAGTTCCGGGAACTGAGGATGCTAAAACAATTGAACCTGCCGAAGATTATGTTCTTCCATTTGGAAAAGGCAAAGTAGTGATTGAAGCAGACAAAAACGAAACCGAAAAAGGAAGAACTCTATTAGTCGTTACCTACGGAATGGGAGTTTATTGGGCGAAAGAAGCTGTTAAGAATTTCAATGGAAGAGTTGAAGTAATTGATTTAAGAACTTTAATTCCTTTGGATGAAGAACTGGTTTTTGAAAGAGTAAAAGCGCATGGTAAATGTATCGTTCTAACGGAAGAACAGCTTAACAACTCCTTTGCAGAAGCTTTTGCACACAGAATCTCTAAGAACTGCTTCAAATATCTGGATGCTCCGGTAGAAACAATGGGATCTCTGGACACACCAGCAGTTCCTATTAATCTGGTACTGGAAAAGGAAATGCTTCCCAATGCTGAAAAGCTTTCCAAGAAGATAGAAGAAATGCTACAATATTAAATTGATATCAATAAAAACCTCTAAAAATTTTTAGAGGTTTTTTTATGCATTTTTTTCACTACTTTTATTTAAGATTATTAATCTCAATCTTAAGTCATTATAACTAAAGAAAACTTGAAAAATCAATAGATACAGACATTATAGAATAAACTTTTATAAAGTTTGGTATTCATTTTGTCTGCACAGAAAAACACATCCCTCTTTATGATCACTACAAAATACGTTAATTATAAACAAGTTCTCAACCTATCCGGTTTACATCTTATCTTAATTTCTATATGGTGTACTCTAATTGCTATACTTTTTTATTTCTTCAATTGGCACTGGATGACTATTCCATGGGTTCCTGTAGCATTGATAGGTACAGCAGAAGCATTCTTGGTAGGTTTCAAAAATAACCAGGCATATGATAGACTTTGGGAAGCCCGAAAAATATGGGGTGGAATTGTAAATTCCAGTCGTTCATTTGCATCAATGGTGCAAGCTTTTGATACTAAAAATGAAGAAATAGGTGTTTTTGATCTGGAAGACCGAAAAAGAAGAATCATCTACCGTCATATTGCATGGCTATATACTTTCCGTGAGCAGCTGTTAGTTCCTACAGAATGGGAGCATATCAGTACTGAAAACAAGTTTGGTAATATCAACTTGAGAAGAAACAGATTAATCAAAGCTGGATTTCCGGATTATGGAAGAGCTCCAATCTTCCTCCATAAATATCTTTCGGAAGAAGAATACGACCGAAAAAGTGAATATAAAAATTTTGCTACATACCTGATCTCTCAACAGGCAAAAGACATTAATGAACTTAAAAACATGAATGCCATTACAGATTTTAATCAGACACAGCTACAAAACTGTCTGAATGAGTTTTATGGTTTTCAGGGACAGGCAGAAAGAATTAAGAAGTTTCCGTCACCAAGACAATTTGCAAGTACAGCATTTGTCTTCAATATCCTTTTCATTACTTTACTTCCACTGGGATTGGTGAATGAATTTGCTAAATTAGGTGATTGGGGAATCTGGACCTCTATTCCTTTCTGTATCATCATTGGATGGATTTACATTATCATGGAACTCGTGGGAGATTATTCTGAGAACCCTTTTGGCGGATTAATGTTTGATGTTCCAATGCTTTCCATCTGTAGAACTATAGAGATTGATCTGCTTCAAATGACTGGAGAAACAGACCTACCTGACCCAATAGCTTCTAAAAATGGAGTACTGGTTTAAATAATAAGCAATGAATGACACTGATAATGAATCTGTCATTCCTATTTTTTACGCTCTTACAATACAATTGCTGTGGTATTCTTTACTTCAGAAATCATAAATGAGCTGTGCGTGCTTGCGATGTGCTGAAGCGTCGTAAGCTTTGTCAGCATAAAATTTCGGTAATCTTCAATATCCCTCACCCCAATTTTAAGGATATAATCATAATCTCCGCTTACATGGAAGCATTCTGTAACTTCCTGAAGGTTCATTACCTCCTTTTCAAACTGTAGCACAAATTCTTTCTTGTGCTGCGTTAATTTCACGTGGCATAAAACGATAAAGTTTCGCTTAACCTTATTCTTATCCAACAACGCAACATATTTTGAAATGACACCGGCGTTTTCCAGTTTCTTTATTCGCTCATAAATAGCTGTAACTGATAATCCAAGCTTGCCGGAAAGCTCTTTGGTGGTTTGTTTACAGTCTTCCTGTAAAAACAACAGCAGTTTTTTATCCGTTTCGTCAAGTTCCATAGATAAATTTTTGGTGAAAATTTAATATTCTCGAATATACTAATTATATTTTCTATATAATCAATATTTTCCAGTTTTATATTCTATAAATTCAAATTTATATTGTAATAATTAGGAAAATAACTCAAATTAGGCAAATAAAATAAAAACAATGCTTATGGAAAACTTTAACGCAGCCAACGAGATTCAGGATCTTCAGTATTTTGGCGAATTTGGAGGAGTGAATCCTTCTATTTCAGACAGTTCCACGTATACTTTCCTTTCCGCAAAGACGATGTTTGATACCTTTGAGGGAAATGCAGAAGGATGTTATTTATATTCAAGACATTCATCTCCCATGAATCTTTACCTGGCACAAGCTTTGGCAAAGATGGAAAATACAGAATCTGCCAACGTTACAGCATCCGGAATGGGAGCCATCACTTCCGTTTTAATGCAAGTATGCAAAAGTGGAGACCATATCATTTCAAGCAGAACCATTTATGGAGGAACCTATGCCTTTCTTAAAAACTTTTTACCACAGTTTAATGTAGCAACTTCTTTTGTAGATATCAATAATTTTGATTCCATAGAAAATACTATAACTCCCAATACAAAAGTAATCTATTGCGAAAGTGTAAGTAATCCGTTGCTTGAAGTTGCAGACCTTAGAAAGCTTTCTGAGATTTGTAAAAAGCATAATTTAAAACTAATTGTAGACAATACATTCTCACCTCTTTCCATTTCTCCACAACTATTTGGAGCAGATATCGTTATTCATAGTCTGACAAAGTTCATCAATGGAAGCAGCGATACTGTGGGTGGTGTGTATTGTGGAACACAGGCATTTATTGATGATACTAAAAATGTAAATTCCGGAGCTTGTATGCTTCTTGGTCCTACCATGGATAGCCTAAGAGCTTCAAGTATCCTGAAAAACCTGAGAACTCTTCATATCAGAATAAAACAGCACAGTCATAATGCCATGTACCTTGCCGAAAGGTTTGAAAAAGATGGTTTAAAAGTTTCTTACCCGGGCTTACCATCCCATAAAAATCATGAGTTAATGAAAAGTATGATTGATGAGGAATATGGGTTTGGAGGATTATTGACATTGGATGCCGGAACTACGGAAAAAGCCAATGAACTGATGGAAATGATGCAGGAAGCCAACTTGGGTTATCTGGCAGTAAGTCTTGGTTTTTATAAAACCCTATTCTCGTGCTCAGGAAAATCTACCTCTTCTGAAATTCCGGAGGAAGAACGTGCTTCAATCGGTATTTCTGATGGATTAATCAGATTCTCTATCGGTTTAGATCACGATATTAAAAGAACCTATCATAAGATGAAAGAATGTATGCTGAAAGCAGGTGTTCTTAACCATGAAAACATTTCTATATCCTAAATTTATTGTAAAAAGAAGGCTGCCTTAATGAGACAGCCTTCTTTATTTTTTATAGGTAAACACCAATATTTTCATAAGTAATACAAACTTAATCAATGTATTATTTTTTATGATAATGATGCGGAAACGCTTCTTCAGGCTTCATTTTGAAAACATTTAAAAGAACCCAAGACTTAAGGAAACCATAGCCATAGGAAAGCATCTGAATATAGGTGGAAATTACTGCCATACCGGCAATACTTATATTTTTAGTCAATAGCAGGGCATGAAATAATACCAAAAAGGTATACAACCCATAAAATGTAAGAATAATTCCTCTTCCTAAAAAGAAATATTCAAAAAAGCCCATAATGTACCCCAACATAAATAAGGTAGGAAAAGCAAAAGAGATCTTCACATAATTAGGATGTCTCTGATTAAGAATCGGTCGGGCACAGCCAAACTGAAAAACTTGCTTGGAGAATTTTCCAAAATCCACCCTACGCTTATGATATACAGCAATATCATCAAAAAAAGCAGTGGTAAACCCATTTTCCCAAAGAGTCATAGACAAATCAGGATCCTCTCCTATTCTCATCTCAGAAAAGCCACCTACTTTCTCAAAAACAGCTTTTTTCACTCCCATATTAAAGCTTCTTGGCTGAAATTTCGAAACCGCTTTTTTATTCCCTCTGATTCCTCCTGTCGTAAATACAGATGTCATAGAGTACGAAATGGCTTTTTGCATCAGATTAAAGCCTTTATGAGCCTTATCTGCTCCTCCAAATGCATCACATGGAATGGTCAGTATATCATTTTTAATATGCTCTATATAGTCTTTCTCTACAATTACATCACTATCTACAAATACCAGCCATTCATTGGCTGCTCTTTTCGCCCCATAATTTCTCGTAAGCCCAGGTCCTGAATTATCCTTTCTGAAATATTTAATATCAAGGCTTTCCTCAAAGTTCTTTATTGTAGGTTTCAAGTCTATCAGAGAACCGTCATCCACAATAATGATTTCAAACTCTTTATCGGTCTGCTGGGTCAATGAGGTCAGTAACTCGAAAAGTTCATCCTTTCGGTTGTAAATAGCAACAATAATAGAAATCGTAGGTTTCAAATTGAAAATTTTTCAAAATTACTTATTCGCAGAAGAAACAGCAAACAGTTTAACAGGTTATTCGGAGAAATTAACTTTTATAAGTTTATATAAAAACTCCTGATTGAAAATAAACACACATTACCAAGGCAATAAAAAATGCAATTACAGAACAGCTAAAAAGAAGAAGCTTAAAAACATTTTTAAAGTAATAAAGCTCCATCAAATTCAAAACAAAAAACAACACACATGAAATTGCAAAACCAATTAACGAGGTTACAATTAAAGTTTGCACATAATTTTCTGCGGGTACCGGATCTTTAAAAGCAATTACAAAGAGAATGACAGACGCAAGAATAAATCTTGCGCTGACTTTCTCTGTAAAATATTTATCTTTTTGTTTACCTTTCTTGCGGGCACGAGCTTCGGAATCTTTCACAGGTTGAGTTGCCACTGCAGAAAATGCATCCGCCGTCATTCCCAATACTTCAAAAAAATTCCAGGACATAATTAAGACTTATCTTCTAATTTATGCACCTTTTTCGTTCCTTCATACATTTCATACTGTAAGAATCTTGTTTCCAGCTTTCCGTTGAAAAGCTTAATTTTTCTTGAAGGGCGTAAACCTATCTTCTTCACAGCTTCAAGGTCAGATGAAATTAACCACGCAAGAGTATTTGGATAGTGAGTTTTGAAAGTATCTCCTATTTTTTTGTAGAAATCATCATCATTAATGGAAATTCTCTCATCATATGGAGGGTTAAATACCATCAATAGAGGGAAAAGTTCTTTTTTAGATTCAAAGAAGTCTTGTTTTGTGATCTCGATAACATCTTCCATTTCTGCTGCTTCTACATTTATTCTTGCAGCATTCAACATTCTTGAATCAATATCATATCCAACGATCTTTCCATCAAATTGTCTCACTCTATTAATTCTGAACTCTTTAATTTTTGAGAACAAATCTGCATCATAGTTTTTCCAGTTCTGGAATCCAAATCTTTTTCTGAAGATCTGAGCCGGAAGATCCATTGCAATCATTGCTGCTTCAATCAACAAGGTACCGGAACCACACATCGGATCCAGGAAGTTACCTTTCCCATCCCAACCGGCAAGCTGAAGCATTCCACTTGCAAGAACTTCATTAATTGGCGCTTCGCCCTGTTCTCTTCTGTAGCCTCTTTTAAACAATGCATCCCCTGAAGAATCCATAGAAATCATCACCAACTCCCTGTCAATGTGAAGATGGAATTTAATATCCGGATTTTTGGTTTCTACATTGGGACGTCTTCTATGCTTTTCCTGAAAATAATCTACAATCGCATCTTTCATTTTCAAGGTTACAAACTGAGAATGTTTAAACGTTTCAGAGTTTACAGTTGCATCAATAGAGAAAGACTGATCTACATCCATAAATTCATCCCATTCAAATTTGAACAATCTGTCATAGAACTGATGTTGATTAAAAGCCTTAAACTGATGAATCGGCACCAAAATCTTCAATGCTGTTCTTGCCGAATAATTGATCTTATAAAGAAAGCCCAAATCTCCTTCACAGTTTACTGCTCTATTTTTGATTTCAACATTTCTACCACCCAATTTTTTGATTTCTTCCGCCAGAATCTGCTCCAGTCCGAAGAATGTTTTTATCTGTATTTGTAGATTTTCTATATCCATAAGTAATTAATTAAAAGATTTAAAGGATTAATAATTAAAAGATTAGCTATCCAACTTATTGACCAATTGAATTTTTCAATCTATTAATGTTGTAAAATACTTTGCTTTTAAGACCACAAATTTAGTTATTTTTGCATTATGGAATGGTTTGAATCTTGGTTTGATACCCCTTATTATCATTTGCTTTATAGCAACAGAGACTATACTGAAGCCGAAAACTTCATTACAAAACTTACTGCGGACCTACAGCTGCCGCCTCAATCCAAGATCATAGATCTTGCCTGTGGTAAAGGAAGACACTCTGTTTTCCTCAACAAATTGGGCTATGATGTTTTGGGATTAGATCTTTCAAGACAAAGCATTGAGTCTGATAAACAATATGAAAATCAAACTTTAATCTTTGAAGTTCATGATATGCGAAATCCAATTGATGCGGACCCTATGGACGCTGTTTTCAATTTATTTACAAGTTTCGGATATTTTGACAATGAAAATGACGATAAAAAAGTTTTCCAGTCGGTTTACAACGCATTGAAACCGGGAGGGTATTTTGTTTTGGATTATTTGAATGAAGAATATGTAAGAAATACCATGGTTCCTGAAACTTTAGTTACCCGTGGTGATATAGATTTTAAAATTCTTAAAAAAATTGAAGGGAGGCATGTTATTAAAGACATTCGTTTTGAAACAGATGGTAAGCCTTTTCACTTTTTTGAAAAAGTAAAACTTCATACATTAGAAGCCATACAAACCTATGCTTCAGAATGTGGATTTGAAAGAATAAAAATCTGGGGAGATTATCAGCTTAATGAATTTAATAAAGAAAGTTCCCCACGTTGCATCAATTTATTTAAGAAAAAATAATGATAACAGTACTTTTACTGATTTTAAGTGTAATTACAGGAGTATTTCTGGGAAAACATTTTGGTAAAAAAGAAAAGCTGGCCAAAAATCTATTGATATTAAGTGCCGGATTCCTTATTACCATTTGTTTAAATGAGGTTTTCCCTCAGGTATACACTTCCACAGAAAGCAGTAATCTTGGGATATTTGTCATTGCAGGAGTTCTTTTGCAAATGATTCTGGAAGCTCTTACCAAAGGTTTTGAGCATGGTCATTTTCATCATCATGGTGAACATAACATTCTTCCTATGGCCTTAATGGTAGGCCTTTTTATTCATGCATTTATTGAAGGAATTCCTCTTGCCAATGAAGAGCATGAATTATCTCCCTATCTTCTGGGAATTGTATTCCATAATCTTCCTATTTCATTTATACTGGGAGCATTTTTATTTAATAGAAAAGGAGAATCAAAAAGTTCATCATCTTACCCGTCTCTCTTAATTGTTGCCCTTTTTGCATTGGCTTCACCTATGGGGATGTTATTGGGGAATTATTTCAACCCGGATCTTCAGCCTTATTTTCTGGCTATCGTAGGTGGGATTTTCCTTCACATATCATCCGTGATTATTTTTGAGAGCAATAAAAACCATAATATTGACTGGCTTAAAATAGGGCTTGTGGTTTTAGGAGTTTCCCTTGCATTGCTTATGCATATTTTCCATCATCACCCTAGTCCTGTTCATCATCATTAAACTTATTTTTACCCATAAAAAAGCTCCGAATTTTTCAATTCGGAGCTTTTTATTTTTAATATTCTTCAAGTGAGGTTGAAATTAGAATTTCCAACCAACAGTAAGGAAGAAATTATTTTTGCTATTTTTAACACTACTTACTGCGTAAGTAACATTTTCATAGATAGAATTTGAATTGGTTGAATAATAAGCACTATCGTAATCTTTTCCAATAACACCTCTCATAGATGGACTGTTATATTTGGAAGTTATATTCTGATATGACGCATCAATATAGAACGATTTGAAATCATATCCGATACCGAAAGAAACTAAATTTCTGTCACTTAGCATAAGATCATTATAAGACTGATCTTCTATGTTACCCGCATTATCAAATCTTTTAATGGTAAGCACATCAACAGGATTGGATAAATAAGAATAACCTCCTCTCAGTCTTAATTGCTGTACTCTATATTCCGCCCCTATTCTAACTTCTGACATGTTTTTGTAGTTATCTTTAAAGAAAGAATTCAAATCTCTTTCTATGATACTATATACTTTATAATCAGGTTTTGTAAGACCCAATGTATAATCTACATTCAATGAGAAGTTTTTACTCGCTACAAATGCCGCACTCAGTGTTGCCTTAAGCGGAGATGTAAATTTTCTATTTTCGGTTCCAACACCATTTCCATAATTAGGATTATCATAGAAGCTAAAATCACGATCTATGCTCCAGAATGTAGGTGTTTCAAGGGAAGCTCCTAATCTGAAATTAGGACTTAGTTTTCCAATAACCCCTACCGAAGCAGAAAACCCGGAAGCTCTCTCCCAATAAGGACTATCCTGCTTATTAAAAACGTCAATATTATTATTTTTAGCCATTTGGAATGCCAGCTGATCATACTGATCTACTGAGGCATTGAAAAAATTCAACCCTGCTCCAATGTATAAACTATGATTATAATTGGCTCCAACACCGAAACTCATCTTTGATAAATTTCCAGCTCTTGAATATTGATGTCCAGCTAATACAGCTCTTCCATCCGGTAAGTCCGTTTTAATATTCGCATTTCCTGGAGATTCTACTACATTATCAAGAGATTGGTTGGAAAAATTAACCCCTATATTAATAAACTTCCATGCAGACTTAGTCATTAACGGAAAAGCAATTATTCCACCTACATTTCCCAAATCCCCTCTCGTTTTACTATAGTCTATTGTAGAGCCTGCTAAAGAAGTACTGTTTTTATTACCTGTAATAGATAAAGTTGCAGAAACCTCTCCTGAAATAGCAACTCCCAAACCTGCTGGGTTAGTAAGCAGTGAACTCGCATCACCTCCTAGTGCTCCATTAGCTCCTGCCATCGCATTAAACTTGGCAGACCCCACCATAGGATTGCTTGAATAAACATCTACAGTATTCCTTATTAATGAAACATCTTGAGCCTGCGCAAAAAATGCTGCAGAAATACTCATTAATACTAAAGATTTTTTTAACATTATTTTTTTAATAGTTTTTTATGAAGTTGAATATTATCTGAAGCCACCGGATCTAAATCCACCGCCTCCACCGGATGAACCACCTCTAAAGCTTCCACCGCCAGATGAACCACCGGATCTGAAACCACCACTGGAATTATTAAATCCGCCATTGTTTCTAAAACCTCCGGAATCACCCGACCTGAAACCACCATTGTTGTATCTTTGCTGTTGTTGAGGAGCCGAATTACGGAATCCTCCTGAATCTGAATTTCTGAAACCTCCATTTGAATTTCCGTTTCTAAATCCACCAGAATTTCCATTTCTGAATCCACCAGAGCTTTCGTTTCTAAATCCACCGGAATTCTGATTTCTGAAACCACCACTAGAGCTATTTCTAAATCCGTTGTTATTTCTAGCAGTATTTGTTCTGTAGACAGCATTACTCATACTTGAACCACTTCCACTATTACCACTTCTCATATAAATTCTATTATAACCTCCTCCGTAACCCCATGAGTTACCATAATATCCGCCCCAGAATGGATCATAGTAACCACCCCAGTAAGGAGAATATCCGTAGCCCCAGTATGGACTTCCCCATCCGATAGAGCCGCCCCAGCCCCAACCGAATGATCCGCCCCAACCCCAGGACATGCTTCCACCCCAGCCCCAGCCGCGGTTAAAGCCCCAATATGGGCTATAGCCTCCGTACCAGCCCCAAGGAGATCCCCAACCCCATGAATTATCATAGTAATTAGTTTGGGAACCTGCATACATTCCCCAATCAGAGTCTGTAGCATTGGATGTCCAATTGGCATTGGTACCACTCCATTCGTTATATTTATTCTGTTGTTCTCTTGAATTCGCCTGTGCATTTTGAATCACGTTGGAATCCTGATAGTAGTCATAATATTCGCCTACTCTATTTTCGCTACCATTAATGATAACTCCTTCTGGCAGCGTATCCTTATTAGGGTCATAATATACCCCATCTGTCTCGCTATACCCTCCCATCTGAGCACCACAAGACATAAGCAATAATCCACCTGATATTGCCAAGATCCCTTTGGATTTTAGCAGACCAAGCAAATTTTTATGTATATTTCTTTTCATGATAACGTAAAAATTTTTAATTTAAATTATATTTGCAATCAGTACCAAAAATGTACCAATACTGATTAAAAAATCTATCAAAAATAGATTTTTATTTTTAGATAACAATAATGTACAAAAGTTAAAAAAATTTTAAAAGATAATGGCAAAATTAACCTCAAGAAGCGAAGATTACAGCAAATGGTATAATGAGCTGGTTGTAAAAGCTGATTTAGCTGAAAACTCAGGAGTACGTGGATGTATGGTAATCAAACCGTATGGCTATGCAATCTGGGAAAAAATGCGTGATGAAATGGATAGAAAATTCAAGGAGACAGGTCACGTGAACGCATACTTCCCGCTTTTTGTGCCCAAGAGCTTATTTGAGGCTGAAGAAAAGAATGCAGAAGGTTTTGCAAAAGAATGTGCTGTAGTAACTCACTACAGATTAAAAACAGATCCTAACAACCCTTCAAAACTTATTGTAGATCCAGATGCAAAACTGGAAGAAGAACTGATCGTTCGTCCTACTTCAGAAGCAATTATCTGGAATACCTACAAAAACTGGATCCAGTCTTACAGAGATTTACCAATACTTATTAACCAATGGGCAAATGTTGTACGTTGGGAAATGAGAACCCGTTTATTCCTTAGAACAGCAGAATTCTTATGGCAGGAAGGTCATACCGCTCACGCAACAAAAGACGAGGCAGTAGAAGAAGCTGAAAAAATGAACAAAGTATATGCAGATTTTGCAGAAAACTTTATGGCAATGCCTGTTATCCAAGGATTGAAAACACCCTCTGAAAGATTTGCAGGAGCAGACGAAACTTATTGTATTGAAGCATTAATGCAGGATGGAAAAGCACTTCAGGCCGGAACTTCTCACTTCTTAGGTCAGAATTTTGCTAAAGCATTTGACGTAAAATTCACCAACAAAGAAGGAAAGATAGAACATGCATGGGCAACCTCATGGGGAACTTCAACTCGTCTTATGGGTGCTTTAATCATGACGCACTCTGATGACTTCGGATTGGTATTGCCTCCAACTTTGGCGCCTATTCAGGTAGTAATTGTTCCTATCTTTAAAGGAGAAGAGCAATTGGCACAGATTAGCGAAGTTGCTCTAGATATTCAAGCTAAGCTAAAAGCTAAAGGTATTTCTGTAAAATTCGACAATGATACACAGAACAAACCGGGATGGAAATTCGCAGAGTATGAATTGAAAGGTGTACCAGTAAGAATTGCAATGGGACCAAGAGATCTGGAAAACAAATCTGTTGAAATTGCAAGAAGAGACAACCTTACTAAAGAAGTTCGTTCTATTGACGGGTTAGATACTTATATTGAAGAACTATTAAAGACCATTCAGGAAGATCTTTACAACAAAGCCCTGAACTTCAGACAGGATAACCTTACAAAAGTTGATACTTATGAAGAGTTCAAAAAAGTTTTAGAAGAAAAAGGAGGTTTCATCTACGCTCATTGGGATGGTACAGATGAAGAAGAAGAGCAAATTAAGGAAGAAACTAAGGCTACAATCAGATGTATTCCTTTGGATGATGACATAGAAGAAGGTATTTCGCTGATTTCAGGAAAACCTTCTAAGAGACGTGTGTTATTCGCAAAAGCATATTAATAATTTTAACGATTTAAAAAAAAATCGTTAAAATTTAAAGAAATATTCAAAAAAAAATGACATTTGGACGGATTTTTGTTTAAATTTATCACAACATTAATCTAAAAAAATTTATTATGTCTTTAAATGTCATTGATTTAATTAAAGGACAATTAGGTCCCGCTTTGGTTTCACAAGCTGCATCACAGTTTGGAGAAAGCGAATCAGGAATCTCTAAAGCAATTGGTGGCTTATTACCTGCCGTAGTAGGTGGATTAGCCAATAACGCAGACAACCCAGGTGTTGTGGATGCTATTACAAAAGCCTCTTCTAGTGGAATTTTAGGAAATCTATTAGGCGGATCGTCTAGTAATCCTATTATTACTACTTTGTTATCTTCACTTTTCGGAGATAAAGTAGGTGGATTAGTAAATTCCATTGCCAGTTTTTCAGGAATCAGCAATAATTCTGCAGGTTCTTTACTAAACTTGGTTACCGGGGCTACAGTAGGCACTGTTGGTAAATACGCGGCAGACAATAATTTGGGTGCTTCAGGTATTTCCGGCTTACTGAATGATCAGAAAGGCATTATTTCTTCTTTATTGCCGGCAGGTCTTTCTTTGGCTTCCTTTGGATTAGGGGCTGAAAATTGGTTTGGTCAGGCTAAAGAAACAGTTTCTTCAGTAACATCTACTGCAAAAGACAACCTTGCTGAGGGTGTTGCTACAGCTAGAGAAAATGTTAACGAGGGAGCAAGAGAAATAAGAGAGCAATTTAATAATAACAACAATGATAATCAAGGCGGAGGTTCAATCTGGAAATGGTTGCTTCCGCTTTTATTATTAATTGCAGCTGGATATTTCCTATGGAAACAGTGTGAGAAAAAACAAACCACCACTACGATGGCTTCTTCCACAGATTCTACAGGAACGTCTACAGATACAGCATCTGCTGCATCAACACCAGCTACAACTGCAACACCAGCAGCTAAAACTGATGAAAACATTGACCTTAACGGTGTCATGTTAAAAGGTTACAAAGGAGGAATGGAAGACCAAATGATTGGATTCCTGAAATCTGGCGGATACAAGAGTGCTGCTGATGATTCAGCATTGAAAGAAAAATGGTATGATTTTGACCATGTTAACTTCAAAATGGGAAGTTCTACAGAGTTAGAGGCAGGATCACAAGGACAATTGGATAACTTAGTAGCTATCCTTAAAGCTTTCCCTGATTCAAAAGTTAAAATCGGTGGTTATACTGATAAGACAGGAAATGAAGCTTCTAATGTAAAATTATCTCAGGCAAGAGCTGATTATATCAAAGCTGCTTTAGGAAAAGCAGGAGTTGGAGCTCAGGTTCTTGGAGCTGAAGGGTACGGAAGTAAATTTGCTAAGGTAGATGCAAAAGCTACTGATGCAGAAAGAGCTGCTGACAGAAAAATGTCTGTAAGATTTGCAAAATAATCTTTAGAATCAATAAAAATTAAGTCCCGGAAAGTTATTTCCGGGATTTTTTCTTTCCCTAATTTTTGTGTTTACATTTATTTAATTAAATTTGTTAGTCATTTCTAACATTTATGAATCTCAATTTAAAAAACGCTTGGCGTAAAGATAAAACATCTCACTCTTTATCAGAAGTTTATTCTTCCATTAAAGTTCCTAAAAATGGTAGTTTTTGGAGGAAATATCTTGCTTTTGCAGGACCTGGACTCATGATTGCAGTAGGATATATGGACCCTGGAAACTGGGCTACAGATATTGCAGGAGGAGCACAGTTTGGATACACATTGCTTTCGGTGATTCTTATTTCCAATATTTTCGCGATGGTGCTGCAACACCTATCCGTTAAATTGGGAGTTGTCGCAGAAAGGGATCTTGCACAGGCTTGTAGAGATCACTTCAGCCCTACCACCAATTTTATTCTTTGGATATTCTGTGAGATAGCTATTGCCGCCTGTGATCTCGCCGAGGTCATTGGTTCAGCAATTGCCCTAAATTTACTATTTCATATTCCCTTGACCTGGGGAATTGTTATTACTACTGTAGATGTCTTGATTATTCTTTTACTTCAGGCAAAAGGATTTCGATGGATAGAAAGTATAGTAGGTGGACTTATCTTTATTATCCTCGCCTGTTTTGTTTATGAGATTGTTATCTCTCAACCTGCCTTTAATGAAATTTTAGGGGGGCTGGTTCCACAAAAAGAAATTATTCAGAATCCTGCAATGCTTTATATCGCCATTGGGATTTTAGGGGCTACTGTGATGCCTCACAATTTATACCTCCACAGCAGTATTGTACAGACAAGGGACTACACGCGTGACAGAGAAGGAAAAAAGGAAGCTATAAAGTTCGCAACATTAGATAGTACAGTTTCTTTGATGCTGGCTTTCTTTATCAATGCAGCTATTTTAATCCTCGCAGCGGCTACTTTTCACACTACAGGAAATGAACATGTTGCCGATATTCATGATGCATATAAAATGTTGACTCCAATTTTAGGAGCTTCCATGGCAAGTATCGCATTTGCTATTGCCCTATTGGCGTCAGGACAAAATTCAACACTTACTGGAACTTTGGCAGGACAGATCGTTATGGAAGGCTTTTTGAACATCAAATTAAAACCTTGGCTGCGAAGATTGATCACAAGACTTATTGCTGTCATTCCGGCCTTAATTGTTGCTATACTTTATGGGGAAAAAGGAACAACTGAATTATTGGTTTTAAGCCAGGTTATTCTGTCTATGCAGCTAAGTTTTGCCGTAGTGCCTTTGGTTATGTTTACCAATGACAAAGCCAAAATGGGAGAATTTGTCAACAAACCATTCCTTAAGGTTTGTGTATGGATCATTTCCATTATTATTATTGTTTTAAATCTCTATCTATTATACCAGACATTTATGGGAGCATAATAATCAGAGGTAAGAGTTTTAAGGATTTTTTTAGCATAAGCAGTGGCGAAAATATAAGTTCTAATCTCTCTTTTTTTATTGACAATTCATCCTCTTTTACCATTTGTATGAGTGATCTTTTTCTGCCTTAATGTCTTGTTTTCTCCTTTGGCAGAGTCTTTGTCAAACAATTGAGTAAATAAATATTGAATTATGGAAAATCAGGATATTAACGAAGAAAGCATCAATAATCAGGAAGATAACAATGTTCAGAATGACACAGCGTCTCAGGACAATGTGACAGCGGCACCTTCTGCAGAGGAACTTTTGGCAGAGGAGAAAGACCGTTACATTAGATTATATGCTGAATTCGAAAACTATAAAAAAAGAACGTCTAAGGAAAAAATGGAGTTCTTCCAATTTGCTAATCAGGAAATGATGGTTTCTATGTTAGGCGTTTTGGATGACTTCGAAAGAGCATTAAAGGAAATTGCTAAAAACGGAAATCCAGCTGATCTGCAAGGCGTAGAATTGATCTATCAAAAATTCAAAAATAAACTTACCGAAAAAGGCTTAAAACCAATGGAAGTGAGAGCTGGAGACAGTTTCAACGTAGATTTCCATGAAGCTATCACTCAAATCCCTGCTCCATCGGAGGATCTAAAAGGGAAAATCGTAGATGTTATTGAAACAGGATATACTTTAAGTGATAAAGTAATCCGTTTTGCAAAAGTAGTAACAGGAAACTAATATTATTAATGATAAATGATGAGTGATAATGGATAGACCGCTATACTTTTATTACTAAATTTTAAATATCTTTTATCATTTATCGATCATCAATTATAGAATAGAAAGTCATGTCAAAAAGAGATTATTACGAGGTTCTTGAGATCAGCAAATCTGCATCGGCCGACGAAATAAAAAAAGCATACCGAAAAATGGCCATCAAATTTCACCCGGATAAAAATCCAGGAGATAAGGAGGCTGAGGAAAAATTCAAAGAAGCTGCTGAAGCTTATGAAGTACTAAGCGACGATCAGAAACGTGCCAGATATGACCAGTTCGGACATGCCGGAATGGGAGGAAATGGAGGTTTCGGAGGCGGTGGCTTCGGAGGTGGAATGAACATGGAAGATATTTTCAGTCAGTTTGGAGATATTTTCGGTGGTGGTTTCGGAGGATTCGGTGGCGGTGGCGGTGGTCGCCAGCAGGTAAGAGGTTCTAATTTAAGAATCAGAATCAAGCTGAACCTTGAGGAAATGGTCAACGGAACTCACAAAACCATTAAGGTTAAAAAAATGAAGATGGCGGAAGGAGCCACTTCAAAAACCTGCCCTACCTGTAATGGATCTGGTGTTCAGCTTAAAGTAATGAATACCATGTTCGGTCAAATGCAAACCCAAACCACTTGTGGTACTTGCCAGGGAATTGGAAAGGTTGCTGATAAAATTCCTACAGGAGCTAATGCACAGGGTCTTGTGAAAGATGAAGAGGAAATCACAATTAATATTCCTGCCGGAGCAAGAGACGGAATCCAGCTTAATGTAAGAGGAAAAGGAAATGATGCTCCATTTGGTGGAACTCCAGGTGACTTATTGGTAATCATTGAAGAGGAAGTAGATCAAACAATCAAGAGAGAAGGCGATAATCTTCACCAAGAACTCTATATTTCATTTGCTGAAGCTGCTTTAGGAACTAAAAAAGAGATTCCTACCGTTGGTGGAAAAGTGAAAATCACTGTTGATCCGGGAACACAATCCGGAAAGATCTTAAGACTTGCCGGAAAAGGACTTCCAAGCATCGACAGTTATGGAAAAGGAGACATGTTTATTCATATCAATGTCTGGACTCCACAGAAGCTTAACAAGGAGCAAAAAGACTTCTTTGAAAAGCAGATGTCCAGCGGAGAAATGGTTGCAGAACCATCCGGAAAGGAAAAAACTTTTTTTGATAAAGTAAAAGATTTATTCAATTAATATAAAGAGGCCTTAGGGTCTCTTTTTTATTGTATCAATTTATATATTAGTTCTTTATTAAAAGTTCCAAAATGAAAAGAATAGTATTTTTTTTAATGTTTTTTACGATTCCATTAAAAGCATTTGGACAGCAAAATAATAACAAAGAATTTGATACTGTAATCAAACAATGGTTTTGTGCATGGTCATTGGTTTACAAAGACCTTTATAAAATTGATACACTTCAGCCTGTACAATTTGTATTTTTTGATGATACCTATGTATATTCCACTTCTTCAGTTACTATTCCTAAAGGTAAATTAATAAAGGGTTATAATCTTTTAAATTTGAAACTGAATTGGAAAAGGGCTCCTCACCATAACACACTCACATTACCGGATAAATCATCTGTTCCTGTAGGAATTATGTCATTTGCGGCAGAAATCCCAACAGATAAACATCAGTCATTTTTTGTAATGCCCTTACCTAGTTTCTGGAAAAAAGCAGGGGTTGAAAGCAAGGAACTAGGATTAGATAATTTAACTACGGGAGTGTTCATTCACGAGTTTTCCCATTCTCAGCAAATGCAAAGCTTCGGCAATAAAATGACACAATATGAGAAACAAAATAGCTTTGGAGTTTCTTTTAACGATGATATGATACAGGCTATTTTTAGTGAAAATAAAGATTATCTTGATCTGTATCACTCAGAAATAAATAGTCTTTATACCAGTATTATTGATAAAGAGTTGAACAAGGAACAACTTTTAAACGGGCTAAATTTCATTAACCAAAGACAGACAAATTATTTTAAAGACAAATATCAAGGACTAAAAGAGATTGATGACCTTTTCCTTACCATGGAAGGTCTGGGGCAATATTCCATGTATTTGTGGCTAATCCATCCTAAAGGTGGAAAAATTGAAAAGAGCATCGCTATGGCTGGTGTTAGACGAAATAAAAAATGGTGGTCACAGGACGAAGGCTTTGTTCTTTTTTTAATTTTGGAGCGATTAAAAGCTCCCGAGTCTTGGGCAAAGGATATGTTTGGGTCAAAAGTTATCACAGCAATTGAACTGATCAAAGCTAATATGAAGTAAAATAATCAACCAAATAAAAATCCTGTACTATTTTTCAAGTACAGGATTTTTTATGATTCAAAGTATAACTTATTTTTTTGTAGCTAATGAATATATTGCTTTACCAATTGTAAACAAAGCAACTGCACCAAGGCCTCCTACAATACCGAATGTAAATTCTTTAAGCATACCAGGCCATGTTGGTAACAATTCGTGTAAATAATGAATATTATGAGCAAAAATTCCTCCAGAAACCAAGATAAGAGCGATGGTTCCTACTACTCCTAAAATCTTAATAATTATTGGCAAAGCTTTTACCAATAAATGTCCCAACATGGAAAAGAATCCCTTGTCGTGGCTTTTTTTGATTAATTTAAAACCTGCATCATCCATTCTCACAATAAGTGCAACAATTCCATAAACCCCTACTGTAGCAATAAATGAAACAAAGGTCACAGTAAGAATTTGTGTAAGAAGTGGGTGATTTTCCTGAATTACCGTCCCCAATGCAATAATTACAATTTCAATGGAAAGGATAAAATCTGTTCTGATTGCTGAATTTATTTTTGTTTTCTCAGAAACTTCAGAATCCTCATCTTCAGTGCTTTCTTTCACTACTTCATGTCCTTTTTTAGAACGATGAAACAGAAATTCAATGATTTTTTCCACTCCTTCAAAGGCTAGATATAGACCTCCCAAAATAAGAATCATCTCAATAGCTGGTTTGTAAAGCCAATTGAGTAGGAAAGCAATGGGAAGAATAATAAGCTTATTGATAAAGGAACCTTTTGTGATTGCCCACAAAACAGGAAGTTCTCTGGAAGAAAGAAAGCCAGTGGCCTTTTCTGCATTTACAGCCAGGTCATCTCCCAAGATCCCTGCTGTTTTCTGTGTAGCTATTTTACTGGTAACTGCTACATCATCCATTAATGCTGCAATATCATCTAAAATTGCAAAAAAGCCTGATGCCATATTTTAATTTTTTTTTAATCTTTGTTAAGTTCAACAAAAATAAATATTTAATTCCATTTTATGATTCATAGCACGACAATTATTTTAAGAATTGTAAAGCAATACTTCGCTTTCAATATTTTATATCTTTGTTTAAAATTATATCATGGATGAAAACTGGGAAATCCAACTACAGAGGATTTGGCAGAAGCTTGGAACAATAAGCAATGAAGAATTTATTCAACAAATCAAAGACCATATCACATTATTTAAAGGCTCACAAGCTATTGCTGATTTTGAAATGGCCTGTACTTTTGACTCAACCGGACATGAAAAGCAAGCTGAACCTTTATACAGATCTGCATTGGCTCATGGATTATCCGGTTTACGAAGAAGGAGAGCAAGAATCCAACTGGCAAGTACATTAAGAAATAATGGAAAAATAGAAGAAAGCATCCATATTTTAAGAGAAGAAAAAGCAAATTATTCAGATGAACTGAACGATGCAGTAGACTCTTTTTTAGCGCTTTCCCTTTCTTCAGCAGGAGAATATAAAGAAGCATTATCATTAACCTTAAAAGCAATTTCTCTACATTTACCCAGATACAACCAATCTTTGTCTAATTATGCAGATGCACTCTATAAAGAATCTTTTTAAAGCTACTGTTTTCGGTTCTAATTTATGAAAAAGCTCATTCTCAGATATCATTTTTTCGCTATGGGATGCTTCAGTTTCCTGTTGCAGTCTTGCAATACGAAATTCAGGGTTTGGGTAGGACCAGGTGGCCAGCAAAAAATCTATAACTTAAAATATGGAGAGCATAAAAGACAAAAAATGGATGTCTTCCTTCCAAAAGATTATTCCGAAGACTCTCCCGTTGTTCTGATTGTACATGGTGGAGCCTGGACACTTGGGAAAAAGGAACATATGATTCAAATCCAGAAAATGCTTTTTGAAAATAAGATTCCCAGTATCAACATGAACTACCGATTGGTATCTAAGAAGGGCAACATTACCTATAAGCAGCAACTGGAAGATATTGGTTTAGTCATCGAAAAGTTTAATTCTCTGGCTGAAAAAGCAGAACTACAACCTAATAATTATGTCCTTTTGGGTGAAAGTGCCGGTGGACATCTTGCTTTATTATATGGATACCAGCATCCTGATCAGATCAAAAAAATCATTTCTCTAAGTGGGCCTACAGATTTTTACAGCTCAGAATATCTGAATTCATTTTATTCTAAATATACTTCTCCTACTTTTCAAAAAGTGGTGGGAGCTAAGTTTGATCGTAAAAATATTTCTGAAGCTTTCAAGGAAGCCAGCCCTATTGCCAACATCACCAATGTTCCTACCCTATTATTTCAGGGCAACAATGATTTCCTTGTTAACCATCATCAGGGGCAGGCAATGGACTCTGCGCTCACCCACATGAATGTTCCCCATAGGTTTATCTTTATGGAGAAAACAGGCCATGTTCCAAGGTTTTTCAGTAAAACAAAAAGAGATAGTATTATCTATCCGAATATTCTGGAATGGATAAAAAAATAACCTACTAAAAAGCAGGTTATTTTTTATATTTCTATTGATTCTTATTCTGGGTCAGAATCATTGTTTTCATACTTGGAAAAGTCTTCTTTTTTACCAAAAACAAATTTGATGATCACCGGAAGTGTTGTTACCAATACAATCACAATGATGATATACTCCAATTTCTCTTTTAAGTTGATTCCAAATTGCTCCATGAATAATTTATCAAGGTAATGTCCTGCAAAAATCAAAATGAATGACCACAGGATTGCTCCGATAACATTATCCCTTAGAAATTCTTTCTTATCCATTTTTACAATTCCTGCAACAATGGGGGTAAACGTTCTTACAACAGGTAAAAACCTAGCCATAATAATAGCTAATGCACCATGTTTTTCAAAGAAATCATGAGCCTGATACAGATATTTTTTCTTAAAAAGCATTGAATCTGGCCTTTTATATAAAGCCGGACCTGCTTTACGTCCAAAATAGTAACCTACTTCATTTCCTATAATAGCAGCCAGAGCTACTCCGGAAGCTAAAAGTGTTGTATCTAAGAAATCGCTCCCAGTGGAGCCAAAAGTCTCTTTGATGATTTCAACGGCATAAATTCCTGAAACAAACAATAATGAATCTCCTGGTAGAAAAAATCCTACAAAAAGACCTGTTTCAGCAAAAACAATGAACAAAATAAGCCAAAACCCTCCCATTTTAATATAAAACTCCGGGTTTAATAAATCCTTCCAGCTATTGAAATCTTCCATATATATCGATGAACAACAAAAATAAGTCTAAAATGTCTGAAACAAAAATTAATTATAAGATTTTAACTAAAAATCATATGATATTTTATAGCTCCATATCATCATCGGAAACTGCAGTACCATCTGCCATTAGAAAAGCTTTCAGGAAAGGGGTGATATTTCCGTTCATCACCGCATCCACATCTGATGTTTCATGGCCTGAGCGTACATCTTTTACCAATTTGTATGGGTGCATCACATAATTTCTGATTTGACTTCCCCACTCGATCTTCATTTTATTGGCTTCAATTTCATTTCTGGCCCTCATACGCTCTTCCAATTCCATTTCGTATAATCTGGAACGAAGGAGCTGCATTGCTTTCTCTTTATTCTGAAGCTGTGAACGGGATTCTGAGTTTTCAATGATAATTCCTGTAGGTGCGTGACGAAGACGTACAGCGGTTTCAACCTTGTTTACGTTCTGCCCTCCTGCTCCGGAAGACCTCATTGTTTCAAATGATATATCGGCAGGGTTAATATTAATTTCAATGGTATCATCCACCAATGGATAAACATATACAGAAACAAAGCTGGTATGACGTTTAGCGTTACTGTCAAAAGGTGAAATTCTTACCAAACGGTGTACTCCATTCTCCCCTTTCAGGTATCCAAAGGCATATTCACCTTCAATTTCAAGAGTAACCGTCTTCACTCCGGCTACCTCACCTTCCTGAAAATTCAGTTCACGGATCTTATAGCCTTGCTTTTCTGCCCACATTGTGTACATTCTCATCAGCATAGATGCCCAGTCACAACTTTCTGTACCTCCTGCTCCTGCAGTGATCTGAAGAACAGCCGAAAGCTCATCTCCCTCGTTGGAAAGCATATTCTTAAATTCAAGATCCTCGATTTTTTCAACCAGCTGTGGAAAAGTTTCATCCAACTCTTTTTCAGAATCAGGATCTTCTTTAGCAAAATCAACTAAAACCTGTAGGTCTTCAAACTGTGTCTGAATTTCATCATAACCCTCCACCCATTTTTTCTTGGATCGAAGCTGCTTCAGAAAAGCTTCTGCAGTCTTAGGATTATCCCAAAATTCAGGAGCTGCTGTTTTTTCATCATCGTTGGCTATTTCTATCTTCTTTTTTTCAATCTGAAGGTATCTATGTAGGTCTTCAATCCTGGATTGAACTTCTTTTATCTGGTCGTTGTTAATCACGAGTTTTTCTTTTTTACAAAAATAAGGAATTCTTTTAGAGTAGAGAGTTTTGAGTTTTATTAAGGCGTAGAATTTGATTTAGAGAAAAAAGAGTATTTTTCCTTTATACTTATGGTCTTTACAGATCTGAGTTCAATTCGGAAGAATTAGCTAAAAAAGTATTCTCTTCTCAACATAAAGGTAATATACATACATATAACATGTACTGCAATAATAATAGGAAAGGCTTTTTTTGTACTAAATTTATCCATTAAAAAACCATAAACAGGTAACTGTACTATTCCAATAAATAAAGATATTTTTTCATTAAAAAATGTTCCTAGCAAGCTAAAAGGAAAGATAGCCAGTATAGGAAAATAGGTCCCGTGTCCTCCTCCTCCTGCAAGGATTGTAATAAACCCAAGAGGAATTGTTAATATAGAAAACCATATTGTGTATTTATAGCTACTCATAGTTTTTTATTTAGTTTTATCATTTATCAGATCATTTCTGCGACCAACTCACCAATCTTTGGAGCTAAGGCAACTCCCATTCCTGAAAGTCTTACCGCACAAAACTGTTTTTCTGAAACCTGTTTTACGATGGGTGTTTTTTCTGTACCCATAGCCATGATTCCGGACCAACGGAGGGCAATCTTGAATTCATAATCTGGCAGAACAACTTCTTGTAAAAAAGTTTCTAAATGATTTTGGAGAAATTCTGTGGTTTCAAAGGCTGTAGTTTCTTCAGTTTTAAAATCCTGATTTCGTCCACCACCTAGTAATATTCTATTTCCTAAATTTCTAAAGTAATAAAACCCCTCATCGTAATGGAAAGTTCCTTTTAATTTTAAATTTTCTATAGGTTCGGTCAATAAGATCTGTCCGCGAGCAGGAATTATATTTTCATTCTCAAGAAATTTTGAACTGAAGGCATTAGTGCAATGTACCAGCGCATCAGCTTTTACAGAAAGATCTTCCGATAGATAAATTTCAACCTCGCCTGAGCTCTCCTCAATTTTCTTCACCTCTGTTCCTAATAAAAACTCAATCTTCAGCTCATGACACTTCTCTGTAAGTTTCTGTAATAACTTCCCCGAGTGCAAACTTCCCTCACAAGGGTTTTCAATTAAAAACTGAGATTTTCCTAGTCCAAAGTTCTTTATTTTATTCTGTTTCAAGGTATATGTCTGCTGTAGCCCTGTTATAGATTTCAATTGAACATTCACCTCATCCAGATGTAACAAAGGTTGCTCATTATTCAATATTTCATAACCACCGCTGAGTTCAAAATCTATTTCATCACTTTTAAAATAGTGTCTAATCTTTTGAAGTCCATCAAACCTCATCTGAACAAGATCCAATGTTTTTTCCCAACCCATATTTTGGGAATCTGCAATAACTTCTGTAAGGCTCCCAAAGCAGGCAAATCCGGCATTCCTCGTTGAAGCTCCCAATGGAATTGTATTCCGTTCTATAATCAATACAGACTTTTCGGGGTATTTCTCTTTGATAGATATGGCAGTCCAAAGTCCGGTAAAACCAGCCCCTATGATGACGATATCTCTTTTACGGTAAAAGGTTTCCTGTTCCCAGATACTGATCATGAGTGTTTTTTTGTACAGTGTAAAAAGTATTTGATCATGCAAAAGAGATAAGAATCTAAAAATAGAGCATTTCTATCTTCAAACCCTGAAAGTTACTCTTCTTTTTCTCCATTATGATGGAATCCAATGGCGCGCCTTGGTTCTTCAACGATTTTATAGGTCTCCAATTCACTTTTCAATGCCTGAATTCTAAAATGAAATTCTTCAAAATTATTAATGATTGCATCAGCCAGAAATCTTGCTACCTGATCCAGATATTCTTCAGTAAGCTTTGCTGTGGCATCTCTTAAAGCTCCATTCAAAAGATTCTTGTCAATTTTAAGCTTTTCATTTCGCGTTCTTTGGTAGAGATTTTTAATACGTTTCTTTAAACTTTGGGTAAAGTCAATCAGCATGGTGTTGCTAAAAGCTTTCATTCTTGAAGAAACGTCATGCCAGAAAGGAAGTTTATCTGCTTTATTATTTTTAAGAATCTTGTAAAGTAAGGAATCTTCTTCAAGCCCTCTCGTCATTGCATATAAGATAATCTCGGAGCGTTCTGAAGCATTGGGCGGGAATATGGGAATCATCACATCAAATCTTCCCGGCGCCAGAATTTCTTCATCAATTTCTGAAACAGAGTTGGCAGAACCTACCATTAGTACTCCTTCTTTTTCAAACTTACCAATGTAATGAAGAATCAGCTCCTGAGCCTCAAGATTGCAAGAAGCAATATCTGTTTCCGCTTTTCTCTGCATCATAATTTCATCAAAATCTTCAAGGAAAAGCAGCATTTTATTTTCTTTCATCATGGTTTGTAGAAAGTCACTAAAATTAATTTCATTTCCATCAATAAATGAAGTTCCCAAATAGTGTTTCTTAACTTCTTTAAACTGATATCCTATAATTTCAGCAATTTTATTGGCCCAAAAAATCTTTCCACTTCCCGGAGGTCCATATAAAATAATTCCTGCGGGTTTATTGATTCCCCAATCCTTGATCTGCTGGGGATTTAAAAATGGTTCTAATACTGCAGAAGTATAGAAAAATAAGTCTCTGTATCCTATAAAATCTCTTTGCTGTAAACGGGTCTTATGGCCAAAGTAGTCATATACGAACTTATAGTTCCCTCCCATCTTATTATCGATACCATAACTTGAAATAGAAGATTTGAAAAAACCATTGTCGAAGATATTAGGATTGTTATCTTTTATGGCTTTTTCTACTTTGTCTTTAGGCTGGTTAATTACTTCCGCAATCTGTTCCAAGGTCTTATTCTTATCCAGATCCTTTTCATATAATCTTAAAAAATCTACATTTTCACGGGCAAATTTTTCAAAATCTTCCTTTACATCAAAGTTTGTACTAACGCAATCTACCAATTCTAGGTCGAAATCCTGTATAAACTGCTTTATGGCTTCTGCAGAAACATTGAGTTCTTCTGCGAGTTCGATTAACTTCATAATTCCCTATTAGTTCTATCAAATTTAATGTATTTACATTTAAATTTATATTGATTTATGATAATTTTGTAACAATATCTAGTTTAGATAGACTACTACTATGTAAAACAAATTACATGGAAAAGATTTTATCAGTAAAAAATTTGACAAAAAAATTTAAAAGAGTTGTAGTCAACAATATCTCTTTTGATGTCGAAAAAGGAAATGTATATGGCCTTCTTGGTCCCAACGGAAGCGGGAAATCTACTACTTTTGGGATGTTGCTATCAACGATCAATCCTACCAGCGGAGATTGGTTCTGGTTTGGTAAAAAAGGTACAGATTCAGAAACTTTAAAAAGGATTGGAGCTATTATTGAACAGCCCAACTTCTATCCTTATTTAAGTGCCGAAACAAACCTTAAAATTGTGGCAGAAATTAAAAATGCCTCTTATTCAAGGATTGATGAAGTTCTGAAGATCGTTAACCTGTACGAAAGGAAAAAAGATACTTTCAAAACCTTTTCTTTGGGAATGAAACAACGTCTGGCCATTGCTTCTGCCCTACTGAATAACCCGGAAGTATTGATATTGGATGAACCGACAAACGGATTGGATCCTGAAGGAATTATTCAGATCAGAGAAATCATCAACGATATTGCAAAGCAAGGAATCACAATTATCATTGCCAGTCACCTTTTGGATGAAATTGAAAAAATCTGCAGCCATGTAATTGTACTAAAAGAAGGAAATTCTATCTACTGTGGAAGAGTGGACGAAATGACTTCCAACAATGGATATTTTGAATTAAAAGCAGATAACAATACATTGCTTTTAAATACATTAAATGAGCTTCAATGGTTCTCTTCCATCAATCAGGACGGTGATCTTATCAAAGCACAGATCCGTGATGATGCTTCAATTTCCGCTTCGGCGATGAATCAAAAACTGGCTGAGAGAGGAATCTATCTTTCCCATTTGACCAAGAAAAAATTATCTCTTGAATCTCAATTCCTTGAACTTGTAAAAAACACCAATTAGTCATGATAAAATTATTAAAACTAGAATACTACAAAAACCTGAACTACAAACCGTTCAAAGTTTTTACAATATTATATTTTGCTATCCTTATTGCTTTACTTTTCATCGGATTGGTTGATTTTGATCTTTTCGGAGGAACGATTAACTTAAAGGAACAAGGAATTTATAATTTTCCGGAAATCTGGAACTTTACCACATGGATTGTTGCTTTATTGAAAATTTTTCTGGGATTGATTATTGTTTTCTCCATTTCACAGGAATTTAGTAATCGCATGTTCAAGCAGAATACGATTGATGGATTGAGCAGACAGGAATTTATCATTTCAAAATTGCTGACAATAAGCATTTTCACAATTGTTTCTACCGTAATTGTATTGGGTATCACTCTATTTCTGGGATATCAATATTCGAATACAACAGAATCCACAAAGGTTTTTTCAGAGATTTTCTTTATTGGAAATTATCTGGTTAAGTTATTTACGTTCTTCTGCTTTCTAATGTTTCTTTCCATTTTGTTGAGAAAATCAATCTTTGTATTTCTTGCCCTTTTTGTTTTCTGGATTGGTGAGGGAATTTTAACAGCAGTTGAAGTTTTTTCAAAAGTAAAAGGGGTACAGGGTCCACAAAGGAATGATATTCTTCAGAATGACTTTTTTATAACACATCTTTTACCATTGGAAAGTATGTCCAGTCTTATTCCTAATCCGATAATGAGATTAAATATGGCTAAAATGATGGGCGTAAAGTATGAGTTCCACTACCCTACAGAAAGCCTTATCGCATGTCTGGTATGGTCTGCTGTTTTCATATTCGGGTCATACTGGATTTTGAAAAAAAGAGATTGGTAGACTTCAATGTTAAAAATTGAAAGATTATTTTTAAAGTGGTTCGTTTCGGATCACTTTTTTTGGCTTAAAATTTTCATTCGGTATCGTCAAAACCTATCCATGAGAAAAATATATTATGTACCCGGGTTGATGAGCGCAATATTGATTCCTCTGTTATTATGGTATTATGGGAATCAAAAATTTAACGAAATAAATGTTTCAGTAATAGATATAGGACTTCCTGCAAAATTAAAGGAAGACAAAAGCAATGACATGTATACTTTTGAACCTGCAAGAAACTGGAATTACAAAAGGATCAAAATAGAATCCGGTACAGCTAAACAAAATTCAAAATTATATGTTTCAGAACTGAAAAACATTCAAAAAAGAAACGAGAAAGAATCTGGTATTGAGTTTATTTTAAGTCAAAATAATACGTATGGTGACTTTGTATCTATTTTGAATGATCTGCATATCGCCAAACAAGAACAATATGCGGTTGATATTGAAAAAACAGGACATATTTTTGCCGTTTATAGCTATGTTAACCCCAATGCTAAACCTCTCGAATATGAATGTTTACTTTGTAACGATATAATATCTTCAACGGTAATAAGCGCTGATACTTTTGAATCTTCTATTTATGGGAAAATCTTCAATACATTTACAGTCTTTCCAAAAGATACATATTACATTATTTTTGCATTTCTGATATTTCTAAATATCTCTATGTTCAGCATTAAAGAACGATTTCAAATGCATCATTAATTCAAAATAAAAAGGCTGCCAAATGGCAGCCTTCCTTTCAAATTACTTTTTATCTAACAACGGAAGATATTTTCCGTATCCTTTTTTATCCATTTCAGCTTTTGGAACAAACTTCAGAGAAGCACTATTGATACAGTAACGAAGTCCGCCTTTATCCTCGGGTCCATCTGTAAAAACATGTCCTAAGTGAGCATCTCCAATTTTACTTCTCACCTCTACTCTGGTCATTCCATGCGTACGATCCAATTTTTCATCAATCATGCTTTTTGTAATAGGTTTTGAAAAGCTTGGCCATCCACAACCTGATTCAAATTTGTCTGTTGATATAAATAAAGGTTCGCCTGTGGTAATATCCACATAAATTCCTTCTCTTGTTTCGTCCCAGTACTCATTTTGGAAAGGTCTTTCTGTTCCGTTTTCCTGAGTTACATTATATTGTTCTGCACTTAATTTTTCCTTTAAAACTTTTTTATCCGGCTTCTGATAGTTTGTTGCCTTTGGAAGCGGGTTAGCTTTTTTCGCCATTTCAAAAAGGCCTGGTTCAATATGACAGTAACCTCCTGGGTTTTTATCCAAATAATCCTGATGATAATCTTCTGCCTTGTAGAAATTTTTCAAAGAAACAGTCTCTACCATTAACGGCTTATTGTAATTTTTAGCCAGCGTCTGAACTTCTCCTTTTACAACAGCTTCATCATTTTTATCTGTAAAATAAATACCTGTTCTATATTGGTTTCCGCGGTCATTTCCTTGCTGATCTTTGCTTGTAGGATCAATCGTTTTAAAATATAGGTCAATCAAAAGTTTCAGATCTACTTGCTCTGGATCATACTTCACTTTTACAGTTTCTGCAAAACCTGTTGTATGACTTACCACTTCCTCGTAGGTAGGATTTTGAGTATTTCCGTTTGCATAACCAACTTCTGTTCCTACAACTCCACGAATCTGTTGAAAGAAATGTTCTGTTCCCCAGAAGCATCCACCGGCAAAATAAATCTCTCTGATGTTTTTATTATCCATAATTTCTTGTTTTTCTTTCTTTATCTCTACTTCATTGGGCTTGTTCTTTTTAAAAAGCCCGGATTCTGCAGCAAAAACTGCGATACCCAGTATAATTCCGAGTACTATTAATATATTTTTCATATTTAGCTTTTTATTCATTATTTATTATTTTGAACAATCATTAATCCAAATCCTAAAAGCATAAGGTCTTTCAATATAAAAAAGTCTGTGACCGGCACTCCATCTACTACTTTCCACATTCCCGGTGTTGTAAATAAATAGCTTAAAGTCACTAGAAAAGTTACAATCATTCCTATCCCTGCATACTTTTTCAGTACAGCAAATTTCGCACTAAATATGAGTAGTAAGGCAATGATAATTTCTATCGTTCCGATAAGATTTGACATAGCCTGAACGCTCATAATCTTATATACGAAAAAAGTTAAGAAATGGTTTTCAACCAAAGGTTTTATAGCGGCAGCTTCAGTGGGAGTAAATTTGAAAATACCAATCCAGAGCAAAATAAGAGCAGCTCCGAAGAGGGAAATGTAATATCCCAGTTTGTACGTTGATTGATTTTTACCAGTTGTATTTGTTGTTCCGACCATTTTTTTAAGATTTTGAATTAATACTTTTATTGTTTTCAAAAGTATAGTCGGGGCTATTTCAAAATCCTGACAAAAATTTTCTTAAAAATTTAATTTTTCAATCATTTTATTTTTAAAATCCTGAATTTCAGACTCATTAATTTCAACAGTCTTCTGAGCAAGCGTCTTTTTAAAGACCTTATCCAATAGGGCCAGTTTTTCATTATACATCCTGCACCATTTACAAATCATTAAATGGGCACCCAACTTTCTGTTTTCTTTGGCAGAAATAGATCCGGCATTTCGTTTTTCCATGAGCAAAGTTGCTTCGCTGCATGGTAAAAATAGGGTATGTAATATTTTTTTTAACATTGTAATTATAATCTTGAAAACCAGTTAAACTCCAGACACTCTCTAAGCTGTACCCGGCTTCGTTGAAGAATCTTCCAAAGGTTAGTCGTAGAAACATTCAATTCCTGACTCACTTCGGGTGCTTTTTTTTCTTCCAGGTAATACATTTTCAATAAAATCTTCCATCTAGCAGGCAATTCTTCAATACATTCTTCAAGTGTTTTGTTGAATTCCTGATTATCCAAAAGTTCAGATTCTGTTGAAACATTCCAGTCATTGATAACATCTTTATTTTTCCACGATCCTGTTTCATCAAAGAAATGATCTAGCTTTATAGTGGGTTCTGATTTATATTTATTTCGGTAGAAATCAGCAATTTTTCTATTAAGGATAGCCATCAACCAGGTTAAAGGCTGGCTTTTCCCCTCAAATGAGTCATAGCTTGAAAATGCAGCGATAAAGACATCCTGAACAACATCCTGAGCATCCTCCTTATTCGAAAGCAGGTACAGGGCCTTTTTCAAAAGAGGTCCGGAATATTGATCGATCCAGCTTTTCAGGATTTCATTTTTCATTATGAGAGGATATTTTTATCTTATTCAGATCATAGCGAAGATAATAAGTTAAATGGAAAGGAACAATTATTACTGTGGGATAAAGCACGTACTTTATATCCCATAAAATTTTAACGTCCTATTTTAATTGTCATTTTTGAGTATGACTTATCTCAAATGATCAATTTATTCTTCATCCTACCACATTTTAAAAAGGACAAATCGAAATTATAGCCAATATTATGTCTGACATTTGATAAAACATCCTTGAAAATATATAATATTGGATATTAAATCACCTAAAAATCTTAAATTTGCATCTTATCAAAATTTGATATTAAAAAAAAGCAAAAGCAATACTATGACATCACAAGAGATACGTCAAAAATTTTTAGACTATTTTAAAAGTAAGGAGCACCTTATCGTTCCTTCGGCTCCTATTGTGCTGAAAGACGACCCTACCCTTATGTTTTCCAACTCCGGAATGACGCAGTTCAAGGATTTCTTCCTAGGCTACAAAACGCCTACGGCCCCAAGAATTGCCGATACACAGAAGTGTCTGAGAGTTTCAGGAAAGCACAATGATTTGGATGATGTAGGTAGAGATACTTACCACCACACCATGTTTGAAATGTTAGGAAACTGGTCTTTCGGGGATTACTTCAAAAAAGAGGCTATTGCTTTTGCCTGGGAATTACTGACTGAAGTATACGGAATTCCAAAAGAAAATTTATATGTAACGATTTTTGAAGGAGATGCTTCTGAAAATCTTGACAGAGATCAGGACGCGTATGATTTCTGGAAGTCTCACATTTCTGAGGACAGAATCATCAACGGAAATAAAAAGGATAATTTCTGGGAAATGGGTGAAAGTGGACCATGCGGGCCATGTTCAGAAATCCATATTGACCTAAGAACACCTGAAGAAAAAGCTCAAGTTTCAGGACTTGAATTAGTGAATAATGACCACCCTCAGGTTGTTGAGGTATGGAATCTGGTTTTCATGGAATTCAACAGAAAGGCTGATAAGTCTCTGGAAAAACTTCCGGCTCAACACGTAGATACAGGAATGGGCTTTGAGCGTCTTTGTATGGCACTTCAAGGAAAATCTTCCAACTATGATACAGATGTTTTCACTCCGCTTATTTCTAAAGTTGAGGAACTTTCAGGTAAAAAATATACTGGAATTTTAGAAGATGAAAAAGATATTGCCATCCGTGTTGTGGTAGACCACATCAGAGCAGTTTCTTTTGCTATTGCAGACGGACAGCTTCCTTCTAACGGAGGGGCAGGTTATGTGATCAGAAGAATTTTAAGAAGAGGTATTTCTTATTCTTACAGATTCCTTGGAATGAAAGAACCTTTCCTTTATCAATTGGTTGCTGTTTTACAGGAACAAATGGGGGCTGTTTTCCCTGAACTTGAAAAACAAGGAAAACTGGTTTCTGAAGTTATTAAAAGTGAAGAGGAGTCTTTCTTAAAAACCATTGAAAACGGATTGATCAGAGTTGAAAAATTAATTCAACAAACCATTGCTGATAATCTAAAGGTATTACCAAGTGAAGAAGTTTTTGAACTATATGATACTTATGGTTTCCCGGATGACTTAACAAGAATTATTGCTGAGGAAAAGGGATTAACCATTGATGAGGAAGGATTCAAGGCTGAAATGGAAAAGCAAAAGCAACGTTCCAAGTCAGATTCTGCTCAAAAGGTTTATGACTGGGTAGTTTTAGAAGAGAAACCGGAATCATTCGTAGGATATGACCAGATTGAATCTGAAACGTATATTACAAGATACAGAAAGGTAGAAAACAAAGACGGAGAATTTTATCAGGTGGTACTGAGCAGCTCTCCATTCTACCCTGAAGGAGGTGGACAGGTTGGAGACAAAGGTATTCTGGAAAATGCTTCAGAAAGCTTTGAAGTACTGGAAACCAAAAAGGAAAACGGATTAATCGTTTCATTGATTAATGGTCTTCCAAAGGATGCAGGAGCAGTTTTCTATGCTAAAGCAGATGCTACAGACAGAAAGAACTCTCAGGCCAACCACTCTGTAACTCACCTTTTACACGAGGCATTAAGAGATGTTTTAGGAACACACGTTGAACAGAAAGGTTCTTACGTAGGTCCTGATTATCTTCGTTTCGACTTCTCTCACTTCAATAAAATGACTGAGGAAGAATTGGCTTTAATTGAAGAAAAAGTAAATCATAAGATCAAAGAAAGCATTGCTTTACAGGAGTTCAGAAATATTCCTATTCAGGAGGCTCTAGAAAAAGGGGCAATGGCTTTATTTGGAGAAAAATATGGTGACAGTGTGAGAATGATCCAGTTTGGGAGTTCTAGAGAACTTTGCGGAGGAACTCACGTAAAAAATACCAGCGAAATCGGTCATTTCAAAATTACATCTGAAAGTTCTGCTGCGGCAGGAATCAGAAGAATTGAAGCAATTTCAGGTGATAAATCTGAAGAGTACTTTAATAATCTTGAAAAGCAGATTATTGAACTTTCACAATTGCTGAAATCTAAAGATGTAGTAAGATCTATTGAAAAACTTATTGAGGAAAATGCTTCATTAAAAGCTGAAGTAGATGCCCTTAAAAAGGAAAAAGCAAAAGGAGAAATCGGTGATTGGAAGACTGCTTATGAGCAGAAAGGCAACAAACAATTGCTGGTGAAGAAGACTTCCTTGGATGCTGGTTCTGTTAAGGATATTGTATTCCAATTGAAAAGAGAGATCCCAACTTCGGTAACGATCATTCTTTCTGATGCAGATGGGAAACCAATGATTACTGTAGGAGTTTCTGATGATCTGGCAGCAGATTATCAGGCTGGAGCTATTGTAAAAGATCTGGCAAAAGAAATCCAAGGCGGTGGCGGTGGAAACCCAGGCTTTGCAACTGCAGGGGGTAAAAACCTTTCCGGATTGGAAAATGCTTATCAAAAAGCACTGAATATTTAAAAGATATTTCAAAATATAGAAAACTCCTGAATTTAATTTGTTCAGGAGTTTTTTTATTGGAAATTTCAAAGAATTTCAGAAACACAATCTACACCGTAAGCTTAATCTTCATTCTGTAGGGAACATCCATTTACTCATTAGATTAAATCAATGTTATACTCTGTTAAAAAACTTTTATACAAGAATAAATATCATTAATTTTGACATAGTTTTTTTACATGAAAAGGGGTTTACAATTATTATTTTTCCTGATCTATTTTTTGGGTTATTCGCAACTGAAAATAAAAGTTGTGGATGACACCAATCAAAAACCTGTGTCTAATGCTAAGGTTTTCTGTGATGATAAAATCCTTGGCTACACCAATGTACAAGGGATTTTAGAGTTTAAAACAGCATGCAGGAATATAGAAGTCGAAGCGGAATCCTATAAAAGGGAAACAACATCTGTGGAAAGCAGCATGGAGGTTTCTCTTACCAAAAAGTCATCAAAGACGACAGCCATCGAAGCAGTTATAATTGAAGATAAAAGTGATCCAAGAGCACTGGAAATCCTTAAAAAGGTCAACAAATTATTTAACGAGAACTCTCCAAAAAGCTTAGGCTCCTATGCTTATAAATCCTACGAAAAAATCTCCATGGATATTGACGAGGATAGTCTTTCTCAGTTTAATCAGTATTTCAATGACCTTAATATTTTCAAGAAAAAAAGAGAGAAAGACTCACTGAATAACATCAATGCAAGAAAGATATTTGCAAAAAGTAAACTCTTCCTTTGGGAAAGAGCCCAGGAGTTTTTATATTCCAAAAAATATGGGGAGAAGATCAATATTCTGGACAACAGGATTTCTGGTTTAAAGCAGCCGGTTTATGAGATGATTGCTCTTCAGCAAAGTAACAGAGATGTTGTTCCGGAACAGGTAAAGCCAGAAAACAGGGGCCTCTATAGATTCTTTCTGTCAGATACTATCGAGCTTGACGGAAGAAAAAACTTTGTGATCCGTTTCCGTGAAGTTAACTACAAAAATCCGGACAGAAAAAGAAAATACAACGGTTCTATTTATATTGATACGGAGACCTACGGAATTAAAAAAATTGAAAATTTCAGTAAAAATAAGAACGACGGAATTATCACCAGCACCTGGGTATTTTATAATAACAAATGGTTCCTTGCCCATGAAAAAACCAAGCTTAAAATGGGTAAAATGGCTATGGATGATAAGGAACATGTTAATAAAAAGGACAAGAAAAGCTTTGGTACCTATGCTTTCCTCACATCAAAATATTTTGACTTTGAATCTCCCATTGAAGAAAAAGCCCAAGATTTCAAAGGATATACATTCTCTGTAAAAAGTATTGACGGGCATTCTCTGGACCGATACAGAACAGATCCGCTTACTGAAAGAGAACAAAATACCTATAAGACAATTGACAGCCTTGGCAAAAAATATAAAATTGACAGTAAGGCACAGATTATTTCTGGTTTGCTTAACGGGCAAATCAGGGTAAAAGCAGTAGATTTTGCAGTAGATGAAATTGCCAACTATAACTCGTATGAGGGTTTCAGACTTGGATTAAAAGCTAAGATTAATGAAAACTTTAACCCGTATTTTTCTCCTGACTACTATTTTGCCTATGGTGTAAAGGACAGAAGATGGAAGTATGGAATGGGTATAGATGTAAAGACTACATTAAGAAAAAATTCGTTCTTCAGGTTTGAATTTTATGATGATGTGACAGCTTCAGGAGAGTTTTACAGACGACTTTGGAATTTCAAAATGAGGATGATGAACTTTGGAAACAATCTTAACAATGACAAATATTTCCACTTCAAGGGCGCATCTTTGTCTTATCTGAATGATGTTACCAACGGACTTACCCTTGCTCTTGCTGTAAGAAGAAATATTGAAGAAGCTGAGTTCGATTACCAGTTTAGAGATGGTGAATCTTCATTTAAAAATTTCAACACCCTGTTTACCTTAAAGTATTCCCCGAATTCTACCAACATTATGACTCCACAGGGAAAATCCCTGATTGATCAGAAGTATCCGGAGCTTTATTTTAACTATGAACAAAGTTATAAAATGGCAGGCGGAAGTTTCAATTACTCCCGATTCGATGCTCTTTTTGTACATAATTTTAAAACCCCGATCGGAACTACAGGTTTCAGATTGTATGGCGGTGTAGTTTTGGGTGAAGCTCCAATCTGGAAGAACTTTACCATGAACGGACTTGCCTCTCCGGGTAAGGATTTCAATTTTAACCTTACTTCATTCCTCGGATTTGCAACACTGGAGGGTGGAAAGTTTTATAATGATAAATTCGTTGCCTATTACTTTACCCATAAACTGCCTTTTTACTTCAAAAGCTTTGGACACAATGTTTCCAGCTTCGATTTTGTATTACGTGGAACCATTGGAGATATGAAGCATCCGGAGTATCATCAGTTTAAGTTCAAAAAGCTGGACCACCTGTATCAGGAGGTTGGTTTGGAATGGAATAACTTCCTTTCGAGCTATTTCAATCTGGGATTATTCTACAGAGTGGGCTATTATGCCACCCCTCACTTCAAGGAAAATTTTGCCATCCAGTTCAAATTAAAGTTCCTGGAATTTTAAATTCCAAATCTTTAAGCACCCCATTATACAATACATTATACATCATATATAAGTTACCATGCAGAGAATAGAAATAAAAGCGGAAGCATTTTTTGAATTATTAAAGTTAAAAGATACTTCCATGTGGGAAATATTTTCACAGATGATAAACGGAGAAGAAAAAGAAATTATATTTTTGGATAATGAAGATAAAATTCTCTTCAATTATGTTTTACCTTCTAACCCAGAGAAACTGGAAGAAGACAGAAAAGAGTTTTCAAAGCAATTTGCTGATAAACTAAATCATTTAAATTAAAATCAGATGAATAGAAATTATATTTTTTCCATCTTGAGTATTCTTATATTCAGTATAGGGAATGCTCAAAGCTATAAGAAGCCCTTGGTTTCAGCTATCAAGGAGTCTGATCTTAAAAAAGACATGTATGAATTGGCTGCAGATCAATTTTGGGGACGTGAGGCGGGAACCCTTGATGAATTAAAGGTTTCTATGTGGCTTGCCGACAAAGCAAAGGAAGCGGGAATGAAGCCTGCGGGTGATCATGGTACTTTTTTCCAGTTCTTTGATATGTACAGACATCAGGTAATTCCTCAAAGCAGCCTGAAAATTGGAGATAATAGTTTAAAGCTATGGAAAGATTATCTTGTGGCAGAGCCTGTAAATGCGTCTCTGGATGCTGAGGTTGTATACGCAGGAAATGCAGAACCTGAGGATCTTTCTAAATTGAATATCAAAGGAAAAATATTGGCAGTATATGCTTCTGATAAAAATATAGACAAGGAAATGACTCTTTTTGTAAGAAGATATCCTGGATTTGTAAGAACAAAATACTACAATAAGGCCTATGAACTTGGGGCAAAAGCAATCATCTTTATCACGGATGACCTTTCTGAACAAAGCTGGCCAGAAGTTCTTCCCCAAATGACAAGAGGAAGCTATGGCGTAGAGGGATTAAGAGAAAAAATAACGAATAACATCCCTGTTCTTTGGATCAAAAAAGAAAATGCAGGCTGGGTAAAGAACAACCCCAAAGCTTCTCTTAACCTGATTACGGAAACCTATAAATATCCATCTGTAAATATCATCGGAAAAATTGAAGGAACAGATCCTGCCCTTAAAGATGAATATGTTCTGCTTAGCGGGCATCAGGACCACGATGGGATCAGACATCCTGTAAAGAATGATACCATCTATAACGGAGCTGATGATAATGCCAGTACCTGCGTAGCGATGTTAGCAATGGCAAGAGCCTATAAAAAGCAACCCGGAAAAAGAAGCATGCTGTTTGTTTTTCATGGTGCTGAAGAAAGAGGTTTGCTTGGGTCAAGATGGCACGCAGCACATCCTGTTGTTCCAAAAGAGAAAATTGTAGCAGTGCTTAATGGAGATATGATCGGAAGAAACAGTAATGATGAAGCTGCTTTATTAGGAGGAAATGCACCACATAAAAATTCTGAAGAATTAGTAAAAATGGCAGAGGAAGCCAATAATGAAAGTACTAAATTCAAATATTTGAAAGATTGGGACTCTCCTAGTCATGCAGAATTCTTTTATTTCCGTAGTGACCATCTTCCTTATGCTAAAATTGGAATTCCTGCCATATTTTTCACTAGTGTACTGCATGATCAGTACCATACTCCACAGGATGAATCTGAAAACATCAATTACAAAAAGTTATATAAAATGACTGAATGGATGTACAGAACTTCTTGGAAAGTAGCTAATGAAGCTGAACGCCCGAAAATTATTTCAAATTTTACCCTTGAAAGATAAATAACAAAAAAGCTTCACAAATTGTGAAGCTTTTTTCATCATAGTGTTTTTAGTAAATGCCTGATTATATAAGTAAATTCATTAGGGACGGGTCATTGTTCAGATAGTTGACAAAGAAATCATGTTTCTTCATTTTATCAATTAATGGAGTAAAATCTTCTTTGTGCTTTATGGCAATCCCCACCACTGCTATTCCTTTTTCCTTGGAATTTTTTTGAGTATATTCAAAAAAAGTAATATCATCATTTTGTCCCAAGACATCCATTACAAAGGTTTTCAAAGCTCCGGGACGTTGTGGGAACCTCACCAAAAAATAGTGTTTTAAGTTGGCATACAACAAGGCTTTTTCCTTGATCTCTTCCATTCGGGTGATATCATTATTGCTCCCACTGATAATGCATACTACATTTTTGCCTTCGATCTGATCTTTATATTTTTCCAATGCTGCAACGGAAAGTGCTCCCGCAGGTTCCACAACAATGGCATCTTTGTTATACAATGAAAGTATGGTTTCGCACACCAGGCCCTCCTCTACGGTTGCCATATCATGCAGAACATCTTTACAAAGTTCAAAAGTGAGACTTCCCACCTGTTGTACTGCTGCGCCGTCCACAAATCGGCTGATTTTTTCAAGAAGTACAGGCTTTCCATTTTCTAAGGCCTTTTTCATACTTGCTGCTGCCGATGGTTCTACTCCAATAATTTTTGTCTGGGGAGATAATTCATGAAAGACAGAACATATACCAGCAGCCAATCCTCCTCCTCCTATGGGTACAAAAAGATAATCAATAGGTTCTTCTGCTTGCTCAAGAATTTCCAATGCTGTGGTGGCCTGCCCTTCAATAATCGCAGGATCATCAAACGGATGAATAAATATTCCGTCTTTTTCCTTACAAAACCTCATCGCAGCATCTTTGGCTTCGTCAAAAGTGTCTCCGAATAAAATGACTTCAATATCATTCCCACCAAACATTTTCACCTGCTCCAGCTTTTGTCCCGGCGTTGGTAAAGGCATAAAAATAGTTCCTTTCACTTTCATAGAATTGCAAGCAAAGGCAACTCCCTGAGCATGATTTCCTGCGCTGGCGCAAACAACACCTCTAGAAAGTTCTTCCTGAGACATCGTTGCCATTTTATTGTAGGCTCCACGAATTTTATAGGATCTTACTCTTTGAAGATCTTCTCTTTTAAAGCTTATCTTCGCATTATAGACCGTTGACAGGTTATTATTAACAGCCAAAGGGGTTCTGACGCATACATTTTTGAGCCTTTCTGCAGCACTATAGACATTATCCAAGATGGATAGATAGGTTTCTCCCGTCCTCATTTTCTTTTTTTTGTTTAATTATTCTCAGGTCTCAGACTGCGTACCGTTTTTCCGGCTCTCCACATCTCGCTTTCTCTTAATTCGGTTAGCTCTACCTCCAGTTTTTCTCTGTAATCCGGCTTACTATTGCTGTCTATGGATCTTTGAGCTTCATTTCCCTGAGCTACGCTGTCATACAGTTCCTCAAATAATGGAGAAGTGGCATCTCTGAAACGTTTCCACCAATCCAAGGCTCCTCTTTGAGCCGTTGTACTACAGTTGGCATACATCCAATCCATTCCGTTTTCTGCAACCAAAGGCATTAGTGATTGTGTAAGTTCTTCTACGGTTTCATTAAATGCTTCAGATGGGCTATGTCCGTTTTTCCTTAATACATCATATTGGGCAGCAAATATTCCCTGTACCGCACCCATCAAGGTTCCTCTTTCTCCTGCAAGATCACTGTAAACTTCTTTTTTAAAGTTGGTTTCAAATAAATAACCGCTTCCTATGGCAATTCCAAGGGCAGTAACTCTTTCCCTAGCTTTTCCTGTGGCATCCTGATATACTGCAAAACTACTGTTCAATCCTCTATCCTGAAGAAACATTCTTCTAAGTGAAGTTCCTGATCCCTTTGGAGCTACAAGAAAAACATCTACATCTGTTGGCGGAACAATTCCTGTACGTTCATTAAAGGTAATCCCGAATCCATGGGAGAAATATAATGCCTTTCCGGCAGTAAGGTGTTGTTTTACTTTTGGCCAGTATTCTATTTGTGCGGCATCACTCAGAAGGTAGCAGATGATAGTTCCTTTTTGTAGAGCTTCTTCTATTTCGAAAAGCGTTTCACCCGGAACAAATCCATCTGCAACAGCCTTATCCCATGATTTTGAATTTTTTCTCTGGCCTACGATGACATTAATTCCGTTGTCTTTTTGATTAAGAGCCTGTCCGGGTCCCTGTACACCGTATCCAATTACTGCTACCACTTCATCTTTTAATACTTCCTGAGCTTTTTTCAAGGGAAACTCTTCTCTTGTTACTACGTTTTCTTCTACTCCTCCAAAATTCAATTTTGCCATTTCTTTTAATTTTATTTGTTATATATGATTTTAATTTTCTGCTTAACTTGCGTATTCTACTACGGTCAGATGTGGATTTTTATGATAATGAACTTCCAGTATATCTACTTGTTTCTCCATTTGTCTGGTAATCTTCTGAACAGATTCTTCTGTTTCTTTGATGGTGATAACAAACTTTTTTATCTTGTCTATTTCGGAAGGTCCCATATTGAAATTCATAATTGAAATCCTTCTTCTTGAAAAAATAGCATTGATCCTGGTGATCAATCCCAAACAATCCTCTGTATAGGCTGTTATGGTATATTCTTTATTTTCTGTTTTCATTTTTTTATGTTTGTGTTATTGTTTATGATTCAATACAATCTCTGAAACGCTTTTCCCTTGTGGAATCATAGGAAATACATTGTGTTTTTTTCCTGTCATTACCTCAAGAAGAAACGCTCCTTTATGATCAAGCATTTCTCGGAGAGCATCTTCCAAATCTTGTCTTTGAGTCACCTTTCTTCCGGAAATACTATATCCTTTTGCAACCTGTACAAAATCAGGACTTTGAATATCTACGAATGAGTATCGTTCTTCATGAAAAAGCTCCTGCCATTGCCTCACCATTCCCAGATAGCTGTTATTAAGAATTAAGATTTTAATATCCGGATGATACTGCATCACAGTTCCCAACTCCTGAATATTCATCTGTGCTCCTCCATCACCCATTACAGCAATTACAGGAAGATTATGTTCTCCATAAGCTGCTCCTATTGCGGCGGGAAGGCAGAATCCCATAGTCCCCAATCCCCCACTTGTAATATTCGTTCTGGGATTTTTAAAGCTTGAATATCTACAGGTCACCATCTGATGTTGTCCTACATCGGTTACAATAACAGCTTCTCCCATTGTAATTTCGTTGAGGTATCTGATCACTTCTCCCATTGTGATTTCTTCTTCTGTAGGAAATAATTCATCATTGATAAGGTTAATGCTTTCAACTTCCAGACAATCTTTAAATTTTTGATGCCAATCCGAATGTTCTCTTTTACTGATGAAAGCAGTAATAAGTGGCAGGGTTTCCTTACAGTTTCCAAGAACAGGAACATCTACTTTTACATTTTTGTTGATCTCAGCCTTATCAATATCCAGATGAATAATCTTTGCCTGCTTCGCATATTGATCCAATCTTCCTGTAACACGGTCGTCAAAGCGCATTCCTACCGCAATCAGCACATCACATTGGTTGGTAAGAATATTGGGTCCATAGTTTCCATGCATTCCCACCATTCCTACAGCCTGAGGATGATCTGTGGGAACAGCTCCCATTCCCAGAACAGTCCATGCAATCGGGATCCCTGATTTTTCTGCAAGCTGCAGAAACTCTTCCTCAGCTTTCCCTAGCATAATACCCTGACCAGCAATAATGAATGGACGCTCTGCATTGTTAATCAAATCCGCAGCTTGTTCAATGCACTCCATTGATGGAACCGGATCTGGTTTATAGCTTCTCAATGAATGGCAGGGTGAATATCCTTTATATGGAACTTTCTGTAGTTGAGCATTTTTTGTAACATCAACAAGTACAGGCCCCGGACGACCTGACCTTGCAATATAGAAAGCCTTGGCTAGTACTTCGGGAAGTTCGTTGGCGTCTGTAACCTGATAATTCCATTTGGTAACGGGGCTTGTTACATTCATTACATCTATTTCCTGAAAAGCATCTGTTCCTAAAAGATGTTCAAAGACCTGTCCTGTAATGCATACAAGAGGTGTATTATCCAGTAAGGCATCAGCTAGCCCTGTCACTAGATTGGTAGCTCCGGGACCGCTTGTTGCCATTACAACTCCTACTTTTCCTGATACTCTTGCCAATCCTTGTGCGGCATGTACTGCGGCCTGTTCGTGGCGGACAAGAATATGCTCTAACTGTTCTTTATAATCATAAAGTGCATCATAGATTGGAATAATGGCGCCTCCGGGATATCCAAAAACAGTCTTTATACCTTCCTGAAGAAATGCTTCAAGTATAATCCGACTTCCGCTCAGTTCTGTTTCTATTGATAGATTTAGGTTGTTCATGATGTTTTTATTTTAAATTTCATCCGTTACACAGCCCTCGGCGGCAGATGATACAGTTAATGCATATTTATAGAGTAAACCTTTCTTTACCTTTAGAGCTGGTTTCTGCCAGCCTTCTTTTCTTTTCTCAATTTCTTCGTCCGAAACCTTGAGTTGTATTGTATTATTTACGGCATCTATCTCAATGAGATCATCATCTTTTACAAAGGCAATCAAACCGCCTTCATGAGCCTCGGGCGTAATATGCCCCACTACAAAACCATGAGTCCCTCCACTGAATCTGCCATCTGTAATTAGGGCAACACTGCTTCCAAGTCCTACTCCAATTAAGGCACTGGTGGGTTTCAACATTTCCGGCATACCCGGCGCTCCTCTAGGTCCTTCATATCGAATAACAATGACATCTCCATGTTGTACTGTTCCATCTTCAATCCCTTTTATCAAGTTTTTTTCTCCATCAAATACACGGGCTTTCCCTAAAAACCGTTCTCCTTCTTTTCCTGTTATCTTGGCAACACTTCCTTTTTCGGCAAGGTTTCCATAGAGTATTCTCAGGTGTCCCGTAGGTTTTATCGGCTTTGATAATGGTTTTATAATCTTTTGTGTATTAAAATCCAATGTTGGGATATTTTCCAGATTTTCAGCTAATGTTTTTCCTGTAACAGTTAAGCAGTCACCATGCAGTAGTCCTTCTTCCAACAGATATTTCATAACAGCCGGTATTCCTCCATGTTCATGTAAATCCTGCATCAGATATTTACCACTTGGCTTAAGATCAGCCAGTACAGGAGTACAATCGCTCATTTTTTGAAAATCATCCTGTGTAATAGATACTCCCACGCTTTTCGCCATTGCTATAAAATGCAGAACCGCATTGGTACTTCCTCCTAAAATAACGATCAGGCGAAGTGCATTCTCAAAGGCTTTTCGGGTCATGATATCTGAGGGTTTGATATCTTTTTCCAATAGTATTTTCAGATATTCTCCTGCTTCCAGACATTCATCTTGTTTTTCTTTGCTTAAAGCAGGATTGGAAGATGAGTATGGAAGGCTCATTCCTAATGCTTCTATTGCTGAGGCCATAGTATTGGCTGTATACATTCCGCCGCATGCTCCTGCTCCCGGACAAGAATTTTTAACAACTCCATCAAAATCCTCATCAGAAATTTCACCGGCTATTTTTTTACCTAAAGCCTCAAAGGCTGAAACAATATTCAATGTTTCTCCTTTATAGCATCCTGGGGCAATAGTTCCACCATATACCATAAGAGAGGGTCTGTTCAATCTTCCCATTGCGATAATGGTTCCCGGCATATTCTTGTCGCAACCCGGTAGGGCAATAAGTCCATCATAATACTGCGCTCCGCAAATCGCTTCAATACTGTCCGCAATAACGTCTCGGCTTACCAGAGAATAACGCATGCCATCAGTACCGTTACTCATCCCATCGCTTACGCCAATAGTGTTAAAGATTAGCCCTGCCAACCCGGTATTCCATGTTCCTTTCTTTACAATTCGGGCCAGATCATTTAGGTGCATATTGCAAGTATTTCCATCATATCCCATACTGGCAATTCCGACCTGAGCCTTGTGCATATCTTCTTCTGTAAAGCCTATTCCGTAAAGCATTGCTTTTGCAGCAGGCTGTTCGCTATTTTGTGTGAATGTTTTTGAATATTTATTTAACATATTATCCTACTTTTCCTATTCTTCTCATCTCTTAGTTTGAGATCCAAAACTTCAATTTTTTGGAAGTCAGAAATGATGTTTTTACTTAATTTTGGTCCAAAACTACAGTTTGTAATGTCTTTCCATTTTCAACTTTTCTAAAAATTACAATACTCAATTGTTTAAAAAACAAATGCAACATATTGATAACCAAAATATTAAAATCATAATATTTACAACGACAGAACTCTCACTAATCTCAGATAAGCTTGCTGTACCTTTTGACTTGCTGTATCTTCCCAATTCTTTGCAAAAGGAACATCATCAAGAGAATCCAATGCAACAATTTCAGCAGCTGTACCACAGAAAAAAGCTGCATCAGCACCTCTCATTTCCTCAGGTTTAAAAAAGGTTTCCTTAACAGGGATATTAAGTTCTCTGCATATTTCAAAAACAGTCTGTCTGGTTATCCCCGGAAGAATGCTTCCTTTTGCCGGAGTAAATAGCATTCCCTCTTTTTCATAAAAAACATTGGCACCTGAACTTTCTGCAACATTTCCGTTTTCATCCAATACCAAAGCTTCATCATATCCTTTGTCCTTGGCATCCTGACAGGCAAGAATAGAGTTCACATAATGTCCCCCCACCTTTGCTTCTACTTTAAATGCTTTAGGATTTGGGCGTTGAAAACCTGAGGTCATAATCTTCATTTTATCTACCAGATAACCATTGCTCCATTCCCAAGCCAGCAAGGACAGGTAAGATTCTTTCCCTTTTGAAAGAGACATATTGGGAGAACAAGTGACCAGAGGGCGGATATAAGCATCAGTAAAGCCATTCAGTTCTAAAAGTTCGTAGGTAAGTTCTGTAAGCTGCTCTGCCGAATAATGGAAAGGAATATGCATCAGTTCTGCTGATCTTTTTAATCTTTCGTAATGTTCTTTCGCTTTAAAGATCTTTGTTCCGTGGGCAGTACTGTAAGATTTGATTCCTTCAAAAACAGAATATCCGTAGTGAAGAGATTGTCCGTAAAGATCCATACCGGCCTCTTTTGCTTTCATAAAGTTTCCATCAAAATAGATGACCGTGTCGTTATTGTAATACATGTTATAGGGGTTAAAAATTAACAAAAGGGAATAAAAAAAGCCCTCTCACGTTGTGAGAGGGCTAAAATATATGTACAGTCATACATCTTCCATCTCACAGACGCAAGGGAATAATAATGACGATAATAATTACTGCAAATAACTGATACATATTCTTGACTATAAAAAAATTAAAATAAAAAAAGCCGCTTCAACAATGAAACGGCTTGTATAATTTAAAGAAAAATTTATTCTAAAATGCCGTTTCCTGACTGTTGTAAATGACAACAGCTGCAATAGAAATGACAATAATATTTTTCTGATTCGTAAAATTCATACTGCAAATGTATAAACTTTTTAATTACTCGCAAGTTTTTTTGAAACTTTTTATTTTTTCTGTAAAAACTGATCAAGAGTTTCCTTTGCCTCAGCCACATCATGAACCCTCAAAATTTTTGCACCCTGCTCCAAAACTTTCATATGAAGTTTTTGAGTTTCTTCATTGATATCAAGTGGAGATTTCCCAAGAGGTTTATAGATAAATGATTTTCTGGAAATCCCTATCAGCAAAGGAAATTTACCAAAGCCAAGAAAGTCTACTTCGTGAATCATCTTCATCTGATCTTCCACTGTTTTTCCGAAGCCAAAACCGGGATCAAGGATAATATCATGTACTCCTTTCTGTAATAGTTCATTGGTTTTTTCGGAAAAATATCGGTTTACTTCCAGGGTTATATCTTCAAACTTAATTTTATCATGCATGGTTTCGTAGGACGGGTTAACGTGCATCAAAATGTAAGGCAGCTTCGTTTCTGCTGCTATATCAAACATTTTTGCATCATACTGCCCACCTGAAATGTCATTGATAATATCAACCCCTTCACTGAATCCGAATTTTACGGTTTCAGCATAAAAAGTGTCTAAAGAAACCAATGCTTCAGGGAATTCTTTTTTTATTTGAGAAATGATATTTCCAATCCTGCGAATTTCCTCTTTGCTGCTCAAAAATTCTGCATTGGGACGGGTAGATTGTGGTCCGATATCAATAATTTCTGCTCCGTCTTTTACTAGCTTTTCGGCATGTTTCAAAGCCAAATTTTCATCATTAAACTTCCCTCCATCGGAGAAAGAATCTGGAGTAAGATTGAGGATTCCCATGATCTTTGGAGTATCCAGTTGTACCAGCCTTCCATTACAGTTCATGGAGTGGATTTGGGCATCAGAGCATTGAGGTATTTGAGCGTTTGAAAACATGAGAATTGATGAATGATTTTTATATTCTGCAAAATTAGTAATTGTGGTTGTATTTGGGAAGAAATTAGATGTTTGAAAGATAAAATATTTCATTATCAATCATCTTATCACCATGCCATTACCCCTTTCTATTCTCCTGCTCCAAAACTCTCCTATTTTTCTGCATTCAAACCCTTAAACTCTCTTTCTAAAAATTCTGCTACCTAAAACCTAATTCGTATATTTGGAAGATTAAGAAAATTTATGCTAAAAACATCAGTACAATTCGAGAAAATTATCAGTCAGTGTCGTGATCTTTTCAGTAAAAAGTTACAGGATTACGGAGCAGCCTGGAGGGTTTTGAGACCGAGTTCCATAACGGATCAGATTTATATAAAAGTGAACAGAATCCGTACGCTGCAAATGACCGATGTAAAAATGGTGGATGAAAGTGAGGAAGATGAATTTATCGCAATTGTCAACTACTCTATCATTGGACTTATTCAGCTTGAAAAAGGGCTTTCCAATGATTTTAATGAAAATAAGGAAGAGATTTTAGGTCTTTATGACCAATATGCCGGTGAAGCGAAAGCTTTAATGGAAAGAAAAAATCATGACTACGGTGAAGCGTGGAGAGATATGAGAATCTCTTCGATCACCGATCTTATTTATCAAAAAGTATTAAGAACTAAACAGATTGAAGATAATCAGGGAAAAACCATCGTTTCTGAAGGGCTGGATGCCAATTACTTCGATATGCTGAACTATGCTGTCTTCTGTCTGATCAAGTTTTCTGAACAACAAAACCAATTCGAACCCAAAACTATTTAATTATGATCAAAGGTTTATTACGCTTTATTATCGCTGTTATTTTTATCCTTTCAGGCTTCGTAAAAGCTGTGGATTTGGTAGGATTTTCCTTTAAAATGGAGGAATATTTCTCACCTGCAGTCTTCAATATGCCGTTTTTTGAAAAATTTGCGTTGCTATTTTCAATCATCGTCGTTGTGCTGGAGCTTTTCCTTGGATTTATGTTACTGATTAAACTAAAGCTTAAATTTACCTTATCAGCCTTAATAGCACTTTGTGTGTTCTTTGGTTTCCTTACTTTTTATTCCGCTTACTTCAATGTTGTAACGGATTGCGGATGCTTTGGAGATGCCATTAAGTTTACGCCTTGGCAAAGCTTTCTGAAAGATGTTGTGCTTCTTGTAGGACTTATTCTTCTATTTTTATTATACAGAAAAGATTTCTGCAAAAAGGATGAATATGGCAGTACCAAAAAAGAATCTACAAGCAAGTTCAAATATTATATTCTGGGAGCATTTTCCTTAGTAATGATCTACATTATGGCACAGGGAATTATGCATGAACCGATGATTGATTTCCGTGATTACAAAATTGGAACGGACATTAAAGGTGAGAAAGAAAAAATAAATAAAAACCCATCTGAATACAAGACTTATTATTCTCTTAAAAACCAAAAGACAGGAGAAGTTTTAAAGGTAAATCAGGATGATTATATTAAAGAAACAAAATACTGGGCAGAGGGTTCTCCTTGGAAAATTGAAGAGGGTAAGAATGAATCTGTTCTGGTAAAGGAAGGATATAAATCTGAGATTGTGAAATTCAAAATTGAAGATCCTACCGGAATGGAACTTACTGAGGAGATCATCAAAGCTCCAAAGGCTATTTTAGTATTCTCTTATCTCCCAAAAGAGGTTCCTGCAGATCTTCTTCAAAAAGTGGAAGCCAAGGTAAATACTCAGAAAGGAGCACTTATTTTTGGGGTTTCAACCTATCAGAATACCTTTAAAACTATTAAAAATACAATGATGGATGGAACTGCCATCAAAACTATCGCAAGAAGTAATCCATTTGTACTGATCCTTGAAAACGGAAAAATTGTAGACAAGCAGCCTGCAAAGGACTATGTCAAATAACAAATGGTGAGCTATCTAATTTAAACATTCAACTTCAACATTAAATTTCAACAACACATGCAAAAATCAAATAAATCTATCGCAGGTTACCACTTATTAATGATCCTTTCATCTGTAGACGGAGAGTTTGCTCCGGAGGAAGGAATGCTTGTACAGCAATACCTGGCTGATGAATTTCCGTTCAGAATGAATCTTGACAACGAGCTTGATACCCTTGCTCTTTTGCAGCCTGAAGAATGGAAAGATCACTTTGAATTCCACGGAAGATGTTTTCTTGATGATTCTACCGAGGATGAGCGTGTAAAGTTTGCTCAGTTTGCAAAATCATTAATAAAAGCAGACAACAAAGTAACGGAAGAAGAACATACGTTCTATATTCTTCTGAAAAACCTTTGGGGACTATCATAAATAAAGATCCAAAATCAAAATAATCATGAAAAAAATTTATCTAGGATTATTAGTAATGAGTGCATCAACATTTCAATCTCAAAAATTTCCGGACATGAAAGCTCCTGTTGCAGAAAAGCAGGAACATATTAGGGAAATCCACGGTGATAAGGTAAATGATCCTTATTACTGGATGATCGATTATTTTAAAAAAGGAAAAGACTCTACCAAGGTCGTTGATTATTTGAAAGCTGAAAACACCTATTGGGAAGGCATGATGAAAGATACAGAACCTTTCAGAGAAAAGCTTTTCCAGGAAATGAAAGCAAGAATCAAGGAAAAAGATGAGTCTGTGCCGGTTTTCAGAAACGGATATTATTATTATACCCGTACAGAAACCGGAAAACAATATTTTAAATATTGCAGAAAGAAAGCAACCCTTAGCGCTCCTGAGGAAGTTCTGCTAGATGTAGACCAGCTGGCAGAGGGACATCCTTATTATTCGGCTTCAGGTTTCAGTATCAGCCCGGATAATATGAAGATGATTTACGGAGTGGATGATGTTTCCAGAAGACAATATAAATTATTTTTAAAGGATTTATCTACCGGAAAAACTACTGATCTTGGTATTAAAAATACAACAGGATCAGCAATATGGGCCAATGATAATAAAACGATCTTTTATACCTCCAAAAATCCTGAAACTCTTTTAACAGAAAAGATCTACAGACATACTTTGGGAACAGATTCTTCCAAGGATGCTATGGTGTATGAAGAAAAGGACAAAACCAATTATATAGGTGCAGAAAAGTCCAAGAATCAGAAATTTATCATGATCTATTCTCAGGCAACAACTTCTTCTGAGATCCAATATCTGGATGCCAATGATCCTAATGGAACTTTTAAGGTTTTCCAGCCAAGAATAAAGGATGTTTTGTATGATGTAACTGCTCTGGAAGATAAATTTTTAATTACTACCAATAAAGACGCTCTTAATTTTAAAGTAGTAGAAACACCTTTAAACAAAACGGGCGTTGAAAACTGGAAAGACTTTATTCCTCACAGAAAAGAGGTTCTGATGCAGGGGATTTCTGAGTTTAAGAATTATCTAGTTTTTAGTGAAAGACAAAACGGACTTTCCCAGTTGGTGATCTATGACAGAAAAACAGGCAAAAAAGAGTTTCTGAAATTTGACGAGGCGGCTTATACTGTTTCTCCATCAGGAAATCCGGAATACAATACAGATAATTTCCGTTTCGGTTATACTTCCATGATTACTCCAAGTTCTCAGTTTGAACAAGACTTAAAGACCGGAAAAAGAGCTCTCTTGAAACAACAGGAAGTTCTGGGAGGTTATAATAAAGAGAATTATACTACCGAAAGGCTTTTTGCCACAGCAAAAGACGGAACTCAGATTCCTATCTCTATTGTATACAAAAAAGGATTTAAAAGAGATGGAAGCAATCCACTTTTACTATACGCTTACGGTTCCTATGGAAATTCTATGGATGCAGGCTTCAGCAGTACAAGACTGAGTCTTTTGGACAGAGGTTTTGCTTTCGCTATTGCTCACATTCGTGGAGGTCAGGAAATGGGAAGACAGTGGTATGAAGACGGAAAAATGATGAAAAAGAAAAACACATTTACCGACTTTATCGATTGTGGAGAGTATTTAGTTAAAGAAAAATATACTTCTCCTAAACATTTGTATGCTCAAGGAGGAAGTGCAGGAGGTCTATTAATGGGGGCTGTAGCCAATATGAGTCCTAATCTTTGGAATGGGGTGATTTCACAGGTGCCATTTGTGGATGTAATTAATACAATGCTTGACACAAGTATTCCTTTGACAACAAATGAATATGACGAATGGGGTAATCCTAACAACAAGGATGCTTATTTATACATGAAATCTTACTCTCCTTATGAAAATATAGAGAAGAAAAACTATCCTAATCTATTAGTAACAACGGGGCTTCACGATTCTCAGGTACAATATTTTGAACCTGCTAAATGGGTTGCAAAGCTTAGGGATATGAAGACTGATAAAAACGTATTATTATTGAAAACAGACATGGATTATGGCCATGGTGGTGCTTCAGGAAGATTTGATTATCTAAAGGATATTGCCTTGGTGTATGCTTTCATGTTTAAATTAGAGGGAATTAATAAATAATAAGTTTAGCAGATTCATTAGAATAAAAATTTAAAAGTAAATAAATCAATATAAATCTTATGAGAAGAAAAATAGTTGCAGGAAACTGGAAAATGAACAAAAATGTAATTGATGCACAACAATTGATGATTCAGTTACTAAGCTATAAAAACAACAATGCAACCAACTGTGAGGTTTGGATCGCTCCGCCTTCTTTATATTTAATGATGGCAAAAGACATCTTTGAAAAGAATGAAATCGGGGTATTCTCTCAGGATATGAGCGAGCATGAAAGTGGAGCTTACACTGGTGAGATTTCTGCAGATATGTTGGAATCTATTGAAGCAAATGGATCTTTGATCGGTCATTCTGAAAGAAGACAATACCACGGTGAAACAGATTCTCATTGTAACAGAAAAGTAAAATTGGCTTTAGATAAAGGTCTTACTCCAATCTATTGTAACGGAGAAACTCTTGAACAAAGAAAGGCAGGACAACACTTTGAAGTGGTTAAAAACCAAACTGAAGTAGCTCTTTTCACTCTTTCTGCTGATGAAATCAAAAAAGTAGTCATTGCTTACGAACCAGTTTGGGCTATCGGAACAGGAGAAACAGCAACACCTGAGCAGGCTCAGGAAATTCATGCACATATCAGAAGCATCATTGCAGCTAAATATGGTCAGGAAGTTGCGGATGAAGTTTCTATTCTTTACGGAGGTTCTGTGAAGCCGGACAATGCTAAGGAAATCTTCTCTCAGCCCGATATTGACGGAGGTCTGATTGGAGGTGCAGCTTTGAAATTAGAGGATTTCTCTAAGATTATTGAGGGTTTTAATTAATAGTAAAAATTTAACATCAATAAAAGGGCATCTTTGATGCCCTTTTTCATAGCCTTTGGTCTAATTAGTATAAAACCATATTTACTTTCGTTCTGATTTTTCAGAAAGGCAGGTATGCTCAAAAATTGAAAATAAATCCCGAAGATTTTATTTTTTCGAATATATCTTTTAAAATTACTTAAATGGATTTTTTAAAAACGATCGCCACCATATCTGTTTTTATACTGTTCCTTCTTATTTTGTTTTTATTGACCTTAAAATCTAACAAAAAGCTTCCCAATCAGCTTTTTGCAGGATTTCTTTTTTTCACAGCTATTGATGCAAGTGGAGTTTTCACATCAGAAGCTTTCGTTAGCACTTACCCAAACTTAGAGATTTTCAGATGGACTCTCATTTTATTTAATATACCTATATTCTATTTGTATGTCTTATCACTTTGCTATGAAGATTTTCAATTAAAAGGAAAACATCTGTTTCATCTCATCCCTTTTATCATCATCAATCTCATATTAGCTTCAAAAATATATTATGCAGAGGGTATTGAAAAAAAATATTTTTTACAGCATCATCATGAGACCGGTGAAATGATAATTTTCCAATATTTGATAGAAATTCAATATTTGATTTACAATATTGCCATTCTTCTGGTTTTGAAAAAAACCAGAAATATTTATTTGGAAAATGAATCTTACTCTACCAACTTAGTTTATAAATGGTTGTTTCAAATAACCTTGATTTTTATGATTGTTCATTATTTTGCAACCTTTAAAAATATATTGAGATATACTGACAATCACCGACTATTGATTTTTATTAACTGTTTTTTGGAAATCATTGCATTGATTGTTACTAGCTGGTTTGTCTTAAAAGCATTAAAATATCCTGAATTTTTCAGAGGAGTTAATACGCAGTTACAATTAATACATGATTCTAACAATGAAACACTGCCAAAAACTAAATCAGAAAACAAACAAAATCCAGATGAGAGTATCAATTTCCAACTCGAACTGCTGAAGAAATATATGACAGAAGAAAAACCGTATTTAGATCCAGCACTTACGGTACAAAGCCTCGCAGAAAAAATGAATATGCCCAGCCGCGAATTATCAGTTTTAATAAACTCTAATATGGATCAACATTTTTTTGATTTTGTGAATAAATACCGTATCGAAAATGCAATGGAATTATTAACTAATTACTCTAAAAAAGATTGTACTATTCTAGAAATTTTATATCAGGTTGGATTCAATTCAAAATCATCATTTAATACTGCTTTTAAAAAACATACCGCTTTAACCCCTACAGAATACAGAAATACCTTTTATAAAACCAACTAGCATCTTTTTATTTGGTTCGACTTTTTAAAATCGGTCGCTTTTCGGAAGATAATAATTCAAATTTGTCAGCTATAAAACAGAGATTATTTTGTCTCACTTACTAAACAAAAAAGAATTATGAAAACAAAGAAAATGCTTTTCAGCTTATTATCCATAGGAGCTAGCCTATTGGGGTTTGGACAAGATACCATAAGATTAAAACCTTATATTGAAAACATGAAAACCATAGAGGTCTTTATTGAAGGAAAAAAATATGATTTCCTATTTGACACAGGTGGAGCAGAAACCATTATTTCCCCTGAAATAGCAAACCTTTTTAATAAAAAAATCTATGGAAAGGCAACAGGATTTAGAATGAGCGGAGAAATGATTAAAGCTCAAAAATCAGATCGTATTCCAATGACTATAGGTTCGACAAAGATATTTCATCCAACAGTCAGTGTTTTTGATATCATGACTATTTTACCGAAAGAATTCCCTAAACTAGATGGTGTTATATCTTTAAAATCTTTTGCTGAACATATTCTGACGCTCAACCTTGCTAGAAATATCATTATTATAGAAAGCAAATCCTCATCCCAAAAGGCAATACATGGGAAAAATCTTATTGCCTGTAGATTTGCCAATGGACTGGACTCTACTGAGCTAAATATTTTTTTGAATATTCCAAAAGATAATCAATCATACTGGTTCCTTTTTGATTCTGGAAACAGTGGTCCTTTACTGTTATCTACCGAAACTGCTGCAACCTGGAAACTCTCAAAAGACAAAGATGGTATGAACTCCGAAACTCAATTTATTATCGGAAAAAAATCATTGATCTCAAAATCATTTACACGAGATATTATTTATGATGGTGTACTCAATTTTGAAACTTTGTCCAAATATATTTTCACGATTGATTTTAAAAAAAGCAAAGTTTGGATAAAATAGTATGCAAAAGCAATATTTATTATTTTATTTTCTTATTCAGGCCCAGGATAATAAAAAACGGCGGAATAAATTCCGCCGTTTTCCTTTAAAAAAATCTAATTATTGAATATCGACTACATACATAGTTCCTTTATCTACTTTCCCTGTTTTAGGTAGGATCTTTGCCTTAGGGTTTCCGCTGCCATCATCCACTACTCCAAAGTCGTCATCATTGAAAACAGCCAGTTTATTATTTCCTAAATAAACAATCCCCTCAAATTTATCATGTTCATATCCTAGTTTTGCCACTAAATCTACAGCCAGGTTTTTAGTAACAGGTTTTATTCCTGCAATGGTAAGTTCATCCCAAGTACATTGCTCCAAAGCCTTACCATTTACTTTCATTCCGTCTACAGCAGCCAAATCAGTCCCATTTACATCAGATGCATTGCTTAGATTGATTCTGTATACTTTTTTAACTCCTCCCTGTGTTCCGAAGTTTCCATCTCTTTCAATGACAAGAAATTCATTATTGCCTAACGCTGTGATATCACATACTGAATCAGACGCACCACCATCCTGCTTATACAGATATTGCTTGGTTTGCCCGGTTGCAATATCAAAAGTCACGATTCTTGTTAAAGTAGTATTTGTTGCCAGTGCTTTCGTAGGCACCAGCATCATAGACTGTATAGTTCCTACCAATGTTTTTCCGTCCGGAGTCATACAAAGACCTTCCATCCCTCTATTGGCTCTTCTTTTCGCCAGAACTGCAGGTAATTTTTTTGTACCTGTATTCACTCCAATCGGGCTTATTCTTTCCATCTCTACTCCTTCTGCACTGTAATGAACGATGTGTGGACCATACTCATCAGATACCCAGAATGTGCCGTCTGGTGCAGCAACGATACTTTCACTATCCAGACCATAATTATCCGTACCCAGAACAGTTCCTGCCGCATCATAAGCCACTTCACCTGTGCTTCCCATTCCTACCGGGTTTGGAAGTCCGGTAATAGGTTGTCCTGATGGATTTTTAAGCTTAATATATTTGATTACCTCTACATTTCCTTCAGCATTAATTTTAAAATGCATAATGGTTGGGGTAAAATTGGGGGTCAAAAACTTTTTACCATTCAGATAATCTGTATTTGGGCCACGATCTGTAATCACATAAAATTCACCTTTTCTGCTGGGATGAGCAGCAGCACCGGAGCCAAAGCCACCATTTATCACATCTACCCCATTGATAGTTGCCATTTTAGAAAAAGGAAACTCCTGAGGAAGTTTAGAATAATTGACATCCTGATTATTCACATTGTCATCATCTTTATTACATGATAATAATGCAGTCATTACCAAAGCAGATAATAGTAGTTTTTTCATATTAACTTTTATGGCGCGAAAGTATAGATTGATTGTAAACTGATCTTGAATGCAATAATAATTATGTTTTAACAATGAAACCCGAGAATGAATTCAATATAAACAACAAAAACCTACAGTTTGATCCTAAAATCAAAAGACAAACTAAAATTTAGTATCAACTCATGAAATATAAAACTCTAAAGCATATATAACCATCAAAAAAAACACAATTCCGTACATAATTCACAAAACGTTTTCAAAAATTTATATGATATATTTGCAGCGTTTTAAGGTTGAACACTGTTCATTAATAGGGAATCAAGTGAGAATATTATTCAATTCTTGAGCTGTACCCGCAACTGTAAGCTGTTTCACCTATAGCAATATTATACCACTGGATCAAAAAATCCGGGAAGGTTAGCTATAAGGATGTGAGCCAGGAGACCTGCCTTGAATACACTTTTCATTTCAGAACTAAGGATCTGATTCTTTTTTCTGTAATAAGTTTCGGGAATAAAACTTTAATTTAATTATATTATGAGAAAAATCTATCTTTTTTTCTTGCTGCTTTGTATGCAGTTTTTCTTTGCCCAATTCACAGAAAACGACATTAAGTTTTGGGTAGGAACGGGTTCTAAAAAGGCTTATTTCATTGCCGATTTCAATGATAACAACACTCCAAAATCCTATGCGTGGGGGTATCGTTTTGACGCGGATAATTTAATGGCAGAAGACATGATCAATGCCATTATATCGGCAGAACCTAAAATGCAGGCTGATATTTTTTCAGGATATCTGTTCAGCTTTTCCTATAACCATCATGCTCCAAGTACCGATGACTCCTGGATTCCCTGGTTTGGGCCAAGCTTAGACAATATGTCTAATGAAAATAATGGGGCTGGTTATGTTCATTTAACAGACGGACTTTGGTTTGGGATTACCTATGGTACTGATAATGGCCAAGTTGACATTCCGCCATCCACTCCTGTCCCTGCCTACAGCTCCCAATGGTTTACCCCATCCCAAGTCACCAACTGGATTGGAACAGGAAATAACAAAAGTCTTGTTGTGATAGACTTTGGAACAGATAACAACAACGGCAATGCGAATTCCTTTGTTTTTGGAATTAAATATAACGGAAATATAACCGCAGAACAGGCACTACAGCTTATTAAATCTCATGCTTCCTATTTTAATTTCACTTCAGGTAATAATCAAATCTCCAATCTATCATTAAATACTTTCAACGGAAATAGTTCAGGAACGCAAAACTGGAAATTATATACAGGAAAAGATCTTTCGAGCTGGCAGAAAAAAGCAGATCTTAGTCAAATACAATTGAGTAATAATAGCTGGCTAGGATTAGGTTTTGGAGAAAGAAGACCATTCACTCCTACAGAAGCTAATAATGCAACATTAGGAGTTGCTTCTGTACAGAAAAATAAATTCAGTGTTTACCCTAATCCAACAAGTGATGTTATTCATATTGAAACCTCAGAAAACATTAAGGAAGTGAATATTTATTCTGCGCTGGGACAAAAAGTAATGACTACCCAAGCAGCAAAGATCAATGTGAAGTCTTTAAATGCAGGCGTATATTGGGTGGAGATTAAGACATCGAACAGTTCTACGATACAGAAGATGGTTAAGAAATAAGAAATATTCTGAACTTTGTATACACAAGGTTTATCATAACAAAAAAACGTACCTCTTCAGGTACGTTTTTTTATGATTTTAAAAATCAATTATTTTTTCTCAGTAGATCTTTGAAGAACCTCATCTACCATTCCGTAGCCTTTTGCTTCTTCAGAAGTCATCCAGTAATCTCTATCAGAAGATTTTTCAACCCACTCATAAGTTTGTCCTGAATGGTGACCAATGATCTCATAAAGCTCTTGCTTTAATTTCAACATCTCTCTCAAGTTGATCTCCATATCAGAAGCAACCCCTTGTGCACCTCCTGAAGGCTGGTGAATCATTACTCTTGAGTGCTTTAAAGCAGAACGTTTTCCTTTTTCACCTGCAACCAATAATACAGCTCCCATTGAAGCAGCCATACCTGTACAGATTGTTGCTACGTCAGGCTTAATGATCTGCATAGTGTCATAAATTCCTAAACCTGCATACACGCTACCACCCGGAGAGTTGATATAGATCTGAATATCTTTTGACGGATCAGCACTTTCCAAAAATAAAAGCTGTGCTGTAACGATGTTCGCTACCTGATCATCAATACCTGTTCCCAAGAAGATAATTCTGTCCATCATCAAACGGGAGAAAACGTCCATCTGAGCAACGTTTAATCTTCTTTCCTCCATGATGTACGGTGTAAGATTCGTTGGGCCATACATACCCATATACTGATCGGTAACCAAACCGTTGTTTCCTAAATGCTTTACAGAGAAATCTCTGAAATCTTTTTTAATGTCCATATTTCTATTATGTATTATTTTAATATTCTCGAAGTTTAAATTACAATATTTATTCCTAAAATTTTATAGGACTTTTTGTCACAGAATCCTGAAAATTACTGTCTTTAAACTATCTTTTTCTATTCCCATAAATACCCTTGATTGGTGAGTATTCGATGATATTGCTTAATCGTATTGAAGCCTGTTTCAACAAGGTAATCTTTTTGATCAGCTCATAATACTTGGTTTCATCTGTACTGCTGTGTTCATCAAGTTCCTTGGCTGTTTCCGTGATTAAATAATCAATATATCGGTATTTATGCAATAAGACATCCCCTTTGATCTGATCTGCCACCTTATCTCCGTAATTGGGTGGATAAATACTTCTGGAAGCCCAGTTTTCAAGTTCATCCAAAGGCAGTAAGGCATCCACCACCTTTGAGGTAATCTCTTCATCCATAAAAGATACAAAAAAGTTCCCACTTCTAAGTTCTTCTTTCTGAATTCCCTCTCTTACCTGGTTAATAATAATCTCATTTTCTTTTACTAAAAATGTATAATGCTCCTCTTCAAAATGATGTAAAATTTCCTCAATAACGGTAATCTGATATTCTTCATTTTGTTCATTCATCCTCTTCAATACAATATCCCCAAACATCAGCATATGATCTACCAGTTTATTCTCCATAAACAAGACATCAAACAGAAAAGGATCTTCTTTTTCCTTATCTAAAGGAACAATCTCCATTTTTGGAGCGGCAGTCTTTTCTTTTTGTTGTTGCTGAACATGATGCGTCTGATTCTGGGTAATTTGCTTCTGAACATCCAATTCATTGAAAAGACTCTGCTCAGAAAGACCAAACTTATTGGAAACCTCTTTAAGGTACACTTCTCTTTTCAGGGCGTTCTGTACAAAGGAAACCGATTTTACAATATCACGAATGGCTTCAGCCTTTTTAATAGGGTCACTTCCTACATCCCTTAGCAGAATTTCAGCCTTAAAGTCGATGAAATCCATCGCTTCATTTTCAATGTATTTCTCAACATATTCCTGTGGATGTTTTCTGGCAAAGGAATCCGGGTCATCACCATCCGGAAATAGCAATACACGAATGTTCATTCCCTCTGTCAGCAACATATCAATGCTTCGGAAACTGGCTTTAATACCGGCATTGTCTCCGTCAAAAAGGATCGTTACATTTTCTGTAAGCCTTTTAATCAACTTGATTTGCTCCGTGGTCAGGGAAGTTCCGGAGCTTGCTACCACGTTCTCTATTCCGGACATATGAAGAGAAATCACATCCATATATCCCTCCACCAAAAGACAACCATTCTTTCTCGAAATCGCCTGCTTACTTTGGTTTAATCCGTAAAGAACATTGGATTTATGATAAATCTCTGTTTCCGGTGAATTGAGATACTTCGCCGTTTTAACATTGTTCTTAAGAATCCTTGCTCCAAATCCCAAAATCCTTCCTGAGAAACTATGAATTGGGAAAATAACTCTTTCTCTGAAACGATCTACTCCTGCAGGCGTATTTTCAGGGAAAATGGAAAGTCCTGATTTTTCAAGAATCTCTTTATTATACCCTTTTTCCAATGCATAGGTTGTAAAGGCATTCTTTTTTTCGGGAGAATATCCAAGTTGGAACTTCTTGATGATATCATCTTTAAGCTCTCTTTCCTTAAAATAAGCAAGACCTATACTTCTTCCCTCTTCATCATCCCAAAGGATCTCCTGAAAATAGGTATTGGCAACCTCATGGATCTTATACAGCAGATCTTTTTCAGTCTGTGCATGTTTTGCTTCCTCAGAAATTTCACGAAGATCTTCTTCAATTTCGATTCCATATTTCTTGGCTGCATGGCGAAGTGCCTCAGGATAAGTAAAGTTTTCAATTTCCATCAGGAAAGAGATGGCTGTACCTCCTTTTCCTGTAGAGAAATCTTTCCAGATCTGCTTACTTGGTGAAACCACAAAACTTGGAGACTTTTCTTCATGAAAAGGACTGAGTCCTTTAAAGTTAGACCCTGCTCTTTTCAACTGCACATACTCGCCCACAATCTCTTCAACGCGGATTGTGGAGAATATTTTATCAATGGTCTGCTTAGAAATCATGGTACAAAAATACACATAAAAAAAAACCTTACAATTATATAAACGTACTTATATATTTCGAGGATTTTTATGATTATTTTTGCAAACAAATTAGCATATGCAGTTCACTATCCATACAATTGAAGACTGGCAGGAAATTGTTGACACCATCATTCCTGAATTAAAACATAACATCCTATTATTAAAGGGAAATCTGGGAGCAGGAAAAACCACTTTCACTCAATTTTTACTTAAAAATATGGGAAGTAAAGATGAGGTCAATTCTCCTACTTATTCTATTGTTAATGAATACAACACATCAAAAGGAAAAGTATATCACTTTGATCTTTATCGTCTAAAAAACATTGAAGAAGTTTATGATATCGGGATTGAAGAATACCTTGATAACTCTTTTCTATGCATTATTGAATGGCCAGAAGTATATGAAGATGAGCTTTACGGGCTCAACTATCACACAATGAGTATTCTGAATACGGGTGAAAACAGAGAAGTTTCATTCGATTAAATATTATGTATCTTTGCTTACTAATTAAGTGTAAAAAAACAATCTGTAAGACATAATTTAATTTAAGGATGAGCACAAACATTTTTACTCCTTTCACAGAAGAAGAATTGATGCCGAAAGAGGAAAAATTGGAGGTTATAAAGAAAGGAAAACAATTCAGTATTGGAATTCCTAAGGAAACCTGTCTCAACGAAAGGAGAACCTGCATTACTCCAGATGCTGTACAGGTATTGGTAGAACATGGCCATGAGATCATCGTAGAATCAGGGGCCGGACAAGGTTCATTTTTTACAGATTTACAATATTCCGAATCGGGGGCAAAGATTACCAATGATCCCAAGGAAGCATTCGGACAGGATCTGATCTTAAAGATTAACCCTCCTACCGAAGACGAAATCGATTTTATGAAACCTAACACCTACCTGGTTTCAGCCCTTCAAATTAATCTTAGGGATAAAGAATATTTCCTTAAGCTTGCAGAGAAAAAAATAAATGCAATCGCCTTTGAATTTATCGTTGATGAATATAAGCAGCTTGCATTGGTAAGATTAATTGGTGAAATTGCAGGAACCGTTTCTGTTCTATATGCATCAGAATTACTAGCTCTTTCCAACGGTTTAATGCTTGGCGGAATTACAGGTGTAAGACCTGCAGAAGTCGTCATCCTTGGAGCAGGAATTGTAGGTGAATTTGCCACAAAGGCAGCCATCGGTTTGGGTGCAAGTATCAAGGTATTCGACAACTCACTATCTAAACTGAGAAGGCTTCATACAATGGTTGACAGCCGCGTTCCTACTTCCATTATTGATCCTAAGGAGCTTAGCAAAAGCCTAAGACGTGCAGATGTAGTAATTGGAGCTCTTCCAAGATTAAATATGACCCCTATCGTAACCGAAGATATGGTGATGAAGATGAAAAAAGGAAGTGTCATTATTGATATTACCATAGACAACGGTAAGGTGATTGAAACATCAGAACTGACAACCATGGAAGATCCTTACATCATTAAACATGGTGTGATCCACTGCGGACTTCCGAACCTTACATCAAGAATGCCTAGAACTACCACAAAGGCTATTTCTAATTTCTTCCTTTCCTATATTTTAAATTATGATGAAGAAGGCGGCTTTGAAAATATGCTGATCCGCAAAAATGAAATGAAGCAGAGCTTATATATGTACAAAGGAAGACATACCAAAAAGATCATCTGTGACCGTTTCGGACTTACATACCACGATATCAATCTTTTAATTTTCTAAATGAAAAAATTTAAATTTTATGCAATAGGCTTCATTCCGGGGCTAGTTATCGTATTTTTTATTTTAAACAAGAAAGGAGCAAGCTGCAGCGGGTATCTACCCAATAGCCGTGTCATTGCAGAAACCCTTTCAAAGGAATTCAAGTATTCCGAAGAGGTAAAAACAGCAATGATCACTTACAAGATTGATGAAAAATTTGTAAAGGACAGCATTATTACCAACGGGAAAGTAGACTTTGACAAAAGTAATGCTCAGAAAAAACCATGCCCTGGCTATCTTTTGACATATCCTGAAAAAAATCCGACCTACGAGATTGGTTTTGATAAATGCGAGGAAACTGTAACTGTAAACAGCCTTAAGAAGCTTAGATAAGTTTCAATAATCCCAACGATATGGAAGGCAACTACTACATGATTCATGATTATCTGATATTCATCGGAGTCTTTGCCATTTTCCTTTTTTTAACGACCAGTATTTATCTTTTCAGCCAAAATCAGAAACTGAAACAGAAAAACGCCAAGCTATCTGAGGCCAATAAGATTATTGAGCAGCGCCTTAATGAAGTTCGCTTAGAGCATATCGGAACAAAGCTGAATCCGCATTTGTTTAAAAACATCCTCAATTCTGTTCAGTCACATGCCTACCAGACTTATATGTCTCTGGATAAGTTGGCCAACGTTCTGGATTATATTTTATACGAAAGCAACAACAAGTATGTAAGCCCAAAGGAGGAGCTCAATTTTGCCTTAAGCCTTATTGAAATTAATAAAATCAAGATCAATCCCCTTTTTGATTTTAGAATCAAATCAAGGGTCAATAAGTCTGATTCTGTTTATGAAGAAAAAGTCTTTGCCCCATTAATATCTGTTGACCTTATTGAAAATGCCTTCAAGCACACTGATTTTCTGGCTCAGGATTCTTTCATTTCCATTTATCTGGAACTTGAAAACGGCATTTTTACGATGAAAGTGAGTAATAAAGCTTCATTAAAAAATATTCTGGAAAAGGAAAAGAGTGGCTTTGGAAGCCAGTCTTTGGATCAAAGACTTAAAATGATCTACAGCACTTACTATCAACTGGAAAGAAGCTCAAAAAACGGTATCTTCACTGCAGAATTAAAAATCAATTTAGGAGAATTCTATGATAAAATGCGTTATTCTGGATGATGAATTACTAGCCATCAGCTATCTAAAGCTTCTATGTGAACAGATTGATGATGTAGAAGTCATAAAGGCATTCAATGATCCTAAGATATTTCTAAAAGAAATTGATTCCTTGGATTGTAATCTTTGTATACTGGACATCGAAATGCCCGGAATGACAGGGCTTCAGGTTGCAGAATTAATTTCCGGTTCAAAAAAAATAATCTTTACTACCGCTTATAAAGAATACGCAGCCGAGGCATTTGACCTGAATGTTGTGGACTATGTAAGAAAGCCCATCAAAAAAGAACGCTTGGTACAAGCTTTTGAAAAAGCCAAGGAACAAATTACTACCGTTCAGAAGAAAACTTTTATTGAATGGAATACCAATATTGGTAAAACAGTTATTCTAACAGAGCAGATCGCCTACATCAAGACGTCAGAAATCGACAGCCGTGATAAGGATATTACGCTTAATGATGGAACAGCTATTGTTTTAAAGAATCTTAATTTTAAAAATCTTCTGGAAATGCTTCCAGCCAAAGATTTTGTACAGGTTAATAAAAAAGAGATCATTGCACTGGCCTCTATCAAAGTATTTTCAACCAACGAAATCATTACTACTATTCCTACGGAAGACCACAGTTTCCTAAAACTTCAGATTGGAGAAGCCTACAAAAATTCATTACTGGAATTGTTTGGAAAATAGATTTTTCAATTATTCCGGTTTTGTTACAGAATATGAACTATTTCATTTTATGACAGCTCCTTTTTTCATCCTTTAATTTACTTGTTTTTGTACTGATCAGGACGGAAAATGGGGGTTCGGGACAGGTCTCGGCTATTCATTTAAATAAATTTGATTACATTTTTTACAACATTCATTACATTTAAAAAATAAGGTATTTTAATCTCAAAATATTCTTATCAACTTTGCATCAAAATTATAGGAATCATGAATTTGGGGAAATACAGAAATTTAATTTTCTACATCACTACCATAGCCGTCTTTTCATGCCTGATGTACTATTTCATCATTGAAGGACAGACCTTGGAAATAAAGGAAAACATTGTTGCTAAAACCAGCACTGGCTCTACTTGGGAAAATTTCCAGGAATCATTCAAAACAAATCTACACCACCCACTCGCATTATTATTGGCCCAAATTGTTACCATTATCCTTACAGCAAGGCTTTTTGGATGGATCTGTATGAAAATAAGACAGCCAAGTGTAATTGGAGAAATGATTGCCGGTATTATTCTGGGGCCATCACTTCTTGGGATGTATTTTCCTGAGTTTTCTGCGTTTCTTTTCCCAAAAGAATCATTAGGTAATCTACAGTTTCTGAGCCAGATAGGTCTTATTCTCTTTATGTATATTGTAGGAATGGAGCTGGATTTGAGTGTTTTAAGAAAAAAAGCACACGACGCTGTTGTCATCAGCCATGCCAGTATCATTATCCCTTTTGCGCTGGGAATTGGGCTATCCTACTTTATTTATCAGGAATTTTCACCGGATGGTATTCAGTTTACTTCTTTTGCTTTATTTATAGCCATTTCTATGAGTATTACGGCTTTTCCGGTATTGGCAAGAATTGTACAAGAAAGGAATCTTCAGAAAACCAAGCTTGGAACCATCGTTATTACCTGTGCAGCAGCAGATGATATTACAGCATGGTGTATTCTTGCTGCAGTAATTGCCATTGTAAAGGCAGGTTCATTTACAAGTTCGATCTATGTGATCATTATGGCCATTGCCTACGTCTTTTTAATGATTAAAATTGTAAGACCATTCCTAAAAAGAATCGGAGATCTTCAGGCAGGAAAAAACACCATCAACAAACCAATGGTTGCCATTTTCTTCCTTACCCTGATCTTATCATCATATGTTACAGAAGTTATTGGTATTCATGCTTTATTCGGAGCGTTTATGGCAGGAGCTATTATGCCGGAAAATGCGAAATTCCGTACTTTGTTTATCGATAAAGTGGAAGATGTAGCCTTGGTACTTCTTCTTCCGTTGTTCTTTGTTTTCACAGGACTTCGTACTCAAATTGGCTTGTTGAATGACAGCCACTTATGGATGACCGCAGGTTTTATCATTTTAACCGCAGTTGTCGGAAAATTTGCAGGAAGTGCATTGACTGCCAGGTTCGTAGGAATAAACTGGAAAGAAAGCTTAACGATTGGAGCTTTGATGAATACCCGAGGTTTGATGGAGCTTATTGTACTAAATATCGGCTATGATCTCGGAGTATTAGGCCCAGAAATCTTCGCAATGCTTGTTATTATGGCTCTGTTTACTACTTTTATGACAGGCCCGGCATTAGATTTTATTAATTTTATTTTTAAATCAAAAAAAGACGAAGACGAAACAATTCCGGAAAATGACTCCAAGTATCGGGTATTACTGTCTTTTGACAAACCTGAATCCGGAAGTACCCTCCTAAGACTTGCCCACGATTTTACGAATAAAATGAATGGCAATAAGAGTATCACAGCGATGAATATTGCTCCGGTAGATGAAATGCACGCTTATGATATTGATGAATATGAAGAATCACAGTTCCAGAATGTCATTGAAACATCTCATGAACTGAATCTGGAGGTTGCTACTCTTTTTAAAGCCTCAACGGATATAGAAAATGATCTTACCAGCATCACCAATAAAGGACATTATGATCTTCTCCTGATCATGCTTGGAAAATCAATGTATGAGGGAAGTTTACTCGGAAGACTCTTAGGTTTCACGACCAAGATCATTAACCCCGAAAAGCTTTTGAATACGGTAAAAGGGAAAGGAAATATCTTCAACAATTCTCCTTTTGATGATTTTACATTACAAATTCTGGATAAAGCAAATATCCCTGTAGGTGTTTTGGTGGAAAAAGATTTCACAGCGGCAGATAAAGTATTTGTCCCGATCTTCAATCTAAGTGACTTTTATCTTCTTGAATATGCCAAAAGACTGATTAACAATAACAATTCTCAAATCATCATTCTTGACGCAGCAGGACAAATTCGCAATAATATTGAGGTGAAAGAACTCATCAGAAGTATTGAACAGGTTGCGCCTAATCATATCACCCTGTACAATGAGAAAAAAATTGAAAAGGAATTCCTAAGCTCCCAGGACTTAATGTTGATCAGCAGCAAAAGCTGGAAAAACCTGATTGATACTAAAAGTCTTTGGTTGTCTGATATTCCGTCAACATTAATTATTTCAAATCCGTAACACACAGATATTTCTATTTCTACATGAAGCCGTAAATATTATTCGTTGTTTGTAAAGAAAAAACGGGTATATTTATAGCTTCATTTTTTTTGAATATGCTGATTAACAGTAAAGATGGCACCATAAAACTAGAGGCCTTTGCTACACAGCTGTATAAAGGAATGCTACTCAAACAGCTTCAACAGACTGAGTTTTATAAGAAAAAATATCATCATGCGCGGGATGTAAAAACCGGATATTTTTGGTATTATTTTGACAGAATGGAAGAAAGAGGATATCAATTCTATCTTAATCTCTGCTTTTTTGAAGATCAGTTGCACAGCATCCATATGAATACCTGGAAAAGCACTGATCCCAAGGACTGGAATGAATGGACGGAAGAGAAAGAAATGCAGATCTTCCACCGGAACAATGCCTTTCTGGAAATGATTCTGGGAGTATCTCCAACAAAGAAGAAAATACCTTATCCAAGCTGTACTTTCAAATTTTCATGGGGAAATATCTGGTCTGTATATGATCCTAGAAGTGCCAGCAGCCTAATGGGAATCAGTTATAGTGAAGAGGAAAATAATTAATAACCACAAAAACAAAATAGTATACTATGTGCCGATATGCCATGATGGTTTACAAAGCTCATTATGCCTGTTTCAACTGCCAGAAAACATTTAAACGACGTGCTTTATACGACGTGGATAAAAGTAAACAAACCTCTGTAGAGGCTAAGTGCCCCGAATGTGGAAACCTAATGGCAAACATGGGACTGGATTTTGAATCTCCTGCAAAAAACGATCATAAGCAATGGGCACATATCCAAAATCTTTATACAGTGGGAATCACCTTTCACTCCTGTGGATGCTCCGGACCCGGATATATTCCTCAGGATCGAAAAGCCATTATTACTTACCTTGAAAAAATACGCTCAGAATATATGCGTGCTCTGGTATTCTGGAGGTACCGCATAGAACCGGAAAATAAAAGAGAACGCGAAATTGAGTATCAAAAAAATGGATCTCAGCTATGGGCCGTTAGCCGTAATGCTTTTAAAGAAACGGTAAGCAATCAGGATGGGATTAATTACTGGATTAATAAGATCAAGGAGGTTGAAGAGCGGCTTACTACTATCAAAGAAAATAAATAATCTCTTTTTTCAATATCACAATCTGGAAATAGAGCAGTTTACCAATAATTTTGGAATTGTTACATTATATAATATAAGGCTATTTCTCTTGTAATAATTTCAAAAGTCTCTTAAAATCATCTTTTATACTTTTTTCTTCCTCAGACATATAACTTCCACTGAAAGGAGCACCACAATCCTGACTGTTTATAATATGGATCAGATTTCTTTTTTCAAAATAATTTCTGGTCTCCATAATTTCTGATTTTTCAAAATCAAAAGCTTCGGTATCATTATTTTCTTTCATGGCTTTTACATCATAGAAAAGTGGACGGTTGTATTTATAATCTTTTTCAAAAACAAAAGATAACTTTCCGTTCAGCAGATAATATTCTATCAAAACCTGCCCCATTTCTCCATAATGTCTGGCCATAATTTTTTCCAGACTTTTATTTTTGTAATAATACGTTGCTTCTCCCCCTTCAGCGGATTCTCCTTCAATATCTTTCTTTTTGATAGATGTCCAGTTTGTAATAGAATTGATCCTCTTAAAATTGGCCTGAATAGGTTTTAATCTGTCTTTCAGATATTCGTTCGTATCCGTATCCTTTTCATTGTAACTTTCCTTGATTCTTATCGTGTCCCTTTGCTTTACAATAGAAGAATCCGAAAACCCACAATACAAGCTTTCTGCAGACATAAAACTGATTGCAGTCAATAGAATAAAAAGTCCCTGAAAATATTTATTTTTCATATCATTAGATTTCCGTGAAATTAAAAGTTACAAAAGATTTTGTAGTTGTAATAATCAAAATCCACTTTACAATGGTTTCAGATACTATTTCCACAAATTTAATCAATCTTCTTGTTTAAAATGAGTTAAAATAGACAGAAGTCTCTTGTCGTAGTTTTACTACAATTTTTAAAATTTAACCTTAAAAATTAATTTCCAGTAGAGTTTTTTAATAGCTTTATCCTATAATTCACTTTCGATGGAAATTGGTTTTTTAGAATATAAGGTTCGCAACGGAGATACACTGAAATCCATAGCTTCACGGTTGGGCATGACCGGAGAAGAGCTAAAGCTGTTCCATAATGCCCATTGTGAAAAGATGGATACCATTTGGTTTGAAAACCTGAATGAGGTTAGAAGTATTCTTGTTCCCTTAGATTTTAAAACAGAAAAACAAAAGGAAGAGGAAAGAAAAAACATCTTACCACTTTCTCAATTATCAGAAGACTTTTTTGCAAAGACTTATACTATTTCAGAATCCATTGAAAGTCCATTTGAGGCATCTGTAAACATAGATTACACTATAGAACTCAACGTTCATAAAGACAAGAACAAAAACCTTTACATTTTGGCATACAGTCAAAAGGGTTTCACATCAAACGGAAATCCACCGGATGATAAAATGGGGGGGCTTTCCATTGCTTGTATGAAAAGCATTATGCCTATTGAATTTACTTTAAGTGACTTTGGTAAAATCAATGGTTTTGTTAATCACAAAAAGATCATTAAAGTATTTGCAGATCAACGTAAAGAGATTGAAGACTTCTATATTGGGGAAGTTTCTCAGAAATATCTGGACTTATTTGAAAGGAATATTGCAGATGAAAAGTTTTTTCTACAGCAGTTTCAAAGTACCCTACTCTTTCAAACACTATTTCCCAAAATGGATTGGTTCCAAAAGAAAACAAACTGGAAAGAATCATTTTACTTTTTACAAAACTCCTTTCCGGTAGAATGTGATATGGAAATTGAGTATGAAAATGAAGATCAAAATTCTCAAACAGCAATTATAAGAGGAAATATTGCGGAATTTTACGACTTACAGGAAATAAGAACAGGAAGAAAACATAAGGAAATAGCTGAAGATCCTGTTTCAGGAGAAATTATTATTGAATACACCACCCACAAAAAAAACAAAACCCTTCTTCAGGTTAGATCTATTATAAATTTATGGCGTGAAGAAGCACCAATTTACCATCACACAATCACTATAACACAAGGATAATATGAAAAATTATGTCATACAACAGGGCGATACATTCAGTTCGCTGGCCCGGCAGTTTAAGTTGAAAAATGAAGCAACGTTAAAGACCTATCACAATCTTCACTGCTCAGAGGAAGATGTTATGCAGGAGCCTATTCCGGGAAAAAAAATCCTTATTCCGGAAGATCCTCAACTAATGGCGGAAGAAAAAGATTCTCAAAATACAGACAGCCCCTCTGATCAGAATGAGGAAAACTCTTCAGAAAATGCAATTCAGAATGAAGAATCTTCTGAGCTGGCTCAGAGCGGTGATAACACATCTGATAAAGCCGAGGATAAAAAAAAAAATAAAGATAAACAAGAAAATAGTAGCAGCTCTGGTCCTCATGAAGGAAAATACTTTGTTATCCAGAAAGGTACTGTACAGTGTAATCAGGGATTCAAATTCCCAAAATTCAAGGTGACCAGCCAGAAAAAGCATTATTGGAATAATGCTGAGGGCCAAGCTGATTATCTTGCTGTAACAGAAGACGACCTACAATTTGATCCACCTGCACAACCTTTTGGCCAATGTAAACTTAAACCAACCTCGGGAGGGTATCTTCCATGTGCTTATGCTGCCGCAGGAAAATGGCAGAAACCTTACGAAAAGGTAAAAATCGCGGGTAAAAGCTGCCTTACAGAAATTTCTGAACTCATGTGCAGTACGGGAGGAAAGATCACCATTCTAAAACATGGCCAACAAACCGAGGTCAGTAATAATCAGGTTGCCAATGCTGATTCCAAAGAGCAACAGGTTTACAATCCGATTGTAAATTTTGATGAATTTAAGGAAGAAAATGAAGAGAATGAGGCAGAAGCCTGGTAACCCCTAAAAACTGAATATAATGGCAAAAAAAGGTGTTTTAAAAATTACAGGTAACACATCTCCAAAAATAGGAGAAAAGACAATCTATAAAGTAACAGAATGGTACCCAGCTACTCCACTTAATGAGCGGAAAGAATCTCTGATCACTTGGGAACTTTTTAGAAAAAGGGATAACGGGAGATTTACCACTACCACAATAAAGAAAAAAGGTATTGGTGAATTTACTTTTGGTAAAGATGCATGGCAATTTACATACAGAGTGGAGGGTTATCTTCACAACCCTGAAAGAAAAGAACCTATGTCCATCATTGTACAACCACAAAAGAAAGACAAAAATACCCCTCCAAAAGAAAAAAATATTCTTGAAGTAAAGCTTACTTATCAAGATGGATCATCTATTAATAAAGCATTAAGTTATAAGGATCAACTTCGTGCCATTGCCAAGTGTCAGGGACTTGAAGGAGAACAAATTACATTCTCGCTTTGGGAAGATGATGAAATAGGCAAAGGTCACAATAATAAAAACCAATTTATCACTAAGTCTCCTCCTATACAGGTAGACAGTAAAGGAAATGCCCGTTGGAGCTTCACATTACTGAATGCTTTCATTTCTATTGCCAATAAAAGAGAAGATGATAAAAAGAAACATGAATATTATGTTACTGCAGAGTACAGTGGAAAACTGAAAGCCTCAGATAATGTAAATGCCAAAAACCCAGAATATAAAGCTCCAACCATCCCACCTAAGAAACCTACTGGAAATAACAATGGTACAAAGCCTCAACCTCAACCAAAGCCCACTTCTCCGCCTCCAAAACCACTACCTAATACTCCCAAAGGATCTACAAGGCCCCACTCTCCGAACAATCAACCAGATAAAAAAGGATCCATTATCAAAATATTATTAACCGATAAAAACGGTAAAGAATTTAGCCGAAATCCCAAATTTGGGGAAACGATCAAGGTGCATATAGAATCTAAAAATCTTGTCGGCAAAAAATATATCCTAAAGATCTGGGAACATGACTTAACAGGAAAAAATGACCTATTGTATACCAATGAACATACATTCTTAGATGATAAAGTAAACGTTCTTATGCCACTAACTCCTGCGATGCAAAAAACCGGAGAAATAGGAAATGATTCTAAAAACCCTGACAGTGGTGAATATTGGAAAGGAGGTCAACAGGAAATCTTTGCGGAAGTTATATTTTTGGATATATCTACCAAATCAGAAACAATTGATGTAGATATAATGGAACCTCCAAAGAAACAGGAGAATGGAACAAGCCCTACAAAAAAAGAAAAGGCAGATCCCCCAAAACCTAAATCAACTTGCTTGTGTAAACAATATGATTTAATTTTAGGAAATAAAGTAGACTGCAGCTTTAGAAAAAAAGTAGTTGAAATTTCAAAAGAGCTTTGGGGTGAAGGAAGAAAAATAGAAATGGCTAATAACCTAATGGTAATTATGTATTTTGAAACAGCCAAAACATTTAGCCCATCTAAACAGAATAGTAGAGGTTTTACAGGGTTAATTCAATTTGGAACTGATGCTGCTTCTGATGTTGGAACAACAACGGATAAACTAAAAAAAATGTCTGCTGTTGAACAGTTGAATTATGTGAAAAAGTATTTTGAACAAACACCATTCAAAGGGAAAATAAATAATTTGCTCGACATGTATTTATCTGTTAATTATCCCTCAATGATAAAGAATAACAAAACTGGAGCAAAAAACATTTTATATTCTGCCCCTTCTATTCAATATCATACAAATTATCCCTTTATGAAAGAAAGTGGAGAATATGATAACATAATTGGTGAAGAAATAATTAATGGAAAAAAAATAGTTAAAAGAGGTTTTAAAGAAGGACATACGTATGTGTGGGAAGTAGATGCAGTAATGAAAGAATGGTATGAAAAATATAAATCCGAAAAATGGAATGAAAAATGTGAAGATATACCAGCTACAGAAGAAAAAATAATTACAGGAGGATGTTTTCAAAATGTAGTTAAAGATGGTTTTCTAGTAGATCCTAAAATTGAAATATTCAAAAAAGGAACAACAAAAAAAATTGATAAGGATGTAAAAATAATTGTTTTACACAGGACCCATTATAATTTAAAGCATAATGTAAAAAACTTAATAACAAATAACAAATATCCTGTTCATTTTTGGGTTAATGGAGATGGTAAAATTTATCAACAAACAAGTTTAAATAATGAGTCTCACCATATAGGGGTTGCACAAAAAGCTCATACAAAGGCTAATAAATGGGGGAATAGTAATTCTATATCTATAGAAGTTAATGGGGAGTATCTTGATAAAAATGGAAAGAGAGCTGAAAGAGAAGTATCTGGAGGGTATTGGGAAGATGTAACTAAAGAACAAGCACAATCAGTTGCTTGTTTAGTATCTTTCTTAATGGAACACTATTCTCTTTCAATTAATGAGGTGCAAGTACATGAAGAACTATGTGCTAAAACAACTGGGGAAGGTAAAACTGTTTATAATGCGATGCTTCCATTGTTAAACAAGAAATAATTAAATATAAAAAATATGCAACTAATCTCTCATTTATTAATAATAGCTATCCTGTTCAATTATTCTTGTACAAAAACTAAAATTGAACAAAAATCCATAGAAAATAATAATATACTTCCAAAAACATCTTTGGAGGACAATAATGAACATACTTTCAGATTACCTGATTTAGATAAACTAGCAGATAAATCTCCAATATTAAAAGCTGAAGGGTTTGGAAATGAAAATGAAGAACTTAGATTTATTGTTGGAGATATTATTATTTTATCAGCCGACAAAAAACTTGTATATCTAAATTTACTTCCAAAAACAACAGAAGATAACAGTTATGTTATTCATTTAATAGTTCAAAACTTAGAGGATAATTCATCTAAAATTGCAAAAAAATGGATAATTGATTTGGATAATTCAGATCAAAATACCCTAATGGATTTTTACAAAAAAAATAAAGTAGAAATAAATAAAATTTTCAAAAATGAAAACCTCTCTTTTTTAAATGACAAAATTCTATTTAATTCTTATAATACAATTAAAGATATTAACTTGAAATATAATTATGAAAACGATGAAGTAAGAGGAATAACTGTTTTCAATAAAAACCAAAAAATAGTAAATATTCAAAAAATATCGGGAAAAACATTATGTCCAGAATGTGATTCTTTAAGGATATATAAAGGAGATTATTTAGGGAGCATTTCTTTTAAAGCAAACACTAAAAAATTGCTCATTTTAGGTTTATTAGAGCAAGTATCACTCTCTCCAAGTGCTCTACATATAAGATTTGTTAGTTTATAAAACCACAGTGCATTATGAATAATAATCAATTGTAAGTATTTTATTATCAATACACTAAGCCCAAAACCTCTCTTTTCTTATAAAGAAACGGCTTGAAAACACCAAGTTTATCAGATAAATCTAACAAGAAAATATTAATTGAATGGGGTTATTTAGTAAGCCCAGCTGATACAAAAAATATTAACAATGATTAAATACACTATAAAAATTTCAATAAGTTTAGCAATTATCGTTTTACTTTCTTGTAAACAGAATACGAAAACTTCTTATATCTCTACTGAAAATGTATCAAATACCGTTGATACAGGAAAAATAATTAATCCTCAAAAAGTTTCAGATCACAATGATAAAGTTCGTGAAGAAGCCAGAAATCAAGATACTTTGAAGAAATGGATCGGTGATTATCATTTTGATGTACATGGTAAAGGAGAAAGAGAAGAATATGAATATAAAATAAATTTAAATATTTCAAAAGATTCCGTTATCTACTATGCCGAGGGTTATCAGCTTTATCAAAAATTTTTATTAAAAGTTGTTGAAAACAATAATTCTCTTGACCTAAAATATCAAGAGTCATTAGATGGTACAAATTCTTGGGCATTGGCAAAAACCCATGATTTTGGTAAGCTGTATTTAAAAGACGGAAAGTATATGTGGGAATGTCCTTTTCTAAATATTAGTTTTACAGATAATCAAAAAGTAGCCTATCTATTAAACAATAAAAATAACCGATAACTTTCCCATAAGATGATAACTAGTAAATCTTATTTAACCAATTGATGAAAAACCTTTTAGTACTATTAATTCTAACAATCTCAATCCATTGTCATTCCCAGAAGAAAGCACCTCAGACTTCCTCAAAAAGTATCTCAAGTGAAGTTCAAAGAAGCTCTTTTGAAACCTACATCAATAACGAAGATTATTTCATAAAAACTTTCGATGTCAATAAAGATGGAATATCAGATAAAATGGTAAGCAGCAAACCTTATTTGGGTGAAAATCTATTTGTTTTTTTGGGAAATAAACAAGGGAAGTATACATTATCATTAGAAACAATAAACTTTTCTGAAGATGGAGGAAATATTATTAGTGATATCATTCCCCTGCCAGACAAAAAGGGTTTTACTATAAAAACTTACTTTCCTGACCGTGGATACTATGAAAAGGAATATCATATTATCTTACAAAATAACACATGGATTCTTCAAAATATCATCTATAAAACAATGTCAGATGTTTCACAGGATGCCGTAAAATACATTTGTGATGTTCCTCAAAATATTGATATACAAAAAACCGGATGGACTGATAAAATAGCACCTATTCCTGAAAAAAATATAAGAGATAAAAAATGTAGCATAGAAAAGAAGGGCAATACAGAATATTATATTCAGGATTCTGATGGTTTTACCAATTTAAGACAAGATAAAAACTCCTCGTCCAAAATCCTGCAAAAGATAAAAAGTGGAGAACAGATTGAAGTGTTAGACCAAAATGGTGACTGGTGGTCAATCATTTCCAAAGAAAGAAATAAAGGATACATCCATAAAAGCAGGATAAAATCTAGATAAAAATAGCTTTCCTACCCCGTCCCACCTATTGAAGTTTCAATTTTTTATAATATCTTTCAGGAACAAAAAACATAAAAACGACCATCGATTCAGGAAACATGACGGAAAAACGACATTTATTTCTTTCAATAACTTCTTTATTTATATATGCAGCATGCTTGCTTTCCTGCAATAAATCTCAGGACAACAAAGTCATGAAACCCAAAGAAGCAATCTTCGCCCGTGACAGTACTGCTGTTGAAAGCTATCTTCAACAATCGTATAACCTCCGTGTTAAAGATTCCATCAATGGGAGCTGGAAGTACTCAGATATGGGCGTTTCTCAACAAATTCAGTTCCTTATAAGTTTAGAAAAAAAGAAAGATAATGACAGCATCAAGGGGTCATATTTATTCAAAGCTTACGGAAAAATAAAAGAAGAGGGGGTCATTACAGGCATCATAAAAGAAAAAAAAATGGTGATCGAATTTTATCCTACATCGTATCCGGCTGAAGATAAAGGAAAAGCTGAACTTTTGGATTGGAATGAAAAAAACTACCTTTATATGAATTGGAATCTGATAAAATCCCCCAAAAAGTCTTCTGTTCCTGAAAAATGTAAGCTCACTAAATTCAGGCCTAGTACTGGTAAAAAAAGAGGTAGAATATATATCAGGTAAATTAACACTCATTATTTAAATATAGAAATAATTTTAACCCACTATTAATGAAAAAAATAAGCTTCATCGCTATTGCCCTGTTAATGATAACAGGATGTAAAAACGATACAAAACAGGCAAACAATGAAACCGAAACTCCTAAAAAAGACAGCCCTGTTGTAAAAGCTCCCATCGTAGAAAATACAGCTCCGGAAAGTAAAGAAATTCCTACACTGAAAGAATGTACAGAAAAAACAGTGGAATACGGAAGTGAAGAGGAATGCATCTTCCCGAAAAGTACGATGGAAGAGGTTTATCAAAAAACCATCAAGGAGAAAGAAGTGGAAAAATCAGAACTTCTTCTAGCAGAATTACCTAAGCAAAGCATTGAAAAAGAAATCAATCAGGATGGTTTGGACATGATCAGCTACAAGGTATCCTCCAATAAAATTGAAATTGAATTTTCATTTGCCGGTGGGGTTACTACCCTAGAATTGGAGCAGAAAGGTGAAAATGTAAAAAGAACAATCATTCACAGCGCTGATTAAGATGCATTCAACTCTATAAAAAATATTATATCAAAAGCAGTATCGTTCCCAACAAGGACTGGCATTACAATAGCCCAATTCTTGTCAAGAAGAAATCATAAAAAGTGATCAACTTTAAAAAATATTTTATAACTTCGCATTGTGAATTTCAACAACGGAACATATTATTATAGAATTTTTAACTCAGATCTGGGATAGGGATTCTTATGAACATAACTTAAAACCTCGTCCTAGGACGAGGTTTTTTTATTTAAAAAAAATTGAAAAAGATGAAAATAAGTATTATTGGAGTAGGATTGATCGGTGGTTCAATGGCCTTGAAATTAAGAGAAAAAAACATTGCCAGCTTCATCTATGGTATTGATAACAGCAAGCAGCATATCAACGAAGCATTAGATTTGAAAATAATTGATGCTGAAGCAGATCTGGAACAGGGAGTTAAAGATTCAGACCTTATTATTCTTGCCATTCCGGTAGATTCTGCGAGAAAGTTATTGCCAAGTGTTCTGGATCTTATATCCGATCATCAGACCGTTATGGATGCCGGTTCTACTAAGGCTGGGATCGTTGGTGCTGTTAAAAACCATCCGAAACGTTCAAGATTTGTAGCTTTTCACCCGATGTGGGGTACTGAAAACAATGGTCCAAAGTCTGCCATTGCTGAAAGTTTCTCAGGAAAAGCCGGAGTTATCTGTAACAAGGAAGAATCTGCTGAAGATGCACTCAATGTAGTGGAAACAGTAGTTAACGCCCTTGATATGCACATGATTTACATGAATGCAGAGGATCATGATATCCATACCGCTTATATTTCCCATATTTCTCACATTACCTCCTATGCACTAGCCAATACTGTACTGGAAAAGGAACGTGAGGAAGAAACCATCTTTCAGCTTGCCAGTTCAGGTTTCTCAAGTACGGTACGTCTTGCAAAATCTCATCCTGAAATGTGGGTTCCCATCTTTAAACAAAACAAAGAAAACGTATTGGATGTTTTGAATGAGCATATCACCCAGCTCAGAAAATTCAAGGCTGCTCTGGAAAAAGAAAACTATGAATACCTTGAAGAGCTTATTACCAATGCAAACAGAATTAGAGGAATATTAAGATAGAAAAACGATATACCTTCAAAAACAAAAGCCACAGAAGTTTTTTAATAGTAAACTTTTGTGGCTTTTATGCTTAGATAAAGTATTGAATACGCTTAAAATTTCATCATCAATCCTACTCCATTTCTATCATTAAGCACATAATAATCCGGATTAAACTTTCTTACTCCTGCGGTACTGTAATGATCCATAGCATCTTTCATCTGTGAATGTCCCACCAACTTGAGTACTACTCCTGCTCCCGCACCGATAAGGCCAATAATAAGAGGGACAGAAGACCCTTTTGCTTCACCGTCTTTCACTCCATTACTGTCAGCCTTAGAAAGATTCGAAAGTCCTCCAATAACAAAGGATGCTGCACCTCCTATAACTAAAACGGTCCCAATATTATTTACCGTTCGCCCTTTCATGTATAAGGGGTCTTTTTGTTGAAGCAAATAATCTTTGATGTATCTTTTAGAGGTCAGTTTAGATATTTCCGTACTCTTAGTTGTTTCTCCAGGGTTTTCTTCTGGTATAAGCCCAACTCCACTTTTTCCATCTTCCTGAATTCCTTTCACAGAATTATCATAAAGAAATTCTTCAGCTCCATTCTGAATATTAGTGTAAGTAACTTTTCCTTTATTGTAAATTAGATTCTTGTAGGATATCTTCTGATTATCCTGGGTAATAATGATTCCTTTTGTTGAAGATTCAGGAATGCTGATCTGTGAGTACAATGCCACTGAAGCCACAGCAAACAGCACTGTTAGAACTTTTCTCATGTTATTTAGTTTTTGGCAAAAATATTCGTTTTTATAGAAAAAACAAATATTCTTTCATTTTTTCTAGGAATACAGCAGTATTCAATTCGTTTAAAGAAAATAAATTTTAATAAAATTAAAAAACATTTTAACTTTATTAAAAAAAGTATTACTTTCGTAAAAAATATAATCCATGAAGTTACCCATAGTCTGCCCAAGTTGTGACCATACCTTAAACGTAAGCCAGATGAAATGCCCAAGCTGCAAAACAGAAGTAAGTGGTGATTATGAACTGCCGGTTCTCCTGAAGCTGAATCGTGAGGAGCAGGACTTTGTTCTTAATTTTTTTCTATCCAGTGGAAGCATCAAGGAAATGGCTAAACAGGCAGGGCTCTCCTACCCAACCATGAGAAATAAAATGGATGACCTGATCACAAAGGTTGAACAATTGAAAACTAACCTGTAAACTCACTCATATGAACTGGAAATCCATCTTTAACCCGTTTGAAAAGTTTGATGAGAAATTACTCCTCCTTATCGGAATCTTCACAGTAATTATTTCTATTGGAATAGGATATTGGACAGATTCTAGCTTTACTAGTATATACAGAATCAACTATTTAGAAAATGCCTCACTCAAAACGATAGCGTTATCTACTTTATTAAGCTTCTCATTGGCCATTATTGTTCTTTTTATTTTAGGAAAATACCTCAACAAAAAGACAAGATTCATTGATATTGTAAATACCGTTTTAATATCCCAGCTCTTTTTGATTATCTTACAGGTATCTAAAAAGATACCCTATATCCGGACAGCAGGTAAAAACATTGCTCAATATCAGTCGAATACTTCCGGTGCATTTCCCTTTCTGGATTTTATGATCTCGATTTCCACCACTATTATTGCCCTTATCATACTCATATATAGTTTTACCCTTTATTACAACGGATTCAAAACTGCAACCAATATTAAAAAATGGCAGCATATTGTACTTTTTTGTGCGGTGTCACTAATCAGTACCCTGGTCTGCCAGATTACGATAACTAAAATTATTTAAATACTATGAAAATCAAATTATTACTAGTGCTGGTATTCCTGGCACATCTTTGTCACGCCCAAATTGAAGGAATCTGGAACGGAGAAGTAGACACTCAATCCATGAAACTTCCAGTTGTTCTTACAATTTCAAAAGAATCAAAAGGTTATACTTCTTCAATCATCAGCCCAAAACAAAGCCCTAAAGAAATTCCTGTAGATAAAATTGATTTCAACAATAATGAACTCACTTTTGAAATAGAGAAGATTAATGCTACCTACAAAGGGAGCTATAAAACAGACCATTTTGAGGGAAATCTTATCCAGCATGGAAAAACCATGGCTTTAAACCTTTACAGGGATAAAAAATCTGAAAATTCTGACGTTTCTTACCTTAATGGAAAGCCTATCAGTACACAAAAGATTGACGACTTTTTAAATTATATGGTTCAAAACAACCAGGTGATTGGAAGTGTTTCCATCTTCAGAAACGGATCACAAGTCTATCAAAAAGATTTTGGACAACAGCTTTTATCTGATGTTAACTATGATAAAAATATAGCTTATCAGATAGGCTCCATTAGCAAGCTTATCACAGCCGTAATGCTTCTTCAGCTTGTAGAGAAAGGGAAATTAAAACTAAGCGATCCACTTTCAAAATTCTACCCTGAAATTCCTAATGCTAAAATCATTACCATCCAAACTATGCTCAACCACACCAGCGGATTGGGAGATTACGTAGGGAAATCTATTGAAAACAATTGGCTTTTTGGAAAACCGGTAGGTGATCAGGCTATTATTAAAGTTATCAAAAAAGATGGTGTGAGCTTTAAGCCTGGAGAAAAAATGAGCTATTCCAATTCAGCTTACTTTCTTTTGAGCAGAATTTTGGAAAAAATACATAATAAACCTTATAATGAGATTTTAAAGGAAAACATTCTTGAAAAAGTCAAAATGCCTCATACTTTTTCTGTTCTTGACACTCCAAAGAATATTTTTAAATCCTATGAACTTAAAGATAAGAAATGGGCTGAAGTTAAAGATTTCGATTTTCATAACTGCATCGGACTAGGTGATATCACTTCCACTCCTGAAGACCTGAACATCTTTATCAATGCATTATTCAATGGTCAGTTTATACAGAAAGAGACCCTTGACATGATGATTTCCAACAAAAATGAGAAACATTTTGGCTTAGGAATCATGAAAATGCCGTTTTACAACATTACTTTGTATGGACATGGAGGAGATACGGCAGGAAGTCATTCTACAGTAGCTTTCGAGCCGAATGATCAATTATCTTATGCTGTTACCATCAATGGTCAGGAGTTTCCGCATAACAATTTCTATGTTGCTCTTTTGAATTTAATCTATGGCAGAGATTATCAGTATCCTGTATTGGATAGTCCTAAACTTCCGGCAGCTAATCTGGAAAAATATATCGGAGATTATACTTCAAAGGATATTGATTTGGGATTAAAGGTAACTGCTAAAAACGGGGCATTGTATGCTCAAGGCACCAACCAACCCGAGTTCCCTCTGACTTCGGTAGCAAAGGATCAGTTTACCTTTGACAAAGCTGGTTTGAAACTCACTTTCATCCCTGAAAGTAATCAGCTTAAACTTACACAGGGTGGAAAAACTTACCTATTCAGCAAAAAGTAAATAAAATACATTCTAATTACGCTCCTTTGGAGAGGTGGCAAATCAAAGATTTGACCGGGTGATTTCAAAGCATAATAAAAAATCCTTAGATGCATGATCTAAGGATTTTTGTATTTTAAAATATTGTTTTTATTAACATTCAGGAACGTTCACTGCAATAGCTAATCCTCCCTCAGAAGTTTCCTTGAAACGGTCACTCATAGACAAAGCAGTTTCCCACATTGTTTGGATAACTTCATCCAGTGTTACTTTTGCCTTGGTAGGATCACTTTCCAATGCAATATTAGCCGCTGTAATAGCTTTCATAGCTCCCATTGTATTTCTTTCAATACAAGGAATCTGGACAAGTCCCTTGATTGGGTCACAAGTTAATCCAAGATGATGTTCCATAGCGATTTCGGCTGCCATCAATACCTGTCCAACGCTTCCACCCAAAATTTCAGTAAGTCCGGCTGCTGCCATCGCTGATGAAACTCCGATTTCAGCCTGACAACCTCCCATTGCTGCTGAGATTGTTGCATTTTTTTTGAATAAGGTTCCAATTTCTCCTGCTACCAGTAGAAAACGGGCAATATCATCATCACTTATAGATTCTGTAAAGGCTTGTGAGTACATTAAAACTGCAGGAATCACTCCACTTGCACCATTAGTTGGCGCTGTAATGATTCTTCCGAAGCTTGCGTTTTCTTCATTTACTGCCAGTGCAAAACAGGCAATCCATTTATTGATATTGGTAAAGTTTTCTTCGGCATCAACAACCTGCTGAAACCATTCATCTTTATTTTTATAGATTTTCTCACCTAATAACTTTCTGTTGATTCCTGCTGCTCTTCGGGAAACATTTAATCCACCCGGAAGAATTCCTTCTTTATTGACACCTTTATAAATACATTCTTTAATTTGCTGCCAAATATAAAGTGCTTCCTCTCTTGTTTCTTCCTGAGTTCTCCAGCTTTCTTCATTAATTAAAATTAAATCTGAAATTTTATCAAAGCCTAATTTCTGGCAATATTTTGCAATATCAGAAGCCTTATGGCAAGGGTATAATGTACGTACGCATTGTTTTTCTATGGAGTTTTTTTCCTGACTTGCAATAAATCCTCCCCCTACAGAATAAAAATCCTGAACAAGTTCAGTACCATCTTCAAAAACGGCCTTAAAGATCATTCCATTAGGATGAAAATCAAGGGATTTTTTCATATTTAAAATCAAGTGATGTCCATAGATAAATGGAATTTCTTTTTCACCACCCAGATTAATGGTTTGTGTATCTTTTATGTATGCTATTTTCTCATCAATTTTTGAAGTATTGATGGTCTTAAAGTCTTCTCCATTCAAACCGAGCATTCCCGCAATATCTGTTCCGTGCCCAATTCCCGTTTTTGCAAGTGAGCCAAAAAATTCAAGAAAAACTTCTTTAACTTCAGCTATTGATCTTTCTCTTTTTATAATTCTGATGAACGCAGATGCTGCATTCCATGGTCCCATCGTGTGCGAACTGGATGGACCTATTCCTACTTTAATAATCTCAAAAACCGATATTGATTCCATAAATGATTCTTCATTTTCCTCCAAGCAAAGATACATGATAAATCTTAATAAAAATCAGGTTTTAGTAGGGATTAATGATAATTTAAGAACGGAAAAAGTCATTGGAGACTCTCCTCATGCTGAGAAAGATCAAGACCTCTATTTTCAGATTCCTCGGAAACCCTTAATGTAATAATAGAATCTGTAATTTTATATAAAAGCAAAGATCCAAAAAAGGTAAAAATAGAAACCAGAATGAGCGCTGCCATGTGATGAAGAAATACTTCAATACCGCCATGAAGCAGGCTTGCATTTTCACCATGGGCAAAAATAGCAGTCAGGATCATTCCCATAATTCCACCTACACCGTGACAGGCAAAAACATCCAGTGTATCATCAATCTTCTTTAAGGCTTTCCAGTTGACCATCACATTAGAAACAATGGCCGAAATAAAACCTATAAAAAGACTCTCCTGAATACTTACAAATCCACATCCGGGAGTAATGGCCACTAACCCTACAACAGCACCGATGCATGCCCCTAACGCAGAAACACTTCTTCCGTTGATTCTATCAAAAAATATCCAGGTTATCATTGCTGAAGCAGAGGCTATCGTAGTTGTTCCAAAAGCCGTAGCTGCAGATGCTGAAGCACTTAATGCTGATCCGGCATTAAACCCAAACCAACCAAACCACAGCATCCCTGTACCCAAAAGTACATAAGGAATATTAGACGGTTCATGGTGGGGTATTTTTCTGTTTCCTACAACCAAAGCTCCCGCAAGCGCTGCAAAACCGGCACTCATATGCACTACGGTTCCTCCTGCAAAGTCTTTTACTCCAAAATATTTGTTCAAAAGACCGTCAGGGTGCCACACCATATGGCAAAGCGGTGTATAAATGAAAAGGGAGAAAAGGACTATAAATAAAAGATAGGAAATGAAACGAACTCTTTCCGCAAAAGAACCTGTAATAATTGCCGGAGTAATCACCGCAAACTTCATCTGAAACAGAGCAAAAAGGATAAAAGGAATAGTAGAAGCCATCATTTTGTGAGGGAAAACTCCTACTCCATTAAAGAATGGATAACTCAATGGATTCCCTATGATTCCGTAATGCTTCCCATTGATACTGGGGCCTAAAGATTCTCCAAAAGATAAAGAAAACCCTACCACTACCCATAAAATTGAGATAACTCCCAAGGCAATAAAGCTTTGCAACATCGTGGAAATTACATTTTTCTTACCCACCATTCCCCCATAGAAAAAGGAAAGGCCAGGAGTCATTAACAGAACTAGACCTGCCGCAGCAAGAATCCAGGCTACGTCTGCACCTACAATCTTATCTTCACTCAGGAATTCACCAGAACTGGTAATATCTGAAGTCGGACTCCAGAATAAACCACCAACTGCCACAAGGGCAACAATGGAGAACGAAACGATCCATTTTAATCCTATTTTCATAAAATTTCATATTTAACCCTATCAAATTTAAACATAAAACCTTATAAAAATACATTTTTAACAAATCAACCCCATAAAAAACTATTCAGAAAATAATATTATCTATTTTTACTGAAACACTTCATTCAATATTTTAGAAACTTCTTTAGATTTGGTGGCAGGAAATAAATGAGTTCCGCCCTTAATTACATAGTCTGGTTTTGAGTAACGAACCGGAAAAACAATATCCTTATCTCCCAGTATTTGGATCACCTTTGGATTTTCTTCAAATTTCCACTCAGAAACTTTCTCCACAGACCATTTTAAATAATAAGGATCTCTAACTTTGAAATATTGTAGAAGTTTTGGATTTTTAGGATCAAAAAGTTTTCGCACCAAGGCATATACACTGGCTGCTTTGGTATTAAATAATCCAACAGGAAGTATTCTGGGGATCTTCGTTACTTCACCGGTTTTGATAAACTTGGATTTTTCTTTATCTGATTTGATACTTCCCAAGATAACCACTTTTTCTGCAGGTTTCAGCTGATTGATCTCCTGCACCATAATTCCTCCAAAAGAATATCCCAGCAGACAAAACGGTTCTGAAGTATCAATTTTCTCAGCCATCCTTTCTACATAAGCATGAAAGGGCTCGTCTTTTTCAGGAATGAGCCAATCTATAAAAATCAATTCATAATTCTTGGGAAATTCTATTCTTTCCAGTACTTTAAAATCTGCTCCAAGACCGCTTACAATATAAATTTTCATAGTACTAAATTATAAAAAATACAGGAAAAGGAAATGATTTAATTCTAAAGAATTTGATCAATCCGAAAGAGCATCTCCAATAATTATTTTCTTTTGAAAAGATGACAAACTGAAAGTTTTACAGGATGATTCAAACATTATCTTACAGTTATTCAAAAAAAAGAGCGGATTCCTTAGAACCGCTCTTTTTTTATCAATATTATATTTAATTTTATTTCTTCTTTTTCACAGGAACTCTGTTATCATTATCCAGCAGCTCTGTAGAAACTTTGAACTGAATATCCATTTCATTCTTGATGAAATAATCTTTTAATGAAGACTGATAGAATACCTTAAAGTCTCTTCTGTTCAAAGAGAATTTAGCAGATTCAATAGATGTTGTAAACTGAGTAACATATACATTCGCAGGGAAAGATATTGTTTTTCTCACCCCTTTAAGGGTAAGATCTCCGTATACGGTAGAATTGTACTCACTGTTTGCTAAAGGAATAATTTTAGTCAAATGGAACTTGGCTACAGGGAATTTTTTTACTTCAAAGAAGTTGGTACTTTTAAGGTCATCAGTAAGCTTGATCTGATCTTCATCAGAAACATCTCCTGCCATCATACTTCTCATATCTATTATAAACTCTCCGTCTACCAAAACGGTGTGGTCAAAGTTGAATTTTCCGCTCTTCAGTTTTACAGTTCCGGAATGTGAGGAAGCTTGGGTTTTTACAACCTTATAGCCCCACCATCTGATCTCTGATGAAGTCACCTTTGATACTTTATCAAATTTCTTTTGAGCAGAAACAAATGATATACTTGCGCACACCATAGCAAACAATAGTAATCTTTTCATTCTTTTTTATTTACAATTCAACAAAAATAAAAAAAAGTGTAGAACTTCTACACTTTTAATAATATTTTTTTGATTAATTTATTGAGCAGTTACCTTAACTAGCATATCAATATCATCTTTCACAAAAACATCCTGCATCGTAGACTTGTAAGCTACATCAAATTTCTGTCTGTCGAAAGAGAATTTGTTAGATACTAAACTTACTACTCCTTTGCTGTAAGAAATCTTAGCAGGGAAAGTAACCGGGCTTGTTTTTCCTTTTAAAGTAAGGGTTCCTGTTACTAAAGAATTGTAAACTTTATCGTTGTTTTTCTTTACTCCTGTAATTTTGAAAGTAGCTGTCGGGAATTTTTCAACTTCAAAGAAGTCACCGTTCTTAAGGTGTCCGTTTAATTTTTGCTGATATTCTCCTGTAAGGTCAGTAGCATTAATAGAAGTCATATCCAATACGAAGCTTCCTCCTACAAGTTGGTTTCCTTTCATTACCATGTCTCCTGACTTTACTTTTACAGTTCCGTCGTGAGAACTTGCCTCAGATTTTGCTACTTTATATCCCCACCAGTGAACATCAGATGCAACTACTTTTTTTGACTGTCCGAAAGCTAAACCACCAGCTAAAACTGCTAATAAAAATATTTTTTTCATTGATAGAATTGTTTACTTATTTATTGATGCAAATGTAGCTATCTTATTCGATAGATTTCATTGATGTATATCAAGAAATTTAATTATTTTCATGAATAATATCATCCTATAAAAAAACTCCGAATTTCTTCGGAGTTCTCTTTATTCTTGGTAGTATGCAGTATAAAGTGCCATACCTTTTAATGCCGTATGATTTTGCTTGACCAGATAGATCGGAATGTTTCTAAGCATTCCCTCCATTTTATCACTGATCTTGAATTTTTCATAAAATTTAGTCTTATCAACATATTCTATGACCATCTGAGGAATATCTCCCGCAATCAGTAATCCTCCGGTTGCTTTCAGTTTTAAGGTCAGGTTATTCGCTTCTCTTGCCAAAAACTCAAGGAAAGTATCTAAAGCGATTTTGCAGATTAAAACATTATCCTCTACTGCTGCCTTGTAAAGTTCTTGAGCGAAGTTTCCATTACTAAGACGTTCTCCCAGCCATTCCGGCTCCGGATGTCTTTTCACATCTCTTAAGAATCTGTAAATATTGAACAAACCTGTCTTGGAAAGTACATTTTCCCAGCTTACAATTCCATAGATATTATTCAGGAATTGGTAAAATTCAACTTCTACATTGGTTCTTGGTGAAAACTCAGAATGCCCACCTTCCGTTGCAAAAGGTCTTAAGTTTTTTCCATCGAAGAAATATCCAGCTTCTCCAAGTCCGTTTCCGGGAGCAAGGATTGCTACATTTCCTTTTTCAAGATGACCGCTGGTATAGATTGCTTCAAGATCACTGTCTTCAAGAAGAGCCATTCCGTAAGCTGATGCTTCCATATCGTTCAGCATATCTACTTTTTCGAACCCGAAGTCTCTCTTAAACTCTTCAACGTCTAAGCTCCAGCCTAATCTTGCAGGACTACTTTTACCGTCAATAACCGGTCCTGGCACTGCCATTCCCAGACGTTGTACATTTTCAAGCTGATTGTCCTGGATAAACTTTCTTAGAATATCATTAAAGGAAGCATATTCTTTGGTAGAATATGTATTTTGAATTTTTATCTCAAGACCTCCGTTACCGGAAACGAAATAGCCTAAGATTGTTACATCTTCACGGAGGCTTGCCCCAATGATAGAAACATTATCATTATTACTGTTCTCTACTCCTGGTAAATAAAGTGGAAATTTTGGATTCAGAATCATAACCTCAAATTTTACCAAATATAATAATTGTTTTCGTAAATCCTGCACAGAACAAAAAAACCTTTCCACTTTCGTGAAAAGGTTTTGGTTAATAATTGTTTATATATTAAATCTAACTACTTTCCTAATGGAATATTATAACCGAATCCTACTCCGATATTCCCCACATTATAGTCCTGACCAACTAAATCTCCTTTTGTTCCTACAAAAACCTTTTGGTATTGTACGAAGAAGTTCCAATCTCTGTTGTGGTATCCGATCTCCGGTTTAATGTAGAAACCACCGTTAGCTCTCTCTACATTTGTGTTGGAAGCTACTGTTTTATCTCCAACCAAGAACCCGTATCCTAAGTCAGTTCCAAAATAGAAACCTGTTTGCTTTGGATAGATTCTTATTAAAGCTGCTACAGGAACTACTCCTACATCATTATTTTTATAACCGTTATTTTCTTTTCCAAAATAGTGAGTATATCCTGTTGCGATACCTAAACCAAATCCAGGAGTAATCAAGTTCTGATAAGCAACATCCACTCCTACTGCAGCAGAAAGATTATCTGAGGGAACTGCCAAACCAACATTCGCACCTACCTTGATCATATTAGTCATTTTTGAGTCCTGTGCGCTTGCTATACCTGCTGTTAAAATCCCAGCTAGCAATATTGCTTGTTTAAACATTTTCATAACTCTAATTTTTTAAATTTTACTAAACAAGAGGATGTAAAAATCGTGCCAAGCAAGGGTTTATTTGTTGTTTTAACACTTATCAAAATCATAAAACAATGAATATCAATACGTTATTTTTAACTAAATTTAAATGTTTGTTTAACAAAAATTATCAAAAAAGGAGTTAAAAAAAGTAGAATTAAAGAAAATTATGTTCAGAATTAGAAATCGGGAGCTATATTGTAACATCAACAGGAAACAGAATAACATTTGGGAAATAAATACTATTTAATTTTAAACTCAAGTATCCTGCTCTATTCTATAAAAATAATATTAACAAACCTTAACCCGTTATTATTTTAACCTTATACCATCAATTCCATCAAAAAAATAAATGATCTCACCATGGCTGATTCATTATTAAAGAACAAGCATCTTCTTTGGCGAGCCGGCTTCGGTATCGGCATCCATCAGATCGACGATTTGAAAAATAAAAACATCAAAACGTTGATGAATGAATTATTTAAAGAAGACAGCTTTAGTGAGGTCACCTATGACACTCCCGACATAGATTCAACAGCGGATTATATGAACAGTACTGCTCCGGCTGAAAAGAAAAAGGAAATGCAGCGGATTAACAGGGAGCAGAACAATGAGCTGAACCTCAATTTTCTGGATAAAATAGTAAACAGCAAAGAACAAATGAGAGAAAAGATGGCTTTTTTCTGGCATGGACATTTTGCTTCAAGGGTTGTGAATCCAAAATTCAACCAACAGCTTTTAAATACAATCCGGAAAAATGCTCTGGGAAATTTTAAAGAGCTTCTTTTTGAAGTAAGCCAATCGCCGGCAATGCTTAATTTTCTGAATAATCAGCAGAACAAAAAAGATCATCCCAATGAAAATTTCGCCCGTGAAGTAATGGAACTTTTCACCATGGGAAGAGGAAATTATACCGAAAAAGATGTAAGAGAGGGTGCCAGAGCATTTACAGGCTGGAGCTATGATAAAGAGGGAAATTTCAAGGAAAGAAAAAATCAGCACGACGAGGGAACAAAGACTTTCTTAGGTAAAACCGGTAATTTTGACGGAAGTGATGCTTTACATATTATTCTTGAGCAAAAGGCTACAGCCCAATTTATTACTACTAAAATCTATAAGTTTTTTGTGAATGAAAATGTAGATCATGATATAATCAATAAGCTAAGTTCTAATTTCTATAGTTCCGGCTATGATATTAAGAAACTAATGACTGAAATATTTTCAAGCTCATGGTTCTATGATCAGAAAAATATAGGAAACAGGATAAAATCCCCTGTAGAACTAATGGCCGGAATGATGCGGATACTACCTATGAAGATTCAAAATCCCGAAAACCTCATCGTTTATCAAAAATTATTGGGACAAATGCTACTTTATCCGCCCAATGTTTCAGGATGGCCTAACGGAAAATCCTGGATTGACAGTTCTACATTGATGCTGAGACTTCAGATCCCACAGATATGGTCCGGTCTTCGGCCATTAGAATATAGTCCACGACAGGACGATGACATTGATATGGGAATGAAATCTAAGGAGAATGCTTTAAACAAAAGCTTTAAAAATCCCAATATCATCATAGACTGGGATCGTTTAGATAAAATTTTCGCTCATAAAAACTGTGAAGATTATCTGATTCAAAATGCTCAAAGTCTGGATATGAATACGGTAAATAATTTCTCTGACAAGAGTTTAAAAATGAATATTATTAACCTTATGTCTACCCCTGAATATCAGTTAATGTAAACATGGAAATAGCAACTCTATCTATCACCTACGCTCTAAATAAAATGCTATGTTAATCAAAAGAAGAGAATTCCTTAAAATAAGTTCATTGGCAACAGCTTCCTTACTGATGCCAAATTTTCTAAAGGCGATGACTTTAGATGAAGCCTTAGCTCCTAATCAGAATATCCTTGTAGTTCTTCAATTTACGGGAGGAAATGATGGATTGAACACCATTATCCCTATGAAAAATGATATTTATTTCAGAGAAAGGAAAACACTTGCTGTTCAGGATGCTTTATCCCTTACAGATGAAGCAGGAATTAACCCGTCCCTCTCCTACTTTAAGGAACTTTTTGACAATGGTGAGCTTTCTGTGATGAACAATGTGGGGTACCCCAATCCGGACAAATCTCATTTCCGAAGTATGGATATCTGGCAGTCTGCGAGCAGAAGTGATGAATTTCTGGAGACCGGCTGGCTTGGTCGCTTTCTGGATGAGGAATGTTATCGTTGTGAGCATCCTACCCAAGCATTGGAAGTAGATGACATGCTGAGCCTTGCCTTAAAGGGAGAAAACAATAAGGCATTTGCATTTAAAGATCCCAAAAGACTGTATCAGACCAGTCAGGAAAAGTATTTCAAGTCACTTTACGACCATCATCATGATGATGAAACGGTTTCTTATCTTTATCAAACATTAGGGTCTACGATCAATAATGCAGATTATATTTTTGAAAAAAGCAAGGCAAAAAAAACGGAACAGACTTATCCTAACTCTCAACTGGGAAAAGACTTTAGAACAGTAGCATCCCTCATCAAATCAGACATCAACACTCAGGTTTATTACCTTTCTATTGGTAGTTTTGATACTCATGTCAATCAGAACGACAGACAAAAAAAACTATTTGGAGACATCAATGAAGCAGTGAAATCCTTTGTTGCTGACATGAAAAGTAATGGATTATTTAATAACATCCTATTGATGACATTTTCTGAATTTGGACGTCGTGTTGCCCAGAATGCCAGCAATGGAACGGATCATGGAACAGCTAACCAGATGTTTTTCATCGGTGGAAATCTCAAAAAGAAAGGATTATTAAATGCGCTTCCTGACCTGCAAAATTTAAATGAAGGAGATCTTATCTATAAAGAAGATTTTAGAAAAGTCTATTCTACTATTTTGAGAAACTGGCTTAAAGCCGATTCTTCGAAAGTTTTAGGATGGAAAGACGGAATCTATGATTTTATATAAATTCAATGGAATTGAAACCACAAAGTCACAAAAGTTTTTTAAACACTTAAGCTTCTTTTAAGTGATAAGGTTTACGTGTAGGAAGTTCACTTAAGTCTGCTAAAAATCTTTGATTTTTAGGAAAAGATGATATCTATGATTTTATATACTGGTTAATAGATTTTTATATCTATATCATTTATTAACCAAAAAAAAAAGAGACCATCCGCTATAATAGGACAGTCTCTTTTAATAATTTTAAATTTTAACTACTTTTACGTTTAAGCAGTAATCTGCTTAGGTTCTTTCGGTTCCTGATCAACTTTTTTATCAAGTTTTTCAGATATTTTTTTAACGATATATTCAATCGCTATAGGGGCTATAATGGCAATTAATGCTTTAAATATTCTTGATTTCATAGTGCTATTTTGTACCTAACTACTACAATTTCCAAGCCAAGATAAAAAAATGAAGATAATTTTGTGGTCATGCTTCGCGCAGAGCGGATGAATCATCTGTAAGAGCACCCACTATTGATCTTGGATAGTTTCTTCTTTAAGAATGTTCAGATCCTGATAGTTTTTATGTCCCATCCTGAATTTTTCTTCCATTTTCAGTTTTAATTTCTGCGGTTTATGTACAATCAAAGTATCTCCAAATCCTAACAGTAGTCTTTCCAGTTCAAAGTTAATCTGCACACAGATTTTAAACAGAGTCCCATCTTTTGTTTCACTAATGATCTCCTGACTTTTATGGAGTGGTTTTGTTTTCACATAAGGCGCATTAGCTGAATCTACAAAAAATATAATGTTTCTGGGAAGCATAGATTCTGCAACGGTAACACCTACGATATCTTTGAAGTATTCATCGCCATCCAGATCTTTATCTATGTACGAAAGATCTTCATCAATTTCAATATTCTCCATTCTGTCCAGGGCCAGATTATACATTTTCTGCTTGTAAAGGCAGATCAGAAACCAACGGTTGTTAAATTCTTTCAGTAATTGAGGATGAACGGTATAAATACTCGATTCTTTTGCTGTAAAGCTTTTGTAAAGGATTTTCAACACCTTTTTATTGGCAATGCTTTCATACAGTATATCAATATGCTCCAACCCTTTCAACTGCTCATTTTTATCTAAATGAATAATTGATTTCTGGTTGGTTGCATGAATAGAATCTTCCAACTTCTGAATCACCCCATTCATCTCCTTAAACATGGAAAAATCCTTGAACTGTTTCAAAATCTGAATGGCATTATTCATTGCTTTCAGATCACTTTCATTCACAGAAATGTTATGGATACTATAATCCGGATCGCTGTAACGGTAGTATTTTCTTTCATACACCTCAATGGGAGCTTCGTATCCGAACTTTTCACTTCGCATATTCTGCAGATCGAGCTGGATTGTTCGTTTGCTTACATAAGATTCTTTTCCTTCAAACTCAAACAAGGCCTCAGAACATTCGTCAATAAGATCTTCAAGGGTATACTTTCGATACTTATTTTTGAGACATTTATCTAAAGTCTTGTAGCGAATCAGTGCATTTTTATTGGATGACATGATTGTAATATTTAATTGCTTGACTTTAATGCAAAACATAAGTAAATTAGAAAATTCACTTTTTACATTTTTTAGATAAATTATTTCTCTTTCAAAGCTTCACCCTCAAAAGAAACACCCTCCCATCCGAAATTCATAAAGTTTCTGATATTCTGATGATCATTTCCATTAGGATTTTTTAGCACGTCTTCTCTATAAAATTCACCAAAAAGAAAAAGAGTCTGCCCCTTGGTCAATCCCTGAAGTTTGGCAAAGCTGAAGACCTTACACGAACCATTATTTTGTCCTGCTTCGTTTGCAGTGCTTCCATTTTTGAATGCAGTAGGCGTAAAATCATAATGTTGATCAATGTAAGCAATAACTTCATTGAATTCAATAGTTTCCGGAAAATGCTGTAACTGTTCTAATAATACCATAAAAATTGGTTTTAAATTATATTATTTGATAGCTAATAGATGGATCTCCAATTAGCTATTTTGTTTATTTTAATTTGTTTTTGTAAAAATAATCAAAATTTTCTTATCTACGCAAAACTATTGCGCAACAAGGATATTACTTTGCATTATCAAAATGAGAAAACAAATGGAATTTAATGGAAATCACTTAATCGAATTAGGATATAGACCAGCTAAATGGTTCAAAGATGCCATTACTTATATCAATGAAAATAATCTGGATGAACATCAGATCAGAGAATATCTAGAGGATTTCAAACAACCGGAACTTATTCCGCTTCATGAAACACCCAAGGATTTTATCATCAATATCAGGGCTGAACATGAAAGTGAGGATGATAATGTAGAAAAGGTAATCAAAACGATGAAAGTTCTGATGAAAACCCCTACACTAATAGATGGAGCTATCATGCCTGATGCCTGCCCAACAGGCCCTGAGGGTCATATCCCGGTAGGTGGTGTGGTGGTTGCCAAAAATGCAATTCATCCGGGATTCCATAGTGCAGATATTTGTTGTTCTGTGATGCTTACAGACTTTGGAAAGGTAAATCCTAAGGATATTTTAGATGCAGCCCATTCTATAACGCACTTTGGATATGGAGGAAGACCAAGAGGTGAACAGATGCCTATGTCTCAGGAATTGATGGATGCTTTTAGAGAAAATTATTTTTTAAATGATGAGAAACTGATCAGCATTGCACGTTCTCATATGGGAACTCAGGGAGATGGAAATCATTTCTTATTTGTAGGAATCTCCAAAAATACAGGAAATACAATGTTGGTGACCCATCACGGATCAAGAGCTCCTGGGGCGGCATTATATGATAAAGGAATGAAAGTGGCTAACCGTTTCAGACAGGATATTTCTCCTGAAACGTTAAGGGAAAATGCATGGATTCCTTATGATACTGAAGAAGGTAAGGCCTACTGGGAAGCTCTCCAGTTAATAAGAACATGGACGAAGGAAAACCATACATCTATTCACGATGCGGTATTAAACAAACTGGAAATAGAGAAAGAAAACAGATATTGGAATGAGCATAATTTTGTCTTCAAGGATGGTGACTTGTTTTACCATGCTAAGGGAGCCACTCCGTTGGATGATAAGTTCATGCCTGATATCACCGGACCAAGACTGATTCCGTTGAATATGGCTGAACCTGTATTAATTGTTCAGGGAAAAACGAATGAAAGAAACCTTGGTTTTGCCCCTCATGGAGCGGGAAGAAATTTCAGCAGAAGTCAACATAAAAGATCTATGGCTCATAAAACGACCGAAGAGATCTTTGATGAAGAAACTCAAGGGTTGGATATCCGTTTCTACTCCAATGAAGTTGATATTTCTGAGCTACCAAGTGCTTATAAAAGTGCTAAAAACGTAAGAGCCCAGATTGAGGAATACGGACTTTGTGAAGTTCTGGATGAAGTGATGCCTTACGGATGTATCATGGCTGGTGATGTTCAGAAAAATGCACCATGGAAGAAAAAGAAAAAATACAGAAAGGCATAATCTGTAATTTTTAATTATAAAAAAAACTAATAATTATGGATGGGCAGTAGCTCAGCTGGTTAGAGCAACAACAACTTTCCGCTGTTGGCAAATAAAGTTCCTCCACTTGTGGGGCGCAGGTTCGAATCCTGCCTGCTCAGCAAAAAAATGATAGAAAGCACAGGCTTTCTGTTCACAAAAAATAAAGGCAAAGAGAGTTCCTATAATTCACTGGTATTACTCCCCGCTTTTTTCAAAAATTATAGGTAAAAGGAGTTCCTATAACATTTTTCTTTTAAAAAAAATACTCCTCACTTATTTAATTTTTATATCATGAAAACACTTCAACTTTTCAATGCCGTACTGGCTAAAAAAACGGATGAAAAACCTTTTATATCCAATGATGGTTTTATCATTGAACCTGATGCACTTTGGGCAAAGAAAGACATCATCAAATATTATTCAAAGGAAAAATTAAACGGTAATGATCTTAATAAAACCTTCCATAAATCTTGGGAAAAGATAAAGAACAGTACAAGATGGGAACTATTGATGGATCAAATCGAGCATTATCTTTCTACCTATGGAAGTAATTTTCAGGATGAAATTTACATTCCCAATGAGGTTTTGAATATTCCTGAGATGAAACTTACTTTCAAGGTAATTAAAGCTTATTCTGTGGATGAAATGACAGAGAAATGTCTTTCATTGCTGAAATCGGGAATTGCTTTAAAGGAGGAAACCATCAATGATCTTTTGTATATTCTGAACGAAGAACTAGATTATAAATTCACAGGAAAAGAAAACATCAGAAATAAGGAAGCCATTGTAAAAATTGCAGACCTTTATAAGATCTATCCTGAAAATCCTGTGGAATTTTTCAGATATGTTATTTTCAAAACAACAGCGACAAGTCTATTGATCAAAAATAATACATTGATTGAAAGCATCAAAGAAAGTAAATTCAACCCATCTGAATTGTTTGAAAACTTCGGACTGGAAAGACTTGCAGAGATCTTTAACAGATTTAAACCCTTGTTTTTGGCTTATAAAAGTAAATCTCCAAAGACTATTAATAAAATCTCCAAGTTATCAAAGACACACCATAAGCCGCTGGTTTCTAATCCACTGAATAATGCAACCCATATCGTATTGGATGAAAATGATCTGCATTGGCTGGATAATGCGACACCGTTCGCCCTATTCAAAGCTTTATCAGCCTGCTATTTAAGGATGTATGGACAGGATACTTTTGTATATAGAGTCCGAAACGGAAAATCGTGGGTGAAAACCGGAAAAAATAGTTCGGTAAATGAAATGAATTTTGAGTTTATCCTTACCTATTTAAAATCTAGATTTGATCTTTCTGGAAAGTCATTTTACTTCCCAGAAGATGTTGAGTTCGGACTTCCGACTTCTGAAAAGATGTTTGTAGGAAATATTCCTACAGGAACACGATTCTCCGGTGAAAAACTTGCAGTAGGAATCTATTGGGAAGATGCCTGGGGAGCCTATGACCTTGACCTTTCTGCATTAAATATTGGTGGAAAAACCGGTTGGAATGCAGCTTATAATCAAGAAAATGGAAACCTGATGTATTCCGGAGATATGACTTCTGCGCCTAACGGAGCTGTTGAATATCTATATGCCAACAAAGGATTGAATGTTCCTACCCTAATCATGAATAATGTATATGGAGGAAACCCTGAGTGCGGGTATAAGATTGTGATTGGAAAAGGAGATATCATGTCTAGAGACTATATGATAAACCCAAACAACCTATTTGCAGAAGTTAGATGTAATTCTGTCCAAAGGCAGACCATTCTTGGAATGCTGCTTCCAAAGGGAGAAAAACAGACTTTTGTCTTATTGAATTTTGGAGCGGGTCATTCTCATGTTTCAGGAAATACCGAGATTGCAGTGTTGGCAACCAATGCACTATATCAGCAATGGTATGAACCTATTTCTTTCAATGATCTTGTACAGGAATTGGGTGCGACAGTTACCACGGAAAAATCTGAGGCAGATCTTAATTTCTCTCTGGAAAGTTTGGAAAAAGATAGCTTTATCAGAATTTTTAAATAAATATGCGCCATTTGATTGAATCGAATGGCGTTTTTACAGCTCTATTATTTAACATAATTTTTTCTCAATATAGCTCACCCAACCCATTCATTCACAAACAGATCAATTCTAACAAAAGATTTGATTTTTTTTATATATTTGCCAGCCTTAATTTAATAAAACTAAATAACTTAAAAAACTATTATTCATGAAGAAACTATTATTTCTAGTTCTCTCTATTTTTGTTCTCTCATCATGTGGGTCAGATAATGGCGGGGATGATAACAATGGAAATAACAATACCAATGTATATCCAAAGGTCACAACAGGACAGCTTACTTTTAATTTGGCTCAATTCACGTTCCATGGGACGGTAACCTCAGCAGGAACCGGATTTTCATCTCGTGGATTCTGCTGGTCAAAAACAATCAATCCTACAATCAGTAGCTCTAAAACAATCTCTGAATTTAATAATTCTGTGGGAGATTACGCACTTACGGCAGATTATGGTGCAGATTTTGAAAAATCGACCCTTTATTATATCAGAGCTTTTGTTAGGGCTAGTAATGGGGAAACCATTTACGGAGACAATGTTACATTTACCTCTCCTGGAAAAATGGACATTAACTTCAAAATGGTTAAGCAAATCTATACAACATCTGCGACCTTCGATACAGACAAAATTACAGTAAACTATCTTGAGCCATTCTTTCCGGATGAAAAGGGATTCTGCTACAGAACTTCTGCAGGAGTAGACATTTCAAATGGACAAACGGTTAAGGTTACAACGGCCAACAATTATTCACCTTATGAACTGGAGGCTAACGGACTACTTCCTAATACAACCTACTACGTAAAGTCTTATGTAAAAGAAGGGGCACAAGTGTATTATTCAGCTGAAAAGACATTTAAAACAGCCGGTGCAATAGGTGCTTCCGGTGGATATGTTTTTTATGATAAAGGAGAAACTACAGATGGCTGGAGATATTTAGAAGCAGCTCCTGCGAATTTGATCTATAACGGATCTGATAAGGTTGAATGGGGATGTCCTTTCGATGTGATCAATCAGACTCAGTCAGTAATGGGATCAGGTCCTTCCAATACGGTTAGAATTGTTTCTCAATGTTCGGATGCCAACTCTGCAGCAAGATTATGTGATAATTATGCGATCAATGGTTTAACTGACTGGTTCCTTCCATCAGAAGATGAACTCATGGCATTTTATAAAAGTTCCAAGAATGTTTACAATATAGCTTCAAATAATGTATCACAAAAGTATTACTGGAGTTCTACAGAGATACCTGGAAGCAATCAGGTAAAGATTCTGGAAGGATATAATGGATCTATGTGGAGCTACACCAAAGATTATTATTCAGTGAGGGTAAGACCTGTCAGAAGATTCTAAAAATATTTCATAAAAATTAAAACCGCTGAAAGTAGCGGTTTTTTTTATTTTTATAAATCGTTGAAATACACCTATGCATTTACACTTTTGATTGAAAACAAGCCTTTTTCAACTTTCACAATGGCTTTCTTTCCATAATCAATCTGAATGCTGAACATATTCTCAAGAGGAAATTGTAAAACGGTTTGAAGTATCAGACGAATGACTCCTGCATGAGCAATAATCAAAACTTTATCAGCATTTTTTTCCTCCAATAATTCATTCCAGAAACTGAGTACACGAGTCTGCATTTCAAGCAAGTTTTCTCCTCCTGAAGCTTTTATATTGATGAAATCTTTATACCACGGATTGATTTCTTCCTCAGGAATTTCAGTCCATTTCTTCAGTTCCCAGCTCCCAAAGTTCATTTCCCGCAGCCTATCATCTGTGGTATAATCAAACTTAAAGTGATCAGCCAAAAGACAACAGCGTTGGGCGGGACTTGAAATCACCAGGTTAAAATCCTTATCCATATTCAAATGTTTAAAATCTTCAGAATAGTTCTTTCTTAAAGGCATTTCGGCAAATCCATAGCACAGGTTTTCCGGATTTTCTACGGCTGTATGTCTAATCAGATGAATTTCCATACGATCATTGTTCCAAGATAAAATAAAACCTCACAAACCTGCTGTACAGATCCCAAACAGTCTCCGGTATAACCACCGATATGTTTTTTAAAGTACCATCCCATGCAGATCTTTCCCAAATATGCCAGTGCAAAAGCAAAAATCAAACGCCAGTCAGGAATCAGGGCAAAAGATATTAGAACACTAATGAATCCTACCAGCAGAGACATTCCATCCAAGGGTTTATTAGCTAAAGGTTTTGACTTGCTTACATCAATATCTGTAACATATTTGTGGGTATAAATCATGGTTCCTGCAATAAAACGACTTGATGTATGGGCAAAAATGATAATCCCTAAAGTTTTAAACAAATCAATGGTTCCCAACGCCTGAATACTAAAAAACTTTAAGGCAAATAGCAAAATAATTCCTACAGCTCCATAGGCTCCTACCCTACTGTCTTTCATAATGGTAAGGATCTTCTCCTTTCCGTATCCACCTCCAAAACTGTCGCACACATCGGTAAAACCATCCTCATGGAATGCTCCGGTGAGCAAAACACTGCTGATCATCATCAGAACAATTCCTATTTCAAGGTTAAAAAGCTGAAAAGACAAATACAAAACAATAGCATTAATCAATCCTACCAATAGTCCGATCCAGGCAAAGTATTTCTGGGATTTATTCATAATCTCACCGGAATACGGAATGGTAAACGGAATCGGAATTCTTGTGAAGAACATGAGTGCCGTTGCAAAGTAGATCAGTTCATTTTTTACAGTCTTCATTTATTCTTTATTTGAAACATGAGCGTCCTCAAAACTAGACATTTCATTCAGGAAATTTACCGCACTTTGGATGATGGGATACGCCAGTGCGCAGCCTGTTCCCTCTCCCAAACGCAGATTAAGATTCAGCAAAGCTTTTTGTCCCAATAATTCAAGAAGCTGAAGATGCGCATTCTCATCACTTACATGGCAGAATATACAGTTGTTTAGGATTTCAGGATTCTTTTTCCACACGGTGGCAATGGCAACTGTAGCGATAAATCCATCCACCATAATCAACATATTCTGACGGAAAGCTTCTTCCATCGCTCCTATCATCTGAGCAATTTCCAGTCCGCCAAAAGTTTGAGCAATCTCATCAGGCGTTATGATATTGGGATGTTTTTCTATGGCATTTGATAAAATATTGATCTTATTCTGTAACTGATCATCATTCAGCCCTGTTCCACGCCCGATACAGCTTACAATCGGTAGATTAAACAACTTACTCATCATCAGAGATGAAGCAGAAGTATTTCCAATTCCCATTTCCCCAAAGCCAATGATATTACAGCCTGTTTCTGCAATTTCTGCAACGACTGAACCTCCGTTTTGAAGTGCTTTCTGATATTCATCAACGGTCATTGCCGGTTCATCCAGAATATTACGGCTGGATTTTCTGACTTTCTGATCTATTAAATCCAATCCTGCAGGAAAATCAAAATTAACTCCGGCATCAACTATTTTAATTTCAATTCCATTTTGTCTGCAGAAAACATTAATGGCGGCACCACCACCTAAAAAGTTCATCACCATTTGATAGGTTACCTCCTGTGGATAGGCACTTACTCCTGTTGTTGCAATGCCATGGTCTGCGGCAAAAACCACCATATGAGGTTGGGATAGCTGAGGAGAAGTTGTCTTTTGAACCATCCCTATTTTATAGGCAAGATGTTCTAAATATCCTAATGCTCCTAAAGGTTTTGTTTTAAAATCAATTGTATGCTGTAGTTCAGTTGTCAACATGGTTATAATAATAGTTATGTTAAATAGAGAAAGTGCAATATTAGTGAAATGAGGGCTAAGAGCCAAGAATTGAGAAGCAAGAGTCAAGACTAGAAATGCCAGATTTAAGATTATTAAGATGAAAGGAACATTCAACTTAAAAACTCTTCACATAAAATTACTACGTAATAAGATTGCGCATATTACCATTTACTTTGCAATATAAAATTGAAAACAATGACACCAAAAATAATAGAAAAGATAAAAGAAGTTGAGGCTAGTAAGGGCGTAAAAGTTCTTCTGGCCGTTGAATCAGGGAGCAGGGCGTGGGGTTTTGCCTCTCCAGACAGTGATTATGACATACGATTTATATATTGCCATGAAAAAGACTGGTACCTTTCGCCCTGGGATAAAGATGAAACCATAGAATTTATGACAGAGGATGATCTGGATGGTTCTGGATGGGATCTACGGAAAACCTTTCACCTTTTACTAAAATCTAATGCTGCTTTATTGAGCTGGTTCTACTCTCCTATCGTTTACATGGAAGACAAAAGGTTTATGGAATTGTTCAAGCCTTTGGCAGATGCCTGTTTTTCACCAATAGCAGTATCCTATCACTATTTAAGCATGAGCAAAAAATATCTGGAAGCCTGCAGAGCTGATGAAGTAAAGTTAAAAAGCTATTTTTATTGTCTGAGAACTGCATTAACGGGGAAATGGATCATAGAAAAAGGAAGTGTCCCGCCGGTATTATTCAGTGATTTGCTTATATTGGTTGATGATGAAACCAAAGCAAAAATAGAAAACCTTATATCATTAAAAGCCACAAAAGGAGAAAGCTATTATCACCCAAACGACTGGGAGTTATTTAGATTCTTGGAGAAAACGATAGCCTATAATGAAGAAAAATCAAAGAGTTTGACTGGAGGAAAAGCGGATAAAAAAGAAATGGAAAGGGTTTTTAGAGAAATTGTAAAATTGTAAAAAAGAAACAAAATGAAAAACATCGTCGCACTTTCTCCCATATATACGGAAGACAGCAATAACCTGAAAAAAGCCTCTCTCAATTCACCATATGAATTAAACCGTTTCAATGCAAAATGGAATGTCCCAGAGGAATTTCGAGCAGATGTAATTGCAGTGTATGGTGAGGATATTTATGCAGAAATTGTTGCTGAGCAGTGTAACCTAACTTTAATGAAGCCCTCTGATAATTGGCTTGCAGGTATTTCGGAGAAATTTACAAAACGTAAAATTTCCTATGGACAATTAAAAGACTTTGTTCATGAGGAAAACATCTTTATAAAATGCTCTGACTTTAAAAGCTTTAAGGCCGGAGTTTTTGATAAAGTGACTGATATCAAAGGTTTTGATTCTTTGGACCTGAGCTCTACCGTTTTCACTTCAGAAGTTGTGGAATGGGAGCTTGAAGTAAGATGTTTTGTGCTTAATAATGAAATAAAAACACACTCAACTTATTGGCGAAACAACAGCTTCAATACCAATTTACTTTCTGAAACTGAAAGCAATGAGATGTTTGAATTTTTTAAAAACTTTATTGAACAATATTCTTCAACATTACCTAATGCAATTGTTCTTGATTTTGGGATCATTAAGGGAAAAAGCTGGGCTTTAATTGAAGCCAATCCGGCTTGGTGCTCAGGATTGTATGCCTGTGATGCAGAGAAAGCCTTAAAAGTAATTGTAGAAAGTTGTATTAAAAATTAGAATTGTAAATCATGACCATCCAAGACCTCAAAGACAAAAACCTCCTCCTCTTCGAAGCCATCTCCGGAAGCCGTGCTTTTGGACTGGCAACGGAGAATTCTGATACAGATATCCGTGGAGTGTATTATCTACCCAAGGAAAACTTCTTTGGACTGAACTACATTCCACAGATTTCTAATGAGACGAATGATATTACGTATTATGAAATCGGGAGGTTTGTAGAACTTTTACAGAAAAATAATCCAAATATCCTGGAAGTATTGGCGAGTCCTGAGGATTGTATTCTTTATAAACATCCGTTAATGGACTTATTGAAAATAGAAGACTTTCTATCCAAATTATGCAAGGATACTTTTGCAGGATATGCTATTTCACAGATCAAAAAGGCTAAAGGGCTTAACAAGAAGATTTTAAACCCAATTGATAAGGAAAGAAAATCAATTCTTGATTTTTGTTTTATTCTGGACGGTCAAGGTTCTATTCCTTTGAAAAAATGGCTTTTGGAACATGGGAAAGTTCAGGAAAAATGTGGATTAACAGCTATTGACCATACCAAAGGAATGTTTGCCTTATTTTATGACGATTTACAAACATTGGGATATAAAGGAATTATACAACACGAGGAAGCGAATCAGGTTTCTGTATCCTCTGTTCTCAAGAATGAAAGTCCGGAAGCTTATCTATTTTGTAATTTGGATGCCTACTCTACGTACTGTAAAGATTACAGGGAATATTGGAAATGGGTAGAGGAACGCAATGAAGACCGCTACAACGTTAATCAAAATCATGGGCAGAACTATGACAGTAAAAATATGATGCATACCATCCGATTATTGCAGTCATGCGAACAGATATTTACTACTTGTTCTCTACAAATTCGCGTGGAAAACCGAAATGAATTATTGGATATCAAAGCTGGAAACTGGCCCTATGAAACGGTAATGCAGAAAGCAGAACGTCTTATAGAATCCATTGAACATCATCATCCAATCTCCAGTCTTCCCGATTATCCTGATCTGGAAAAAACGACAAAAGTTCTGATTGAAATAAGGAAAAATCTATATGAAGAAAATTAATACATGATGAGTAATGAACAGTGGGGAAACTACAACAATGGATACCCACTCTCATACTCTAAAAACCTCAACCCTATTTCTTCTTTGAAGCCTTAGCAATTGAATTATACTCAAGGCAAATTTTCATCCAATACTCAAAATCTGAGGGCTGCTGAAATCCGACAGGTTCCACATAGCAATAATCTTTGAGCTGCTTTCCTCTCATGATCATGGGAAGAAATCCTTTTTTCTCTGAAACTTCGTCTTCCAATTCGGGGTTATAACGGCACATCAGATTATCATGACTAATGTTGATACACATTTTTCCATTCACCAGAAATGCCAACCCGCTGAACATTTTCTTCTCTTCAACTTCAATATTATCTACACTGGAAAGCCATTCCCGCACTCTGTCTGCAAGTTCAATACTATATCCCATAATACTCTATTTATAATGAAAAGAGCTTATCTGAAAATATTCTGATCTACAATACATCCGGAGATTTCCCACACATTTCTTATTCCAAATCTGCTCTGTTGCCATAGTAAAATTAAGTGATTTAGTTGTAAAAACGTAGTGAATGAAACTATAAAAACGAATATCAACACCGACAGGTTTTAATTTTTATAAAAATATTTTCAGCGGGTTGTAACAAAATAAAAATGTGATCAACAAATTAATTGACATATCAATAATTGATAAGTCATTTTAATTTAAAAGTATGGAAAAATTAAATTCAATCATATTCTATAACATAGACAAAGCGATCAGATCCTATAGAAACTATGCGCAACGCCAGCTGAAAGCACATGGCTTTACAATCACCATTGATCAGTGGCTTATCATCAAAGCTATTCTGGAAAACCCGGGAATTACCCAGAATGAAATTGGTGATCTTGTTTTTAAGGACAACGCGTCTGTGACGAGAATTATTGATTTAATGGTAAAATCTGAATATATCACAAGGCATATTCACCCTGATGACCGTAGGAAAACAAATCTGGAAGTAACAGATTCCGGTAAAAAAGTCATCAAAGAGGTTCAGAATATTGTCGAAAAGAACCGCGAGGTTGCCTTGAAAGGGGTCTCAAAGAATGAGCTTGAGGTGATGTATTCGGCTTTACTTACAATTTCAGAAAACTGTCTTAACCCTAAAAAGTAAAACATTATGACCAGAATATTTTCACTCATTTTTGTCTGGATTTTTATGCTGTTCTGCAACTTGCTTTCAGCCCAGACTATGCAGAGTTTTTCATTGTCAGGAAGTATCAAATCTGACAAAGCAGAACAAATGGAGATTATCCTTTTGGATGCTGATAACAAATTAATTAAAACAGAAATTGCAGATTCCAACGGGAAATTTGATTTCAACGATATCAAAGGAGGAGCCTATCGCTTAAAAATCAACAGAAATGGTTCTGAAGTATATCATTCGGACAACATTACATTGATCGAAAATATGACCCTGCCATCTATTGATCTGAATGTAAAATCAATTGAAGGGGTCACCATCACCAAGACCAAACCGATGATTGAAAGACAGGATGGAAAAATGATCATGAATGTTGAAAACAGCATTGCCAGTACCGGAAATTCGGCCTTTGAAGTATTGGAAAAGGCACCGGGAATTACTATTGATAACAATGATAATATCAGTCTTCGCGGAAAGGGAAATCTTCTGATCCAGATTGATGGTAAAAATACGCCCATGACTGGAAGTGATCTTGCCAATTATCTCAAGGGAATGCCCTCATCCACCATTGATAAAATAGAGTTTATCACCAATCCTTCATCAAAGTATGATGCAGCCGGATCATCGATCATTAATATCAAACTTAAAAAGGAACAGAGAAAAGGCACGAATGGGAGTATTTCCACTTCTTTAGGAATGGGTAAATATGTGAAGAACAATAACAGCTTCAGCATCAATCACAGAGATAAGAAGATCAACATTTTCGCCAATTACAGCTTTGCTTACAGGGAGGCTTACAACGGATTGGTTCTGGATCGGAATTTCTATGTGAACAATAATTTTGAAAAGGCTTATATACAGGACAATTATCTGAAATTCAAGTTTAACAATCATATTGCAAAGGCTGGAATGGATTATTATCTGAATGATAAAAATGTATTGGGCTTTTCGGTAGGATTGGTCTCTAATAAATTCGGACTCAATGGAGATAATGCCAACACAACTCTTGGCAGTGCCTATACTCCCGAAAGCTATTTCAATACTCAAAATACCTCTAATGATCAATGGACCAACGTTTCGGTGAACCTGAATCATAAGTACACTCTTGATTCTTTAGGTTCAGAAATATCTACTGACTTTGACTATATTAACTATTCCAATTCTTCTTTGCAGAATTTTGAAACGAGAACACATACAATAACTCCTCCTCTGGATCAGCTTGATATTATGAAAGGAGATATGAATGGAAAGCTCAATATTTATTCATTAAAATCAGACCTTACCAAGAACTTCAAAAACGACTGGAAACTGGAAAGCGGAATTAAAACCAGCTTTGTGAAAACAGATAATGACCTGAAATTTTTCAATGTCAACTCTGGAATTTTAGTTCCGGATCCTAATAAGACCAATCATTTTATCTATGAGGAAAACATCAATGCATTGTATGGAAATCTGTCCAAAAAATGGGATAAATTTAAGGCTACAGCAGGTTTAAGGGTGGAAAACACCAATGTAAAGGGTACTCAGATTACGACCAATCAGGTGAATAAAAGAAATTATACTCAGTTATTTCCTAGTGCGGTATTATCTTATGATGTAACAGAGAAAAGTAATCTGGAAATTAACTTAAGCAGAAGAATTACCAGACCTAGCTACAATCAGCTGAATCCTTTTAAGCTTTATCTTGATCCTACCACCATGAGAGCCGGAAATCCGGACCTGAATCCACAGACGACGATGAACTATGAGCTGACCTACAGTTTGAGTAATAAATACTTTGCAACCTTAAGCTACAGTAAAACATCAGACAATATCACAGACATCATTAAACCTATTGTAGATGCTGGCCAGAATGTAACGGTACAGACCTTTGAAAACCTGAACACAGCTTCATATCTTGGATTATACCTTATTGCTCCTGTGAAGGTGACCAAATGGTGGGACATGAACAACAGTGCTAATTTTTATTATGGATCATATACCGGAAATGTTTCCGGGACACAGATCAATAACAAAGGGAACTTTACTTTTAATATTAACAGCATCAACTCCTTTAAGCTTGGAAATGGCTACACCGCTGAGCTTACCGGAAATTATAAGGCAAGAGAGGTCTACGCTTATCTGGATATAAGTTCAAACTGGTACCTGAATATTGGAGCACAAAAGAAATTTAAAAATAACAGTGTCCTAAAGCTTTCTTTTACCGACATGTTCTTTACGAGCAATATCAATGGACAAAGTCTTTACAATAATTATATTGAAAACTTCGCTGTAAAAAGAGATACCCGAGTAGTGACACTTTCTTATACCTACAATTTTGGTTCTTCCAAGAATGGACAACCTAGAAAAACAGGTGGTGCTGAGGATCTTAAACAAAGAGTCGGAAGCTAATTTTCATTAGTGGTTTGCATAAGAGTAATAAAAACAAAAATCCCTCAAAATTGAGGGATTTTTTATATCTAAGAATAAATCTTATGCTTCTGAAGAAGGTTCTTGGTTTTCTACAGGTCTTTCATCCTGTGGTTTCTGTCCTTCTGGTCTTCTTTGTCCCTCAGGTCTTCTTTGCCCTTCTGGTCTTCCTTGTCCCTCTGGTCTTCCTTGTCCTTCTGGTCTTTCAGGTCTTGGAGGTCTTGGTAAAAGAACTTTACGGGAAAGTTTCATTTTCTTACGATCATCATAACCCATAAATTTAACTTCTACTTCATCCCCTTCAGCGTAAGGAACTTTGTCTAAACGAGCCCATTCAATTTCTGAAATGTGAAGAAGCCCTTCTGTTCCTTTAGCAATAGCAACGAAAGCACCAAAGTCCATTACTTTTACTACTTTACCATTGTAAACTTCGCCTACAACCGGTACGAAAGTAATTTCATTGATCTTAGCAACAGCAGCATTAATTTTCTCTCTGTCTGTTCCTGCAATTTCGATACGTCCGATCTCACCAATTTCTTCAATGGCAATAACCGTATCCGTATCTTTCTGCATCTGCTGAATGATTTTTCCTCCAGGTCCGATTACAGCACCAATGAAGTCTTTAGAGATCTCCATTACTACCATTTTAGGAGCGTGAGGCTTCACATCTGCTCTTGGCTCAGAAATAGTTTCAGTGATTTTATTTAAGATGTGTAATCTTCCGTCTCTAGCCTGCATCAAAGCTTTTTCCATGATATCCATAGAAAGTCCCTGAATTTTGATATCCATCTGACAAGCAGTGATACCATCTGCAGTACCTGTTACTTTGAAGTCCATATCTCCAAGGTGATCTTCATCTCCTAAGATATCAGAAAGTACTGTGAATTTACCTGATTTTGCATCAGTGATCAATCCCATTGCAATACCAGAAACAGGTTTTGTAATCTTTACCCCAGCATCCATTAGTGCCAATGTTCCTGCACAAACTGTTGCCATTGAAGATGAACCGTTTGATTCTAAGATATCAGAAACAATTCTGATAGTGTATGGATTTTCTTCAGGAATAACTGCCTGTAATGCTCTCTGAGCAAGGTTACCGTGTCCTACCTCTCTTCTTGAAGTTCCTCTTAAAGGTCTTGCTTCACCAGTTGAGAATGGAGGGAAGTTATAATGTAAAAAGAATTTTTCGTCGTGCTGACTGATTACGCTATCTACCATGTTAGCATCCTTAACAGAACCTAAAGTTACAGCTGTTAAAGACTGAGTTTCACCTCTTGTAAACACTGCAGAACCGTGAGCTCCAGGAAGGTAATCAATTTCTGACCAGATTGGACGGATCGTTTGAGGATCACGACCATCAAGACGGATATTGTCTTCCAAGATCATCTGACGCATTGCTTCTTTCTCTACATCATGATAATATACTTTTACGAAAGGAGTTACTCTTTCTAATTCTTCTGCATTATCTGCATATTGAGCAAGGAATTCTTCACGAACTGCTTTGAATTTTTCTCCTCTCTCTTCTTTACCAGATGGAGTTCTTGCTACTTCATATACTTTATCGTAAGTTTCTTTCCATACTTTTTCACGAATTTCTTCATCGTGATTTTCGTGAGAATATTCTCTCTTAGGGAAAGCCTTTCCTACTTTTTCAGCTAATCTCTCCTGAGCTTCGATTTGCTTTTTAATTTCAGCATGACCAAAATTAATAGCTTCCAACATTTCCTGCTCAGAAATTTCTTTCATCTCCCCTTCTACCATTACAATTGAATCTTTAGTAGCTCCAACCATAATATCTAACTCAGAACTCTTCAATTCTTCGTAACTTGGGTTAACAGAAAGTTTTCCGTCAAATCTTACTACTCTTACCTCAGACATTGGTCCGTTGAAAGGAATATCAGTAATAGCAATAGCTGCAGAAGCTGCTAAACCTGCTAAATCATCAGGAATAGTTTTTCCATCATAAGAAATTAACGAAATCATCACCTGTACTTCCGCATGGAAATCTTCAGGGAAAAGCGGACGTAGTACTCTATCTACTAAACGCATTGTTAAAATCTCCTGATCAGAAGGTCTTGCTTCTCTACGGAAGAAGTTTCCAGGGATTCTTCCACCTGCATAGAATTTCTCTCTATAATCTACTGTTAATGGTAAAAAATCTACACCTGGGTTGGCTTCTTTATTGGCTACAACAGTTGCTAAAAGCATTGTTCCACCCATTTTTACTACCACAGATCCATCAGCCTGCTTTGCCAATTTCCCTGTTTCAATAGTGATTTCTCTGCCATCAGCAAGAGTAATCAGCTCTGTAAACGCTTGAGGTATACTCATAAATTTGTCTTCTTAATACTCCGTATTGAGTATGAATTAATATTTAAACTCTTTAAATTTCGTGTGCAAAGGTACTATATAATAATGATATATTAAATTTTTCGATTGCATTAATAGGCCTTTAAAATACAAAAAATTGGCTATCAGTAGATGAAAGATTCAAAAATTTTCATCGGTAATCTGAAGTTATTCATTATTTGTGAAAATAAAAATCTATTTTTTTAAAGATAATACATTGAAAAATCCTGTTGTTTTTGTATTATTGTCTCAAAAAATGGAAATAATATTTTCATTAAACAAAAAGTATACATATCATTATAAAAAATGCTAAAATAATTGCAAAAACATAGGCTGATACCTATATTTGCCCTACTTCAAAAAAAATAATGCTGTAGGCAAAAAAGATAAGGACATTACCTCCTTACCACAGATAAATAAATGTTTATGAATAATAAAGAAGTACAACTACAAAGCAGGAATTATACGGTTCCATTGATTACCATCACCCTGCTGTTTTTTATGTGGGGATTCATCACATGCATGAATGACATCCTGATCCCCTATCTGAAGCAACTTTTCAAGCTTACCTTTTTCGAATCTATGCTGGTACAGTTCTGTTTCTTCGGAGCTTACTTCATCGGATCTCTGATCTATTTTATGATTTCTATTTCCAAAGGAGATCCTATTAACAAATTAGGCTATAAAAAAGGAATTCTATTTGGGATTTTTCTGGCAGCTTTTGGCTGTATTTTATTTTATCCGGCAGCTACATTCTCTTATTACCCATTGTTTTTAGGAGCTTTGTTTATACTGGGACTCGGCTTTACAGTTCTACAAATTACGGCCAACGCTTATGTTTCTTTATTGGGAAGTGAAGAATCCGCATCCAGCCGTTTAAATATGACCCAAGCATTTAATGCATTCGGAACAACGATTGCTCCGGTATTGGGAGGTCACTTAATCTTTGAATTTTTCTCCTCACCGGACGGATCATTCAGTGCAGTAGCAACAAGAATCCCTTACCTGATCTTTGCAGGAATCCTTTTATTGGTCGCCTTATTAATTTCAAGAGTAAAGCTTCCATCATTCCAAACGGGAGAAGAAGAAATTGTAAAAGGTTGGGGAGCTTTAGAATATAGTCATCTGAAATTTGGCGTTTTTGCAATGTTCTGTTACGTAGGCGGAGAAGTTGCAGTAGGAAGCTTTATTATCAGCTTTCTTGAACAACCTCAAATCATGGGGTTCGATGAAATTATCAGCAAAAATTATCTTTCTCTTTATTGGGGAGGTGCAATGATTGGACGTTTTCTTGGAGCCATCTCTCTAAATCAATCATTAAGTCAAGGGAAAAAAGCCATTTATATGCTAGGCGCAGCAGGTGCTGTATTTCTTGTGATCTTCAGCATTGTGAATCTTAGCTTTGCTCAAATCAGCTTTTTCCTTGTATTTATCGTTCTTAATTTCATCGCATTCTTCATTGGCAAGGCAGCCCCTGCTAGAACACTATCCATCTTCGCAGCCATCAATGTTGTATTATTGATCTCTGCAATGGTAAATCAGGGTGAAATGGCGATGTACAGTATCTTAGGAATCGGAATTTTCAACTCCATTATGTTCTCCAATATCTATACATTGGCAATCTCAGGATTAGGAAAATATACCAGCCAAGGGTCATCATTAGTAGTAATGGCCATTTTGGGAGGTGCTATTGTTCCTATTTTTCAGGGATATCTTGCCGATCAGTTTGGAGTACAGCATTCATTTATCATTCCTGTATTCTGCTATTTGGTAATTTTAATTTTCGGAGCCTACTGTACCAAATATCTTGGACATGTAGAAAATACTGAATCTAAGTCAGGACATTAAAATAATTATATCAATTATATAGAAGCGGGATATCTGGAGATGTCCCGCTTTCTTTTTTAAAAGAAACTGAAATGTAACTTTCTTCTGAAAAAAACTACTTATTTATAAAATTCCTTAAACCTAAATTGATGAAAACCCAGCTAAAACTTGAATATGCAGCATTTCTATTGTTAGGAATATTTGCTTTTGCCCACACAGAATACTCTTGGTGGTGGTTTGCAGGGCTTTTTCTTGCTCCTGATATTTCCATGCTGGGATATACCATTAATAATAAAGTGGGTGCATTTTGCTACAATCTTTTTCATCACTTGGGGGTTGCCATTGTTATTTACATTGCCGGAACAGTCCTATCTCTGCCTTATTTACAAATGATTGGGGCTATTTTATTCTCTCATTCCGCTTTTGATAGAATATTAGGCTATGGACTGAAATATCCTGATAGTTTTCAGAATACCCATTTGGGAAAGATTGGAAAAAAGGTTGAATAAGCGATATTACAAGCCTTAATTAACTCCCATTAAAGTTTAACATAAAACAAAAAAGCAACCTCTTTCGAAGTTGCTTTTATTTTGAAAATCTTTATAGATTATTTTCTTAAACCTAGTGCAGCAATAATAGCTCTATATCTTGCGATATCTTTCTTTTTAAGGTAATCTAGTAAACTTTTTCTCTTACCTACCAATTTCACTAGAGATCTCTCTGTGTTGAAATCATGACGGTTAGCCTTTAAGTGCTGAGATAAGTGATTAATTCTGAAAGTGAAAAGAGCGATTTGTCCTTCTGCGCTTCCTGTGTCTTGTGCAGATTTTCCATGTTGTGCGAAAATTTCCTGCTTTTTGTCTGTTGTTAAGTACATTCCAATATTGTTTAATGATTATTATGTAACGGGTGCAAAATTACGACTATTTTTTGATTCTGCAAACATTATTGATTTCATAAATCAAAATTGATAGAAAAAAATGTTAAAAATTTCTTAATAAATTTTATGTCATCCAAGGAAAAGGCAGTAATTTTGCATTCGAATTACAAATGAAAAAAATTATATTCTTTACAGCAGTTACTACTCTTTTATTAGTTGGCTTTACATCTGTAAAAGCACAGAAAAATGCTGACGATAAAATAAAGAAAGTTCTATACTTCAATCCCGAGGTAGAGCCCGATCTTGATGAAATAAAGGAGCCTACCAACAATGCATTTTTCGATGCCGTTTCAGATAATTTCAGTGGAAGAAGAAATAAAATGCTTCGTGCTGAAGTTCAGGTTCCCTTTGACAGCATTGATAAAAAAACGATCGTGGATTACTGTATTAATAATGACGCAGACTTTGCTATTGTCTCTAAAGTACGTTATTTCAAGGTAGGTTTTGGAAAATATGTATTCTCCAATCAGGTTGTGGTAAGTATGAAGCTCTTTGGTGCAGACGGAAATCTAGTGACGGAAACCGATTATGATACCTATCGTAAAAACATGCGCTTATTGGGATCTACAGTAAACTCTGTAAAAATAGGAACCGACGGAGCCATAAAAGGGATTATAAAAAAGCTTCGAAAAATGAAACCTACAGAGAACGAGCTGTAACTTCAGGATTTAATACTTCATTTTTTTCTATTATAAAGTAATTTGTGAATGGTCAATCTTCTTCACAAGTCAAGTCTCAACCATTTACACTGGACAAATTTTCTATATCTCTTGTAGTCTCAATACTCTATTGACAGGTCTGCTAATCTTTAATCAGATCTAAAATACTTCATAATTATTCGTCTTACATTACAAACAGCTTTATATTATAAAGCAAAAAATAAGCTACAAACAACTGATTGTTAATTAAATATTTTCACCAAACAAGGAATAATTAAAAAATATTTACTATTTTAGCTCAACATTAAAACCTAAATCACATGAAAAATCCAAATCTTAAAAAAATCAGTAGACAAGAGCAAAAAGAGATTAAAGGTAGCGGAATTATCAAGCGATGCTTTGAACATTTTGAATGTCCGGGCGGATCATGTTGCCATAACGTATGCGTTTTATATCCTTGCCCATTGGAATAAAGCTCCACAAAATATACCATGACATCTGTTTTCTAGCAGATGTCTTTTTTTTCGGAAAAACCCAATAAAAAACTGAATATCAGTAAAATATTTTCACCAATTGATGAATAATATGAAAATATTTATTATTTTAGTGATGCATTAAAATCTAAATTGTATGAAAAATTTAAAGAAACTCAGTAGAGAAGCAACAAAACAGATTAAAGGTAGCGGTCCAAGAAGATGTACCGAAAATTACGAATGCATTTATGGAGCCTGCTGCAAAGGTGTTTGCATGGAATATGCCTGCATGGAAGATTAAATAACAGTTTTTATTTTAACGAATAAACTCCACAACTATGAAAAATCCAAATTTCAAAAAACTGAACAGAAAGGAACAGAAAGAGGTTAAGGGAAGTATTCAGATTAAAAAATGCAGAAACAGCACACAGTGTAATTCGGGAGAATGCTGTACGGGTGGCTTTTGTCTTCCCTCTCCTATTACAGAATGTGAACCACCTATTCTTGACTAAAGGATATTTTTAAATTTAATTTTTGAACATCTGCTTCGGCGGGTGTTTTTTGCTTTTATTATATGCCTTAAACTTTAATTAATCCTTAAATTTCCCAGTTTATGGCTCAGTCTTAAAAATTTGAATTATTTTTGCATATCCTAAAAATTTCACGTTTTGAATTCTAGAGAAGAACTTATCTTTAATCCTGCCGACATCGCCGAAACTCTCAGCAACCTTCCAGCTGACGAGAGGCTTCTCGCGTTTTTGAAGGTTCCAAAAGAATACAAAGCGGAGGTTTTTTCCCATCTTGATCCAGACTTTCAGGAAGATACCATCAGAAGTATCGGAAGCGACGAGGTTTCTGAGATCCTGAATGCCATGACTCCTGATGATAGAACTGCTCTTTTTGAGGACTTTCCGGATGAACTGATCAAGTATTCTATCAATCATCTTAATCCGCAGGAAAGAAGAATTGCCCTAAAACTATTAGGTTATAATTCAGATTCTATTGCCCGTCTGATGACTCCTTATTACATCCAGATTCGTAAGGAATGGACTGTAAAGAGATGTCTTCAGCAAATCAAAAAGGTAGGAAAAAGGGTAGAAACCATGAATTACCTGTATGTAGTGGATGAAAGGAACCGTCTGATTGATGACCTTGCGATTGGAACACTGCTATTGGAAGAAGAGGATACTTTAGTTTCTGACATTACGGATAATCACTTTGTAGCCATTACTACTACAACTTCAAAAGAGGATGCAGTCACTTACTTTGAAAAGTATGACCGCGGTGCTCTTCCTATTATTACGGAGGCCGGTGTTTTGGTAGGAATTGTAACAATAGATGATATTCTTGACCAGATTGAACAACAAAATACAGAGGATATTCAGAAATTCGGGGGGTTGGAAGCCCTGGATCTTCCCTATATTCAAACTTCCTGGACAGAGATGATCAAAAAAAGAGCAACGTGGCTGATCATTTTATTTGTTTCCGAAATGCTTACTGCTTCTGCAATGGGATATTTTGATAAAGAAATTGAAAAGGCAGTTGTTCTGGCCTTATTTGTTCCTTTGATTATTTCAAGTGGAGGAAATTCAGGATCACAGGCTGCAACGCTAATTATCCGTGCTATGGCTCTTCAGGAAATCGGATTGAAAGACTGGTGGTATGTAATGCGAAAGGAAATTATCTCAGGAATATGCCTTGGGCTTATTCTGGGAACTATTGGATTTGTCAGAATTATGCTTTGGCAGCAAATAGGACTTTTTGATTATGGACAGTACTGGGTTTATGTGGGATTAAGTGTTTCAGTTTCTCTTATTGCCATTGTGTTGTGGGGAACTTTATCAGGTTCTATGATTCCGTTTGTTTTAAAGAAATTAAACCTGGATCCCGCTACATCTTCTGCTCCTTTTGTGGCAACTTTAGTAGACGTTACGGGACTTATCATTTATTTTACGGTAGCCGGACTTTTCTTAACCGGAAAACTTTTGTAATTTTAGGCATCTTCTAAAATGCCAATATGAAAATCGTTTCACTTGTACCCTCTATTACTGAGGCTCTATTTGACTTAGGACTGACCGAAAATGAAGTGGTAGGCAGGACAAAATTCTGTATTCACCCTCAAGACAAGGTAAAGAATGTACCTGTAATCGGAGGGACCAAAAACATTAATATTGATAAGATAAAAGCTTTACAACCTGATTTGATTCTCGCCAATAAAGAAGAAAATATCAAGGAGCAGGTGGAAGCTTTAATGGATGACTTTAAGGTTACAGTAACCAATGTTGAAACCATTGAGGACAATTATTATCTTCTCAAAAATCTTGGAAAGCTTTTAGGAAAGGAAGACAGAGCACAATTATTCAATCTTAAAATCTACGATATTCTTCTTCAATCGAAACTTGAAACTCCTGTAAAAGCAGCCTATCTTATCTGGAAAAATCCTTATATGACCATTGGTGCAGATACGTTTATCAATAGAATTTTATCAGAAATAGGCTTTGAAAATATTTTTAAAGACAAAACCCGTTATCCTGAAATCAAAACTGAAGATCTGACGAATGCTGATGTGATCATGCTTTCTTCTGAACCGTTTCCCTTTAAAGAAAAACATATTGAGGAACTGCAAGCCTTTTACCCTGATAAAAAGATTATGATTGTAGATGGTGAGGCATTTTCCTGGTATGGAACACATATTGCAAAATGTGAGAATTATTTCAAGGAATTACTGGCTGAAATTCATCTGATGCAGCAAAGTTGATTTTTTACCCTCAAACTTTACCTATTAAACATTTACCCCATATGTCTGATACAATTATATTATCTGAAGGAACTGAATTTGATCACGTTATACGAGAAGTTTCAAAATATATCAACCTTTATGTAATGGCCTTTGAAAAGGAAGAACGAACTTTCACACGCATTGATAAACGTGAAAATATGTATGGTGGAAACGGAACTGTACATATGATACAAATGTTTGATCAGGAAGAACTAGCCAATAATCGTTTGGCCGCTTATATGGTTTTACTGAATAAAGGTGACGAATCTGGCTTTCATACTCACAATGCAAGGAATGAAGAAGAATTGTATGTTGTAGTACATGGAACCGGAGAATATCGCGAGAGAACCGGAACAGAAGGACCAGTACGCAAAAAAGAGCTTCAAAAAGGTGATATTACGGCTATCAGCTCTATTGGTTATCATTCTATTGAAAATACAGGAGATGAACCTCTAATCATGTTTGTCATTACCACCAATAATCCATAAGACATAAAAAACTCCAACTAAAAAAGCTGGAGTCTGTTTATTTATTCTTATTGAATTTCAATTATAAAATCTTGGAAACTTCATTACAAAGCCATTCCAAAAGCTCACGATCTTCATTGGTAAAAGGATCTACCGTATGAGAATCAATATCAATCTGACCGATGTTTTTTCCATCTTTAAAGATTGGAACTACAATTTCAGCCTTTGTATCAATTGAACAGCTTAAGTAGTTGCTTTCTTCATGTACATCAGGTACTACAAATGTCTCATTGGAAACAGCAACCTGCCCGCAGATACCTTTTCCATAAGGAATAATGGTATGATCTGTAGGTGCTCCTACGTAAGGGCCTAGGATTAATTCATCCTTATCTCCATTTTTAAAATAGAAACCGGTCCAGTTGAAATAAGAAATTTCCTGATCCAATAAATGACAAACTTTTTCAAGTTTCTCTTCTGTATTGTGCTTAGGACTTTCAAGAATAGAGGAAAGTCTTTTCTTTAATTCTGACATTGTTTTAATTTTTTTTAAGAGAATTGTTTTAAAGGAAGTTCGTCTTTATATCCGAACATTCCACGCTCTTTGATCATTTCGGCAACCCCATCCGGAACCTGAGTTTCCCAACCTTTAACACAACATGCTATTTTTCTCAATATTTCTCGTGAGTAAATTTCCAAAAACTCAGGGTTATGATTGGTAATATCTACAATACGGTTGTTACGTTTGAAATATTTGTATAACTCCTTAAGGTTTTCTTCTACTTTAAGATTTGAAGAGTCTAATAACTGGTGTGTTTCCGGATCTTTATAAGGATATAGATACACCCTCATTCCGTTTCGGAAAAACTTACCAAATGCTTCAAGGATTCCTCCTGAAAGGTTTTTATAATATTTCTCGTCGAATACCATCAATAGGTTATTTACCCCCATTGCTACCCCGATATCTCCACTTGTATAAGATGCAAAATAATCGATAAGTCTGTAATATTCTGAGAAGTTTGAAATAATAACAGTATATCCTAGTTTTCCTAAAATATCTACTCTATCCAGGAAATCCCTTTCATCAATATCCCCATCTGCCCTAAGGTTGGAAATAGTAATTTCAATAAGGACTTCTGTCTCTTCATGGGTACAGATGGCGTCTTTAAAGAACATATCCATCCCATTTCTAAGCATGTCAATATTTACCTTGGTAACGGGCCTGAAACTTCCTCTTACTGCAAAAATATTTTTTTTGTACAACACATCTGCAGGAAGCATGTTACTCCCTTGAGAGTTGAAGATCACCGCATCCGTCATTCCGTTTTTCACCAACTGAAGAGACATTAATCTATTGTCTACATATTCGAAAGCAGGACCACTGAAATCAATCATATCAATTTCAAGATTGTCTTTGGCTACATCATCGTATAAAGATTCTACTAATGTTCTTGGATTGTCAAAGTAATTGAAAGCTCCGAAAATAAGGTTTACACCCAGATTCCCTAAGGTTTCCTGTTGTAAGGTAGCATCATTTTCTTTGAATTTTACGTGAATTACAATCTCATTGTAATCCTCATTTTCCTTTGTTTGAAAACGAATCCCTACCCAACCGTGACCTCTTACTGTCTTATCAAAATTGATGGTAGTTACAGTGTTAGCATAGGAAAAGAACTTTCTATCAGGATTGTTATCCCTTGAAATTCTTTCCTCGATCAATGCTACTTCATAGCGAAGCATTTTACGAAGTCTGTTTTGGGTAACATACCTGTTTTTTACTTCCTTTCCGTAGATGGCGTCACTAAAATCCTTGTCGTAGGCAGACATTGCCTTAGCAATCGTACCGGAAGCCCCCCCTGCTCTAAAAAAGTGACGAACAGTCTCCTGCCCTGCTCCAATTTCTGCGAAAGTACCATAAATAGTAGGATCTAGATTAATTGTTAATGCTTTTTGTTTAGGAGTTAGTTTCTGATACATTAGGACATGAAATTTTTTGTAAATTTACCAAAATTAAACCAACCTCAAAACAAAATGAAGTTGAAATTTTTAGGAACTGGTACTTCGCAAGGTGTGCCCGTTATAGGCTGCACCTGTGAGGTGTGTATTTCCGAAAATCCAAAGGATAAGCGCTTGCGTTCTTCCGTGATGGTGACTACGGAGGAAAATAAAAAAATACTCATAGATTGCGGCCCCGATTTCCGGCAACAAATGCTTACTAATCATGAACATAACGTAGACATTGCACTCATTACGCATGAGCATAATGATCATGTAATTGGTCTTGATGATATGCGTCCGCTTATTTTTAAAAGTGGGAAAGATGTACCACTCTACTGTTATTCGAGGGTTGCCTATGAAATAAAAAATCGTTTTCCCTACGCTTTTGCAGATGTAAGATATCCTGGAGCACCAGCATTTGAACTTCACGAAATTGAAAACAAGCCGTTTCATGTTTTGGATACAGAGATTACCCCTATTGAAGTGATTCATTATAAAATTTCTGTGTTTGGGTATAAGTTTAAAAAGCTTGCCTACATTACAGATGCCGGTTTTATTTCTGATACGGAAAAGGAAAAACTAAAGAATCTGGACGTCTTAATTTTAAACTGTATTAGAAAATTTGATCCACATCCTGCCCATTTTATCCTTCCTGATGTTATCAAGTTGTTTGAGGAGCTAAAACCTAAGAAATTATTTTTAACCCACATCAGTCATCATTTGGGATTGCATGATATTGAAGATAAGCAGCTTCCATCCGGAATGCACCTTGCCTACGATGGTTTGGAAATAATTTTTTAAAAAAAATTCTTCGAAAAGCTTTTGAACATTGAAAAAAGTTCCTATATTTGCACACCAATTTGAAACAAACAGTAACGTTTGGAGTAAACATCAAGCCCAGGTGGCGGAATTGGTAGACGCGCTGGTCTCAAACACCAGTTCTTAGGAGTACCGGTTCGATCCCGGTCCTGGGTACAAAAAACCTCTGAAATCATTTGATTTTCAGAGGTTTTTGCTTTTTAGGATAATCTTCTATTCTAAAATTTCAATTCTTTAGAGATTTAATTAAATCTGAACTGAAAAAGTTAATATTAATTCATAAAAATATTTTTTTCCATTTTCCAATGGTATTACGGCTCATATTGAATTTTAATGCTAATTGTTTATTATTCAATTTATTTATTTTTTGGTAATCGAGAATTTCTAAAATGGCTGTTTTATCATATGACCGATGTTTCTGATTCAAAATAAAATCTTCTTTTTCGCCAAATATTCTTTGGTTTAATTTAATAATATCCAGAGTAGACAATGTTTTCTTTTCCAGCATAGATTTGAATTCTATTTTTTTCTCAGGATACTTCCTATCAATCAAATCATTATAGATTCGTTTGTAATCAGGTTTCAATATTTTTTTCTGTATTTGTCTATCCATTTATGTAAAGTGCTTTTGGGAATTCTATAGTCTTCTATTACCTGTTTTATAGTTTTATCTCCGGACTCTACAAGCTCTACGAGAAAATCTATAACTTCTTTTGTGTAAATATTTTTCTTGAATACGGGTAATGAATACTTTTTACCAGATATCTCTGTTTGCTTAAGGGAAGCCGGTGGAGAATATAATATAAGATGCTGGGAATATAGTCTGAAAAAGTCGTATTCAAGAAGCTTAGACCATCTAAGAAGAATTTCTGAATCTAAAGAGGGTTGATCGTACATATTTTCAATTTCCACAGCATTTAAGCTGAAAAAATTACAAATTCTTAAAATATCTATATCCGCTTCATTGACCCTTATTTTAATCAGGTTCCCTATATGTATTTCTTTATATAAACTCATTGTTCTGATTTATAATTTTTGTTAATTCACTTTCTAAACATAACTGCTGAGCATTATTTAATCTATAAAATTTGAATGATTGGTTATGGAAACTAGATTTGTACATTTCTCCTCGTCTAAATGATATTTTAAGATTTGTTTTAAATAGTGTCCTCTTTATTTTGTATTTAACAAGTCTTTGTTTTGGAAATTCTGTAAGCATCTTTGAGTTATGGATGTGCTTTTTCATGAAAGGATGAGAAATAATAATACTAAGGACTTCACTCGTGCTATCAATTTCAATTTTATTAGTAAAAATCAAATTATTAATTAACCAGATTATGATCAATGTAAGAGAAATGATCATTAATAGTATTTCTGAAATATTATAAAAAACAATTAAAAAAAACAGATATAGAAAAGTAACAATGAGCAGAAAACAATTTATTATTAAAAATGTTCGTGCATGGCTATAGTTATTAAATTTCATGAAAATTCTATAAGGTTTTTGGGAGGATATTAAAAATGTTGCCTTCTTTATTTACTATATATATTGAAGTTGTGTTTTTTTATTTTGAGGAAAATAAGAAGGCAATTAATTTTTATTTATCACTGTTGTTTAATAGCAACAACAGTGATATTAATTGAATAATCGCTTAATTTGGTGCCCAGAAAGACCAAACAGAGCCATTAAAAAAAGCTAATCTTTTAGCACCAATTTTATTAATATACACCATCATTCCAGGTGAGGGACTGGGGATATTATTAACATCGCTTACAATAGGTATAATCATTGCTTTTGTTACAGATTCCAATATTAATACTCCATCTGCAGAACTGGTATTAGATCCAATAATAACTTTTGCATTAGTATTTTCGATATCATTTGTTTGTTGAGTAAGAACCGTTCCCATGTTACCGTCTTTTCCACTTAGATCCTGCCAAGCCCCGTTATAATATTTAATTCTTGCTTTTGAAGAGTTGGAAGCATCCAGCAGGAGTGTTCCAGGAGTAGCTGCACTAGGCAGACTTTTTACGTAAGGCAGGATAATACCTTTATTATTTGTGTTTGCAAATTCTAGCAAAACGGAAGTTTTATTAGCTGCCGTTCCTATTGCATCACCAAAAATTACTTGAGCAAAAAACATTTTATATAGAAATATTGCACTTAGCGTTATAATTTTTTTCATGTCTAATGGTTTAAATTTAAAAGAGGAATAATAATTACGGACAAGACGGGGTAGAAAAACATTTCCAGGTTCCATCGCTATATATTTTCAAGCATTTTGCTGTAGTATCATATACCATCATTCCCTCTTGTGGGGTTGTGATTGCAGATAACCCAGTGGTTGGAATCCTCGAAATCACAAAACCTTTGGTATTGGATTCTAAAACAGCATATGCTGATTTTCGGACCATTGGCCAATTTCCATTATCGGCGCCAGCCCTTTGTTGTAGGGTTATACCAAATTTTGTATCTATACCCGCATTTGTATTTGTAACCGGATTATAGCAAGAGCAATTCCCTACATTTACGACTAATTTTGATTCGCTTACACAGCCACTTGCATTAGTATGATTATAAATAATTTCCGCAGTTCCAGAGGCCCCATAAACGGCTGAAGCAAGTCCTGTATTAGGGTTAATTGTAATTAAGCCGGGATTATCTGAGCTCCAAACTCCTCCTGCCAGAGAATTTGTAAACTGGTATTGTGTAGGGTTATTACTCATATTGCTGCATATAGTTGTCAACCCGCCTGTCATTTCAACGTTGGGTATGTCCGGAGGAGCCGGTGCAAAGGTGATATCATCAATGGCAATATCATTCCCATCACCTCCAACTGAGTTATTCTTTAAAAATATCTCTCCGGTTGTAGAAGTTGCAGTAAACGTAAAGCTATATCTCTTCCAGATAGTAGATGAGATATCTCCTGTATTAATAGAAGCCAATAAAGTTCCATTATTAGGATCTACTATTCCCATTGTAACATTTGGACGTATGGAGAATGACGGGCCTAGATCTGCAACCCAGAAGGCAAATTCATACTTTGTACCTACGGATAAACCTGTAACTGTTTGCCTAAAGAAGTCATCCGTTGCATATGAAGCATTGAAAAGCGCAAAATAGCCGTTAGGATCATTAGGAGTATGATTTAATAAAGGCGGCACCGGTCCACCAGCAAACCATCCGGCACTTGTTTTAGCTAAAGTATAATAGCCATCAGCCACTTGTCCGTTAGCAAAATAATGATATGAAGTAAATCCTTGTGCCGCATTTCCATAGGTAGAAGCACCTTGCCCAAAAGTTAAAATATAGTTTGTAGCACAAACAGCAGGGGTTACTATGGGATTTTCTAAAACATTACTATAAACTATATTAACCACTTCATTGGCAGAAACATTTATTGTAGAGGTGGAACTCGCCAAATTTGCAGAACTGTTATTAGTAGGATCATATAATTTGATATCACTATTATTCCATCCCGACGGAACTATCTCAGAAAGGTTGTAAACTCCTGCCGGAACTGGAATCATGATAGAATTACCATTTGTACTGGTTCTTACTCTTTCATCATCTAGCCAATCCCCTGTTGATGTTCTAGTATAAATAGTATGCTGAATAAGGTTGGAGTTATTTTTATTAATAGACCAAACCTGATCACTAACCCCTGCCGTAAGACCATATAAATTTCTTGACTTTGGGTTTGTAGTCCATGATCCATTGGCATACCGAGAGATCGTTACACCATAATTTGCATACACATTATCATTATTACTAACGGCAATATCACGTGCATTGTCTGGGGCATTACCTGAAGGTGCATTGGTAACGAGAACCGGAACTGCTGAAGAGGGATCCGCAGAGGATATTCTGTAAATATTCCCATCACCTTTGTTCTTTATAAAAACAACATCTCCTGTACCTGGATGTACATCTAATCGAAATGGAAGACTAGTCCCGTTATTCGTTACTTTAGAAAATACAATCCATGAGTCATTAGTTCCATCTCCTGTGTATTTGTAGATCATTCCATTATCACCCACTACGGCTATAATTCCTGTAGGCCCACCAGAAGCAACATCTACAATTCCTACATTAGAATGGGAAGCGGGTGACCAAATAACAATAGAACTTCCATTATTATACAATCCCACATTACCAGATGCATCGGAATATACAGCAGTATTCTGCCCTATTCCATCTACAGATTTTGCATTAGTAATTGAGGTTCCAAGCCAATTAGAGCTACCCACCGGCCTCGTATAAATTGTTCCGGCAACAGTATGTACTTCTTGTGCATTACTATTATTATTGACAACAGTCCATAACTGTCCTTCTCCTGCATTATGACTATTTCCTATATCAAATGAGTTAAATCCCTCTGGTTTATCATTAAGGGTAAAATTGGCAACAGAATTGCCTCCGGAATCAGTTAAATTAAAATTAAAATTGAGCGAAGCCACTTCACTTATAGCCTTTTTGTGAACATAAATATATCCGTTTTGGGCCTTTATGTTTTTACCAAAAAGACAGAAAATAATTAGTCCGTAAATGTGTTTTTTCATTCCCTAAAGTTGTATTTTTTTGATTTCTATTGTATATTAATTAGTGTTTTTAAAGTGGTATTATTAAGGCGTGCGAAAAGTATGTTTAATCTTTTTTTTCATTGGAAACGTCCTTTTTTTTGAATAGATATTCGATCCTATTCCTAGTTGGGATATGGCGATGTTATACAATACAAAATTTGCGTTTCTTATAAAATTTCACGAGGCAAAACTAGTATTGATATTAGAGAATAAAAACAAAAACACTATAAAGCAGCAGGAATTGAGATAGTTCAACCTCATCATAAAACACTAAAAATCAATAGCCTTAAATTGTATAATAGCTTTTTTAAAGTATCATTGAAAATTTAGAATTTTGGAACAGCTAGAATCACGAGGATGCTCATAATTTAGCATCAACTTAAAATTTGTAATTGGAAAGAGATAAAAAATAACATGACAAAGCCATCACTTAAACAGCAAAAACTGAAAATGATGGTATAGATATTTTGATTAAAAAAAATTTCTACTGAACTTAAGATTTATTTTTCTGTTCCTCAGTTAAAAAACTAATATACTGGCTGGGAGAAATATTCTTAATTGATTTAAAAATACTTCCAAATTGGCTATGAGAATTGTAGCCACACATATCAGCTAATACAGAAATCTTATATTGTAGTAAATGAGGATTATCGTGAAGTTCTTTCACAATATAATTAATCCGTTGGGTATTGATGTAGTTGTAAAAATCCGAATTCCTATATTTTTTTATAATGTAATTAAGATATTTCGTATTTGTTTTGAGCATTACAGACATTTGTGCAGCAGAAATTCCTTTCGTTGTATAAAGTCTCTTCTTTTCAAAAGCGTCCAGCTTTTTTAGAATTTCTCTTTCTGTCTCCTCGCTTATTAAGATTTTTTCCTTTGAGGAATCACTTGCACTTGTTTGGGATTCTGAAAAAATAGTAGACTCTGAAAGTGGATTTTCAAGCTCCTTAATGATTTTTTGATATCTTGATTTTATTTTTTTATTTTTTGCTCTAAAAATGAAAATAACACAGATGATTAATACAATGATAATAAAAATAAAAATGATCAGATTTAGCTTTATATTTTCTTTTTTTTCTTTTATGCTGTTTTTATCTTTAGTGGTTTCTTCTATTGTTAGATTCTTTGTAACTGTAATTTGAGAATTGGTAATATCAGAAATGATTTTCGAAAATTTTAATTGCTCTGTGGGTGTATCTATATTGGCTTGTAATCTATTCATTAGAATTTCTTTGATAACAATTCTGTCTATATTAGGCTGAGAATAAGCCAAGTCGAAGTTTTTTCTCGCCTCGGACAAATTATTATCTTTGACATTAATAAGAGCTTTGTCCAATAAATAAAACTCATATAAATTTATAGGAGATTTATCTTTAATTCTTTTGAGAGTAATTTCAGTTTTTTCTAAAGTTTCTTTAGCTTCATCAATTCTACCACATCTAATTTGTTCATAACACAATTGCGCCAGCATTGCAAAATCAAACATATTCTTATACTCTGTGCTTGGTATTTTTCTGATATGATGAATATATTTTTTTCTGCTATCTGCTGCTTTACAAAAATTGTCATCAATATCAAAAATTTTTGCCTGAGTATATAATAAATTTGCAGTCTTAATAAATGGGCTTGATTCCTTATCAAGCTCTTTTACCAATTCCCACGTTTCCTCAGATTCTACTATTAGTCCAGCTCTTCGGTATGAATTTATAAGTGCATATAATATCGTTATTCGATTTTGGGTAGAGTCGGTTTTCTTTATAAGAGAATCTGCTTTTTGCAAAATTTTTACAGATTCCACATAATTTCCTTGTCCATACAAGCAATCGCCCAAATTAGAGTAAGCAAGGGCTTTTTCATAATCATTCTGTGCGTATTTAAGCATGTTTTTTGCTCTTGCCAACAGTTTATCCGGATTATATGATTTATCATCGTAGTGTTGATAGAATAATTTTCTCTTATTTACATCAATCTTAGCCTGAGAAGAGACTTGTATAAACAGGAAAAGAGAGCCAAAACTAAATAAAAATCTTATCATTTTATATTTAGCCTTACATGTTAGTTTCATACCCCACATCAATTATAAAAAAGAATGAATATATATTTTGAGACTAATTTAGTTAATATTTTTTCATTGGTGAGTATTTGTTTTTAAGACCAATCAACATTAGAAGTTATAGGATTACTATTGAATCTCTAAAGACTAAAATTTTTAAATGAGAAGGTTGTTTCGTTAATTGATTAACTCTTTCTACGGTTTTACACTCAATAAATGCTTTATCCCAAACAATTAAATAGTCGTTTTTTGAGATTGGGCTATATAAATTAATTACTTTAGGTTGTTAACTAGATTGTCAATTTTGTTTGCGATTTCATTCAGCATCATCTTGTGTCTAATTATTGCAATCAACCAGCTCATTCCGCCTGACCATAAGAAGCAAAATATTCCAAACCAAACCTCTTGAGAAACTGTCGCCATAAACACGGACATAATGGTCACTGCTATAAATAGATGATACATATAAAACTCATATGTCAATATAGTTTTTTCTCCTTTGTCAACAATATTAAAAACTCCTTTTTCAATAGGAACAAGAATATTAGTATTCAATCTGCCCCATTTGAAAAATTTAGATTTAAACGTCAACTTGTCGTTTTCAATAACTATGTCAACACCTGTTTTTTTCGTTATAAAGGCTTCAATAAATTCAAGGGCTTCTTTGTTTCTACCAATAGAAAAATTGTTGCTAAGTCGTGCTGAATATTTTATTGAAAATGGAAATATCATTGTATTCTCAGTTGTCTGTTAGGGTTGCTTGTAACTTCCAAATTTATGCAGATTTATATAACTTTCGTAAAGCTATTTCTGTTACCATTTTAAAGTTTATTATCAATTCCAAAAGGAAATGATAATATAATACAAAATGATAAAATAACAAATAGAACAGTTAACTGAAAATATTCTCCCTCCAGAAATCAACAGTTTGAAAAAGAAATCCTGCTTTTTCATCTTTAGTGTATCTTGTCATTTCATCAATTTATTATTAACAAATTTAATATCGTAGCATAGGCGCTAAGGAAATTTGTCCACTTTTTTGTAGGAAGCTCAGTAATTCAACCGTAAATTTATCAGTTAAAGAACTCGCTAAAATAAAAAAGCCACCTTAACGGGTGGCTTTATTATTAATTATTTAACATAAGGAAACTTTACAGTAAGATCGGGGCCTGTAAACCCTACTACGCCGTTAATTTTTTCAATAGCTTTTTCATTAAGCATATATACACGTAATGTTTTAGGATCTGGAATATATCTTAGTAGACCATTGTCTAAAAAGTATATTTTACCAGTCCTTGTATCTTCAATTAGCTTAGCGCCAGCATTTACTATTTTTCCCCTTGGTCCAATTAATTCATCTATATTTACTTCAGGGTAATAGTTACCATCTTTAACACCAAATACTCTATTAGCAACCTCCATGGTTTCTAAAATCCTTATTCTACCTTCAATAATGATATATAAATAACCTGTAGTTTTATCTTTCATGAGTAGCCCGTCATGAACCTGGCGAAGTTCTTGTTCGGTTGTTTCGTTTTTTAAGTAGAATGCAATACCCTCATAAACAAATCCAAACTTACCATCCCCTAACTCATTTCTATCTCTTGTGTAAAAATGGGAACTTGTTTTTTGTCTATAGTATCTATATATTGGAAAGCTTCCTGGCTCATCTCCATTATAACTTTTCCCTAGATCATCGTCTTTTCTCCAACCATTTTGCCCATCAAGTTCTTCCGGAGTGGTTGTTAGTAGTAAGTCCTCATTATTAACATTAAACCAAGCAGTAATTTCTTTACCTTTTCCACTTGCTGAACCTAGAAATCTTTCAAGAAAATAATAATATTCACCAGGTTGGGTCCTGGGTAGCATATTTGCAATGGAAAAATGAGAATACAAATGCTTATTAGTATGACTACTGTAAAATCCATAAATTGGATTTTGCGAAGCTGTGCGTAGGAAATATATTCCATTTGATGGCAACTCATCGTCAATAGTGACTCCAACATCGCCTCTGAAACTTTCAGTCGATAGGTCTAAATTCTTTGATTCGCCAAAATTTTGTATATTATCATCATTTGTAGCTGAACAACTTGCTAATATTACAATACATAATCCTATAAAATAATTTTTTATCATAAATAAATTTTTCACAAAAATAGACTTATTTCCTTTAAACAGGCTATTAATGATTAGATGTTATGTTATTTTATTTTCTTTTTTTATCATTCTTTAATAAAATGCATTTATAATTATTTTTCACCATATGGATTGCAATTACCGATTTGGGTCTAAAGTAAAGTAGAGTTTATTATTTAACTGATATACAAATAGTTGAAGTTTTATTTTAATTTATCAATCTCTTGTAACGACGGTTTTAATGTTTTATTCCAAAATTTCACTTCCTGCGCATTGAAAAAAGGACTTATCAAAATAAGAGAAAGTACTATTATTACTTTATCTTTTTTAATGAGATCAATAATATAGGAAAGAGAGTTTACCATTAGAAAATATATTATTTTGATTCTATTCTTGAATGAACATATCTGGGAATCTTTTTAAGATCTTTTTTTTGAGTTTTCATTAAAGTAAGATATTCCTTATAGTAATTTATTGCCTTATCTTTTTCACCTATATTCCAATAGCTGTCTGCAAGGTTAAGATAAGCAACGGTTCTATCAGGGAATTTGGTAATAATCTGTTTCAAAAGCTCAATACCGGCTTTCTGATTTCCATTTTTGGAAAGAGCAAATGCTATGTTATTGTAATCATCCAGATTGCGTTGTGATAAAGTAAATTTCTTTTTAAAATCCAGTAATACTGCTTCATTAAAACGATTGGCAAGCAAAAGATAAACAGATAAATCTGTATAAAGCTTTTTAAGGTCTTTATAAGGTTTGACTATTCCCTGATTATCAAAAAATGTTAGTGATTTAAATCCTTTAGAATCAATCTCCAACTTTTCTGAATTTACATCTTTAACAGAGAGGTTAATACTTTTTGTCAGAATCTTAAAATTCTGATCTTCACATTCCTGGCAGGGATTATAGAAGTTAATATTTTTTATGTACCAGTCTTTTTTATACAAAATATTTAATGCTCCATACAATCCACGGTCTCCTCCATAATAGATGGTGAGTTCCGAGGGATTTGTATAGCCAAGACTTGTGTTACTAAGGGCTGTAATTTCGGGTAATTCGAAACTTCCTGACTTTTTATTTCCGAAATGAACTGTTACCAAACCATTTTCCAATACAACCTCATCCTGAAGATTATCATTATCCAAATCATAATAATTGGATTGAGCTGATAGGAAGCTCAAAGAAAATAAGCAGATTATATTCAGGACTTTCATTTAATTCTTTATTTTAAGACCAGACAATTAAAAAATAATTTTACCATCATTAACCCATCTATTTTGTTTATTCCAGCTTCCTCCACAATCTCCTTGTAGTTCAGTCACCACTTTTCTTTTCGTAATGTCAACAATCACACATAAATAATTCTCATGTAAAGTTTTATTTACGCCATCATCTACATATCCTTTTGATATATAATCCAGTACAATGTATTTTTTATTAGGAGACATGCTTAAGATCTGGCCGCCTGAATAATTCTCGTTATCATATCCTTGTATTTTATATTTCTTACCACCTTTTAAAATAAAAGGCTTTTTATACAGTTTAAATTCTTCGTTATACTCACTAAAACTTAGCTTACAACTTTTCACTAAAGGAATGAGTGGTAACTTATTTTTCGTTTGAGCCAAAATAGTAGTGGTAAATAACAATAAAAATATAATAATAGCTTTTCTCATAATTTTGATTTTAATTTTGTGTATCTATCACTTGCAGAAGTCATTGTATAAGGTTTTCTCCCACGAAGTGGACCATAAATCTCTAAAATATCCTTTTCGTAAGTTGCATGATTTTCTTTCCAATCTTCAGGGTCTTTTGATACCTTTTTATTGGCAGCGAAAAATTGATTAAGGGCATCTCTAAAACAATTTGAAACATGTCCTGGTCTATTCACATCATGATCCAATACCGTAGCTTTTCCAAGCTTTGATTTTACAAAATCCTTGATGCTGTTTGTATATCCTGTAGGTTTTTTATTAATAGCACTATGTAATCTTTTAATAAAGTCGACAATTTGCTTTCCTTGAAAATCTACATCTTTACAAGCATTAATAAAAGGCTCTATAGGTGCACAAACTACATTCTTCTTATTTGTTTTCGCGTCAAACCCTTTTCTGATCAAAGTTTTTAAAGCACTTCCTGTCGTATCATTATAATATGCTTGATATTTCTTAATAACTTTTTTATTTTTTTGAGGAATTTCTATTTCTTTTACTTTCCAACCACAATTCTCAAAAAGCTCTTTAAATTTATCCGGGTAATCCTGTTTAAATTCCCACATTTGTATAGGCAACTCTCCATATCCATCCGTAGTCAATGTTTTCTGCATTGCTCCGACAGTTAAAGCTTCACTGTCATAAGATTGTATAGCATCCATATTTCCTTCGTTCTCTGACATTGCCAAAATAATTTCTTTTTCCTCTACACTTACCTTTCCGGAAGAAACGATTGTGCTCCAATTCTTATAAGATCCCAATTTTAAGGAACCACTATACAACGGTCCATAAGCCGATCCATATTTTACGCAAGTAACATCCTTTCTATACTGAATTCCACATGTTTGTTTTTCTTTCTGTTCCGGCACCGGTGCTCCTTTAGCTTCAATACTTTCCGGCTGATGAATTTGTCCGCTGTCTGTAATTTTAATATCAACTTTTCCGTATTTGCAGGGGATCGTACTTTGCTGTAACAGGACAAGTTGTTCCTGAGACTGGTAAGTTCCTACCCCTTTCCACTCTCCTAAATTCATTACCGTAGCACAAGGGAGTTTAGCATAAGGGCTTTTAAGGCAGTTTCCTGTAAAAACCAAGCTTTTAGGACCTTTTTCCTTTACAGTAGCGGTTTTCTTTTCCTGTATCGTGGGGGTATCATAATTCACGACCATTATTCCCTTGGGATTGGTACATTGTGTACACTCTAGGGTTGCTGTATCTATCACGACTTTCAAACCAGCTTCGGCTTTGTCTTTTCTTTCGTCTTCAGCACGCTTATCATCCATCTTCTGCCTGTTATCCGCTTTCATCTGGTCATTGTCCTGCGTTGTACTTGGATTCTGAGTTGCCGGAGCACCTCCTCCTCCATCGTTATCTAACCTACCCATAATAATGAATGTTTTAAATGGAAATTGTCTTTTTTTATTTCTATAAATCCTTCTTCAAAATGATCTCCTATGCATACAAATAATCCCTTGAAATCTTCAGTATTTGTCTGTTCCAGATTTTCAGCGGAGATCTTTAAAATCATTTTATCGCCGTCTTTTACGGGTGTCATAATTTCTGTAAACCCATCGGAAGATTCTCTTTTTCTTTTCGCATCAAATGATTCTAATAAGCCATTGAAAAGCAGTCCAAACATGGTATAGCTTCCCAGAAAATCAATTAACTTCATTTCATCTTCCAATAAACTGCTGATCTGACTGAAATAACGGTCTACAGCTTCTCCTTGATGTGTTTCAGACAAATCTGCCTGAATCTTACCCCATCTTACTCTCAAAAAAAGCAAATTATCTACCGAAGTAATATTTCCCTCTGCATCTACTTTACATTCTATTTCATCAAATAAATAACTGATCTTTTTTAAAAACTTATCCATTGTACCCTCTTCCTCAGAAAAAATAAAATCAGTAACTAAAATCTGAAAGTCATGTTCATCTTTTACTTTTCCATAATAATAAACCTCAACTTCTCTTGCATAGCTTTTCTTAATGGAATAGAATGGATTTTTCTGCTCTGTGACAATGGTTTCCAACCGAAATGTTTTCTGATGAAGATTCTGCAATATATTTGACATCTTTCTTAATATACCTTTCTTTTGTAATCACTATTCGGATCCATTCCCATCCAGTCTCTGTTAGCTGACCAGTGAAGATATCCGTTTCTTAAAGTTCTTAATAAATCCTGCCATCTGTCTACATGAATGTTCACTCTAGGGATATTCGTAATCTTTTCTCCGTTCTCAATGGTGGTTGTAGGATGCTGAACAGGCTCATTAGCAACTATTCTTTCTTTTTCTTTTTTAAGTTGTTCATCACTAACAAATGTCCATGGTTCTCCACCGTCAAAAACATATTGTTTCAATCTATTTTTTGCCGCAACCAAATTGTCATCGTGGGTTATTGAATAACTGCTTTCTGTTTTTGAAACCAACTGATGATCATATATTTCTTTTCCGTGCTTCTCCATAAAATGAAGTGGAATATAACTGTATTCTTTTCGTAAAAACCGGATTCCTGTTATTTTCCGATATGCACTTCCAAATGTTAAAATATTAAGGGCTGTATTATTAATCGTAAGCTGCGGATCCTTGAACCAATGTTCATCAATAAGCTGTTGTCTGCGATTTTTCAATGCCCAAAGTGGTTTATGGTTGGAGGTTTCTATTTCGTCTACGGTTTCTGTTCCGTTTTCATAAGCTCCTCCAATGTCACAATGAACACCCGGAAATTCTTTTTCAATAACATGAGGATTATCTTTTGGATCTTTTACTCCTTTTGCGGTGAATGTTGTTAATGAAAAATTTTCACGATGTTCATTCTCTGCAGTAAAGTGAACTGCTTTACGGAATGGTCCGGGATTTCTGAGTTGTAACTGCTCTACGTCATCTGCAAAATTGAATTGAGATCCTATGGAAGCATGTAATATTCCTCTATAACCTACTCTTTCCATTGTACCCATATCGCCAAATTCTTCATAAGAGGAAACGGTATCGTATACTCCTATGAAACGAACTTCCAGATCCAAATCATCCAACTGCTTAACGGATACTATTTTTTTGCTTAAAAGATAGTATCCTAAAAAACCGAATTTAGGAAGCTTCCCATCTATAAGATATTTTGGATCTACTTCTATTTTATCTTTATCCAGCCAGGTATCTTCATATTCTGCAACCAATGCATCATTTCCATAGGATCCACTTTCTCTATATCCAACTACTTTTCTTGATTTTTTGATCTCAATATCTTGTGTTCTTTTGTTTCCATTGATCTCGTAGGCAAAGTTTCTTGCAGCAGCGGCACCACGGCTAAAACCAAATGTATCTATTATGATTTTTGTTAATTTCTTCTTAGTATTTACTTCCAGCAAAAGGTCTTTAATTCTATCTGCAACCTGCTCACAGCCGATTCTTACCTTACCCCTTACTCCTGATTTGCCGGATCCGTATTGAAATCCGTCATCCACATCTCTATTATTATTCAGGGTACCAATTCCCTCTACGTAGACTCCGTATTTTTTCTGCTCACAGCTTTTGTACATACGGGCTACATTGGTATGATCGTTACTAAAACTATTATCTACACCCTGACTATCCAGCCATCCTCTGTGACTGGACCTGAGATACTGAGCATATTCGGAATTATCTTTATCATCCAAATTTTCAAATTCTTTTTCCTGCTTTTCTCTTGTTGCTTTTATGGCTTTTTCTTTGGCTTCTATTACTTCTACAGAGTCTGTACTTTCTATTTTATTTTTTCCATCTCTGTAGCTCTCCCGTAGCTCAGTATTCTTTAGATTATTTAAAGTACCATCGAAAAAGACTCCTATTTCCAAATGGAATTCATCTATAGGAGGTTCTGCATTACCTGTGTTATATACAAAAGTCTTTCCCATACTATTTGTTTTAAAAAACCTCTATTTTGTCTGCTTTTATGAAAGCTTCTTTACCGTTTTCACCTTTCAGTTTTATGGTAAAATAACTATTGGCCTCGTTTACTTTAATGACTATTTCAGCTTTGGTTGAATTGGGGTTATCACCAAATACGGTTTTAAATACTTCAAAGCTTGATTTTTCATTTAAATCACAATTGGCGCCATATTCTTTACCGTCAGCACCTACAAAATCAAATACAATTCTTCTTGGTATTGCTCTTGGTTCGTTTTCGGCTAATGGCGCTTTAGCAGTATCAAACTGTTCTTTTTCTCCATTAACTGTGGATAATTTCACATTGGCCAAAGGATTTAATTTAGCTTTCTCAGGAAATTCAAAAACGGGCTTCCAACTGTATCGTATTCTATAAGTATCCCAAAGACCGAACGGAATTGGTTTTCCTTTATTTTCCTCTCTTACTTTTGCAGGAATAATCTGCTCCCGGGTATGAACCATATCCAGATAATCTTTTCTCCAAAAACGATTTTGATGACTGTCTAATTTTGCAATCTCAGACTCAGGGATTGTTACTTTTTTTCCTTGGTACCTACCTATTTCTTTTTGAACCCCAATGCCTTCAACCCAAAGAACGACCACTCCTCCGGGAGCTATTCCTACACAAATCGTTTTATAATTTAAATGTTCAATGTCCCCGCTTCCATTCGTTACTTTTACATCATACCCTTTTTTAAAATATTCTCTAATCTTATTGGTATCAATAGCTGCATCCACAAGATAGAACTGGTTTTCCAGATAAGACATCCAGATAAAATCGAGACGGGTAGGAAGGCTTTTAAAACCCTTTGACATTCCATTATTAACGCTTCCCCAAATATCATTTCCGGGAATCATTCCATCATCTAAACTCACCCATTCTCCTCCTTCACAATCTATTCCTCCTTTATATACTTCCATCGGATATCCCAAAGATGCAGATCTCCCTTCAGACCATTCGTATTTTATCATTGGTTCAGTTTTTTTCTGGTCTTTTTTTTCCTGACACGAGATCTGAGCAAAGAACAAAAAGCCTAATAGATATTTTATTATTTTATTCATTATTAACGTATTGCAACCATTTATTTAAAATGATATACAATTATTTTTATCTGTTTATTTATCCCTTATTCACCTTGGCATCTATTTTACCGAGCATTTTAGCAACACCGGAGCTTTGCAATAGAATATCTCCATTTTTAGCTTTATGGGTTGTGGTAGAAGTAGTTTCTTTTAAATCACCTGTTATATTAACTGTTTTATTTTCATTAACAGTCTGCTTATAATTTTTTGAAGCGAACTTATGATTATTGATGATATTAATAGCGTTGTCATTTCCTACACTGGTTTTCATGTCATTCCCTACATTAATGGCAAGATTTTCTCCTACATTGAAAGTCATATTTTTAGGGGCTGTCACGGTAATATTTCCCTTTCCATCCATAAAATAATTGTTTCCGCTTGGGTCAATAATAGTGACACTTCCCTCTGCATCATTCATTAAAACTCGGATTCCGCTTCTGGTTTGAATGGATTTCAAATGATTATCCATTCCGCCTCCAAGAGCCGTTCCGCCATGAAACATTCCTCCCATTACAAAAGGGCGATCCGGATGATTGTGTACAAAGCCTACCATCACCTGATCCCCAACCTCTGGTATGGCTACATATCCTCTGTTTTGAGTAATCTGATCTGTACCTCCCGCATCGGGAGACATCATTCGAATAAAATTGGTTGTATCATGCAGCTGCCAGTCGAATCTTACCGTAATTCTGCCCTGTCCAAGCGGATCTGTATTGGATATTACCGTTGCAATCTGTGGTTCTGCAATAGGAACAATAAAATCAGGTGTTGGAATATATCCTGTATCTGAGGCAATGGCTTCAAATCTACCTTTATAACGACCTAAAGCATCCACTTCATGAATCACCTCTGTCATCATCAGTTTGGTAAAATAAGAAGTTTTATTACTATCAGTTTGTCGCATATTGATATCTGCCACGCATCCCGGATATAAAAAAGGAATAGTTGTACCTCCTGAAACAGTAAATACATCCACGGCTTTACTTCCTGCAGTACTGGTTTGGGAAATCACTACATCCATATCAGTTGCCGCCTTTATTGGAGCAACTTGCAATGATGGGGTTTTAAATATTTTATCATTATTCTTATACGCTGTTTTTGCAAGATTTCCTACATGTTTAATAGGCGTTTCTCCAGAGGCAAGCTTAGCATTTGAACTGCTGTTATATCCGTAAAAATTGGGTTTAATATGAACCGCTTTCAATTCAACATTAACATCGGAAACATTACTCCCGTAGATCAGTTCCAAAGCTTTATCCTGAGGCGGCATATTTCCAAAGTGAAGAACTTCACCATCATAATAAAACTGCTCACCATAGGCCTCTGCCATTCTACAGAGATAATTGTAATGGGTTTCGTTATACTGAGAGCTGTAAAGGATTTGAGAGGATGCCTTAGCATTGATTTTCACATCAAACTTACTGCTTTCAATTCCTTGCTTAATGACATTCGTGGCAATAATCCCCATATTAACGGGCTGATCTCCGCCAAAACTTTGGGTATGAGGAGCTGCATCCAATAGCATTGTAGGACTATATCCTTTCAAGACAATGTTTCCAAGGCTGTGATTTTCCTGACTGAATCCCACTTTTGTAATGACGCCCACAAAGGTTCTTTCCGGACTCCCTTCTACATCTTTATATTTGAAAACTACAGTTAAACGTTTTCCTAAAAACTGCTGAGCCTCTTCCAGATCATGGTTTTGTACTCCGTCTAAGGTATCATGTGCTAATGTAAGTTCAAAATTATGGTGTTTTTTTACACTTTGCTCCAGACGAAAATGCTTAAAATGCTTAATCATCTTGCCTTCAATCACAATATCCAGCTTCACCACACGGTTGATTCCAGGAATATGATTCTCCGAAATCTTTTCGGAATTCGAGGTATTATTATTCATATTATGTAAAGTGTTTTTGGCGGGCCGTTAGTTTTTGAAAAAAAATCTAAAAACAAACAACCTTTATCTAAAATTATAAATTTATCACAACATAAAACCTGTTTCTATTAATTTAATCTTTAAAATCATGATAATTTCATAAAAAAATTCATCAGTGTATTCAATATTCTGACAAAACGATTTGAGACGAAAAAACAGAATAATATTCTTTATCTCGGAATACCATTCTGTTTTTATATTGATTTAATTTTAAGAAATCAGATTCTTATGCTGAAGGCCAAGCTCCATCATAAGCAGAGTTTCCTAGATCAATTTGTTCAGCACTGATAACAAAGCTGATGTACATACTGTTTTCATCCACTGCATCGAAGTCTACTTCATGCTGGATTACATAACCGTTTTGCCATTTCAATGTTGTTAATGTTCCCTCCTCGTGAGATTTGTTGAATGTTACTTCACCCACGGTAGGCTTGTACTTTCCGTTGAGAAGGCTTTCCAGAATATCAGATTTTTCTGTAGCTTCTACGGTGATCTTGATAAGAGCGTTGGAAGGATCAGATGCTACACGTCCTGAAACGTCTGTAGCTCTTGATACGCTGTAATTAAGCTTTAATAACTTTTGTCCTTCTCCGTTGTTGAATTTTAAAATTCCTCTTGAATTTCTTTCTGCCATGATCGTAAATTTTAATCGTTAATATTTTGTGATTTGTTGTTTTCTATATCACCAAAGATAGAAGTAAATGCAATAACAAAATAACATCTTATTGGAAATTTGAAAAAGTGTCGTATTTCTACTACTAACAGTTGTTAGGCTATATAACCTCTGTAAATCAAAAGATTACCTGATTAAACATTTCTAAAACAGAGATGAATAGGGATATTTTAATTGATGATTTGTATCAAAAGAATTAAGATATATTTACCCCAAAAAGACGACCAACCACTGCTGTAATTCCCATGGCTATGGTTCCCCAAAAGCAAATCCTCAGAACGGCAACTTTTATTCCCGCACCTCCGGTCTTAGCTGAAATTGCACCCAAAAGCATCAGAAATACGATGGAAAATCCATACTGAAAATAAACCATTTGCTTAATGGGGGCGAAAAGAGAAACGGTAAACGGCAATAATGCTCCTACTGCAAATGAACCAAATGAAGCCATAGCAGCTTGTAAGGGTTTTGCCTGGGTAATTTCATTAATGCCCAGTTCATCTCGGGCGTGTGCTCCCAATGCATCGTGTTCTGTAAGTTCAGTAGCCACCTGCATCGCCGTTTCTTTTGTACATCCTCTTTTCTCATAAATTTTGGCAAGTTCTCGAAGTTCAAATTCCGGCATTTCTTCCAGTTCTCTTTTTTCCCGCATTAAATCAGCCTTTTCTGTATCTTCTTGTGAACTAACGGAAACATATTCACCAGCAGCCATAGACATTGCTCCGGCAATCATTCCGGCTAAAGCAGCAAGAATAATGATATCCCGTTCAGGTTGTGCCGCGGCTACTCCAATAACAATACTGGTTGTGGATAATAGCCCGTCATTAGCTCCTAATACTGCGGCCCGAAGCCAACCTACTCTATTTACATAATGTTTTTCAAGTTGATGATGCATATAAGAATATTTCTGTGATTGATTGTTTAATTAATAGGAATAAAGAAATTGAGTTTTAAAAGAGAAGAACTTAAAGTTAGTTCTACACTATTGAATTTTGATCTTCCCTTGTTTAGCTAACTTCATTTTTTCATTCTAAACTCAGGTTAAAGTTATAAAATGTTTCTTCAAGAATCATTTTAAATTATACGATATATAAACCTCATTTATTAAAAATATCCCCGGCCAGAAACATGGAAAATATTATTTTAAAATGTTATAAAACAGGCTATAAGGCTTTCAAAACCGTGCTATCTTAATCAACAGTTCCTATTTTCTTATATTTGCACCCGTAAATCCAACAACACTATCAATGAATTTATTATACATCGATTGGAATGTCAATCCTGAAATCTTTAATATTTTAGGAATTCCTGTAAAATACTATGGTCTATTATTTCTTGCAGGATTAGTTCTGTGCTTTAATATTTTGAAAAGTATTTATAAAAAAGAAAATTTAAGCATGCAAGCCCATGAATCCTTATTTTCATATGCTCTTATCGGGATTTTGGTAGGAGCCAGACTGGGTCACTGTATCTTTTATGATTTTGATTATTACTCTCAGCATATCCTTGAAATTTTCTTACCTATCCAGAAAGGGCCGGACGGGGTATATCACTTTGTCGGATTTGCAGGATTAGCAAGCCATGGTGGTGGTATCGGACTTGTAATAATGCTCTTATTATATTCCAGAAAATTCTCTATACCTTTTATGAAAGTTTTGGATGCCATAGCCATTGTGCTTCCATTAGGAGGTGTTTTTATCAGGCTGGCCAATCTTATGAACTCTGAGATTATTGGTACGCCTACCAATGTGCCATGGGCTTTTATCTTCCGACAGGTAGATGATCTTCCAAGACATCCCGCACAGCTTTATGAAGCAATCTCTTATTTTGTAATTTTCCTTTTAATTTATTTCATTTACAAGAAAGATATATTTAAGATCGGGAAAGGATTCTATTTTGGAATCAGTATTCTTTTAATCTTTATCATGAGAATTCTGATTGAATTCATCAAGGTAGATCAGGTTGAATTTGAACATGGAATGAGCATGAATATGGGACAACTTCTAAGTATTCCATTTGTTCTTCTAGGTTTATTTTTTATTGGAAAAAGTATACTGGAAAAGTCCAAAATGAAAACTTCATAATCTTTAGATACAAATAAGAATAGCCCACTGAAAATGATTTTCAGTGGGCTATTTTTTTAAGTTTAATTTAAATTATCTTGTTGTATAACCTCCATTGGCAAAAATAGTCTGCCCAGTGATCCACCAACCTTCTGTTACCAAGAACTCTACCAGTGGAGCAATATCTTTAATATCGGTAAGCCCTCCTAATGCAGATGCTGACTTATGATAGGCCACTGCATCGTCTGTTTCCTGTCCGTAGAAAAAAGGAGTATCCATTGGGCCGGGAGCAACTGCTGTTACAGAAATTCCTCTTGCTCCAAATTCTTTAGAAGCTGCTCTGGTAAAATGCTCCACAGGTGCCTTTGCTCCTGCATAAGTAGAATACAATCCTGTATAAGCAGCCAATAATGAAGTAACAATCGTACAGATCTTCCCATGGTCGTTCAATTTTTTACCGGCTTCCTGTAAAAAGAAATAGGCAGATTTTGAATTCACATTGAACATGGTATCATATTCTTCTTCTGTAGTTTCTGAGAATGTTTTTTTCAATACCATTCCTACTGTATTAATGGCAATATCTACTCCTCCAAAACGAGAAATTGCTTCATCAAAAAATTGAGTGATATTGTTTACTTTGGTCAGATCTCCCTGAAACAGGAATGCTTCAGCTCCTAACGCCTGAACTTCAGCCAGTGTTTTTTCACTTTCAATTCGGGAGCTTTCACTATTGTAGTGTATGGCCAGTTTCGCTCCTTTTGCAGCAAAATCTTTACTCAATAATCCCCCTAAGTTTTTACCGCCACCGGCTATTAAAACAACTTTTCCCTTTACATCTTGTGTTGACATTATTTTTATATTTTAAATGTTATTGAGGCAAAGATGGATAATAAAAGTCATCTCAACATGGTGAATTTTTCGGAAGTTATCTTAAAATTCAATGTCATCCATAATTAGAGTTAAAAAATTAAGTAAAAAAATATTAAACTTTATGCAAACGATCCATTTTCAATACAACACTATTTACCAGACAGATACAGGTAGATAGTAGGTTTTTCTATTCAACGCTTGTTTTCTTTTTCTAACTTAAGTGAATTTTAGGCATAACATTTGATGCTCTCCCACCCGTATTAACACACACCACTTCAATTTTAATATATTTTTTTAATCCTCAGCTCCCTGAGGATTTTTTATCCCCTCTTGGTTTGGTTATATTCACTGTTATATTCCTACAGCAGCCTATTTTAGCGAAATTCTGTTAAATCCATTTCTGATAATCAATCATTTAAAACTGTATTATTCGTTTTATTGTTGTATATTTGTACATTAATAACTAAGTTAATACTTTGTTTTCTGTAACGACCGGAATATATTTTATTCAGTCATTGCTTTTTGAGCAGTCCTATTTTTAACATCTTATTCTTCTACCAAGAACAATACTTGTCGGAATTTTACAGCTCCGTATGATTGGAAATCCCAGGACAGAAAACATCAGTGGACTTTAAGGTCTAAAGCAGACCAGTGTGAACAATACAATTTATAGAAACTAAATACTAAAAATAATTTATGGCAGATTCTTTTTCTAAAAAGGAAAATTTCAAGAAAAAAATTCAAAAGCAAAAAGAAAAAGCGCTAAGACGCGAAGATCGTAAGACGAACAACAACAAAGGAAAGGATATGGAGGATGTATTCATGTATGTGGATGAATTCGGAAGACTAACCTCTACTCCACCTGAACAGAGACAGGAAGTAAACCTTGATGAAATTCAATTGGGTGCAGCTCCTATTATTGAGGAAGATCCAAGAAAATTAGGAATCATTACTTTCCACAGTGAGAAAGGATATGGTTTCATTACTGAGGACAGTACTAAAGAGAATATCTTCTTCCATAATAACAACTGTACAGAACTTGTAAAAAAAGGAAACAGAGTATCTTTTGAAAAAGAGAAATCTCCTAAAGGGTTTTCAGCTGTTAACATTCAGATTGTTAAATAATACTTATTCATACAACGATCTGTTTGATACAGATACGTTTGAACAATACAAAAAGAGACTGTCCTCAAAAGACAGTCTCTTTTTTATTTGCACAAAAATCAATCTCAGTTCTGAGTACTATTCCCCTAACAGGAAATCTAACTTTATAGCTCTTGGTTTAGATTAAAAATCAAAAGAAGCTGCCTCACTTTGAGACAGCCTCTTTCTTCATCGTAAAAATAAAAATGGTCGGTTTACAAAACCGAAAAACATTATTGTCTTAAACCATTAGGAGAGTAAAGTAAACAAGGTTCTTCTTGAGATCCTTAAAAACTTACTCAACCCAATGATCATATTTAATCTAGTTTACCTCCCAGCGCCTTAAATAGCAGAACATTATTTCTGGTATTCTGATGCTGGAACTGCAACAGATCAAGCTCAGCAATCAGCTTACTTTTCTGAGAATTGATAAGTTCAAAATAATTGGCATACCCTGTAAGGTACAAATCATTGGAAACCTCAACACCACGGTCAAGAAAACCCACCTCTTCTGATTTTAATTTTAAAACACGTTCGTAAATCTTGGTCTGTTTCAAAATAGACTGAAGTTCATTGAATGCAGTGGTAATACTCTTTTGATAATTTAAAAAAGCAATCTCCTGCTCCTTACTGGCTACTTTAAATTCGTATTTCAATTGTCCTTTATTGAAAACAGGAACCATCAGCCCTCCCAGCAACTGCCCAGCTAATGAACTTGGTTTAAAAAGGGTTTCCACAGAAAAGGAATTCATTCCAATACCTGCTCCGAGATCAAGTTTTGGATAAAAAGCAGCTCTTGCAGCCTTTGCATCTGCCTGAGAAGCCTCCAATACATAATAATTCGCGGCTACATCTGGTCTTGAATGAATTACAGCTTCTACATTAATGGTTTTATTTAAAATATCCATATTGGTAGGCATCAGTACTTTTCCGCGTTTTACATCTCCACCATAACTTCCTGTTAAGGTAGTGATGGCTTGTTCAACAGTAACAATCTCTACTTTGATGTGTTCAATTTCTGCAAGCCAGTTATTATTCTGTGCTTTAAACTGCTGAACGGCAAGTTCTGTAGCTTTACCAACTTCACGCTGCGCTAAAACAATTTCAAAGGCTCTTTGCTGAAGATTATAGTTCTTCTGGTAAATGGCAAGACGATTATCCAGAGCTACCAATTGATAATAAAGATTGGCAATATCAGTGAAAAGCTCTACCTGAAGCAATCGCAACCCTTCTGTGGAAGCCAGATATTTCTTCTGAGCAGCGATTTTTTTATTCTTCAATTTTCCCCAGGCATCAATTTCCCAGCTGCTTCGTGCTCCCAGCCAATAATTAGGCGTAAAATCACGGTTGATCTTCTGATCCTCGGTTATATTAGGCGAAAGATTGGTATCATAATTACCAACTCCCTCCATCGTATATTTCCCATATCGGTTTCCTGAAGCTTCCGCTCCTACTTCAAGAGATGGCAAAAGATCCATCTTTGATCTTTGTAAAAAGCTGTTTGCAATTTCTACCCTTTGCTGTGCAATCTGAAAATCCGGATTAGCCAGTACCACTTTATCAAAAAGTTCCAAAAGATGAGAGTCTGTAAAATAGCCTTTCAGATTAAGTTGCTTAAACTCTTCTGAATTTACTGCTTTAGCTGGTATCTCAGGTAATTCCTGAGCTTTTTTCAAATCAGCAACCTTTGGAACGGCACAGGATACTAAGCTTAGTGCTGCAATTCCGTACAATATACTTCTATGATTTAATCTTTTCATCTTTCTTCTTATTTTCAAGTTTTGCAAAGAATATATACAGCCCAGGAATCACTACCAACCCGAAGATTGTTCCGATTAACATTCCTCCCGCTGCTGCTGTACCAATGGAACGGTTTCCAATAGCTCCTGCTCCTGATGCAATACAGAGTGGAATAAGTCCTGCCACAAAGGCAAAAGAAGTCATCAGGATAGGTCTAAGACGTTGTCTTGCTCCTTCAATTGCAGCCGGAATAATATCAAATCCCTGCTTATTTCTGGCAACAGCAAATTCTACAATCAGGATGGCATTTTTCGCTAAAAGCCCGATTAGCATGACCAGAGCCACCTGTGCATAAATATTATTATCCAGCCCCGCCAGTACCAATGCGATATAGGAACCGAATATTCCTGTTGGAAGACTTAATAATACAGGCAATGGAAGAAGAAAGCTTTCATATTGAGCTGCCAATAAAAGGTATACAAACAACAGACAGATCAGGAATATGTAAACGGTTTGGTTTCCTGATAAGATTTCTTCCCTTGTCATACCAGACCATTCAATATCAAAACCTCTCGGCAGGGTTTCTTTAGCTATACGATCTACGGCTGCAATGGCATCACCAGAGCTGAAACCATCTGCCGGCTCACCATTGATCATAGCAGACATATACATGTTATACCTCGTTAATACTTCAGGTCCGTATACCTTTTCAATGGTAATAAATGTTGAAAACGGAACCATTTCACCTTTGTCATTTTTCAGATATAAACTCAGGATACTTTCAGGGGTATCTCTGTGCTCCGGACTTGCCTGAACCATTACTTTATACATCTGACTGAAACGGATAAAGTTGGTAGCATAGTAAGAACCAAGCATCGTTTGCAGGGTGGACATGGCATTATCTACTGAAATTCCTTTTTTCGCAGCCATATCATAATCTACATTAATCATATACTGCGGGAACGTAGCATCAAAACTGGTAAAACTATTCTGTAATTCGGGAGCTTCATTTAGTTTCTTCACAAAATCTTTGGTGATCTTATCTGTATTTTCGATCGTTCCTCCGGTTCTGTCTAATAAACGCAATTCAAAACCACTGGTATTTCCGAATCCGGGAACAGTTGGCGGAGCAAAGATCTCGATCTGTGCGTCTGCTATGCCTTTTGTTTTTTCTGAAAGTTCTGTGATCAAGTCATTCACTGAAATGGACCTTTCTTTCCAGTCTTTAAGGTTGATCATCGCCATTCCATAGGATGACCCTGCAATTTCTGTTACAATACTGTATCCGGCAAGTGTAGTCACGTTTTCCACGCCTTTTATTTTCTTGGCAATGACTGTTACTTCGTCCAATACTTTTTCTGTTCTTTCTACCGTTGCTCCCTGTGGTGTGGTAACACTCACATACACCATTCCCTGATCTTCCATGGGAATAAATCCGGTTGGCAGGAATTTACTGGTCACAAAAGTTAATCCTACAAATAAAAATAATAATCCAAATGTAACTGTAGTTCTTGTGGCAAACTTGGATAGAATTCCTACATAACCGTTTGTTAATCTATCAAAACCTGTATTAAAGCTTTGGAAGAATCGGTCTACAATGGTCTTCTTTTTATTATGATTGTGAGGTTTTAAAATAATAGCACAAAGCGCCGGAGTAAGCGTTAATGCATTCACCCCTGAGATGACAATACTGATGGCCAACGTCAATGAAAACTGGCGATAAAATACTCCTACCGGACCATCAAGGAATGCCACAGGAATAAATACAGCAGACATTACAATAGTAATTGCTACTACTGCCCCTGCAATTTCTTTTGTTGCATTAATAGTAGCATCCATCGCGTTCATCCCTTCTTCCATTTTTACGTGAACTGCCTCGACGACGACAATTGCATTATCCACCACAATTCCGATGGCAAGAACCAAGGCAAACAAAGTCAGTAAGTTTACCGAGAAATCAAGCATATTCATGAACGCGAATGTTCCTACAAGAGCAACCGGAACTGCCAGTACAGGAATTAGCGTAGATCTCCAATCCTGAAGGAAGATAAATACTACAATTCCTACCAAGATAAAGGCTTCAATAAGAGTCGTTAATACCGCACTAATGGAAGCATCAAGGAATCTGGAAACATCATAGGCCATATTATACTCCATTCCAGGTGGAAAAGAAGTACCTTTTAGCTCTTCCATTTTGGTCTTTACACTTTCAATAACTTCAGAGGCATTAGACCCCGGACGCTGCTTCATCATAATAGATGCTGAAGGTCTTCCGTCTGTTTTGGAAACCATTCCATAGTTCATTGCCCCGAATTCTACCTTGGCAATATCCTTAAGCTTTAGAATCGTTCCATCTACATCAGATCGGATCGGAACTTCCTCGTATTGCTTAGGCTCAAAGAATTTCCCTTTATATTTGATTACATACTGAAGCTGACTGGAAGTTTTTCCTGATGTTTCACCCACCTTTCCGGGAGCTGCTGAAATATTCTGCTTTTGTAATGAAGTGATTACTTCATCAGCCGAAATACTATATGCCGCCATCTTCTGCGGATCTAGCCATATCCTCATGGAATATTCTTTCTGTCCCATGATCTCTGCACGTCCTACTCCATCAATACGCTTTAATTCCTGAAGAACATTAATATCTGTAAAATTGTAAATGAACTGCTCATCCTGGCTTGGATCTGTACTTGTGATATTAAGATACATCAGCATACTGTTCACCTCTTTTTCAGTGGTTACCCCTGCCCGAATTACTTCTTCAGGAAGTTCATCAAGGATGGTTGTTACCCTGTTCTGAACGTTTACCGCTGCTACATCAGGATCTGTTCCTACTTCAAAGAAAACCTGAATCAAGGTAAGCCCATCATTAGAAGTTACCGTTGACATATACGTCATTCCCGGAACCCCGTTGATGGCACGTTCCAATGGAAGTGCAACTGCATTTGCTGATACTTCAGCATTTGCTCCTGTATATTTTGCCGTTACCGTTACTGAAGGGGGTACAATATCCGGGAATTGTGTAATCGGCATCTTTAAAAGTGCCATAATTCCCAGTAGTACAAATAATATGGAAATAACCAACGAAAGAACCTTTCGTCTTATAAACATTTCTACCATAGTAAATTGATTTAAAGATTATGAAAGGTTAATATTTCTTTTTGATTTTGATAATATCTCCATCCTTTAAAGACTGAGTCCCTTCATAAATGATTAAATCACCTCTTTTAAGACCACTTTCCACCATATAGGAATCTCTTAACGTGGCTCCGATCTTGATATTGGTCATTTTTACCTTATTCTGCTTATCTAATACAAAAACATAGGTTTTATCCTGAATAGAGAAAGTAGATTTTTGTGGAATAAGAATGGCATTATTCTGATTTTCTGAAATAATCAGTTTTCCGGATGTACCATGTTTAATCAATCGATCAGGGTTCGGGAAAAGTACTTTATATCGAATGGAACCTGTAGTTCTGTCGATTTCTCCCTCGGCTGTCTTTAAGGCTCCGTTAAACTGATAATTCACACCATTTGGTAAGGTAAGTTCAATTTTTTGGTGACTTCCAATCTTATCATTGGCTAAAAGCTCAAAATATAAGTTTTCCGGAATTGAAAAGTAAGCGTAAACTTCATTAAGCTGGGATAGCGTTGTTAATAGCGTACCATTTTCTACCAAACTTCCGTCTTTAAGAGGAATAACGTCAAGAACCCCGTCAAAAGGTGCTGTGATCTTTGTAAAGTTTATTTTTTGAAGTACAGTTCTTTTTTCAGCATCCGCAAAGGCATGCTTAGCTTTCGCTGATGAAAGCTTGGCTTTTACCATTTCCAATTCGTTGTTGGCTACAAACTTTTTAGCATGTAAGCTTTGAATCTGCTTCAGTTCCACTTCTACAATACGAACATCTGCTTCAGCCTGTTTTAAGCTGGCATTTGCTTTCAAAAGTTCCATCTGCAATTCAGCATCATTAATCTTAAATAAAGGCTGTCCCTGATGTACAAATTGTCCCTCATTTACATAAATATGCTGTATAATTCCTCCAATTCTGGAACGCATTTCTACGTTTTTCTTGGCCTGGATATCCGTTACAAACTGATTGCTTACCAGTGTATCTTTCTCCTTGATTTCCAGAACGGGAACTTCCTTTTCTTTCTCGTTGTTTTTTTTCTTGTCTTTACTGCATGACACAGCGAATAATATTGCAAAACTGCAAATTATTACGTTTTTAAAATACATTCTTAAATGTTTAGGTTATAAAATCTTCGTTAAAATAAATTGAAATTCAATACCTTAAACTAGTACAACTGGAGGAGATGGAGAAAGGATTTGACCCCACAGATAATAGAAACTGCAATATTAGGCAGTGTAATTTTTGGAGCAATTTTTAGAATGGCCGAAAAATCACCAATGGCCTGGTCATCCTTACGGGGAGAGTGTTTTACAACTTTGGAAGCAGCAGGCAACGCATGCGTATTCATATCTGCTTCTTCGTAGATATCCAGCAAGTGGATATTACTTACATGCGGTAGATGAGGAATATTCTGTAATGAATTTTCCACCCAATTCGAATTGAAAAGGGTAAAAACCATTATAATATAGAAGTAGATAAATGACCTCAGACCTGCCATGTCAATCAGAACACAATTAGTTTTTTAGTAAAAACGATAGTCCTGCAAAAGTAGGGATTTTTTAATGGAGTTCCTGTGTTTAAAATGTTAAAAAAACTTAAACAATGCAGATTAAACCGCAAAAAGTCACACCGTATTTGATGTTCCTCTATAGTTTTAAAATAATCTGCTTAGTACCCGAAAACGATAATCAAAAATGTATTCCAGTTTATTTTTCACGAATAAAGAATGTGCTATTTCTCCCAAAAATCCCATTGGCAATTCATAATCAATAGTATCCTTCATCAGAACGCCATGTTCATTAGGAATAAACTCATGGTGATGGTTCCATAATTTATACGGTCCTTTTCTTTGGAAATCAATAAAGCTTTTTTGAAAATCTACATGGGTAATTTCTGTCTGCCACTTCATTTTGATGCCAAGCAGGGGTGAGATATAATAATCAATGAGCATTCCTTCATAGATCTCATCGTCTTCCATTTGGGTAAGAACAATAAAACCCATATTCTTTGGGGTAATTTCTGAAAGGTTATTGGCGGATGAAAAAAATTTCCATGCCGTTTCTATATCGCAGTTGAGTTGTTGTTCACGAAAAAGCCTGTGCTTCATAAATAGTTTTCCTTAAATCATTTTTATTTATAATGCTGAAAAATTCCAAAATCAGAGGGTGTCCAAAGTGCTGCTTTTTGCCCTGCAGCTTTCAAAGCATCATTACTCCATGTATTACAGGTATAAAGAAAGCTATAGGTTCCTTTGGCATCGTAGAACGCATCATTATCACCATAAACAGCATTAGTAGGGATCAGCATAAATTTTCCATTTTGATCTCTGTCGAATTTATCTTCTACAAATTTAATCAGATTTTTATACTGGCTCTTGCTGATCATGATCATTTTGCAGTCGTCCCCCTCTTTCATTGTATAATAATAAGTAGAATGCATTGCAGAATCACTCATCCAAAATGCAGCCTTTACAGCGGTTGAAAATTTAAGGTCTGCCCAGGTTGGAGTATCCAGATAAAAACCTTTATCGCCCCATCCTATTCCAATATAATTATAATCTGTTTTTTTCGATCTGGTATCTGCAAACGGAATCATAAGGCTCCAATCTTTCAGATCATTTTTTACAGGCATTACAATATCAGTATGCACCCCATTGGTATAAATATAAATGGGAATATCTTTCTTTTCTCCGTCATCCTTTGCTGAAACCGGTATATAGGGTATCAATAGTCCCAGTAGCACATACACAATTACAATTCCCAGAATAATTCCCAAAACTTTCAGGATAAACATCAATATGGTTTTCAAAGTCATGTTTTTTAATAAAATTTAATATGTGATTTTTCGTAAAAGTATTTGTTTTAATCGGAAAAATGACTAAATTTAGTTACGAAATATTCACAAATATGCGTAAAAATATCAAATCCCAGAAAAGATTTAAAGTTAGAGTAAAAACTGCTCCAAAAAGAGTACAAAAAAAACGTTGATTTTCGGTGAGATCTTAATCTCCTGAAAGTCAATTTTTCTTTTTAGGAAAGGCTTTTAAAGCAATTTATTCTATCAAATCTTAGCCTCCTTACTGTAAAAAACATAGGGAATGGTCAATCGTCAGCTTTAATTTGGAACTCTGAAAAATTCCAGATAAGGGATTATCACCAAAAGTTTAGCCTAAACTTAGTCTGAAGACTTCTGTAAAAATTCAATATTTCTCTTTAAACCAGAGAATTTGGTTCGTTTCACAGGTGATTTTTTGAAGACCTCGGAGAAAATTTCCTGAGTAAGTTCTTTCCATTCTCCTTTTTTAAAGTTCTTTAAAGCTTCATTAGGTTTAAATCTGCTTTGTTGATTAGGAGCTGAAAATCGATTCCAGGGGCATACATCCTGACAGATATCGCAGCCAAACATCCAATCCTCCATTTTATCTTTAAAATGATCCGGAATTTCATTCTTTAATTCTATGGTTGCATAAGAAATACAACGGCTTCCGTCGATAATTTTTTCTGAAACAATGGCATCTGTAGGACAGGCATCAATACATTTTCTGCAGGTTCCACAATGATCTGTAGTTTCATGATCGGGAATCAGTTCCAGATCGCAGATAATTTCAGCCAAGAAATAGAAAGATCCATTTTGTTTTGTAATGAGATTGGCATTTTTTCCGACCCAGCCAATTCCTGATTTTTTCGCCCAACTTCTTTCCATAATCGGTGCTGAATCTACAAAAACTCTAAATCCGAATTCTCCTATCTCCTCCTGCAATTCGGCAACCATTTCACGGAGTATTTCCTTGATTACTTCGTGATAATCTTCTGCATAGGCATATTTTGAAATTTTAAAATTCTCCAGAATAGAGATCTTTTCTTCGGGAAAGTAGTTATAGGAAAGTGAAATAACAGATTTGGAACCCTCTACCAATAATCTTGGATCAAGTCTTTTATCAAAATGGTTTTCCATATACTTCATTTCACCATTGAAGTTATTCTTCAGCCATTTTTCAAGGTGTGGGGCATCTTCTTCCAAAAAATCTGCTTTGGAAATTCCACAACTTTGGAACCCAAAACTTTTTGCCTTGGACTTGATAAGTTGAGAATATTTTTCGGCACCAGCATTCATGAATTTCACACTGCAAAATTAAGATTATTTTATCAATTTTCTAATGGCTTTCCAAATCCTTTCTTTAACGTTAATATGGCTTCATTTCTAAAAATTTATGTTTTAATTAAGATTTTTTTCAAAAAAAAAATACGTAATTTCGTTTATAATTTAATGTTTAAAATAAACAACTATGTCTTTAATAGAAGTAATACAATCTGGAAACTATGAATTAATTGACGTTCGTGAGCCAATGGAGCTTGAAATGGACGGAAATATAGATGGTGCTAAAAATATTCCCCTAGGTGAAGTAGAAGACAGACAAGGCGAAATTTTGTCTATTGAAAAACCGGTAATCTTATTCTGCAGAAGTGGAAACAGAAGTGGAAAAGCATTAGAATATCTTAATTCACAAGGACTAAAGGACGGTTATAACGGCGGAGGCTGGGCTGAGCTAAAGGCTGTTCTTGAAGCAAATAGAGGAACTTTTTAAAAGTTCCTTTTTTTATATCTATCCATCATGAATCTAAAGGATCAATTTGAACAGCTTTGTTTACCATTTTCTGAAGACTCTAATTTAATCAATACGCAATGGCATGAGATTGAAAAAAGATATTCTGAAAAAGGCAGACACTACCACAATCTTCTTCATCTTGAAAATATGTTTAAGGAACTTGAAGCTGTAAAAAACAAGGTTTCAAATTTTACAGTTGTTTCCTTTTCTATATTTTATCATGATATTGTTTATAATGCTACTTCAAAATCCAATGAGGAAAAAAGTGCATTACTTGCAGAAACAAGACTGGCTGAGCTTACCCTAAACAAAGATTATATTACGGCTGTTTCTGCTCAAATTCTGGTTACGAAATTTCATCAAAAATCAGATGATGAGGATACAAATTATCTTTTGGATGCAGATCTTTCTATTTTAGGAAAAGACTTTGAAAGCTATTTAGCTTATACCCAAATGATCAGAAAAGAGTATTCTATCTATCCTGATCTTCTTTACAAACCTGGGAGAAAAAAGGTATTAAAACATTTTCTGGAGCTTAACAGTATCTTCAAAACAGATTATTTTAAAGAAAAGTATGAAGTACGGGCCAAGGAAAATATTTCAATGGAAATTCAGCTTTTATAATATTCGAAAATAAAAAAAGAGATGCAGATCTGCACCTCTTCAACACATTCATACCAAACATATAATTATAAAGATTTTCATCATTATAATTCTAGACTCTTTTTCTCAAACCAATTTTCAATGATATTATTATTTTCTTACATCACTAAAGTAAATTTAAATTACATGATATAAACATGTTACGTTTGTAATTTTAGTGTTTTTTTTATGTATAAAATACTTTCTTATAAAAGAAAAAAAGAGTTCATTATCGTCTATACAATCAATAAATTTTTTAAGTATTTATTTTAAAATCAAAGAACACTTTCCACATAAAAATACAATTGGTGAATGTTTTAATTTGAAGATATAGAGATGATTAAAAAGTCTAAGACCAGATCTCCAGATAATATGCATAGCTTTCTCTTGATTTTTGCATGCAATTTTCCAATAGACAATCAATATGTACAAGATTAGGCCTTAGTGCCCATAAAAAAACACCTTGCAAGCAAGGTGTTTAATTTCATATGGATGTTCTTCTTATATCAATGACTTTTATTGGTAAGTTTTGTCATTTTTTTGTTACCAATCCATCAATTCAATAGATATTCTTTTATTTTTTAATTATTTTTCTTGAAAAAGTTTCCTTTTTATTTTTCACAGATATTATATAATTTCCGGATTTAAGACTTCTAAGATCTACAATATTCTCTTTCCATGAAACATTAATTAATTTCCCACTTATATCGAATAATTCAACGTTCATAATTTTCTCTTTAGAATTAATATGAAGATAGTCTGAGACTGGACTTGGATATACTGATATATCTGATTTAGTATTAGAAGCTTCTGATACTCCTAATGATAAATCACCATTATTTGTAAATCTCAAGTTAACATTATCAACTCCTACATAATTTTGAACCGTATTTCCATCATTAGTAGTTGCAACAATCCTCATTTCAACAGGAATTTTTCCTAAAGTTACACCAGTAGATATAGTTATTTCTTCATTAGGGGTTGTAAATTTATCTATTCCCAGAGCCTTGTCATATTGAAACGAGACATGTATCCAAGTATTATCTGGGTATACTGTATTAAAAATATGTCTTTGTCCAAACACTGCAGGCCACGTATATGTACCTTTCCCATACCCTTTTATTTTTTTAGTAGTATAATCAAAACTGATTCCTACAATTCCATTTTGGGCACCATTAACAACACCACTTTGGTCTTCCAGAAGATAAAACATGAGTTCACCTTTTCCATTAGCTGATCCTGTAAAAAAATCAATACTACCTAAAATTACATTATTATTGGAGGCTGCATTAGTCGTTATTGCTTTTTTAATAACTCTTGCATTAGAATTTAAAACTGGAGGATCAACCCACATATTAGGTACCGAAGTATAGCTATTTCCTGTAGTAAGATATAAAGCTTTGTCATTAACAGCTTTTTCTATAATCTGATAATCGGCTGTACTGCCGTTTTTAATATAATGACCTCCTTGTCCAGGTATGCTTCCTGTAGTATCTGTACCAAGATCGCCTAATGTATATTGATTAAAATCCTCAGTTGCAATAGCCTGACCGTAACTGTAAATTGCCAAAAATAATGGCAAAAAAGTAAATAATTTTTTCATGATTTTATTTTTAGCAAAAATATTAAATAATTTATAAATAGCAATTACTGATATCAAAATTCTATAAGGATTTCGGCCCGTAAAATTATTGTCGGAAAAACAGCATACAAGGAGTTCATAGATGTCAACACATTCTATCTTATAAATAAAAAATATCCTGTCCAAGATAAGATATTTTTTATTTATTTACCTGTAGTATCAAATATTCTTACTGATAAATCCAGTTACTTTTTCCAATACTAATTCCGGAGCTTCCTTATGTGGTGTATGACCTATCTGTGGAATGATGTACTTCTCAGCGCTTCCGCTTACCTGAGAAACTGTTTTTTCAACCTGATCCAAAGTACCATATTCATCAGCTTCTCCCTGAATAAATAAAAGAGGGCAAGTGATGTCTTTTAAAAGGTATTCGATGTTCCAGTTTTTGTAATCATCGCGGGTCCAAGTCTCTATCCAGGCTTTAAACAACATTTCTACTTTATCTCCATGGTATTTTTTCAAGCGCTCAGGCAAATTGGTAGTTTTATAAGCTTCCCAAGCATCATAAACGCCCTTTAGAGTTACATCTTCTACAAAGATATGTCCAGCTTCACAAATAACAACTTCTACTCTTTTCGGATATTTTGCAGCAGTGATTAATGCAATTGTGCCTCCATCACTGTGACCAAATAAAATGGTATTATTAATATTTAATTCAGCCAAAAGATCATTAAGTAAATCGGCCTCCAGTTCCATATAATTAACTGGTCTTTCATGGGTAGACATTGGATTGGATTTTCCATATCCCAAACGGTCATAAGCAAGGACATTACATTTTGTAGCCTCGGATAATTTTACAGGGAAGTCTCTCCAAAGTTCTACTGATCCTAATGAATCATGCAAAAATACAATGGTAGGTCTGTTTTCAAATGGCTTATTGTATTCTATATATAATTTTTTATCCTTTACATCAATTACTCTCCTTTCCATTGAATAAAATTATATTAAAAATTGGGCATTTTTGTTTCTTCAAATTCTTTTAGCAAGTGACTAAAAACTGTTTCTACCGGAAGAATATCATTAATAAGGGCTGAAACCTGTCCTATTTCCAGTTCACCATCTTCCATGTCACCCTCAAACATTCCACGTTTCGCTCTTGCTCTGCCTAATGAAGAAATCAAAGCTTCTTTATTCCTTCCATCCTGATAAATCTCCTCCAGTTCGTTGAAAAATTTATTCTTAACCATTCTTACCGGAGCAAGTTCTTTTAAGGTAAGATGAGTATCTCCTTCCTGAAGTTCTATAATCTTCTTCTTCCAGTTTTCATGGGCACTGGCTTCAGTTGTTGCAGCAAATCGGGAGCCGATCTGTACCCCGTCTGCTCCTAAAATCATGGCTGCTTTCATTTGAGAGCCCAATGCAATTCCTCCAGCTGCAATCAGGGGTTTTGAAATATGTTTTTTCACATTAGGAATCAGGCAGAATGTTGTAGTCTCGTCTCTTCCATTATGTCCACCAGCTTCAAAACCTTCTGCTACTACAGCATCTACCCCTGCTTCTTCACATTTTACTGCAAACTTAGTAGAAGAAACTACGTGAGCAACCTTTACGCCTTCTTTTTGTAAGGTTTCTGTATAGGTTTTCGGGTTCCCGGCTGAAGTAAATACTATTTTCACGCCTTCCTCAAGAATGATCTGAATGATTTCTTCAAGATTAGGATATAACATAGGAACATTCACCCCAAAAGGCTTATCTGTTGCCAGTTTACATTTTTGAATATTCTCTCTTAGGATATCCGGGTACATGCTTCCTGCACCTATTAATCCTAATCCGCCACAATTGGAAACAGCTGATGCCAATCTCCATCCTGAATGCCAGATCATTCCAGCTTGAATAATAGGATATTTTATATTGAAAAGCTCTGAAATTCTATTTTGGTCTCTCTGCATGTCATGTAGTTTTTTTGCCGAATTGAAATCTATAAAATTGCTCATGTGTAAAAATACTAAAAACAATGGTTGCCAAGCATTTCTCTTGATTAAAAAATAGGTGGAAAATGTATTAAATTTTATCTTTTTTATATTGCATCAAGACGCTATCTATAATAAAACTTACTTTTAAAAAATTTTGAACCAGTTTCTGTACGTTTTCCTGTAGGTTCCCTATTTTGAGATCAACCCAACCCTGCATTAAGGTCAATGGACCATATTCTACACTTACATTAGGCCAGTCTTTCTGATATTTCGCAAATTCATTTCTGAAATCTTGTGCAAATTTTCTACTGGATATTGAATAGTTTTTCAGTGTTCTTAATTTCAATGCATGGATATTATAATACATCTTTCCCTCCTGAATAGATTGATCATTGATCCAGATTGAAAAGAAAATTCTTCCTGCTGCATCTAAAGGTGATTGCAGATCTCCGGACCATTCTGGTTTATATACTTTAAGAGCTGCAGACTCTAAAACAATATCTACCGTTACTTCTAAATTACAACGCTCAAACTCTTCTTTAGGAATTATTTCTATAGCAGCGTTGAATTCTTTAAGATAAAAAGCATAATCCATCTTGTGAGTTTTTGTAAAGATATCAAATAGTATTGTTTGAATGTATAGAAATAGAATACTTGAGCTTAGTTGGAAATCATTTATTTATATCCTACTGAATATCATAAAAAAAACCTTCAGAAATTCTGAAGGTTTTGATTTTATTTTTTGATTGACTCTTTCTTCCAATTGGACTTAAAGTTACAACTATCGTAACGTCCGTCTATGGAGATAAAAGTTGTTGGTAACTTAGAGTTAACAAACTTCTCAACCAATTCATTTTTCTTTTTATTAAGAGCCATCTGCTTGATTCTGCTAAAGTCTGTTTCCAGAGTGATCTGGTGTGCAGGAATAACATCATCCATTTTAATAATCTTTACAGCTTTTCTTCTGTTCTCTTCATCGTCAAAAGCAGTTGTAATATCTCCTTTATTCAAACCTGCCAATTCGTAGCTGATTGTTCCTGGGATACTTTCTCTTTCAATTTTATCAGACCCGTCCGCCCCAGGAATTACCCCTGCATTGAACTTTGTCTTTTTATCATCTGAAAACTTAAATGCGGCATCTTTAAATGTAATTTTACCATCTACAATCAGACCTCTAATACTGTCTAGCTTTGTTTTTGCTGATTTAAGTTCTTCATCAGTTGGAGTAGCCTTCAACAGGATGTGTCTTGCATCATATACTTTACCAGATCTCTTCAATAACTGAATGATGTGGTATCCGAATTCAGATTCAATAGGCTCAGAGATCTCATTTTCCTGCAGGTTTAACGCTGCAGCTTCAAATGGCTTTACCATCTGTCCTTTATTGATGTTTTTATATAATCCTCCGTTGGTAGCAGAGCCCTCATCTTCAGAATAAATTCTCGCCTGGCTTTCAAAAGTTTCTCCACCAAGAATATCTTTCTTGATTTTATTCAATCTATTGATAAGATCTTGTTTGTGAGCTTCTGTTAAGGTAGGATAAATCATAATCTGAGCTAAAGTAACCTCATCTTTCACCTGTGGCAACTGCATTTTATACATATTGTAAAAGTCAGTAACCTCATTCGGTGTTACGTCTGCCTTTTCAGTAACTCTTTGGTATTTTGCCTGTCCATAATACTGATCCGTATCGATTTTTTCGATAGCATTCTTCATTTCATACGAGTTTCTGAACTTGTATGCAACAAGTAATGCTTTTTCGTCCGGAAATTGAGAAAGCAACTGACGGTATTTTGCATTAGCCTGTTCTTTGATAGATGCAGAACGGTTTTCAATTAATGTATCCTTTTTTGCTTCGTATACAAGAAGTTTATTGCTGATAAGGTTTTCAAGGAACTCACATTTATCAGTGTTTGAAGCTCCCTGCTGTTTTCCGTAATTCATCTGCTCGGTTACATCTGATTCCAAGACAATCTCATCTCCGATAACAGCAGCAATACCATCCACTAAATCTCCTGGTTTTAGCTGGGCATTCATCATATTGGAAGAAAAAATCATGATGAAAATCCCAAGAAGATAAGTGATTTTTAGTTTATTTGTCATTTTACTATTTTAACAAGTTGCAAATTTAGAATTCTTAACGAATTTCACTCAATTTTTTATTATAAATATTTCTTAAAAAGACTTATTTACTGCAGTTCAATATCAAATGTCGTCAATTCTTTGAATTGTCTCAATCTGTGGAACATATCCGACTCCTCTACTTCCTGAATTCTTTCTGTTCCGAATTTCTCTACTGTGAATGAAGCCATTGCTGATCCTACTATTAGAGCTGACTTCATTGTTTCGAAATCAATTTTCTCTTTTTTAGCAAGATAAGCTGCAAAACCTCCTGCAAAAGTGTCTCCTGCTCCGGTTGGATCAAAAACTTCTTCTAGAGGTAACGCAGGGATTGCAAATACTTTATTATCATGGAACAATAAAGCTCCGTGTTCTCCTTTTTTGATGATTACATATTCAGGTCCCATTGTGTGGATCTTCTTAGCAGCTTTTACTAAAGAATATTCTCCTGAAAGTTGTCTTGCCTCTTCATCATTAATGGTAATTACATCTGTTTTTGCAATCATATCCATTAAGATATCCCAAGCACAATCCATCCAGAAATTCATGGTATCAAGGATAACAAGCTTTGGACGGTTGTTCATTTTTTCTAATACAGATAACTGAACGCCAGGGTGTAGGTTTCCAAGTAATAAAATCTCAGCATCCTGCATTGAATCCGGGATTTTCGGATCAAAATTTTCCAATACGTTCACTTCAGTAGCTAAAGTATCTCTGGTATTCAAATCATTGTGGTATTTACCTGACCAGAAGAATGTTTTTCCTTCTTTAATAATTTCAATTCCCTCGATGTTTACATCTCTGTTTGTAAACATATCAAGGTGTTCCTGTGGGAAATCTCCTCCTACTACAGAAACAATTCCGGATTTAACCCCTAAAATAGATGAAGTGATCCCAATATAAGTGGCTGCACCGCCTAAAATCTTGTCCGTTTTACCAAATGGTGTTTCAATTGCATCAAATGCAACACTTCCTACAACTAAAAGTTTCATATATTTTTCAATGTATATTAAAAATAATTATTTTTTCCATTCAAAAGAGTCCAGCAGATGCTTCATATCGTTTTTGATATAGTTTACTGCAGGAGCCAGAGAGTCCGGTTTCGGTCTCGTATTAAAGTATAAATAAGCAGTTACGAAGTGCTTCGTACTGTCTGTAATGTAAAATTGAAGATTGGAAGCGCTTTGCCCTTTCAGTTCATAGAAATTCCCGTAAACTTTCTTTTCCGGATATTCAAAGGATTTTGTATCTATGGAACTTGCTTTAATGGTATGTTCGTAAACCATTTTTTCGGCTTCCTTAATGTGTTCTGCAAAGTCATTCTGTATCGGATAATAGGTCACGAAAATCTTTGCTTTCATTTTAGGATAATTCAAATAATACCAGCAAGGCTTTTTAGCTGCTGTAATATTAGCAAAATCCGAATATTCAAATGTATAGGCACAGTTGTTTTCAAACTTCTGATATTTCGGTGCCGGATATTCCAGACGCAGTTCTCCGTAAGGTTTTGGAACCGGATCTTTTCCACATGAAATTAAAAGCAGTGATACAAAAATAAAAATGACCTTTTTTATCATTTTGCAAAAGTACAAATTAGATTTTAGATTTCGGAAGACAAATTTCAGTCTTTCAATGAGTTTTGGATGTAATTTTCCAAAGGCTTCGGAAAGGATTTTTCATGGGAGCCCTGAATATCTGTAATTTCATATTGATTTTCAGCAATAAAGTCATTCCAAAGCGCTTCTGAAGTCACATTAACATTAAATATTTCAATGATTAAGTTTTTGTGAGTCAATTTATGAGTGATCGTTTTTGAATTGGTGATAAAAGCTTCCATTTCTGCTGAAATAGATGAAGGAAATTCGAATAATTTTTTCCAGATAAAATCATCACCGCGCTGACGGATCAAAAACTGTTCATTTCTGTGAACAAAATAATAGGTCAGAGCCAAATCTTCTGCCTTTACCTTTTTTGTTTTTACAGGATAATCTGATATTTTTTGCAGAGAAAATGCAATACAGTCTTCATTAATCGGGCATTCTCCACAAAGAGGGTTCTTTGGTTTACAGATTTCGGAGCCAATATCCATCATTGCCTGATTGAAATCACCAACATTTTCCGGCATTACCAAAGCTGCCAATTCTGAGAAATAGGTAAATGCCCTTGAGTTTGAAATATCAAAATCGTCTGCAAAGAAACGACTCAACACACGGTAAAAATTTCCGTCAACAGCAGGCATTCTTCCACCGAAACAGATGCTTGAAACTGCCGCAGCCGTATACTTCCCTACTCCTTTTAGTTTTAAAATCTCTTCATATTGAGCAGGAAATACACCTTGGTAATCATTCATGATCTGCTGGGAAGCCTTATGGATATTGATCGCCCTGGAGTAATAGCCCAATCCTTTCCAGTAAAGCAAAACTTCATTTTCCTCAGCTTCTGCCAAGGTTTTTACATCCGGAAATCTTTTAATGAAATTATTATAATGGTTTAACCCCTGATTGATCCTTGTTTGTTGAAATACAATTTCACAAATCCATATTTTATAAGGATCTTTTGTCTGTCTGAAAGGCAGATCTCTTGCATTATTCCGATACCATTCCAAAAGCCTGTTTCCTACATGAAGAAAATCTGAGCCTGTATTATTTTTTTCCAAAAACCAATCTATTTAAGCCATGAAGAGATTATTTTCTCTTCACATCTGAACATTATTTCAGCGCTGCAAAGATAGGGTTATTTTATTTTTTCTTTACAGAATATACCGGTGCTGCTTTTAACCATTGATATTTAAGGTTTCTGTCTTTTGCAATTAAACGATACCCCTCAAGATTTTTCAGATAAACATACATGGAATCATTTTTCAGCTTTAATTTGTAAGGAGAAAGGAACTCCATTGGAAATTCTAAGGTAGAATCCCTTACTGTCTTCAAAACCTTTCCGGATCTGACTTTATAAATGAAAAATGACTTTCCGCGTCCTTTTGAACTGTCTGCCAGCTTTACATTTGAGCTTGAAAGAACCAGTTCACTGCCATCGAAACATTCTTCTTCGTCCATGATATAGGCCTTTCCTTCTTGACGTTCATCTGCAAAAAGATCTTCTTCGTATTGGCCCGGACTTTGGTATTTTTTTTCACAACTTACCAAAAACACCATCAGTAGAGCCGGCAATCCGATGATAAGCTTTTTATTCATATTAAATTTCATAGATATTGGTAGAAAAAAACCGATGTAAAATTGCATCGGTTTTTATTATTTAAAATAAGTTTTCTTATTCTTGAGAGTATTCTGCATCCCATTCGTTACCATCATCTCCTTTGTGTCCGTCTAGTTTAATAACGAAACTTTTTGTTGGGAAATAAGGGGTCATACGGATATCAAGCCATACTCTGTCTTTGTTTACTCTATCTTGTTCGAAACGTACAATTTTGAATTTTTCGATCAACTTGTCCGGTCCTTTGATGTTATCAAGGAACGTTACAATTTGTCTTCTTAAATCGTCTTCGTTTTTAGCATTCCAGTTTTCAAAAGCTCTTCTGTTCAGGAAGTCTAGTAATACTTTAGTTACATAGTCGAATACACGAACTACGGAATAAGTCTGAAGACCAATATTGTCTCCTGTAAATAATGTCTTTGCAGAGAAAGCCATAATTTTTCCATATTCGTTAACCATTGGAACAAGACCCATTTTTTCTAACTGAGAAATTTCACTTTTCTTCAATTCGAATTTTACGGCATCTACTTCATTGATATTACCATGTTTTTTACCTGCTGCTACCTGAGACATTAGTGTCTTATGGATTTTTCCGGCTAATGAAGTGGAAGGTGGAAGTTCTACGTTTTCTTCTTCACCTACTTCTTCAGCTTTTCCACGTCCTACTAACCAGTTACATGTCATAATAACGTTACTTCTGTGAAGTTCACCACCTGTAAGGTTTGCAGAGTGGAATAAGTCTACTACGTCATCCGGCTTATCAAGGTTAGCGAAGTCTGTAACCATCATTACTTTATTCTCGTTACAGATTTTTGCCCATTTTTCGATCACCTTATTGGATCCTAAATAACCAGGAATGGCAAGGATAGAATAGTTATCTCTAAGGTCTAAACGGTCGTAATAGTTTTTAAATTCTTCAGAAATAGCATCAATGAATAAAGGATTATCTAAATCCGAAACCTGATCGATGCTTGCGTTAACGATACTTACGTTATCCACTTTGTCCAATTCTGTATTTTTGTAGAATTGAGCAACCGTTCTGTAGTTAGTTTCTAACAAACGAACTTCGTCCAGTGTATTCTTAAGATTTTTCTTTAGGTTTTGATCAGCTTGTTGTGCTTTTGTTTTGCACGTTTCAGCCATTTTATCTGCAGATTCACTTCCTTCTAAAAGGCTTACCCAAAGGGCAATCTTTTGAAGAAGTTCTTTTCTTTCTTCTGCTTTATTTCCGTCGTTAAGAAAGATTTCTTTCCTAGCTTTTCTTGTTGGGTTCATATTGGCGATGCCGTCTACAACGGATTCAACAAAGCCAAAACCTCCCATTTTATTGAGTTCCGCAAGCGGATTACCTTTCGGTTGTCCCGAGTGTTGTTGTTGATCCTGCTGCTGGCTTTCTTGTGCCTGTAATTTGCTATCCATGATTTAATGTAAAGTCTTTAATTATTTTTCAAGTTCTTGTGCCACATCTTTCAATACTTCTATGAACGCAGCTCTTGTCTGATCGTTCTCCAGCATATTGCGTAGAATTTTATTTGTTTTCAGTTGGCGTACAATTTTGTTGTACTGCTCCTGCTCCATGCTCAGTTGCTGTAGATAGTCTGATTTCTGAGTAAGGCTTTTGGGAGTAAAGTCTCCAAGATTTTGAAAACGGAATTCTTCTTCAATTGTTCCTCCATCTTCTGTTTCATGTTGTACTGCTACAGAAGGTTGAAAATGTTTGAAAACGTCTTCCACTGTTTTTAATCCTGTTACAATTTCAGGGGTGTAAGATTCTTCTGTTGTAAGCTGGCTTACTATCAGTGATTTATTTTCCTGTATTTCCTGAATAGCTTCATTAGCGTCTACTTTTACTTCGTTTCCGCCAACACCATAATTAAACATTGCCATATTATTATTATTTTGAGATTTACGATTTTGGTTTGGATCTGTTTTTGAATAATTTACAGACGTATCAAATAAATTACCAATCCAATGTTTAAATTTAAAAAAAAACTGTAACATACAAAATTTTGTCAAGATTTTTCTTGAATTATTTAAATTTAACTACACTTATTTAACATAAAATCAAATTCTTATGATGTCACTAAGCTATGAAAAAATAAATAAAAATAAACCAAAGTGAGATAAAATAAAATCGTGGTGAGTTTTGCATTGAGAAAAAACATAAAACTGGTGTTAAAATAAGAATTCTTCCAACTTGAGGAAAAAATATTCTTTATATTTAAATAAAAGTAAACAGAGTAATGAAAGATGTGAAGATTGCGTTTAGAAAACCGATATATCCTGTTTCAGAAGCATTAGAGCAGTATTTGGAAAAACATAACAGAACAACCAAGATTCAGTTTCTATATGAAGACCTATTAAGATTCAGTGATAGTGTAAATATTCTGGATAAGGAGGGCAAAGATACTTTGTGGCTCGGTGTATTGTATTCTGAATATGAGTTTAAAGAAATAGAAGCTAATTTAAATAAGATTTATACTCTCCTTCATTCCGATGGAGATGAAGCTACTTTACCTTATCTGAAAGTGGATACCATTGACTTTTGTACTTTTGGAAATTCTAAACCTTTTCGAATTCGGGTCAGAAATATCCTGAATGATAATTATACTAATTTTTATATTAAACAGGCAGATGCTTCCCGTATCTATGGACTGGAACTTGAAGATCTCCTTTCTCCTAACCGAATTAACTTTCTAATTTACAAAAACACCCTCATCGAAGAACATATTTTAGGAATTCCCGGGGATGTATTTATTCAGAAACATATATCTAACTGTACAGAGTTGGAAAAGGCACAAATTTCCAAGGAATTTGTAAAATTCAATGAGCGCTGTCTTATTGGATTACTGGGTGACATGCGTTCTTATAATTATGTTATTATTCCTATACACGATTTTGATCAGGTTATTTACAGAATTCGCCCCATCGATTTTGATCAGCAAAGCTATGAAGGGAATTTGAAGGTTTATCTTCCTCAATATTTCAAAGAAAACAACCTGATGGTTACTATGGTAATGGAAAAACTGAAGCCTAATTCTATAGAACAGTATCGGAAAGAAGTACGTTCACAAATTGTAAAAAGGGTGACCAGCAGTAAAAACAGATTCGATGAACTCATTTCTATTATGAAAAAAGAAAATATTGCTCCGGAAGCCAATGTTATAGAGCTAAGAACAGCTTTGCAAAAACTCACCTATGATGTCAATTTCAAGTATTGTAAGACTATGGGAGATATTATAGAAACCGGAATAAAATTTGTGATCCGGAATTATAAGAAAGCATATTAAAAGGAGAATCCGCCTCACATATAATGGAGACGGATTCTTTCTTTTCTAACAATTTTATTGGTAATCCTACCAGATTTTTATTCTGTCTTCAGGAGCTTTATACATTTTATCTCCTGGTTTGATATCAAATGCTTTGATGAATGAGTCTTGATTCACTAATGGACCGAAAGCTCTGAACATCCCCGGAGAGTGCGGATCTGTCTTCACCTGATTGATCATATACTGATCAGTTGCCTTTGTTCTCCAAACGGTTGCCCAGCTCATAAAGAATCTCTGATCCTGTGTAAATCCACTAATTTTTCCTGGGTTTCCTTTATCTTTTAAATACATCTGAAGGGCATCGTAAGCTACTGCTACTCCACCTAAATCACCGATATTTTCTCCACTTGTGAATTTACCATTCACAAAGCTTCCTTTTACAGGCTCATAACCACTATATTGAGCAGCTAACTGACCTACTTTTGCATCGAAATTCTTACGATCTGCATCTGTCCACCAATTGTTTAGGTTTCCATCACCATCGAAACGGGAACCACTGTCGTCAAATCCGTGAGAGATCTCATGTCCGATAACAGCTCCAATTCCACCAAAGTTTACCGCAGCATCAGCTTTAGGGTTATAGAAAGGAGGTTGAAGAATGGCTGCAGGGAATACAATTTCGTTGTTTGATCCGCTGTAGTATGCATTTACTGTTTGTGGAGACATTCCCCATTCTGTTTTATCAACCGGTTTTCCTACTTTATCCAAACTTCTTTGGTACTGCCAAGCTGATACATTTTGCAGGTTAGAATATAATGATGCTCCCTGTTTTGGAGATTCAACCTTTAATTGGGTATAGTCTTTCCACTTATCCGGATAAGCGATCTTTACTGTAAATTTGGATAGTTTTTCCTGAGCCTTTACTTTTGTTTCAGGAGACATCCAGTCTATATTGGCAATGTGGGATTTGAATGATTTTAAAAGGTAATCAATATAGGTTTCCATCTGCTGTTTTGCTTCCGGAGTAAAGTATTTGTCTACGTATAATTTACCAAAAGCCTCACCAAGAACGGTATTCACAAGGGTAAGACCTCTTTTGTTCATAGGACGCTGTTCTTTTTGGCCTTGTAATTCTTTTGCATAGAAATCAAATCTGATCTGCTCCAAACCTTCATCAAGGTTACTTGCATTACCATTAATCAAATGATATTTCAGATAGTCTTTCAATAATGGAAGATTCTTCTGAGTCAAGAACTGATCCATGTTCTGGTAATATTTCAGTTCACCAATGATTACTCTGTCTGTGTTTACTCCGGCCTCTTTAAGATATTTGGCAAGATCAACGTTTTTCACTAATCCTGAAAGTTCTGATACATTTTTAGGGTTGTATCTTAAATTGGCATCTCTGTTCTGCTCAAGAGTCAATAAATAATTGGCTAATTGTTTCTCAAAATCGACAACATTTTGTGCTGCCTGAGCTGAGTTTTTATACCCTAAAACGCCAAATAATTTTCCAATATAGGTCTGATATTGTCCTAATGTTTTTGTATTGGCATCATTTACTTTCTGATAATAATCTCTCCCCAAGCCTAGATCCGGACCTCCAAGATATACTGCATTCATATTAGAATTCTTCATATCTGCTCCGGCTCTCCATCCGTAAAAAGAGTTATCGCCTAATCTTGTAGCTTCCAAAAGATACTTCTGAAGATCATTAAGGCTTTTAATACCATCAATTTTTGCAAGATCTCCCTTGATAGGTGCTAATCCATCTGCATTTCTTTTTGCTGTATCCATAAAAGATGCATAAAGATTCTGGATCTTTTGTCCTTCAGATCCTGCAGGATAGTTTTCGGTAAGGATTTTATTTAAAATATCTAATGAAGCATCATCCACATTTTCTCTCAAAGCATTGAAAGACCCCCAATTGGCTTTATCTGAAGGAATCTGAGTAGTTTTCACCCAATTTCCGTTCACATAGCTAAAAAAGTCATCCTGCGGACGAACAGCTGTATCCATATGGGATAAATTGATCCCCTCCTCTTTCACTTGTTCTTTTACAGGCGTTGCAGCAATTGCCGTAGCCTCCGTTTTTTTCTCTGTCCCTGCAGTCTTTGCTGCACCACACGAATTTAGAAATACAATACCCGAAAAGGCAAGTATACCAATATTTAGCTTTTTCATTGAAGATAATTTTTGATTTTACACAAACTTATCAAATATACGAACTTTAACAATATATGATGAGGATAATTAAAATGTGGAATAAGAAATGATTATTAAGCTATTTTGTTAATTTTAACTACCCCGTCAAATCTTCGATTTGCCACCCCCTCCAAAAAAGGGGGATGATGGAAATCGTTTCTTATAGATTATAGTTAACACAACCCCATCACCCTAACGTCTAACTTCTTTCTCCCTAATTCCTATCATCTGATACCTGCAACCTAAAAAACAAAACCGTTCATTGCTGAACGGTTTATATTTTTTACCAGATTTTAATTCTATCCTCTGGTGCTTTGTATAATTTGTCTCCTTTTTTCACATCGAATGCTTTATAGAAAGCGTCAACGTTGATCAGTGGACCAAAACTTCTGAAGTAACCCGGAGAGTGCGGATCTGTCTTCACCTGGTTGATCATATATTTTTCACTTGATAAAGTTCTCCAAACAGTTGCCCAGCTTAGGAAGAATCTCTGATCTTGAGAGAATCCGCTAATCTTACCTGGGTTTCCTTTATCTTTTAAATACATTTGAAGTGCATCATAAGCGATGTTTACACCACCTAAATCTGCAATGTTTTCACCGTTTGTGAAAGTTCCGTTTACAAATGTTCCTTTTACAGGCTCATATTTGTCATATTGAGAAGCAAGAGCTTTTGTCGCTTTTTCGAAGTTAGCTTTATCTTCCGGCGTCCACCAGTCTACCAAGTTACCTTCTGCATCAAACTGTGCACCTGAATCATCAAATCCGTGGCTCATTTCGTGACCAATAACAGCACCAATACCACCAAAGTTCACTGCTGCATCTGCTTTAGGGTTGAAGAATGGCGGCTGAAGGATAGCTGCAGGGAATACAATCTCGTTAAATACCGGGTTGTAATAAGCGTTTACAGTTTGTGGAGTCATTCCCCATTCTGTTTTATCAACCGGCTTTCCAATTTTAGCTAAATCCTTGTTGTACTGCCACTCACCAATGTTCTGAAGGTTTTGGTATAATGTTCCACCTTTAGATTCAGGAGTGATCTCTAGTTTAGAATAATCTTTCCATTTGTCTGGATAAGCAACTTTTACAGTGAATTTATTCAATTTCTGCATTGCTTTTTCCTTAGTTGTAGAAGACATCCAAGCTAAGTTGTTGATGTGAACAGCAAAGCTTTTCTTTAAATAATCGATCAATTCCACCATCTGAGCCTTAGCTTCAGCCGGGAAGTATTTCTCAACATATAGTTTACCAAAAGCTTCTCCTAAGTTTCTGTTGATTAATTCAAAACCTCTCTTGTTAAGAGCTCTTTGTTCTTGTTGACCTCTTAGATATTTACCAAAGAAATTAAACTTCATATCTCCTAGCTTTTCGCTTAGGTAAGAAGCGCTACCATTAATCATGTGGAACTTCAGATAATCCTTAATTACAGGAAGATTCTGAGCGTTTACCAACTTATCAAAGTTTTTATAGTATCCTAGTTCTCCGATGATAATTTTATCTGTATTTACACCCACTTTTTTAAGGTAAGCAGGAATATCAGCTCCTTTTACCAAAGCTGAAAGCTCAGCCATTGTCTGAGGGTTATACTGAAGAGTATTATCACGGCTTTGTTCGTTTGTTAAATAGGTTTTTGCAATGCTCTTTTCATATTCAACAATACCTTTTGCAGCTGCATCAGCATTTTTATAGCCTAACTCTGTTAACATTGAAGCTACATATTTCTGATATTCAGCAATAGCTTCTGTATTTTTTTCGTTTACTTTTTGGTAATAATCTCTACCTAAACCAAGAGAAGCTTCTCCTAAGTAAACAGCATTCATGTTAGAATTCTTCAGGTCTGCATATACTCCCCATCCGTAGAAAACATTTTCGCCTTCCTTAGTTACAGAGATCAGATAATTCTGAAGATCAGCCATATTTTTGATCGCATCAATTTTACTCAGGTTATCCTGAATAGGCTTGATTCCATCAGCATTTCTTTTTTGCATGTTCATGTAAGAAGCATACAAATCCTGAATTTTTTTACCCTCGCTTCCATCAGCAAATTTATCTTTCAAAAGAGAGTTCAGGATGGTCATGGAATTGTTATCCGTGTCTTCTCCAAGTTTGTTGAAACTTCCCCAAGTCGGTTTGTCAGATGGAATTTTGGCTGTTTTCATCCAAGTTCCACTCACATAATTATAAAAATCATCCTGTGGACGTACCGAAGTATCCATTAAGCTAAGGTCTAAACCTTTATCTGTGTTGTTAACTGCTACTTTAGCAGTTTTAGCTTGTGCACTCATCGTATTTTGAGAGCAGATCCCTGCTATTAAGAACAAAGAAAGCGTTAGTTTTTTCATTATGATAACAATTTATACAATATGTATGATTTATTTACTATTTGTTACTTTACCAGAAAACAAATTTAAACAAATCTTAAGAAGTTGCTATCTCTTTTACATTTCCGGTTCGTTTTAAGAATCCCCAGGACTGTATTTCACCTTTCAATGCCTTTCTTAAACTTTTAAACAATACTATATACATCAGCCATCTATACCCGAATCTTTGCGGAATAATATACAGAAGATTCGTTAATTTTTCTCGTTGCAAAATGAACGCGACCAAAGCCAGCGAAGCATCCACTAAAAGGAAAATCAGGTAATAGGTAAATATTTTGTCTCCATTTCCGGATAAAATTCCAAAAAACATGATCAGATCTGCCAGTGGCGAAAAAAACGGAATGATGTATTGAAACAGTAAAATATTTGGCATTGCCCAAAGCCCTAATCCTTTATATTTGGGGTTAAGGAAAGTCTGTTTTTGTTTCCAAAACATCTGCATAATTCCGTAAGTCCATCGGAAACGCTGTTTCAAAAACTGTTTCACGGTTTCCGGAGCCTCTGTTACTGCTACGGCTCTATTTTCATTGGCAACAGTATATCCAGCTTTTAAAATTTTCACCGTGATATCACAGTCTTCGGCCAAAGTATCTGAAGAATAACCACCTGCCTCAAGAATAACCGATCTCTTAAATGCTCCAATAGCCCCAGGAATTACTGTAATTGCATTGATATGTGCATATGCCAGTCTGTCAAAGTTTTGACTTGTAGTGTATTCTATTGCCTGCCACTTGGTAAGCCAGTTGACGGTATTTCCAACTTTTACATTTCCTGCTACTGCTGCAATCTTTTCTTCAGGATTGGAATTTAAGAATCTTGCGATTAAATATTTTACGGCATCCTGCTGTAGCTTGGTATCGGCATCAATACACACTACATATTCAGCATCAGTTTGTGAAATACCAAAGTTGAGAGCGGTTGCTTTTCCTCCATTTGTTTTGGAAAAAATTTTCAGATTCGGGTGATCCGGAAATTCATTTCTTGCTTTTTCATAGGTTGAATCTTTACTTCCATCATCCACCATAATAATGTTGAAATTTGGATAAGTCTGCTTCAACAGATTATGCAGGGAAGAAACAATATTCACTTCTTCATTATAAGCCGGAACAATGATGGAAACCTTTGGATAGGATTCCAGAACGGGAAACTTACTCAGTTGTTTTTCTTTTTTTCTTTCTTTAAAAGCCCAATAAGCCATTAACAGCAATCTGATCAGCCCCAGTACAATAAAAATACTAAACAGAGCAACCAAAAAGTGGCTTATTCCGTAAATTACAGTAGCCAATACAAGATTAAGCTGCATGATATAGTAGGATTTCGTTTTAGGAACTTCGGGCATCAGCTCGCTTTTACTTTTATGCAAAAGACTGGTAAGATTGGTAAAATGATATCCTTGTTTCTGCAGTGTCGGAATTAAAACTTTCAATGCTTTCACGGTCTCTTCTCTGGTATCACCTCCTGCATCATGAAGCAAAATAATATTTCCTCTCTCCTGTTTAATTCCTGCCATTACCCGTTTTATAATTTCATCAGCCTTTATTCCCGGCTGCCAGTCTTCAGGGTCTATGTTTTCTCCAATATCCAGATAGTTTTGCTGTCTTGCCAATGCTACAGGAATAATCTCTTCTGATGTTGTAGGCTCCGAGTCTGCATTATAGGGTGCCCGAAACAGAATGGTACTGTGTCCGGTTACACACTCTATCAGTAATCTCGTCAATTTTAGCTCAAGCAACGCTCTTTCTGGACTTACTTTGGCAACATTCTCATGGGTAAAGGTGTGATTTCCTATTTCATGACCTTCCCGATAGATTCTTTTAACAAGCGGAAGATTTTTTTCTGCATTTAAGCCTACTAAAAAGAAAGCAGCAGGAACATGATACTTAGATAATATATCCAATACCTGCGGAGTATAGGTTTCATCCGGGCCATCATCAAATGTCAATACCAAATCCTTTTGAGGGGCGCTTCCGTATTTCTTTACTTCATAGGAACTTGGGTAGGTAATGTAATTTTCATCTGTAATAATTTTCTCCTTAGGATCTATTTCTAAGGCTATTTTTCCGTCGTGAGGGGTATTTAAAACATCCAGGACTTCACCATCTCCAATATAATCGACCATGGTTTGTCCTTTTACATTTTCCAGTGTTTTCAAATTCAGTTTGGACAGTCCGGCAAACGTAAGATCCTTATCGTAAAAATTCCAAACCCTGCTGTCTTCACTTCCTAATCTCCAAAGTGCAGTTCCCGCCAATGGATATTCCGATGAAAAACGCATCGTATTAAAAATAGAGGCAGCATCATTGAAAAATACAGTATGGGTATTATTTTTAGAATCTGTATAGGAATAATTTAAGTTAAAAGTATTGTCATTGAAATCAATAACTGCTTTACTTGCACTAGCCTTTGTAATAGCCTGCATATAGGTAACGGAATTATTATCATCAGGATTAGAACTCCAGTCGTAACCGTAGGCTCCCAATCCTAAAATAATCTTCTGAGGAGAAGTCTTTTTTACGAGCTTACCTGCCTGCTCTTCTATCCATTTCTGTGAAGAAACCGGACCTGCATCGCCACTGGCAGAATATTCATCATAAGCCATCAATACAAAATAATCTACATAGGGATCTAGTTTTGGGATATTATAATCATCATTATCCGTCATGATATCCATGGTAACCAATAATTGATTCTGCTTGAATGTTTCTGAAAGCTCTTTCATAAAAGCAATCAGGTTTTCATCAGAATTGAGGTTCATATCCTCAAAGTCAATATTAATTCCTTTGAAATGATATTTTTTACACTGCTGGGTAATTTTCTGGATAAGATTTGTTCTTTTCTTCGGATCATTCAATACTTTTCCCAATCCTTCAGAACGGAATTCTCTATCAGAGTTATTACTTAGGATAGGCATTGCTGCAATTCCTGTTCTTTTGATGATTTTATACCCTTCGGGGTCAATGTTCGTTTTCAAATCTCCCGTTTTAGGATCAAGGAAGAACCATTCCGGAAAAACAAGATTAATATGTCTGATATTTCTTTTCAGAGACATCAGAGACTGTGGATCCCACGCTACATAAAATGCAGATCGAATTCCTCCGGGGAACTGTGCCCAGTTTCTGTTTTGATTTTTATATCTCTCTGCTCTTGCCTTTTCGATTTTGGAGAGATTCGTATGAATTGTTTTTTCAGAAATAAAGCTTCTGAATCCTTTATATTCTTTAGAAATTTTGTTCTCTTGAAGATAGGGTTTGTTCGCAGTTATCACTGCCTTATAATCTTCTTTAAAAGGAATTTTTGGACTTCTGTCCAGGGTCATCATCAGTCCCAAGGCCAAAAGAAGAAGCACTGCCATAAAAATAAAGATGCGGCTTCCCCATTGTACACTTTTCCAGCGTTTTTTGCTGTTGGTCTGAAAAATCTGTTTTGAATTTTCCACGTTTATGAAATTTTAATGAATGAATCTCAAAAAGCGTGAAAAAGAAGATAAAAATTAATTAAAAAAAAATTAAAAAACTAAAATCTTAATTTATTGGTTTACAAGAAGTCCTACCAAGTCCTGAATTACCTTTTGGGAAACAAAATTCATAAAATCCAACCTTTCCAGATGAGGCATATATAATTTTGATGTTACTTCCTGATCTTTAATTCTTATTGTATAGAAAACTGTTCCTATGTCCTTGCCATCTTCTCCTTTTCCCGGACCCGCCACTCCGGTTGTAGAAAGGGAAATATCTGTATCAAATAAGTGCTGACATCCTTTGGCCATTTCCTGAGCTACCTTCTCACTAACTACCGTAAATTGGTCTACAGTTTCTCTGGAGACGTTTAGAATTTTAATCTTTTTTTCTGTAGCATAAGGAACCATCCCTCCAAGAAAATATTTTGAACTACCGGAAATTGATGTGATCATTTTTGCCAATTCACCTCCGGTACAGCTTTCCGCCGTAGAAATGGTCAAATTTCTTTCCGTAAGAATTTCTGCCAGAATACTTTCAATTTTATCTTCAGAAACCGCAATAACATTATCCTTTATGAGAGGAAGAAGTTTTTGAATTTCGTCTTCTGTCTGTTGTTTTAAGATATCTTCATTATCACCGGATGCTGTTAACCTCAGCTTTACACGGGTTCCCACCGGAAGATAAGACAAGGAAATGTTTTCAGGAAGGGCAAGTTCCCAATCTTCAATGGTATCTGCAAGAATACTTTCAGGAATCCCAACTACAGAAATAATTCTTCCATGAATATAATTAAGATTGAATCTCCCCTGTAAATAAGGTATAATCTGATCCTTGATTAATGGTTTTACTTCATAAGGAACGCCGGGCAGACTATAGGACAGCTTTCCGTTCAGCTCCATCATCATGCATGGTGCAGTTCCAAAATGGTTTTGAAACACGATGGATTTTGTAGGAACAAAGGCCTGTTCTTTATTTCTTTCGAGAATATCCAGACGTCCGCGTTTTTCCATATATCCTTTAAGGTGATTAAAGGTAACCTCATCCAGTGCAATTTCATCGTTGAAGAACTCTGCAAGCGCTTTTTTGGTTTTATCATCTCTGGTAGGGCCTAATCCTCCTGTTGTGATCACTAAATCACCCATTTCAAAGGCTATATCTAATGTATTTTTGATTGTTTCAATTTCATCTGAAATTGTAAAGATCTGTACAACCTTTATCCCGATATTCTTCAATTCGGTAGCAATAAAATTGGAATTGGTGTCTATCGTATTTCCGGAAAGGATTTCATCACCAATAGTAATCAGAACAGCTTTTTCCATATATCAATTTCTTGAAAAAATTCTCCTGCAAATGACGGGAAAATCTGCGGCTATGGCAATATAAATTGATTTTTTCTATTTTTGACAAAAATTAGTTAAAATTATGTCTAAATATGATGATGCTTCATGGCATTATGGTGGTGATTTTCCCGAAGAACTTCCTGAAAAAAATGGGGCTACCCATACAGGAATGTTTCTGAACTGGTGCATTAATAATGATCTTATTTCTAATGAATTAAAAGAAGACGGAAAAGAGGAAATTGAAAAAGTAAAAAGAAGAGAAATTACTGGTGCAGAATTCGTTATGGATTTTTGTGACGGAAAATTTTCTGAATATGACCTGAGTGATCTTGGAAACAGTTTTGCAAAGGATTATTATGGAGATGACACTGATTTTGGTAATAGATACAGTTCATTTGCAGATGACTATGTTAATCTTTTTGATAACAAAGCAGAGGAGAATGATTATGAATACGAAACTTTCTACCACATTGAAGATACCTACGAGAATTATGATCTGATGAAGCAGGTTATTGATCATCGTTTTGAGGAATGGAAAGAATATATTCAAAGTTAGAAACAAAAAAGTAAAAAGGCAAAATCGTAAAATACATGTTAACGATTTTGCCTTTTCGTTTAGGTATGCTTCACCCAGATCAATTCCTCAGTATTATAACCAATTTTTCTTGCTTTTTCAATAAAGCGTTGTCTGATACTTTCAGGGATTGTAGTCGTTCGGGAAAGGATCCACAGGTATTTTAGACTGCTTCCTGCCACTAGGGCATACTGATAGTCTTCATCTATATCTATGACATTATATCCGGCCCAAATGGGTTTAAAAAAAGAGACTTTAAGTCGGGCTTCGGTTGTATCTTTTACAAATTTGGCTTCACCAATGGATTCGTTCCACAGTTTTTTTACATAATTATAGCCTTTATTTCTCACCTGAACTGTTCCATCGGGATTTTCTGAGTATTCTGCTGTAACATTATCCATATTTTTCTCGAATTTATAGTCAAATCGTGCGATTTCATACCATCTTCCAAGATATTTTTTAACGTCAAAATTCTTTACAGCAACGGCTCCTTTTGGAATTCCCACAGAATATGAATGAAAGGCGATGTATGCCAATGCTCCTAATGAAACGGGAAGTATAATTTTATGAAAGGTCTTCATGACAGAAATATTTTGTGTGATTCTTATAAAAACTTCAAAAATAATGCCTTTGGGCTGTTAAGGAACAATAAATTCTATGAGAATACTCTCAGAAAATTATCCTTAAAGCTTCCCGAAACCTCAATTTCAGTATCATCAGCCAGCATTACGGTTCCACTTTTATGATAGGATTTTACAAAAGTTGTATTGATGATATGGGAACGATGAACTCTTACAAAAGGACTTTCCAACAGATCATCAAAGTGCTTTAAAAAGCGGCACACCATTTTCTTGGAGCCATCGGTAAGATAAACCTGCGTAAAGTTTCCATCTGCCTGAAGTCTTACAATATCTTCGGTTTTTACGACATCAAATCCCTGTAGAGTCGGGAGAATAAGCTGCTGTTTTTCTGGTTTCAGCTTTAGGTTCTCCAATAGAATTTTGTTACGATTAAGCTCATCCTTCTTTTCAAGACTTTCAGCAACTTTGTTTACTGCAAGGATCAACTCCTGGATGTCAATCGGTTTTAGAATATAATAGCTTGCCGACTTATTCAAAGCCTGTAAAGAATACTGTGAAAATGCGGTAATGAAGATTGTTTCATAAGAAAATTCTTTCGTAGCTTCCAATACGTCAAAGGCGTTTCCAAAGGGCATTTCCACATCCAGAAAGACCAATTGTGGCTGCTTTTCAGCAATCAATGGAACGGCTTCCTTGATATTTTCCGCTTCACCAAGAATTTCTACCTGAGGACAGTATTTGGTGATATAACTTCTCAGGACCTCTCTTGCTATGATTTCATCGTCTACGATTACGGCTTTGATCTTCATTAGGTTTTAACTATTAGATTGCAGATGCAAATTAGGGATATTTGACCAACCCTACAATTTTCCTAATACAGGTCATACTTTTTTCCACTTCCAGGCATACCCTACTATCAAGATTGTTATCATGCATTCTACAGCGGCAAGGAAAACATAGAATAGATACCATTCTGAAAAGGATGAAATACCAATAAGCAGCATCACCACAGTAAAAAATATTCCGAAAACTATATTGAGAATCCTATTGATAGCAGGTTTCAAAATAAGGGAAAGAAATACCATGACAGCCGGTATCGCTAAAACGACTGCAGCCATCAGTAAATTCAGTGGAGAATTCAATAAATTATGACCATCTACAAGGCCCTGGGCTTTTCCTGGGGTATACAGCTCAAAGTAATCGCCATATAAGTAACATAGCGTAACAGAGGTCCAAAGCCCAGCAAGTATAATCTTGATATTTACCTGGATGTCTTCAAATTGGGTAGATTTGTTCATGGTTACATTAATTTTGATGAATAGTATTAACAGGTTTACTTCTCACACCTATAATCAGCAGCCATAGGCATATTCCTATTTCTCCTATTGATGCAGGTAATGTTATATAGCTTGATAGTGCATAGCTGGAAAATTCAGGAATCGTTATTCTTCCAAAAACATTGATAACATATCCCAAGCAGCCCAACATTAAAAAGACTCCCAAAACCTTTGGTAAAAAGTTTGACTTGTACACCAGATAGCCAAAGGGATAAAGCCAAAGTCCCCAGAAAATCTGAACAATCAGAATTCCATTATTGTAATTTTTCAACAAAAGCATGACTTGTGCTTGTAATTCTTCTGTTTTATAGATTTTTAGATAATCTGCGGCATCTATAATCGTAAGCACTGAGAGTTTACTTTGAAGATTAATAAAAGAAATGGGCACACTGATAAGCGCCAAAATAACCATTAGTTTAGCATAGGTTCCGTTAACATTTTTCAAGAGCTTATACAAAACCAAAGGGAGCAAAGTAAAAGCCGTATAGCAAAGTATACTGCTCGCAATACTTAAACTGAATAAATATCGTGAAGAAGAAATATTATTAAAAGTCAGTTTGGGATTTTCCCATTCAATCAGCTTTGAAGGTACATACATCAAACTGAAAAGCCCAGTTATGACAACGACAAAATAAATAAAACCTGCCCATCTTGCTATTTTAGTATTAGAATCCATCTGATTAGTTTTTACCTAATAAGACGTTTTTATATAAATTTCGTTACAAAAAACTCAATTAAATAATAAAAACTCAAAACACAAGCAAAAATACCAACACTTTGATAAGCACTATTACTATGAAAAATTTAGTGATAATAACTGCTTTTGAATTTCAGCGTTTTATAGAAAGTTTTTGATGTTTCCTTACTTTCACATTCTCCTTTTACGTCCTTATTTATTGTAGTAACAGAAATCGTTTTTATTTTAAGGTCTGTGAAATTATTGGTTTTGGATTGCTCTAGTATAATATAGGAGTGATTATCTTTAAACTCTCCATTGCATCGCATATCCCATTCTCCGTGGTACTGATCCATAGTAAACTGATCCATAACTTTCTTAAAAGTTTTACCTTCCGGATAATACATAGACATTGTACTTAGCTCATAAGGATTAGGTCTGCTGCTTCCTACAAAATCAGCTTTCACCCCAAAAGCGCGGATATTTGTCCCAATAGTATATAATCCGGTATCAATTGTAAAACTTCTTAAACTAATGGCATCAGAATTTATATCTGTTGGATCTAGATATTTATTCTTTATAGTTCCATTAGCATCTGTAATTAAAATATAATTCCGGACTGTGAACACGTAATCATTATTTTCCTGTTCTATTACAACAGGAATAACTGCAATATAGGAATCTTCTGTATTGGGCATTTTCTTTTCAGTACAGAGCTCTTCTTTGGTTTTTGTCTTATCTAATTTTAAACTTTTCAGAATATTATTCAACCGAATACTATCGAAATCCTGTCCGGATAAAATACCGGAGAATAAACAAACCATTAGTTTTATCAGGAATATATTCTTTTTCATCTTACCGTTTTATATCAGATTAATTTGAATGGTAACCACTACTCCGCTATTATTTTCTTTATCTTTTACAGAGCAGGTAATATTTTTTTTATAGAGATCATTCAAAAGTTGGATTCTTTCCAGCGTATTTTTCATCCCTCTGCCCTCTCTTGTCTTTTGATGTTGGGTTTTCTGTTTTTTGCTTTCTTCAATTCCTATTCCGTTGTCATCAATAATAATTTTCAGATATTGATTACTTTTTTCAAAGCTGAGCTTTAACAAACCTTTTTCCGTTCTGTACCGAAGTCCATGCCAGATAGCATTTTCGAGAAACGGCTGTACGAGCATTCCGGGAACCTGCAGGCTGTGCATATTTAAGCTTTCGTCTACATCTATTTCATAATCAAACTTATCTGTAAAACGTGTTTTTTCCAGAGCCAGATAATTTTGCAGAAGATCCAGTTCTTGTTGAAAAGGGATAAAATCATCCGTAGAATTTTCCATCACCCCGCGCATCAGCTTAGAGAATTTTGTCAGATATTGGTTGGCCTCTAATTCATTATTGGTTGCTATGAAATGATTGACACTATTCAAACTGTTGAAGATAAAATGCGGGTTCATTTCCCGTCGAAGCGACTGTAGCGCAATTTTTTTATTCTTAGTCTGAACTTTTTTAAGTGTTCTGAAAATAAAAATAACCAAACCTGTCAATAAGATCAAAGCTCCAATTAAACCATAATTGAAGACATTTTTCTTACGAATCAATTCGTCTTTCAGTTCTTTTTCCTTTTCCAGTTGTGAAATTCTCTGCTCTGTATCTTCCAGAATCTTATTATCTACAAGGCTTCTGTCTTTCGAAACCAGATTCGGAAGTTTTCCCAGAAAATCTCTGTACAATTGAACAGAAGCATCTGTATTTCCTGAAATGGCATAAAGACTGTCCAGTCTTTTCACACTCTTCTGGGCTTCAAGTGTATGTCCTTTATCTAACGCAATTCCGTAGGCATTTTTCAATAAATCTACCGCTTCTTTTGGATCATTTTTCTTAATATAAATATCCGCCAGTTCTTGAATTTGATTAACCTTTTCCTGTGAATTTTCTTTTACAAAGTCTTCTTTCAGGACTTTCTTTTTGGCTTCAATCGCTTTGTCAAAATTTTTATTTTCAACATAAAGGTCAGTCAATTTTTGATTGATAGCTAAGGCCTGTTGTGGCGCTCCTCTTTTTGAAATTTTATAGGCGTTATTCAGATTTTCTTCTGCCTTATTGATATCTTTCTGCTGTAAATTGATCTCGGCCAACTGACTGTAACCCTCTGCTACGCTAGCCTGCTCATTTTCTTTTTTACTGATATTAATATTATCCTGAATAGCTTCTACTCTAAGTTCCGGTTTCGGGGAAGAAAGCCTTGCCACATCATTAGAATTTACAGCCTTGCTTTTTTCACTGTAATTCATCTGTGCCGCCATGCTGTAATTGCTGAGGGCAGGTGTTATTTTATTCTGTTTTTCCTGTGACTGAGCTAGTTTTCTGGTAACAGATTCCAGGTTTTTCTTATCATTAAGCTTTTGAAAAAGAGTTTTAGCCTTGGTTAAATATTCTTCACTTTTAGCATAGTTTCCCTGATTATAGTAATCACCCGCCATTCCTACATACGTATCGGCAATGGCCTTATCATCATTTTTATCCACCGCTTTCTTTAGCTTTGCAGCAGACTTCAACACTTGTGACACCTTTGTAGAATCCTGTGCAGAAAGGAAATTCCCCACAGCAAGCATTGAAATAAACAATATTTTAAAAACTAATTTCACAGACTTTGAATCTTTACTGCAAAGTAACTAAAACTTTATCTATCGTCTCCCATTCCTTACCAAGTCAAAACCTCACTTCACCAAGTCCCTTAGTAAAACACTAACAATCATTATTTTAAAACCAATACACCTTATTATATATCTTATTATTTACATTAAAGATGAGCCTCCTTATACTTAAAGCAAAGCTTACTTTCATATCCCTACTTTTTACATTTTTAAATATGATACTCTTTTCACAACAACTCACCAAGTGAAAGCTTCATTTCACCAAGTCTCCCGATTTACAGTTTCAGATCTGGCTAATTTTACATCAGAATTTAAACTTAAAAACAGGAAATTATGAAATTGAAACATTTTTTATTAATCGGAATTTTAACGCTGGGAAGTTTTGTAAACGCTCAGGAAGTAAAGAAAAATGCAATCGAGGTAACAGGTGTTGCCGAAATGGAAGTAGAACCGGATGAAATTATCTTCAGTATCGGAATAAAAGCAGATAACAAAAATGATCTGGCAGACAATGAAAAGAAGATGTTTGATATTTTAAAGAGTGCCGGCGTAAAAAACGAGGATATCAAATTCAAGTCGATGTATCAGAATATCTATTCAAAAACAGCAAAGTTTTCCAAGAACTATCAGTTTAAGGCGAATACAAAATCAAACATTAGCAAGATTTTTGAAGACCTGAACCAAAAATGGGTAAGCAGCCTGAACATTTCAGAGGTAAAGAATACCAAGATTGCTGACTTCAGAAAAGCAGTAAAGATTAACGCCTTAAAAGCCGCTAAGGAAAAAGCCGATTATCTATTGGAAAGTATGGGTAAAAAGACTGGCAACGCCATTGAGATTGTAGAAATAGAAGATTACACTAGTGACATGGTAATGCCTGTTGCCTATAAAGGCAGAATGAGCAGTGTACAGATGGAAATGGCCGATGCTTCTGCTGATATTTCCTTTGACAATATAGAAAATATCAAACTGAAATACAGTATCAAAACGAGATACGAAATCCTTTAAAATAACAGATTTAAGAAAGCAGCTCCTTTTGGGGCTGTTTTTTTTTATGTCATTATCGGGTTCACCAAGTGAAAGCTTCACTTCACCAAGTTTCCCCATTTTCAGGGCTAAATACGGGTAATTTTACTTCATAATTTAAAATAATAAACGATGAAACGCTATTTTTTAATACTCATGACATTTTCGGTTGCTTTCCTAAAGGCACAGGAAATAAAAAAGGAAATTGATGTAAAACAGGCTACAGTATTTCTTCAGGGAGCCAAAGTCTTTGGAAGTACCAATGTAAGTCTTCAGAAAGGCCGAAATATGGTAAGAATTGTAAACCTTCCCAATGACCTGGATGAAAACACCTATAAAATTAATCTTGAAAAAAACACCACTCTTCTTTCAATTACCCCTCAAAATAATTTTTTGAAAAATGATGAATTATCTGATGGTGAAAAGAAGCTTGATGATGAAAGAAAAAAGCTTCAAAGACAAGTAAACCTATTGAATATTCAGGTTAAAAACCTTACCGGGGAGCAGAATATCATTAATGATAATTTAAAAGTATCTACCAATGATAAATCTACACCGCAGGAGCAGCTCATTAAGCTTACGGAATTCTACAGAAAGAGAATGCTGGAAATTGATAATCAGGTCTTTTTACTGAATGAACAGAAGTTTGTTCTGGATGAAAGTATTGCAAAGCTCAACAAGCAATCTACTGAGGAACAAACTCATAAAAATACCAACAGAAAAGAACTTTTGCTTGAAATTCTTGCAGATAATGACACCAGTCTGAATCTTGGGGTAAGCTATATTGTTTCTGATGCAGGCTGGGTACCATCCTATGATCTACGCGCTGAGTCTGTAAAGAAGCCTCTCGAAATGGTTTACAAAGGGAAAATCTACCAGAAAACCGGACAGGACTGGAAAAATATAAAATTGTTTGTATCTACTTACAGACCATCCTACAACCAGGACAGACCTATCCTTTCTCCGCTCTATGTTGCAGAATATACAGGTCACAATCCAATGCAGGAGATTTCTGGCTACCAGTTAAAAAACAAAGCAGCAGCAGTAAATGCCTATCAAATGAGAGAGGATGCCGTAGCAAAGCCAAGTCAGGTTCCTATAGCTTCTGTTTCTGATAACCAGATGAATGTAATCTATGAACTGAATTACAATCAAACGATTCTAAGTCAGGAGAAAGAACAATATGTTATTTTGGATAAAAAACAAATTGATGCCACTTACAAATACCATACAGTTCCAAAGGTTAATAATCAGGTATTCCTTATGGCTTTTGTGAAAAACTGGCAGAACCTCAACCTTATCAACGGCGAGGCCAATATTTACTTTGAAGATAATTATATCGGAAAAACCAATATTACCAGTAATTATGTGAAAGATGAGTTCCCAATCTCCCTTGGTGTAGATGAAAGAATAACGGTAAAAAGAATTAAGCTTGAAGATAAAACCTCTCAAAAGCTAATGAACTCTAATAAATGGGAAACTGAATCTTACCAGATAAGCATCCGAAACAACACCAATGAAAGCATTGAACTGGAAGTTCTGGATCAGCTGCTAATTAGTGAAAACTCCAAGATTATGGTAAAAACAACAGATCTGGGTGGTGGAAGTCTTGATGAAAAAACAGGAAGTATTCTTTGGAACAAGAAGATCAGTTCCGGAGGTTCTGAAAAGATCAATTTCTCTTATGAAGTAAAGTATCCGAAAGAGATGCAGATACAATATTACAGCAGATAATCTTTAAAGCGGTGGCTAAAATTTAGTCACCGCTTTTTATTTTGAAACTGTTTGCTTTTTAATAAAAACGCAAACCACAAAAGTCACAAAAGATTAAACACTTAAGCTATTTTAAGGGACAAGTTTTGCGTGTACAGAAACTATCTCCCGAATTTAAAGTATCTGGACAGTGGATGTTTTTTATTCTTTAAAAATGAAGAAACCATTTCCATACCCGCCAATGAAAAAGTAATTCCGTTTCCTCCAAAACCTAGTACGAAATAGGAATTCTTGAATTTTTCATGTTCACCAATATAAGGCAGTCCATCTTTAGTTTCACCAAAAGTTCCTGCCCACACAAAGTCGGGATAAAAATGATAATCTGGTTTTATTTTCTTAAGGTTTTTTAAAATCTCTTTTTTCTTTTTCTCCAATAGGGCATCACGCTTTTCAGCATCATAAAAATCTTCATCACCGCCGCCAATTAACAGCCGCCCGTCATCCGTTGTACGCATATAAATATAGGGGTCGTCTGTATTCCAAACCAATGTGTTATTGATATTTTTAAACTTGTCTTTATCCATTTCGGAAACAACAGCATAGGTACTTTTTAAGTCTACAAAATTCTCTTTCAACAAGTTTTTGCTTTCATAACCAATGCAATAGATTATCTTTTTTGCCTTAATCTGAAATCCACTATCTACCGTGGCAAGGTTAAAACCTTTGTGATATTCCACATTTACCATTTCAGTTTTATCAAATATTTTCAAACCTTTCCTTACATTGTGCTTAAACAATTCATGAGCAAACTGGAACGCATCAATGCTGGCTCCCTGTCTGGATACTATTCCACCATAAGTATTTTCAAATTCAAAATTCTTCAGGATCTGTTCTGTATTTAGCCACTTTACCTCAAAACCTGCATTTTTTCTGGCCTCATATTCTTTTTTCAACCATTCTACATCTTTCTTTTTTGAAGCAAAGTACAGGGACTTTTTACGCTTAAATCCGGCATTGGATCTTATTTGTACTGAAATTTTCTCAATATTATCAATAGCATCTGAGCAAGCTTTGTAACTTTCAACAGCACCTTTCTTTCCTATTTTCCCAATCAGCTCATAGAGAGGAACGTCTATTTCATACTGAAGCATTGAAGTAGTGGCAGAGGTGCTTCCGTTACAAAGTTCCCGTTTATCAATAAGAATTGTTTCATAGCCATCCTCAATCATCTGATGAGCAATAAGGCTTCCGGTAATTCCGCCACCAATAATTAAGACATCACATTTTTCATCGGATTTTAAAGAAGGATAGGAAGCCATCAATCCATTTTTTAAAAGCCAAAAAGGTTCGTTTGATTTGAGATCCATATTAATATTTTACATTAAAAATAACAATATCTATACCTATTTTAACAATTTATGTGGAAATTATGGTGTAGTTATTGTTACTTTATTAAGTTCCAACCACCATAAAATATTCACTATGATAACAATTATTCCAGAAGCTCCGGAGAATGTTGCGGCATTCAGTGCAACCGGAGAAGTAACGAAAGAGGATTTTGAAAAACTGGTAATTCCGCGTGTGAAAGAGAAAGTAGACCAATTTGGTGAACTGAATTACTTACTGTATTTGGATACTGATCTGGATAAGTTTACCATGGGGGCATGGCTTGAAGATTTACTTTTAGGATTCAAAAACCTGGCAAAGTGGAATCGTGCAGCCATTGTTACAGACAAGCAAAGCGTTCAGAACTTTACAGATATCTTCAGTGTTCTGATGCCGGGAGAGTTTAAATCTTTCCCAAAAGAAAATTTATACAATGCGCTCTACTGGTGCAAAAACGGCAATGAAGTAGAGGTATAACCTATTAATAAAAAAAAGAGCCTGTTTCTATGTTGAAAACAGGCTCTTTTTTATTATAAGATTAAATTGATTTCTTTATTTATCACAAGAAATACATTCTTTAACCGCTTCTTCTTCATTAGATGTTTTAGAACTATACAGGTACATATACCTTACACTGATCACAAATCCTATAAAAGTCATCCCCACTCCTACCAGTGACGGGTAATTGAACGGCAAGTTATATTCCAAAGGAATACCGCCAAGAAAAGCTCCCATGGCATTGGCAATATTGAAGCCTGCCTGCATAAAAGCAGCTGCCATCATTTCGCTTCTTGGAGCAGCTTTCATCATCATAATATTAATGGGTGCTGCAATAGACATTGATAAAGCCCCGCACATAAATGTTAATATAAAGGCAATATTCTGATGTTCGGAAAGGAAAAATACGCCTATCAGGGAAATCATCATCAGAAAGATAAGAACAGCACATGTTTTCTCCGGTCCCAGCTTATCGGAAACAATACCCCCAACGAGGTTACCTACCACCATTCCGGCTCCGGCAAGAACCATTACATAGGCCATCTGACTGCTTTGAACTCCTGAAATTACCGTCATTAAAGGCGTAATATAGCTAAGCCATGTAAAAAGTCCCCCAAACCCAATCGCAGTGATGGCTAGTACCAACCAGGATTGTTTATTTTTCAGGAATTTCAATTCTTCCAGAAAATGGGTATCTTGATTTGCTTCCATGGCAGGAAGCCATAATTTTAAAAACAATAAGGCAAAAAGACCAATCACTGCTACAATAATAAAGTACAGTCTCCAATGGAAAGTATGTCCGATATATGTCACCAGAGGAACCATCGCGAGGTTCGCAACCGTGAGCCCTGTAAACATCATTGATATATAGAATGCCTCTTTACCTTTTCCGGCCATTTTTGAAGCGACAACCGTTCCTACTCCAAAGAATGCTCCATGAGGAAGCCCGGACAGAAATCTGATAATCAGCATGGTTGTATAATTCGGTGCAAGAGCGGAAAGCCCGTTAAATAGTGTGAAAAGGATCATAAAGGCAATTAATACCTTTTTTGGCGGAAACTTTACAGAATACCCGATAAGGAGAGGTGCCCCAATCACCACTCCCATAGCGTAGGCAGAAATTAAATGTCCCGCCTGAGGAATGCTAATTTGTAAAGTATTTGCAATGTCCGGTAATAGTCCCATAACGGTAAACTCCGTGGTTCCTATTCCCAATCCGCCTATTGCCAGCGGTATTATTCTTTTATCAATCTTCATTGGTATATTCTTTTTTCTGAATTAATTGGTAGAAATTTTAAATGGTTTCCCATCTACTATTTTGACAGTGCAAAAATCGAAAGAAAGATTGAATTTTACTTCTCTTTGAATGATAAAAATTTGCTCCGTATTAACCTTTTTGTTTAATTTTAAATTCACAAACAATCAAAACAGAACAAAATGAAAATCCAGAAAGAAATTATTGAGTTTGAAAAAGGGAAATCTTTCAAGCTATTTTCTCCTTCTCTGAAAAACTGTTTTTTCTGGCATTATCATCCTGAAATTGAATTGGTATACGTAGAAGCATCTAACGGAATCCGACATGTTGGAAAAAATATTTCAGGCTTTACAGACAATGATTTGTTATTAATTGGTTCCAATGTTCCTCATCTTAACTTTGACTATGGCATTCAGACAGAGTGCAAACAGTTGGTTCTACAGATGCGTGAAAACTTTCTGCAGGACATTATTCTACCTGTTCCTGAGTTTGATAACATCAGAAAGCTGCTGGACAGATCTTATCTTGGATTATCATTCTTCGGAGAAACAAAAAACATTGTTGTTGAAAAACTTCAGATCATTAAAGATAGAAACTCTTTTGAGTCATTGATGGGAATGATTGAGATTTTACAGATTCTTGCAGACTCTGCGGAGGTAAAGGAACTCAACAAAGAGGATACAAGGATCAAATGGTTCTTGAACGACAAGATTAGAATGGGAACCATCTACGACTATATTCATGAGAATCACGATAAGAAACCGAATGTGAATGAAATCGCAAAAATTGTGAGCCTCAGTACCCCTGCTTTTTGTAGGTATTTTAAAAAGCAAACCAATATGACATTCACAGATTTTGTAAATAATTACAGGATTAATCAGGCAAAAATATTTCTGCTAAAAGATTATTCTGTAACGGAAGTATGTTTTCAGGTGGGATTTGAAAGTCTGTCGTATTTTAATAAACTGTTTAAGCAGCATACCGGTGAAACTCCGTCAGAATTTAAGAAAAAACACTTTAAGCCTATCGAAATAAATGGGCGGATAGGAACTATTATGAGGGATTCTTCCTGTAATAAATAAATTTTGAAGATAAAACAAAACCGCTCATCACTGAGCGGTTTATATTTTAATGTATATGTTTTTCTGCGTGGTAAGAACTTCTTACAAGAGGAGAACTTTCAACGTGTCTGAAGCCTAAACTTCTTGCAAAATCTCCGAACTCATCAAACTCTTCGGGTGTAATGAATTTTTTTACGGGAAGATGTTTTTTAGTTGGTTGAAGGTATTGCCCAAGAGTAATAACATCCACATTGGCATTTCTGATGTCTTCAATCGTTTGGAAAACCTCATCTCTAGTTTCTCCCAGACCTAGCATTACACCAGTCTTTGTTCTTCTTTGCCCAGCTTCCTTTAAATATCTTAAAACCTCAAGGCTTCTTTCATATTTTGCCTGGATTCTCACTTCTCTGGTTAAACGTTTTACAGTTTCCATATTGTGAGAGATCACTTCCGGAGCTACTTCTACTAATCTATCAAGATGTTTTGTAATTCCCTGAAAGTCCGGAATTAATGTTTCCATGGTTGTTCCCGGAGAGATTCTTCTTACAGCATTTACTGTTTCACCCCAAAGAATAGATCCCATGTCTTTCAAGTCATCACGATCTACAGAAGTAAGAACAGCATGCTTAATCTTCATTAATTTGATTGAACGAGCCACTTTTTCAGGTTCATCCCAGTTTACATCAAGCGGTTTTCCTGTTTTTACGCCGCAGAATCCACAGCTTCTTGTACAGATATTTCCTAAGATCATGAACGTTGCCGTTCCTTCTCCCCAACACTCTCCCATATTCGGACAGCTTCCGCTCTGGCATATGGTATTTAATTTATATTTGTCCACCAAAGTCCTAAGCTCTCTGTAATTCTTTCCGGTAGGAAGTTTTACACGAATCCACTTTGGTTTTTGAACGGTAGTATCTTGAACTAAATTTTCCATTTCTAAAATTGAAGTTCAAAGTTAAGGATTTTTTAATGGAAACCATCAACTGGAAAAATTGATGAAACTAATAATACAAAAGTAAAATTATTGGAAAAAGTAGGAAAGCTAAGATTTTCAGCAAGAATAATGACTATAATTAATTATCCTCAAACTCATTATTTTTCAATAATTCAGCAAGGACTTTTTTAGCCCGCATCACCCTTACCTTAGTATTGGCTACAGAAATGCCTAATTCCTCAGCAATTTCCTTAATGCTTTTTTCTTCGAAAAACCTGAGTTTAATAATGTCCTGATAATTGGCATCAAGAGATTCTATGGTTTTGATGATCTTTTTTTGTTCTTCTTCAGAAATGAGAAGTTCTTCCGGAGATTTTGCGTACTGGTTTTTAACCTCATCAAGGTTCTCAACAGCATCCTCATTTTCGCGGTTTTTCTTTCTCCAAAAATCAATAACCGTATTTTGGGCAATGGTTAAAATCCAGGTTTTAAACTGAAAATGGGGATCGAACATATCTAATTTAGACAATACCTTGGAAAAAACATTTACAGTAATTTCATCAGCATCATTTTCATCTCTTACTTTCTTCATCACAAAAGAGAAAACATCCACCCAAAAAACATTGATGAGTTTCGTCTGGGCCTTTTGGTCTTTATCTTTGGCCTTTTGGATGAGCAGAAATAGCTGTTCGTCGTTCATTAATAACAAATATAGATTATTTGGGGCGAAAAGACAAATCTGCAAAAAGGTAAAAAAGTAAAGAGGAGAAAGATCGAAATAACTAAATTATGGACATCTCTATAAATTTCTATCAAGAATAGTGATTTGCAATATTGCCTTTTCGTCCTTTTGCCTTTCATACTTCTGAATTTACTATCTTTGCACCGTAAAATTTTAAAGTAAAAATCAATGAATTCCTTTATAGAAGAACTGAAATGGCGTGGTCTATTTGCTGATATGATGCCCGGAACCGATGAACAACTGAATAAAGAGGTAACAACTGCATATATTGGTTTTGATCCAACTGCCGATTCTTTACATATCGGAAGTCTTATTCAGATAAAAATCCTTGCTCACTTTCAACAGCATGGTCACAAGCCTATTGCTTTGGTAGGAGGTGCTACAGGTATGATTGGTGATCCATCCGGAAAATCTGCAGAAAGAAACCTACTGGATGAAGAAACCCTTTTACATTATGTAGATTGCTTGAAAAACCAACTTTCAAGATTCCTAGATTTCGCAGGTAATGAGCCAAATAAAGCCGAGTTAGTCAACAACTACGACTGGATGAAGAATATCTCTTTCCTTGATTTTGCTAAAAATATCGGAAAGAACATCACTGTTAATTACATGATGGCTAAGGATTCTGTGAAGAAGAGATTCTCAGGAGACGGAGGTGCTGATGGGATGAGTTTCACAGAGTTTACTTACCAGTTGATTCAAGGGTATGATTTCCTTCACTTATATCAAAACAACAATGTAAAGTTACAGATGGGTGGTTCTGACCAGTGGGGAAATATCACTACAGGAACAGAATTGATTCGTAGAAAAGCTCAAGGTGAAGCGTTTGCATTAACGGTTCCTTTGATTACAAAGGCTGATGGTTCCAAATTCGGAAAGTCTGAAAGTGGAGAAAACTATTGGTTGGATAAAAAGAAAACTTCTCCATACAAATTCTACCAGTTCTGGCTGAATGCTACGGATGAAGATGCTGAAAGATTCATCAAGTTTTACACATTCCTTGGAAAAGAGGAAATTGAAACTTTAGTTGAAGAGCACAAAACAGCTCCACACGAAAGAAAGCTTCAGAGAAAACTGGCTGAGGAAGTAACCGTTTGGGTACATGGAAGAGAAGAGTACGAAAAAGCTCTTAAAGCTTCTGAAATCCTTTTTGGACGTTCTACAGCTGAAGATTTAGTAAGCCTTGATGAAGAAATATTTCTTGAAGTTTTTGATGGAGTTCCACAAAAAGAAGTTGCAAAAGCAGATGTATTGGGAGTAAATATTATTGATCTTCTTTCTGAAAAATCAGAATTCCTGAAATCTAAAAGTGAGGCTCAGAGAGAAATGAAAGGAAATTCAATTTCTGTGAATAAGCAAAAGGTAAATGATACTTTTACAGCTAACGAAACAGACCTTATTGATGGGAAATTCTTATTGCTTCAAAAAGGTAAAAAAAGTTACTTCATTGTAAAAGTGATCTAATTTTAATACAATATAAAAAATGGGCGCTGAGATCAATCTCAGCGCCCGTTTTATTTAGAAAGTTATTAATTTTTAAAATACGTAGCTTGCAGAAGCTGATAAATACTGGCCACTAGAAGTTCCTTCTTTTTTCAATTCACCATCTACCCAGATCTGAACTTTTAGGGTGGAAGAAGCATTGGTTCCTACTGCATTTACTGCTACATTCGCGTTATAAGCTCCTGCTTCTGATGTTACTTCAGGACTTGTCCACGTCGTTCCGCTAAGGCTTGTTGCTGTTGTAGGATTACCATCAATTCCATACACTGCTACATCAATATCAGCTCCTGAAGAAGCAATGGCTTTAAAAACTACTTTATGACTCTTACCTGCTCCATTCACATTGTTATCATCATCATCTTTACTACAAGAGGTTACAAACCCGAATAACATGGTTGCCAACAATACAAAAAATGTACCTCTCAACAGTTGACTCATTCCCGCTTTTTTCATAATCTTTTTGTTTAAAATTTAGTTACTTTATTTAATATTCTATGATTAGTGATTCTGTACCTGCAAAGCTATTGGAGTCATTAAACTTTATCAATCCTGAAAAATGTGTAATTTTTTCTACCTAAATTCAGGTATTTTCTATGCTAAAATTTTTAATTAAATTGAACAGTTAAAAATATATTCTACAGAACTGATTATCTAATGAAGAGATTACTTATCCTGTTAAACATATTGCTGTCCTTTAGTTTACAATCACAGCAAATAACTCCGCTCAATGAGAAACCTTATTTGGACAGTTTACAAAATATAGTAAAAACCAATTCTTCCGGAGCTTCAAAGTCCAATGCCTACTTTATCTTATCAAATTATTATAGAAATATTGATTCTCTTTTAAGCAAAAAGTATCTGGAAAGTGGAAAAGCATTCATTAAGGGTAATCCTCTTCTTTCCGCAAAATATGACTATTACAAAGCCCAGTATTATCTGGACCGAAACAAAGAGAAAGCCGGAATCTCCTATCAACAGGCAATTAAAGCACTATCCAAGATTAAAAATGAGGAATCGGATCTTCTTCAGGCTTCAGCATGGTATAGTTATGGAGTAACACAGAAAGATAAAGAAGGCTATCCTTTTTTGGTGAAGACAATTCTTGAAAAAAGTATTCCGTTGGCTAAAAAATATGAAAACAGCAGAAACCTCGGATTTTTATATACTCAATTTGCTGTAATTCTTACTTACAATACTGAACTTAAAAAGTCCGAAGATTACAACAACAAAGCATTGGAAATTCTCGAAAAACACTTCCCTAATTCTTCCGAGTTATTTTTCACATACCTAAACTTTGCCAATAATTATTGCTATCAGGCTAAAGGAGATGAAGCCAAAAAGTTTTTGGATAAAGCTGAAACTCTAATCAATCCTTATCCGGAATCTTCAATCAATGCTTTTTATTATTATAGTAAAACACTTTATTATATTACCAGACAAAAAAATTTAGAGGCGCTCCCTGTTATTGAAAAGGGAATCTTTTATACAAAAAAATTCAATCAGAGCCTATTGGCACAGATGTTTTATTTCAACAAATATGACATCCTGAGAAAGTTAAAAAGATATGATGAGGCTAAAAATGTTCTGGAAGATATTTTAACAGAAAAATCTCTTGCCCTTGATCTTAGAAACAGAAAAACCATTTATAAGCAGCTTTCTACGTTGAATGAGGAAATGGGAAATTCTAAAGAAGCTTTAGCATGGGAACAAAAATATTCTAAGCTTAATGATAGTCTGAATACTGAGAATGTAAATCTTGAAATCAATAAAATTGAATCTAAGTTTAATACTGCAGAAAAAGAAAGAAAAATAGCAACCTTAAATGCTGAAAAAAACCAGAAAGATCTTGAAGTTAGCAAGAAAAACTTTTACTTATGGATGCTAAGTCTTGTCTTACTGCTCCTTATAAGTCTTCTGATCTTCCTTTTTATCATCTTTAGAAAAAATAAAAAGATATCTGTACAAAGGATCAATGAGATTAAACAAAAAGAAAAACTCTCATTAACCAAGGCAATTCTGGATGGAGAGGAAAGAGAAAGAGAACGTATTGCAAGGGATCTTCACGATGGTTTAGGCGGAATGCTGGCGGGGGTAAAGATTAACTTTTCAACCTGGTCTGCCAATCATTTGGATGCTGAAAAGGATAAAGAATTTTATAAGATTCTGGGGCAGTTGGACAATTCTGTGAGTGAACTTCGGCATGTTGCAAGAAACCTAATGCCTGAGTCATTGCTTAATTTTGGTTTGGAAACAGCAATCAATGATCTCTGTGAATTTTATACCCGAAAAGATCTTGAAATTGACTTTCAGGCCATCAATATTGAAAAGAATCTGCCTTTAAACATTCAACTCAATATCTACAGGATTGTTCAGGAATTATTAGCCAATGCCATAAAGCATGCTGAAGCTGCCAATATTTTACTGCAGTGTTCTCAATCAGGAAAGAACTTCTTCATTACTATTGAGGACAACGGAAAAGGCTTTGAAAATAATGCGGAGCAAAAGGCTAAAAGCATGGGACTTCGGAACCTAAGAAACAGGGTTGATTACCTGAAAGGAAACATGGAGATCAGTTCGGACAATCAAGGGACAACAATTAACATAGAACTCAATATAGATGGAGAATGAAAGAATAAATATTGTTATTGTAGATGATCACCCTATTGTCATCGAAGGAGTAAAAATGATGCTGAACAGCCAGCCTTTTATCAATATAGTGGAGACTTTTACTTCCGGCTCTGAAATAATCAGTTTTATAAAATCTAACAAGGTAGATATTATTCTTCTTGACATTACTTTACCGGATGCCAATGGTACAGAATTGTGCAGGGAAATTAAAAAAATAAGCCCTAGTATTTCTGTCATTATGTTCAGTAATCGTTCTGAAAGAAGTATCATCATGCAATCTATCCAAAATGGAGCCAGTGGTTATCTTTTGAAAAACACCTCAATACATGAACTGATCGTATGCATCGAAGGTGCATTATCAGGCGATATTGTTTTCTGTAATGAAACGAAAGAGATCATTAGCCGGCCTTCTCAAAACGAACTGCAAATTCCAAGACTGACTAAAAGGGAAAAACAAATTCTGCAATTGGTAGCCCGGGGCAAAACAAGTAATATGATTGCGGAAGAGTTATTTTTAAGCCCACTTACCATAGATACTCACCGTAAAAATCTGTTACAGAAATTTCAAGCAAAAAATTCTACGGAACTTGTTAGCTATGCCATACAGTTTCATATGATTGAAGAATAAAAAAACCGCTCACAGAGCGGTTTTTATTTATATAAAAATATTTTAATTTAAGGTTCTAAGAAACTGAAATCGATTGATGCAACTGCTACACCTTTTCCTTTTTTCTTATCAGTTTTTACGATTTCTCCATCTATCCAAAGATTAATAATAAGCTCTGCATTATCATCCGGTAACGTTGCGTTAGCATCCAGGTTTAATTGTGCCTGACTAGAGTTTACCCATACATCACCACTTGTCCAAGGGGATGTTACAGGAGATGCTGTAGTATTGTAAATGGTATTTTGGGTGGTACCTACCTGTGTTACAACAGATATGATTTTCCCTCCTCCGGTTGTTTTCACTTCAAATTGAACCATATGATCCTGAAATTCTTCATCGTCATCCTTTTTACAGGAATTCAAAACAGTGATTGCAGAAAATAATAAAACGAATAAAAAAGAAAGTCTAAGTAAACTTTTTGAATTGTAAAATTGCTTCATTTCTCCAAATAGATTTTTTAATGTTTCAAATATAAGTTTTTTATTAATATAAAAATAATTTTTATAAAAAATTTCCAATAAAGATTTACAAATAATATCAAATTGATAAAAAACAAAATCAAATTATAAAATCCAATAATACAATTCAAATAACCAATTCTTACACATAAAATAACCGGATATACGTTTAAATAGTGAAAGCCGAAAATAGGTCTTTAGATTTCAATGGCTCACTCCTTTGTATCCTTAGCCTTTTTTATGATTAAAATTGACTATTATATGAATAGCAAAAGTTAGGATTTACAATGTAATTTATTAATTATATTTGCTGTATGAATTTAGATTACATAGTAAGAGAGCCGGAAAATATTACCTCTACTACTCCTATACTTTTTATGCTTCATGGCTACGGCAGCAATGAGCAGGACCTTTTCAGCTTTAGAGAAACGCTTCCGAATGATTGGATCATCGTCAGCTTCAGAGCTCCGAGAGATACGCAGTTTGAAGGATATTCTTGGTTTGATATTAATTTCAATGAACCTGAGAACTTTATGGATGTTCCCCAAGCTAAAGAATCTTTAAATTCTGCATTGGAAAGTATACTAAAAGTGATCAATCATTATGGACTTACTGAAAGCAATGTGCACTTGTGCGGATTCAGTCAGGGAGGAATATTATGCTATGCTCTGGCACTTAAATATCCCGAACTGTTTAATAAAATAGCCTGTATGAGTTCTTATCCTGAAGAAAAAATTCTGGATGGTATTGTAAAGGATAAAAAGAAACTGGAAAGACTTCGATTCTTTGTATCTCATGGTACAGATGATGCTGTTATTCCACTTGAATGGGGAAGAAAAGCGGCTGATCTGTTGTATGATCTAAGCTGCTATTTCACTTTCAGAGAATATATGAGCGGACATGGTGTCAATCAGAAAAACTACATGGATTTAATGGAATTCTTCTCTAAATAGACTAGAATCAATTTCAAATAAATTCAACAAATACCACTACATCATTGTAGTTTATACAAACATTCCTGTATTTGGAATGTTTTTTTATTACAATAAAGATAAATTCAGTAAATTCAGTAAATGAAACCACGGCTCTTTTTACTGGGATTACTTTTATGCATTTTTGCCCATGCCCAGAACTCCTTTGAGTTAATTAATACAAAAAAAGCAGTTATCCCTTTTCAGTTTATCAACAACCTGATCTTTATCCCTATTAATGTAAATGGTGCAGAGCTTACCTTTCTATTGGATACCGGAGTAGCAGAAACCATTCTCTTCAGCCTGGAGAATAAAGACCTTAAACTTGGAAACGTTGAAAAGATAAAATTTTCAGGTCTTGGTGGAAGTTTAAGCATCGACGGTTTAAAGTCTGATCGCAATACCGGACGAATTGGAAGTGTCCTTGTAAACACTTCAATGTCTCTTTATGTGATTATTGATGAAGAATTCAATATTTCATCCCACGTAGGAATTCCTGTAAACGGAGTTATAGGCTACCATTTCTTCAAGGATCATCCTATTTTCATAGATTATATTTCAAAAAAAATTACAGTTTATGAAAACACAGATCTTTTAAAAAAGAAAATCAGAAAATTTGAAGAACTCCCAATCACCATTGAAAGAGACAAACCTTATCTTTATGCCGGTGTGGAAATGACCAGTGAAAAAAAGGATTCAAAGCTATTAATTGACCTTGGAAACAGTGATGCTATATGGCTCTTCCCTACTCTCATCAAAAACTTCGTGTACAACCGACCTAATATTGACGATTTCCTTGGCCGGGGATTCAATGGAGATATTTATGGCAAAAGAAGTAGAATTCATAACTTTTATCTTGGAGATTTTAAATTTGAAAAACCGCTTACCGCAATGCCTGATGAATTTTCTATTCAGCATGTAAATCTGGTAGAAAACAGAAAAGGTTCCATTGGTGGAGAAATTACACGTCGGTTTACAGTTATTTTTGATTATCCCAACAAAAAACTATATTTGAGGAAAAACAGAAACTTTAATGATCCTTTTCATTTTAATATGAGTGGATTAGATTTCAAACAGGATGGTCTGGAATGGAAGCAGGACAAAATTAATATTGAAACCCAGAACTTAGCAACTATGGGATCTGAAGGATATAAAAATTCCTTTCAATACAAATTCAGTCTCAAACCTATATTCTCCATTGCTGGGGTAAGAAAAGATTCTCCCGCCTATGAAGCTGGTCTACAAAAAGATGACAGAATTATCAGTATCAATGGGAACAGATCTTCAGATATGACCCTGGAAAAAATCATAGAACTTATGAAATCTGATGAAGGACGAAGTATTATTATGGTTATTGAAAGAAAAAACAAAGAGCTTACTTTACGTTTCACTTTAGAAGACCCAATACCCTATCAAGAATAGAATATGAAAACCGAAGAAACCACCTTAGACAGAATAAGAACCCGACCGAGATTTAAGATGTTTACCCATCTCACGAAAGAAGAATATGCAGAGAATCTTAAGAAATATCTCGTAGAACATAAAGATGAATTTTCTGGTAATATCAACAAAGAAGTTGCTACCATTTGGGTAGAAACAGAATATGATAATTACTGGAAACCCCGCCTTGCCCTAAGAGTTGAAATGGAGGATGATGACATTGCAATACGCGGAGTATTTGGTCCCAGCTCTGCGGTTTGGACGTTTTTCATGTTTCTTTACTTCTCCTTTTCTATTCTTTGGATGACCTTTTTCACCATGTACTATGTAGAAAAGCAAATAAAAAGCGCTGAATACCCTTGGGCACTGAGCGCTTCTTTTGTTATGTTATTTTTTATTCTTCTTACCTATCTCGCTGCAAGATTCGGGCAGCATAAAGGGAAAGATGAAATGCTTAAATTAAGACGGTTTGCTGAAGAATCTACTTTACAATTTGAAAAGAAGATTATTTAGACAGCGTATCTGTAGGTCTTTCGTTTGGAACTGGTGTCGCCATAGCTCTTGCTGTTTTAATGGAATCGGCTACTTTTTCTCTATTAGCCTGTTCTTTCAGCATTTTTGAAACATCCGGTTCCAATAGCTTCGTAAGTTCTTCCACTGAAATGTTATTGGCATTGGGATCATCCAGAAGTTTCTTCCAAGGTCTTCTTCCCCCCCAGTTATAATCACCAAAGACCATTACTGCTGTACCTTTTGCCTTTGTGGTGGCACCACCAGGATTCAGGATCCAAGTATCAGCATAGGAATATAACCATTGTGCATCTTTTCTTAGTAATCGCAGGCAAGAATGGGAAGCCGGATATCCGGGAAGAGTATATTCATGCCATCCAATACCTCCTATGTTGTGGATATTAAAGTTGTAAGGAAGCTTCCATTCAGTGCTTACTGTGGAAATAGATAATTTCTTTTTCCAGTTGGCAAATGTAAGCCCTCTCGTCGTCTGTGCTGTTTTCTTCCCCATACTCGTTGGCCCCCATTTAACAAGGCTTCCGTTGGAGTATACACCATACGCCTGAATAGGATATGAGAATATTACAAATTTTTTCACGCCACTTAGTACATCCAATTGCATTGGAAATGGTGAATAAGCCATTAATGTAGTATCTATTTTAGCAGGAACTACCAATGTATCAGCATTCCATTTGCTTTTAGAATCTAGCCTATTTAGGGCTAAAATAGCTGTGCGCTCTTTCTCATCATACTTCTTGCTGAACTCTGCATATACTGAGTCCCTCATTTTTTTATCTTTTGGAAGTACAAATGCATTATAAAAGCCATTTTCCTGCATAACAGGTGGAGCAGATTCTTTTTTCACCACAGGAACAGAATCTTTCTTTATAGAATCTTTTTCTGCTTCCGGAATCTCAGAGGCAGAAACAGTATCTTTAAAAGTATCACTTATTTTTTCTATTTCTTTCTTACAGGAAACAAGAAATACTGCACATAAGCAAGCATATAGAAATGATTTTTTCACAAGTATGTTCTTCATAAATAAATTAGGTCATTTAGTTTGGCTACCCAGTACAAATATCAGACCTAAAATCGAATCCCAAAAGACATTCTGAAAAATACCGTAAAAAAACGGTGGTAAAGGAGGTTTCCTAAAGCAGTTTATTAGTTTTAGCGTAAGATAATGCCTCTGCAATATTATTAACTCCAATTTTTTCAAAAAGCTTTTTACGATGAAATTTTACTGTATCTGCCGTAATAAAAAGCTTAGCCCCTATTTCATTGATTGTTAACCCACTAGCATATAAGCTTAAAATTTCATATTCTCTGGAAGACAATTTTATTTTTTCGCTTTTCTCCCATTTTTCTGCTGTCAGGTCATATTTCCAAATATCATTGGAGCCTTCCTTGCTAAGCATTACATTTCCTGAAGAGCTATTATTAGAAAGGGATACAGCACACAAAGCTTTCCAAACCTGCCCCTCTTCTGTAAGAAACATTGGAGTAAGCTTATGATTAACAAGCACAAGGTTCTTTTTACTGTTGATAAGATAAAAATCATAGGAAATAGAATACAGCTTTCTCTCTTCTATCGGAGTTTTGTCAAAAAATTCAAATCCTACTTCATTAATTTTAATGAGCATTTCTACATCCTCAGATTTTACATTTTGAAAATAGAAAACATAGCCCAACTCTTTTACTTCCTCCGAGGTTTTGCCACACAGAAAAAGAGGATTTTCCGATACATATTCAAATCCCTTGGTTTGATAATTGATGACATACAGACTTTGATATGTGGTTCTTGCAAGTGCCTTTATAGCCTCCAGATAATCTCCGGACTGGCTGAAATCAATATCGGCATCTTTGCTGATCTCATTTTTATCATTAAAAAACCTTTTAATTCTTTCCATCTTTTCTTAAAAACATCTACTTACTACCCTAAAGGATAGTTTTCGATTTAATACTACAAATCTACACAAAAGTGTAGCGACTTTCAAAATGGCGTGATATAGATTTGCAAACGATTTGCATGATTGTATCTTTTGTTAAAATACCACCTAGGGTGAGTATAAAAACAAGTACATACAGGCTTATATAACATTGTCATCAATAACCATGATATAAAGAAGCTGCCCAAACAATTCGGTCTAAAAAAGTTGACTCGTCAAATGAAGTTTTTATCGTAAATAACTCAGACAACGACACCTAATTCAGACAAAAATATTAAATGACATTGACCGAATGTAAAGCAGTTCAAAAAGATCAGCCTTTTAATCAGCATAAATCTCTGCTTAGAAACACACACTGATCTACACCCTATCACAGACTATTATTATTTATTATTACTGTCTCATTGACAGTAATTTTTTTTGCTTTATATTATACAAGAAGATCTCCCCTACAATCCATAGAAATAAATCTCTTTTTATGACTCTTTATGGATGATTTGAATGAATCTGTAATAAAAAAATGTCCAAAGGGCAAGCCACGGAAAGTTCGCAATCAGAAAAAATAGAATGTCTTCTCCATTGATTTTTTGTCCTTCAGTAATCATAAAGAAATAATAGATGATGAAAAGAATTGGAAGAAAGAACCAACACAGAGCTGTTTTTATTTTGCTCTGACACGATTTTAAAAGAGAAAACAGACTGCTAAATGAGGCTATACTTAGAAATAAAATCCAAATAATTACAAGACCATAAGCCAAACCACTCATATCGCAATTTCTCGGATGTTCTCCCTCTTCGGGTTTAGTCAGGTTCATAAACACAATGAGAAGAACAGCTGAAACAACCGTTGAAAAAAACCAGGTCTTCAATATTGACAATAATATGAACTTCTTTTTTGACATCAAATTCTGCTTTAAATGCTAAAGTAATAATAACTTTTCAGTTTTACAAAACCCTCCTCCATTCATTTCTAGATTGATATTTAATAATTTGTTAAAGATACCATGTACATATTATCTATAATTTTGACAAAATATCAGTTATCATGTTATACATCATTATGGTAGTTGTACTACAGGCACTCATCACCCTCTCTTTATTATTATCTCTCATCAAAAACAGAGAATCTGTCCTGAATATGCTGTTATTGTATATCGGAGTGGTTGCACTGGACATGGGATATGAATATTTCATTATTCAAAGATTCGGCTATGAGTCTGTTTTATATGAAATTCCGGGAAGTCTGCGTGTTTTTAAAGGTCTCATTTTCCTGTATATTACCACTTATTTAATTCAGGCAAAATGGAGAGATAAGCTTAAGTATTTGATTTTCCCACTCACGTTAGTAGTTTTTCATCACGCAATTGCTCTGACTGCAAAAATCTTTGATCTGTCTTGGGCAAATATGATCATAAAATCTTACCAGGTTTATTTTATTTACTATAGCTATTATTGGATTGCTTGTCTTGTTATCTGTATTTATTTTCTAACAAAATACCGTAAAAATATCATCCATCCCATGTCCCGTAATTTCCGTTATCTGGTTTGCTATGTATTATTGGGAGTATTGGTTTTTTGGGCTGTTTATCAATTGGGCTGGAATACACTGATTTATCAGAAAATCTATAGCCTGCTATTCCTTTTCCAGTTTGGATGGATTTTGTACGTTTATATTTTAACGCACCAGTACAAGCTGCTGGGACAGCAGAATACTCTTCACCTTTCTGCCCCTAAAGAAACCTATCAGTATAAAGATCTTTCAAAAATAGATTTTGATACTGTACAAAATGCCATTGTCTCTTTTTATCAGGAAAGTCATATTTATCTGGATGAAGAATTTACATTGGATCTGCTTTCCAGCCATTTAAAAATAAGTAAGGCCAATTTAAGCATTACCTTTAATAAACACCTCAATACCAATTTCCACGAATATACCAACAGAAACCGTATTCAGCATTTTAAACAGATATTATCGGAGGATCCATCTGCCAGTGTCATTGATCTTGCTTTTCAATGTGGATTTAAATCCAAATCTACTTTTTATAAATATTTTAAAAAGGAATTTGACTGTCTTCCTTCTCAACTTATTCACTAAGTTACAATTATTTAATATTAGTAATTGTCTGATTTACAACACAGTTCACTTCAGACTCTAAAGAAATGGTAGTCTGAAATTTAAATGAACTAAAACTTTTTGGTGACCTGACATCTTTGCAAAAAATTTCACTAAGATGTCACGAGAAAGTCTTTTTCTAACAAAAGCAGCATTTTTTCTTTTGGGTCCTTTGGCCTTTGCACAGAGCTCAGTTCACGGAACTGTAGTAGACAATCAGGGAAACCTTCCTAATGCTTTGGTTTATATCGAAAACAGTGGGCAAAAGGTTACTTCCGACACTGATGGATCTTTTGTTCTGAATAATGTTCATGATGGAAGTTACCAACTTGTTGTAGAATACAAAGGGTATGACACGGTTTATATTCCTTTCAATGTTACAGACAAAAAGGAAGTAGACCTTGGATTGGTTAAGTTCGGAACTAAACTTAAAGAAAACAACATTCAGGAAGTAGTTGTTACCAGTGTCTACAAAGCTTCGCAGGCCAGAGCGATTACCATGAAGAAAAATTCCAATACCATCACAGAAGTGCTCTCTGCGGATGCCATTGGAAAGCTTCCGGATCGTAATGCTGCTGATGCAGTACAACGGATGCAGGGAGTATCTATTGAGCGTGATATGGGAGAAGGACGCTTTGTAGCAGTAAGAGGTACTCCTATACAATGGACCGCTTCTACTCTAAATGGCAACAGAATGCCAAGTGCAAGTGGCGATAATGCCAACCGTGGTGTACAAATGGATATCTTCCCCTCAGAACTCATTCAGAATGTTCGTTTATCTAAAGCCTTAACTCCTGATCTGGATGGAGATGCTATTGGTGGCAATGTAGATTTCATTACCAAAACTTCTCCCAATAAAGAAACCTTGGCAATCAGTATGTCTTCCGGATACGTTAATATGTCGAAAGCCCCAACATATAACTCTTCAATTGTCTACGGAAACAAGATTACCAATAAACTAAAATTTATTAGTTCTGCAGTTATCTGGGAGCGTTCTACTGCCCTAGATCAGATGAGAAATATTTTCAACTACGGATTGAAAGACAAAACAGCCTCCTACTCTATCAATCAACTGCAGCTTCGTGATTATCTTGCCAACCGAAGAACACTTGGACTTAATTTAGGCTTTGATTATGAGATAAACAGCAGAAATAAACTCTATTTTAAAGGTTTATACAGCCAATACAAAGATGGGCAATCGGTAAGGGAAACCTATTTTAATTTTGATAATAAAAATGTAACCCTTCAGGCTCGTCATGCGGATTATCTTACAGACCTCTATTCTATGCAGGTAGGTGGAAATCATCAGGTGGGGCAACGTCTTGAAGTAAACTGGTCGTTATCCAAAGCCCGTTCAGAGTTCAGATTCAATTCCCCGGAGAACCTTGATAAAAATGAAAGAGGCTATCCTATGGTGAATTTTGTACAACCTATGACCTATGGGGGACTTTCCACTGATGGAAGAAAATATATGGCTATGGATGCTCCTGATGGCATTGGAGATACCGGAAGCTATACTTTACCTTATAACCAGCAAATGATAGCAGCGGATAAATTAAGATTAAATCAAATTATCCTAAGCCAAAATCATAACAGTGAAACAGACCTTAGAGGGCAAATGGATTTAAAATATAAAGTATCTGATAACTTTGAACTTAAATTCGGAACAAAATATAACAATAAAAATAAAATTGTCGACAGCTCTTTACTGGTATGGATGCCTAAATCGTCTCTTGGAGTCCCCGGAGCTCCTATAACCTATATGAACCAGCTTGAACGTGAAGCATTCCCTTACAGAGGTGGTTTTATGAACCCTCTTGGAAATCCTTATAATTCGGCTATCATTGATCAGATTACCAATGGACAGATCGATCAAATGTACCATCCAACAACACAGAATAACTTAGGTTTGATGCAGGTAAGTAGTAAAGACAGCAGTTCCAATATCACAAGTTCTTATCGAGGTACCGAAAATGTATGGGCTGCTTACATGATGGGAACCTGGAGAGTAAATGATCAGCTTCAGGTATTGGGAGGTTTCAGAAATGAATACAATGACATTACATTCTGGGGTAAAAAAGTAGTTTCAGACAAGAATAGTAAAACAGAAGAGATCAAGGATAGTAAAACCTACAATGTCCTGCTTCCTATGGTCAATATGAAATGGAATATCAGCAATGACCGTATTCTAAGACTGGCTTACACCCGCTCTTTTGCAAGACCAGATTTCAACGATCTGAATCCAGGGACTATCGTAAACGATATTACCAACACCATCACCCAGGGAAATACTAAACTAGATCCTACATTTTCCAACAACTTTGACCTTATGTTTGAGAACTACTTTGGAAAGTTGGATCTGATTACAGCAGGAGTATTCTACAAAGACATCACCAATCTCATTTATAAAGATCAGTCCGTAATAGATACTGGAGGCAGAACCTATACTTTCACCTCTCCTAAAAATCTGGAAGCAGCAAAATTGTTTGGTTTTGAGTTTGGAATCTCCAAGCGCTTTGAAAATCTGCCAGGATTTTTGAAAAATATAGGCTTTGAAGGGAATTACACCTATATCTCTTCCAAAATGAATATGCCAATCTATGAAAACGGTCAGCAGATCGGAACCATGTCCACTACAATTCCTAATCAGGCTAAACATATCTTTAACACCATATTATTTTATGAGACCAGTAAATTTATGCTTCGTGCTGCCGGGAATTATAAAGGGAACTATGTAAGTGAGATCAGGGCTGCTGCCGGTGCAGATCATTATCAATATTTCGATAAAAACTTTACCGTGGATCTTTCTACCTCATACAGCATTTCAAAGAAAGTTCGACTGTTTTTAGAGCTTAATAATATTTTCAATGAACCCAACCGCTACTATATGGGAGTAAAAGACCGTGTAGAAAATATTTCCTACTCAGGAATGCGAGGGCAAATGGGATTCACCTACAACTTTTAATCAAAAATTTTATTCATCAATGAAAAAGTATATATACGGAGCTGCATTTTGTATGACAGCATTAGTACAGGCCCAAAACCAATGTCAGAATCCAAAGATCAATCAATTGCAGATTGTGGGAACGCATAATTCATATGCTCAACCGGTAGATCCCAAAGTTTTGGATATGGTGAACCCAATCATTAGCGGAATGATGCAAAAATATGACAGCATGATGTCCGAAGAACAAAAAGCTAAATTCAAAGAGTATCACCCCAACGGGATGGATCTAAAAGAAGGGTTAAATTATAACCATCCTGATTTTATAGAACAGCTGAATGCCAATCTCCGTGGTCTGGAAATAGACGTTTATTATGATCCGGAAGGCAACAGGTTCAGCCACCCTGCCTCCTATGAAGTTTTAAAAGCAAAAAAAGTAACGGATTTAGCTCCTTTTAATACTAAAGGATTGGACCAGCCAGGATTTAAAGTATTGCATATGGCTGATATTGATTTCAGAACCCATTACCCTACTTTAAAAGATGCGCTTACTACCCTTCGTACATGGTCAGATCAACATCCTGGACACACTCCTATCTTTATGATGATTGAAGCAAAAGATTCAGGATTTCCTATTCTTGAAAACAGTACAAAGGTTTTACCATTCGACAAAAAGGCTTATGATGACTTGGATGCAGAAATTATAAAGTATCTCGGAAAAGATAAGATCATCACTCCAAAAGAAGTCCAAGGAAAATACAGCACATTAAAAGAAGCCGTTATCCATAACAATTGGCCAACATTGAATGAGAGCAAGGGGAAATTCATTTTTATGTTGTTACCTGGAAGTGCAGGTACCTTATCTTCTAAAAACAATCCTTACCTTATAGATGGTTCTCTAAAAGAAAGAATAATGTTTTTGAACAGTGAACCAGAGGACTCCTTTGCCGGATTCATATTGCGGGATAATGCCATTGTAAGACAAAAAGAGATTCAGGATCTGGTAAAGCAGGGTTATATGGTGAGAACAAGGTCAGACATTGAGACCTATGAAGCCAAGAAAAATGATTTCACCCGCGCTAAAGCAGCTTTCAGCAGTGGTGCCCAGGTTATTTCCACAGATTTTTTCCGGACAGGAAATACCTATGGTACTCCTTACTTCGTGCAACCACCTCAGGGGGAAAGTTATCTTAACAATCCGATCAATACTTCATGTAAATAATTTACCACCCGGCTCTGTTTCAGAACCGGGTGTGTTATCATTAAGATTCCTTATATTCTTTACAGTAAATCATCTTTCTTTTTTACAAGCTTATGATATACAAAAGCTATAGAAATAGAACGTATGATATAAACAAAAAAAAGTCTTCTATTTCTAGAAGACTTCTTGCGATCCGGACGGGACTCGAACCCGCGACCTCCGCCGTGACAGGGCGGCATTCTAACCAGCTGAACTACCGGATCAATTTTTTTAAAGTAAATTGACAAAACTTATGCGATCCGGACGGGACTCGAACCCGCGACCTCCGCCGTGACAGGGCGGCATTCTAACCAGCTGAACTACCGGATCAATTTTTTAAAGAAATTGATAAAACTTCTGCGATCCGGACGGGACTCGAACCCGCGACCTCCGCCGTGACAGGGCGGCATTCTAACCAACTGAACTACCGGATCTGATTTGTTAAAGAACTTCGTTTCTTTTTCGTGGTTGCAAAATTACACCTTTTTTTATTACCCGCAAATTATTTTCAAAAAAAAAGCCTCCCAATAACGGAAGGCGTTCATTATCACAATAGTTTTTTTTATAAGTGAGCGCTTAATTTCTCAGCGATTACCTCTTTTGGAGCTACACCTACTAACTTATCTACTACCTCTCCGTTCTTAAAAATAAGAACAGTAGGAATATTTCTGATACCATACTGCATTGAAATTTCCTGGTTGTTGTCTACATCCACTTTTCCTACTACTGCTTTTCCTTCAAAATCTGAAGCAACTTCTTCGATGATTGGTCCCAAAGTTCTACAAGGTCCGCACCACACTGCCCAGAAGTCAACTAATACTGGTTTGTCTGATTTTAAAACTGTATCCTGGAATGAGCTGTCTGTAATTTCTAAAGCCATTTTGTTTCTTTTATTTTAATTAATATTATTTTCTTGTTTTTCCCTTTGTTGAGTCTTCAAAATTACAATTTTTACATCATAAGACTATCTATGCTCAACATTAGTTTTTTCTATAGTGTAATCACTTGAAATTTCCTTTAGAGCATTCGCCAATGCGTCAATTTCTGCCTTTGTAGTCATATGGCTAAAAGAAATACGTAATGGAGTACAATGATCCATTTCATCTTCAGAAAGCACCATCATCATAACCATTGACGGTTTAGATGCGCCAGAAGAGCATGCACTTCCCTGAGAAATTGCAATCCCTTTCATATCCAACTGAAGGCCGATCAAAGGATTTTTGTATGGAAGCAATGCGCTTAAAACACTGTCAACACTATGATCCATTTCTCCACTTCTTCCATTGAATTTAATATGAGGAACCTCTGCAGATAATTTTTCGATAGCGTATTCTTTAATTTCTCTGATATGGGCAGCATAAGCCTCCATATTGTTGATGCAAAGCTCTAAAGCCTTACCTAAACCTACGATACCGGCAACATTTTCAGTTCCAGCTCTCAAGCTTCTTTCCTGAGGTCCACCAGTAATAATTCCTTTCAAACCGGTAGCTTTTCTAATAAAAGCAAAACCTACTCCTTTTGGACCATGAAACTTATGAGCACTGCAAGAAGCAAAATCTACAAGGATATCTGAAAAATCAAATTCCATGTGAGCCATAGTCTTTACAGTATCGGAATGATAAAGAGCATTATTCGCTTTGCATAATGCAGCAATTTTTTTAATATCAACGATATTTCCAATCTCATTATTGGCATGCATTAAGCTTACCAACGTCTTTTTATCTGAAGCTTTTAAGAGTTCTTCTAATTTATTCAGGTCAATATCTCCTTTCTCATTAGGACGGATGTAGTTTACTTCTACCCCTTTTCTGCTTTTCATGTCCAAAATACTTTCAGAAACACATTTGTGTTCTAAAGGAGAGCTTATGATCCTTTCTACCCCTAGATGTTCTACTGAGGATTTGATGATCATATTATTGGATTCTGTTCCGCAAGATGTGAAAATGATCTCAGCAGGAGTTACATGAAGATAGTCTGCAACCTGTCTTCTTACATTTTCAATAAGGATTTTTGCTTCCTGGCCAAAACTGTGGGTTGAAGACGGATTTCCGAAGTTCATCTTCATTGTACCAATCATTGCATCTATAACTTCATCTGCAAGCGGAGTGGTTGCGGCATTATCTAAATATATTTTATCCATTATTATTTTGAATATTTTAATTCTACGGAGGTAAACTGGTAATCTGCAGGAACAGCAAAAAGAAACCAAGGATTAGAAAGCACCTGAATTTCCATTCCACCGGATGGTTCTCCTGCCGGAACTTCTACATATAGGACATTATCCTTTACAGAAATGCTTTTAATTTCACTAATGGTATGGCTTCCTGATCTGAAACTTCCCAAATTATATAAAACAACTTTTTTATTTTTAGGGAATTTTGGATAGTTGATGGCAGATTCTTTTCCTTCTTCTACAAAGTTAAAGCCCCCCTTTACAACAGCAAGGAACTCTTTTTCATCCTTAATGATTCTAAAGCCACTTTCCTTTGCTCCGCCTTGAGATTCAGAGGCAATAAGTTCTGCGTTTTTCTGCATATCAGGCGATTTTTGTTGAGATGATGTTGCACTGGTACAGCTCATAAGCAGGGCTGTCAATGCAATTAACAGGCTTTTCATTTTTTACACTTTTATCACCCAAAATTAGTGAAAAAATTGGTAATGTCCCTCATTTGCCCATTTCAACATTGGCTTATCTCCGGAAGTATCACCAAATGCGATAATTTTATCATATCTAGAATCATTGATTTCTTCCTTTATTCTGACTAGTTTTTCCTTTCCGTTACAATTTTTACCGATAAAATTTCCTGTGAAAACACCGTTTTTAAACTCTGCACGCGTAGAAACAAGCTGCATTTTCAGTTTCTCGGCAAAAGGTTTTACCCAGATATCTAATGAGGCTGTTACTAATAAACTCTGTGTATTATTCCTATCGATATTTTGTATAAAGTCTAAGGCATTTTCTCTTACAATCTTAGGGTAGTGTTGCTCAAAAAATTGCTTAGACTTTAGCTCAATTTTTTCCTGGGTCTGTCCCTTTAGGATAGATCCGATAAAACTTTTCTTTACTTTTTCTGTTTCTGCCAATTTAAGCTTTAACAGGATAAAGAGAGGAACGTGTCTTAAAAATTGTATTCTATATTTTGTAGAATCATAGAATTTAAGATACATAAACATGGTATCCTTATACGTCAGGGTTCCGTCAAAATCAAAACAATACAATTTTTTCATTTTTAAAGCTTTAACTTTTTAAATATAAATTCAGGAATATTCCTGATAATCATCATAATAATACTCCAAATCGGCAAGACATATGCTACATCTTTTTGCTTATTAAAAGCTTTATAAATGCAGGCTGCTGCTTGTTTGGGAGTGGCTGTCAACTTAGGATTCAAAGGTAATCCTTCTGTCATTTTGGTAGCCATAAATCCTGGTTTTATTGTCAGAACATGTACTTTTTTACTAAAAAGATAGTTTCTCAAACCACTCAGATATGCTGTAAAAGCAGCCTTTGCACTTCCATAAATAAAGTTACTCTGTCTACCTCTATCTCCTGCCACTGATGAAAGACCGATGATTGTTCCCGACCTTCTGCTTTCAAATTTATGAGCAAAATAATTCATTAACGGAATCAGCTTGGAGTAATTGATATTAATAATACGCTCTGTATTCTTATTATCATACAAACCCTCCTCTGTTCCATCACCTAAATATCCTACGGCACAAAATAATACATTTGAATTGATATTATCAAATCTATTGTAATCAATTTCTTTCATCAGATCCAGTTCTATGACTTCCGACTGCTGTAGAAACTTTACATCAATATGTCTTGCAAATCTTTCTGTAGTTTCTTTATTTGAGGTAAATAGATAGATTTTTTCAAACTTTTCTCCTTCCTGAAGTGTTTTTTCCACAAATGCTTGTGCTACTTCAGATGTACTTCCCAGAACTATCATTATGAGTTATTATTTATGATTCTTTTGTGCTGTAAAGACACAAATTTAGGACTTTGAATATTTTTCAGGTAATTGGTCAATGATGATCTACTCATACTGTCCTTGGTAAGATAAATTCTTCCACCAAACTCCTGTACGATGCTGTCTAATTGATCCACCAGTTTCTTTAGTTTTGAATTCACTTTAAAGTCAAGTGCCAATGTATATCCTTCAACCGGGAATGAGTTGTAAGCTTCCGGATTATGTTTTCCAAAAAGCTTTAAAACCGCCAGGAATGAACCATTTCCACTATTGGCTATTGTTTCGAGAATTTTTTTCATTCCCTCTTTTCCTGCTTCTTTAGGAATAACCATCTGATACTGTATAAATCCTGATTTTCCATAGATTTTATTCCATTCATTAATGGCATCCAAAGGATAGAAGAACGTTTCATAATCGATAAAGTTCTTCACCTCTTTTTTAGATTGTTTTTTATAGTACAGCCAGTTGAAGATTTTCACCGTCAATGCATTCAATACAAATCCAGGAAAATAGAACGGAATTGTTGGTTGTAATTTTTCCTTTAATCTTAAAGGAGTTTTTGCCATATTTTGTGGCAATTCATGTTGAAAGGCGTGCTCACCTCTCATCAGAATACTTCTTCCGATATTTTTTCCTTTTTGAAGACAATCAATCCATGCTACCGTATACGTCCAGCTTTCGCTTTCATCAAACAGTTTAAAGATCTCATCCAGATTTTCTGCTTTAATACTTTCCTGACGAATGTATGCAGATTCTATGTTTTTAAGCTTAAATTTTGCAGTAAGAATAATTCCTGTAAGTCCCATTCCACCAATGGTAGCCCAAAATTTTCCAGAATTTTCTTCTCTTGAACAGGTAATAATTTCCCCGTTTTCAGTCATTAATTTAAATTCAATAACATATTCTGAAAAGCAGCCCTCTGCATGATGGTTTTTTCCATGAACATCAGAAGCAATGGCTCCACCTACGGAAATAAATTTTGTTCCCGGGGTTACATAAAGAAAATACCCTTGTGGAACTGATATTTCAAGTACATCCGAAAGTAAGACTCCGGATTCGCACTCTATAATTCCGTTTAAGCGGTCAAAACTGATGAATTTATTTAATTTTTTGGTAGAAAATATGGTCTCTCCCAACGAAGCATCTCCATAGCATCTTCCGTTTCCTCTTGCGATAACTTCATTGTGATTGAGTACAAACTCTTTTATTTTTTTGAAGCTGTCTTCAGATCTCATTTCTTTTTCCACTACCGGGAAATTGCCCCAGTTTGTAACTTTCTGTGTGAAATTCGGCTTCATTTCTTAAAGTAAATTTGAATTAAAAATGCGGCAACCCAAAGTAATAGGGTAACCTGTATATAACGATCTCTATACACAATTTTTGTGGGAGATTCTGTTCTGTTGTAAACAAGTGTCTGTTGCAGGTACCTCAAAAGGGCAAAAACTACAAAAACCACTGTGTAGAAAACTCTTTCATGGAATCTTGCCTGAACTTCCGGTGACAGGGTAAACATCAGGTAACATACGATAGCAAGCGTTATGGAAATAGACAGCGCAATATCTGCAAACTGAACATTATATCCATCTAATGCTTTTCTTGTTTTTCCTGAAACCTGAGCGTTAATAAGTTCTCCTCTCCTTTTTCCAATGGCAAGCACCAAAGCTAATACAAACGTAAGCAAGATCGCCCATTGCGAAATACTAATCCCGGTAATATAACCACCCGCAAGAACTCGTAATACAAACCCTATGGCAATGATAAAGATATCAATAATCGGAACATGTTTCAACCTGAATGTATAGGCTAGATTCATCACTACATAAAAAGCGATGATGGTACCGAACTTCCATAAAAACTGATGGAAATAAAGCTGAGCAATGAACACAAGGGCAATGTCTGCGATGACAAGCCCGATGAGAATTCCTATTGCCTTAGATTTTGAGATTGCACCACTTGCTAATGGACGTCTTCTCTTCTCAGGATGCTTTCTATCTGCTTCAATATCATTATAATCATTCAGGATATAAACGACACTCGCAGCTAACGAAAAGATAATAAAAGCAAAGATACTTTTGGCAAGGAGTTCTACATTGGTAATGTTACCAGAAAAGAATAGAGGGACAAATACAAAAAGGTTTTTCACCCATTGCTCCACACGGAGCAGTTTAAAATATTTCTTCATTTATGTTATTTCAATTGCAAAAATAATAAATTCAAAATTACCAGCCTAAAAATACAAAAAAAACCGCCGAAGCGGTCTTTTACGAAAATATTTATATGTTAAATTAATTACTGCCCTTGCTTGGCATCGTTAATCATTTTTTCATTTGCAGTAATAGCGAATTCAACTCTTCTGTTTTTAGCTCTTCCTTCGTCTGTATCATTGCTTGCAACTGGCATGTTTTTACCTTCACCTTTTGTGAACATTCTGCTTCCAGCAATTCCTTTTCCTACTAAATACACTTTTACAGCATCTGCTCTTCTTTGAGAAAGGGCTACGTTGTAAGCATCTTTACCAACGCTGTCTGTGTGACCATAGATGTTGATATTAGTATCAGGGTTGTTAATCAATACCTGAGCTAGTTTTTCAAGGTTACCTTGAGCTACAGAAGTAAGGTTTGAAGAGTCAAAAGCAAAGTTTACAATACTTTCATTCATTGTAACTTTGATACCATCTCCTACTCTTTCTACTTGAGCACCTGGTAAAGTTTCTTTAATATCTTTAGCCTGCTTATCCATTTTGTTACCGATAACGTTACCTGCAACACCACCGATAATACCTCCTAATACGGCACCAATAGCACCATTTCCACCTCTACCTACATTGTTTCCAAGGATGCCTCCTAATACGGCTCCTGATGCAACACCTACAGCGGTACCTCTTTGTTGGTGATTTGAATTTTGAACGGCTTCACAACTTGTCAATAATAATGCTGATGACAAGAATAGAGCTCCTACGTATGTTTTAGTAAATTTCATTTTTTTATCTTTTATGTTGTTAAATTATTTCATTCCAGCTCTTTCAAAGTTGTAAACAACTTTTACGCTTCCATTTTCAAATGGAACGTCTTGCTGAAGAGAGAATTGATCTGTACTTTGGTTGATTACTGTTAAAGTATAACCTGCAGTATTTTGTTTTGCTTTTGTACCCTCCATAATTTTTTTAAACATAAACGTATCACCGTTTTTTATTTCAAATTTGATAGGCTGTGTAATAGCTGGGCAGCTTCCACCTCCATTCAAGGTATAAGCACCTGTCCAGTTATTAGGGATCAGTCTCCAGTGGCTTCCTACGAAACACTGAGCATCGGCACCTTCGTCAAAAGGTTTAATTTTATATCCTTTTTCGTAATCTACGCTCACAATCTGCCAATCTCCTTTTAATTTAAGAAATTCAGCTTTTTGATTTTGAGCTGTAGCTGCGTTATTCACAGAGGAACAAGACACTGCAAAAAGTGATGTTCCTAACATCCCTGCAAGTAGTAACTTTTTCATTTTGTTGTTTATTATTTTGTTACAATAAAGTTACAAAAAACCGTGCCAAAATTTCAATTTAAAAATAAAAAAGTCCGAAAAAATTCGGACTCCTTTATTAGGTAATTAAAAATGAATATTTTAACATGTTTCCATTTGGTAATTTTTATACTGCTGCATTGGCTTCCCATCCGAAACCTACAGATTATCTGATTACGAAAATGGATATTATAAACATATTTTAATAATTATTTTCTAACAGCTTTAGTTGCTTTTTTTACAACAGGAGCTTTAGTTCCGTCATAAAAATTGTTATACGCATATTCTGCTGCTTTTTTTACATCTATAACTCCTCCTGCTCCAGAAAAATCATTAAAACCATTTGATTGACTTAGGTTACTTGATTTTTTCAATGCTTCAATAATCTGAACCGGTTTCAGATTTGGCATATAAGCCAATAAAACCGCTGCCGCTCCTGCTACTACCGGAGATGCCATGGATGTTCCATCCAGATATTCATATTTGCTTCCTTTAACGGTAGAATAAATTCTTTCTCCCGGAGCAAAAACATCAACCATTTTTTTATTATAATTTGAAAAGCTTGCTCTTAAAGCATTGTTGTCATTTGTACTTGCTCCAACTACAATTACGTTATTGACAAACGGTTTTTCATCGGTAACGTTTTTAAAGTTTGTAGGATATGCTAAATGTTCAGCTACATCTTCGTTCTCATTTCCGGCAGCTTTTACTAAAAGCACTCCTTTGTCTTCTGCATATTTGAAAGCATCCCAAACTACATTTTTACCTGGAGAAACCGGTTTACCAAAACTCATATTCAGAACTTTAGCACCGTTATCTACGGCATATCTTATGGCATTAGCTACGTCTTTATCTCTTTCATCACCATCCGGAACAGCTCTTACTGTCATTATTTTAGCTACCTTAGAAGCTATACCATGCTGTATTTCTTTTCCTTGTGGAAGTCCGGCAATGATTCCGGCAACGTGTGTTCCGTGCTCAGCATCAGGGCCTTCATAATGATTATTTCCATAGTTCTTTTCAGAATAATCATCATAATTATCTCCTACAATTTCTTTTCTTGGATCGTATGAAAGATCATATTGTTTTGCTGAAGGGGCATAATGATCGATTGCTTCTTTCATTTGCTCTTTCATCAATTTTTCAAATTCGGCAGATGATTTTCCTTTAAATTCAGGTCCTTGAGATACCTGTCCCAGAATTTCTAAAGCAATTGCATCTTTCTGTTCTGTAGGTTTCTTAATTGCTGAAATATTTTCTGCAGTAACTGATTTTCCTGCCAATAACTTTACCATATTCGGGATAAGGTCATTAATCATGGAATAAGTTTGGAAGTTTTGCTTTGCTTCGATGCTTTTCTTTGTGAAAAGTTCTCTAGCCTTCATGTACATAGCAAATTCTTCGGGCATTTTGGCTTGATTTGCTTTGTTTTTAGCAGAATCATCTCCTTCGAAAAGTGGTTGATATTTCGCAACAACTCTGGTTACTTCCATGTTATCAATTCCAATATCGCCATTCTTTCCCCCTATAAAGTTCCAACCGTGGATATCATCAATATATCCGTTTCCATCGTCATCTTTTCCATTTCCAGGGACTTCATTAGGATTTGTCCACATATTTTTCACCAATCCTGGGTGATCTACCTGTACTCCACTATCCAAAACCCCTACGATTACTGTTTTCGGCTTCAAACCTTTTGATTCCAGATATTTATATGCATTTTCTGTATTTACACCATATACTTTTGAAGTACCAAAATCTTTATGATACCACATCATCAGATCTTTATCTTCTTTTGGGTCAATACTTTTAGTTTTAGACTCTTGTGCAAAAGAGAAGCTAAAACCTGTCAAAAAAACTGCAGCTAATAATACCTTTTTCATATGTTGATATTTATTTTATTATAAAGTCACATGTAATCGTCAAGGTCATCTGTTTTTACTTATCAGAAAATCCGGTTCTACGATTTCATATTAATATGACTGTTTTATTTTCTTTATATAGGTAAGTGATTCGGGGCCTTTGTTACAAATAAGATCCAGAATCGATAAATCTTCCAAAAATCCTAATTTATCTGAGAAAGTCTGATAATAGTCTTCCATTTCAAATTCTGAGGAGGTCTTCGCAGAAAATCTCTCTCTAAAATTGATACTTTCAGGATTTTTGATATATTCTTCATTCAAAGAGTGTGCCTTTTCTGTTTTAAGTATCTGTTGGATTACTTCCAGCCCTTTAAGGTTAAAGTCCAAAAGAAACTTTTCTTTGAGGTCAAATATCTTTTTGAATTTATCTTCGTAGTATTCAAAATATGGAGAACTCTGATAGGCTGTTTTGATTGACTTCCAGTGAAGTTCTCTCCAATCTTCTCTGTAAGAGATTTCTATATCTTTTATCTCTCTCTTCCCATTATGATTGATAGGGATAATAAGAGATAGTTTTCCGTTGGCTCCATAGATATTGGCTCTGTTTCTATAGGTTTGCTTTGGAAAGTTCTCAAACTGTTCAAATACAACTTCGTTTTCAGCATCCAAAAACACTGAAAACCATGAAACCGGTGGCATGTAGAATACCGGCAATAAAACATTCTTCATATTCATAATGTAAAAATGAAGTACTTTTTCAAATACTTCATTTTATTTTAAGTTTAATTTTATTTTTATGCTTCGTCTTCTGACTTTTTCTTATTAAATAATTTCATAAAGTATTCCCAGCCGAAGAACAAGATCAGAATCATTGCTGCAATCCACCAGTATGAAGTTTTATTGGCTTCTCCTGTGTTTGTTGCCTTAAACATTCTTTCCCAACGGATTTTCTTAGGGGCCTGATACGTTGAGCTTGCATCTGGGAATACCCCCTGTACACTCATCCAAGTAAACATTGGTTTTCCTACAATATTTTCTTCAGGAACAAAACCAAAGAACCTTGCATCTAATGAAGCGTCTCTGTTATCTCCAACCATCATATAATAATCCTGTTGAATGGTATATTGATTAGCTTCTTTTCCATTGATAAAGATTTTTCCGTTCTTTTTCTCTAAACTGTTGTGTTCATATTCAGAGATAATCCACTGGTACATAGGAAGTGTTTCATTATTGATGGCAACAACATCTCCTTTCTTAGGAATTCTTACCGGGCCATACCAGTCCTGATTCCAAGGTTTATTGATCGGAAATATAGATTGTGTTGTATCAATTTTTGTTTTAGCTTCATCTTTATAGTATACGGCAGCTTCTCCTTTAACAGAAACATCCTCTTTCATATCAATAACCTGAGGAAGTTCTTTAATTTCTTTAGCTGTTTTATCTGTCAATCCCTGGAAAGCATAAAGATACCCTCCATTGGACTGCTGTACCTCTTGAACCGGTAAGAATCCATAGGCTTTGTATAAAGTTGGAATATCCAGTTGATTTTCTGTAGTTACAATATATCTGTGCTGTACTTCCTGATCTCCTAAAACAGTTTCCGGTTTTCCGTTTACAAAAAGTCTTCCCCCTCTCATTTCAAAACTATCACCTGCAGCGGCAACACATCTTTTAACGTATGGATCTTTTCTGTCGATCGCTGTATGTACAGAATCCTGAGGATAGTTGAAAACAACCACATCATTTCTTTGTGGTTTATTGAATTGTAAGATTCTTGTGTAAGGCATCTTTACTCCATCTACGTAAGACTTCGGGTCATCTTTTGGATTTCCTTTTTGTCCGGTATCCATGATCGTTCCCTGAAGGAAAGGTATGGCTAGAGGACGCATTGGAAGTCTGTATCCGTAGCTCCATTTATTTACAAAAAGGAAGTCACCTACCAACAATGTTCTTTCCATGGATCCTGTAGGAATCCCGAACGGCTGGGTTACAAAAACGTGGATAATTGTTGCAAAAACAACAGCAAAGGTAATAGAACCTAAGAATGTGTCTTTCTTCTTTGCTTCTTTTTCTTCATCTGTAAGGAATAGGTCATTTGCATTTTCCTCTTCCAACTCTACATCTTTAGAATAGTTTACAGTGGCCATATAAATAAACGGCAGGATTACTGTAAGGATCTGATCTTTGAAAAGAGTTTTTCCAAATTTTTTCATCAAATAAAGATGAAAAACAGACATCATGATTGGTCCTACAATCGGAAGATACGACAGGATAGCCCACCACTTTGGATGTTTGGTTTCTTTTAAAATGATAAAGTAGTTGTAGAAAGGTATAAATGCAAATAAGGGGCTATACCCCATTTTCTTGAACAACTTCCAAGTTGAAACCCCCATTAATATGGATAAAATGAGGACATACACTGTATAAGTTAAAAAATAATTCATAAATTTTTGTGCCTATTCTTATGATATAAAATGATAAATGATGAGTAATAAATGATAACAGCTATATGCTATTTATAATTCACTATTCATCATTCATCTGTATAATTTGTCTGCAATTTACAGAATTTGTTACAAATTAAAGCCCCAAAACATCTTTCATTCCGAAGTTTCCTTTTTTATCTTTGATCCATTCTGCAGCGACTACAGCTCCTAATGCAAAACCATTTCTATTGAATGCAGTATGTTTGATCTCGATTTCATCTACTTCACTTCTGTAGAAAACGCTGTGAGTTCCCGGAACCTCATCCTCACGAATGGCAAAAATTCCAAGTTGATCCCCTTTGGTTTCTTCCAGTTTCCATGCTTCAAATTTCGGGTTGTTATTGATAATTCCCTCAGCTATTGAAATAGCAGTTCCGCTTGGTGCATCTTTTTTGTGAATGTGATGAATTTCTTCTAATTGACAAGAATATTCATCTACATTTTTCATTAGATCCGCAAGTCTTTCGTTTAGGGCAAAGAACAGATTAACTCCTAAGCTGAAATTTGAACCATATAGGAATGCTGTATCGTTTTCTACAGCCAGTTTTTCTATTTCATCTCTTTTCTCAAGCCAGCCTGTGGTTCCACAGATAACAGGGATTTTATTTTCAAGGCAAGCCTTTATATTTTCAAATGCAACTTCCGGCAAGGAAAACTCGATAACAACATCGGGATTATTAAGATTTTCAGAAGTTGGGGTTTCCTTTAGGCGGGCAACTACTTCATGACCTCTTTTTTGAGCAATCTCATCAATGATCTTACCCATTTTCCCATAACCAACTAATGCTATTTTCATATAATCTCTTATTTTTATTACTACCCAGACTTTTTCAGTCTGATGTATTTATTATGTTAAAATCTATAACTTAAAACAAATCCTGTTTTTGGCGCATCATAACCATATTGATCTTGGATAACTGATGGCTTAAAGGTAAGATCCGGATCATGGCGGCTTTCATAAAGATGAGCATCCACTACTGCATCTACAATATTTAAAATGTAGATTAATCCTGTAATGGCAATGGCATAGTCTCTTTGTCTTTTAGCCCTGTCCTGTGCATTTCCTAAAGCTTTCTTGTCCAGCCAAGGATGGCTGTCTACGAATTCATTAGGTGTACCGTTAAGCTTAGCAACATAGTATTCACGGTATTTCCTGTACTGGCTGTCATTCCAAGCTGCAATACCAACACCTGCTCCTACTGCACCCCAAACAATTGGAATCTTCCAGTATTTTTTATTGTAAAACTGCCCCAATCCCGGTAAAACGGCTGAATACAGTCCTGCTCGGGTAGGATTTAACTTTACGGTTTTTCTTGTGGGCCCATTGGCATTTTCTAAGTCAGCAATGATCTTAGATTCTGTTTTTCCAGGTTTTACTGCAGGAACATTCTCTTTCGGAGGTGTTTGTACCTGAACAGTATCAATAGGGGCTACAACTTGTGAATAAGCCATTACAGCGATACACAAGAAAAATGTGAAAAATATTTTCTTCATTTATTTAATATGGGATAAAATATATTCCAGCTCTTCTTCATTTTTGAAGTCCAGAACAATTTTACCTTTTTTACCATTTCCAGAAGCCTTGATTTCCACTTTTACATCCAGGATGTCAGCGATGGTCTTCTGTGCTCTTTTATAGTTATTGGAAAGCTCAGCATTTACTTTTTTTGCTGCAGGAGATTTCGGGTTTTTCAATGCAGCAGCAGCCTGTTCAGCCTGACGAACATTTAATTTTTCCTTGATAATAAGGTCAAATAAAACCTGTTGATCTTCCTCACTTTCAAGACTGATGATTGCTCTTCCGTGTCCTGCAGAAATTTCACCGCTTCTGATGGCATTCTGAATATCCGGGTTCAATCTTAAAAGCCTGATGGAATTGGTAATTGTACTTCTATCTTTTCCAATTCTCTGGCTCAGATTTTCCTGAGTAAGACCAATTTCCTCCAAAAGTCTATGATAAGTAAGGGCAATTTCGATGGCATCAAGATCTTCTCTCTGAATATTCTCAACAAGAGCCATCTCCAGAAGTTCCTGATCGTTTACTAAACGAATATAAGCAGGAATAGTCGTTAAACCGGCAATTTTAGTTGCTCTGTAACGTCTTTCCCCAGATATAATTTCAAACTTCTCACCATCTTTCCTTAGGGTAATAGGCTGGATTACACCCAGATTCTTAATAGACTGCGCAAGTTCGTTTAATGCTTTTTCATCAAAATAAGTTCTCGGCTGCGTCGGGTTAGGATAAATATCTTCAAGCGCAACTTCTACTATATTTCCCACAAACTTATCTGCTCCCTCATCGGTAGCTGAATTAATAGTTGCTTTAGATTCTGCACTTAAAATGGCGCCCAAACCACGTCCCATAGCTCTTTTTTTGTCCTTCATAGATATAATTGATAAATGATGTTTAATAAGTGATGCTCAGCATTCACCCATTTCCCATTTATTATTAATTTAATTCTTTATTAAGTTTTCGTTCTTTAAAAGAACTTCTTCTGCTAACTGAATATACTGAACTGCACCTTTACTTTCGGCATCATAATTCAGGATACTTTCTCCGAAGCTTGGTGCTTCACTCAATCTTACATTTCTGCTGATTATTGTTTCAAAAACCATTTCCGGGAAGTGTAGGTTTACTTCTTCCACTACCTGATTTGACAATCTTAGTCTGCTGTCATACATGGTAAGAAGAAGTCCTTCTATTCCAAGGTCTTTATTATGGATCTTCTGAACATTCTTAACGGTGTTCAAAAGTTTCCCAAGTCCTTCTAATGCAAAGTATTCGCACTGGATAGGGATAATTACAGAGTCAGCTGCAGTAAGAGCATTCACTGTAATAAGACCTAAACTCGGCGCACAGTCGATAATGATATAATCATAATCATCTCTTACACTCGCTAAAGCTTTTTTCAGCATATATTCACGGTCTTCTTTGTCTACCAGTTCGATTTCTGCTGCTACCAAGTCAATATGTGACGGGATAATATCCAGATTCGGGGTAGCAGTTCTCTTGATACAAACTCTTGTATCAGCACTATGCTCCAGTAGATTATATGTAGAATACTGAACATCTTCAACGCCTAATCCTGATGTGGCATTAGCCTGAGGATCAGCGTCAATAATTAATATTCTTTTTTCCAATACTCCTAATGCTGCTGCTAAATTTACAGCGGTGGTAGTTTTCCCAACACCTCCTTTTTGATTAGCAATACCTATGATTTTTGCCATTATTAGAACTTTAAGTTTCAAAAATACACTTTTTTCTTTGCTCTCGATGAGTGGCGAAAATCAAAATTGAGTTAAAGTATTGTTAATAAACATTTTAACTGTTAAAAAAATTATCCACAAAAAAAAATCTTTGTGGATAACTTTAAAAAAATCGTTTTTTGATATTAATTATCAAACTTCATGGAAATTGGAATTTTGAAGTAACTTCTTACAAATTCTCCTTTTTTATTTTTGGCAGGAGTCCATTTTCCTTTGTTGGAAATTAATTTCACTGTTCTGATTGCCTCATTATTAAAATCGGCGTTGGTTCCATTAGCTTTTACCCCTGATATTGTTCCGTCCATTTCTACAATAAAGGTTACCGTAGTTTTCATGACATCTCCTGATTCAAAACCAGAACTGTCGAAGTTGCTCATTACTTTATTTCTGAAAGCATCTATTCCTCCATTAAAATTGGCTTCTACACCTAGTTCTCCAGCATCTACAATTTTATTTTTATCCACCGGATCAGAAACTACTGGTGGAGTTGTATTAATTACAGGGCCTGTTCCAACTGATACAGTTGGGACATTTGGTGTATTAGGAGCCACTGGATCTCCTTTAAAATGATTTACTAAGCCTGCAACTGCATCATCAGGAACAGGGTCTTTTTTCACATTATCCCGAGCTGTACTTGATGGTGTAGGAACTGTACTGTCAAACGTTTTCTTATTTGAAGATACTGTAGGTTTCACAGGAGTAATTGTCACTGGTGGAGCAACCGGATCATCAGGAATGATCACTGGTGGAGGAAGCTTCCAGGTATCTTCTACAATTTCCGGAGTTTTAAATGCTGAAATTACAAACGGCGTAATTGATACGGCAGCCATTAAACTCGCTCCTATAAAAAGCGCTTTGGTTAAAATTCTATCTGATTCGTTTCTTAATGCATAGGCACCATATTCTTTGTTCCGGTGCTCAAAAAGAACTTCGTTGAAGCGAAATTCTTGATTTTGGTTCAGGTGTTTCATCACTATTACTATTTAAACTGTTAAAAAAAGTGATTATTAGTTTTATTAGTTCTTATCGATAAGCAATGAGTCAATATCAAAATATCTGCCATAATTTTATCAAAACAACATAATTTTACAAAAATTTATGACAAAGTTGAAAATTTAACATTTAAAACATGAACACTTTCTTGAAATTCGCATTATTTTTTAGAGGAATGAGAATACTACAATAAGCTTATAGCTGCTGAGTTTGAGAATATTGAATTATGTAAAAGCCACCAACAAGAGAGCCAGAGGAATTAATAATCCTAGTGAATTAATAATGATCAGAATAATTGAACTCTTCTTTACCTCTTTATAACTTTTTGCTGCGAAAAAAATAGCTGCTAAAGTAAACACCAAACCACAGACAATAAATAGTTTGAATCTAAAATTACTGATTTGATCAAGGGGCATTTCATTATATATAAATAGCAAAACTCCATAAGCCACTGTAAAAAGCAAGCTGAATAGGATATTGTTCAGCATATTATGAGATTTATTATTATCCTCCATTTGATAGAATTAATTGATTAAATATAGGCATTATCAACAACTATGAGAGATAATCGGGGGTGATTTATAAAAAAAGAGACCGTCAAAACTGACAGTCTCTTTTTTATTTTATGTTCAAAGAATATTAGAATAATTCTTTTCTGATAATGTTCTGACTTCTTTCAGGTCCTACAGAAACCAAATACACATTGATTCCTAAATATTTCTCGATAAATTCGATGTATTTCTGAGCATTGTCGGGAAGTTCATCGTAGCTTCTTGCTTTTGTGATATCTTCCTCCCAACCTGGTAAATCCTGATAGATTGACTCGTAGTTATATAATTTCTCTGTAGATGAAGTGAAATAATCGATGATTTTTCCGTCTTCAGTTTTATAGTGAGTAACGATTTTAAGATTTTCAATTCCTGTAAGAACGTCTAATTTTGTTATTACAAGGTTATTGATCCCGTTAATCATACAAGCGTGCTTTAGAGAAACAAGGTCTAACCAACCTGTTCTTCTTGGTCTACCTGTAGTAGCTCCAAATTCACCACCAATTTGTCTGATTTTTTCACCTAATTCGTTATCCAGTTCAGATGGGAAAGGCCCATTCCCTACTCTTGTACAGTATGCTTTTGCTACACCGATTAAGTTCTGAAGTGAAGTTGGCGGAACACCAGCTCCTGAACAAACACCTCCTGTAGATGGAGAAGATGAAGTAACGTATGGATAAGTTCCAAAGTCGATATCAAGCATCAAAGCCTGCGCTCCTTCGAATAAAACGTTTTTACCATCTCTGATCGCTTCGTTCAGCTCTAATTCAGTATCAACGATTCTGTCTTGAAGTTGTTTTCCGATTTCTAAATATTCGTTGTAGATTTCTTCAACGTCTAATGTTGGCTTTCCGTAATATTTTTCAAAAAGAGAGTTCTTAACTTTTAAGTTTTTCTCGATTTTGTCTCTTAAAATCTCAGGATTTAAAAGGTCTACCATTCTGATTCCAACTCTTGCTATTTTATCTTCATAACAAGGTCCGATTCCTTTTTTGGTAGTTCCGATTTGTGTTCCTCCGTGTTCCTCTTCACGGTAAGTATCCAAAAGGATGTGGTAAGGCATGATAACATGCGCTCTTCTACTGATAAAAATATGATCTGTTCTCAAGCCTTTGCTTTCGATCTGACCAACTTCCTTAATGAAAGATTTAGGGTTTACCACTACTCCGTTCGCAATGATACATTTCCCTTTGCATTGAAGAACTCCTGAAGGAAGAAGGTGTAAAACGAATTTCTCTTCACCCACATAAACCGTGTGACCAGCGTTGTCTCCACCTTGGAAACGTACTACATAGTCCGATTTTGCTGATAAAACATCCGTGATTTTTCCTTTGCCTTCATCTCCGTACTGAAGACCTACAACTACATAAGTTGACATAATGTACTTTTGTTTTTAGATTCATGCAAAATTACTTTTAAAAAAAATGACGGCCAAATTATAGGGGATATTTATTTTCGGTTGGGGTGAAAATCATGAGGTTGAGAGTACAGAATAATTATGTATATTTGAGTATTACCTCAGGAGGTTAAACATCAATTTTAGCTTTTAACAGGAAGAATTTTGATTATTTTCATCAAAAAAATTATACTTCAACAGGTCTTTTCAAACAAATTAAGAAATAATGAATTTCGAAATAACAGATCACATTCAACTAAGCATTAAAAATCTCAAGGATAATTTAAATAATGATTATAATTTTTCTCCTGTTGCCACTGAAAAAGAAGTAGAAAATTTTGAAAAAAGATTCTCAATAATAATTCCTGAAGATTTCAGATGGTTTTTACTCAATATTGCGAATGGTGTTGAAAGCTCTGATCCGATGCAATATGATTTGTTCCAAAAGATTGATTTTTCAGATTATTATTTTGAAGAAGATATGCATAATCCATCATTACCATTTAAGCTGACAAGGTCATTTAATTATCATCATGATGAGTTTGAAGATTTTAATAATGGAACGATTCATTTGGCAGGATATGGCTGTGGCTGTTATTCATTTTTAGTGATCAACGGTGAAGAATATGGCAATATATGGACTGATAATTATGCTTCAAACTCTGAAGTTTATCCTGAAAAAACTGCGCATAGAAAAAGGATGAAGTTTTATGAATGGCTCAGTCAGGAAGTAGAGCAAGCAGTTCATCGGAAAAGAAACTATGAAAAGGAGAACCATGGCAAAATACAAAAAGAAAAAAAACTTGTTATGAACTACTCACCCCACAAATCAGCATACCTAGCCTCAAAAACAGATAATAAATCTAAACTTTTCTACTCCCTATTTTCTCAGGAAATAGTAAAAGCCACCCTCCTCATCGTTCACGGTATGCAGGAACATAGTGGAAGATATGCAGAAATTGCAGAATATTTTGCCAACCACGGAATTGCTGTATTGACCTATGATCACCTAGGGCATGGAAAGTCTGTAAAAGAGAAAAAAGACATTGGGTTTTTCCAGCTTGAAAAGCCAGATGAGAGATTGGTTGCAGATGCAGAATTGATGGCTGACCATCTTGCAGAGCAATATCCCGATGTACCTCATTTTATTTTGGGGCATTCTATGGGTTCTTTCATCACCCGTTGTCTTCTTCAAAAGGCAAGTGCTAAGTTTTCTGGTGCTATTATTACGGGAACCGGTGGTCCTTTGCCGGGAATAGATATTTTAAGAGGGTATTTATCATTAGCAAATGCCATTGCTCCACGTCATCGTACTTTTTTGAATTCTGTTTTCACGAATGTTAATAACAAGCATTTTAAAAAGGATAAAGATTTTGGTGCCACCAGCTGGCTGAGTATTAATCCTAAAAACAGAACTGCTTTTGAACAGGATGAGCTTTGCGGAATTCCATTCACTCACAACGCGTTTTACACTTTGTTTACGGTTTACAAAAGAGCTACGGCAAGAGATTGGGCTTCTTCTATTTCTCCGTCATTTCCGTTATTGTTTGTAAGTGGGCAGAATGATCCGATTGGAGATTTTAGTAAAGGTGTGATCTATACTGTTGATCATTTAAAAGCTGATGGATTTCAGGATGTGAGTACCAAGATTTATCCGAATATGCGTCATGAGATTTTAAACGAAGAAATACGAGAAGAAGTACTGAATGAAATTTACAAATGGATTTTAAAACATTGTAAATAGTCTATTACAGGTTTAAAGGATTTTTGCAGATCTCTATTTTCAAAAGAAATTACTATTTTAGGACACTGAAAAAACAAAAATCAATCACTGTGACCATAGAAGATCTTTTTAAAGACAAGACTACAAAAGCAAAGGAAAAAACCGAAATTCTCAGCAAATGGATCATTGAAACATCTCTTCCTACCGATGAACTGATTGTTTTTGCAGAAAAATCTAAGGATCCCATAAAAGGAACCTGCATAGAAGCTATTGAATATGCTACCAAGCAAAACCCTCCCATCGCAGATGAAACAGTATTTACATTTGTTACCCATACACTTACTGAAAAAGCACCAAGAATAAAATGGGAAAGTGCTAAAGTGATAGGCAATACTGCCTATTTATTCACTGAAAATTTGGGCGAAGCGATTACAAACTTACTAGCCAATACAGAACATGAAGGAACTGTAGTACGTTGGAGCGCAGCTTTTGCATTGGGCGAAATACTTAAGTTGAAAACCAAGCACAATACAACTCTTCTTCCCTCTCTTGAAAGCATTAGTGAGAAAGAGGAAAAGAACAGCATTAAGAAGATTTATCTGGATGCGATTAAAAAGACAAAGAAATAACACTTTTTAAATCCAATAAAAACCTAATAAACAGAAAGCGGACTAAAGTCCGCTTTTATTGAATTTATATAATCTGTTAGAATATTTCCTGCTATTTCAGCTTCACTTCCCTATCAATTCCTATCTCATCAAGAAAAATCTCATCATGAGAAATCACCAGTAAAGTTCCGTGATAATCTTTAATAGAGTTGGTCAAAATCTCCACATTTTGTAAATCCAGATTGTTCGTTGGCTCATCCAAAATAATTAGATCCGGAGCTTTATTGCTTATTGACAAACCACACAGAAGTAATCTTAAACGTTCTCCACCACTCAAAAATTCACATTTTTTGTCCCATGTTTCTTTACCAAACAAAAATCTGGATAACAAAGTTTTTACTTCCGATTCTTGTAACGCACTGTCATTAAAAGTCTGAACAAACTCATAAACCGTTAATTCAGGATTAATCAAGGAATACTCTTGATCAACATACATGCTTTGAAACTCTGTTCTGCTTAATTCCCCCTCAAAAGGCTCAATATTTCCTAATAAAAGCTTTATTAAAGTAGTCTTCCCGGATCCGTTTGATCCTTTAATAGAAATTCTTTCACCACTGCGAACTTCAAGATTAAGATTTTCTGCCCAAAGCTTCTCCGTTCCGTATTTAAAATTGATATTCTTCACAGCTAATAAAAGCTTACCAGAATGCAGGCTGGAATCATTAAAATTCACTTTCATCTGATCAGAGTTCCTTACAGTAGAACGTAGGTCACGCAGATCCCCTGAAATATCATTGATCTTCTCAGCATGTACACTTTTCAGTTTGGAAGTATTTTTTTCTGCATTGTTTCGGAGCGTGTTCATCATAATTCTGGCAACTCCGGATTTCTCCTGCTTCTGTTTTCCTCTTGCGTCTAATTTTTGTTTACGCTCCAAGGTTTCCCGCTCCTTTTCTTTTGCCTTTTTTAAAGCACGTTCCTTAGCATTGATATCATTGTGTAAAGCCTCCTCTTCAACTTCTTTTTGTTCTGTATAGAAATCAAAGTTTCCTCCATAGGTAGTGATTCCCTGATTGCTTAGTTCAAATATAGTATCAACAAGATTCAACAATGATCTGTCGTGGCTTACAATAATAACCGTAGCATTTATTTTTTCTATAAGGTCATACAATAGTTTTCTTCCCTCCAGATCCAGATGATTGGTAGGTTCATCCAAAATAATAATGTCTGGTTGATTAATTTGAATTCCGGCCAGAAAAACTTTTGTCTTCTGCCCTCCGCTTAATCCTTCTAGTTTTTGGTTTAATTCAAAATCCTGAAGTCCCCAATATTGCAAGGTATTCTTGCATCGTTCCTCAATATCCCAGTCGTCATTTAAAGTTTCAAAATATTTTTCATCGACTTCTCCCTTTGTTATTTTTTCAAGCGCATTGAGCTTTTGATCTATTTTCAGGCACTCTGAGATCGTTAAGTGATTAAAATTTCCAAACATCTGGGGAACGTAGAATATTTCGCCATGAATATGCTTATTCCCGCTTAAAGGTTGTATTTCATGAGCGATTATTTTCAGCAAGGTAGATTTCCCCATGCCATTACTTCCTACTAAAGCTGATTTAGTATGAGATTGTATCGTTAAATTGATATGATTAAATAGAAGATTTCCTCCCGGAAACCCAAAGGATATATTTTGCAGTAAAATCATGATTTCTTTCTTAATAATGGTTAAACACCAGTAACTTATTGGTTACTGCTTGAATGATTCTGAAAGAAATTATATCCTACATGTCTGTATTTATGGGTTTTGAAAGAACAAATATAGGGCAAATCCGGGATTAAACACAAAAAGATTTTATTCAAAAATCAAAAATCCGTAACTTTGCCTCCTACTAAAAATTTTATGGATAGCATTAGAGTTCACGACAAAAATTTCGTTCCTTATTTAACGGATGCCGAAATTCAGGAAATTGTAAAAGAGACAGCGTTAAGAATTTATGAAGATTACAAGGATGAAGTTCCTGTTTTCATCGGAGTATTGAATGGAGTAATCATGTTCTTCTCAGATCTTTTAAAATATTACCCGGGTGAATGCGAAATTGCTTTCATTCAAATGAGTTCTTATGTAGGAACAGAATCTACGGGGATTGTTTATCAGAAAATGGAACTGACTAAAGAAGTAAAAGACCGTCACATTATTCTTGTAGAGGACATTGTTGATACAGGAAACACTGTAGAAAGTCTTTTTAAATATTTCAAAGAAACCCAACGTCCAAAATCTATAAAACTGGCAAGTTTCTTATTGAAACCTGAGATTTATCAAAAAGATTTCAAGTTGGATTATATTGGAAAAGAAATTCCAAACAAATTCGTACTTGGTTACGGATTGGATTATGATGAATTGGGAAGAAACTTACCTAATTTATACCAATTAGAAGACGGACAAATCAACCATTAATTATTGTCATTAGCTACCGGCTATTGGCCTTTAGCTTTAAAACTTAATCGAAATAAAAGTAAAATATTAACTTAAAAAAGCTAAAGGTCAACTATTATACGATTACTAGACCGGAAGCGAATCAAAATTATGATAAACATTGTTCTGTTCGGCCCTCCAGGAAGTGGAAAAGGAACACAAGCTCAGAATCTAATCGAAAAATTCAACTTAAAGCAGGTTTCAACAGGTGATCTTTTCAGATACAACATGAAAAATGACACTGAACTTGGAAAACTGGCTAAGTCTTACATCGATAAGGGAGAATTGGTTCCGGATCAGGTAACAACAGATATGCTGATTGATGAGATTAAAAAACCTACTGATACCAATGGTTTTATCTTTGATGGTTACCCAAGAACAACTGCTCAGACAGAAGCCTTGGAGACAATCGTTAAAGAAGAACTGAATGACGAGATTGATATCTGTCTTTCATTGATAGTAGAAGATAAAATTTTGGTTGAAAGACTTCTTAAAAGAGGAGAAACCAGCGGTAGATCTGACGACAGCAATGTTGAGATCATCGAAAACAGAATTAAAGAATATTATGCTAAAACAGCAGAAGTAGCCGAACTTTATAAGCAGCAAGGAAAGTATGTAGAAGTAAACGGCGTAGGTGAAATTGATGAGATTTCCCAAAAACTTTTCGCTGAGGTAGAGAAAATTAAATAAGGATTTAGGATTTAGGGATTAGGATTTAGCATAGTTAAATATCTATTCCCTAACCCCTAAGGCCTAAACCCTAAAAATTATGTCAAACTTTGTAGATTACGTAAAGATTCATTGTAAAAGCGGACACGGAGGAGCAGGATCTGCCCACCTTCGCCGTGAAAAATATATACCTAAGGGAGGTCCTGATGGTGGTGACGGAGGTCGTGGAGGACACGTTATCATGAGAGGGAATGCCCAGGAATGGACTTTACTTCCGCTTCGTTATACCCGTCACATAAAAGCTGAACGTGGTGAAAACGGAGCGAAAAACCAGCTTACCGGAGCTGATGGTTCTGATATTTACATCGATGTTCCCATTGGAAGCATCGCTAAAAATGAAGAAGGAGAAATTATCGGAGAAATCCTTGAAGACAAGCAGGAAATTATTTTAATGCAAGGTGGAAAAGGAGGAAGAGGAAATGAGTTTTTCAAATCTTCTACCAATCAGACTCCAAGATATGCTCAACCCGGAATGGATGGTGAGGAAGGCTATGTTGTCTTCGAGCTTAAGATTTTGGCAGACGTAGGGTTAGTAGGGTTTCCAAATGCCGGAAAATCCACACTTTTGGCTTCTGTTTCGGCAGCTAAGCCTAAAATTGCAAACTATGCCTTTACCACATTAACTCCTAACCTTGGGATTGTTGATTATAGAAATTACAAGTCATTTGTAATGGCTGATATCCCGGGAATTATTGAAGGGGCAGCAGAAGGAAAAGGATTAGGACACAGATTCCTGAGACACATTGAAAGAAACTCAATTCTGTTGTTTTTAATTCCTGCAGATTCTGAAAATCACTTCCAGGAATTTAAAATTCTTGAAAATGAATTAAAAGAATACAATCCGGAGCTATTGGATAAAGATTTCATTATTTCGGTTTCAAAATCCGATCTTTTGGATGATGAGCTGAAAAAAGAAATTTCAGCAGAATTTCCAGAAAACAAGCAACCACTATTCTTTTCAGGAGTAACAGGGGAAGGGCTTGTAGAATTGAAAGATGCTATCTGGAAACAGTTACATGGATAAAATAATTTTGATCACAACCCGTGATTAATATTGTAAGAAATAAAATAAAGAGGAGCAATCATGCTTCTCTTTATTTTTTTATCATTTTCACTTTATAACTTTTTCTCCGATTCAATTGGAATAATTATTGAAAGACCATTCTGAAATTTAAACTATGAAATATTTACTAGGCCTTTGTGCATTGATCTTTCTATTTTCGTGTACTTCACAGACAACAAATTCAAAATATACTAAAATTGAATATCAGGCAGGTGCTTGCTTTGGATTTTGTCCTGTTTTTAAAATGACCATCAATCCGGATAGAACTGCCATTTTTGAAGCTGAGCATTTTAATTTCAATGATAAGCCATCAAAAGATGAGTTTTCAAAACCTCGCGAAGGCACTTTTACGGGAACAATCAAAGAAAAAGATTACAATAAATTGATCCGTTTGCTTGACGGCTTGGATGTAAAAAACCTAAAGGATAAATATGGAAGCAGAAATATTACTGATCTTTCTACAGCTTATTTAAGAATTAACTTCAATGATGGAACTTCTAAAAATGTAGAAGATTATGGGAAACGTGGGAGTGAAAAGCTTTCGGAAGTTTATCATTTTATTGAGGACTTAAGGAAAAATCAACAATGGACTAAAGTTCAATAGTTCCTTTTAAAGTATTTAAATTATTTTTGTACAATAATTCTTTCATTTTGGGGGAATTATTTTTTTATAAAACAGTAATCAATTAATTCAAAAAATAAACATGAAGAAGAACATTTTTTTCGTTGCACTATTAGCTGCTTCATCATTCCTTAATGCACAAAAGACACCGGATAAATCTATCAGTTTTGGAGTAAAAGGAGGATATAATTTATCCAGTATGAAGTTTTTTGATGAAAAGCTGGATTCAAAATCTTATTTCTATGCAGGTATTGTAGCAGAACAAACATTATCACCTAAATTTGGATTACAGGCTGAAGTTCTTTATACTCAATTAGGAGGTAAAATTACATTTCCTACAGTAGACGTAATAGGAAATGAAGTTGTGAATACAGGAAATACAACATTCGAATACCGTCTTAATCAGATTCAGGTTCCTATTTCTGTAAAGTATTATATTATTCCAAATCTTTCTGCATCTGCAGGGATGAATTTTGGATTTAATATTTCAACAAAAGCAGAATCAAAGAACGCTATTATTGGGACTGATAAGAGAAACTATGATGGAATAAAGACATTAAGCCTTTTCCCATTTTTAGGGGCAGAATATAAGATCAATGATCATTTTTTTGTGGATGCAAGATATAATTTCAACTTCATTGAAGTTAACAAAAACAATAGTATTCCTGTGAAAGTCGGCTTTCTGCAGGCTGGTGTAGGGTATAGATTTAAATAATATCTATTTCTTAATAAAAAACAAATGGCTGCCATATTTGGATAGCCATTTTATTTTCCAAGGATAAGCCATCCAAGGATGAATTTTCAAAAACTCGCGAAAGCACTTTTACAGGAACAATCAAGAAAGCTTTCGGAAGTATATCATTTCTTCGAGGGCTTAAGGAAAAGTCAGTAATGGATAAAGATCAAATAATCTTTATAAAATATTTAAACTATATTTGCAGAAATAATTCCCTCCATACGAAGGAATTATTTTTTTATAAAAACGTAATCATTTAACTCAAAAAAATAAACATGAAGAAGAATCTTTTTTTCGTTGTACTATTAGCTGTTTCATCATTCCTTAATGCACAAAAGACTCCGGACAAACCTATCAGTTTTGGAGTGAAAGGAGGATATACTTTATCCAACATGAAAATATATGACACTAGTTTGTCATCAAAATCTTCTTTTTATGCAGGTGTTGTAGCAGAGTATCCCTTATCTCCTAAATTTGGCATTCAGGGTGAAATACAATATACACAACTAGGAGGCAAAGATGTATACCCTTGGTTTGTTGTTATGAACCAACAAATTATATACATGGGAGACAGAACTTATGATTATCAAATAAACCAAATACAAGTTCCCGTGTCCCTAAAATATTATTTTATCCCTAATTTTTCGGTTTCCGCAGGTGTAAATTTTGGATTTACAGCCTCCACAAAGATAGTGGTAAAAGACAATACAGGGAATACTTACGAAGATGCTGCTGACAATGATGGGATAAAAAAAATGATGATATTTCCTTTCCTGGGTACAGAATATAAAATTAATAAGCATATTTTCGTTGATGCTCGATATAATTTCAATTTCTTTGAAACCTCTTCTCCAGTTAATATTGGATTTTTCCAGGCTGGATTAGGGTACCGATTTAAATAAGAATTTAATAATTACAGTAAAAAAAAAAAAGTGGTTGCCTAACATTGGTAACCACTTTTTTTTACTATTAAAATCCTACTCATTATTTGGTAAACTGTTTTGAAAATGAGGAATATTTCTTAATTTTTTTTAAACTACCTTTGCAAAATGTAATTCTTTCAAACAGAAGGAATTTTTATATAAATTTTAAAATAATTCATTTGAATTTTACAGACTTAAACTTAATAGAACCTATTGCGAAAGCAATTAAGGAACAAGGATATACAACTCCAACCCCCATTCAGGAAAGATCAATTCCTGATATCTTAGATGGCAGAGACTTTTTAGGCTGTGCACAGACAGGAACTGGAAAAACAGCAGCTTTTTCTATCCCTATTTTACAGAACTTATCTAAAAATAAAATTCCTAATAAACATATAAAGGCATTAATCCTTACTCCAACCAGAGAGTTGGCTATTCAAATTGAGGAAAACATTAATGCTTATGGTAAATACCTTCCTTTAAAACAACTTGTTATTTTCGGAGGAGTAAAACAAGGAAGTCAGGAAGCAGCTTTAAGAAAAGGAATCGACATTTTGGTTGCAACACCAGGAAGACTTCTTGATTTTATTGCACAGGGAATTATCAGCTTAAAAAATATTGAGATATTTGTCCTTGATGAAGCAGATAGAATGCTTGACATGGGCTTTGTACATGATGTTAAAAGAATCATTAAGCTTTTGCCTCAGAAAAGACAAACTTTGTTCTTTTCAGCAACAATGCCTGGTGAGATTCAGAAGCTTGCTAACTCAATCCTAAACAATCCGATAAAGGTAGAAGTTACACCAGTTTCCTCTACTGCAGATACTATCAAACAATCTGTTTATTTTGTAGAAAAGGACAATAAACTGAACTTATTATCCCACATCTTGGAAAATGATATTTCAGAATCTGTATTGGTATTCGCGAGAACAAAACATGGGGCCGATAAAATCGCAAGAAAGCTTCAAAAAGACAATATCTCTGCAGAAGCCATTCACGGTAACAAATCTCAAAATGCAAGACAGAATGCTCTTAATAATTTCAAATCTGGAAAAACAAGGGTTCTTGTAGCAACAGATATTGCAGCAAGAGGAATTGATATTGATGAGCTAAAATTTGTTATCAACTTTGAGCTATCAGATGTTTCTGAAACTTATGTGCACAGAATCGGAAGAACGGGAAGAGCCGGTGCTGAAGGGAATTCTATCTCATTTGTAGATGGACTAGACCTTTTAAACCTAAAAAATACAGAGAAACTTATTGGAAAAAAGATCCCTGTTATCAAAAATCATCCATTCCACACTGATGACTTGATAGCACAGAAAAGAGATTCTAATAACAAGCCTTTTTCTGGAGGTTCTGAAAGACCTAAGACTTCTAATAATAACTCCAGACCGAATAACAACAAGAAACCGGCTGGTGCTGGTGCTCCGACTGGATTTAAAAAGCCTAAGAATAAAAACTTTACTAGAAAAAAATAGTTCTTAGCGGGACGCTGTTCTATACTTATTTTTTAAAACAAGAAATCTCTTTTCAAAGTATTGATATGAGAGATGGGAAATGAGTATAGTAATCAGTATTACTGAAAGGAAACTGGAAATAATAATTACGGGATCACTTAATTTGTATTTGGAAACGATCTTAAGGAGGATAAATCCTACAGGTTGCATTACAATAGCATGATACATGTAGATCCCGTAAGAAATTTTCCCAAGATGAATCAGTCTTTTATTCTCAAAAAAACGGATAGGTTTATGGGTGAAAAAAATAAGAAACACGCCAAATAATACCATTCCAAAAATATGATATTGTAAATCTGACATATTATTGACGAAAATATCAGTTGTAAAGTAAATGAGTAACAAAATACTACTTACAACACACATAAAGCTATTGTACTTACTGTCTTTAATTCTCAACAAAGAACACCACCCCGTAAAAGAAAAATAGAAAAACATCATTTGATATTTACTTAAAAAGCTTAAGGCTGGGGCAAAGTATAAACCTATAAATAAAAAGCTAAAAATAAATAAAAAGGCTTTGATATATTTTTGTGGGACCACAAGAATGAGAGGTGCTACCAAAAGATAAAACTGCTCTTCAACCCCTATAGACCAAAGCATTTCTAGAATTCCTCCAGGTCTTGCAACAGCAAAAACATTAGGAAAAAATGTAAACAGAAGAATGGCACCCTCTATGAGGTTATAATTGCTCTCAAAATCAAATCCCATATTAGGAAGGATAATATGATAATAAACCATTCCTATGATGGCAACAAGATAATATAACGGAAAAATCCTGAGCATTCTTCTTATATAAAAATTCTTCAGATCAATTCTTCCGGAAATTGTCTTCTCTTCAAATAGCTGTCTGATAATAAGAAAACCACTTAAAGAAAAAAACATATATACAGCTTCGCTTCCTTTATTAAATATAGGTAAATCATTGAATGTCGCTAGCCCTCTATTTCCAAAAAATTGTGGGATATGAAAAATCATAACCAGAAAAGCCAGGAAAAACCTTAATGAAGTAATGTTAGGAAGCAATTTCATATTTTTTAAGTATGAAAGATATTTCTTGCGTTCTCAGTAGTAATTCTATCTATCTCTGAAAAGTCCTTGCCATAGATATCCACCAGCTTCCCGGCAACTAAATCAAGGTATGAACTTTCATTTCTTTTTCCTCTATGGGGAACAGGAGCCAAATAAGGAGAGTCTGTTTCAAGTACAATTTTATCTAAAGGAATTTCTTTTAGAAACTGGTCTATTTTCCCATTTTTAAAGGTTACTACTCCACCTATTCCTAAAGTAAAATTCAGATCAATGGCATGTTGTGCCTGCTCCAGATTTCCAGAGAAGCAGTGAAAAATCCCTCTTAATTTTGGATGTTTTTTTCTTTCCAGCACTTCGAATGTTTCATCAAAGCTTTCTCTCGTGTGAATCACAATGGGAAGATCTTTTTCTACGGCCCAATCGATCTGTTGCTCAAAAGCCTTTACCTGAATATCAAGGGTAGTTTTATCCCAATATAAATCAATTCCAATCTCTCCTATCGCAGGAAAATGTCTTTGATCAAGATAATTTTTAACAATCTCAAGCTCCTTTTCCCAAGATTCCGGCTTCACATAACAAGGGTGAAGTCCCATCATTGAAAAAATCTGCTTTGGATACTCTGCTTCCAATTGCAGCATTTTCTCATGAGATTCAGAATCAATGGCTGGAAGATAAAACTCTGTAATACCTTTGTCTAAACCTCTTTGAATTGCTTCCTTTCTATCTTCATCAAATTCTTCTGCGTATAAATGTGTATGTGTATCAATCATTTTTTTATAATTTTAATAGATCTTCGTAGGGATTTTTCAGATTCATCAGCATTCCAAATGCCGGCTCTGTTTTTATCCCTTGCTTTTTAAGATCTATTATTCTCTGTTTAAAATCCTCTCCTCTTTCCTGCAAAATATTGTATTCTGCAATCATATGTCTGTAAGCATTCTGTTCTGTAACAGATTTATTTTGTCCGAAAATCTCAATAGGAAACTCTTCAAGCATAAAGTTCAGAACAATACTTTTCTCTCCGTTTACGGTTATATTTTCGATCTTAACATCCGTATCAAATGGAATTAAATTGCTAAGTGTCAAATATTCCAAAAAATCTTCTTCAAATCTCAGATCAACCTCACAAATAATATCAAGATCGCTGCTTTCAACATCAATTTCAATAGGAATGGTTCCGGCCAGAACAGCAGAATAAGGTTCTAGTTTTTCTAAAATATGATATTTTTTAAGAACATCATAGACTCTTTTTTGCCTTTCATTTCCATTTTTCAAATAGTCAATTCTTGTAAAATCAATCATCTGAATATAGTATGTTTTACTTTCTTACGCTGATTTTCTATCCTTTGATCCAGCTTTTCCCTGAATTCTATAAACTTCGGATCTTTCTTATCATTGGTTTTGTGTTCCAATGCCTTGATGATTTTAAAGTTTTCTTTGATAAAGTTTTGGGTTTCTTCTGAAAAATAGGAATCTCCGAATTTGTCAAAAATATAATTAACAGCCTGCATACTTGGATGAATCATATCTTCCTTGTAAAAACGGTAATCCCTCAAATCATCCATCAAAATCTCATAGACTGGCAAATAATGACAGTCTTCAAACAAAGAAATAGATTCATGGATGGCCGTAATTAATTTTGATTTGCTCAATTGATTTTCAACCATTCCATCCTTGGTATGTCTTACCGGTGACACCGAAAACAGTATTTGTACATTTTCCTTACAAATATCCTTAAGCTCCAGGATTGTATTGTAGATAGAAGCCGTTAGTTCCTGATGGGAAAGCAGCCTCTTCTCAAAGAATTTCTGTGGAATTTTATGGCAATTAGCCACCAGTTTATTCTTTGGAAGAAATTCATAGATAAAAGATGACCCGTACGTGATGATAATCCAGTCAGCTTCCTGAAGAAAGGCATTTCCCTCTTCAATGTTTCCGTTAATTTTATCTAACGTCTGATGAATATACCTTGTGTCAAAACTGGTATGATGATCCAATGAAATATATTCCTCATTGTATATAATCAACTCCTCTTCCTCATAGAATGCAGAGTCATGAAGTCTCTTTACAGCATTATTGATCGAAAAAGGATTAAAAATTGTACCGAAAGAATTATTAAGCGTCTGAAGCTGCCCATCTTTCAGTAAATCAGTCATTTCAGTAGCAAAACAAGACCCGATTGAAAATATTTTATCTTCAATCTCAATTTTCTTTTCCGATTTTGGGATGTCAACCTCTGTTCTGAATTTCATTATGTAGATATTAGGTTGCAGGAAATAGGTAACAGATCATTTACTGATAACCGCTACCTACCCTCTGCTGCCTATATTTAGCTTTCTCTTCTCAATAAATAGTTTGCCAATTCAATGAATGGTTTTTTCTTCTCGTCAGGAATATCAATTTTCTGAAGATAGCTTTGACCGATTTCGTTATGTTTTTCAATTAAACGGAGTGCTTTTTCATCTACTTTTGTTCTTCTGAAGATCTTTTCAACACCGTAGATTTTATCGATATTATCTGTCTTTTTAGAATACCAGTAATCCAGTTCTTTTCTTTCCTCCTCTGTAGCATGCTCTTTTGCCAAAAGATAAAGAACTGTTTTCTTGTTTTCGTAGATATCCCCTGCATGCTTTTTACCAAATTGTGCCTGATCTCCGAAAACATCAAGATAATCATCCATGATCTGGAATGCAATTCCGATGTGTTTACCGAAGTTGAAGATAGCTTTTGCATCCTTGAAGTCAGCTCTTGCAATCAAAGCTCCGATCTCAAAAGAAGAAGCACTTAATACCCCTGTTTTATAGGTGATCATTCTGATATAATCATCAAAGGTTACATTTTCCTGAGTTTCAAAATTGATATCATATTGCTGCCCTTCACATAATAGAAGTCCGGTATGGGTAAAGATTCTGATACAAGCCTTGAAGATTTCTGGTTCAAGATCCTCAAAGAACTTGTATGCCTTAAGCATTAATCCGTCTCCGGAAAGAATCCCAACGTTTATACCGTGTAATGTATGAATTGTAGGCTTATTTCTTCTTAAAGGAGCCTCGTCCATAATATCATCATGGATCAGGGTGAAGTTATGGAAAAATTCAATAGCCAAAGCTGGTTTTATAGCCTGTTTAAGGTCTCCCCCAAACAGATCACAAGCCATTAGCACCATAATAGGACGAAGACGCTTTCCACCATGGGAAATAATGTAATTCATCGGATCATACAGCTCTGTAGGTTTATCTTTAAAAGTGTACTTATTAATGGCGTCAGCAACAATCTGTTGGTATCTGTCTAAAAATTCCATAAAATCTTATAATTTGAACAAAAATACGATTTTTCGAGGCTTTATAAAACAAAAAAACTCATCGTTTCACCATAATTTTTGATATTATAGATTTAGCAGAGCATTCATTATAAAAGCCCCCTTATGATCACCATAAGAGGGCTTGACTTTGAAGATAAATCCAGATATTGACTGATTATGGTTTAAAAAAATAAGTACTCAAGTCGAAAATGTTGGAAGAAATATTTTTGTTGAAATATTTTTTCTTTATCTCTGAGGAGCTATCATATTTCTCAATTTGTTCTCCAAAATATATAATCTTGGCTTTTACCATAAATTTTTTCTGTTTCTTAAAGACTAAACTATTATTAAAATCAGAAACATTATAAATGATTTCTTTTTTATCAAAAGGCTCAAGGATTATAGTATTCTCAGCAACATACTCTGAGGCGGAAAGATTTTGATGTATCCCGTACATTTTTTCTCTTTCTCTCATAGGTACAATACTAGATTGATAATTGTAATGTTTCGGATATTCAAAACAGATTGCTAACCTTGCAAAATTACTGGGTGACGACCATCTGTTTTTATAATCACAAGAGTATTCTAAAGCTTTATCATCTATTATCAGCTTAATTGTTTCAGTCTCACTGACATTTTTAATACTCACTAAAATATTTGATTCATTTAGCTGTTTTGCCTCAATACTTAAAGATTGAGCAAATAATATGTTACTGATTAATAATAGTAAATACTGGATTTTCATTACTTTTTTATGATATAAATGTTTATAATTTTCACACACATTAGTTCAGCTCGAAAAAGAGGACTTAAATAGTACAACAACAATTTCACCATCTATAGTTGAAGTAATACTTCTACCATTTATTTCTTTACTGGTTATTTTAATATTCTCGCTGCATCTTGTATCTGCTTCAAAGTCATCATCTTTATTGAGAATACTCTCTAAATCTAACTTAATATTACCAATAGGAATAGCTTTTACTACCAATAGCATTGCTTTAGTAAAGAAATGTTCTATTTTCCCATATGTCTCTTTTACTTAGGTAAGGCTTCAGCTTACTTATAAGGCTTTCCTCTGCAATACCAATCGTGTCTAATAATAGTATCCTTTTTGTGAATAGCAAGCATTAAATCTCCTCTTTTCTTAATTATTGTATCTCCCTCTTCAACTTCATTATAATCGTCAATCCAATTATTATGTACCATAATATTAGATTTTTTATTTGTTATGGGATCATAACCTATAATTTTGATCCATGAATTATCTATATTTGATTCTCCGACAATCAAATTGTATTCATCCGGGTAGTATGCTTGTTTCACAATATTACAATCAGGCTCTCCACATGCAGATAGCAACATTAAAAAGCTTAAAAAAACAAATATTTTCATAATTTAATCTAATTGAGGTCTATGACCAACATAACGTCCAATATTTTTTTTAAACGAACTTTCAAGAAACAAAAAACTTTGCCCAAATGGACAAAGTTTATATAATAAGCTGTAATTTTTATCTTAGGAAAGGAAAGTTACCAAAAGATAAGTAGTTGCTGCTACAATAGCTGAAATTGGAATGGTTAGTACCCAAGCCCAAAGTAAGCTTACTGTAATCCCCCATCTTACGGCTGAAATTCTTTTCGTTAGTCCAACCCCGATGATAGAACCTGTGATCGTATGTGTTGTAGATACAGGAATACCGAAGTGGTCTGTAATGAATAGAGTGATTGCTCCTGCAGTTTCTGCACTTACTCCTTCCAATGAGGTTACCTTAGTAATCTTAGTTCCCATTGTTTTGATGATTTTCCATCCTCCACTCATGGTACCTAAAGCAATAGCGATAAATGAAACTAAAGGAACCCAAATATAGTGTTGAGCAAAGTAATCAAAACGTCCTGCAGAAGGAATATTCAAATACTGTGCATCCTGAAGCATATTAACGTGATAATAAATTACCGCTGCTCCAATGATTCCCATTACTTTTTGAGCATCATTCAAACCATGTCCTAAACTAAACAGAGCTGATGAAACCAACTGTAGTCTTTTAAAAGACTGGTCTGCTTTATGTGGATTTGATTTTTTATAAAGGTGTACAATAATCAATGTAATAATGATTGAGATAATCATCCCTATGATCGGTGCCATGAAAATGAACAGGAAGATAGGAATAACTTTATCAAACTTTACAACACCCTGATGAGTTACCTGGCTGAAAGCTTCTTTAATGGTATCCCACATCCCAAGCTCTGGCTGTGCTGCTGCAACATCATGATAATCCATCATGAAAGCATGCATAAGAGCAGCCCCTAAGAAACCTCCAATCAACGTATGCGATGATGATGAAGGGATCCCGAACCACCATGTCAAAAGGTTCCAGGCAATTGCAGCTATAAGACCGGAAAATATAACCTCAAGAGTGATAAAATTCTCATTAACTGTTTTGGCAATTGTATTACCAATTTTGAATTCTCCAATAATATAAGCAGCAATAAAGAATGCTGCAAAATTCCAAAGCGCCGCCCAAAGTACAGCCTGGAATGGAGTTAAAACTTTTGTAGAAACTATAGTTGCAATTGAGTTAGCTGCATCATGAAAACCATTGATATAATCGAAGATCAGAGCCAGCGCAATAATAACTATAAGTAAAATAGGAAATTCCATTTTTTGCTATGTTAAATATTGTTTAGGCGTATTTAATCATGATGTTCTCAATCGTATTGGCAACATCTTCTGCTTTGTCAGTTACAATTTCAAGATAGTTTAATACAGATGAAACTTTAATAATGTTAATAGCATCATTGGTTTCAAATAATTCTACCATTGAGTTGGAAAGCAAGTCATCTGCAATATTTTCAATAGAGTTTACTTTAATACACGCTTCTTTCACCTGCTCCATGTTCTTGAACCCTTTAAGGTTCTTCATTGCATTCTGAATCTCAAGACATGCTTTGTGGATCAATAGAGAGAAGTCTGAGTAAGCTTTCATCTCCGGAGATTTGTATAGGAAGATATATTTTGTAGAAGCGTAGATATAATCAGCAATATCGTCTAATCCGGTTGCTAATGTGTGAATATCTTCACGATCGAAAGGTGTGATGAAGTTTTTCCCTAGTTCTACGAAGATCTCGTGAGTAAGTTCGTCATTTTTATGTTCGAAATCACTCATTTTTTTCAACATTGAATCGTCATTAAGATCGAAATCCTTGATTCCAGTGTTGAATTCCTCAGACATTGCAACTAGGTTTTCAGTTACCTTTTCAAAAAGTACAAAGAAGATTTTATCTTTGGGTTGAAAAGCGTGGAAAATATTACCAATTCCCATTTTTTAGTATTTATAATTCGAGTGCAAATTTCCTAAAAAAGGATCGCACGTGAAACTATATAACATTAAGTTTTGTTAACATTCGCTTACCATCTGATTATCAAATAAAAAAACCGGCAGTAATGCCGGTTTTGTATAGTATGAACAAGGGGTTAGTTTGCAACTTCAGCCCTCATATCTTTTCCTTTGAACTTCATAGATTGGATATTGCTCAAGACATTGTCTTTGAACGATTTTTCAACCTCGAAGAAAGAGAATTTTTCTAAGATTTCGATATCACCGATTTCAGCTCTTCTCTTGCTTTTTCCATCGTCTGTAGCTTTATTGATAATATCTAAAACATCAAGCTTCTTCAAGTGATCTTTTTTTCCAAGATTGAAGAAGAACCTTACCATGTTCTCATCTTTTCTTCTTGGCTTTCCACCACGATCTCTATCTCTTCCGCGATCTCTGTCTCTGCTATCTCTTACATCTCTGTCACGACCTCTATCTCTGTCTCTGTCTCTATCACGTCCACGATCTCTTCTTGAGTAATCATCATCTCTGTTGCTCAATTTCTGCTCAACAAGATCATGTTTATCTTTGTAATACAAAGCAAGATCCTTTAATTGGAATTGTAGCAACTGGTGCACCAATTCTTCTTTCGTGAATTTACTTAGATCTGGGATTAAGCTATCGTCAAATTCGAATAAGTCTTCGTGTTCCGTGAATAATTTCTCGAAAACACCTCCTACCTGAGCCTTGATAATCTGGTCTCCTGTCGGGATAAACTTTTCGTTAATTTCAATCTTTGTTGCAGACTTGATTTGTTTCAATTTTCTGCTTTCTTCAGGCTTAATTAAAGCCATAGAAATACCATCTTTTCCAGCTCTACCTGTTCTTCCACTTCTGTGAACGAATACTTCTGGATCATCAGGTAAAGAGAAGTGAATAACGTGAGTCAGAGAGTTTACATCCAATCCTCTTGCTGCAACGTCTGTAGCTACAAGAATATCAATGTTCTTCAATCTGAATTTCTTCATTACCGTATCTCTCTGTGCCTGAGAAAGGTCACCATGAAGAGCATCTGCTGCATAACCGTTCTGCATCAAGAAGTCAGCAACTTCCTGAGTTTCCATTCTTGTTCTACAGAAAATAATGGAATACTGGTTAGGGTTTGCATCGATCAATCTCTTCAATGCTTCTTTTTTCTGACGGTACCCCACCACATAATATTCGTGCGTAATGTTCTTCTTCACTTCGTTGATAGAACCTACTGAAATACGGTGTGGTTTTGTAAGGTAATTCTTGGAAATTCTTTCCACTTCTTTATTCATCGTAGCCGAGAATAAGAAAGTTTGTTTTGTTTCCGGAGTTTCTCTTAGAATGGTTTCCAATTCATCTTTGAATCCCATGGAAAGCATTTCATCAGCCTCATCTAATACCAACCAATGAATAGCAGAAAAGTCAAGTGCTTTTCTGTTGATAAGATCAATTACTCTTCCTGGAGTTCCCACAATAATCTGTGGTTTGTCCTTCAAAGATCTCATCTGCTCTACAATACTACTTCCACCATAAACCGCTGTGGTTTTGATGTCTTTCATGTACTTAGAGTAATTCTTTATGTCCTTCGAAATCTGAAGACATAATTCCCGTGTCGGACAAAGCACCAATAATTGGATTTTGCGACTCGTATCGTCAATCATATCCAAAATCGGAAGCGAAAACGCTGCTGTCTTGCCTGTCCCTGTTTGCGCAAGTGCGATCAAGTCGCGAATATCTGAAAGAATAAAAGGGATAGTCTGTTTTTGGATTTCTGTTGGGCTTTCGTAGCCCAGTTCGCCAATTGCCTTAAGGATATCAGGACTTAAATTGGTTTCCGTAAATAAATTCATTAACTATTTTAAAATTTTTGCAAAGATACAATAAATATTTGACTTGTTTTTAAACAAAGTTTTAAATATACAATCTTAAATTCACAATTCTTTAATATTTTCTTAATTTTTAAAAAATAAAACCCAAAAAAACGCCTCTATAATTAAGAACTTGCTAAACAATATTTTTTTTTATTAAAGTAGATTGATTTTTTTGGTACTATTTATGAATTTTCAAACAAAACCACATAATTGTACTTTTTTATTTTGATTTTCTTCCTTATTATGTAAATTTGAATACTGGAATGATTTTGAAATTCAGGAGATAAGGTTCAAAATAAGAAAGAAGAAAGAATTCCAAAAAGCACAAATCCCCAGTAAAACCAACCAAAATAAAAACACCAATACTATATGTCAGCCAGTATTTCTCCCCAAACATTTGATTTTCTAAAAAAACTAAGCAGCAACAATAACCGTGAATGGTTCAATGAAAATAAAAACCTGTATACAGATTCCCAGGAAAACATTATTTCTTTTCTGGATGACCTGATCAGGGAAATGTCCGATTTTGATGAAGAGCTTGCTAAAATCGACAGCAAAAAAGCATTATTTAGAATTTATCGTGACACCCGGTTTTCAAAGGATAAAATTCCTTATAAAACCAATTTTGGGGCTTCCCTAGGAATGGGCAAAGGAAATCAGAAAGGAGGATACTATCTTCATCTGGAACCTGGCAAATCATTTTTAGCAGGGGGAATCTATATGCCTGAATCTTCTGTATTGAAAGAAGTACGAAAGGAAGTATCATTATATGGCGATGATTTCCTTAAAATTCTAAACAATAAAGATTTTAAAAAATATTTCCCAGAACTTGATCAGGATGATAAACTGAAAAAAATCCCTCAAGGTTTTGAAAAGGAAGATCCAATGGCTGAATATTTAAAGCTTAAAAACTTTATCGTACTACATCATCTAAAAGACGAAGAGGTTCTGGACAAAAATGCAGTAAAAACAATGACTAAGATCTTTAAACTGATGAAACCGTTTAATGATTTTTTGAATACGCCTTTTAACTAATTTACTCATATTATTAAAATATTCTAGGGAATTTCATTGTTTGGAATTCCCTACATTAATTTTAAGCATCAAAATACTTACCCCTTATTTTTTTAATTTAAATCTTTTTTACTTACCGTTCGCTAACCAGAGGTGTCTATGTGACAAATCAATAACCTGTTAAAACTCATTTTTTATGAAAAACAGCCAGCAAAGCCTTTTCATTGAAAATCAACAGATTATATTTAACATTTTTTAAGATAAGTTTTACATTTTTGTTTATCTTTGCTATTCGTCAAAAAGCTAAGGATGTCTTTATACCAAAAAATTGCAGAAAAACTACAATATATAAGTCCGAATTTTTACAAAAAAAGATATTTTAAGACCCTAAATAATCTTAATAAAGATAATTTTTCGGAACGCAATGTAGAACCAGAACTGGTATGGATCAAGGAATACCTTCCTAAAAGTGCTATTATACTGGATATTGGTGCCAATGTAGGGACTTTCTTATATCAACTGGAGAATAAATTGGATCATGAGCATATCTATGCTTTTGAACCTAACAAAAGGCTTTATAGAAGATTGAAAAGGCTATTCCCAACTATGAGAATACTCCCTTTAGCGCTTTCTGATGAGAATACGGTAGCCGAGTTTAAGGTTCCGATTATCAATGGAAAAACGATTGCTTCTCGTGGGACTTTAAATACCTCTTACAAAGAAAAAGGTGAAGAAAAAAGCTACACCGAAAAGGTAAAGGTCATCAAGCTAGACGAATGGGCAGCCATAGAACACTTCAGCAGATTAGATTTCATCAAGATTGACGTTGAAGGAAATGAAATAAAGACTCTTTTGGGAGCCAGCGAAACCATCAAACAGTTTCTTCCAACCCTTATGGTTGAGATGGAACAAAGACACCACCAAACACCAATATGGAATGAAATCTCTAAAGTAAAAGACTGGGGATATGAAGCAAAGTACCTTAACAGAGAAAGCTTCATCCTGGAAACACTTACGGAAGACATTCTGCTACAAAATACAAACGACGAAAAAAATAAAACTCAGTACATCAACAATATTATTTTTATACCTAAAAACCCTTAAAACAACTTTATGAGTGTAGTAGCGAGACAAGGCTTCAAATATTCCATTATCGGTTATATTGGTTTTTTGCTGGGCACAGTTTCCGCAATATTCATTTTTCCTAATGATTTTGAATTTTACGGAAAGCTTCGCTATATCCTTCCTACTGCTGAAATGTTGGTTCCTTTTGTGGTATTGGGTATCTCCTATTCCAATGTGAAGTTTTTTCACACAGTAGAAAAGGATGGCAAAAAACAGAATATGTTATCGCTATCATTACTTACTGTTTTTGTTAACTTTCTTATTTTTACGGCTGTATTTTTTATACTGCCTTATTTTTATCCAAAATTCAGACATTCGGAAGCATGGAAGATTAAGGAAATGATCCTTCCTTTGATTTTAATTCTTTCATTCTGTGCTATTTTCAATAAATATACATCCAATTACAAAAGGATTGTTGTCTCTAATATTTTCGACAATTTATTTCCGAAAATAGCCAATCTTGGAGCTTTCTGTCTGTTTTATTATTTTGCTTTATCTCAAAAGATTGCATTTGCATTTTTCTTTGGCATATTTACCCTGATGCTTTTCGGGTATATTTACTATACTAACAAGCTGGAAAAAATTCAGCTCGATTTCAATACGGATTACTTCAAGAAAAATAATTTCTGGCAGCAATTTTTCAATTATAGCTTCTTTGGATTTTTGGGAACTTTTGGAAATTATCTGGCCATTAATAGTTTTATGATTGGGGAATTTATGGGTATGGAAGAGGTTGGAATTTATTCTGTCCTGTATGCCTTAATCTCCTTGATTTCAATCCCACAGCTGGGGTTGTTCAATATTTCTGCTCCTATCATCAACAAGACACTGGCTGATGGAGACATGGAGGAACTAGACAGGTTTCACAAGAAAACCTCGTTATCTTTATACTTTTTAGGCGCTGTTCTATTCTCATGCATCATGGTTGGATTCCCTTATCTTACTCAGTTTATGCCCAAAAACGGGACAATGCTTAGGGAATACGAACCTGTAGTATGGATCTGGGGTTCTGCGGTTTTAATAGATCTGGCAACCGGATTCAATGGAAATATTATTTCACTTTCAAAATATTACAGATTCAATATTCTGGTGATGCTTTTATTGGCAGGATTAACGATTGGACTGAATTATTATTTCATCAAAAACACAGATCTGAAGCTTATTGGAATTGCTTTATCTACCGCAATTTCTCTAACCATTTACAATGTGGTTAAGATTGTCTTCAACTACTTTGTATTTAAGGTTTCGCCTTTGACGATTGAAATGATCTTTGTTTCCATTATCTGTACTCTAGCTATTACAGTAGCTATTGTTTTACCTAATTTCCACAGCAATTTCATCAATCTGATTTATAAACCAGCTGTAGTTTTAGCGTTGATCTATGTAGGAAATTACTTTACAAAGATATTCCCGATAGAAGATTACCTGAACGCCAGGTTTATTAAGAGTATTTTTAAGTTTAAATAATGAAACTAAGAAAGCCGGGAGGATTAAATTCAGATTCAAAAAAGACTTTTATTTGGAAATAAGCTTATTCAATAGCTGTTCTAATCTTTTTTGGATTTCTTCTTTGCCATAGCTTTTTTGGAAGTCAAAATAATTATTTGAAAGCTCATTCAATTGCTCTTGAATGCTTTCTTTTTCAGGCAGAATAAAATCTAGTTTTGAGGGATAGTTATTAGGAAAAACAGCCAGTTTTCCATAGGCAATAGCGTCTCCAAGGTTTCCTGTCATCTTGGTCTTTCCATAAACCTCCTTGATGCTGAAAAATTCTGTTTCTTGTTGAATAGGACACCAAAGAACATCAGCTTTTTGCATCCATTTCTCAAAGTCTCCTACAGAAACTCTTTCTGAAAAATAAGTAATTGTGATATTTTGGGGTAATGTTGAGGATAAGTTTTCAAGTTGTTTTAATTCGTGATCCTTTGCTTTACCAAGGAAAACAAATTCACAGTTCATACCTACTCCTATTTCCTGAATGGTTTTAAAAATATGATTATAATCCCTCCTTTTCTGCGAAACACCTCCAGGAATAACAATAACCCGATTTTCATTTTCAGTTTTATCAAAGGTTTTTGTATAAAAAAGAGGTAAAAACTGATATCTGTCTGAAATCAATGCCTCATCCAATACAACAAGAGATCCGGATTTCTGATATACCTTGGTTGAGTAAAGCAAGCCTTCTTTCCACCAAAGTTTCAACCTGTACATGATATCTCCTTTGAATACACTTTTTATCAAATCAAGTCTTGAAGCTTTTGTAAAGTTCAGATTATGTGTAACAATAGCGGTATTGTATTTTTTTGTTACGGCTAAAAATGTATTGAAAAAACGATGAACAGTTCCAATAATAACCAAATCATATTTCTTGGTTTTCAGCTGATCTAAAATCATAGAACTATCCGAAAGAAATACGGCTGCATCAGATTCATTGATCTGATCCTTGATTTTTTTTGAATAATAATAATCTACACTGAAATGTTGATTTCCCTCCATGATATTCATAAAGGCCTGTGCTATTTCTGCATGGGTGTCAATTTCTATGTAGGCTATTTTTTTCACTGATTAATTGGATTAGATAGTTTTGGCTTTGGCCAATTGAATTTTTGTTTTATTATTAAATGGGTTAAAGCCCACTCCTATTGATATTGATAAGATTTCGAAAACCACTTTAAATCATTTTCTATTCTGTGATTTTCCAACTCTCCTCTATATCTTCAGCCATTTTTTCTTCAACATTCTCCAACGTTGATCATTGACTGCTTTTTGTTCTTCTTTTGTGATTTTCAATTCCAGCTTTTGAGATTTGCAGGTTTCATAAGCATTAATAATATCAAAGAAAAACGATGGTGACTTACTTTTCATTGCTTCTTTTGAAGAGGCAATATAGGCCAGAAATCTACTTAATCCTAGGAAATAAAAGTATCGACCATAATAATCGGCAGGTCGTATGGTATAGTCTGCGCCTTTTACCTTGATCAGCTTTACATGAAGTTCCGGTAAGACAACTTCTTTCCATCCCAAGTGTTCCAACAGTATGGAGTCTATATTATCCCAGCCTAAGGTTTCCCTTAAACCACCCATTTGAACAAAGCATTCCTTTCGATACGCTTTCATTGGACCTCTTACATGGTGTTTATTGGAATTTCCCTCGTACACCCAGTTTCCCTCTTTTTCTACATAGAGCAACCCTCCTACTAACCCATATTTTGGATTGTTTATAAAGGCATTAGCTACAGCTTCTAGATAATTTTCAGGTAGAATAATATCGGCATCAAATTTACAAATGATATCAAACTCATCAAGAGATTGGGTCTGTAAGCCGTTTTTAAAGGCATGAACAACCTTAGATCCGGGCTGATGCTCTGATTTTTGAAGATTAATGGTTTCAAAACGGGAATCACTCTCTGTATATTTTCTGATGACTTCAGGTGTCTTATCAGTGGAACCGTCATTAACGACCACTACTTTAAAGTCCCTGCTACTTTGCTGCTGCAAGGAATCCAGAGTGAATGAGAGGTTCTGCTCTTCGTTGTGGGCAGGAATAATGATTAAAAACCTCACGAATTATTTTATAAATGTTGAATAATAAGTGCTAAGTGACATAAAGCTGCCACTTAACACTTATTTTATGTTATTTGTTATGCGGTTTCAGCATGTTTTTCGGATCAAGGATTTCGTCCAGTTTTTCCTGGGAAAGAATTCCTTTTTCCAATACAAGGTTGTAAACGCTTTTTCCTGTTTCTAGTGCTTCTTTTGCAATCTCTGTGGATTGTTTGTAGCCGATGTAAGGGTTAAGAGCTGTTACAATTCCAATGCTGTGTTTTACCATGTTCAGGCACACTTCTTTGTTGGCTGTAATTCCTACTACACATTTTTCACGAAGGGTATCCAACGCATTGCAAAGGAAATTGATGTTTTCCATAATGGCATGGGAAAGTACCGGCTCCATTACGTTAAGTTGTAGTTGTCCTGCTTCTGCTGCAAAAGTTACTGTCAGATCATTTCCAAACACCTTAAAGCAAACCTGGTTTACTACTTCCGGAATAACAGGGTTTACTTTCCCTGGCATAATGGATGAGCCTGGCTGCATTGGAGGAAGATTGATTTCGAACAATCCTGCTCTTGGTCCTGATGAAAGTAGTCTTAAATCATTACAGATTTTAGATAGTTTTACTGCAAGACGCTTCATCGCAGAAGAATAAATCACATAAGATCCGGTATCCGGAGTTGCCTCCACCAAGTTAGGTGCAGAAATAACCGGGTAACCTGTAATCTGAGCCAGATTTTTAGCACAAAGAACGGCATAACCTACCGGAGCATTTAATCCTGTTCCGATAGCTGTTGCTCCCATGTTAACCTCTACAAAAAGGCTTGCATTATTATTCAGCTTGGAAATATCTTCTTCCAAAGTGGCTGCGTAGGCTTCAAATTCCTGTCCTAATGTCATGGGAACAGCATCCTGAAGCTGTGTACGTCCCATTTTAATAACATCCTGAAATTCTTCTCCTTTTGCACGGAAAGCTGCTATAATTTTTTCTAGTTTTTCTACCAGACCGATATTCATCTGCAACAATCCCATTTTGATTGCTGTAGGATAAGCGTCATTGGTAGACTGCGAAAGGTTGATATGATCATTTGGTGAGCAAAATTCGTACTCGCCTTTATTTTTTCCTAATTTTTCTAATACAACGTTAGCAATTACTTCATTCGCATTCATATTGATTGAAGTTCCTGCCCCACCTTGAATCATGTCTACCGGAAACTGGTCATGATATTTCCCATCTACAATTTCGTCGCACGCTTCTGCTATCTTGAAATACAGGCTTTCTTCAAGAAGACCTAATTCATAGTTTGTTTTTGCGGCTGCTTTTTTTACAAAAGCCAATCCTTTGATAAAATCCGGATATGAAGACAAAAGCTGTCCCGAAATCTTGAAATTATTGATTGCTCTTTGTGTCTGAACCCCATAATAAGCATCTAAAGGCACGTTCAATTCGCCTAATAGATCACTCTCTTTTCTGAAATTTTCCATTACAGATATTTTACTGTTTTTGATCGTTTAAAGATAGCAAAAACGCATCTAACCGATGCGCTTTACTTGATATTTATTTTATTGAATATTTTACGTTTAAAGCTTGCAGTATTGCCCATGTCTCGGCATCCATGATTCCGTCATAATTTTGTGGACGGAAGTGATACTGAAATGCTTCAATCGTCTTCTTGGTAGCATCATCCCATTTTCCACTAGGTTCTACTCCATATCCGAATTTTTGCAATGCAGTCTGAATACCGAAAATAAATGATGGATCACTATATTTTACAGCAAAGTCTTCCTGTGCAAGATCAAAGTAATCCTGCTTGGTAGCTTGGTCATACCACATCCCTATTTGATACTCATCATAAAGCTTTTTCCAAGGGAACATTGGACCCGGATCCTGCTTTCTTGTAGGGGCAATATCTGCATGAGCAAGAACATTAGTTGCCGGAATTTGATATCTTGTAATAATATCCTTTGCCAATGCTGCTACTTTTCTTACCTGATCGTCACTAAAAGGAGCAAATACTCTTGTACCTGTTCCGTTAGGGAAACCTGCATTCACAATTTCAATTCCGATGGAAGTATCGTTAAGATTTTTATCGCTTCTCCAAGAGCTCACTCCTGCATGGTAGGCACGCTTATTCTCATCCACCAGTTGATAGATTTCATTGTCTCCGGTATTATTTACCAGATAATGGGCACTTACAGCCTGTTGTGTAAGGACTGTAATGGATTTGTCATCCGGAAGTGCTGTATAATGTAATATAAGGTAACGCTGTCTGAAATTCTGAGCAACGGCAGGAAAATAAGTTTTTACTACTTTATATCCGGCCGGTTTTGCAGATACAATAGAACCGTAACTTGCCGTATTATCATTTTTTGTTGCGTCAGCTATATTAGTAGTAAAAAATTCTACTCCGTGCTCGTTTGTAATTTTTGGTTTTGGAGCTTCCTGAGTTTGTGTTTTAACTACAGTTTTTGGCTGTACCACTGGAGTTTTCGGTTTGTATGTATTTTTTTTTACATTTTGCTGGGAAGTACATGAAAAAACGAATGTGCTTAATCCGATGATATATAATGTTTTACGCATCAGTTTGGTTTTTGAATGATTTATTACCTCAAAAATACACAAATTTTTCTTGAATTTTATTTGGTAAATAAAGAAATCTATTCTATATTTGCACTCGCAATAACGGAACAACGATCATTAAAAAATAAACAAAAAGGAGGGTTGCCAGAGTGGTTAATGGAGCAGTTTGCTAAACTGTCGACGCGAAAGTGTCGCAAGGGTTCGAATCCCTTACCCTCCGCACTCTTATATATTCGGGGCGTAGCGTAGTCCGGTCATCGCGCCTGGTTTGGGACCAGGAGGTCGCAGGTTCGAATCCTGCCGCCCCGACTGTTTTAGTAATTTTTTCAAAATTACAAATGGGTGCGTAGCTCAGCTGGATAGAGCATCTGCCTTCTAAGCAGACGGTCAAAGGTTCGAATCCTTTCGCGCTCACAAATAACGCCATTTAAAACATATGTTTTGAATGGCGTTATTTTTTTATATATGGTTCTCTAGAATTTCCATTCATTGTCAAAAATCTACTTCACTCTAAAAATTACGATACCTATTATTATTCCTACTTATTTCTTTAAGGAAGCTAGACATTTTTCGTATGTATCATTTAAAGCTTTTGCTACAATTTTGGGATCCTGCTGGTGTATTCCATGGCTGTAACGCGGTAACAGGATAAGCTGACTATTGCTATTGTTTTTTATCATCTCTGCATAATGCTTTATTCTTAATTCATCCAACTCTTTCCACCACGGGGCTAAATTGATCCCTAATTTCAGTTTTTCGTTCATTTTTGTTTCATAATCTTCAATATGTTTGTTATATGAAATCATTACGGTTACAGGAATATCTTTAAGAGGCTGTAAAGATTTGTACCTTTTAAAGAACTCCGGTGAATTCTCATTCAACTCTCTCTTTGCTTCATTTCGAAAACCCTCTGATGTTGAGCTATCATTGATGATATTTTTAAGATTTATCTCAAATAATTCTCTATACCCTGTTGAGCTTGATGTATTTATTTTCACTTTGCTGTCTTCATCTTTTGTAAGCATAAAATCTGTTGGATCTATGAAAAACAGACCACAAACTTCATTTGGATACATTGAAGCGTACAAACGTATAAACGGCCCGCCTATCGAGTGTCCTACTAATAAATAAGGTGGGCTTATTTTCAAAGCTGCTAACAAATCGTGAAGTCTTTTTATAACATCTTCATCTGTTTTTATAGAAGTATCAATTTCCGATTCTCCAATTCCATTTCTATCATAAACTATTCCTGGATATTTTTTTTGAATAAAAGGGAACAAACTCCCATAACCACCACCACCTGAGCCTAGTCCACTTTCAAAGACTACAATTGGCTCATTAGCTTTTCTTTCATCAAGCCCAAAGGTTTTATATGCCATTTGTTTATTGTTAATGGATACAAATTTCCTTTCAGAAGCCTGCGAAAAAACTAATGTAATTGAAAAGAAAGTAATAAATACAGATATTATTATAGATTTCATCTCTATTATTTTTTTGTATAAGTATAATGAACTTAAAAGTGCTATGAGCTCAAAAATACACGCAATGTGTATTCTTAATATTTTAAACAATATTAATGAATTTTTAAAGGCTACAATACACTTTATCAATATCATCATAAAAAAACCGCTTCAAATGTTGAAGCGGTTTTTTTCTTTAAATCTACAATCTATTTCAAAACTTTATCATAGATTGTATTGAGTAGGTTTTGTCTCATTTTTGAGTTTCTTTGGTTTAAAAGAATGATAAATCCCCATTTTTTAGCCCTATTGTAGCAGATGATTGAAGATTGTCCCATAGAGTCTCCAGACTTTAAATAGATTGTATTCTGATCATCAGTACTAATGCCAAGCCCTAACCCCATTTCTCTTTTTTCATCTTTATAATAGATCTTTTCTGTTATTAATGCAGCTTCAGATATAGGATTTCCTTGGTTTAAAATTGCTTTCAAATAGATTACCATATCAGAAGCATTTGATTTTACCAATCCGGCAGGTGCAGTAACGTTCCATTTGAAAAATTCCTGAGCACCACCATCAGGATTGTAACCTGTTGTTTTATTTTTCACATTAAATTCCTTTGTGAATGTATTTCTCATTTTTAAAGGCTGAATTATTTTCTCACGGATTATTTCATCATAACTTTTACCGTACACTGTTTCCAGGATTTCTCCCATTAAAGTATATCCAATGGTAGAATAACGAAACTTCCCATAGTCAATAAGTTCAGTACAGCTATTGATCATAGAAGCCAAAGATTTCTCAGTAACACTACTTACAGGCTGCTGTGGATTCAATTCCATTAATTTTCCAAAATCCAAGTCAGGTAAGCCTGATTGATGAGATGCCAGATCTGAAATTTTTATCTTGTTTTTAAGATTCGCGTTTAAAACATATCTTTTTGGTAGATAGTTGTCAATATAATCATCTACTTTAAATTTATGATCAATAACAGCCTGCGCAATTAAATTGGAAGTCAAAATTTTAGTAATAGAAGCAATTTCGAAAATGGAATTTTTATCAATATCAACTTTGCTTTCTTTACTCAGCTTACCATATGCTGTGAAAAATTCTTTATTGTTGTTGATAAACCCAACACTAATTCCTACACCAGGATTCTTTTGATAATTATCCTTTACGATGGAATCAATTTTCTTGGAGAAATCTTGCCCAAAAGAAAAACTGCTGATTAATAATAGAACTGCTAAAAAGGTGAATGAAGTTTTCATTGTATTGTTATTTAATGTTATAAAATTATTTCGATACAAATTTGAAAAAGTAAAACCTCTTATGCGACCGAATAAAAATATTCGACCTTATTTATCTAAAAAAATGAGTATGAATAGTTAGAAAAAAGAGTACGAATAATTACAAACCACTATAAAACAAAATGTTACAAAACGAATTCAATACACTTTTAGTTTATCTTCAAAAGAATTATTAAATGAATATTATAAAGTAAAATCCACTTCAGCCAATATTTCTATTATTAATTTTTGGCAACTTGATTTTTTTTACTTCGCTGCTCCCTCTTCATTTTCCTGTACTCCCATGGAGCCATCGCATGAACATCTTGCCAAAGACCAATCTTAGTACGTTGTGCATTTTGCTGTAATTGTCCCAGAGAAGCATCTTTGGAATAAGAGAAGTACCACCACCCCATTCCTGCTTTTATCAGCTCTTTTGAAAGGTACTTGCCATTATCATAGTAGACCTTGGCTACGGAACGGCCATAGCGGTCTTTATTGGTTTCAATAAATTTAACTGTTTTACCAAATACCTGAGCTGAGGTAAACTGCTTGGCATTTTTACCAAACGGCTGTCCACTTTCCGGACAATCCACCTCAGCAAGTCTTAGCTTTTTTTGTTCGTTTCCTTTTAAAAGTAAGGTAATAGTATCTCCATCTGAAATTTTAATTACTTTTCCGCTTGTTTGAGAAAACATGATTACCGGAAAAAGTAAGCTCATCAACATTAATCGTTTCATCCGGCAAATATAGGAATTAAGGAGGATTTTAGTATTCTTAGATTAGAAAAAGAAGCTCATGAATTAACTTTCCTCCTTTTGTGCTGACTTAATAATTTTATTCATTTTAAAAATTCTGCCCTTGCTATCTTTTGCTCTATTTCTTCATCATAGTTTAAAAAATAAAAAATAGCATACATCATAAATCCATGGTTATTAACTCAATAAAGACAATCAAAAGTCTTCACAAAAAAATAATTAAAAATTCTTATCATTTTATTTTTTTTATTCCAAAAAGTATTGCAACTTTGCAACCCCAAAAACGATGTAAAATTCGTTATTGATGGCCATCTCGGGGCGTAGCGTAGTCCGGTCATCGCGCCTGGTTTGGGACCAGGAGGTCGCAGGTTCGAATCCTGCCGCCCCGACTGTTTTAGTAATTTTTTCAAAATTACAAATGGGTGCGTAGCTCAGCTGGATAGAGCATCTGCCTTCTAAGCAGACGGTCAAAGGTTCGAATCCTTTCGCGCTCAC